>NZ_JBBODF010000001.1:4917333-7376000 GCF_038002825.1 Paenibacillus sp. FSL H8-0048 | reverse complement strand
TTCCCCCGCAGCCGCGCCTTCTCCCCCCCACGCATGCATCAAAAAACAGAGCAGACCCCAGCCCTTCCCCGGCTTCGGGTCTGCTCTCTATACTCTATTCTATGAACGCACAACGCCCTTCTGCCGGGCTTCACGCAGCCACTTCGGATACTCGTTGAACAGCCGGTCATACAGGTCCTCATCGCTAACCTCGTCCAGATCATCCAGCGCGAAGAAGTCGGCATTATCCACATAACGGCCCTGCAGATCATCTAGCTCACGGAGTACACCATAATCCGCATTGCCCAGCCCTACAAACTGCCAGAAGATATTATGCTTCGAGCTCTGGATCAGCAGCTTCGATATTTTGGGCGTCTCATAAATACCTCCGTCGCTGAAGAACACCACATAGACTGGCAGGTCGCCCGGCTCCTCCTTCGTGTATTTCTTGATCAGATCCGCCATAACCACCGGCTCATTATTTCCAATGCCCAGTCCCCCGAACATCTTCGGTCCCGGATAGGTCTGCTTCACATAATCCTCATAGCCGTGTTCATTCACGCTCGGCATTCTCTTACTCTTGGTGGCGAAGAACCAGACATCCAGCATCCCGTCATCATCCATCTTAGCCGCCACAGCCAGCACCCGTTCAAAAGCCCGCTGCACGACTCCCTTCGCATATAATTGCGCCATAGAGCCAGATGCATCGAACACCACGGCCACCCTTGCCTTCTCCTGGTCGAGATTCTTCTTGCGCAGTGAAATTCCAACCTGCTGCTTCAAAAGGTCAATCTTCGTCAAATTCAGTGCCGGCCGGGGAGCCTCCTCCTGAACTGTATCCTTAGGCGGTCCGCTGTAGGTAGCCGCAGCTTCCGTATGGCCTGACACCGCTTGAGCTTGTGCTCCGCTGCCGCCCTCCGGCGCTTCGTCTTCCACCTCGACCCCATGCGCTTCCGCCAGCGGCTTCAGTCCGCCATGGAAGCCCCGTCCGACCGCGCGCAGCTTGAAGCCCCCGCCGTGGCGGTACAGCTCTGCCAGCACGAGCGAGGTCTCGGCATTGCCTTCCATAATCTCATAGACCAGCTCCGTATCCTTCCCTGCTGCGCTGATTCTGCAGCCTCTGACATCGGCGAAGGTTCCGGGGCCATCCAGCGTAGCGGCGAAGACGCATTTATCAATGCCCGAGGCGCTAAGTGCACGCAGATCAATGGCAAACTCCCCGCTGTATTTATCGATAGGATTGAATACGACCGTGTGCTTGGGATCAGCCGGCTGATTATAAAAGATAAAGAAATCATCGGACGGTACCTTCCCGTTCTCGCCCACCATGAAGCAGCTGATATCCAGAATAGCCGGGGAACTGCTGCAGGATATCTTCACGGTTGCCTGGGTGGAAGCCTCGTCCAGCTTCGCATTGGAGCCGCTTACCAGCTTGATTATATTAGGATTCATGAATGCACTCTCCTACTCTCTCATATGTACTTCCAGGATGTACCAGACTCCATTTTTGCAAAAAGGAGCAGACCATTCCCTGCTAAGGATATGTCTGCTCCTGGTTGATCAATAGACTATGACTCTCAGCGCATCCGTTATCTCAGGCTATCTGCGGAGTGCTCTGCTTATAGCGATTCGATGGCTGCAGCCAGAATTGTCTTATTCTTCAGACTTCTCTGCTTCGGCTGCTTCCTCTGCTGGAGCGGCAGCTTCATCAGCCGGCTCTTCCATCACGAGCGGAGGCGAGATCCGTACGATCAGTGTATCTTCAGGGGTAAGAATCTCCCAGCCTTCATGCTTCGGCAGATCGGATACCAGCAATTGATCACCGATCTCCAGGCCGCTGATATCTACATCAAATGTAGCTTCCAGCTTGTCCGGCAGGGTGCGGATGTCCAGCTCATACAGCTCAATCTGCTGCACGCCTCCGCTCTTGACGCCGGCAGGGTCGCCTGTGAAGTTGAAGGCCACCTTGGTGTCCAGCTCTGCCTTCATATCAATCTGCTGCAAATCTACATGAAGCAGGGTACGGGATAACGGCTGGCGCTGTACTTCCTGAATAACTGCATTTTTCGAGCCGGAGCCCGGGAATTCCACCTTCAGGATGGCACGCGGGTTTTTGCCGAGAATATCATTAAGGGTTTTGGCATCTGCTGAGAAGGACTGGGTATCTGAACCTGCACCGTAAACTACAACCGGTACAAAACCTTTGCTGCGCTGGGAAGCGTTCGATCCGGATCTTTCAGTCAAGCGTACTGTGGTATTCATGATATTTCCTCCTAATAGTTTTTTTGAGCGCTACGCCCTTCGTCCAGAAGCCGGGCAAGTCGCCCGGGGGCGGCGTACGCCAAGTAGTGTCAGCATAGCTGCATTAAAAAACAAGACCAATTAGCTCTTATGTCTAATCAGTCTCTTATTAACCATATTTGCCTGCTATGGAATCAGTATAACACCGGGAAATAAACAAGTCAAAATAGGGTAATTTTCAAGCAAGATCCATATTTATAAATGATTACTCTAAATGACAGGCCACCAAGTGCCCGCCGCCAGCGTCACGCAACAGTGGAATCTCCGCTCTGCAGACCTCCAAGGCGAATGGGCAGCGCGTATGAAATTTACAACCGGACGGCGGATTCGCCGGGCTTGGAATATCTCCGGTCAGCACGATGCGTTCCCGCTTCAGCCGGGGAACCGGCACCGGAACAGCGGACAGCAGCGCCTTCGTATAAGGATGAAGCGGATGCCGGAACAACTCATCCCTGGCGGCAGTCTCCACGATGGACCCAAGATACATCACACCTATTCTGGTGCATAAATGCTCTACCACGCTAAGATCATGGGAGATGAATAAGTACGCCAGCCCTTTGCTCTGCTGCAGCTTGCTGAACAGGTTGATGATCTGCGCCTGAATCGACACATCCAGCGCCGACACCGGCTCATCTGCAACAATCAGGTCCGGATTCAGGATCAGCGCCCGGGCAATCCCGATCCGCTGGCGCTGGCCGCCGGAGAATTCATGCGGGAAACGGTCAATATGATATGCGGATAACCCGCAGGCCTCCAGCGCCTCCAGCACCAGGCTTCTGACCTCAGCCTTTGAACACAGCCCATGGTCAAGCAGCGCTTCACCTATGGCATCGCCGACCCTGATCCGGGGATTAAGGGCACTATACGGGTCCTGGAAAATGAGCTGCATCTGCGGCCGGATCAGCCGCATCTCCGCAGCAGACAGGCTGTGAATGTCTGTACCCTTGAACCGGACCTCCCCGTCTGTCTTGTCCGTCAAGCGCAGAATGGTGCGCCCTACGGTGCTTTTGCCGCTGCCCGATTCCCCGACCAGGCCGAAGGTCTCACCCGGCCGGAGTATGATGCTGACATCGTCTACAGCCTTCACATTTCCTGTCGTGCGGCCGAGCAGGCCCTGCTTCACCGGAAAATATTTCTTCAGATGCTTCACTTCCAGCAGCGCTTCAGACATAGACTTCCGCCTCCTCATACAGCCAGCAGGAGACCTTCTGCCCGTGGCCGGTCTCCTTCAGCAGCGGCTGCCGTGTACGGCAGACCGGCATACAATGCCCGCACCGGTCATGGAAGTAGCAGGACGGGGCAAGCTCAAGCGGGCTTGGCACCTGCCCGGGAATGGAATAGAGCTCCTCCAGGCGCTGGCCCATCACAGGCTTCGACTTCAGCAGCCCGCGTGTATAGGGATGCTGCGGATTCTGGAACAGCTCCACGACTCCGCCCTCTTCCACGATCTGCCCGGAGTACATCACGATCACATAATCCGCCATCTCGGCGACAACCCCTAAGTCATGCGTAATCAGCAGGATCGACATCCCGGAATCTTCCTTGAGGCTGCGCAGCAAGTCCAGAATCTGGGCCTGAATCGTCACATCCAGCGCCGTGGTCGGCTCATCGGCAATCAGCAGCTTAGGGCTGCAGGAGACCGCTATGGCAATCATAATCCGCTGGAGCATACCGCCGCTCAGCTCATGCGGGTAGCTGGCCATAATCTGTTCCGGACGGGATATCCCCACCTGGGTAATCAGCTCAAGCGCACGGGCACGGGCTTGTTTCTTGTTCATTCGGAGATGAACAGACAACGGCTCCATAATCTGCTCGCCAATTCTCATAACCGGATTAAGCGAGGACATGGGTTCCTGAAAAATCATCGCAATCTCATGGCCGCGGATGCTGCGGAGTAGATTTTTGTCCAGCCGCAGCAGATCCTCTCCCTGGAAACCGATACGCCCCCCGGTGACTTTACCGCTAGGCTCCTCCACCAGGCCCATAACCGACATGGCCGTGACACTTTTCCCGCAGCCGGATTCACCGACAATACAGACTGTTTCACCTCTGCCGATCTTGAAGCTGACGTTATCCACCGCCTTAACGGTGCCTTCTTCCGTGAAGAATTCGGTGCTTAGACCGTCTATATTCATTACAGGCTCCATCGATTTGGCCACCTACCTCTTCTGTTTAGGATCAAGGACGTCTCTGAGGCCGTCACCAAAGATATTAATCGCAATCACTGTGGCAAAAATCGACAATCCCGGCGGAATCCACAGCCATGGCCGGTTCTGGAAATCAAGAATATTGTTCGCCGCGTCAATCATATTCCCCCAGGTCGGAGTAGGAGGCATAACCCCCAGGCCGAAGAAGCTCAGCACCGATTCGCTGAGAATGGCACCGCCGATATTCAGCGTAGCCATAACGATCAGCAGCGGAACAATATTAGGCAGCAGATGATGCACCAGCTTCCTGCGGTCGCGCAGTCCCAGCACCACTGCCGCCTGCATGAATTCACGTTCCCGCAGGCTCAGCATCTGGCCCCTTACCATCCTTGCCAGCCCCGGCCAGTTCACAATACTGAGCATCAGCATGACGATATACATCCGGTAATCCGTCGGAATCTTCCATTCCGAGAGCAATGCACCGAAGATGAACAGCAGCGGCAGACCGGGAATGGTCATCAGCAGATCGGCAATCCGCATAATGATCTGATCCAGCAGCCCCCCGTAATAACCGGCAATCGCCCCCAGAAGCGCCCCCAGAAATACAGACAGCAGCATGGAAGCAAGACCTACGGTCAGGGATATGCGTCCGGCCTGCATCACCCGGGTCAGAATATCCCGGCCCAGCGCATCGGTACCCAGCCAATGCTTCAGACTCGGGGCTTTGTTCATGAAAGCCATGTTGATTTTGTTATCCGTATAAGGTGAGAAGAACGGGCCGATGAAACATAACACAAACATAAAAACAACCACCGCGAACCCGGCAACGGCCAGCTTATTGCGCATAAGCCTCCGCAAGGATTGCCGCAGCAGGGAGGATTTGCGCAGGCTGGAGCGGGGTCCCTCCATTTTTTTCACACTGAGATCAGTTGCCATGAGAACTCCCCTCCTATAACCGGACACGCGGATCAGCCACCCGGTACAGAATATCCGATAGCAGGGTTCCTATGACGGTCAGAATAGCCAGAAACATGGTAAAGCCCATCAGCAAGGGATAATCCCTTAACCCGAAGGACTTCATATACAATTGGCCGATCCCCGGCCAGTTGAAGATCTGCTCGATAATAATCGAGCCTCCGAACAGGGCAGGCAGCTCAAAGCCAACCAGCGTAATTGCCGGCAGCAGGGCATTGCGCAGCGCATGGGAGAACAGCACCTTCCGCTCCCTGAGCCCTTTTGCACGGGCCGTCCGGATATAGTCCTGCTTGAGCACATCAATCATATTGCTGCGGAAGTAGCGGGTTAATGAACCCAGTCCAAGCAGCGTCATTACAATGACCGGCAGCGTCATATGCTGCACCACTTCCTTGAAATAGGCAAATCCTGCCACGGTGCTGCCCGTAGTCGTCATCCCGCCCGGCGGCAGCCACTTCAGATCCACAGCCAGAATCTTGATCAGGAACAAGCCGATGAAGAAGGACGGCAAGGACATGGCAGCGAAGATCGCAATCATCACCAGCGTGTCGAACCAGGAATATTGCTTATAAGCAGAGATGACACCGATAATTACCGCGATAAGCCAAGTGAGGAAGGTAGAGACAGCCGCCAGCAAAAAAGAATTCCAGATATAATCGCCAAATAGCTGAAGCACCGGCTTCTGCTGGGCAAGTGAATATCCGAAATCCCCGTGGAAGGCATGGCTCATCCATGTCCAGTAGCGTTCCAGCACCGGCTTGTTCAGGCCGTAGATCTCCCGCAGCTCCGCTTTGCGTTCTGCCGTCAGCTTGATGTTTCCGGTAATGAAATCCCCCGGCGTCAGGGCATATAGGCAGAAGATCAGCAGCGAAGCCGCAAAGAGGATGATCAGCATATACAGCATTCTTTTAGTCAGATAAGCGCTCATGAATGGCTCCTTAGGCTTCATCCTCCTGCCTGCCCCTACCATGTGACACAGACAGGAGATGAACAATTCGTTATTTCAGAGTCCAGTTAGGCAGACTGCCGGCAAGACCGATGAACGGGCTGACCGAGAGATTCTCAATGCGGCCGTTATAGGCGTATACCGTTTTTTTGTAATTGGTAAAAATGACCGGCAGCTCGTCGTTGAATAGCTGATACAGCTCTTTATAGACTGCTTTGCGCTGTTCAATATCCGTCGTAGCCAGCGCTTTGTTGTACAGCTCAGTGAACTTCGGATTGTCATAGTCCGTGATCTCACCGTCGAAGAACTGCATGAAGCCATCCGCCGGATCGGTCAGCATACTGGTGGAGAAGGAGACGAGATCATAGTCCCCGCTCTCTGTCTTGGAGACAAGCGAGTTGAAGTCGGCGAAGATTTCCGGCTGGAAGTCAATGCCAAGCGCTGCGAAGTT
This sequence comes from Paenibacillus sp. FSL H8-0048, assembly GCF_038002825.1. NCBI lineage: Bacteria > Bacillati > Bacillota > Bacilli > Caryophanales > Paenibacillaceae > Paenibacillus > Paenibacillus sp. FSL H8-0048. The sequence goes on along the minus strand of NZ_JBBODF010000001.1, from coordinate 7,369,201 downwards.
CTCTTTGGCAACCGCGATGAAGATGTCGGAGCTCTTGCTCTTGCTGGCCAGATAATGGATGCTGAGCGGCTTGCCGTCCTTCTCGCGGATACCGCCTGCCCCTACGGTCCAGCCGGCTTCATCCAGCAGCTTCTTCGCCTGCTCAGGATCATATTTGTAAGGGTTAATGCCTTCCTCTGTATAAGACCAAGAGATCGGCGAAGCAGGAATGTTAGCTACGGCACCCGCGCCTTCAGCCGCGTCCACATAGATGCTCTGCCGGTCCAGCCCATAGGCAATCGCCTGTCTGACCCGCTTATCCTTGAGCTGCTCATGCTTCAGATTAACCTGCATATAACCATAAGTGCTTGGGGTATACGGGAGAATATTGACGTAACCGAGCTGTTTCAGCTTCGTGATATTTTCTTCTGTTGCAGGAAAAGAAGCATAGTCCACTTCACCCGTCTCAAGGAACTGCCAGGCATCCCCTGAGGTGGTTTTGTAGATAAAATGTTCTGTCTTAGGCTTGCCCTTGAAGTAATTCGGGTTGGCGACCAGCCGGACCTCTTGTCCGGGAATGAATTTCTCCAGCGTATATGGGCCATCGCCCAGCGGCTTCTCATGCAGCTTCTTGATATATTCGAGCTGGCCGAATTTGTAGTCCTTACCGTAGTAGGCCTTAGACAGCACATTGGAGCCCAGAGTCACCAGCGCCGTAGCATTAGGCTGCTCCAGCGTAACAGACAGGGTCTGCGGATCGATAATCCTGATGCCCTCAACTGTCTTGGCCGTTCCGGCCTTGTAAGCCTCGCCGCCCTTCACCTTCAGCGAGGGTAGCGAAGAGCCGCCGTCATAGGCTTTGTCGTACTGGAGAGTCCAGGTGAACGCCACATCCTCAGCCGTGAGCGGCGAGCCGTCGCTGAACTTCAGATCTTTGCGCAGATAGAACGTATATGTAAGCTGATCGTCCGACACCTCCCAGCTCTCGGCCAGCTCCGGTGTTGGCACCCCCTTGTCATCCACCGTCACCAGCGATGCATAGAGCAGTGAGGAGACATTGCCGTCATAACCGCTCTCCTGAAAATAAGGCGTGAAGGCTCCGCTGGGATCGGTAAGTCCTACGATGATGGTATCGGTGCGTTTCTGGGCGGCTGCGGGCAGCTTCGTAAGGTCGGTTGCAGTAAATGGCTCACTAAGCGCACCGGCAGGCACAACCTCTGGGGCCGAACTAGCTGCTGAGTTGGTTGAAGCCCCGCCCGGAGCAGAGCTGGCAGGAGTGGCTGTGGATGCTGCTTCCGGGCTACTGTTATTGGAGCAGGCGGACAGCAACAGCGAAGCTGCCAGGAATAAGGAGGACAACACAAACGTACTTTTTCTCATAACATCATCTCTTTTCTCACAATTTATAAATTCTAATAATTCCTACCCACTAAGTATGAATAAAGACCGATAGTTCACATTATAGAAAGTAAAGTCTGTTCTGTAAATAGAGAACTCCAAAAAAATTCTCCAACAGAAGAATTAATTTGGTGAATCACAGCAAAAAAAGCCAAAATCTTCTCTTTTGCTGAGAAGACTTTGACTTCCGGTTAAACGTTCAAGTAAGGCTGAGAATACAAGCTGTGCGCTGTTATTTCAGATAAGCTGACAGCTGCTCGTTCATCTGCTGAATGCCCTCCAGCCGCAGACTGTACGCAATGACATTCTCCCCCTCGATATAAGCATTCAGCAGACCGGCACTCCGCAGGCTGGTAATATGGTCATGAACAATCCCCTTCGACAGACCTGCCTCTCTGGCAATCTCCGTGAATGATTTGCGCTCGCCGCCCAGCGATTTGAGAATTCGGAGACGGCTCTTCTCGCCCAGACTGCGGAGTGTCCGGTGCATGGCCGGTGAAATCTCTTCTTCCGGCACCTGGATTCTTGCGGCATAATGACATAGGGTCAGGTCACCGTAGCTGTACAGGATATTGATCGGCTGAAAATGAAACTGCGGAATCAGCACCAGCCTGCGCAGACCGCCGCCCGGCAAGAAATAGAATCCGTTCGTTGTCTTATTCACAAATTCGGCAACCGGGCTGCCCGTCAGCATCCCCCTCCGCTCCTCCGTATGCTGCTGCAGCTTGTCCATGATCACCGGATTGCAACTGCTGAAGTATTGCCGGTTCCACTCCGAGAGCAGGAAGACCATACGGCTGCGGTAGAGCTCCATTTGGACAGGAAATTGACTGACATGACCGCCAAGTGTCTCGTACATCTCCCCAACGGACAAGCCGCCAAGCCAGTCCAGCACAGTGCCCACACTTTGTTTGTCAGGGCACAGATGGACCAGCAGATTAAACAGCTTCCAATCATTATCCAGCTCCGTCTCCTCTAATGCTACCAGCAGCTCCGGGCTAAGCCGGCCTGACACCTCCGCCGCCCAGGACATGCCGAGATCGATCTTTTTACTCCCCTTCTTGCAGATGAACGTATGTATGCTGCTTATTAATTCATATACCGGATGAAAATGAACCTCTGCCTTGTAGTCCATGTCTATACCCCCTGATGCAACTTCTTGCCATTACAGCGTTAGTGCCATAATCATATCATATTATTCCCTGATCCTTCTTTCGCTTTCTCGCTTTTTGCCGGACAGGGTAGTAAAATAAAGGCACATTACCGGAATGGAGTGAGGTTATAAGATGGAGACAATTGCAAAGGGAGAAGGACGTTTCTATATCGCTGGTGACGGAAAAGACCTGGCCGAGATTACATACAGAACGGAAGAGAACACAGGGAATCTGGTGATTGACCATACCTTTGTCTCGGAGGATCTGCGCGGTCAGGGCGCGGGAGAGAAGCTCGTGCGGGCGGTCGTTGACCTGGCCCGTGAGCAGAAGGTCAAGATTGAACCGGTGTGCCCGTATGCGGCCCATCAATTCGAGAAGCACTCGGAATACAAGGATGTGCTCAAATAGGAGGAAGAACGTTTGACGAATACAGATACACTGAAACAGATTGAAGAGCTGCAGCAGCGCTGCGAGCAATATGAGGGCATTGCCCTGAAGCTGAACTGGGACATGCTCCGGCATCCCGGAGAAGCAGGCGGTGCCAAATACCTGGTAACCTATGAAGAGGAACTGCTGACCGGATTCATCGGCCTGTACGGCATCGGCGGTGATATGGAGGTCTGCGGCATGGTCCGGCCAGGCTATCGCCGCCGGGGCATCTTCAGCGCTCTCTGGAAGCAGGCAGAGGCTATCATCAGGCAGGATAAAGTGAAAACGCTGCTGTTGAACACCCCTGCCGCATCAGCCTCAGGCCATGCTTACCTGAAGATCTTGCCGCTTGCCTTCAGCCATTCGGAGTTTCAGATGAAGTGGGACGGTGCGGGCAGCAAGGTCAGAGCCTCAGAGTCCAGCTCGGCCTCTGGCAATGTACTGCTCCGGCCTGCACGCCCGGAGGAGACCCCGCTGCTCATCGCCTTCGACTGTGACGGATTCCAGATGACGGAGGAAGACGCCGCTGAAATGTATGTGCAGCACGAACAGGAAGGCTCCCAGGAGCATATTATCATTGAGCTCAGCGGCCAGCCTGCCGGCAAAATGCGGCTGTGGTCCGAGGACAACGAGACCTGGATCTACGGATTTGTGGTAGACAAGAAGCTGCGGGGGCTAGGTATTGGCCGGAGCGCGCTCATGCAGACCATCGAGCGGGAGCAGCGGAATTATAACGGCGTGAATCTGGAGGTTGCACTCGATAACCCGAATGCTCTGAAGCTCTATGAGAGCTGCGGATTCGTCGTGCTCAACCAGCAGGATTATTACACCTATCCTTTGAACAGCTAGCCTGGAAAGGAGTATTTCAAGAAGCATACATTGGGCCTGTGCGCCTTCGCGGCAGCACAATGTATGCTGTTTTCCGCATACATTTTAACCCGAGGCCCCGCCTCCGCCCCAATGTATGCTGTTTTCCACATACATTTTAACCCGAGGCCCCGCCTCCGCCCGATTGTATGCTGTTTTCCGCATACATTTTAACCCGAGGCCCCGCCTCCGCTCCAATGTATGTTGTTTTCCACATACATTTTAACCCGAGGCCCCGCCTCCGCCCGATTGTATGCTGTTTTCCGCATACATTTTAACCCGAGGCCCCGCCTCCGCCCGATTGTATGCTGTTTTCCACATACAATTCCTAAACAATCAGAAAGCATCTCTTCACGGTCAAATGACCCTGGAGGAGATGCTTTTTTAGCATAGTCTCTTAATTCATCGTCTGCTTCTACATCAGCCCGTAGCCCCGCACCTGGGCTTCATCCCGGTCACTGCGGCGGTTGCTGCATTTCACACATCCCTCTGCCTGCTCTTCCCGCTCCAGAAAGACAGACAAGAGGCGCACATAATCCAGCGACTCCTGAAGAGGCATGTCTGCTCCGTCGTACAGCTGCCTGCGGCCATCCAATAGTGAGTAAATAGCGATCGTCTCCGCCGGCTTCCCGTAAGCCTTATGGCAGAACACATTCGCCATATGCAGAAATCCGGTAATTACCTGCTGGTCAGCGTGTACCATGAATTTCTGTATATTCAGACTGCGCCCCGTAAGCTCCGAATTCCAGGCCAGCTGAAAAATCACCGCCAGCTCAATCTCAAGCTCCCGGACAGGAACATGCCACTGCTCGAAACGCATCACCGGAATCTCTCCGGCGAAACTGCCTGCGACTATCCGCACCAGCTCATCGGCCACCGCCTGCTTGACATCCCAGTAATGCATCAGAGAAGGAAAAGCATTGCCCTTCGGCGGCCAGCGCCGCTCCAGCAGAAACTGGACCGGCGTCTCCCGGCGCACCTCGGGCCGGAGACTGTAGAAGTCATTAAGCGTATGTCCGACTGCATATTGAACCTGCTGTCTCCAGCGGGGAAGTCCGGTAGCAGGAGCTCCGCTGCCGGTCATCTCTGCTCCGCCCAGCATGATATGCTCCATGCGGTAATCATTCAGACGTCTGAACCGGCCAGCTTCAGCATCCGGCTTCATTTCTGTGAAGTCTCCTGCCGCCGCGCCCATCCTTAAGAGACCGCCGCGCAGGTCTCGATGAACTGGCGTCCGTAGGTGCGGCAAGCCTCTTTCTCCGCTGCATTCGGACCGTATTCAATCTTCAGGCTGGGCTGCACAATGTTGGCCCCGCGCTCCTTCAGCTTCTCTTCAATCTGATCCACCGCCCCGCAGTAGATCTCATATCCAGTGTCTCCGCTTCCGAAGGCCGCTGCCTTACAGGTGCTGAGATCCAGCTCATCCAGCTCTTCATAGAAATCCAGGAATTCATCCGGCAGCTCGCCGTCTCCCCAGGTGTACGCACCCAGCAGTACAGCCCCATAAGCTTTTATCTCATCCGCATTGCAGTCGGTAACCGATTTCAGTACCGCCTCTCCGCCTGCCGCGCGTATTCCTTCCACAATCAGTTCAGCGATTTCCTCCGTATTGCCGGTCAAGCTGGCATATGCCACTAGCACTTTAGCCATGACTTTAATCCTCCCAAGGTACAAATGAAATATATTCTCTATATCCGGTCCCCTAAGCCGACCGCGTCTTGCTTACTTTACGCTGTATTAATCCCATTCTATTTGATAATGATTATCATTGTCAACATTTAAAAGGGCTTCTGTTCTTAAAAAGGGCTTCTGTTCGTACCTTGGGCATCCTTGCCGCATAACACAAACAGCGCCAGTCCAGGACATAACTTCTGCCCGGTACTGACGCTCAGTAATTCTATTGTCATATGATGTGTGGAACGATTAATATCCGCCTTCCAGCAACGTAATGCCATTGCCGTCGGGATCACGGAAATTCATTTCTTTACCGCCGTACTCCATGGTTGCCGGGGGATGGCAATCCAGTCCTTTCGCCTTCAGCTGCTCATATGTTTCGTCCAGACTGCCACAGGAGAACACCAGATTAACAGTTCCTGTCGTCAGATTCTCCCATTTGGCTGCGTTCCATATAATGATGCCGGGCTGGCTGCGTTCAAAAGCAATTTTGGCGCCGTCAGATTCTCCGTAGCCCTCGAATGGAACTGGAATGCCTAGCACCTCTGAGTAGAATGCCGCCAGTGCCGCCGGATTTTTGCTGTACAGATTGATGCCGTCAAATGTTGTGATCATAATGATATCCTTCCCTTCACTCGCTTGTGATGTGTCCGGGCTGGTGTCAGCCGTTCTATCCTCATTGTAATTCTGTCTGCATGGCTTGTATTGCAAAAAAACGACATCAGCGCCGGGCATGGCTCAGCGCATCCAGCGGAGTTTTGCCCGCGAATTTCTTGAAATTGTTGATCAAATGGGACTGGTGACTGTACCCGTAGGTGAACACTATATCCTGCATTACGCCCTTCGTCTGCGGTGAACGGTACAGATCCAGCCAGACATTCTGAAAGCGGATCAGATCGGCCACCTTTTTGGGCGGAAGGCCGATATGCTGCCGGAACAGCCGTTCAAGCTGGCGGCTGCTTAAGCCCGAGCTGCTCTCCAGCGCCCCTGCTGTCATGATTCCGCGTGATGTAAGCAGCCTGTGTACCGCATTCATCATCCCGTCACTGGTGCGGTTCCCCCGTTCCAATCTCCGCAGAAGGAAGTCTTCAGCAGCAGCGATGCGCTCAGTCATTGTACGGATAAGCTGGAGCCTGTCTCCCAGCTCCTTACGGAAGGTCCGAAAATAATACTCCACCGGAACATGCACATTCAGCACCTCCGTCAGCGGCTCGTCTGCGAACAGATGAACGGCCCAGAAGTGAAACCGGATGGCGAACCGCTGCACCGGCACAGGCTGTGCTGCTTGTCCTGTCTCGAACGGAGTGTCGTTAATCCCGCAGAAAATCCCGCTGGACTCCCCTGTCCGCTCATCCCATTCCCATATGATGTCCATGCAGCTGTCTGGTATGATGGTCTCCGTCCGCTGCGGCGGCGGCTGTGCTCCTGATCCCCAGTAGCAGCGGATATAAGGCTGAAGCAGCCTGCCCGGCAGATACTCGCCGCCTCCGGCCGGATTGGCCGTAATCGGATGATACAGCGCCGAAAGATTATACATCCGAGTGCAGCCTCCTTCCTTTGCTGTAACCTTGTATTCAGATCATACACAATCTCTGTAGGAAGTGCCAGAACGCATGCTTTTCCAAGTGGACTACGCCCCATGCTTATCGAATGATTATGTTGCAAAATGATCTGTCCTGCGTTTCCTGGTAATATTATACGCCTGCTGCTTGTTGGCTACACTGGGAATAGTCGCAGCTTTGCAACCATTTTGTTTGTAGCTGCGGGCTTAAATGTTGTACAATAAAGGCTAAATGACTTTTTGAAGGATGGATTAATAATGTATATAGCCAGTGATTGGAAAGACTATGAAGTGATCGATACCGGGGGCGGGGAGAAGCTCGAACGGTGGGGCGATATTATCCTGCGCCGTCCGGACCCGCAGATCATCTGGCCGCTGGCCAGCGAGAGCGCCAAGTGGCGGGATGTGCACGGACATTATCACCGCAGCTCCGCCGGAGGCGGTCAGTGGGAGATGAAGAAGACGATACCGGAGGACTGGAAGATCAGCTACGGCAAGCTGAAGTTCCACCTCCGCCCGACGAACTTCAAGCATACCGGACTGTTCCCGGAGCAGGCGGCCAACTGGCGCTGGATGATGGACAAGATCGCTGCGGCTAACCGGCCGATCTCCGTACTTAACCTGTTCGCATATACCGGCGGAGCCACTGTTGCGGCAGCAAGTGCCGGAGCCTCTGTCGTGCATGTCGATGCAGCCAAAGGCATGGTTCAATGGGCCAAGGAGAATATAGCTCTGTCCGGTCTGGCTGACAAGCCGCTACGCTTCATTACCGATGATGTATTCAAATTCGTCCAGCGCGAACAGCGCCGCGGCAGCAAATATGATGCCATTATTATGGACCCGCCGTCCTATGGAAGAGGGCCGGGCGGAGAAATGTGGAAGCTCGAATCCAGTCTCTATCCGTTCCTGGAGAGCTGTATGGAGATTATGAGCGACCGTCCGTTATTCATGCTGATTAACTCCTACACGACCGGCATCTCGCCAACCGTACTGCGCAACATGCTGTCGATGACCATGGGCAAGCGCTATGGCGGCAAGCTGAATTCCGGTGAGATCGGCTTGCCGATTACAGCCTCCGGCATGAATCTGCCTTGCGGGATTCTGGGCCGCTGGGAGGCGTGAGCCATGACCGCAGCGAATAACGGCGCAGCAGGAGAGTCCGGCAGCAGCCCCTCCCGGTTCGAGATTCTATATGAGGACAACCATCTGCTCGGGATTGTGAAGCCTGTCAATATCCCCGTTCAGGAGGATGCTACAGGCGACCCGGATCTCCTGACCCTCCTGAAGGAGGATGTGAAGGAACGCTATGCGAAGCCGGGCAACGTCTTCATGGGACTGGTTCACCGGCTGGACCGGCCTGTAGGCGGTGCGATGATCTTCGCCAAGACCTCGAAGGCAGCTTCCCGGCTATCCGAGAGCGTCCGCACCCACGCCTTCCAGAAGGTCTACCTGACGGTGGTGCATGGTCAGCTTCCGGGCGCAGAGGGCCGGCTGGAGCATACCCTGCTGAAGGACCCTAAGAGCAATACCGTCCAGGCAGTCCGGGAGGGAACGCCGGGCGGCAAGCAAGCGATCCTTGATTATACCGTGATTGGTACCGCAGAAGGCTATTCGCTGGTGAGGATTGACCTGCTGACCGGCCGCTCCCACCAGATCCGCGTTCAGCTCAGCAACGTTGGCTGTCCGCTCTATGGAGATCAGAAGTACGGCGCGGCCGTGAACAGACCGGGGCAGCAGATTGCCTTATGGTCTGCACTCACACGGTTCCCGCATCCGGTGACCAAAGAGGAAGTCGAGCTGCTCTCCCTGCCTCCCCGTTGCTATCCGTGGAATCTATGGACTCCGCAAATTCAAAAGCAGGCTATCCTTTAACGGACAGCCTGCTTTTTTGCGTTATCCTATATATAGGTTCTCAGTTGGTGCTTATACGGACTGTACCGAAGCTGCATCATCCACGGCCGGGGCAACCGCCATCTTCCCCATTAGGTACAGCAGCAGCTGCTGGTTATGGGAGGAAATGGGGTCCAGCGCTTCTGCAAAAAAGTCACTGCGGACCTTGAGTCCGCGCAGCGTCTCCCGCTGGCCAGTCTCGGTGATGCTCACCCAGACAATTCTGCGGTCCGAGGCATCGCGTTCACGGACAATCAGATTATGCTTCTCCATCCGGTCAAGCAGCATCGTCACGGCCGCCGGGCTGGTCGCCAGATGAGGGGCCAAATCAGAAGGCTTCATCGCATCACGCTCCTGCAGCAATTCCAGTACGGTTAGCTGGGCATCAGTCAGTGTAGGGGCAAGCTTGCTGTCCATATGTAGCTTATAGTCCTTTAATATCTTATGCCAGATTTTACTGAATTCAGTGGAGTGCACACTTATTCCTTCCTTTCCTGCGGATCTCTATCCGGTATATTTACTTTTTCGCCAGAAAAATTCCAAATCCTTCAAGGACGAAAAATAAAATCTTATCTGCAGCTATTCCCCCCTAAATAAAAGCGCGGGCAGCCCGTCACTCCAGAGCTGCCCGCGCCATTCCATGCGGTATTATGTTTTTACTTGACGGCCTGAAAAAGAATCGCGATCTCGTCCTTCTTCTCGACAGCAACCAGCTGCTTGCCTGTAGAACGGCGTTCAGCAATCGGCGCGGACTCGGAAGAGAAGGAATGTACCGCGCCGCTCTGGGTGATGGCGGTCACTTCCAGCGGCTCCTTGCAATAGAATGCGCCTGCCAGTCTGCTGCCGTTCGGGCGGACACGCTTGCCTTCCTTGAACTCGAAGGTTGGCATCCCTTTGCCTCCGCGGCTCTGGGAAGGATAATCCACCAGCAGGGAACGCTTGGCATAGCCGATGTCGGATATAGCCAGAATCTCGCCTTCATCCTCACTGACCCAGAAGCAGGAGACGACCTCATCGCCTTCACGAAGCTGTATTCCCCTAACTCCTGTGGCCACCCGGCCCATAGGATTCACTTCATTCTCGCGGAAACGGATGCTCATACCTTCACGGGTGACCAGCACGATGTCCTTGTCACCCCTGCTCAGCGCCACTGTAATGATCTCATCGCCTTCAGCCACCTTACAGGCGGCAACGGCGCCGGAACGGCTTGTAGAGTACTCCTTGAGCTCGGTACGCTTCACCTGGCCCTTGCGGGTGATGAAGACCAGACTGGCCAGCGGGTCCTCCAGATTGGTGACCGGCAGCACACTGACGACACTGTCTCCCTTATTCAGTCCGATGACGTTGACGATGGCCGTCCCCGGCTCTTTCCATTTGAACTCTGGAATCTGATGCACGGGAAGCAGGAAGTATTGACCCTTGCGGGTGAAGACGAGCAAGCTCTCCCGGGTATTCAGATCCAGCAGCTTGACGATATGATCGCCATCCTTAACCCCTGAAGAGTGGCGCTCCCCGCCTGAGCGGGTGAAGGACAGCATGCCGGTCCGCTTGATATAGCCGTCCGCAGAGAGTGCAACCAGTACATCCTCCGCATTGACCAGAACCTCCATGTTGACCTTAAGCTCCTCCACCTCGCCCTGGATCAGGGAACGGCGGTCCATCCCGTATTTATCACGAATCTCCAGCAGCTCCTTGCGGATGACTGCGATCAGCTTCTTGTCGCTGTCCAGAATCCCCTGGAGCACAGCAATCCGGGCCAGCATCTCATCCAGCTCCTTCTGCAGCGAATGAATCTCCAGATTGGTGAGACGGTAGAGCTGCAAGGTAAGAATGGAATCCGCCTGCCGTTCGCTGAAGCCGAACATCCAGACCAGATTATTCTGGGCATCCTGGCGGTTCTTCGAAGCCTTGATGGCGGCGATCACTTCATCCAGAATGTTCAGCGCCTTAACCAGTCCCTCCAGGACATGGGCACGGTCCTCTGCCCGTTCCAGATCGAACCGTGTACGGTGGGTAACCACTTCACGCTGGTGGGCAATGTAGGCTTCAAGGATCGCTTTAAGCCCGAGCTGCTGTGGAGCCTTATTAACAATCGCAACCATGTTGAAGTTGTAGGTGATTTGCAGGTCGGTTTTTTTGAGCAGGTAGGCTAAGACGCCTTGTGCATCTGCCTCCTTCTTCAGCTCCACCACGATGCGCAGGCCCTCACGGCCGCTCTCATCGCGGACCTCCGCGATCCCTTCGATCTTTTTCTCCAGACGGATGTTCTCCATGGAGGTTACCAGCCGTGATTTCACGATCTGGAAAGGCACCTCGGTAATCACGATCTGCTGCTTCCCGCCGCGCAGGTTCTCAATCTCCGTCTTGGAACGCAGATAGATACGGCCTTTGCCGCTGCGGTAAGCATCCATAATGCCGTCACCGCCCATAATGGTTCCGCCTGTCGGGAAATCCGGCCCCTTGATGAAGGTCATGATATCCTCCAGGGCAATGTCCGGCTTCTGCATGACAGCGATACAAGCGTCAATGACTTCCCGCAGGTTATGCGGCGGTATCTCCGTGGCGAACCCGGCCGAGATCCCGCTCGTCCCGTTCACCAGCAGGTTCGGATAACGGGAGGGAACCACCACCGGCTCCTTGGCCGTATTATCGAAGTTGTCCTTGAACAGAACGGTGCGCTTCTCAATATCGCGCATCATTTCCATGGCAATCGGAGACAGACGCGCTTCGGTATAACGCATCGCTGCTGCCGGATCATCATCCATGGAACCCCAGTTTCCGTGTCCGTCGACCAGCACATGCCCCATCTTCCACGGCTGTGCCATCCGCACCATCCCGTCGTAGATTGAGGAGTCTCCGTGGGGATGGTAGTTACCCATGACATCACCGACGGTTTTGGCTGACTTGCGGTATGGCTTATCCGGCGTATTGCCGGAATCGTACATGGCATACAGAATCCGGCGCTGCACGGGCTTCAGCCCGTCGCGCACATCGGGGATCGCCCGGTCCTGAATGATATATTTGGAATACCGGCCAAACCGGTCACCCACGACCTCTTCCAGAAAAGCCGGCAAAAACTGCTCTGATAAACTGCTCATATCCTCTTCACCTTCTGTTCCTCATTCTGTCCGCGTTTTTAAAGATTGATGATCTGACGCTTGGCGCTGAGATATTCAACCAATTTGCTTCAAAACGAGATCGTAATCTGAATAGAAGGGATGAGCGTAACTGCGGTGATTTTGGACTTCCAGCCGCTGTTGTATTTAGATTTCTAATTCATACGCTTTAGCGGATGAAATCTAAATACAAAGGCGGACGCTGACGCTCCTCCAGTTCCAAAATCCCCTCCGTTACTTCCCCTTCTATTCGATTAACAATTCTTACTTCAGCATACCGTGAGTAACCCAACCGCTTCGCTTATACAGATCATCAAAAAATTAAAAACAGCGGAAGTAATCGTCACTTCCCATTACACTTGCTCTACTTCTACTCCACAATCTCTGTGAAGTCGACGTTCTCGACAATCCAGCGCTTACGCGGATCGACTTTATCGCCCATCAGGGTGGAAACGCGGCGTTCCGCCTTGGCGGCATCCTCAATCTGCACCTGAAGCAGCGTACGCGAATCGGGATTCATCGTAGTCTCCCACAGCTGGTCCGGATTCATCTCACCCAGTCCCTTGTACCGCTGCAGCTCGAAATTCTTCCCGAATTCCTTCAGATAATTCTGCAACTCCTCATCGCTCCAGGCATAACGGACCGTCTCCAGCTTGCCCGATTTGCGTGTCAGCTTATACAGCGGCGGCTGGGCGATATAGACCTTGCCGGCATCGATCAGAGGCTTCATGTAGCGGTAGAAGAAGGTCAGCAGCAGCACCTGGATATGCGCACCGTCCGTATCGGCATCGGTCATAATGATGATTTTGGAATAATTGCTGTCCTCCACGGCAAAATCAGGCCCGATTCCCGCACCGATTGCCGAAATGATCGCCTTGTATTCGTCATTCTTCAGGATATCCAGCAGCTTGGCCTTCTCGGGGTTCATCGGCTTGCCCTTCAGCGGCAGGATGGCCTGAATCTTGGAATCCCGCCCCTGCTTCGCGGAGCCACCGGCCGAATCGCCCTCTACGATGAAGATCTCGGTACGTGTAACATCCTTGGACTGTGCAGGCGACAGCTTGCCGCCCAGATTCGAGCTCTCACTGCGCTTCTTGCCGCTGCGGATCTCATCCCGGGCTTTGCGGGCCGCTTCACGGGCCTTGGAGGCCTGAATCGACTTCTTCAGCAGGCTCTGTGCGACCTGAGGGTTCTCTTCCAGGAACCGCGCCATCCGCTCGGAGACAATGAAGTCCACCGCGCTGCGGGCAGATGCGCTTCCGAGCTGATCCTTCGTCTGTCCGACAAATTCCACATCCGACATCTTGATGCTGATGACCGCCATCATGCCCTCACGCAGATCGTTTCCTTCCAGATTCTTGTCCTTCTCCTTAAGCAGCTGCGTCCGGCGGGCATAATCATTCAGCACACGGGTATAGGCTGTCTTGAAGCCTGTCTCGTGTGTTCCCCCGCTGCGGGTAGGAATGGAGTTGACAAAAGAAGCGATCGTCTCCGTATACCCCGCATTATACTGCAGCGCGATTTCCACCTCGATCTCGTCCTTCTCGGAGCTGAAATGGATCACATCGTGCAGGACGTCCTTGCCTTCGTTCAGGAATTGCACGAACTGGCTGGCGCCGCCTTCGTAGAAGAATTCATCCTGGCGTCCACTGCGCTCATCGGTCAGGACGATCCGCAGGCCGGAATTCAGGAAAGCAATCTCCTGGACCCGCTCTGCCAGCGTATCATAATTGAGCGAAATGCCTGCGGAGAAGACGCGAATATCCGGCTTGAAGGTAATCTTCGAACCGGTTTTATTCGTATTTCCCAGTATCTCAAGACCGGTTACAGGCTCACCGACATGCTCTTTACCGTTCTTGTCGATCCAGTATTCAAAGCGCTGGCGGTGGATTTTACCTTCCCGGTAGATCTCAACTTCCAGCCACTCGGACAACGCATTGGTTACCGAAGCACCGACACCGTGCAGGCCGCCCGATTTCTTGTAGCCGGAGCCGCCGAATTTGCCGCCTGCGTGCAGAATAGTGAATACCACCTGCGGCGTTGGGACTCCAGTCTTGTGCATTCCGGTTGGTATTCCGCGTCCGTTGTCAATTACGGTCACCGATCCGTCTTTACGGAGGGTGATATCAATCTTCGAGCAAAACTTCGCCAAATGCTCATCTACGGCATTATCTACTATTTCCCATACTAAATGGTGCAGACCCGAGGAACTCGTACTGCCAATATACATGCCGGGCCGTTTGCGGACCGCAACCAGACCTTCGAGCACCTGAATGTCGTCAGCATCGTATCCAGTCCGGCCTGCTTCGCCGTTCTTAGAGACTTTTGCAAACATATCGATCTGTTCGAGCATTCATGCTCCTCCTTCACTTGTCTTCCTGTCTCTCTAAAAATGCAAACAAACGTTTTCGTTCACTTTGTACATTCTAATTCAAAATATCCCGTTTCGTAAAGACGGCGAATGAAATGATTACGGCCGCAAGCCCCCAAACGCCCAGAACCGCCATCGAAAAGCCCAGCGTCATGCCCTCAATCGGCGCGGGAGTGCCCGCTAAATAAGTCGTCAGCTCCATGTTGACCATAAATAAATATTTGGCCGCCGTCCAGGCTGAAGCCATGTTGGTCAGAATCGTTCCGGCAATCAGCGCCGCCATCATCACTACAATGCTCGCAGCCGTGCTGCGGACCAGCACCGACACCATGAAGGCCAGCAGGGCCACCACGATGCTGACATACCAGATCAGCCCGCCCTGCATCAGCAGATACTTCCACTGCTCCACGGCATGAACCTTAGACATATCTACAGTGTCACCGTTTAGCTGAAAGCCTGTGAACACCGGAACGTTGAACCCCTTATAGCCAAAAGCCAGCCCCGAGACCAGATAACTGATTACGAATACAGACAGGACGATCAGCGAGACGAACATCAGCAGCGCTGCCATTTTGCTGAACAACACCTTCCAGCGCCTTACAGGGCGGGTCAGCAGCATTTTGATCGTGCCTGTCGTCCGCTCCCCGGAGACCAGGTCGGAGGCAACCGCCATGATCAGCAGCGGAATGAAGAGGGAGACGGAATTATTGACAAACTCCCGGGTGAACGTTACTCCGCTCGGCTCCTTCGGATTCACATCATGATCCAGATAATACTGCAATTGCTGGAGAAAAATCCGCCGGTACGACTTCCATTCCTCCGGAATCCGGTCGCTGCCGAGCGAGTTCTGATTGTCGGTAATCTGCTGCTGGATCTCCAGTCTCCAGTCAGAGTTAAATTTGTCACGGCTACGCTCGGCTATGCGCATTTGCGCATAGGTAAACATTGGAACCAGCACGAGCAGGATCAGCAGGATGATATAGAAACGTTTCTTTTTAATAATCTTCAGGCACTCATTTCGGATGAGCGGCAGCAGGTTAATCAATGGCTTCACCCTCCGTTAGCTTCAAGAATAGCTGTTCCAGTGTAGGGTTGATTTTATGCACAGCCCGGACTTCCACCTCTTGTGCAACCAGCACGGCGACAATCTCCGGGATCAGCTCCTCATCCATTGCCGTAACCAGGGAATTAATGCCCATGCCTGCGATGACCGAGTCATCCAGGGTAACCTCGTCCAGATGAAGCAGCGCGATATCCGGCCGCCCGGCCATGATGTCTCTTGCCCGCTGAAGCGGCTCCAGCTCCCACAGGACATACGGTGAGTTACGGGCAACCAGTTCGTCTACAGCGCCTACAGCGAGTACGCGGCCTTTGCTGATTATGGCTACGCGGTCGCACAGCAGCTGGATTTCGCTCAGCAGATGACTGGACACAAAAACCGCCAGCCCTTCGTCTGCCAGCTTGCGGATGAATTCACGCAGTTCCTTGATCCCCTTCGGGTCCAGGCCGTTGGTCGGCTCATCGAGAATCAGCAGCCGGGGCCGGCCGAGAAGGGCTTGGGCAATACCGAGCCGCTGGCGCATCCCGAGTGAATACGTGCTGACTTTATCTTGAATGCGCTGATCGAGCCGCACGATCTCAACAACCTCGGCAATCCGCTGCGCGTCTACTCCGGGCTGCATACGGGCAAAGTGCTGCAGGTTCTCCCAACCGGTCAGATACGTGTAGACCTCGGGATTCTCGACGATGGAACCGACGTATTGCAGCGCTTTTTCCGGATTCCGGTTCACATTGAAGCCGCAGACGGTAATCGTCCCTTCGCTCGGGCGGATCAGGTCCACCAGCATGCGGATGGTTGTGGTTTTGCCGGCTCCATTCGGACCGAGAAAGCCGAAGATCTCGCCTTTTTTCACATCAAACGTAACATCATCTATAATCCACTTGCGGCCGATTTTTTTGCGGACTCCCCGGGCGGACAGGACGACTTCTTCCCCTGGTGTCTCATGAATAGTTCTCGCCATCATATACAGCTCCTTGCCACAGTCATTTCTGTTCCAAAAATCCTCTGATCAACGAACGGCTTGTACAATCCGCTCGCTCATCCGCTGATAACCGTCCCCGTTCGGGTGAAAATGATCGCTCGACAGGTATTTCGCCAGATGGCGGTCAAACAGGTCAAAGGTCGGGACCAGCGTCATGTTCTGATGTCTGTTGATGATATCCATCGCCGCATTATTCCAAGCCGTCACCGCCTGATTACCGGGAATTAGCAGCCCCTCAATATCTCCGAAGGGATTATAAAGTCCGATGTAATAGACCTGGGCCTGCGGATTCACTTCTGCAACGGTATCCAGTATGCTTCCCAGCCGTTTAGCAGCCCCTGGCAGAGCAGAGAGGAGCGATTCCGGAGTCAGATCCCCAGCAGATGCGGTTGGAACCGGCGCCACGCCTTCTACTTTGTTATTCGCAGGGACTTCTGTGCTCTGAGGTGCCGCCTGCTCCGAAGGCTTCGCTGAAGCGGCTGCTTGTCCGCTGCTCCCGCCTGTTCCCATAATATCCGAGCCCCGGAACAGATCGTTCCCGCCGATGGAGATCAGGATCACATTCGCCTGACGCAGCGCGTACTGCACCCCTTCCTCCTGAAGCTTGCTCTGCAAGGCAGCTGTAGTCAGGCCGTTAATGCCCATATTGCCCAGCAGCTCTGCCTTTCCTCCATTGGCCGACAAGGCATCGACGGTCCGCTTAACAAACCCCTGCCCGGAGTTGTCGCCGGTCCCTTTGGCCAGAGAATCGCCAAGCGCCAGGATCTTGTATTCATCACTTGCCGCGGCTGTCGGTGCCGCCGTCTCCTGCGGAAGGGAGGAGAGGAATTGCTCCCCCTTCGGGTTCATAATATCGCCTACTGCATACACAAATCCTGTAATCAAAAGTAAAGTTGCCAGGATGGACACCAGGCTCACTGTCCTCCAGGTCCATTTGGAATCATTCAAAGCTATCCCTCCATCTGCCGTACTCTTCTGCTTAGCCCATCATTCACAGCATTATTAACTATGTAGATAAACATAATTCTTCTTTGGAGAATTTGCAAACGGAAAGGGTTTGTTTAGGTGAGGGGCGCGGCTGCGGTGATTTTGGACTTACGGCCGCTGTTGTCTTTGGATTTCCTGATTCAAACCGCTACTCGCGGTAGAAATCCAAAGACAAAGGCGGACGCTACCGCTCCTACAGTTCCAAAATCCCCTCCGCCGCTTCACACCTAAACGGTGAAAGCAGCAAAGGCGGCACGATAGCGCTGCGCTGATCGTGCAAAGACCGCGTACTGCGGCAAGATAGCGCTGCGCTGATCGTGCAAGAACGCGTACTGCGTGCGGCACGATGGCGCTACGCTGATCCTGCAGGAGCAATATTACTTTTAGCTACTTTGGCTGAACTTCATTCGCAGCATAAGATTCGTCCTTTGTGCTAAAAACATAAAAACGCCCCCCGGCAATGCCGGAGGGCGGAGTTAATGTTACTTTACTTACCGATGAATTCCTGGACCCAGTAGTTATTATCGAAGCCAACGCCGATGTAGTTGAAATTGGCGCTCAGGATGTTAGCCTTATGACCCGGGCTGTTCATCCATGCGGTCATGACTTCCTGAGGAGTCTTCTGGCCCATAGCGATATTCTCGCCAGCCGCCTTATACGTAATGCCGAAGGCCGACATCATATCGAAAGGTGATCCGTAGGTCGGAGAAGTGTGTGAGAAATAGTTGTTCGAACGCATATCCGTAGCCTTCGCCGCAGCCACTTTGTTCAGGCTGTCCAGTGCAGAGACAGGGGCTAGTCCAGCTGCAGCGCGCTCTTTATTCACCAGTGCAACTACTTGCTGTGTGTAGCTGGAGGCGTTGTTACCAACCGCAGGCACTGCAGATGGAGCCGGGGTTGCCACAGGTTTTGCAGTGGCAACGGGTGCCGGTGCTGGCTTAGCAGTGGCTACCGGTGCAGCCGTAGCCACTGGTGCTGCTGTAGCAACCGGCTTAGCTGATGCTACAGGCTGTGCTGCCGGGGCAGCTGCAGCTGGCGTTGTGTATACAAAGGTTTTAGTGACAGTGTACGTATTGCCACCAAGTACGAAAGTCTTCGAATTGTTCTGTGTGAAATATTCCATGAGCTGTGCGAAATTCATATCTGATCCGGTTGCCGCTGGGGCTCCGGCTGCTGCTGCGTTTGCTTGTAATGGAAGAGAAATGCCAAGCGCCATAACAGCGGCTACGCTTCCACCTATCATTCTTCTCAAAGTCTTGCTTTTCATTCTGCCATCTCCTTAATCTTCGTTGTGGTCTATCGTGCTGCCAGGGGTGCCCATCTACAAATGTTACAAAGTTGTAATTTGTTCCTACGTCATTGTAACATAAAACTATCAGCTGTGCGCTTCTAAATTCTGTAATTTTTGTAGATTGAGAGGCTTGTCCCCTCCAGCAGCGGCACAAGAAACAGCATTGCCGTCCTTTTCAGGACGGCTGTGTCTATACTATATATCGGCGCTTCTATAGAGATTGAACATAGAAAATGGCCAAACATTCTCTGGAGTCACGCCCACCCCTATAAGAAAACTTCAAAGTACAATCGATATAATATTTACTTTAATGAAAAGACTGCCAGAACTCCCCTTCGGTCGAAATCAGGCCCATAATCTCTGCATAGGGAATGCGGAAGGTTGGAAATCCTGCTGAATAAGGAGCAATCTCATAAGGGGCAAAATACAGGTAAAGCGCCTGCGCATCCACATAAAAGGGCTGATCCGCTGTAATGCCTTTATACGTGTCAGGGAAAACATAGGAATACTGCGGATCATTCTTAATCTGCTTGCCGACGATGTCACTGAGCTTCTGCACATATTTGCTGCCGGGCTTGAACAGATCACTGAGCGTGTAGAATTTACCGGTGCGCAGGTTGATATGCTCATAGATCCGGGTAGGCATGCCGTGCGCAGCGCCGAACGGAAAATGATAACCGCTAAGCTCAAGCACCAGCAGATTCTTACGGAAGAAGGAGACGGCGAAATCCCCCGTATAGCTGAAATCCTGTGTGCCTCCTCCCGTCCCCGCCCCGTATGGGAGCGACAGAATGCGCAGCTTGTCATTTACCGCCTTCGAGACCTCGGCAACCGCAATCCCTTCCACGACCGGATAATAGACCAGATAGTCCCGGTTCGGCTTGTATTTCTTCTCCAGCACAGAGTATGGCGGTCTGAGCGGAATGACTCCGTTTTGCCGCCAGACCTGCTTGCCTTTACGGTCATAATAGGAGGTGCGCAGATCAATATCCGCGCGGATCAGGCTGCCGCTGAAGGACAGTGATCCAGAGCCTGCGATGACCGGAGGCTGGGCAGCCTTTTTCCCGCTGGTGTCAATAAAATACGTATCCTTGGCATCATACACCGACGCGAGTCCCTGCTGATAATTGTTCACGCCCAGCAGCGGGTGGGTGCTGAGAATTCGTCCGGTCAGCGCATCAGCTATGACGTAGCTGGAGCCTCTATAGGGCTGATCCGCATACAGCGGGGTTCCCAGCGCCACACGGTTCTCTCCCAGCTGCTGCACCTCATAATAGACGGCGGGAATAATCATTTTACCCTGCTTGTCGATCAGACCGTAGGCGTTGCCATAATCCGCAGCTGTGTTAATCACCGCACGGCCCTCTGAGAACGGAAGTGCTGCCGTATACTGTGGCTGGATAGCAATCGTGCCGTCCGTGTGGAGATAACCGTATTTTCCATCCTCCGTTGCCTGAAAGGCCAGCAGCCCATCCCCCGGATACCCGACAAAAGGATGTTTGTACGTATGCAGCACCGCGCCATGAACATCAATCAGCGCATATTCCCCTTCGGCTATTTTGACCAGTGCAGTCCCGTTCGAGAAATCCCCGGCATCCAAATAGACGGCTGGCAGCACCTCTTTGCCCTGGGCATCCAGGTAACCATACAGCGAGTTCCCCCCGGTAGTATTCTGCTTGGAGAACAGCGCACGGCCTTCGTGCAGCGAATTCAGATAGTCATAGCGCGCGGACGTCACTTCTTTGCCTTTTTCATCAATAAAAGTGTAGCCCTTCGCATCCGATACCACGGCCCGCCCCTCGGAAAAAGGACCAATGAAAGAATAGACCGGTTTGACCCGCTCCCGCCCGGAGCTGTCAATCAGCCCGCTAACATCCCCCCGCTGCACCACCGCCAGGCCATTCTCCTGAAACTCCTCCGCATAATCATATCTCGGCTCTATCACAATCCGGCCGTCGTTGTTGATATATCCCCACAGCGTCCCGTCCTTGAGTTTAAAAGGAGCCGGATGCAGCAGCTCCGCCCGCAGGCCTATGCCGTCCTCCGGGAACACAATGAGCGCCTCCAGCGGCTTTTTGGAATAGTCTACGCGGTATAAGCCCGCCTCTGCCGGGATCGTCACGAACAGGTCTTCTTCCGCCCGGATGAAATCCTCCTCCTGCTGCGGAATACACTCATTCCAGCCGATGCCGTCCCACCGCCATACCTCTGTGTGAATCAGACCGTTGTCATTCCCTTTTCCCAGCTCGTTCAGCTTAATCCTCAGCATGCTGTCGTTCTCCTTTACAAAGGCTTTTGCCTATAGGATATGAATGTGAGGGGGAAAGGGTGTGTCTGTGCTTAGGAACGGCGGCTGAAGTTGAGGACTGGAGGCGTTTAGGGATTAAAAATTATAAAGGCGATGTCGTAACTGCGGTGAGTTTTGGACTTCCGGCCGCTGCCCAGTTTGGATTTCCTGATTCGGACCGCTGCTCGCGGTAGAAATCCAAACCAAGCCTATGCTTTCGAAGCGAGCTTTCCTGCGGAAAGCTTTCAGGCGGACGCTCCCGCTCCTCCAGTTCCAAAATCCCCTCCGTTACTGCTGCCTTTCTGTTGGTAACCTTAAGGGCAACACAAACACACCCTTTCGGAGGGTGTGTACCGGAGATACAAGGGCTGCTTCGCCTGCCCTTGAAGAATGAGAATAACCCTTCTGCTGGGCGGGCAAAAGTTTATTTAAAATCTATAAAAGAAAAACATAAAACTCTATTCAGCGGACTGGATAAATACGTCCGCAAATAACCGTGCTAAATCTGTCTGTTGCCTATTATCTGATGGTAACTGCTTACCACCTGCTCTCTGCCACTAACTGCTAATTGCTGCCTACCGCCTGCTGAACTACTTACCTACGCTGTCAGTTACCTAATTGCAAGCTGCTTGACTCCTGCTGCCTGCTGCTTCCCTTCTACCACCTCGGGAACAGAATAAAAACTATTAATTAGTAACGGGTAGCTGCGAAATCCTGCCTAAAATGCAACATTCGGCTACCGGCACTGACTTTAAACTAACATTGTTGTATTAAATGCAGCATTTTACCGCCCACAAGCCAATTAGAAGAGAAAATGTTGTAATTCGTGCAACATTCACCCTGAGTTACCCTGTTCCAGCTCGTCGGAGTTGCATTTATTGCAACAAACCATGATCACCTGTCCGAGTAGCGGAGGGAATTCGAGAACTGGAAGAGCAATAGAGCCCAAAAGTCCCCAAATTCATAGCAGGTGCAGGTACTCACATCATTTGGAGCAACGCTGCGACAAATCCGGGGCAGCCAAAAAACGTTTGCGGGATACCGCAAACGCTCTTTGGCTGCCTACCCCACCCTTGGTGAGGTGATAGGAGTACCGGAGGGGATTTTGGAACTGTAGGAGCGATAGCGTCCGCCTTTGTCTCCGAATTTTAACCATATAACGGTTCATTCAATAAATTTGGAGACAACAGCGGCCGGAAGTCCAAAATCCCCGCAGGTACGGCTAATCACCGAACCTTATTTCTTCGATGAATATTTCCGCATATCAAACGACACCGCAGCGATAATGATCAAGCCTTTGATAATCAGCTGGTAGTACGGGCTAATTCCGATGAAGGTCAGGCCGTAGTTGATCAGGGTGAAGATAATCACGCCGACCAGGACGCCTGGAACGGTACCGATTCCGCCTGTGGTGGATACGCCGCCGACGACGCAGGCTGCGATGGCATCAAGCTCGTACATGTTCCCGTAGTTATTGGTGGCACCGCCGGTTCTTGCCGCTTCAAGCACACCGGCCAGACCGTACAGGGCACCAGCGATGGCGTAGATGTAGATCAGGTTCTTGGAGACATTGATCCCGGATACCTTGGCTGCCTGCATGTTGCCGCCGATGGCGTACATGTTTTTGCCCAGCTTGGTTTTGTTGAACAGCACCCAGACGATCGCCGCGATTCCGAGGGCTATGAGTACGATGTAAGGAATGGAATATTGGCCGCTGCCGATGAAACCGGAGCCGATGTTGGTGAAGTCCTGGCGCAGACCGCCGATGGGCTGGGATTGGTTAGGGTCCATATCGAAGTACAGGGAGTTCAGGCCATATACAATCAGCATCGTGCCCAGGGTGGCAATAAACGGCGGAACGTTCAGCTTGGAGACGATAATTCCGTTGACGAGACCGCAGAGCAGACCGGCCACAATGGCGATCAGAATCGGCAGCCAGACCTGCACCTGCGGCAGATCAGGGAAGAAGCGGCGGGAGTAATCGGGTATCTGCAGCATGGAAGCTGAGATCACCGCTGTGAAGCCGACCACCCGGCCTGCCGACAAGTCGGTCCCGGCGGTGATCAGGATAAAGGCTACCCCGAGCGCAATAATAACGCGTGTGGAGGACTGGATCAGTACATCCCGCAAGGTGTTAATGGACATGAAGCTTGGCTCGTATATGATAATCCCCATAATCAGCAGGACCAGCACGATGTAGATTGCGTTTTGAGTCACGAAGGACTGCGCTCTTTTAATAGTCATAATTGTGTTCCTCCTTAATTGTTACGCGAAGTTTAAGCATTCATTGCTAAGCTTCTTCAGCCTTGCAGCTGCCTTATGGTCTTCGCCGTCCTGTGAGTGTAGCTCCTGATTAATGCTGTGCGGCGAGACGCATCACTTCGGTTTCCGTAGCCTGCGCACCTTCTAATATTCCTGTCAGCCGTCCTTCGGACATCACCATAACACGGTCGGACATCCCCAGCAGCTCGGGCATCTCCGAGGAGATCATAATGATGCTCTTCCCCTGCTTCGCCAGGTCGGCAATGATCGTATAGATCTCGAACTTCGCACCGACGTCAATCCCGCGTGTCGGCTCATCGAGCAACAGCACCTCAGGCTCAGTAAGCAGCCATCTGGCCAGCAGCACCTTCTGCTGATTCCCGCCGGAGAGATTCATAATCTGCGTTTTGGTCGTTGGCGTTTTGGTGCGCAGCTTTTCAATCATTTTATCCACTTCAACCTTCTTCTTGCGGCCGTTCAGCAGCAGATAAGGCGTCTTGTAGCGGTCCAGGTTGGCGATAGCTCCATTCTCATGCACAGACAGCACAGGGAAAATCCCCGTCACGCGGCGCTCCTCAGTCAACAGGGCCAGTCCGTGTTTTTTGGCATCCTGCGGAGAGTTGATCTTCACATTCTTGCCGTCAAGCGAGATGGAGCCGGATTTCACCGCGCGCAGTCCGAACAGCGCCTCAATAACCTCGGTTCGCTGTGCGCCGACCAGACCGCCGACACCCAGAATCTCCCCGCGTCTTAACTCGAAGGAGACATCCTTGAAGGATCTGGGCTCGGGTGAGGTCAGGCCTTCCACCTTCATGAACACCTTGCCTGGAACATTGGTGCGCTCCGGGAAACGGTTCGTCAGATCGCGTCCGACCATCTTGGAGATAATCAGGTCCGTGGTCAGCTCGGCCGAAGGCCAGGTGCCGATCTTTTTACCATCACGCATAATCGTCACTTCATCGGAGATTTCCAGGATTTCTTCCATTTTGTGAGAGATATAGATAATAGCTACGCCTCTTTTTTGCAGGTCCCGGATGATCCGGAACAGATGCTCCACTTCCACACTCGTTAAGGACGAGGTTGGCTCATCCATGACAATAACACGGGAGTGAAAAGAGACCGCCTTCGCGATTTCGATGGATTGGATCTTGGATACAGATAGCTTGCCCACCAGCGTTTCGGGATTCAGGTCGATATCCAGATCTTTGAACAGGTTTTCTGTGTCGGTAAACATTTTTTTGTGGTCAATGAACTGAAGCGGCCCGATACCCTTGGTTGGAAAACGTCCCAGCCAGATGTTCTCCATCACGCTGCGGAAAGGTACAGGGTGCAGCTCCTGATGGATCATCGAGATGCCGTGCTTCAGTGCTTCGCTCGAACTTGAAATGGAGGCCTTCTGGCCATCCAGAAAGATCTCACCGGCATCCGGTGAATAGATTCCAAAGAGACATTTCATCAGTGTGGACTTACCTGCCCCGTTCTCGCCCATAAGTGCATGAACCGAGCCCGGACGAACCTTAATGCTGACTCCATCCAGCGCCTTCACGCCGGGAAATTCTTTGGTAATGCCGTTCATTTCCAGCAAAAATTCCGTATTTGCCATGTTGTTACGCCCCCTACGCTTTTTGTCTTTTTCCATGAGAGGCACAGCGGTTCCATCCTGCTCCCTACCCGTAAGGAATTCCGGAGAGCGCGATGCAGCGCCCTCCGGGACTGGTATCTATGTTACGTATCTGTATTTGTAGCCTTGCACCCGGTAATGGATTATTGCGCGTCCGCTACGTTGTCTTTGGTGATCTTTTTGTAGGAGATCCATACAAACTGGTTGTCTGTGATGTCGAAGCCTACGTTCTCTTTGGTCGGCGTTTCGCCTTTGGCCAGCAGAGCGGCCAGGGTGATCGCTGCTTTACCTTGGTTGTTGGCATCGTTCAGTACGGTGCCGAGCATCGTTCCGTCCTGCAAAGCCTGAACCGCAGGTGCTGTTGCATCCACGCCTACAACCGGCATGTATTTGTCGCCGCTGAAGTAGCCTTGAGCCTTCAGAGCTTCGATGGCGCCGAGTGCCATGTCATCGTTGTTGGCCAGTACGGCTTCAATCTTGTCGCCGTGGGAGCCGAGGAAGGCGGCCATTTTCTCTTGGCCTTTTACACGATCCCACATCGCGGTATCTTCAGCCAGCTTCTCTACCTTGATGCCGGCATCTTCGATTGCCTGGATGGAATACGTGGTGCGCAGCTCGGCATCCTGGTGTCCCGGTTCGCCCTTCAGCATGACATATTGCAGCACGCCGTCGCCGTTCTTGTCCGCTTCAGGGTGTGCCTTCCAGTAGTCCACAATCAGCTGGCCGGACATGGTGCCGGACTCTTCAGCCTTGGCGCCTACATAGTAGACCTTATCCCATTTCTTCATATCTTCCGGCAGCGGCTCGCGGTTCAGGAAAACCACTGGAATGTTCGCTGTCTTGGCCTTGTCAATGATGACGCCGGCAGCAGTACGGTCTACCGGGTTAATCAGCATGCCGTTATATTTCTTGGTGATGAACAGATCCACCTTATCGTTCTGTGTCGGCTGGGAATTCTGGCTGTCTACGATATCTACCGTGGCAATGCCCTTAGCAGCAGCGTCGATGGCGTTGCGGACACCCGTCATGAATGTGTCGTCGAATTTGTAGATCGCTACCCCGACCTTTGGAGTCTCAGCAGAACCGGAATTCTCCGTGTTAGCCGCAGTTCCTGTGTTAGCAGCATCAGCCGCCTTGTTATTGTTGCCGCCGCAGCCTGCGAGAGCCGCACCCAGCAATGCACTGGCAAGTAAAACGGAAGTGATTTTTTTCATGTCTAATTGACCTCCTGAGGATATTTCTTTATTTGGATGATCCCGGTGTGTCCCGGGTACATCCTTATTATGCCCTACGTGAAAACGGTTGCGAATATAAAATCCTACTCATTTTCATGAAAATTCTACTATCAATTTCTGCTATCTTACAAACGGGAACAGCAACTTCTGATTCTCCGGCCACAGCATATTCGCAAGATCTATGAGCTTGGTGCCGGTGTCCACGCGTTCGGGAACATCCATGCCTTCGAGCGCCTCCACAGCATATTTCACTGCCAGATACCCGTTGCTGAACGGATTCTGGATGACGGTCGCCTGCACAGTGCCATCCTGAAGCGATTCCATCATGGAGGGTGAGCTGTCAAAAGCAATCATTTTCACACTATCCCTCTTCAGACTCTGAATCACCCTGGCCGCGCCCTGTGAAGCAATCTCATTCAGGGTGGCAATACCGCGCAGCTGGGGATACTTGTTCAGCATCTCCCGGGTCAGATTCTCGGCGTCGGAGGTGCTGGAGGAGGTGTAGGCGATCGGTACGACCTTAACGTTAGGGAAGCGCGCGGCATAATTCAAAAAACCCTTTTCCCGCTCATCTGCATCCCGCGCACCATAGTCGATACTGCCAGTCTTGCCGGAGTCCGGGGTAAGCGACGAATTGGTGAAATTAATGATTCCGATCTCTCCATAGCCCCCCAGCAGCTCAATCAGCCGCTCAGCGGACTTCTGTCCGGCCTCGTAGCCGTTCGATCCCACGTATGTCCGAACCTTAGCCGAGCCAACCTCCGCATCGACTGAGATCACCGGAATTCTGGAATACGCCGCCTGGTCCACGACCTGCGCCAGTCCCATATAGCTGCTGGCCGCGAGAATAATCACATCCGCCTTCTCCTTAATGGACTCCTCCACCATGACGACCTGTTCCTCAATATCACTCTCCGAATCCGGCGCCTTGAACGTCAGATTGACATTGAATTCCTTCGCCGCAGCCTCTGCCCCGAGCTTCAGGGTGTTCCAATAATCCCCTTTGTTCATCTTGACAATCAGGTGGATATTCCGCGTCTTGCTGGTGCTGATATAAGCTGGCGAGGCATTAAAGCAAGAGGATACAGAGATCCACAGCACTCCGCACAGCAGCACGGTGAGCCATACACGCAGGCTTTTCACAGGTTCGTCTCCTCCTTCTGCTCATCCGTAGCCTCTCCCGCCGGGAGGGCCGGGAACACAATCGTAACAACCGTCCCCTCTTCCAGCTCACTCTCAAAAGCAAGCCCGTACTCCCGCCCGTAATACAGGCCGATCCGTTCGTGCACATTCCGGACGCCGACCCCTGATCCGCTGGTGCTTTTGACGCTTCCGCTTAGAATGCCGTTCACTGTCTCCTTGGACATCCCGAGGCCGTTGTCGCTGACCCTGATGATGATTACCCCGTCCTGAAGCCCGGCGGTGATAGAGATCAGCCCCTCGTCCGGCAGCATTTCAATCCCGTGATAAAGCGCGTTCTCCACGATAGGCTGCAGAATCAGCTTGATCGTCTGGCACTCCAGGACCTCCTCCTGCGCCGTGATCTCATAACGGAATTTATTCTTGAAGCGGAAGCTCTGAATCACCAGGTAATGGCGGATATGATCCAGTTCTTCCTGAATGGTGATAATATTCTTGCCTTTGCTGAGACTGATGCGGAAGAATCTTGAAAGTGACTGGATCATGGTGACGACTTCATCCGTTTTGCCGCGTTCGGCCAGCCGGATAACTGAATTCAGCGTATTGTACAGAAAATGCGGGTTGATCTGCGATTGCAGCACCTCAAGCTCACCCTTACGCTTCGTCTCCTGCTCATAAATGATCTGCTCCATCAGCTGGCGGATACGCTGGAGCATCATGTTGAAGCGCCTCGACAGCTGCTCTACCTCGTAGGCTCCGCTGACGTTAATCGGCGTATTCAGATCGCCCTCCGCCACCTGCTTCACGGTACGCTCCAGCTTGCGGATGGGGCTGGCAATCAGCCAGGACAGGAAGACCGACACTGCAATGACGCAGACGAGCACAACACCAAGAAACCACGCCAGGAACTGATTGAGATCCCGCTTGGTGGTGACAATCTCATCGTAATAGGCTACCCCGACAATCTTCCAGCCGGTCTGCGCCAGTGTGCGTACGGTAATGAACCGCTTCTCCCCGGTCGATTCGTCCAGATAGCTGCGGTAGGCATATTCCAGCACCGGCTCCACATTCTCGTATTTCAGCCCGGCGTAAATGAGCTGCTGCTGCGGGTGGTAGACGATATTCCCGAGTGGATCGAGGATGTAGGCGTAGCCTCTTTTGCCCAGCTTGACCTGCTTGCTGAGCTGATCAATCGTTCTAAAGTTGAAGTCCAGCAGCAGCACACCGGTTCTCAGCTCCCCGTTCTCTCTGTACTGAATCAGCTTGGAGATGGAAACCACCCAGGTATACCTGCCCTTGAACAGATTCTGGATATGCGGGGCAGAATAGGAGATCTCCGAGGTACGCTTGGCTGTAGTGAACCAGCTCTGGCTCTCCAGCCCCGTGTTCATGCGCATCGTCTGCCCCGGCGTCCCAACCACATACTGCCCCTGCGGGGTAAAAACAGCCACTGACACCAGATCCTCGCGGCTGCTCATCAGTGTATCCATCCGTTCATAGAGCAGCGGGGAATCGATGGAGGGCGTAGAGGTAATCTGCTTCTCGGCCGTCGCAAAAATACTGCCCATCCCTTTCACATACAGCTCCAGGTTATAGTTCACCTGTTCAATAATTTGCTGCATGTTGAGATTGGCATTCTCCTCCGCCGTGTTAGCGAACTTGCCGTACAGCATCACACTTACGATCACCGCCACCGCTGCAGTGACCGCCATGAACGTCAGCGTGATAATCAGCTGAATGCTCCGCAGCTTCGAGGACAGGCGCAGCCTGCCGCTCTTGCCGGGCCCCGGCCGCAGCGGGAAGAAATAACCCTTCGGCTTGTTCATGGTTATTCTCCCCGCGCGCTGTTCTTATACTCTTTGGGGGATTGTCCGTATTTCTTGCGGAAGCAGAAGCTGAAATAATTCGGGTCGGCAAAACCAATCCGCTCGGCGATCTCGAACGCCTTCAGCTCGGTGGAACGCAGCAGCTCCTTCGCGGCTTCCAGCCGGATCTGCAAGAGATAGCTGACGAAGGTCATCTTCATTTCTTTTTTGAAAATGCTGCTGAAATAGCCCGTGCTGATATGCAGATGCTGGCATACCCTGCCGATGGACATATCGGATTCTTCATAGTGGCTGCGGATATATTCCTTAGCCTGGTCTATGAGCTGCTTGTAGCTCGACTGGCGCTCCGAAGCAATGGAATCCATCAGCCGGGTACATACGGTAATAATCCACTGCCTGGCTTCTTCCAGGTTGTTGAATTTGTTCATATCGCTTAGCGAGGTCAGGCCGGGTCCGATAAAATCATTCGTTCCGCTCCCGGATTCCTTCGCCACCCGCAGAATGGAGGTGATGATCTCCAGCAGATAAATCTGGTAATCCTGCGCCGAGACCTGCTCCGTATCCAGTCCCCGGAACAGCTCGTCCACGACCTCGCGCAGCTCCTGGACGGTCCCCAGCTTGATCGTACGGATCAGCGACTGCTGAGTCAGTTCATCAAAGTCCAGCATCCGGCTGGAGCGGGACTCCACATCCTCAATCCAGATGACCCGGTTGTTGCCGAGAATCAGCCGGTAATCAAGCGCTTGCAGCGCATCCCCGAAGGAATGGAACAGCATGGACGGTGCCCGGCAGACGGTTCCGGCCCCGGCGGTTACGGTCAGCTTCAGGAAGCGCTGCACATTCTGGCAGATCTCTTCGAGAATGGCGAAGGTTCTGGCGGTGATGTCGCTCTCCTCCGGGCTCTCGCTGACCGAGAGCAGCACAACATCATCCCGGTGGATGAATACCTTGCCGAAGTCATGCTTCTGGCAGATCTCCTCCGCGATGTTCAGCACAGCATAGAGCTGGAGATTACGATCCCCGGTATCCCGCAGAGATACGGGCCGCTGAGCTTGAACAGCGAAAGAACGGTCCGGGCGGATATAATCAATGCTGATCACCGAGGACTGGAAACATTCACCGGTGAGGGGGATGCCGTACTCTGTGCTTTTCTCAGCGATCTCTGCGCAGCGCAATCGGCGGGACACCAGGGTGGAGAGGAACTGCTCGCGCAGAAGCGGCAGGCTCTTGCGGTAATGCTCGCTCAGCACGAACACATTCTCCTTCTCGGCGATCTCGGTCTCGATTGTGGCGCGAACCTTAAGCAGAACGTCAATCAGCTCCCGGGACGAGAAGGGCTTCAGGATATATTCATCAATCTGCAGCTTAATCGCCTTCTGGGCGTATTCGAACTCATCATAGCCGGTTAGAATAATAATCTTCGTATTCGGATGGCGGCTGCGTATCCATTCTGCGAGCTGCAGGCCATTCATAAAAGGCATCTGGATATCGGTAACGACCACATCCGGCAGCAGCCGGTCGATTGCATCCGCCGCTTCCCGCCCGTTCTCGGCCTGCTCAACGACCTCGAAGCCGTACTCTTCCCAGTCAATCTGGGCGATAATGCCTTCTCTTACATCTTCCTCGTCTTCGGCGAGTATTAATTTGTACATGCTTCATCCCTCTTCGGCATAGGATATGGAGGTTCACAGAACTATAATAGCTGATTCAAATAGCCCGATCTACGTTTATAAAGAGAAGGCTGCGGATCAGGGGGCAACTCTAGTGAGTGATAGAGAGTGATAGGAGACTGATAGAGCGACAACTAACATGGCTGATAGAGTGACAACTGTAGTGAATAGGAGCAATTTACTATATAGCAATGGCCTTATATAACGCAAGGGGAAATTATGTACATAGGTTAGAGGTATTTAAGAAATTAACAAAAAGCAAAAAGAAGCGGAGGGGAAATTTGGCACTGGAGGAGCGAAAGCGTCCGCCTTTGTATTTAGATTTCTACCGCGAAGAGCGGTTTTAATCAGGAAATCTAAATACAACAGCGGCCGGAGGGCCAAATGTTCACCGCAGCGACGACCACGCTTTGAGTTCTAATCTTTTTAATCAACAAGTGGATTTCGTACACTTAATTTGATTATTTTAACCAATCAGGCTATTTTAAGTGGATAAATGATAAGCCTGTTGATTACCCAAAAAAAGGTAGCAAAAAGGCCGCTGATTCGTTAAAGTGTTTGTACCCCTACAAACATCCGAAACGAGGCGACCTCATGAAAAAGTCTACTTCAATTTCAAATATTCTGCAATTATTGATTCCCGAGGAACAATTAAAACCGATCTTAAAAGAAATAAAGTATGTTGACGTTGCGCGTAAGTTTACCGTTTATGATTTGTTTTTGTTTTTAGCTGAAGCTGCGTTCCAGCAGTGGGACGGATACCGGGACGGCGCAGAACGGATGTCCCTGTATGGGCAACGTGCGGTGAATTACTCAACGCTTTCTAAAAAGGCCAAAGGGGTTCACTTTCAATTATTTAAGCGTCTATTGAATCTCATGATAGGGCTGTGTAATCGGAAAACGAAGCGCGTACTCGGTATCCCAAAAGAGCTGTTAATCGTGGATTCTACCACCATTTCGGTCGGTCTCGGCCGACTGCCTTGGGCTCCCATCAAAGGCCAAAAAGCAGGCGTTAAGCTGCATGTCGGATTACTTGGGGACTCGAATGAATTGCACAAAGTGACGGAGACCACGGGGTTAGAGCATGATTTAAACAGCTGTGCATTCCTGCTGGACAGCCTATATATTTTGGTAGCAGACCGCGCTTACGGGAAGCACGGGCTGTTTGACAGCTATCAAGAGAAGAAAGAGCGGCAATATTTTGTGATTCGCCTCAAGGATAATACCACACTCGTACATCCGATCCCGCGTTTACGAAATCGCCCATTTGAGGGAAGTATCGAGCAAGATTTGACGTGTCAATTAGGAAAGGTTAAGGCACTCACCAAGAATCGGTTTCGGGTGGTGATTCTTAAAGATCCCAAAGGGAATCCCGTCATTCTTGCAACAAATTTGCATTGGCACTCCCCAGAAGCCATAGCAAACATCTATAAAAAACGTTGGCAGATTGAAGTTTTCTTTCGTTGGATCAAGCAGCATTTAAACATTCCCAAACTGTTTGGAACCACAGAAAATGCAGTATATGGACAGCTATATGTGGCTTTATTGGTTTATGTGTTGCTAAAGTTTCTGTTTGAGCAGGGAAATAGTACTGTGCATGTTAGCGCTAGATTAACGTTCGCCGAGTTTGATCGGTTATTTACGCTGCAAAAGCTACCTGTGGAGTGGAGGATTTACTTAGCCCATTCCACTGACATTATCACCAAAATATAGGTAATCAACAGGCTTAGATAAATGACATTTATTACTGCGGATTTGCTCATAACGCGGGGAATCTGGACGAATAGATGTACTTTTTCCAACTGCTAGTTTGGACACGGGAATTTCGGGTGAAATAGATGCTCTTTTTCCACTAAATTCCTGGGCCAACCTCGGGGAAAAGGCGGAGCGGAGAGCATTCCAGACAAGCGGCTGCGGATTGGCTGCACTGTACCAAAAAAAAAAAAAACCATCCCGATTACGCCGGGATGGGGATGTTCGGTTACACGTATAGGATTATAGCAGGGCTTTGTTGAAGCGGTAGCCAGTTGTCTTTTCAAAGCCGATATGGCGGTAAAACGCATGTGCAGGTGCACGTTCCACGCGGTTGCCGCTCCGCAGGAACAGCTGGCAGCAGCCCTGATTGCGCGCCCATTCTTCCGCTGCAGCTACGAGTCTTTTGCCAAGGCCTTGTCCTCTAAGCTCCTCTGATACGATCAGCGCGGTGATCTCCGTAATACAATCGGCATGCTTGTAGTAGGACTTCACCTGCCGTAAACCGATCATTCCCACAACTTCGTTATTGAGCTCTGCGACCAGGGTGCAGTGGAACGGATCATTCTCCATGCCTTCCATTCTCTCTTTCATCACGCTAAGCGTTGTCGGATAGCCGAATTCACGCAAAAGGGCTGTCACTCTCTCCAGATCATTCATGCCGCATTTGCGAATTTGCAGTACCTGCTCCTGAGTACTACTGTTCATCCTTGTATACCTCCACTTGTAGCTTAGACGCAGCCTGCTTGGCTGTCATCCGCGCGATTTCAATATCTTCCGCTGAACTGAGTGTTACTGCCATCCGCCGTCCTGGGCGGATCTCCGGCTTGCCGAATACCCGGACCTGCGTGCGGGGAAGGGCCAGTGCCTCTTCAATCCCGGTCACCGCAAAAGCTTGTCCGGCTCTATCCGTCTTCAGGGTGGCCGAAGCTCCCGGTGTCAACAAACGTACCGCTTCCAGCGGAAATCCAAGAATGGCTCTGACATGCAGAGCAAATTCCGACAAATCCTGCGTAATCATTGTAACCATACCTGTGTCATGCGGCCGGGGGGACACTTCACTGAACAGAACACCATCCGCGGTGAGGAACAGCTCCACACCAAAAATTCCATAACCGCCAAGCTGATCGGTAACCGCCCGGGCGATGGCCTCAGCCTCTTCCAGCTGCGCCCCGCTCATCTGATGCGGCTGCCAGGACTCTACATAATCGCCATCCTGCTGAATGTGGCCGATCGGCGGACAGAATACGGTTCCGCTAACCGAACGGACGGTAAGCAGTGTAATCTCGCTCTCAAAGGTAACAAAGGCCTCCACGATGACGCGTGTCCCCTTCGCACGTGCGCCTTCAAGCGCCGTATTCCAGCAGCCTTCCGCATCCTCCGGTGTTCTGCACACGCTCTGGCCTTTGCCGGATGAGCTCATAATCGGCTTAATCACACAAGGCGTTCCCAGCTCTGAAACGGCCTGGCGCAGTTCATCCAGACTGTCTGCGAACCGGTAAGCCGCCGTAGGCAGCCCCAGCTCTTCTGCCGCCAGACGGCGGATGCCTTCGCGGTCCATGGTCAGCCGAGCAGCACGGGCGGTAGGAACAACGAGGAAGCCTTCTTCCTCCAGCTCCACCAGGGCCCCGGTAGCAATGGCTTCAATCTCCGGTACAATCAAATCCGGCTTCTCAGTACGGATAAGCTGCTTGAGTGCCTCTGCATCCAGCATATCCAGTACATAAGAGCGGTGGGCCACGCCCATCGCGGGTGCCGCTTCATAACGATCCACAGCTACGGTCTCTACGCCAAGGCGCTGAGCTTCGATAATGACTTCCTTACCCAGTTCACCGCTGCCGAGCAGCAGCAGCTTTTTACTCCGGGCTGATAAAGGAGCTCCCCACATTGTCGACTCCAACCTCTTTTCGCAAATTTGTCTGCTGACTTCTCTGTTTCTGTAAAATGTCGCAGTTTGATTGTAAATTTTCAGTCTTCTTTATTTTCATCCATCATCCACCAGATTGCAAGTGTTCTTCGACATTTTCCTACAAACTTCACAGATGGCTGTTCAACAGACAAGTGAAAACGGTTTATCACGTGAAGCTAATAAAAACTTATATTTCAGCGAAAGCCTGCTCCTGAAGCCGTAATTCCTCGGCGATCCGGCCCCAATGCTCCGCACCATCACCCCCTTTCAGCAGCGCCGACATGGCTGCCTCCTGTTCAGACAGGCCTTCACGCAGCTGGTCTGCGGCCTGGGACAAGGCCGTTGCTGCTGCATCGGTGTAGAATGTCAACAGAGAGTCCTCCTGTCCTTGCGCCGCCGCAGCCACCGCTTCTTTGAACCACGGCTCGGCAGCCGCGCGGATCTCTGCCCGGCCCGGTCCCTCGAAGAAGTGGCGCGGAGATTTGAAGCGGCTCCACAGTCCGGCCCAATCCAGCGGAGCCAGAACACAGTTCAGCTTCGCAGGTGCCGGCCAGCGCTCATCCGGATTCTCTAGCAGCTGAAGCTCCTGATCCGGGATGGACAGCTCAGCTGCAGCCGCTGTGGCCGCCTGGGTCACGAATCTGCGCCCTGCCGACTCCAGCCGCAGGGTCGTTGCCCACAGCTCCTGCTCCAGTTCACGCAGAATACTGCGCTCAAGCTCCCGCCCGCAGGCGATGAAGATGTCTTTCAGGTTCCCTCCGTCTTCCCGGAGAATGGATGGATGGAAGGACTCCTGGAAGGAACGCCCGAAGGAAAAGGCAATCCGCTGCCGGACATGATAGAGCAGCTCCGCACCTTCACGGCGCAGGTCCCGGAGCGGCCGGTCTTCCTTAGCAAGTGCGGCCAGCCGCAGTTTCGCCGCTTCCTGGCGTTGCCGGAACCGCTTCATTCCTTCCTCCTGCTGGTCTGCCTCCATCAGCGCAAGGCGTTGCCACTCTTCGGCGCGCCCACGCACCGAGCTTAGACTGTCCTTGGCCGCTGTCAGAGACAGTCCCGGCAGTTCATCACCGGCGAACGCGGAGAGTGCGGCTTCAAAGCTGCCGAATCCTGAAGCCTCGTAAGCCTCCCCCGCTCCGCTTGACTTGCCCTCCAGCGCAAGCAGGCTGGACACGCTGTAAATCCGCGGTGAGGTTAGGCCTCCGGCACGCAGATTTTGCGCCACATGCTGCTTCACCTCTTCAAGCTCGGCCTCATCCGCCGCGAGATCTGCGGCGTTGATGATGAAGAACATTTTGTCAAGCGCAAAGCTGTCCTTGATTCTACCCAGCTGGGCAAGGAGGCTGCGGTCAGCCTTGGAAAAGGCGTGGTTATAGTAGGTCACGAAGCAAATGGCATCGGCGTTCTTCATATAGCCGAAGGTTACACCGGTGTGCCGGGCATGTAAGGAATCCGCACCCGGTGTGTCCACTAGTACAATGCCGCTTCGTGTCAGCGGACTATCATAATACAGATCTGTGCTCTGTACGAAGCAGGCGCGCTTCTCATCTGCAACCAGGCTGCGGTATTCCGCCAGGCTGACCGTCCGCTCTGTTCCGAGCAGCGGACGGGATTCCTCCCATCCGGCGGCAGCTGCCCGCAGGAAGCCGGCATGCGGCAGTGCGGACGGATGAAGCCCGCCGGTCTGCAGCCGGGCCACGGCTGCGGGCCACGAGTCGTGCTGCGGCGGCGCCAGCTGCAGCACGCTGAAGGAATGGAGGATGTCCTCCCAGACCTCCTCCGCCCGCTTCATGGTGATGGCCGCCGTCCCGTGGGCGAAGCCGCCCTCCGGCGCCAGAATCCGCCCGACGGCCGCCGTTGCCGGATGCGGCGACACGGGCAGCACCTCTTCGCCCAGCAGGGCGTTGGCGAAGGAGGATTTGCCGGCGCTGAACGCTCCGAACAGCGCCATCGTGAAGCGGCCGCCGGCGAGATCCTCCGCACGCGCCGCCAGGCTGCGCGCCGCCGAGGCCATGGCCGGCTCGCTCCGCAGCACCCCGGCCGCTGCGTGCAGCGCCGCAGCGGCCTGCGTCAGCCGGCGGCGCCCGCCCGCCGGCTGTGCCGTGCCCGCCGCCCAGGCCTGGGCAGCGCTAGGGCTTGCCGCCGCTGCCACGCGCGGCGGCGGTTCCGGGCTGGCGGCGCTAGGCGCGCCAGCCGCCAGGGGCGGCACCCCCGGCAGCGCGCCGGGGGTGAGGGTGCGGCGCGGCGGCAGCAGCGCCGCAAGGGCGTCCGCGCGGGCGGCAGCCGCGCGGTCCAGGGCGGCCAGCGCGGCGAGCGCCTGCGCCTGCCGCTGCAGGGCCGCCCGGCGGCGCGTGAGCTCTGCGCGCCGTTCCTCCACCAGCGGCGGCAGCGCATCCAGCAGCGGCTCGCCGAAGGCCAGGACCGCGCGGCGGAACTGCGCCTTAATCTCAGCCGCAAGCGTGCGGCAGAAATTAAGCAGCGCCTCGCCCGAAGCACCGGTTCCCGGCTTCACCTGATCTGCCAGCCACTGCTGGCTCACCGCCGGGAAAGCCTGCTTCAGCAGGGGCTCCGCCTCCTCCTGCCACAGCTCCAGGCCTTCAGCCCATTCGCGCACCAGCTGGAGAGTGTGCCACTCCAGCTGGGCAGTGATCTCTCTGAGCTGAAGGCTGTGCCAGTGCAGCAGCCGCGCTCCCTGCTCCTTCTCCCGCTTCGCAGCGGTGAAGAGCAGGCCGCGCCGGAAGCCCGGCTGGAGACTCTCGATGTATGCTCCAGCTGCATCCCGCAGATCGGCCGGCATCAGATTCGTGTTGCCAAGCAGAGCGTCCAGCCTGCTGCGCAGATCCATCCGCGCCTCTTCAGGCAGTGCATCCAGCGAGGATTCCTCCTGGCTCGTTGCCAGTAGCTCTGCTTCCACAGCTTCCGCCGCTGCACCGCCTGCTTCTTCCAGCAGCGCAGCCCGCTCCTCCTGCTGCTCTTCACGATAATCCGCCAGGACAGCATCCGCAGTATGATGGATGGAACGGGACAAGCTGTATTCAAGCAACTCCTGCCGCTGCTCCAGCAGACCGGAGATCAAGGCCAGCAGATCCTTCCACTGATTCAGCGGATGTCCCTCCACCTTAAGCGAAGTGAACAACAGCCCCGCAGAATGAATACCCCATTCCCGGAAAGCGCTTTCCACTTGCTGCCGGTATTCTTCCAGCGGGATTTCCTGTTCCCTGTGCTTGTCGATCTGATTGATGATCAGGTAGAGCGGCTTGCCCCAGTCGCTTAGACTTTTGGCAAACGCCAGATTATTCTCCGACTGCACATGATTGTAATCCATCACATAGAAGACGGCATCCGCCAGATGCAGCGCCGAACGGGTCGCCGCCTGATGGCCCTCATCAGTCGAATCTACGCCGGGAGTATCCATCAGCACCCCGTGCTCCCCCAGCACCGGGACATCCTCCCACACCTCTATCGCAGAATATTCGGTACCCTGGCGGCAGTAATCCTGAAGCCGGTCAGGTGTGGTCTTGATTACCCCGGGATTGCCTCTGGAGCTTCCGTCCACCGGATGCAGCAGCACCTGCGGTGCTCCGCTGCGGATCGATACAATATTCGCACTGGTTGGAACCGGACCCGAAGGCAGCACCGCCTTCCCGCAGAGCTTGTTAATCATGCTTGACTTCCCTGCTGAGAAATGTCCGCAGAATGCAAGCGTCAGCTCATCTGCCTGCTCCTTGACCCTTAGATCCGCCACGATCTGCGCACTCTTCTGTTCTCCCCATTGCCTCAGACGCTCCTCCAGCAGCCTAAGCGCTAATACCCCCGCTGCAACCTGCTCCACTCTTTCCCGTTCTGCTCCCACTACATCCCCGCCTCCGCTGCAATCTATAGCTTCTTTCATTATTATTACATTTGTATGATTTATCTCACTGCAAGAATAGAATAATTATATTTTATCATCAGATCGTCACAAATCAAATATCTACATTTACAAAATCGGCTATAGACCTTCACGAAAAACAAGATTTCGCAGATGGCATTCCAGCCTCGCCCGCAAATCCTGCTCCGATGGGTTCGGAGCAACATCATCCTAATGGATGAATAAGATTAACTTCGCGCGAACACAATGTATGCTGTTTTTCACATACATTTGCTCCGCCCACCCCGTAGTTGCACAATGTATGCTGTTTTTCATATACATTTGGTCCATATGCCTGATTGTGAACACAATGTATGCTGTTTTTGATATACATTTGGTCGATATGACCGATTGCGAGTACAGTCAATGTTGTTTTCCACATACATTCGGACCGCACGCCCGCACATCAGCAAATGTATGTTGTTGTCAGCATACATTCGGACCGCTCCCCTCGCTCCTGCGCAATGTATTCGTTTTTTAAGGTGACTAAGTAGTGCCGGTTTCACATACAATTGGTCATATGCCGCTGTACCAGACAATTATATTCGGTTTTAAGCGTACCTTCAGCCTTCAATCATATTCAGCATTGAAGTCATTCTACGAATCATTTAAAGAAACAAAAAAAGAGGCTGCCCCGTCAGCCACTTCATGGCTATGGGACAACCTCTCTAATGAATTCCAATCAAATTAAGCTGTTTCCAGTACGGGAAGCAGGATTTCAAAGACTTTACCGTGCTGCAGAATAGTCAGACCACGGGACTTGTCTTTCATTACGACAACCTCTGGCTTCGCAGACATACGCTCCAGATAGAACTCAGGCACATCGCCGGAATGGCTGATGGTGATGCCTTCCACTTCCTGCTCTTCGTTCTCTTCCATCGGGCTGTCCACTACGCGGTCAAAAATATCGGAAAATGCTTCAAAATTATCGGTATATACAGAAATGCACTTCATCTCTATCCCATCCTCTTCTTCTCTAATTCTTGGTTAGCTTTCGTATGATCCTTAGCTTTCCTGATTACAGCAGTTTTCATACGTTTTTTGCCCTCCCGGCATACATCCAGCAGCGGGCAGATCTGGCATGCGGGATTCTGAGCCTTACAGTGATATCGTCCGAAAAAGATCAGCCGGTGATGCGTAAGCGTCCATTCGTCACGCGGCACCGCCTTCATCAGCTTCTTCTCCACTTCCAGCACGGAATCTTTCCAGCCCGCAAGCGCGAGCCGTTTGGCTACCCGTTCCACATGAGTATCCACGGCAATCGCCGGTACTCCGAAGGCATTCGATACGACCACATTCGCAGTTTTGCGTCCGACTCCAGGCAGAGTTACCAGCAAATCATGGGCCTGCGGCACTTCACCCCCGTACTGCTCAATCAGGATGGTGCAGAGGTTCTGAATATGCTTGGCCTTATTGCGGAATAGACCAATCCGCCGGATATCCAGCTCCAGCTCTTCCAGCGGTACTGAGATATAGTCGATCGGAGCCTTGTACTTCTGAAACAGGTCCTCGGTCACCTTGTTCACTGTTGCATCCGTACACTGGGCTGAGAGCAGCACAGCTATGGTAAGCTCAAAAGCGTTGCTGTGATTCAGCTCGCAATGTGCATCAGGGAACATGCCTCCGATAGTATCCAGGATGTGGCGGACCTCTGCAGCTTTCATAGTGTCCCCTCCACGGAGCAGGTATGACTGCAAGTCCACTTACAGCATATCTGCTAAAGTTCTGACGAAATATAAGCAAAGATACATTATATCGTATACTTTCGTAGCGTTCAAGCGAACACCGTGCTGCCCTTATATTTCAAAAAAAACGCCTTGATCCAAGGTAAACCAAGGATCAAGACGGTGTTTCACACGGAAAATCACCAAAACGATTATTGTTTCACAATTTCTACAACCTTGTCGTTGTTGAAATACATTATAATATTATCATTTTCTTTGAGAGATTGCACGGGTAAAGTCGTGTCACCTTGATGAATATATACATTTGGAGCAAGCCCAAACTTATAATTGTCAGTCAACGTGGCGCGTTTGGTTAATATTTCATTCGTTGCGCTCTCATAACGGGCGAACGTCCGGTTCAGCTGACTGAACACGGAGATGATCACTACACCGCTGGCATCCTTACGCACCAATACCCGGTCTGCTGTGGTAAGACCGCTTAACGCGTTCGTTGTAACACCGTCCCGGAGTATTCTCACTCCGCTTGCAGCAGTGAACGGCTGTGAGGCTCCTGTATAATCCTTCACTGTGAACGTGCCTGATGCCGCATCTACTGCAGTTACCTGTCCGGCAACCTGTTTAACCGACTGCAGGGTCAGGGGTGTGGTACCGTCGAAGCTGAGGTTCACGAAATCTCCGGCCTTCAGCTCAGTCAGGGCGATCTTCTGGCCCGCTTCGTTGGTAAGCGGAACATTCGCCAAGTTCAGCTCGCTGCTGATGCTGCCTCCATCAAGCTTCACGGTCATCTTGCCCGCGCCTGCATTAATGGTAGCAATCTCGAACTGGGATGACCCGTTCACCCGCAGCACGGAGATGAACTCCTGAGTGCTGCTAAGCACTGCTGTTACCGGCACATTAAGCGGAACATCGGTGATGACTGCGCTGCTTTTGCCAATCATTTCAATGGCCT
The DNA here is from genome assembly GCF_038002825.1 of Paenibacillus sp. FSL H8-0048. NCBI lineage: Bacteria > Bacillati > Bacillota > Bacilli > Caryophanales > Paenibacillaceae > Paenibacillus > Paenibacillus sp. FSL H8-0048. The sequence continues at coordinate 7,328,199 of NZ_JBBODF010000001.1, read as the reverse complement.
GCGGATAAGACAGCGTCAGCAATTGTCCGTTGCCCTGCTTAATCACAATCGTTCTGGCCGTAGTATTGATAGCCGTCAGGGTGCCGGAATATTTGGTGGTCAATTCAACAGACATTGCACGCTCATTAATTAAGGTCACATCAATTTTGCGGTTCTCAACCAGTCTGAACCCCATGGTGCTGAGCGAAGTGGTAATCAATCCGCCGTAAGACATCTTTGTTTTCTCATCCATTTTGACCACATGAGCCTTACCGTTATTGTCTGTAAAGGTCAGGTACTGGGTCTTGGCGTTATAATCCACAACGGTAGCCGCTGCATACTGTTCGATCTGACGGCTGAGCACTTCTATCTTGGTCACCTGATCATTACCGTTCAGCGTAAGCTGTACATTGTCTCCGCTTGTTTTGTCAGCGATAAGATCGTCGATTACCGGATTTACGGCGTTCGGAATCACAATGGCCGGGGTAGCAGCAAGCAGATGAACCTCACGTGTGCCATCGCTCTTCTGATAGACAATCGTTGAATCTGTCAGCTCATAGATGAAGCCCTTCACTATGCGCTCCACTCCTGAGGTTACTTCCACGGAACGGATCGTATTATCCTTGATGGTATACGCGACAGCAGCACCGGCTTTCAGCTCTGAGGGCTGGATAATAGAATTCGGGGAGCTGAACAGCGTAGTCCCATCTTCCCATTTGAAGGTTTCTACTGTGCCGTCAGCATTCTTGAACGCGATGCTCTTGGCAGCAGTGTCAACGCTTTGAATCGTACCTTTAGCCGTCTTGTTCACAATACCGGAAATGACCTGTACCTTCACAACCTTCCGGGAACCGGTGAAGGTCTCACGCAGCAGCGTAAGCTTGCTGCCGGCGATGATAGAGGCTGGCTGAATCACCGCTCCGTTCGCATCCACGAAGGCCGTGCCTGAATCATAGGGATACTGATCGTATCCGTTCGCGGAATCGACCCAGATGATACCCGGTGTATGCTTGGTGAACACACCCTCCGCCTGCTCAACCTGAACTGCCGGATCTGTCAGCTCTACATAAGCTGCGCTATAGGTGGCTCCTATTACTGTTACTTTCGTGTAAGGCTGGATCTCGTTCAATGAGATGCGGTTCTCTGAGGTACTGGTATAGTAAGCGGTATTGGCATTCAGATTGAATTCAAGCGTATTGCCGTTAGTGTACAATCCCAGCTTCCCGTCCTTGAGTGAGCTGACCGTTCCTTTGAACGTATTATCGTATTCCAGGCTAGTATGCGCTTCAGCACGGCTGAAGAAGGTAGCCAGCTGCGCACGGGTCACAGCGCCTTGTGGATCAAAGCGGTTGCCGGTTAGCCCGTTCGCGAGTCCCAGCTCCACCGCTGTGTTAATGTAGCCGCGTTTGTTCGCGGACACTTTGGCGTCATCGGCAAAGCCTGTCGGCCGGCTTGCGGCCGCAGAAGCTGATGCACTCTGGCCAAGCGCACGGATCAGCAGCTCAGCCACCCATTCACGGCTGGCCTTGCGCTCGCCCCAGGAGCTTTTTAGATTATCTGCAGCCATCTCAGTGGTCTTGTCCAGCAGACCTTGCTGGAAGGCTAAGATTACATATGGCTTGTAATAGTTCGTAACTGCAAAATCATTAGGCAGCGCAACTTCGGTACTGGTGTTCACATTCCCCTGCTGCTTCATAAACCGCAGCGCCATCAGCACCGCTTCCTGCTGGGTCACAGAATCGCCGGGACGAAACAGGCCGTTATTGCCGACCACAATCCCCTGGGTTGCCAGCTTATAAATATGCTTTTCGGCCCAGAAGCCCGTCTTGACATCACTGAAGATTCCTGAACCAGTTACAGCCGTCTGCGGAGCTGCAGCAGCAACGGTTGCTCCGGTTGAAGCGTTGTCGGCAAAGGCAGCCCCTGCCCCGCCAAGTACCATCGCACCGGCCAGAACGGCAGAGACCGCTTTTACAGAATAAGATTGAACCGTACGCTTTAATCGTTTTGGACCGGACAATTTGATATTCCCCTCTCTATGGCTTATCTGGATTTCTATGTTGGTAATTTCGTCAGCCATTCGGCTTATTCCTGCAAAACAGCCTACAATCCGTTGTTCTCACGGGTGATTGGATGCACAAGATCCACATGCCCCATCAGGCTCTCCACCTGTTCTCCATCTACCAGCACATCGATATTCTTCACTTCATCGAACTGGAAGAACATCTGGGATAATGCGCCGATTGCCAGAGATTCGCCGCCTGCGCCAAGCTGTGCGTCATCCGGCTTATGAATATCCATCACAATCTGTCCGTTAGAGAATTCAAGTGACTTCAGTTCAATCTTGTTCCACAGCGGAATCTGGTCGGCATTACCGCTCTTCTGGAGGGTTTTGAAGGCTTCCGTATATTTCTCCTTCGCATCCTTGAAGGTGATAGAGACTTCAGCAGGAATCAAGTCGTTCTGTTGCACATCTGTATAATACGTCTTGATCTTAAGGCTCTGCTTCTCAGGCACCGCTGGTGCCTCCGTAGCCGCCGGAGTCACAGTTGCTGTAGGCTCAGGCGTGCTTGTAGCTGCCGGTGTGGCAGTGGGAGTGTCCTTCCCGGCATTATTGCCTTCAGCGCCGCTGGATACCGAGGTTGAATCCGGACCGGATGCATCCGCCGGTGCAGCAGTAGGCTTATCGCCGCAGCCCGAAATTACGAGAAGCAGCATCGCAGCGATCCCTGCATATGTCAATTTTTTGTTCATTTGATTAACCCCCTCAGATGAATATGGGCAGGAGGGACCGCAAAGTCCTTTTGACCGCAATATTGGGTCTTTATCCGACTCTGCGGCCCCTGCTGCCGCCCGTTGTTATTGAATCCCGAGATATTCTTTAATTCCGCGCACCATCGAAGCGGCCACATTGTTCTGCAGTGCTTCAGTGAACAGCAGAGCTTCGTCCTTCTTATTGCTGAGATAGCCAACCTCAAGCAGCACCGCAGGCATCTTCGTTTCGCGTATCACATGGAAGTTGCCGTAACGCACTCCCCTGTCGCTAAGTCCGGTGGCCTGCACAAGATACTTGTGCATCACATTGGCCAGAGCCTTGCTGGCGTCCCGCTGATAGTAGGTCTCTGTTCCGCTTGAAGCCGCTGATCCGCTGCTGTTGGCATGGACGGATATGAATAAGTCTGCACCGAGATTATTGGCCATTGCCGCCCTCTCCTTCAGTTCAAGGAAGGTATCATCGCTGCGCGTCAGCACCACGTCAATCTTGTTCTCCTGCCTGAGCAGCGCAGCCGCCTTAAGAATCACAGCGAGGTTGAAATTCTTCTCGTATTTGCCGGTAATGCCTACAGCTCCTGAATCCTTCGCACCATGTCCGGCATCTAGCACAACCAGCTTGCGCCCGCTGTTGCCCGGCTGCGTGGAAGTATCGCCTGGAGCCTCTGCATTCAAATCAATGACAATGAGCTTTGAGGAATCTCCCGATACCTCTACGCTATAATTTTTGGGGGTATTAAGATCAATTACAAATCGGACAGTATAAGGATTAGAGCTATACAGCGAATAGCGGATACCAGAGACATCCGGATAATCCGTAACTGACAGGCTCCCGTTCAGGTCAGGGTCAAGGATTTGTCCTGTTCCGAAAATATCCGAGAACGTGGCATTCGGCAGATCAACGATGATCCGGTCCGGTCCGCTGATCTTGGAGACCTTCGGCTCGGCATTGCCGTCTATGGCAATCGAGAACCGGTTCTCATTGAAGCTGATGCCGTTGATCATGCTCAGGCTGCTTGAGGGCTCTCCCGGCGGCACTACAACCGTCCCTCCGTCCCCATTGCTTTGTCCCGGGTCAATGTTAGGCTCGGGAATGGACGGGGTAATAAGATCTACAATCTTCTTCGTGTTGTCCCATTTGACCGTAAGTCCGAACTGCTCACCGATGAACCGGATCGGAACGAGGGTCGTGCCGTTCCGCAGGAGAGGGGCCGTAGTCAGGACCGCTGTCTTGCCGTCAACGGAAGCCGCAGTCTGACCTACGATCAGTTGAATGGCCTTTCCCTGCTGTTCAATTTTGATGGTCTTGCTTGTCTGATTCCAATCCACCTTGTATCCAAGGTTCTCAGCGATCATTCTTAGCGGCACCATGATGGAGTTATTTACATTTTCCACCGGAACGTCTTGTCCTGCATTCAGTTCCTGGCCATCCAGGAAGATCTTGTTCTGGCCAGCAGCGGCTTGTCCATGCCCTGGCAGCACCACAACAAAGAGCAGCAGCAACAGCATAAAAGCAAATTTCTTCATTCTTCACCTCTAAGACTCTAGTATTCCGCCCCAATCGAGCGTTCTTGATGGCATGCCAACTGACAACCTTCGACATAGTGTAGACGTTCGTAGAACTTAAAAGTTGCGAATAAATCCCAACTAACGTGGAAATGTCTGTGTATTCCCTATAGCTAAAAGGTATGTAGTGCGGTTACAGACAGCTTCGCTTATGCAGTGTTACAACCCTAGATATTCCTTAATTCCTGCTACAATCTCCCGCGCGAGGTTATCCTGCATCTGTTCGCTGTACAGGGCTGCTTCATCTCCCGGATTGGTCAGATACCCGGCCTCCAGCAGAATTGCAGGCATCCGGGTCTCCCGGGTCACATGCAGGCTCTTCGAGCGCACTCCATTGTCTTTGAGGCCGGTTCCCGCTACCAGATGCTTTTGCATAATCTCGGCAAGCGGCAGGCTCTCACTGCGGCTATAGTACGTCTCACTGCCATTCACTTTGCTCCGGTTCGGATAGGATACATCGAGTGAATTGGCATGAAGGGATACGAACAGTGTAGCATTTGCCGCTTGGGCAATTTTCACACGATCCTGGAGGCCCAGGGTAATATCCGATGTACGGGTGTAAATGACATCAGCCCAGCCTTCCTGCGTCAGAATAGCTCCGGCTTTGAGGATGACCGCGAGATTGAAGGTCTTTTCCAGTTTGCCTGTAAGGCTGACCGCACCCGATTGCTTGCCCCCGTGTCCGGCATCAAGCGCAATAACCGGTCTTCCGGTAAATACCGGATTCACAGGAGCACCCGTTTCACTGCCTGTTACATTCAGATCGATTGTCACTAGTCCTGTACTCTCATCCGTACTAACCTGATAATTCTGGTAACCTGTAGTCTGGATTACGAACCTGACCGTCGGCGGATTCGTACTGAACAACGCATAACGTACTTCAGATACAAGCGGGTAGCCGCTCACATCCAGCTTGCCCTGCGGACTTCCTCCCGTGGATACGCCAGGGAAGCTCCCGCTGAAATCAGGGGCAAATGCCGCTCCGGCAAAATCCACTACAATCCGGTCGGGTCCGGTCACTCTCGTAACCGTAGCCTTGGCTCCTCCGGCAGCTGCTACAATCAGCCGGTTCTCGCTGAATACCGCCCCTTTCACCACAGGTGATGTAGCTGGCGGAGTTGGAGTAACTATAACACTTCCGTCCAATTCCTCCAGAGTCTCTGTGCCGCTCTGAGGCGGAGTGGTCGGTGCAGGAGACTGAACAGCCACTGGAGCGGCTCCTGGTGACACGGATGGAGCTGCAGTGGGAACAGCCACTGGAGCGGCTCCTGGTGACACGGATGGAGCTGCAGTGGCTGACGGCTGCGGTTCTGGAGTGACTGGCGCAGCCTCCGTTACCCCTCCGCTCAAATACAACGTCTTATCCGTATTGTCCCAGCCGACGCTAAGACCGAATTGCTCGCTGAGAAAGCGGATAGGCACCAGTACCGTTCCGCCGTTCTGCTTAGGTGCAGCATTAAGAGTCAGGTTAACACCATCAGCTTGTGCAGTAGTGCTGCCGACTGCAAGCTGTACAGACTTGCCGTCCTGCTGGACAGTTACCTTGCGGCTGCTCTGTTCCCACAGCACTTCGAAGCCCAGATTCTCCACCACTACACGGATCGGAATCATAACGCTTCCATTCACGTTCTCAAGGATTACACCCTTGGGCAATGCAAGCTCCTTGCTGTCCATCACAATCTTACCGGGGGTTGTTCCGGCTGCCGCAGCTTTGTGGCCGGCGAATGACAGGAGGAGCAGTGGCAGCAGCAGTAGCAGCAATACCCGTTGTCCGGCTTTCTTCATCCTTTCCTCTCCTTTGGTCCATTGATAGATTTGCAGATAAGATTAAGACGACACTAATCCCCAAAAGTTGCCTTCGCAGGCAATAATATCTCGATTATAGCAAAAAAACTTCTATTTCCGACACCCGGAAATAGAAGTTTTGTGTAAATACTAAGAATAAATATGCTTCAGCCGTTAACTTATCTTAGCTCTTAAGCAAAAAGCTTGGCTGCATGACGCTCTTCATAAGCGGCAATCTCATCAGCATGCTGAAGTGTCAGGCCGATATCGTCCAGCCCCTGCAGCAGGAACTGGCGGCGGTGCTCATCCAGCTCAAAGTTGATGGCAAGTCCATACTCATCACTCAGTTTGTTGTTCTCCAGATCCACTGTAAGTGTGTATCCCTCATGCTCTGCCGTGCGGCTGAACAGATCGTCTACCTGGGCTTCCGAGAGCTTAATCGGCAGAATGCCGTTCTTGAAGCAGTTGTTATAGAAGATGTCGGCGTAGGATGGTGCGATGACCACTCTGAACCCGTAATCCATGATGGCCCAGGGCGCATGCTCCCGGGAGGAGCCGCAGCCGAAATTCGCGCGGGAGATCAGCACAGAGGCTCCCTCATAACGCGGTTTGTTCATTTCGAATGCCGGATTGTCATTCCCTGCTTCATCAAAACGCCATTCGTAGAATAGAAATTGTCCAAAGCCTGTGCGCTCGATCCGTTTCAGGAACTGCTTAGGGATAATCGCATCCGTATCTACATTAACCCGGTCTACCGGGGCTACAATTCCTGTTAACTTCTTGAATTCTTCCATTGCTGTATCCTCCTGCTCTCTCAATTTTCTATGAGTTGACGGCTTCCGTCTTGTAGTTCCAGTCACGCACATCCGTGAAGCGTCCCTTGATGGCTGCCGCAGCCGCCATGGCAGGAGAGACCAGATGCGTGCGTCCGCCGCGTCCCTGGCGTCCTTCGAAGTTACGGTTGGAAGTAGAGGCGCAGCGCTGTCCCGGCTGCAGAACATCCGGATTCATTGCCAGGCACATACTGCAGCCGGCTTCACGCCATTCAAAGCCCGCTTCGGTGAACACTTTGTCCAGACCTTCCTTCTCGGCCTGCATCTTCACGCGTCCGGAGCCCGGCACAACAATAGCTGTAACCTTGTCAGATACCTTATAGCCCTTGGCTACTTCAGCTGCAGCCCGCAGATCCTCAATCCGGCCGTTGGTGCAGGAGCCGATGAAGACATAATCAATTCCGATCTCGGAGATCGGCGTACCTGGAGCCAGATCCATATATTCAAGCGCCTTCTCGGCTGCTTTGCGTTCATTCTCGGTAGTGAAATCGGCAGGGTTCGGTACGGCGGAGTTGATATCCGTTCCCATACCAGGGCTAGTTCCCCAGGTAACCTGGGGGATAAGTGTCTCTACATCGAATTCGACCACAGTATCATACTGGGCGCCTTCGTCACTGACAAGGCCCTTCCAGGTTTCAACAGCGGCATCATACGCTTCACCCTGAGGTACATATTGACGTCCGCGCAGATAGTTGAAGGTTGTCTCGTCCGGTGCGATCAGGCCTGCTCTTGCTCCGCCTTCAATCGACATGTTGCAGACGGTCATGCGCTCTTCCATCGACAGCTCGCGGATAGCTTCGCCTGTATACTCGATAACATAGCCAGTTGCAAAGTCCGTTCCGTATTTGGCAATTACGCCGAGAATCATATCCTTGGCGGTCACTCCCGGATTACGTTTGCCAGTGAAGCGCACTTCCATGGTCTTGGCCTTGGACTGCTGCAGACACTGGGTAGCAAGCACATGCTCAACTTCGCTGGTGCCGATCCCGAAGGCCAGTGCACCGAAGGCTCCGTGAGTGGAGGTATGGCTGTCCCCGCAAACAATCGTCTTGCCGGGATGGGTCAAGCCAATCTCGGGACCCATGACGTGAACAACACCTTGGTCAATATCATTCAGGTCAAACAATCTTACGCCGAAATCACGGCAGTTCTGCGAGAGTGTATCAATCTGCTGCTTGGAGATTGGATCGGTAATATTGTAACGGTCCTTGGTAGGCACGTTATGATCCATTGTCGCAAAGGTAAGTCCCGGACGGCGTACCTTACGGCCGCTCAGGCGCAGTCCTTCAAACGCCTGCGGGGAAGTCACTTCATGAACCAGATGCAGATCGATGTAAATAATGCTCGGCTTGCCTTCTTCCTGATGAATAACGTGATTGTCCCAAATCTTCTCAAACATTGTCTTGTTGCCCATGAATTTCACCTCATAATAGTAGAATCGTTCCTATGAAGAGAGCGTGGAGTCTCTCTTGAATGTTCTAAATATAACATCGGTGCGTTTATAATTCCAAGATATGATTTCTATAGGGTTTATAGGTTATACTTATAAACAGATGATCTACTCATTAAAGGAGCTTATGTATGGAACTCAGACAATTGCAATACACGCTGCAGATTGCTGCAGAGCGGAATTTCTCCCGCGCGGCGGAAAAGCTGCACATCGCCCAGCCCTCGCTCAGCCAGCAGCTGTCAAAGCTGGAGAAGGAGCTTGGCGTACTCCTCTTCCAGCGTAATACCAGCTCGGTGGAGCTGACCTATGCCGGCGAGAAATTCGTTGAACAGGCCCAGGGAATCATTGATGCCGTTGAACTGCTGCGGCAGGAGATGTCCGATATCTCCCAGCTTCGCACAGGACGCGTAATGGTCGGCAGCATGCCGATCACCGGCGCACATCTGCTCCCGCATGTGCTGCCCGTGTTCAAGAGCAAATATGCCGAGGTTGAAATCACCCTGCTGGAGGACTCATCCATGAATCTGGAGAAGCTGACAGCCAGCGGCCAGACCGATCTCAGCCTGCTCTCTCTCCCGCTCGAAATTCCGACCCTGGCCTACGAGGTGCTCGGTGAGGAGAGGATCGATCTTGCCGTTCCGCCGGGACATCTGTTAGCCGGCCGTGAACCGCAGGGCATCCGTACCAGCCTAGCCGAGCTTAAGGATGAACCGTTTATCGTACTTAAGGAAGGGCAGGGCTTCCGTAAAATGACCGTGGAGTTATGCCGTGAGGCCGGATTTGAGCCGCGGATTGTTTTCGAGAGCAACAATATGGAGACCGTCCAGTCGCTGGTTGCTGCCGGAATGGGCGTTACCCTGGTGCCCCACTTTATTGCGCGCGCTGCCAGAAGTGAATTCGTACCGGTCTATCTTCCGCTGGCTGAGCCGGTGCCCGGCCGGACACTGGTCATTGCCTACCGGCGCGGACGTTACTTGTCCCGTGCAGCCGAAGCTTTTATCGAAACCTTCAAGGCAACCGTGGCCGGTCTGACCGATAACTAGCCATAGCAGTCACAAGGGTGCTCCTCTCATCCGCAGGTCCTCTGCCCCACAGGAGAAACATAAATCTTGCTGTCTGCACAGCATGAAAAAATTTATCCGCGGCTCTTTGCAAACCCTGCTGCCCCATGGTATCCTAAGTGACAAATAGTGAAACGTGCTGACGGGACCAGTAAGAATGGACGTATATTCGTGTGCAGAGAGTAAATTCCTGAAGGCTGGGAGAATTTACCGCGAAGGTCCTTTCCGAATCCTACCCCTGAGCGGCCTGCCCTGCAGGACGGCTACTCCCGTTATGAGAATGAAGTCGGATGAACCCTCATCAATGAAGGTGGTACCGCGGAAGTTAATCAAGCTTTCGTCCTTTGCTAGTCTAAGGATGGGGGCTTTTTGTCATTTTCGGGCGTTACAGGCATTTTAATTCGAGAGGAAAGTGAAAGACAATGACGTCAAGAATTGTGGTCAAAATCGGCAGCAGCTCGCTCACGGGTCCCGAAGGCGGCCTCCATCGTGAGGCGGTCGCCTTCTTCGCCGCCGAGATCGCCGCGCTCCGCAAGGACGGCTGTGAAGTGCTGCTGGTCACCTCCGGGGCGGTCGCAGCGGGATTCCGGGGCATCGGCTATGCTTCCCGCCCAAGGCTGCTGCATGAGAAACAGGCGGCGGCGGCAGTAGGACAGGTTATGCTGATGCAGGCTTATCAGGAGGCCTTCGCAGGCCACGGTATACCCACTGCCCAGATTCTCCTGACCCGTACGGACTTCTGCAGCCGCCGGGCCATGAACAACGCCATGATGACGGTGGAAGAATTGCTCCGCCAAGGCGCCGTGCCCGTATTCAACGAGAACGATACCGTATCGGTGGATGAGCTGAAGTTCGGTGACAACGATACCTTATCGGCGCTGGTTGCCAATCTGTTGAAGGCCTCGCACCTGCTGGTGTTGACGGATATGGACGGCGTCTACAGCGGCGATCCCCGCAAGCATCCAGATGCTGTACGGTATGAGCACATAGAAGAGATTACGCCTGAGATCTATGCCATTGCAGGCGGTGCAGGGTCAAGCGTAGGAACCGGCGGCATGCGCTCTAAGATCGACGCGGCCAAGATTGCCACGCGGGGCGGCGTTCCGGTCTTCGTGGGCCAAGTGAAGGAGCCGGGGGATTTATCACAGGCCGCAGCCGGAAAGGGCAAAGGCACTTATTTTGCCACCACCCTCTCTTCTCTGCCGGTCAAAAAGCAATGGCTGGGCTTCATGTCCACCCCGCTCGGATCACTGTATGTCGATGACGGTGCTGTTGAAGCGCTGCTCCACGGAGGACATAGTCTGCTGCCAGTAGGGGTTAAACGTATTGAGGGCAGCTTCCATTCCGGGGATGTCGTTGAGGTGCTCGGCCCGGATGGGCAGCTGCTTGGACGGGGTATCGTCAATTACGATGACACCCAGCTCCGCAGCATTCAGGGGCTTCCCAGCCGCGAGATTGTGCCCAAGCTTGGTGAAGTACACCGGCTTGAGGTTATCCACCGGGACGAATGGATCACACTTCGTTAATTTACGAAACAAATTGTATCTCCATATGCCAACATAATTTTTATTAGGAGGAATTGCCATGAGTGAAGTGGTTAACAAGACGACGCTGGCCAAAGCAACCACAGGGGTACTCGCAAGCTTGACTACCGCCCAGAAGAATGAAGCCCTGCTGGTGATGGCAGCCGCTTTGCGCGCCGAAGCTGATTACATTATTGCCGCCAACGCAGAAGACCTGGAGCGCGGACGGCTGAACGGGACACCGGAGTCGATGCTCGACCGGCTGGCCCTGGATGCGGGACGGATTGACAGCATTGCCGAAGGCTTGCAGCAGATTGCCGAACTGCCTGATCCGGTTGGAGACAATCTGGAGACGATCGAACGGCCGAACGGCCTGCACATTGAGAAGGTACGGGTTCCGCTTGGAGTGATTGGCATTATCTATGAAGCACGCCCCAACGTCACCGTTGACGCTGCCGGACTCTGCCTTAAGACCGGCAATGCTGTGGTGCTGCGCGGCGGCTCCTCCGCCCTCTCCTCCAACCGTGCCATCGCTGAGGTGCTGCACCGCGCACTTGCGGGTACCGCCCTTCCGCCGGATGCCTTGCAGCTGATTGAAGATCCTAACCGCTCCTCCGTGGATGAAATGCTGAAGCTGAACGGACTGCTGGATGTCATTATCCCGCGCGGAGGAAGCTCCCTGATTCAGAATGTGGTTCTTAATGCCACCGTACCGGTTATTGAAACAGGAGCAGGCATATGCCATACTTATCTGGATGCGAGTGCCAATCCGGAAATGGCCCGGCGCATTAGCGTGAATGCGAAGGCCCAGCGGCCTTCGGTCTGCAATTCAATGGAGACACTGCTGGTGCACCGTGCTTACGCCCAAGAACATCTCACCGCACTTGCTGAAGCCTTCCGCGAGGCTCGTGTGGAGCTGCGCGGGTGCCAGGATACGGTTGCTCTTATTCCTTGGGCTGTGCCTGCCACACCAGAGGACTTCGCTACAGAATACAACGATTATATTCTCAATATTCGTATCGTGGACACGCTGGAACAGGCTCTTGGGCATATCGCAGAGTTCGGAACCAAGCATTCCGAATGTATTGTGACTGAAGACGCAGCGAATGCTGCACGCTTCCTGCAAGAGGTTGACGCTGCGGCAGTGTACCACAACGCATCTACCCGGTTCACGGACGGCTTTGAATTCGGCTTCGGCGCCGAGATCGGAATCAGCACCCAGAAGCTCCATGCCCGCGGGCCTATGGGACTGCCTGCACTCACTTCAAGCAAATACATGATTCACGGCTCCGGCCAAATCAGAGGTTAACTCACTCAACTTATAGGGGGACTGCCAGCCATGTGCCAGCAACCAGCAATTCCGCTCATCAATCATAATATTGTTTTTTATGGCGCAGGCTCGATGGCCGAGGCCATTGTGCGGGGATTGATCGCCCGGAATGTAGTGGAGTCGGGCCGCATTATTATGCTGAACCGCAGCAGCAGCGAACGCCTCGCTGAACTACGCAGCCGTTACGGCGTGCTCGGCTATAACGCTCCCGAGTCCAAGCTCGAGGCTCTGCGCTCTGCGCCCGTCATCGTTTTAGCCATGAAGCCGAAAGACGCTGCTGAAGCGCTCCGTTCACTGGGGCCGCTGCTGTCGCCGGATCAGCTCATCATCTCCGTGATTGCCGGGCTGACCATCCGTACGATGCAAGGCTTACTGGGTAAAACGCAGCCTGTGGTCCGCACCATGCCGAACACCTCCAGCTCCATCGGCCTCGGGGCTACCGGGATTGCCTTCTCCAAGGAGGTTGGCGAAGAGAGCCGCCGTACAGCGCTTAATATCTTCGAAGCGGTTGGCCTGACGGCAGTCATTGACGAAGAACGGATGGAGACCTTAACCGGGATCTCCGGCAGCGGACCAGCTTACATCTACTACATGATGGAAGCGATGATTGCCGCCGGCATCCGCGGAGGGCTGCCGCTGGAACAGAGCCGTGAGCTGACTGTCCAGACCGTGCTGGGCGCAGCGCGGATGGTACAACAGACCGGTGAAGAGCCTGCCGCCTTGCGCAAGAAGGTCACCTCACCGAATGGCTCTACCCAGGCCGCCATTGAAGTGCTGGAGCGCGGCGACTTCTTCGAGACTGTCATTTCCGCCGTCAACCGCTGTGCGGAACGTTCCCGCGAGATGGGCTCGGCTCTGGAGCAGGAGCTGCACTAATCTTGTTCTAGTTTTTGATATTCTTACTGCAACGTAACAGCCCGCAGTCCCTTCCATGTGAAGGGACTGCGGGCTGTGTGCTGCCAGTGGCGAAATCAAGTGTATTTATACCCCTCATTTTGCTCATTAAGCCGCTTTTGCTCAAATCAGGTGTATTTATACCCTTCATTTTGCCCATTAAGCCACTTTTACTGAAATCAGGTGTATTTATACCCCTCATTTTGCCCATTAAGCCACTTTTACTGAAATCAAGTGTATTTATACCCCTCATCTACTCATTTAGCACACTTTTCCTGATTTCAGGGATACTTTCTGCCGCTCCCCCGCCCACTTTCAGCTAACTCCCAATCCTAAGTAACAAAAGCAAGTGGTAACGGCTTTGCCGTCCTTTTAAGGACGGCACCCGTTTCAGCGAGAAATAGATAGAACAGTTATCTTGTGGAACATATAAATTCTTATATTTCAAAAAAAGTGCCCCTTAAGCCACATACATGACTTAAGAGACACCTTAAACGGCCGGGCCTTGCCCTGGACCGGCATAAATCTACCTTGCTCCGCTCATCTGCCGCCGCCCCGGAATTTCTGGGAATAGGCTTTGACATCCTGGGCATTCTTCACCCGATTGCGGGCCCATTCCAGCAGAATGCGGTCAATGTAACGGAAATGAACCTTTCCTGCAAAGACCGACTCCTTCAGTGCGAGCAGGATCAGCTCCTCGGGATATCGGTCTTCATCCACCCAGCCGGAAATAGATTCACATTCCATGGGGGATAGCGGACGCCCGAATTCCTTCTCGAAAATGCTGAACAGACTGCGTCCATCCTCTGACTCCTTGGCACCCGGCACAGCCGGGCGGCCATAGCCGCCGTCCGGTGCATTAGCCCCGGAGTGATGAGCCACTGCCCGGGCCCCCGGCTCCCGTCCGCTCTGGCTGGGCTTCTCCTGGACAGACTCCCGTGAGAGTTCAGCCAGATAAGCTCCGAGCTTCGCGTATAGGCCGGAGAAGTTGTAGCGCTCATAATGAATGTCCCTCAACTCGTCGTTATCTCCGTCGATGCTGATGAACCCTTCCTTCATAAGCTTCTGCAGCTCTCCGGCAATCACCGGAATACTGCGCCCGGTTACTGCCTGCAGCTCCTCCAGGGAAGGGAAGTCTATTCCCTCCACCTGTCTGAAGGAGAGCAGATGAATCAGCAGCATGGACTCGCTGCCGCTCAGATTCAGCTTCCGGTAATATTTCAGGAGTGCATAAGGAATGACGGCCATTCCGTTCTCCAGGCCGAAGGCTACGCCCTCGCCCCAGGTATTCCAACCTTTTCCGTCCATACTTAAGCCCCCTTTCCCTATTCTTTAAGGGTAAAGACGGTACAGTGTACGAGGGAAGGCAATGGTCTCACGGACATGGTCCAGACCGCAGATCCAGGCTACGGTACGCTCCAGCCCCAGACCGAAGCCGGAGTGTGGAACTGTGCCATAGGTGCGCAGATCCATATACCATTTGTAGGTATCCATCGACAGGTTATGTTCCTTAAAGCGGGCTTCCAGCAGTGCCGGATCGTCAATACGCTGTGATCCGCCAATGATCTCCCCGTAGCCTTCAGGAGCGATCATATCCGCGCACAGCACCACTTCAGGACGATCAGGATGCGGCTTCATATAGAAAGCCTTAAAGGAAGCCGGGTAGTGGGTAATGAAGACCGGTCTGTCGCTCATCTCGGCAATCGCCGTTTCATGAGGAGCCCCGAAATCATCGCCCCAGGCAATTTCATAGCCTTTTTCGTTCAGGAACTTAATCGCATCGTCATAGCTGATACGCGGGAATGGTGCTTTGATGTTCTCAAGCTTCGAGACATCGCGCCCCACCGCTTCCAGCTCAGCACGGCAATTTGTAAGCACGGACTGCACGACGAAGCTGATGAAATCCTCCTGCACGCACAGGCTCTCTTCATGATCGGTGAAGGCCATTTCCGGCTCAATCATCCAGAACTCGATCAAGTGGCGGCGGGTCTTGGATTTCTCTGCACGGAAGGTAGGCCCAAACGAATAGACGCGTCCCAGAGCCATGGCTGCTGCTTCCATATACAGCTGTCCGCTTTGGGTAAGATAGGCGTCCTCTTCGAAGTACTTGGTGTGGAACAGGTTGGTCGTGCCTTCTGCAGACGTTGGTGTCAGAATCGGCGGGTCCACCTTCGTGAAGCCGCGCTCATTGAAGAACTGTTGAACCGCGCGGATAATCTCCGCACGAATAACCATTACCGCCCGCTGCTTGGAGGAACGCAGCCAGAGGTGACGGTGATCCATCAGGAAGTCGACGCCATGCTCCTTAGGTGTAATTGGATAATTCTCGGTAAGATGCAGAACTTCAATGCCCGTAACCGTCAGCTCGTAGCCCGACTGGCTGCGGGGCTCCTCACGGATGATTCCTGTCACATACAGAGAGCTCTCCTGGGTGAGGCTCTTGGCATCATCCCAGACCTGCTCAGGGACTTCTGATTTCACCACAACCCCCTGGATATAACCGGTACCGTCGCGAAGCTGCAGGAACTGAATTTTACCGCTGGAGCGTTTGTTGTTGACCCAACATCCGATGACAACAGTCTCTCCGACATGCTCATTCACGTTCTTGATTACACTCTTGTTAGCCATGCCTGTAATCTCTCCTCTAATTTAGCCGTTAATTCCTTGCACAATACGATAGGTATCGCGTGCAATCACCAGCTCTTCGTTCGTTGGAACCACAAGTACCTGTACCTTGGAGCTTGCAGTAGAGATACGGCGCGGATCGCCCGAACGAACCTTGTTGGCTTCCTCGTCCAGCTCAATACCCAGGTAGGACAGGTTGCGCAGGACCTTCTCGCGAAGCAATGATGCATTCTCCCCTACACCGGCAGTGAAGACGATAATGTCTGCACCGTTAAGTGCTGCGGTGTAAGCCCCGATGTATTTGCGGAGACGGTATTCGTACATTTCGAAGGCCAGCGAAGCATTCGGCTCGCCCTTCTCGTATCCTTCGATAATTTCCCGCATGTCGCTGCTGATCCCGGAGATCGCCAGCATACCGCTGTGCTTATTAAGCATAGAGTTGACTTCACCATGAGTCAATTCTTCCTTGTTCATCACGTATGGAACAATAGCAGGGTCAATGTCACCGCTGCGTGTACCCATCATCAGACCTTCGAGTGGAGTCATCCCCATGGAAGTGTCTACGGAGATACCGCCGTCTACAGCCGTCAGGCTGGCACCGTTACCGATGTGGCAGGTAATGATCTTCAGCTCTTCCAGCGGACGTCCGACAAACTCAGCCGCAGCCTTGCTTACATAATCATGGGAAGTCCCGTGGAAGCCGTAGCGGCGGATCTTGTATTTGCTGTACAGTACTCTAGGAATAGCGTACAAATAAGCTTTCTCAGGCATAGTCGAATGGAACGCTGTGTCGAAAATAACGGTCTGCGGCACACCCGGCATATTGCTCTCGGCAGCCAGAATACCAAGCAGCGCAGCAGGGTTATGCAGCGGAGCCAGGTCGAACAGACGGCGGATCTCGGTCTTGGCTTCCGTAGTAACAAGCGCGGATTCCTTGAAGCTCTCTCCTCCGTGTACTACGCGGTGGCCTACAGCATTAATCTCGTTAATGGATGTAATGACGCCGTGTTCCTTGTCTGTCAGATTCGCCAGAACCTTACGGATTGCTGTAGTGTGCTCCAGAATTTCGCTAACCTCTGTCACTTCCTGTTTGCCGGTTGGTTTGTGGGTCAGAATGGAGGAATCCATGCCGATACGCTCAACCAGACCTTTGGCAAGTACGGATTCATCCGTCATGTCATAGAGCTGATATTTCAAAGAAGAACTGCCTGCGTTAATTACTAATACTTTCATACCCGGTCACCATCCTTGTCATACTTGAAGAAGCCTTCGCCCGATTTCGTACCCAGTTGTCCTGCACGTACCATCTTCTTGAGAATTGTCGAAGGACGGTACTTGAGCTCGCCGTATTCACGGAACATGTTCTCAAGTGCGGCAAGAACGGAATCCAGACCGAAGCGGTCTGCCATTTCAAGCGGCCCGTTCTGGAACTGGTAACCGATACGCATAGCATCATCAATATCTTCAGGAGAGGCAACCCCTTCCTGGAGCACATGCATAGCCTCGTTTATGAACAGGCAAATGAGGCGTGAAGATACAAATCCGGGGGATTCGTAGATCATAACGCCTTTTTTCTCAACAATCTCATCGACAAAGGCTTTGGTATCTTCAAATGTGCTGTCCGAGGTTTTAAGACCGCGCACGATTTCAACCAGATCCACCTTACCTACAGGGTGTATGAAGTGCATGCCGATAACGCGTTCCGGATACATTGTAGAGCTTGCAAGCTCAGTCAAGCTAAGCGTTGACGTATTGCTGGCAAGAATAATGTGGCTCGGACACACCTGATCGAGCTGATTGAATACCTTTTGCTTCGCTTCCAGATCTTCAACGATAGTCTCAATGACCATATCGCAGGAGCTCAGTTCAGCGAAGTGTGTAACCTTCTGGATGCGGGCCAGGATCAGCTTTTTCTCCGCCTGGGTAATCGCCCATTTCTCCAGCTGCTTGTCGAGACTGGTCTCGATCATTTCGTAGGAGTAGTTCAATCTTTCTGCCGTCTTCTCCACCAGCATGACATCCAGGCCTTTGGCTGCCAGCATTTCGGCAATCCCTTGTCCCATTGTGCCTCCGCCGATGACACCGATCTTCTTAAAATTCATGTAAAAGTCTCCATCCTTTCAGGTATCTATACTTCTGTATTGTACCTTGTCTGTCGAAAAAAATAAGTAGCCCGACATATAATGATATCTTAGCATGTCTGAAAAGTAAAAAAAAATAACCGGCATAAAGAATTATGCCGGTAAAAGGACACTGTCACGAAATTGACAACGAAATTGCTCTCCGGAGAGAACTTCTTCCTTCATTAAAATGTCAAGGGAGTAATCAAATATATTTCTCTGCTTCTCCAGCAGGTCATTCGTGCGGATCATCAGCTCGTCCAGTATTTTACTGTTTTCCTTCATTAATTCTTCAGTGGTAACCATTTGTAGATTCGCAATCCCGAGCGAGGTGAGCCCTGACTTCATCATAGTCTCGACGATATTCAGCGCCTGATCGAAGTCTCCACGGGAACCGGTACTGCGTCCGCCGTAATACATCTCTTCGGCAGCCGCTCCGCCCAGGGCAATCATGATCTGGTTCTCCAGATAATCCTTCGTGTACAGATACTGCTCAGTCTGCGGATTATGCCGGACATAGCCCAGAGCCTGACCCCGCGGGGTCAGTGTTACCTGGCTTACGCTTCCGGGGCGCAGCAGCTCAGCCATAATAGCATGTCCAAGCTCATGGATCGCTACCCGCTTCTTCTCTTCATGGTTGGTCTCACGGTCCGTCTTCTCGCCCATCATGACCTTGTCAATCGCCATCGACAGATGACGCTGCTCCACCAGGGTCAGATTCTCGCGCATCATGTAGATCGCGGCTTCGTTCATCACGCTCTCCAGCTGTGCACCCGAGAAGCCGTAAGCTTCTTCGGCGATTTTATCCAGATTCACGGTGTCATGCAGCGGCTTGTTCTTGGCATGCAGGTCGAGAATCGACTTGCGGCCCTTCTTATCAGGCATATCGACCTGAATATGGCGGTCAAAACGGCCCGGACGCAGCAGAGCAGAATCAAGCATCTCCTTGCGGTTCGTTGCGGCTACCAGCAGGATACGCGGGGTATCATTGTTGTAAATCCCGTCCATCTCCGTCAGCAGCTGATTGAGCGTCTGATCATATTCACGCTGCTGTCCGCCTTCGCGCTTCCCGCCGATAACGTCAATTTCATCGATGAAAATAATGGCGCTTTGCTTATTCTCCTTGAGCGCCCGCGTGCGGGCATCCTTGAACAAATCGCGTACACGTCCCGCACCCACACCGACATACATCTCAACGAATTCACTGCCTGAGGCAGCTACGAATACGGAGTTCGTATAATGCGCCGCAGCCTTGGCCATCAGCGTCTTTCCTGTTCCCGGAGGCCCGGTAAGCAGAATTCCCTTGAGCGGACGAATCCCGAATTTGCTGATTTCCTCATGCCGGATCAGAAAATCCAGCGCTTCACGCAGCTCCTGCTTGGCATTGTCCTGTCCGCCGATCTCTTCAAAGGTCAGCTTGGAGGGGCCGTTCTTCTTACGCTTCTTATCTGCACCTGCATTGACGGCCAGACCGCCGCGGGCATGGGCAATGAACAGGAGCGCGGCAACCATTCCCAGCGCTATAATGACAGGGAAGATATTAATCCCCACAAAAGCCATAAAAATCAGCATGACCGGAACGAATCCGGCTACAACCTCTTTCCAGTACTTAGGCATTGTTCCACACTCCCATCTTGGCTGCTGCACGCGGCAGAATGATAAACTTGCTCTCTGTACCGTTGCTCAGGCTTACATAGACATTGTTGTCGTCAATCTCTGTGGCAGCTGTAACCCCGCTGAACTTGCTGTCCTGCTCCTTCAGACCATCCAGCTTCGCTGGTATCAATGTATATTTCCGGCTCTCCATCGCTTCTGCTACAGAGAACATCGCTTTATCCCAATACTCATCCAGCAGTTCACTCGGCTTCTGTTCCACATCCAGCTTAAGGGTCCTGCCATCAATAGCAGTACTGCCTTCTCTCGATACATACTGCACCAGCTCACGTAATTTCGTGCCCGGCTGCAAATCCAGTTTCAAAGTGACCTCATTGCGTTTAATAGTAATATGGGAATCCTTCACTCCCTCGTAGGATGATACCAGCTTCTGCAGCGGCTCCTGCACCGCGAATTGACGGTAAGAATACCAGCCACCAAACAATAATGCAGCAGACAGCAGAGACGTTAGCAGTACAGGCATAAGACGCAGTTTCAAGAAACGTCCTCCTCTCAATAATGACCGAGCATAACTCTATAATAAAGACCAGCCAGCGTGTCCAGCGCCCATCCGAGACTGACATGCTCTTAAGCATGTCTTAATACAAGTAGTAGTATATCACAGGTGTATATACGATTTTACATAAAGTTGTGAATATATTTAAAATTTTTGATACTAATTTCTGGATGTTTCATGCGGCATGAAAAAACGGCAGCTCAGATTCATAGCCTGAAATGCCGCTGCTACATTCATATTCCAGTGTCCCCTACATCCGGCTAACGCCAATTTCAGCCATCATATATTCCGCAAAATCAGTTAAAAGCTCCAGTTCATAGCCTTCGGCAACGGCCGCACCGCTATATTCCTTAAGACACCGTCTAAGCAGCCCGTGGAAGCGTTCCGGCAAGTGCTGAAGTCCCCACTCCCCGCCTTCCTTCTTGGAAGAGACATGACCTTCCTGCACATAGTAGAGTACCCTGCATAGATTCAGGGTGTAATAGAGTGGAGCATTCCCTATATTCTGCTGCGCATCATCGATATCCCGGATAATAGAATCCAGATAATACCTGCGGTCTACCGGCGCAAAGGCCTCGCGGATCGGCTCCCCGTACAAGATAAACCCGCGATGGTAAACTACTGCAAAATGCGCCGCCAGATCAGCATCCTCAAACCCGCCGCACAGATAATTCTCATCGGTTCTATACCGCT
Source organism: Paenibacillus sp. FSL H8-0048 (assembly GCF_038002825.1). Taxonomy (NCBI): domain Bacteria; kingdom Bacillati; phylum Bacillota; class Bacilli; order Caryophanales; family Paenibacillaceae; genus Paenibacillus; species Paenibacillus sp. FSL H8-0048. The sequence continues at coordinate 7,307,398 of NZ_JBBODF010000001.1, read as the reverse complement.
CTAAATGAGCTTCTGAAAAGTGAAATTCAAACGGCGTAGGATACACGAAATTGTGCAGGTATGTCTTCAGGACGATAGACAGTTCAACTCCGCGCTTATTCAGCAGACTGTCATGAAAGGCTACGATACGCCCGGCAAGTCTTTGACTGACCTCTGCTGGCAGCTTGTCCTCTACGACAATCAGCAGATCAATATCGCTTGAATCCGGGTGAAAACAACCCATCGCCAGGGAGCCGTGCAGATAAATCCCCGACAGATTCTCCCCCAGCTCTTCCTTAAACAAATCCACTGCCTGATCCAAATATGCTAAAACTTCCAATTCAATCATCCTCCTTGAGAGACATTTATGTATGTTGGCGATAGCATTCGAGGTATACAATAAGTATATCAATTCAAGTATATTCATCGATGTATCTCAAACCATATATCTCCATTTAGCCACAGTTCCGCGTCTGCCACCAGTCCAAGAACAGCTCCAGATTATTTTCAACATGATGGATACAAAAAAACGGAAGAACAGATCATCCGTTCCCCCGCAATGTATTTCTGCCGCTGAGTCCTTAGCTTAGCGGTTAGGCAGACTGTACCCCTCACCGATGGCGCTGCCATCCTTGAAGCGGTAAAAGTTGTAATAGAATCGCCCGTCTTTTTTGTAAAATAGCTGCCAGGCATATTCCCCGTTATATACACCGGGCAGCAGCCGTTCAATCTTAACGTCCGGCAGCTGTGCGGCTATGATTTCGCGCATCTTCTCTTCCGAGGTGCCTTTGCTCAGCTCTTCGGCATACAGGCCGTTGTCGCCTCCGGCAGGCTTGCCCTCCAAGGTGAAACGGACCCACACCATCAGCTCGGTCCCCGCTTCATTTTTACCGGTCAGCACCCAGTAGATCTCATTGTCATTCCAGACGGATTTCTGGGCCTTGGTTACCTCTGTCAGTCCGGCTCGCGCCCGGGCCAGCTCCTTGGCTTCACTCCGCTCGTTCCACTGGTCCTTCATAATGTAGGCATAGAACTGGCTTAGTCCGAACAGAAGGAGCAGCACCACGGTAATCCCCAGCCAGATCCATTTTCTCCTCTTCTTCTTCACCACACTGTTTCCTTTCCCGTTCCCCTGAATTACCGTTTAAGCAGGCTCTCGAACGTCTCCTGTGCTTTGCGGCGGATAGCTTCTTCATCCAGTGTCAGGCATTGTCCATGCTTCACTACCTGCTGGCCGTTCACCCATACATGCTCTACATCCTTGGCGCTTGCCGAATAGACGGCATGGGAGAGCAGATCGGTATGCGGCAGCAGATGAGGCTGATCAATATCCAGCGCGATGAAGTCGGCCTTCATCCCTGCTGCAAGCCGGCCTACCCCGCTCAGGAAAACAGACTGCGCCCCGTACTCCGTAGCCATCAGCAGCGCCTCAGGAGCCGGTACGGCTGTAGGATCACCGCTTACGCCTTTATGGATCAGAGCCGCCAGCCTCATCTCTTCAAACATATCCAGGTTATTGTTACTAGCAGCGCCGTCTGTACCCAGGGAGACCTTAACCCCGGCTCTCAGCAGCTCAGGAACACGTGCAACCCCGCTGGCCAGCTTCAGGTTACTGCCGGGATTATGCGACACACCAACATTATAGCGGGCCAGAATCCCGATCTCCTCATCGTTCAGATGAACCCCGTGGGCAATGAGCGAAGGACGGGTGAACATTCCCAGCTTCTCCAGATGCGCGACTGGACGAAGACCGTAGTCGGCCACGTTCTGCTCCACTTCATGGCGCGTCTCGGACATATGGGTATGCATCGGCAGATCCAGATCGTGCGCAGCCTCCACGAACTTCATGAAAAACTCTGGAGGACAGGTGTACGGGGCGTGCGGCGAGAGCATGGTAGTGATTCTGCCGTCAGCCTTGCCGTGCCAGTTACGGGCAAAAGCAACCGCTTCAGCGAGCTTCGCCTGCTGCACCTCTTCCGGACACAGCCCAATCACGCCGCGCATTAGCACCGCTCGAATACCGGATTGCTCTGTTACTTCCGCAACACGGTCCATATGATCATACATATCGAGGAAGGTGGTTGTGCCGCCCTTCAGCATTTCCAGCACGGACAAAGAGGTTCCCCAATATACATCATCACCAGTGAATTTCTCTTCCATCGGCCACATCTTCTCCTGCAGCCAAGTCTGAAGCACCATATCATCGCCGTATCCGCGCAGCAGCGACATGGCCGTATGTCCATGGGTATTGACCAGTCCCGGCATGAACAGCAGACGGCTGCCGTCTACGACCTGGGCGCCAGCCTCCACTACCGGCTCAGCTTCACCTATGTAAGTAATCAGATCATTCTCCAGGGTCATATACCCGCTCAGAACCGGCTTATCGCTGCCCGGAACCAGAAAGTGCCCGTTCTTGATTATCGTGATCTTACTGCTCATCTTCAGCCTCATCCTTTCCATCATGCAAATAATAGGCCAGGCTCTGCAGATCTGTGGTGAAATCTGCGGCATGAATCCGGATATTGGCAGGCGTCTTGAGAATAACCGGTGCGAAGTTCAGAATCGCCTCGATGCCGGAGTCCACAAGAATATCAGCTACATTCTGGGCTTCGCTGTCAGGTACGGTAATAATCCCGATCCGGATGCCCTGGGAGCGGATGGTATCGCTCAGCTCCTCCATCGGCTGCACAACCAGCGAGTTGATCTGCTGGCCCACCTTCGGCGGGTAGGCATCGAAGATCGCAGTAATCTTCATCGTATCCTTCAAGTAAGCGTTATAGTTAGACAAGGCATGACCGAGATTACCGGCTCCAACCAGTGCAACATTAATTTGCTGATCAAGCTTGAGAATATGGCGGATCTTCTCAATCAGATAGGATACATCGTAGCCGATGCCCTTTCGGCCGAAATCACCGAAATAAGCGAGGTCCTTACGGATCTGGGCGGGATTCAGATCAAGCTTCTGGCCCAGCTCCTGAGAAGAGACTGTGGAAATTTCACGTTTTTGGAGATCGTTCAGGAAACGCAGGTACACTGGGAGCCTGCGCACGACGGCCTCCGATATTTTATCCGATTTCATGTATTCTCCTCCTTAAAAGTTGTGTTAGACCCTTACAATTATAGCAACCGTGCCCCCCGCCTGCCGGAGCGGCAGGACAGGGCGGGAACGGATCTTCAGGTTTATCATGACTTATTAATAATAGCAATAGCAGATGAATTAGGAAACCCCGCCGTCCTCCAGCCATTCGGTAATTCTCGGGACCATCTGCTCGGTGAGCATATGCTCCATCTTGGGACCGGGGAGTGAATACAGGAAGTACTTTCCGTAATGCGATTCAATGACTCTGGTATCGTACACAATTACGATGCCCCGGTCCTGCGCCGTGCGGACCAGCCGCCCGAAGCCCTGCTTGAAGCGGATGACAGCCTGCGGCACGGACAGCTTCATGAACGGGTTCTTCTTCTGTGCCTGAAGCAGCTCCGACTTCGCTTCTGCCAGCGGGTGATTCGGCGGCTGGAACGGCAGTCTGACAATCGCCAGACAGGTCAATGCTTCTCCGGGGATATCCACCCCTTCCCAGAAACTGCTGGTACCCAGCAGGACCGAGGCCGGGCTGTCCTGGAAGCGGCGGATCAGCTTGCTCCGGCTGCCGCCTTCCACACCTTGTCCGAGCACCGCGATATCCTGGGAGGCAAGCGCCTCCTTCAGCGGATCATAGACCTGCCGAAGCATCTTATAGGAGGTGAACAACACCAGCATCCGCCCCCGCGTGGTTACAGCAGTCTCGGCAAGAGAGTGAACGAGGGTGTCCACAAAGCGGGCATCCCCTATGCTTCCCTTGACGCTCGGGAAGTCGCGGGGAATAACCAGCAGAGCCTGCTCCCTGTATTTGAACGGTGACGGAAGCAGCGCTGTCATCAGACGACCCTGCTCCGCAGCTTCACCAAGACCCAGGTTATCGATCATAAACTGGAAGGACTTATCCACGGATAAGGTGGCCGAGGTCAGGATGATACTCTTCTTCTTGTCGAAGAACAGCTCCCTGAGCTGGGTACTGACATCAACGGGAACAGCATACATTTGCAGAGACTTCCCCTTATAATTACCGCTTCCCTCCAGCCAATACACGATATTCTCATCGTTCAGACTCATGAAAAAGCGGATCTGCTCTCTAATGGATGCCAGATCCTTGAATAACCCGCCGATATCAGTCACAAGACTGTCCGAGGAGGATTGGCTGTCCGTGTCACGCATCTCACTGAGCATTTTGTCACCCTTGCGGATAATGTCGCTTAGACTGAGGTTCAGTGTATTCTCAAGGGCGGCCAGCTCCTCCCAATCCTTCGGCTTCTTGCCCGGCTGCAGGCGCGCCACCAGCTGGCCTGCTTCACCGGCTCCGGCATCGCTGCGCTCGGGCAGCAGGCTGAAGAGCCGGTCGCTGAGCGCATCCCAGGATTCCTTCACCGTCAGAAGATCGGGGTAGATCCGGTCGATCACACCGCTCCATTCGGAGGCCTGCTCACTGCCTGAAGACTGCAGACTCTGACGGAGGGCAGGCAGCTGCCCGCTCCGGCTATCCTTGTAGAGACGGGTGAGGGTATGGGCGAATGTGAAATATTTCATCTGCATACCAAGATGCTTGCCAGCAATATCCTCCAAATGATGGGCTTCATCAATAACAAGGTGGTCATAAGCCGGAAGAAGCTGATGCCCGGCTTTGACATCTGCGAACAGCTTGGAGTGATTGGTGACCACTACATCGGAGATCCCGGCTTCATGCTTAGCGCGGTGGTAATAGCATTTGCGGAACCAGGGACAGGCGCGTCCCAGGCAGGAGTCGGTATCACTGGCTACAGTCTCCCAGAAATCGCCGCCCCGTCCGCTTAAGTTAAGCTCCTCATCATCGCCGGTTGTCGTCTGGGTTAGCCATACGAGCATTTGTGCAGCGGTAAGAGCCTCTTCTCTTGGACTTGTAAAGTCCTTTTTGTTCATTCTATGCTCGAACTTGCGAAGACACAAATAGTGCCCTCTTCCCTTAAAGATGGAGGCCTTGAACGGGAACGGCACAACGCTGGTCAAGAGCGGAATATCCCGCTCACGCAGCTGGTCCTGAAGGTTAATGGTATGAGTGCTGACCATCACCTTCTGATCACTTTTCACACTATGGTAGATGGCCGGAAGCAAATAACCCAGCGATTTACCGGTGCCGGTTCCCGCTTCAATCAGCAGATGCTTGTCCTGCTCAAGCGCTGTAATGACCTCATGGATCATCAGCTCCTGGGCTTCACGGCTCTCATACTGGGGAAGAACAGCCTTCAGCCGCAGGGTTACCTCTTCCATATACTCTTCAAAGGTAATATTATCCAGCGGATTGACGCTTCCTTCCTCCCGGGGCGTAGCCAGCTCCGCCCAGTCCCCCACAGCCAGCGCAAGCTGGCGGTAGAAGCTCAGCTCTCCTTCCGGCTGAAAGGTCTCCATCTCCCGCTCCCGCAGCAGACCGTCGAAATACCAGGCCAAATCACTGTCTTCGTCTGCGAACAGCTCATTCAGCCGCTGAATGGTCAGCAGCGGCAGACTGTGCAGCTCTTCCAGACATTTGAGCAGCACAATAGCCGTGGCAAGCGCATCACTGTCCGCCTGATGAGGACGGTCATGCGTAATGCCGAAGTGGCTGCTTACTGCGCCTAGCTGATAGGTGCTCAGCGAGGGAAAGCATATTTTGAGAAAATCGATGGTATCCAGAATCCGCCCCTGAAACGGCAGGTAGCCGCAGCGGTCCAGCGCATTCTGCAAAAAATGAAAATCAAACGCTACATTGTGTCCGACAAGGACCACATCATCCAGCAGCGGCACCAGCTCCATCATCATCTCATCAAGCTCCGGCGCATCCTGTACATCGCTGTCTGTAATTCCGGTCAGGCCCGTAATAAAAGGAGGAATTGGCGCTCCGGGCTTGACGTAGGAACCATACACCCGGGAGATCGTCCCGTCTTCTTCTATAATGGCAAGGCCAACCTGGATGATCTCTCCCACAGATTGGGTTCCCGTAGTTTCAAAATCAAGCACGGCAAATTTCATTATAAGTTCTATTCCCTTTCACTTGAGACTCTTTATCAGCATAACAGAAGTTACGAAAAAAGGCGATGCACACCCCGGGAAACGGGGCGCATCGCCTAAAGAAACCGAGGATAAGTTATAATAGCGAAACCAGCTGATGGCCAAACTCCAGCTTCCCGCCCCGCCTGCGGCATACCTCCAGATTCACATTCGGCTCCGGCAGATCCGGGTCATGCAGCAGAGACAGGCTGAACAGCTCACTGGCTTCATTGAAGCGTTCCTGGGAAGCCCGGATACAGCCCAGCGCATTATAGATCATTGCCTTCAGCTTCACTTCACGGATCAGGCCCAGCATGTGGTTCAGATGTCCCCAGGCGGTGTCGCCTTCTCCCTCCTGCAGATAAGCCATAGCCAAATACAGGCGGGCAGCGAGGCTGTCCGGATACTTAGCCGTAACCTCCCTGAACTGTTCAATGCACTTGCGGTACATCAGCAGCTTGTAATAGCCCTGGCCCCTGACAAAAGCATCCATCGCAAGCTCGGGCGCTTCCTCCTCCGGCAATTCCTCCGGCGGAGTCTGGAAATCGGCCTGTTCCCGGAACTCGCTCAGCTTCTCGGCGAAGAGCAGCCACTCATCCATTACAGTATCACTGATTCGGTGGAGCATATTATACTTGGATAAAAGATCGCTTCGGCGGGCACCCTCCGCAGTAGGATAGTCGGTTTTGATCTCCTGGAGCATCTTGTTCATCTCAGCAAATAAATGTTGAAACACCGGACATCCCACCCTTACTGATAATGAAGTCAGCTTAAGCTTGCCTAAGTTCATTATCAGCAAGTACGGGGGTCTTCATCCCTGCCATTGATTACATGGCTCAAAGCGCGGACTTCAGGCAATTGTGGCGTGAATCTCATGATCCGCCAGCTTCACCGGCTTGTTGCCTTCATCTACGAACACCACCGTCGGCTTATGCGCTGCCAGCTCTTCAGAGGACACCACAGCGTAGGAAATAATAATTACGGTATCTCCGGGCTGTACCAGACGCGCCGCCGCCCCATTCAGACAAATGACGCCGCTGCCGCGCGGACCCGGAATGACATAAGTCTCCAGGCGGGAGCCGTTATTGTTGTCCACGATCTGCACCTTTTCATTCTCCAGCAGGTCTGCAGCTTCCATCAGATCCTCATCAATGGTAATGCTGCCCACATAATTGAGATTGGCTTCAGTGACTGTTGCCCGGTGGATCTTGGATTTCATCATATGTCTAAACAAAAGCGTGTGCCTCCTTAGGAATAAATACATTATTATCAATCAGACGGGTTCTGCCGAACTTCACGGCCAGAGCCATTATAACCTCTCCGCCCGCATCCGTCAGCCTGCTGCCGCCTTCCAGCTCTTCCAGATCAGGGAAGGTTAGAATTTCTGCATAATCAATCACTGCGAGCGGCGATGCAGAAATGACCGAGACCAGCAGTGCCCGAGCTTCATTTACCGTACGAATGCTGCCCTCTTCCATAGCTTGGCGCACCTCGCGCAGGGAACGAGACAATACCAGCGCCTGTCTGCGCTCCTCGCTGCTCAGATAGACATTGCGGGAGCTAAGCGCCAGCCCGTCTTCCTCGCGCACAATAGGACAGGCGATAATGTCCACATTCATGTTAAGGTCTGACACCATCCGGCGGAGAACAGCTACCTGCTGGGCATCCTTCAGTCCGAAGAAGGCATAATCCGGCTGCACAATATGGAACAGCTTGCTGACCACTGTAGTTACTCCGTCAAAATGTCCTGGACGCGAAGCGCCGCAGAGCTGCGACGTAAGCGAGGAGACCGTTACGCCTGTACGAATCGGCTGCGGATACATCTCTTCTACACTGGGGATGAACACCAAATCCGCACCTTCACGTTCAGCCAGCTCCAGATCCCGCTGTTCATCCCGCGGATAGGAAGCAAAATCCTCATTCGGTCCAAACTGCAGCGGATTGACGAAAATACTCATCACCACCGTGCCGCTCTTCTCCCCTGCCTTACGCAGCAGGCTGGCATGTCCTTCGTGCAGATATCCCATGGTGGGCACAAAACCAACAGGGCCATGGCCCCCTTCACGCATATATTCAAGCGCTTCGCGCAGTTCAGCAATCGTTCGGATCACTCTCATTTTATTTCGCTCCTTTGCCGGCATTGCCGTATAAAGATTCCAGAACAGTCTCGTCCGCGCTAAACACATGCTCCTCGGCAGGGAACGAGCGGTTCTTCACTTCCTGAACATAGCTGGTGATGCCTTCGCGGATCAGGGAGCCTACATCGGCGTAGGTTTTGACGAATTTTTTCTCCCGGTAAGGAGAGGCATACCGCAGGAGATCATGGAATACCAGAACCTGTCCGTCACAGTAACGCCCGGCACCAATGCCTATGGTCGGTATGCTGACCGTCCGGGAGATCGCCTCAGCCACCTCTTCCGTGACCAGCTCCAGCACAATGCCGAAGGCCCCGGCAGCTTCCAGCGCCTTCGCTTCGTCCATCAGCCGCTGTGCATCCCTGGCATCCTTCCCCTGAATCCGGTAGCCGCCGATCATATTGACCGACTGCGGGGTCAGACCAATATGGCCGAGCACCGGAACACCGGCAGCGACAACAGCGGACACTGCGGAGCAGATTTCGAGGCCGCCTTCCATTTTGACCGCATGGGCCTGGCCTTCCTGCATCAGCCTGCGCACACCGCGCAAGGTCTCATCCACGCTTCCGTGGTAGGTCATAAACGGCATATCAGCCACTATAAAAGTATTAGGAGCCCCGCGTTTCACCGACCGGGTATGGTAGACCATATCGTCTATGGTAACCGGCAGCGTGGTATCATAACCAAGCACGACATTTCCCAGGGAATCACCGACCAGAATCAGATCAACGCCGGCTTCTTCCGCCAGCAGGGCTGAAGGGTAGTCATAAGCGGTCAGCATGCTCAGGGGCACACCGTCCGTTTTCATTTTTTTCATCTTGATAATATTCAGTGCGTGTTTGTCTGCCATGTCGCTCTCATTCCCCTTTTCCATAAAATACGCGAGTTTCGCGCAAACAAAAAAACCTTTTAGCATGGTCCGCTAAAAAGGTCCGAAGGGCAAAAAAGAGTCACTCGCGATCGTCCCTTCTGTCTCGGTCCTTACGGCTCAGAGCAGAATCCAACGTAACCGTTACATCCAGTTATGAAGGTACATCCGGTACAACAAAAAAACAATTGCGTGAGTACAGCTCGCCATGCGATGCCGCCTCATGAGCACAGTATACCAAAAAAACACAAAAATAAACACCTTAAAATATGACATGGCCGCCCTCGTGGTCGTGAGGAGCGGCCTTGTTGGCATTCTAACAAGGTAAAGTACAAAGCTGCATTCGTAGCTAAAAACTGAGATAAGTGTATTATGTACAATTAACAACAGTGAAACGGAAGACTTTCCTCTCAGGGGTTCGTGTAACGAAACCCTATCATCCCCAAAAATCTAACGGACCGAAGAGACCTTATTCCCGCGATAACGCCCCTTTTTGCAGCGTAACGGACTCAGGAGATCTTATCATCTTTCTGAAAGACGTTTTGGGGCTGAATTGCAGGGGATAAGGTCCTTGCGGTCCGTTAATCGCCCAAGTGACGATTTTCTTTATGCATAAGAGCACCTCAGTCCGTTGTGCTAAGCCAAACGCCCTTTAAGAACACCCCCCGCTTGGAAAAGATGTAAATTGAAGGGGAATTGTGTCTGCTCCACTAACTTTAATCTGATGAGATACTAGTTAAATCTGATGCTCTTCTAAATCATTTCAATTTCGCCGGACAGTACGCTCACTACCTCACCGGATTCGTTACGCAGCAGCAGCCCGCCGTTGCCGTTCAGACCTACAGCAGTAGCCTCGGTGCGGCCTTGGGGAGTATTCACGCATACCTGACGCCCCAGTGTTACCGACATCGACTCCCACAGCTCCTTCACGGGCTGAAAGCCGTGTTCCAGATAGACAAGATACAAATATTCGAGTTCCTCCAGCACGGCTTCCGCAAGCCTCGTACGGTCAACAGGAATGCCGCCGCCTTCGATCAGCAGCGATGTACCAACCCCGAGCAGCTCCTCCGGGTAGTCTTCCTCGGTCAGATTGGCAGCGATGCCGATACCCGCGATGCAGTAATGCAGCCCGCCTTCCCGAAGCGAGGATTCAAGCAGGATTCCGCAGATTTTGCGGCCGCCGGCCAGCAGGTCATTCGGCCACTTGATGCCGGCAGGCACCCCGGTAACCTCACGGATTGCTGTGCAGACAGCCACTCCGGCCAGCAGCGTCAGCTGCGGAGTCAAGGCCAGCGGCAGATCGGGACGCAGCACCAGGCTCATCCAGATTCCTTTGCCATGTGGCGAGTGCCATTTGCGGCCCATCCGCCCGCGCCCGCCGGTCTGCTCTTCGGCCATGACCGTTGTTCCTTCCGGTGCGCCGCCTTCGGCAAGTATTTTGGCTTCCTCCTGAGTGGAACCGACTGTATCCAGCCGCTGAATTCCTTTGGCCCAGCCGGGAACGAACGTCTCCCGCTTCAAGACGCCGGAATGCTGCGTATGACCGCTATTCATCTCTATCCATCCTTTGGGCTGCTTGCAGCAGTGATTGGGTGTCATTGGCAAGGTCACCTGCCGCGACAGCCAGAAGAAGCTGGTTCAGCAATATGCCCAGCCAAGGGCCGGGACGCTTCTCCAACGCCCCTGTCACCTCATGGCCGCTCACCGCCAGCTCAGCGAGCGTACGGACCGGCATCTCTGCGGTCCAGGACCGCAGGAGGCTGGTGGTGACGGTTGGGATGGTACTTACGTCCGCAGCTGTGGCGGGGACATCTGTCGCTGTGGCGGATACGCCGTCTATGCCAGGGATGTCTGACGACGTGGCAGATACGCCATCGTCTGTGAAAGGGACGTCTGACGACGTGGCGGATACGCCGTCTGTGCCAGGGACGGCTGACAACGTGGCGGATACGCCACCGTCTGTGTAAGGGACGTCTGACGACAGGTCTGCTGCACCTGCGTCAACAGCGCGCGCGGCGTCAGCCCCCGCCGCCGCCTCAAGCAGCGTCAGCCACCCTTCGGCGGCTGACTGGCCATAGCCCAGCACGGCGGCGATCCACCGCCGCCGCAGCCGCTCCCCGGCGCCGGTAGCCTCCGGCCGGGCCGAGGACAACGCCGCGTCCCAGGCTTCGCGGACGCGGAGCACGGCGACGACGCCGGTGCGCGTCGCCCCCGGGAACCTCCATGCCCGCAGGAGCTCATCGGCGGAGGCCGATGTCGATCCCAGGGCATGCAGCAGGAGCGCCCAGCGCAGGCGGGCGCTCTCCAGGTTCCCGAGACCGGCGAGGCGGGCGGCGGCGGCGGCCAGGTCCCGGCCGGTCCAAGGGAACGGCGCTTTGCCGCGCGGCAGCAGGCCGCTGCGCAGCAGGAGCCCGAGCCCGCGCTGCGGGTGCGGGCCTTCCAGGATGCGCTCCACCTCGGCGCGCACCCGCTCCACAGCAATATGCGCCAGCTTGTCTCGCTGGCGCAGCAGACCGCGCCAGGTATTCTTCGCAATCGCGAAATCCAGCACGGAAGCAAAACGTACGCAGCGCAGCATCCGCAGCGCATCCTCCTCGAAGCGTTCCTCCGCTTCACCTACACAGCGGATCACGCGGAGCTTGAGATCACGCTCCCCGCCGAAAGGGTCAATCCGCCCGCCGTCAAGGCCACAGCAGATGGCATTGATCGTGAAATCACGGCGGCGGAGGTCCTCCCGTACATCCCTTACGAATACGACATGCTCCGGACGCCGGTGATCGGCATAGCCGCTCTCCGTCCGGTAGGTCGTAACTTCTAAGCTGTAGCCCTCCTGTAGCACAGTGATCGTGCCATGCGCCAGGCCGGTAGGGACACAGCGCGGAAACAGGGCCATCACCTCCTCCGGCAGTGCGGAGGTAGTGATGTCTATATCATGCACCGGACGGCCCAGCAGCTCATCGCGCAGGCAGCCGCCGACGAAATAAGCCTCATGACCGCCTGCCAGCAGGCCGGCAACAACAATTCCGGCGGCTTCTGCCATGCCGGGTGGTGCCATTCTCCATTCCATAACGGACTCCTTACCCCCGGATCGGGTCTAATCCGGATACCTTGCGCCCGAGCACACGGTAATAGATATCTTCGTATTGATTGGTAATCATATCTCTGCTGAAATCATGGCAGGACCGCTCCAGGCAGGCGCGCCGGAAGCTCTCAGCCATCGCCGTATCCGAGAGCAGCCTGACGGCATACTCTGCCATCGCTTCTGTATCCCCGACTGGCGCGAGGAATCCGGTCTTGCCATGCTGAATCAGCTCCGGAATGCCCCCGGCCTGCGATCCGATGGTCGGAACGCCGCAGGCCATCGCTTCCAGAGCGACCAGCCCGAAGCTCTCCTTCTCCGAGGGCAGCAGCAACAGGTCCGCCAGGGAGATCACCTGGGCAATCTCGTCCTGCTTACCCAGGAAGCGGACATGATCGTCGAGACCCATCTCGCTGATCTTGGCTTGAATCTTAGGCAGGTCAGGGCCTTCGCCGACCAGCAGCAGCTTGGAAGGCACCTGCCGGTTCACCTTGGCGAACACATCCACCACATCACTTACCCGCTTGACCGGGCGGAAATTGCTGATATGCATGAGAATCTTCTCATCCGGGGCTGCAAAGTCGCCACGCAAATCCGTGACATCCCGGGGATAATAGACACGTTTGTCCACGAAATTATATGTCAGATCAATTTCACGCGTAATATCAAGCGCCTTGCGGGTCTCCTTGATCAGATCACGGGAGACTGCGGTCACCGCATCGCTCTCGTTAATGCCCAGCCGGATCAGATCCTTCAGGGATTCATCCTGGCCCAGTACCGTAATATCCGTGCCGTGCAGCGTGGTAACCACCTTAATATCATTGCCCAAGATCTGCTTGGCCAGAAAAGCACATACCGCATGCGGAACCGCATAATGCACATGGAACAGGTCCAGATTCTGCATTTTGGCTACCTGTGCCATCTTGGTTGCCAGCGCCAGATCGTATGGCGGATAGCGGAATACATAATAATCGTTAACCTCTACCTCGTGGTAGAAAATATTCTTCTGAAACGTTCCCAGCCGAAACGGGATGCTGTGGGTTATAAAATGAACCTCATGGCCTTTTTCAGCCAATAGCTTGCCCAGTTCAGTGGCCACCACACCCGAGCCGCCAAGAGAAGGATAACAAGTGATGCCTATCTTTAGCCGCTCCATAGCTCCGCCCCTTCATTTAACTTAGCTCTATTACTTCAAGTAACGTTATGAATTAATTATAGTTGTTTTCCGGGCTTTGTCGAGTTGCGCCTTATCCGCGTGCAGCACTGAACAGATCCACAGTATACGGTACCTTACCAGCGAACCCTTCGGCATAAGGAATGAGCCTCCGCTGGCCGAGCAGCATATCTCTGGAACGGACGCGGTCAATATATCCTTCTGTCAGAGGAGTCGCTACGGCATCCTCTCCCGGAGTGATCCCGAACTGTGAACGGTAGCAGGACAATGCCTGCTCCTTCAGCGGATACTGCGCAGTCACATCGACAATCAGGTCCGTCCGTCCAAGATCATTAATGAAATAGAAATATAATTGTGGCTCCGCAATCGCAGGCTTGTCCGGCATATATTTGCGCAGCTTGGCATTAAATACCGCTTCCTCCACCAGCTTACTGCAGGCAATATGATCGGGATGGCGGTCTTCCCAGTAAGGGGCAAATACCATCGACGGGGCATAGCGGCGGATTTCTGCAGTTACAGCGGCCAGATGCCCCTCTGTCAGAGAGAGGCCCCGGTCAGGCAGCCCCAAATTACTCCGTACCGACGCGCCCAGCACTGCGGCAGCCTGCTCAGCCTCCTTTTCCCGAAGCTCCACTGTTCCGTTCGAGGACATCTCCGCCCGGGTCAAATCGCACATTCCCACCTTGAATCCGGCGGCAGTGTGCTTGGCAATCGTTCCTGCCATGCCGATCTCGGCATCATCCGCATGCGCGCCGAATACCAGAATGTCAAGCTTCATGACTCGTCCACACCCGGCTTGTATTTATGTACCAGCTCACGCCAGCCGAAATCTCCCCGGTCAATAGCCTTCACCAGGATTTCTGCTGTAGCAATATTCGTGGCAACCGGAATCCCGTACACATCACACAGACGCAGCAGTGCCGTAATATCCGGTTCATGCGGCTGGGCCATCAGCGGATCACGCAAGAAAATGATCAAATCCAGCTCATCTGTAGCGACCATAGAGCCGATCTGCTGATCGCCGCCAAGCGGCCCGGACATGTAACGGTGAATGGAGAGCTTGGTCACTTCCATGATGCGCTGGCCCGTCGTTCCGGTGGAGAATAACTGGTGCCCTTCGAAGACATGCTCATAAGCGGTTACGAAATTAACCATTTCATCTTTTTTACGGTCATGTGCGATAAAAGCAATTTTCAACATTCTGTTTCTCTCCCCGTCTATTCTATAAAATGCTCAAAACCGTAAATCAAGCCGGTATAGCCCATCACCTTTTGAATTCCGAGCTTGACTCCCGGCATATATCCCGCACGCTCATAGGAGTCATGACGGATCTTCAGCGACTGTCCGAACCCGCCGAAGACAACCTCCTCCTGGGCAAACACACCCGGAAGCCGCACACTGTGAATACGGAAGCCGTTATAATACCCGCCGCGCGAGCCTTCAATAATCTCTTCTTCCTCGGGATGTCCCTGGCGGAGCTCCTGCCGCGCCTCAGAGATCATCTCTGCCGTCTTAATCGCTGTTCCTGAAGGAGCATCCAGCTTTTGGTCTCCGTGATATTCGATAATTTCGAGATGAGGGAAATACTTTGCGGCCTGGGCAGCGAATTTCATCAGCAGAATCGCACCGATGGAGAAGTTAGGTGCAATCAGTCCGCCGATTCCCTGCTCTTGGCATTGCTTGTCCAGCCCGGCGATCTGCTCCGGCGTGAAGCCGGTGGTACCGATAACCGGACGGACGCCGTACTTGACCGCCAGTGCAGTATTGCTATATGCCGACTGTGGAATCGTAAAATCTACCATTACATCGGCCGCTGTATCAGCAAGCGCAGTCTCCAGATCCGAAGTCACAAGTATACTGCATTCCTCAAGGCCAACCAGCCGGCCGGCATCTTTGCCATGTGCAGAGCGGTCCACCGCTGCCGCCAGCTCAAGTTCATCATCCTGCAATACCAGCTTCACAACCTCTTTGCCCATTCTGCCTCCAGCTCCGGAGACAATAACTCTGATCTTGTCACTCAAATGAATTCTCCCCGCTTTCCCTGGCTCTGTTATTATTGTATATAGTGTTGCAGCGATTTCTGCAGATCCTTCATCAGCAGACGCAGTCCGCTGTCATCCGGGTGCAGCGACATGACTTCTTTGAGTACTGCAATCGCCTGCAGATGTTCATTCATCCGGCTGTGCGCAATCGCCAGCCATACATAAGCATCCCCGTAGAGAGGATCAAGCGATACAGCTTCCTTCAGCAGCGTAATCGGATGGTACGGATTTAGCGCTTCCGCTGCTTCATCCTCCAGCAGCCGCTTCGCCTCCTGCACAAGCTGGAGGGCCTGCAGATGCTGAAGATGCAGCTGATACTCCGGTTTAGTCCCATCCAGCCGGCGTGCGGCTACAGCATGTTCAAGCGCTTTATCCAGCATTCCGCTGCGGGCATAGGTAATAGAGCAGCGGTATCTGACTTCCGCATCATCAGGACTAGCGGCAATGGCCGCCTCGAACAAGGTGATGGCCTCAGCAAAGTCACTGCGGAGTATCGAGCGGTAGGCCGCTTTTACATAATCATTATGATCCATATCCTCACCATCCTTACGGCTAAATCCCGTTCGTTTGGTACAGCATATGTAGCATAGGCCTAATCGGTGTTTTTGGGCGTCCAGCGCCCGGCATCACGCGTATTGAATTTGTGCATAACCTTATTGTGTGCCTCAGTTAAGTCTATACCGAGTGAATTGGCGAAACAAACGGTAATGAAGAGAATGTCACCCAGCTCCAGCTCAATCGAATTATCGGCTTCATCCGCTTTTTTCGGTTTTTCGCCGAATTGATGGTTCACTTCGCGGGCCAGCTCTCCAACTTCCTCGGACATCCGGGCCAGCATCGACAGCGGACTGAAGTAGCCTTCTTTAAACTGTGAGATATAGGCATCCACCTCACGCTGAATGTCACCAAGGCTTTTATCCATAAATTATTGTTCCACCCCCGTGTGTTCTTGCCTTCTGTTTGCCCCTATGTTATCGTAAAGACGTTTTGAAGACAAATCTTTTTTGCAATGCCGCCTGGAGCTTACGTGCTCTCCGGGGGGATCATTACATATAAATTGCCCATTTAGAGGCGTAGGCGAGGGATTATATGAGTTCAACCATTAAAATCAGCACAGTCAGTAAAACAGTGGCCCCCATCATGCTGGGCACAGCCATCTACGCATTCGGACTACTGTATTTCATCATTCCCAACCAGCTGATGGAGGGCGGAGTTACCGGGATTACCATCCTGCTGAAT
Organism: Paenibacillus sp. FSL H8-0048; assembly: GCF_038002825.1. Classification (NCBI taxonomy): domain Bacteria; kingdom Bacillati; phylum Bacillota; class Bacilli; order Caryophanales; family Paenibacillaceae; genus Paenibacillus; species Paenibacillus sp. FSL H8-0048. Next base: position 7,290,785 of record NZ_JBBODF010000001.1, on the reverse strand, counting down.
TACGCCTTTAACATCCCGATCTTCTTAACGACACTGCTGCTGAACCTCCCGCTTTTTCTGCTCGGCTGGAAGGTGCTCGGGGCGAATCAGATCGTGTATACGGGCCTTGGCATCGGCGCCCTGTCTTTTTTCCTCTGGTTATTTGAACGGATGATTAAAGCAGGCTGGATTGTGACGTTCAGTACAGAGCATGATTTTATTCTTGCTTCATTATATGCAGGGGTTACCCTGGGTCTGGGTCTGGGGATTGTCTTCCGCTTCGGAGGCACCACCGGGGGTGTAGATATTGTAGCACGGATACTGGGACGCAAGTTCGGCTGGAGTATGGGACAGATTATTCTGGCCGTGGATATCATCATTATCGGGGCTTCCCTGCTCTACATTCCCCGCGAAAAAATATTATATACGCTTGTGGCCGTCTTCATCGCCTCACGCGTAATTGATTTCATCCAGGAAGGAGCCTACGCGGCCAAAGCCTTCACCATCATCAGCGACGAGGCTCCGAGAATTGCCGAACTGATCACCGCTGAGCTGGAGCGCGGCGTGACCTTGATCCCGGCAATCGGCGCCTATTCCAAGCAGGCCAAGCATATGGTCTACTGTGTGGTCTCCAGGCAGGAGATCCGCCGGCTCAGCCTGCTGGTGAAGTCGGTAGACCCTAAAGCCTTCGTCATTATCAGTGACGTTCATGATGTTCACGGCGAAGGCTTCCGGGAGACGTAATCTATACACAAGTGGAAACGGCTTTGCCGTCCTTTTTTAGAGGGCGGCACCCGTTTCAGCGAGAAATAGAAGGATAATTTATCGTGTGCAACATATAAATTCTTATATTTCAAAAGAGGGCGGACCCCGCAAGCCAGCAATAGCTGCTAGCGGGGTCCGCCCTCTTTTGTATCCTCTGTTCCCTCGACCTTATGCTACACGGTCTTCAAATCCCGCTTCTGGCCACGATACTTACGATAAGCCGTATACGCCAGCACCGTAAAGATGAACGCGCCTGCCAGCAAAGCCCAGCCCCCGTATTGCTGCGGAGCCAGCGGCAGCGACAAGACCGGCTCGCTGCGCTCCTTGCCGAACATCACTCTTGCTGCATCCTGCCCGTAGGATACGATCTCCAGCAGGCGGGCCCGTTCCACGGGCTGCTCCGAGCCTGCCACCCCACCGGCATATGACAGCCAGGAATCAAAGGCGTTCACCGTCTCAGCAGGCCGGGAGATCATCACGGCAGGCCGGATATTCGCGTACCGGCTCTGAAGTCTTGCCAGCGCCGCTGTCCAGCCCTTCAGATCATTCGCGGCGGCACTTTGCTCCATATCGTTCAGATCCTCACGGACCAGCTTATAATACTGCAGCCACATGGGCTGGCGCGGGTGATTCAGGCTGTTAGCGGCAAGCCGCAGCTTCGCCGCAGCCGCTTCCCATCTCTCCGGGGACGGCTGGGCCGCAGCCAGTGCGGACTTCATATCCAGAATAACGGACGAGAGTGCATTGATCCCCTCCACTGAGGTCATCCCTTCGAAGGATGACGAGATGAAGATCTGCGAGATTTCCTCTGCTTCCTGGCGGGCCTTCAGCACATCGCCTTCAAGCACATACCCATACAGAGCTTCCGCAGCCTGCTCCAGCCGCTGTGCTCCACTCCTGGCTGTGAGCGCAGCGGGATCACTGGGTACACTTCCGGCTGCTTCTATGTAAGTTGTGCTTCCATGGCCTGCAGCAGCATCCCCCGCTTCAGCCTGAACGCGGTCTACGCTGATACCGGCGAGCAGCCAGCACAGCAGAATTCCAGACAGTATGATTACTTTTCTGCGCGGCATAAGACATCCCTCCCACCTTAATGTATGGCGGAAGGACAAGAGTTAGAACGGAGGCTCAGCGCTTCATGGCAGTTCTGTCCGGAAGTGCCGGACGCCTTGTCCGGCCGCAAAACAGCCAGGCAGCGGCTGTACTGAACAGCGTAAGCCCCATGGTGGAATACTGAACAGTGATAAGATCATCATCAAGCACCGAGGGCAGCCATGGATACACGCCTTGTGAATAATCCACTATATCATTAGCGAACGTCCACGCAAGCGCCACAGGCAGCATTCTCCGAAAGGTGAAGAACCGGGCATAGATCAAGGCTTCTACAGCCATTCCGGTATGGGAGATCATCAGCATCCAGTCCTTCCAGGTGATCGAATCCCCCTGATAACCGCCGGCCACTATGATACTGACCGCCCATATCCCGTATTTCACTGATGTTAATACAGCCAACGCTTCAATCAGCTCACGCGCCAGTGTTCCTGCAAGCCCTCTTGGCGGATAGAGCAACAGCAGTAGTGCAGCTGTGAAGAACAGACTGGCCGTAGGGCTGTCTGGAACGAACGGCAGTAGCCAGAGCGGTTCCGTCTGAGCTGTGAATGTGAGCTGATTGCCATACCACATATATCCGTAGACCGTCCCCAGCAGATTTACGATAAACAGCAGCCATATTATTCTTCGGTCCCTAAATAACTTCTCAAACCAATGACCCGGCATATGTACAGCTTCCCCCCGACTGTTGGAGCTTCATGACATGACAAAAACCTGAGCGCATAGACGATCAGGTTTTGCGTTACTGTTATTTTACTGTCCGCTTTTTTGTTTGGCAAGCCAGCCGGCCAGCTCATCGATATCCTGCTCAGTCAGCCCTGCCCCCATAGCTGTTTCAACCATCGGCGGCATCTGACCCTTACCTTCTTTTATAATAGTAAGAATCGCTGCCTGATCATGCTTGTCACCGACACCGCGCAGTGAGGGAATACTGCCGGAGCCCTTCATATCTACGGCATGGCAGGTTATACAGGTTGCTTGCTTATAGAGAGCCATAGCCGGATCGTCCTTGTCCACAATGGCAATATCCTTCGGCTTGACGGCGCTTGTGGTTGGCAAGCCCGCAGCCCTGTTCTCGGCCGCCTTCTCCTCGCGCTGAACATCCTCTGGAATCTGGCCGGTCTCAGCCATCTCATGCTTGTATTCTGTCCAGGCTGTATTGGTCAAATAGACGATTGCAGCGAGGGACAGGAACATCAGCGAGGATGCAATCGGTCTGCGGTAGAACCGCCGCTCCGGGCCGGTATCCAGAAAAGGTGCCAGCAGCAGAGCCCCGAAGGCCACCCCAGTCACACCCAGCGTCCCCAGCACAATATAGTCACCGGATGCGTAAGGAAGCTTCAAATACTGATAGAGGAAGAGAAAATACCAGTCGGGAATCGGAATAACCGATGCTGCCGGATTGGCAGGGAAGCCGAGCGGAGCCGGCTCTGAGATGGTCAGAACCAGAATCCCCACCAGCACTACTACACCAACCATCCATTCCTTGAGCAGAAAGTTAGGGATAAAGGCTTCCGATTTACCCGGATACGCCGTATAATCCGGCGGGGTAATGAATCCGTTCCCTCTGCGGACCCGGGAATCCCCGACGAATACCACCTTCTCTTTGGAGTCGTCTCCGTGTGCCATGACTGTGCCTCCTATACGTTATTTTACAGCGGACCGGATATGCCTTGTCTGCGGATCATAATGAAGTGCCCGACAAGCAGAATAAGCAGAACCGCCGGGAGGAAGAATACATGTAAGGCGAAGAACCGGGTCAGCGTCTCGGCCCCGGCGATACTGCCGCCCTGCATCAGCTCCTTGAGCACCGGCCCCATGAACGGAACCGAATTGGCGATCTCCAGCGTAACCTTGGTGGCGAAGTACGCCTTATTGTCCCACGGAAGCAGATAACCGGTTAGACCCAGTCCCAGCATGACGAAAAAAATCAGCATCCCCACTACCCAGTTCATCTCGCGTGGAGCCTTGTACGAACCGGTGAAGAACACACGCATCGTATGAAGGAACATCATCACAATGACGAGACTCGCGCCCCAGTGATGCATGCCGCGTACGATTTTACCAAAGGCGACCTTGGTCTGCAGATATTCCACACTGGCATAGGCATTAATAATATCCGGGACATAGTACATGGTCAGGAACATTCCTGAAAGGATCTGTATGACAGTGATGAAGAACGTTAGTCCGCCGAAGCAGTAGACAAAGGCTGAAAAATGGTGTGCCGGATTGACATGCTCAGGGACCTCGTGGTCGGCAACATCTCTCCAGATCGGTGTAATATCCAGACGTTCATCAATCCAGTTATATACGTTTTTGAACACGCCGTTCACGCCTCCTTCGCCGAAACAGTATTAGGAATGATTTCACCGAGATATACCCAGCCTCCGTCAATCTTGGTGGTGTACTGGTCCAGCGGTTTAGCAGCAACGGCAAGTTGCCGGCCCTGCTTCGTGTAGCGGGCACCATGGCAAGGGCAATGATATTCATCGGGATACGCCTTGTTATTATTCCAGCCTACGGTGCAGCCCAGATGCTTGCAGATGGGTGAAAGCGCATAAATATCTCCGTTCGCGTCTTTACGAATCCACGCCGTAAGCATCGCTGTACTGGCATACCATCCGTCCTGCTGCGGAAGCTCGAAGGTGAACTCCTGGGGCTCCTCTGTAATTTTGGACGCTTCGGCTACCTTGATGAATTGCCCCTCGCCTTTTTTCTGCAAAATCGGGTCCACAGCAAACCGGACCATCGGCAAAATAACGCCGGCCCCCATAAAGGCGGTCGCCCCGCCTAACGTATAGGTTAAAAACTGTCTGCGTGACATCTCGTTTCGGCTGGGCGGTTCTTGCGGAAGTGACACTTCTTCTTCATTAAGGCTGCTCATACTGTATGTAACCCCCTTTTCAAAATGTGAGAAGGCACCTGCAGAGTTATTGCATAGGTATTTTAGGTAAAAAATCCGTTTTCAATGAAAAATATCACAGTTCATATAAGTTCATCCTAATCATAGCTTAGGGTCCAAAACCCGTCAAGAATATTGTCTAAATTGTGACAGGCGTTTTCGGTGCTTTTTTAATAAATTGTTGATTTTCCGTCACATTTAACTTATTTTTCATTCTGCCATAAGGTCTGGATTTCGCTGCGCACATACGCGCTTACCCCTGCCCTGGAATCAGCCACTATCTCAGGCAGGCAAAGGAGTAAATCGCTTTCAAAAACATCCTCCCTGCGCAGTCCCTCATTGGCAGACATCACGATTGCGTACTGGAAGCCGCTGGATTTGACTTTTCGGCAAAGTTCATTCACAATAGCTCCCATTCCGGGCCCGGCATACTGTACCGCCGGATAAGTCACGACCCTCCCCTTGTACGGTTGTTCAGCCAATTCCAGGAAATCACGCTGGCGTTCAAGTAACGTGGCGGTCTCAGGCGGAGTCTCCGTGCCCTGAAGTCCGCTATAAGGAATGATGCACGTATCATAAAAATGTCCGTCGGTCTCCCAGGCTCTACTGTCAAAATCACTGAATTTCATAGATTCGCCTCCTCTAGCCGCATCCTGCAGCATGCATTTTTACTTTAAAAGCATCATAAACAAGTGTATTCAGCTTGGCAATCCCTAATACAGAAAAAAAGAAATGCGCCAAGCGCATTTCCTATGCCAAACTTTTCAGTTCTTCAGTCAGATTCCGGAAAGCTGCCTCATCACCGGCAGCCAGCGCCGTGTCAATCTCCAGGTACAACATGTCGGTACGACGCTTTCTTAATGCTTCATCCCACACCATTTCCGCAGCCAGCCCCAGCATCACTTCATAAGTAGCCTTCATTTTGTCCATTCGATACACCTCCGCTGTTTAAGAAATTCCGTATTCCAATGCTTTTTTCACATAGCTTTCACTTGTGCGTGCCATCCTCAGCAGATCCTGCTCAGTCAGTTCACGGATTACTTTGGCCGGTGTGCCCAAGGAGAGCGTGTACGGAGGAATGATTTTGTTCTCGGTTACAATAGAGCCGGCTCCTATTAAAGCATATTCACCAATCTCTGCTCCGTTCAGTACAATTGCACCCATTCCGATTAATGTGCCCTTGCCTATCCGGCAGCCGTGGATGATTGCTGAATGCCCGACCGAGATGTCATCCGCAAGCACCAGCGGCAATCCTTCCGCCACATGGCCGACCACACCGTCCTGGATATTGCAGCGTTCCCCGATGATCACCGGCGCCAGGTCACCGCGAAGTACGGCGTTGAACCAGACACTGGATTGTTTGCTTATTCTTACATCGCCAACGAGCTTAGCGCCTTCCGCCACATAGACTGATTCATCAAGCTGCGGTATGTAACTCCCATAGGCAATCCGCATCTCTCTCCCCCTTACCTGAGCAGATGCTTCGGCACAGCCGCCTCACATCCCCAGGGTGTCATCATGACCACTGTTCCTGCGGGCTGCTCACCAAGCTTAAGCATGCCCAGATGCAGCATCATCCGCAAGATGCGCTGTTCCAGAATGGAAGCGGCATCATCGTAATAGAAGGGCTTGATCAGCCAGCCGATTCCTTCTAACAGCGAGGCTGTGGTCACCCATCTGCCGGCACTTAGACTGATCCAGTAGACCAGCGAAGGCAAATTGGGAATAGCCCCTTTATACAGTCTTAACCAAAAGGAGAATAACTGCATCAGCTTCTCGGATTTTCCCTCCGCCAGAAAATGCCCGCCTGCGGCTGTAAGCTGCAGCCTGTAGCCTTCCTCGGAGATCCAGCGGCGGTGGCGGGCATAATCGTACAGCAGGGCAAATCTCGGCGGATAATGCTCACAAGCCCTGCCGTAGCCGAACCTCCAGCCACCTTTGCCAAGCAAAGGCTCCGTAATCTGCAGCGCATTCATCAGCCCTTGCTGATTGCGCTTATAAAGCGCGCCTTCCTGGTTCAGCTCAGGCTCATTCTCCTTCACATACCGCAGGAACAGCAGCAGATCCCCGGCCAGTAAATCTCCCTCTCCCCTGTACACCGCCGGCTCCGGGACAGGAATAATCCGCTGCTGCAAATACTGGCCCATCTGCTCACGGAAGCGCTTCTTCAGATCCAGCGGCACCTGGAACAGATACCGGCTCTGCTGAGAGGCTCCGCTGAACAACCAGCCGCTGTTCTTAAGCCGGCTGACCAGCTCGCGGTAGTCACCGCTTTTGCCGGGCGGGGCATCGAAGGAAGCCTGCCTGGCAGCAGCCAGCAGATCCTCCAGGCTGAAGTGACTGCGTTCATCAAAGAGCAGGCTGTTCAGCAAACGCAGCTCTCCCGGGGAACTCCCCTTAATATGGGACTCCATGAATTCCCGGCTGCCCAAGGTAATCAATATACTCTGAATCAAATCATGTTTGGAATTCCGTTTGCACTCACACTGATAGCGTCCCGCAATGGCGGTCAGCTGACCAATGTCTGCATAAGTGAGCATATCCGCCAGATTCATCTCTCATCGCCTCACTGTTTTACTACCATTATGGGAAATACAGCCCTTTTTATTCCTTTTGCCGCAAAAAAAATAACCCGAAGGGTCGGGTTAATGCTGTTTTTGTAAAATATGACGGGTACAGTTGTACAATAAAGGATTCCATTCCTGCTCATTCTTCTCCAGAATCGTGAGTGAGAGATTGCCGAGCCGTTCCGAATATTTGTCTTTGTAAAGTGCGGTGTAGAGCTGCGCAAGGAATCCTCCATGGGAGATGACCAGGACATTCTTACCCGGGAAGCGGGCCGTAATATCCTCCAGGAATGCAAGACCCCGGACCTGAAGCGCCTCATCGCTCTCCTGTCCCAGAGACAGCAGCTTCCAATCCTTGCCCCATTTGGCTTCACGGGCTTCGGCTGTCATGCCCTCCACCTGGCCGTAGGCACGCTCACGGATACGGTCATCCGGCTCAAGGAGAGGAATACCCAGCTTGGCCGCTACGATCTTGCCGGTCTCTGCTGCACGCGACAGGCTGCTGGTAATACAATAGTCCCAGTGGTAAGGCTCCTGCAGCAGCCGGTCGCCCAGCATCTCAGCCTGCCGCCTGCCTTCATCATTCAGCGGAATATCACTTTGTCCCTGAATTTTACCTACCGCATTCCAATCCGTCAGCCCATGGCGTATTAAGCCGATCAGCATCGCCTATCACCGTTCCCTTCCCTTTTATGTTTGCTTACTAATGTAACACGAATGAAAACAAATGTCTTCTTTTTTAGAGCAAGTGGATACACATACATTCTTGTATTCAAATCAAAAACCCTCTTCTCCAGGTTCGGGAAGGGGGTTCTCATTGTCTGCGGTACCGGTTCAGACGGACCAGCAGGAATATGGATAATCCGACGCCCAGCGTCGACAATACCATCCAGTACTGCGGATGTGCAGGCCCCATATTGGCCACCAGCGGCTCAATGATCCCGCCCTCAGACTCCACCGGATAGGAAGAAGACCAGTCCAGAGTTAAGCCTGCCACACCTGTCTCGACGATCCCGCTCTGTGCCGCCGTCGTATTCGAAGGGGTCTTGAACACGGTGAAATATAAGAAGCTGGAGATAAACACCGCTAAGAAGCAGGCAATCCAGAGGGTTAAACGATGCCGGAATACTGTAGAGCTCCCCGCAGACTTCCCGTCTCCAGGCATAAGCCAAGGGCTCTCCAGATAGATCCGCTCCATAACCTTACTGTTAATCGCTTCTGCCCGCTCATCGCTGACATCGAATCTTGTATCCTGCATAAGCTCACTGGTCTCCTGCCACAGTGCCCATTCGGCACTGCAGTAGGAGCAGGTTGCGATATGTCTCTCAAGTCTAATCCGCCTGGGATCTGTGGGGGGAGCGTCCCACAAGTGTGGAATGGAATCCTGCGCTTCCCTGCAATTCATAGGCCTTACACCCTCTCAGCCTGCTCTTCAGCTTCAGGCTCATAGAAATAGGATTCGAGCTGCAGCTTCACACTGCTTCTAGCCCGGAACAGCAGTGACTTCACTGAGCTGACGCTCTGCTCCAGAATCACAGCAATTTCCTGATAATCCATCTGATCATATTCACGCAGAATCAGCGCGGAACGCTGCTTCTCCGGGAGATTGTTAATCGCTTCGCGGACGAGCTCCATCCGTTCCTTACGCAATGCTGCCTGTTCCGGCGCAACATCAAGCGGTGCCACAGGCGTATATCCGCTCTCTTCGAGCGACACATTCCCGGCACGGTTCTTACGAAGTTCACTCAGCACTGTATTGCGGGCAATCGTGTACAGCCATGTGGAGAAAGAAGCATCAACTTCCCGGAAGGAATGAAGACTCCGGAAGGCTTTGTAGAAGGTCTCTGAACAGAGGTCTTCGGCAATCAGCTCCATATGGGAGTTCTTCAGCATGTGGTACACAAACGCCAATATCTTGCGTTGATATCGTCGCATGAGTTCCGAGTATAATTCTGTATCGCCTTGCTTGATTAGCTGGATCAACTGGGAATCCGTCATGGTGAGTCGGCCCTCCTCGCCCTTGCACGTGTAATCCCGTCCGGTCCGTATCTACTTATACCGGGCAGGTAACAAAAAGTTGCGGCATTACTTCAAATTTGCAGCACAAAAATCCAATCTTCCTATGTATATTCAACTAACCGTTATTTAAGGCTTGGTGTATGTAAATACTGAAAAAAATTCGCATATTTACAACTTTCATTCTTTTCAAGTCAGAAGAATGGCAGCATTCTCCTTACAGGACAACGCAGCCTCTCTCCACTTGTTCAGCAAGCGGTTACCTATACCTGGAAGGAATCTATAAACATACTTAACCTAGTATAGCACAGTTTCTAACAGGAGGAAATTAATAGACTTTGAGAGAGGCAAAGACAGGCCGATGAAAGCGGTCTTTTTTTCTTTGAATAAAGTGTTGACAAAATGTAAACGGATACATATAATAAAAGTACAGTATGGTTTCTCTCCACTCCTATCCAAACACTACACGGTTCCAAGAAATTGTGAACTGTAACCGCTTATTATGTAAGCGGTCTTTTTTTTGCCCATTTTTACGAACATATGGGTGTTTACCAAGCGTTTGTTCTTTGCGGGAGCCGGGGCGTCCTCTCATAGCAGGTGGATATCCTCCACTTATTTAGGGAGTGTGGTTCTTTTTCGGTGCAATAGCTGGACAAACAACACTTATTTCTGCTCCTCCTCCGTTGTATGGCAGAAACCAGCAATAATAGTTGCTGTTTTTCCACTTGCTTCCTAATATCCAGCAACTATCGCTGAATTAAGATACATTTGTCCACTTACTCCTTAGAGAAAGCAGTTAAGTTTCAAAAAAATAAGAGCCGGAGCTTCAAGCCCCGGCTCTTATTTTCCTTTTTACATATATTTTACATATATACGGTATAATCATTCTCCTGCAACAGAATTCTGGCCCGCTCCATATCGTTCTCCTGGCGGAAGGATAAGCGCATGATCCCGGGAACATCCTCGCGGCTCTCAATAATCTGCACGTTGCTGAGGTTGATGCCCTGGTCGCCCAGCTCCGTAGCAATCCGGCCGATAATGCCGGGATGATCGGGAACATCAATATGCAGATCGAACAGCGGAGTGATCATTCCCTTGCGCCGCTCAGGAAGCTGGCTGCGGAATTGATTCGCCTCCTGGAAGGCCGACTCGATCCCTGCACCATCCCCGCTCTCCAGCAGATGAATGAACGAGGACACCTCATCGTTCCAATCCTTCAGCAGCCGCAGCATCACAGAGCGGTTATTCAGCAGAATATCGCGCCAGATGATCGGATCGCTCGAAGCAATCCGGGTAATATCACGGAAGCCCCCCGCAGCCAGCGTGCTGTACAAGGAGTCCGAATGGTCATAGGCATGAATCTGATTCACCAGGGCTACCGCAATAATATGCGGCAGATGGCTGATCGCTCCTACAATCTCATCATGGCGCTCCGGATCAAGCCGGACAATCTGCGCTCTCGTATGTAGCAGGAGCGACTCCAGAGCCTGGTATGCCGCTTCAGGTACTCCTGGCGGGGGCGTGAGCACGTAGTACGCATTCTCGAACAATAAGGAGGAGGCTGCCTCTACGCCTGAACGCTCCGATCCGGCCATGGGATGGCCTCCGATGAAATGTACGCCGGGAATATCCAGTGTAAGGGCACACGCAGCGATACTGGCTTTGGTGCTGCCGACATCTGTAATGATACAGCCCGCCTTCAGCGGCAGCCTGCTTAACCGCTGAAGGTAGTCCTCAAGCATGCCGACCGGCACACACAGAAAAATATAATCCGCATCCAGTGCAGCTTCCTCAAGAGATAATGTAGCCTGATCAACCACACCTCTGCTCACATATTTGGCAGCAGATTCAGGACGGTGGGCATGGCCTACAACGGTCAGACCCTCCTTACCTTTGAAGCATAGGGCCAGTGAGCCGCCGATCAGGCCGACACCGAAAATTGCTATTTTTGTCGTCATGTTCTTAGTACTACCTGCCTTCTGTGGTATCGTCAATCCAGCTTCTGAGCCTGTTGCGGTTATGTGCGAACTTCCTGCTCCTTCAGCGCTTGCTCCAGGGCAGCTACGAAGGCTGTGTTCTGCTCGGCGGAGCCGATGGTCACCCGCAGATAGGTCGGATACCGGTGGAAGCCTGTTCTGACGATGATTCCTTGCCGCAGCAGCGTATCGAAGACTTCAGCCGCAGGCTTACGTACATCCACCATAATGAAGTTCCCGTGAGCCGGGAACGACGTAAGCCCTAGACGCGCGAATTCCGCCTCAAGCTGCACAATCCCTGCACTGTTAAGGGCACGGCACTGCTGCACATATTCCTGATCGGAGAGTGCCGCTACAGCCGCCACCTGAGCCAGGCGGGTCGTATTGAACGGCTCACGCACCTGATTAATCAGGGAGATCACCTGCTGGCTGGCTACACCATAGCCGATACGGAGCGCAGCAAGACCATAGATTTTGGAGAAGGTACGAAGGACTACCAGATTAGGGTATTTGTCGATCAGCTTAATGCCATCAGTGTAGCTGAGATCCGTCACATATTCATAATAGGCTTCATCGAGGACTACCATTACGCCCGCAGGTACTGCATCCAGGAACGAAATCAGAGCATCCTCAGGCACAATGGTACCGGTTGGATTGTTCGGATTGCAAATCCAGACGATTTTGGTCCGGTCCGAAATCTTCGCCAGCATCGCGTCCAGATCATGCGTTCCGTCCTTAAGCGGGACTTCTATAGTTACAGCCCCTTCGATATCCGCATTGCTCTTATATACAGAGAAAGTCTGATCTGCCATAATCGTCTCGTCGCCGGGCAGGAAGAAGGCACGGGCAATCAGAGCAATAATCTCATCCGATCCGCATCCGAAAATAATACGGTAACCCGCCACGCCCAGGTGCTTAGCCAGCGTCGCCGTCAGCTCAGCGGCAGAGCCGTCCGGGTATAAAAAGAGGTTATCCAGCTCCGCTACGATAGCGGCCTTCGCACTTGGTGCAGCCCCGTAAGGATTCTCGTTGGATGCCAGCTTAATGACTTCGCTTAAGCCCAGCTCCTTCTTGACTTCTTCAATCGGCTTCCCTGGCTTGTAGACAGGAAGGTCAACGATATTCGGTTTTGGATTCATGGGTGATCCTCGCTCTCCAAAGGTTAATTAGGTCTTAATTGTGACACAAATTCACGAATTTGCAACAGTCCGGCGCTTCTCGTCTGCGGCTGGGACAAGAGGGGAATAACCTCCTCCACCTTGCGGACAATGGCGCTTCCGACTACTACACCATCACAGATCTTGGCAAACCGGGATACCTGTTCTCCGGTGGAGATCCCGAATCCTACAGCGATAGGCAGGTCCGTAGAACGGCGGACGGACGCTATGAATTCATCTACTCCGCTGTGGAAGCTTGAGCGTTCCCCGGTTACCCCGAGCGAGGATACGCAATAGACAAAGCCGCTTGCACCGGATACGATCCGGGCAATCCGTTCGCTGGAGGTCGGGGCCACGAGCGGAATGAGATTCACACCGGCGGCACGGCTGCGTGCACGCATGTCTTCTGACTCCTCAACCGGCAGGTCGGGAATAATCAGCCCGCTGATCTCATGGGTATTCAGCTCCGCAAAAAACGTATCCAGCCCCATCTGCAGCACCGGATTATAATACGTGAACAGGATGAACGGCAGCCCGCTGCCAGCCTGCCGTGCTTTCAGCGCCGTCTCCATACAGGTGCGCAGATGAACCTTGCTGCGCAGCGCTCTTGCAGACGCCCGCTGGATGACCGGACCGTCGGCCAGCGGATCGGAGTAAGGAACGCCAAGCTCCAGGATATCCGCTCCCGCTGCCTCCAGCTCGGCAATAATATCCAGTGTAGTCTCCAGATCAGGATCGCCTACGGTAAGGAACGGAATAAGGGCAGTACGGCCTTCCGCCTTCAGCCGGTTAAAAGCCAGGTCCATCCGGTTAGTCGTTTCAGTTGTCATTACCGCTCGCCCCTTCCGTATAAGCCATAATGGATTCGACATCTTTGTCACCGCGTCCCGACAGGCAGATCACCACAATATCATCCTTGGTCAGCGTCTTGCCGAGCTTCACCACATGGGCAATGGCATGAGCCGATTCCAGGGCGGGAATAATGCCCTCCGTCACGCAGAGCAGCTTCAGTGCATCCAGCGCTTCGGCATCGGTCACCGGCACGTATTGGGCACGGTGAATGTCCTTGAGATAGGAATGCTCAGGCCCCACGCCCGGATAATCCAGTCCGGCCGATATGGAATGGGCCTCGATGACCTGTCCGTGCTCGTCCTGCAGCAGATAGCTCAGCGAGCCCTGGAACACGCCATGGCTTCCCTTGCTCATGGTTGCTGCATGGAACGGAGTATCTACGCCTTTACCGGCAGCTTCAACACCAATCATCGCCACCTGCTCATCCTCCATGAACGGATAGAACATACCGATGGCATTGCTGCCTCCGCCTACTGCGGCAACCAGCAGATCGGGCAGACGTCCTTCCGCCTCCAGAATCTGGCGGCGGGTCTCATCCCCGATAATCCGCTGGAAGTTGCGGACCATCATCGGATACGGATGGGGACCTACCGCCGAGCCAAGCACGTAGAATGTATCTTCGACATTGCTCACCCAGTAGCGTAGCGCCTCATTCCCGGCATCCTTCAGCGTTCTGGAGCCTGAGGTCACCGGAATAACCTCTGCCCCGAGCAGCTTCATGCGGAAGACATTGAGCGCCTGGCGGCGGGTATCCTCTTCACCCATGAACACCTTGCATTCCATGCCGAGCAAGGCGGCTACCGTAGCTGTAGCTACTCCGTGCTGGCCTGCGCCGGTTTCGGCAATCACCTTGGTTTTACCCATCATTTTGGCCAGGATGCCTTGTCCGATCGCGTTGTTGATCTTGTGGGCGCCTGTATGATTGAGGTCCTCCCGCTTCAGATAGATCTTGGCCTCGCCAAGCTGCTTACTTAGCCGCTCTGCATAATACAGCGGGGTCTCGCGGCCCGAATACTGCTTGAGCAGATAATCTATTTCCTCCTGAAAGGCCGGGTCTGCCGAGAATTTATTGTAAGCTTCCTCCAGCTCAATCAGCGCAGTCATCAAGGTCTCAGGAACGAAGCGGCCTCCAAAAGAACCAAAACGTCCATTTTTGTCCGGTACTTGTATCATGATTGCTTCACCCTTTCTACGAAAGCTGTCATTTTGGCGATATCCTTACTGCCGTTACTCTCTACTCCGCTGGAGACATCCACGCCATAAGGGCCGTAACCATCCAACAGCTCGTTCACATTGTCCGGATGCAAGCCTCCGGCTATAAATAAAGGCAGCGCATGCTTCGCCGCCGCTTGCTGGTATAAGGGGATTTGCTCCCAATCAAATGTACGGCCCGTACCGCCGCTGTCCTGCGGATCATAGGCATCCAGCAGCAGCGCATCAATCGTACCCGCATAGCTGTCCAGCAGAGTCTGAACCTCATCCCCCGCATCAGTACTGCACCCGGCAACCGAAAGGGCTTTCCAGACCTTAATCTGGGGAAAAGCCGCCTTGACCTCCGCACAGAACTGCGGACTCTCTTGTCCATGAAGCTGCACAACATCCAGCGGTACCGTTCTCAGCAGCTCTACCAGCTCAGAAAGAGCGGGGTTAACGAATACGCCCACCGGGCGGGGAGCCGGCTCAGACTTCCAGTTGCCCAGCTCTGCAATCAGCTCCGCAGCCACACCCGGGGTAACCCTCCTGCGGCTGGGTGCAAATACCAGGCCCACATAATCGAGCGGCAAACTATTCATAGATTTTAGCACTTCAACGCCCTGAAGTCCACAGATTTTTACGAGAGGTTCAGTCACTCTGCACACGATCCTTCCCTGCTGGAAGCGGACCGAGCAGCTGATGGATGGCCTGCTCTACATCCGGCTGGCGCATCAGGTATTCTCCGACCAGCACACCGGTTGCCCGTGTCTTGCGGAGATACGCAATATCCTCCGGCCCGGCAATCCCGCTCTCGCTGATTACGGGAAGACCGGCGGGCAGCAGGGCTGCCAGCTCCTCCGTAGCGGAGAGCGACGTTTCGAACGTCTTGAGATTCCGGTTATTAATACCCAGCAGAACCCCGGGATGTTCAGCCTTACCAGTAGACAATACCGTCTCCAGTTCGCTGCGGTCATGAACCTCAATCAGGATATCGAGTCCAAGCGCGGCAGCGGAGTCGGTGAACGAGGCGAGCTGCTGCGGGGTTAGAATGGCCGCAATCAACAGAATGGCATCCGCACCAAGCAGGCGGGCCTCATAGATCTGCTTCTCGTCGATAATGAAGTCCTTACGCAGCAGCGGAAGCTGTACAGCCTCTCTTACCTGCTGGAGATACACGCCGCTGCCCTGAAAATAATCCTTGTCCGTGAGCACGGACAGGCAATCGGCTCCTCCTGCTTCATAGCCCCGGGCAATCGTCACCGGATCAAAATCGGCCCGGATCAGCCCCTTGGACGGCGAGGCCTTCTTCACCTCGGCGATCAGCCCCATCTCCCGGTTCCGGCGTTCAGTTAAGGCGCTGCGGAAGCCTCTTGTAGCAGGTAATGCGGCAATGGAACGCTCCGCCGCGGCAAGCGAGAATTGCCGGCTTAACGCTTCTACCTCTTTTACTTTCGTGGCAACAATCCGGTCAAGATACATAATCAAGCTCCTTTGTCATCGCTTTTAACTGTTCCAGCTTGCGCAGCGCCGCTCCTGAATCCACAACCTCTCTGGCACGGTCCACGCCTTCCTTAAGGGTATCGGCAAGACCGGCGACATAGATGCAGGCTCCGGCATTGGCCAGTACGATATCACGGTACGGATTGATATTACCCTCTAGCACTGTAGTAATAATCGCCGCATTCTCTGCGGCATCGCCGCCCATGACATCCTCCAGCGGATGCTGGCTGAGGCCAAGCTCCTGCGGTGTAATTTCGTAGGTAGTGACTACGCCCTGCTTCAGCTCGGAGACCTGCGTCGGTGCCGAGATACTGATCTCATCCAGGCCGTCCAGGCTGCTGACAATCATCGCCCGCTTGGAGCCCAGCTCACCCAGGACCTTGGCAACCGTCTCTGTCTTGTTGCGGTCATAGATGCCCATCAGCTGCCGGTCTGCTCCGGCCGGATTGGTCAGCGGACCCAGCATATTGAAGACCGTCCGCACCCCCAGCTCACGGCGGGGAGCAGCGGCATGCTTCATGGACGGATGATAGATTTGGGCGAACAGGAAGCAGATGCCGATACTGTCCAGACATTGCCGCGCCTGCTCCGCATTCAGATGGATATTGACGCCAAGCGCCTCCAGCACATCTGCACTGCCCGCTCTGCCGGACGCCGAACGGTTGCCGTGCTTCGCCACTCTGACAGAAGCAGCGGAAGAGATGATCGCCGAAGCTGTGGAGATATTGAATTTATGAATTCCGGAGCCGCCCGTGCCGCAGGTATCCAGCAGCTGGCTCCGTTCTGTAAGCACCTGTGTGCCGAAGCCGCGCATCGCCTCTGCGAAGCCGGTGATTTCTTCAACGGTCTCGCCTTTGATCCGCAGTGCAGTCAGCAGCGCTCCGATCTGCGCCGGCGAAGCTGCACCTTCCATAATCGTGCCCATAATCTCGCGGGCCTGCGTACGGGTAAGATCCTTTCCCTCGATTAAACCGGCAATTCCTGATTGCAGTAACTGGCTTGCGTCCATAGTGGATGTCCTCCTAAGAGTTTTGTGAGCGGGGCTTCCTGAACCAGCTTCGTACAAAACTGGCTCCGAAAGCATACGCAAAAAGTTTTATGGAGCATTCTCTGCTCTTCTGATCTCGTCTCTGCTAATTCCCGGTTCACGGGGTATATTCGTACATATAATCCTGGTTAATGACCTGCTTCTCCTTCACCTCAGCGGGGAACATTGCTTCCGCCATCCGGATCGCCTTCAGCATTCCCTTAGCCTTGTTCACCGTCTCCTCATATTCCTTCTCCGGCACGGAATCCCAGACGATTCCTGCTCCGGCCTGCACATAAGCACGGCCCTTGCGGAAGATAATCGTGCGGATCGTGATGCAGGAATCCATGTTCCCGGAGAAGCCGAGGTAGCCGATCGCTCCGGCATAAGCACCGCGGGCTTCCCGCTCAAGCTCCGCAATAATCTCCATCGCCCGCAGCTTCGGCGCGCCCGATACCGTACCTGCCGGAAGGCAGGAGAGGAAGGCATCGAAGAAATCCTTATCCTCGGCCAGCGTTCCGGTCACATTCGAGACCAGATGCATGACATGCGAGTATTTCTCGATCTCCATGAAGGTATTGCATTTCACGCTGCCGAATTTTGAGACCCGGCCCAGATCATTGCGGCCCAGGTCGACCAGCATCAGATGCTCCGCACGTTCCTTCTCGTCCTCAAGCAGCTCTGCGGCGAGCTGATGATCCTCAGCCGCGCTCGCTCCGCGCGGCCGGGTTCCCGCAATCGGCCGGGTCTCCACCCGTCCGCCATCCACCTTGACCAGCGCTTCCGGCGAGGTGCCGACGATGATCTCCTCATCCATTTTCAGATAATACATATATGGGGATGGGTTCAGAATGCGCAGCATCCGGTACACATGCAGCGGAGAGACCTCGGTCTCGATATGCATCCGCTGCGACAGCACCACCTGGAAGATATCTCCGGCACGGATGTATTCTTTGGCCTGCTCTACGTTGCTTATATATTGCTCCTTTGTGAGATTCGAGTGAATCTCTCCAAGCTCGATATCCTGCGGAATGCTGCGGCGGTTGACGTTCTCCTTCGGGCCTTCCTTTTGCAGCTCCTCTGCCAGATTCACTAAGCGGTTGCTCAGTTCCTCGTAATTGGCCCGGATATCCGAATCCGTATCGCCATCCTTAATATGAAGATTACCCACCAGCAGAATCTGCTGCTTCACATGATCGAAGACGATAATGCGGTCACAGAACATAAAGCGGATGTCATCCATATTCAGGTCATCTACCGCATGTGCGGACAGCTTCTCATAATACTGCAGCAGATCATAGCCGAAGAATCCGATGGCTCCGCCTGTGAACGGCGGCATGCCGTCCAGCTTGGGACTGCGGTAGGAACGGAGCAGCGCCTTCAGCTCCTCGACAGGTTTGCCGGACAGCTGTTTTTTCTCGCCGCCGACCTCCACCTGGATCTGCCCCTTTTTGCCGGAGATCATCAGGAACGGATCACTGCCGATAAAAGAATAACGCGCCCATTGAATGCCGCCCTCTACACTCTCCAGCAAAAATGCGCGATCCTGCTCGGCAAACCGCTGGAACAGCCGGATCGGCGTTTCCATATCAGCCAGCAATCTTGTCACAACCGGGATCAGATTGTATTCGCGCGACAGCGACACCACTTCTTCAATGCTCGGATTCGTCACTTGGGTAACCTCCTAGGGGGATAACGGATAGGGTCCGAAATACAGAAAAACCTCTACCGGAGTAGAGGTTTGTTGATAGTCAGTATGTGAATAAGCGCCTGGGACAAGCATGAACAAAGCCGAATGCAAGAGATTCCTCCATGGATACATACAGTGATAGCGCAACAGCAACTCATCATAAGTTACGGCTATACAGGTATGCCAAAAAAAGAACACTGACAATCAAGGGCCTGCTCTGCTATAAATCCTACACTCAGCTCAACTATACTCTACTCAACTCATTCAAAACTCTGCTTTACTCGGCTAACTTCACTATACATGATGACGGTAGTCATTGACAACCCCGTAATTATAATTTATTACTTGCTCTGTGAGAGATCCGGGCGAAGCCGCTGGGCTTCATTCAGATACACATGACGCATATCCCGCTGGGATTTGTCGGTGTTCACCTGCACCATCAGGCGGATACAATTCGGCAGGCTGCCCTTCACAGGGATCTCCACGGAACACATCAGCGGAACCATCTCCCAGCCTTCAATCTCACGGATCGCCCGTGCCGGGAAGGTTGCATCCAGATCGGCAGTCATCGTAATCCACACACTGCAGATATCCTCTGCGATCACATCATTGCGCTCCACAATCTCCCGCAGCAGGATCACCGTTTCACGTAAAATTTCCGTCTCTTCATTCTGGGTTACGGTCGTTGCACCGCGTATGCCCCGGTTCACCATGGGCTCCCCTCCTTCTTAAGCTGGGCTATGACCTCTGATACATCGCTTGCCTGCACATCATTGAAGATGCTAACTTCACCAATGGCCTCCGGCACGATAAAAGTCATTCGGCCTTCCTTGAATTTCTTGTCATGCATCATCGCTTCCATCAGCTCTTCCCCGCTATACTGCGAAGGCAGCCGGGTCGGCAGCGACAGGGCGGTGAGCATCGATACAGTATCCTCGTAGATCTGTCTGTCCCGGCCCAGCTTCGCTGCGAGCAGAGCAGATCCGGCCATCCCGATGGCAATCGCCTCTCCATGCAGGAAGGTGCCATAGCCGCCGACAGCTTCGATGGCATGTCCGATGGTATGCCCCAGATTCAGAATCGCACGCTGCCCGTGCTCGCGCTCATCACCGCCGATTACGTCCGCCTTGATGGCACAACCGCGTTCCAGCGCATATCCCAGCGCCTCTGGATTCAATGCCAGCAGCTCTTCCGCATGCTCACGGCACCAGTAAGCGAACTCACGGTCCAGAATCAGCCCGTGCTTGACTACCTCAGCGAGGCCAGAAGCAACCTGCCGGGGTGGAAGCGTAGTTAGGGTGTCCAGATCATATACCACCATAGACGGCTGATAAAAGGCACCCAGCATATTCTTGGCCAGCGGATGGTTAACGGCCACCTTGCCGCCTACACTGCTGTCATGGGCGAGAATGGTCGTTGGAATCTGCATAAACCCGATTCCCCGCATATAAGATGCTGCAACGAAGCCGGCCAGATCGCCAACGACTCCCCCGCCAAGCGCCAGCACGGCTGAGCTTCGGTCCAGACCGCCTTGAATGGCGGTGGTAATAACTTCTTCATAGACGGCAAGTGACTTCGAGGCCTCACCTGCCTGAATGACATGGCTGACCACCGTATATCCGCTGCTGCGGAGGGAGGCCTCCACCTGCTCCAGATACAGCGGCGCTACTTCCGTATCACTCACCACCAGCAGCGGGCTGCGCTGCGCGAACCCCGCTTCGGTACAGCGTTCACCGATACTCTGCAGCAGACCGCTGCCGATATAAATCGGATAAGAACGTTCGCCTAAGTCAACAGTAATGCTGCGCATCTTAGTAGCTCTCCAGCTGAGCCAGGTAGTTATTATAGTTCGCGCGGATCTCTTCCAGAGAGTCCCCGCCGAATTTGTCCAGGAACGCCTTGGCAATCTCCCAGGCTACTACACTCTCCAGTACGACACAAGCTGCCGGAACGGCACAGGCATCTGAACGCTCAACCTGGGCTGTGAACGGCTCCTTCGTATCGATATCCACACTCTGCAACGGTTTGTACAGCGTCGGGATCGGCTTCATTACTCCTCTGACGACCACTGGCATTCCATTGGTCATTCCGCCTTCGAACCCGCCCAGCCGGTTGCTCGCCCGGTAGTACCCCTGCGAGGCTTCATACATAATCTCGTCATGGACCTGTGAGCCGCGCAGCTTTCCGGCTTCGAAGCCGATTCCGATCTCTACGCCCTTGAAGGCATTGATCGACATCACGGCTCCGGCGATGGCACCATCCAGCTTGCGGTCAGACTGTACGTAACTGCCAAGGCCAATAGGCAGACCTTCGACAATACATTCCACAATTCCGCCGATGGAGTCGCCTTCTTCCTTGATCTTGTCTATGTAAGCCTCCATCTTCTGCTCCGTCTCCTTGTCCACTACCCGCACAGAGGATTCTTCAGTCCGGGCAATCAGCTCATCGATAGGCAGATCGTTAGCAGGTGCTTCAATCTCTCCGATCCGGATGACTTGTCCGGCAATCTTCACCCCGAAGGCTGCAAGCAGCTGACGCGCTACTCCGCCTACGGCTACTCTTGCGGCTGTCTCACGGGCGCTGGAGCGCTCCAGCACGTTACGCAGATCGGTATGGTTATACTTAAGTCCGCCGTTCAGGTCCGCATGACCGGGACGTGGACGGTTCACCCGGCGCTTCTCTTCGTCACTGCCCGGAATCGGCTCAATGTTCATAATGTTCTTCCAGTGTGTCCAGTCCTTGTTCTCCACAATGAGCGCTACAGGAGCTCCGGTAGTATAGCCGTGGCGTACACCGCCGGCAATCTGGGCAGTATCCTTCTCAATCTGCATCCGGCGTCCGCGGCCGTAGCCCTTCTGTCTCCGGTGCAGCTGGAAATTAAGCTCTTCAAAGTCAAGTGTCAAATTACTGGGCAATCCCTCAATAATGGCTGTAAGCTGGGGGCCGTGCGTTTCCCCCGCTGTTAAATAGCGCAAACTCATGCTGCGTTCCCCCTTCACACTTTTGGACTGTAAACCGCTAAAATGTTAAATGTCTTTGCTTATTATAGTATAGGCTCTCCGCTTTGACAAGAAAGCAATAGACTATCCCGCTGCTTCCCCCGGAACAAAACAAGCGCCGCTCCTGCTCTTTCGAGTAGAAGCGGCGCTGCTGTGCTCCCCGTTCAGGAGCCTGTCTCCAGAGCGTCGCTGCCGGGTGCCGGAAGACGGCTGCCGGTTCTGCCCTCTTCCGCAGTGAGCAGGCTCTGGAGCTGAAGCTCCTCAATGCCGAGAATCTGCCCGCATTCGCGCACGGTGAGGAACCCCCGCCGGTACGCGGTGATGACCTTGCTTTTGTCCATCTGGATTAACGACCTTTCACTTGGCGTTAGGTTTCTTCCTACTTTCCAGTATCACTGAAAAGCGCCTAAAGTATACCTTGTACCAAGGGAGACTCCAGCAGACTAAAAGGCTATTTCTTACGGTAAAAGAAGGTTTCAGTCGACTCGAAGCCATACTGCGCCGGTGTGAAGATCTGCTCCGTGCTGCCCACGAAAAGATAGCCCCCCGGACGCAGACTGGCCGAGAATTTGTGATACAGCTTATTCTTGGCTTCTTCGGTGAAGTAGATCATGACATTGCGGCAGATAATCAGATCGAAGCCTTCATCGAATTTATCCAGCAGCAGATTCTGCTTGCGGAAATCAATATTCTTCTTCAGTCCTTCGCTGACCTTGAAGACCGGGCCTTCAGGTGTGAAATACCGGTCTGCCACATCTTTGGGCACATCCTTCAGGGAGCGCTCCAGATACATCCCCTGCTTTGCTTTGGCCAGCGCCCCGTCATCAATATCTGTAGCCAGAATACCGGTCTGGGCCAGAATATTCTTATCCGAGAGAATCATCGCCAGCGTATAAGGCTCTTCCCCCGTTGAACAGGCGGCACTCCATAGCTTCAGTCTGCGGCCGGAACGCTGAAGCTCCGGCAGAATCACATCCCGCAGCACTTCCCAGCGGTTCGGATTCCGCCAGAATTCAGAGACATTGATCGTCATGCGGTCAAGGAACTCATAGAACAGAGCCTTGTCCTTCATCATTGCCGCATAGAATTCGCTAAAGCTATTGTAGCCGTTCTTCATACGGAGTGTAGTCAGCCGCCGCTTCATCTGTGCTTCCTTATACTGCGCAAGGTCAATGCCGGTGCTTTGCTTAATGTTATGGATAAATCCGGTGTAATCAGGGTCCGGGGTTAATGAGGATTCTTCACGTTCAGCCATAATAATCTCCTGTCTCCTGCCCGGATCTTACATCCAGGCCGCGATGTCTTTATGATACTGTGCCAGCTCATCCGGAGCGAAGAAATTGGCGATCTCACGTGCTGCACTGTCCGGTGAATCCGATCCGTGAATCAGATTAAGCGGAGTATGGCTGGCATAATCCCCGCGGATGGTGCCCGGCAGGGCTTCACCGACCTTGGTTTTGCCGATCAGGAGACGCGATAAAGCGATGACATCATCGCCTTCCCATACCATGGCGAACACAGGGCCGGAAGTGATGAAGCTTACCAGCTCCGGGAAAAAATCCTTGCCGTCATGCTCCGCATAATGCTTCTTGGCCTGCTCTTCAGTAACAGTAATCAGCTTGGCAGCGACCAGCTTGAATCCCTTGTCTTCCAGACGGGCGACGATGCGTCCGATTAGTCCGCGCTGTACACCATCCGGTTTGATCATCAGATACGTTTGTTCCATAGAGTCACTCTCCAATTTCCCTTATTCTAAATGAATGGGCTGTTTATGGTCTGATATTATCAGAAACCCCGGCATCTGTGAACGTAAATTTGCAGGTGAGCTGTTATATTTTCAATAAGCCCGGCCGGTCACGAAAAAGGCGATATCGCGCAAATTGCGCTTCGTCCGGTTGCTGGGCAGCTGCTCCAGCGCATCCAGCGCCTTGGCGATATAGCGGGAAGCCAGCTCCTCCGCACGTGAAATCCCGTCGCCGGAGAGAATCAGATCGATCGCGCGGCCGACCCCGGTGTTCCCTTCACGAATCGCTTCAAGCTCTTCCAGCAGTCGGCTGCGGAGCCGCTCATCCTGCAGACTGTAGATGACAGGCAGAGTGATATTCCCCTGCCGCATATCGCTTCCGGGCGGCTTGCCAATTTGCTTCTCCGTTCCGGAGAGATCGAGCAGATCATCACGGATTTGAAACGCCATCCCAACGTTATATCCGTAATTATAGAGGAGCCTGGCCGTTCCCGGCTCCGCATCTGCAGCCAGAGCGCCAAGCTGACAGCTGACGGCAATCAGCAGCGCTGTCTTCCGGCGGATTCTCCGCAGGTAATGGCGCACGCTCTGTCCGCTGTTGAAGAAGTCGCGGATCTGCTCCATCTCTCCGATGGACATCTCTACCATGGCTTTGGAGAGAATCTGATGAATCAGGGGATTCTTCAGCCCTGAAGTCATCACGAGTGCCTTGGCATAAATATAGTCACCTGTATACATGGCGATCTTGTCGCCCCATTTCGCCTTGACGGTAGGCTCCCCCCGCCGGAGCTCCGCATCGTCAATGACATCATCGTGGACCAGCGAGGCGCTATGAATCAGCTCCAGCGGAATCGCAACACGCTTTAGCTTTTCGAGATCATAGGTCCCGAATTTGCCGCCCATCAGAACGAATACCGGCCGGAGCCGCTTGCCCCCTGCTCTCAACAGATGCAGAGAGGTCTCGCTCAGCAGTTCATCATCCCCCTGGACACTGCGGTATAGCTCTTTCTCAATTTGATCCATATCTTTGCTTAGCAAGCCGAATATTTGCAGTCGCTTCATTCTTTCACCCGTGTCAGCAGATTGTGGCTCCAAAGCTCCATCTTCACTTCCTGCGGCAGCAGGCCCATTTCATAGGCATAGCGGAAATAGAGGTTCAGACCTTCCTGCTGCCTTTCCCCAAAGTCGTAACATAAATTACGGAAGTAATCTCTCCAATAGGAGGCCGTGCCCCCGATCGTGCAGCAGGCTTCATGAATTACCGGTCCCAGATCATTCAGGCCGCGCCGCTTGCTCCGCTCGAAGGCTTCGGCAATCTCGGCAATAGCCTCAGGATTCCGGGCCGCAGCCTTGCGGTTAACCGCCCATACAGCAAAGGTCATACTATGGCCGGTCCATTCCTTCCACAGCCCGCCCAGATCCGTCACTTCATAGCCCTGATCCTGCCAGGAGGCGCGAATGGCATGGTCACCTATCAGGAGTCCGGCATCCGCCTGCTGCATCATGGTGTTCAGATCGGGATCGCTGCTAATATACTCCGGGCTGGTCCCTAATGCCTTATGCATCAGAATCTTCAGCAGATTGACCGAGGTAGCCGAGGTATTCGTCACGGCTATCGTTCCGCTGCCAAGCTGCTGTAGCGGCTTTTTGGAGAACAGAAATATCGACCGCACCGGACCGTCCGCGCTGACGGACAGACCGGGCAGCAGCAGCAGCCGGTCGCTGGCCGCGGCGTAAGCAAAGGAGGATAAAGCCCCGACATGAATATCGCCTGCTGCCATTCCCCGGTTAAGCACAGCCGGCACCTCACTCACCATTTCAGCAGGAAAGCTTAATGCAGAGGGATCGAAATAATGATAGACCGGCCATGAATTGGTGTAGCTGATTTTGCCGATGACGGTGTGTTCCAGGTTTGTCATCCTTCATTCCCCCATCTGCGAAATAAAGTATGCTCAATCCCGAAGCTGTCCAGCACCTTACCCACCATGAAATTGATCAGATCATCCATAGTGGCAGGACCGTAATAGAACGCAGGCATCGCCGGAATCAGCTTGACGCCCATCCGCGACAGCTTCAGCATGTTCTCCAGGTGAATCGCATGCAGCGGTGTCTCCCGGGGCACGAGAACGAGCGGACGCCCTTCCTTCAGCATAACATCCGCAGCCCGCGTCATCAGATTGTCCGAGCTTCCATGCGCTACAGCAGACAGGGTTCCCATTGAGCAGGGCATAATAATCATCCCCTCTGTCCGGAAAGAGCCACTGGCAATCGAAGCACCGATATCCTGCACCGGGTGATACAGAAGAGAACCGGGATAGCTGCCGAACTGCTCCCTCAGCAGGCCTTCCCTGTCAGTTACAGCATAACCCAGCTCCTCCTTGAAGACACGCCAGCCTGCATTACTGACCACCAAATGTACTGTATAACCGAGGGACAGGAGTGTCTCTGTCAGCCGGATGCCGTAGACAGCCCCGCTCGCACCGGTAATGCCAACCACGAAGTTCTTTGGCTTAAGTTCGGTCATTTGTAGAACTGCACCACCAGGTCAATCAGAGTAAAGGAAAAGACTACAATGCTAAGCACACCGTTCATGGTGAAGAAAGCAGTCTGCAGCTTGCTTAGATCACCCGGAGACACAATGTAGTGCTCATAGAACAGTATAATATAAGCAATCACCATGCCGGCTACATACCACCAGCTCAGCTCCGTGATGAACAAGAGAGAGATGAAGCCCAGGGCTGTCAGCAGGTGAAAGACCTTGGCTATCCCCAGCGCACGGGCCACCCCGAAGCGCACCGGAATCGAATACAGCCCTTCCTTGCGGTCGAAGTCCACATCCTGGCAGGAGTAGATGATATCAAAGCCCGCTGTCCAGAATACGATCGTGAAATAGAAGATCATAGCGGTCAAGTCCACCGTTCCTGTAACCGCAACCCACCCGCCGAGAGGTGCAAGGGCAATCGTAAGCCCGAGAATCAGGTGACAGGCCCAGGTGAAGCGTTTGGTGAAGGAATAGAGGACCAGCAGAAAAACAGCAATCGGCAGCAGCTTGGCTGACAGAGGATTGAGCTTGAAGGCTGCCCAGAACAGCAAAAAGAACGAGAACGCGATGAACAACGATACCTCTCCAACCTTCAGTAATCCTGCCGGAATGGCTCTTCCCGCTGTCCGGGGATTCTTCGCATCACTGATCCGGTCGATCAGCCGGTTAAGCCCCATGGCCGCGCTTCGTGCGCCGAACATGGCAACAACCACCCATCCGATCTGGCTCCAGGAGGGCAGTTCTCCAAACATGACTACCGAACCAAGCAAAGCCCCCATAAAAGCAAAGGGTAAAGCAAAAACTGTGTGCTCAAATTTAATCATTTGTAGAAAAATACCGATTTTCTTAAACATTACAGTTCTCCTTGAGTCCAAGATGTAACGCCGCGATGCCACCGTTCAAGGGGAACGATTCCACTTTTGTAAGTCCGGTATCCCGGAAGATCTCCTCTAATTGCTTCCTGTCCGGGAAGAGTGCCAGTGATTCAGGAAGCCATTTATATTGCTCATACCGCTTGGCGAACAGTCTGCCGAGCAGTGGAAGCACACGCTGGAAATAAAAATAATAAATACCTTTGAACGGCTGCTTCATCGGCTTCGACAGCTCCAGGCATACTACCATACCGCCGGGCTTCACCACGCGCTTCATCTCGCTGAGCACCTGAACGGGATCAGGCACATTACGGAGTCCAAAGCCGATTGTCGCGTAATCGAAGGAGTTATCACCGAACGGCAGCTCCATCGCATTCCCCTGAATCAGGGAGATCCGGTCCTGCAGTCCGCGCGCTTCCACCTTGCGCCGTCCCACCTCCAGCATGCCTGCGCTGAAGTCCAGCCCCATAACATTTCCGGTCTCGCTCGCATCCGCGAGGGCAATGCTCCAGTCGCAGGTACCGCAGCACAGGTCCACTGCCGAGTCCCCGCGCTTCATGCCCATCTTGCGCATGGTGAACTTCCGCCAGGCCTTATGGCGCCGGAAGCTCAGAATATCATTCATCAGATCATATTTGCCGGCAATGCTCTCAAATACCGAATGGACAAATTGCTCCTTCGGCTTCTCGCCTTGCCCGCCTGTTACGGTAGCTTTATCTACTGTCATTCTCTAACCCTCCACGGCAGCTTGTCCGGAAATTTTCATTTGCAGAAGTAGGCGGTCCAGTGCTGATCTAAGCTGACCCGCCAGTTCCTCGTCCCTGATGCTCTGCAATAACGTCTGAATGGACGCAAGCGAACTATGCAGCTTGTCCGTCAGCAGTGTATCACATTTGCACCTCAGCTTCAGCTTCTGCCAGTCCTTGGGGTCCAGAGTCTGATCCTTAAGCTGCTGACGTTCCTCTTCGGCCGCCGACTCCATCACCTTCCAGTAAGCATAGCCCTCCAGCGCACTTGCCGGAGTTGCCCCCCGGCGCAATTCCTGGGCTGCAGTCTCACACTGGCTGAATTCGGCGAGCAGCTTCTGCCAGATGTCTCTCAGGGACTCTTCAATCATCGGTGTAAAAGAAAGAAACAGCCGCATATTGAGCTGTACCGTGTGCTTCAAGTATTGTTCGGCCTGGACAAGCGTTCCGCTCATCTTGCCGTAAAGATTGGCCTTCATCACATTGAAATCAGCGATAGCCGTGCTGAGCGTGCCCACCATTTCAATCTGACCGTGCTTCGCGAGCAGATGGTAGAACCAGCTGCTGAAATAATCACCGGCCAGAACCTTCAGCTGGCGGGTGCGCATCATATCACCGCCGGGCTCTTCATGATTCCGGTCAATGCTCTCATGGGTATCCAGTCCAAGCTGGACGAGTCCGGTCACCAGAGTGAACAGCTCTCCCTGCTGGAAGTCTGCCCCCCGGCCTCTGCCGAGAAAAATATATAACAAATGACCCCGCCCGTCTGAGAACGGCGGCAGTTCCGTATGCCGCTGAATCATATCGTAGTCGGTGTAGGGTTTAGCCAGTTGCGGTATGCGGTACGGTTTCATTTTAGCCTCCGAAGCCATTGACGTTTGTCAAAATGATTTGTTCACAATCTTGTCTATTATATCACATGTTTTTTTGTCACGCACGAGTGAAGCCTTCTAGTTTCAATTACCCAGTTCAGGGATAAATGAACTGTTTCTTCCACAGCTCGCTTTCGCTAATGCGGAAGCCGTTCTTCAGGTAATCGGGAAGAGGCGAATTGCCTGCGTTCTCCAGCGCCTCCTGGAGCAGAGGGGTCCACTCGCTGCGGCGGATATCCCCCGCAAGGAGCAGGCGGCGGGTATCCAGCCACTGATCCTCTGCCACCACACGCAGCAGGAGCTGGTCCACGTTCGAGGTCTCCTGAATCGCGAACCCGACCGCCAGAGCCATGTTGCGGTACAGCTCCTGAGGTTCGTGGACATCACCATTCACCTTGAGATCCAGCGACAATACCCCGTTCTCCCAGCCAGCCTTGTCGATCATCAGACTCAGCGGAATCTCACTCAGCGCATCTACCAGATTGTCATTCTCCAGCACCATGCCCTCCGGCCCAATAGTGTGTACTGCGCTATACTTGCTCTGGGCAGTTAGAACGTTGCCGGCCAATTGCGGCAGCAGCAGGGTAGCAGCTGCACTAAGCAGCAACGCCGTTCCGATCAGCCAGCTCCGGTTCATAACATGCCCCCCTACTCATAGTTTCCGCTGCTATGCAGGATTATACGGCACCGCAGAGCGGCCCATATCTAGTTATATTTTGAAAAAAAGCAGGCTATGCCTGCTTTTCAGCTTTCACTCTCTAATTGTCCGTGTTTGCTCCAGATTTCAGCCTTGCCGCGGATTTTCATTGCTGAGGTGTGATCGGTGAATTGGGCAATGAGCACCTCGCCTTTGTCCAGCTTCTCCGTATGGTGAAACCGTGTGTCCAGCCCTCTGGTCAGCCCGATGACCTGAACACCGTTCTCCTTGGCCTTAACTACGATGTAGTCGCTGCCGGACGGCGCAGGATTCACTTCATTCTTCTTCTCAGTCATTGTAATCCTCCTCAAAGTTTATGAGCCTCTCAAAAACAAATGCCGCCCTGGAAGGCGGCATCGTTGGTATTCAAGGACTATGGGGCAGATATGTAGAAATCTTTATTTGATTCCGTCTTTCAGCGCTTTACCGGGTTTGAAAGCCGGTACTTTGCTTGAAGGAATTTCGATTTCTTCACCAGTCTGCGGGTTGCGGCCTTTACGTGCGGAACGTTCGCGCACTTCAAAGTTTCCGAAGCCAACCAGCTGAACCTTATCGCCGCTTTGCAGTGCACCTGTGATTGCTTCAAAAACGGCATCTACCGCTTTCGTAGCATCTTTTTTGGGAAGTTCAGTTGCTTCTGTAACTACATTGATCAAATCTGATTTATTCATGTCTTCTCACCTCCCTGGTTAAAAGTTCCGGTATCATACACTGTTTCCGTTTCAACGTAAAATATACGTGATAATCCCGTTTATTACTAGGGTACTGGCACCTCTCTTCTAGAAGCGCAACAAACTTATAGTAATACAGCCCAACCATAATATCAAGGCGTTCCTTAAAAAAGGAGCAGAAAGTAGCAGGTTTCCCATCATTCCGCTGTAATTGCGCAGTCTATTACTACCAGTTATGCCGTAAAAACGGAAGCTTTCCAGGGAGAATTCCCCTTTTCCACTCTATCCGCATGCGGACCCGGAAATAGCAAAAGAGCGGGAAATGCTCCCGCTCCAAAGGACAAGCTTATTTTATTTAGAGGATGATGGCGATCAGGCCGCCCGAGCCCTCGTTGATAATCCGGCCCAGCGTTTCCTGCAGCTTGTAGCGGGCATTGTCCGGCATCATCGCGATCTTACCCTGGATGCCTTCGCGGACTATGGAATGCAGGGACCGGCCGAAGATATCGGATTCCCAGATTTTGATCGGGTCATTCTCAAAGTCCTGCATCAGGTAGCGCACCAGCTCTTCACTCTGCTTCTCCGTACCGATGATCGGCGAGAACTCCGACTCGACATCCACCCGGATCATGTGGATCGACGGTGCCGTAGCCTTCAGCCGGACTCCGAAGCGGGAGCCTTGACGGATCAGCTCAGGTTCATCCAGCGCCATCTCAGCCAGGGAAGGTGCGGCGATGCCATACCCCGTGGTCTTCACCATTTCCAGTGCTTCCGAGAAGCGGTCATATTCGCGCTTGGCGTGGGAGAAGTCCTGCATCAGCTGGAGCAGGTGATCCTTGCCGCGGATCTCGACCCCGACTACCTCCATCAGCACCTGATCATACAGTTCTTCGGGAGCATAGAGGTCGATCTCGGCTACCCCCTGGCCCATGTTCATGCCGCTGAGGCCTGCCCGGTCGATGAAATCATATTCGGTAAACTGTGAGACCAGGCGGTCCACATCACGCAGACGGCGGATATCCTTCACGGTATCGCGGACAGAATTCTCATAGCTGCTGCGCAGCCAGTGATTCTCACCCAGCACCATCACCCAGCTTGGCAGGTTAACATTGACTTCATGTACAGGGAATTCATACAGCACTTCGCGCAGTACACCGGTTACATCGTCCTCGGTCATATTCGCAGCGCTGAGCGTCATCACCGGAATGTCATATTTGAGGGCAAGCTCACTGCGGAGCTGCTGGACTTCCTCACTGCGCGGCCGGGTCGAGTTGATGACCAGCACGAACGGCTTGCCGACCTCCTTTAGCTCTGCAATGACGCGCTCTTCGGAATCGACATACGAGCTCCGCGGAATCTCAGCAATCGTACCGTCTGTAGTGACTACCACACCCAGAGTGGAGTGCTCCTGAATGACCTTGCGTGTCCCGATTTCAGCCGCTTCCTGGAAAGGAATCGGTTCCTCGAACCATGGCGTCGAGATCATCCGCGGACCATTCTCATCCTCATACCCTTTTGCTCCTTCTACTGCATAGCCTACACAATCGACCAGCCGGACGTTGACCTCCAGCCCTTCGGCCACCTTAATCTGCACCGCATTGTTGGGTACGAATTTAGGCTCGGTAGTCATAATCGTTTTGCCTGCCGCACTTTGCGGCAGCTCATCGACCGCTCTTACGCGGTCTGATTCACTGGTGATGTTCGGCAGAACAATCGTTTCCATGAAGCGCTTGATGAATGTCGATTTCCCCGTGCGAACCGCGCCGACGACGCCAAGATAAATGTCTCCGCCGGTACGCTCGGCAATGTCCTTGAAAATATCCACTTTTTCCAAAAGAGATCCCCTCCTCATATTACTCCGAAGAAAAAATGCCTGAAGAGCATCGACTTCGCGTTCCGCCGGCAAACTGACCCTTGCAGGACAACCACCGGACTAAGCTTTGCCCGCCCGAAGCCTAGCTTACTTGCCTGAGGCGAAGCAAGGTTGCCCCGCGCTAAACTCCGAATGCTCGGACATGCATTTGGACTAGTATCATCATATGTATCCGTAACGGATTTATGACAAGCGTCCGCGCATTTTGCATCTGAAATTTCGTATACCAGTTCCAGCTAGCCACTGCGTCAAGACACCCGGAAGTCTTCTCATCAAGTCTATGAGGGAGGCCTGCACCCTAGAACTACTATCCTTCCTGGCAAAAAAACAGCAGTCCCCGCCCTCGGAGATCTGCTGCTTTAAGTAAAAATACTGCATCGTTATTCTTGCGGAGCCTGCGGAACCGGACGGCCGTGGGCCCACAGGTAAGGGAGTGACTTGACGGGAACATAATAAGAAGCCTGGTCCAGCTCCAGACGCAGATCACGGTCTGCCGCAGGTTCACTGCCGTTCTTATCTATGGCCGAGGAGATATCCCCGCTGTAATCCACATAGACCGTCCCGCTGCTATCCATCAGGAATTCCAGCGGCTGGCCCGAATATACGCTGCTTAGCTTGATTGTCGCGGTCCCTGCCCGTTTGGCGTCAATGGACACAAGGCCCGGATACAGCTCCTCTCCTGCCGGAAGCTTCCCGCCGTAGGCAGACTTATAGAGGTTCACCTTACGCTGGATATCGTTAACCTTCTGCACGGTCACCAGGTCCATCAGTTTGACCTGCGGGTCCGTCTCCTCATCCAGCACCAGGAAACGGGCGCTCCCGCCCTTCTCGAACGCTGCTGCCGGGATCTCATCCAGGTATCCTTCCTGCTGCAGCTTATTCAGGTCAATCACGAATTTCTCGTATCTGGGCGTGGCCTGATCGCTGGTCAAGATCGGCAGTAGCCCATTCTGCTCCTGATAATCATCGACCGCAGCCTGCACCCGCTTCACACTCTCGCGGTAACTGCTGCCGGGCTGCTGCTGCTCCCGGGGATACATGCAGCCGCTTAGAGACAAGAGCAGCAGGACAAGCAAAGGCAGCTGAATAGCAGACCTGTTCCGCCTCTGCCGGAGCTTCACCAGCTGCATAGAGTCCATTCGCAGGGCTCCTCTCTGTTCGTTTATGGTTGCGTATGTGCCTGTAGTAGCCTTCACCATAAGTCCTCCGTTTCGCCACGGCGCGCCGCTTCCAGCCTGCGGCGTACAGCCGCTTTCAGCGGGTCCTCGGGGATATGCACCCTGACATCACCCCATACAGCGGCCTGACAGGCAAGGCGGACGCCTTCATCCAGCAGGCTGCCAAGCTTGCGCTTCTCCGCCTCCGCAGGAGGTCTGAGTGCCCCGGCCTCCCCATGCTCCACCGACACTTTGCACATCATGCACCCCGCCTTGCCCCCGCAGCGGGTAGGCAGGACAATTCCGGCTTTGCGCACAGCCTCCAGCAGCGATGTACCATGCTTGACAGAAGCTGTGCGTTGTTCCGGAAGGAAAGTGACCGTTATTTGCGATTTCGCATTCATCTTACAGCCTCCTTCCCTGCATTCAGGTTATATACGTATAGATTCAGTGATCCCCAGCAGCTTGTCCAGCCTGGGCTGCAGGCCGGCGGCTTCCAGATGATTCTCCTCGACGAGCTGTTTCAGAAGCGGCAGATGACTGTTTATATCCCGCTTAACCAGCTCAGCAATAGCCCGGCAGCGTTCTTCCCTGCCGCGCAGCAGATTGAAGATTAGCTCATGGACGAGCGGCATCAGTGCCAGCCGTCCGCTCCCTTCAAGCGCATATATCGGAGCATAAGGCTGCAGCTTGCTGATATCCACTGAATACTGCCCGGAGCCGCCTCCGATCCTGAATCCGCCCACCAGCTCAACCTTCACCTCCCCGATGAAGTAGAGCCCGCGCAGAGAGTAACAGCCTCCGCTATAATCCTCTACCGGCGCACAGACCGTGTATCTCAGCAGTGCCTGATGAAGCTGCGCGGTATCCTCCAGATCACAATAGAGATCAATATCGCGCGGAGCAGCGCTCAGCTGAACCCCGTGCAGCAGCAAACCGCAGCTTCCCCCCAGCAGCCACACCGGCGGCTTACCCGGCCCGATACCATCCAGCTCCTCCGCAATGCTGCCCAGTGCCGTCTCCAGCACATAAGGAATTCCTGAACCGGCAATCAATCTACACACGCTCCATTCCTGTAAAATCAACTAACGATTCTGTCAGAAATACGTCTGCCTGAGTATAATGTAAATGCTTACATAATTGAAGCGGCCCCGCCCAAAACCCCGATCAGCAGGATGACAAAGGCAATGACCGATAAAACTGCTCTAAGCAGGCCCTTCGTCTTGCTGCGTGCAAAAGTAATCAAAAAAACGGATAAGCCCATAATCAGTACCGCAATCAGAGACAGCCACATTTTTGTCATCGGGTCCATAGGTCATGCGCCTCCATTTCACTTTTCCCGGATTGCGACTATTATAGCGTGAAACCCGTCATTTTTTAAGTATTAATTTACAGATTAGCCCCTGCCAATAGAAAAAAAGGGCGTCAACCGCGGATTCAGCTTGCCTTCCGGAGTTATGCCCAGTCTGAAAAAGAGCCATCCCGGCAGGAATGGCCTTACTTCACGGATATGCTATTTTTTCAGCATCATTTTCATTAAAGACTCCATTGTACCGGAACCGGCGCCGCCTTTTTTAACAGCATTGACGATCTCCTGCACGGTAGCCTCGCTGACCGGCACTTTGGCCATAGCGGATACCTGTTTAATTAACTGGCGGAGCTGGGCTTCATTCTGTGTGGTGCCCGGCTTAACCGTACCGGCCAGCTTTTTGATGGCACCTTCCGAAATGTTTTTGCCCGTCTTCTTGTTGATGGCGTTCAAAGCATCCTTGGAAAAATCTCTGCTCACTGTTCATCCCTCCTCCGTCAATCCCCATTAACAACATATGAGATATTCCGGCAAAAGGTGAACGTGATCAGGAATGCCACTGCTCCCAGGTCTCCTGGGAAATAGCCTCCATCTCCGTCTTGCGGTCACGGCCCATCAGAGCTTCCACGGCATTACGCGGTGTTCTGCCCTTGAACAGCACATGATAAATCTGGTCGGTAATCGGCATCTGTACGCCCAGCTTCAGCGAGATTGCATAAGCCACCTCCGTTGTCCGGATGCCTTCTACAACCATCCCCATCGAGTCCAGCACCTCATTCAGCGGCCGGCCCTGGCCCAGCATGGAGCCCGCGCGCCAGTTCCGGCTGTGCTGGCTCGTTGCCGTTACGACCAGGTCCCCGAGTCCGGCAAGGCCGGAGAAGGTTAAGGGATTCGCTCCCATCTCCACACCGACCCTGGAGATCTCGGCCAGGCCGCGGGTAAGCAGCGCCGCCTTCGCGTTGTCCCCGAAGCCCAGCCCGTCGGACAGCCCTGCACCCAGCGCGATAATATTCTTCAGTGCACCAGCCAGCTCTACGCCCAGCTGATCCCTGTTGGTATACACACGGAAGTCATTGTTAATGAACAGCCCCTGCGCCGCCTTGGCACGGCCCTCATCCGGCGAAGCCACTACGACCGTGGTCGGACAGAGCCGTACCACTTCTTCCGCATGGCTCGGCCCGGAGAGCACAACAATGTCACCTTCGCCGCAGCCCAGCTCTTCCGAGATCACTGTGGACATCCGCTTCATGGTCTCGGTCTCGAAGCCCTTCGTCGCGTGAATGCAGAGCATATCGTCCTTCCAGAATGGCTTAAGACTATGCGCCACCTGACGCATTCCGGAAGAAGGCGCGACAATGACTACCGCCTTCGAACCGGAGACGGCAGTCTCCATGTCCGTGGTGGCAATAATATTCCCGGGGAGCTTGATTCCCGGCAGGAAATGTTGATTCGTATGTGTCTCGTTAATCTCGGCAGCCTGCTCAGGCTTTCGCGTCCACAGATAAACCTCCGAGTGGTTAGCCGCCAGCACAGTAGCCAGCGCAGTTCCCCAACTGCCCGCGACCAGCACGGTTACTTTATCAGACAACGCGATTCCCCTCCTTGGCTTTGGAGCCGATTTTGTTCTCACGGCCCTGCGAGATCTTCACGATATTGCTGCGGTGACGCCAGAAGGCGAACACCACAATGATCAGACTTCCCCATAGCTCCGGGGTTGTATGCTCCGTGAACAACAGGAAGACTGGAGTAAGCGCCACAAAAATCAGCGAGCCCAGCGAGACATACCGTGTAAGTACAATAGCAAGAATAGCAATCAGACCGGCAAGCAGCGCAGGCCAGAATACCAGCGTAGCCATCACACCAATCGTCGTTGCAATCCCTTTTCCCCCGCGAAAGTGAAAATAGACCGGCCAGTTATGCCCGATGATCGCAGCGAGTCCGCAGACCACTGCGACCCAGCTTCCCCATCCCCCGGCCCATGTGCCAAGCCAGACTGCGGCAATTCCCTTCAGTACGTCCAGAAACAGCACCAGTATGGCCGGTCCCTTCCCCATCACACGCAGCGTATTGGTCGCTCCCGCATTGCCGCTTCCATATTGGCGGATATCAATCCCCTTAAGCAGCCGGGCGAGCAGTACACTGAAGCTGACGGAGCCAAGCAGATAGCTTATAACGATAACCAGAAGTTCAAACGCCACTACTCTTCTCCCCTAACCTTCGTTCTCGGATTTGCGCCGTGTAAACAGGCGGATCGGTGTACCTTCGAAATTGAACGCTGCACGGATCTTGTTCTCCAGGTAACGCTCATAGGAGAAGTGCATCAGCGAAGGATCATTGACGAATACCACGATGGTCGGCGGCTTTACAGCAACCTGAGTTACATAGTTAATGCGCAGACGGCGGCCTTTGTCCGTAGGCGGAGGATTGATCGCCACAGCATCCGACACCACATCATTCACCAGATGGGTAGTAATCCGCAGGGCGTGCTGTTGGGCCACATGCTGTACGACCGGCAGCAGCTTCTGCAGACGCTGTTTGGTAAGCGCAGACAGGAATACCACCGGAGCATAGCTCATGAAGAGGAAGTGATCGCGGATGGTACGTTCGAAATTCTGCATCGTCTTGTCGTCTTTCTCAATGGCATCCCATTTATTGACGACAAAGACTGAGGCCTTACCTGCATCATGGGCATACCCGGCAATGTGCTTGTCCTGGTCGATGATGCCTTCTTCGCCGTTGATTACAACGAGTACAACATCAGCACGCTCAATCGCCTTCATGGCTCTCATGACACTGTATTTCTCCGTGTTCTCATAGACCTTGCCGCGTTTGCGCATGCCCGCTGTATCGATCAGCACATAACGCTGGCCATCCCGTTCGAACGGCGTATCAATCGCATCGCGTGTAGTTCCCGCAACATCACTGACAATAACGCGTTCTTCACCCAGAATCGCATTGACCAGTGAAGATTTACCCACATTCGGACGTCCGATTAAGGCCACACGGATGACATCTTCATCATATTCCTCATCTACCTTATCTGGCAGACGTTCAACAACCGCATCCAGCAGATCGCCGATTCCGGTTCCGTGGCTTCCTGAAATGCCGATTGGATCACCAATTCCAAGGGTGTAAAATTCATAAATATCTTCGGTGCGCTTCATGTTATCGACTTTATTGATAGCCAGAACAATCGGCTTGCCGGAACGGAACAGAATCTGCGCCACTTCCTCATCCGAACTCGTGAGTCCGCTCTTCGCCTCGCACATGAAGACGATCACATCCGCTTCCTCAATCGCCAGCTCCGCCTGAACGCGGATGGATTTCAGAATAGCGTCTTCTCCGTCAATCTCAATCCCGCCAGTATCAATGACACTGAAGGATTTGCCGTTCCAGTCGGAGACTCCATATATCCGGTCACGTGTAATCCCCGGTTTATCTTCTACGATGGCCAATCTATCGCCAATCAGCCGGTTAAAAATCGTCGACTTTCCGACGTTAGGCCTGCCGACAATGGCCACTACGGGTCTTGCCATATTCATTCCTCCTGTCTTCCTTACGTTACTCATCATAGCAAAAAACATTCCAATTGGCTAACCGTGAAAAGACAATCGGCGAACCCTCTGATCGAGGGCTCGCCGATTACTTTACCCGTTATGATGAGATAACAAAGGGATTAGTTGTTACCCTTGAATTTGTCCAGCTTGTCACCGAAACGTTCAGCCAGTGTGAAGCTGAGGCCTTCATTGCTGAGCGATACGTTAGGATTGTTCAGCACTTCTTTAGGGGCTCTGTCTCTGCTGTTGCTGCGTTCTGGTCTTGCCGAAGGAGCCGGAGCTTCTTCAGTTTCCTTGATGCTCAGGCTGACGCGCTTCTCGGATGGGTTGAAGTCAAGCACTTTCACTTGTACTTCCTGTCCTTCCTTAAGCACTTCGTGCGGAGTACCAATGTGCTTGTGGGAGATCTGGGAGATATGCACAAGGCCTTCAACGCCTGGCAGCAGTTCAACGAATGCGCCGAAGTTTACAAGGCGTTTAACTTCGCCTGTAACCACATCGCCGATGTTGATCTGACCTGCTGCGGAATCCCAAGGACCCGGAGCAGCGGCTTTGATGCTGAGGCTGATTTTGCCCTTTTCAGGATCAACCTTAAGTACTTTAACACGAACCTTGTCGCCTTCGGATACTACATCGGATGGCTTCTCTACGTGGTTCCAAGCGATCTCGGATACGTGAACCAGTCCGTCTACGCCGCCAACATCGACGAATGCGCCGAATTGAGTCAGACGTTGAACCGTACCTTCGATGATTTGGCCTTCGGACAGCTCAGCCATAATCTTCTGCTTGTTAGCTTCGAATTCTTCCTCCAGAACTTCTTTGGCGGAGAGAATTACCTTGCTGTTCTCACGGTCAAGTTCTTTCACCTTGACACGCAGTGTGCGGCCCTTGTAGTCGCTGAAATCTTCAACGAAGTGACGCTCAACCATGGAAGCAGGGATGAAGCCGCGTGCGCCAACGTCAGCCACAAGGCCGCCTTTGACAACATCAGCTACAGTAACTTCGAAGGATTCCTGGGAAGCGAAATACTTCTCCAGATCTTCCCATGATTTCTCGCTGTCGATGGCACGCTTGGACAGCACCAGGCTCTCCTTGTTGTCGTTGATGCTGACAACCTTGCATTCCACTTCCTGGCCAACTTCTACCGCTGCTGCGGCATTGTCCAGCTGAACGGAAGACAATTCGCGAATAGGAATAACGCCGTCGTATTTATATCCAATGCTTACATAAGCTTGGTTATCTTCGATTTTGACGATTGTTCCTTTCACGGTATCGCCTTTTTTCAGAGAAATGATTTCCAGACCTTCCTGGCTTGTCACTTCTTCTTCATTGCTGGCAACAACTTCTGCAGATTCGGTTACAGCGGATTCCACAGCTTCTGCCTTGTCTACGGTCTCGTTATTCTCAACGTTATCCGCAGCTTCTTGATTCTTAATTTCTTCAGACATGTGATTACCCTCCTCGATTCAAAACCCCATTTATTTAAACCCGCGTAGAGCAGAGTTCAAAACAATCAATGCTTCGTTAAACCATTTCACTTTGTTGCTTAGTA
Organism: Paenibacillus sp. FSL H8-0048; assembly: GCF_038002825.1. Taxonomy (NCBI): domain Bacteria; kingdom Bacillati; phylum Bacillota; class Bacilli; order Caryophanales; family Paenibacillaceae; genus Paenibacillus; species Paenibacillus sp. FSL H8-0048. The sequence goes on along the minus strand of NZ_JBBODF010000001.1, from coordinate 7,251,459 downwards.
TGTTCCAAAAAATAGCGGTTATGCTGTAATTTATAAGCTATTCACGGAAGCAGGGGATTTGACTCCCGGACTTACCGCGAACTGGGCTTACCGGTACTGATCATTTCATGGATGCGTCCCATAATAACATCGGTTACAGCTTCCAGAGAATCACTTCCCGCACCTTCAAATGCGCTGAGGTCTATGGGTGCCCCATACACTACAGTCATCCGGCGGAATGGCTTGTAGGAACCGATAATAGCTGCCGGCACAACGGCTGCGCCGCTGCGGAGCGCGAAGCTCGCTGCGCCCTTCTTGGCTGAACCGGAATCGGAGTTCCGCGTTCCTTCCGGAAAGATGCCCATCACATGTCCGCTGCGAAGCGTATTGAGGGACGTCTTAATGGATTCTTTGCTTACGCCGCCACGCTTGACAGGAAATGCACCCAATTGCTTGATGAGCCAGCCCAGCACAGGAACATTGAATAATTCCGCCTTGGCCATATATCTTACCTGTCGCTTCAGCTTAATGCCGATCGTCATAGGATCAAGCAGGCTGATGTGATTCGCGCAGAGCAGGACTCCACCCTCCTTCGGCACATTCTCTCTTCCCACAATCTTAAGCGGGAACAGTATGGCATAAATCATTCGAAGCAAGGCCACGCAAAATGCATAAATCATAGATGATTTCTCTCCCCGTTAACATAGGTTCTGCAGTGGGAGACGATGGCTTCCACGGCCTGAAGGATATCCATATGCGTCGTATCGAGAAGAATAGCATCCTCGGCACGGCGCAGCGGTGAAATCTCCCGGCCTTCATCAAGCCGGTCCCGCGCTGCAATATCATATTCAAGCTGCTGGAGAGTCACTGTTTCCGTATCCTTCAGTTCCTTGTAACGACGGAGAGCACGCTCCTCCACACTTGCCGTCATGAAAATCTTCACTTCGGCATCCGGCAGTACGGTTGTACCGATATCCCGGCCATCCATTACGACTCCCTTGCGGAGCGCCATCTGACGCTGCAAGTGACTCAGTCTGGATCTGACACCCTCAATCTTCGAATACTGCGACACCTGGCCGCTGACCTGAAGACTGCGGATATGCGGGGTCATGTCTTCCCCATTAATCAGCACTTTCTGCAGATCTTTCTCCGGCAGAAGCTCAATCGCCATATTCCGGACCTTCCGGTCCACCAGCTCATGATTCTCTGCAGCTATGCCTTCACGAAGCATATACCAGGTGATTGCCCGGTACATGGCACCCGTGTCCACATAGATGTAAGACAGCTCCCGTGCTACCAATCGGGCTACAGTGCTCTTGCCTGCCCCGGCAGGTCCGTCGATGGCGACGTTAATTCGGTCGTTAGTATGTGTATCCTGCCTGTCCAACGGGGCATTCCTCCTCAAACACTCTTCCGCAGAAATACGCCTATCGACATATCTCTCTAGGAACTTGCTGATATTCTCAAGAAAAAAGCAGGCATTGCCTGCGACTTATAAAATTATACCACAGTTTGAACCCCAGTGCAAAATGACATTGAGGTTTTTTAGAGAGAAAAAAGCTGATTTAGGGCCCGTTTGAAGATTCCTGACAGGGAATCAGCGGTTGCGGAAATCGAATTGGCGTTCAAAGCAGTACCGGATAATTTTTTGCCGCTCCGTATCGGAAATGGCCGAGAATTTAACCATGACCAGATTTCTCCCGGTCTCCAGCGGTTTGATCCGCACAATCTCGCCTTCGAAATTAACATGCTCTGTGCTTCCGTTGCGGTAGGAGACGAGCAGCCAGCAGGACAGCTTGTCTGCCACCCCTAATGTAATCTTGGCATCGCTTAAGAATGACGTCCCGCCGCCGCCGATATCCTCGGTGCGCACCAGAAACCGGCTGCCCAGGGCATCCTTAACGGCCAGCTCCAGCTCGGCATTGACGCGGAAGAAGCTGCGGCGCTGAATTTTGAAGATGGATTCTGCCTCAGGCTTGCGCAGCCGGACCATCCGGATGACATCTTCCTTGAATCCGAGCACATGGGTATTGAAGTAATTCTTGATGCCGCCCTCTGTGAGAAAATAGACCGACAGCTCGTCACCGACGAACAGCTTCTTAAGCCGGCCATTGCTCTCCTGCATGGGGATTTCTATCAGGATGCTCTCATCCTCCATATCAGCAATCCTTGCCCGGTACTGGATCTCAGACTCTGCCGCATCGCTGGATGCGACCTGGAGGTATAGATATTCATTGATTTTGGGATACAAACCTGTCACCGCCGCTTGAGTTAGTAATAAATGCTAAACCGATTATAGCACGCCCTCCTGAGGCAGGTCAGAAATATTATTAGGCAATGACTACTAAAAGCTGCAACCGGCGTGCAGCCTATATTTTTAGCTTAAACAAAATTAACCTAATGGATGAACAAGGTTACCTTTGCAAGAACACAACGTATGCTGTTTTTGACATACATTCAGGCCGCATGCCTGCTGGCGAGTACAATGTATACTGTTTTCCACATACATTCAAGCCGTATGCCTGCTTGCGAGCATAATGTATACTGTTTTTGACATACATTGGGTTCAACACATACCTTATCCACCTTGAGTAAATAGATAATGCGCGCCTCTGGGCATACTATATATTAAAAAAAGACGCCCTCCGTTTCCGGAAATGCGTCTTCTCTATTATAACCAGGCTTATCCGTCCCCTTGGGAGGTCAGTCTATTTATCCTGTGCCCCCGAGGAGGTGCGGATCTGTTCCACCGCTTCCTCATTACCGTCATCGGCGTTCAGATAAATTCTGAACTGGGAGCCGTTGATTTTGCCGCCGAATTCATATGTCAGCAGCTCCACCGCATCCTCATTCTCGATCCAGGCCAGCCGGTTATACAGCTCCTTGAACTCGGGGTTAAGCATCGCTCTGGCTTCAGCCAGGGAGAGCTTCGGCTTCGGCAGCACGCGCTTTTCCTTATGCTCATTCACATAGTCGCTTGCCTGAAATCCTACCGCTTCCCCCGTATCCAGCCCGACACGAACCGTCATTTTCTCGGGATAAATGAGCACCCCGTCCTGGCTGCTGACGAAGGTCAAATTGCCCAGATTATCATACCGGTCCGCACTGACTGCAGTCATTCCATGATATCCCTTCTTATCCAGGAACTTACCCGCCTTCTCCACAGCTTGCATCATAGATACTTTGGCCGGTCCAACCTCGCGGTTATCATTGTAAGAGATCAGCAGTCCGCCTTCCGCCGTGAAGTCCATCGAGACCGGCTCTTTATGCTCTGCGGAAGTCACAGTAGCTGTATAAGAGGCCCACTCAGTTCCCTTTCCGTTCTCCTGAATCTTCACCTGTGCCTTCCCGCCGAGCCCGGCGAACTTCATCGCCTTGGCCTTGATTTGGTCAGCGGTAACCGGCTTGCCGCCCAGCTTTTTCACCGACCGTTTATCATAGATGCTTGCAACCGAAGGGCCGTAGTCCAGCTCCGGGTATGCCGCTACGCGCTTATCCACAGTTTTGAACCCGTCGATAATCGTGTTGTCTTCGGCCTTCTGCTCTGTAGCCAGCGCAGTCTCTACATCCATCCAGCGCAGCTTTTTGCCGATGACCTTGTCCTGAACCTTCTGCAGGTCCCTGGAGATTTCAGACGAATTCTGGTAGAGCGTCTTCAGATTCGCCATCTCCCCCTCAGTCAGCGGCTTCTTGGTGAAGTCACGCACCGCAGCCTTGTAGGAGAAGTTAGCGATTTTGGATAGGAACTCCTCCGTCTCACTGAACGGCAGCAGCGTCAGCGGCAGCTGGTTAATTTCGTTCTGCGCCTCGCTGGTAATCCGCCATACATTGACCAGTCCCTTGCGGTGCATTCCGTTAGAGGTGGTGTTCACCGCAAGCGTATTGCCCAGCTCACCATGAAGCCGCTCCACATGGAAGGAGAGATCATGGAATGCACGCTGATACTGATTCTCCGCCTTGATCAGAATCGAATTCTTCTCCTGATTCTCCTGATACCCCCAGACGAGCGCTCCAAGCAGCAAGAGTGCGGTAAGCGGGAACATTATGGCACTTAATCTTTTGTACATAGGTCCGCATAGCTCCTTTCATTAGCTTATTGCCGTTAGTTTGACAATAACTGAGAAGTCTTATGCACTTTTTTCAAGAATCCGGTCTTCAGGCCCGTTCCTCAATTTCAAAGCCGCTTACACAGCTGCACAGACATTGCTTGAAGCCGGTCTGGACAACCCCCTGCTCCTTGTTCCCTCTTAATATGTAGGTTTCACCGCACTGCTTGCAGACAATCCGAACTTTCACTCGCAAAAAAAGACACCTCTCTCTCCTTTCTGGAATTCCTTGCCTTAAGGAACTGCCCTGTAGGATTAAGTGTGTCCATCTCGATTATAGGTTAACCTCTTCCTCACGCTTCAAAAAGCGAAACGGGGAACGGCTGTTGGCCCGCGCTACCTTCCCCATGCCTCTATACCATAAAACTGCCATCAGGGGCACGATAAACCAGATCCAGTAGTTAGCTGTGGTGGCGATCAGAAAATCATAGATTCCATGCCACAGCCAGGGCAGGAGCAATGAAATCAGCAGAATCTTCCGGGTCTTAAGCCCGCCGGAGAACTTGGCTCTGCCCATATGGTAGCCCATAATTACGCCGAACATGGCATGTCCGGAGACTGGAAGCAGCGCCCTTAGAATCATGGTGCCGAATGAAGCATTGCTGTACCACGCATACATTACATTCTCTATTGTTGCGAAGCCGAGCGAAATCGCTACGGCATATAGTATTCCATCATAGGGCTCGTCAAATTCGGTATGATTGTAAATCATATGGTACAGCACAAACCACTTCAGGGCCTCTTCCACCCCGGCCGAGATCAGAAAGGAGTCCACATAAGGACCACCGCCCAGCCCCAGCACAAGCCCCCTCTGGATAATCATCACCGGCAGCACGATCAACAGGCCAAGCAGGAACACCTTAAGCACCATATGGAGCGGTTCCTGATCATACTTGTCTTTCAGATAGAAAAAAGTCAGCAGCGCAAGTCCCGGTGCAACTGCTGACGAAATGACCGATAACAAAAGCACCGAATAGCCTCCCTTGCGCTCAAACCTAATTCCTGCTGAAAGCGGTATGGCCGGAACCGCACCATTCCCGCTATCCTTTATTCCTGGCGTTTAAAATGATTGCACAGCGTCTGAATCGCGTTCTCCGCCATAACGGTCTTGCCGTATTCAGCCAGAACAGCCTGAGTGACCGGAGAGGAATCTCCGAATTCAGCGAGCACACCTACCAGCCCTGACAGTGCAGCCTCTTCAAACTCCTTCGGATCGAAGTAGAGGTACCATTTATCATTATAAGAATACAGTTGTCCTTGAGAAGTAATATTGCCGATGAGCACATGAGCCGCTTCCACCAGAACCTCGAAATCGCGGAACGCATATACAATGGAGTCGCTTTGTTCAAGAGTAACTTCCATTTCATAAATCTCTTCAGGCAATTCATCTTCCCCGGCGCCACCGTACTGATGGTGATCATATTTCCCCCGGGTCACAATAACGACCATGCCTTGCGCGGGCAATGCGAACACTTCCACGGCAAGCGGACCCGTAGCATCAAAACCAAGCTCGCTGTATGCCTGATCCATCATTTCCGTAAAGAGGTCGTGCACCTTGGGAACCTCCTGCCACATATCTTCCTTCTGGATGCCCCGCTCGCTCAGGTCGTCAAAAGTGAGGAAAATCCGTATCTTATCTTGACTTAATCGCTCTATTCTCATGACAGGATCCTCCTTTTGCAAGCTCATTTAATATTAATGTATGATGAGTCCCGAGTAATGAGCCAAAAATGGTTACTATATACGTATGTTATCATTTTGAAGCTACAAATGCACGTAAATAAATATAGATTCAGCCCAATTTGCTGCCCATTATATGTAAAGCCATATTAAAAAAGAATCACTTCAGCGATGCCGGCATCGCCAAAATGATTCTGCAGCGGTTAAATCCGGTTACAAACCCGGTATGGCGGTATGAGTATCTTTGAGAATCTGCTCGACTTCATGCTTCACATCAGGATTTGTGCGGATGAAATCCTTCAGCATGTTCAGATTTGATTCTTTGGACTTTAACGGGGAGTCCTCTTTATGGTCGCCGCCTGATACATGAGAGTCTGAGTGTTCATGGCTGCTGCCGGCTGCCGTGCTGCCGAAGCCGGTCATGGCCATCCCCATAATTTTGTCCTTGGCCTTGTCACCCGCATTGTAGGAAGAACCGTTCGAGTGCAGTAAGGCAGACATCATGGCGCTGCGTTTTTTGGACATAATCATACTGGCGGCTGCACCAATCAGCACCCCGCACAGAAATGACGAAGTATTCATATCTCTAACCTCCTTGTATGGTAAAATCATGCTTAGTGTTCGCGGAAAGGTAGCCGCTCATACAGCCAAACAACAAGAAAGCGAGATGAAAAAAGTGGGTAAAGCAACAATTACGCTGCTCCTGGCGGCTTGTCTGCTGTCAGCTTGCAGCAACAGCGGAAACACAGGCAGTCAGGCAGCGGAGAAGACGCCGCAGCCTGCGGCAGCGACAGCGACGGCGGAGACAGCCGCTTCTTCTACACCTGAGGCAACAGCATCAGCTGCACCAGAGGCAACTGCCTTACCGGAGGCCACGCCTGCGTCAGTAAGCGATGCGCAGGTGCCGCTGCTGTACCATATGAACAAGAATTATGATATTGTCCCGAATGATCCGGCAACGAACAAGAAGGTAGTCCTGCTGACCTTCGACGACGGGCCGAAGGAAGCTGAATTAATCAATCCGCTGATGGATACACTGGACAAGCACAAGGCCAAGGCGATCTTCTTCGTCAACGGCTACCGGGTGAAGGAGCATCCCGAGCTGCTGGAGCTGATCCACAAACGGGGCGGCGTGCTCGGCAATCATAGCTGGGATCACATTGTGCTGAAGGACAAGCCGGAAGCCGAAGTGAAGAAGCAGATTGAAGATGTTCAGAAGATCGTTAAGGAAATTACTGGTGAGACCCCTCACTTCTTCCGTCCGCCGCACGGTGCCGGCGGTGACGTAGGCAAAAAAATCGCTGCTGCAAACGGCATGCTCTATATGACCTGGTCCAATGGCTCCCTGGACTGGGAGATGAAGGCCAAGGATGCGGATAAGACCGGCAAGCTAGTCAGCAATGTCACCGGTCAGCTGCACGCCGGGAGCAATATCCTGATGCATGAGCTGCCTTGGACGGTAGAGGCGCTTGACACTCTGCTCACTACGCTTGAGAGCAAGGGCTACAGCTTTGTAGACCCGCGCAGCATTGAGCTGAAAATGCGCTAAGCTCTGAATTCTTCAAAAAAAAAACGGTTGTCCCGCAAATGTGGGCAGCCGTTTTTTATATCGTGTTAAGTATCGATCACATAATTTCCTAATAACCGTTGCCTTGCCCTCCACAGCGCAGAGTCAGCACATGCATCTCAGCCGGACTGCGCCAGCGCAGCGGCAGGTGCGCGGTGCCGAACCCCCGGCTGATCAGCATCTTCAGCGGCGGGAGAGCCATATTATAGCTCCGTGGGATCTCATACATCCCCGCATTATACTGGCGGTAGAACTCATCGGTATGCCGGTTCCCGATCAAGGGCAGCACAACCTGGCCTCCATGGGTATGCCCGGCCAGAATCAGATCAGCCGGAACCTCCTGCTGCCGGGACAGCCAGAGCGGATCATGCACGAGGATGATCCGGAGTGCTTCTGCATTCGCATCAGGCAGGGCGGGCAGAGGCCCGTAGGCCTTTTTGCCGCCCTGCCTCGGAAAATCCACCCCGGTCAGAATAAACTGCTCACCGTCCCGCTCAATGATGCAGTTCTCATCCACCAGCAGCCTGACTCCGCTTCCCCGGATGATATTATCCACCAGCATGATATTTGCCCGGTAATCATGATTGCCGTGAACGGCATACACAGGCGCAATGGAGGCGGCCAGTATCATATTCTCCAGCAGACGTTCTATGGAAGCGCCCTTCTCCGTCATATCACCGCCCAGAAAGACAGCGTCCACCTTCCCCCGCAGCGGGGTCAGCATTGGCTCCGGCAGACGGCGGCGGTGAATATCCGTTATGAGCAATATCCGGTAGCCGTCGAACACGGCAGGAAGCCGCTCCAGTACAATATCCTGATGATTCAGCCGTTTCTTGAAGGCAGCAGCAACCATCAGGAGACCCATCCCCCCTGCTCCCCCAAGACACACACCAAGCAGAATCAGGAGCACCCTAGTCAACTCCATAGGCTATCCAGATCCGGTGCTCCGTTAATTCCCCACCACAGCAGGAAGCCCAGCAGCATCAGAAATACAACTATCAGCGAATTGATGAACATTTTGCTGAACCGGATTCGTTCTGACGGATAGCTCTCCGCACGTGACGGAGTCTGCTCCCCTTCCTGCTGTGCCGCTTCACGCTCCGGCCTCCCGGCAGCCCTGCGCCCGGATAAGCGTTCCTTTCTGGACAGGGTCCCTGCCACCGGTACCGGATTTCCCGCACGCTCTTCTTCTGCCCCGGAAGCCGGCTGACGTTTGCCTGCTCCGGCCGGAGCCTGTTGTTCTCTCTTCTGCTGTTTCTGGCGGGACCTTACCCGGCTTAATTGTTCTGTCATGATACCCTCCTGTAACGAATAACCATACCGGAGAACAAATCTATAAGGAAATGGCACAATATAGGTGCCCACAGACTGCCCGAATGGATGTAAATAAGCCCAAGACCATAGCTGCTGAGGAAGACCCAGCCTGTTGGAATCCAGTGCCGCAGATAACGGACATGAATAACGGCAAACAGTATACTTGTCCAGTACGGCCCAAGGGAATGCTGGATCGCTCCGCGGAAGAGCAGCTCCTCACACACTGCAACTACCGCCGAAATGACCACAATATGCCACAGCGGCCGTTTGCCGAACAGCAGCTCGTTGATCCCCCCGTCATCCATGCTGTCTTCAGGAACAATATGGGTCAGCAGGAAGTCCACAGCGAGCATAATAACCGCCAGGCCAAGTCCCCAGTACACGAAATGTACACTATCCGGAAAATTTAATATGTGAATAGGATTTCTTTTCTGCAATAATATCCATATCAAACCGATAAATAAGGTAAGGCCCTGAGTAATGTACAGATTAATGAGTAACAGCTTGTCTGTTAACTGCTGTGGATCGGCCTTTTTAATTTTGATGTCACCCAATTTGAATTTTTTCATTATAACCTGCCTGTTCTATAAATGTTTTTACATAAGTTAATTTACCTATACGAAGGAGCACCTAATCATGAACAGCCGTACCTCCCGCACTCAAATGATGTACACACTAGGTTTTTTGTTTTTTTTAATATCCGCATTCGCTTCATTTTTCACGGGAGTCAAGGTTGGAGCCGACAAGACAGAGGCCAAGTATTCACAGCTGAAGGACCGTCCAAGCGCCCAGGAATTCTCAGGCTCCTACCAGCAGCAGGATCTTGTCACCTTTTATCATAACGTATTTCTGCCCTACCGGGAATTCAAGCGCAATTGGAACGAACAGGTGGGTGATCTTGCCCGCAGCACGGATGCACGCCAGAACGCGGCAACGCTGAAGAATCTGAGTATTCTGGCCGACAAGCAGTATGCTAAGGTTACCCAGGATTCACTCTTCACTAATTCACCGATGCTCTATGAATCTCAGCTCAATATTCTTAAAAGTCTCACACTCTTCTCCCAAGCCTCCGGCAAGGTGACTGCGGGTGCTTCCGGCGCCGAAGCCGCCAAATTGCTGAGAAGCGACAACTTCACAACCAGTGCCGTGAGATTCGGGCTGCTGGCCCAGAAGAACTTCTATGATTCTATGCTGAAATGGGGGTCTAAGACTAATTCGTCCATTCCGCAGCAGTCCGGAGAGCTCAAGACAATATCTTTCATTCAGTGGAAAAAAATGCCGTTCTTGCTCAAGAACGCTTCCATTGCCGATATGATGCTGAACCGCGGCATCTATGCCGGATATGATCCGCAGGATATCACTGCCAAGATTGATGATATGATCTACTCTGGGACCGCCAGCTCGCTGAAGCTGAATAATATTCAGTCTTCCGTCACTCTGCTTACCTCCACCGGAGCGGTGCAGGAGCAGGACTTCATCAAGTGGCGGGAACAATATTACGGCAAGGAAATCATGCCGCAGCTCCCCTTCTTCTACGAGTAGGACCAGTTATTGCATCATAACGAAAATTACGGTCCACTTCAAGGCGGACCCGCGCAGAAGAATCCTATTGACACACTTGGCATCACCATGTTACATTATGACAAATTAATCAAGCAAAACCGATGATGGAACAAAGATTACTTGCAGTCTTCAGAGAGCCGGTGGGTGGTGAGAACCGGTGACGGACATTAATCTTTAGCGCTCCTGAGATATTGTATTGAACACATGAGTAGATACAATCGGATCACTCCGTTACCAGTGTGGCCTTTGCAGGCCAATGAGGCTGCTTCTTAACCGTCGCAGTGAATTAGGGTGGTACCACGACAACTCTCGTCCCTTACTACGGCAGTAGTATGGGGTTGGGAGTTTTTTTATTGCCATATTCCTATGAATCTGGTAGCTCTGCATGCTGTTTCTTTTGTGCGACAGCGCGTTACCCCGGTGTCAAGGTGTTCATTATGCTCTTGTAAGTTCTGGTACTGCGGATTTCCTTAACCGGTAATCCTTGGCATATACAATAAGCTTTCCCATTTGAAGGAGGACAAGAGACCATGTTTAAAGTATTAGTATCGGACCCGATCAGCGATTTGGGCATTCAGCAATTGATGGACGCAAGCGATGTGACTGTAGACAAGAAAACAGGACTAAGTGAAGATGAGCTAGTTGCAATCATTGGCGAATATGACGGCTTACTCGTTCGCAGCCAGACTACTGTAACGGACAAAATTATCGCAGCCGGTACTAATCTCAAGGTTATCGGCCGGGCCGGAGTGGGCGTGGACAACATCAAGCTGGAGTCCGCCACGCAGCGCGGTGTAGTCGTTATCAACGCTCCGGACGGCAACACCATTACGACCTGTGAACATGCTTTTGCCATGATGATGGCCTTGGCCCGTCATATTCCTCAGGCCTATGCGAAGACCATTTCCGGCGTATGGGACAGAAAGACCTTCCTCGGCGTAGAGCTGCGCGGCAAGACACTGGGCGTGCTCGGCATGGGCCGGATTGGCAGCGAGGTGGCCAAGCGCGCCAAAGCCTTCGGCATGAGTATCCTGGCCTATGACCCGTTCCTGACGGCTGACCGTGCAGAGAAGATGGAAGTGAAGCTTGCTTCGGTAGACGACATTGTACGCGGTGCAGACTTCATCACTGTTCACACACCGCTTACCCCTGAGACCCGCCACATGATCTCCCGTCCGCAATTCGAAGTCATGAAAAAAGGCATGCGTATCGTCAACTGTGCACGCGGCGGTGTCATCGATGAAATGGCGCTCGTAGAAGCGATCGACAGCGGCATTGTAGCCGGCGCTGCATTCGACGTCTTCGAGAAGGAGCCGCCTGAAGCAGACCACCCGTTCCTTACGCATCCGAAGATTATCGTGACTCCCCATCTGGGTGCCTCGACGATTGAAGCCCAGGAGAACGTGGCGATCGATGTATCGGAGCAGGTCCTCCATATCCTGCGCAACGAACCGTTCATCAACGCGGTGAACATTCCGCCGGTTGCACCTAGTGTGATGAACAAGCTGCAGCCGTACTTCACCCTCGGCGAGAAACTGGGCAGCTTTGCGACACAGATTACCGATGGAGCGATCCGCGAGATCCATGTGGAGTATGCCGGTGATCTCTCGGATGTGGATACCCAGCCGCTTACCCGCTATGTGGTTAAGGGTGTACTCACCCGCCACTTCGCCGGAGATGTGAACATCGTCAACTCGATGCATCTGGCCAAGACCCGTGATGTGAACGTTGTGGTGACCAAGGCTTCCAAAACCAAAGGCTTCACCAACCTCATCACGGTAACACTCAAGGCTGAGCATGATGAAGAGCGTCTGGTTGCCGGTACCCTGCTGCAGGGCTACGGCGAACGTATCGTTAAGGTCAACAAGTTCCCTGTCGATATTGCTCCGGAAGGCCATCAGCTGGTCATCTCGCATAACGATAAGCCGGGTATCATCGGACTCGTCGGCACCCTGCTTGGCGAGAACGGCGTCAATATCGCATCCATGCAGGTTGGCCGTACCATCGTCGGCGGAGCCGCCATTATGCTCCTGACTGTGGATAAGGGTGTGCCGAAGGAGGTCCTGGTGAAGCTGGCCGGACTGCCGGAGATCAACACCGCTGAGGAGATTATTCTGCTCTAATTCTTATTTTTCCAAAGTAAAACACTCTTCGGGAGTGCAGGCCCCAGGGCTGCGCACTTCCAAAGAGTGTTTTTTGCGTAATTCTTATATTTCTATAAAATCCGGTAGGCAGGCACCTGCCGGCCGTCGGTGTCCGTAAAGCCGTATTTCCGTGCCAGGTCCCCTACCTTCTGTGGAACACCCGTCATGGATATCACTTCAGGATCGGCAGCAAGCGCTGCAACTGCCCGTCCGATATAGGCTGTTGATTCGGTCTCCCTTAGTCCTTCCTCCTCCTGCCAGTGCTCTTCATCTGTGCCGAAGCTGTCCAGGACCAGCTCAGTCCGCATCCAGCCGGGAGAGACAGGAATCACCGCGATGCCGTCCGCAGCCACTTCCAGAGATAATCCGTAGGCCATGCGCACCAGCGCATTTTTGGACAGATCATAGTAGAAGTTTCCGGTGTATTTATACTCATCCCAGAAGGTCGTATGAACGATTAATTTCGCCGCCCCCGTTCCTTCCCTGCGCATCAGTGGTATGGCATAATAATTAGTCATCAGCTGCGCCCGGACCCCGGCAGTGAACATATGATCCCAATGCTGCACCGGCTGCTCCCAGAACGGCTCATTTTCGATAGAGAGACTATTCCCTCCCCAGACGTTATTGACCAGAATATCCAGTCTGCCCTGTTCTGCGTTAATCTGCCGGATCACAGCTTCTGTCTCACTGTCATTGGTATGATCACATCGGATCACCGCTCCATCCCCGCCTGAACGGCGGATATCAGCCAGCACCCCTTCAAGCGTTCTTGCTTGTGCCTCCTGCGGCATACCGGCATTCCTGCCCGTAATGTATACATAGGCGCCTGCCTTCGCCAGCTCCAGCGCAATGCCTCTGCCTGCCCCCCTGCTCCCTCCTGTTACCAATGCCACTTTCCCTTGCAGATTTGTCATTTGATCCGCTCCCTTTCGTCTATCATGCCCGGATTAGAAGATCATTTGCGCTAATCCGTACTCTTGTCTAATATATACCTTATACATGACAACCACTGACATATATAAATAATACATTTAGGGAGGCAGCAGAATGAGAGCGGATCGCCTGATCACTATTGTTCAACTTTTACAGAGCCGCGGGAAAATCAGCTCCAAGGAGCTGGCACAAACGCTGGAGGTATCAGAGCGTACAGTCTTCCGGGATATGGAGGCACTCAGCTTCTCCGGCATCCCCGTGCTGGCGGAGCGCGGCCGAGAAGGCGGCTGGAAGCTGGCTGAAGGCTACCGGAATTCCCTGAGCGGAATGAACACCAAGGAGATTGCCGCGCTGCTGGTGCCCGCCGATCCGGCGATTCTGAACGCGCTGGGCATTCAGGAGGAGTTCTCCTCAGCATCCCGCAAGCTGCAGGCCGCTGCTACCAGGCAGCCCCTCACCCCCTTCAGCTTCCTCAGCCAGCGGATTCACATCGACGGAGCCGGGTGGCATCCCTCCGGGGAGACCTATCCCTGCCTGCCCGCTTTGCAGGGAGCCTTATGGGAGAACCGCAAGGTGATCATCACCTATCTGCGCGGGGAGGACGCTGCCGAGCGGCTGGTTGCACCGCTGGGGCTTGTAGTCAAGCGCGGCGTCTGGTATTTGGCCGCCGGACATGACAGTGAGCTGAGGACATACCGGGTCTCCAGAATCACTGAGGCCAAAGTCACAGAGGAGTCCTTTGAGCGGCCGGAGGATTTCGTCCTGTCTGAGTACTGGGAGACCTCCACCGCTGCGTTCAAGTCTGCCTTGCCCCGGTACCCCGCCAGCCTGCTTGTCAGGGACCGCACAATGAAAGAGCTGCAGAAGGAGCGTTACGTCACCCTGATGCACCAGGAGCCTTCTGAGGCCCCAGGCTGGATTAGGGCCGAGGCCGAGTTCAACACGCCGGAGTCTGCGAGCCGGATCATCCTGTCCCTGGGTCAGGGCATCAAGGTAACGGCACCGCCTGAGCTTGCGGATACGGTTGCTTCAGCTCTGCGTGAAGCGGCAGCATTATACGATTTTTAATAATAGACCAAATGCACTAGTATCCCCTATAATATTACAATACACATTATTATTTATAGGGGGACTCTACATTATGGACTGGATGAACAAGCTTCCATTGAAACAAAAAATCGTCACCGGATGTTACCTGGTTGCCGCTTTATTCGCTGTCCCTGTCTTAATCACACTAATACTGATGGACAGGCTGCTCATCGGCATTATTCTTGTCGCCGTCCTGGCAGCGCTGACTTACCCGCTTGCGCGCTTCATTGAGAGAACGCTTACATCTTCATTTGAGGATATCTCCAATGTGACGCACACGATTGCCAAAGGCGACTTCACCAGCCGTGCCGACGAGAATGGCTCGATGGGTGACATTAGCCGCTCGTTCAACACCATGATTGACAAGCTCAAAAAAATCCTCACCGATGCCTCACAGATTACCCGTCAGGTTATGGACGCCAGCCGCGGGATTGAAGACAAGAATCAGAACCTGAAATTTGTAATGGCTCAGGTGGCCTCCTCCTCCAATGAGCTGGCTCTGGGTGCTAACGAAATCTCGGTGGATATCGCTGATATGACCGAATCGATCAAGGATATCGAAATCAAAGTCTCCAATTATACGAACTCCACTAAAGAAATGAATAGAAGATCTGTACATACGCTGGAATTGGTTGAACAGGGACGGCAATCCGTGGATACCCAAGCCGAAGGCATGCGTAAGAACATCCAGGCTACCCAAAAGGTGGCGGATACGATCGAAGCCCTATCACAGAACGCACGCGGCATTACGATGATAACCAAGACAATTACCGAAATTGCCGAACAGACCAATCTGCTGTCGCTCAATGCTTCCATTGAAGCTGCCCGTGCAGGTGAGCATGGCCGCGGGTTCGCAGTTGTTGCCCAGGAGGTCCGCAAGCTGGCCGAGGAATCCACCGCTTCCACCAAAGAGGTGTTCGGACTGGTCCGCAGCATTGAAGCGGATATCAAGCAGGCCATCGATAATATCGCCATTAACGAAGAGGTCGTTCAGGTACAGAATGAAATGATAACGGAAACGGCTAACATCTTTGCTCAAATTGTGCATAGTGTCCAATACATAACCGAACAGATCGCTTCCTTCTCCGCAGAGAGTGACCTTATGCTGGAGAGCGCGCTCAAGATCTCCGGCGCGATCGAGAATATCTCAGCCATCACCCAGGAGACCGCCGCAGGGACCGAAGAGGTATCTGCCGCAATGAACGAACAGATTCACGCGCTGCAATCCGTGGCTGAAGAGACAGAGAAGATGACCTCCGCCGTCTTTAATCTGCAAAAAACGATTCATATTTTCAAATTCTAGCTTCGGTACAAAGAGACACGCCTGCGGGATTTTCTGCGGGTGGTGTCTCTTTTTCTCTGGCCAAACTAAGATTGTTATGTAATATTCACAAATTGTTGAAATTGTGCATAAGGGTAAAAAGCATGCTTTGCACTTCTTTACTATAGTCGTTCTATTGTCTTAGCTTGTCTATAAGCCAACATCTCACCTGTCCATTACTTAAGTCCTATCATCGAATCTTTAAGTGCTGTATATCTAGTGAATTCTTAACATTTTGCAGTAACTCAGGATTACAATAAGTCTTTGTACTTACTATTAATAATAATAGCCCAGAATTCTCATTTGCATTTTAAGACTTTAGTCTTCCAGGGACAACCATTTTCAAAAGTTTGAAATTCCAAATATTCAGCCCTTTTTATTCCTGAATATTCGGCAAATTCCGAGTTTCTTCTCGCAGGGGTTATTGACAAAAGAGCAGCAAGGAATATATTGTAAAGGAAAATTCTCCACAGATTGATTTATAACCGCATACCGGCAAAATTCACCGAAAGGGAATGACGCAAAGCCATGGATCTACAGTCTCATTTCTGAAGTGGGATCATGACAGCCAGGTTGCTGAAAAACTGTGAACGCCTTAGGTTTCGCGTTTGATTATGGTGATTCGTGCAACAGACCTGTGCTCCAATGTTGAGTACAGGTTTTCTATTGCTGACTTATACAAATAACAACATGCGGGGTGGATGTTCTGAAGACAGTTGCAGATTATATGGCGGAAGCTTTACGCAATCTGGGAGTCACTCATTCTTTTGGTATCATAGGCAAGTCTATTTGCCCCATCGCTTTGAAAATGGTCGACTATGGCATAGAGTTCATCCCCGGCCGGCACGAATCCAGCTCCGGCTTCGCCGCCGGCGGTTACGCTCTAAAGACCGGCAGCCTCGGGGTAGCCTTCGGCACCTCCGGTCCGGGCGGAACGAATCTGCTCACCGCAGCAGCGCATGCCAAGGCCAATAATCTTCCCGTCCTCTTCATCACCGGCCATCAGTCCATCAAGGAGCTGGGCATTCCCCAATGTCAGGATTCCACTTCCTATCTGGCTGATTTGGCGGATATGTTCCGGCCGGCCACCCTCTTCAGCAAGCTCGTAGAACGCGGCGATCACTTCAGCACGATTTTCAACCATGCCCTATCCATCGCCCTCGGTGACCGGAAAGGTCCGGTCCATCTCTGCATTCCGTTTGAGGTGCAGACAGAGCGGCTCGCGGAATGCCGGATTGTTCTGCCGCAGCGCGAGGGACTGGTCAGTTATCAGAACTATGACCGGGTCATCTCGGCGATTAATCAATCCGCCCGCCCTCTGATCATTGCCGGTAAAGGCGTTAACCGCTCCGGGGCGCATCAGGAACTGGTGCAGTTGGCCGAAACCTTCAACATTCCTGTAGTCACCTCTCCAGGCGGCAAAGGCGCCATAGCTTATGATCACCCTCTCTATCACGGTCCTGTCGGTGTTGGAGGCTCGTCGCACGGCGATGAATTGCTGAACAACAGCGACCTGTTCATTGTTCTGGGCTCCCGTCTCAGCGACATGACCATCTGCAACCTGAAGCCGGAGAATCATCCGCAGCAGCTGATTCAGTTCGACGTAGATCCAACCTTTGTCGGCAAAATCCTCACCTCGTCCACCATCGCTGTCGGCGGAGACTTAAGGGACAACCTGGCGCTGTATCTTCAGAAGCTGGACCCCTCAACAGTCACCAAGCATGAAATTACTATCTCCAATGATTACAATGACGAGCTGCCCGTGCTGGCGGGACTATCTCTGGCTTCGGTAATGAGCACGATGAGCGAACTAATCCCCTACAACAGCAGCGTGTTCGTAGATGATGGCAGCCATGGCTTCAATGCGGTGAAATGGTTCAATGTCCGCAGGCCCGGCAGCTTCATATTCGATGCCTACTTTGCCTGCATGGGCAATTCAATTGGCATGGCCATCGGCGCCAAGGCAGCCTCTCCCGGGGAGACCGTCTTCTGTATAACCGGTGACGGCTGTTTTATGATGCTAGGAGCTGAAATAAACACGGCCGTTTGCAAGGATATTCCGGTGATTTTCATCGTGGTGAACAATATGCAGCTGGATATGGCGCTCAAGGGCATGGAGAAAACGACCGGCCGGATTGACGGTACGATCTTCGAGGTTCCGATGGATGCTGTGAAATTCGCCGAATCGCTGGGTGCAGCCGGCTTCCGCTGTGAGACGCAGGAGGAGTTCGCCGCCGCAATCCGCGAGGCTATCGCACTTAACAAGACCTCTGTCATTGAGCTGCTGACTGACCGTGATGAGATGCCTCCTACGGCTCACCGCACGCTGGATCTTACGTAAGAAGCCGCATTCGCTTACTTTTTCTAACCTACTATCAGGAGGCCAAAAGCATGAACAAGAACAGCGGACTCGAACATTTCACTGATCTCTCAGGAGATTACGGGGCCAAAGCCCTGGCTCCGATTAAAGAGCATTTTCCGGAATTAGCCGAGTATATTATGGGCAATGCCTATGGTGATATTTTTCAGCGGACCACGATTGGCTCTGACTGGAAGGAGATCGCGGTGATCTCGTCTCTGATTACGATGGGGCAATATGAGCAGCTAGGGGTTCATTATGTAATGGCACTTCGCGTTGGCATGACCGTCGATCAGATTAAGGGGGTGCTGCTGCATCTCACTCCTTGCGTTGGTGCCCCCCGGGTGATTTCGGCCTTTAATGTGCTGCTGGATACCCTGGAAGAGATTAAAGAAAAATCTTCATAAATCTACAATTTTCGACTTTTGATTGCACATTTCAACATGATCTGGTTATAATGAAGGCAAAATATCCCAAATCAAATGCGATTTTGTCGAATGGAGTCGCTGGAATGATGGTTTGGAGGTATTACAAATTACACTTAGGGAGAGATCAACATGGGACAATTTATTCTGAAGACAGACACTGCGAAGAAAGTAATCAATATTGAGCTGGAGGGAACCTTTTCTAACGAGGACGGACTCAAATCTATACAGGCTTACCAGCAGACCATTAACCCGATCAGCCCTGCTGAATATGCATTAGAAATCGACTGCCGCAAGCTGAATGTAACGGCTCCTGATGTTGTACCGCTGCTTGAAGGCTGCTTCATCATGTTCAAGGCTGACGGCTTCCAGAAGGTGAGTCTGACCCTGGAAAATAACCCGATCCTCAAAATGCAGCTGGCACGCCTGGGACGCAAAGCCGGACTTGAGAACCTGGAAATCACTTCAACCGTACAAGCTTAATAAATACAATTTAAACTAAAATCAGCCGCGTGAAACGCACCTATTCATTCATTGTAACGGCTGCTAATGCTGGAGAGAGTTTTGTAAGAAGCACATTCGTGAGAGGCATAGCTAACAAAACTTTAGGAGGTCTGTACTATGGCAGGGATTCGCATTAAGGACATTGATATCTACCATCCGGACAAAAGAATCGGCAATGAGTTTTTCATTCAGCATTTTGATGACAAAGGTATTGATATCCGCGGACTGTTGGCCACTCTGGGCCGTGAAAACCGCTACAGCATCGACAGCCCGGATGAGAACTCCCTGACAATGGCTTTTGAAGCCGCAAGTAATGTTCTGGAGAAGACCGGTCTTACCGGCCCTGACATTGACCTGATCGCTTATGCAAGCCAGACCCCTGAATATATATTTCCTACGAACTCATTGATGATCCACCGCCTGATTAACGGGGCTTCGCATACCATCTGTATTGACAGCAATGCCAACTGTGCCGGAATGACTGCCTCGGTTGAGCAGGTCAGCCGCCAGATGATGGCGAACCCGAGAATTCGCCGCGCCCTGGTCATCGGCTCCGATTACGTGGCGCCGCATGCGGACAAGAATGATCCCGTGTATTACGCGAACTTTGGTGATGCCGCTGCTGCGGTCATTCTGGAGCGCGATGAGCATTCGGTCGGCTTCATTGACTCGATCTACCAGACTGACACCTGCGTGTACGGCAACTCTTTGTTCCCGGCAGAAGGTCTGGCTAAGCTTGGACGCACCGGTGTTGCTGCAGGAGAGTTCAATGTGAAGTTCATTCCGTTCGATGATTCCATCTGTGTGGATGCCGCTTCTGAATCGATTAACACTCTGCTTAGCAACAACGGGATAGCCCCTGAATCGGTTAAGGCCGCCTGCTTCTCTCAGCTGTCTCTTCCGAACATCCAGGCTGTTTCCGGCAAAACCGGTATTAACCCTGAGGCCGCAGTCTACATAGGCGATGAGTTCGGCTATACCTCGACCAGCAGCCCGTTCATTGCCCTTCACAAAGCCGTCACTACCGGGCAGCTTGAACGTGGAGACAAGGTCCTGTTCTGGACCGTTGGCGCCGGATGGCAGAATGTCGCATTTGTAATGGAGTACTAATCTTTGAGTAAAAAACGGCCCGCAGCAGAGTTACTGCTTGCGGGCCGTTTCTGTTCTTGTCTCTAAAGTCTGCCTTCGTGGTTGCCCTCATGCTTCTCCCAGCCCATCGTACGCGACACAGCGTCCTGCCAGGCGCCGTATCTGCGTTCCCGCTCTTCCGGCTCCATCTGCGGCGAGAAGACCTTCTCAGCGGTGTTGAAGCTCTCCAGCTGCTCACGGGTCCATACCCCGGAGGTGAGCCCGGCGAGCAGCGCAGCGCCAAGCGCTGTAGTCTCCGCATAGGTTGTACGTGTCACCTCGCTGCCCAGAATATCGGCCTGGAACTGCATGAGCAGATTGTTGCGCACCGCACCACCGTCCACTCTCAGGCCGGTGAGCGGCATGCCGGCGTCCTTTTGCATGGCATCGATGACATCACGGGACTGGAAGGCCAGGGATTCCAGCGTCGCCCTTACCAGATGGGCAGAGGTGGTGCCTCGCGTCAAGCCGAATATGGCGCCACGCGCATACATATCCCAGTAAGGCGCACCCAGTCCGGTAAAGGCCGGTACCACCACAACCCCTTCACTCTCCTCCACTTCACTGGCCTTCTCTTCCGAGTCAGCAGGCGCAACAATCAACCCCAGCCCCTCTTGCAGCCACTGCACAGCCGCTCCAGCGACAAACACACTGCCCTCCAGCGCATAATAGAGATCATCGCCCATACCCCAGGCTACCGTGGTCAACAGGCCGTGGCTGGAGGCCACAGCTTCAGTGCCTGTATTCATGAGGATGAAGCAGCCGGTTCCATAGGTATTCTTGGCACTGCCGGCTTCCAGGCAGGTATGGCCAAAGAGTGCCGCCTGCTGATCCCCCAGCACCGACCGGATAGGAATCTCCAGACCGAACCACTGCTGGTCACAGACACCGAAATCTCCGCCCGACATCCTCACCTCCGGCAGAATGGACGGCGGAATGCGCAGCGTGTCCATCAGCTCTTCATCCCACTGACGCTCATGCAGGTTATACATCATCGTTCTTGAAGCGTTGGTAACGTCTGTAGCGTGTACGGCGCCTCCGGTCAGCTTCCAGATCAGCCAGGTATCTATCGTCCCTGCCAGGAGCTCTCCTTTGCCAGCACGCTCCCTTGCTCCCGGTACATGATCCAGAATCCACGCCAGCTTAGTCGCCGAGAAATACGCGTCAATGACCAGCCCTGTCTTATCCGCAATGACTCCGGCCATCCCGCGTGACTTCAGCTCCTCACATTGATCTGCTGTCCGCCGGTCCTGCCAGACAATTGCCGGGTAGATCGGCTCACCTGTAATTTTATCCCAAATGAGAGCCGTCTCCCGCTGGTTGGTAATGCCGATAGCTGTTATGTGATCAGCCGGTTCAGAGCTTGCTGCAATGGCATCTCTGGCTGCGGCAAGCTGACTCTCCCAGATCTGCTCCGGGTCATGCTCAACCCAGCCCGGGCGGGGAAAGGATTGCTTGATCTCATATTGTCCCTGCGAGATCACTTCCGCCTCTGCATCGAAGAGAATTGCCCGTGAGCTGGTAGTACCTTGGTCCAAGGATAAAATCATAATGCCCAGCCTCCTGCAAGCCTTAGCTTGAAATATATGTTTCACGATGAACAATATTAATGTGGTGATTTCAACAAAAAGCACCTCTGCTCTCAGAGGCGCTGTCATGCATGGTCTTGGTTTACTGTTTTTCGACAGGAAGCCGCAGGGTAAACGTGGTGCCTTCTCCCAGCTTGCTGGTGGCATAAATACTGCCGTGATGCGATTCGACGATATTCTTCACGATTGCCAGCCCCAGCCCCGTACCGCCCGATTCTCCCCGCAGGCGGGCCTTGTCGGCTTTGTAGAAGCGTTCGAAGATAAACGGCAGATCCTCAGGATTGATTCCGGCCCCTTGATCTCTGATCGCGATCTCCACCAGACTTCTGCCTTCCAGCACTACTGTGCCTGCCAGAATGGAGATTCTCCGGTCAGCCGGAGTATGGCGGAAGGCATTATCCAGCAGATTGGTTAGCACCTGCTCCAGCTTGTCTTCATCGGCAGCTCCCAGCAGCAGCTCCTGCTCCGGGCGCTTCAGTTCAAGCATAATATCCCGCTCCTTGGCTCTGACGGAGAATTTGCGGTATACCCGCTCCAGCAATTCTCCCACATCAACCTGAGCCTTAAGCATATCCGTATGTCCTGCTTCCATACGCGCCAGGTCCAGCAGATCCTTCACCAGACGGCCCATACGCAAGGATTCATCATGAATGACCTGAACCAGCTCACTGCTCTCCTCCGGTGAGGAGGCCATTCCGTCCAGCAGCGCTTCACTATAGCCCTGCATCATCGAGAGCGGGGTGCGGATCTCATGGGATACATTCGCCACGAAATCCCGCCGCATCTTCTCCAGCCGCACCTCTTCCGTCACATCACGAAGAACAGCAACGGCTCCGCGCAGATGATCTTCCGAATAGAGCGGTGCCATGTGCACCGACCATACCCCCTGCCGGACATGTACATTGGAGCGCTGATCGCCACCGTTCTCAAGGGTGCTGAGGAATAGTGGACGCAGCGGCGGCGGGACCTCGCTGGAAGCAGAGGCCTTCGGAACAGGTCCGTTTTCCTCTTCCTCCTCCCAGGTAAGATCACTCCACGTTTCGAGGAGGGTCTGGCCATGCGGATTGGTGAGGATGATCCGGCCTTCGATATCGAAGGTGATCACCGCATCGCTCATGCTGCGCAGGACACTGGATAAATGCCCTTTTTCATTATTCAGACTGCGTATATTCTCTTCCAGCTCTTCCGCCATGTGGTTAAACGATGTCGCGAGCTGGCCGATCTCATCGCTCGTAACCAGGGTCAGTCTTGTTCCATATTCGCCGCGGCGGATGTCATTCGCTGCTTCAATAACCTGCTGCATCGGCTGAGTGATCTTCGTGAACAGGAACAGGGCAAAGAAGGTGGTCAAAGAGAACCCGATCATGCACGTATACATGAACAAGCGCTTGATTGCCCCGGAGTTGGTGAAATTACTGTCGATGTAAGGCAGCAGGAACAGCCCGAGTGTAATGAGCACGACAGCAACCAGAAAGATGATCGTGATCCACAGCTTACCGACAAGGCTTCTCCAGAAGTTCACTTATTTAGGCACCTCAAGCTTATAGCCTACTCCCCATACCGTTGTAATCATCGCTGCCGATTCCGGGGATACCTTATTCAGTTTTTCACGCAGACGCTTGACATGGGTATCCACGGTGCGGAGATCTCCGAAGAATTCGTAATTCCATACATCCTTCAGCAGCTCCTCACGCGAGAATACCTTGTCCGGTGAGATGGCCAGATAATGCAGCAGCTCGTATTCCTTGGGCGTCAGACTTACCTCTTGGCCCCCTGCGCTTACGCGGTGTGCATCATGCTCAATAATAAGGAACGGGAACACGATATTGTTGCTTGAATTACTCTCTTTGGACAAAAATGCTGTTGCGGAAGAACGGCGCATGATCGCCTTCACCCGGTAGATCACCTCACGCGGACTGAACGGCTTGACGACATAATCGTCTGCTCCCATCTCAAAGCCCTGAACCCGGTTGATCTCCTCGCCCTTAGCAGTAAGCATCAGGACCGGTGTGGATTTCACGCCTCTGAGCCGGGTCAGCACTTCAATCCCGTCAATACCGGGCAGCATCACATCCAGCAGAATCAGACCGTAGTCATTGGCGGTTGCTTTGCGCAGGGCGATTTCCCCGTCCTCCGCCTCATCAATCTCATAGCCTTCTTTTTCAAGATACATTTTGAGCAGGCGGCGGATGCGTTCTTCGTCATCCACTACCAGAATTCTATTCAAGTGCTCAGCCATTTACACAACAACCCCTTCATCAATTACAGTAGAACGTCACCCTGGATCATACGCATGCCCGAAAGAAGCCTGAGCTTATCAGTCCGTTCCCGCATATGAATGAAGTCCGGCGATAACCAGGTTAACACCGACCAGGGTAAACATTACGATTAGAAAGCCGAGTACAGCGAGCCAAGCGGATTTGCGTCCCTGCCATCCGCGGGCCAGCCGCAAATGGAGATACGCACTGTAGAACAGCCAGGTGACGAGTGCCCAGACTTCCTTGGGGTCCCATCCCCAGAATCTGCCCCAAGCCACCTCAGCCCATATCATTGCAAAAATCAAAGCCCCCAGTGTGAAAATCGGGAACCCGATGGCGATTGCCCTGTAGGTAATCTCATCCAGGTCATTCTCATCGATTCCATCAAGCACCGGATGAAGAGCCTTCCCAAGCGGCTTACGTACGGCCAGCCGAAGAATGCCATACAGCAGCAGTCCGGACAGCAGTGACCAGATCACAGTGTTGAACTTGCGCCCTGCATTGACACCATTCATCCAGGAAGGTGCTTGAAACAAAGGCTTCT
This sequence comes from Paenibacillus sp. FSL H8-0048, assembly GCF_038002825.1. Taxonomy (NCBI): domain Bacteria; kingdom Bacillati; phylum Bacillota; class Bacilli; order Caryophanales; family Paenibacillaceae; genus Paenibacillus; species Paenibacillus sp. FSL H8-0048. The sequence continues at coordinate 7,226,956 of NZ_JBBODF010000001.1, read as the reverse complement.
GAAGCCCAAGAAACGGCTGGAAGCTCTCAATTTCGCTATGGTAAGGTGCCACAATCGGCGGCATTTTATAACTCACTTTCTCTATTGTACTATCTTCCTGCCCGGGGCTGTCAATCGTAACGTTCGAACGGACAAAAACAGATTCATAGCCCGCGCCGCGGAAGGCAAATACAGATCCAAGAAACCCAATTATAACAATGATCGAGAACAGAGTAAATTCGACCAGCCGCTGCTGCTTGCGGTCACTGCGTTCCTTGCTGTCAAACTTCACTGTCCGCAGCAGATACATCAGTCCGGCGGCAAAGCCTACGGCGAAGAAGGACTCCCCGAGCGCAGCAAGCGTGACATGAATATTCAGATAGATTGATTTGAGCGAAGGAATGAGCGGCTGCACTTCCTGCGGAAATACAGCTGCATAGGCCATCACAACAATGGAGATTGGGACCGCGAATACCCCGAGAATTATCTTGCGGTAGATGGCAAAGATCACCGTAAAGGCAACCATCACCATCATCGATAGGAAGGTCATGAACTCATACATATTGCTGACCGGAATATGACCGGCCCCCATCCAGCGGGTAACGAAGTAGGCCAGATGGCAGATCAGCCCGAGTGAAGAGGTGATAAAAGCAATCCGCCCCCACCGTGCCGTATGCTCCTCCGGCTTCCTGCCCGACCATTTGCGGCCCATAATGGCAATGGTGAACAACATGAAGGCACCGCTGTATAAAAGAAATGCGGCTATAAAGACGTCACTGCTGAAATCGAGCAAGCTCATGCCATGCCTCCTCCGTTGTCCAATGATTTGTCATCGACTGTCATGTCTATCTGCTCCAGAATAGAAACGAGCTCACGGCGGAAGCCGAACCAGTTCTTGTTCGTATGGCCTCCAAGCACCAGCTGTCCGCCCTCAACGATCAGCCAGATGCGTCTGTGCTGCCAATAGAAGCCGAGAATCAGCCCCAGCATGACAATACCCGCACCAATCCAGACAAACGGCATTGCCCGGTCTACACGGACATTGAGATAGGTGGTGGATTCCGAGAAATCCACATCCGTCATACTGCCCACCTCAAGCTCCAGAAACCGTGTGCCGCCTCCAAGCTTGTCGTTGATCGCAGACTGCTGGAAGCGCTCCTTGTCCACCTGCTTCGGGAAATAGAAATATTGCTGCCCCTCTGCCGGCAGATCCGGACCACGGATCAGGAAGAGAAACGCCGGAGCGTTCGGATAAGGGGAGGTAGAGACCGGACGGCCTTCCTCATTCAATCCGAAATCCATATACTTCTCCTTTAGCTCAAGGGTGTAGGGTCCCGCCTTGAAGCTGCGCTGCGGATTCTTCATATCCAGTCTGAACTTGCCGTAGCTCTCACCGGTTGAAGCATTGACGAGATCAGGCTGCACGGAACGCAGAACAGGCGTAAGATCATAGTCAAACTGATACGCTTTCATTCCTTGGTAGCTCAGCGGAGAATTCACCTGAATGTCATGCCGGGCAACTTCCGCAAGCTGAGGCTCCTTGGAGGGATCGCTGCAGTCCGCTGTACATTCATATAGAACCGCCTTGGTCTCGTAGAGCTTAGGGAGGACCTTCTTGCCCCGGAATTCCTCGGGCATCTCTTCTTCACTATAGAATTCTACTGTGAACTTCTCATTCTTCAGGTACATGCTGGTGTCCGGTATCCGTACTGCCTCTCCCTGCGGGAAGGCAAGATGCTGATCCATATTCAGACCCGGAAGTCCCCTCGCAAGCACAGCAAGCAAAAATATAATCAGGCCAATATGTATTACATAAGGTCCCCAGCGGCTGAAACGGTGTTTTTCGGCCAGTAATGCGCCTCCCTCCGTCCGCACGCGGTACCCTTTCTTCTTAAGCGGCTGAACGATCCGTGCCACCCATTCCTCCGGCTCACCCTCCACCTCTGTAATCAGCGTGAGCTTTTGACGGGTAAGGAACTGGCGGTGCTTACGGATCTTCTGACGGGTTAACGCCTTGTAGAGCGGAAGCACGCGGTCCAGGCTGCAGATGACCAGAGAAGCTCCGATCATGACCAGCAGCGTCACGAACCACCAGGATTCATAGGTATGCGAAAGGCCGAGTCTATAATATATATTCCCGGCTGTTCCATACGTTTGTTCATAATAGGTTGAAGCGTCAATATTCAGAAAGGTGCTTTCTTGCGGAAAAATCGTACCGAGCATCGCACCCAGCAGCGTCAGCACAATCAGGTAAATGGCTATTTTGACTGAGGAAAAAAAGTTCCAGACCTTATCGATCACTCCCGGACTTACCCGCTGTGAACGGCGGGCCACCCCATCGTAGCGCATCTCCAGGTTCCCCGAGGCGTTCTCTTCCTTCTCATCCAGCGGCTTGCCGCAGGCTTCACAGAGAACCGTGCCTACCGGATTCTGGTGACCGCATTCACATTTGGTGTTGCTGATCAGCGGCTCTCGCTTACTCATGGTCCCACCAGCTTCCCGATTTGCTCGTCAAGCGAACTCAGATCCAGCTGGCCAATATGAATGCTGTCCACCCTGCCCTTCGTATTAATGAAGAAGGTGGTGGGCAGCGGGGAGACCCCGTAGCTGCGGACCGCATCGCGTCCCTTATCCATCACAACCGGAAAATCAATATCCACGAGCTTCACGAAATTGTCCACCGTCATCTGATCCTCGCCCACATTCACACCCAGGACTACAACACCCTGGTCCTTCCATTTCTCCCACTGTGACTGGAGCGCGGGCATTTCCTTCACGCATGGTGCGCACCAGGAGCCCCAGAAGTTCAGGACAACCGACTTTCCTCTGAATTCCTCCAGCGTATGGGTCGCACCGTCCAGCCCAAGCAATTCAAAATTAGGCGCTTTCCCGCCTTCCTCCGGCTTGCCGTCTCCCCCGAACACAGAGGAGCTGATAGCATAACCCCCAAGCAGAACGATTAGAAATAGTATCACGATTTGGATTGGCTTCCTGGCTTTGCCCATACAGGGGTACCCCCTTCTGTGACGCAACTCATTACTTTAGTTGTAAGGTGTGAACATCCTATGAACATTATAACGAATATTGTCACAGTTTTAGGAGGGGAAATTGTGAACTTTATGTGTCTTTGCGTGTCTGATTGTCCCGAAGCATTCCCGCCTTGGCAATTTGCTGCAGATGATTGATCTCATCCTTGGTCAAATGGCGGTAAGAGCCGCGCTTGAGATTCTGGAGCTGGATATCCCCGAAGGAAATCCGCTTCAGACGGATAACCGGATGCGACACAGCCTCGAACATCCGCCGGACCTGACGGTTGCGGCCTTCATGGATGGTGATGCTGATCACCGCTTCCTTATTGGCTTCATCGATATCCTTGTATTCGACTTCCGCAGGAGCGGTCATGCCGTCCTCCAGCTTAATGCCGGCCTTCAGCTTGTCCAGCGCTGTGCCGTGCGGAACACCCTTGACCGTGGCCAGATACGTCTTCGGCACATGGTGCTTCGGATGCGTGAGCAGGTTGGCAAACTCACCGTCATTCGTCAGCAGCAGCAGCCCTTCGGTATCGTAGTCCAAGCGGCCTACAGGGTATACGCGCTCTGTGATGCCTTTCAGGTAATCCGTTACTACCTTGCGGCCCTTGTCATCCGAGGCGCTTGTAATTACACCTTTGGGCTTGTTGAACATAATATAGATTTTATTCTCGCCCCGGATCAGTCTGCCCGAGACTTTAATAATATCGGTTGCGGGGTCCGCCTTCGTGCCAAGCGTAGTTACGAGTTCCCCGTTGACTTCCACTTTACCGGCCAAAATCATTTCTTCACATTTGCGTCTGGACGCAACACCTGCTTGCGCCAAAATTTTCTGTAATCTTTCCATTTTCGACTACTCACCTCAGGTTAATGATAACCATCAGAGGCATAAATCACAAGATCATTCCACGGAAAAAATGCGCCGGGGCAAGTTTCGCTATGCGGCTCCACCGTTAGCGGCGACATTTGATAGCGTCTGGACAGCTCCAGTATAAGCTTCCCCGCCGCGAACAGCTGCTGCTGGCGCTCCGGCAGCTGGGGCAATTGCTCCGCCTCCCCATAGTTGCCCTCAAGGCATATATGAATATGCTCCGGGTCTGTCAGCAGCGGCGCCGCGTAGACTGAACCGTTCAATCCGACCCAGAAGTCAAAACCTTTGCCGTTAATAGACGGACAGCGGGAATGATGCAGAATAAAGCCTTTGTAGTCCACCCTTGTCGTCCTCCCTCCGTATTGCTGAAATAGCATATGAAGCGGGGGAGCGGGCGGTGAGGAATGTTTGTTAAAATGTTTGGGGGGCGGGGCGAGGGCGAGTAAAGGCGTTGAATATTCGTAACTCCGAGGAATATTTGGACTTCCGGCCGCTGTTAAAGTTGGATTTCCTTGATTAGACTGCCCTGCGGCAGTAGAAATCCAACACAGCTTATGCTTACGATGCGGGGGCTGTCCCAAAAGTAAATATTCTATAGGTGGAAACAAAACCTGCAACTTTTTCAAAGCTTACCAAGTAAAAAAAGGAGCGATTCTCCGTTATTGGAGGACCGCTCCTTTGCGTTTCTGGTCGTTCGCTGCTTGCTTCAGCAGGTTGTGGGCGAGCGAAAGCCAACCGACCTCCAGCGTCACTTTTTCCAAGCCGCGAAGCAGAAAGCGCCGGAAGCCCCGGTTATTCTTTAATTGTCCAAATACACTTTCCGGCTCCGTCATTCGACGTACGGCCAATAGATAGCCTTCCTCGCTTCGGAGGATTTCTTTCGCCTGTTTCTGGTATCTAAGCCGCTCCAAACTGACTGCGATTTCCCGGTTTCCGCTTCCCTTCGTGCAGTTTTCTTTTAGCGGACAACCTCCGCAGCTTTGACTTTGGTAGTGACGCTTCTTAATTTCGTATCCACTCTCTGTGGTTTCCTTGCTTTCTCGTTGGAAATACAGCGGGTGTCCAGCTAAACACGTCCAACGATCCTCGGATCCGTCGTAGGTCCAGTTCTCGATTTTTCCGACGTCGGCTTTCCAGGCTTTGCTCTTTTCTTTGTGGTAGGTGCTGTATTTCACGACGGCCTGTATCTCGCTCTTTTCCAGATAGGCGTAGTTTTCTTCACTTCCATAGCCGGCATCTGCAATGATCGTCTTTGGAAGTTTCCCGAGGAATTGCTTTGTTTTTTCCAGATGTGGTTCTAAACAGCGGGTGTCACCCGGTCTTTGATGGAGACTGTAGGCCAAAATAAACTGGTTTTCGGTCCCGATCTGTAGATTATAACCTGGCTTCAGTTGGCCATTTCGCATGTGATCTTCTTTCATCCGCATAAACGTTGCCTCTGGATCGGTCTTGCTGAAACTGTTACGGTCCCCAAGCAGCTTTTGATATTGTTCGTACTTCTGCAGTCGAGGGAGCAAATCCTTACGCAACTTCCGAACCGTCTTTTTTAGGGGCGTGTCTTTCGGTTTTTCGGCAAGCTGAGCTTCAAGCTTTTGTACGGCTTGTTCGAGTTTCTCACTGTCCATTTCTGAACCCGTGCGGAGTTCAGCCAGATCTTTGCCCTGGTTCTTTTGTTCTTCCTGCTCTTCCGCTACGTCAATGTCAGCGAATAGGGCCTGTACCTTATCTTGCAGTTTCGCTTTGTGTTTGCTGACCGCTTTGCTCCAGACAAAGGTGTAGCGATTGGCATTCGCCTCAATCTTAGTGCCGTCCACAAAATAATGCTCCAGAGACACGTATTTTTCGTTAGCCAGAAACTGAAGCACGGCGGTAAATACCGTTTCGAGGACATTTCTCATCCGCTGGGAACGGAAGCGATTCAGCGTGCGGAAGTCGGGTCGCTGCCGTCCGGCCAGCCACATGAAGGGAATGTTCTCCCGGACCGCTTTGGCGATTTGGCGAGACGAATAGATTCGCTGAGTGTATGCGTAGATGATGACTTTGGTAAGCATTTTAGGATGGTAGCTGTCACGGCCGCCGCCGGGATAGGCCGCGTCAAAAATGGCGTTGTCCAGCCGGTTGACGGCAGCATTCACGACGCGAACGAGGTGATTTTTCGGGATATCTTCTTCCAGATCCATTGGCAAGCAAAGTTGGTCCATGGTATATTGAATGTACAAAGAAACCTCTCCTTTGAAATGGTTGTGTGGTAACTCCATTTTAACAAAAGAGAGGTTTCTTTGTGTGATTTTAGAAAGATTTGAAGAACCTTTTCCCGCTTAAACAGCGGAGAGGACGGAACGATTGTGGAAAAGCGGCAGCGGTCGCCTTGGTCTCCGGATTTTCACCGTTAAGGGGAATGAAAAAAATCTGGAGAGCACAGCGATTGGAACAACGGTCCGTTCGCGCAGCGTTCACCCAAGTGCTCACGTTGATCCTACTACAAAATAAAGAGCTGTCCCAAGCAGCCACTTCATGGCTTTTGGGACAGCCCCTTCAGGCGGACGCTGGCGCTCCTACAGTTCCAAAATTCCTCTCCGTTACTCCGTCAACGCACGGGCAAACCTAATAACAAACAGTCCTCACCTCCCGGAAGGGGGTGAGGACTGTAGGGCAAGCGGCAAGCGGCTGCGGGGCAGCGCTTGAGGGCCACAACCACCGGCGCAATACCCTTCATTCGCTCATCCGGCCGACTTTTGCTGTAATCAAGTGCATTTATACCCTTCATTCGCTCTCCTGAAGGCAAACAATTGGATAAACGTATCCTAATCCAAACGATTTGAGGAAGTTAGCTGAAGCAAGTGGAAAAAGAACAATTAATTTGTTTAATTTCAACACTTTAGCGGGAATACGTATAATTAAGCTGCATTTTTCCAACTATTGTCTCCTTAACGCTCACTCGTCTAGCAGCAGGTGGAGGAAATCCATCTATCAAACTATCCATCTATCCATCTATCCATCTATCCATTCATCCACTTATCCACTTATCCATCTACCTCCTACTCCTGCTCCTGCCCCGCTACCCGAACACCAGCAGACAAACGGCAATGGCAGCAATAAAGCCGACGACATCCGAGAACAGGCCCACCTTCAGGGCATAGCGGCCGTTGCGGATGCCTACGGCGCCGAAATACACAGTCAGCACATACAGGGTGGTATCTGTGCTGCCCTGTATAGTAGAAGCAATCATACCGATGAGAGAGTCCGGGCCGTGGACGCGGATCAGGTCTGTGGTATAGGCAAGCGATCCAGTGCCCGTCAGCGGGCGCAGGAGACCGAGCGGAAGCACCTCTGACGGAATACCCAGTCCCTCCATCAGAGGGCTTACAAAGCCCATGAGGAAGTCCAGCGCACCGGACGCGCGGAACACACTGATGGCCACCAGCATGCCGACCAGATGGGGGATAATCGCAATGGCGGTGCCGAACCCGTCCTTCGCCCCCTCCACGAACGATTCATAGACGGGAACCTTACGTGTGAAGGCATACAGCGGAATAAAGGTAACCATGACCGGAATCGCCCAGGCAGAGATCAGACTGATCAGTTGTAGCATGGACGGTCACCCTTTCACCGAAGATTGTGGAAGCGCCCCGCTCCCGTTCGCCGGGCCGCCCCCGGTCTTCAGGACCGGCGGCGGTCCGGGCGGCTTGCGAAGCAGGCTCAGGCGGCGGAACAGCCTGTCCGCAGCAATCGCCGCCAGGGTAGCCACCGCAGTCGCCGCCAGGGTGGTTCCGACGATAGCCGCCGGGTCCGCCGATCCGTAATTCAGCCGGATCGCAATCAGGGTCGCCGGAATCAGGGTGATGCTGGCGGTATTCAGCGCAAGCAGGGTACACATGGCCGGCGTTGCGGTCTCTTTATCCGGGTTCAGCGTCTGCAGCTCCTGCATCGCCTTAATGCCCATGGGAGTAGCCGCATTCCCCAGCCCCAGCAGGTTGGCGCTCATATTGGAGAGAATGTAGCCGATGGCAGGGTGGCCTTTGGGCACATCCGGGAACAGAAAAGAGACGACCGGACCCAGCACTCTGGAGATTTTTTTCAGCAGGTCGGCATCCTCCGCAATCCGCATAATGCCCAGCCAGAACACCAGCACACTGATCAGCCCGAAGCTGACGGTCACCCCGCTCTTCGCACCATCGAATACAGCGGCGGTGAATTCATTCATCCGTCCGTTAACTGCGGCAAAACCAAACCCGATCAGAATCATCCCCAGCCAGATTCCATTTAACATAGGTATCCCCTCCCCCGCTTCATTCTTTATACTTTGTCTTGCAGAATCGTTTCCCTATTCCCCCGTGAGGAACAACGCCCGCAGCGCACTGCCGAAGGCCTGCAGCCAGTTGCCCGCCGGGTAGGCAGAGGCACTCGCAGCGTTATATTTTTTCACATACGGCGTGGTCTCCGGCGGGAGCTGGCCAGGCGTGTACACCGGAACCCGGCCGATCTCCTGCTCTCCCAGCTGTAAAATAATCACACCCCTGAGCCCGAAGTTAACATCGCCCTCACTCCCGCTGGCATTCACAGCTGCCCTGCCCGCACCTGCACTTACACTGAAGCCTGCACCTGTTGTACTTCCCGTACCCGCAGCATTGCCATCCGCAGAAGCCTGCGGAGCTGCACTAAGCACCAGTTTGTTGACGAGCCTTGCTTCCTCCCCCTGACCCAGCGGATAGGCGAAGGCCTTGCCGGTCACCAGACTGTAGCCTTTGACGGCCTCGCCCCGCTCGACCAGCGTCTTCAGCGGATAGTGGTTGAAGCCGAAGTCCAGCAGCGAGGCGTGGTCATTCCAGTCATTGCCGTCGTTCAGCGTAACCGCCACGAGCTGCTGCCCGTCTCTTGTAGCGGAGCTGACCAGGCAGCGCAGCGCTTTTTTGGTATAACCCGTCTTCACCCCGTCCGCTCCCTCGTAGAGGCGCAGCATCTTATTCTTGTTGCTCCATTTATAGTCCCACTTCTCATAGGGATTGTCCGCCGTCTTCTCTTTGGAGGCTACGATTTCCTTGAACACCGGATTGTGCATCGCATAAGCAGTCAATACAGCCAGATCATTCGCGCTGGAAAAGTGCCCTTCAGCATCTAATCCGTGCGGATTGGCAAAATGGGTGTTTTTCAAATTCAGCTCCTGCGCCTTGGCGTTCATCAGGTAGACAAACCCCTGCTCCGAACCGCCGACATGCTCGGCGATTGCCGTTGCCGCATCGTTGCCGGAGCGCAGCATCAGTCCGTACAGCATATCCTTCAGCGTCATTTCCTCGCCCAGCTTCAGGTACAGGGAGGAGCCCTCCTTGGCAAAAGCATTTTTGCCGACCTTGACCTTCGACGTAATATCGCCGTTCTCTATCGCCACAAGGGCGGTCATAATTTTGGTCAGACTGGCAATCAGCATCGGTTCATCCCCGCGGCTGCTGTACAGAATTCTTCCGGATGTCACATCAATCAGCGCCGCCGCCCTGGCATGGGTAGAGATAGAAAGGTTCTCTGCCCGGATGGCAGACACCGGCACCAGCGCAAGCAGCAGCATACTCAACAGTAAGGACAGCATAGATTTTCGGGTTAATGTCTTCATGTTCATCCTCCGGCTTCTTATCCGTTCCTTACGCAACGGTTCATCAGTCTTGCCTGGTTGTACAAGTGTATGCGGGGCATGGGGCAGGTATGTCCGATCCTCTTTCATCCGGCAAGTGGAAACAGCTCCAAAAAAGGGATACCACCTTCTAAGGTGATATCCCTGACCATCCATACTTTTCTTGAGTTCGCTGTATCCTAATGTGCTGACGAATGGTCGGACGAGCCGGACCCGGTCTCCACAACGGTTTTGGTTACCCTGGAGCCGGGAATGTCCGAAGCTTCCGGAACCATGCCGGGCTGGAACATATTCTGAATTTTGTCGAGCAGGTTAGGCGTGGCATCAATAATTTTCTCGAACAAATGGGTCTGATTATCCAGCGGCACAATATGTACCCCTTCCCTGCCAACGACCAGAAAAGCGATTGGACGAATAGATACGCCGCCCCCGCTGCCGCCCCCGAAGGGAAGCATTTTAACACCGGACCCGCTGCTGTTCACGCCCGGACCGTCATCCTCCACCCTGAAGTCGCTGCCGCCTGCTGCGAAGCCGAACGTCACCTTGCTAATCGGCAGAATGACGGTACCATCGGGCGTTTCAACAGGATCCCCAACAATTGTATTTACATCAACCATGCCTTTAATATTTTCCATTGCGGTCTGCATGAGACCTTGAATCGGATGATCTGACATTGTTTGTCTCCTCCTCGGGTGTATATAAATGTACCTGCAGTATTTATCTTGCCCACTATAGATTGGAGTATGTAGATTATTTAGGAGCGTTCACGTCTGAGCAATTTCTTCCACCGCCCCAGACCGCCTTTCACCTTCGACACGCGGCGCAGCAGCAGAAGCCCTGCATAGAGTGCATAACCGGCGGACAGCTTGCCGCTACAGACGGCTTCCGTTGCAAAGGACGGCTGATCCCGGAAGACAGGGGCCACGAATATTCCCGGCTTATGCACCAGTCTGACCCTGCGGGAGAGCACGCCGATCATCGTCCACTTCAGTCCCCATAAGGCCCCTACCGCCGTAGCGGTCGTTGCAGCCTCCCCCAGTGAGAAGTCCGTGGACCAGTCCAGCTTGGTGATCTGAATATGGGACAGGGTGTCTTTAAGCCATTTTTTCAGACCGCGGGTGGCATGTAACGCAGTACGAACATCCTTAAGCCATTGCGTTACAGATTCCTTATCGACCTGCCCTTCCTTCTCGCTATCCAGCTTCACCGGTGCAATTCCGCTTTTCTCCACCTTGAGCTTAATCCCCTGTTCGAGGCTCTGGAAGACCAGCGCAGGCACCTCATAATGAATTTTAACAAGGCCATATACAGCTTTGATGTCGAATTCGATGCGGTCATCCTTACCCAGCCTACGCACACGAAAGTGAAAATGAATCGATGACGCCAGAACCAGCAGGAACAGCAGAATAACGAGCAGCAGCAGGATTAAGGGTATTGCCAGCCATAACGTCACACGGTTAACCTCCAAGCAGACTTTAGAATAATAAACATGGAGCCTCTGGATTAGTATGGCAATTACGGCTGGATAACATTCGGTGATCTCGCAAACTTCTCCATTTTTTACGAAAAAATGCCGCTGCCCCCGAAGGGACAACGGCATCTCTATCACAGCGGCAGGCCGCTGCAGTTATTCTACCTCATCAAAGGTCATCTGGCTGTCCAGCTTGCTGAACAGCAGCTGGGTCTCCTCTTCCAGACCCTCGGAGGTATCGAAGCTCGACGGCTCCGGCAGCTCCTTCAGGCTGGCCAACCCGAAGCTGTCCAGGAAGGACTTGGTGGTGCCGTACAGAATCGGACGCCCGACAGCCTCCGCCCGGCCCACCTCGTGGATCAGATCCTTGTTGCCCAGCGTGTGGATGGCCCGTTCGGATTTGACACCCCGGATCTCCTCGATCTCCACTCTCGTGATCGGCTGCCGGTAAGCCACAATCGCGAGTGTCTCCAGCGCCGCCTGGGACAGGGAGGATCTGGAGGGCGAATACGCCAGCCGCTCGAAATACTGTGCATGCTCCGGGAGTGTCGCCAGCCGGTAATTTCCGGCAATCTGGACCACCTGAAGACCCCGGCTCTGCGAGTGGTAGTCTTCTTTTAAATCATCCAGCGCTCTTGTCGCCAGATCGGGCCGCTGCTCGGTAATCTCGGCAATCTGCCGGACCGACAGGCCTTCATCCCCCGAGAGAAACAGCAGGCCTTCAATAATCGATTTCAGCGTGTTGTAGTCCACTGACATCCTCTCCCCCTCTCCACTCCATAACAATATCCTCAAATAATTTCTCCTGGTAGCAATAAATGGCCTTCATCTTCATCAGCTCCAGAATCGCCAGGAAGGTGGTGACAATCTCATGCCGGTCCATCTCCTCATGCAGTAGGGACGAGAACCGCATTCTGCCGCCGATCCCTTTGCGCTGGAGCGCTTCGGATACATCACGGATGCGGTCTTTTACCGAGATCTCATCCCTGGTAATCCGCTGGTACGAGGTGCGCCGGGCAGCCTTGCTAAGCGCCTTGCGGAACGCAGCGATCAGATCGGCGGTGTGCAGACCCTTCAGTGTATTGTCCGTCTGCGCAGGAACGAAGGGGCCGAGATCCTCAGGCTCCTTCGTAAAAATCAGGCTGCGCTCGCTCTCCATATCCAGCAGCTGCACCGCGATGCTCTTGAACTTACGGTATTCAATCAGGCGCTGCACCAGCTCCGCTCGCGGATCATAGCCGTCATCTTCGTAATAATCGAAGTCCTCGAACTCAATAACGGGCGGCTTCGGCAGCAGCATCTTGCTCTTAATCGACAGGAGCGTGGCAGCCATCACCAGAAATTCACTGGTGATATCCAGCTCCAGCTCCTTCATTCCCTGTAGGAATTCCATATACTGCTCGGTGATCTCGCTGACCGGAATGTCCTGGATGTCGATTTCCGCCTTGTCAATCAGATGCAAGAGCAGATCGAGCGGACCTTCGAACGTCTCCAGCTTGTACAATACAGTCACGCGGTTTCCTCCAGCCCAAAAAAAGTAAAGTGCAGCGCCGCAAGGACGCTACACAAGTAGAAAGATCTATGTTCATGCTTTCTTCTCATACCTATAAATAAGCACGATTTACGCTCTTTCGTCAAGAGATGGTTTATTTGAACAGCTTATTCAGGTTAGCCATCTCGATAGCGGCAGTCGCTGCATCCCAGCCTTTATTGCCGGCTTTGGTCCCGGAACGCTCAATGGCCTGTTCAATATTCTCCGTTGTAACCACACCGAAAATGGTTGGAACACCGGTCTTAAGGTTAATCGCCGCCACGCCCTTGGCCACCTCGTTGCACACATAATCATAGTGCGTTGTAGATCCGCGAATGACTGTGCCCAGCGTGATGACGGCGTCGTATTTGCCGCTTTCAGCCATTTTTTGGGCGATCAGCGGAATTTCGAATACGCCCGGTACCCAGGCCACATCCACTTCATCATCGGCGACGCCATGGCGCTTGAAGGCATCGAGTGCCCCGGAGAGCAGCTTGCTGGTAATGAACTCATTGAAACGTCCTACAACCACCCCATATTTCAAGCCCTCAGATACTAAATGTCCTTCAAAATAATTCGGCATGCTACTCATCAACCCTTCGTGTATAGGATAGGTAATCTATGATTAAATTTTGGTATTCTCATTCTGTTCGATCTTGTCAAAATTCAGCAGATGCCCAAGCTTCGCCTGCTTTGTATGAAGATAATTGGTATTGTCCTTATTCTCCGGCATCTGGATCGCTACGCGCTCCACCACCTCAAGTCCGTAGCCTTCCAGCCCCTTGATCTTGCGCGGATTGTTGGTCAGCAGCCGGATCTGCCGGATGCCGAGATCCTTAAGAATCTGTGCCCCGATGCCATAATCCCGCAAATCCGCCGCGAAGCCCAGCTTCAGGTTGGCATCCACAGTATCCAGCCCTTCCTCCTGCAGCTTATAGGCACGCAGCTTGTTAATCAGGCCAATGCCCCGGCCCTCCTGGCGCATATAGAGGAGAACGCCCCGGCCGGCTTCTTCAATCTGGTGCAGTGCCGCTTCGAACTGCGGACCGCAGTCGCAGCGGTGCGAATGGAACACATCGCCGGTCAGGCACTCGGAATGCACACGCACAAGCACCGGCTCATCCCCGGAGATATCACCTTTAACCAGGGCAACATGCTCCTTGTCGTCTACCTCGTTCGTATAGGCGATGGTCTGGAAATCACCGAAATCCGTCGGCAGATTCACCGCTACCTCACGGGTAACCAGATGCTCCTTCTCATTACGGTAGTGAATAAGGTCCTTGATGCTGATCAGCTTAAGATCATGCTTCTTGGAGATTTCAATCAAATCAGGCAGGCGGGCCATTGTACCATCCACCTTCACCACTTCGCAGATGACGCCTGCCGGGTAAGCCCCGCACATGCGGGCCAGATCGACAGCAGCCTCCGTATGCCCGGAACGCCGCAGGACTCCGCCCTTCTTGGCGATCAGCGGGAACATATGCCCCGGTCTGCGGAAGTCGGCCGGCTTGGCCTTGGGGTCCAGCATGGCCTTAATCGTCTGGGAGCGTTCACCAGCCGAGATGCCAGTCGTTGTATCCGCGTGGTCAATGGATACCGTGAACGCCGTACCATGGTTATCGGTATTCTGGGATACCATCGGGTGCAGGTCCAGCTCCTCTGCACGCTCCGCTGTGATCGGTACGCAGACCAGGCCGCGTCCTTCGGTAATCATGAAGTTAATCACTTCCGGAGTAGCCCGTTCCGCCAGAGCAACGAAGTCTCCTTCATTCTCGCGGTCCTCATCATCTACAACGATAACGACCTTACCGCGCATTAAGTCATAAATCGCATCTTCAATCGGGTCTAGAACGCTGTCTTTATCAGCTTGCTGGCTCATACTACTGTCCTCCTAATGGCTATGCGCCCTGCCTGACGGCCTGCCGCATGCCTGATCTATAGATTATACAAACCCGTTGGCCGCCAAAAAATCATGGCTGATCTTCGAGCTTCCTCCATCCTCTTCATTGCCCGCGCGTGAACCGTAATGGAGCAGATGGTCCACGTATTTACCGAGCACATCACATTCGATATTCACCCGGTCTCCCGCCCGCTTGTGGGCCAGCACCGTCTCTCCCAGCGTGTGCGGGATAATCGATACGGTGAAGGTTGCGGCTTCCGTCTTCACAACCGTAAGGCTGATGCCGTCTATCGTAATGGAGCCTTTGGGAATGATGAATTTGAACAGAGATTTGCGGTCCGGGGCAATCTCGAACACCACTGCATTCTGATCGCGCCTGACGCTGCGAATCTCACCGGTTCCATCCACATGCCCTTGGACAATATGCCCTCCGAAGCGTCCTCCGGCAGCCATGGCGCGTTCCAGATTCATTTTGGACCCGGTGCGCAGCTCCTTGAGCGTACTGTTGCGGTAGGTCTCGGGCATCACGTCAACGGTGAAATGCTGGCCCCCGAGTGAGGTTGCCGTGAGGCAGACTCCATTGACCGCCACACTGTCGCCGATCTTGAGATCTCCCATAATGAGCGAGGCGCCAATATTCAGCACCATCATTTCCCCGCCGCTGGTAACGCTGCGCAGAACTCCTACCTCTTCAATCAAACCGGTAAACATACCATCCCTCCTTCCTGAATGTTCGGTTAATGCTGAGGAACCGGGGTGCCGCTGATACACACATTATCCCCGAGCACCTCCACTTCCAATCCTTCAAGCTGGATGGCATCACGCATCAGCTCCACACCTCCGAAGTCGAAGGTCCCCGCTGCTTCCGCGCCGCCGCCGACAATCTTGGGCGCGAAGAAGAGGACCACCCGGTCAACCAATCCTTCCGCAAGCATCGCCCCATTCAGCATCCCGCCGCCTTCCAGCAGAATAGACCCAATCTCCATTGCACCGAGCGCAGCCATAGCCGCCTGCAGATCCACACGCGGACCGCTGCCCGCAGCAACGACCTCTACCCCTGCAGCCTGCAGTGCTGCTCTGCGGTCAGGATCAGCTGCCTCTGTCGTCACGACCACCGTAGGCGCGAGGCCATCCTTGACCACCGCGCTGTCCATTGGAAGGCGCAGCGAGGAATCGATGATAATCCGCAGCGGATTCCGTCCGGGCACATCCAGTCTGGTCGTCAGCGAAGGGTTATCGGCAATCACCGTATTCACCCCGACCATAATCCCCTGATGGCGGTGACGCAGGGTATGTACGATCTCCCGTGCCTCAGCATTCGAGATCCACTTACTGTCTCCGGTCCGGGTGGCGATTTTGCCGTCCAGTGTGCTTGCGCTCTTAAGGGTTACGAACGGCTGCTTCGTCATAATATACTTGATGAACTTCTCATTCAGCCGCAGCGCCCGGCCCCGCAGGAGGCCTACTTCAACATCAATCCCCTGCTCGCGCAGCATCGCAATTCCCCGGCCCGCCACCTGAGGGTTGGGGTCCTCACAGGCAACAACCACTCTCGCCACCCCTTCGTCAATCAGACGCTGGCTGCAAGGAGGGGTAATGCCGTAATGGCTGCAAGGCTCCAGCGTAACATAGGCCGTACTGCCTTGTGCTTTACCGGCTGCCATATTAAGCGCATGCACCTCGGCGTGTCCGGTCCCGCGCTGCAGATGGGTTCCAATCCCGATCATGGCGCCGTCCTTCACGACTACGCAGCCGACCACAGGATTAATTCCGGTCTGTCCCTGTGCCCGCTCCGCCATATCCAGCGCAAGGGACATGTAAAACTCATCGTTCATCTTATCCATGTCTTGCCTCCTATCCCAAGGCTGTAGTCTTCATGTGTACCAAACCAAAAACAGAAAAACCCGTCTCAATCTCCAGGAGGAGTTCAAGACGGGATATACGAGAGGTAATCACAGCAAAGAATATATGCGTAAATAAACGCCGGACCTCCACCATTGTGAAAGTTCGCACATAATATCCGAAAACATTGCTGCTTGGCCGCCTGCTGCAAGCGCGGCGCGTGAATCTCTCCTTCTTCCATCCAGACTATACTGTCGGTCCCGGAATTACACCGGGTCCACCGTCCGTATCATTATCATACGAAGCGGGTAGCGGACTAAGCATCAGAAGCGGCAATTATAAGCCAGCTCCAACAGCATCACCGCCGGTAGGGAATCACACCCTGCCCTGAAGGATTGATCTATTCAGTTCAATACCAAGTTACGCCTACAACAAAATTATCACTTCACTGCGGGAAATGCAAGTGTGCTTCGGAAATTTACTATATTTATGTAACTTAATTCCCTTATACACCCGTCTCACGCTGCTTGTCCGCTCTCAGCAGATCGCGGATTTCCGTCAGCAGGACCACATCCGGTGCCGGTGCAGGTGTCTCTACTACCTCAACCTTGACGGTCTCCTTACGTCTGAACCGGGTACTCAGCTTCACCACCATGAAGATGGAGAAAGAAATAATGAAGAAGTCGACTACGGTCTGGAGGAACATGCCGTATTTTACTTCCGCTTCACCAATGCCGAAGCTTAGCCCCTTCAGATCAATACCTCCGCTGATCAGACCGATAAGCGGCATAATGATGTCTCCTACCAGCGAGGTGACAATTTTGCCGAATGCCGCACCAATGATTACGGCCACCGCCAGATCAAGTACATTGCCTTTCATAGCGAAGCTTTTGAATTCCTTCCACATGACGAACCATCCCTCCGAAACTTTGAATTTAAAATTATTATAGCATTTATAGCAATGCGTATAGCAAGATGCAAGTTGAAAAATGTATAAACGGTAGATGGTTTCCGATACAGCCAATTTATATTCGGAGTAGGATTAACGTGTGCACTTGGATGGACGCTCCGCAAACGGACCGTTGTTCCAATCGCTGTGGTCTCCAGATTTTTTTTATTCCCCTGAGCGGTGAAAATCCGGAGACCAAGGCGACCGCTAACGCTTTTACACAATCGGTCCGTCCGCTCCGCTGTTTAAGCGGGATGCGAAATACCAATTGCCCGAGTGAGCGAATGAAGTGCATAAGTATACTTGATTTCATCAGAAATGAGCAAAAGGAGCGGTCCTCCAATAAGGGAGAAACGCTCCTTTTTTCATATTCAGCTTCGAGAAGATATAGGTTTTGATGCCACCTATAGAATATTTACTTTTGGCACAGCCCCTGCTGTAGCCCTATTCCGCTGCTCTACTTCAGCCTATTCCTGCTTGCGTGTTCTGCGGAATACCAGGCTGAGGATGAGGCCGCCCACGATCAGGCCAGCACCCGTCAGGTAGATAGGCAGCGGGCTGCTCTCTCCGGTCTGCGGCAGTCTGCCGCTGCCGTCGTTTGTACCCGAGACCGTTCCCTGCGGAACCTCCTCGTCTTCAACATCTACCTCCGGATTGCCCAGCGGGATATTATCGTCGATTGGCGTCACCACTTCAGGTGCTGCCGGTGCTGGAGTCACCGTTGGTGCTGGTGCAGAAGGCTGCGGTGTTCCCGGCAAGCCTGGTCCTGCAGGAATCTGCGAATCATCGATAATGACCCCTGGTTCGAATGTTCCCGCTGGTGTGGGCACCGGAGTAAATACCGGTCCTCCAGCAGGCGTTGTCGGAACAGGTGTAGCCTCTGGCCCCGTAGAATCTGTAGGAACTGCCGTTGGAACTGTAGTAGGAACTGTAGTAGGGACTGTAGTCGGAATTGTGGTCTCTACTGGTGTCTCAGTCGGCACCGGAGTTACAGTCGGCGTTGGTGTCTCAGTCGGTACTGGAGTCACTGTCGGCGTTGGCTGCTCCGCCAGCTTATTATACAAGGTAACATTCAGCACGGCCGATGAGCCGATCGTCACCGGATGCTCGGTGGAATCAAGCACATAGCCTTGTGGTGCAACCGTTTCAATCAGGACATAGCTGCCCAGCCATAGATTGTTGAACGCGGCGATGCCTGCTGCATCTGTGGTGCGGGTATTTACCAGCACCCGGTCACTTCCGTTCAGGCGGTATAGCTCATAGGTAGCTCCCGCCAGCGGTTTGGCAACATCCCCTGCTTCCAGCTTGAAGACATTAAGCGTCCCTCTGACGCCGCTGCCTGTTCCCGAACCACTGGATACTCCCACGATAATCTCCTTGCTCGTCTCCTTCATGATAAGCTTGACATTATTGCCGGTGAAGCTTACAGAGTTGACCAGCTTATCGCCAGTGTTCGCTACGATCAGCGACTGATATTCCAGCACATAAGCGGAATGGATGTCACCAGGGAAGCTTAGGACGAAGGACTGACGTCCCTGTGCATCGGCGCTGATCGTTAAGGTGTAATCGGTATCCTTCTGAAGTGCAGGCCCGCTTTTTGTCACTTCGCCGTTCACGGCCGTAACCGTACGGTACAGCTGGAAGCTGTCCGGCAGCAGGATCTGATTCGTGCTTGGCACATCGGTGATCACGGCATCTTTTACATGGGACTGGGTCCGGTTGATCGCAATGGTCCAGTTCAGCTTATCTCCATTCTGCGCGCCGTCTTTGAACACATATTCATTCCCGTGCGGGATATCTACCCTGGCATTTAAATCCTCGGAGACCTTCATGGTGCCATCCAGCAGCTTGGCTGTATTGAGAACCTTGGTTCCAATTAGCTGTCCGGCCAGGCTGGTTTTGAATACGATATAATAAGGCGAATTAATGGCTTTGTCAAAATCAACCCTCAGCTCATTGCCGCTTCCCACGCTATAGCTGAACTCATTGCCGTCCACCTCAGCGCCAGGACTATGGGTCCCATTCTTGGCAATATTCATCTTGTATACCTTAAGTGAGCCGGGTACCAGAGACTGTCCGTCACCCAGTACATCCGTCACTACAGGATCGGCAATGAATTTGCTGTTGTAATTGACGCCTACGGTCCAAGTCAGTTCTTTGGCCGAAGCATCGTACGCCCCGGATTTGAACCCGTTGGTCTTCACCTCTAAATTAGGAATAAACTTCCCGCTGGCTTCTGTCCATTGTGGCTTGTTCTGGCTGTCCTTCCAGTCAATCCGGGCCACGTTGATGAAATCATCCGTATTTCCGGTAAGCCAGTCATTGCTGAATTCCGTCTGATAACTAATGGTATGAGTACCTGTAACGGGTGAATTGAATTTCACCTTGAAGCCTTCATTCGGCTGAGCCGGAGAATTCACAATCAGAGTATAAGCCGATGAAGGGATCACTGTGCCGGATAGCGTACGGACCACCAGAGAACCTGAGATGTATTTCTGTCCTCCCTGCGGGAAGCTGTCGGTAACCACCACTTCGTTCATTGGATAATTGTCACCGTTGAATGTGATTTTCCAGTCAGTTGTGTGTTTGTTGTAATCCACCCCGGACAGATTCTTATAGATAATGATCGGCCGGATCAGTTGAGTAGCATTGCTGCTATAGGTGCTGTCAGTGACAGTGTTGGTGATCTTCGTATCTTTAAACACACGGTCTGCGGCTTTGGTCGTGTATTCGATCAGATAAGCCGATTTCACTGTATGCTTGAACTCCAGTCGGAATCCGTTGCCGGATTCGATGCTGACTGGCGTTACTGTGTAATCACTGCCTGCATTAAGAGCCGTGCCCTTTGCAGCTTCTCCGGCTGCATTCAGAGTAACCGGATAGATCCGCACCGTGTTCTCCAGGAGCACCTGGGAGCTGTTGAACACATCTGTCAACACCGCGTTCTCCGGGGAGATCGTCCGGTTATTGTAGTTGTATTCGATAGCCCAGTTGATGGTCTGGGTGCCCCAGTCATAACGGACGGCTTTTTTGTTAAGGCTGCCTCCGCGTTCAATGACCACTGTATCCGAAGCACTTACCGGGTCACGGCCGTTCCCTGTGAAGGTAGCTGTGTTGGTGAAGGTGGACAAGTTGTCGCTTACGACCTGCGTTGTATACGCGATACGGTATGCCCCGGTAATCACAGGGTCGGTGAACTGAAGCTTCAGCATCCCGCCGGAGACATCGGCTGTATATTTGCTGCTGTCTACCAGTTGCCCTTGTGTAACCGTGCCGTCTAGCTGAACATTCAGCTGATAGACGGCAAGTGTAACCGTACTGTCCAGTGCCAGCCCGGCAGGAACCGGGTCGGTCACAGCCGCGCCGCTTACCGGCTCCAGTCTCTTGTTCACATCAACAGTCCAGTCAATATGATCGGCGTTGAAGCCGCTGGAGATTCCCTTCTTGGTAATTGTCGAGCCTACAGTAGGCTTGAACGATACCGTAACCGTCTGGACCCCGCCGTTCACCGGGAATAGAATCTGCTGGACGGTGCTGCCGCTGATCACTTTTTTGTCAAATTGGGTATTAATACGTAAGGTTCCCTGCACATTGGCATGACTCTCGATATAATCGTTAAACGTCATCACTACCTGATGAGTAGCCTGGCTGACTGTAAATGTGCCTACCGTCCCATCGTCCGATTCCAGCCCGCCCTGAATATCATTGAAGAGCTGGAACTGCTCGGGAAGCTGGAAAGTGAAGCTGTCTCCCTGGCTATAGCCGTGGCTGTTAGGAAGCGACCAGGTATAGTCCAGCTTCACGGTGGAGTCTACATCATACACACTGCCTGTCACCGTCTGCCCATCCGGACCATATACCGCCATGGATACGCTGGTAATAATGTCTCGGTCCTGCTGGGTGGCCGCTGCTGTAGCCTGCCGGGTGAAGCCCAGTCCTGAGACCATTTGCACAAATAACAGGACCAGAACCACTGCCAGGCTTGTTCTTTTTTTCACCATTTCCCAAAAGCCCCCGTTCTTTCGATTGAATGATTTGAAGCATACTGCTAAAAAGATGGCTGCTGCACGCACCGGTAAGGACACACTCCACCTGAAGTTTCGTTATGTATACGGGCTAAGAGTCCATCTTATGTAAATAAACTAGTAAACCTGACTTTTCTGCCCACTACAGACGATATATACTTATATCACCTAAGAGTAGAACTTTAGAATCAGAAATGGTTAAAATTAAAGAAATTATTATGTGACTCCTATTTCAGGATTCAAGGAGAGATTCCAAGTGAACCGAACTCTATTCTGGGACCGTGCGCGTGACAGCGATTTCGTTATGCTTTCCGTCTCCCATCTCGTTGCCCTGGCTATTATTGCCCTATGCTGCCTGGCGCTCTTTGGAGCCCGCTTCGCCCTGCGCAGCCGGTCCGGCCTGCGGTTAGGCGTACGCCTGCTGCTGATCCTGCTGCTGGCCGCTTCCGAGGGGGGCCTGCATGTCTGGTATCTGTCCCATGACAGCTGGAGCCGCAGCTCCTCCCTGCCGCTGGAGCTATGCGGAATCACCCTGCTTCTGTCGATCTTGATGCTGCTCACACGCAGCAGGCTGCTGTACAGCTTTCTGTATTTTGCCGGAATCGGCGGTGCATTCATCGCCCTGCTTACACCTAACCTGGTCTATCCGTTTCCGCATTTCCGCTTCCTGCTGTTCTTCATCGCCCACGGGTCGATCATACTTGCATCCCTGTACATGACCTGGGTCGAAGGATATAAGCCCACTTGGCGCTCATTGTTCTTCACCATGCTCTGCCTGAACCTTGTCGCTGCGTGTGTATACGCCGCCAATATGCTGCTGGACTCCAACTATATGTTCCTGATGCACAAGCCCAGCACGTTCTCGGTACTGGACTATTTCGGCCCTTATCCCTACTATCTGCTGGTTGAAGAAGGCTTTGCCTTCGTCATCTTCCTCCTGATGTTCCTGATCTTCTTCAAGCTGCCGGAGCTGTACACGAACCGCCGCGCCGCAACCAGCCGGAAACTGGGCAGGTAAATTCAGGGGAGGAGAATGAGGGGCATTAATGCCCCTCATTCCCGCCTAGCGCCGATATCTGCAAGTTCAGGAGCATGCTAGTTGGACAAACGCAGCTTGTTTCGGATGGTTTGGAGCCTTCGAAGAAATTAATTGGATAAACGACATTTAATTTTGCGCTTACCCTCTACTCTGGTCTATTTGCAGCATTTTAAGTGCTGTTTTTCCACCTGTTGCCTAAAAAGAGTACCTCCGCTCCTGAGTAATTGGAGAAAATCCAACTACATTGTATAATTCACCTTACGGCAAAAAGCACCCGGCTGGATAACCCAGCCGGGTGCTTCGGCGATGCCCTAGGAAGAAAAGGACCTCCCCCTAAAGCGTCTATGGAGTGCTTGTATTAAGCTTCAACAATTTCAACGGTCGTCATCTTGTCGCGGCCTTTGAAAGCGTCAACCAGATCCATGCCTTCAACCACTTTACCGAATACTGTGTGTACTCCATCAAGATGCGGCTGTGGAGCATAAGCGATATAGAACTGGCTTCCGCCTGTGTTCTTGCCGGCATGGGCCATAGCCAGGGAGCCGCGCTCGTGCTTGTTCGGGTTGATCTCGCAGTTGATGGTGTAGCCAGGACCGCCGGTGCCTGTTCCGTTCGGGCAGCCGCCTTGTGCTACGAAGCCTGGGATCACGCGGTGGAACAACAATCCGTTGTAGAAGCCGTCTTTTGCCAGCTTCTCAAAGTTTGCTACTGTATTAGGTGCATCCTGGTCGAACAAGTCGATCAGCACGACGCCGCCGTTTTCGAGTGTAATTTTCGCTTGCTTAGCCATATGTAAATGACCCCTTTCGAAATGACAAATGTAGAACACGTTTATTAGTTTACTATGAAACGGGGCACAAAGCAAAGCAAGCGGGAAGTCTTCCCGCCTGCCGCTATAGCACAACCCTTATGTCTTAATTCGTAACAGCCTGTTTGGCAATCCGTGCAGGAACGATATCATTGGCAACAATGTCCTGATGGGACTCACGGCGTACGACCAGATCACTCTGCCCGTTCTGCACGAATACCACCGCCGGACGGCGGATTCGGTTGTAGTTGCTGGCCATGGAGTAATTGTAGGCTCCTGTGCAGGCCACAGCCAGCAGATCGCCGCTCTCCACCTTAGGGAGCTCAACATCCCAGATCAGCATATCGCCGCTTTCGCAGCATTTGCCGGCGATGGATACCTTCTCCACGTTAGGCTCAGTCGCACGGCTTGCCAGCAGTGCTTCGTACTTGGATTCATACAAGGCCGGACGCGGATTATCTGTCATGCCGCCGTCAACGGCTACATATTTGCGCACACCCGGAATTTCCTTGCTGGTTCCAACTGTGTACAGGGTCGTACCGGCATCCCCCACGATGCTGCGGCCCGGCTCCACCCAGATCTGCGGCAGCGAATCGTTAATGCCGGTGAAGTGCGTCTTCACTGCATCTGTGATCGCTGCAACGTATTCGGAGACGAGGAGCGGCGTATCGCCGTCCACATAACGGATTCCGAAGCCTCCGCCCAGGTTGACTACAGGGAAGGAGATTCCCAGCTCATCCTTGACGGTACGGGTGAACTCAGCGATCCGTTCAACGGCAAGCTGGAAGCCCTCAGTCTCAAAAATCTGCGACCCGATATGCGAATGCACGCCGAGCAGATTCAGATTAGATAGGCTGTCAGCCAGGCTAACCGCTTCACGGGCTGAGCCGTTTCCGATATCGAAGCCGAATTTGGAGTCGGTCTGTCCTGTGGAAGCATAGGCATGATGGGCATGGGCTTCAACCCCAGGCGTGACGCGCAGCAGAATATTAACCGTCACTTCTCTGCGGGCGGCAATGGACTGAAGCAGACGAAGCTCCACCAGATTGTCGGCGACAAAGCAGCCAATTCCTGCATCGATCGCCATCTCGATCTCATCCGGTGTCTTATTATTGCCGTGGAAATGAATGCGTTCCGCCGGGAAACCGGCTTGCAGCGCAGTATACAGCTCACCATCGGAGACCACATCCAGCGACAGTCCTTCCTCATCTGCAAGCCGGCACATCGCCATCGTCGAGAACGCCTTGCTGGCATAAGCCACCTGGAACCCGAGACCGGAAGCTGTGAACGCCTCCATGTACTCGCGGCAGCGTTGGCGGACCAATTGCTCGTCCACTATATATAGCGGTGTTCCATACTCCGCCTTCAACTCGGTTACATCACATCCGCCGATCTCCAAATGCCCTGCATCATTGATTCGGCTCGTCCCGTGTAAAAACATTGCGCAGTCCTCCAATTTCTGTGGAATCATCCGATCCACCCTGTCTAGTATATGATTTGGGGCCCCGATGCGTTCCTGAAACAGATGCTCAGAATACAAATCCGGCTTATTGCGGGGCTGTTCAGTATATTCAGTATAACAGACAGAGGGAACACCATTGAATGGACTTTTTTGCAGTTGATTTGTATTTTCCTACGACTTGCGCGGGGCATCCTTATTCTCCGGCATCCGGGTGTTATCTCTTGTTTTGTTGAAGGATGGCCTTGTTTTGGAGCTGAGCACCGGCTGACGCAGGAGGATCTCCGCCATAGCTTTTGCATTAAATGGTATAAACGGCCACATGTATGGAGAGTTATACGAACGGTGTGTGGTCAGCAGCACCACCAGCAGCGTTGTCCCGATCATGAAGCCGGGGATGCCATAAGCAGCCACCGCCAGCAGCAGCGCAAGCCGGACAATCCGGTTGGCCAGCCCCAGCTCGTAGCTCGGCGTTGCAAACATCCCGATGGAGGCCACCGCCATATAGAGCACCACTTCATTGACAAAAAGCCCGGTCTGTACGGCGATATCACCGACCAGAATGGCAGCGATCAGCCCCATCGCGGAGCCGAGCGGAGTGGGTGTATGCACCGCAGCCATCCGCAGAAGATCCACCCCCAGCTCAACGATCAGAAATTGGGCAATAAGCGGGAGATTGGCTGATTTTTGCGGACCGATGAAATCCAGCATGCCGGGTTTGAGCTCCGGATGAAGCACCATCAGCATCCACAGCGGGAGCAGGAACATCGACGCAAAGATCCCGATGAAGCGGACCCAGCGCAGATAGCTGCCCATAAAAGGAGTCTGGCGGTTCTCTTCCGCATGCTGGCAGAGATCAAAAAACGTCGTCGGCAGCACCATGACACTCGGTGAAGTATCGACAAAAACGACCACCCGGCCCTCCAGCAGATGGGAGGCGACAATATCCGGCCGTTCCGAATAACGGACCAGCGGATAGGGGTTCCACCCGCCGCCGACAATAGCCTCCTCCAGCTGCTTGTCTGCCAGGGGAATGCCGTCGAGATTGACGCTTTTCAGCTTGTCGGTAACAGCCTGCACCTGGGTCTTATCCACGATGTCATCAATGTAGGCCAGACAGACATCCGTCCGGGTCCGCCGTCCGATCTGGTGCATCTCCAGCTTCAGCCCCGGGTCGCGGATACGTCTTCTCACCAGGGCCACATTGCTCAGCAGCGTCTCTGTGAAGCCGTCGCGCGCTCCGCGGACCACCCGCTCAATCGACGGTTCATCCGGGCTTCGGGAAGGGTACGAACGGGTATCCATGATGATAGCCTGTGATTCCCCTTCAATGAAGAACGCACTCATGCCGGATAACACTTTGTTGATGCTCTCGCTGAACAGCTCGCCTTTCTCCACCTGAACATGGGGAATGTATTCACTCATGAAGCTGGCGACCACATCGGCCGATACATTTTCAGGGGTCAGATAGGTCAGGCGCTTCAGAATTTCATCGATAATCGTATCCTTGGCGAAGCCGCTGATGCAGAGCAGTGCTGCGCGTTTTCCGCCGAAGGACATTTCCCTGAACACAATATCGAAGGATGAGCCCAGCCCCAGCACCTCGGTCAGTGTATTCTTGGCATCCGCAAGGGATTGCGGGATCTTGTCATTGCCTTGCCAATAGGTAATCGACTGCTCCAGTGAGTCAGAGCGTTCCTCGTCCCTTTTTTGCTGCAGAGGGTCCTTGGGCTTGCTTGCAGAGTCAGCTCCCTGACCGGCTTTGGCCTTCTTGGGGGCTGACTGCTTGGAGGCGGCCTGCTTAGGCTCGGACTGCTGCGGCTGACCAGCTTCCTGACCGTCCTCCTGATCCTCAGACTCTTCATCATCTCCGAATAATCGGGCAAAAAAGCCTTTATGGCTCTTCTCCTGCGTCTGCGCCCCGAGCTCGTCCGAGGTTTCCATCTCCTGTGACTGGCCTCTGCCGTCTTCCTGGGCTCCCTGTTCCGGGCCGGAATCCGCAGCTGCTTCCTCCGGCTGACCGGACTTGCCCAGTTCATCCGCAGCTTCCATCTCCTGATTGGATGCATCCATATTACCGGAGCCGTTCCCGGACTGCTCCTCCGGGCCGGCATCGTCACCGAACAGACTGCTGAAGAACCCTTTGATCCCTCCGCCGGACGATTCCTGATCGTCTGCGTTATCGGATGCGGGATCGTCCTCGCTGCTGGCCCCTTCGCTGCTGTCCTCTTTATCTGTAGCCGCTGCATTCTGACCGCCTTCTGTCTTCCCTTCTCCAGACGCAGCTTCTTCCCCGCCAGTATCTGCAGTAACTCCAGATGCAGCGTTTTTACCGCCGCCAGCCTCATCATCGACAGCCGCTGCATTCTGACCGCCTTCTGCCTTCCCTTCTCCAGACGCAGCATCTTCCCCGCCGTCTTCCTCGCCATCGCCAGCTGCTGCATTCCGACCGCCGCTATCCTCCCCGCCGGTATTTGACGGAGCATCCAGGCCCGATGGGCTTTCCTGCCCGCCCTCAATCGGGCGCGTCACCGCGCCCAGCTCCGCCGACGCCTCCAGCTCCTGACCCCCGCCGCTCCGGGACGCTGCCGGTTGCTCTTCCCGTTCCGGCGGCTGCTGCTCCGTCACCGCACCCAGCTCCGCTGACGCCTCCAGCTCCTGACCCCGGCCGCTCCGGGACGCTGCCGGTTGCTCTGCTTGCTCCGGTGACTTCTGCTCCGTGCTCTGCTCCGCAGAACGGTCTTTCTTTTTATCCGTCTCTACCTGATCACCGCTGTGAATATATCTCACTCCCTAGCCTCCTTTACTGTTGATAGACAAACCAGTCGAACAACGAGCCCGCCACCTTGCCGCATACCATTGCCATTAAGAGACCAAGCAGCAGATGGGTCATATGCAGACGTTTGGCCAGGATCGGCAGGACATTGAGCACCTCAGTCAGAGCCGCAGCCAGCATGCCGATGAATATGCCGTTGAACAGGCCGACCCCAAGCTCAATCAGAGGGCCAGCCGCCATTTTCCAGTTCCAGAAGTCACTCACCGTCCCCAATAGGGAACCGCCGACCATCGCTCCCTCATACCAGTGAACCTTGTCATAGGAGGAGGTGAGCTGAGCCAGCCGGGGAATGATATCCAGCACTACGAATAGCGCAATCACCCCGCCGCCCACTGCGATTCCACCGGCAATCCCGAGCAGCAGATGAAGTCCAAGCGACAGCGGTGCCGTCATGCGCCCCCCTCCCGGCTGCCGGGTGCTTCGTCACTGCGGCGTTTCATTTTGCGGTACTCCTCATTGATTACATATTGATCGATATTCTTCTGATACAGGAACATTTCCACCTCAAGGGGGGTCGGCTCCTCGTTCCATTTCTTTTTGAACAGATGATTGAAAAAAATGACCATCCCAAGCCCGATGCCCAGCGAATAGGCAATCTGAAACAGGTAAGGATGCTCGTCCCTGCGGCCGGTCAGCATCTCAACAATCCGGATCTGTACCTCCAGCATGCTGACATCGGCATGGAAATTCATAATCGTCAGCGCCGAGCCGAAGAACAGCAGCAGCCAGACCAGCACGAACAGGGCTATAGAAGGTTTAGCAGCCGTAGACGGACCTTCAATCTGTACAATGGTGCGGCCTTCGCCGATCGGCTGAATGTCCGCATCGGGGTGCATATCCTGAATCCGGGGAATGACAGTCAGCAGATCAATCAGAATCAGATTTCCGTCACTCTCCTTCGGCTGAAGCACAAGCAGTGTATACAGCGGCTCCCGCCACTGCGGGTCAGTGATGAGATAAGCGACATCGCGCAGCAGCACCCCCTTGCCCTTGGGCACCGTCACCCGGTTCTTAAGCTGGATATATACGACTGGAGCCTGGGATTCACTGTTCATCTGCGGGGCCTCCTTAAGCTCAGGTGTGATGCAGTCCTTCGGCAAGAATAAGGGTAGTATGGGAAAAAAGGCTTATTTTTACTCTTCCTCTCCGCAATTCATCGTGACTTATGCAGGACCAGCGAAACTTTTCCTGCCTTAGGGCCGTCTATAGTTACAGTTATTTACACAGAAGGGATGGAAATTCATATGAGAAAAGCATTGCACCAATCCTTACGGATGGTTCTCTCTGCATCAATGCTACTGGCATTCGCTGCGCCCCTCACAGCACATGCAGCCGAGAAGATCGAGGTATACGATTCCTATACCAGCAAAAGCAGCAACATACAGCTGTATTCGGTAAGTCAATTGGACGGGAACCAGTTCATCAATGCCGTCATTGCCCGGCAGCCGGATGGGACATTTGCCAAATGGCCGGACGCTTTTCAACATTTCCGGGAGAATAACAGCGGGAACTTGCAGTTAACGGGGATGGACGATCCGGAGCAAGCCTATGTCTACGATACACAGAGCCAGTCCATTGTGCGCAAAAGCGAATACGACCTCTCCCCTGACGGCCGCTGGGGTGTTCTGGAGCGTTCCCGTTATGAACGGCAGCCTGAAGGCTATATCGCAAAATATGGCGATCAGTATCTGAGAAATTCGGCGACCGGTAAGGTATCCGTCTATCATTCTACTCAGCGGTATTACAATGCCCGGTGGATCAACCAGCATACGCTGCTTGAGAGCGGATATAATGAGGCTGCCAAGCAGAATGTGATCAGTACCTACGATCCGTCCACCGGGAAGCGGCAGGAGCTGCTGAAGGGGACCTTGCACAACCTGAACCTGTCGAAGGGACTGCTGCAATATGTCAAAAACGAGCCTAAGCGCCTCCCGTGGATCTATAATCTGAAGGACGGATCGTCAAGGCTGGTCAAGGACACCCGCGAGCTTGAAGTCTTGTTCCCTGCTCCTGCATTCTCCAGACCGGAAGTTACTTTTCCTAAGGATATGCTGCTAAAAGACCTGCCGGTGACGGAGATGCCGATCACCTTAGCCTATGAACACAACCTGAATCTGGACGGCAAAAGTGTGGATGTATCCACCGTTTTCACTAAGGGCGGACAAGAGTGGATACCGGTGAAGCCCCTTGCTGCAGCACTCGGCTGGAAGGTTGAAGTCATGAACCTTAGCGCAACCGGCGACCCTTCCGCGGCTTATATCTACAAAATCACAAACGGCAGCAATCACGCGGTCCTTACGCCTGTGAACAGCTTCAATTCGGCAAGCCGGCTGTATATCGCACCAGCGCAGCTTAAGGAGCTTGGGTACAAGAGCATCAAGGTCACTCCATATCTGAAATAAAATCACTCATGCGGCGCCTCCCTTGCCCCGTGTCTGATATACAACAAAGAGGATGTTCCCGGACGGCGCGGCCGTATTAGGAACATCCTCTTTGACTATGATGCGCTGGGTCCTGGGGTATGTCCCCTCAGACTGGAGCGCTATGAAGTTAATTCTGCTTGGCCGGCTGCAGCTGATCCCGCTGCTGACTGGAGATGAAGAAGAGTGCTGTCCAGATCAGCGCGAAGCCGACAAGCTGCGGCAGGGTTACAAGCTGCTGGTACACTACCCAGTTAATCAGAATCCCGGTCATCGGGAAGCTGAGTTCGGCCAGGGTCGCTACCGAAGCTTTGGTCGTATTCAGCCCCTTGTAATAGAGCAGCATGCTGAGCAGTCCGGGCAGCAACGCCTGCAGCAGCAGGTTAACAGCAACTGCCGCTGAGCCGCTGATTCCGCCGCTCATCTGCCACGGGGCGCCTTCCATGCTTGTAATTACGAACAGCAGCGGGAGCGCCAGAATGAAGCGCAGTGAGGTTACTGTCTCATATTTCATCGAGCCCAGCAGATAGCGGCCCATAACTGTAGAGCCGCCCCACAAAGCCGCAGCGCCCAGCGCCATCAGGCTTCCTACACCCATGAAGCTGTTCACATGGCCGAAGGGAATCGTCCAGCCGAAGGTCAGCAGGTACGTCCCGGCCAGGGCAACGATAAGCAGCGGTGCGAAATTGCGCGGCAGGCGTTCTTTTAGAATAACAGCGGCAAGACCAATGGCGAACAAGGGCTGAAGCTTCTGAAGCAGCAGCACGGCATTGAAGTCTCCGCTGGATAAGGCTTTCGTGAACAGAATGGTCGCTACGGCTGAGCCGCCCCACGATACCACGAGCAGCGCTGCGGCTTGGCGCAGACGGACACCCTTCAGCTCTGCACGATTGCGCCACATTACCGGAGCGGCAACCAGGAAGAGCACGACATGCTCAAGCAGCACAATCTGGGACGACGTCAGGGATTTCAGCAGGATAATGCGGAACAGCGGGTCAACTCCCCATAAGGCCGCCCCCAGAACCACCAGCCAGAATCCGCTGCGCACCGGTGCGGTACGCAAGCCTTGGGATGAAGCAGATACATTACTCATCTTTCATTCTCCTTGTCGATACAAACCCTCGATAGAGATCAAAAACCCCCGTGAGCCCTGTGAACAGGACAAAAATCGGGGGTTGTTATCAATAAAGACATACGGAATAGACCCGCGCCTTTATCTTATGATCCTCTCCCATCCGGACTTTACCGTCGGCTCTGGATTGTCACCAGATCAGTCGCTTCCTCTTGTGATAGAGTAACGAGTCGCGGGCTTAGCTCTCACGAACATCACCGCCGGTCAGGAATTTCACCTTACCCCGAGAATCTTGTATTCTGTTATTATTTTCACAATCTCAGAATACCTCTGATTTTTGATTTCGTCCAGCTTTTTATGAAAATAATCATGATATTTCATTCAATAATCATTCGAACCATCACTCTGCTAACCCAATCTGCTTGCCGCATCCAGGTTCTGGTTCGTTTGGCAGAAACGGCAGTGTGCGCTACACTATAGTATGAACATTAATCATCCCTAAATATAGAGATCTATTTGGAGGTCATCATGAAAAGAAGTTTTTCGATCAATCTGCTGTATTCCTTCTTTGCGCTGGCTGGGCTCACAGTTGCCGCCTTTATAGCTTATTTCATTACCGCTTTCACCAAAGGATATCTGTTCTATGGTCCGCTTGTCCTGGTAATCGCTGCGGGCTTGGCACTGCTCTCCGTAATCTCCATCTTCGGCCTGTTCAGAAGACGGCTGCGCCAGATCCTGCTGGGAAGCTTCGTGGGTCTCTGTCTGCTTACAGCCGCTGGCTATGAGATCAGACAAGCTTATATCAACAGCTTAGCTGAGGTTAGTGAGCAGGAGGTCAATCTCAATCAGTATGCCCCTTTTGCGACAAATACCAAAGCCGCATCCCTGAACCATAAAGCTTCCTACCAGCTTATGATGAACCTGCCGCGCCTGGATGGAGCAACAGCGCTGTACCCGCTGTATTCGGCTTTTGCCCAAGCGGTCTACCCGCAGGATAACTATTCCCCCTTCGTCCAGAAGGAAGGGACCGATTTCGTGGTATGCACCAGCACCTCTGAGGCCTACAAACGGCTGATCACAGGAGAGGCCGATATCATCTTCGCTGCTGCCCCTTCGCTGGCCCAGACGAAGCAGGCGAAGCTAGTAGGCCGTGAACTGAAGCTCACTCCAATCGGCCGCGAAGCCTTCGTCTTCTTCGTCAACAAGCGCAATCCGGTGGACAGCCTGACCACGGATCAGATTAAGGATATCTATTCCGGCACCCTCACCAATTGGAAGCAGGTCGGCGGCAAGGATGACCCGATCCGCGCTTTCCAGCGGTCTGAAGACAGCGGCAGCCAGACCCGGCTCCAGAAAATCATGGAGGACCGCCAGCTGATGACCCCACCAAAGGAGAATGTGGCAAACGTCATGAGCGGCATTATCAGCCAGACCGCCAACTACCGCAATTACAAGAATGCACTGGGCTTCAGCTTCATGTTCTATGCCACGCAAATGAACGCCAGTGATGAGATCAAGCTGCTGGCTATCGATGATGTGCCGCCGTCCACAGAGAGCATCCGCAGCGGAGAATACCCGTTCACGACTGAATTCTATGCCGTAACCGCCGGCAGCACCAATCCGAACATCGAACCGTTCCTGAACTGGATTCTGTC
Organism: Paenibacillus sp. FSL H8-0048; assembly: GCF_038002825.1. NCBI lineage: Bacteria > Bacillati > Bacillota > Bacilli > Caryophanales > Paenibacillaceae > Paenibacillus > Paenibacillus sp. FSL H8-0048. The sequence continues at coordinate 7,194,447 of NZ_JBBODF010000001.1, read as the reverse complement.
CGCTGAGGGCCAGGAGCTGGTTGAGAAGACCGGGTATACGCCGGTTAAATAAGCAGAGCGCCAGCATCCTAGGGGGTAAAAGGATGCTGGTGCCTGCACTTGCCAAACGTGTTCGGTTTTTCGATTACATTCGGCCCGCATACCACCGCACTAACTCATTGTATTTGGTTTTTCACATACATTCTGAAGCGATCTCCTACTCATTCCGGCGGTCCGCCTAACTCTGGCCAATCTGAGAGTTTTCTCTCTCACCGACCGCTTGTATAAAGCAGCATTGTTGCACTTTTTGCAGGACTTCTCTATTACAGTTACTGGCTGGGGTACATTGTTGCATCATTTGCAGGAATTATGGTGTTTAGAGTCAGTTAGCGCTGGATTAGTTGCAATTCGTGCAAGATTTCAACATAAACCGCTCCTATCGAACAGTATTGCTGCAATTCGTACAGGATTTCTCAATTAATGTTACTGGCTGTGGAGCAATAGGCCCTTCCCTTATCGCAGCACCCATTGCATTATGCTTTTACGCATACATTCGCCCGCATATCTCCTCACTTGCTCAATTTATTCGCTTTTACGCATACATCCAGCCGCACACTGCTAAGCCCGTCCTCTGTATTCGGTTTCCCGCCTACATCCGGCCGCACACAGCAGCAGCCCTCCCGGAGGCCTTCCTCCGGCGAGGGCTGCTGCTGTGAACTTATCCCATATAATGCTCAAAAATCCGTTTGCGCTTCTCCCCGTCCGGGTCGTTAACCACACGCGAGGATTGGTCAAAGATCATCGTAGCCCGCGTGTTCGGCGTGTACTGCGGCCAAGCCAGTCCCGGCGCTGCCGGATCTCCACTATGGGCGAAGGCAGTCCAGGCGGTCTGCATTGCCTCAGCCACTGCCTCCATCTCCGGCGTCACGCTCAGGCCATACTGCTTCAGCACCGGGAGGTTGTTGAAGACATACAGAATCTCCGCGCCGTGAATGGCCTTCTCCAGCAGAGGATGCCCGGCCACCGTCCAGTCGAAGCGGTACATCCAGACGGGCGCATGCCCTTGCTGCTTCTCCGCGAACGAAATGGAGCTGGCCCAGAAGAACAGGTCGGTCAGCACCTCAGCCTGTCCTTCCCAGCTCTGGCTGTAATCCGAGGTCAGCTCGGAGAGGTCACCCACTCCCATCAGCTGCTCCAGCGCTTTGAGCGATTGCTCGAAGTTGTCCGCCTTCTGCCCCTCGCGGAAGAACAGATTGCCTTCATGCAGATTCGTTCCGATCAACACGGGAATGCCGCTGGCAGCTCCCGCTGCGATGGCCTGTACCGGCTCAACCGGCAAGGTGCCCGGCTCAATAACCGGCTGGAAAAACATATTCATCGAGTCTCCGGACAGCTTGTACGCCATCCGGCCTGCGGCTTCCATGATCTCTCCAGCCGGCAGCGTATGCAGAAGCTGCGTATCACCGCCAGGCTGAAGGCCCAGCTCTGCCAGGAAAGCGGCGGCAATCTGCCCGCCGAGCTCTTCATTCAATGTCTGTGCCGCCCCGCTCTCCATTATGGCCCGGGCGAACAGTCCCTTCGCCGCAGGCATCGCCAGCAGTGCAGCAATACTCATGCTCCCTGCCGACTCCCCGAAGACCGTGACACGCGCCGGATCCCCGCCGAATGCAGCGATATTCTGCTGCACCCATTCCAGGGCAGCAATCTGATCCAGGAGGCCCAGGTTGCTGCCCAGTCCTGCGCCCAGCGGAGACAGATGCAGGAACCCGAGCGGACCCAGCCGGTAATTCACGGTAACCACCACGACCTTCCCGGAGACGGCCAGCTTGCTGCCCTCGAACATCGGCTGGCTGCCTGCGCCGGTAACGAAGGTGCCGCCGTGAATCCACACCATCACCGGCAGAGCTTCGGTCTCCTCCGCAACCGCCGGGGACCAGACATTCAGATATAGACAGTCTTCATCATAAATAGGGGTGGTGCCGCCAAACCGCGTCCCGCTGGTGCTGACCGGCTGCAGGCTGACTGGTCCGAACTTGACAGCCTCCCGCACGCCGCTCCAGGACTCCGGCGGCTGCGGTGCCCGGAAGCGCAGCTCTCCAAGCGGCGGGGCAGCGAACGGGATGCCGCGCCACACGTTCACGCCGTTTCCCGCTTCTCCCTCCAGTTGCCCGTAAGCTGTATTCACCAGTTGTCCTGTCATTGCAATCATTCCTTTTCGCTTTATTCCTCAGTCTTTTCTTCGATGACTCTGTAGAGCCCGGAGCGGAAGCGGAACCACTGGAAGATATGGGTCATTACCACCTTAAGCACGGCGTAGCCCGGCACCGCAAGTATGATACCTAGTACACCGAACATTTTTCCGGCAAAAATAATCACAAAAATAATTGTAATCGGGTGAATCTTCAGCGATTTCCCCATAATCTGCGGCGAGATAAACTTCCCTTCGATCAACTGGACGGCGGTCCAGACAATGACCATCTTCAGCAGCATAAATGGTGAGGTCACCATCGCCACAATCAGCGCAGGGGTAATCGCAATAGCCGGCCCCAGATAAGGAACTACAGCCGTACAAGCAGCCACGATCGCCAGAACCAGCGAATACTCCAGCCCGATAATCAGATACCCGATATAGAGCAGTGCTCCGATACAGCAGCTGACAATAATCTGGCCGCGGATATACGATGCGATCTGATTGTTCATTTCCTGCATCACCATCCGGGACTGCGGCCGCAGCGCGGTAGGGATGAGTCTCATGAGGTAGTCGGGCAATCTTTTGCCGTCACGCAGGAGATAGAAGAGAATGAACGGTGTAGTCACCACAGCCAGTACAATTTCGGTCAGTGTTCCCACGAAGCTGCCCACGCCGCTGACGGCATTATTCAGGAAGGCTGTGGCCCAGGTCGTTACCTTGCTGGTAATATCACTAAGGTCCGTGCCCACGCTCGACTGAATCTTGTTGAACAATTCACTGCCCGTAAGCTGGAGGAACTCCTCCTGAATCTGCTCACTGTAGACGGGGAAGTTGTCAATCAGGCCCATGAGTTGGGTGCGGATGATCGGGATGACCATCAGCAGCACCAGAGTAATGATTCCGATAATAATCAGATACAGAATGACAATGCCATACGCCCGCTTCACCCGGCTTCTCTTCTCCAGACGGTCCACCAGCGGATTCAGCAGATAATAGGCGATCCCTGAGAGCAGCAGCGGCGCTGCCACCGTATGCAGAAGCACAGACAGCGGCTTGAACACAAACGGAATCTTTGAGAATACGAGTATCGTTAAGCCCACCAGCAACGCAATCAGCAGACCTACCACAAACTTGTTGTTCAGAAAAAACTTTTTGAATTTATCCGGCCATACCTGCCGTCTATCCATATCCTGCCGCCCCCTAGCTGCAACTCTTGCCTGTTAAGTGTGATTATTTGCACTATGTATAAGCATAGTAACCCTGTGGCTGCAAGTCAAATCAGGGATCATCAACGCAAATAACAGCCATTGTTGATATCAAAGGTGGCTCCGGTATAAGCTCTGGCTCTGCTGCTCAGCATAAAAATCACCGTATCGGCAACATCCTCCGCCAGCAGCGGTTCGGGATTTAACTGGTGTTCCCGGTATTCCTGCTGCCTCCAGGCCGGGATATCTCCCATCATCGGGGTGGCCGCCATGGTCGGAGCCACCGCATTCACGCGGATCGAAGGGGCAAAATTCATTGCGCAGCTCTTGGTCAAGCCAAGAATAGCAGCCTTCGTTAGACCGTATATTGCGTCGGAGCTGCCCTCCTGGCCGGAGACTGATGACATGTTAACGATGACGCCCTTCTGCTTCCGCTCCAGCAGCATCCGCCCGAAGGCCTGGGAGAAGTAGACATACCCTTTGATGTTGATATCCATCACGCGGCTGATCTCCTCCGGAGTATACTCCAGCAGGCTGCGGCCCAGATAGATCCCTGCATTGTTAACCAGCCCGCTCACATGAGCATGCTCTTGCTGAAGGGCTGAGAAGAAGTGCTCCACCTCGCTGTAATCGGCGACATCCAGGCGGTAAGTATAGAGCTTATCCGTAGCGGCTTCATGCTTCAGCTCCTCCAGACGCGGTCCATCCAGGTCACAGGCAATAACCTCTGCTCCCGCCTCCAGACTATGTCTGACAATAGCCTTACCAATACCTGAAGCCGCACCGGTCACTATTACTTTCATTCCTTGCAGCATCCTTTGACGTTCCTCCCTTTATTAGGCTGAATAATCACTGTCTTACTGAAAGCGCAAATCGACAATACTTCCGGTCCGCCTGAAGCCCACCGACTGATAGACTTTATTAGAATCCGGGTTCGCCGCATCGGCGTATAGCATGGGGGTCAGACCCTTGCTGAGCAGTTCAGCACACAGGGCAGCTACAGCCGCACTCGCGTACCCATGCTTGCGGAACCCACGCGGAGTGTAGACCTCATTAATCCGTGCATGCCTGGCAGACTGATGGGCCAGATGAACCATGGACACCGGCTGTTCCCGGTCGATCCACAGACGGAGCCTGCCGGACTCCGTGACCGCCCCGGCATAGTCCAGATGATCCTCCGGTGCACTCTCCATACCGAAGCAATCCTGCACGAATCCGGCTAAATACCCCGCGATGAGCGGAATATCGTCCGGCTCCGCCTGCTGCAGCTTCCCGCCGACACCATGCGGCAGCTGCACCTGCGGGCAGTGATAGGCCTCCATCATCATCCGTACATGATGAGAATTGCCGGTAAGCTTGCTGTAGGCATCGGCGAACAGCTTCCCCGTCTCCGACGTTCCGGTAATTCCCGGCAACTTCCGGTCCGCCAACATTTCCGCCAGCTGGCTTACAAGGGAAAGGCGCCTCTCTTCAGTCAGCTCCGGTGATAACCACAACCACAAGTTACGCCCGGCGGCATGGGCGGCAATCAGGTCATTCTCCTCCGTCTTCAGCCGCAGGGACTCCTGATTCCCCGCGATCAGATGAATCAGGTTATATTCTACTTCTTCCTGCATGAACAGCCTGCTGTGCAGCACATCATCCTCCAGCCCAAAGCTTACAAACATCCCGCTTCCCCCCTCTTAGACTTTTCTATCTATTGTAAAGCCCCCATTGGAAAAAATAAACAACCCGCAGCCGGAATTATTCCGTCAACGGGCTGTACTAAGCCTCTTAGGTTATTTCTTCTTCTTCCCTTTGGCACCCTTCGGGGTCGCGGCCTTGAGGCCTTCTTCGTAGGTGTAGAGCAAATGCTCCTCGAGCTGTTCTCCCTTTAGCAGCTTACGCACCAGACTTTTGGCCGACTTAGGGGTGACATCCCTGTACCATACGCCTTCGGGGTATGAGATCACTACACAGGCATCCGAGCATCTTCCATTGCAGCGGGTTACCGTTGTATGGATCAGCGCGTCTGCTCCTTGCTTCGTAATCTCATCCTCAATCGCTTCGGCTACCTCTTCACCCTTGTGCTTCTTGCAGTCACTTCCGTTACAGATCAGCAAATGGCTGACCGTTCCTTGCAGATTCCAGGTTGTCATGGCAGTTCCGCTCCCTTCAATACAACAATACCCTGCTAGTCCTATAACCTTAAACTCTACTGCCCTTTTCGGGGATCGTCAATAGAAGGAAAGACTGTTATACTGACATTGAGAATGATTATCATCTAAGAAAAGAGTGACCTGAAACATGCAGACGCGAAATGCCGGCAGTTCATGGCCTAATCCTCACAGCTTTTATATTCCGGTACGTGTAGCGGCACTGGATCAAGCCTCCATTAACCGTGACAATCCCATTCAGCCCTTCACCTCATTCCTGGCGGTAATCACCGGAGGAAGCGGAGTCATTGAGCTGAACGGCGAACACATCCGTCTATCCGGCGGTCATATTCTGTGCAGTGACAGTTCGGCAGATAACAGGCTGCCTCGCGGCCATAAGCTGCAGGGCGTGTGGATCGAATATGCTGTGATCTCCGGCAACATCCGGACGTTCAGCCCGCTGAACCATGGTCAGCCGGTCCGAAGCTGTCCGCCCCACTTAAGCACGCTCGCTGTGCAGCTTCTTAACGGCTGGAACCAGCCGGAGCAGCATACGCCGTTTGCCTTACAAGCCCTGTTCACGGAGCTGCTCAGTGAGCTGTACGACAATTCTGCGGAGTGCGCAGAGCGGCCAACTCAGTGGATTGACCATGTACTGCATCATATAGAGTCCCATTATAATGAAGATTTGACGAGAGAACAGGCTGCCGGGCTTGCCGGAATCACCCCGGAGCATTTCTCCCGCAGCTTCCGCAAGTTCACCGGACAGACCTTCAACGAATACATAACGCTGCTGCGCATCCGCAAGGCCCAGCAGCGTATCCTTACAGGAGCTCCGAATCTGAGTACGCTGGCGCTTGAGGTAGGATATAGCGAAGGGACCTATTTAAGCCGCAAATTCAAGCAGGTCGTAGGCATTTCCCCTTCAGCCTTTCACCGTAAGAGCAAATCCGTAGTCTCGCTGAACTTCAATCATACCGCCAGCCTCCATGCGCTCGAAGTCATTCCCCGCCTGGGAGTCTACTCGGCCTGGATGGAGAGCATGCAGCCCGTTCCCTCCAGGAAAAAGCTGCTGGATGAAGGAATCGGCTCTGAAGGTCTATACGAACGTCTATCTTCAGCCCGGCCGGATGTCATTATCAGCTATTCCTTGCCTGACAAGAGCAAGCAGCTCCTGTCCGTAGCGCCGGTGATCGAGATTCCCTTCATGCAGATGGATTGGCGGGAGCAGTTCCGCCTGATTGCCGAGGTGACCGGGCGTCAGCCACAGGCAGAGGCCTGGCTAAGCCACTATGACTGGCATTGTTATCAAGCTAATCAGCTGCTCGACCGGCAGATCGGTGACCGGGGGACCGCCATGGTCCTGGAGCTTGGCGCAGAGACAGCCTACTGCTTCAGCAGCAGCTATGGCCGCGGGACGCAGATTCTGTATCATGATCTTGGCTTCCGCCCGCCGCTTGGCCTTGTTGCCGAAGGACTGCTGGATAAGGGTTATCTGGAGATTGCCTTCCATAACATTGCCCGCTACTCCGCTGACCATATCTTTATTACCTCAAGCAGGAAGGCTGCTGAAGCGCTGGAGCCGCTGCAGAGCTTTCTTCACCCTGTACAGCAACAGCCCATCAACGGCTCAGTAGGCGGAAGAATCTACTTCCTGAATCAGTCAGGGATGTTCTACGGCTTCGATCCGCTCTCCTCCAAGGCCCAGCTGAAGGTGCTGGTGCAGGCGCTGACATCATAAATTTACATAGCCGGACATCACATTCAGCCATAGTCTAATCCGGGGAAACTCTGTAAAGTGTTACCTGAGAATGATAATCGTTCTACATTAAGGAGGCGACATCTTGAAAATCCCATATTTACAATCACGCCGCATTCACCGGAAAGCTTGGATCGTCCTGTCTTTGCTTCTGGCATTGACTCTTATCGCCTCTGCTTGTGGAAATAACACTTCTAATAACAGCAGTGGTGCCGCTTCAGCTAAGGCTACCGGGACACCCGCTTCCTCCACCCAGGCAGAGAAGGCTGCTGCAACCACAGCTCCCGCCTTCCATACCGTGACCACTGTGAACGGAGATATTGAAGTGCCGGCAGCACCGCAGCGGATTGTTGCCGAGGAATATCTGGGCAGCTTGATTGCCCTGGATACGATTCCTGTCGGTGCTCCGGGGCTTACACTGGAGAATATGTATTTCAAGGAATTCCTAACAGGAGTAGCCGATACCGGCACTTACGGCAAAATGTCACCGGAGAATATCCTCGCGCTGAATCCCGACTTGATTATCTCCGGCAATGCAGACAGCTATGCCGCGCTCAGCAAAATTGCCCCAACGGTTATTGTGCCGTACGGTGATTTGAAGAATGCGCATGAAGAGCTGACCTATTTCGGCAAGCTGCTGGGCAAGGAGCAGGAGGCAGCAGCATGGCTGGCTGATTACGATAAGCGTATTGCGGACGCCAAGGCCCGCGTGGATGCAGCGATTCCTGCCGGGGCCACCTTCAGTATTCTCGAGCATGCAGACAAGTCCACCTGGGTCTATGGGGACAACTTCGGACGGGGAGGACAGCCTATCTATCAGGCACTGGGGCGCAAGCCTCCGGCTGGAGTGGCTGATGAAATTATGGAGAAGCAGTGGGCAGAATTATCCGCTGAGACCCTGGGTAAGTATGCGGGTGATTATCTGGTCATCACTGACAATACCCGAACTGCTCAAGACTTCCAGGCAGACCCGATCTGGGGCAGCCTGCCAGCGGTCAAGAACGGGAAGATTTACGTATGGAAAGAAGAGCGCTCCTGGTATTATGATCCGATTGCCGTTCTGGCCCAGACGGAGGAGCTGGCCGATTGGCTGACCGGGGCACAACAATAATGGTGTCATGAATACGCTGCCTGTGGCCTTGAACGGCTTCCGGCAGCTTTTGGCGTTTACCCTATCCATAACTCGGAGATAATATCTGTAGCCCGCCGCGCCGGAACCGGCAAATTATTCTTGCGGTGCACAAGGAGACCTCCATGAAGATTATCAGTATCTATGTCCTGTTCGCTGTTCTTACGCTCACGTTAATAGTCATCATTGATGTGATGTCCGGGATCAGTCTGCCTGCCTCCATTCATTCGCTCGGGACCATCTTTGCCACAACTACACTGCAGGAAGGGGTATGTATCACAATCTTCCTGCTCCTCCCGTTCATCCAGGTTGCCATTCATGCCTCTAAGAAGCGTCAATCCCGCCGGAAACCCTCTTAATTCTGCTGACGGTACAAGCCGAACCTCCGCCGGACACGATGAATCAGCAGCAGCAGTATGGGAATTACCGCACAGAATACCGGCAGAAGCGTCTGCAGAAAAGTCTTCCCGTCATTCATATGCTCCGTGTAATTCTGCGCGCTGACAAAAGAGCTGAACAGCATAATCACAGCTGCCGGGATAACCAGCCTGCTGGTATCGTTTACCTTGAACAGATCGTTAGCAATCGCAACAGCAGCATAACAATAGACGCTCAGCTTAAAGAACGCCCCGATAATCAGCGTCAGCATCACCAGGGCATCCAGCCGTTGAATGAAATTGGCCATATTTACAAGAGTAATGGTCGTAAACATGGGAAAGGCGGTCCGGCTGTACAGATTTTCTCCCAACACAGCCATCTCAATGGCATGGGTGAAGCTCAGCAGGCAGGCACTGACAATAATCGCTGCGATCCCTGTTTTCTTGATTTTCCGGGAGTTGTTGAAATGGGGCAGAATGGTGGTGAAGCACATCAGCTCGCCGAACGGAAAGATCAGGATGTTGGGATAGGCTGATTTCAAGGCTTGCTTATAATCGCCCATATGAAGCGGAAACAGATTTCTATACTCCACCAGCCCGGCCGAGATTACAGCGACAATACAGATGCACCCCATAATGATCACAATCCACAAAACAATCTCGGCGGTCCTGGCAAATACCTCTATCCCTTTGCTAAGGATGTACATCACTGCAATAATCATAATTGAATTAATGATCAGAATCGGGGTTTTGTCATAGGAGGCCGAGATCAGCAAATCCCCCGCTTCCCGCAGATTTCTAGACCCGTTATAGAGAATTACCGGCAGGAACAGCAGACTTACCGGCCAGCCCAGCCATGGCCCTAGAATAGAACGCGTATATCCGCTTATGATCTGGTTCGGGAACTGGAGAGAGAGGTGTGCGAACACCAGATACAGCAAAATGCCTCCCGGGAGGGCAAACAGAATGGCGAGCCAGACTGCATGTCCGCTCTCCAGGCCGATAGGGACGAGGACGGCAGTCCCCAGCTCAAACAGAATAATCAATGCCAGCAGCTGGTTCGGGCCGATCACTTCTTTTTTCATAACAACAATCACCTGATTTCTGCGGTTAAGCCGATTATTTACCTTCGGGGATATAGGGTTTCAGACCCATGCCGGTACTGCGGATGTAAGCCTTGATCTTAAGGTCCAGCCTTCCCTTCGCAAAGACTCGGCCCCAGTCCCCGTCCAGTGCCGCCCATTCCTGCGGATTCGTCCGTTTCAGCTCATTGCCGAAATTGAATATATCACTCTCCAGCTGCTGCCCCTTCTGAAAAGCCTGCATGACCTCAATCCTCGTCTTCTTCTCCAGCCCCTGTTCAATCTTCATGATTTCCTCCCGCTTGCTGAGGTCTACGAAGCTGTCTGTTTCGTTAACGCTTCCCTCCTCCGCAATCGTCACATGAAAGACCGGAAGACCCTCCTCCATCGTGGTCTTTACCTCCGTTCTGGAATAGATGATATTGACGGCAACGGACTCTTTTTTATCATCTGCATCAATATTGAGTACTGTTTCTTCTATCTGGTTAAGCAGCCACTCGGTTCCTCTTGCTTCGGAGTCCTTCATCCAGTAGAGCAGCTTCCCCTGCCTGAACACCCCAAGCCCGTTCATCATCGTCTCAGTCAAGGTTTCAGACCCTTCCAGATTACTGCTCTTCTCCCCCTCCTCGGCATTTCCCTTAATCTTCACCGCATTGATCGTCAGATCGCCTTCTCCTGTAATGGCGTGAATGACATCGAAGACGCTGATTGGCCGGTTCTCGCCCCAGACTCTGGAGGTATTCTGCGCCTTTTTGACCAGCCCCAGGGCCGGCAGACTCTCTACAGGGGTCAGCAGCTTCAAGACTGAAGCGGCATCACTGTCACGGGCGACTAATATTTCTGAATTGAGCCGCAGCTCATGGGACCGCTCGAAGATGTCGAAGATATCGTTAATCCCGTCCCGCGCCAGGCGCTCCCCGAGTACAATTAGCTGGGTATGGGCAAAAAAAAGCTGGCGGGTCACATGCTTCGACGCCCGCCGCAACGCGCCGAACATCGTTTTGTCTGTGGCTGACACCACCACTACAGCAGGCTTGCCGCTTCCGGGAGAGGTACTTGTTGATGTGGAAGACGGATTGACCAATTGAAAGGTGACCCGGTATTCATCGGTCTCCGGAACGAGATCCATCCCGATCCCGCTGACAACGGCCAGCTCATTCAATTCCCGGCTGTTCCAGCAGCCGCCCAGCGGCAGGACCAGCACCGCTACGGCAATCAGACGCAGCAGCCCCTTACCGTTCATCAGATTTCCTCCCGGCGGCCCTTTTCCCTGCGGGAGAGGCTGAAGAGCGCTTGCTGTTGTTGACAAGCCGCTTTCTGAGCCTCGTGAAGCTCTGCGGGGAGCGGATGAAGGTATCCTTCAGATTCCCCGGAACAAAGGGACCAATAGGCGTCATGTAAGGAACACCGAGCGAACGCAGGCTGCACAAATGGGCAATCAGCATAATAGTGAATATGGCGATGCCATACAGCCCCATAAATGCGGCGATTCCCATGATGATAAACCGCAGCATGCGGATGGAGAGGGCCATGTTGAAGGCCGGGGTAGCGAAGCTGGATATTCCTGTTAGGGAGACCACGATTACCATCGCCGGCGAGACGATCCCTGCCTGAACCGCTGCTGTCCCGAGCACCAGACCGCCGATGATGGAGACGGTCTGGCCGATGGGCGAAGGCATACGTACCCCTGCTTCCCGGATAATCTCGAAGGTAACCTCCATGAGAACCGCTTCAACAAAGGCAGGGAACGGCACCCCTTCCCGCTGTGACGCCAGATTGATCAGCAGCGGGGTTGGAATCATCTCCTGATGGAAGTTCAGCGCAGCGACAAAGATCGCCGGGCCATACAGGGAAATAATAAGGCATACGAACCGGAGCATCCGGATCAGCGAGGAGATATCATACCGCTGGTAGTAATCCTCCACCGTATGAAAGAACATGAAGAAGGTGGTAGGAGCGATGAGGACAAACGGGGTACCGTCCACGAAGATAGCGATCCGTCCATCCAGCAGATTGGCTGCCACGCTATCCGGGCGCTCCGTATTGAACATGGTGGGGAACGGCGAATATTTATTGTCTTCCACAATCTGCTCGATATATCCCGACTCCAGAACCATATCGACCTTAATCTCCAGGAGCTTATCCTTGAACGCCTGAATCGTCTCTTCATCTGCAATGCCGCGGATATACATAATCGTAATATCAGTGTGGGTGACATCGCCCAGCTTCATCGTTTCAGTCCAGAGGTCCGGGTTCTTGATGATTTTGCGGACCAGGGCAATATTCGTGCTGATGGTCTCGGTGAAGCTTTCTTTGGAGCCGCGGATGGCGACCTGGGTACCTGCCTCCGTAACCGCGCGGGACTCCCCGCCGCAGGTGCTTCCGCTGATACCTCCCCCCACTCCGTTCACCAGAATAACCGTATCGCCCGAGAGCAGCGCCTCCAGCAGCCCGTTAATATCTGTAACGAGCTTCTCCTTGCCGATGCTAAGGGCATTCTCTTTAATATAGCTGTAGACTTCCTCCGGGGTTACCGCAAGCCGCGCACGGTCATTCAGAGCTTGAAAGGACATCACATGCGAGATATAATCATCAACCATCACTCTGTCTGTTATGCCAGCGACATAAATTGCAGCCACACGGGCTGTTCTATTAATTAGTTCATAGGTGCGTATAACCAGATCGGGGCTGTTGCCGAGCCTTGCTTGAATGGTACTGATGTTGTCTTCCAGCTTAGGGGAGACCGGCGAATTTAAATTATCCATATCCGCACCTCCTGGCTCTTACTATTCGCCCGCTATTCATTTTTTATACAGCATATGGAATGTGTACCAAGTGGAAACAAGCTGTCCCCCTACGGAATAATCCGTGTAAGGGACAGCTTGTGCAGATATTGCTTATAATGTAATGCAGGTACACCGGCTGGTATCTCTGAAGGAGGAATGCTAGTGATTATCTACTACGCCAAGCGCCTTATTTTTCTCCTTGAACCGGTCATTATGCGAGGAGACGTAGGCTACCTTCTCAGCGGTAGGGTCCATGTACAGCTTCGCGCTGTTCAGGGCAAGCACCGCATCGGTGAATGTTCCGGCAATGAGCCGTACCTTGCTCTCATGATCCACGAAATCTCCGGCAGCGAAGATGCCCGGCAGATTGGTCTCCAGCTTCCCGCTGACGTTCGCACACCATTCCCCCATATCCAGCCCCCAGTCCTTCAACGGACCGAAGTCGCTTCTCAGCCCGTGGTTGACAATGACGGCATCGACCTCAAGCTGCTCGTGCTCTCCGGTCTGGATATGGCAGACGGTCACCTGATCAATCTGCTCTCCGTCGCTGCTGTGCAGCTGGCTTACCGCGCAAGGCACACGCACATCCACCGAGGAGGCCTTCATCCGGGCAATATTCTTCTCATGCCCGCCGAACTGCTCCCGCCGGTGTACCACGGTTACACTGGCCGCAATCCCCTCCAGCTCATTCGCCCAGTCCACTGCGGAATCTCCGCCGCCCGAGATCAGCACCCGCTTGCCGCGGAAGGGCTCCAGCTCCTGAACCGTGTAGTGCAGGTTCGTCACCTCATAGCGGTCCGCCCCTTCAATCTCCAGCTTCGCCATCTGCAGAATACCGTATCCGATGGTGAGAATAACGGTACGGGTCCAGTGCTGCTCGCCGGTGGCCGAGGTCAGGATATACGTTCCGTCCTCCTGGCGGGCTTGATGAACAATCTGCTGTCCGAATACGAGGGTAGGATCGAAGGTGCGTGCCTGCTCTGCCAGCTGATCGATTAACTGGCGGCAGAGAATAGGTGTTACTCCTCCGACATCCCAGATCATTTTCTCGGGATAGATCAGCATTCTGCCGCCCAGCTCATCCTTCGCTTCAATCAGCTTGGTCTTCAAATCCCTCATTCCGCTATAGAACGCTGTATACATGCCTGCGGGGCCGCCGCCAATAATCGTCACATCGTATAATTCCATTGGTTCATTCATTGATATCCCTCCAAGGTCTGGTTGTATTTAAGATTTGGTACGGGCCAGAAGATACAGAAAGTATGGAGCGCCGATGACAGCTACCACTATGCCGGTAGGAATCTCGGATGGCTGCAATATCCGCCGTCCTATTGTATCGGCCGTAATGACAAGCAGCGCGCCGATCAGCGCGGAGGCGGGCAGCATCAGCTGATGCTTCGGCCCGACCAGCCGCCGTGCCAGATGCGGACCAACCAGCCCGACGAAGCCGATGCCGCCGCTGACCGCTACGCTGGAGGCCGCAAGGCCGACCGCTGCTGCCAGCAGGCGGAACTGCTCTCTGCTAACGTTAGCTCCGAGTCCTGTCGCTGTCTGCTCGCCCAGATTAAGTACATTCATCACCCGGGCCTTGTAGATGACATAAGGCAGCAGAATCACGATCCAGGGCAGCAGGGACAAGACAAACTTCCAGCTTGTACCCCAGATGCTGCCCGCCAGCCAGGTAGCCACGAACTGATACTTGTCCGGGTCGAGGCGAAGCGTCAGCACGATCATCGCCGCGCTCATGCCTGCCGCCACTGCGACCCCGGTTAGCAGCAGCCGGATCGGCGAAATACCCTGATGCCGCTTGAAGGCGAGGCTATAGATCAGAGCGGCAGTGCAGGCCGCTCCGGCAAAGGCAACCACAGGCAACAGATAGACCGGAGCCGCCGAGGTCGTCGGGTAGAAGGAAATCAGCAGCATGACCATCAGTCCGGCCCCGGCATTAATGCCGAGAATGCCCGGGTCAGCCAGATCATTGCGGAAGACCCCCTGCATCACTGCGCCGGATACGGCAAGTGCGATACCAATTAACAGAGAAATGACAATCCGCGGCAGGCGGAACTGGAACAGAATCAGCTCCTGCTTGTCCGTCCCCTTGCCGACCAGCGTATCCAGCAGCTCAAAGGGAGTAAGTCTTATGTATCCTGTATTCACACTTATAATGAACATGATCACAATCAGAACGGCCAGCACGCCAATCACCCTCAGGCCATGCTTACGCCTTGTATCTTCTGAAGACATTATCTTATGGCTCTGCATCTTTACAGCTCCCTTCTTTCTTTTCGGGCCAGATACAGGAAGAACGGTACCCCAATCAGCGCTATAATCGCACCTACCGGCGTTTCATGCGGCGGATTGATCATCCGGGCCGTCAGATCGCCCCCGACCACCAGCAGTGCACCCAGCACCGCAGAGCAGGGAATAATCCAGCGGTAATCCACACCGACCAGATATCGGGTCAGATGGGGGATGATCAGGCCGACAAACCCTACAGCTCCCACTACAGCTACCGAGGCTCCGGCCAGAATCAGGACAATTAGCGTACCCGCCAACTTCACCAGCCCTGTACGCTGCCCAAGCCCCTTGGCAATATCCTCACCCAGGCTGAGCATCGTAATCGAACGGGACAGCACAATGGCTCCGAGGATAGCCGCTATCACCCATGGAGACATGATCTGCAGCTGGAACCACTTCGTTCCGGCCAGACCGCCGGCATACCAGAAGGCGAGATCTTGTCCGATCCGGAAATACAGGGCGATGCCTTCACTTAGCGCCGAGAGCAGCGCACTGAGGGCAGCACCTGCCAATACAAGCCTGGCCGGGGTTAGCCCGCCCTTCGCCAGCGAGCCTACTCCATAGACAATTCCCGCTCCCGCTCCGGCGCCAACGAAGGAATAGAGAATGAGATACATGAACGGCAATCCCGGAAAAAAGGCAAAGCAGACCGCCAGCGCAAAACCCGCGCCGGAGTTAATACCCATCAGTCCCGAATCCGCCAGCGGATTGCGGGTCATCCCTTGCATAATAGCCCCTGCCACAGCGAGGCTGGCTCCCACCATTACGCCGCCCAGCACACGCGGCAGCCTAAGCTCGCGGATGATCTGATGGTCGGTAATCTCGGGATTGAAATGAAAGACTGCGGTCCATACCACCGACAGCTTAATATCTGCGGCACCGAACGATACAGATATAGCGATACCAAGCGCCAGCACAATGAGGCCGCCAATAAGAATTAGTGTTGCCGCCCAAGGACGGGACCGCAGCTTCAGCGGCTTGGCTTTCTCATCCAGCCCGCTCCCGGACACTGCCTGTTGATTCATGAATGTCACCTGTTTCTTTGAAATTGATTCTCATTATCATTATAATATTGTAATGGAACAGGTCAAGGTTTGGCAATGGACAAAAAAATAAAATAAAACAGCCTATCCTCCCGGTTCCATCCTGTTAGAGATGTAGCTGGAGCTTAGGCTGTCAGATTGGCTGTTCGTTGAGTTCTATACATTCTGAAGCGTACCGCCGAATATTTTGCGGATGTACCCTTGCAGCTTACCGATATGCGGCACGAAGAGGCTTTTGTCATACACATAATTAGATTGGGTTACCAGCTGTGAATAGAGCAGGAAAAGGATGGCCGCAAGCTCCCGGTCAATCCGCCGCTCATGCTCCATCAGAGCATACGTCTCATCCAGCGCCTCATAGAGCTGAAGCATGGCCGCCTCATTAATGATCTTACGGCGCAGAGGTACAAGAATATCTGTAGCAATAGCGTCAATCCGCAAAATAACGGCCGCCAGTCTCTCGTTCACTCGATTCTCCTCCTGCAGTGACTGAATGGTAAAGCGCTTGCTTATTACCATCCTATGTCTGCCGGACCCTTAGCATGCCTGAGCTGCGGAATCAGCTACCTCGTGTAATCCTCGTATTCGTCTCTCCTGTTCAGCTTGGAGTACATATATTCATCATTCTTCAGCTTATAGAGCTGGCCCATGGCACCAAAGATCAACAGCAGCACTACAATCAGACCATAGGCATAGCTAAACTGGTTGAAATAGAAGCACAATACAATGGCTGCAAAGGTCATAAGCAGCAATGCAAATGCGATCCGGCTCAAAATTCTCTTCATCAGGTTCCTCCGCAGAAATTTTTAGTCTAAATGTATCATAATCTACGGACGAATCCTGTCGAAAGCTGGCAGCTAGATCAATTTCGAGAGTACCGTTCCCGCCAGCAGCTCACCGAGCGTCTTATCGAGCGGCAGCGGCTTGTTGCCCAGACAGGTGCGGAGCGCAGTCAGCAGCACACGGACATCATATTTGCTCGGATGGACGGGAATGACCTCTTTGTCCAGCGCCAGTAAATTGTAGACGGCCATCATTGCGGAGCGGACCGAATACTCCACAGTGAACACGCAGTCGTCCGGCACTTCGGCGAACTGGCCAAGGAAGGCCAGATTCAAGCTGCCCTGCGGCACGACCTGCGGACGGTCACCAAGCACGCGCGGCATGAACTGTGCAGTGATATAAGGCATCATACAAGGGATGACATTCGTGGTATGCTCCAGAATCTCGGGAATGCGGTCCGCAAGCCCCATATGGTAGCACAGTTCCTCCAGCAGCTCGCGTCCGGTGCAGTCGCTCATTTTTTTCTTAATATAGTCGCCTTCGGCATCCGGGAACAGGCCATACGCCCACAGCACCTTCACATTGTCCGGCTGGTTAATGAAATGCGGCTGCTTCGGTGCGGTCCAGGACATCATCCAGCTGGAGTCTTTGATCGTCACCACGCCGCCCATGCCGGGAGCATCTCCCGTCAGTTCAAGCAGATAAGGGAATACAATCTCATCATCGGTAAAAGTCATCGTGAACGACAGCCATTTGGACTTGTCGATATCCCCGCAGAACACCTCAGGACGGCCGAAATCCGGAGATTTGGCGGCAAGCTTCTCCCATAGGCTCCAGCAGCCGCGCTCAGTCAGAGAGCGGTTCAGCACCGCCGGATGGTCCAGATCGCCAAGGGTAGAATTCTCTGTCATTGAGCCGTTCGTGACCATGACCAGATCCCCGCGTGTCACCGGAATGGTCTTCGGCGAACCGTTCACCAGCACCTGAATTGCGGTTACAACCTTCTCATCATCGTTGATATCAAGCTCCAGATCTGTGACCTCATGCCCTTTGTCAAAATGAACGCCCTCACGCTCCAGCCACTTCATCAGCGGCAGGATCAGCGAGTCGAACTGGTTGTATTCGGTGTGCAGAATCCCCTTCAGCTGGTTCATCCCGGAGATCAGGTGCATGAACCGTTCCATGTAACGCTTGACTTCAACCACACTATGCCAGTTCTCGAAGGCGAACATGGAGCGCCAGAAATACCAGAAATTCGTCTCCAGGAAGCTCGGATCAAAAAACTGCTCAATCGTCACCGCGCCCAGTCTCTCTTCGGTAGCCAGCGTCAGCTTGCCTAATTGCAGGGCGTGTGCGGTCGAGAGTCCAAGTGAGGAGAAGTCGGCGGGGGTGCCTTGCTTTTCGACCAGACGGCAATGCGATTCAATCGGTTCTGCCAGGTTCAGCTCCCGGAATTCATCCAGTACCGTCCGGTCCGGATTGGTCAGGGAAGGGATGAAGCCGAACAGCTCCATGAAGCATTCGAAGTGCTCTTCAATCTCGCGTCCGCCCCGGGCGCTGTAGCCGTCCTTGGCATTCCCCGCCCCGTCCATGGAACCGCCGTATATCGATGATTGCTCCAGAATATGAATATTCCGGCCGGGCATGTGCCCGTCACGGATCAGGAATGCCGCCGCCGACAGGGAGCCGATTCCTCCTCCGACGAGATAAGCCTTGCGTGAGGCGATGCCTTCCTGTACCTGCGGATGAATTCTTTGATATGTACCCATATGTCCTCTTCCTTCCTTGATCAGGGGATAAGTGCCTGCTAACTGCCTTCACTATACCCGCCGTGAACCAGGGATTCTATGGACAGCCGGACGCAACTGTCTAGGGATTACACATCCGCCGGATATTGTGTCAT
Source organism: Paenibacillus sp. FSL H8-0048 (assembly GCF_038002825.1). Lineage (NCBI taxonomy): Bacteria > Bacillati > Bacillota > Bacilli > Caryophanales > Paenibacillaceae > Paenibacillus > Paenibacillus sp. FSL H8-0048. The sequence goes on along the minus strand of NZ_JBBODF010000001.1, from coordinate 7,175,777 downwards.
TACTTCGCCGGGTGCACCGCAGTCTGATAATGCTCTAGCCCCCGGGCAATGCATCCGTCCATAATCCGCGATACCTTGTCCACCACTCCGGCCGGATCTGTGTTCGCGCCTGCTCTGAGCCAGTGGATCACCTGTTCAAGGATGGCCAGCGTGTAGAAATCGGTTATATCGAGTCTGGCCTGCATTCTCACTGGCTCTGGGATCTGCTCCTGTCCCGGCCACGCCTGCCCGTCCAGCTCCTCCACTACGCTGATCATGACGCGGTAAATCACCCCGTACAGGAACTCTTCCAGATGCTCGCGTCCCAGCGAATGGAAGGTATTCAAACAGATGGTTTTGTTATTTACGGTATAGCGCAGCACGCTTAAGAACCCTTGCTTCCAGCCCGCCCAGCAGCAATATTGGTCCAGTCCTTCAATCACTTCTGACTTGTAGATCCAGCCGAGCAGCTCATAGATATCCTGAAAATGATTATAAAACGTATGGCGGGTCACCCCACAATCCGCCGTGAGCTGCTGGATCGTTATTTTATTCAGCGGCCTTGTGAGCATCAGCTTCTTCAGGGACCGGGCTAACGCGTTCTTCGTTACAAGTGAATTGGACATTTCTTCCTCCTGAACATTCGGATTTATTATTCCAATTATAACCAATTACGAGTTTATTTTCACCCCGCCGCCTCCGCAGCTCTTGTTACTCCCGCTCCCCAAGCCGAACCGCATAGGTCTTATATCCGGCTTCGCTAATCTCCAGGCAATTCAATTGCTCCCCGTACACACAGCCGCCGTCGATGCCTATTTTATCGCCCAGCGGACAGAACCAGATTCCCGCCCCGTCCTGCAGATCTGCCGTAGAGGTATGACCGAATACAACCGTCTTCTCCGTAGAAGTAACAGGATGATTGTAGAAAGGCTCCCGAATCCAGATAAAATCATACTCCCGTTGGGTCCGCCAGTCGGCAAGGGATGGATCAATGCCCGCATGAACGAACAGATGGGTCTCCGTCTCATAGTAATAGGGCAGCGAACCCAGGAAATCCAGGTGCTCCTTATGTTCCGTGCGCATGAACCGCTTCATCTCCGTATAATCCCTCCACCCTGAATCCGGGTGCAGGAGCACCGAATCCCGGCCTCCGCAATAGCTCAGCAGGGTGTGGAATCCCCCATTCGTAATCCAGTGGGTATCCCGCTTATCATCCTCTCCCGCCAGCGCATCGCAGGCCATTTGATCATGGTTGCCCCGTAGCACAATAACCCCCTCGGCCTCGGCAAGCCGCTTCACCTGTTCCACAACCGCTCTGCTGTCCGGCCCCCTGTCCACATAATCGCCCAGCAGGATCAATTGATCCTTGGAGGGGTTATACTCCGCCCGGCGGAGCAGCAGGTTGAATTCCTCTATACAGCCGTGGATGTCACTGATTACTAATGTTCTCATGCCGCTCTCCTCCTTTTTTAGACGAAACTATTATACTATAAAGAGCATATGAGGTACTCCATAAGGCATAAGGCGCACTTCAGAGCTTAACTTGAAGCATGGCCGGCGCTGCGGTTAACATTTGGCCCTCCGGCCGCTGCCGCTCCTCCACAACAGACTAAAGCTATAATTTGCTAAATAGCACAAAAAAGAGGCTCACCCGCAAGCATTCAGCTTAGCAGGAAAACCTCCTGGTTACATTCTATTCCGTCCGCTCGGATAACGGGGTCTGTACAGGCCTTCCCGCAGTGCGGTCCCAGCGCCAAGGGGCGCCATGACCCTCCAGATGCAGGCCGCCGTACCATTCATCGATATTTTGCAGCTGTAGCCGGTCGGCTGCTCCGGCCATCACCTGCTCTCCCCATCCAGTCAGCGTAACGCTGCGGTGCAGAAATTCCGGTACCTCCCTGTAATCTCTCAGCTCTGTTGCACCATCAATCTCAAGCAGCGGCTGCGTGCCCGCCGTAAGTGTGCGCAGGACCTTCCAGTATTCCGTATCGCCCATGCCAAGCCGGTGGAGCTGATCCGTAACCTGGCGGAACAGCTTAAGCGGCGTATCCATACCGTTAGCTACAGCTTGGAGAGTGGTCTGTTCGACAATGCCGAGTCCATTCTCTACGGAAGGCAGGCGGGAGAGATGGGCCATGAAGGCATCATAGGCAAAAGCAAGCGCACCTCCCGCCAGCTCCTCCCGCTTCGCTGCAAGCAGATCCGCCAGTTCGCGGGGATTGGGATCGGCATAGGCTTCCCACAGCAGGCTCCCCAGCTGCAGCTCCTTGCGGCCAATCTTCCGCCAGGTTCCCGGCAGGGTGCTAAGCTGGGCTTCCGTCAGCTGTCCCAGACCATGGAACCGCTCAATCCCGGGGTAATCTCCGATGCAGAGCAGGCTCAGCTTGGTGTTGCCCAGCTTTTGCCCATTGAACCAGTGTAATAGGTAGGCAAGCATACTCTGGTCGAACAGATCATGCTCGAACCACAGCACCACCTCATCATACTGGCGGAATCCGCTAATCCTCCGCTCCTGCTCCGCACAGCCGGCCAGATATTCAGCCGCCGGAATACCCAGCGTGGCCTGTAGCACCTCAGCCCGCAGCAGCCGGTTTTGCTCTGCCGCCGGATCGGTGAAGATCGGCCCCGCCGAATAGATCTCTCTCCACACCAGCACCTCCCCCTGGACAATTCCCCGTTTCAGCTTATCTCCCACCGTGTCACCATTGACAATATGCAGCATACGTGCTCCCCCTTCATGTAACAGATGAAATGCGGCAGCCAGATCGGCAACAGGTAAAGCGCCCTTCAGCTTGCGTCTGCCGTCATACAGCCTTTTCTTCAGCGTAGCGACGGGAAGGCTCAGATATACGGAAATCTCCTGAAGCGAGTAGCCGTAGAAATAGAACAATTGCAGCGGTACCCGCAGCTTGGCGGACAATTCCGCCACTGACTTGTGCAGCACCTGTGTCCATTCCCTGTATTCAACTATCTCGGCTGCGCCGGGGGATGCCCCGGGCACCTGCTCCGCTGCCTCCAGAGGCAGGATCGTCTCTGTCTTGCGCCGCAGCAGCCGGTGGCACTGCCTGACCACGATCGTTTTGAACCATCCCGGGAACGCGGCCGGCTCCTGAAGGCTGCCAAGATTCATATACGCCTCCAGCAAAGCTTCCTGCACCGCGTCTTCCGCGAGCTGTACATCACTGAGCATATCGTAGGCCACTACGTAAGCCATCCCCCGCACATGCCCGCTAAGCTCCCGGAAGGCTTCGGCATCGCCCTGCTGCGCTTGTTCAATCCACTGTTGCATCACTCTACCGAACCTCATTTCTGTAAGTCTTGATCACGTTACACTACTAAGTGCCAATAAGGGGGAGAAAGGTTACAAAAGAGCTCTATCCTATTCAGTTCAATGTAATGAATCCGGGAGGAATAGAGTCCGCGAGCCAAATATTATGATTTCCGTGGTAGAACTTGATTCCTTCCTGTGCGGCCCGCCCGGCATCGATGGTTAAGATTACAGGACTTGAATCCTTGCGCCCTCCCACCAGCTTGGCTGTAGCCGTATCCACCGAGAAATGAACATACTGCCTCTTCATTGGTTTCAGTCCTTCGTGCAGAATCGTCTCTACCCATTGCCTGGCTGTTCCGTGGTACAAAATAGGGGGCGGCGTTTCAGCCTGCTTGATTATTTTTTGCGGGACCGAGTGACCATACAGCGCCCTTATTCTGCCCTCCGCAAGCTCATGCCGCTGCTTATCCGATGCCGCGATCATTTTGTCCAGATCCTCTGCACCGACTGCTTCCCACTTCTTGTCCTGATGCAGTGAGTGGAGCAGCTGTTCAATATCCACCCACCCCTGTTCATCCAATTCCAGTTCATATTCCCACGGAGCGTGACGCAGAGCGTAGGAGACCTCCTTGCTGAGTTTTGCATAATCCATTGGCTTTAGTCCTCCATAGTCATTTGGGATCATTAGTTAGTTGCTGCAATCATCAATTGTTGAGTTTAGCCTAGTTTAGCATATGTGAAGCTTCCGGGATAACCATGCGCAAAGCTATAGGTGTGCTGCTTCTTTCGGGGCGCTCCATCGGGGGGCTACAACAGGAGTCCACTGGGAGGCTCCATCTGGGGCTCCATCCGCTATGTAGGCGGACTGGCATTCCGCTATTTCTGCTTATCCGTCGGATATGCGAAGTGCGCGGACTCAGTGGAGCTATGTGGCTGGATTTCGCTTGATTAGGGGCCAAAAAAACAAGATAACGTAATCTGAGTCCACCTCACACTTCTCAGCTATGCATTATGGAGCATTCTAGCTAAACAGCTCTCTCAACACTGGCCTTAGACTAATCTGGTCTCTGTATAGCTCAGGTATGCGTGGCGTGGTAGCACAATGATCGTGGTAAAAGAGGGCCGTGAACGCACGCAAAAAGCCGCCCCTCAAAGGGGCGGCCCGCCTTGCACCCGTCACTGAACATTACTTACCTAACCATGCTCCACACGGTCCCTGCCGCTTAGCGGCCGGGCTTCTTGCCTGCTGCACTGCTGCGTGCTGTACCGGGCCTTACCGAGCTGCTGCCGATCCAATGTTGCAGCATACCCGCTGCGGCCAATGCCACTCCACTGTGATACGCTGCTCGCTACTGTTTATCAGCGGCGGCTGCACGAGGCGGGCTGCGCACAGCCTTAATTCTACTGCGCAATCTGCTCGCGGATGTTCGCGAGGATCTTCTTCTCCAGCCTCGACACCTGCACCTGCGAGATGCCGAGGCGGCTGGCGACTTCCGACTGGGTCTGATCGCGGTAATAGCGCAGATACACGATCAGACGCTCGCGCTCGGTTAACGCACCGATGGCCTCGTTCAAGGCCAGCTTGTCGAACCAGCGCTCCTGCGACTCGTCAGCGATCTGGTCGATCAGTGTGATCGGATCGCCGTCATTCTCGAAGACGGTCTCGTGGATCGAAGTCGGCGGCTTGTTGGCCTCCTGGGCGAAGACGATTTCTTCGGGCGTGACGCCCAGCGCTTCGGCCACTTCACCGATGGTCGGGAGGCGGTCGAGCGTTTTGGACATCTCATCCTTCATCTTGCGCACCTTGTTGGCCATCTCCTTCAGCGAGCGGCTGACCTTAAGTGTGCCGTCATCGCGCAGGAACCGCTGGATCTCGCCGATAATCATCGGCACCGCATAGGTGGAGAACTTGACCTCATAGCTGAGATCGAATTTATCAACGGACTTCAGCAGTCCGATACAGCCGATCTGGAACAAATCATCCGGTTCATATCCGCGGTTCATAAACCGCTGCACCACCGACCAGACGAGGCGGATATTGCAGTTGACCAGCGTGTCGCGGGCCGTATGGTCTCCGGCTTGACTGAGCGCGATTAGACGTTTGACCTCCGCATCGTCCAAATAGGTCGGCGGAGCTTTTTTTGCTTCTGCATCCATGGCTCCAACCCCTAATTGTATAAAGCTTTTTTCGAGACGATGGTTTTCTTCATGGAGATTGAGGTTCCGCGTCCCGGTTCGCTGATAACCTCGAATTCGTCCATGAAATTCTCCATAATGGTGAAGCCCATACCCGACCGCTCCAGCTCCGGCTTCGAGGTATACAGCGGCTGCTGGGCCAGCTCCAGATCCTCAATGCCCCGGCCCTTATCCTCAATCTTCAGATGCACGGTCTCATTGTCGAGCGAAGCGGATATGCTGACAATGCCAGCGGGATCACTGTCATAACCGTGAATAATACAATTGGTAACGGCCTCCGAGACTACCGTCTTCAGGTCATTCAGCTCCTCCATCGTCGGATCGAGCCGGGAGACAAAGGCAGCCACTACGACACGTGCGAACGATTCATTCTCCGACAGCGCAGCAAACTGGACACTCATGAAGTTACGGGCTTCGCTACTAGTCATAACGCGACCTCCAAATCCGAGAGTGCAGCGCTCTCGTCGTCATATAAGGGCATGATTTTGAACAGGCCCGACATTTCCAGCAGGCGCTTCACAGGCGCTGTGGCATCGCAGACTGCCATTTTGCCGCCCTTACTGCGGATCAGCTTGTACCGCCCCAGAATCACTCCAAGACCCGAGCTGTCCATGAACTGCAGCTCCTTCAGACTCAGGATCAGATGCTCCACCTGGCCCCGCATAATTGCTTCATCCATATCCATACGTACATAATCGGCTGCGTGATGATCCAGTTCCCCGGACAACCGGACAATCAGCACACCCCGGTGATGCTCCATCTCCACATGAGAATTCATGCTTGCCACTCTCCTCTTCGTTGCTTGGACAACCTTCCTGTAACCATTTCTTTCCCCTACAGGGACAAGGTTTCTACACCGCAACTTAGGATTCCTGCCTCACGACAAAACTAGAAGAAAACCCCTAAGAACTTACACAAAGCCCCTAGTTCAATCTACAAAAAGGAACAAACAAGCTTGAAGCGGCTGCGGCCTTAATCCTTCGTGAACATAGCGCCCGTTGCCCGCTTGAACAGCTTCCACCAGCCTGCCTTCGGGACAGCCTCGCCTGCCTTCAGCTCGTATTCCTTCAATACATCGTTCCCCTGATAGACCACCAGCTTGCCGACCGTCTGGCCTTCAGCGACCGGAGCCTTGACATGCTCATCCAATACCAGCTTATTACGGATACCCTCCTGGGTTACTCCTTTGCGGAGCAGGACACTATAGTCTTCCTTCGCCACCAGCGGCAGCTGCGACTTGACGCCCTTCTCAATCCTTACCGTGCCGATGGTGTCGCCTTCCTTGTGAATCGTATGCAGTTTATATTGGGAAAAGAGGTAGTCGAACATCGCCGAGACCTCGCTGTTGCGGGTCTTGGTGTTCGGTTCGCCCAGCACCACCGCTACAGCGCGCAGACCGTCTCTGGCCGCCGTCGCCGACAGGCAGAACTTCGCTTCGGACGTATATCCCGTCTTCAGTCCGTCAGCTCCCGTGTAGAACCGCACCAGCTTGTTAGTGTTGACCAGCCAGAACGGCTTGGTGGAATCCTTGCGCAGGTAATCCTGATAAGAGCCGGTGTATTTGATAATCTGCTCATGCTTCAGCAGCTCCCGGCTAATGACGGCAATATCATGCGCGGAGGAATAATGATTCGCAGCAGGCAGACCGTTACAGTTGGCGAAATGAGTATCCTTCAGGCCCAGGTCCTGCGCCTTCTGGTTCATGAGATCGACGAAGGCGCTCTCCGAGCCGGCGATCTTCTCCGCCATAGCTACGGAAGCATCATTGCCGGAGGCCATCGCAATACCCTTCAGCATATCGTCTACCGTCATTTCCTCACCCGGCTCTAAGAAAATCTGCGAACCGCCCATCGATGCCGCATATTCGCTGGTCCGCACCTTGTCGGTCAGCTGAAGTTTGCCCTCGTCCAGCGCCTCCACGGTCAGCAGCATGGTCATAATCTTGGTAATACTGGCTGGCGGAAGTTTATCATGGCTGTTCTTCTCATAGATGACCGTGCCTGTACTGGCATCCATCAGAATGGCAGAACGTGCCCCCGGCGCAAGCGTAGCAGCCGCCCCTCCGGCATTGCCGGAATTTGCGGTGCCTTTGGCTTTTTCCTCGGCCCAGGCTCCTGTAGCGCCTCCCAGAACCGATACAGCAATGCACAGCACAAGCGTAACATAACGAATTTTCCTCACAATGGTTCCCCTCCTGAACTTAACCTTCATTTCACAGGTACTGTGTTCCAGTTTCGTCAGAATGGCAGGAAATTATTCCATTTCAGCGAGAAATAGAAGGATTAGCTATCTTGTGAAACAGATACATTCTGTATTTCAAACTATATTTCAAAAAAAGGCTTCCCCAGGTATCTTCACAGATACTTGAGAAAGCCTCTTTTCCATGGCGCTAAGAATGGCCTATCCGCCGATAGCCAATGCGCTGAAAATAACAGGTCCCACCACTGTAGCAATGGCGTCAACATCCTGATTCTCCACAATCAGCTGATAGTTCTGCACACCGGCCGGGACGTTGATATCTACCATATGCAGCGAAATAATACCGTCGTCATTGTAATTCTCTTCAAGCTCTACCCGAGCATAGAATATTTCGGTGCCTGCCCGCCAGATGCGGACCAGCACATTAGGAGTATCCAGAGTAACATCCACGCCGATGGTGGCTTTCAGTTCAACCTTATTGGGAAAATGTCCTGGAACTGCGGGATCGATATGAACCGATGTTCCTGCAATCTGTATACCTGCCGGAGAAACAGGGACGGGTATGGAAACCCCGTTAGTAATAGGTGTAACTACGGATGCGTTATAATCCAACAGTATTTTGGCCAAAGGGTATCACTCCTTTTCATATTCTACTAAAGTATATGTAAAATATGAAAAAGAGCTTGTGCACCCGTCCGCGCGTTAGCGTGCGTTGCTAGAGTTCACTGCCGGACGGCTCCCGCCCTTATGCCCGAGATAGAGTCTGGAGAGCACCGGAGAGCGCACAGCCCACATGGCCACGAGCAGCGGCACACCTACCCCGATCAGCGTAAAGGGGATTAGCCCGTAATCCGCGCCAAGCAGATATTTCAGGCTGTAATTCAGCGGCAGATGCAAGTACATGATCGCAATAGAGTTGCGCCCCAGGCTGCCCATCCAATCCAGCGGAACAAGCTGCACCAGCCGGTACACCCCGGCGCAAATGGTCAAAGAGACCAGCAGCGGAACCGCGAGATCCAGCACGAGTGAGGTATATTCCTTGTACTTCATATTCAAGCTGTATTGAATAACCCCCCTCCGTTCCAGCAGCAGCACAAGGCCGCATAACGGGAGCAGCACCGGGAGCGCCCAATAGCGGCGGATCAGCGCAGGGATCACCTTTTTACCGTAGAAGCCAATGGCATAGTAAGTGATGGCAAGCAGCGACACATCTATATTCCAGGGAAGGTTGAAGTTCTTGAGCGAGGTCAGCGAGATTACATGAGAGAGGAGGTAAGCAGAGGCGATTATTAGTAATTGGATACTGCGGGAATAACGGACGATATATCCGAACAGCAGCTGGGTGAACAGCAGGCAGGTGATGAACCAGAACACCCCGTAAGGACCGGTAAGCGACAATCCCCCGTACAGCAGCCTCGCCACATTCTCTGCGAACCCCTTAAGATTCAGGTTGAACAGCAGCAGCACTGCGGCAATCAGGAGCCCGTAGGCAAAATAAGGAGTCATCAGCCCCCGTGTCCGCTTCACTGCCCAGCGCAGATAACGTCCGGATTCGATCGGCTTAAACAGCAGCCCGCTAAGCATGAAGAACAAAGGCATCCGGAACCAGGACAAATAATGATTCGCTGCCGCATCGCCCGAGTGGCCCATAACGACAAAAATAATACTGAATCCCTTGGCGGCATCAATCCATAATTCGCGTGGTTTATTCACTGTCTTCTCCCATCTCCTCCCATAACAGTTGTAATTTAAAGTAATTATAAAAGGGTTTGTTTTTATTTTCAAACTTCTGTGAAATATTTCAGTGTTATTTCTGAAAGGTTATTCCCTTAACAACGGAGCAGACTCTGTAAAAATAAGTCATTCTGCCTAGACGGGGGATGCTGTCCCAAACTAGCTTATCATAGGGCTAAAGTCTACGGTGTTGCCAGTGACGTAGCGGGCAGAAAAGGCGGCTGGTAGGGTGAGGGGAAGATGGAGGCGGGCTGCCGAATGTAATCGGTTTTTCGATTACATTTGGACCGCGCGCCTCCGCAGGGGCGAATGTAATCGGTTTTTCGATTACATTTGGACCATGCGCCTCCGCAGGGGCGAATGTAATCGGTTTTTCGATTACATTTGGACCGCACGCCTCCACAGGGCCGAATGTAATCGGTTTTTCGATTACATTTGGACCATGCGCCTCCGCAGGGCCGAATGTCTCCACAGCCCCCTAAAGAAGTTGGAGTCCTCCCCCACAAAAATGTAGACTAGAAACAGGAGGAGGATGAACGGTATGGGACACTTAACAGGAACAAGAGAGAAAGCCGCGCAAGAGGTGTTGTCTGGCATTAAGGCAGCGGTGGTTGCCCGAAAGTATGGGGTGACCCCATCGACGGTGAATCAGTGGGTGAGAGATTACCGCGAAGCCCATGGGGAACAAGAGCATCCGTATCCCCAGGAGCAGGTGGAGGAATTGAAGCGCCTCCTGGACGTGGAGCAGAAATACGAGAAGGCGGTCAGGATCCTCGGCGAAAAGGAGCTAGAGATCGAAATTCTGCGTGAACTGCTAAAAAAGCCAACCCCTGCTTATCCGAAAAAATCGAGGTAGCCGACATGTTCATTAAGCAGGGGAATACCGCAGCGTTGGTACTCCGTCTCGTGGGGCTCGCAGAGTCTACGTATTACGACCGTAAGAAACGCAAGAAGCAGGAGGCACAGGCCGTACCTCAGGGACGCGGAAGACCCGTACCCGGCTACTCCCTGACCGAGTCTGGAGAGAAGATTAGCGACGAGGAAATCCAGGAATGGCTGCTGGAATTAATCGCTGGAGAAGAGCATGTGTACGGATACAAACTGCTGGCCAAGTGCTTGTGGAACCAGCGCGGGCTGAGGCTCAATCACAAGAAAAGCTACCGGCTGTGCCAGGCGCTGGATATCCTGCAGCCGCAGCGCCACAAACGCTTTAAGCATCCCCGGAAGCTGCCGGAGAACCGGGTCATTACCGGAGCAGGCCAGCTCTGGCAGATGGACATTAAGTATGGGTACGTGGCGGGCCGGGACCGGCATTTCTTTGTCCTGAGCATTATCGATGTGTTTACCCGTGTCATCGTCGGCTACCACCGCGGAGCGTCATGTGAGGCCAAGCACGCCTGCCAGACGCTGGGACGCCCCATGGAGCAACACTGCGCCCCTGGCAGCGCACGCCCGGTGATCCGCACCGACAACGGCCCACAGTTCGTCAGCCACCTGTTTGGCGACATGTGTGAAAGCTGGGAAATGACCCATGAACGCATTCCGCCTCGAACGCCAGATTTAAATGCTTTTATTGAATCGTTCCACAGCAATATCGACCGGGATTTGTTCCGAAAAGAGGCCTTCGACACCTTCGAAGAGGCCTATGAAGCCGTGGACCGGTACATGGACTTTTACAACAATCGCAGAATGCATACGAGCCTTCGGAACATGCCGCCAGCTACCTTTGCGGAGTGGGTCCTGACTCTAGAAGACCGCTCCCGCTTCTTCTGGCCGAGAGAAAAAGCGAAATAAAGAGCATAGCTACGACAAGTACCGATTTGATACGGAGGACTCCGGGATAAGGGGGTCGCACCGATGTAATCGGTTTTTCGATTACATTTGGACCGCGCGCCTCCGCAGGGCCGAATGTAATCGGTTTTTCGATTACATTTGGACCGCACGCCTCCGCAGGGGCGAATGTAATCGGTTTTTCGATTACATTTGGACCGCACGCCTCCGCAGGGCGGTAGCGTCAAGAAGTTTGTGTAAGAGAGTAGAAGTACCTCCCCGGGGTTACGGGTTGGGGTGTAGTGTTTCTGGGGGGAGGGGGAACCCCGACCCCCAGAAACTGGATTTCTCTGCTATGTCTCTTCCGGTGTGGGCAAAGAGGGATAGCGTGTTTCGAATAGCTCTTTTAGCTTCTTTTTAACGGCATCCATGCCAAAGCCTTGGGCGACCCGCCCTGCATGACGTTCATTGTATTCCAGCATCTCCAGGTACACGATTTTCTCTGCCGCATCCATGTTCGTCAGACTGTTCATCGGTTTCAGACGCTTGCGGATTTCCTTGTTCATCCGTTCGATGGGGTTCGACGTGTAGATCGCTTTACGGATCGATTCCGGATACTTGTAGAACGTCAGGAGTGTGGATAACTGTTCCTCCCAGGACCTCATTTCCTTCGGATATAGCTTGTTCCACTTCGCTTTGACCGTATCAAAGTTAGCCCGGGCTACCACTTCATCCGGTGCGGTATATACGGTTTTCAACGCTTCAAGGACATCAGTTTTGTGCTCCATCCGGATTTTAGGGAACGTGGCCCGCACTTTGTGCACTACGCAATGCTGTACATCTGCCTGAGGATAGGTCTCTTTAAACGCCGCATCCAGCCCCGGTAGTCCGTCAAACACACCCAGCAGGACTTCCTGCGCTCCGCGGTCGTACAGGTCTTTGAGTACCTCCCGCCAGCCATTCGAACTCTCTTGGCCGCCCACGTAAAACCCGAGAATTTGACGCTGTCCCTCCTCGTCAATCCCCATCGCAAAGTAGACCACTTCGCCACGAACCGTGCCCCGTTTCAGCTTCACGTACAGCCCATCCAAGTAGATTACGGAGTACCGTTTGCTCAGGGGCCGTTTCTGCCACTGGTGGATATCGTCTAGCACCGTAGCCGTAATATTGCTGACCGTGGTGGGGGAGTAGTGGCTGCCAAACATACTTTCAATGAACCGGGCCACATCCCGCGTACCCATGCCCGATTTGTACATTTGGATGACGGCCTCTTCTAACCATCCGTCCCGCCGCTGGTACGGCTCAAACATCTGCGTCTGGAAAAGGCTTTGGCGGTCCCGGGGCACCTGAAGATCCTCGATATGGCCGTATTTCGTGTGTAAGTCTCGCGTATAGTAGCCATTGCGACTATTGCTGGCACCGGCTTCTTCACTCTCCATAAACCCCTGGATTTCGGCGCGCAACAGGCGTTCCATGTTGTCTTTCACAAAATCTTTAACAAGTTTTTCAAATAGATTATTCAGAGAACTTTCGGGTAAAATATTCATTGGTAGGGTTCCTCCTTGGTGGTTTCGCAATCCCGAGGATACCCTACTTTTTTGGTGTCTGACTAGACTCCAAATCTTGGTACACAACTTACTTTACGCCATCCGCAGGGCCGAATGTAATCGGTTTTTCGATTACATTTGGACCATGCGCCTCCGCAGGGCCGAATGTAATCGGTTTTTCGATTACATTTGGACCACGCGTCTCCGCAGGGCCGAATGTAATCGGTTTTTCGATTACATTTGGACCACGCGCCTCCGCAGGGGCGAATGTAATCGGTTTTTCGATTACATTTGGACCATGCGCCTCCGCAGGGCCGAATGTAATCGGTTTTTCGATTACATTTGGACCGCGCGCCTCCGCAGGGGCGAATGTAATCGGTTTTTCGAATGTATGCTGTTTTCCGCATACATTCGGCCCACATGGCTGCGTCGAGCCTAATGTATGCTGTTTTCCGCATACATTCGGCCCACATGGCTGCGTCGAGCCTAATGTATGCTGTTTTCCGCATACATTCGGCCCACATGGCTGCGTCGAGCCTAATGTATACTGTTTTCCGCATCCAGCAAAAGCAAAGGGCCACCCGCTGCCGGATGGCCCATAATATTACTTAATACAAATGACAGGCCACCTGATGGCCCGAATCCAGCTCCCGCAGCACGGGCGCTTCCGACTTGCAGCGGTCCATCGCATGCGGACAGCGGGGGTGGAAGGCACAACCCGTGGGCGGTGTCTCCGGGTTCGGAACATCCCCGGTCAGGACGATGCGCTGCTTCTTCAAGCCCGGATCCGGCACCGGAACGGCAGACATCAGCGCCTGCGTATACGGATGCAGCGGCTTCGCGAAGAGTGCCTTTGTCGGCGCCAGCTCGACAACCCGTCCCAGGTACATGACGGCCACCCGGTCGCTGATGAACTTCACAACCGACAGGTCATGCGAAATGAACATATAAGTAAGGCCGTATTGCTCCTGCAGATCCTGCATCAGATTCAGCACCTGGGCCTGGATCGAGACATCCAGTGCCGACACCGGCTCATCACAGACAATGAACTTCGGATTCAGCGCAAGCGCGCGGGCAATCCCGATCCGCTGCCGCTGGCCGCCGGAGAATTCATGGGGAAAACGATGGGCCTGATAGGGGGACAGGCCCACCACCTCCATCAGTTGCTCGACCCTGCCTCGCAGCTCGCCGGCGGGAGCCGAGCCGTCGGTACGGAGCGGTTCCTCCAGAATGCGCTGGACAGTCCAGCGGGGGTCGAGCGAAGCATAAGGGTCCTGGAACACCATTTGCATATCGGTACGGAACTTGCGGAGCTGCTCCGTATTCAGGCTGCGCACATCGGTGCCGGCGAACATAATCTCGCCTTCTGTCGGCTCAATCAGCCGCAGAATGGCCCGTCCGGTGGTCGACTTCCCGCAGCCGGATTCTCCGACCACCGCCAGCGTCTCTCCCTGCTCAACGGATAAGGTAATGCCGTCAACGGCTTTGACCGCACCGACCTGCTTGGAGAAGAAGCCTTTGCGGATCGGATAATGCTTCTTCAGATTGCGTACTTCCAGTAATGTGGTCATAGAACCCCCTCCTGCTGCAGGATACAGCGGCATGTATGACCCGGCTGCACTTCAAGCAGCTCCGGGAGCTGCTCCCGGCAGCGGTCCACCGCTACAGGACAACGCGGCGCGAACCGGCAGCCGGGCGGCAGGCTGGCCGGATTCGGCACCTGGCCCGGAATCGAGCTGAGGCGGTCCTCATCCCCCGCCAGCTGGGGCAGGGAAGCCAGCAGCCCTTGCGTATACGGATGCAGCGGCTGGCTGTACAGGGTAGCCACGTCCGTCTCCTCGACAATCTGACCCGCGTACATGATAACGACCCGGTCACACATCTCGGCAACGACTCCCAGATCATGCGTGATCATCAGGATCGACATGCCCTCATTCTTTTGCAGATCCCGCATCAGATCAAGGATCTGGGCCTGAATGGTCACATCCAGCGCTGTCGTGGGCTCATCGGCTATGAGCAATTGTGGATTACAGACCATCGCCATGGCAATCATCACCCGCTGCCGCATCCCGCCGGAGAGCTGATGGGCATACTGCTGGGCAATCTTCTCCGGGCGGGGAATCCCCACCTTGCGCAGCATCTCCACCGCCCGGGCATCCGCCTCCTTCTTGCTTAGCTTCAAATGATACCGGGCAGATTCGGAGATCTGGCGCCCGATCTTGAACACCGGATTCAGCGAGGTCATCGGCTCCTGAAAAATCATCGCAATCCGGTTCCCCCGGATGCTCCGTACCTCTTTTACCGACATCTCCAGCATATCCTTACCTTCAAAGCGGATGTGGCCGGAAGCAATCCGGCTGATCCGCTTAGGCAGCAGCTGCATGATGGAGAGTGAGGTGATGCTTTTGCCGCAGCCGGATTCTCCGACAATGCCCAGCGTCTCTCCCTTGCGCACTGACAGACTGATACCGTCCACCGCACGGATTGTGCCCGCCGCTGTCTGGAACTCGGTGCATAGCCCTGATACCTCCAGCAGTTCTGTCATGATTGCATCTCCCCCCCAAAAAACTCCCCACAAAGTGATGTTTTGCTTCGATGATTACTCAGGTACTTTGCGGGGGCCCCAACTAATTATTCCTCATCTTATTCCTCTTCTTATTGCTCTTCTTCCACTCCCAGATATTTAAGCGCCGTCAAGGCATACACCTTCGCACATTGGATAATCTGCCAGACGGGCGCCTTTTCGTTGAAATTATGAATGGTTGACAGCTCAGCCGGGCCGTATTGCAGCACCGGAATATTATGAGTACGGAAATGGCGCGCATCGCTGGAGGCCCATTGCAGCACGCCGTAGGCTTCTTCCCCGCTCACCTCACAGATACTCTCCACCAGATCCTTGACCACCGGCTCCTCACTCGGGGTCCAGTTCGCATTGCCCTGGAAGCCGAAGCCCTTGACCTCGGATTCAATGCCGGCTTCTAGCAGCAGGGAGCGGGCACGGTCCAGCACATCCCGGTAGTCTACCCCGAACGGTACACGGGAATCGACCTGAATCGTGCAGCGGTCTGCCACTACGTTCACCTTGGTTCCGCCCTGAATCGTTCCGATGTTGACCGTCACATGGTCGAATACCTGATAGGCAAGGGAATCTCTTTCTTCGCTGCCCTTCACATACTCCTGCGAGATGCGGATAATCTCCCGGACTTCCTCAGGCACCTCGACCTTAATGTCCCACAGGCGCTGTAAGGCTTCAATCCCTTTGGCGGCCTTCACAATGGCGCTGTCTCCAACCACTGGCGACAGGCTGCCGTGACCCGGTGTGCCTTCGACGGTGAATTCGAACCAGCAGCTGCCCTTTTGCCCGATGGTCGGGTTCAGCGGGCCGGAAGGCTCGGCAATCACCGCAGCGGTTCCGGTAATCAGGCCGCGCTCCAGCACCCAGGGAACTCCGAGATGACCGCCCGTTTCTTCATCGGGCACGATCAGAAGGGACAGATCCCCTTGCAGCGGGACGCCCAGCTTCGACAGCAGTGCAGTGACGTAGATTAACCCGGCCAGCCCCGCTTTCATATCCGAAGCGCCTCTGCCCAGCAGATAGCCGTCCACAATATCGCCGCAGAAGGGATCAAAGTCCCAGCGCGAACGGTCCCCGGCCGGAACGACATCGGTATGTCCGCAGTAGATCAGCTTTTTGCCGGTGCGCTCCTCTGCTCCTGCGCCCAGGGTGGACACCAGATTGAACATGGTTTCAGTCGCCGGATAGATCGAAGTATCGATCCCGGCTTCCTTCAGATAACTAATAATATAAGCGCTGATCTCCCGCGAATCTCCCGGCGGATTCTCCGAAGGGAATCGGATCAGCTCAGAGCACAGCGCAAGCAGCTCCTCCTGCCCGGCATCAATGGCCTCCAGTACCTTGCTTTTCCAGTCCGTCATGGGTTACGAATTCTCCTTTGTGCTCCCCTCTCCGGGGACCGCTTGAATTTGTGACAAGAAGAGGGACGAAGCCCAGGGCTTGTCCGCTCTCTTTTAGCCAAACCTGCTTATTCTGTAATCGACAGCGGATAGAAACGGATCACTTCATCCGGGTAGAAGGCGTAGCCGCTGATCTTGTTGCTCATACCGACAATGCGGTTATATTCGTAGAGATACGCCCAAGGTGCTTCTGTCGTGATGATCTCCTGAGCCTGCTTGTAGAGCTCTGTACGCTTCGCCGTATCTGTCTCCAGGTTCGCCTGCTCCCACAGCTTGTCTACTTCAGCATTCTGGTAGTTGATATAGTTGGAAGAGCCCTTGCCGTACAGCAGGAAGCCAAGATGGTAGCCAGGATCATTGACGAATGAAGTCCATTTAGAGATATAAGAGGTCAGATTATTGGTCTTCTGCTGCTCTAGGAACTGGGCACGGGCCAGCTTGTTGATCTTCATGTTGACTCCGATTTTGGCCAACTCAGCCTGGATCAGGACTGCATCATCTTCCCAGTCATCGAAGCCGGAGCCCAGCGTGAAGTCGAAGTCAAAGCCTTTCTCGTAGCCTGCTTCCTTCAGCAGCGCCTTAGCCTTGTCCAGGTTGTACTCATACACATAGCCTGCATCAGTGAAGCCTGGGGTGTTGCTCGCTACCGCACTCTTCATCTGCTTGGCCTGGCCGTACATGACCCCGCTCAGCAGCTGATCGTAAGGAATCGCATAGTTGATCGCCTGACGGACTTTTACATTATCGAACGGCTTGATCTTGTTGTTCATGGCGAAGAACAGAATCCGGTTACTCGCATTGGAAGCGACCGTCAGCGCCGAATTGCTCTCCAGCGTGGATACATCCTTCGGAGGAATCTCAATCGCCATGTCTACATCGCCCTTACCCAGCAGCAGCACGCGGTTCGAGGCTTCCTTGGTGAACTTCAGAGTTACCTTGCCGAGGCTTGGCGCACCCTGCCAGTAGCTATCATTAGCGGTGAATACAGCTTCAGTAGCCGGGTCCCACTTCGTAAGCTTGAACGGGCCGGAACCGGCGGCATTCGTCTTCAGGTAATCTGCACCCTGTGCTTCTACCGTCTTCTGGTCCACGATGGAGAAGGTGTACATCGCCAGAATCTGCAGGAAGTTATGGTTGGCATTCGTCAGGGTCACTTCAACGGTCGAAGGATCTTTTACTGTCACCGTCTTGATGGAGGCCATGCCGTAGAGGAAGCTGCCAGAGCTAGACTTCGCCACACGTTCAAAAGAATACGCCACCGCCTCGGCATCCACCGGATTGCCGCTCTGGAAGCTCACGCCGGATTTCAGCTTGAACGTATACACCGTGTTGTCAGCATTCACTTCCCAGCTCTCTGCGAGCATGGGCTTGATATCTTCGGTATTGGCGATGCTGGCGCCATTCTCGGTCTTGATGCCGTAGGTGACCAGCTGATCATAAGCGGCCAGCACAAGCGTATCGGAGGTCAGATCGTTGGCTTCCGCCGGGTCGAGCGTGGTGCCGCCCTCGGAATAGGCTACCGTCAGGTTCTTTTTGACCGGCGCTGCGGTTGCTGCCGTATCTGTTCCTGCCGAAGTGGCAGCAGGGGTCTGCGGATTGGCACTGCTGGCGCAGCCGGCAAGCATGATTGAAAAAGCGACGAGTGTGGACAACAGTTTAACTTTTTTCATCGGTAATTCCTCCCTTTTCTATATCCTGCCTGCAAAACAACTACTTGTGCTGCTGATGATTGTCTGCCACCCTACGTTCCAGCTGACATTAATCTATCTATCTTTATCGGGGATGGGGCAGCCTTGGGGGATTCCCTGCTACGCCTCATTTCCCCGAACGCAACCGCGGGTCTAGCACATCCCGGAAGCCGTCTCCGAGTAAGTTGAAGCCTAAGATGGAAGTAGCAATGCCGAGGCCTGGAAAAGTAACCAGCCACCACTGCCCGGAAATGATATATTCCCGGCCTTCGGAGATCATCGCGCCCCATTCGGCAACCGGGGGTCTGACCCCCAGCCCCAGGAAGCTGAGACTGGACGCGGTCAGGATGGCGAAGCCCATCCCGAGCGTAGCCTGTACCATTAGCGGAGCCAAGGCATTCGGCAGAATGTGGCGGTACAGAATGACTCTATCTTTCACTCCAATGGCCCTGCTGGCTTCGATATACTCCTTCTCCCGCAGCGAGACCGTCTGGCCGAACATCAGCCGGGCGAATTCGGGAATGCCGACAATGCCGACAGCGATCATTGCGCTGCTGAGTCCGGCGCCGATCGAGGCGGCAATCGCCATTGACAAGACCAGAGACGGGAAGGACAGCAATACATCCATGACCCGCATGATGATGGTTCCGGTCCGGCCGCCATAGTAAGCGGCAATCCCGCCCAGCGGCATCCCGATCAGGAAGGAGATCGAGACCGCGATCAGGCCGGTCCAGATGCTGATCCGCGCGCCGTACAGCACCCGGCTGAGAATATCCCGGCCGAAGTTGTCGGTTCCGAACCAGTGACTACCGGAGGGCGGCTGCAGCTTGTTCGCCATGTCCGTGACGAACGGATCATGCGGAGCCAGCCAGGGGGCGAAGATGGCTACCATAGTCCAGATCAGGATGAAGGTCAGCCCTATGGCCGCCAGGCGGTTGTGCAGCAGCAGAGATAATAGGGTCCGGGGCTTAGCCTGTGCGGGCTTCGCCGGGCTGCCCTGTGCTGAATGTGCTGCAGTGCTCACAAGCAATCTCCTCCTCTCACACAAGCTGTTCTATTCATAGCGGATTCTCGGATCAATGAACCCGTAGATCAGGTCGACCGCCAGGTTAATTCCGCAGTAGAGCACGGCACTGACCAGGGTGAACGCCTGGATCGGCGCGTAATCCGCCGCCAGGATGGAGTCGGTGACATAGCCGCCGATTCCCGGCCAGGAGAAGATGGTCTCCGTGATGACCGCGCCGCCCATCAGGAAGCCGAACTGGAGTCCGAGCACCGTTAGCGTAGGGATCAGCGCATTGACCAGCGCGTGCTTGTAGATGACGGCCGATTCCCGCAGCCCCTTGGCCCGGGCGGTGCGGACGAAGTCCTGATCGACCACCTCCAGCATGCTGGAGCGGGTCATCCGGGCGATGATCGCCATCGTGCCGGTACTGAGGCAGATGGCCGGAAGCAGCAGATGCGCGAGACTGCTTTTGAGTGCGGCGGTATCTGCGGAGAGCAGACTGTCCAGTACGTACAGCCCGGTGATATGCACCGGCGGGTTGAGATCCCCGCTGATCCGGCCCATCGGCGCCGGTGCCCAGCCCAGAATGGAGTAGAAGATATAGATGAACATCAATCCGAGCCAGAAGATTGGCACACAAGCACCTATCAGGGAGAACACGCGGGAGATATGATCCAGAATCGACTCCTTGCGAGTCGCGGCGATAATGCCTACCGGAATGGCGATTAGAACGGCAATCAGGATGCTGGCCAGGGTCAGCTCAATCGTAGCCGGGAAGCGTGAGGCCAGATCACTTGCGACCGAATGTCCGGTGTGATAGGCATAGCCGATATCGCCTTGCAGCAGCTGCCCGATGTAAGCGAAGAACTGGATATACAGCGGCTTGTCCAGCCCCATATCCTGGCGGATCTTGTTCACAATCTCCTCTGGAGCCTGCTCTCCGGCCAGCATAATCGCAGGATCGCCCGGCAGCACTCTCGATAGAATGAAGGTGATGACGATAATGCCGAGCAAGGCTGGAATCATCTGCAGAAGTCTTTTTAATGTATAAGCAAACAATGAATCAACCCCCTTACGACTTCGACTGCTGTGCCTCTGTTACGGAATTCTTCTCTCATGTCAGGTAATGCGTGTATGCTTTGTCTTATTAAAGTGTTGAGCTAATTCTACATAGATTTTCACAGTCACTCTACGTCCCGTTCAGCTAAAAAAATGCACAACCGTTTGTCGGTTGTGCACTATCAAGGACCATGAATGTTAGATTTACTCACACAACATTCCAGAAATCTTCCAAAGCGCCCTATTTTTCCTGGAGGTAGTAGTAAATCAGGCATAAATGACAGACGAACTGCTCGCGCGGATCATTCAGATCGAAGCCGGTGATATCCCGAATCCGCTCCAGCCGGTACTTGACGGAGTTACGGTGGATATAGAGGCTGTTCGCCGTCTCAATCAGACTGCCCCGGCACTCCAGATAATGATAGAAGGTCAGCAGCATATTGCTGTCATGCTCCTGGTCGTATTGCAGCAGCTTGCCCAGCTTGCGCTCGAACAGCCGCTCGAATCCCGGACCGCCAAGCCCCTCCAGCAGATGATAGACCTCCATCTCTTCATAGCGGGTGATCCCGCCGGGGCCTTGTCCCAGCCTTCTGGAGATGGACAGCGCTTTGCGCGCCTCGTTATAGCTGGTGTGGATGTCCCACAAATATTCCGAGGTGCCGATACCGCAGCGGTAGCTGCTTAAGCCTTCGTTCTTATCCTGCAGCCAGCCGCCCAGCGTCTTCTCCCACGGCTCCTCTGCGTCACCGCCCGGCGTGAACCTGCGCCCCTCCTGTGTAGGCAGGAACAGCACCGCCCGGCTCGAACGGTACTCTGCGTGCGGCATGACGCCGCGCTTCTTCGCCTCCCGCTCCAGCAGCCGGTTCACTGTATCCTCGCTCGGCGCCGTCTCCCCTTCAATGACGGCCACCTCCCACTTGTGCTCCGGGTTCATCCCAAGCTGGCGGGCCCGCCGCTGGACTTCATGTCTAGACGGCAGCGGCGGGGTCAGCAGCTCATCGATGAAGTTGCCGCGCAGCCGGAATTCCGTATCTTCAGCTACCTTACGGCGCATCAGTTCAAGGGCAAAAACAAGCCGGGCCTGCTCTATGCCCACCTCTTCCATATCATCGAGCCGCTCCTTGTGGACGAGCAGCCGGGCAACCGTCCTGCGGTCCACATGGATGTTCCAGCTCAGCGGTGCGGCGCTCTGCACCCAGTCATAGTCTGCCGGTGAGGATACAATAATCTTCCGCTCCGTATCCACGAGTGCTACCGGAGCCTTCAGGAACTCCGCCACACTGTCGCTGACCGCCTGAATGCCGCTGTTCTCCAGCACCATGGTGGTCAGCGTGCGGTAGACCTCCTCCGCCCGGCGCAGCAGCATTGCCTGCCGCCCCAGCAGCAGCTCCATCACCGGCTGCGTGATATCCGTGTACGGAATCTCGGGCGGGATCTCCACAATCGGCAGACCGCAGGCATTGCTGGCCTCGATGGCTCCCTGTGGGATCTCCTTCAGGAAGCGGGCCGGCTTAATCGCCAGCGCCGCTGCACCCAGATTGTCGAGCGTGTAGATCACCTCGGTCAGCAGCGAAGGATCATGCCGGATCGAATAGGCCGTTGTCAGCAGCATCACCCCTTCGCTGATCCAGCCTTTCAGATCCGGGACCTCCATAATATCCACGAACCGGACCACCCGGTCCAGCCCCTGCTCCCCGCTGATGACCTTCGCTTTCCCTAGCACCGAGAGCTCCATTAGCTCCCGCAGCGTAATTCCTCGTGTATTCACCCTTCCGCCTCCCTCTCCTGTCTTCAGTATTTCATGATTTTTCCTAAAATATGCCACATCTCTGCCGCCAGCCACTTTTTGCGTTCCCGCTAGTTTATCAGAGATTCCCGCCGAGCCACAGGAAAATCATATCCAGTTGGCGATATTTTCGGTGTGAACACGCATTAGGAATAAATTGGAGGGGGGGTGAATACGACGAGAGCGGTTTCAGGGGGAAGGGGTTAGTAGCGCTAGGGACAGAGATAGGGGCGGCAAATGGGAAGAGGGTGAGAGAGGGAGGTAGGGAGGTAGGGAGGTAGGGAGGTAGGGAGGCGGGTCAGAGGGATTTATCCCTTTAATTATGCGCAGCGGGCGCGTTTCGCCGGATTCGGAGGGATTTATCCCTTTGATTACCAGCAGCGGGCGTGTTTCGCCGGATTCAGAGGGATTTATCCCTTTGATTGCAAGCGGCAGATGTATGCAGATATGTTACCTATGGCTAAGTGCTCTAACCAATTTAGTACTCTACACCTTCTGGCTATTTCCCATTCTATAGCGCTGCATCATACTCCCTATGTACCTGACCAACTATAATTCACCTCGTTACTCTCCTCACTAACTGTTCTATTCAGCACAGCAACCACAACGATTCAACAGATCTTTAACTAACTGTTCCCTAATTTGTTTCCCCTCCCATTCACTGAACACATGAAATGCCAAATGTTACTCAAAAGTTACTCTTCCACGCCGCCCCACTCTCCTCCTTCCCCAAAGCTCTCCCCCGCCAATACTCCCCTCATAGTCAATCTGCCCAATTCAGGGGCACTTGTGCTCCTCATTCGCTCCCATTGCCCGCATACGCCGAATTCAGGTGCACTTCTGCTCCTCCAACCCCCTAACCATAAATAAGCGCCCCCCTGGCCTGAGCCAGGAGGAACGCTTGGAAGAGATCAGCTATTAATTTGCCACACATTGATTTTCACGCATTATTTGCCGCACATCGCCTACACACTTAGTCTGCCCCACACTTAGAGCAACAGCGAGTTTCAGCAAATTGCGAAACCGTCCAACACAAGGCCAACTACGAGCGACGCACATCTCCCGCAGCAGAAGCTCCTGCACCAGAGGCTGATGCAGCGGCAGCCGCACCGAGGCAGAGAATCGGATCGAACGCGCGGATGCCCAGCCGTTCTTCCAGCTCCGACGCCAGCCCGATGGTGGCGAAGCCGGTGCACGCCAGCACCAGGACTTCGGCGCCGCGCTCCACGAGCCGGGCGGCACCGGCCATCGCACCAGCCCGTCCGGCAGGCGTGCCCAGATCCAGCGTAGTTGTTACGCCGTCGGGGCGATCCATGCCGATGTAGGCATCGCCGAGAATGCTGCGGATGTGCGGCGGCACCTCTTCCAGAATCGTCAGCACGCCCACCCGGTTGCTGTACGCCATAGCCATATGAGCTGCGCAGGAGCCTGCTCCCAGCACAGGAACATTCACCACTGCCCTGGCTTCTGCCAAGGCCGGATCAGCAGCACAGCTGATGCCGATTGCCGTGCAACCCTGCTGCTCCAGCTCCTGGGCAAGCGTGATAATCTTCGGAATGGATTCCGCCTCTGTCTGCGCATCATACACACCCTGAGGCTGATCCGGGATACAGCGGCTTATCACCGGCAGACCGTACCGCCGCTCAATTAGAGCCCCATGTAACTGAATTGCAGAGTTCTCCTGCAATGTAATAACACGTATGATTCCAAGCATCCTGTCTCCTCCTCATCCGCTCTGATTTAGATGCTGCAAAAACATAACCAGCCACCCTATTTCAGCCGTAAACAGCAATAGCAACCGGAAATCCAAAGGTTCACTACAGCAGCGATTGCACCACCCGTCCAAATCTGTGATGCAGCCTGCTCAATCTTGCGTTCAGCAGGTTCCATTCCGCTTACAGCAATTCCCCAGCCTGCATAATCAGCTTATCATCAATATACACATCCGGCTTCATGACTACAGCATCAATATGTACGCCAGCCGCCACAACTCCGCCGAATGTATTATTGCTGCCAAAAGCCACATGGATCGTCCCGTATACCTTCTCATCCTCCAGCACCACACCAGTAATCCGGGCCTTGTTGTTGGTCCCGATGCCGAATTCGCCGAGCAGCCGGCCATCGCCATTGCCAAGCATGTCCAGCAGCTTGCCGCCATGCTCCCCATCTGCATGGATCAGCCGTCCATCTTCCACTGTCAGCACCATCGGGCCGTCCAAGGCACCGATCCCTGCAACTGAACCATCCACCTTAATCTGGCCGCTGGCTGTGCCTTCCAGCGGCGCAATATAAGCTTCACCGGAGGGCAGGTTGCCTGATTCTCCCGGATTAAGATATAATCCGGTGCTGAGAATACCATCCCGGCCGTCAATAGAGAAACTAAGAACCAGACCTTCCTTCTCTACACGCACCCGGCTGCCCGCAGACAACAGCGCAGCAACCTGCTCAGTCAGTGCCTTCACCTGCCCATAATCCGCAGTGATCGCCCCGTTGCTGAACATATCATCGGTGATTCCCGGCATGGTCGCTACCCGGGTTCCCGCTGCGGCTGCCTGCTTGCGCGCCGCTGTATGTGTCATCGAATGGGTTGTGATGCATACGGCTACATCCGCCTTAGCCATAGCTTCGGCAACCGGAGCCGGAGGTTCTTCCCCCGATCTGCTCCGCGGCTGCATGACCAGCAGCATCGATTCCGCTCCCAGCCGCTTGCCTGCCTCATAGACCGACTCAGCCAGATCACGCTTATCATCATCAGCTACTACGGCCAGCAGTTCTCCGCTGGCAACCCCGAGACAATCCTTAAGAACGTTCATACTAATTGCTATTCTTGCTTCACTCATCTTCATTTCCTCCCGAATTACACCATTTCTGCTATTAGCTTGCCCATCAGGGCATTGGACAGCACGGCAGGCACTCCTGCGGAGGCTGCCCACTGTCTATGCTGCTCCACATATCCCATACAGTCAAGCACTATCACATCCGCATGATCCCGCAGACGCTCTGCTGCGGCACGAAAATCCGCTTCCGTCCCCGTATAAGGTGAAGCCGCTGTGAACGGCAGCCGTGCTCCGGCTCCTGCGAATTTCTCAATCATTGCGCCCTCCTGCTCGGGCAAAGGGCCAATCAATCCCAGACGGCGCCCGTCCAGCATCGCCTGCACGACCGGTGGAATAATCCGGTCCGGCTCAATCAGATGGGCAGCAGATGTATGCAGCCCCGGAAAAACTCCCGTGCAAGCCAGCAGGATCGTCCGAATCCCAGCAGCTTCCATAGCATCAATCTTCCCTTGCAGAACGGTCTGTATCCGCTCCCGGGAGATTACCGCAGCAGACCCGTCTGTCATACGGGTGGTCAGCACATACTCCCCCGGGGCCGGACTGTAATATTCCTTAACCTGTTCAGCCGTGAAGCCGTCCAAGACCCCGGATTGTACCAGTCCCGCCTTGCATTCAAGATATTTCTCAATGATAGGCGCGACATCCTGCCTGGGCGCTTGCCCAATTGTAATCAGCCCGATATTCTTCATCCTTATCCCTCCAGACGCTATTGGTTACAGCAGCCACGCTGTGCTAACCTGTGCTAACAGAGCAGGCGCTGAAGAAAGCTCAGCGCCTGACTGTACATGTACATCTGTTATCCTGTTAGTGAGAGGTGACTGCAGGTTTACCAAGTGTCTGCAGCACGTTCATGGAGCCGTACAGCTCAGTGATTTTGGCAAACTCCGCTTTGTTGTAGAAAGAGCATGTCCCCTGTGTTACTTCCTTGGCCGTCTCGATGGCGAACCGCACCGCCTGGGCAATATCCACCTCATGACTGGCACCAGTACCGCAGCCCGGAACCATAGACTGGGCAGTAATCGCGAGGCCCACCACCGGAGCAGAGGTAGCCACCGCAGGCTGAAGAATGGAATTGATATGATACAGCCCGTTGCCGTAAGGGGTAATATCCTGAGTCGTCACCGGAAAAGTAACCGGATATTGCCCTGTCGTCATCTCCTTGATCCGCAGCAAATCCTCGCTGACCCGCAGAATATAGCCTTCCTTGACCGTCGGCGAGATGGCAATCCCTTTGTGATTAACCACACGGTTGCCTTTGGTCGTATCAATCGATAGAACCGCTTCCATCTCCGGCAGCACTTCATGCTCATTCATCTGCAGAATATCCACAGGAGAATCCATGAAATCCACCGGCTCGTGCGGCAGGGTCGGAGCATCCGGGCAAATATGAGTGGTCACCAGCACATCCCCCAGCAGCACATCCCCTTTGGCCTGCATGTCTGCCAGCTTCAGCGCAGAAGCAATCGCTGCTACCGCTCCATCTGCATCTGAGACCAGGCCAATCCGGCTCGGGCGTGCCCCGATACCACCCAGTCTGCCGACAATACCGAACGTTGGGGCAGATCCGCCGCCAAACTTTCCTTCGCTGCCCGGGATCGTAATTTTGACGAATTCTGTGCTGCCCTTTTCCCCGTCCACCTTCTGAATCTCAACCTTAACCGCAGGATATTCTGCAAATAACTGCTTGACCTGCTTACCATTAACATAAGCGCTGTCCAGTGCGTTCAAGACTGTAATCGTTTGATGAAGTGCCATTCTAATTCCTCCCCGGATGCATGCTCATGTTTGTCATGTTTGAATTTATACTATCCCATCTTCCAAAATGTCCACAATGTACCGCCCTGCCAAACTGGAACAGCATTTCTTGTCCTTTGCAGATAAACCTTACGCGCGGAGTACACTCTTACAGCTTAATGCCATATAAATAAAGGTGAATTCTCCCAAGCAGCGAATTGTAACAGGGTAATGATGCATATTTTCAGACAGGAGGTGCTTCATAGGGTGAAGCCTGCACATCAGATTAACACGGACAAGCTGGCCCAAATCATCAGTGAAGAGGCTCGGCTGAGAGCGTTCTCAGGGGTCGCACAAGTGGCGGAACGGGAGCAAGTCCTTGCAGCCGCAGCTTTTGGATTGGCTAATATGGGGGACGTACGGCTCAATCAGATCCATACCCGCTTCGCCATCGCTTCCGGCAGCAAGCTATTTACCGCCATTGCCGTCTGTCAGCTCGCAGAGCAGGGACTATTTTCTTATGACGATAAAATACTGGACATCCTGCCGAAGCAGGAATTCCCATTGTTCGACCCAGTGGTCACGGTGCATCAGCTATTGACTCACAGCTCAGGCATACCGGATTATTTCGATGAAGAGGAGATGGAGGATTTCGCGGAACTGTGGAAGGATACCCCGATGTACATGCTGAGGCGGCCCGGAGATTTCCTCCCTCTGTTCGCCAGGCTTCCTATGAAATTCGCCCCAGGCGGGCGTTTTCACTATAACAATGCAGGATATATCATGCTTGCTCTGCTTGTAGAAGCCGTTAGCGGACAGCCGTTCACGGAATATGTAGAACAGCATATTTTTCGCACTTGCGGGATGAAGGATTCCGGTTATTTCGCGCTAGATGCGCTTCCGGCCAACACTGCTCAGGGATACATCGACAGCGCCAACGGGAAAAAGACCAGCAACATCTACTCCATTCCGGTGGTCGGGGGCGGGGACGGAGGGGCATTTGTTACGGCGGCGGATATGCATAAGCTGTGGAGCGGCTTGCTTGAACACAAGCTGTTGCAGGCAGAGACCACGGCTCTATTGCTGACACCGCATATGCATGAGCAGAAGGATAGCTATTACGGTTATGGCGTGTGGATACAGATCGGCCGCAGCGAAAAGATCCTGAAGTACCATATCATGGGCTACGATCCCGGGATCAGCTTCCATTCCGCCTACTATCCCGAACGTGGCCTAACGATTACTGCACTCTGCAACAAGAGCAACGGGGCTTACGCGATGATGTCTGTTATGGAGGACTATCTGCCGGTGGGGTAGCGGTATTTTCCCGTTTAGCAGGTAAGGAGCAAGATTTAACTATCCTCAGATGCACTTATAGCCTTAGCTCAATTTCTGGGCTAAGGCTCTTTACTTTTAATCTGCTGAATGGTGTAGATTAGGGTGTGAACGTAATAATATTCAGATTTCGATTGATAACTGTTACTGAGGTTATATTGGTATCCGTGGTAACAATTGCACGAACTTGATAGGTTACAGAAGCTGTAGCCGGAGCTGTATCAACATAAGTGTCCGCAATAGGAAAACGTTGAGTTCCCGACGCATTTCCGCTACGGTTAAGGGTTCTTGTAGAAATCAATGTAGCACCGCGGTAGATTCGCAGCTCAGCAACAATTGACCAGTTGGAAGATGTAACAGCTTCCACCGATATAGCATAATCAATTTTCAGCTGCTGGGAGAGGACTTCAGCCTGATTCACCGTAACGGCAACGACTTCTGTATTCAGTGGCGGATAGACTGCTATCGAACCAGGTGTATTGGAAAATGCCAGAGTAGGCGCACCTGTGGCTCCGGTTGCTCCAGTTGTTCCTGTGACCCCGGTTGCTCCTGTTGCTCCTGTTGTACCTGTGATCCCCGTTGCCCCGGTGGTTCCTGTAGTCCCCGTTGTACCTGTGACACCTGTTGTCCCGGTGGTTCCCGTCACTCCTGTTGCCCCGGTTGTCCCCGTTATCCCGGTTGCTCCCGTCACTCCGGTCACTCCTGTTGCTCCGGTTGTTCCCGTAACTCCAGTGACTCCTGTTGTTCCCGTTACACCAGTAGCTCCGGTCTCTCCCGTTGCTCCTGTAACTCCAGTTGCCCCCGTAGTCCCCGTTGTTCCTGTGACCCCTGTTGCCCCAGTGGCTCCCGTGGCTCCGGTTGCACCTGTTATTCCTGTCGTACCCGTAATCCCGGTCTCGCCTGTTACTCCCGTAACTCCTGTTCCCCCGGTTCCTCCCGTTATTCCTGTAACCCCGGTTGCACCGGTTCCTCCCGTTATTCCCGTCGTTCCTGTGCCCCCTGTCGCCCCGGTTGTTCCCGTAGCTCCTGTCGCTCCTGTTGTCCCTGTCATACCCGTGATTCCGGTCTCGCCCGTTGCTCCCGTAACTCCAGTTGCCCCGGTGGCTCCCGTTGTTCCTGTTGTTCCCGTGGTCCCGGTCTCGCCCGTTGTTCCCGTAACTCCTGTTGCCCCAGTGGCTCCCGTATTCCCCGTTGTTCCTGTGATCCCTGTTGTCCCTGTCGTACCCGTAATCCCGGTCTCGCCTGTTACTCCCGTAACTCCTGTTCCTCCGGTTCCTCCCGTTATTCCTGTAACCCCGGTTGCACCGGTTCCTCCCGTTATTCCCGTCGTTCCTGTGACCCCTGTTGCCCCGGTCTCGCCTGTTACTCCCGTGACTCCAGTTACCCCGGTGGTTCCCGTAATCCCCGTTGCACCTGTGACCCCTGTCGCCCCGGTTGTTCCCGTAGCTCCTGTCGCTCCTGTTGTCCCTGTCATACCCGTGATTCCGGTCTCGCCCGTGGCTCCCGTAACTCCAGTTGCCCCGGTGGCTCCCGTTGTTCCTGTTGTTCCCGTGGTCCCTGTTGTCCCTGTCGTACCCGTGGTCCCAGTCTCGCCCGTGGCACCTGTGCCCCCTGTCGCCCCGGTTGTTCCCGTAGCTCCTGTCGCTCCTGTTGTCCCTGTCGTACCCGAGGTCCCAGTCTCGCCCGTTGTTCCCGTAACTCCTGTTGCCCCAGTGGCTCCCGTATTCCCCGTTGTTCCTGTGATCCCAGTTGTCCCTGTCGTACCCGTGGTCCCAGTCTCGCCCGTGGCACCTGTGTCCCCTGTCGCCCCGGTTGTTCCCGTAGCTCCTGTCGCTCCTGTTGTCCCTGTCATACCCGTGATTCCGGTCTCGCCCGTTGCTCCCGTAACTCCTGTTGCCCCGGTTGTTCCCGTAATCCCCGTTGCACCTGTGCCCCCTGTAGCACCCGTGGTCCCGTTCTCGCCCGTTGCTCCTGTTGCCCCAGTAGCTCCCGTATTCCCCGTTGTTCCTGTGACCCCTGTTGTCCCAGTTGACCCCGTGGCTCCCGTCGTACCCGTGGTCCCAGTCTCACCTGTTGCTCCCGTGACTCCAGTGATACCGGTTGCCCCTGTTGCACCCGTGGTACCCGTAACTCCAGTTAGCCCAATTAGCCCAGTGACTCCAGTCGCTCCGATTGTTCCCGTATTCCCCGTTGCTCCGGTTGCTCTCGTTACCCCGGTTACCCCGGTAGCTCCAGTTACTCCCGTAACTCCAGTTGCCCCGGTTCCTCCTGCTACACCCGTAACTCCAGTTACACCAGTCGCTCCCGTAGCCCCTGTAGCACCAACTGCTCCAGTTGAGCCTAATAATTCTGCAGAGACTAAACGATGAGGTGTGGTTAACTGTCCTGTACTTCCTTTGCCCCATACAGAAATATCTGTATGATCTACTGCTCCGCCAGTGACTGTAAATACAAACTCAAAGGAATTAAGATTACTATAATAATTCTTCGACAACACCGTACCCGGCAGAATCTCATCCTGGCTCAAGACAAATAATGCTCTGGTTCCACTGAGATTGTACCCCTGAGTTAAGACTACAACGCTTTGAGTGGCACTTTCATTCACGATGATTACAGTTGTTGATACCGTGGGTCTTGAGCCGCTAACAGCATTATTCTCAATAGGCCCCGTATTCCATACCGCCATTATCCGCCCTCCTACTCTAGATACTAGCTGCTCAATTCCTCTAGAATCTATCTCTTCCTTTCTATATGAATCCGCTAATAAAATAGTATGTGGTCTATCATATTCATAACAAACTCAACTGCGTATGCTGTTGACCCCAATAATCAGTTGGTTAGCCGGATTGTTACAAAAATAAAACAAGCCGTACGCCAGCAATCTGCTGATTCGTACGGCTTGTTTATATTAATGCAGTTTTCCAGAGTGTACTCCGTTCCGGCTAGTAACGCGTTACCCCATCCTTGGTCACCAGCGCAAAAACCAGCGGCTGCGGCGGAACCGGCTGGGCGGAGATGCGATAAGCCTCAAGGACCTTGGCTTCGGCTTCCTGCACCTTGCTCTCGCTGGCATCGTTCACGTGCAGCACAGCCAGCGTATCGCCTGCGGCCACGGCGTCGCCGACCTTCAGCGAGAGCTGAATGCCGACCGCCAGATCGATCACGGACTCCTTCGTCTCGCGTCCGGCACCAAGCAGCATCGCGGCCACCCCAATCTCTTCAGCCTGGATGCTCTCCACATAGCCTGCGGCCGCAGCCTTGACTTCGATGAATCTGCGGGCAGCGGGCAAGGTGTCAGGAGAATCAATCTGCGAAGCATCGCCGCCCTGAGCCGACACCATCTGCTTGAACTTATTCAGCGCACTGCCGTCCTTGATATGGGACAGCAGCATGGAGCGTGCTTCTTCTTCATCCTTCGCCTTGCCGCCAAGTACGAGCATCTGGCTGCCCAGGATCAGGCAGACCTCCTGCAGATCCTTCGGCCCGTGGCCGTTCAAGGTCTCGATGCCCTCCTTGATCTCCAGAGCATTGCCGATGCCGAAGCCCAGCGGCTGATCCATGTCGCTGATGACCGCTACCGTGTTGCGGCCAAGGTGAGTGCCGATATCTACCATCGCCTGGGCGAGTGCAATGGAATCGTCAAGCGTCTTCATGAACGCCCCGCTGCCGGTCTTCACATCCAGCACGATGGCGTCCGCACCTGCGGCAATCTTCTTGCTCATAACGGAGCTGGCGATCAGCGGAATGGATTCCACTGTGGCCGTTACATCACGCAGAGCGTACAGCTTCTTGTCTGCCGGCGTGATGTTGCCGGATTGGCCGATCACAGCTGCGCCGATCTCGCCCACCTGGGCGAAAAACCGTTCCCGGTCCATCTCCACCGAGAAGCCTGTAATCGACTCCAGCTTATCCAGTGTGCCTCCGGTGTGGCCCAGGCCGCGCCCGGACATTTTGGCTACCGGAACTCCGGCCGCTGCGACCAGCGGTGCAAGCACAACCGTCGTCTTGTCGCCCACGCCTCCGGTAGAATGCTTGTCCACCTTGATACCTGCAATCGGGCTAAGGTCTACCTGGTCGCCGGACATCGCCATCTCCAGGGTCAGGTCGCCGGTCTCCCGCGCGTTCATTCCGCGGAAATACACAGCCATTGCCCAAGCGGAAATCTGATAATCCGGGATCTCTCCCTTGCTGTAGCCCTGAATAAGGAACGCTATTTCTTCGCGGCTGAGTTCACCGCCGTCTCTCTTTTTCTGAATGAGATCAACGGCACGCATCAGACCTGTACCTCACGGACGAAGGCACGCACCAGTCCAATGAATTTAGGCTTGGTCAGGTTCGCCACTTTTACCACCTGCTCATGGGTGAGCGGCTCCAGCTCATCGCCGATAGCCATGTCTGTGATACAGGTAATGCCGAGCACGCGCAGCTTGCTGTGGCTGGCTACGATAACCTCCGGCACAGTGGACATACCCACGGCATCGCCGCCGAGATAAGCCAGCATTTTCAGCTCAGCCGGGGTCTCATAAGTCGGGCCGCTGATGCCGGCATATACGCCTTCCTGCAGAACAAGCGCTTCACCGTCCACACCTGTAACTCCGCCTGCAAGCTTTTTCGCAAGCTGAATATATTCAGGGTCATAAGCACTGGACATATCAGGGAATCTTACGCCGAGCTCCGGATCATTTGGTCCGATCAGCGGATTGTCGCCGGTCATATTGAGGTGGTCGGTAATCAGCATCAGGTCGCCTGCCTTGAACGCTCTGTTCATTCCGCCGCCAGCGTTGGTAATGACAAGGGTGCCGATGCCCAGCTTAGCCATTACATAGACCGGAAGAACTACCTTGCGCATCTCATAACCTTCATAGTAGTGAAAACGGCCCTGCATAATCATAACATCCTTGCCTTCCAGCTTACCGATTACGAACCGTCCGGCATGACCTTCCACCGTTGAATGGGGGAAATGCGGAATTTCTTCATATGGCAGGTAGACGGCATCTTCAATCTGATCGCCCAGGTCGCCAAGACCTGAACCCAGAATAAGGCCGATAGCCGGTGTATAACCGCCGAATTTGGACTGAATATAAGCAGCTGCTTCATTCACTTGAGTGCCGTATGGGACTGTTGTTGGTGTTGTCATAGGTTGATCCTCCCGGATATGAGTTGTGTATAGAATAACGCGTATGTGAAGCAGTACCTACATTTTGGGAATAAAAGCAAGCACAAGCTTCAGGAACTGCTCGCGCACACGTTCAGCGGTCTCCATCACCTCTGCATGATTCAGCGGCTGCGGCAGAATACCGGCGGCCATGTTGGTGATACAGGAAATGCCCAGCACTTCAATCCCGGCATGACGGGCAACGATGGTCTCAGATACAGTCGACATACCTACGGCATCTGCTCCCTGGCGGCGCAGCATGACGATCTCGGCAGGGGTCTCATAGTTCGGTCCGAGCAGACCGGCGTATACGCCTTCCTTGAACTCGAAGTTCAGAGCTGCGGCAGCTTCCTTGGCAGCGGCAATCAGACGCGGGCTGTACGCCGAGGACATATCCGGGAACCGTACGCCCAGCGCATTATCATTCGGTCCGCTCAGCGGGTTGCGTCCGGTCAGGTTCAGATGGTCCGTGATCAGCATGAGATCGCCCGGTGTGTATTCAGTGTTAACGCCACCGGCAGCGTTGGTGACCAGCAGGCTGGTTACGCCCAGCTCCTTCATCACCCGTACCGGGAAGGCTGTAACCTCCGGGCCGTAGCCTTCATACATGTGGAAGCGGCCCTTCATCATGACCACGCGGCGGCCTTCGATCATGCCGATCAGCAGCTCGCCTTCATGTCCTTCTACCGTGGACACCGGGAAATGAGGAATCTCATGATAAGGAATAACAACTTCATCTGTGATCAGATCGGCCAGAACGCCGAGGCCGGAGCCCAGGATCAGCCCGATTTCGGGGGCGACGGTGCATTTATCTTTGATATATACGGCTGCTTCTTGAATTTTGCTTGAGGTTACGGTGGTCATGGGTTACACTCCTTCTTTTTTTAAAAATCCAGTTCGATCTGTGGTGTGATTACTGCAATTCAGACAGGAAGCTTGTCCCGTACTGCGGAGCCTTCGCCCCGAAGTTATCGGCGATTGTGGCGGCCACATCCGAGAAGGTCTGGCGGATGCCGAGGCTGCCGGGAGTCTTGAATCTCGGGCTGTAGACCAGGAGCGGCACGTACTCGCGCGTGTGGTCCGTTCCGGCATGGATCGGGTCGTTCCCGTGATCTGCGGAGATGATCAGGAGATCATCCTCACCGAGCGTACTGAGCAGCTCAGGCAGCGCCTGATCGAATACCTCCAGCGCACGGCCGTAGCCTTCCGGATCACGGCGGTGGCCGTAGAGGGAATCGAAGTCCACCAGATTAGTGAACAGGAATCCGTCAAATGGCTTGCGCAGCTCGTCGATGGTAATCTGGATGCCGTGTTCATTGCTTTTGGTCGGGTAGGAAGCTGTCACTCCTTCGCCGGTAAAAATATCATTGATCTTGCCGACAGCAATCACATCCTTGCCGATATCCTCCAGAGCGTTCATCACCGTAGGCTCCGGCGGCTTCACCGCATAATCATGGCGGTTCGGCGTACGTACGAAGTTCCCCGGCTCGCCTACATAAGGGCGGGCGATCACGCGGCCTACGGAGAACTCGGGAGCCATCGTCAGCTCACGGGCGATTTTACAGGCGCTGTACAGCTCCTCCAGAGGGATAATATCTTCGTGCGCTGCAAGCTGGAACACGCTGTCCGCCGAGGTATAGACAATCCATGCCCCCGTCTTCATCTGCTCCTCGCCGTATTCCACGAGAATCTCGGTGCCGGAAGCTGGCTTGTTGCCGATAACCTTGCGTCCGGTAGCCGCTTCGAATTTCTCGATCAGCTCCGCCGGGAAGCCGTCAAAGTAGGTGTTAAAAGGAACCTCGATCTTCAGCCCCATCAGTTCCCAGTGGCCGGTCATTGTGTCCTTGCCTACAGATACCTCCTGCATTTTACCGTAGTAGCCTGTAGGAGCCGTTACCGGTTCAAGCGGCGGCAGCGGCGCAATATTCGCCAGCCCGAGCTGCTGCAGATTCGGAAGCTTAAGACCCGGAACCCGCTGCAGAATATGTCCGAGCGTATGGGAGCCTGTATCTCCGAAATTAGCGGCATCCGGCGCTTCACCGATACCTACACTGTCCAGAACAATAAATCCGATGCGTTTAAATGAGGACATTGCCGTCTTCACTCCTTTTATAGTTTGCATAATTCTGCCCTGTGCGCTAAGCATGAAGAAACTCCGGGAGAACCTCTCCCGGGAGCGATTTCTTCAGTATGATTCCATCATAACTTTCTTACTCACAAAAAGCATCTTTTAGGCCCAATCCAAGTCCATCTGCCCGTTATTTCTAAGGTCCCTCATCCCTGTAGAGCGGGCTATTTCGCCCGGGGATGATGATTCTCGTAGACCTCCTTCATATTCTTGCGGGCAATTCCGCTGTAAATCTGAGTGGTCGATATATCGGAATGGCCCAGCATCTGCTGCACAGAACGCAGGTCCGCCCCGCCTTCCAGCAGATGCGCAGCGAAGGAGTGGCGCAGGGTATGCGGCGTGATGTCCTGCTCAATCTGAGCTTCACGCGCGTATTTTTTGATAATTTTCCAAAAGCCCTGACGGGTCAGCCGTCCGCCCAGACTGTTCAGGAACAGCGCAGGCTCGTCCTGATTGACGCGCAGCAGCTTGTCCCGCATCCCCGAGGTATAACGGGCAACGCAGTCCGCAGCAATCACGCCGATCGGGACTACACGCTCCTTACCGGAAGCGCCGCTGCAGCGAGCGAACCGCAAGGAGGTGTTCACATCGTCCACATTCAGTGAGATCAGCTCCGTCACACGGATACCCGTCGCATAGAGCAGCTCCAGCATAGCCTTATCGCGCATCCCCTGGGGAGCAGCTTCGTCCGGAGCCGCCAGCAGACGTTCGATCTCCTCAATGCTAAGAATCATCGGCGGCTTCTGGCTCGGCTTGATGGCTTCCATATCCAGCGTAGGATCTTGGACAATCAGCCGTTCCTTCAGCAAATAATGAAAATAAGCACGCAGCGATACCGTATTCCGGTTCACAGTGGCCGCTGCCTTCCCTGCTCCGCGCAGGGCGCCCAAATAAAGCATAATATGTGTTCTTCTAATCTCTTCCGCCGCGTCCAGGCCGCGCTCTTCCGCGAACTCCAGAAACTGCGATATATCCCGTCCATAGGATTCCAGCGTACTAGGAGACAATCCTTTGTCCCCGGACAAATACTGCATAAACGGCTGTAAGTATGACTTCATCAATTCACGCTCCTGTCAGACTCAGGCTGCTTCATGCAGCTTCACAGCGGATGGGGTCCAGCAGCCGGAACAGCGTTGTTCCATGACATGCTATAGATTGATTCGACATACTTCTCCCTTAATCCTGCAATCCGTGCCGTTACTCCCCGTACCAGTAAAATAGGCGCAGGCGATCCCCCGCACTTATCCCCTGTTCCCCATACTGGACATCCTGAAATGCCCGGACGGCGGTGCCTTCCGGAATCTCAGCATTGCGGGCCGGACTGATCCAAGCGCTAACCCAGCTCAAAACATAATACAGCACACAGCTTACCGCCACAAGCATCGTCATGAAATACAGCCGGCGCACCGTGCGGGGCAGAGAAATAATCATCCAGGCAGCCTCCTCAAAATGATACTAGCGTCTGCGTCAGCCTCCTGTATAACACGTATACAGTGCACATGCTCCCCTTCTGCTGCCTGAGTATGCGCGCGGCCGGACGGCGAGTAAAAGATAGCGGGCAAAAGGGTTGTGAGCAGAAGGAATGTGAGCAGAACTCGTCCTTCACTTTATGCGCCGGAGAGTAGTATTATGTATGTGGAGTAATATTCGGCTCCCTGGCCGCTCTCAATGAGACGGCTCTGCCGAGATCAGGTGTACTTTTACACCTTATTCCCCCTGTCTGGTACACGTTTGCCAACATCAGGTGCACTAATGCTCTTCATTTCCCCATTTAGCCGACTTTGGCTGAATTCAGGTGCACTTATGCTCTTAATTACTCTCTTACAGCTACCAGTCCAGCCTATGTTCAGCCGAATCCAAAGGGATTTATCCCCTTCATTCCCTCATCCAGCCCACTTTCAGCAAAATCAAAGGGATTTATCCCCTTCATTCCCTCATCCAGCCCACTTCCAGCGAATTCAAAGGGATTTTGCTGTTAGTGTTAACCGTGGACACCCGTTAAGAGAATAGAGATAATGAGTTTAACGAGGAGGTGTCCGCATGAGTGGAACACGGAGAAGCTACAATGAAGAATACAAAAGACAGGCCGTAAAGTACATCCAGGAGCAGACGAAAACGGTGGCGGAATTGGCCCTGGAGCTGGATGTCCCCGCCAAAACGTTGCATAAATGGCTAGGTCAGTACCGGCAGTTTGAGAATGAGCCCATCATTACTCCAGACAAATACAGAGAGCTGGAACGTCAACTGAAGGAGCGGGAGCAAGAACTCGCAGACCTGACAGAGGAGATGGCTATCCTAAAAAAAGCCGTGCACATCTTCAGCAATCCAAAGAACTGAGATTTCGGTTTATTGAAGATCATCGCTCCGAGTTCCGCGTGGAGAAGATGTGCAGTGTCTTTCAGGTGTCCCGGAGCGGGTATTACAAATGGAGAACAGCGAAGCCCAGCCCTCAAGCCACTCGTAAAGCCTTGTTGCTAAAGCGGATTGCCTATCATTTTCACGACTCTAAGGGTCGCTATGGCAGCCCCAAAATCAAGGTTCTCCTAGTGCGTGAAGGGCACCAGGTCAGTGAACGCACGGTAGGCAAGTACATGAAAGAACTGGGGCTGCGCTCTTGTGTCGCAAAGAGATTTCGCGTATGCACCACCGACTCCAACCATCCGCTACCCATTGCCCCCAACTTGTTAAACCAGCAATTTCACACGGAAAAGCCGAACCAGACGTGGGTAGCGGATATCACCTACATTCCCTGCCGGGAAGGACGAATGTACTTGGCGAGCGTGCTGGACCTGTGTACCCGGGAGATTGTCGGCTGGCGGCTTAGCGACCGGATGACCACTGACCTCGTACAGGGCGCTCTGGACGCTGCCTACCAGGCCAAACGCCCCGGAAAGGGCTTGATTCACCATTCGGATCGAGGCTCCCAGTACGCCTCTGCAGACTACCGGGAACGCCTAAAGACGTACCAGATGACCGCAAGCATGAGCCGCAAAGGAAACTGTTATGATAACGCCTGTATCGAATCTTTTCACAGCCTCTTAAAAAAAGAGTTGGTGTACTGGAATCGATTTAAAACGAAGCAACAGGCGTATGATGCCATTTTCCAGTACATTGAATTTTTCTACAACCGTAAACGA
Organism: Paenibacillus sp. FSL H8-0048; assembly: GCF_038002825.1. NCBI lineage: Bacteria > Bacillati > Bacillota > Bacilli > Caryophanales > Paenibacillaceae > Paenibacillus > Paenibacillus sp. FSL H8-0048. The sequence continues at coordinate 7,137,241 of NZ_JBBODF010000001.1, read as the reverse complement.
ATCCATGGGGCACTGGGGTACGTTTCTCCGGTTCAGTTTGCAGCCACATTTAAGCGAAAAACGTTGTAGGTTTTGTCTACTTTCTTGACAGGAGTCCATTTATCCCCTTCATTCCCTCATCCAGCCCACTTTCGGCGAATTCAAAGGGATTTATCCCCTTCATCCCCTCATCCAGCCCACTTTCGGCGAATTCAAAGGGATTTATCCCCTTCATTCCCTCATCCAGCCCACTTCCAGCGAATTCAAAGGGATTTATCCCCTTCATTCCCTCATCCAGCCCTCTTTCGGCGAATTCAAAGGGATTTATCCCCTTCATTCCCTCATCCAGCCCACTTTCAGCGAAATCAAAGGGATTTATCCCCTTCATCCCCGCTGCAGCCCAATAACCTGCTCTCCAGGCATCAAAAAGCTCCCCTCCAGCCATTCAGCCGGGGAGAGCTTGCGCGGTCGTTCCTCAAAGATGAACCCAGAAATTTCGCAATGAAGCATTCATAAGTCCACATTCTATATAAGCTTATTCGGGAGTATCGCCCTCTGCCGGATTCTTCTCCTTGCAGCGGTAGCATATTCCGTGAAAATCAAGTCTATGATCAACCACCGTGAAGTTGTATTCCTGCTCCAGCCGCTCTTCCAGCGGTCCCAGCCAATCCTCACGAATCTCATCCATCGTTCCGCACTGCACACAAATCAGATGATGGTGATGATGCTTCGCCGTATCCGTACGCAGATCATAGCGGGCCACACCGTCTCCGAAATTGATCTTCTCCACGACATGAAGCTCGCTAAGCAGTTCCAGGGTACGATATACGGTGGCAAGACCGATCTCGGGCGCCTTTTCTTTCACAAGCATGAATACATCTTCCGCACTTAAATGATCATCCTCGTTCTCCAGGAGAACTCTTAAGGTCGCTTCCCGTTGAGGTGTAAGCTTGTATCCTTGGGATTGTAGTTGTTGCTTAATCTTGTCTATTCGGGCTTCCATTGTCTGCCTCCCCCTTGGAAAATTACCACACCGGGCTTCAAGCCACTTCTTCCATTATAGGGGGATTTCCTTTGAGAAGTCAAACGGTTTTAGCAGCTGGAGGGAGCTGACCCGCACGTTCACAAATACTCCATATTAGTAAAATATCCCACTCTCTCTCCGCAGCACCGGCGCCGCTTCCCTGCCCCTGTCTGCTTCTCACTTTCATCCGGCCGCCACCAGAAGCGGCGTCACCCAGCGCATCATCACCGGCGTCAGATAGGCCTCGAAACCCGAGATCCCCATCACCAGCAGCGCCATCCCCAGGGAGAGAAGTGTATACATCATGAACGGATGAGTAATTTGCGTGCGGCGCTGCTGTCCCAGCACACGGCTGCGGATCATCAGCAGGGAGAACCCGAGGGCAGCCGCGCTGCACACCAGCAGCACCGGAATCAGCACCAGATTATGCGGAGCGACGGAGACCAGGGCGAACAGCATGCCGTGCCAGGAATATTGGCTGACCAGTGTACCGACGGTGAAGCCGATCAGCACGCCTTTGAGGAAATCCAGAATCAGAATGCCCGGGAGCCCGATTACAGACAAGCCAAGCACCCAGATCAGGCCGACCCACTTCAGATGAAAAGCGGCGATGCTCCAGTATGAATCCTGCGCGTCAGGCAGTCCCTGCTGATCGACCGTCACGAAGAAGTTGCTTAAGTAATCGCCCAGCTCCTGCTGCTGATCCAGCGTAAGCGCAGTGACGATAAGCGCCCCGAATACCACCCCGACCAGAAATAATACCGCGACAAAAATATAAAGAGGCGTCTGTTCCTTCACCATCAGCTTTAGACTGCGCACCCTGACATTCCCCTTTCCGGTCACATGTTACACCATATGAGGGAATGTCCTGAACTATGACTTGTCCTTAGCTCTTGACCACCTTGCCGTAGGTCCCGCCGCCTCCCGAGGAGAGGACGAGCTGCCCGCTGCGGGCCAGCACGATCAGCCCCGCCAGCTCTGCTCCCGCTACAGCGGCAAGCTCGGCTTCCGCAGCACGGTGCAGAATATTCATCTCTGTGCCAAAAGCCTCCAGCAGCAGGTTCAGCTTACGCTTGCCAAGGCCGGGAATGAACTCCAGCGGTACCTGGTAGTGATACGGGGGCCGGTAATCCGGAACCTGCGGCTGCGAACGGTCGGCAATGTGCAGAATCCGGTCCAGTACACCCTGGACCAGCTTCGGACTGCCGCAATACGGGCAGCGCTCCGAGGTGCTGTAGGCTTCGTCAATGATGCTGCCGCAGCCGCTGCAGTAGGTCCGGTGATATTTGCCCAGCCGGGGATTCAGCCCGAAGTTGGCGCTGACCCTGCGTCCTTCCGAGCGCTGGAGCGCAAGCTCCAGCTCCTCGAAGGAGGGCTCCTGCATCTCGATGACATTGTACTCGCGGCCGATTTTGCCAAGGGAATGGGCATCGGAATTGGTCAGGAAGCTGTAACGGTCAAGCTCCGAGATATACCCCGCCATCTCTGAATCCGCACTGAGCCCCAGCTCCACCGCCGCGATGCGGTCCAGATCGAATAACTCAGACATCCGCTCGGCCGCACAGCCATAGAGTCCCTTGTGGGGCGTGAAAATATGGGCCGGGATCAGCAGCCCGCCCCGCCCGGTAATCTCGTCCTGAAGCACCCTGGAAGGGGCGTACAGACGCTGGGAGCTGAGATTCACATTACGCATATGGGCGCTCATCCAGGTGCTGAAATCCTCCATCGTCCCGAGGTCCGGCATGAAGGCCAGGACATGGCACTCTTTTCGCCCGGGCTCACGGATCTCAATCTCGGTTCCCAGCAGGATCGTCGTCCCCCGGTAAGCAATTCCGCCGCCTGCGGCTATCGTCATCTCACCGGAATCCAGCGCCGCAGCAATATCCCGCAACACGCCAGGAGAGTGGCTGTCGATAATGCCGATCAGGCCAATCCCCTTGCGTTCCGCTGCCTCCCTGGCAATCCCGGCGAAGGTCAGATCACGGCTGCCGCTGATTTTGACCGCCTGGCCCTCCGAAGTCCGTCCGATATGCACATGCAGATCACAGTAGACGCTGCTGAGCTCCGCCGCTAGTGCCATTGGCCTGTCAGCGTATAGAGATGCCAGGCATAGACCGCCATCATCGTCTTGGCATCGGCAATACGTCCGTCTGCAATATACTGGTAGGCTTCCTCCAGCGTCAGCTCGGAGACCTCCAGGAACTCATCCTCATCCAGCGCCATCTCACCCGGTTGGGCATCCTCGGTCACATAGAGGTGAATAATCTCGTCGGCGAAGCCGGGAGAGGTATAGAACGACTTCAGCAGCGTAAGCCCCCCGCTATGAAATCCGGTCTCCTCCTGAAGCTCACGGCCCGCAGCCGCCAGCGGATCTTCACCCGGGTCCAGCTTCCCTGCCGGAATCTCCACCTCGGTACGGTGCATCGGCTGACGGTACTGCTCCACGACCAGCATTTTACCTTGATTCAAGGCCAGCACGGCTACAGCTCCAGGGTGCTTCACAACCTCACGGGTTGCAGTGTTGCCATCCGGCAGTCTCACAGTATCCACCTGAAGCGAAATAATGTGGCCTGCAAAAATCGGCTTCGTCGACAATGTTTCTTCATCCAATGCGGGGTTGCGGTTTATTTCATCTTTTTTCATAGATTAGTGGTCTCCTTTGGCATCGTTATGCATAGGGTGTATTATAGCAAACTTAAGCAGAAAGAAGGAATGCAGGCATGAAAGACATCCTTGTCCAAGCAAGCTCATCCGCAGTAACAATGGTAGGTAAACCGGAACAGATTATGGCCGTAATGGCCGGGTGGATGAAGCAATACGGGCGCGATATGCCCCTCTCTTACATCCTGCTGCTCCAGGCAGATTCGCGGATCAAAGCTTCCAAGGCTGGATAATGCCGCTTCGTTCTTCCGGTCAGCGTCTATGATATTCCAGGGTATAAGAAGGAGCTGTCTCCCGAATCCCGGAAGCAGCTCCTTTAATGTTATTTTTAAGCGGCAGCAGACCGCCTGAGCACAAGCTTTGCCCTGTCCGGGTCCCTGCATAGCCTCTTATCAGCTTAGCCCTTCTGGCTCTCGGCCACAATGGCAACTACCAGACTGGCCACCTTGACGATGTCTGCGGCCTTGATCCGCTCCTTCGTGGTATGGATATCCTCGTAGCCAACTGCCAGGTTCACAACCGGAACGTTCAGGCCATTGAACACATTGGCATCACTGCCGCCGCCGGAGGCGAACAGGCGGGGTGTCAGGCCCTCCGAAGTGACCGCACGGGCCGCCAGTTGAACGACCGGATCACCCGCACCAAAGCTGAATGCCGGATAAATAGTCTCGCTGCGGAATTCACTCTGCGCCCCGTGTTCGCGTGCAGTAGTCTCCAGTGCCTCCCGCATGGAGGCCACCTGAAGGTCTACCTTCTCCTGCACAATACTGCGGGCTTCCGCATCCAGCTGCACATGGTCACAGACCACATTCGTTGGACCGCCGCCGGCGAACTTGCCGATATTCGCTGTAGTTTCGTTGTCGATCCGTCCCAGCTTCATCGCCGAAATGGCTTTGCTCGCTACCTGGATGGCGCTGATGCCGTCCTCCGGGTTCACGCCGGCATGTGCGGATTTGCCGAAGATCTGCATGGAGATCCGGGCCACGCCCGGTGCCGCAGTAGCAATGGCTCCCACCTCTCCGTTGGAATCCAGCGCAAAGCCCATATCTGCATCCAGCTGCGCCGGGTCCATGGCGCGTGCGCCCATCAGCCCCGACTCTTCGCCTGCCGTAATGACGAACTGAATCTGGCCGTGCGGCAGCTTCTGCTCCTGAATCACCCGGATCGCTTCGAACAGGGCAGCTAGTCCCGCTTTGTCATCCGCTCCGAGAATGGTGCTGCCATCGCTTCGGATCCAACCGTCTTCCCCAAGGGTTGGCTTGATCTTCTGGCCGGGCACCACGGTATCCATATGGCAGGTGAACAGCAGCTTCGGCGCGCTCACTCCGCTGTCCGCAGGCCAGGTCACGAACAGGTTGCCTGCTCCGTGTCCCGTTCTCTCCTGCGAATCATCTTCCACCGCGCTCAGCCCCAGGCTGCTGAATTTCTCCTTAAGCACATCGGCAATCTGCCGTTCATTCCGGGTCTCACTGTCAATCTGGACAAGCTCCATGAATTCATGGATCAATCGGTCTTCTGATATCATATGGACTTCCCTCTCTTTCTCAGATACGTTACAATGGTTGTACTGCGTTCAATTGTGGGCTTATGCTCATAACTTACACTAATCCCAAAGGAGTCACTCATGCAACGACAAAAATGGTTCCGTATTATCATCTACATCATGCTGTTCGCTATGATCGCCTCTACGGTGCTGTTCGTCATCGAACCGTTTATGGCCGGTTAATCACGCTTAGCGCTTAAGTAACAGCGTCCGGGTTCCCCGGGCGCTGTTTGGCTATAGGGAAACTGCTCCAGGAAGTAAGGCACCAGCTCTTCAGCAACCGTCCCGATGTCAAAAGCCCGCCCTGTGCATTCCTCAAGCGAAGTCACTCCGTATTCCGCAATACCGCAGGGGATAATGCCGGTGAAGCCGCTTTGGCCGATCCCGGCCGATACGTTGAAGGCGAAGCCATGGCTGGTGACAAAACCCCGGCGGAATTTACACTTGTTGAACTTGACGCCGATTGCACAGATTTTCTCATCTCCGACCCACACCCCGGTATACCCCTGCTTGCGGGCTCCCATAATTCCATAGGCCTCCAAGTAAGCAATAATCACCGACTCCAGCCTGCGCAGATAGCCGTGCAGATCAACCTTGCCGTGCTCGCCCAGCTTCAAAAGCGGGTACCCGACCAGCTGGCCGGGCCCGTGATATGTAATATCTCCCCCGCGGTCAATCTCAAACAGCGCAATGCCCTGCTGCCTGAGCTGTTCCCTGCTGAGGAGCAGATGCTCCGGATGATTCTGAGAACCGATGGTATACGTGGGTGGATGCTGCAGCAGAATCAGCTGCTCGGAAGACGTGCCAGCGTCAATTTCATGCACTGCTTCCTTTTGCAGCTCCCAGGCCGCTCCGTATTCCATCAGCGGAAGAATGGTAACTGTAAGTTTGCTTAGGTTCTGGTTCTCCATGATCGTAAGTTCCCCTTTGCTTCTCATTCTCCCTGTCCCAGGGGTCCGCAGCCGCCTTACTTAGTAGAGCTTCGTCTCCGGAGTGTAGCCTTCCACATTATCCTTCACGCGCTGCAGGAAGCGTCCGCTGATGACTCCGTCCAGAATCCGGTGATCCAGCGACAGGCAGATATTTGCCATCGAGCGTACGGCAATCATATCATTGATGACGACAGGCTTTTTGACAATGGATTCAAAAGTGAGAATCGCCGCCTGCGGATAGTTGATAATCGGATAAGACAGAATCGAGCCGAACGAGCCGGTGTTGTTCACCGTGAACGTGCCGCCCTGCATATCATCCAGGCGCAGCTTGCCCTCCCGTGTCTTCAGCGCCAGTTCGTCGATCTCCCGGGCCAGCCCGGCGACATTCTTCTGATCGGCCTTCTTGATGACCGGCGTCATGACGGAATCCTCTGTACCTACGGCCAGCGAGATGTTGATGTCGCGTTTGACGATGATTTTGTCAACAGCCCAGACGGAGTTCATGATCGGGTAATCCTTGATCGCACTGACCACAGCCTTCATCAGAAAAGCGAGATAGGTCAGGTTGATCCCTTCCTTGCGCTTGAACTCATCCTTCAGCTTGTTGCGCAGCACCACCAGATTGGTCACATCGACCTCGATCATCGTCCAGGCATGCGGAATCTCTGAGACACTCTGCCGCATCCGAGTTGCAATCGTATTACGGATCGGCGTAACGTCGATCAGATATTCCGAGCTGCTGCCCCCTCCGCCTTCGATCTCAATCGTCGGAATCTTCGGCGATTCGCTGAGGTGCAGGCCGGAGTTGCGGACCGGCTGCAGCTCTTCCCGCAGGTCCGGCTGGGCAACCTGGACGGGCGGTGCCAGAGGTGCGGCTGCCGGAGCGGGCGCAGCCGCCGGTGCTGAAGCTGCAGGCTGCGCTGCTGCGCCGCTCTCAAGGAACGTGAGCACATCCTTGCGTGTGATGCGTCCGCCCAGGCCGGTGCCCGGCACGGCCGCCAGGTTGATGCCGTGCTCGGCGGCCAGCGACTGCACAGCCGGAGAGTAACGGGCGCGCATTGGCGCTGCGGCGTCATACGCAGCAGCGGGCACGGGCGGCCGCGCGGCGGCGTGAGCCGCCTGCGGGGCGGTGCCGGATGCCGCAGCCGGGGCAGCGGCAGGGGCTGGGGCGTCACCGGAAGCTGCCGGTGACGGGGCCGCTGTGGCTGGCGCGGCGGAGCCGGCCACAGCGATGCGGGCGATGATCTCGCCGACGCTGACCGTCTGGCCCTCCTCGGCCAGCAGCTCGGCCATGGTGCCGTCTACCGTTGCAGGCAGCTCCGCGTTCACCTTATCCGTGATCAGCTCGCAGATCGGCTCATATTGCTCTATTGAATCGCCCGGCTGCTTCAGCCATTTCCCGATGGTCGCCGATACCAGCGATTCAGCCAGCTGCGGCATAATTACATCCGTCAGCGTTGTATTGTCAGACATAATGTCACTCCTTAAAGTTTTGTAAGCATAAGCTTCCTGATAGACTCCGTACAAAAGTGGCTTCGGAAGCATACGCTTAGTTTTGTAAGCGTGGATTTCTCGAATTTGCTTCGTACACAACTGGCTTCGGAAGCATAGGCTTAAAGTGTTCTAAACGGAATTTTCCGTTTTCCTCTCCCAGGTGGCCAGTCAGCCACGAAATCCTGCACTTCATGCAACATTCGCCCATACCAATCTGCCCAAACTCAAAAATGTTGCACAAAAAGCAGCAATTCTCTTCATTCAGGCGGCTAAGCGGACAATTTGTTGCATTTCCTGCAGCATTCTGCCAAATCCACTGTCTATTTCATATCCAAGTTGCACATTCTGCAACATTATCGCTCAATGTTGACACAGGCAGTTTCAACTTACTCATCCCGCCTGTTCCACTTATATATTAATACTCCGCCAGACGCAGCATCTCAGCCTTAACCTTATCCTTGCTGAGCAGGAAGAATTTCTCCATCGGCGGTGAGATCGGCATCGCCGGAACATCGGGTCCGCACAGGCGGAAGATTGGGGCATCGAGGTCAAACAGACAATGCTCGGCGATAATCGCCGCCACTTCAGCGCCGATACCTCCGGTCTTGTTGTCCTCATGGACAATCAGCACCTTGCCGGTCTGACGTACCGCAGCGATGATCGCCTCACGGTCCAGCGGCTGCAGGGTGCGCAGATCGAGGATATGTGCGGTAACGCCATGCTCCTTCTCCAGCTCCTCCGCTGCCTGCATCGCAAAATGCAGCGGCAGGCTATACCCGATCACCGTAATATCGCTGCCTTCACGCAGCAGATTCGCTTCACCAATCGGCACGGTGTAGTCGCCTTCCGGCACATCGCCCTTGATCAGCTTGTAGCATTTCTTGTTCTCGAAGAACAGCACCGGATCTGGATCACGGACAGCCGCCTTGAGCAGTCCCTTCGCATCTGCAGCCGAATAAGGGGCCACAATCTTAAGTCCCGGCGTGCCGAAGAAGATCGACTCCGGGCACTGCGAATGGTACAGCCCGCCGAAGATGCCGCCGCCGATCGGCGCGCGGATAACAACCGGACAGTTCCAGTCATTATTGGAACGGTAGCGGATTTTGGCTGCTTCGCTGATAATCTGGTTCGTTGCGGGCAGCATGAAATCCGAGTACTGCATCTCGGCAATCGGCTTCATACCGTACATCGCAGCACCGATAGCCACCCCTGCAATGGCAGATTCCGCAAGCGGTGTGTCCAGCACCCGTTCTGCGCCGAACTGCTCCTGCAAGCCTTTGGTCGTTGTGAAGACGCCTCCCTTCACGCCGACATCCTCACCAAGCACGAACACCGACTCGTCACGTTCCATCTCTTCCTTCATCGCCAGCCGGATTGCATCGATATATTCCATCATCGCCATGGCTTAAGCGCCCCCCTTCAGGCCGGATTCATCGTAGACATGCAGCAGCGTATCTTCCGGTTTCGGGAACGGCGCATTCTCCGCGTAGGTTATAGCTTCTTTCAGTTCAAGATTATATTCGGCAGCCAGATCACGCTCCTGCTCGTCACTCCATAGACCGAGTCCGGTCAGATAGGTGCGGAACGCGGCGATGCCGTCTTTTTTCCAGTTCTCATCGACTTCCTCCTGCGTCCGGTACGCCAGATCGTTATCCGAAGTGGAGTGCGGCGACAGACGGTACATCATCGCTTCAATCAGGGTCGGGCCTTCTCCGGCCAGCGCGCGTTCGCGGGCTTCCTTCACCACGCGGTACACCTCAAGCGGATCATTGCCGTCCACCCGGATGCCGGGGAAGCCGTAGCCGAGCGCACGGTCACTGACCTTGCCGCCAAGCTGCTTGTGAGCAGGAATCGAGATCGCATACTGATTGTTCTGGCAAAAAATAATCATAGGCAGCTTATTCACACCGGCAAAGTTACACGCTTCATGGAAATCCCCCTGGTTGCTGGAGCCTTCCCCGAAGGTGACGAAGGAGACGAACCTCTTCTTCTGCATCTTCGCCGCCAGCGCGAAGCCCGCAGCATGCGGAACCTGGGTCGTGACCGGGCTTGAGCCCGTTACAATCCGCAGGCGCTTGTGCCCGAAGTGGCCCGGCATCTGCCGGCCGCCGCTGTTCGGATCTTCCGCCTTGGCAAAGACGGACAGCATCAGCTCGCGCGTGGTCATTCCGACAGAGAGAACAAAAGCATAATCCCGGTAATAAGGAAGGAAATAGTCGTTCTCCCGGTCCAGTGCAAATGCCGCCGCGACCTGTGCCGCCTCCTGCCCGATGCCGGATACATGGAAATTGATCTTGCCCGCACGCTGTAACAACAGACTGCGTTCATCATATTTTCGTCCGAGCTGCATGAATCTGTACATATCGATAACCTGGCCGTCTGTGAGTCCAAGCTGCTTATGTCTGTTAACGGTGTCTACAGTACCTTGGGATTCCATATAAGAGGTACCTCCTTAAAAGTATTGCCGGCCAGCTTCCAGCCCCCGCTATCTCTAACCGGTTCAGGACGCGTCCGCCAGGCGGATTGACTTTAATATTAATATATGTGCCCTGATCCTATCACCAGGTACTAAATTCATTATAATCGTTTTTCCGGCAAAAAGAAAAGCCAAAATCCCTCCGCCAAGCGGAGATTCTGAAACCCTAGTGGAAACGGCTTTGCCGTCCTATTAAAGGACGGTACCGTTTCAGCGAGAAATAGAAGGATACGATATTGTATGCAATTTACAAAATTCTTATATTTGAACAAATATAGCCGGTATGGAGCGATACCCAGCGCAGTACGCGCCTTCCGCTCCCTCCGGCCTTCTTGTTAAGCTCTCTATCGCACGCTAGAATCCGATTGCTCTTCCATCCACTGCCAGCATCGCCTCGCCCAGAACCTCCGACAGTGTCGGATGAGCATGTACAGCCTCCCCGACCTCCCAAGGTGTGGCATCCAGAATCTGCGCCAGCGCCGCTTCGCCGATCAGATCAGTAACATGCGGGCCGATCATCTGCACGCCGAGGATATCCCCGTTCTTCGCGTCAGCCACCACCTTCACGAAACCGTCCTTCATGCCGTAGACAATAGCTTTGCCGATGGCGGAGAACGGGAACTTCCCGGTCACCGTATCACGGCCGAGCTGCTTCGCTTCCTTCTCCGTGTATCCGACACTTGCCACTTCCGGCCGTGTATAGACACAGCGCGGAACCTGATGGGCTTCATACGGATGGAGCGCTTCACCGGCCAGATGGTTGACGGCACGAATGCCTTCATGGCTGGCAGCATGAGCCAGCTGCAGTCCGCCGATACAATCGCCAATCGCATAGATATGCGGTTCACCCGTCTGCATATTGGTATTTACCGCAATGACACCTGTGTCGAAGCGGATATCTGTATTTTCAAGTCCAAGATTCTCAATATTCGCTACACGTCCTACGGATACGAGCAGCTTGTCAGCCGACAGGCTCTGGCTCTGCTCCCCCTTGCGGGCTTCAATCGTAATTCCTGTCTCCGACACTGTGCAGGTCTCGGCATCCACCGTTGTTCCGGTGAGCACCCGGACTCCGCGTTTCTTCAGCAGGCGCAGCAGCTCGCGGGCCACCTCTTCATCCTCCTGCGGCAGCAGTTGTCCGGCAGCCTCGACTACAGTCACCTGTACGCCAAAATCAGCCAGCATCGACGCCCACTCCACTCCGATTACTCCGCCGCCCACAATAATTATTGAGGCCGGCAGCTCCTCAAGCGTCAGTGCTTCTTCGCTGCTCAGAATCACCTTACCGTCAGGCACCAGGCCCGGCAGAACGCGCGGACGCGAGCCGGTAGCGATGATGAGATTCGTAGAGACCACGGTCTCCATCTCGCCATCCTCCAGCTCCACGGCCACAGCGCCGCTGCGCGGGGAGAAGATCGACGGGCCGATGATCCGGCCTTTGCCCTTTACCACCTGAATCTTATGCTTGCGCATCAGATACTGTACCCCCTGATGAAGCTGCTCCACTACCGCTTCCTTGCGCTGCTGCACTTTGGGGAATACCAGCTTAGTGCCTGTAGTCTCTATACCGTAGCTTTCGCTCTCGTTGATTTCAGCCAATACCTCTGCACTGCGCAGCAGTGATTTGCTGGGAATACAGCCGCGGTGCAGGCAGGTTCCGCCCAGCTTGTCCATTTCAATAACGATAACAGACTTGCCCAGCTGTGCAGCGCGGATCGCTGCTACATAACCGCCGGTGCCACCGCCAAGTATCGCTACATCACAGGTCATTGTCATGATATGTATCCTCCAGTCATTCCTCGTGAATTCAGTTCAATCTATTATATTGTACTCTCTTTCGGGAGTAATACAAAACCTACAAACGTCATGTATTCATGGACTTTTGCAGGTTAAAGCGTTATCATATGGGTGAATTCAAACGGCTGCGAAGAGGAGCGACTGTGATGAAACTGCTGATTTCACGCTTCATTGCCATTCTTATTCTGGTGATCCCCGGCCTCCTGGCGATGACGGGCTTCCTGATGATGAAAGATGATCTGTTCAACTATTTCGCCATGCATGGCGATGAGACTGCTATTCCCGAATTTGCGTGGCTGCATTTCGGCGGCGGGCTGCTTTTATTCCTGGCAGGAATGACCTTCCTCGGCGGCTGGATTCTGACCCGTGACCGCAAGAAGAACTACGTAGGACCCCGTTTCCGGGAGAAGCAGCAAGCGCAGCAGCCCCCGTCCTCCGAAGCACGCTCGTAATCCTATACTTGAAACAGGGGATGCCTCAAGCCATGAACGAACCGGCTGCTGAGGCATCCCCTTGTTGGTTACAGATCCTACCCAATATTAGTTACCTGCTGTACACGTTACGCATAGAGCAATTGCACAATGTACAGCAGAATAGAGCCATATCCGGCAGAAATCAGAAGCTATTGTACTTTGTACAACAGAATTTCGCTCAAACCCGCTATTAGCCCCAAGCTGACAAAATCTAATGTACCAAATACAACAGACTGAGCTTTTCCGCTGCGAATCCGGTTTTCTGTTGCACAAACTACAATCAGCTTACTCGAATGGCAATTGAATCCCATCTACAGCGCATTTTAACCGCCAGCGTACCTTCCTCATCAGCCTATATATGAACCGCCTTCCTTCATCGGACTCCACACGTGCTTTCATCCTTCATCCGGTCCGTCAAACATTCCTGCAAAAGCTCCAGCACACGCCCGCTCTCTCTACTCAGCGCTCATTCACTCCCCAGCCTCTTCCTTACTCCCCCGCACCAGCTCGCGGTAGAGGCCGCCCTGCTTCAGCAGCTCCTCATGCGAGCCCTGCTGCAGCAGGCGGCCGCCCTCAAGCACCAGAATTCGGTCGGCTGCGCGGATCGTGCCCAGCCGGTGGGCGATGACGAAGCTGGTCCGGCCGCGCATCAGCGCCTGGAGCCCCTCCTGAATCTTGATCTCGGTCACCGTATCGATGCTGCTCGTCGCCTCATCCAGCACCAGCATGGACGGATTCGCCAAAATTGCCCGGGCAATAGCCAAGAGTTGCTTCTGCCCCTGGCTGATACCGCTGCCGTCCACAGACAGCATCCGGTCGTAGCCGTCCTGAAGTCTCATGATGAAGGCGTGGGCATTGGCCAGCTTCGCGGCCTCCTCCACCTCTTCATCGGTTGCATCCAGCCGGCCGTAGCGGATATTATCGCGGATCGTACCTTTGAACAGGAAGGAGTCCTGGAGGACGAAGGCCATGTGGCTACGCAGACTTTCACGGGTGACCGTTGACAGCTCCCGCCCGTCCAGCGTAATGCTGCCACGGCTTGGGTCGTAGAAGCGGGACAGCAGGCCGATTAGCGTCGTTTTGCCGGCACCGGTAGGTCCGACCAGCGCAATCATCTCCCCGGGCTTCGCCTCAAACGTAATTCCCTGGAGCGTATCGGCGCCACCTTCATAGGAGAAGGCCACATCTGTGAATTTTACAGCTCCCTCCACATGTTCAAGCTTCACTGCCGCGCCTTCATCCCGGGCCTCCGTCTCCTCATCCAGTACCTCGAAGACACGCTCCGCCCCGGCAATAGCCGACAGCAGGGTGTTCCACTGGTTCGCCAGATCATTCAGCGGCCGGGTGAACTGGCGGGCATATTCGGCAAAAGCGATAATAATCCCCACCGTCACCAGTCCGCGGATCGCCAGCAGCCCCCCGACTCCGGCCACGATGGCAAAGCTCAGATTGTTCAGACCATTCATCAGCTTGGGAATAAAGCCCGAAATCGATTGCGCCCAATACCCTGACAGCATAATCCGTCTATTACGCTCTCTGAAGCCGGTAATTACCCGCTCCTCCTGCGAGAAGGCTTTGATAATCCGCTGCCCGGACAACGTCTCTTCGATGAACCCGTTCAGTTCCCCCATGTTCCGCTGCCGCTCCTTGAACAGCGGGCCGGTCCGCCGGGTAATCCAGCGCATGCCCAGCATCATCAGCGGCACCACAATGAAGGTCAGCAGCGTCAGCAACGGGCTGAGCCACAGCATCACACCCACCGTTCCCACCAGCGTCAGAATACTGGAAAAGATCTGAATCGCCGAGCTGTTCAGCGTCGAGCTAATATTCTCAATATCATTGGTCAGACGGCTCATAATCTCCCCCTGCTGCCTGCGGTTGAAGAAGGAGATCGGCAAGCGGTGGAGGTGCGAGAACAGATCCGTCCGCATCCGGTAGACCGTCTCCTGGGCCACTTCGATCATCCAGACATTTTGCAGCCAGGAGACCAGGGAATTCAGCAGGTAGACGAGCGCCAGCACCAGCAGGAAGATGCCCCACGTTCTGCCGCCCTCCCCGCCCAGGTAATCGTCCACTGCCCGGCTGATCAGGTAGGGTCCAAGGAGCGACAGGGCTGAGCTTAGCAGAACCATGAACAGCACTAAGATCAGCTTGGTCCGGCGTTCAGCGAGATAAGTCCATATGCGTCCTAATGTGCCTGACCAGTTCTTGGCCTTTGCCTTCGGCTTCCGGCTGCCCATCGCCCCGAAGATCTTGGCTTCGCCATGACCTACCTCCAGCTTCGGATAGCGGAACGGCTCAATGAGTGCTTTGAACATGCTGCGCCTCCCCTGTCTGCGATTGATAGATTTTTCGGTACAGCGCGGACTTATCCATAAGCTCGGAATGGGTCCCCTGCGCAATCAGCCGGCCTTCGTCCAGCAGCAGAATCAGATCCGCCGAAGCGGTTGAGCTGATTTTCTGCGTGATCAGGAAGGTCGTGCAGGACAACTTCTTCAGCTCTGCCAGCAAAAGCCCCTCCGTCACCGCATCAAGCGCACTGGTGCTGTCGTCGAGAATCAGAATCGCCGGTCTGCGCACCAGCGCCCGCGCAATGCTCAGACGCTGCTTCTGCCCGCCCGACAGATTGACTCCGCGTTGCCCGAGGGCAGTATCGTAGCCCTGCGGCAGCGCTGCAACCGTGTCATGAATCTGCGCTGCCGCCGCTGCCTGCTCAATCTCCGCCTGACTCGCCGCTGCATTTCCCCAGGCTATATTCTCCCGGATCGAGCCGGTGAACAGGAGCACCTCCTGCGGTACATAGCCAATCGAGCCCCGCAAGGTCTGCATATCCATCTCCGTATGCTTCTGTCCGTCCACCAGGATGCTCCCGCTGCCGCATTCATACAGCCGGGGAATTAGCGTTACCAGAGAGGATTTGCCTGAGCCGGTCGCGCCCATAATCGCCACACGTTCTCCCGGCTGCACCGTGAAGGAGATGTCCTCCAGCACCTTAATGTCACTGCCGGGATAGCTGAAGCTGACCTGCTGAAATTCCACCATGCCCTGAACCGCAGACACTAGTCCTTCTCCAGAAGTCATGCCCAGCTCGCCCGGACCTTCGCTTGCCGCCATAACTTCAGCAACCCGTCCCGAAGACGCCCGTGCACGGGAGAAGCTGACCATGATCCAGGATAACGCTGACAGCGCTCCCATCGTCCTCAGCGAGTAGTTAATGACAGCAACCGTCTGCCCCAGTGTCGCATCCCCTGTAGAGATCTCTATCCGCCCAAACCAAAGCACAGCCAGAATCCCGGCATTGACAATAATCATAATGAACGGCGTTGAGGTCTCAGTAAGCCGCAGCGCCGCAACCGTCGATCTCATCAGCTCTCCGCTGAACGTTGCGAACCGCCCGATCTCATGGCCCATCCGTACAAAGACACGAATCAGCCGGATTCCGGTCAGATTCTCCTGAATCACACCATTCACGCCGTCAAGCCGGCTCTGCACATTGCGGAACAGCTCGGACGCCCTGCGCATCAGCCAGATCATGAAAATTACCAAAAACGGCAGCGTCACGGTCAGCAGCAGCCCCAGCTTGATATGTACAACAAGCGCCATAATCACGCTTCCGATCACAACCAGCGGAATACGGGTCATGAACCGCAGCCCCATGAATATCGTATCCTGAATTTGTGTTACATCGCCGGTAAGGCGGGTGATCAGGGACGAAGTGGGAAAGCGGCTAAAAATATTGTAAGAGAACGACTGTACCTTTTCATACAGCTTGTCACGCAGATCGAACGCGAACCCCTGACTGACATGCGACGCAAAAAAGGAGCTGAGTATTCCCGCCAAAAACGCCACAGCGGCACTCCCCACCAGCACACCGCCCCACAGCCAGACCACAGCCGTGTCCTGTTGCCGGATACCGTCATCAATGATTTTGGAGATCAGCAGCGGCTGTGACAGCTCCACGGCCAGCTCAATCAGCATCATGACCAGCGCGGCAATGGCGGCGACCCGGTATTTTTTTAGAAAAGTCAACATTAGCTTCATCGAAAATACCCCATTTGCTTATTCGTAGAGCGCATCCCGCAAGCGGGTAGACATGGCAGAGCCCTGTCCCGACTTCAGAATGACCCGGCGCAGTGCCTTGTTGCTGCGGTTCAGCTCAGTGAGCTCGGCCAGCATGTCTTCCAGTAAATGCTCCGTACCCGGCATAAGCTCCCCCTTCTCCCGCAGCGCATGGATCCGTTCCTTGTATTGCTCCAATTTCTCTGTCACCTGACTAACTTCCCTTCTGTTCACTATATTCTCCAACTGAAGACACAATTGCGTTCATTATAGCACATCCCGGTCGGAAACAATGTTTGCACTGGCTACTCCGGCCCCGAGTATGATACTCTAGTAAGGTCGATTTTTGGGTCGTGTAGCAGATTAGCTGAACAGTGAAAGGATAGATGGACGTGGCACAGTTATTTTTCAGGTATGGGGCAATGAACAGCGGCAAATCCATTGAGATTCTCAAGGTGGCCCATAATTATGAAGAGCAGGGCAAATCCGTGCTTCTCTTCACACCTTCCATTGATAACCGGGATGAAGTGGGCTACATCTCCTCCCGGATCGGACTGCGCAAGCAGGCCATTCCGATTGATGAGCATACAGATATGTACACCATCGTCAAAAATAGTCTGCCAAAGCCCCACTGTGTGCTGATTGACGAGTGCCAGTTCCTGAGCAAGGACTGCATCCTGCAGCTGGTGCGCATTGTGGATGAGCTGGACATTCCGGTGATGGCCTTCGGCCTCAAAAATGATTTCCAGAACAATCTGTTCGAAGGCAGCAAATATATGCTGATCTACGCCGACAAGATTGAAGAAATGAAGACCATCTGCTGGTTCTGCGCACGGAAAGCCACCATGGCACTGCGGGTCGAGAACGGCAAGCCGGTATACAGCGGCAAACAGATCCAGATCGGCGGCAATGAAGCCTATTACCCGGTCTGCCGGAAATGCCACAAGAATCCCCCATTGTAAAATACCCTTATATACAACATTAAAACGCACTCCAGCCCTGAACCGGCCGGAATGCGTTTTTTCGTTCTCCAGTCTATTGAACCGCTTGAAGCGCCTTGTGCTCATCCTCCTTGCGGACGAACAGATCATGCTGCACCGCAGCCTTCCCGCCAAAGTTAGCACGCCGTGTGGTCTCTCTCATCCCGCCGTTAATCCGCGAACGGTGCGCGATGCCTGCTGCCGCTAGGCGGCTTTTGACCCGCAAATATTGTCCCTGATCAAAAGTAGTGTACACTAATGTGCGCTCACGAGGGACGAAGAAATGCCAGATGCCTCTAAGTACGCCCATAGGTGTCACCTCCCTTTACTTCAGATAACGTTCACGGAGAATCCGCAGATGGTGCTGTTCATGTCCGATGATCAGACAGAGCTGCGCACGCACAGACATGGCAGTCCCGCCAAAATTCCCTGTACGGGCATAGAAATCCTCCGCCAGACTGTCTACCAGCGCCAAGGTGGACTCCCGGACGATCCGGTAGTGCGCAATCAGCTCTTGCAGGGTGAAGCGGTCGAACGCCCCGGCAGCTGCATAATCATTCTCCTCATAACCAGGCAACGGCGCTTGTTCCCCCCTCGCAAAACAAAGCAGGCGGTAAGACATTATGCGGTCATTATCCGTCAGATGCCCTAGCATTTCCTTGATACTCCACTTCCCGGGGGCATAGCGGGAGGCCCCTTGCTCCTCTGTCAGCCCGCCAAGCAAAGTCAGCACCTCATGAGTCTGCTCCCTAAGAATGACACTCAGTTCTCCTTCTGGCGGCACCAATGTAATATATCTGGACTGAAATTCGGTATACTCTCCTTGCGCAGGACGCTGATTCATGGTAAAAACCCCTCTCCAATCCAATTTTTAAGAAATATTTGCCGGATTGTGTCAAAACCTGTTGTTGTATCCTAGCCTATTATGTATAATATCACCAGGATTACAGATTTGTTAATCTATTTCCCGGGAGTGTAAGCATGCTGGATTTTGTGCTTTATATGGTGTTTTCTATTTTAGAAACATCTGCAATGTTTTATTTGGCTTTTAAAGTGTTTAAGATTGATGTTTTTCCTGTGGAAATAGTGTTCGCTGGCACGATTATGGCGTTTGTATCTTACGCCCTTCGTATTGATTATCAAATGGTGCTCACTGATGTCTTCATCCAATATCTGTTAACCTTCTGCTTTTTTTGGCTTTTATTCAGGATTCATGTATTCTATGCTGCCGTAATGACTGGCTTGGCCTATTTATCGTATATGCTCATTCAATCCACGTGTTATTTTATTATAAATTCAACATTTTTATATTCGGTTAAACCTCCATTTACGGCAATAAGCGTTTATGTTCTACAATCTATTTCTGTTCTAATAACAAGTGTAATCGGTTTTTATATTGGTAAATATAGAAAAGGTTTTGATTTTGTTCCTGATAAACAAAACGTTAAAGTCACGATAGCAAATCGTGAAATTAAAATTTTCTTTTTAAGTGCACCTTCCATATTCTTAGTATTACTAATGATGATTCTAACACAAAAATATTCTCAATTTTTCTTCTTAATACCTGTAATAAATGCTATTCTTCTGTATGCTTACCTATATCTTTCATACAAAAAGGATCGAACCCAAGATGAATTCATTAGCTCATAGAATTGCTGTTAGCATTAAGAATGCTAATCCTGAGGAGACCCATTCCGTTGAGATTATGCAATACTCGCTGGGCATTATTCTTAATACACTACTTATTATAGTTGGCACAGCAATCATAAGTTTTTCTTTTGGACATTTTTCAGAGTGTATAACATTCCTCTTATGTTTTTGTATACTTCGTCTCAGCTCTGGCGGTTTTCATCTCAAGACAGCCTTGAAGTGTAATATTGTCACAATATTTTTAAGTACTGTTTTGCCCTCATTTATTACTGTGTCTAATTCCACACTATGGATAGCAAATGTACTTAGTTTGATCATAATCGTTACTTTCGCTCCGAACCCGGACAAGAATGCGAGAATCCCTGCTTCGATATATCCTTTATTGAAGTTGGTTTCTATAGCAATTGTGTTATCCAATTTCTTTCTGCACTCAACTGTAATCGGATTAGCGTTTCTGATCCAATCATTAACAATCATCCCTTGGATAAGGAGGAGAACACAGTGAAAAAAGCACTAGCTAAACAGGCTTCAGCCGTTCTTGCCGGATCTGCCCGTTTCTTTGTTTCAATTATGAAGCCGATGATTCACAGCCCGGAAGCACCAAAAGAATTACGCAAGTAATTACATAAGGATGGGGAGTACATGCGTGTCTTACTAAACGACGGCTCTTCCCGCAGTATCCGGGAGGAGGAGATATTGTATTTCTCTAACCACAAGAATACGATATTCGTCCATACGAAAGAAGGCGAATTTGTTCTCCCTACCACTCTTTCCGATTTGTATGCAGCTTACGGAGGCATGGGCTTTGAACGTCTTGACCGCAGCAATGTAGTCAACATTGGCAATATTGACGGTTATGATCCGGAACGGAAGATTGTTCTGTTCAATCAAGGGGAACAATTTGCAACGGTATCTGAATCCAATGAACCACGTGTCCGCAGATTTCTGGCTTCGCAGAAGAACGAATCACCGTCATAGAATGTAAAGAAAGCAGCGATCCTCCAAAAAGAGGGTCGCTGCTTTTTTTGTAATCATCTACGGCTAATAAAATCAAATTCAATCATTATCACATATTATCCAACTTATGTAAAGAAAAATTCAGAGGGCGAATGCCAGCAGACGGATTATATTCCAGATGGTACCATTTACCTAGAAGTCTAACATTAATATCGTGATTATCTTTCTTTCCCACCACTCTCAATCATGATGGAGGAATACAATGGAAACTTACTTTCATCCTTCTCCGCGCCCCTCATCACTTGAGCTATTGTCTGACGAACAATTAATAAACATCTACGATTTGGCGCTGGAAGCCAAGGCTTCACCGGATTTTATTCAGATTATCAGGAATGTTCTCATCACAAGGAACCTCTCAGGTGCCCAACATCATTAGAGTGCGATGCTCCATCCATAAGATATACCTGGCAGAGACGCCAAAAAACCATCCTCCACATGATGCGGGGATGGTTTTTGGTGTGTAAACAAACTTTTGTCTACTCGATAATTTCGGTCTTGAACACGTTCTCCAGCTTACCGCCGAGCCGCTTCTTAAGGGGAACCTTGATATCGCGTCCCAGCTCCTTGAAGAAAGTCTCGGCATCACATTTGACGTTCTGGGCCACAGCAATGACGGTTCCATCGGCAACGATATTCTGGTTCACTTCAAGCGGCACATCTACTTCGATATCGTATTTTTTGGTCAGTGTCTTGATGTATCTTGCAAAAATCTCCAACAGCTCTTCGTTGTTGAAATTCTCGATAGCCGCTTTCCCTTTGCTGGTGAACTTCATATTGATTCTCATGTTTCTTATCCCCTTTTCTGTCTAACCATTTGTAGTTTGTTTATGGATCAAGATGAATAGATGGCTGCAAGAAAGGGCAACATTATTCATTTTGGAAGCAAGCTAAGCCGGGCCCTTCGTTACTTGTACACGCCCTTGATCTGTTGCACTTTGAACTGGGTGAATTCCTTCAAGGCCTGGATAACCTGGTCCTGTTCCTCTTCCTTCAGCTCATAGATGCCTTCACGCAGCCATTCTCCGAATAAGTAGGCCTGACGCCCCTGGCGCGGCTGCCTGCGGAGACTGTCCAGACTTCCCTCGAATATATCGTTCAGCACATCGGTCAGGTTGTACTTCTCGATCTTCTCTATAACCATTCCTGTCCCATATTCCGTCTCATAAACGATGACCTCGTCAGAATCAAAGGAAACATATGACGTTTCTTTGTCTTCCTTCGCCCGGAATTCCTTCAGCTTGTTGAACGCCGTCTCGTAAATATAATCTTGGGACTGATTATGCTTAGGCAGCTTGTAGCCCTGCTTCAGCGTCTTGATGTACTCAATATCAGGCATATAGTCGGCCAAATGATACATCCGGTTCTTGAGATCGCCTCCGAGTGCTTCAATGATCTTGTCCAGGTTATCCTTAAGCGGGATACTCTCTCCCCGTTCAATCTTGCTGAGCTGTGAATAGCTGATGCCGCTCTTCTCTTCCAGCCCCCTGAGGGTTAACCCCCGGGCCTTCCTGAAGTGCCGGATGAAATTCCCCAGCTCATCGGGGTAATTATCGAAATCGTTCATAAGAGCCACCTCTACCTATATCATAACACAAGACAACAATTTGTGTTTCATAATAACAATTGTTTGTGTAAAATCTTTGTTTCTGAACCGTAAAAATCAACACATCCATTTAATATATATGGACTTAATTCCCATAAATGCAAGCTCACGCGATCCGATTTCCTTATTCTCTCAAAAACATCCCGATTTTATCCGATATACTCTAATGTAAACTTAATCCCACAACTGGAGGAATGTTCATGTCTTACACAATGGAAGTCAATATTGCAAAAAACCAGGTGATCGTCAAAGCCTACGGCCTGACTGAGAGTGACGTGCCCGCCTACATAGCAGATTTCGAGAACGCTCTGAAGCAGCTGAAGCCGGGCTTTACCGGAGTAACCGATGTGACGGGCTCCCCAACCGTTCTATCCCCAGAAGTAGCCGCAATGCTCGCTCCCACTGGTGACCGCGCGATAGAAGCAGGGGTAGGCGGCTGGGTATACGTTGCGGACTCTCCGGTCTGGAAAATGCAAATGAAACGGCTGTTCGGCAAATTTGCCGTGCATTATCCTACATATCAAGAAGCCGATGCTTATCTGAGCAGTCTGGGCAACCAGTCCGTTAATTAAGGTATATGAAATATAGGCATATATTTATAACAAAACCGACCAAGCAATGGCTTGGCCGGTTTCTTTTATATAACAGTAGCAGCCAATCCGATAACTAGCTGCTATACATTTACCACATATAATGACCCAGGTATTTTTTGTTATTCCATAATACCCCGGCCAAGGACGCCGCACACAATATAATATAGAGTCCCAGGAAAAGCGGCATGGACAGGACCGCCTTACGCTCAATAATTCCCATTCCAATAAAAGTCATCCCTAATATGAGATAGGGCAGGACCATCCCTCTTTGAAAAGAGGCCCGCTTCTCCTTACTCAAACTATTCCTAACAGATTGCCGAAGGAACATATCAAGTCCAAAAAAGTGACAAGCCGCTTGCGTGAGCATCCAGATCCCTAAAAAAATCTGCGCTATGATTTCTCCCACCTCCTTTGCTTATCCCTTCATTATAAACAAAAAAGGCCACTCAATGAAGGAGTGACTTGATTTGTTATTTATTCACTTGACGCAGCTTCACTATCTTTTATATATAATACTTTCCAGCTGATACTGTTTAAAGTATGATTATAGATGTAAGGGAGGACTTAGACTTTTTATTAAAGACATCATTGAACTTGTAAATCACATTAAAAATTCTAAGAAAAAGAAGAGCAAAAAGAAAAGCGCTAAAACCTCTCGCAAAGGTTATAAGCGCTAAAGCATCCAAGGTTCCTCAACCTCATGACTATGCACGGAACGGACACAACACCGTTCCCCTTTTTCCCTTACATTGTAATCAATTCATTGCTTATAGTCAACACCAATACGTCTATCCATTACTACAATCATTTTAGAACGGAGGAGGACATTTAATGTCTAAATCTAAACGTGAAGGTGCCTTGCGATTGTCAATATTCATCATCTTCGTTCCACTCATATTTGTCGTACAGTCTAATAATTGGCTAAGTATCTTTATTGCATTCGTTGCCTTGTATGCGCTTGTTACTGGCGTTTACAGACTCACACGCAAGTCATGACCATGACCGCCAGACGAGTCTGCTACTCAATCGGGACTGTCTCAGGATCATCCTAGATAGCCATTTCTGAGAGTTTTTCTCACCGACCACTGTATGGAGCCACATTGTTGCATTTGTTGCAGGATTCCTCTATAAAATGTTACTGGCTACGGTACATTGTTGCATCATTTGCAGGAATTCTGGCATTTTAGTGCAAGTTAGCGGTGGCTTTGTTGCATTTCCTGCAGGATTTCAGCATCGGCCGCCTCTATCGGGCAGCATTGTTGCACTTCTTGCAGGATTTCCCTATAATCTTACGGGCTGTAGAGCAATAGTTAGGCCCCTACATCATCGCAGCAGCACCGAATATAATCGGTTTTTCGATTACATTTAGGCCACATGCCTCTGGCGCGCGAAATATGATCGGTTTTTCGATTACATTTAGGCCACATGCCTCTGCCGCGCGAAATGTGATCGGTTTTTCGATTACATTTGGGCCACGTGCCTCTGACGCGCGAAATGTAATCGGTTTTTCGATTACATTTGGACCATGCGCCTCTGCCGCGCTCAATATAATCGGTTTTTCGATTACATTCCCATTGTGTTCGGCTTTTCGTGTACATCCGACCTGTGTCCGGTGAAACAAAATACCACTTGCTATCAGGAATACGATTTCCATTAGCCAGTGGTATTTATTATTATGCTATTCCTGCCCCTAACCCTTTCAAGACACCTTATGCTCAATGCGCAGCTTGTCAGCGACCATGGCAATAAACTCCGAATTCGTTGGCTTGGATTTGGAGATATTAATCGTATAGCCGAACAGGTGGGAGATGCTGTCGATATTGCCACGGGTCCAGGCGACTTCAATCGCATGGCGGATGGCGCGTTCTACGCGGGAAGGCGTGGTCTTGAACTTCTCGGCTATAGCCGGATACAGCGTTTTGGTGATGGCACCCAGAATCTCAATGTTGTTATAGACCATGGTGATGGCTTCACGCAGGTACTGGTAGCCTTTGATATGCGCAGGGACGCCAATTTCATGAATGATTGAGGTAATATTCGCATCCAGGTTCTTGCCCTTAGACAGCGGAACCACATTACTGGAAGATCTGGAAGAAGAATAGCCGGACATGCTTCCGGAGGTGCTCATGCTGCCCTGCGTGCCGACCAGCTGGCGTACACGGTTCGCAAGAACCTCCATGTCAAACGGTTTCAGAATATAATATGAGGCGCCAAGCTGAACCGCTCTCTGCGTAATATTCTCCTGGCCAAAAGCGGTCAGCATTATGATCTTTGGCTGAGGGTTCAGATCCATATCACGCAGGCGTTCAAGCACGCCGAGGCCGTCCAGATGCGGCATAATGATATCAAGAATAAGGACATCGGGGATCTTGCGTGCTCCGCTGAGCATCTGCAGTACCTCTTCCCCATTATAGGCAATGCCTGTCACGGTCATATCTTCTTGTTCAGTAATGTACTCGGCGAGCAAGTTCGTGAACTCCCTGTTATCATCGGCCAACAACACTTCAATATTCTGCACTGGCTGCTTCCTCCTTATATATCTGCTATTCAGAAAATAATAATCATCTTCTCTCCCTATAACTTTCGACATCTGGTTTGAATATCCTTCTGTCGAAAATTATTTTTCTTTATTTTTTTTCGGTGTTGATTTATAATTAAATATTTTGTTTCACGTTTCGAGTAAACCTGCTGCCCTTCGACAAAAAAATCTTAAGGCTAAACCGCCTTAAGATTGTATTGAAGCTCCTGATCCTGTTGAACCACACCGGAGTCCCTAAGCATCCACTCAATGAAGCAGCCATACCCTGACTTGGGATCATTGACGAACACATGGGTCACTGCTCCGATTAGACGGCCGTTCTGAACAATCGGGCTGCCGCTCATGCCCTGGACAATCCCTCCGGTCTTATCGAGCAGACGGGGGTCGGTGATGCGCAGTACCATGCCCTTAGTAGCAGGGGTCTGCTGACGGGCCACATGGATGATCTCCACGTTGAAGCGTTCGACCTGCTGACCGTCGACGACAGTTAGAATCTGTGCGGGACCTTCCTTCACTTCCGAACTCATGGCTACCGGAATCGGCTCCTGATACAGGCTGTGCTCGGGATTACGGGTCATTTTACCGAATATTCCGAAATCCGTGTTGCTCTCCACATTCCCGAGAACCTGGCTTTCCTTCAAAAAATGGGCCCGTTTCTCACCAGGATCACCATCCTGGCTCTTGGAGATCGAAGTGACGCTGGACTGCACGATATGGCCGCTGCCGACCACAATCGGCGTACCTGTGTTCATGTCAGTAATGACATGTCCTAGGGCCCCGTACACACCCTGCTTCGGGGCATAGAAAGTGAGGGTCCCTACACCGGCTGCGGAATCACGGATGTAGAGCCCAAGCCGCCACACCTTGTCTGTGCGGTCATACGCGGGCTTCAGCTGAGCTGTATGCTCTTTACCGCCGCGTTTGTAGACAATGCTTAAGGAATCATTGCTTTTGCCGGCCTGCTCGACCAGCCTTGCTACCTTCGATACCTCGTCCAGCTTCACCCCGTTGATGGAGATCATCAGATCGCCGGGCAGGATGCCGCTGTTCTCGCCGGGTGAAATCCTGGACTGCCCCGATACTTCAACCAGATGATGGCCAACAACCAGCACGCCTGCCGACTTCACCTTCACGCCAATTGTCTGACCTCCGGGGATGACCTTAAGTTCATTCCCGGTTCCCTGTACCGCCCTAAGCGGCTGATGTTCAAGCGGTGCTGCGTGGATCTGTGAGGGTCCCGTTATGCCTGATAAACTGAGAAAGAAGGCAAATAAAAGGCCGGGCATTAACTTCCTGAGGTTAGGCTTCAATGGCTGTCACACTCCCTTTTGCTTCTTTCGCTTGACGAAAAAGGTGGTCGCCAATTGCGTACCTATAAGATAACCTTGCCCCCAGGCTTTTATTACTGTCAATCATTGTCCCGCTTAGCTTGCAGCTGCCTTGCTGGCCTCGGCCAGACCCAGCATCTCCTGTGCGTGATGCAATGTTTTTTCGGTAATTTCCACACCGCCCAGCATCCGGGCCAGCTCCATTACGCGGCCTTCGGCCGAGAGGGAGTCCACCTCGGTCATCGTGCGTCCGTCTTCGACTTTTTTGGCAATCAGGTACTGATGATCCGCCATACAGGCCACCTGCGGCAGGTGGGTAATGGAGAACACCTGGCAAGTGGACGACAGCTTATACAGCTTGTCCGCAATAGACTGGGCCGCCCGCCCGCTGACCCCGGTATCCACCTCATCGAAGATAAGGACAGGAATCGCATCATGCCGCGCAAAAATACTCTTCATCGCCAGCATGATCCGCGACAGCTCTCCGCCTGAGGCAATCTTGCCCAGCGGACGCAGCGGCTCGCCGGGATTCGGGGAGATCATGAATTCAGCGCTGTCGATCCCCTGCCGGGTCAGACGGTACCGCCGTCCCTGATACTCCATGCCGCGCGGATCTTCGAGCGTTTCCATTTTCACCTGGAGGGAGGTCCGCTCCATCTGCAGATCCTTCAGCTCTCCCTCGACCTGTGAAGCAAGCTCCGTCGCACACTGCCGCCGCGCTCTGCTCAGCGCTTCGGCTGACTCCATTAAGATGTGAAGCAGGCCATCGCGTTTGGCCGTTAACTTCTCGATATATTCGTCCTTATTCTCCAGAAGATCCGTCTCCCGCTCAATCTGCTGATAATACTCCAGAATCTGCTCCACGCTATCCCCGTATTTGCGCTGCAGTCCGGTGATCAGATCCAGCCGGTTCTCAATATCCTCCAGCCGCGCCGGATTGAACTCGATCTCTTCACGGTAGTCGCGCAGCTGAAATGCCGCATCCTCCAGCTGGTAATAAGCCGACTGCAATTGCTCGTAGACTGCCCGCAGACCCTTCTCGTCATACCGCACCGCATCTTCAAGCCTGGAGATTACATTGCCAATGGACTCCAGCCCTTGCCTGTCATACAGCAGCTCGTATGCGCCGGATACTGAATCCATCATTTTCTCACTGTGGGATAGTTTTACCCGTTCTTCGGCAAGTAATTCATCTTCTCCCGGTTTTAGTCCCGCAGCAGAAATTTCCTCCAGCTGAAAACGGTACAAATCCAGCATCTGATACGCCTTTTGGCTGGACTCCTGAAGTTCCCGGAGTTCTTTTTCCACTTTGGCAAAAGCCGTATATTTCTCCTGATAATCTGCTTTGAGCGGTCCAATCACCGCTTCCCCATAGGTATCCAGCAACCCTAAGTGACGTTCAGCCTTCAACAAATTCTGATGCTCATGCTGCCCATGAATATTGACTAACTGCTCCCCGATTTCGCGCAGCATGCTCAGATTGACCATCTGGCCGTTCACGCGCGAGGTACTCTTGCCCTGGGAGGTAATCTCCCGGCGGATCACCAGATGCTCCTCACGCTCTGCACCGATGCCCAGCCGTTCCAGCGTATCCCAGACCGGATGACTTCCCGGCAGACTGAAAAGCGCTTCCATTTCGGCCTTCTCACACCCATACCGGATGGAGTCAGCGGAACCGCGTCCCCCGGCAATGAGTGCGAGCGCATCGATAATAATTGATTTCCCGGCACCGGTCTCCCCTGTAAGGACATGAAAACCCGGATAAAAATGCACATCCACCGCCTCAACCACGGCCAGATTGCGTATAGACAATGTCTCTAACACGAATACAGCACCTCCGACATGATGATTGCCTGCCAAGCCTATAAGCAGAACTACGAAATATAGCCCATAATTTGTGAAATGACGTCCTTGCTGTCCTCCGGCTGGCGGCAGATAATCAGGATGGTGTCGTCTCCGGAGATTGTACCCATAATTTGCGGCCAGTCGATATTGTCGATTAGCGCAGCCACGGAATTGGCCGTTCCCGGCAGACATTTCATGACCACCAGATTCGCGGAAAAGTCGATTTGTACAAAGTTGTCCACCAGCACCCGCTTCAGCTTCTGAGTAGGGTTGTAACGCTGGTCGGTAGGCAGGGAATACTTGTAACGCCCGTCATCCATTGGTACCTTGATTAGCAACAGTTCCTTAATATCGCGGGATACGGTAGCCTGTGTTACTTGAAAGCCTGCTTCCCGTAGCGCCTCGACCAGATCATCCTGGGTTTCAATTTCCTTTTGCGAGATAATTTCTCTAATCTTGATATGCCTGTGTCCCTTCATTGTTGCCTCCCGTATTTATATAGTGCTTAACTGGATTCTCCGTCGTCCTTGCCGAAATTAATTACATGAATATTGGAATTCACCGTATCCACATAGAGTACCCCGCTGCAATCCGGGTAGATCAGCAGATAGGGGAGGATGTAGTCCCGTAGTCCGCTGCCGGTGAATTCAAGCTCCTTGCGGGGGCGGGAGAGGATGACCAGATAATAATGCTCCTCATTCTTGGTGGCTACATAATCAATGAACAGCCTGCTGAAAATCGGTGCCCCATTTACCTGAAAAGACAGCGGAATCTTCAGCTTCCCGCCGATGACCTCATACCCCGCATCCTCCAGCAGACCGATGGACGGGTGGGACTGAATGACCTTGTTGATCGGCACCCGGTCCTTCATGAAGGAACCAGGAGACCCCTGCAGCCAGATATAGATTCTATAAAGGATAAAGATTGCCGCCGCCAGTCCTATAAGTGCCACCACAGCCTTGTCCGAGCTCGCCACTCCCATCACCTCGGTGAATCTATTCGCGTGCGGGCGGCTGAAATCCTGCTTCCGGCTGACAATCTGCCGCTAATTTCGGTTCTGGAAGACCTGTAAATTGTTATCTTGGCAGCAAAAGAAACTCATCTCTTGGATGAGTTTCCATGGCCCGCAGCGCTGAAGGTTGCATTCGCTTCCTTAATGACGGAGTCGGCAAGCGCGGCGAAATTATTCGGCTGTGCTTCAGCCGCAGAAGTCTGCTGCACGGAAGGCTGCTCAGCAGCTTCATCAGGCAGCAGCTTCCAGTGTGCCAGAAATTCGATATTCCCTTCCCCGCCGGTAATGGGGGAATAAGTCAGTCCTGCAAGCGCGTAGCCCAATTCGGCTGCCATGGTCAGTACGTTTACCAGCACCTCACGGTGAACAGCCGGTTCGCGTACGACTCCAGACTTGCCCACCTTCTCGCGGCCGGCTTCGAACTGCGGCTTAATCAGTGCAGCGATATCAGCAGGACGGTTCAGCAGCGCCATAAGCGGCGGCAGGATGATCTTCAGGGAAATGAAGGAGACATCGATACTGGCAAAGTCAGGTACCGGTCCCTTCAAATCAGGTGGGGTCATGTAACGAAAGTTGGTCTGCTCCATTACGGTTACCCGTTCATCATTACGCAGGCTCCAATCAAGCTGGTTATGTCCCACGTCAATCGCGTACACATGGGCTGCACCGTTCTGAAGCGCACAATCTGTGAAGCCTCCTGTAGAGGAGCCGATATCCAGCATGTTGCGGCCGGTCAGCCCGATGCCGAACTGCCGAAGGGCCTTCTCCAGCTTCAAGCCGCCCCGGCTGACATAGGGGTGCAGCGCTCCCTTGACTCTGAGGACAGAGCTGCGGAGCACCTTCATCCCAGGCTTTTCAATCCGTTCTTCATTCGCCAGCACCAGGCCCGCCATAATGGCAGCCTTGGCCTTCTCCCGGCTGTCGTAGAAGCCTTGCTCCACCAACAGCACATCAATTCGTTCCTTAGGGTGTTCCATGTTCATCTCCCGATCACTTCGGTCCGCCCTCCGTCCCTGCCCTTAGGAGGTGGAGGTTGACTTATAGGTATAAGTGCTGAGCCCTTTCATTGACTTAATACGTGCGCACACGGCTTCTACGGTAAGCCCCGTCTCCTGGCGCTGCTCCTTGATCGACCCGTGCTCGACGAAAATATCCGGCACGCCCATCAGGTGAACATGCGCATCATATATCTCATGCTCCGCAAAGAACTCCAGCACCGCACTGCCAAGGCTGCCAGCCTGGCTCGCTTCTTCCAGCACCACCATGCCCGTTCCGGCATGTGCCAGATCAAGCAGCATGGTGTTATCCAGCGGCTTCAGGAAGCGCGCGTTGACTACACCGATCTGAATACCTTCACGCTTCAGCACTTCCGCCGCCTCTTCTGCCACCTGAACCATCGGGCCGCAGGCAAGCACGGCATAATCCTCTCCGGGACGCAGACGTTCCCAGGTGCCGATAGGCAGAGTGTGCAGCTCAGCATCCAGAGCCACACCCGTGCCGTTAATGCGCGGATAACGGTAAGCAATCGGTCCTTCATTATAATCCAGCGCCGTCTTCATCATATGGCGCAGCTCATTCTCATCCTTCGGCATCATAAGCACCATGTTCGGGATATGACGCATAAACGCGATATCGTACACACCCTGATGAGTCTCCCCGTCAGCACCCACGAAGCCCGCACGGTCGATGGCGAACATGACATTGGCATTATGGCGGCAAATGTCGTGAACGATCTGATCATAGGCGCGCTGCATGAAGGTGGAATAGACGGCAAATACCGGCTTCATGCCTTCCATAGCCAAGGCCGCACATAAGGTGGCGGCATGCTGCTCCGCAATACCGACATCAATCATCCGGTCAGGGAATTCCTTGGCGAACGGGAATAGTCCCGAGCCGCCCGGCATCGCCGGTGTTACCGCAACCAGCCGCTTATCCTGATGCCCCAGCTCAATTAGCGTCTGTCCGAAGACTTCCGTGTACATCGGATTGCCGACTGCTTTAAGAACCTGGCCGGATTCGATTTTGTAAGGAGAAATGCCGTGCCATTTATAGGAATCGACTTCCGCCGGTTTGTAGCCCTTGCCTTTGGTGGTAAGGACATGCACCAGAACAGGCCCGGATACATTATCCGCCTGATGGAAGGTGTCAATCATCTTCTCCAGATCATGACCGTCCACGGGTCCAAGATAGGTAAATCCCAGTTCTTCAAACAGAACACCTGGCACCAGCATGTTCTTCAGACCGTCCTTCACATTCTGTGCAGTCTTCGCCAGACGTCCGCCGATGGCCGGAATCTTCTTCAGCAGCCCTTCGACCTCGTCCTTGGCCCGCAGATAATGGCGGTCCGAACGGATCTTGCTTAAGTAGTTATGCATCGCCCCTACATTCGGTGCAATGGACATTTCATTATCGTTCAGAATCACCATGAGCTTGCGGCGCTCATGTCCAATGTGGTTCAGCGCTTCAAAGGCCATTCCGCCGGTAAGGGCGCCATCGCCGATTACGGCAATCACCTTATTGTCTTCACCCTTGAGGTCACGGGCCATCGCCATGCCCATTGCCGCCGACAGAGAAGTGCTGCTGTGACCGGCCTCCCAGACATCATGCTCACTCTCCGAACGTTTGACGAAGCCGCAGAGTCCGCCCTGCTTCCGCAGGGAGTCGAACCTGTCCTGACGGCCGGTCAATATCTTGTGGACATACGCCTGATGCCCTACATCATAGATCATCTTATCCCGGGGACTGTCATAACAGTAATGCAGGGCCAGCGTGAGCTCCACGACTCCCAGATTGGATGCGAGATGTCCCCCTGTGACTGACAGCTTCTCGATCAGAAACTGGCGGATTTCCTCCGCAAGGGCAGCCAGTTCTCCGGCTGATAAAGATTTTAGCTCCTGAGGATCATTTATTTGTGGAAGCAGCACGAGTATTCCCCGCTTTCCTAGATGTTGTTAAAATATAAACCCCATTATAACACAAACGAAACGGCTGCCGAAACACAGCCGTTTGCCGAATCTTCATTTAGTGGTCACGTGACATCAAATAATCTGCAATTTCCAGCAGCCGGGACGGGTCCTGGAACCCTCCTTTTAGAATCGCCAGATGCGCAGCAGCCGTAAGCTGCTTCACCTCTTCGCGCGAAGCTTCAAGGCCGATGAAATACGGATAGGTCACCTTCTGCTGCTTGATATCACTGCCGGTTTTTTTGCCCAGCTTACTCTCATCGCCGACGAGGTCCAGAATATCATCCTGAATCTGGAAGGCCAGGCCAATCTGTGTGCCGAACCGGCGCAGGGCCTCCAGCTGTCCCTCATCCGCACCGGCGATTCTGCCGCCTGCAAGCAAGGAGAAGATCATCAGATCGCCAGTCTTGTGCAGATGAATGTACTGGAGCTGCTGCAGGTCGGTCATTCCCTGCTCGCCTTCCATATCGGCTACCTGACCGCCGACCATACCGCGCGGGCCTGCCATCTCGGCCAGATCCTCCACGATGGACAGCACGCGCTCTGCCGGAACCCCATACTTACGGGAGGCTTGTACCACACTGTAGAATGCATGGGTCAGCAGCGAATCTCCGGCCAGAATGGCCATCGCTTCCCCGAAGACCTTATGGTTCGTCAGCTTGCCGCGCCGGTAGTCATCATTATCCATCGCCGGAAGATCATCATGAATCAGAGAATAAGTGTGCACCATTTCAATCGCTGCTGCTACAGGAAGCGCAGCTTCACGGCTGCCGCCCAGCGCTTCGCAGGCAGCGGTGACCAGCAGCGGCCGCAGGCGCTTACCCCCAGCTTGCAGCGAGTATTCCATCGATTCTCTTAGGACCCGGGGCACGTCCCACTGCTCAGGTACGACCCCGCTTAGGGCTGCAGCAACCCAGCGGCTAACGTCTGCTATATACTGCTCCAGCGGTTCGCGGCCCTGCTGCCCCGCCGCCCCGCCGGATGGCTCAAGCTCAGAATGACTCATCGTTATCGCCTTCAAGCCGGGTGCCGAATGGCTTCTTGCGCAGTTCGCCATCCTCTACGGTGATCATCTCAATCTTGCGCTCCACTTGCTCCAGCTTGCTGCCGCATAGCTGCGAGAGCTTCATTCCCTGCTGGAATAAATCAATCGCCTTCTCCAGGGGAACGTCACCGTGTTCCAGCTCACGCACGATACCCTCCAGGCGCTCCATGGCTCCCTCAAAATCCAGTTCAGCTTCCTTCGCCATTCGCTTTGCCATCCTCCTTCATTCCCCATACGTGGCAGTTTAGTTGTCCGTCATTAAGCTTTATGTTAACCACATCGCCAAGCTCTACTTCCTTCAGCGATTTGATTAGATGCTGTTCCTTCTCGTCATACACGAGGCTGTAGCCTCGTGACATGACCTTAAGCGGGCTGAGCGCATCCAGATGGCGCAGCTCAGCCCCGAACCGCGCGCGCTTCTCTGCAAGGCGCGCCTGCATGGCCGCCGTCAGCTCACGGGTGAGGCCATCCGTGCGCCGGCGGGCAGCGCTGACGCTGCTAAGCGGATGGAAGCGCTGCAGGCTCTGGTGCAGCAGCGCGCTGCGCCCCTGTGCGCGGCTGTGCCTTGCCTCTGCTGCGCGGAGCAGGGCCGCGCGCAGCATGTCCAGCCGCTGCGCGTGCTGGGCCAGCTGCCGGCGGGGGCCGGCCAGCGCCAGCGAGCGCTGCAGGGCAGCGAGGCGTTCGCCGCCGCGCTGCGAGCGGCGCAGCAGCGCTTGGCGCAGCCGCTGCCGGGCCATGCGCAGTTGCCCGGCCAGCTCGGCTGCGCTCGGCACAGCGAGCTCCGCCGCTGCCGTAGGGGTGGCCGCCCGGAGATCGGCGGCGAAATCGGCGATCGTGAAGTCGGTCTCGTGGCCCACAGCCGAGATGACCGGAATCCCGGAGGCCGCAATCGCCCGGGCGACGGCCTCTTCATTGAAGGCCCACAGCTCCTCCAGGGAGCCGCCGCCGCGCCCGACAATCAGCACATCGGCCTCTCCCATGGCATTGAGGTTCTGGATGGCCTGTACAATGGACGGGCCTGCCCCCTTACCCTGCACTAGTACAGGGTAGAGCACAATCGCCACCTGCGGGTAGCGCCGCTGCAGGGTGATGATAATGTCCCTCACAGCTGCTCCTGTCGGGGAGGTCACAACCCCGATACAACGCGGGAATTGCGGCAGCGGACGCTTGCGCTCCGCTGCGAACAGGCCTTCCTTCTCCAGCTTGCTTTTCAGCTGCTCGTAAGCCAGATACAGGCTGCCGATTCCGTCAGGCTGCATATGTGTCGCATAGAACTGGTATTGCCCGTCCCGTTCATAAACGGTCACATTCCCCCTGGCAATTACCTTCGTGCCTTCCTTCGGCACGAACGGCAGCCGCGAGTTATGCGAGGCGAACATGATGGCTTTAATCCGGCTGCTCTCATCCTTCAGCGTGAAGTACATATGCCCGCTTCCGTGATGGGTGAAATTCGAGATTTCACCGCGAATCCATACATCGGACAGCAGCGCATCCGAATCCAGCTTCATGCGGATATATTTGTTAAGCTCCTTGATGGAGTAGATCTGCCGCTCTGCCGCCATAAGTCCGGCCTACTTCAGGCCGCGCAGGCGTTTGGCCGCGATCAGCGTGTTGCTCATCAGCATAGTGATCGTCATCGGTCCCACTCCGCCCGGCACCGGCGTAATGAACCCGGCTACTTCCCGGGCACTCTCATAATCGACATCCCCGGCAAGCTTGCCGGTATCCAGACGGTTCATGCCGACATCAATGACAATCGCCCCCGGCTTCACGAACGAGGCATCGATGAAGTTGGCCCGGCCAATTGCTACCACCAGGATATCAGCCTGACGGCTAAGCTCAGCCATATTCGCTGTGCGCGAGTGGCACATAGTTACTGTGGCATTCTCCCGCTGCAACAGCAGGGATACCGGCTTGCCGACAATATTACTGCGGCCGATCACAACAGCATGCTTACCGGAGATGTCCGTACCGGTCCGCTTGATCAGTTCAATGACTCCGGCAGGCGTGCAGGGAAGCAGACTGTCGTCACCGATGACGAGGTTCCCCACATTGACCGGGTGGAAGCCATCCACATCCTTCTCCACAGAGATGGCGTCAATCACAGCCTTCTCTTCAATATGCTTCGGAAGCGGCAGCTGAACGAGGATGCCGTCAATATCGCTGCGGCCGTTCAGGTCTGCCACCAGTGCCAGCAGCTCCTGCTGGGTGGTAGCGGCATCCAGCCGGTGCACCTCGGAATGGAAGCCCAGCTCAATACAGGACTTCTCCTTATTGCGCACATAGACCTGGGAAGCCGGATCTTCACCGACCAGAACGACAGCCAGACCCGGCTTCACGCCGCGCTCCGCTAAGTCTGCAACCTCCCGGGCAATCCCGATCCGAATGTCGTCCGATACCTGTTTACCGCTGATAATCGCTGCTGTCATGTAAAGTCTCTCCCCTATATGTCTATTGAAGGCTTATAAGCCTGTTACTGCCGCTTACTGCTCAATTTGAACCGATTCTGAAGCAGAACTACAGCTCAGCTCTCAGCGTGTCCACATCCTGAATCATTTTGCCGAGGACACCATTCACGAATTTACCGGAATCCTCCGTGCCGAAATGCTTGGCCAGATCAATTGCCTCATTGACGGACACCTTGGCCGGCACATCGCTGGCGAAGATCATCTCGAAGGTAGCCAGACGCAGAATCTGACGGTCTACGCGTGACAGGCGGCTCATCTGCCAGCCCTTAAGGTAATGCTCCAGCATATCGTCAATCGCCATTTTGTGCTCCCACACGCCGTTGACATGTGTAATTACATAAGTCTTCAGTTCGCTCTCATCCGTAATGACGCGCTCGGTCTCGTTCTCATCCGCCGCTTCTTCAATCAGCATCTCAACCGCTTCAGTTACCTCAACATCATTCATTTCCATCTGGTACAGGCTTTGTACAATAATCTCTCTCGCTAAACGTCTCTTCATGTGTTCCTCCTACGAACTAACTTTCATTCTTGTTTTGATTTTATATTTCAAAAAAACCGCGCAGCCTTTCTTCCGCAGGTCAGCAACTCAAAGTAACGGGTTCCAGGCTTCCGGGAGAAAGACTATCGCGGTTCATTTGAAGGGACGCCAGCGTCCGGACAGCCGCTGTGCGATCTCCTGCCATTGAAAGAGGGGACCCTGCGCGGTATCCTTTCGTTTGCCGAACGTATATCCGATGAACACTACCAGTGCAAAGAACAGCATATCCCAAAAACCGCTAATCAGATAAATCAATCCGAGAAAGACACCGAAGGCAACTCCGGTAATTCTACCCCCGTGACTTTCCCATACTTCTCTCCAGGACATAAGGGAAACTCACCTCTATTCCACTCGACTTTTGAAGCTTGGTGCCTGTGTGAGGTTAGCAATGTATACAGACACATCTGCAACCGGAATTCCGGTTGTCTCCTGTACGAAATCATGCACCTGACGCTGTACATCCGTAGTAAGCAGCGGAAGTGAATGCTCGCCATCAACAACCGCCCGGATCATAATCTCAAGGCCCGCCTGTGAGACACGGATGCGCGATTTCAGGTCACGGATGCCCTTCACTTTGCCTGCGGCCTTCAGACTCAGGTTCTCAATGGTCTCCATCGAGATCTGAATATCCCCGTACTCCGTGCGCTGATCCACAGACGGCAGGGATGCGCGGTCGCGGCGCAGAGAGATGTAGAAGAAGCGGATACTCAGCAGGAACAGAATGACCGCCACCGAGATCGCAGCGATATAGACCGCTGGTTCGTCCGAAATCTCATACTTGTCCGGGATGACGCCGCTTAAGAGGAGGATGGCAGTTACAGATAGTATTCCAATGCTTAAGCTGTACAGAAACAGCAGAAGCCTGTCCAGAATTTTGGCCACGAGTCTCACAACCTCCTTAAATTAAGGTAAACCCTCGACGCACTGTCGGGGGTTTATGGAAGAACTGAACCCTTACTTCACGCGGATAACCGCATCCGTGTCCTCGCTCTTGTCAATGCTTGTATTGCTTTTGAACTGCACATCATGAATATGCACGTTCACTTCCACAACGGTAAGACCGGTCATGGTTTCGATGGAGCGCTTAACATTGCGCTGAATTTCAGCAGCCACTTCCGGAAGACGGTACCCGTATTCGATAATTACGGACACATCCACCGCAGCCTCGCGTTGTCCAACCTCAACCTTAACCCCTTTGGACAGGTTCTTGCGTCCGAGAAGCTCCACGATTCCGCCGGCGAAACCGCCGCTCATTCCGGCCACACCTTTCACCTCAACGGTTGCCAAACCGGCGATAACCTCGATCACCTCTGGAGCGATCTGGATTTCACCGATTTCCGTACGTTCAAATTCTGTCGGCAATGTACTCATTTGGACTTCACACCTTTCCAGCAAAAAAGTTGTAGGGGGCACTTCAAGCGCTCAGTACGCCTCTTATTAAACATACTATATCATTTGACGAACTTTATGACAAACCATGAGAAGCCGTCCTAAACTTCATACTCCTCAAGAAACTTGATATCGAAGTTCCCGTCCAAAAACACCGGATGCTCCAGCAGTCTCTGGTGGAATGAAATGGTGGTATGTATGCCCTCCACCGCAAATTCAGCCAGTGCACGCTTCATCTTGGCAACCGCCTCATCCCGGGTAGGTGCCCAGACGATCAGCTTGGCAATCATGGAGTCATAAAAAGGTGAAATGGTATAGCCCGGGTACGCTGCGCTGTCCACCCGTACGCCGAGTCCGCCCGGAGGCAGATAGAAGCCGATTTTGCCGGGAGACGGCATGAAATTACGTTCAGGGTCCTCCGCATTGATCCGGCACTCGATCGACCACCCGTTGATGACAATATCCTGTTGGGTGAAGGAGAGCGCGTTACCTTCTGCCACAGAGATCATTTCCTTGATCAGATCTACTCCGGTAACCATTTCGGTCACGGGATGCTCCACCTGGATACGGGTATTCATCTCCATGAAATAGAACTGGCCGTCAGGTCCCAGCAGGAATTCCAGGGTGCCCGCCCCTGAATAATTAACTGCAAGCGCGGCACGTACAGCCGCTTGGCCCATCGCCTCACGGGTCTCCGGTGTCAGGATGGAGCAAGGCGCTTCCTCCACCAGCTTCTGGCGGCGGCGCTGCACAGAGCAGTCACGTTCACCCAGATGGACTACGTTGCCGTGATTGTCGGCGATGATCTGAATCTCCACATGCTTCATGCCGGTCAGGAATTTCTCCAGGTAGACCCCGGCATTGCCGAAGGCCTTCTGCGCTTCCTGCTGGGCTGCGGTAATCTGCTTCACCAGCGATTCTTCATCCTCGGCAATGCGGATGCCCTTGCCTCCGCCGCCTGCGGTAGCCTTGACGATGATCGGATACCCGATATCCCGGCCCAGCATCACCGCTTCTTCTATGTCGCCGACAAGCCCGTCGGAGCCCGGAATAATCGGAACCCCCGCCTGCTTCATCGTCTCCTTGGCTACGGCCTTGTCGCCCATCCGCGTAATCGCATCCGGTGACGGGCCGATGAAGGTAATGTTACAGGATTCACAGATCTCGGCGAAATCCGCATTCTCGGCCAGGAAGCCATAGCCGGGATGAATAGCATCGCATTCCGTCAGCGTGGCAACGCTCATAATATTGGTAAAGTTCAAATAGCTGTCCTTGGCGGGCATCGGTCCGATGCAGTACGCCTCATCTGCAAGCCGGACATGCAAAGAATCGCGGTCCGGCTCCGAATAGACAGCCACGGTGGCAATACCCAGCTCGCGGCAGGCCCGGATAATGCGGACCGCAATCTCGCCGCGGTTGGCAATCAACACTTTTTGAATGTTCATGCGTTTCCTCCCAAAGTTTAGCGAAGCTTGCAAGCTCCTCCTCATTCTCGCGGCAATTATTCCGCTCTCACCAGAAACAGCGGCTGGCCGTACTCCACCAGTTGGCCGTTCTCAACCAGGACAGAGACAATCTCGCCCTTCACTTCGGCCTCCAGCTCATTCATCAGCTTCATCGCTTCAATGATGCAGACCGTGGATTTCTCATTCACCCGGTCTCCGACATTGACAAAGGCAGGCGTCTCCGGTGAAGCCGCACTGTAGAAGGTTCCGACCATCGGCGAGACGATTTTATGTAATGCGCCTTCAGCGGAGGTTGCGGGCTGCTGCGCCGCAGCAGGAACTTCACTAACAGCCGGAGGGGCAATAATCTGCGGACTTTGCGGCTGCGGGGCTGGCGTAAAGGGGTAGGTATAAGGAGCCGCCTGAATTACTGTTCCTTCAGCTTCAGAGCGATCCGGTTTACGGATAGCCAGCTTCATACCTTCGCTTTCAATCTCCAGCTCGTGCACGGAGGAAGTCTGGTCCAGCAATTGAATCAATTCCTTAATCTCGCTTAACTTGAACATTGGGTAGTTCACTCCTTCAGCTTTCTCTCGAAGCCATTTTGGGGACGCTGGCTGAGACGGGTACGATATCCGTTCTGACAAGCATACCCGTAAGGCGGGTCTGCTCTGTAATTCTCTTGAATCGCTACCTTGTGTAACCGCTGCCTGCGTAATCTTCTTTTTTCTATACATCGATAACTTTATGTATTATATCACAAACGCTAGAAATGGAAAGAGCCTGGGACGCGCCCGGGCTCTTTCGGCATTTTATTCTATTTTCCCTAATTATATTCAGCCGGCTTACTGCTCCGAGACGTATTGGACCTTAATCTTGTCCTGGGTAACGCTCAATTCCTTCATTACAAAGTCTACGATGCCTACCGCCTGCTTCACATCCAGCTTATCGCTGAGCACCACGATCGTGTAGGCGTCACCGGCTTCTTCCTTCACAATGGCTTCGCCATATTTTTGTTGGAGCTTCTCTTCAATCCCGGTGATTTTGGATTCCTTCTCTTCCAGCTTGCTGAGCTGCTCCTGGGCTGCCGCATTCTCGGCAGGTGTCTTATCCATATTGTTAATCAGCGCCAGCAAATCATTATGATCCTTCAGGTTCTTCTGCTCGCGTTCGTACAGGTAGTTCGTGAACAGGCTAGTGGCCGATACGCTCTGCGAAGCCACTTCATCCAGAATTGCCTCGTCGTCCTTCGCCGGAGTCTTGTCTGCAGCGGCTGACGTATCTTTGCTGTCTTTGGTGTCTTTGCTGTCCTTGGTGTCCTTAGCATCCTTATTTTCCTTGGTATCCTTGCTGCCAGCCGTATCCTTGCCTTTATCAGCCGTAGTCGTAACCGCCTTATCTGTTGCAGCAGTTGTATCCTTGGCAGTGTTGCTGCTGTCAGCAACCACACTGCTGTCATCTATCACGGACGGAGTCGTGCTGTCCTCAGTTGCTACTGTGGATGCCGCTTCATCCTTAGCGGTCTTGCTGCTGTCATCCACGGTTCCTACTGCAACCCCTTTATCCGTGCTGACCTCTTTGATGACAAGTCCGCTGTTCAGCGTAGTGGCGGTTCCGCCGCCCGTGCCGTCTTTTATAGTGTCCACCTGGATGCTGCCTGCGGTTTCTTTGGGGATGGGAGCCCCCGTGTCTTCCGTGAACAGATAATATGCAGAGAGCACTACCATCAAACTGAGCATAGAAACCAGCCAAATCGTTTGTCTTTTGCCCTTCATTGTCTATACCTCCTATAATTTTGTTGCCAGCCTTCTTGTCGTCTCTGAGTCGTGTGTATCGTACAAGCCTCTTCTGTTAAAGCATATGCCGGGGTTGCCGGAGACATGCCTATTCCTGCTTGCGCGGGACAACAGAAATCCGGTAGACCGGTACGTTAAGCCCCTTTTCAACCGCCTGCTCAATCAGACTGCGCACGACCTTGTTCTCTGCCCCTTTGGCGACCACCAGCACTCCCCGTACCTGGGGTTTCACCCGTTTGGTGATAATTGGAGCCTCGTTCCCTGACTGGCTGTAAGTGACGATCTGGCCGTCCCTGGTGTACTGGGTGGTATGGCGTTTACCTCCGCTGGCATCCGTTTCTTCACTTTGCTGCTGCGAGTCGTTCATATTGCGCTGCACGATAATCTCCTCTGTGGAATCTACAGTGACCATGATATCCACAGTGCCGACCCCCACAATTTTCTCCAGAATCTCCTTGGTGCGGTTCTCCATCGCCAGTTCGATGCTGTCAAAAGAATTCGTGCTCCCGGCCTCCTGCTGCAGCACTGTCTGCGAGTTCCCGCTGTCCGGCGGTTCACGGCCCGTGTTCTCGTTGTCCAGCTTCTTCACATTCACGAAGGAGTTGAACAGCATGATCGCAACACCCAGCAGGCCGATAATGATCAGCCAGCGGAAGGTGTGGCTGCGCTTCGGGCTGCCGCTGCCGCCTCCGGCCCACTGTTCCAGCTTTTTCAGCCAATTGCCCATTGATTTCCCTCCTTCAACCTATGATTTCACGGTACCGCCCCCGCTGCTCTGCACCTTGATCAGAGCGGGGTCCAGGTTCCAGTTCTGCTCCAGCAGCTTGATAATGGTGCCGGCTTCCTCCGTCACTGTCTCCTGTGGTCCATCCGTTCCGCTCCCGGAAGAGGAGGATGACGCCGGAGCCGAATCCCCCGAGGAGGACGCTTGTGATTCCCCCTCCCCGCCGCTATCCTCCAGGCTGACCTGAACCGGCTCCACAGGGGTAATCTGTATCGGCCCGGCTGACGGTGGGGCTGCAGTACCCCTGCCCGGGACAGCGCCTCCAGAGGCACTCTGCTCCGGCGGAAGAGCTACCGTGACCGAGGAAATCTGCGGCACCTCCTCGCCCAGCGGCGCATTTGGATTCGGGCCCATGGCCAGGGCCACCGTCACCTTCACCCCGCCGAGCCCCGTGCTCCCGGCAATCTGGTCGCGCATCTGGCCGGCGATTTCCCCGGCAGCCAGCTTCAGGCTCTGGTCCTGCGCTCCGGCGGCGAGCATCCGCCCGTCCGCCAGAATCTTGTCCAGTGAATCCGGTGCGCCGCCCGTTCCGCCCTTCAGCCCCCCGCTTCTCTCCTGCTGCTGCATCGCCACGGTCAGCTCTTTGCTGGCATCGCCCTTCAGCAGAGAGATGATCGGGCTGAGCATTGTCAGCAGGACCAGCAGGCTGAGGACCAGCCTCGCATAGCGTTCCATGGATTTGCTGGGCAGCAGCATCTCCACGAATGCAGCCATCAGCACGACGAGAATCAGCTCATGGAGCCAACTGCTGAGCCAGGACATGGCGCACCTCCTTATCATTTCGTTCTAACGCATCATCACGGTCACATTGCCCGCAGTCAGCATAATAGTTACCGCCAGGAAGAACATCAGCGAGACGGCGGCCAGTGCTGCGAAGACATAAATCATACTTTTGCCGATCGTCTGCAGGCAGGTCACGATCGGTGTCTCGCCCAGCGGCTGCATAACGGCGGCGGCCAGATTATAGATCAGGGCGAGAATCAGAATTTTGATTGCCGGGAACGCACACAGGAAGAGGATAATGATCACTCCCGACAGCCCGATGGCGTTCTTCACCAGCAGCGAGGCCGAGATGACCGTGTCCGTGGCATCCGCGAACATTTTGCCGATCACCGGCACGAAATTCCCTGTGATATATTTGGCCGCGCGTATGGTCACTCCGTCTGTAACCGAGCTGGTAATCCCCCTGACGGAGATCACGCCGAGAAACACCGTCAGCAGCACCCCGAGCAGCCCGGCCCCGATATTGCGCAGCAGGTTGGCCAGATGGGTCAGCTTGTATTTCTCCGACATGGCGCTCACCAGATGCAGCACCGCCGAGAAGAACAGCAGCGGGAAGACCAGCGTATGAATCAACGTGCCTACGGTATGGATCATGAATACAATCAGCGGATGGGTCACCGACACCGTGACGATATTGCCCATCGAGGCCAGCAGCGCGAACAGCAGCGGAATCATGGCCATCATGAAGTCGATCATCCGGTCGATGGCATCCTTGGCATAGCCGATAGCGACATTGAAGCTGTTAACGGCGATGACCAGCACCACCATGTAGCAGAGCATATAAGCGATTTTACTGACGGATTTCCGTTCAAAAGCAGTCTGCAGCGTCTCCAAAATCATGCTCAGCACACTGATCATCACAATCGTGACCAGCAGCTTGCCGTTGTAAAGCACCTCATGCCACATGAAGTTCATCAGGCCGGACAATACGCTTTTGAAGCTTAAGCCCTTATCTCCCGGCAGCAGCATATCCATTAAGGAAGGCGTCCGGCCTTCCGGGAAAAATCCCCCGTAATCCTTCATTAACTGATCCCAGTAAGACTCCACTTTGTCCTTCGGCAGATGCTCTACCTGCCCCTTCACCCACTGGTCAACGGGAGACGTAGGGCCTCCGCTGCCGGCTGCAGCCGGGGATGAAGGAACCGGAGCCGTACTTGGAGCATCTGCAACACTTGCAGAACTTGCGGCGCTTGCCGTGCTTCCACACAGCAGAAGCAGCTGGAGGACCAGCAGCAGTGCTGGCAGAAGCAGGAGCGCTTTTACCCCTTTTGGCGGCCGAAAAAACCTATGCTCCTGCATTCCCCTCACCTCCGCTTTACTCCAACTTGTCCGGCATGTCCGCTGTATCAGGCTGGCAGCAGCTTCATGACCGTTTCAATAATAATGCTGATAATCGGGACAGCCAGCACCATGATCAGCACCTTGCCGGCCAGCTCAATCTTGGAAGCAATCGATTCCTGCCCGGCATCCCTTACAATCTGCGCCCCAAATTCCGCGATATAGGAGATGCCGATGATTTTGAACACGGTTTTGATATGGATCATTTCCATCCCGGAGGATTCCGCGACCCGCTCCAGCGTACCGAGAATTGTTCCGATCTTGCCGATCAGGAACAGGAAAATCAGAATGCCGGCCGCCGTAGTCAGCAGGAAGGCGAATACCGGCTTTTGCTCCTTCAGGACGAGGATCAGGACCGTCGCCAAGATGCCAATTCCCACAATCTGAATGATTTCCATAACTTCAGCCTACTGAAAAAGAAAAATCGTTTTGATTTCCTGCAGCAGCCCATCCAGCATCCGGATGACCATGAAGAGGACGATGATAAAGCCGACAATCGTTACCCAGTGGGCGATATCCTCTTTACCCATCTGCTTAAGCACCGTGTGGATCATGGCGATAATGATGCCGATGCCGGCAATCTGAAAGATCGCGTTGACTTCAATATTCATTCCTGGCACCTCGCTAAAAGATCAAAATGACGATCAATGCTCCAAGCAGCAGACCCAGGCTTTTGCTCACCTTCTCATACTTGCCCTGATCTTCTCTGGCCGCTGTCTCCTCTTGCTTCAATTGCTGTAAAGCCAGCGCAATATGCGTGCTCTGATTCGGCCGGTCACTGGTTCCAAGCGTGCAGCTGAGCTGCCGGATGATCTCCTTCTCCGTGCCCCGCAGCGATGCGCTGCTCCAGTGGGCTTCCATCGCCCGCCGGATGGCCTCTTCCGCACTGTAGTTATGCGGCGGATTCATCTCATCCGCCGCCGTAAGGAAGAAGGCCCGCAGCGGCTCCTTCGTCTGCAGCCCGATCCGGCGCAGCGCCTCCGGCAGCGGCGTGTAACCGTACTGGATCTCGGTCTCCAGCCGC
This sequence comes from Paenibacillus sp. FSL H8-0048, assembly GCF_038002825.1. Taxonomy (NCBI): domain Bacteria; kingdom Bacillati; phylum Bacillota; class Bacilli; order Caryophanales; family Paenibacillaceae; genus Paenibacillus; species Paenibacillus sp. FSL H8-0048. The sequence continues at coordinate 7,092,663 of NZ_JBBODF010000001.1, read as the reverse complement.
TGGAGCGCTGCAATCAAGGCCCGGATATGCCTTGGCCGGTCGGCATACTGGGCCGCCCGCTTGAAGCCGGCCAGTGTTCCGGCCAGCACGATCAGTACCGCGCCAAGCAGCTTAAGCATGGCGGTCACCCCCTGACACCGGCTGCTCCTCCGGCGAGACCAGCAGCAGCCCGCGCTTCTGGGCATCCAGAATGCGGAAGGACAAGCCGGAGGCCCCGCGGTGCAGAATCACATACCGCTCGAACATCCGGTGCTCCAGCAGTCCGCCGAGCCCCGGCCGCCGGGCCAGCTCGGACACTTCCTTGCCGTGCGCGGAGGCGACCACCGAGATCCCGGCGTGCAGCGCCTCGGTCACCGCCTCCGCATCCTCCACGCGTCCAATTTCATCGGCAATCAGCACATCGGGCGACAGCGAGCGGATCATCATCATCATGCCCTCCGCCTTGGGACAGCCGTCCAGAATGTCCGTGCGCGGCCCGACATCGAAGGCGGGAATTCCCCGGCGGCTGCCTGCGATCTCGGAGCGTTCGTCCACGATGCCGACCTTCAGCCCCGGCCGGTTGCCCTCCCGGCCGCCGCTTGTACCCGCCGACAGCTGCCTGGCCAGATCGCGCAGCAGTGTGGTCTTGCCATGCTGCGGCGGTGACAGGATCAGCGTATGCATGACCCGCTGCCGCCCCCGGTCCAGCAGATAAGGCAGCACGCTGTCGGCGATGCCGTGCACCTCACGGGCAATCCGCACGTTGAAGCCGGTAATATCGCGCAGATGCTCCACACCGCCCCCGCTCAGTACCGTCCGGCCGCAGAGGCCGATCCGGTGTCCGCCGGGAATAGTGATGAAGCCCTTGCGCAGCTCCTCTTCCATCGTATAGAGCGAATGATTGCTGATGAGGTCCAGCAGCCGGTGCGTATCCTCCCGGTCCGGCCGGTAAGCCTCGGCGGGAAGCTGGGTCAGAGTGCCGCCGGCGCCGATGAAATGATATTTGCCGGAATAGTTGATCTCCAGCGGCCGTCCCTCACGGACACGAATCTCCTCCACCTTGTCCAGGAGCGCAGCGGGGAGGCCGCCGAGCAGCGCTCTTACTTTTTCGGGAAACAACAGAAGCCAGTCATATGCCATACCAGGTACCCCCAAGCTGTACTCTACTAAATTAGCTTTATTCCATATTTATGCTTGTACTTGTGCATTATGCCTAGCATCTATCATTTCTTCAGAATCCCGAATAAGAGAATAGCCACCCCGCAGCCAATCCAGCCCAGCTTCCCCCAGGACAGTTGCTCTGCCATCCCTGTAAGGCCGACAGCCGTGGTCAGAATGAGGATTGTAGGGCCGACGAGCGCCAATCCCGAATTGACAGCCAGCGCCTTATCCACCTGATTCAGCTTCAGCATAATTATGGCCGCCGCAATCTCCACACTGCCGGACAGCAGCCGCAGGCCGGACATCCAGCTTACATACTTGTCCAAAAATCTCATCTCCTTCGTTCAAATCTATGGATCGTACACATTCCCTGCACACAAACAAGCTGTTATCCATGGATATGCGGAAAGGGGCGACTTTAGACAAGAAGAAATGGGGATACTAGCGGAGATTTCAGAAGGTGTGAAAGAAATCATAGTGCAGCCCTATATAAAAAAATATCATCGGTATGATAAAATTAATTTTGCCATTTAAAAGATAACTAACAAAGAAGGGGATCACAGTCATGCAGGTTCGTAATTTCGTAGTACCGCTTGTATCAGGAACGATAGCCAGACAGGTAAAAGAGGTTGCTATTATTATATTTTCAGCCTTCCTGGTCGCAGCCGGGCTCCGCCTGTTCCTGATTCCGCACCAGCTGCTCAGCGGCGGTGTAGCGGGGACAGCTTCGATCATCGGGTATTTAACCCATCCTAAGTATATTTCGCTGTATTATTTCGCCATCAATCTGCCGATCCTGATCTGGGGCTTCGTAGCCGTGGGCAAAAAATACATCTGCTATAGCATGCTGTCCGTTCTGTCCACCACCTGGTTCCTGACCGTTATCCCTGTAGTGAAGCTTACCAAGGACCCGATTCTGGCCAGTATCTTCGGCGGGGTAATTATTGCGGGAGGGGTGGGCTTCTCGCTGCGGGCGGGCGGTTCTTCCGGGGGCTTCGACATTCTCGGCTCCATTATTACCCGTAAGCGGGATATTCCCATGGGCACCGTGCTGTTCGTCATGGACGGTCTGGTCATCTTAAGTCTCGGCTTCTTCAAAAGCTGGGATTCCGCGCTATACGCCATGCTCTGTATCTTCGTCAAAAGCCGGGTGGTTGATATGATCCACATCCGCCATGTCAAGCTGACCTGCTTCATTGTCACCAAGGAGCGCGAGAAAATGCTGAACCGGCTGACCAGCCTGCCGCACGGCATCACCGTTGTGAACGCGGAGGGCGGGTACAGTCACGAGGGCAATACGATGCTGATGACCGTAACCACCCGTTATGAGCTGGCAGATCTGCGCAAGACGATTCTGGAGACTGATCCGAAATCCTTCGTTAACGTGCTGGAGACCGTAGAAATTATGGGCAGGTTCCGGCGGCTGAGCTAGTGAATGCAAAAGAAGAGTGCTGTTCTCCGCTTCGGCGGGAAACAGCACTCTTCTGTAATTACGATACCTTCCGGCAGGCTTAGCGGCGGTCCTGCGGACCTCCCACGAAGGCTTGCTCTTCTGTATCCAGGTTATAAGCGGTATGCAGCGCCTGAATAATCTGCTGCAGGTTGCCGGATTCAATCACACACGATACCTTGATCTCGGAGGTGCTGACCATCTTGATGCTCACGCCTTCATTCGAGATGACCTCGAACATCTTGGCGGCAACCCCCGGGTGGCTGACCATCCCGGCGCCGACAATCGACACCTTGACCAGACTGTCCTCAGAGGTCACTTCACGGTAAGGCAATACGCTGTGCAGCCCCTCGATGACCTCCTTGGCCTTCACCAGATCGCCAAGCGCTACAGTGAAGGAGAAATCTGCAGTCTCGTTCTGCACCCCGCTCTGCACGATAATATCAACATCCACGCCCTCATCGGCCAGCTTGCCGAATACCTGCGCAAGTACCCCCGGTACATCAGGAACTCCCAGAATACTGATCCGGGCCACATTCTTGTCATAGGCAATTCCGCTTACCACTACACCCTGCTCCATGCTTGCTTCCTCCTTCACCACAGTACCTTCATTATGGTTAAAGCTTGATCTTACGACCAGCTTCACTTGATATCGTTTGGCATATTCCACAGCACGCGGATGCAGCACGGCTGCCCCGAGATTCGCCAGCTCCAGCATCTCGTCATAGGAGATTTCCTTCAGCTTGCGCGCCGTCTTCACAATACGCGGGTCAGTCGAGTAGATCCCGTCGACGTCAGTGTAGATCTCGCAGACATCCGCTTTAATCGCTGCAGCCAGCGCAACCGCCGTCGTATCCGAGCCTCCGCGGCCCAGCGTGGTGATCTCGCCATCCAGCGTCATGCCCTGGAAGCCGGCTACAATTACAATCTGCTCACGCTCCAGCGACTCCAGCACCCGGCGTGGAACAATCTCACTGATCCGTGCCCGGCCGTGGGTCTCATCGGTACGGAACCCGGCCTGCCAGCCTGTATAGGATACGGCATTCCGGCCGATTCCGTGAAGCGCAATCGACAGAAGCGCAACGGAGATCTGCTCTCCGGTAGTCATCAGCATATCCATCTCGCGTGCGGGGGGCTGACCGTTCAGCTGTTTCGCCTGATCGATCAGATCATCTGTGGTATCTCCCATAGCGGAGACCACCACAACGCAGCGATGTCCTTCATCCTGCTTGGCTGCGATCCGCCCGGCGACCCGCTTCATGCGTTCAACATCGCCGACGGAGCTGCCCCCGAATTTCATGACATAAAGTGACAAAGTTCCATTCACTCCCTATTTCGCTCTAAAGTAGCTTGAATTTTGGTTAACGCTTTAACACAGTATAATACGAAAATCATAACATGCGTTAATGGTTTCACAAAATAATATGCCCATTTTTGATGAACCCGGCCTTAATCTCCAGCCCGCCACGGCCTGCTCAGGCTTCATTCTGGTGCACTAATGCTCCTCATTCACTCATCCAGCCCGCTTCGGCCCATTTCTGGTGCACTAGTGCTCCTCATTCACTCATCCAGCCTACTTTGGCCCAATTCTGGTGCACTAGTGCTCCTCATTACTCTCCTTCACTCCACATTCAGCCCCACCTGAGACGTACGTCTGAGGGATTTATCCCTTTAATTCCTAGTGTGCCATCCGCTTCTTACCAATCTGAGGGATTTATCCCTTTGATTTTACCCGTCCTGTCCACTTTTAGCTTAATCTAAGGGATTAATACCTTTAATCCCCCCGTTTAGCTAACCTCCCGCTAAATCAGAGGGATTTATCCCTTTCATCCGCTTTTCCCATCACTTCTTCCCTCTCGGCCAGCCTGCCACACAAGTGGAAACGGCTTTGCCGTTCTTTTGAAGGACGGTTCCGTTTCAGCAGGAAATAGAAGGAGTTCCCTTATATTTGCAAAAAGACCTCCGCCGCATCAAGCGGGGAGGCCCTCAAAGTTACATTTGGAATCCAAAAAGACTCCTACGCGCGGGAGATATATTTACCTTCGCGGGTATCGACCAGGAGAACGTCTCCTTCGTTGATGAACAGCGGTACCTGAACCGTATGACCGGTCTCCAGAACAGCAGCTTTGGTTGCGCCTTGAGCCGTGTTACCCTTCACGCCCGGTTCGGTCTCGGTAACCTTCAGCTCTACGCTGGTCGGCAGGTTGATCCCGAGGATTTCGCCCTGGTAGCTGACGATATTTACGGTCATGTTCTCTCTAAGGAAGTTAAGCTCCCATTCGAGCTGCTTGGCTGTCAATTCGAACTGGTCGTAAGTCTCGTTGTCCATGAACACATGCTCAGAGCCGCTTGCATACAGGTACTGTACGCCACGGTTCTCGATGATGGCGCGGCCAATCGTTTCGCCTGCACGGAAGGTACGCTCAACCGTATTGCCGTTACGCAGGTTCTTCAGCTTGGAGCGGACGAAGGCTGCGCCTTTACCCGGCTTCACGTGCTGGAAATCTAGGACGGTGAAGATGTCCCCTTCTACTTCTACGGTCAGGCCTGTCTTAAAATCGTTAACTGAAATCACAAAAAATCCCTCCTGGAATCCATAAATGAACTGAATGATAGTGTCTTACAGTACCAAATAATCCTTCGATGAATGTGTCAGCAGCGTGATGCCGCTCTCGGTAATGACAATATCATCTTCAATCCGTACGCCGCCAAGGCCCGAGAGATAGATTCCCGGCTCCACAGTAACAACCATCCCCGGCTGGATGACTTCATCCGCCAGCTTGGATAACCGCGGCCATTCATGTACTTCCATCCCGAGACCATGGCCTGTGCTGTGGCCGAAGTATTCACCGTACCCGTAACGGGTGATGATATCCCGGGCCAGGGCATCACATTCACGGCCGGTCATGCCGGGCTTGATATGCGCCAGCGTATGAAGCTGCGCTTCAAGCACAATATCGTAGATCTCCTTCAGCTTAGGGTCCGGTGAACCCAGAGCAATCGTACGGGTCACATCGGAGCAGTAACCGTCCAGGAGCGCGCCGAAATCGAAGGTGACGAATTCGTTGTTCCCGATAACCTTGCTGCTCGCTACTCCATGCGGCATAGCTGAACGCTCACCGGAAGCGACGATCGTATCGAATGAAGACGAAGTTGCACCATGCGTACGCATGTAAAACTCCATTTCCAGATCAACGTCGCGTTCCGTCATGCCCGGCTTGATCACATTCAGGATATGACTGAACGTGGCGTCTGCCAGATCGGCAGCCCGCTGCATAACAGCCAGCTCTTCCTCGTCCTTGAACATACGCAGGTTCTCAACAGCCTTCGACACCGGTACCATAGCTGCCGGGGCAAGAGCCTCCGCATAAGCGGTGTACGCACTGAAGGTCACATCATCCTGCTCGAAGCCGACGCGGACTTGTCCGCCCTTCGGCAGCAGTTCCCGCACGGTGTCAATGAATTTGGAGTCATGCTGTACCACCTTGAGGCCATTCACCTGTTCCGAGGCTTGTGTCATATACCGGAAATCAGTCAGCAGATAACTGTCATCACCGGTAACCAGTACATACCCGGAGGAGCCGGTGAACCCGCTCAAATAGCGGCGGTTATATCCGCTGGTAATTAACATCGCATCCAGTCCCAGTTCCTGCAGAACCTTACGCAGCTTGGAGACGCGCTTGTTGCCCATTTTCATTCTCCTCTCGAAATAGCCACATTGTATTTTACCATAGCGGCAGGCCAACTGAGAAGTTTTTTCGAAGGGCCTAAGCCAGCTTCGTCTGCTGTTCGCGTTTGCGTTCATCCGTATACTCGATTGCCGCCGTATATCCGATGAATAATCCCCAGAGCAGGAACAGGCAGAATTCGCTGATGACCGTGTTCCACGGCAGCTTGAACGGAGGCTGGAGCAGGAATAAGCGCGAGCAGGCAAGGAACAGGACCGACCAACACAGCACCCCGTATATCATCCCAGGCCAAGGGCCGTTAAGCTTCCGGAAAATAAACACGTAGATCAGGGAAGCCAATACGGAGAGTACAATGAAGCATAAATAACCGAGCAGCTGTCCGGCAGGGGTCAACAGAAATTCATGCTTGAAAAAAGGCTCCGCCAAAAAACCCGGAATGACCTTGGTAAAGTGCAGAACATACATCAGCCAGTGCAATCCCCCCCAGATTAAACCGGCGAAATAACCTAGTTCAATGGAGAAATAAAAAGGATTCGTCTGAACGTTTTTGGGCTTGCTGGAAGAACTCATAGAGCCGCCTCTCTTTCGGTATGGGGTTAATCCGGTTTCCACTCCGCTCTCTATGCCTAGTATGTACAACTGACGGCAATCCAACTAGTAATGTGTTTAAAAATTAGTTACAATGTATTATATAAATCATATCAATATACGGGAAGGTGAATTGGTTGTCCCAGGAAACTCCCAGTTACGGCGGCCAAGCCGTCATCGAAGGCGTCATGTTCGGCGGCAAGCATGTCAACGTAACAGCAGTAAGACGAAAGAATCAGGAGATTACATTTTTGGAGGTGCCGAAGAGCGATAAGAGCTGGGTCCTTAAACTGCGCAAGATTCCGCTGCTTCGCGGCATTGTCAGTATTATAGATTCCAGCGCCAAAGGCTCGAAGCATCTGAACTATTCGGCAGAATCTTATGCCGAGGACGAGACGGAGCCGGAAGAGCTTGCCAAGCAGCAGGCGAAGGGTAAGGACAAAAAGAAGGACGAAGGCTGGAGCCTCGGAATGATCTTCGGTGTAGCTGTAATGGGGATTTTGTCTTTCCTGTTCGGCAAGCTGATTTTTACGCTGGTCCCGGTATTCGTAGAAGATTTTTTGTTCAAGAATGTATTTGACAACTATATTCTGCACAACCTTGTGGAAGGCGGCATTAAGCTGGTTCTCCTGCTCGTCTATCTCTGGGCGATCTCCCAGACGCCAGTGATCAAGCGGCTCTTCCAGTATCACGGAGCTGAGCATAAGGTCATCAGCGCCTTCGAAGCCGGTGAAGAGCTGACCGTAGCGAACGTACAGAAATACAGCCGTCTGCATTACCGCTGCGGAAGCAGCTTCATGATGCTGACGATTATCCTCGGTGTAATTATCTACTCAGTCGTCCCGTGGGATTCCCTGATGGAACGGGTGCTGCAGCGTATCGTTCTTTTGCCGGTGGTCATTGGAATCTCGTTCGAGGTACTGAAGGGCACGAATGCGGTAAGAGATATTCCCGGCCTCAAGTATCTGGGGTACCCGGGCCTGTGGCTGCAGCTGTTGACTACCAAGGAGCCTAAGGACGATATGGTAGAGGTGTCGATCGCTTCCTTCAACCGGATGCGGGAGCTGGACGCTGCAATTGAAGCAAAAGGATATTCGGAGGCAAGTGTGTCAGGCGGCATTTTGGATCCTGCGAAAGGATGATTAGCCCATGATCAGACATGCTTTGATATTTTGGATTACAACAGCTCTTGCCGTATGGGGCCTGGTGGTAGATATTATGGCACGCGGCCTGATGGCCCTGTCCATCTTCATCTTACCCCTGATTCTGCTGGGACTGTTGTATTACGCCTACAAGGTAGCCCCCGGAAGAATGGGCGGCGGACCCGGCCGTTCGCGCACCAAGGTTAAGCCTTCAGCCAAGACGATGTCCAAGGTTGCCGGCATCCGCAAGACCACTGGTTCACCCGGTAAGCGCAAAAGCTATCCCTTCCAGGTCATCGAAGGCAGCAAGGGTAAGAATGACGATCAGTTGCCCAAATATCACTGAATACTGAATGTTAACGAAGTAGAGCTGCAAGAGGCATCCCCACGTGATCAAATCACGTGCGGGATGCCTTTTTTTGTTTTTGGGGCCCCCGCAAAGCACCTGACTCATCTTCTAAGCTAAAGCCGCACTTTGTGGGGTTATTTTGTTACCGCCTTGAACCTGCGGGATCAAGGGCTTCCCTCCGGGTGCAGGACGGCGGTGCCGGACGATAGTTAGCGAAGAACTCTTCTCCGGCTGCGATGCCCGCCGTATACAAGGCGTCCGTCTGTGCCTGTGTAATATGAAACTCGGTGGTGGAGATACCCAGCGTAGGGATTTTGACCGTACGAACGAATTTATCCGTCTCAATATAGCGTTCATCATGCGCGGAGAGCATCGTCTCCACCATTGCCTCCAGCATGCTGAATGGCCCCGTAATATGATGAGGCTGCGGAGCCGTCTTCCCGATCAGCTGATAGCCGATCGTTGGTGTCCTGCGCTGCGGCGAGAGGAAGCCGTCCTTCTTCTCATCGAACAGCCAGAGCGGGAAATTACTCAGCACTCCCCCGTCCACCATATAGACCAGCTGCCCGCTGAACGATTTCCCCCGGGCCGCCTCTCCGGCCAGCCGCAGGATCACCGGATCGAAGAAATACGGAATGCTGCAGCTCATCCGCACCGCCTTGGCAACTTCGAAGCGCTCAGGCTCGATCCCGTACAGCACCAGATCATCAGGCAGCACCACAATCCGCCCGTTGGTAATGTCCGATGTAATCACCCGCAGCTTGCCGCGCGGCAGATCCCGGAACGTAACTATCCCCTGCTCCAGCAGCAAGCCGCGTATCCACGATTCCAGCGCCTGACCTGAGTACAGTCCTTTCTTGAGCAGCACACGCAAGGCCGGCCCAACAAAGGCGGTGTTGTAGAGTGCTCCCCGCTTCAGAAAAGAGGTGAACGGTGTTCGCCGGATAATCCGGCTCATGATCTCCCCGCTGTACCCCGCTGCCAGCAGCGAGGCAATGATCGAACCGGATGAGGTTCCTGCTACCCGCCCGAAGGTGCGTCCCGCGCGTTCCGTCGCCTCCACCGCACCTGCCAGGGCAATTCCTTTGACTCCCCCGCCTTCAAATACTGCGTTAATCTCCATACATGACAAACCCCCGTTCCATAGAATGTATTGTTATCTATGAGCACGGGGGACTATTCATGACTTAACTCTTGAAATAGAAGCTGAGCAGACTGGCCAGCCCGTACGGGTCACGAACCACAATATCATTCGCCCGGAACAGGATGCTGCCTGATACCTCATCGTATTTCTCATTATATTTGAGCTGGTTGATAATCTGATCTCCGCTCTGCCATTCCGCTGTCTGCTTGGTATCTCCAACCTTGTAGGAAGCCAGACCGATGTACAGCTTAACCTTCGTTCCCTTAACCTCATTCACCCACCAGTCCACCAGCTTATCATAACGGGCGGCGCTGAAAGAGAGGCTCCAGTAGACCTGCGGGGCTACATAATCGATCCAGCCGTTCTGAATCCAGGTGCGCACATCCGCATACATATCATCATAGGCTGACACCCCTGCTGTAGTATCTGAGCCGGTGCTGTCCGCTTTTTTGTTGCGCCATACCCCGAACGGGCTGACTCCGTAAGAGACGGAAGGCTTCACTGCATGAATCTCCTGCCCCAGCTGACGGATGAACTGGTTGATATTATCCCGCCGCCAGTTGCCTTTGCTGGTAATCCCTTGTGTATTGTAGGTCTTGAAGGCTGTGTCATCGGCAAAAGCTACATTGGACGGATAGAAGTAATCATCCAGATGCACCCCGTCGACATCATATCCTCTGACTACCTCCATCACCGTGTCAATGATATGCTGCCGCGCTTCCGGAATCCCCGGATTGATGTACAGCTTGTTCTCCGCCTTAACAATCCAGTCCGGATGAAGCTTAGCGACATGGTTAGGGGCTAGACTGCTGGTAGAAGCGTCGGTTGTAGCCCGGAACGGATTGAACCAGGCGTGCAGCTGCATTCCCCGGCTATGGGCACTGTTAACCATATAGGCCAGCGGATCATAGCCGGGCTCCTTACCCTGAGTCCCGCTAAGCACCTTGGACCAGGGCACGATCTGTGAAGGATAGAGCGCATCACCGGAAGGTCTGACCTGGACGAATACACTATTGAATCCGGCCGCCTTCAGCTTGTCCAGCAGGCTGTCGAACTCCTTCTTCTGCTTGTCCGGATTGCCTGCCGAAGACGTTGAGGGCCAATCCAGATTATACACGGTAGATACCCAGGCACCCTTCATCGCCTTCCCGGTCTTGACACCAGGAATGGAAGGTACGGTTGGTGACGGCACCGTTGGGATAGGCACAGATGGCGTAGGTACCGTTGGTGTAGGCACTGTCGGAACGGTCGGCGTCACAGGTGTAGAAGGCCCGCCGATCTCCATGCCGGAATATAAGGAAATATGCTTCGTAGCCTGATCCCAGACTACCTGAAGCCCAAGCTGCTCGCTTACAAAGCGAAGCGGTACCATCACCCGCCCCTGCGAGATCTGCACAGAAGTATCCAGACGGACGGCAGCACCGTTAACGATTGCGCTTGTTTTGCCGCTGGTCAGCTGCAGTACATTATTATCCTTGCTGATGGTTGCTGTCTTACTGGCCTGATCCCATTTCACACCGGCACCCAGTCCCTGGCTAATCACTCCGGCCGGCACCATCGTAACGTTAGTACGTGTAATATAAGGCGGCACATCCGGGTTCAGCGTCTCCCCATCCAGTTCAATGGTGATTTGCACAGAAGCTGCCTTGACCTTCGGCGTCCACACCGGAAGACACAATATAAGCACAAGTAATGCCATAATCCATTTACGGTAATTCATAATTCCTCCCAGATTGTAAAATTATATTTATGTACAAAAACAGCCCTCTCATCCTCTGTTCAGGGAGAAGGCCGTTCTTTTGTAAACGGAAGCCTTCCTTAGGTGAAAAAGGAACGGTACCCGTTTTGACGTAAAAAAACTGGAAAGGTTGCGCTAATCAAACAAAAAAAGCCACGTTTATGAATCGCTGGCTATCTCATGGTGAATATCGTACAAGGTCTGCACACGCGCTTCATCCCGGCGGAAATATTCCACCAGCGTTTCGATCCGGGTGATGGAATCCCAGCTCAAGTGATGCTCAATGCCTTCAACATCCTTATAAATATGCTCTTGCTGTACCCCAATAATCCCGAGGAACTCCTCCAGCAGCTGATGGCGGTCCACAAGACGTTTCCCCACTTTTTTTCCTTTGCTTGTTAGGACAAGCCCACGATATTTCTCATAGATGAGATATTCGTCCTTATCCAGTTTTTGGATCATCTTGGTCACAGAGGAGGGATGGACTTCCAGCCCCTCGGCAATATCCGAGACCCGCGCATAACCCTTCTCGTCGATGAGCTTGTATATGCGCTCCAAATAATCCTCCATGCTGGGTGTTGGCATTCTAGCTTACCTCTTTTCTATAATGAGCGTAACGGTGGGACCGGGCCTTGCTCTAACAATGATACATGCTTCTGCCGCTCCTTGGCAAGTCCTGCCGGTCATCCGCTTCCCCGCTTAGTGATGTTTACCATGATTCCATTCGCCTGCGGATTGGCACAATAACGTTATCCTCATCCCTAAGGAGCGTGAAATCATGAGCTTAATCACACCCGAACGCCCTCCTGCCAAAAGAATACGCAAGCCCACCGGCCTCTTCATCCCGGAACTGGTGTTCTTTGAACCTGATGCGCTGAATTATCCCAAAGGGGAGCGGATTATGGAGTGGGTCAAGTCCCGCAATATTCCCTACCGCATGACCACCTCGCATAACCGGATCACCAATCTGCCGGGCGAGACGGAAGTCGAGCAATACAAAATCGCCAAACGGACGCTTGTGGTCGGCTTGCGCAAGACGCTTACTTTTGACCAGTCGAAGCCGTCTGCCGATTATGCAATTCCTATTGCCACCGGGTGCATGGGCCACTGCCATTATTGTTACCTGCAGACCACGCTGGGTGCGAAGCCCTACATCCGTGTCTATGTCAACACCGGGGACATCATCGATGCAGCCAAAAAATATATCACCGAGCGCTCCCCGGAAATTACGACATTCGAAGCAGCCTGTACCTCAGACCCGCTTGGCCTTGAGCATATTACCGGCTCGCTGACGGAGCTGATCGAATTCATGGCGGAAGAGCCGCTCGGGCGGCTGCGCTTCGTGACCAAATACCAGCATGTCGAGCCGCTGCTGAAGCTGAAGCATAACGGCCATACCCGTGTTCGCTTCAGCGTGAACGCAGATTATGTGATTAAGAACTTTGAGCCAGCCACCTCACGTTTCGAGGAACGGATTGAGGCCGCCGGACAGATCGCCCGTTCCGGGTATCCGCTGGGCTTCATCATTGCCCCTATTATCTGGCATGACGGCTGGGAAGAAGGCTACAGCGAGCTGCTGGAGAAGCTGGCGCATGCGCTGCCGCCGGGAATTGGCAAGGGGCTGACCTTTGAGATGATCCAGCACCGCTTCACTAAGACGGCCAAGACCGTGATCGAGAAGCGTTATCCGAAGTCGAAGCTGGAGATGGATATTGAGAAACGCAAGAAGAAATGGGGGAAATGGGGACAGAACAAATATGTCTACCCGGACGAACAGCAAACCGCCCTGCGCGAATTCATCACAGAGCGGATTTTTGAACAATTTCCGGAAGCGGGGATTGATTATTTCACTTAAGTTTCTCTTAGAAAATCAGCCAGCGCGGCGTGATGCCCTGCAGCCAAATCGTAATGCGGAACATCTGGTCGGTGAACAGCAGAATGCCCATGAATACCATCAGCCCGCCGCCCAGCTTCATCAGCAGGTTGGAGTATTTCAGGATCTTGCGCGCCCCGCCCAGGAAAAAGGCCAGTCCGAAGAACGGCAGGGCAAAGCCGATACTGTATGCCGTAATCATTGTAAACCATGTTCCGGGATCACTGGCCGATAACGCAATAATAGCAGTTAGAATGGGACCTATGCAGGGCGACCAGCCTGCCGAGAATCCGATGCCGAAAATGAAGGAGCCGAGGTACCCGGCAGGCTTCCATCGCAGCTCCAGCTTGCGTTCCCGGAGCAGAAACTGCGGTTGGAATATCCCCAGCAGAAAGAGCCCCATGACAATGATTAAGATTGCCGACAACTGACGGATCAAATCCCGCTGGCCATTGAAGAATTCACCGAACAAGCCAGCTCCAAAACCAAGCGTATAGAACACTGCCGAGAAGCCCAATATGAACGCCAGCGTATGCGAGAGGGTCCGGAGACGGACCTCTTTGCTGTTGCTGCCGCTCTTCAGCTCCTGGACCGATAAGCCGGTAATATAAGATAGATAAGAGGGATAGAGCGGCAGGCAGCAAGGCGATATGAATGACGCCACTCCGGCGGCAAAAGCGATTCCTGCATTCAGGTTGGACACGGGCGCATCTCCTTCCATAGTCGGGGTCACTCGGGTCACTTCATGTAGCAACAGTACAGATACAGTTATGTAGTTGGTGCAAAGGGCGGCCGGTTGTACGCTTAATTTTTAGGCTGGCAGCCCTTTTTTGCCGATGAGGGTTAGAGTCAATAGTGCAATTAACAGCAGAACAATCGTTGCTCCCGGAGCCAGATTCCATACTCCAGCAATGACCAGTCCGGAAGTGACAGCAATCTCGGCAATCGCCACCGACAGAATAACTGAAGACTTGAAGCTCCGGGACAGCAGCAGACTAATGGCTACAGGAATGGTCAACAGCGCAGAGACCAGCAGCGAGCCGACAATCTTGATCGCCGTACTGATCACCAGAGCCGTTAACACCGTAATCAGCATATTGAGCAGCTTCACCGGAAGTCCGCTGACACTGGCCGCATCCTCCTCGAAGCTGAGCAGGAAGAATTCCTTGAAGAATAAGGTTACGACGACTACAACCGCAATCGTTACGATTCCCACCACGACAAGATCCGTTGTATTGAGCGTATAGATGCTGCCGAACAAATAGCTCATTACATCTGCATTATACCCTTTGCCCAGGGTGAAAAATAGTGAGGCCAGCGCTACACCGCCCGACATGATGATCGCAATGGACAGCTCAGCGTAGCTTTTGTAGGCTTTGCGCAGCTTCTCAATGGCAAATGAGGCCACGACCGCAAAGATCAGCCCCGCCCCCAACGGATAAAAGCCGGTCAGAAAACCCAGCGCTACCCCGGCAATCGTAACATGCGCCAGTGTATCTCCAATCATGGACAGACGCCGCAGCACCAGAAAAACGCCGATTAGCGGCGCCGTAATGCCAATCATCAGCCCGCCGGCCAGCGCCCGCTGGAAAAAATCACTAAACAGGATTTCCAAGATGAATGTCTCCTACCTTTCAAATATAAACCTTTCATGCGAATCATGCGAAAAGCTTTATCAAACCCTTTATCAAACCCTTTTCGAGATCCCTCCCAAACCCTCCCTTCCCGAAGGGAGGGCCCCAAGGGCTCCGCCCTCTGGACACCCGCTGAGTGCAATTGGCGTGGGAGGACCGATTTTCGCTGCTTAGGGACGTTTGCGGAAGGAACGCTTTGCCTCCCTTCGGGATACGCTTCACTGGAAATGGGATTTAAACGTGTGAGAAATACTTTAACTAATGGCTTGCTGAGGGTTTACCTCGCCCTGATGAAGGTGCACGGGGTAGGCTTAGTTGTAATTTGTACAACTAAATCGCCGGATGTGCCGACAAATCTCCGTTTAGTTGTATTTCCTGCATTTAAAATGCCTCTAGTTCTGGATTTTCGCCCATCCGGGCAAATTTAGTTGTACAGACTACAATTAGACGAGGATGTCCACCCGTTTCACTGTTTTTAGTTGTACAGAATACACTTATCCCTGTTTTTCACTATGAACGCAGCTTCATCCCTTACCCCATTTATGGAATGAAATCACTTGTTTAAGTCTGATGGTCTACTAGGTCGTCCAATGTTGTACAATGGGTGCTCCAAATGATTGACGACAGTTATCAGGACAACGTATGCTGTAAATTATCGACTTCACAGTTCTGCGCCTCATGCGAGTGGCGGCAATAGAAGTTGATTTTACCGTTCTTCTGGACCGGCTCGCTGCCCAGGTAATTCTTCATCATGTCGATATCATGCGACACCATCAGGAAGGTCATATGATGATGGGCATGCATGTGCATGATCAGCTCGAAGAATCCGGCCTGGGTCTCGGCATCAATGCCGACGGTAGGCTCATCCAGAATCAGCAGATCCGGGTGGTTGATCAGCGCGCGTGCCAGGAATACACGCTGCTGCTGGCCGCCGGACAGCTGGCCGACTCTTTTCTCCGCAATATCCTGAATCCGCATGACTTCCAGGGCATCCTCACACTGCCGGTGCTGGGCCTTCGAGACCCGCCGGATCAGGTTCTTGTTGTTGTACAGGCCGGACAATACGACCTCACGGACCGTTGCCGGGAACAACGGGTTGAACGCATTCTTCTGCGGCACATAGCCGATACGCTCCCAGTCTTTGAACTTCCTTACCGGCTGGCCGAACAGCCGGATCTCACCGCTTGAAGCAGGCAACAGGCCGACAATCATCTTAAGCAGTGTCGTCTTGCCGGCACCGTTAGAACCGAGGATACCGAGGAAATCACGTTCTTTTACCGTATAATTCAAGTTCGAAATGACCTTCTGTTCCCCGTAGGAGAAGGACAAATCCTGTATTTCGATCATATGCTGATGGCAGTCCAGGGATACCGGTTGCATGTGAAGTACCGCCTTTCACTTATACTTTCCTTACTTATACTTTCCTTATTATTGTAAGGCCAGAATGAGATTTTGCAAATTTTTCTCCATTAAGGTGAAATAGTTGTCCCCGTTCTTCTGCTGAGCCTCAGTCAATCCTTCTACCGGGTTCAGTACCATCGTGGATACACCCGTCTCACTTGCCAGGGTCTTAGCCAGCTTATCAGAGACAAGCTCCTCGAAGAAAATATAACGGATGCCCTCTGCCTTGACCAGCGCCGCCAGCTTCACCAGATCCTGCCCGCGCGGCTCAGCGTCCGGCGACAGCCCCATAATGGCATGCTGCGACAGGCCGTAGTCACGTGCCAGATACGAGAAAGCCTGATGAGATACGACAATCTCCTTGTTAGGCAGCTTGCCCAGCTCTTCGGTGAACTTCAGATCCAGTGCGTTCAGGCGGTCCGCGAGCTTCTGGTAACGCTCTTCGTAGCCTGCAGTATGCTCAGGATCAACGGCTTGAAGACTATCCTTGATATTCTTGGCCATCACAAGCGCCGACTTCGGGCTTACCCAGGTATGCGGGTCGGTGTGCAGGCTGTCGCCATGCCCGTCTGCTTCAGCGCCTTCACCTTCATGGCCGTGATCATGCCCATCGTCTTCATCCGTTGTAATCAGCTTCACCCCTTGGCTAACCTCTACAGCCTTGGTCTTACTGTCACCATCGAGGCTCTTGAGGAAATTAGGTACCCATCCTTCCAGCCCGGCTCCGTTATAGAGGAACAGCTGCGCTTTGGAGGTACTTATGATATCCTGGCTGCGCGGTGTCCAGTCATGCGGCTCAACCCCTACAGGAAGCAGGTTGATTACATTGGCATCGTCGCCGCCGATTTCGGCAGTGAATTCATATATAGGATAAAAAGTAGTGATAACATTCATTTTTCCTTCAACAATGCTTCCGCTGCTCTTCGGTCCGCATGCGGCCAGTGACAGCGTAAGCAGCAGGACAGCAGCGAGCAGCAGCCCTTTTTGCAAGCTTCTTATTACCATTTCTCTATCGACCCCTTAAATCGTAAAATTTACTATCAGAATTATAATAGTAATCGTTACGATAAGTCAACTCCGATCTGAATTTCGTTATCTGCATGGCTTCCTATGCACTATGATCTTGGAGCAAAAAGAAGCAATCCCCGCTGCTTCTGGCCTGCGGGGATTGCTATTAAATCATTATGCGGATGCTCTTTGCATTCTTATTTCACAATCGCTCCGTTCGGCATGCTATCCGGCACGGTAGCAATGGTCAGCTGCTCGCCCTTGGAGGCGGCCAGGATCATGCCCTGTGACAGCTCACCGCGCAGCTTCACCGGCTTCAGGTTCACAATGCAGATCACCTTGCGGCCCACCAGCTCCTCCGGCGTGTAGAACTTCGCAATGCCGGATACCACCTGGCGCTGCTCATAACCAAGATCCAGCTGCAGCTTCAGCAGCTTATCTGCCTTCTTCACCGGCTCGCAGGCGATGACCTGGGCTACGCGCAGCTCTGCCTTGGCGAAATCGTCGATGCCGATTTCTTCCTTATGCTCCTCTTCCTCCGGATCGGCAGCCGCCGCTTCCGGAGTCACAGCAGCCGCAGCAGCAGGCGTTGCCTCTGCAGCGGCCGGCTTCCCGGCTCCCATCGCTTCGGCGATGTACGCTACCTCCTGCGCCACATCCAGGCGCGGGAAGATCGGGTCGCCCTTCACCAGCCGGGTACCTGCCGGGATCAGGCCGAAGGATCTGCCGCTCTCCCAGGTGGTCAACTCGCCCGGCTGAATGCCCAGCTGCTCCCAGATCTTCGCCGGAGCGCCGGTCAGGAACGGCTGGAGCAGAATGGACGCGGTGCGCAGTCCCTCGACCAGATGTCTCATCACTGAAGCCAGCTCAGCGCTGCGGCTCTCATCCTTAGCGAGCACCCAAGGCTGGGTCTCGTCAATGTATTTGTTCGTCCGGCTGATCAGCGCGCCGATGGCAGTCAGGGCTACGGAGAATTCCATCTTCTCCATCGCTTCTTCCACCTTGGTGTAAGTGCTCTGCACCACCGCTTCAAGCTCGCCGTCAAATGCGGTGACCTGACCGGCATAAGCCGGAAGCTCGCCGCCGAAGTATTTCTCCACCATTGCGCCGGTCCGATTCAGCAGGTTGCCCAGGTCATTGGCCAGATCGTAGTTAATCCGGTCCACGAAGCTCTCCGGCGTGAAGGTTCCGTCCGAGCCGAAGGGAACCTCGCGCAGCAAATAATAGCGTAGAGCATCCAGGCCGTAGCGGTCAATCAGCGTCACCGGATCAACCACATTACCCTTGGATTTGGACATCTTGCCGTCCTTCATCAGCAGCCAGCCATGCGCGAATACCTTCTTCGGCAGCGGTTCGCCGAGCGCCATCAGAATAATCGGCCAGTAGATCGTATGGAAGCGGACAATTTCCTTCCCGACGATGTGAACATCAGCAGGCCAGTACTTCTCGTACAGGCTGCGGTCCTCCGAGCCATAGCCCAGAGCCGTAATGTAGTTGGTAAGCGCATCGATCCATACATACACTACATGCTTCTCGTCGCCTTTTACCTTAACGCCCCAGTCAAAGGTCGTACGGGATACCGCCAGATCCTCCAGACCCGGCTTGATGAAGTTGTTAATCATCTCGTTCTTGCGGGATTCCGGCAGGATAAACTCCGGGTTCTCCTCGTAGAACTTCAGCAGGCGGTCAGCATATTTACTCATACGGAAGAAGTAGCTTTCCTCCTTGACCAGTTCCACCGGATGACCGCTGTCAGGACTTTTCCCTCCGGTAATCTTGCCGTCAGCATCACGTTCAATATCCACCAGCTGGGTTTCGGTGTAGAAGGTCTCATCCGAAATACAGTACCAGCCTTCGTATTCCCCTTTGTAGATATCCCCCTGCTTCAGCAGACGGTCAAAAATATCCGCAACTACCTTCTTATGCCGCTCCTCCGTGGTACGGATGAAATCATCATTTGAGATATCCAGCTTCTTCCACAGGTCCTTAATGCCGACGACAATCCCGTCCACGAACTCCTGCGGGGTCTTTCCGGCCTTACCGGCCTTCTCTTCAATCTTCTGCCCATGCTCGTCCGTTCCGGTCAGATAGCGTACCTCATAGCCGCGCAGCCGCTTATAGCGGGCCATCGCATCACCGGCTACCGTGGAATACGCATGCCCGATATGCAGCTTGTCGCTCGGATAGTAGATCGGTGTTGTCAGATAAAAGGTTTTGTTCTCACTCATTACTTCATCATCCCTTCGTTATCCCTAGTCGTTCATTTCACACAAAAAACTCCCGCCCCTCTATGGGGCGAGAGTAAACTCACGCGATACCACCCAACATTCCCCGGCTCCTCACAGAGCACAGGCTTCGTCAGTTCCTCAAGCGGAACTGTCCATTAACGCTGGAACACGCCGTGCGCTTACGCAGGGCCTCGGCTTCAGGCCTTCCGCTCGAACACAGTTCCTCCCGGACCATATTCAATCTGGCATTCCATACCGGCTCCCAGCAGTACCGGCTCTCTGTAATGGTGTCCACATCTACTTATCCGTTCCTCGGAATATCACTTATTATTCAAAATATAACCATCCCGGCGGCCCGTGTCAAGTCGTATGCAGCGGCTTATCCCCGGAGGGCTGCTCTTTGCGCGGCGGCACCGGGTCAAGGCCTCCCGGATGGAAGGGATGACAGCGGGCGATCCGCCTGGCAGCAAGCCATGAACCCTTCAGCGGCCCATGGACCTCAATGGCCTCCAGCGCGTAAGCCGAACAGGTCGGGTAGAACCGGCAGGTTGCGGGCTTGAGCGGCGAAATGAACTTGCGGTAGACCCGGATAGGGGCCTGCACTGTTCTTCGTAAGCTAGCCATACTCAGCGTCCCTCTTTGCTGCGGGCAGCACCGGCCGGCTCTTCTTCTCTTCCCTGCTCACAATCCTTGCAATAGCCGAATACCTCGAATTTATGCTTGACCACCCGGAACTGATCCGGCGGATCAGTTAGATTCATCGGGCAGAATTGAATCGGGTATGTCTTCATACACTGCAGGCAAATCATATGGTGATGATGGTGATCCTGACTGCAGCTTGCCTTGAATTTGACGCCTTCTTCAAATACAATCTGCTCCAGTACGCCCAGCTCCTCCATAACACGCAGGTTACGGTAGACGGTATCGAAGCTCAGCCCGCTATACTTGCGGCCCATATGCTCATATACATCCTTTGCAGACAAATATCCCGTATTCTCGCCGAATAATTTGGCAAGCGTCTTGCGCTGATCGGTGATTCGCAGCCCCTGCCCCGACATGGCTTCCAGGATTTGATCTGTCGACAGCATTCGCTCATCTCCCATAACATAGGTCGTTTGTGTTGTACTCTCTTTATAATGCCCCAAAAGCACTGCCCCGTCAATAAAAGTGCCTGCCTGAACGCATCCACAGACTTGCTGCAGAATACAAAACGGCAGCCGCCCCCTAAGGAGCGCTGCCGTTTGTATTTTTCACAATAAATTATTTTTTCGCCGGAAGCGGGGTGAAGACAAAGTTAACGGGCAGGTTGCTGCCGGAAGCGACGGAGAACACAATCTCCACACGCCCTTCATACTCTCCGGTACGGTAGACAACAGCATTCGTGTCTGATGATAGGCCTAAAGTGCCCTTATTGGGCAGGTTCACCATTGTGCCGTTTACAATCAGCGGTCCCAGATAAGGCCCCCCGCGCGGGTTGAAGGTGATCAGCGTGTTTGCTGCAACACGATCCAATACGATTTTGTAAAGCACCCCGAAGTTACCCGCATTGGAAACATACGTCCCCTTCATTGGATCAATCCCGTCCAGGTTTTTGTCCAGTTTATTGTCGCCCAGAAGCAGCTTACTTTGCGTGGTCCCCACCAGATCGGTCACGTTCATGATCCGCGTAGAATCAGGGAAGGTTCCCCGGGTATGCACACCATCGCTGTCAAGAACAGGAAGATAAGGAAGCTCAGCAAGCGGGTCCTTGGTCTGCTCCACCATGACTACGTTATACTGAACCGGCAGGTCACTGAACAGATCCGCACTCAGCGACATTACGTCTTTAGGCTTCATGGCAATTTTGTTCAGATCTGTCATGATAATCATGCTCTGTCCCGGCTGCAGGGTAACCGGAGCTTCGGTCGAGCCGGTAACCATGGATTTGAAGTATTTCTCCATCGATACTTTGCCCGTATATTCCGGTGATGTCACCGGACCGGCAATCCCCAGATACTGGGTAGTAATGGTTGCCGGATACAGGTTGTTGTTCGTAGCAATCACATAGAGCTTTTGTCTGGTAGCCATATTGTTCATATGGTGCACAAGGAAACGTGTATTGCCCACAGAGCTTTCACGGTACAGAACACCTTCCGTATTCACAGTCTCTGGACTGTTGCTGCGGATCAGAGTGTAGCCCTCTGAGGACAGGTTATACGGCAGATTCGGAAGCGACGGGATCTTCCCGCCGTCCATGCTGATGATATCCCCCGGAATGGTGAACAGCTTCGTTACTTCATCCTGCGTATACAATTGCTCGCTGGTAATATTGATGATCTTCTCAGCAGTACTGCTAAGACCATGCTTATCAGTTACTGTCAGCTGGATAGGTACAGGTCCGGAAGTAAAGTAAGCCAGCGACCGATTGTTCCAGGTAACGGTCAGCTCTTCATTCTCAGGATCATAGCTGGTATCGGTCAGGATTACCGGCTCACCCATTTTGTATTCGTCTTTATCTGTGGTGAACTGGGCCACTGGCGGCTGATTAGGCTGCAGCACCTGAATGGTCACCGGATAAGGATCACTCCACATGTTGTTGGCATCCCGTACCGAATACATAACCGTATAGAAGCCCGGCTGATCATACATATCCCGCTTGTTGTCACTCCAACGTTCTTCCACAATCGGCGTACCGTTCGGGGAAGAGCTGGAGGTCACATAAGTCACGATCGTTTCCCCGGCATAGATTTCCTTGGGCTGAACCGTGAAGGAAGCAGTTGGCTTCGTATTCAGTGTAAGAATAACCCGCTTCTGAACATTGTCAACGGTGTAAGGAATTTTGAGTGCAGAGGTTATCGAGGTTAACGGTATCATAAAGGTGCCTTTGAACTGGTAAGCAGGACCCTTCATGGTAACCTTGGTACCATCGACTGTGTATATTTTGCTGTCGGTCTTGAAGCGCATAATGCTGGTGCCCTTGGTCACAATGACCTCTTTGGTTTTGGCATCATACGTGAAGGCAACGCCTACCATTTCCACCATTGCGCGGATCGATACATAGGAGACACCATTCTTGACTGCCATCGGCTGATTGGCGGTGTAAGGCGTGCCATTTCTGAACATCTTGTTGCTGTTCATCATCAGGATCAGCTTGCCTGCCCCATCCGCGGGCGCAGCTATGCCTGGAGTTGGTGTAGGCTGCATGAATGGAGTCATCGCCGGATCTTCGGTTGGTACAACACCATCTACAGGCGCTGTTGTTACGGTACCGTCTGCAGGCGCTGCAGTCTCACCAGGAAGGGCCGTTGCAGCCGGACTTGGCGTTGCTGTGGCTGCCGGAATCCCCTGGGCCGGTGTTGCTTCAGGCACAGGTGTTGATGTTGGTGTCACTGATCCGGCAGGCGTCTCCGTAGCCAGCGGATTAGTCGACTCGGTCTGAAGCTGCGTTGCGCCGGTATTTCCCGCTGCGGCAACAGTCCCTGTTATTGTTGTCTGAGTGCTGACTGGTGCTGCGAAGGCTGGAACCGCTGCTACGGATTGCGATACCACCAATACTGCCACCAAGAACGTTCTTTTCAAATTCATTATACGACTCCTTCTGCTCCCATTTGTAGTGTATAAGGCAGTCTCTTCATTGCATTCTTTCCACCTTATATTCCCCGCAAAATTGCAACCGCCCTCTTAGAGAACGGAAGAATGTTTTGCCACGTTCATTTTACAAAACATAGTATTAGACGCATGTTATAGCGAAAAGTTTCATTCTGTGTAAAAAGAAAACAAAAAATAACGACCACCCCTGTACCCGGGCAATCGTTATGGCTGGCAACCCGCTAGGTACGGGCATCGGTCGCCCCGAACCTGCTGCGGTATTCCTTCGGGGTCATTCCTGTCTGCTTCTGGAACACCTTGGTGAAATAACGCCGCTCCTGATAGCCGACGCCCGAACTGATGGCCGTGATGCTCTTGTCGCTGCTGGCGAGCATGAACTTGGCAGCTTCAATCCGCTGCTGGGTGACATACTCCACGAAGGTCACCGCGAAGCGGTTCTTGAAGAGCAGGCAAAAATAACTGCTGCTAATGCCAATCGTATTCGCCACCTCATCAATACCGAGATCTGTGTGCAGGCGCTCCGTAATGAACTGTGCGGCTTGATTCATCAGCTGCTCCGGTGTTTTTTTGACAGGCTCATCAGCCGCAGGCACTTCCTGAAACAACGGGATGCTGTTGTACAATTTGTCCTTATACTGCCTGCTGCGTATCCGCGAGCCGATTTCCCGTACCTTGTCGCCAAGCTCCCCGTAATGAATCGGCTTGCAGATATACTCCTTCACCCCGAGCCGGATCGCTTCACGCGCATAATCGAATTCCTGGTAACCGCTGAGCAGCAGTACCTCGCTCATAAGCCCCATCTCCCGCAGCTTGCCGATGAATGTCAACCCATCCATCACCGGCATACGGATATCGCAGAGCACCAGATCAGGCGGCGTTTCCTCTGCCAAGCGCAGCGCCTCCATCCCGCTTCGTGCCAGCCCCGCAACCTCCATCCCCATGTCCTGCCAGGGCAGCACAGTGTTGAGATTGCTCAGAATGGGCGCTTCATCGTCAACCAATAATACTTTTAGCATAATGGCCTTCCCCCTGCCCGTATTTCGGAATGACGCACTGGATGATCGTTCCTTCCCCAGGACTAGCACATATGAAAATCCCATATCTGTCGCCGTATTCAATTCGTATCCGGTCCGCAACACTTCGTACACCCAGCCCCCGCCGCTCCTGATGAATGCCCTGCTCCGGCCTAGCTTCCGTCTGCTGCTCTGCCGCGTCATTCACCATGTATTGAAACATCGACAGCTGGGACGGGGTCATCCCGATTCCGTTATCCTGTATCCGCAGCACCAGATTGCCTTGGGTCTCCCACACCTTAACACTCACCAGACCCTTATACCCGATCCCCTCAAAACCATGCTGAATGCTGTTCTCCACCAGCGGCTGGAGCGTAAGCTTCAGAATCCCGCAGCCCAGCAGCTCTGCCGGAATCTCAAGCTCATAATCGAACAGGTCCTCGAACCGGAATTTCTGGATATCGAGATAATTGCGCAGATGCTTAACCTCTTCCTCCAGCGTAATCTCATCCCTGTCCTGAATGCTGATCCGCAGAATACTTGCCAGCCGGTAGACCATCTCACTTACCTTGCGCCCTTCATTTTGCACAGCCAGCACATTGATCGATTCCAGAGTATTGAACAAAAAATGCGGCTTGATCTGGGCCTGCAGCACACGCATTTCCGCTTGATTCTTGCGCTGCTGCTCCACGTGAACCCGGCTGAACAGCGAGTTGATTTTGTCCATAAGATCATTGAAGCCTCTGGCCAGCAGCGTCATCTCATCGTTGCCCTTCTCCTCAACACGGGTAGTAAGATCTCCGTCCTCTACCCTGCGCATGAAGCGTACAATGACAGCAATCCCGCCAGTAATCCGGTTCATGAAGAACAGATTGAAGATGACAGCGCCCAGAAGGCACAGGAACATCACTATGACGAACCAGCGGGCGAACACCGTCACCTCATGAGACAGAGTATCCCAGGAAGTGACAGAGACCAGACTCCAGGGATAGTCCTTGAGATGGTAGACCGACAGAATGCTTTTCTCGCCACCGAACTGTGTCTTGAAGCTCTGAAAGCCTGGCTTAAACGTAATATCCTTCGTGGTGAAGCTGCGGAAATCCTGCCCGTCCAGCTGCCTGTCCGGGTCCAGCAGAATCATTCCATCATCGTTAACCAGCATGAAGGACACCTTCTGGTCGGTACCCCCGATCTTAAGATTGCGAAATATCGACTCGAACTCCCAATTCTTGATCTGCACCACCAGAATGCCGATATTCTGAAAGAAGCTAAGCTCCTTAACCAGCCGGATTTGCGTAAATACAGCCTCCGTTCCGGTTAGCTCAGGGTACTCATGCGGGGCCAGCCATTTCGGAACCCCGTTCAGCTTCATTACCTCCTGGTACAGCTCGCTGCCTTTGAACTTGTCATAGGGCAGGGTGCGGAAATTCTCCTTGTTGAAGACCGAGACGATCTCCGAGCTCCCTTTTCCGTTGAAATTATACAGGAAGGCATAGCTGATCGACGGATGATTATAGAGCAGGCTGCGGAAATTACGCTGGCTGGCATTCAGGCTAAGCTGCTCGGCATCGGTCAAATCCTGTTTGGAGGGATCATCTGCACTAAGCGCCATATGAAAGACCGAGGTGGCAATTCCGTTGTCAGTCACATTGTCCATATCCTTGAACACATTAGAAATGCTGTAGCTGATCGCTTTGAGCGAATATTCGGACTGCTGGCTATATTTCTTCTCAATGGAATTATAAGTCACGAAGAACATAATCATGCCAAGAATGAACAGCGGAATGATAATCAGGCCTAAGAATGCCGTAAACAATTTGTAGCGCAGATTCATCGGCTGTTGCTCCTGACATGATTGATATTATCCTTTTACACTGCCTGCGGTGACGCCTTCAATAATCTTCTCCTGCAGGACCGCATAAATCACTATAACCGGAACCACACTGTAGACAATTCCCGCCGACATCTGTGCGTAATTCATCTGGTACTGATCGCGGAACTGGACCATCCCTACGGGGAGCGTACGCAGCTCGTCATTAGACAGAAAATAGTTGGCCAGCAGGAACTCATTCCAATTTCCCAGGAAATTAACAATGAATACCGTAACCATCGCCGGAACTGTCAAAGGTACAATAATTCTAGCAAATATACCCGGGGCCTTCAAGCCGTCCATGACCGCCGCTTCTTCGATTTCACTGGGCAGCGAACGCATGAAAGCCGCCAGAATAATGATCGTGAACGGGATTGCATTCGCAATGTAAGGAATAATGAGCGCCCAGTGGGTATTGAGAATATGCAGCTTGCGGACAATCGTGTAGATGGGCAGCATCAGCGCATTGTTCGGAATCAGCATCCCGATCAGGACCAGCGAGAAAAGAATGGCATTCCACTTCCCCTGGCGCATCCGCGTGACCGCGAAGGCGAACATGGACGCCAGCAGAATAGACACTACTGAGGCCAGAACCGAGATATATAAGCTATTGAAAAAATAAGTGCTGATCTTGGCATTGACCCACGCTTCTACATAATTGGACCATTCGAAGCTCTTCGGAATGCCGAACGGGTTGAGGGCAATCGCATTATTATCCTTCTTCACCGAAGAGAAAAGGACGAAGAGGAACGGGAACAGCACAATTACCAGATAACCCAGCAGGGCAATGTGCGGCAGACTTTTTTTCAGCGGGCGCGGCATCAGTATTCAATCCTTTCCGTACGGCGGGCAAACACCAGCTGGTAGAGGGCGGTTACAACGAGCGTGAACAAGAAGATCAGAACGGCGATGGTATTGCCGTACCCGTATTTGAAGTTGGTAATCGCATACTTAATCATATAGGTGGCCATTACCTCGGTTGAACCTGCCGGTCCGCCCTTGGTCATTACGATAACGATATCGGCAGCCTTCATCGCTCCGGCAATCGATAGCATAATCACCACCGAGATGATTGGTACGATCAGCGGCAGGGTGATGCGTGTAGCCCGCTGGAACCCCGTAGCGCCATCGATGGCTGCTGCTTCCTCAAGCTCACCGGGAATAGAGAGGATCGCCGCCAGCACCATTACAATGTAGAAGCCGGTCCACTGCCAGGCATTCGTAATCAGAATCGACAGCATCGCGAACCGTTCGTCCGACAGCCAGTAGACCGGCTCAATGCCAACCAGACTTAGTACTTTGTTGAACAATCCAATGTTCGGCTCGTAAATGAAGCCCCAGAGAATGCCGATTACTGCAGTAGACATAATGGATGGCATGAATACCGCTGTCTTATACAGCCCCTTCAGCTTCTTCACATTGGCAATCAGTAAGGAGAAGAACACAATCAGCGGCACCTGTATGCCTACGGAGAAGAGAATGAACCAGCCGTTATTTTTCACAGAGATCCAGAAGCGTTCATCTCCCAGAGCTTTCTTGAAGTTGTCCACTCCGGCATATTTGACCGTCTCGGACACACCGTTCCAGCTGGTGAAGCTATAGTAAATCGAGCTGAAGATCGGATAGATGAAGAACATAATGAATAGCACCAGTGCCGGAATAACGAACAGAATGAACACCAGAGGATTTCTCAGTGCCTTATTCATAGCTACCTCCATATTGCTTTTCTTTTGAAAAATGCACCCTGGAGCAAGCACCAGGGCACATATAGTTCACCGCTTCTTATTCCACGGCCGCATTAGCCTCTTCCTGAATCTTCTGAAGCGCTTCGCCCATCTTCTCAGGAGTCGTCTGCCCGCCGATCAGGCTCTGGATCTGGATGTTACTGATCTCGGTGGTAACATCTGCCTGCACCAGTGAGTCAAAGGCCGGGAAGGACGACTTGGAGCTGTTCAATACTGCGACAATCTCACTCATTAGGTCATCCGTAATATTCTTGTTCAGCACTGCCTGATCAATCTTCATGGCAGGCAGAACTCCGTCCTCTACCAGACCGCGCAGTTGCATCTCTTCATTAAACATATTCTTAATGAAGGATTTCACTGCTGCAAGCTGCCGCTCATCTTCACCCGCCGAAGCGGAGAAGCCATAACCGTTGTTCACATCCCGCATTAGCGCTGTCTGATCCCCCACTCCGCCTTCAACCGCCGGAATATTGAAGAAGCCGACCTTGCCGATTAGACCTTCGCCGGATTGGCCGGCTTTGAACACGGAAGACTTCCAGGTTCCGTCATACATCAGGATCGCTTCCCCGCTGGTGAACTGGGTAGTGTATTCGGCATATTCGAAGCCCAGCTCGCCCTTCTTGAAGTAGCCCTTATCGACCCATTCTTTGTATTTTGCCAAGCCCTTAACTACGTTAGGATCATTCCACTTCGCTTCACCCGTAGCGAACTTCGCAGTCACATCCGGTCCGGCATAACGGGACCAGAGATGATTGGCCAGCATCAGCGGTACCCAGCCTGCTTTGGAAGCACCAGCCATTGGCACTTTACCATCCGCTTTAATATCGGCCAGCTGCTGCTCCAGTTCGGCGAAGGTCGATGGAGCCTTCCAGCCCTTGCTTGTATAGTATTCTTTATTATAGAAGAAGCCTTCACCGGAGCCGCCGATCGGCAGGCCGTAGATTTTACCTTCATAGGTGAACGGGTCCAGATTGGAGAACTTGTCTTTGATGCCTAATTCATCAAGGATCGGGGTCAGGTCCAGCAGTTTGCCTTCTTTGGCATAGATCTTGGAATCCGGGCTGCCGAACAGGTCGAAGATCTCCGGAGGGTTACCGGCCGCCATTTCACCGCGCAGCTTCTCCTTACGGTTCACATCCGAATCTACTCCATCAAGCTTGAAGGTCAGTCCGGGCACATCCGCCTGCACCTTGCCCACCACATCCTCCAGAATAGCCAATCGTTTCTGTTTGTCTGCCCCAACCTGAGTATGACGGATCGTCATCTCAAAGGGCTCCGCACTTGCAGGCTCTTCCGTTGCGGCAGCATTGGTAGCAGCAGCCTCTTCCGTCGCCGCCGGCTCACCTTTATTGTTGGCAGCATTATTCTTGTTACCTCCGCAGCCAGTCAGCAGCGCCGAGGTGACGAACATCAGGGACAACAGCAGTGTTAGACTTTTTCTCATTACGGGTGACCCTCCCTATTTAATGATTTCCCTTACAACTCTAATTATAGAAAATCACATTTGTAATCGTAAGGTTAAGATTTATCTT
The DNA here is from genome assembly GCF_038002825.1 of Paenibacillus sp. FSL H8-0048. Taxonomy (NCBI): domain Bacteria; kingdom Bacillati; phylum Bacillota; class Bacilli; order Caryophanales; family Paenibacillaceae; genus Paenibacillus; species Paenibacillus sp. FSL H8-0048. The sequence continues at coordinate 7,063,531 of NZ_JBBODF010000001.1, read as the reverse complement.
CAATAGGGATAAAATCCTCTAATGAAAGCGAAATCAGTTAGGTTTCCTGACACACAAAAAAAAGCGAAACTCCTCAGAATAGAAGCTCCGCTTTTGATAATTACTATATTTAATTAGACCAATGCAGACTCTTTACGACCCTCTTCAATCAGCCGGTACGCACGCTGCACTTCTTCATCGGAAGGTGACTCCACCCCTTCAAGCTCATAGGGACGGCCAAGTTCTTTCCATTTGTAGATCCCCATTACGTGATAAGGCAGGATTTCGAACTTCTCCACACCCTTTAAGGTGCCGATGAACCGTCCGAGATTCTGTAAATCCTCTTCATTATTATGAATGCCGGGAACATAGACATGGCGAATCCACATTTTACGGTTATTATCAGATAACCAGCGGGCCAGCTTCAAGGTACGGTCGTTGGATTTGCCGGTTAGCTTGATGTGCGCTTCGTCATCAATATGCTTCAGATCTAAGAGTACCAGGTCGGTAACATCCAGCAGATCGCTGATTTTCGAACCATCATTATAGCCGTTAGTATCAAGCGTGGTATGCAGATTCCAGCGTTTCTTCACCTCGGTGAACAGCTGCTTCACAAAATGCGCCTGGAGAGTTGGTTCACCGCCGGATACGGTCAGACCGCCGCCGGACGTTTTATAATAATTCAGGTAAGGCTCAATTTCCGCCAGCACTTGCTCGACGGTCATTTCCTTGCCTTCATTCAATTCCCATGTATCCGGGTTGTGGCAATACTGACACTTGAGCAGGCAGCCCTGCATAAAAAGCACGAAGCGGATACCCGGGCCATCCACCGTTCCAAAGGTTTCTAAAGAGTGGATATGTCCTTTAAGCATGAGATGTCATCCTTTCAAAAAAACTTAAAATTTTAACCACTTTCAGACAAGAGTGTACCGCCCTCTTGCAAGGGCGGCAGCTCTTTAGTTCATTTCAGTTCTTGCAGAACATGAACGTATCTTACATGGAATCGTGGAATGTACGGTTGATAACATCCATCTGTTGTTCACGGGTCAGCTTGATGAAGTTAACAGCATAGCCGGATACGCGAATGGTCAACTGTGGATAGTTCTCTGGATGATCCATAGCGTCGAGCAGCTGCTCACGGTTAAATACGTTAACGTTCAAGTGCTGAGCGTTATTGTGGAAATATCCGTCCATCATGAAGACCAGGTTGGACTTACGGGAATCTTCGTCTTTACCCAGTGCCTTAGGAACGATGGAGAAGGTATTCGAGATACCATCCTGTGCATCGGAGTAAGGAAGTTTGGCAACAGAGTTCAGGGATGCCAGGGCGCCCTTCTTGTCGCGTCCGTGCATTGGGTTAGCACCAGGAGCGAATGGTTCGCCTTTTTTACGTCCGTCAGGAGTAGTACCGGTCTTTTTACCATATACAACGTTCGAAGTGATAGTCAGTACCGATTGAGTAGGTACAGCGTCACGATATGTTTTGTTTTTGCGGATCATCGACATGAAGGTTTCAACCAGTTCAACTGCGATGCTGTCAACAGCGTCGTCGTTGTTACCGTAGCAAGGGAATTCACCCTCAGTTTCAAAGTCGATTGCGATGCCTTCTTCGTTACGGATTGGCTTAACCTTAGCGTATTTGATCGCGCTCAGGGAGTCAGCAGCAACGGACAGTCCGGCGATACCGCAAGCCATTGTACGCAGAATGTCGCGGTCATGCAGCGCCATTTCGATACGTTCGTAGGAATATTTGTCATGCATATAGTGAATGATGTTCAGCGTGTTGACATAAGTCTTAGCCAGCCATTCCATCATTGGTTTGAAACGTTTCATTACTTCATCATAATCCAGGTATTCAGAGGTGATCGCAGGATATTCAGGGCCTACCTGAACGCCGGATTTCTCATCTTTACCGCCATTGATCGCATACAGCAGAGCCTTAGCCAGGTTGGCACGGGCACCGAAGAACTGCATTTGCTTACCGATACGCATTGGGGATACGCAGCAGGCAATCGCATAATCTTCACCCCAGTATGGACGCATTACATCATCGTTCTCATATTGGATAGCGCTGGTCTCAATGGATACCTTGGCACAATATTTCTTGAAGCCTTCAGGAAGCTTCTCGGACCACAGTACAGTCAGATTTGGTTCTGGAGCCGGTCCCAGATTGTACAGGGTATGCAGGAAGCGGAAGCTGTTCTTAGTTACGCGGGTCGTACCGTCTTCAGCCATACCACCGATGGATTCTGTAACCCAAGTCGGGTCACCGGAGAACAGGTCGTTATAGTCAGGCGTACGCAGGAATTTCACGATACGCAGCTTCATTACGAAATGGTCAACGATTTCTTGAGCTTGCTCTTCAGTCAGAGTACCTTCTTCAACGTCGCGTTGAACGTAGATATCAAGGAAGGAAGATACACGTCCCAGTGACATTGCCGCACCATTCTGTTCTTTAACAGCTGCCAGATAACCGAAGTATACCCATTGTGTAGCTTCTTTGAAGTTGACAGCCGGTTTGGAGATGTCCATACCGTGAGCTGCAGCCATTTGTTTCAGTTCGCCCAGAGCACGCATTTGCTCGGACAGCTCTTCACGCAGACGGATAACATCTTCTGTCATGGAGTCTACTTCAAGCTCAGCCAGTTGCTGCTTCTTATCTTTGATCAGGAAATCAATACCATACAGAGCAATACGGCGGTAGTCGCCGATGATACGTCCGCGGCCATAAGCATCAGGAAGGCCTGTGATTACGCCGGATTTACGCACAGCTCTCATATCTGGTGTATATGCATCAAATACGCCTTGGTTATGCGTTTTGCGGATGTTCGTGAACATGTCAACGATATTCTGCGGAAGCTCGAAGCCGTAAGCCTTAGTAGCATCGATCATCATTTTGATACCGCCGAACGGTTGGATGGAACGTCTGAAAGGCGCATCAGTCTGAACGCCGACAATCTGTTCCTTGTCCTTGTCAATGTAACCAGGAGCATGGGAAGTGATAGTGGAGACAGTATCGAGGGAAACGTCCCATACGCCGCCTCTTTCTCTTTCTTCCTTACTCAGCTGGGAGATAATCTTCCACAGTTCAGTAGTATTGCTGGTAGGACCTACGAGGAAATCTTCATTTCCTTCATAAGGCTTGATGTTCTTGGCAATAAAGTTATTAACGTCAACTTTCTTGGACCATGTACCTTTTGTGAAATTTCTCCAGCCAGACTTAACCTCTTGTACTTCTTTTTCAATCACCGACATGCTAAATCCCTCCATTTATATTTAGTATATTTGTAGAGATCGCGGGCTTGAAGGTTGATCCCGTGTCTCGTGATCCCATGAGCTATGGTTGTTATAAAATTCACAATCGCATCTTCATAACCGGGACCGTTGTTTATATAAACATTTTAGTTTATTTTCTGAAAAAGGACTGTGACAAATATCACTCTTTCGGTGATATTTGTCACTTCCATCCAGTCCCATATTAACCTTTAACCTTATTCTTTGTCAGGCAATCGTTACTTAGTTATCGAATTTTCCGTAGAATGCGTTGCGGTATACATCAGCAAGCTCGGATACCAGCGGCATTTTAGGGTTGGCAGTTGTACATTGGTCTTCAAATGCACGGTCAGCCAGATAGTCTACACGGGATTCGAAGTCCTTAGGATCGAAGCCAAGCGCCGAGAAGGATTCTTCGATACCGAGTTTTTTGTTCATATCGCGGATTGCATTGATCAGGCTTGTTACGCCTTCTTCGGTAGTGCGTGCAGGCAATCCCAGAATACGGGCAATCTCAGCATAGCGTTCGTCAGCTACAAAGTGAGAATATTTAGGGAACGAAGCGAACTTCGTAGGCTTCTTGGCATTGTAACGGATAACATGCGGCATCAGGATTGCATTGGTGCGGCCATGTGCGGTGTGATACTGTCCGCCCCATTTGTGCGCCAAGCTGTGGTTAATCCCCAGGAATGCATTGGCAAAAGCCATACCGGCAAGTGTCGATGCGTTGTGCATTTTCTCACGGGCCAGCTTGTCGCCTTGCAGTGCGGATTTCTCCAGCCACTGGAATACCAGTTGAATGGCTTTGATTGCCAGACCATCGGAATAGTCACTGGCCATTACTGATACATAAGCTTCAATAGCATGTGTCAATACGTCCATACCTGTATCGGCAACAGCGGTTTTAGGCAAGCTGTATACAAACTCAGGATCGATAATAGCTACGTCTGGAGTCAGCTCATAGTCAGCCAGCGGATACTTAGTATTATTCCCCGTTGTTTTATCTGTGATAACTGCGAACGAGGTTACTTCGGAACCTGTACCGGAAGTTGTAGGAATCGCAACGAATTTCGCTTTGTTGCCAAGCTTAGGGAATTTGTATACCCGTTTGCGGATATCCATGAACTTCTGCTTCAGACCATTGAAGTCTGCATCCGGATGTTCGTAGAACAGCCACATGCCCTTGGCAGCATCCATTGGGGAACCGCCCCCGAGTGCGATGATGCAGTCCGGCTGGAATCTGTTCATCATAGCTGTACCTTTTTCCACTGTAGTAGTCGACGGATCAGGTTCAACTTCCGAGAACACTTCGATTGCTACAGGAGTCTGGCGTTGACGCAGATAGTGCTCAACTCTTTCTACATATCCCAGCTTCACCATCACAGGGTCAGTGATAATAGCTACGCGTGTAATATCAGGCATTTTGGCCAGGTACTGAGTGGACCCCTTCTCGAAGTAAATCTTGTCAGGTACTTTAAACCATTGCATATTCACGGTACGACGGTTCACCCTTTTCACGTTGATCAGATTGATGGCAGTCACGTTCTGCGATACCGAGTTGCGTCCGTAAGATCCGCAGCCAAGTGTCAATGAAGGGATATTGGTGTTGTAAATATCGCCGATTGCGCCATGTGTAGATGGCGAGTTGACGAGAATACGTCCGGTCTGCAGACGGTTGGAGAACTTCATGATGACTTCTTCATTATTGGAATGGATAGCTGAGCTGTGGCCCATGCCGCCAAATTCAACGATTTGAGCTGCGCGTTCGATACCCTGGTCAGCATTCTTCACTTTGTAGCAAGCCAGAACCGGGCTCAGCTTCTCAGCAGACAATGGATATTTAGTACCTACGCCTTCAAGCTCAGCTACCAGGATCTTCGTTCCGGCCGGAACCTGAATGCCGCACATTTCAGCGATCTTCACAGCCGATTGGCCAACGATAGCCGGGTTAACCGCACATTTCTCTACGTTCATTGCGCCGCTGGTCAGCTTGGCAGCTTCTTCTTTGTTAACGAAGTAACAGCCGTTCGCAATCATTTTCTTCTTCACTTGATCGAAGATGGCTTCTTCAATGATGACTGCCTGCTCGGAAGCACAGATCATACCATTATCAAAAGTCTTCGACAGGATAAGGTCTGTTACAGCCTGATCAATGTCAGCACTCTTCTCAATGAAGGCAGGCACGTTACCAGGACCTACGCCGAGTGCCGGCTTGCCGCAGCTGTAAGCTGCCTTGACCATTGCCGATCCGCCGGTTGCCAGAATCAGTGCAACGTCCGGATTGTTCATCAATGCGTTTGTTTTGTCCATCGTAGGAAGCTCAATCCATTGGATGAAGTTCTCAGGTGCGCCGGCTGCTACGCCTGCATCATGCAGAATTTTGGCTGCTGCCGCACTGCACTCTTGCGCTGACGGGTGGAAACCGAATATAATAGGGTTACGTGTCTTAGCGGAAATCAAAGCTTTAAACATCGTGGTGGATGTTGGGTTGGTTACCGGTGTGATACCCATAATGATTCCGACTGGTTCAGCAATCTTCTGGAAGCTGTCATAAGCGTTATCCTCAATAACGCCTACAGTCTTGTCGTACTTAATTCCGTGCCAGATATATTCAGTGGAGAAGATGTTCTTCGTGATTTTGTCTTCGTATACTCCGCGTCCTGTTTCTTCAACTGCCAGTTTTGCCAGGTACATATGCTTGTCGAGTCCGGCCAGCGCCATTGCATGAACGATTGTGTTTGTCTGCTCTTGGTCCAGGCCCATGAACGCTTCGTGGGCTTTCTTTGCTTTATCCACCAAAACCTGAATATACTCTTCAGCGGTGGTTTGTTTCACTTGGGCGGCGACTTCGTTTTTAACTGCCATCTCCCTCGTCCTCCTGTCAATTTTTAGGTTGTTTCTTTCTATACATTTATCTTAGCACATCCTTTTCACCTTGTATAGTGAAATCTTTCACAAAGTTTAAAGTTTTTTTTGAGTTGTTTTCAAAGCGCTTTCATTCGATCATTTACCGGTATCTTTTCCATATTATATGTATTATTTAATTAATATTTGTCTAATCTGCGAACGCAATACGGCCAGTTGTAGCGTTGATGACCCATCTCAACCTTATGAAGCCGGGTGGGTTTCAGTAATTCTGCTCATGAATGCCAAGCCGTCACTTCGGCTCATCCGGCACTCTTCTATAGAATAACTCTGACAGGGTGAATATAAATATAAATCTCTTTATGTCCATTTGTATGGATTTTTTCTGCTAAATAAAAACCAGCCCACACAAACTTCCCGCGTTAGACTGGTTTTATAGTGTTTCATCCTGAGCATATTGCGCCGGACGGCTTATATTAGCTGTAAATCCCTCTAAAAACCGGAATTTCTTTCTCCATAATAAAATCATCCATGACGAATCCATTGCCGATATCCGCCATTTGCTCCCGTAGGATACGGAAGCCTTTTTTCTTATATACCACAATACTGGATTCGTTGTCACGATTGACTGTCAGCCAGATATGAGTCAGATTACGGTCCTCACACAGCTTCTCCAGGAAGGCCAACGCTTGACTGGCATAGCTGCGCCCCCTGTACTCCTTGCCGATATAGAACTTACTCAAAAAGAGCTTGCCATCTTCTTCTCTGGCCGACATATATCCGGCAATAGAGCCATCGCCATTATGGATCAAGTAATATTCGTAGCCCTGATGATGGATTTGATCCGTTATCGCGGGAGCCGATTGGAACTTTTCAATCATGTAATCAATCTGCTCGATGGTAATAATGGAGACATAATATTCTTGCCATATTTCTGCAGCCAATCGGGCAACCTCAGCGGTTTCTTCCGCTGTAGTCACTTGTAGAAATCTAAGCTCCATAATATGTACCCGCTTTTCCTGGGGCTCGGGTATACCCTTGCAATTGCAGCCATGAGCCACAGGCATCCGTCCAAGTCTTAGTGTGCGGCTCTTCAGGGGCTAGGCCCAGACCGTGTACGCCGTGTGCATAGATATGCAGATCGAATGGAACCTTATGACGGCTAAGCCCTGCAGCAAACAACAGGCTGTTCTCTACCGGGACATAATCATCATCCGAGGTATGCCAGAGGAACGTTGGCGGCGTGTCCGGGGTTACCTGGAACTCGCTGCTGAGCTTAAGCGACAACTCTGCACCGGGAACAGCTCCCAGCAGATTCTCCTTCGAGCCCTGATGTGTAACCCCTTCGGTCATCGAGATGACCGGGTAGCATAGAATCAGGCGGTCAGGACGGCTGGATAGCCGCTCCAATGGCTCCGGGTGATCAGGATTGCCCAGATCATAAGATACCCCGGCGGTAGAAGCGAGATGTCCACCTGCCGAGAAGCCCATAATGCCGAGACGGTCCGGGTCAATGCCGAATTCGTCCGCGCGGAAGCGGATCGTACGCAGCGCCCGTTGCGCATCCTGGAGCGCACTCGGGTATTGATAAGGCGCTACACGGTAGCGCAGTACGAAGGCGGAGATGCCCAGCGTATTCAGCCACTCCGCAACAGGACCGCCTTCATGGTCGGCTCGCATGGCGTACCCGCCTCCCGGACAGACCAGCACAGCAGCATTCCCCTTGCCTTCCACTAAATAAGGTGTAATCGCAGGCTGATCCTCTTCGCTGGTTCCCAGCGCTCCTGGCACCCCTTTAGGCCATAGCAACAACGTTTCCATTATCATCCCTCAAGCTTTCCTTCTATAAATAGAATAGATAATAGAGGAAAAAGTTCCTCAAGGGCCATTCTATCAAGCTCTTACAATTCATGCAATCCGGATATCACCAGATCCGCTGCAAGGCTGATGGATTGAACTTCAGGCATTTGTACGGACATCATTACCCTGCGGGAAACCAAAAAAGCAGCTCCCTCTCGAGAATTATCCAGAACAGAGGGGGAGCTGCTATAATATCCTATAACACAGGAACAGGAACTCTTTTCAGGGCAAAAACGTAAGCAATCTCACACAAATGAAGTGAAAATTATCACAATGTTAAAAATTCGACACTTTTAAGGGAAAATTTTTACCCATAAAGAGGAATTTCAAGGTATAATTAATTTAAAATTTACTGAAAAACTGAGGGAATAAAGGGGATGTCGATTATGATAAAGGAACATTATAATGTTATCGAAGCCCGCGGCAATACAAACTGTTTCTCCGAGCAGAACTTTAACCGCCTGCTGGTCACCATGAAGGAACGCGTAGTCCCTGAAGGATCACACCTGTTCTGGGAAGGCGATTTTTCGGATAAACTGTTTTATATCAAGCGTGGACGTGTGAAATTAACCAAATCTACAGACGAAGGCAAAGAACTGATTCTGTATATGTATCAGGCCGGCGACATGGTCGGTCAGGCTGACCCGTTCTTCAGCACGAAGCACAGCTTCACAGCCGAAGTCATTGAAGAGAGTGAAGTTGGCGTGATCGAGCAGAAGGATCTGGAGATTCTGATCTGCCAGCACTGTGACTTCGCCATCGACTTCATGAAGTGGATGGGGATTCATCACCGTCTCACCCAGACGAAATTCCGCGATCTGATGATGTACGGCAAACCGGGCGCACTCTGCTCCACACTGATCCGTCTTGGCAACACCTATGGTGAGAAGACGGGCGACAGCATTCTCATCAACAAAAAAATCACGCATACAGATCTGTCCAACATGATCGGCGCTACCCGCGAGAGCGTTAACCGGATGCTAAGTGATCTGCGTAAAAAAGATGCGGTAGAGTATGAGAACGGCATGATTGTCATCAAGGATCTGGCGATGCTGCAGGAAATCTGCCACTGCGAATTATGTCCCAATGAAATTTGCCGAATTTAATTTCCTATCAATAATACCCTCTATTCACCTCATTGAAACATATCTGACCCAATAAATTTAATAGAGTGGTCAAGGCGCCTGTCCGGCGTCTTTTTTTCATTCCAGGATGAACTGATCTACATTGATAGGATTCCTTCAGACGGATATTTCATTTAGGAATACAAAACATAAAAAACCTCTTTTGAATTATCTGTCCTGATAAAACAGATAATTCAAAAGAGGAATTCTGCGGATTACGAAACGTTTATCATATTGCTCGCTTGATTTCCCTGTTGATTAGACTTACCCATATGTATATACTGCATTAAACCTCCTAGCAGGAGTAAAGCGCTTAGAAGGAGGAACATAACTCCCCCACCAAATTTAGCTAAAACAAAACCGCAAATAGTGGGACCAATCAAACGGGGAATCTGCATATACATTCCGAATATGGAGAAATATCGTCCGCGTTTATCTAAAGGAGCCATTAAAGATACATATTTCTGCAAGTGATTAATTCCAATCATTTCAGATAAGGAGAAGATGATTTCAACAATAATGAGTGTAAGAAAGCTTGGTGAATAACCATATCCAAAGCTGACCAGTGCAAACAAAATATAGCTTATAGTTATCATATTTTTAGAGGACTTATTCTCTGATTTCTTAGCAATCCAGATATTGGAGCTCATTACCAGAACAGCATTTACGGTGAACAGCACTGCTAGAATTGACGTATGATTTACAAAGTTATCTTTAAGGTGAAGAGGAAGCGTCGTTTCAACCTGCGAATAAAGTAAACCGACGGGAACGGCGAAAAGTGTAAAAAGATAAAGTTTTTTATTGTCTATCCAAGACAATCTTGGAACCTTTTGTTTAATATTTATTACTTCCCTTTGCGGTAAAGTCTCGGGGATTTTCCACCATACAATTAAAGTATATAGACCAAATGCAGCAGATGCAATTGCAAATACAACAGCCTGATTCCAAGCAAATACCGCCAATCCAAGTAAAGGTCCAATGGCTGGACCTACGTTAAATGCAGTATGCAGCAAGGCAAATACCTCGGCCCTTTTATCCGGCGGTACAATATCGGCAATTTGTGCATTTGCTGCAGGAACAAAGAGTGGCACACCAAATCCGTTCAAAAAGCTGAGAATTGCAAATGCCCAAACTGAATCCGCAAATATAAATCCGGTCATCGTCATAGCCTGAACCAGTAATGAAGCTACCATCACTGGCTTACGCCCAAAACGATCTGAAATTCCTCCGCCTATTAAACTTACTGCAATACTGGCTAGCGGCTGGAGACCTACAATCAATAACGGTACTATAACTGTTCCTTCCAAACGGTCATATAGATATAAGATGAGAAACGGACGAAGCATAAAATTTGTAATTGATGTAATAGCCGAGCCGAAAAAACGTATCCATATTGCTACCTCATAGTATGAGAGTATTTTGAAGATTCTTCTCATCATATCCTCCGCTCTTGTTTAATAAGCTCTATAAACCTCTTCATAACCTTGGTGTCTTCTACCGATAACCTGACATAGGATCTCAGTTCAGAATCAGCATATGGAATTAATTGATTAACATAATAACCTTCTTTTTTCCAGTTTGCTGTCCACAAATCTATCTGTGGATGTGAACAACATAAAAAGTTGGTCTGTGAAGGTAATACGAAAAATCCTGCTTGTTCAAGAGCTGTTTGAAGGATCTCCCGCAATTGTATAGTCTGCTGCCTGCCTTCCATATAACGATTCTTATCTTGGAGACAAACTACCGCCCTTTCAATAGCCGGAATATTCACATTCCATAATTGCAGATAAGGGCGTAAAGTTCTGAATAATTCAGGATGAAGCAGGGCATATCCAATCCGTAAACCTGCAAGAGCATAAAATTTAGAAAATGTCCGTACGATAATACAATTCGAATATAGTAACTCATCTATTGTAAAACAATCATCTCCTATTTCACGTACATCTATATATTCAATATAGGCCTCATCCAATAGAATCGTAGTTGAGTCCGGCAGACTGGAGAGAAGCCTTAGTATATCTTTCCTAGTCACATATCTGCCCGTGGGATTATTGGGATTACACAAAATTAATAGCGAATTCTCCGGCACCACTTCAGCGATTTGATCTACATCCCATTCTCCTAGGCCAACTGGGATTCTGATTACATCGGCGTTGTAAACCCTCTCTAACTCTTGGTATAATATATAAGATGGCCATGGAAACAATATTTTCTTGTGATTCAAATGAGCCCATAGAAAAATAGTTGAGATAATTTCCGTCGACCCGTTACCGATCAGGACCTCCGTATCGCGTAGACCAAACTGCAAACGAAGCAAGCTTCGTAGCTGTTCATACCCCGGATCAGGATAACGGCAATAACTCTGATCAACTAACGGGTTCTCATTAAGATGCATCCGGATCATAAAAAGCCGCCGTAGGATTCGAGATCCAACTGGCCGTTTCCTGTAAGCAAGGCGACTATGTTTTTATTCTCATACTGACTGCAAATTTTCTTAATGCCATATATGGTATAGGAGCTTTCTGGAGAAGCAATAATCCCTTCAATTCTTGCAAACTCCACTGCGGAGGCCATGGCCTCCGCCTCATCAAAGGCCTGAGCTTCAATGATGCCTTGATTGACAAAGTGGGATACGATCGGCGCAGCAGCATGATACCGTAAACCAGAAGCATGCATCGAGGGCGGATTAAAATCGTAACCTAGGGAATACATAAGCAACTTACTGCCTCCGCCTTCTCCATCTGCATAATCATAGTCGTATACCCCCCTGGTGAGCGTTGGTATGGCTGAGGATTCCGTACATATTACCCGTTCCAACCGATCTCCATAATAATCGACAATAGGCAGAGCAAATCCTCCGAATGAACTGCCACCGCCCACACAACCGATCACAATATCCGGTTCAATATGGTTAGTGGAGAGTTGTTCAATCACTTCCAAACCAATAACAGTGTTATATGTAAGCACAAAATCAAATAATGAGCCTGCAATGTTCATACTACCTTTTGAAAGTGCTATTTCCTCCAATACCTCAGATGTTGCAAAAGCAATCGATCCATTATTTTCTCCTTTTGCTATAAATGCTCTTCCTGCTCCAGTTAAACTACTTGGAGAAGCGACTACTTCAGCACCATATGTTTCCATCATCAGCCTTCTCAACTTCTTTAATTCATAAGAACTGCGAACCATATAGACTTTGCAATTCAAACCAGTTAACTTTGCAGCAAGTGCTGCTGCTACACCTGTCTGACCCGCACCTGTTTCGGTAATTACAGACACTTTCCCCTCCGTTGAACCATAATAAGCCTGTGGTAGAGCTGAGGTGATTTTGAAACTTCCATTACTCAGTGTATCTTCACGTTTGATATAGATTCTGTTGGTTGTCTCAAAAGCTTGTTCCAAGCGATATGCTCGATGCAATGGCGTTTGGCGGCCAACCATTTAATAGCTTTGAAGAATCGGCTGTGGAATGTCGATCCATCGCTCTTTAGATACACCATGCTCAACAACCTGGGCTGGGTGATATTTCAGGTATTCTTCCATCTCTTCATATTTATAGATCTGATGCAGCTGCTCCTCTGTAAGCATACTACGTACATTAAGCCATTGATTAACCATTAGCCATGAGCTCCTTTTAAAGAAGTAGCACAAGCGCACTTGTGTTGTTCGGGTTCCGTTATTTCCAGCACAGCTTCCAAAACTGTCATCATTCTCTCTATGGAGGTTGCAAAGCTTGTAACAACCTCTTCATGGGTAGACGGCAGTTCAGGATGTACCTGGCTGTTCAGTACACAAGCCATATCTGTAACGACTCCGAGGGACATATAGCACATTCCGCGTTCCCGAGCTAATACCACTGTATGTCTGAGGAGGGTTTCCCATATGATGTTGTTGCCTTAAAAGACATATTCTGCTCTAGCAGTTGATAAAGTCCGCTACCACCTATAATTCCCACTGCCTGATCCGTCATAGTTGCACCCTCTGACATTCATCTATTAAAATAAGCGGAAGTAAGTCTACTCCGAACTGCTCATGCAAAATAAATTCCGCTTGTTCTTGACGATCAACAATAGATGAATACCCTACTATCGTAACCGCTAATTCACGCAAAATTTTGCAACATCTTACAGCCGCTGAACCTCTTCCTGTCACATCGTCAATCAGCAACACACGGCTGCCTGAAGGCAAATCGCCCTCAATCAGGCTGGATTTTCCGTAAGATTTAAGCTTCTTGCGGATCATGAAGCCATGCAATTGTTGTCCTCTTAAAACACTTAAAGTCATAATTGCACCGATAAGAGGCAAGGCAGAAGTTGCTTCGCCTCCAATATGCGTGGCTCTCCGTTCATACGCAATACTAAGCATCTTCTCGGCTGCAAGAGTTAAAACCTCTGGATGGTATAGTAAATGCGCAGAATCCACGTAGACGTCACATCTACCTCCGGAACGACGGGATATGGGTTCATAAACGATAGATTGAGAAACGAGTTTTTTAAGACGCTCCATGATCGACCGCCTCTAAGTTATCCACAATAGCTCCGATTTCGGCAAATGCAGCGTCAATTCCTAAGTTCGCTGATGAAATGATATGCATTCCAAAATGTTCACCCACAGTCCGGTAGCTGGTCAGACTCTTCAACAGATGTTCCCGTTCGACAAAGGAGTCTTCAAAGCTTTTGCGTTGTTGTATTCTTTCAACACTCGTTTCCAGATCGACATCCATAAGAAATGCCACATGCGGCTGGCGAATAGATGGAAGTAGCTCAATAAGCCACGGCTCCGGGGAATGTCCGCGAGCAATCATTGTTGCTAGCATTGTATAAATATAACGATCACTGATTACGTAAATCCCCTCTTGCAAGGCAGGCTCAATAATTTCTCTATAGTGCTGCTTTCGATCTGCGAACATATACATCTGCAAGGCGTTATAATCTACAAGATGACGTTTTTCAGGTTCATAAATATACGTTCTGAAAATATGGAGCTGGCGCATTTCCGGCGTTGGCTGCATAGTCAATAGCACCTGCTTGCCTTCTTTGCGGAGCTTTTCTGCAAGCATTTCGATCATTGTGGTCTTTCCTGCACCGTCAACACCATCAAATACGAATAGTCTGCCCTGATATTCATCGTTGGAAATCGGATTAAGCGCGGGAAACATAGATTGACCTCCTCTAACGTTAATTAGTATTTATTGCTGTATAGGTCTCTGCAATCTGGATGTATCCATTAAAACCTCCTGTAAAGCAGCATTAGCTGCTCCAAAGGTACAAAATTTCTGCTGAAGCGTGATCCTCCTGATGTTTCCCTGTGCCGTCAGTTGCGTAATGGAAATTCCATTTTCAGTGGTAACTCGACCACCTGCTTCCTCAAGAATCAGGGAGGAGGCCAAAACATCAACCAGTTTTGCCGTAAAACTAATATCCACAAAAACAGAAGCGGCGCCAATTGCCACACAACAGAGATCCAGTGCCGCACATCCCATAGCCCTGTAACTCTTCAGTTGAAGAATTACTCTTTTCATAGCTTGCAGTTCACGTTCAGTCTTGGCCAATCCAACAAAAATGCCGTCGCATTGATTAAGATGCTGATGTTTCATTGTATGAATAGGCTGTCCGTTTCGAAAGGCACCTACTCCTTTAATAGCAGTATATTCATGGCCATTAGCCAGATTAATGACATATGATCCACGTACATGACCGTTCTCATCTAAGATAGCTATTGAACAAGCATAATAGGACAACCCCATAGTAAAATTCTTGGTTCCGTCAAGCGGATCAAGGATGACAGTAAACCGGCCCCGGTTGAAATCGAGATATCCGCTTTCTTCACTAATGATATTGCGGATAGATGGAATACCTTTAAAGAAGTTTACACAAAGCTCTTCAAGTATGAGATCAATCATCAGACTTCTTTCACCGTACGCGTTAACTTCTTGAACATTAAATAATGATCTTTGATTCAGGCATGCCACTTGTTTAAGAGCATAGCCCAATTTGGTGCACTCCCTGATAATATCTTCGACTTGTTCCATGCTGTCTGTCATGATCTCACCTACTTTTTTTAGTGCAAGAAGCACCGTTCCTTTGAGAAAAGAATTGTACAACCGGTCTTTTCAAATTGGTTAAGCAACACCTCATCATTAGAGGAATAACCTGGAAGATTGAATGCAGAAATATTCGCTTTTATGATTTGTTGAACCGGAATTTCATGCGGAAAATTACCATCAACCGCTATAACAGCATGAGTAAAATCAGTAGTATGTGCATGATAAATTGCTTTGTGGATTGCATGCTCTACTGCAGTGACTCCATACTGATGTCCGGCAGCCACTGCCAAAGTGCGCCCCCCCTTTACGATCACTGCGCAGTATCTTGAATAAGTCTCGTGCCATCAAGCAGATCAATGGCTTCAATACGCCTTAAATTAGAACAAACACTTGCTCTCATAGTCAACAACCGTAGACTGCTAGATATTCCTTCTTCAAAGGAGGGTGCTGCAACACCATCAAAGGGATAAGCTTCGATTTCACGCATATGATCTGCTGTCAGTTGGTGATTGACCATCAAAATACCATTTTCGGCTGCCCTATGGTCGGTTGCAGTTGCATTCTTCCACCGTACGGAGAAAGATGAGCCCGCTGATAACCCTGCAATATTCGCATGTTTTATTATGACGGCAGCTGGTTGTGCAAAATATTGAAGCAGCGAATACCCTGTATTGATATTATTGATATCGTTTAGCGAAAGATTTGAACCCTCAGACAGCATAGCGTTTTGATGACATTCCCAGGAAGCTGTCTGATGAGGATTCTCACCATACTTTAACTTTATTACCCCTTTTATCTTCACTCGTTTAGTCCACCTTCATATTCATTCTCATGGTTACTCCATACCGATATAAGTAGGAGAAAGCAAGTGGTGCATTAAAGGTAAAGTGCACCAAAACAGCAACCCACACCGACCCACTGTATACATAGAGCAATCCTGAACACAGACCCATTACAAATTGTGCTAGATAATCAGGAAGCTTGAAAGTTGATGACCTTGCATGGACCAGATGATCAAATACGAACAGTAAAGCGGAGATTATTACAGCTGCTACAGCTCCGGTCAATGGCATTAATAAAGCTATTACAAATGCTTTGTAATACAATTCCTGCAGGACTGCGGAACAGAGGTATGAATACACCTCCAAACAAGCTGCATTTAAACTCAAGGGGGGGAAGAAAAGTGTCAAATCTTTGTTGTAAAACGGCTTAATCTCACCAAACCTGGGAATCAGAAATATTAATCCCGCCAGCAGAGCAAGTGAAAAAGATATGATTAAATTTCCTTTCTCTAATGAAGGACTTGAAAAAAAACTATATGCTATCAAATACGAAAAAAAGTAGACTGATCTCCTCACCCAATTCGCTCCTTTAAAGGCAGAATCACGAATACGGTAGGCATTAAGATTAATCAATAACTGAGTTTGCGTGAAAATCAACAAATATAGTGTTTCTTGTCTAGGATGAATAATAAGTATTGCTGTAAGAAGAATATATACAGCTCCAATCGCACACCATTTCGTTCTGTTCATAATTAAACCTCAATAAGCTCTTTCTCTAACAGTTCTTTAATAAATTGTTTTATATCAAGCTCTACAGTTTCTAGAGGCTCATTATAAATATTTGAAATATTCTCTGCAATTTGCTGTACGGTAGTTTCACCGTCCAAAGCGTCCCAGACGATTTCACCGATTTCATCCAATTCAAATACATGGTAATTCTTCATAATGAATTTGGTTCCTTTGATTACCCTATATTGAACAAAAACATCCCTGGTTGGCTTCATCCCTATCACTTTCCTTTCTGAAAGTAAGAGATACCGGAAGTTCATTTCCGGTATCTCTACCTGTATGATCTCATTAATAATTCATCATGCCTGGAGTAAGTTTCACTTGCTTCAGCTTCGGAGCATTGTATTTCTTCATGGCTATCACCTCCTTTCAATACACTATTCACGTAATCTGTATGTTAAGCTCTTTGTCTTACCTGAAGAGCTAGCTGAGTTCTAGAGTTTAAATCCTGAGCAAATCTCATTGCTTTTTTAATAAACACTTTTACTGAACTCTGTTCAAACGAATGAGTTTGGAAATACATATATTTTTCTAAAAGATCACGATCTTCGCTTTGCTCTTGGTAACGCAATAATTTTCTATACATCCATTTAAGATTTGGATTCGTTTCCCCGTGAATCGCCAGATGAGAAACAGTTGCCAATTCTACCAATCTACGGACCATAAAAAAGGCTGAACCAAAATCTTCAGATAATAAAGCTCCTTGAATATCTTCAACAAATGAAGTAAACCGCTCAGACAAGGTCACTGCCTGATAGAATCCAAGATTCTCAAAGGGAACCGTAGAGTAAAATTCCAGGAACCCTTCAATGTTTATGAGCGGCCTAGCATACTTTAAACGGTGTAGCAGAACAATATCCGAGTCTGAAATACGTTCAATATGATTAATTTTATTAATATCGAACTCCTGCAGTTGCCGCACGGCATTATTAAAATCTTTTAGGGTCCAATATTCGAAGTCAAAACGAACCTGCTCATGAATCAGATTACGTACCAGTGTTTTTCCTTCCCATAGATAACTTTCACCTGAATTATCATAACCAATGGAAAAATCTTCAGGAATTACATTACAAATAACATACACATCAACATCTGAGGTCTGGTTTCCAAAACCCTCCATTAACGAACCTGAAACATATACATAACCATCATTCAGTTCCAAACCATGTAAATAATTAAGTATCTGCTCCGGTTGGAGCAAAATTTGTTCTGCAGCGATTTGCAAATTGCTAACCTCCTTCTAATTAATCTAAATTCGTTGTTATAAGAATAATCACTATAGATATTTAATGTTTTTTATCAGACAACAGCGCAAAAAAACGGAATTCCATAAGGAATCCCGTTCAATAAAATACATAACTTCATTTAGACACAAGGACATGATGATTAAACATAGATGCAAATCTCGCGAAGAAATATAGCATGATTTCGTATTGATGTGATCCCCCATAGTCAGATAATTTACGGTTATCCGGTAGAAACGTTCAGGCCATATCCCTGAGTATATATGAGAGTTATTCAATTAATTGGTAATATACTACCATTATATTGATTTAAAAGTAAATAGTTTCAAATAGTATAAAATAATAAATATTTGTGAATAAATTTTCTCCACAACTCATCTGTTAATACAATAATTATCTTAATGGAGGCAAAAGGCTATTAGAATATGGACTTTACAGACTGGCTTCCATTAATCATTCAGGGGATTGGGTATCCCAAATTTTATGCCAATCTAGCATATCTAAATATTTTATTACCTATAGGTGATACCAACAGTCTTCTGGATATGTGATTGGTGCAACCAATCACATCCTACTAGGCAGATTCACACTAGTACCTTATCAGATTTAAAATAGTTAACTTTTGGTAGACATGATATAGTGAAGAAAAAAAGAGGTATCGACCATGAAACAACGTGAATTTGCGGTCTGTTTGAACCCGGAGCAACAGAAAGAATTACAAGGAGTGCGCTTCTCAAAAAGGTGTGGATTGGCAATTTACTACTGAAGAGGCACGAGTCAAACTCAAAAGGTTGTATCCACAGTTTAAAGACTGATGAGCTACTAGCAGCACATCCTATGTACCTTTTACTTCCCAATCATCATAATATTCTGGCGTTAAAGGCAGCTCCTCACCCTAAGGAACTTAGCAGCATGTACGGCTAACGGAGAAGCTAAATCGAGGGTTATTCTAGTGATATCCACCCATTCCGCCCCGCGGGAATCCTGTTCTTCGAATAGTGCCCCAAAATGGTTAAAGCTTGCCATATAAGCCCTCTCCACCGTTCATTTTCTAAATAGATTACTTGATCAGTAGGCTATACCGACACGGGATCTGATGAAATCGCCAGCATCAATTTGACTATAGGTGAATTCCGCTGTATCCGCTACAGATATTTCAGTACCCCCTGCGGGCAGAATGTCTTGTCTTACACGATAGGTCCCCATGCGTTCTCCGTCCAGCAGAGCGGTTGGGCACACAATGGTCCATTTCAGAGCTGATCGCTCCAGCATGCGATAGGCTCGTTCATGTTCTTCTGCAGCACATGTAGACCTGCGTTTAGATTCGTTGGATTGGTAACGCAGGAGTTCCGGGGAAAGCTCACTTTGAAGAATGCCCGCAGTTCCCACGGTAATAAAGCGCTCTATCCCTTCCTCATACATAGCTCCGATAATAAAAGGCATACTGTCTGTAAGCGTGGTTGTCCCGTCGGTGTTCAATGCACTAATCACTACATCATTTCCCTGCACTGCCCGGGTAACATCATCTTGATTAAGAACGTTACCTTCGATAATCGTCAGGTTGGCATGGAGAGGTTGAACCTTCTCCGGCGTACGGGCCAGCGCGGTCACATGGTGTCCATCCTGAAGAGCATGGGTAACAATGTGGCTTCCCACCCGGCCGGTGGCACCAAGAACCAATATATTCATATGAAATAACCTCCTAGAGTGTATCTCCTATCACTCATTCATTTTAGGCCGCAAAGTTACCAGATTACAACTGGATATGCGAGTCCATGGCCAGGCAGCAGCTTGTTCGAGTAATGCAGGGAAACGCAGTAATAGAAAAGAGCCGATTCTTGATCGGCTCTTTTCTGGCTCTTTTTTCAACGCTGAAAGCTTCATTCTTATAAATGAGTTATTTGCCTGATAATATCACCTGAGCTTAATACCGCTACTCCGATGTTCTTTAGCTCTTCAACCCCTTTATCGTATACCCCGGATATGGCGTCAACGGCCATCACCACTCTGAGATCCCGTTCACTGGCTTCATACATGCTTGTCCGCGGGCAGTTTGGAAAATTGCATCCGGCAAAAACTAAGGTATCAACCTTCTGCTGAGTGAGAAACTCTTCAAGTCGGGTCTGATAAAAGGCCCCCCACCGCGGTTTATACATTGCCCAGTCATACGGTCCCAACTGTTGAAAATGCCCTTCGAGGAGCAGTTCACTGTCTAGAAGCGGACTCTGTAGAGGCTTGATTTCGTTCACTAATTCTGCCCCGGCCGTATTCGGCAATACCAAAGTACTGCCCTTTTCAAAACCATCCCTGCGGCAGATATCAACATTGGTACCATCCTCTTTATACAGACGAATGACATGTACGATAGGCAATTGTGCTTGGCGGTATGCTTCCGCAAGCCGCCTCATCGCCGGCAGAATTTCTGGAGTTCCTGCTACCTCCGCTTTTGATCCGGATAACGAATTGTCATTTTGAGTATCAATCGTAACCAATGCACATTGGTTCCAATGGGGTTCAGTGTATGGCGGCATGCGATTATCATCCTTTCATAACCTCTCGGAGTGTATCAACCATTCCTGTTAGGCCGCTAAGTTGGAATCACTAAGGGAACGGTCTGCCCCCTGCTTTTGCGTTGCAGCGATTTGAATGAAGAACATGATAATATTAATTAGAATCATCCCTATTAAAGCAAAAGAAAAGCTATTAGATGCATCATGAATCCAGCCCAGAAGGATGGGACCCGTTGCACCAATTACGTATCCGGCAGACTGCTGCATGGCTGACCAAGAGGTAGCTTCGCCAGCAGTGCTGGTAGCATCCATGGGTAATAAAAGATTCAGTATAAATAAGCCTCCCGCTCCAAGCCCAAACAGCAAAGCGGAGACAACCGGTAATGTACCTGAAATTAATAATATCAAGCTTGCGAGCACGATGAAGGATTCCGTCAGCATCCATAGCCGTCTTGAAGGGAATTTCTTCAGCATCACAGGAAGGATAAAGCTAACCGGGATTTGAACGAGAACAAATACAGTTAGGCATAGAGATGCATATGACTTGGAATACCCCATCTCCTGTATGATTAACGGAAGCCAGGCTGTAAATGCATACATTAACATAGCCATCGAACCAAAGGAAAGAGTAAGCACCCAGGCCCGTCTATTATTCCAAGGCAAGGACATTTTCGGACCTCCTGAGGCTTTAACCGTTTTTGCAGAACCCGGTTTAACCAATACCCACCAGAGCATCGCAGCAATAAAAGCAAGCATCGCCCATAATCCAATCGCCTTCTGCCATGATTGGAAGTATTCCTGAACTGGACCTGAAAGCATCGTGCTTGAAGCGGCGCCTATCGTTAATGCTATGCTGTAAACAGCAATGACGGAGGGTACGTGGGACGGGAAATGTTTTTTAATAAAACCTGAAGTTAGAGGCCCTATAGTGGCAATACCTATTCCCGCAATTAATGAAGATAAGAGAAGAACATTAGCCGAATGAGTAAATAAGCGAATGATTGTCCCTACTCCAATAATCAATAAAGAATATCCTATAATCCGTTCAATCCCCCATCTGCTGCTTGCCTTCGCTGCAAATGGCGAGAATAGTCCCATACAAAGGACAGGAATTGAAGTCAGCAAGCTGGCTAATGCCGCGCTCATTCCAAGATCAACCCTGATATCCTCCAGTAGGGGAGCTACGGAATTAATGGCTGGACGTAAATTCAATGTGGCAATAAATAAGGCAATAACTAATAATACATTTTTCCTCATCTGTTAACTCCCTTTGCAAGTATTTAAATTTCTTAATATATTGTAAGGTATGGGAGAGATCAAGATGTGGGGTGTTAAAGACATAACTATAGGGCGAACAGGACAGAAAAGGGGGAATAACCATGGACATTAAATCTAGTGCATTTATTATGTCTGGAGACGGATGCTTTGAACCGGGTGTGCCGATCAGTGTAAACCGGGTATATGAAACCTTTGAGCTGAGCACCCATGCACATGATTTTATTGAAATAACCTATATCAGTGAAGGTACGGGGGTACATTACATAAATGATGAGGCGCTTCCGATTGAGCAAGGGACTGTAGTATTCATTCCGGTTGGAGCAAGCCATGTGTACCGGCCCAAAACATTCAAGAATGGCGATCCTCTCGTTGTATTCAATTGTTTGTTTCCGGTAGAATACTTGTCGGAGCTTCAATCCAATTTCCCGCAAACCAAAGACATCTGTGAATATTTCTTAAATGAACAAATCCCCTGGTTCTCCATGAAAGATTCGGATGCTACTTATCATTTTCTGTTTCGGGAGCTATACCGTGAATTCTCGGCCAAGCCGCCGGGATATCTCGCAGCCCTTTCGGCTCTGCTCGTGCAATTATTAATTGGCCTATTCCGGCACCGGTTGCAAAGTGATAAGGTCTATACAGAGAAGCCGCAATGGGAAGCCGTCCACGAAGCTATTGTATTTGTAAATTCAAATTTCTCTGGTTCGCTTAAGATTAGTGAACTTGCTGACAAAGCAAATCTAAGTCAAAGGCATTTCAGTCGTCTGTTTCAGAGCCATACTGGAATGAGCTTTACAAATTACCTGCAAAATATCCGCATGGAGGCTGCATGCCGTTACTTATCAGAAAGCAGCAAGAGTATAGCTGAGATTGCTGCAGCGGTAGGATATCATGACATGAAGTTTTTTCATCAGCTATTCAAGAAAAAGATCGGAATGACGCCCATGGAATATAAAAAGACTATTCATTAATGAACTCTGTCAGATGGCGGATTTCCTTCCTCACATGAAAAGCCCCGCAGCCATGAAACCGCTGCGGGGCCATTCCTATCTAGCTTGCTTTCTTAGTCTGAGGAGGAGCAGATACGTTACGCGGAGTTCGCACAGGTGAGATCAGCCAGTAAGCCATTCCGACAAAGACACCGCCGCCGATAATGTTGCCAAGCGTAACAGGAATCATGTTGTGAAACCAACCGGCGATGCTCACCGTCTCTGGATGATTCGGCAGCAGCACGGCTACACTGAGCAGCGTCATGTTCGCCACACTGTGTTCATATCCGCTCGCAATGAAGGCGAACAGACACCACCAGATTAGGACCAGCTTCGCCGTTTCACTCTTGGCGCGGGAGGACATCCACAGTGCCAGGCAGACCAGCCAGTTACAGAGGATGCCTCGGAAGAACAGCTCTGAGAACGGCAGGCTCATCTTTTTGGCGGCGGCGGCAAAAATCAGATGCTCTGCAGGCGCTGCCTTGAAGAGGCCCGATCCCTGAATCAACAGCGCCAGCACCACAGCACCGGCCACATTGCCGAGGAATACCAGCACCCAGTTCTTCACCGTGTCCCAGACTGTAGTTCTCCCGGCAAGCGTGCTTACCGTGAAGAACATATTATTACCTGTAAACAGCTCTGAGCCTGCGAATACAATCAAGGTCAAGGCAATCCCGAAGGATGCTCCCATAATCAGCGGCTGGAACGGTGACTTGATCGCCGCCAGCGGTGCCCCCAGTGAGAAGATCAGAATAATACCAATACCCACATATGCGCCTGCCAGGAGGGCCGCCAAAAAATATTTGGGCAGGCTCTCATTCATTTTGTCGCGTTTCCCTACGGCTGTCTCAACGATATTCTCTACGCTCTGCGTAAACATATCCGCACCTGCTCTTCCTTTAATTTAGGGTTGTTACTGCCGCAGGCAGAGTGACCTTAACAACTCCGCCCTCTACGGTAACCGGATAGACTTCTGCCTGCCCCCGGTCCGGTGCCTGAACCTCTCCGGTGCGAAGGTCGATCTTCCAGTCATGCAGCGGATCATATAAATAATAGCCTGATACGATTCCTTCTGCGAGCGGACCGCCCTTCGGATGGGGACTGTGGTTGCGTACCGCATAGACTGCGCCGTTCGATGTACGGAATATCGCTAATTCGACCTCTCCCGCATGAACTACCCGGCCGATCTGCAGCATGAAATCTTCCACTGCGCCTATCGTATATTCCCGATTGCTCCGTTCCATTATGCTCTCTCCCTCTCCCTTTAGACTATACCTGTGTCTCTTCGAACAGCGCGGTGCGGGTGTTTTTGTCATCCAGCATTTTCCGCCAAGGATCACTCACCTGGGCCAGAGCAAAGTCAATACGTGCCGCAAGCTCTTTACGGTTGTCGTCATTACCCATAACCACGGTCTGGATCTGCTCAAGACCCATCCGCTCTACCCATTCGGAGGTTCTCTCCAGATAATTACCGGTCTCACGGTAGTACTGGATGACAGCGGAGCAGACCTCAACCAGTTCCTCGTCGGTCTTCACCTTGCAGAAGGCATCTGCGATGCGCGGCTTAATCCCGCCGTTACCGCCGATGAACACTTCCCAGCCGCCGTCGTTGCCGACAATCCCAATATCCTTCGTGCAGGATTCTGCACAGTTACGCGGACAACCGTTAACCGCCATCTTGAACTTGGCCGGCATATCCAGCCGCTCATATTTACGCTCAAGCATAGCGCCCATGCCCATGGAATCCTGTGTACCGAAGCGGCAGAACTGCGAGCCCACGCAAGTTTTGACCGTACGCAACGACTTGGCATAACCATAGCCGGACGGCATATCCAGCTCCTCCCATACCTTAGGTACATCTTCTTTTTTGACACCGATCAGGTCAAGGCGTTGTCCGCCCGTTACCTTCACAACCTTCACATCATACTTCAGGGACACATCGGCAATCCGCTTCAAATCCTCAGGAGTGGTCACCCCGCCATACATCCGCGGGATAACGGTATAAGTTCCGTCCTTCTGAATATTGGCGCTCATCCGTTCATTGACGAACCGGGATTCCTTCTCGTCCTCATGAGTGTCAGGGTAGATCATCCCCAGATAATAGTTCACTGCCGGGCGGCATTTGGAACAGCCTTCTGCCTGCTTCCAGTCCAGGACATGCATGACTTCCTTGGTGGTCCGGAGGCCTTTTGCCGTAATCTCGGCTACGATCTCATCCCGGCTAAGCGAGGTGCAGCTGCAGATTCCCTGCTTGGCGCTCTGCTGGAAGCTGTCTCCGAGAACGAATTGCAGAATCTGCTCCACCACCGGCTTACAGCCGCCGCAGGAGCGGGTTGCACCCGTGCAGGCTTTGATCTCATCCACCGTAGTGAAGCCGTTCTCCGTAACAGCATCCACAATCGCTTTTTTGGTTACGCCGTTACAGCCGCAGACGATTTCTTCATCAGCCATCGCTTCAACGGACATCCCCTTCTTGGCTCCTCCTCCGCCGCAGCAGCTTGTGCCCATAACCTCATCATAGATTTCATTCGTCATCTCTGTGCTGTTTTTCACAAGCTTCTGCAGGTTCGCAGATTCCGTTACATCACCGAACAGAACGGCACCGACAATCACATTATCCTTAAGCAAAATCTTCTTGTAGGTTCGCTTCCATTCATCCTTGGCAGAAATAACGGTATGCTCCGGCGTTTCGGTGAATTCACCGGCGGAGAATACATCTACCCCGGAAATTTTGAGCTTGGTTGCTACAACCGATCCTTCGTAACCTGGAGTCTGTACACCTGACAGATGCTTGGCGAGAACCATGCCCTGCTCGAATAGCGGTGCAACGAGTCCGTAGCAGGTTCCCCGGTGCTCTGTACATTCGCCGACAGAATACACATCTGCCATAGAAGTCTGCATATAATCGTCAACTACGATCCCGCGGTTAACAGTGATTCCGCTGTCCTTCGCAAGCTGGACATTCGGCTTGATTCCCACAGCCATTACTACAAACTCTGCCGGCAGCACACTGCCGTCACTGAAGCGCAGACCGGTAACCCGTTCTTCGCCGGTCAATTCAACCGTCTGCTTGCCCATGGCGAATTTCACACCTTGTCGTGTAAGCTCTGCCTGTAGCATTGAAGAAGCGGTGCGGTCCAGCTGACGCTCCATCAGATCCTCCAGCAGATGCACAACGGTAACATCCATGCCCAGATTGACCAGGCCCTTCGCCGCTTCAAGACCCAGCAGTCCTCCGCCGATAACAGCCGCCGTGCGGTACTGCTTCGCCGCTGCCAGCATCGCATCGCAGTCCGCGATATCGCGGAAGCCGACTACCCCATCCTTAGTGCTGCCGGGTACGGGTAGAATGAAAGAATTCGAGCCTGTTGCAATAATTGCTTTATCGTAAGGAACCGCCAGTCCATTATCGGTCAATATTACTTTGTTCTGTTCATCGATCCGGGTAACCGTTGTGCCGGTATGCAGTGTAATATGATTATCTTCATACCACCCGAGATCATTGAGAATGATGTCTTCAATCGTTTTGCTGCCTTCAAG
Organism: Paenibacillus sp. FSL H8-0048; assembly: GCF_038002825.1. Taxonomy (NCBI): domain Bacteria; kingdom Bacillati; phylum Bacillota; class Bacilli; order Caryophanales; family Paenibacillaceae; genus Paenibacillus; species Paenibacillus sp. FSL H8-0048. The sequence goes on along the minus strand of NZ_JBBODF010000001.1, from coordinate 7,037,252 downwards.
TACATAGGACAACATAATCCGGTTATAGTTGGGATGCGGCTCACTGCCGAAGACAGTAATATCATAAGCGCCGCCCAGCTTCAGAATCTGCTCAATAGTGCCTACTCCCGCCATGCCATTCCCAATCAGCACTAACTTTTCTCTTTCCGCTGCCACTGGTAGACCCTCCTTCTGAAATTCTGATTTCTTCAATAACTTTACCTGATAGAGAAATTATACTGTCCCCCATTCCATGGCAAGTGTGACCACAGTCACACCTTATGTGAATTTTTTCACACAAGTGGAGGCGAGTTCGCAGTCCTTATGCTGGACAACTTATGGCGTGAAGCATAGAGATTTATTATTCAAAAAAACGGATACCCATGCAGTTTCGCACAGATATCCGTTCATCGGGTACACACTCTCACTCATTTACTTCATTCGCTTATTTCAGTACCAGAGAAATCTCCAGCTTGTCCTGCGGACTGAGCTTCATGTCCACACCATTGCCGAGCAGCCCTTTGTCGTTGACCTTCAGTCTCCATTCCTCGCTGCTGAGCGGGGTATATTCCATTACAGTAAGAACGGTACGGTTATCCTCAGCAAGCCGGACCATACCGCTATTCTTGAGCAGTCCCTTGACGGACATATCCTGCATGAAAGAAAGCACATGCGAATGTGTCAGCTCCGGCTGCTCACTCCCCCCGTTCACCGTGATGATGACAGGCTGAAACAGCTTTCCGGTTCCGGCAGGCCCTGCTGACATCGTAATGGCTGAACCCGGCTCCAGGGCCGTATTCAGCTCTTGAACCTTCTTGCCGTTCACCTGAATCTCCCAGCTCATATCCTCACCCAGGGAGACCTTGTTCACCTCAAGAATACTAGTTCCATCCGCTGAAAAAGTAACAACGCCGCTCTTCTTGAACAGCTCTATTAATGAATTTCCGGGTACGTAAGCTTCGTTAAGCAATCTGGCCGAGCTCCCGGCCATTTCGCTGTCCCCTACCTTAACCGAAAAGGTTAATCCCTGGCCCCCGTTACTGCTGCCGCCATTCCCTGATCCCAAGCCACAACCGCTTGCCGCGGCCAGCAAGAGAAGGCACAGCATTAAGCGAATCCATTTCGTGGACATCCCACGGCACCGCCTTCATATGTATTTTCCCAGACTCTTTAAGGATAACGCATAGAGGAAGGGTTCTCAAATCATTTCTCCCGGTATATAAAGTAAAAAGCCCCCGAAGGGACTTTTACCTTGCAGCAGATTCTATTGATAACGCAGGAACAGGATGTTGTTCTCCAGATGCACATGCTCAAAGGTCATGCCTTCCAGCTCTTCAAGACGGGCATAGGTCAGACGATAAGTCGTGCAGGCATGTGCGGGCGGTGTGTAGTCATTAGTAACTCTGCGCAGCTCACGCAGAATCTCTCCGGCCCCGTCATGCTCGGCTTCCAGATTATGCAGCAATCCGCGCAGCTCAGCAAGTCCTTCTTCGCTCGGGTTCTGAGTGTAAGCCAGCATCTTAGGGAATTCGCTCTCTTCTTCCTTCGCCGTATGCTGCAGCAGCTCTTCACGCAGCATATTGAACAGGCGGTGCATTTCTCCCAGATGCGGTGAATCCTCACCGTGAACGCGGAACACCTTGGTTACATTCTGGCTGATTAGCGGAAGCTCTTCACGCAGGTAACGGTGATGCTTGTTCACAATATAATCCACCAGCTCCTCTGACGAAGCCTCGTTCCATGAGGTATCCTCTTCCAGCACCGGATGCTGTTCCTGCAGCTTGTTCAGCTCCTGTACCATTGCTGCCGGATCAAGACCCTTCTCGGCCGCAGCTTCAGCCAGCGGCTTGGCACCTCCGCAGCAGAAATCGATCCGCTGTGCTTTGAAATAATCTGCAGCTTTGGGGAACTGCAGGACAATATCTCTGACCATTGCTTCCGGGGTGAACCCGGGATGAATTGTTGTATCGTTTAATTGATTGGACGCCATGTTGGCCCCTCCTCAGGTTAAGATGTAGGTTTGTGCTGCTTTTCACTTCTACACCTTATCACTGGCCTTTGGCCAAACTTGTGATTGTACGCACTGAATATAACAAATTTTAATGAACGTGAAATTTCAGTATCCCAATGTTAAATATACTAGACATTTTGTTTTATATATTTTACAATATGCGTGAGGTGAGGGAATGGGGAAAAACTTAAGGCTCAAAGCCTCCAGAGCGGCAAAAGACATGTCGCAAAAACAACTCGCAGATGCCGTGGGGGTCACAAGGCAGACGATTATCGCGATTGAGAACGGTGATTACAACCCCACCCTGAGGCTGTGCATTGACATTTGTGAAACACTTGGGAAGACACTGGATCAACTATTTTGGGAGGGAACGAAGGATGAGCAGAACGAACCTGGATGAGAGACAACTGCAGAAGCGTCACAAGGCGGGGAATCAGGCATTTCTTTTGATGGCATTCTTGTTGCTGGCAGACATGGGGCTGCAAAACTACGGAATGAAGTGGCTGGAGTATCCGCTTAGCAATTACACAATCTTCATGCTGGGTGTGGGTTCCTATCTGGTACGGCTGATCTGGAGCGGTGCGTATGTAGGACCTGACGGCAGGCAGAGCGGAATAGGCGGGAAAAGCATAGCCGGTGCAGTACTGGCCATTGTGGTGGCGGCCTGTATTCTTATTGTTACCTTCGTGAATCCAACCGCCCAATCCGCAGCTAACGGCGGTGCGAACGGGACGGTAATACTAATCATTTCTGTTACAGCAGGACTGGTCATCTTAAGCACTGTGTACTTGATCCGGCGTAGGAATAACCGGGCGGAGTAGAGCGGTTAATATCAGGAAATCCAAACTGGGCAGCGGCCGGAAGTCCAAATGTTCACCGCAGTGACGACCTCGCTTCAAGTTCAAGTCTTTTTTCGAGTTTACCTTGTTTATTGAACCGTCGCCTGCATATAAGTCCGCTTGCCCTGCGCATCCTTCAGGTAAGGGCCAAGTCCGGCGAACCGTGAATGATCCACATATACACCCGTCATCCATCTGCCTTCGGTCAGGCCGCCGTTCCACTGCAGCACCAGATCGGGGGCAGATATCCATTCCTGATACACTCTGATGTTCTTGTCCTTATATTCTTTGGCTGGCTTGTTCAATTCGATGAGCGGTGCCGGAGTCAGATAGGTTGGCACGAAGTATACAGAGATTAGCTCCATATCCTCCTCACTTAGAAAAGCCTCCTCCCCCAAGTAAGGCTGAAGCAGCCGGGTGTTCTCATACATAGACCAGATTACAGCTTGAAGTACCATGCTCTGACTAATTCCATTATGAAAAGTAAAACGGCGCTGAGCATTTGAGCCACTCCCTCCTCTTGCCGTTACAGGCTCCAGACAATGCCGTTCACAGCCGATGCATTTCCAGCCGGATGGGCCTTGAATCCATTTCTGAAACACACTCCCGCTGTCATTGTCCCCTTTATATAGAGAAGAAATGATCTCATAAGGCACACCGATCCATGCATCCCACAGAGAATCCGGGAGATGGTTATGAAGCATGAATAACACCTTGTCATAGATCAGCTGCACTTTAATCGAAGCAGTCTCCAGTTCGGCGACATCCTTTTTTCCATAGGTTATTTCCCGGGAAAACAAGGTGATGGTCATAGTCCTCGCCTCCTAAAAGTTGTGTAAGCCCTCCGCTTCCCTTCCATCAGCATCGTCCAAAACACATCCCGTAAGCATCCGCCTGACATATAACCCTGGGCTTTTCCTACTTTTGTTAACGCTTCCACACATCCGTAATATTTAGTATGTTCTATTATATTACACAGGTAGGGCTTAAGTGCAAGGTTTATTTGGGCAAAACCTGCATAAACAAGCGGAAACGGCTTTGCCGTCCTTATAAAGGATGGTACCGTTTCAGCGAAAAATAGAAGGATAAGTTATCGTGTGAAACCTATAAGTTCTTATATTTCAAGCAGAACAGCATATGAAAAGCCCCTTACCCGGATACCGGGCAAGAGGCTGTCTCATATATATTACGGTATTGCTACTCCACCCAGCTCTCGGCCCAGGACTGGATTTGCTGCATGACCGGCTCAAGCGCACGGCCCTTCACTGTTAATTCATACTCAATGCGCACCGGTGTCTCCGGGTACACATGCCGTACCAGAATGCCCTCGCATTCCAGATCCTTCATGCGCTCGGACAGCATCTTATCGCTCATTGACGGAATCAGTCCGGAAATATCCTTGAACCGCTTGGGGCCGCTCATCAAGGTCTGAATAATGAGACCGTTCCAACGCTTGCCCAGAAACGAGAAAGCCGTCTCAAATCTCGGGCACATCGTCAATTGATGTTCTTCCATGGTTATCACCTCTCACTTATGAAGCTTACAATTAGTTAGTATATATAATTTTACCACATTTATTCTGGAATGAACATCGTTTGCCAAAAAAAAGTTCATTAACCACTATTATTATATTTCCGCTCTCAATCCTTGGTGTCTTCTGCCTTGCTTCTTAGCTGGATGGCCTCTGTAACCACATAGGCAAGATCATCGTTACTATAGAGAGAGAGTACCCCCAGCACAGTATCATCGGAGATGAACCCGGCCTCCTCTGCGGGTACCGTCAGGGCCAGCGCATTGGCCAGCGCCTGGTTGCCCTCCTGCTGCGGATAAGCCTGCAGATACAGGGCATGCGGGTCCAGCCTGTTATTCACACACCACTGGGCAAATACGAGAATCATCATTTCCTCATCCCGCTTATAGCTCTCGATGATCCGCTCTTCCATCGACTTGTTGTCATAATCCTCCATGTTGTTCTCCTCTCTGCTGCGAATCTGACCGCTCAGCGGCTTAGTCTTGCTGCTAATTCATGGCTTGGCAATACGGCCGAAGCGGAAATGCCGCACTGCTCCGGTGTCGCTATATTGCTGAGATAATGGCTGACCGCTCCGCTGAAGCCTCTGCGCTCCAGCACAGTATCCCAGCTGCCGAAGTTCTGCGTGCGCGGCAACGACCCCTGCTCATATAATATAACCCGTTCCATGTCCGTCACCTCAACCGATCTGCCATGTCCGTGCAGCTCCAGCTTCTCCAGATCGGCCCCGGCATCCCGGACCATGCTGTAATGGCCGGTGGTGCCGTTCTCCCAGCCCAGCATTCCCGAAGCCTGCAGAAGCCTGCCCTCCGCATCAGCCCTCAGGCTGCTATGCAGCAGCTCATAATCCCCGCCGGACAGCCAGAGCAGCAGATCCAGCATATGGATCAGGTCATCATGGACCGTCTCATGGCTGCTGCCCTGCTGCAGCTTCGTCCTGTGTTTGACTGCGGTGGATTGGCTGATGCCTCCGGCCTTAAGCAGCCAGGATTTGGCGGCGGTATACATCGGAGCATAGCGGCGGTTGAAACCCACGCCCAGCAGCAGCCCCTTGTTCTCAGCAAGCTCTGCCATCCGGCGGGATTCCTCCAGATCATAGGAGAGCGGCTTGTCCACATACACGGACACACCATGCGCGAGACAAGAGGTCACCAACTCATAATGTGTAGTTGTAGGACTATGTATGAACACAGCATCCAGATCCCAGGACAGCAGCTCCGTAAGCTCGGTTGTGCCCCGCTGAAGGCGATAAGCCTGGACTGCCCGCTCAACCGTAGCAGAGGAATGGCTGAGCACCCCCACCACCTCGGCCTGATCATGCCGGGAGAGCAGCGGCAAATAGACTTTACGGGCAATATCGCCAATGCCGATCAGGGCCACTCTCTTGCGGACAGATTGTTTCATTAACAGCATCTCCCTTACATAATGGGGGAATTTCTATTCCCTTATAGATGTATTATACCGTGACATGCTGCGGGAACAATGATCTTTGCTTCAATAATTGCTTTAATTGCTTTTTTTTCAGTATGATGAAATGGATGGAGTGAAGAAGGGGCATAGTATAATGAGAAAATGGCTAACGGTTATTCTATATGTTTCGTGCATAATCCTCGCGTTTATCTACAGGTATGAACTTCTGGCCTGGCTTAGAGAGGATCATCCTTTGTATTTGTCCATGCTCGCCGCCACAGTGCTGGCCTTGTTTCCGGTCCTGCCCTATAAGCTGATTATCGGTCTGTTCGGATATGCTTATGGAAGCTTCGCAGGAGCGTTAATCTGCTGGAGTGCAACTACAATAGCGGCAGCCCTTGTCTATGGAGTCGTTGCATCCATGTTCCGGAGCAAATCTATGGCCTATCTAAGCAGAATTTCGGCGCTGGACAGATTTGTGTCCGCTGTGGAGCAGCGTCCTTTTGCATCCGTAGTGATTGCCCGGCTGGCACCGTTTATCCCGCAGATGGCTGTGAATATCTACGCCGGTGCCGCCGGACTGCCTTTCTGGAGCTATCTTGGAGCCACCGCACTTGGCAAAATCCCCGGCATCGCCCTCTACGCCTTCCTCGGAGGACAGATGTTCCAGCATCCGCGAAGTGCCGCTGTAGCTATAATCGTGTATATTGCCGTACTGGCTGTGGCCGGATTGTCCATGCGCCGCCGTCCTTCTGCGGGCCGCTGACGCTTCAAGAATATCAGGCATGCTGGCAGTAAGCCTCTATTTGATTTATAATTAAATTGTGATCTATTTAATTGCATTCTACAGATGGAGGGATAACAATGAGTGAATTTCAAGCTGATTCTATAAATTTCAAGACCGAGCAAGCCACCTTCGCCGGTGGATGCTTCTGGTGTATGGTATCCCCTTTTGAAGAGCTTCCCGGCATTGTCAAAATTATCTCCGGCTATACAGGCGGACATACTGTAAATCCGACCTACGAAGAGGTATGCTCGGAAACGACCGGACATGTTGAGGCGGTACAGATTACGTTCAATCCGGATATTTTCCCATATAGCAAGCTGCTTGAGCTGTTCTGGCAACAGATTGACCCCACCGATGCCGGAGGACAATTCCATGACCGCGGCACTTCTTATGGAACGGCCATCTTCACCCATTCGGAGGAGCAGCGCCAGCAGGCAGAGGCTTCCAAGGCGGCTCTTCAAGCCAGCGGACGATTCTCCGCTCCCATTGTAACGCCTATTCTTCCGGCTAAGCCCTTCTATCCCGCTGAAGAATATCATCAGGGCTATCATCACAAGAATCCCGGCCATTACAAGCGTTACCGTAAAGGTTCAGGCCGGGAAGCGTTCATCGAAGCCCACTGGACCCATAAGGAGGACCCGCAGAGCCTGAAGGAACGCCTGACTCCGCTTCAATATGAAGTGACGCAGAACAGCGCAACGGAATCTCCGTTCCGCAACGAATTCTGGGATCACCATGGGGACGGGATCTATGTGGATATTGTCTCCGGGGAGCCGCTGTTCAGCTCAGAGGACAAGTATGATTCCGGCTGCGGCTGGCCGAGCTTCACGCGTCCGATCCGGGACTACGCGGTCAAGGAGAAAAGCGATCTCAGCCACCTGATGGTCCGCACTGAGGTACGCAGCAAGACAGCGGATTCCCACTTGGGCCATGTGTTCAATGACGGCCCTGGCGCGAACGGACTGCGGTACTGCATCAACTCGGCAGCCCTGCGCTTTGTTCCCAAAGAGGATCTGGAGAAGGAAGGCTACGGCGAGTATCGTGTGCTCTTCCAGCATGTTTAAGGCTGGAGATTCCGGCTTGCCTGCCCTCCAATAGATAGCCTCAAGCTATAGCTTCATGTATTGCATAACTTACCTTTGGCCCGAATGTATGCTGTTTTCCACATACATTCGGGCCACACGCCCACAACAGAAGAAGATCATAATTCCCGAACAAAACAAAGCCTCCAGCCCGAATTCATCGGGTATGGAGGCTTTATTCTTTACATAAATGATCCTTATGTTTATTTGTGCATTCCGTTCTACTTGTTCTGCTTACCCGTATTCTCCTCTTCCGGTGCGGCCGGAACTACAGGTGCCACTTCAGGATGAGGCTGCGATTCCCGGTCAGACAGACGATTGCCGCCCTGCCGCGCCTGTTCAAGGTGCGCGGGCTGGCGCCGTTTGAAGCTTTTCCGTAACCAGAGCACCAGTGCAACCACCACTCCAGCTACCAGCAGGACGGGGAGCGCAGCCGCCAGTACAACAACAAGCCACTGGAACATCACAGACAACGCCTTCAAGCTGCTCTTGAGTGCTTCCGAAGCCCGTTCACCCAGCGGTCCCTGGGCATTACTCTTCGTAAGGGTAAGACTCTTCTCGGTCTGGTAGAGGCGGAGCTCCACTGTAGAGAACGATACGTTCTGATCGATATACCGCATTCTGCCTTTAATCTGTTCAATTTGCTCCTGAATTTCCCCAAGCTGGTTAGCGAACTGGACGAGATCGGCTGGTTTGGTCGCTTTTTTCATAAAATCAATATATTGTGCCTCCATCATCTGCTTCGCCTTAAGGCGTGACTCCAGGTCCACATATTCCTCCGACACATCCTGCCCCTGGATGCTTCTCTGGAGCTTCTCATGCTTAATCTTCTCCAGATTGTTCAGGAACGGAGAGAAGCCCGCCGCAGGCACTTTCAGGATAAAGGTTCCGCCCTGTTCATATTCAGACATATTCTCTGAGAATTCGATAATGTAGCCGCCGGCCAGAGTGACCATATTCCGCACTTCCGTCTGCGCTGCCCCGTAGTCGCTTACCTCCATATTGAGGTTCGCCTTGTAGATCAGCTTCTTGTTCAGCCCTGCTACCACATCGGTGCCGGTGAATCCGGCAGAAGCATCTGTTCCTTGCCCAGCAACGGCCCCAGGGAGTGCCGAATTTCCGCCGCCGCCCTTCACTGCAGCCTGATCATTGACAGCCATCGCCGTGTTAGCCAGACTATCCTCCTTACCCTCTACCGCTGCAGGCGCACTCTCCGCTGATCCTTCTGATGCTGCTTCATTTCTGAACGCGCTGTCTGTATTCGCTGCCGAATCTGAATTATTACTCGACGCGCCGCATCCCGCCAGAACTATGGCTACAACCACTAGATACAATAAGTAATGCAGACCCCATTTTCGCATGCTCATTCCTCCATTAAAGTAATAGTATTCTGCTTCCGGTACTTCAGCTTCCACGGCGAAAGGCCGTTATCTGTATCGGTCCGTTCCGCGCTTATCCCTCTTGACGTTCCAAAAGCTGGAAGGTTGCAGCCATTTACGGAAAATAACAAAAAAGACCATTCAGCGATGAATTTCCCTGTATAGCCTTGTTTGCGTAATGTCTCTGTATTTGTTACAATTACGATGATAAAACGGCAAAAAAACACCAAAAACCCTATTCGCATAGAATAAGGTTATGGCGCTATTCGGACAAGCTCCACCTTGCCCGGGCAGCTGTATTGATTTCTTGCCGATTTATGTTGCCTACTACTACAAGAGGAGGTGAACCCTCATGGCAAAAGACGTATTGTGCGCAGTTAATTCTTGCACCTACTGGGCTGAAGAGAACAAATGCAACGCTGAATCCATCTTCGTTGCTTACCACAGCTCCAAGCAGCCTACACAATCTGAGGAAACAGATTGCAAAACCTTCGAAAGCAAATAATGAATGATTTCAGAATATGAAGGAGCCCTCCACAGGTTCCTTCTTTCTTTTCTCATTCTATCAAGAATGAGAATTATTATCAAGTGTTTCCTGCAAAAAACAAAACCACTGCAACAGGAGATATACGCTCCCGCTTGCAGTGGTTTTTCTGTGCAAATCTGAAGATTTTAAACGGAACAGCTCCGCCCTGTTAACGGGCCACTGCGCCGTGCTGCTCTCTCACCAGGACCGCGGCCTTCACCATATTGCGCAGTGCGCCAGTGGTCTCATCCCAGCCCCGTGTCTTCAGTCCGCAGTCGGGATTAATCCAGAACTGCTGGACATCCAGCACGCGAAGCGCACGTTCGATGGCCGAAGTCATCTCCTCTACCACCGGTACACGCGGACTGTGGATATCATACACACCCAGTCCAATCCCCTTGTCGTATTCCTGCTCCTCGAAGCTGACAATCAGCTCACCATGGCTGCGTGAGGTCTCAATGGAGATGACATCCGCATCCATCGCCGAGATTGAAGCGATCATGTCATTAAATTCACTGTAGCACATATGCGTATGCACCTGCGTGGTGTCCTTGACATGATTCGTAGCGGTCCGGAAGGATTTCACCGCCCAATTCAGGTAATACTCATGATCTCTCGCCTTCAGCGGCAGACCTTCGCGGATCGCCGGCTCATCGACCTGGATCATCTCGATACCAGCCTCCTCAAGGGCGGATACTTCATGCCGCAAGGCGAGGGCGATTTGTCCCGCCACCGCTTCCCGGCTGAGATCATCGCGGACAAAGGACCAGTTCAGGATCGTCACCGGTCCGGTCAGCATTCCCTTCACAGGCAGCTTCGTCAGTGACTGGGCATACACGCTTTCCTTGACGGTCATCGGCTCTATAAAAGCAACGTCGGCATAGATTACCGGCGGCTTCACGCAGCGTGAGCCATACGACTGAACCCAGCCGCCTGCGGTGAACAGATAGCCGGCCAGCTTCTCCCCGAAGAACTCCACCATATCCGTACGCTCGAATTCCCCGTGCACCAGCACATCCAGACCAAGCTCCTCCTGAAGCGTAATCGCTTCAGCGATCTGCCGCTTGATGAACAAGTCATAACGCTCCTGGTTCCAGACTCCCTTGCGCCATTTCAGACGGGCCTGGCGGACTTCAGCCGTCTGCGGGAAGCTGCCGATGGTCGTGGTCGGCAGCAGCGGCAGACGCCACTTCTCCTGCTGGACCTTCACACGCTCGGCGAACGGAAGGCTGCGGTGGTCCGGCAGCTGGGCAAGGGCACGCACCTGCTCGGCTACATCCGCACGCCCGCGCTCAGGCAGGGCACGGAATACGGCCAGCACCTCACGGCTGCGCTCCAGCTCAGCGGCATAACGCTCTTTTCCTTCGTTCGTGGCTGCCGCAATCAGAACCAGCTCAGCCAGCTTCTCATTGGCGAACGCCAAGGCGTTCTTGACCGCAGCCTTCAGCTTGACCTCGCCCTCAACCGTTACAGGCACATGCAGCAGGCTTGAGGCAGGCTGAAGAATCAACTGCTCCTGAGGCACATAGGTCAGCAGCTTCGCTACCAGCTCCAGCTTAGCATCGGTATCGGCGCGCCAGATGTTGCGTCCGTCAAGGATACCGGCACCTAGTGTCTTATCCTGCGGCCAGCCCAGGCGTGCAACCGACTCCAGATTCTTGCCGCCGTCATGGACGAAGTCAAGACCCAGACCCTGCACGGGCAGCGCCAGCAATGCTTCAAGCGGCTCCGCAGCTTCGAAGTACGTCTGCAGCATCAGGTTCAGACCAGGTACGGCAGCAGCAATCTCACTGTAAATGTTCTGGAGCAGTGCGGTATCCTCAGCTGTTAAGCCTGTAACAATTGCCGGTTCATCGATCTGTACCCAGGTTACTCCTTCGGCCTGCAGCTCTTGTAGCAGCTGTACATACAGCGGGAGGAAGCGCGCGGCAACGGCGGCGATGCCGGCTGCCGGGAAGCCCTTGGACAGCTTCAGGAAGGTATACAGCCCGACTATAACCGGCTTGCCCTCAATACCTGCCCGCTCCTTGGCGAAGCGGTAGGCGGCCAGCGGTTTATTCGTTGTCAATACCGGAGTCAGACTCCCGATCTCAGGCACAATGTAATGGTAGTTCGTATTGAACCATTTGGTCATCTCGCAGGCCGGGGCCCCTGCATTGCCGCGCGCCATGGCAAAATACAGATCCAGCGGAATCTCTCCGCCCTTATATCCGTAACGCGCAGGTACGATCCCGAACATAGCGGCGGTATCCAACACATGGTCATAGAAGGTGAAATCGCCCACCGGAATCAGATCAACTCCGGCCTGCTGCTGGGTCTGCAAATGCTGAAGCTGGATATCCTCCATCTGCGAGCGGAAGTTCTGCTCATCGATTTTCCCGGCCCAATATGCCTCAAGTAATTTCTTCCATTCACGGTTCTTTCCGATTCTCGGATAACCGAGGCTGCTTGTCTTGATTCCTTTACTCATAGCTGTCCACTCCTCTGTATAATGGTCTGCCCTTATGCCTGCAAGCCTTAATCTGATGCCATCTTACTGCACGCCTCCCGCGCCCCGCAACAGATTCCACGCAATCCGGCTATACAGATTCCCTATAGCAGAACGCCAAAAAAAGCCGCACCCCCATGAAGGAGGAGCAGCTAAGACTCTGAAGCCCGGCGAAATCAGAACCAGATCAGATAAACCACACCCGCAAGTACAATCCGGTAGATCGCGAAGGGCAGTAGCTTGATCCGGTTAATCAGCTTCAGGAAGAAACGCATTGATACCAGTGCGAATACGAAGGCGCTGATGAACCCGGCAATGAAGAACGGCAAGGCATCCAGCGTGAAATACTGCCAGTTCTTCAGCAGTGAAATCAGGCTCGCCCCGGCCATAATCGGCACCGCCATGATGAAGGTGAAATCGGCTGCCGCACGGTGGCTCATGCCCAGCAGAACCCCGCCGGATATCGTCGAGCCCGACCGCGAGAAGCCCGGCCACAGGGAGATACATTGGATCAATCCGACTGATAGCGCCTGCCTATATGTAATTTGGTCCACACTCTCAGTCCGGGCATTCGCAGGCGCAAAACGGTCGGCACAGATCATGAACAATGCTCCAACCACAAGTCCAATCAATACAGTAAAGGTAGAGAACAGATGCTCATCAATGTAGTCCTCCAGCAGAAATCCGAAAATTCCGGCCGGTAGCAGTCCGACAAGGATATGTGTCAGCTTCAGCCGCCCTTCCGCGGGGGCCTGCCGCTGCCCTTCCGGCACTACGGCCAAATCCTTGCGGCTGAGCTTCCCGAGGCCCAGCAGATCAATGAACCGGTTACGGAAAATAATAACGACCGCTAGAATAGAGCCTAATTGAATTACTACCTTGAAGGAGTTGGCCGTGTACTTCCCCAGGAATTCCTGCGATTTAAGCCACATATCATCAACGATGATCATATGGCCTGTCGAGGATACCGGAGCAAATTCGGTCAGCCCTTCCACAATTCCCAGGATGATTGCTTTGACAATGGTCAGCAGCTCCATGGCGATCCCCCTTTATTGTTTTCAATATAATAATTGTAAACTCACACAGCTATTTCTGAAACTTACAACCCTCTTGCACTATTGCAAAATTTAGTCCATAACGGTCACTTGACAGGCAGGAGTCTACACTTTATATTTATATGCATGCGCATGCATTTATTGTTTATCCATTCCATATAGAACGAAGGAGCGAAACCCATGACGAAAGATCTGTTCACCCCCTATGAATATAAAAGCTTAAAACTGAAGAACCGGGTGGTGATGCCGCCCATGTGCCAATATTCAGTGACCAATAAGGATGGAATCGCTAATGACTGGCATTACAACCACTATGTAAGCCGTGCTGTCGGCGGCACCGGGCTGATCATTGTCGAGATGGCTGATGTGGACCCGGACGGCCGGATTACCGATTATGATCTGGGCCTCTGGTCGGATGAGCAGATTCCTGCGCTGGCGCGGATTGTGGAAGCCAGCCATGCCCATGGAGCCAAAATCGGAATTCAGGTGGCCCATGCCGGGCGCAAGGCGGAGGATGCCAAGGTTCCTGTCTCCTCTTCAGCTATTCCTTTTGACAGCAAGTCCAAGACTCCTCATGCCCTGACAACAGAAGAAGTTAAAGAAATGGTCCAGAAATTCAAACTGGGCGTAGCGCGTGCGGTTCAGGCCGGGTTCGACACTATTGAGCTGCACGGTGCCCACGGCTATCTGATTCACCAGTTCCACTCGCCGCTGACTAACCAGCGGACTGATGAGTACGGACAGGATCTGACCTTGTTCGGCCGGGAGGTTATCGCTGCCGCTAAGAGCGTGATGCCTGAGGATATGCCGCTGATCATGCGGATTTCCGCCAGAGAATATGTGGAAGGCGGCTACGGCCTCCAAGAGGGTCTGGAGATCAGCAGAGCTTATAAGGAAGCCGGGGCCGATATTTTCCATATCAGTTCAGGCGGTGAGGGAGCAGTTGATACAGAGAATGGACCGGGCAACCATGCAGCCTATCAGTTACCGCTGGCCAGAACCATCCGCCAGGAGCTGAACGTGCCGGTGATTGCTGTCGGCCGCTTGGATGAAGCGGTTCTTGCCAATGCCGTCATTGGCAATGAAGAAGCTGACCTCGTGGCGGTGGGCCGGGGAATGCTCCGTAATCCTTACTGGACGCTGGAAGCCGGTGTGACGCTGCGCAAAGACGCAGATATCCCTAAGCAGTATGCATTGGGATTCCCGCGTTAAGGACAATTCGTCAGCAGCTGGCCTATGGTGATGGTATACTGTATAACAGCTACTATTCATTACAGGTACACACCGGGAGGATGGAAGACATGACTAACCCCCCTTCGAATGATCTGATTAACAGCTGGTTATCACTCTCTCTGATACAGATGAAGGTGGCCGCAGTCCTTGAAGCGAGGCTGACCGAGAACTATGAGTTATCGCTTAAGGAATTCTACGTATTGCTGTTTCTGTCCGAAGCCCCTGAGCAAAAGCTGAAGCTTCAGCAGCTGGAATCGATGGTCGGGCTTAGCCAGAGTGCTGTGTCCCGGCTGGTCAGCCGCTTCGAGGCCAAGGGCTGCGGAGCGCTGGAGCGCAAGTCCTGTGAGGCGGACCGCAGAAGCATCTATACGTCCCTGACTGCTATCGGGCAAGACAAAGTTGACCGGGCGAAGCAGACCGTTAATGAAGTGCTGCAGGAAGCCTTTCCTGTAGCCGACACGCAGGAGCTGCTGGAGCAGCTTATCCAGCTGAAGCAATCCTAGACCCGGGCAGCTGCCTGCCGGGTAAACCCGCCGTCCCTCCCGAGGGGCGGCGGGTTTTTATCTGAACCTCCCTCTCTCCCTGAGCATACATCATACTAATACGTAATTAAGAAAAGCGGGGTGTACGAATGGTATTCACTGTTATGCAGCTGGTTGGCGGCCTTATTCTCTCTGTAGGCTGGATTCCACAGATTGTGCAGATTCTCAGGACCCGTTCTGTTGCAGATCTCAGTCTGAAAGCTTATCTGCTGATGCTGCTTGGCATCCTTCTTATGGAGGCTTATGCGGTTAACCTGGCGGCGCTGGGGGTCGGGCTGGCTTTTCTGATCACCAATTCCTTGTCGCTGGCGGTTGTAACAACGGTTGTCCTGCTAATTATCCGCTACCGCCACAAGGGTAACGGTTTCTAAAGGCTGCACCTCTGTCCAATCTGCGTTATACTTTCTGTAACAAAAGGATGCAGGAGGTTCAGTGAATGAAGCAAAATAAGTATGATGACGCGGTTTTTTTTGCGAATTACAGCCAGATGCCCCGCTCTACGGGCGGACTGGAGGCTGCCGGAGAATGGGAGGTCTTCCGTACCCTGCTGCCTGATCTGACGGGCCAGCGGGTGCTTGATCTGGGGTGCGGGTTCGGCTGGCACTGCCGGTATGCCCGTGAGCAGGGGGCGGCTTCCGTCGTAGGCATAGATCTCTCCTCCAATATGCTGGAGCGTGCCCGGGCGATGACGGACGACCCGAAGATTGAGTATCTCCAGCTCGCAATTGAAGATGCCGCATTCGGGGCAGAGCAATTTGATACCGTTATCAGCTCGCTGGCGATCCACTATATTGAAGATTTCGGCAGCCTCTGCCGCCAGGTCCGGCATTGTCTCAAGCCAGGGGGAGCCTTCGTCTTCTCTGTAGAGCATCCGATCTTCACCTCGCTTGCTGCACAGGATTGGCATTACAGTCCTGATGGGGAGAAGCAGCATTGGCCCGTTGACAACTATCATCTGGAAGGCGTGCGGCAGGCTGATTTTCTCGAACACAAGGTTGCAAAATACCACCGGACCACCGCCACCTACCTGAGTACGCTGCTCGAATCCGGCTTCGTCCTGAAGCAGCTGTCTGAGCTGCAGCCGACTCCTGAGATGCTGGAGAAGAATCCGGCCTGGCAGGAGGAGATGCGGCGCCCGATGTTCCTGCTGTTGTCAGCGGTGAAGCAGGAATAGCCGGATCTTATTTCATAAATAACAGAACAAAACCATCCTAACGCAGAAATAAGATTACCTTAGCACGAGTACAATGTATGCTGTTTTTCACATACATTGGTCCATCTGCCTGCTTGCAAGCACAATATATGCTGTTTTTCACATACATTTGATCCGTCTGCCTGCTTGCGAGCAGGATGTATACTGTTTTTCACATACATTCAGACCGTATGTCTGCTTGCGAGCACGATGTATGCTGTTTTTCACATACGTTTGGTCCGTGTGCCTGATTGCGAGCACAAAGTATATTGTTTTTAACACACATTTTGGTCCATATGCCGGTGTACCAGGCAATTATAAATAAAAAAAAGACCAGCCGGACGGTAGTCCGCTGACCTTTTATCATCCCCGTGGTTCACGGAGTTCACATTGCATTATTCACATTCACTGTGCCTTCCTGAGTCTTGGCAAGTGCGGACGGAATCTTAGGTGCCTGAACCAGCTTCCGTCTGCCCAGAGAGGTTGTAAAAGTGATTACATAACCGGCTACAACTACAGCCATCACCGTATACAGCGTTTCTCTTAACGGCATATAGAAGAGGGAGAAAGCCAGAACGATTACATCCATCAGGATAAATACGGTTCCTACCTTAATACCTTTCCATTCACTGATCAGCACGGACAAAATATCGTCCCCGCCGCTCGCCCCGCCGCCCAGCAGGACCATTCCTGCGCCCAGACCTGTCAATACCCCGGACAACAGCGCCGCAACCGGCAAGTTATCCTGCAGGTCAATAACCCAGCCGGAATAGCGTTCCATCAGCCCGTAGAATACCGTGAAGGCCACTACGGATATGAAGGTGTTCACTACGAATGATTTTCCTTTGAAAATGATTGCGATGATGAGTACCGGAATGTCCAAAATCAGGATGCTTAGTGATGGTGAAATCCCCAGTACATACTTGCCGAGCAGCGACAATCCCACGAATCCGCCTTCGGTCAAGTGGTTCTGATAATTAATGTGATAATACGTAAATGCAAGCAATAGTGTTCCGGTCAAAATAATCGCTAACCGGAGCGGCAAACTCATGCCACTGTCTTGTTTCCTCATTACTCGGTCTCCCCTTATCGTATATGGCGGCTAGACGTTCGTGCCAGCCTCTACGAGGGGGGTACCTGAGGAGATGTTGCTCCTTCGCATACAATACTCCCTTCCCTTCGCAGAAGCGGCTTCGTCAATGAACAACGGTTCGCGCACATTCTACAGGGAAGCTAAGTATAAGACAGATCATAACGTTTCCAAATCGTCCTTTGGGGAATCGTCCTTCGGGGACACATGGTATCCTGATCCTTTCTTTAGTTTGATATGTTCTGAATAGATTATACCACGCGGAAGGGCCACTCTAAACAGTTTCCATCAAAAATAAGCAATCAGCCCTGATTTCTCAGCAGACGGTTGACCGTCTCGCGGCGGACGCCGATCAATTGTCCGATTTCTTCCTGTGTCAGCAGGTCTGTAAGCTGTGCGCCATGAGAATATTCGGTCAGCCAGCGGGTCAGCAGGGCCATACGCTCCCCCGGCGTTCCAACGGTGAGATGATCGAGCCTCGTCTGCATGAACCGCACCTTTTCCTGAAGCAAAAGGGCGATCTCCATCACCTTCTCAGGCTTCTCCCTCAGCTCCCGGTACCATTCTGCAGCCGGAATCAGCTCGACCTCACTTTTCATCATCGCCACTGCGGTTCCATGCGCCTCCTTCGGCGAAATGAGGGAATGATGCGGAACAGTCTCACCCGGATATAACAGGTTGAACAGCACCATGTTCCCGTTCTCATGCAGTCTCGTGACCTTGAACAGTCCGCTCTTCACCTTGAACAGGTTCTGGCCGCCGTCTCCCTGGCGGAATAAGACCTCACCTCTGTGCAGAATCATTTCGCATTCTCCTTTGCCTTCTCTGTATATATATTTTTAATTATACCGAAATAAGACACCAAAATGGAGGGGCAAGCGTAAAACAGCCATTATTCATGAGTTCAAAGACAAAGAAACCGCCTGGGCAGAGAAGGGTCTCTGCTCCCAAGCGGTTTCAGGGAAAGGCAAGATAGGTTATTTCGCTTCAACCGGCTTCTTCCAGAGCCCCAGGATCAGCCCGGAAATCACGGAGCCGATCAGCACAGATAACAGGAACAGCGCGGCATTGCTGGACAGGAAGGCTACAAACACACCGCCATGCGGTGCGGGAACGTTGAGGTTCCACAGCTGGGTAAGTCCGCCGGCTACGGCAGAGCCCAGGATACAGGAGGTAAGCACCCGCAGCGGATCAGCCGCAGCGAACGGAATGGCTCCTTCGGTGATGAACGACAAGCCCAGCACATAGTTGGTTACACCGGATTTACGTTCGGTCTCCGTGAATTTATTCTTGAAGAACGAGGTGGCCAGGGCAATCGCCAGCGGAGGTACCATCCCTCCGGCCATGACTGCGGCCATCATCATTCCGTTCGTGTTGCCGCTGGATGTAAACACGCCGATGGCAAAGGTATAAGCAGCTTTGTTGAACGGGCCGCCCATATCAATGGCCATCATCCCGCCAAGCACCAAGCCCAGCAGAATCTTATTGCCGGTGCCCAGATTATTAAGCACATCGGTCAGTCCCCCATTGATCCAGCTGAATAACGGATCGAACAGGAAGAACATAATCGTGCCGGTAATCAGCAGGCTGAATACAGGATAGAGCAGAATCGGCTTCAGTCCGTCCAGTGTGCGCGGCAGGCCCGAGAAGGCTCTGCGGAGCATTACCACAACATAACCGGCCAGGAATCCGGCAGCCAGACCGCCGAGGAAGCCTGAATTGGAGTTAAGAGCCATCAGACCGCCGACCATACCCGGCATCAGCGCAGGACGGTCGCCGATGCTCATCGCGATAAATCCGGCCAGGATAGGAATCAGGAAGTGGAAGGCTCCGTCACCGCCGCCGATGCTCTGCAGCAGCTTAACCAGCGGATTGTCGGGGCTGGCCACCTGTTCAATCAGGAACGAGATCGCCAGCAGAATTCCTCCACCGACTACGAACGGCAGCATATGCGAGATGCCGTTCATCAGGTCTTTGTAGATTTTGCTTCCAATAGAACCGGACTTCACAGGCGTGGAACCTTCTTCACTGCGTCCAGAGCTGCGGTAGATAGGTGCATCTCCTGCTACTGCGATCCGGATCAGCTCCTCTGACTTGCGGATACCGTCGCTAACCGGACGCTGGAGCACAGGCTTGCCGCTGAAGCGCTCCATCTCCACGTTCTTGTCAGCGGCAATAATGACCCCGCTGGCCCGGGCGATTTCTTCCGGTGTCAGCACATTCTGCGCACCCTCCGAGCCGTTGGTTTCGACACGGATATTGACGCCCATCTCCTTGGCCTTCTTCTTGAGGGCATCCTCCGCCATGAAGGTATGGGCGATTCCAGTAGGACAGGCGGTTACAGCAACTACGAAGCTCTGTGAATCCGGGTTCCCGGTAATGATCCGTGCCGGTTCAGCTTGCGGTACGGCTGCCTTCGGAGCAGCCTTCACTTCCGCTGCCTTGGCTTCCGCTTCTGCCCGGGCCTCAGTCTCAGCTTGCTTGGCATCAAATAAGGCGGACACCTCGGCAGGTGTCTTCGCACCCATAAGCTGTTCGATGAATTCGCTTTCAATGAGCAGCCTGGACAGTGCAGCGAGTGTTCGCAGGTGCATATTTCCAGCTCCGTCCGGCGCGGCGATCATGAAGAATATATGGGCGGGCGCTTCATCCAGGGAGGCAAAATCAATTCCGGCACTGCTCTTGGCAAATACCACCGTTGCTTCCTTGACGGCCTTCGTCTTGGCATGTGGCATGGCAATGCCTCCGCCGATGCCCGTGCTGGACTGGGCTTCACGCTCCAGAATCTTCTCCTTGAACAGCTTCGCATCCGTGATGCGTCCACTGGCTGCGAGACTGGCAATCAGCTCGTCAATGACCCCTTCCTTCGTGGTAGCCTGGAGCTCCATAATCATTGTTTCCTGTATCATCAAATCTGTAATCTTCATCAAGACTCAACTCCCCGAATGTACTTGAACCTCTTACTTCTGTTATTCATAGCTGGGATATGGCAATAAGCGGACGAAGCTCTTCAATCAATGTCTTGTCTGCCAGATCGTCGGAGAATGCTGTGGCACTTCCCGATGCCACACCGGCACGGAAGGCTTCCAGCTCATTCCCTGTCTGCGACAACGTGCCCACGAATCCGGCAATCATCGAATCTCCCGCACCTACTGAATTCCTCACCTGGCCCTTAGGAGCGCTGGCATGATAGACCTCTTGCCCTGTAATGAACAGTGCGCCTTCTCCAGCCATCGAGACCAGCACATGCTTGGCGCCGCCCATAAGCAGCTTGCGTCCGTAAGTGATAATCTCTTCCCGGGTGCTGATCTGAACACCGAACAGCTCTGCCAGCTCATGGTGATTCGGCTTGACCAGCAGCGGTCCCTGGGATAAGGCATCCTGCAAGGCCTGCCCGGTTGTATCAATAACAAACTCCGCGCCCTTCTGCTTGCATACTGCAATCAGCCTGCTGTAGAAATCTCCGCCCAGCGAAGGTGGCGTGCTTCCTGAGAGGATCACTATGTCACCCGGCTCCAAGGATTCCAGCTTCTGCAGCAGCGAAGCCGTCTCGGTCTCCGTAATGACTGGCCCCGCCCCGTTAATCTCCGTCTCCTGGCCGGCCTTAAGCTTGATATTGATCCGGGTATCGTCCGCAATATGAACAAAGTCGCAGGCTATTCCCTCCTGGCCCAGCCAGGTGTCAATATAGCCGCCGGTGAAGCCGCCTAGAAATCCAGTGGCTGTATTCTCTACGCCAAGCTGCTTCAGAACACGGGATACGTTAATGCCCTTCCCGCCGGGCAGCTTCATATCCCGCTTCATCCGGTTGAGTCCGCCTAATGTTAACTCTTCTACCTCCACGATATAATCGACGGAAGGATTGAGTGTCACCGTATAGATCATCATTCATCCCTCATTTATAATGTTTGTCTTCCCATCCCATCACACCAGTGTATAATCCACATCCAGCTTCTCAAGCTGCCTCCGGAAGCTATCCGGTATCCCGGTATCCAGAATGCAGTGGTCCATCTCCTGCAAATCTGCAACCTTGCAGAAGGAGATCTGCCCGATCTTGCTATGGTCGGCCAGCAGGATCGTCTGCTTCGCTACAGCGATCATTTTGCGCTTCGTGGCCGCTTCCAGCATATTCGGCGTCGTAATCCCTTCGCGGATATCCAGCCCGTTGGTGCCGAGGAAGGCCTTATCCACCCGCACCATGTCCAGCGAGCGTTCGGTCATCGGCCCGACAAAAGCCATGGTGTCCGGCCGTAGCATCCCGCCTGTAATGGACACCTCAATATGGCGGCAATCCTTCAGCTCATTCAGCGCCATGATCGAGTTGGTGATCACCTTGAGATTGCGGAACGATTTCAGCGCCCGGGCAATCTGCAGGGTGGTAGTACCCCCGTCAAGGAGAATGGCATCGCCATCCTCAATCATCTCCACAGCCTTCCCGGCAATCCGCAGCTTCTCCTCCAGGAACCGGTCTTCCTTGTCCGGAACCGCGGCTTCAAAGTTCACACTCTGCAGGGACACCGCACCGCCATGCGTACGCTTTAGCAGCCGTGCTTCCTCCAGCTCCTTGAGGTCCCGGCGGATCGTGGATTCCGAGACGGACAGCTCCTGGCCCAGCTCCTGAACCGAGGCTCTTGTATGCTTCTCGACAAACAGCAGAATCATCCGTTTGCGTTCTTCTTCAAACATGCAGCTCACTCCTTAGGATGTGCAGCTACCCGCTGCCGGATTCCTATATATACAGTAACTACTGAATTTAAAGATAAGATGACTGGATTCAAATCACTTGTGATTGATATTGACCATTTGTGCTCATTTATGATTGTAACAGCGTTTTCATGAACTGTAAAGAGGCTTTCTCTGCTTATTTTCCGCCAAAAAATCATGAATTTAAACCTGCTATTCCAGCCGTATTCACTGTTGCTGTAAGAATTGGATCATCACTTGCTCATTTATGCTCATTTCAGCCTGTCACTGTATCAGCATGCGCGGCAAATTACCTCCCGATTGCCTATTTCACAATGGCAGCGAGCGACATATTTATATTACATATGGGGAAAAGCGGGTGAACAGGAGATGGCCTATTACAATAACAACGGATATGGCAGCGCGGGCGGTAACGGCGGCAATGGCAGCAGCAGCGGCATTAACGGCCACGGAGGAGGCGGCAGTGACGGCCCTGTAGAAACCGAGGAACTAAGTGCAGAGGATTATGCGATTATTGCTGCCGGCTTCGGTGTACTCGGGGAACTGTTTGCTTTTTTCTCTCTGGTAAAAGCCAAGCAGGTGACCAAGGAAACGGGCGGGAAGGTAGCTACAGACATCGACCCGGTGCTGTTCGTGCAGAACCGCAAAAAAAAAGCAGCCAGACGAAAGTCCCGCCGGCTGCGTTGAACGTTTATTTTGTCTGAACCCTTCACTTACTTCAAAGGTATGACCTCGTGCTTTGCAAATATGGCCTGCACCTTCTCCCGCAGCTCCTCTTCGGGCAGAAGGACAATGACAATAATATGCTCCAGATCGGCATGCTTCGCATAAGCCTGCGCATCCTCTTGCGGAATTCCCATCCCGATCAGGCTGACTGCAAGCCCGTCTGTCTCAAGATCCGCTCCCGCCAGCTTGCGGGCTGCCGGACCTGCTGCGACCGCTGAATCGGCCACCATGTCCAGACCTACCCCGAGCCCGCGTGCTGTGCCGAACAAGCCCTTATTCCCCTGCCCTGTCTCCACATCCCCGATTCCGGCATCCTGGCTGATGATCTCAAGCGTGTTCTTCTGCTTCGTGACAGCTGAGATATGCTTCGCCTTGATCCCGTTCTCCTTCAATTCCCCGATCGCCAGCACCGCATCACTCCGGTGTCCAAAAATCCCCAATATCAATGTTGGCATGCCGCATCCCTCCTGTTACTGCGATATTACCACTCTGCCTGGGGATTGAACCTGCCTTGAATCTTGCTAACAGCAGCGGCTCCTGCCGGTCGTGAATCAATCTCTTCTAATTCGGTTATAAAGATACGTATACATAAATATAAACATAACTTAAGAGATAGGGGGGCTGCCTGTGCTTCAAAGCAAGTATTTCCGGACTTGCCTGGCCATTATCGCCTTTTTGACGATTCTGTACCTGGGGTCGAAGGTCATTTTTCTGTTCACACCGCTGGTATCTATTATTCAATTGCTGCTCGTACCGATGATGCTGTCGGGCTTCATGTATTATCTGCTGCGGCCGATCGTCAACTATCTGGGTACCAAAAATGTAAACCGCGGGCTGTCCGTGCTGCTGATCTATCTTGTGTTCGCCGGACTGTTCGTCCTATTCTGGGTACTGGTCTGGCCTACACTGCGCGAGCAGATCCAGAACTTCATCGACAATACGCCCTATCTGGTCGAGGGTATACAGAATCAGTTCAACAAGCTCCAGAATGATCCGTCGCTCTCCCGCTTCTTCAAGGGTGATACGGATGTGACCACACGCCTGACGGAGTATTTGAACAATGTCATTACCTGGGTAACTAATTCGATGTCCAATCTGATCGCAGTGATCTCCAGTATTGTCGTGGTAATCGCCACGCTGCCGATTATTCTTTACTATATGCTGAAGGACGGCCACAAGCTGTCTCCGATTCTTCAGGGACTGATCCCGAGAAAGTACCGCAAGGAAGGCCAGGAGATGTTCAAGGATATTGACTCTGCACTCAGCGGCTTCATCGTTACACGCGTCCTGCTTAATGTGGTGCTGGGCATCTTGCTGTATATCGGCTTTTTGCTGATCGGTCTGCCTTATTCCCTGCTGCTCGCCTTGATTTCCATCCCGCTGAATTTCATTCCTTATGTAGGCTCGCTGCTGGCGGCGGTTCCGGTGATTATCGTGGGGTTCATTGAATCACCTTCTATGGCTATATGGTCAGCCGTCGTCATTCTGATCGCGCAGCAGATTCAGGATAACGTGCTGTCCCCGGTCATCTACGGCAAGTCGCTGGATGTGCATCCGCTGACCACAGTGCTGCTTGTACTCGTGGGTGGCGACTTCTACGGCCTGATCGGCGTCCTCATTGCGCTTCCGGTCTATATGATTATCAAAATCATTTTCCTGCGCATTTACGAGATCATTGTCGCCGAACGGGTGGATCAACCCGTCCCTGAGCCCGGTGCTCCGCCCGGGATTGAGATTGAGATCGTCAAGGACGATAAGCTATAATAGTTAACAAAAAGCCCTCCGGCGCATCTTAGCGCCGGAGGGCTTGTCATGTACATGCTTGGACGTATCCAGACCTCAGCCGCGCAGCGAACGGACCACGAAGATGTGGTTGCCCTTAGGCAGGTTCTGCCCGTCACGCAGTGTCACGGAGCCTTTGGTATGTGCGATGATCGTCGCATTGAACGCCACCAGCTGGTCCCCCTTCCAGACAGTAACCGCTGATTTGAAATACACGGCATTATCAAACTGCAGACGTTCTGTCATGATATAGCCGACCGAATGGAGAACCGGGGGCAATGCCCTCTCTTTGGGAGCCAAGGCTTTGATGTACACAATATCGCGGAAAGGGACGGCAATCTCCTGATGCCCGATGACGGCTACCGAAGCTGCAAGATCCCATCTGCGCAGAACGCCTTTCATGATCGTATATGGCTGCTCGCCGCAGTACATAATGACCGGTCTGCCAACCCAATGCTTCATGGCTCCACGCCCTTCCCTGTGCCTGAACTACTTATACCTTTGGTATGGACCAGTCTATACCCTTAAGCCCATGCTGCTCCAGATACTGGTTGGCCTGAGAGAACGGGCGGCTGCCGAGAAATCCGCGGTGTGCAGAGAACGGGCTCGGATGCGGAGACTGGATCACCTTATGTCTGCTGCGGTCCACTACCGCGCCTTTGAGCTGGGCATGACTGCCCCACAGGATGAAGACCATCGGTTCTGTCCGCTCGTTCAGCTTCTCCATAATGGCATCCGTAAAGGTCTCCCAGCCCAGACCTTTATGCGAATTCGGCTGGCCCTCGCGTACTGTCAGCACTGCGTTAAGCATCAGCACACCTTCTTCCGCCCAGTGCAGCAGCGATCCGTGACCCGGCACCTCCACACCGAGATCACTATGCAGCTCCGCATAGATATTGCGGAGTGACGGCGGAATCCTTACGCCCGGCTCTACCGAGAAGCTAAGGCCATGGGCCTGTCCTGCGCCGTGATACGGGTCCTGTCCAAGAATGACTACCCGGGTCTTACTGTAAGGCGTCAGCTTCAGCGCCGAGAACAGCTTGTCCTTCGGGGGATAGACTGTATACTGCTTGTACTCGCGTGCCAGTGCATAGCGTAATTCCTCGAAGTAAGGCTTCTGTGTCTCTTCCTGAAGCACTTCATCCCAATCATTGCCAAACATCCTGTTCTCCTCCCAATTGCCTTGATAGTAGTATTGTTTCATTACCCGTTATTAACCAGAATAAAAGGAACTTATTTGCGGCCATAGTCCGCTTTGATCTCGCCCCATGACTTCGTCTGCCATTTCAGCACCTTGTTGTCATAAGTGTGGTTCCGCAGCCAGCTCTCCGCCCGGTCAATCAGTTGCCAGATCTCCTCCGTAGAGGCATCCCGGGGCAAGGTCGTGGCCACCTTTTTCTGCTTGACCCATTTCATTGCATTAACAGAATCACTATACACCGTCTTGCTGCTGCCCTCCTGCTTAAGATGAGCCAGCGCATGCACAATCGCCAGGAACTCTCCGAGGTTATTGGTCCCTTTACGGATCGGACCGCAGGAGAAAATCACATCCCCGGTCTGGGTATCCACGCCTTTGTATTCGACGGGTCCGGGATTTCCACGGGTGCCTACATCCACGGAGATGCTGTCATAATCGATCTCCTCAGACGTCTCCACTCCGGCACTGCGGCTCCAGGACTTGCCTGACTTACTTGTGCCGGATGCCCCTGAAGCTGCCGAACCCGTTCCCCAGTTGCCCTTCCAGCCTGCCTTGAAGGCTGTCTCAGCAGCCGCCTTGCTCTCATAGGACTTATATTTCGCTCCGGTATAATGATCGGTCTGCGCCTGGCATTCCGCCCATGTAGTGTAGACTCCGGGCTTCTTACCTTCCCATACTACGTAGTATTTCTGCTTCGCCATTCCTCTTGCTACCTCCTGCCGGTGTCACCTCAACCAGAATAATATTGTAATGCCTACCGCGTTCATATTGAAGCCTGAATACACTCGCACGCCTGCTGCCAGCCCGAATATCTATTGGATAATTACCGGCAGGCGCGTTCATACTAATACGGCAGCTTAGTCCAGCACAGCAAGTGTCGTATCGGCAATGGTCTGGAGCTTGCCCGTATCCTGTGTTGCCTTGACCATAACCCGCAGACCTACCAGGGCATTATGCAGATAAGCAGCCAGTGCCGGAGCCGGATGCCGGGAGGAGAGTTCTCCGGTCTCCTGTCCGTGCAGGATCAGCCGCTCAATTAAACTCTCTGTATTCAGAAAAGCCTCATTCGCCCGGCCGGCAGCCTCCGGATCATGACCCGACAGTTCCACTGCCGTATTCACCAGCATACAGCCCTTCGGCTCCTCTTCACTTCTGTGAATTGTGGCTTCGAATAATAGGCGGATAGCTGCCTTGGCGGAGGTGATGCCCTCGATCCGGCTCTCCATCCGGGAGCTTTGAAGGGATGCAAAGCGCTCCAGCGCTTTTATATATAAGGTATGCTTGTCTCCAAAGGTGTCATACATGCTTCGCTTATGAATTCCCATACCGGTTACAAGATCCTGCATGGAGGTCTTCTCATAGCCCTGCTGCCAGAAAATCGTCATTGCCTTGAGCAATACATCATCAATGTCAAACTCTTTGCTTCGCGCCATGATCATGCTCCTTTCGCGGTCTATTTTACCATTTATAGAACGATCGGTAAATATTATTGTAGCCATGTTAACTAGATCACATCAATTCCGCACCAATCATTCTATATTAATTTTAAGGAAAATACCATCAGCATTACACACCCCAAGGAGGTTATTACATGAGAAAAATCGCAGTAATACTTGCGGCATTCACCCTGACCCTGCTCATCGGCTGCGGCAACGCAAACAAAAATGCAGGCAACACTGGCACAGCAGCGAACACGAGCAATACGGCGGCTACCGCTGCACCGGATGCAGTCACTTCGGCTTCGGTAGTCGATAACGGGGAAGCCTTCAAGAAGGCGATCAGCAAAGACGGCACCTGGATTGCAGCTACGCTGAAGGACCTGAGCTTCTCCGAGGAGCTTGTGCTCGACGGACAATTCATCCATAAGGAAGAGCCTGCCCGCAAAATCGCGCTCTATACCCAGGATGCCGATCACAACATCACGAACTCCTTCAAGCTCACCGCCCCGAAATTGACGGTCCGCAGTGAGAATGCCCGGATTCAGGGAGGGACCTTTGTGGGTGATGTCTATGTGGAGGCTAACGGCTTCGCCGTCGTGAATGCCACCATTGAAGGCAATGTCTATTTCTCAGATGACAAATACCAGGCTACCTATTCCGCAGCAGACCAGGGTAAGGTAACCGGCGTCACTGAAGTGAAAAAATAATGCAGCAGGGTGCGGGGTGTTCCTCTTCGGGCAAGCGGCCGGGGAGAACACCCTATTTGTACATTGTTACCCATGAAAAGAGGTGCTGACCTGATGAAGTTCATCCGTAAGTATGCTATCCTTCCTCTTCTGCTCCTGATGCTCTCCTCCTGTAACGGACAGGATGCGGCGCAGACGGAGCCGCAATACCGGATTCAGTCCGGTCATGATCTCAGTATTCTGACAACGAGTGATACCCATTATTTAGCGCAGGAGCTTAGGGATCTCGGTCCTGCCTTCCAGCAGTTTCTGGCTGCCGGTGACGGCAAGCAGCTTGGCTACAGCAAGGAGATGATGGAGGCGCTGGGCTATGATATCGGAATCCGCAAGCCGGATGTGGTGATTATCAGCGGGGACCTCAGCAACAACGGGGAAGAAGCCAGCCATAAGGAGCTGGCCGGACATCTGAAGCGCATCGAGCAAGACACCGGAACCCGGATCTATGTGATCCCGGGCAATCATGATATCCAGAATCCCTGGGCCCGGAGCTTCCGCGATAAGCGCCAATACGCCGCAGATTCCGTGAGCGCCAAGGCCTTCAGCAAAATCTATGGCGGCTTCGGCTATGATGAAGCCCTGCTGAGAGACGAGGATTCGCTAAGCTATCTGGCTGCCCCGTCGGAGCAGCTGTGGCTGCTCATGCTGGATACTGCACAGTACGGAGACAATAAAGCGCTGGGCCATCCCCAGCTGGAGGGGCGGTTCAGTGACCGGACCCTGGAGTGGATCGCCACCTGCGGCGCGAAGGCCGCTGCCGCAGGCGCGCAGCTCGTGACGGTCATGCATCACAGCCTGCTGAATCACAGTGAATTCATTCAGGAGGGCTTCACTGTAGAGGACCATGTCAAGGTTACAGATGCCTTGATGAAGAACGGTGTGCGGACCGCTCTCAGCGGGCATATACACATTCAGGATATCAGTGAATACAGTCATGACGGGGAGCGCATCTATGACATTGCCAGCAATGCTTTGTCTGTTTTCCCCCATCAATACGGGCTCTTAACCTATTCCTCCGCCCGTCAGACTCTGGATTACAGCACTGCAAGATTAGGGATGGAGCAATGGGCCGCAGCCACAGGCAATACCGATCCGAACCTGCTGGGCTTCAGGGCTTACAGTGAAGCCAATTTCCGTAAGCGGTCTGCCACCCGGAGTTATTCCCGTCTGGCTGAAGATCCCGCTTACGCCAGTTATACCGAGACTGAGCTGAAGCAAATGGCTGACGTTGTCGGAAGGCTGAACGAGAATTACTTCGCAGGCTCTGCCAGTACGGGCAATGCTGCCGTGACCGCTGCAGAAGGCTACCGGCTCTGGCAGGATGCTCCGGCGGGCGGAATGAGAAGCTATGTCTTGAAAATGGCCTCGCAGCAGCCGAAGAACAATCATGAACTGCATGTTCAGCTTCCTCAGCGGTGATGTTTGAAGAACTGGAAATAGGTGTAAGATAGACAAGTATGCTTACACCTATTGCTGAGGAGATGATAATCACCATGTTCACACGTATGGACGAGATTATGATAGAAATCCCGGACGTCGAGAAACCAGATCCTAATGCCGCAGCAGCTGTACAGGAGCTGCTCGGGGGCAAATTCGGTGAAATGTCAACGCTCAATAACTACTTGTACCAGTCCTTCAACTTCCGCTCCAAGGACAAGCTGAAGCCCTTCTACGACCTGGTGATGAGTATTACCGCCGAGGAGCTGGGCCATGTTGAGCTGGTCTCCCACGCCGTGAACAAATGTCTTAGAGGTTCCACGGCCTATAAGAAACCCGATTCCACGCCCCTGGGGGATGTCAAAGACGCACGGCTGTCTTATCATTTCCTGGCAGGCGCACAGGGGGCCATGCCATTCGATTCGATGGGCAATCCGTGGACCGGAGCCAATGTGTTCAACAGCGGCAACCTGGTGGAGGATTTGCTGCACAACTTCTTCCTGGAGTGCGGGGCCAGAACCCACAAAATGAAGGTCTATGAAATGACCGACCATCCTGCTGCCCGGGCGGTAGTCGGCTTCCTGCTTGTCCGCGGGGGCGTTCACGTCGTCGCTTACGCCAAGGCGCTGGAGATTGCCACAGGCGTCAATGTTACCAAGCTCGTGCCGATTCCTTCCCTGGACAACAAAGCGTTCAATGAAGCCAGGAAGTATGAGGAAAAGGGCGTCCATACGAAGCTCTACACATGGAGCGATAAGGATTTCAGCTCCATTGACCAGATCTGGAAGGGTACCCATCCTGAGGGCTTCCACTAGAGGTCATTCAGGGTGTACCGAAAGGCTTCCCTATCCCCGAAGCCCCGGAAGTGAAGGAAGAATTCGCACCGGGCATCTCTGCCGAGGAATTCAAGGAGATTGCCAAACGGCTGAAAATGGCCGGGAATATTAATGACTAGCAGCCGGAGCCAAGCCTAGCGAATAATAGCACCCAAGAAGAAGCGGATGTCCCGAAAGCCATGAACTGGCTGCCGGAACATCCGCTTTGTTTGGGTATGAATACTTGTACGATCTCCGCCTTATAACTCAGGCTCAAGCAGTAGTAGGGTATCGGCAACAGCCCGCCCATTCACAAGCAGCACAATCGTATGCGCACCGGGATAGTGCTTGCGTGTAGTCAGGTTGGCCCAGCGGTGGGTCCGGGTACCGGAGAGTCTGGTGCCGCCGGGCACGGTTTTGTCGGATAACAGAAACAGCTTGCGAGAGGTCTTGCCGCCGGCCTTGACGAAGTCGATTCCGTATTCAATACGGATGCGTACCGGACCGCCCTCCCGGATCATCAGAGCGTATTGCAGCTCACACTGTTCCCCGATCCGCAGTACGGGCGGCTCAGCCGCCAACACAGCCGTGCTGACCAGCGGGGCGCCGCTCTCCTCCGGTGCATATCCGAACAGCTCCATGATCTCGGGATCGGCCTTGCGGATCAGTGAGCGGCAGCCATGCCGCACAATCCAGTTCGTATTCGCGTCACTGCCCAACCAGCGGCGGGCGGTGGCTATGACGATATCGGGGTGATCCTTTGCGATATCGTTCAGGCTGTTGGCTACACTTTTGCGCACATAGAGTGACGGGTCAGCCTTCAGCTTCTCCAGCAGCGGCAATAGCGGAGACGGGTCACGCTTGAACACCGGCAGCGCCTGGCCCCAGGGCAGACGGGGACGGCTTCCCTCGCTGGCGAGCCGCCGCACATGCTCCCCCGGATGCTCCGCCCAGATCAGCATCTGCTCCATCATCCGCTGCGGATCACGCAGCAGGAACGGCCTGACGGCGAATTCGGCCGAGGACCCCGGGGTGAACCGCTCCAGCGCCTCCATCGACAGCTCCCAGTGCTCCTCACTTCCGCCATACACCTCCACGAAATCCGGGAAGATCAGATACGGGAAGCCGACACAGTCCTTATCTATCGCATACAATATCTTCAGCGCTTCCTCATAGGCCGGGGGCAGGCAGCTGCCCAGCGTCTCTGTAATCCGCCGCATCCGTGCCTTCAGCTCCAGCTCCTCCCACGGCTCCCTCATCGCCTCCGCCATGAAGCGGCCCTGCTCGAACGAACCGTAGACGGCTTTAATTTTCATTCCCAGGCTGTGCAGGAATTCTTGGTTGTACATTGCTTTCAGGGGTTCGGCCATTCTTGAATTCCTCCTGCTGATGTAATTGGAGTCTCTTATGATGAGAGCATACCATATGAACCGGACATCCCTGTGTCAACTTTCAACTGGATATATATACACCAAGTATAGCCTATGTTCAAATCCGGCAGCCTGTCGTACAATAAGATTTAAGTTTTTTCCGCTGACGATGAATTTATATTCCGATGAAAGGACTGGGACTTTTGCCACAGACACTTGTTAAAAACATTGATTTTTTCGTAGCCGCACTGTCACAGACCTTCGTATCCGCCCTCCAGCTTGACCCTGACGGAATGTACTCCCAGGTAGGCAGCGGAGTCGTTGAGAAATTCTCTGAGGAGTATGTCCGGCTGAAAAGATTCGACGGCACTACCTCGCATTACGCCCGCGACATTACGAAATTCCAGCACAATCATGCCTGAGAAGACTTCGGGGTTTATCATCCAGAGGAAAACCGGCAGGGGAGAAGCAGCGTTTGCCTGTGATCCTCCCTCCCTCTTCAAACGCAGACCCTGGGCCCTGATCCGGGTCTATTTTTGCGTTTATTTTTCACAAAATATTAACGTGTGCATTTCAAGAAACTATTGACTTGACGCTGCTGGAGAACTAAACTGAAATCGTTAACAATTCCATGTACCCGGGGAGAACCTATGATTACCATCAAAGATATTGCCCGTGTTGCCGGTGTGTCCCATACTACCGTATCGAGGGCGCTGAACGGCAACCCGCTGATCAAGAAGGCCACCCGGGATAAGATTGAACGGATCGCCGCCGAAATGAATTATGTGCCGAATTACAGCGCCAAGAGCCTGGTCACCAAGAGATCGTTCATCATCGGCCTGTTCTTCTCCAGTATTGAGCAGGGGACTTCCTCAAGCTTCCTGGTGGATGCGATCAAAGGCATTACGCATAGCCTCGATGAGAACTATAATCTGACGGTGAACGGGATCGACGGTGTCCAGCATTTCAGCAATATTCAGCCGCAGCGCTTCGACGGCATTCTGGTCATGAGCCAGAGCGATGAAGACAATGCCTTCATCTATCATGTGAAGAAGATGGGCATTCCGCTAGTGGTGCTGAACCGCCAGCTGGAGGACCCGGGCATCATGAACGTGGTGGCCAATGACCGCGAAGGCGTGAAGGAAGCGATTGACTATGCTGTGCAGCAGGGTCATCGCAAGCTGGCTATTATTGAAGGAAAGCCCGGCTTCAAGTCCTCAAGCGAACGCAAGCAAGGCTTTCTGGACAGTCTGATTGCAAGCCGGCTTCCGCTGAATCCCGATTATTTTACCGCAGGAGATTATAGTATTGAGAGTGGATATGCCGCGATGAGCAAGCTGCTTAGCCTGGAGGACCGGCCTACGGCTGTGTTCTGCTCCAATGATGATATGGCGATTGGCGCCATGAATGCCTGTTATGCCCACAAGGTCCGGGTGCCGGAGCAGATCTCACTGATCGGCTTCGATGATATGATGTTCGCCCGCTATACGAATCCTGCCCTGACCACCGTCCGCAAGCCGATTGCCGAGATCAGTGAGCTTGGCATTACCATGCTGATCCAGCTGCTTCAGCAGCCGGAGACCCCGCCACAGCAGCTGTTTGTTAAGACTTCGCTGGTGGTACGGGATACGGTGGCCGCAGAATAACTCTACCAGAACCCCAGCCGCTATTTTCTGCAGATACGGAGCCTTCCTGGAGAAGTGAAGGCATTCCGTATCCTGCTTAAAATAAAATGTTAACGTGTGCAATTTATCACTGTATTCTAAAGGAGATCATGACCACTATGACAAACCGTTTATCCAGAAGCACTCACCCGGGGCTAACCGTCCATCCTGAACGGATGATCCAGTTCGGCGAAGGCAACTTCATGCGTGCATTCGTAGACTGGCAGCTGCAGCAAATGAACGATCAGGGTCTGTTCAACGGAAGCGCTGTCCTCATTCAGCCCATTGCGCAGGGCCCCGGAGGAGTAGCCGATCTGATGGCCGCTCAAGACAACCTCTATACCGTGCTGCTTAACGGCATCATGGACAACGAGACCGTCAATTCCCGCGAAATTATCAGCTCGGTCAGCCGGGTGATTAACCCATATACCGATTATGAAGCTTATCTCGCGCTCGCCGGGAATGATGATCTGGAGTTCATTACCTCCAATACTACAGAAGCCGGCATTGCCTATCTTCCAGGCGACCGCGCAGACGATGCTCCCCCTAAGAGCTTCCCGGGCAAGCTGACTGCGCTGCTCCACCGCCGCTTCGAGCTTGGCAAGAAAGGCTTCGTCATCATCCCTTGCGAGCTGATTGACCGTAACGGCGAGAAGTTGCAGGAGATCGTAGAACGTTATGCGGCCGACTGGAACCTTGGCGCAGAATTCCTGCAATGGCTGAAGTCCGAGAACACCTTCTGCTGCAGTCTGGTCGACCGGATTGTTCCTGGTTATCCGCGTGACCAGGCTGCTGCCCTGGAAGCTGAGCTCGGCTATCTCGATAACGTGATGGTAACCGCAGAACCGTTCCTCTTCTGGGTTATTGAAGGGCCGGAGTCTCTGGCAGAGCGCCTGCCGCTGGCTAAGGCCGGACTGAATGTCGTGGTGACACCGGATATGACGCCTTACCGCGAACGCAAGGTTCATCTGCTGAACGGACCGCATACTGCTATGGTTCCTCTGGGCCTGCTCGCCGGTCTTGAGACGGTTGAAGACGTCATGAACGACGGTACCTTCTCCCGTTTCGTGAAGCAGTTGATTGAAGAGGAGCTGATCCCGATGCTGGATCTGCCTGCTGAGC
This sequence comes from Paenibacillus sp. FSL H8-0048, assembly GCF_038002825.1. Classification (NCBI taxonomy): domain Bacteria; kingdom Bacillati; phylum Bacillota; class Bacilli; order Caryophanales; family Paenibacillaceae; genus Paenibacillus; species Paenibacillus sp. FSL H8-0048. Next base: position 7,003,108 of record NZ_JBBODF010000001.1, on the reverse strand, counting down.
AGCTCTTGTCCTACGCTGATGCCGTACAGGAGCGCTTCCGCAATCCGTTCATCCGCCATGAGCTGACCTCCATCTCGCTTAACAGCATTTCCAAATTCAAGGCCCGCCTGCTCCCGGTCCTGCTTCGCTACCAGCAGGAACGCGGCAAGCTTCCGGAGCGGATGACTCTCGCCTTCGCCGCCCTGCTGCTCAGCTACCGCGGAGACCGTATTCCCCGGCAGGACGGCGCAGAGGTACTGGCGGTGTTCGATCAGGCCTGGAGCCAGCCGGCCAGCTTCGTGAACACTATTCTTGCCGACACCAGCCTGTGGGGACAGGATCTGACCCGGCTGCCGGGACTGGCTGATGCGGTTGCCGCCCACTTGCAGCAGCTGGAGCGTGAAGATTCCCGCGCAGCATTACAGGAGCTCGTCGGCTGAAGCCGCGAGCTTGTACGAAGAAGTTCAGGGAAGCGCAGCTTACAAACTTTTAGGAGGGCCAACATGAAGAACTTAATGAAAATGAACCCGAGAGATACGGTAGCTGTAGCCTTGCGGCCGATTGCTGCCGGAGAAGAACTGACGATAGACGGACTGACAGTTCAGGCCGCCCAGGACATACCGCAGGGCCATAAGATTGCCCTGACTGATTTCAGCAGCGAAGACATCATTACCAAATACGGGTCCCCGATCGGTCATGCCACGGCACCAATTGCCGCAGGCGACTGGATTCATACGCATAACATCAAAACCAATCTGTCCGGCGAGGAAGAATACGAGTATGTGCCGGATGTCCATCCGGTAATCTATCCGCGCCGTGATCTGACCTTCCAGGGATACCGGCGGAGTAACGGCAAGGTGGGCATCCGTAATGATCTGTTCATTATTCCGACTGTGGGCTGTGTGAACGGCGTGGCTGAGCAGATGCTTCAGGAGTTCAAGGCTGAGCATCCCGATCTTGGCGGATTCGACAACCTGACCGTGCTGAAGCATCCTTACGGCTGCTCCCAGCTGGGCGATGACCACCGCATGACCCGCAGCATTCTGCTGGATGCCGTTAATCATCCCAATGCAGGCGGTGTACTCGTCTTCGGCCTGGGCTGCGAGAACAATATCGTCTCCGAGTTCCGCAGCATGCTGGGCGATTATGACGAATCCCGGGTTAAATTCCTGGTAGCCCAGGAGGTAGGCAATGAGCTGGAAGCAGGTCTTGTACTGCTGGAGGAGCTGTATGAAGCCGCTGCGAACGACGTTCGTGAGCCGGTTCCGCTCAGCGAGCTGAACATCGGGCTGAAATGCGGCGGATCTGACGGGTTCTCCGGCATCACAGCCAACCCGCTGCTGGGCGCATTCTCCGACTTCATTATCTCCCAGGGCGGAACCTCAGTGCTGACGGAAGTGCCGGAAATGTTCGGTGCAGAGAAGGTACTGATGGCCCGCGCAGAGAGCAAGGAGGTCTATGATGATATCGTCTCGCTGATCAATAACTTCAAGCAGTATTTCCTCTCTTACGGTGAGCCTGTCTATGAGAACCCTTCTCCGGGCAACAAGGCCGGCGGCATCAGCACGCTGGAGGACAAATCACTCGGCTGCACCCAGAAGGCCGGATCGTCACCGGTGGTGGATGTATTGCAGTATGGCGTGAAGCTGCGCAAAAAAGGGCTGAGCCTTTTGCAGGCTCCTGGTAACGATCTGGTCGCCGCCTCCGCGCTTGCCGCTTCAGATTGCCAGCTTGTGCTGTTCACAACGGGCCGCGGCACGCCGTTCGGCAGCTTTGTGCCAACGGTTAAGATAGCAACGAACAACGACCTTTTTGCCAAAAAAGGCCACTGGATGGACTTCAACGCCGGTCCCCTGCTGGAAACGCCGATGGCCGATGTGCTGGAGGAATTCATCACCTATATTATCGATGTCGCCAGCGGCCGGAAAACACGGAATGAGCAGAATGAAGTGCGTGAGCTGGCTATTTTCAAAACTGGCGTTACCTTGTAGAACTTATTCTATTTATCCTAATCCATTCAAAGGGAGATCCTATTCATGTTCCTAAACGAGGACTTCATGTTGTCCGGCGAAACAGCACGGCTACTCTTTCATAATCACGCCAAAACCATGCCCATAATCGATTACCACTGCCATCTGGACCCGCGCGAAATCTATGAGGACCAGCCATTTGAGAATCTGACCGCAGCCTGGCTGTACGGCGATCATTACAAATGGCGGCTGATGCGCGCGAACGGCGTGCCTGAATCGCATATTACCGGTGACGCCTCTGATTATGATAAATTTCTGGCCTGGGCACGTACGCTGCCTAAGGCAGTAGGCAACCCTCTGTACAGCTGGACGCATCTGGAGCTCCGCCGTTTCTTCGGGGTAGAAGAGATGTTGAATGAAGCCACGGCGCCAGCCATCTGGGAGAAGGTCAACCGTAAGCTGGCTGAACCGGGCTTCACCCGGCGCGGACTGATCCGCAGCAGCGGTGTCAAAGTGATCTGCACCACCGATGATCCCGCAGATTCCCTGGAGTACCACAAGCTGCTGAGTGAGAGTGAGACCGCCTTCCAGGTGTTTCCGACCTTCCGTCCTGACAAGGCGCTGAACATCGATGCTGAAGGCTTCGCCGCCTGGACCCTTAAGCTGGAGTCGGCCTCCGGCCTGCCGGTCAAGAGCTATGCCGGGCTGCTGGATGCCCTGCGTAACCGGGTTGCCTTCTTCCACGAGCAGGGCTGCCGCCTGTCGGACCATGCGCTGGATGTCCTGCGTTATGAAGCGGTTGAAGCTGGAGCGGTTGAAGCTATTTTTGCCAAAAGAATGCAGGGAGCTGCGCTGTCGCTGGAGGAAATCACCCGCTACCGCACTGAGCTGCTGACCGCGCTGATCGGCTTCTATCACGATAAAGACTGGACCATGCAGCTTCACCTGCATGCTTACCGCAATAATAACACGCCGATGTTCCAGCGGCTTGGACCGGATACCGGTTATGACGGCATCAACGATCTGCCGCTGACCACAGCGCTGTCGCAGCTGCTTGACCGGGCCGAGAGCGGCAGCGGCTTGCCGAAGACAATCCTCTACTCGCTGAATCCCGGCGATTACCCTGCCCTGCTGGCTCTGCTGGGCTGTTACCAGAAGGACACCCCCGGCAAGCTCCAGCTTGGCTCCGGCTGGTGGTATAACGATACCCGCAGCGGCATGCGCCAGCAGCTGACCCTGCTGGCCGAAGGCAGCCTGCTCGGCAACTTCGTCGGCATGCTGACTGATTCACGCAGCTTCCTCTCTTATACCCGGCATGAATATTTCCGCCGCGTACTGTGCGGGCTGCTCGGTGAACTCGCCGAACGCGGGGAAGCACCGGATGACCTAGAGGTTCTCGGAGCCATGGTCCGGGATATCTCCTATAATAATGCTGCCGGGTATTTCGGGTTCCAGACGGCCGGCAGCGTAGCCGGGGTCACCGTCTAATGGAGGCATGCTGAAGATGCCGACAATCTATATCGCCGGAGACTCTACCGCTGCCCAGAAGGGCGGCGGGGAATGGCCGATGGCCGGATGGGGCGAATACCTGCAGCAGTATGTCAGCCGGAAGGTGCGGATTGAGAACCGGGCCATCAACGGACGGAGCACACGCTCCTTCCTGGCTGAGGGCAGACTGGCAGACATGGAGCGGGATTTTCTCCCCGGAGACTTCCTCCTGATCCAGTTCGGCCATAATGACCAGAAGCTGGAGGACCCTCTCCGTTATACAGAACCGCATACCGATTACCGCGAGAATCTGAAGGTATTCATCGATTCCGCCCGCAGCCGGGACTGCTTCCCTGTGCTGCTGACATCGGTCAGCCGCCGCCGGTTCACCCCGGACGGTGAACCTGATCCGCTGGCCGTCGGACTTTATCCGCAGGTCATGCGGGAGGTTGGCGTGGAGACCGGAACGCCTTTGCTCGATGTTTTTGCCGCCTCCCAGCAGCTCTACCGCAGGCTGGGAACCGAAGCATCAGCCGGGCTGTTCATGCACCTGCCGCCGGGTGCCCGCCCCAACTACCCGGATGGCATTACGGATGACACGCATTTCTCCAGATCCGGGGCGCAGCAGATCGCAGCGCTGGTAGCCGAAGCGCTCGCACAGTGTGCGGAGCTGAAGCTGCTGCACCCGTATTTGCGGGTGTAGCTGGGGGATGCGGGGGAGTGTGCCGCACGTATTAGGCTGTGCATTGGAATGTGGCACTCGCTACTGCTGCAAACGTATCGAATAGCTTCATTCTTTGGCCAGTATAACCGGGCCGCCTGTATCCTTAAAGGACACAGGCGGCCTTCTTGGCGGGAACCTGCCCTGCCGCGTTCCATGCAAACTCTTGTCCCAGAATATAAAGGAGGTTAACCCTATGACCGTTCCATTTCACCTGGGCGTCCGCGCCCATGACTTCAAGCAGTGTCCGCTGCCGCAATTAATCGATAAGCTGAAGGAGCATGGCTTCCCGGCGATTCAGCTCGCGCTGCATAAGTCTTTTCCGGAGAGTGTGACCGAGCTTGGCGCACTTAGTCCGGGTACTGCTGCGTACTATGGCGATGCCTTCAGACAAGCCGGTATCAAGATTGCTGTCCTTGGCTGTTATGTGAACATTATTGATGCTGACCCTGCCAAGCGCGATCAGGCGCTGAGCGACTTCAATACTCATCTGCGGCTGGCCCGAGACTTCGGCGCGAGTCTGGTAGGTACGGAGACCGGCAGCGTAGGCCAAGGATATACACCGGATAATTTCACGGAGGAGGCTTTTGAACGAGTGGTTGAGTCCGTTAGTGCCATGGTTGCTGAGGCCGAGCGGTTCGGAGTAACTGTAGGCATTGAGGCAGGCGTCAACCACCCGCTCTACACAGCGCAGCTAGCCCGGCGTCTGCTGGATACTGTGCCGTCCAATAACCTGCAAATTATATTGGATGCTGCGAATCTGATGACTCCGGAGAATTATCTTCAGCAGGAGCAGATTGTGGCAGAAGCGCTGGAGCTGCTGGGCAACCGGATCGCGGTCCTGCATCTGAAGGATTTCACGGTTAAGAACGGCACCATCGACATCGTTCCTGCCGGACAAGGGATGCTGAACTTCGCCCCGCTGCTCCGCTACATGAAATATAAGCGCCCGCATATCCAGGGCCTGCTGGAGAGCACTCCTGAGGAACATCTCCAGGCCAGTGCGCAATTCCTGCGGAACATGTATAACGAAGTTTAACAAAAGTGGTCTGCGGATGGAACTTGGGGGGCTGGGTAAGAGATGCTCAATAATGGATGTTGGATGAGAGACAATTAATGATGAATAAAAGATAATGAATGAAAGATAATGAATGAAAGATAAGGGATGAGGTAAGGACTTATACGGTCTACACAGCTTGTCTCACTAACAATGTCTTACCCATCCGCCTACTTTCGGGCTTTCGGCGAAATTAGGTGAATTCAGGGTATTAGTGCTCTTCATTTGCTCCCACTGGGCTGCATCCGATTTACGCACCTTCATGACTGCTCAAAGTATTCGGTTTTTCGAATACATTTGCTCTACGTGCCCTCATAACTGCGAAATGTATTCAGTTTTTCACACACATTTGCTCCATGTGTCTCACTTCCGGATGGCGTATTCGGTATTTCGCATACATTTGCTCCACCTGCCTCACCGCTACTCACTGTGTTCGGTTTTTCACACACATTTGGTTCACGCACCTTGGCGTCAGTACATTGCTTCCCAACTCTGTACTCCCTCTATCCACGACAGACGGAGATTATATTTACGCTACAGTACAGAAGTGCCACCTATCGGCGCATGGGGTACTTTTGCCGCATTCGTGTGTGGATTTCTGTGCTACAGTGTACAGGGGACAGAAACATATGCGTATGAGTTATAGAGTAATAAAGCAATAGACTAATAGACTTATAGCCTAATACCCTACAAACTAACACCAATAATCATGCACAAACTGCAGCTTCTCCCCCAACATATACACTCCATAGCTAGTATTGTTGTACAAAAAGCAGGATTTCTCCTTTACCAAAGCAGACTAGCCTGCACATTCCTGCATTTCCTGCAACAATCCTCAGGCAGGCCCTGGTTTCGGGGGTGCCAGGTTGCATAATCTGCAACATTTGAGGGTATACGCTCTATATGAGCGCTCCTCTAAATGACTGTCTTCCAAACGAGCGGTCCACTAAGCTGCGCGCTATAGGCATAGCAATAAGACCGCCCATAGTTAACCGGGCGGTCCATTGCTTGTTGCTGCTATTCCCCGGCCTCGGGAGAAATCACACCTTTTTTGAGAATAATATTCCCGTAGAGCGCTTCTTCTCCTGTAATTAGAATGGCATAGCTGTGCTTGGAGCGGTCATAGAAATCAAAACGTTCTTCATACTCCACCTGCACCGCAGGATCATGCCGGGTGAGAATCTCCTTGTACGTGTCCCATATCACCGGAACGGTGGATTCCCCCTCCACTACGGCCATGAAGGCTGCCTGAGCCGGAGCATAATGATCCAGTGGAAGCAGCTCCAGGATCGCATCAAGCAGCCGGGGGATGCCGATCCCGTCAGCCCGCAGCACCCGGGAATGCAGCGCATGTCCCGGATAATTGGCATCTGCCAGCACCAGCTCATCCCCGTGGCCCATCTCCATCAGGGTGCGGACGAGCTCGGGGGAGAGCAGTTTGGGTATTTTTTTGAGCATAAACATGTCTCCTCACTCAGCTTCATTACATCCCATAGAATGATCTCAGCGCTACCAGCTCCTCAATCCGGTGCGGCGGCAGCTCGCGCTCTCCCCCGATCATGCGGGTCAGGAAGGTCAGCTTCGCCGTATACTCAAGCCGCTCCATATTCATATAAGCAGCCATTACGTCCTTGCCCCAGGTCAGGGCCCCGTGACTCTCCAGCAGCACAGCGCTCTTCTTGCCCAGGAAGGGAGTCAGCGAATCCGGGATCTCTTCGGTCGAAGGCGTCCCGTATACCGCCAGTGGAATGTCCCCCATGGCAATGACGGATTCCGGCATCATCATTTTGTCCAGCGCTTCGCCTTTGATGGCAAAAGCGGTAGCATACGGCGGATGTGCATGAACCACCCCGCCCATCTCCGGGAGCTTATTGTAGATCTTCAGGTGCATCTTCACTTCCGTCGACGGCCGGTAGCCCTCCGCTGCATCCAGGATTTCTCCCTGCAGATTGACTTTGACCAGCATATGCGGCTGCAGATAGCCTTTGCTGACTCCTGTTGGCGAAGTAATGACCTCGGTGGCCGACAGGCGGGCTGAGATATTACCGTCGTTGGCCGCGATGAAGTCTTTGTTGAACAGATTCCGGCCGATATCACAGATTAGGCGCCGTAGTTCTTCTTCATGATTATTCATAATTGCCTCCTTGATTGCTGCTTGATAAATTGAACTAATGATTTTTAGGTTTTAGGATTAACCGTGACTCCAGAGAAGTTTTGGACTTCCGGCCGCTGCCCTTCTGCAGATTTCTTAATTTTATACCGTTGTTAACGGTTGAAATCCGCAGACAAAGGCGGACGCTACCGCTCCTCCAGTTCCAAAATTCCCCTCCGCCACTTTTCCTTTAACTTGAATTTTTAGTTCAATCTATATAGATTGCTGGTTGAAGCTTGTCAGTTCTGATGTATTAAAAACGGCTGGTACCGCACGGTTGAGCAGGACCGGGCTGCCACGCTGCGGACCTCTGCGGGATCAACAACTCCAAGCGCTGTCAATTGCACCAAAAGGTTGCCAATCGCGCTCGCTTCTACCGGTCCGGCAATAACGTCTTTGCCGGTGGCATCCGCCGTCAGCTGGCACAGCAGCTTGTTCTGAATGCCGCCGCCGACCATGTGAATGCAGCGTACCGGACGGCCGGTGAGGATCTCCAGCTCGCGGATCGTATCCGCGTATGACCGGGCCAGACTCTCCAGTATTGAGCGGATAATCTCCGCCCGGGTCTGCGGCACCGGCTGCCCGGTGCGGATGCAGTAGGATTCGATCCGCAGCGGCATATCGCCCGGTGTGCTGAAGAGCGGATCGTTCGGGTCCAGCTCTGCTATGCACGCACTTGACCGGTCCAGCTGCCCGGCGTGTTCGGCAGCTTCCTGATGGCTGAGCGGTTCCCCCGCTTCAGCCCAGCTCCGCTGGGTCTCCTGGAGCAGCCAGAGGCCGGTGATATTCTTCAGCAGCCGGTTCGTGCCCCCGAAGCAGCACTCGTTAGTGAAGCCGCTGGCCCGGGCGGCATCGCTTAATACAGGCTCGGCCGTCTCCAGGCCGACCAGCGACCAGGTTCCGCAGCTGATGAATGCAGCGGATGGCAGCGGATCGCTGAATCCGCCGATCCGGGCTGGACCGGCGAAGCCAGGATCAGCGCAACCAGAATCGGTATTGCTGGCCTGAGCGCTGCTAGAGCCGAAGCCGCCGTAAGGAATGGACGCCACGGCGGAAGCCGTATCATGCGAAGCTCCGGCGATGATCTGGAGCGGGCCGCTGCCCAGCTCTTGCTGGAGCTCGGGCCGGAGTTCACCCAGCACCGTGCCTGCCGGAACCAGCCGGGGCAGCAGCGCAGCTGGCAGCTCCAGCCTGCGCAGCACTTCGGCTGAAGGCGCCGTGGACTGCGCGTTCAGCAGCCCGCTGGTGCTCCAGATGGTCTGCTCAGCCACTGCCACGCCGCTGAGCATATAATTGAACAGATCCGGCATCATCAGCAGCTGCCTGGCGGTTGTCCGCAGCTCCGGCTTCGCCATAAGATCGGCAAACAATTGATACACCGTATTAATCGTGCTGGACTGGTTGCCCGTCAGCTTGAATTGCTCTGCCGGAGGCAGTGCAGCCTCCAGTGCTGATGCGATATCCGCCATGCGCTGATCCCTGTAATGATGCAGAGCGTCCAGCAGCTCTCCCCGCTCATCCAGCAGGCCGTAGTCGACTCCCCAGGTATCGACGCTTAGCGAGTGCAGCGGGCTATACTGTGCCGCAGCCGCTGCAATCCCTTGCTTAATCTCCTCAAGCAGCCGCTGTACATCCCAGTGCAAATGTCCGTTCACCTCTACCGGCCCGTTAGGGAAGCGGTGAATCTCTTCCACCGTCACCTTCCCGTTGCTGTAGCTTCCCAGCATCACTCTGCCGGAGCTGGCTCCCAGATCAATGGCCAGCAGCCGGATTCCTTCGTTACTGTTGACCTCCACAGCACTCGTCTGTGCCTCTGTCATCTTCCCACCTCTTCACCTGAGGGATTAGTAGAGCGGGCCAAAGTTGCGGCAGGCTCTGTAATCGGCACTCTCCAGATTCTCGGTGCCGAACAGCGACCAGACGCGCGGACGGAAAATCCGCGCTTCCTCCACGTTATGCATACTGACCGGAATCCGCAGGATCGAGGCCAGCGTAATGAGATCCGCGCCAATATGCCCGTAGCTGATCGCCCCGTGATTGGCGCCCCAATTGTTCATCACATCATAGACAGACTGGAAGGAGCCATGTCCGGTCAGCTTCGGAGCGAACCAGGTTGTCGGCCAGGTAGGGTCAGTGCGCTGGTCGAGCGTATCATGAACCTCTCCCGGGAGTTCAACAGTGTAGCCCTCTACCAGCTGGAGTACAGGTCCCAGACCCTTGACCAAATTGAGCCGTGCCATGGTGACCGGCATGCCGCCCCGGGTCAGATAGTCCGTGGAGAAGCCGCCTCCCCGGAAATATTCCTGGGAAGCCGGGCGGAACTGGGTCTGCGCGATACAGGCAGCCGCCTCTTCATCCGTGATATCCCAGAACGGCTTAATTGCCGGCTTGCCGTCAATACTCTGCTCGCCGGTGCCGTCCAGCGCTGCCGAGCCGGAATTGATCAGATGCAGCAGACCACCTGCTGCCGCTCCCTCCAGCTCATACCCGGTCACCCGCTTCACGGCAGCCGGACTCCAGAAGGTGCGGACATCGGCAAAAATCTGCGCTGTATTCGTCAGCAGATAATTGAACAGCATCGTCACCCCGTTCAGGCTGTCATTCTCGGTGGCGACGATATAAGGCGCCCGTCTGCCGTTCCAGTCGAACGAGGAGTTCAGAATCGTCTCCATGAAGTCGCCGTTCGGGAAATGGTCGGTCCACTGCCGCTGGCCCTGGAAGCCGCCCAGCAGGGCATTGTGACCATTCGCTTCTTCTTCGAAGCCAAGCTTCGCAAGCTGCGGATTGCCGGTCATGAGATCACGGGCAATCAGCGTCATTTTGACCACCGTCTCCCACTGCTCTTCCTTAACCTCTTCACTCAGCTGCAGATGCTGCGGGTTATTATCCGCCCCCACACGGCAGTTGTCCTTCACCCAGGCCAGCGCCCGCGCGAACTCCTCGGGATCATAGATCCCTTCCTCAAATCGGCGTACAAATTCAGACATATCGATATATTCATTGCGCATGCCGAGATATTCCTGGAAGAACTGTTCGTTCACAATGGAGCCGGCGATTCCCATCGACACGGAGCCCATCGACAGATAGGACTTGCCCTTCATCAAAGCGGCCGCCAGCGCGGACCTCGCGAACTGCAGCAGCTTCACCTGAACATCCGCCGGGATTTCCTCGCTGCTGGATTCCTGGACATCCTCTCCGTAGATACCGAAGGCCGGAATGCCTTTTTGCGCATAAGCAGACAGAACTGCCGCCAGATACACTGCGCCGGGGCGCTCCGTTCCGTTGAATCCCCATACCGCATGCGGGATGGCCGCATCCATGTCCATCGTTTCCGAGCCATAGCACCAGCACGGGGTGACTGTAATCGATACGCCTACCCCTGCACCCGCGAACTTCTGCGCCGCCGCAGCAGCCTCCTTCACGCCGCCAATCGTAGAATCGGCAATGATACACTCCACCTGTGAACCATCCGGATATCTTAGATTCTCCTGCAAAAATGCCGCCACGCGCTGCGCCATGCCCATCGTCTGTGCCTCCAGCGATTCGCGCACCCCGCGTCTTCTGCCATCAATCGTCGGCCGGATTCCAATCTTCGGATAATTTGCTGTCACTGCTGTTCCTCCCCGGAATCGTAAGTTGATAGTATGAGAACATTACACTGGAGCTATGGCTCCGATTAGTAAGCGCTACCAAATACAGCCTCTGCGGTCTGCACATTTTTGTCTTCCTTCGCCGACTAATCCATTTCTTCTACATCATAGAATCACTCACCTGCAAAGTCAACACTATTCCACACTTTAAATTTGGTTATTGTGTGGTTTTGTGTGATATAATTGCAGTAAACTGTGGAATTGTTTGTTTTTGTGGGATTTATGTTATACAGCAGATTATAGTAAACTGTACATAACTACATAACGTAAGGGTGGGCATGCTATGAAGGCTTTTGAACGGCGGGATCTGGTCATTAATGAGCTCTACAGGCATAAGAAGGTTCACGTGGCGGATCTGGCGCAGAAATTCGGTGTATCGGAGGAGACGATCCGGCGCGATCTTGACCGGCTGGACAAGGAGGGCATTGCCAAGAAGAATTACGGCGGGGCGATTCTGAACGCTCACACCAACGAGGACCCCTCCTACTCGCACAGGCATCAGGTCAACATTGAAGCGAAGCGGATGATTGCGGCAAGTCTGCTGGAGCTGATTAATGACGGGGACAGCGTGATGACGGACACCAGCACTACGGCTTTTGAAGGCTTGCGGAGAATTGTGGAGGACAAAAAAAATCTGACCATCATCACCAATTCCCTGGCGGTATTGTCAGAATTCCAGCATTCCGGGCAAAAGCTTATCTCCACGGGGGGCCTGCTCGGGCCGGAGACCAGCTCTTTCGTCGGGCCTACGGCCTCGCAGACCATTCTGAAATATAATGTGGATGTAGCGATTTTCAGCTGCAAGGCACTCTCCATGACCGGCGGACTCTGCGATTCCAACGAAGCGGAGACCGAGCTTAAGGTGCTGATGCAGCGGCAGGCGAGCAAGGTGGTCCTTCTGGCTGACCATTCCAAATTCGACCGGATCGCCTTCATCCGGCTGTTCAGCTTCGACAAGGTCGATTATATCGTCACCGATCAGCGGCCGTCTGAGGAATGGATCGAGTTCCTTGCCAAATATCAGGTTTCCCTGCTCTACCCTGCTGACTCGCATTAGGTCTTAACCTTCACGCTTAAAAGCCTGCGCCGACACATACACGAACCGTTCCGCTCTGGCCATCATATGGAACTTCTGCTCCGGAAAGTGGCGGTACAGGTGATCTACGAAATAGCCCGGATTCTCGGCATTGCCGGCGAACAGGTCATAATGCAGCGGTACCACGGTCTCAAAGCCTGAGGTCGCCGCGAACTCCACCGCTTCCCGGTAATTCATATTGCCGACGATATTGCGGCTGCCCCGGTAATAATCGCGTCCGTTAATCGGCAGCAGCGCCAGATCGATCTTGCGGCTGCCAACCTCCTCAATCAGCTCAGGGAACAGCACGGTATCCCCGGCATGATAGAGTGTCACCCCGTTCAGCTCCAGAATGTAGCCCACATACTTAGGATGACCCTGTTCATCGCGTTCAAGCTGTTCGTGCGCCGCTGCAACGGGAATCACCTTCAGCCCGCTGGCAGGCTCTGCTGCACTGGCAGGCAAGGCAGCGGTGAGCTGCTCCTTGCGGATGCCCAGCTCTTGCAGACGCTCCAGGCAGACCGCCGGAGCCATGAACTGCGCCTGCGGATTCAGTCCGGCAAGCACGGGGAGCGCCTCCTCATCCAGATGATCTGAATGGTCATGGGTAATCAGGCAGACCTCCATATTTGTAATTTCACCAGGCCCCACCGGCGGCGGGAAAGTCCGGTCCGGGTTCGGGGATACATAAGGATCAATGTAGACGGTCACCCCCGCCCCCTTGACAATAACGCTGGCTTGTCCGAGGAACCAGACCGCCAGGCAGCCGTAAGGCACCTCGGTGCTGCGGATTTCTTCGATCAGTTCTTGTCCTGCTAATGGCATAATGGGTTGCTCCCTTCCTCTTCTATATCTCATTCATCATAGCTAACTGTTACATCCCTGTTTAGTTTATACCCGCGGGAAGGCAAATGGAAGCGCTTGTGATAATCCCTGCTTGTTACCGGTGCCCATTGATGGGTACAATTAATAGATAGCTTACTTCAACTACAGGACGTGTAAAGGACAGGTGAAATGAATGCAGAATTACGGATTCGCAAGAGTCGCCGCCGCTTCCCCGGAACTCCGGGTGGCTGACTGCGTATTCAATGCAGACCAGATTATTGAAGCGATCAATACAGCCAGCGCTCAGGAGGTGGAGTACCTGGTACTCCCGGAGCTGTGCATCACCGGCTACAGCTGTGCGGATCTGTTCCTCCAGCCCCGGCTGCTGGAATCCGCGATGCAGGCACTGCTGCGGATTACGGCTGCAACGGCGGAGCACCAGATGATTGTTATTGCCGGCCTGCCGGTCTCCATCAAGAGCAGGCTGTTTAACTGTGCCGCTGTCCTCCAGGAGGGCCGGATTCTCGGGATTGTGGTCAAGACCTGCATTCCCGGCTACAGCGAATTCTACGAGCCGCGCTGGTTCGCGGGAGCCGAGGAACTGGAGGTGTCTGAGCTGCGGATCGGCGGATCGGCGGTGCCGGTGGGCAATGATCTGATTTTTGCTTGTGAGAGTGACGGTAATCTGTCGTTCGGTGTGGAGATCTGTGAGGATCTCTGGGTACCTGTGCCGCCAAGCAGCCTGCTGGCCCAGGCCGGGGCCACGCTGCTGTTCAACCCTTCGGCCAGCAACGAGCTGGTCGGCAAGGCCGATTACCGCCGCCAGCTGGTCGGCGGCCAGTCCGCCTCCTGTGTCGCCGGTTATGTCTATGCCAGCTGCAACACGGGCGAATCGACAACAGACGTTGTCTTCGGCGGACATTCGCTGATCGCGGAGAACGGCCAGCTGCTGGCCGAATCGGAACGCTTCACCCATGAGAGCCGGATGATTACCGCCGACATTGACCTTCCGCGGCTGCAGTATTCCCGCACCGTGATGGGCACGTTCCGGGCAGGCAAGGGCGGACGCAACTACCGTGAGATTCTCTATGCCGCGCCGCTTGGCAGCGGCACCCGGCGGGAGCTGAGACGGAACGTAGGCGTCAACCCGTTCGTGCCGGGCAATCCGCTCCAGCGGGACGAACGCTGCCAGGAGATTCTCTCGATCCAGACCTCTGGCCTGATGAAGCGTATCCGCCACATCGGTACCAAGCAGGCTGTGATCGGCATCTCCGGCGGCCTCGACTCTACGCTCGCGCTGCTGGTTGCTGTGCGGGCCATGGAGCTGCTCGGACGTCCGGCCAGCGATGTGCTGGCAGTCACGATGCCGGGCTTCGGCACAACCAACCGCACCTATGATAATGCGGTTGGCTTGATCAAGGCGCTCGGCGCCACGATGAAGGTCGTTGATATCAAGGCGGCCTGCCTCCAGCACTTCGCGGACATCGGCCACGACCCCGAGGTGCATGACCTGACTTACGAGAACGTACAAGCCCGTGAGCGTACCCAGATTCTGATGGACCTCGCCAACAAGAACGGCGGGATTGTCATCGGCACAGGCGACCTGTCCGAGCTGGCGCTGGGCTGGTGTACCTATAACGGCGACCATATGTCGATGTACAGCGTGAATTCGGGTATTCCGAAGACGTTGATCCAGTATGTTGTCGCCTGGTATGCGGACCATGAAGCCGACGAGACGGTGAACAAGTACCTCCACAGCATTATCGAGACCGGAATCAGCCCTGAGCTGCTGCCGCCTTCGGCCACCGGAGAGATTGTCCAGCTGACCGAGAATATCCTGGGGCCTTACATTGTGCATGATTTCTTTCTCTATTACATGCTGCGTACTGGCGCTTCTCCCGGCAAAATGCTCTATCTCGCCCAGCACGCCTTCGGCGGTGCTTATCCCAAGGAGCAGCTAACCGCCTGGCTGAAGGTGTTCGTCACCCGCTTCTTCACCCAGCAGTTCAAGCGCTCCTGCCTGCCGGACGGACCAAAGGTCGGCACGGTCAGCCTCTCGCCGCGCGGCGACTGGCGCATGCCAAGCGATGCTTCTGCCGCGCTCTGGCTGCAGGAGATCGAAGAATTGTAACTCCCGGCCGCAAACAGGGCCGAAGGCAAAGAGGCGTCCCCCATCATCGCAGGATGATCAGGGACGCCTCTTTTTTGTAAGCAATCAGCTTCTCTCGTACCTATTATCAAGAATTAAGACCTCATCGCTGCCGAACGGGGTCTGAATCGTTACCGTCTCGCCCGGACACGCCAGAATCAGCCCTCTGCCCATAGGCGACCAGAGTGAAATGCAGAATTCATCCAGCTCAGCTTCACCAGGAATTACAATCCGGTACGTATCCTTCAGCGTCTCCTGGCCGATCCGCAGCGACACCCGGGAACCGACCAGCACCATAGAACGCTCAAGGGCATCGTTGTCACCGGACAGAATCCGCTCCACCGTCTCCTGATAGCTCTTGATCATCGCCTGTACCTCTGCCCGCTCAGCCGGAGACTCCCATGTTCCCCTGTCCAGAATGGAGAATTTATGCTCATCGAGATAGACCAGCTGCTGCACCAGCTCCTCGCGTAAGGAAACAGTTCTGAGACTATGGCTCATAGTAGATTTCACCTACCTTCTTCATCAGGTCATGCTCGAAAATACGCTTGTTCCTGCTCATAGCCCTCAGTCCTCCTAATATAAGAAAATAGGTCCCGCGCAGGGACCTATTCTCTATGATAGCATCTTTCCTAGGAAAGACAATCTCATGTCCAGGGGATGGCGCGCTCCGGTTCAACGCTTCACAGGATCGGCAGATTTCCCGGATGTTCCGGCAGCGGCCCGGCTGTACATATTCAGGTCCTGGAGCTTAATCAGCACTTTGCCGAACCGTCCGCCTTGGCAGACAATGACTTGCTGCTGCGGGTAGGCCGTGTGCAAATAGTCCGTTACTACTTTGCGGGCAGCCTCTCCCCCGTCCAGATGATGCAGCGGCAGCATCTCCATCACCTCAGCGGCGGCTGCTTCCAGTGACAGCTCCTTGCTTTTCGCTTCGCGGGTAATGATGGTCTCATAGGAATAGCCCTTCAAATATAATAATTGAGTCAGATAAGCCATATCCGAGGACTCCGCATGAACCTCTCTGCCTGTCAGCAACGGCAGTACTTCATTCATCAGACTATGCTCCTGCACACCTGCCGAGGTGCTGATATAGCAGTATTGCTTGGCACAGCTGATCACCTTCTCCGCACTCTCCCAGTCGAACACCGCCGGACACATGGACACGAAGACCAGATCGAAGGCATTCAGCCAGCCGCGTGCAGCAATGTCGATATTCTCGAAGGCTTCATGCACCAGCTCCACCTGTCCGGGGGCTGCTCCGGCAGTGTTCTTCAGGAACAGCTCCGCTAAGGGAACATTAGGCTCTACTGCTGTAACCTTGGCCCCCCGCTCGATAAAAGGAACCGTGAATCCGCCCGAAGCCGCCCCCACATCGAGAACAGTCAACCCGTTAAAATCCACGCCCTGGCCTTCCATCCAGCCGATAATCCGCTCGCTCCGGTCCCGCCCGGCACTGCTGAAGACCTCTTCATTGAACACATCGGCTTTATGATCGAAGCTCGTGTGCGGGTTCATGCCCATCGCCTTGAACTTGTTAGCCATTGCCTTGGGATCTTCCTTCCAGGCCTTCTCCCATACGCTTGCATCGAATAATCCGTTATTCATTAATCATTCATCCTCTCCTGGTTGTATTCATCGCACTATAATTACAGCTAAGATTCTACAGACTTAACAGACTTTGAATATCTATAATACCCGCTAATTTGCAACGGCTATACCGCCCCTTGAAGGGACGGTATCCGTTACAGCGGGAAATAGCAGCACACAGAACGACACAGCATGGTGCCAGAGCTTATTGACAGGCCAGCATCTTCCCGGCAAGCTCGGACATCATTTTGTTACGCAGATAATCCTCCATCTGCCCTTCGGCCTTGACCATCTCCTGCTGAATCAGACACTCACTCGGATGGTCCAGGGAGCAGTCGAACAGCGACGCTGTGCCTTCAATGGCATGGATGATATCCAGGAACGAGATTTCGTCCCCCTTGCGCCGCAGACGATACCCGCCATTGGCCCCGGATGCGGATTCGATAAGCCCGGCCTTCACCAGCTTGGTCAGAATCTTCGACAAATACGTTGGCGATACATTCTGCCGCTCGGCAAGCTGCTGCACGCCCATTGGTTTATCGGGAGTGTGCGCCACCAGGAACAGCATCGTATGCAGGGCGTAGTTCGTTGCTTTGGAGTATTTCATGTCTTATTCCACCTTACATGAGGACTATATATTGACCATAAATTTGGACCAATATATGGAAAATAAATATAGACTACGTCCGTAATTACAGACTTTATTTATCTATGATAGCCCTTATGCGGGGGGAATGCAAGGGGTTGGGGAATGGGATGCGGAAAAGATGGAAGGAAGAATTACAAGTGAACACGGCTTTGTTGTCCTTTAAGCAGCCAACCAACGTCTGCACCGCCCCATTGTGCTCGGTTTTCCGCATACATTCGGCCCGCGCATCCTCACTCGGCACATTGTATTCGGTTTTTCGAATACGTTTGGCTCGCACATCCTCATTTTGCGCAATGTAATCGGTTTTTCGATTACATTCGGCCCGCACAGTAGCATCCAGCGCAATGTGATCGGTTTTTCGATTACATCTGGCCCGCACAGTACCATCCAGCGCAATGTGATCGGTTTTTCGATTGCATTCGGCCCGCACAGTATCATCCAGCGCAATGTGATCGGTTTTTCGATTACATCTGGCCCGCACAGTAGCATCCAGCGCAATGTAATCGGTTTTCCGATTACATCTGGCCCGCGCACCCTTGCACCGGCACAATGTGTGTTCGCACTTTCCAGCACAACAAAAAAACAGAGCCCCCTACTCCCGAAGGCTCTGCATCGCAGCATGATCAGTGGCTGAAATAGCCCCGTCTGCTACACTTCCCTTACTTCCGCAAAGGGTACTGGAATCTGTATTCCCCGGAGCCGAGTGTAACCTTCACCGCCTGTGCCAGCTGCTCAGCGGAATGAATGCCGGGGATCTGCTCAAGCTGCTGCCCAGCCGCTATTCCTGTCTCCGACACTTCAGCCAGCAAGGCGTCAGGCAACAGCACCGTAGCCGAGGTATTCGGGGGAACCACGGCGGTCAGTCCAATTATCCCGGAGTCTATTGTCCATTCGGAACGGATCGTCCCGTACATGGATTCCAGAGTGGCGGCAGCCGAGGTGAGTCCGCCTCCCGGATGCGGCTGGATCAGGAACTGCTTGTAGCCCGGCTCCTCCTCTGTCTGCTCGATCCCGGCCACATAGCGGTACAGGAAATCACCAATCGCTCCATAAGCATAATGATTAAACGAATTCATCGACGCGCTCCAAAAGCTTCCGTCCTCCTTCATTCCATCCCAGTGCTCCCAGATCGTAGTTGCGCCGCGGGTAATCGGGTACAGCCAGGATGGATAGTCCGTCTGGAGCAGCAGCTTGTAAGCAGCCTCGTAGTGTCCCGCATCCGCCAGCACCAGATTTAAGTAAGGCGTGCCGACGAAGCCTGTCGTAAGGTGATACCCGCTCGCTTCCAGCAGCCGGATAAGTCCCGCTACGGTGCGGTCTTTTGCACTCCCCTCCACTAGTCCGAACATTAACGCCAGCACACAGGCTGTTTGGGTTGCCGGACCTTCCTCCCCCGCTGGCAGGATATACGTTTGGTTGAATGCTTCCTTGACCCGTTGATGAAGCTGCGAGTACTTCTCCACATCGCCGGTCCGGCCCAGCACCTTCGCCGTTTTTGCCATCAGCTGGACCGAATAAGCATAGAAGGCCGTTGCGATATAGTTCCGGTCCGTAGCACCCACATGACTGTCTGCTTTGGCATCCAGACCCAGCCAATCTCCGAAGTGAACGCCGGTATTCCATAGGAACTCATCTGTTCCCTGGCGGCGGATATACTCCACCCAGTCCTGCATGCTGCTGTACTGCTGCTCCAGAATCCGCTTATCGCCGTAACACTGGTATATCGTCCACGGACAGATAACCGCCGCATCGCCCCACGCCGCAGAGGAATGCGCCTCCTCCCCCAATATATGCGGAATCACGTAGGGAACTCCTCCATCCTCCCGCTGATCAGCAGACAGATCCCTCAGCCATTTGCTGAAAAAGGGTGCCACATTCATCAGATACGCGGCCGTGCGGATGAACATCTGAGCGTCCCCGGTCCACCCGAGCCGTTCATCCCGTTGCGGGCAGTCGGTTGGCACATCGACGAAATTCCCTTTTTGCCCCCATAGGATGTTGTGCTGGAGCTGATTCAATAGTGCATTGGAGCAGGTAAAAGTGCCGGTCGGCTCCGTATCCGAATGCAGCACCACGCCTGTGAAGTCCTGCAGATCCAGCGGGTCCGGGAAGCCGATCAGCTGGACATAACGGAAGCCCTGGAAGGTAAAATGCGGCTGGAAGCTCTCCCTGCCCCCGCCACGGGCGGTATAAGCAACGGTCTGCCTGGCCGTCCGGAGGTTATCGGTATATACATTTCCCTGCTGATCCAGCACCTCGAAATGCCGCAGCTGATATTCCTGACCCGCCGCGCCATCTACGGTGAACCGCAGCCAGCCGACCATATTCTGCCCCATATCGAGCACCGTCTCCCCTGCCGGGGTGCGGATGAGGTCCACAGGAACCAATTCCTGGACTGCCCGGACCGGATCATTCTCCTGCGCGAGCAGAATATTCTTGGCATGCGGAAGAATCTCCGCCGGTGTCCAGAGCGTGTCGTCATACCCCGGCAGGCTGAAGCCGTGCTGCGCCAAGCGGGCGTCATAGGTCTCGCCATGATACAGCTCCGACATGAGGAGGGGGCCGGGCGAAATTGTCCACTGCGGGCCAGTTCCTATGATCTGCTCCGTGCCGTCCTCATACGTAAGATGAAGCTGCATCAGCAGCGCTGTCCGGCTGCCATAGATATGCTTCCTGTGCTCCCAGCCGAGATTCCCTTTGTACCAGCCGTTCCCGAGCCAGGCACCCGCCGCATTGTCTCCAAGGACAAGCAGCGGGGTCACATCATACGTCTGGTATTGCAGACGCTGGCTGTAACTGGTCCACCCGGGATTGAGATAAGTATCGCCCACCCGCACGCCGTTTAGCTCCAGCTCATACAGCCCGAGACTGGTCACATAGATTCTGGCGCGGGCGACTGGCCGGTCCACCTGGAAGCTGCCGCGCAGCAGCGGGCTTTGCTCAGCCTCTTCCGCAAGGCAGGCCAAGGGAGCCGTAATCCATTCTGCGGTCCACTCCTCCGGCGAGAGCAGCCCCATCTCCCACCAGGCCGCTTCGGACCACTCCGTGGGACGATGGTGCTGATCCCATATTTTCACCCGGTAATAATAGCGCGTCCTGGACTGCAGCTGCAGCTCCTTCAGCTCAATGTGCAGGGAGTCCCCGGACTCCACTCTGCCCGAATCCCACCACACGCTCCCGAAATCCTCCGTGCCTGCCACCTGTAATTGATATGCCTGCTGCCTCACATCCCGCTCATCTGCTCTCACCTGCCAGCTGATTCTTGGCCTCGCAATATCCAGCCCCAGCGGATTCTCCTTATACTCCACACGTAATTGCCCAACTGCGATCATGAATTCCACTCCGTCCTATTCTAAGATTGGCCTTATACATAGGAAACGCATTCCATTCCAATTATAGAACCCCCGATTGCCCGTGTAACCTGTATAATAGGGAAGAGTTACTATTCCAGCTACACAGAAAGGTAGTCCTATGATTAAAGTTCAACACCTGTCCTTCTCCTTCCCGCAAAAAGAGCTCTACACTGACATTTCGTTTACGCTCGAAGAGGCGCAGCATTGCGCTTTTATCGGAACCAGCGGCAGCGGAAAAAGCACCCTGATCGACATCCTGATGGACCGGGACAGATATTTGTTCGACGGCAGCATTGAGATGGAGCCTGATTTCAGCATCGGGTATGTCAGCCAGTTTGCCAAGCCGGACCTGTCTGCCGACATCACCGTGTTTGAATATATAGCCGGACCCTTCATTAAGCTACAGGAGGAAATACAGCTCATCTGCACAGAGATGGAGACCTCGGCGGATATTGAGCCGCTGCTGGAGAAGTATCAACTGGCTCTGGACGCTTTTGAGGCCTTGGGCGGAGAGGATTACGAGAGCCTCATTCACAAAAAGCTGAATCTGGCTGATCTCATGAAGCGCAGAGACCTCAAGGTATCCGAGCTGAGCGGCGGGGAATTCAAGCTCGTTCAGGTCATGAAGGAAATTCTGAACCGTCCTGACTTCCTGATTATGGATGAGCCGGATGTATTTCTGGACTTCGAGAACCTGAATGCGCTCCGGCAGCTGATTAACTCGCATAAGGGAATTCTGCTGGTGGTTACGCACAACCGTTATCTGCTTAACCATTGTTTTAACAAGATTATTCATCTGGAAAATAAGGAGCTTCAAGAGTTTGACGGCCGCTATCTGGAATACAACCTCTCCCTGCTACAGACCAAAATAGAGCTGCAGGAGCTGGCCCTCGCCGAACAGGAAGAGATTGAGCGCAACGATGTGATCATCGACAACCTACGTGCGATCGCCACGTATAATTCAGAAGCCTCCAGAGGGAGAGCGCTGAAAGCGAGAGTGAAGTTTCAAGAGAGACTGGAAGCCCGCAGAATCAAAGCGCCGTTCGTGGACATTAAGCAGCCGCAGATTCATTTGGGAATGGTGCATGAGCCGCAGGACGACGACGCGCCTGTGGTGACAGTCCAGGAGTACCGGGCGGCCTTCGATGAACTGCTGCTGGACAAGGTTAGCTTCGAGATGAAGGCTGGTGATAAAGTCGCCCTGATCGGTCCGAACGGTACCGGCAAAACAACCCTGCTGCGCGATATCGCGCGGGGCCAGCACGACTCTATAACCCTGAGCCCGGAGGCTACGGTAGCTTATCTGTCCCAGCTTCAAGGCGAAGTGCTGACAGATTCGAACACCCTGCTCGAAGAATTCATCGAGGCCGGAATGGCTACGTATGATGAGATCCGCTCCCATCTGGCAGACTACGGCTTTGAAGGCGAGATCGTGAACCAGAGAATAGAAGCCCTGTCCGGCGGCGAAAAAAATCTGCTCCAGCTGGCCAAGGTATCTGCCCTGAAAGCCAATGTCCTGCTGCTCGATGAGCCGACCAGCCATCTGGACACCTACACGCAAATCGCGCTGGACCAAGCCATCCAGGAGTACAAGGGCGCGATTCTTATGATCTCGCATGACTTCTATTCCGTGGTCAACGGGATGGACTATGTCCTGATTATTGACAATAAGACAATCCGCAAGATGACGATCAAGAAATTCAAGAAGATGATCTATGCCCGGCATTTCGATAAAGATTATCTGGAGCTGGAGCAGAAGAAGAAAGCAGCCGAGACCCGGGTAGAACTGGCGCTGAAGGATAACAATTTCGAGCTTGCCAAAAGTCTGGTTGCCCACCTGGAAGAGCTGATTAAGCTGATGTAAGTATGCGGGAACCGTGGTATATTAGAACACCTGGCCCCAGCAATTATATGCTGTTTTCCGCATATATTAGGGCTGTGCGCCTGCGCGCTAGCAAATGTGTGTTGTTTTCCGCATACATTCAGGCCACACCCCTGCTCGCTAGCACAATCTATGCTGTTTTCCGCATACATTCGGGCTGTGCGCCTGAGCGCTAGCAAATGTGTGTTGTTTTCCGCATACATTCAGACCACACCCCTGCGCGCTAGCACAATCTATGCTGTTTTCCGCATACATTCGGACTGTGCGCCTGTACGCTAGCAAATGTGTGTTGTTTTCCGCATACATTCAGACCACACGCCTCTGCGCCAGCACAATCTATGCTGTTTTCCTCATATATTGGGCCCATAAAAAAGGCCGCCAATTTCGGCAGGGTGTTGTGAAAACTCCCCTGCCGGAATGGCGGTCTTTTCGATGTGCATCAGGCAAAAGTTAAATGAACCGTATGGATCTCATAAGGCTTGAAATCAAGCCGGATCGCTGGAATTTCTACTGCTTTTGTGTCCAGCGGGCGCTCCATCAGATCGCGCAGCTGCCAGGAGGAGACGGCATAATCGCTGCTGACATTCGTCGTGCAGCGTGTTCCGGTGAACTCATGCAGCCGGACGATACAGCCGCTGCCGTCTTCCGCCAGCTTCACGGCATCGATCGCAATGTTCGGGGCATCGCAGGTGATCAGGGATTTGCCGGCTCCGGCGGTATAGGCACCTTGCACGGCCAAAAGGGGCTGGTTCAGCGCCCACGCTTCCTGCACCGTGCCCGCAGCCACCCAATCCCCTTCATGCGGAAGCAGGGCATACGTAAAGTTGTGCTCGCCCTGATCCGCCAGCCGGTCCGGGCTGGTTGCCGATTTGATCAGCGACAGCCGCATCGTATGATCCTTGATGTCATAGCCGTATTTGCAGTCGTTCAGCAGGCTGACCCCGTAGCCCCGCTCCGACAGATCGGCCCACTGATGCCCCACGCTCTCGAACCGCGCATAATCCCAGCTTGTATTCCAGTGAGTCGGCCGCTTCACATTGCCGAACTGGATATCATAGGTCGCTTCCGTAGCCCGCACGGCCACAGGGAAGGCTGCCTTCAGTAGCTGCTGCTGCTCATGCCAGTCTACATAGGTCTCGAAATCAATCCGCGCGCTTCCGGCATAGACCTTGACTTTCTGGACAATGGAGGAATCCATGTAGCCCCAGACGAATTCCAGCACTGCCTGAAGCGGCCCGCATTCGGTCAGCTTGACGGAACGCAGATCGCTGATGATCCGCATCTTCTCCTGGTAGAACAGATCGATATCCCAGGCATCGAACATCTTTGGCTTATCCTCGAAGACCTGCAGCACATTGCCGCATTCGCCCTGTGCCAGCACCTCGCGTTCTGCACGGCGGTCGAAGATCCGGCTAAGCTGCCCAGATCCGTTCCACTCCAGAATATAATAAGGAGTGGTCAGTGTGGAATCCTGCCAGCGGAAAGGAACGGTAGGTTCTGGATGAGCGGCTTCGGTACCGCCAGGCTCAGCGGCAACAATCACTGTACTGCCCATTGCCGGGACCGCCGCCGTCTCCACCAGCCACTGCCCGCGGGAGCGCTGGGCAGTCAGCCGGTTACCCTCGGCGTCTGTCCAGATAGCATTCTCTCCAACATGAGGCACGGCTGCCAGCCGGGGAGCGGTGAAGAAGGCGCTGTTAAACAGCGTGTATTCCGTCTGCATCGGGGTTTCTGCCGGAGGGAGACCGGCAAGTCCCGCAGGTGCCCCCTCGGCAGGGACAGATGCGAGACCGGCAAGTCCCTCCACAGCCGCTGTCCGCGCTGCCAGGCCAATCTGCTCCGCTTCCGCATATTCTACCCGGGAATCCTCGTACACCTCATGAATGGAGGAGCCGGGAATAATATCGTGGAACTGGTTGCGCAGAATGGTCTGCCAGCCTTCCAGGAGCGAGTCCGCCGGATACTGGCCGAATCCGCCGCTCTCCGCCGCCCAGAGCATCTGCAGCCATTCCGCTTCGCGGTAGAGCAGCTCCAGCTTGCGGTTCATTTTTTTATTATAGGCCTGGCTTGTATAAGTTCCCCGGTGGTACTCCAAGTATAGCTCCCCATCCCAGGTATGCACATACTCATCCGTAGCGTCTATCGTCTCATTGAGCCGTTCGAAGTACTCCGCTGCCCGGCCCGTCTTCACCTGCGGAAGACCCGGCATCATATCCAACCGCCGCCGCATCTCCAGCATCTCGCGGTTGACACCGCCGCCCCCGTCCCCGTATCCGTAGGACAGCAGCAGCTCGCGGTTCAGGTTCTTGTCGCGGTACTGCTCCCAGATGCCCTGCACGGAGAAAGGCTCGATCAGCCCGTTATAGGTGTAATACCAGGCCCCCGATTCAGGGCCCTCCGGCGTCGTGATGAAGTGGGTCAGCACCTCGCTGCCGTCAATCCCTCTCCACTGGAACGTATCATGCGGCATCCGGTTGTATTGGCTCCAGCTGATCTTGGTCGTCATGAAGGTGTCGATGCCCGATTTACGCAGAATCTGCGGCAGCGCCCAGCTATAACCGAACACATCCGGCAGCCATAGGTATTTACAGTCCACCCCGAACTCCTCACGGAAAAACTTTGTCCCATACAAAATCTGCCGCACCAGCGACTCACCGCTCGTCAGATTACAGTCCGCTTCCAGCCACATCGCCCCTCCGGCTTCCCAGCGCCCCTCTTCCACCCGCTCCTTAATCTCCTGATAGATCTCCGGGTAATCCTGCTTGATGTACGCATAGAGCTGAGGCTGGGTCTGCAAAAAAATGTACTCCGGGAACTGCTTCATCAGCCGGAGTACCGTCGAGAAGGAACGGGCTGCTTTCTCCCGGGTGTGGGTAAGCCGCCATAACCAGGCCACATCGATATGTGTATGGCCGATGGCGGTCACCGTTACCGGATGCTCCTGCTCCAGCCGGGACAGGTCTGCGAGCAGGCTTGACTCGGCCTCCTGGACTGAAGCATAGAACGCTTCGCTTCCAGGTCTGGACCAGTCCAGCAGGTTGAAGGCCTTGTTCAAAGCGGTTAGCAGCTCATGCTTCTGAATCTGGCTGTCTTGCAGCTGCTTGATCGTACCCAGCGCAGCCCGGCCGGTATAATAGAGATTGTCAGTGGACTCATCCAGATACGCCAGCTCCGACCGCTTGATCTTGTGCTCCTGCGGAATCAGCTGACCGTCGCCGTTCAAGCCCGACCATAAGCGGAAGGTGAAATCCAGCTCCCGGCCGGCCACACTGTCTTCCAGGAATACCTCCTGATGGTTGGAGTCGACCCCCTGATATGGCTTCCCGTCCAGGTACAGCAGCGATTCGAACCCGCCGTTATTCCCCCCGCCGGTGCGCCCGAAATCGAACAGCCCGACAACACGTTTGCCCTGCCATTCGGCAGGCACGGTTACCTTACGGTACAGCCACAGATAAGCATCATAGCCGGTCCAATACTCCCCGGTCAGCAGCTTCCTGTCCCCATCAAGTACGGGTGGATAGGCACCATTAGCTCCCTCCGGATCCTCAGTAACCTGCCATTCCTCAAGTGTAATCCCCTCACGGTACCTGTAACTCTCAAGCTCTCTCAACCGTGCACCAAGCTTATCTTCTGTCCAGAACATTAACATTCTCCTCTCATCTTATAACACGTGTTATTAATCGGGCAAAAGTGTGGGCGTGCTGAGATCAGGTGCACTTGTGCTCCTCATTTGCTCACCCAGCCAACTTTCAGCCAACTCAGGTGCACTTGTACTCCTCATTCGCTCACCCAGCTCACCTTAACTAGCACATCCGGCCTAATTTCAGCCGATTCAGAGGGATTTATCCCTCTCATTTTAGCATCCGGCCTATTTCCAGCCGATTCAGAGGGATTTATCCCTCTCATTTCAGCATCAGGCCTATTTCCAGCCGATTCAGAGGGATTTATCCCTCTCATTTTAGCATCCGGCCTATTTCCAGCCCATTCAGAGGGATTTACCCCTCTCATTTTTGCATCCGGCCCATTTCCAGCCCATTCAGAGGGATTTATCCCTCTCATTTCAGCATCAGGCCTATTCCCAGCCGATTCAGAGGGATTTATCCCTCTCATTTCAGCATCCGGCCTATTTCCAGCCGATTCAGAGGGATTTATCCCTCTCATTTTAGCATCCGGCCCATTTCCAGCCCATTCAGAGGGATTTATCCCTCTCATTTCAGCATCCGGCCTATTTCCAGCCCATTCAGAGGGATTTATCCCTCTCATTTCAGCATCCAACTCATTTTCAGCTCACCTAGCGCACTCCATGCCACCAACCGGACCATCTCCACTAGCTCCAGCCTCTAAGCACTTATCTCCACTACCCCCATCATCTAACCGCTTTAGCTCCACTACCCCCATCATCTAACCGCTTTAGCTCCGCTACCATCAGCAGCTAACCGCTTTAGCTCCACTACCATCAGCAGCTAACACTTTAGTTTTACTTGCACCACAATCTACGCACTTTCTCCCGCCTTCAACACGGCCGGGAGCCAGATTTTCCCGGCCTGACCAGCCTTATTCCCGGTCCCGCCGCTCATGTCCCCGTTCCCGCCGCTCATCTGCGCGAGCAAGCAGCGGACGGCTTCCTCCCCCATAGTGACATAGGGGATCTCCACGCAGCTTAAGGAGGGCAGGCTGAGCCTGTCGCCTTGAATCGTGTTGTCTGCTGCCATAATGCGCAGGTCTTCGCCGATCCTCAGGCCCAGCTTATGAGCAGCACGGTACAGGTCGGGGATCGCGCTCGACCAGTTAACCAGGAGCGGCGCAGACGGCTGGCCGCTGCCCACCGTAAGTCTCTGGAGACAATCTGCCCATTCTCCGCCATGCTCTGCCAAACGGATAATTTCCGGCTCCATCCCGCGCGATGTACACCAGCTTGTGTAGGCTTCCCGGCGGTTCCGCTCCGCCCAGTTATCCGTGTCAAGCGCATGATACACCTCGGCATAGACCGGTCCCGGCTGCTGTGCCGTGCCTTTCCGCATCAAATAATTCATTGCGCTCTCTACACTGCCTGAATAATCAGCCAGTACAGAGTGTACATCCGGTACTTCCGCGTACCCTTCCACGGAGACATAAGGGACTCCGGCAGCGCTGACAAGGGACGCCCACTCCTCATCCTTGTAGCTGGTGTGGTCCAGGGTAACTATCCCGTCAATCTTCCGCTGGTGATACAATTCCAGCAGCTCGGCCCTGCCGCCCGCATTCCCCTTGGGGCGCGGGGAACAGAGCAGAATGTGATACCCGCCCAGCTCACACTCCCGCTGCATCCCTTCCAGCAGCCGGATAAATAGTGGATGGCGCGTATCTCCGTAAGCGGCAAGCGTCATGCTTCTGCCCGTCTTCATGCTTCGCGCACCCGCGTCCACATGATAATTCAGCTCACGGATCGCTTCCAGCACAGCCTCGCGTGTATCTGCTCCAACCCCTATACCGGGCGTATCGTTCAGCACCGCAGAGACTACACTGCGGGACACGCCCGCCCGTTTGGCAACATCGAAGCTGGTCACTCTTTTTTTGCTCATACTGTTCAGCACCTCAAGGAAAGTATAACACGTGTTATAAAATCATGTATAGCGCTTTTTTAAAGGACTATCCATATCATTCTCCTCATACGTCTCCTCCTCAAGCTGCAAATAGTCCTTCAGCAACTGAAATCATCTTCTTGCAAAATGACAACCGTGTCATTATAATAATAATGACGCATGTGTCATTATTATTGAGGAGGAATCTGAATGTCACCGAGAATCTCCGATCGGCAGAAGGAAGAACGGCGCTCCAAAATCCTGAATGCTGCGAAGCTGGTATTCACCGCTAAAGGCTACGAAGCCGCTACCTTCAAGGATATCCTGGATGAAACCGGAATGAGCCGCGGCTGGATCTATCTGTATTTTCAGACCAAGGAGGAAATCTTCGAGGCGCTGCTGGACCAGCAGGACATGGAATATGAGGAGTATCTGGCGGAGCTGACAGCTAAGCAGCCTACAATCTGGGATGCCGTCATCCGGATGTATGCAGATCAGAAGACGGACCTTATGCAGATGCCGGGCGGGAGCTTCATGCCAGCCTTCTATGAGTATTTCCTGGGCGGCTCAAGGGATGAGCGGCGGCGGAGCCTGCTGTTGAAGCGGTACGAGACAGGTCTTTCACGCTTAGAAGGGCTGCTTCGCACAGGAGTGGAGCGCGGGGAATTCAGCCCTGTGCTGCCGCTTGCCCAGGTAACAAGAATTGCCGCAGCGTACCAGGAAGGAATTTCCACACACACTCTGGCTGTCGGGCCAGAGCTAGCCCATACGGAATTGCAGATCGAAGCACTGCTTGATTATCTGAAGCAGCTGCTGAACCCCCCGCTCCGTCCGGCGGCTCAGGAATAGGAGGCATCTGATGTCTGTGCTTTTTCGAAACCCTGTCTTCACCAGACTGTTCCTGGCCAACTTCGCTTCCCAGCTCGGAACGGTGGTCGGAAATATGGCCTTTGCCTACTACCTGGTCGATCATTTCAGTACCCGTCCGGCGCTGGCGGCAACCGCTGAACTGATGTATTCTCTGCCTACTCTGGCCGTATTCTGGCTGGTGGGGGTCATCGCCGACCTGCTTGACCGTGCCCGTATCGCAGTATACAGCGATTGGATCAGGGCGGGATTAACTCTGCTGCTCCTCGTAGCCTTGCATTTCGGACTGCTGACCCTATGCTTCCTGCTGCTCTTCCTGCGCAGCGCCGTAGCGAAGTTCTTCGGTCCTGCCGAGATGGGCTTGCTGCAGGGCAGCATCGGCCGGGAGCAATATGTGCAGGCCGCCGGGCTGAACCAGATGATTATGGGACTGTTCATGCTGTTCGGCATGAGCCTTGGGGCATTCGCCTACCGGTTCCTCGGTATTGAAGGCGCCCTTCTGATCGACGGTATCAGCTTCCTCCTCTCCGGACTGCTCATTCTAAGCTGCCGGTTCCATGAGGATGTGCGGATGCCCGGCGGGCGCCACGCTCTGAGGGATATCCGTTTTCCCCGGCTGATCGGAGATTTCCTGGAAGGTCTTCGCTATATCCTCAGCCACAAGCTGCTCCTGACGCTCATCTCCGGCTTCCTGTTCTTCGGGATCGTCAATGGGGTGTTTGCAGTTTTGCCTATTTTTACGATGAAATACAAGCTCAGTCCCGATTCCTACATGCTTCATGCCTCGCTCATTACTCTGTGCCTGGGCACAGGGTTCCTGGCCGGAAGTGTGGCAGCCTCTCCCCTGATCCGCCGGTTCACGCGGACCCGGGTGCTGATCACCGGACTGCTGCTGTCCAGCCTGCTCATTGTTGCTCTGGGCTCAGCGGATAGCGTCTGGGTCTATCTTCCGCTTGTCCTCATAGAAGGCCTCTGCATTGCACCGGTGAACATAGCCATTGGCAGCTGGCTGCCGGAGCTGGTCATTCCGAAGAATATGGGGCGTGTCAATGCTCTGATTGAGCCTATTATGATGCTCGGCCATTCGCTGGCGCTTGGGCTTGTTGCCCTTGCATTTCCGGCTATCCTCTCCGTCACTTGGCTGCACTATCTTCTGGCAGTATGTACGCTGCTGGTTTGTGTGTATTACGGTTTCGCCCTCCCTCCGCTGGTCCGAAGACTGGCCTTGAATAAGGCAGCGGCTTCGGCGGCTGAACGGGCAAGCTAGAACATGTATTTCCGTCAAAAAAGCCCCGCAGCCCATGATCAACCTCATTCATGGCTACGGGGCATTTTTTTTATCGCTGCAGCTCCTGATCCTTTTGCTTCAGCAGGTCGGCGTATTCTTCCTTGTACTGTTCCAGCTTCTGCTTGAGCTCGGCGTTGCCGGGACTCGTCTTCAGCAGGCTGCTGGTGGTCAGGATGTTAGTAACCACAGCATCGATCTTGTCGTCAATCATATCAATTTTGCTCTTGGCCGCAGTCATAGCAGGATCAGGGGTGCTTACCGGCACCGGACCCACCAATGAGCTTCTTTCGTCAGACAAAGGGGGTGCCGCCTGCCCTTTATCGTCCAGGCTGATCGTTTTACCCTTCACCGTCACTTGGAATCCGGCCAGTTCGCCGATGGCGCGCACGGGTGCATAGCTCTTGCCGTCAATAACAATAGCCGGATCGGCCAGCTTCTTCCCATACACATTTACCGTATACTCCGCCTGAATGGCCTTTCCTACCAGTGTTGCAGAAGCGCCCAGCGCCTGTGCACCCACCATCAGTATCGCTCCGGCAATGACTCCGGCAGCAATCTTTTTCATAAGAAATTCACTCCCTGTATAAGACTATGACTATTATTCTATCATTTTATTGCAGCGGGTGCTTCTCTCAGGCAGAAAGAGGGTTCAGTTATTTTTTCCAAATGAGCAGCTTAAGGATTGACAATACCCCTATTCCTCTCTATCATAATTAAATGATAATGATTATCATCTTCATTATAATACATACCTTCTAAAGGAGCATTGCACATGCCAAGCCTCAAAAAAATAGTACTCCCGTTAACCCTGCTTCTCTTCACCCTGATCCTGGCCTCCTGCGGTCAACCGGATAACTCGTCTGCGCCAACTCCTTCAGCCGCCGCCACAAGTCAGGCAACTGTAGCGCCCGAAGCCAGTCCGGCGGGTGTCAAGGAAGCTGCTGCAACACGGAAATATACCGATTACAAGAAACGCGAGGTTGAGATTCCCGCAACCCCTCAGAAGATTGTCTATGTCGGCAGCAATCCGGGTGACCTACTGGCGCTGGGGATCATGCCTGCGGGAGCTTCGTTAAGCGTCATCGGCACACAAGTGGCTTACCCCGATCTGCTCGAAGGGATCGAGGACATCGGATACCCGTTCTCCGCCGAGAAGATTCTGGCCGTGTCCCCGGACCTGATTATCTTCGACGACTGGGACGAGACCGGAATCGAAGCATTAAGCAAAATCGCACCGACCGTGGTCGTGGGGCTGGACGGTACCTTCCCGACAGAGGAGCGTGTCCGGCAAATCGCTGACTTGCTCGGCCGCACAGCTGCTGCGGATCAGTGGTTCAAGGACTATCAGGCGAAGGTAGACGCTGTGAAGAAGCAGCTTAACCTGAAGGAAGGCGAGACAGCCACCTCCCTGCTTGTCCTGGGCCAGGATCTGTACATCATGGGCAATAAAGGCTTGAACGAAACGCTGTTTGGACGCCTCGGCTTCAAGCCTGCGGAAGGCGTCCAAAAGGTGATTACTGCCGATGAACGGTTCGTAACCATATCCGACGAGGTCTTGCCGCAGTACGTCGGCACCCACCTGTTCCTCCTGACCGACACCGGCAGCAAAACAGTTGCGAGACAGAACGCACTTATGGACAGCGGCTTATGGAAAGCGATCCCTGCCGTCAAGGAAGGCCGTGTATACACGCTCGACAGCAAATATAACTTCGACGATCCGATTACGCTCGATAGGTTGCTTGATGAGATTGCGGGCATTTTCAAAGGTAAACAGTAATTAGAAAAATCGCGTTGACCGAACGTGCCTTACGGCAGCACATTGTATTCGGTTTTCCGATTACATTCCGCCAACGTACCAGCACAATACTCTAAAAAGACTTAGGCTGCCCGGAATAATCCCGGCAGCCTAAGTCTTTGTCTAGCCTAAAATCTCTACTCCCGCTCGCCCCCCGCCTTCACCGATACCGCACCCTTCGCAGCAATAGTAAGAGTCAGCAGCTCTTCCCCATCCAGCCGCACAGACACGGTCTCTTCGGCCCCGCTGTCGTTGAACAGCACGGCGGCAAGTGAGCCGTCGCGGTTGCGGAAGGCCACGGAGCGCACCCGTTCATGGCTCGCGGCAGAATCCAGACGCAATGCCCCCGGACGAATTACTTTGCTGAAATGTGCCAGTGCATAATAGTCCAGGGTATAGTTCAGCTCACGGGTCTGCTGGTTAACCGTCACTACGCCGCGGCAGGTACTCTCCCCGAAGCCGGGCACCGTAGGGCCGTTCTGCTCATCCAAGGCCATATTCCATAGCACGAATGACTTGCTGTGATTCCGCAGAATCTCAATCCCCGTACGCATCACATTGGAGAAAGCCTGTTCGAACGGGGGAATCCATTCCCCGCCGGAGCCTTCGGTGAAATGGACCTCGTGATCCGGGTAAGCTGCCTGCACCTCCGACTGCGCAGACGCAGCACCGCCATACCAGTGCCAGGCTACGCCGTCCACGTCTGCTGCGGCTTCCTCCAGCACAGAGAGCGGATAATCCGGCCGGTCCCAGTTATGGTCGTAGCAGAAGATTTTGGCGGCCAGCCCGTGCTGCCGGAAGGCAGGCTTCAAATAGTTACGGATGAACTCCCGCTGCTCCTCCGGCAGCATCAGCATACTGGGATAATGCTGCGGCTCATAGAGCGGCTCGTTCTGCACGGTGACAGCATAGATCGGTAAGCCATGAGCAGCATAGGCCTGAATATAGCGGACAAAATAATCCGCATAGACTCCGTAATGCTCCGGCTTCAACCGCCCGGCGATCATCGAGCCGCTGGTCTTCATCCAGCCCGGCGCACTCCAGGGGGAGGCCATCAGCTTCAGCTCAGGATTCAGCCTGAGTGCCTCCTGCACCAGAGGAATGATGTCCGCCTCATCGTGGGCGATGGAGAAACCGGCTAACTCCGGGTCGCCCCTGCCTTCAGGCATATCGTTATAGCTATAGACCGTTCTGGCATAATCCGAGGCCCCCATAGGATTACGCAGGAAGGACAGGCCGATGCCCTTCTGCGGATCGAACAGCTTCTGCATAACCTCGGTCCGCTGCCCGGTGTCAAGCACCTGATGGATCAGGTAAGCGGACGAATCAGTGAAGGAAGCCCCGAAGCCATCCATCTCCTGGTAGGTCTTACTTGCATCAATATCTACAGTGACCGTAACGCTTCCGGCAGGAGCCTGCGGCAGCGCCGCAGCAGGCTGCTTCACGAACAGACGGTTCTCTCCATTAGACTGGTATATGATAATTTCACGCATGTTCTTTCCCTCCATCCTGTTACTTAAGCGGGCCCTCCCTTGCGCCTTGCCTACTTAATGCCCAGCTTTTCCTTATTGGCCTTCATCTTCTCACTGCGGACCTCTACAATCTTGCTCCAGTTATTCTTATCCAGGAAGGCCTTATGCTCCGCCAGAACGCTGTCAAAGGTTGCTTCGTCCTTGGCACGGATCATGCTGACCAGCGTGGTGTTCCAGTTCGTATTAATGGCCGTCTGCCCGCGGGCCTCCGGCGTTCCCTGATCCGGGTTAATGTTCTCCAGGATGAAATGCGGCTTCAGCTTGCCCTTGCCCCATTCCTGCATCTGCTTGATCGACTCGGGGAAGGCATCCTTGCTCAGCGCTTTGTGGCGGTCATGTCCGAAGAACATGAATTCGCCCATCCGGTAGTCCTTCTTGAACTTATCCGCATTATTAAGCTGCAGGTCCTTCACTTCCGGCAGCAATTCAACCGTACCGTCCGGATTGGATTTATAAGTTACGCCTTCAATCCCGTAGTTCATCAGCCTCTGCCCTTCTTCGCTCAGCAGATAAGTGAAGATTTGAATCGCTTTGGCCGGGTCCTTGCAATTCTTGGTGATGTAATTGATCATCCAGCCGGTAATCCCGGATTGATTGAGGGTCGGCTGATGTCCTACGGTGCTCTGCGGCCCGTCAACAGCCATATACTCCTTACCTGGATTGGCACTCATGAAGATCTGCAGATTGCCGCCCTGCTGAGGTGTACCATCAAGCAGCATCGTGGCATATTTGCCGGATTTCACCTTTTCCTCAAAGCCGGTTCCGTCATCCGCGAAGCTGTCATCACTGATCGCCCCGTCTCTATACACGGCATTCAGCGTCCGCAGCCAGGTCAGATAATCCTCATCCAGATTGCGGTTGTAGAACTTGCCGTCCTCTGTCTCCAGCGGAACGCCCAGAAAGTCCTGCAGCGCATCGCCGAGCGAGCCGGTCCCTTCTCCAATTGCGTTGAACCCGAAGGGAATCATGTCCGGGAACTTGGCCTTAATCTCACTCATTGACTTCCTGAAGGCCTCCGGGGTCCCGAAGTCAGGACTGCCAAGCGCTTCATACACATCCTTGCGTATAACAAAAGCCGTCTTCGCCGGAATATTGCCGCTGTCATAATCCGCCTGGGTATTGGAATAGTTCGGATAACCGTAGGTTTTGCCGTCCTTCAGCTGGAACCAGTTGAGCGTGTCGGCAGCGGCCACCTTGTTGAAATACGGATCATACTTCTCCGCCAGCTCATTGAGCGGAAGCGCCCAGGTGGCGGCTTTTTGCACAACCGGGGAATTGGAGTCGAAGATCGTCAGCAGATCCGGCATATCGCCGCCCGCGAAGAAGGTGTTCAGCTTCGTATCATCCCCGGTAATGAACTTGATGTTGATGTTCAGATCCTCTTTGATCTTCTTGGTGACTTCATCCTTGCCGAAGTCCGTATTCCACCAGTCCGCGTTCACATACCAGGTAAGATCCGTAGTCTCCTCTTTCTTATCCAGCTGCCAGGCCGGAGTCTCGGGGTCTACCGTATACCGGTTGTCCAGGGACACCTCTACCTCCTTAGTGGAACCTCCGCCGGAGCTGCACCCTGCTGCCACCAGCATAGCCGCCATCAGGAGCAGTGCGGGTTTAAGCGTTTTTGTGCCGAGAACTTTAGTTATCTTGATCATCTTCTTGACCTCCTGTAATGTAGTGAATCTCTTCTACTCCTTGACCGCTCCCAGCATCATGCCGGAGATGAAGTACCGCTGAAGAATAGGATACATCGCAACAATCGGCAGTGTGGTAATGACAATGGTCGCCAGCTGAACTCCTTTGGTGGTGGTCTCAATGACGACGGAGCCTCCGATATTCTGCATGGACTGGGTCTGCGACTGCACAATAATCTCATACAGCTTCATCTGCAGCGGGTAGAGCGCCTGATCGGTGATATACAGCTTCGTGGTCATGAAGTCGTTCCATTGTCCCACCCCGTTGAACAGGGCGATGGTGGCCATTGCGGGCATGGACAGCGGAATGAAAATTTTGAGGAAAATATGCCAATCGCCTGCGCCGTCAATCTTCGCCGACTCCTCCAGCGAATCCGGCACGTTCCGGAAAAAGTTCATTAGAATCACCACATCGTAATAGCTGAATAACGCGGGGATAATATAGACCCAGAAGCTGTTCAGCAGTCCGAGCGATTTGATCAGCAGATACGTCGGAATCATTCCGCCGGAGAAAAACATCGTGATCACGCCCATCGCCACATACAGCTTGCGGCCGCGGATGTATCTTTTGCTGAGACCGTAGCCGATCATTGCGCAAAAGAACACGTGGGTGATCACCCCGATGAACGTCTTGGCGACCGAGACCACGAAGGATTGGCCGATCGTGCTGTCATTGAAGACCGCCCGGTAATTCTCGAGCGAGAATTCTTTGGACCAGAAGATGAAACCGCCCTCGGCAAGCGCCCTGCCCGAACTAAGGGAAGAGATAATTACGTTCCATAAGGGAACGAGGATAATAACCATGAAGCAGACCAACAGCACCTTATTCACCGCATCAAAGATCCGGCTGTCGAGATCTTCCCGTATGACCTTCTGATTCACTCTAGCGCCCCCTCTACAACACGGATTGATTATCGTTCAATTTACTGGTGACCTTGTTGGCCATAAGCAGCAGGATTACCGACACAATGGAGACACCGAGGCCCACAGCCGTAGCATAAGAGAAATCACCCTGCGTCATCCCCATCCGGTAGACATAGGAGTTGATGACCTCTGCTTTCTCCCGGTTCTGCGAGTTCATCAAGACCAGCGTCTGATCCAGGTTCGAGCCAAGCAAGCCGCTTACCGTCAGGATCAGGTTCAGGCTGATAATCGCCTTCATGTTCGGAAGGGTGATATTCCAGATCTGACGCAGCCGGCCGGCTCCATCAATCCGTGCCGCTTCGTAATAGGTGGGGTCGATCTTGGCCATGATGGCCAGATACAGAATCGTGCCCCATCCGGCTTCCTTCCAGATATCCGACAGCGTCGCAATCCACCAGTACTTGCCTGCATCCAGCAGGATGTTGGACGGCTTCGAGATCAGCCCAAGATTCAGCAGCAGCTCATTGAACAAGCCGGAAGTAGAGAACCAGGTGATCAGCATCCCGCCCAGGACGATCCACGAGAGGAAATGCGGCAGATAGGAGATGGTCTGGACGAATTTTTTGAAGCGGCCCATGTTCAGCTCGTAGATCATAATGGCGAGAATAATCGGAATGATGAACCCGACTCCAAGCTTCAGGAAGCTGATGCCCAGCGTATTGATAACAGCATCCCAGAAGTATTCGTCCGACAAAATAATCCTGAAGTTATCCAGTCCCACCCAAGGTGCAGTGGATAAGGTATCGATAACCGTGTAATTCTTAAAAGCAATTGTCAGCCCGTAGATGGGTATGTAGCAGAAAATAATCATAAAAATAATGCCCGGCAGCACCATCGACTGAATCTCCCACTGCCGCTTGTAATCGGTTACAAATTCTTTGATCCGCTGCCCCATGGGCTTCTTGGCGGACGGTGGAATTGCTGGCGGGATGGAAGCTGATGTTGCAGACGCTGGTGTTTTATTCATGATCTTGTCCCCCTCTCCATTGAGATATCCGGATGGTGCTAAAATTGGTGCACAAATCAATAAAAACGTTTTTATTTTGGCGCAAAAAATCCCCCTCCTGTAAAATCAGTTTCACCCGCTGCCCTCTATCTGCGGTCCTTCCGCTCCAGCTTCACATGACTTGAGCCTCTTACGACAAGCTCGCCCTGCAGCTTCTGTGCCGCACCCTGCTCCTTGCCTTGAATCATGCGGACCAGATGATCAATCGCCAGCATGCCCTGTCTTGCAATCTGATTCCTTACCGTCGTGAGCGGCGGCGAATAATAAGGTGCGATATCAATATCATCGAAGCCCATCACGCTGACATCCTGCGGCACTTCATAACCGTAACTCTTGAGCGCTTGAATACAGCCCATTGCACTGATATCATTGCCGGCCAGGAAGGCGTCAGGGACTCGTGCGGGATGCAGACGGAGGTAAGACTTCACAGCATTATAGGTGCTGTCCTCCTCAAAATACCCCTGAAGGATAAAATCCTCCTCCACCGGAAGCTGGTATTCACGCAGCGCGGCCAGATAGCCTTCCTTCCGCTGCACGCTGTCAAACATCGTATCCACGCCGGAGATATAGGCAATCCGCTTATGCCCCAGGCTGATTAAATACTTCGTAGCGGCATAGCCTGATTCATAGGAATCAAAGATAATGCTGCCCATTCCTTCATCCTCCAGCACCCGGTCCAGAAACACCGCCTTGATC
Organism: Paenibacillus sp. FSL H8-0048; assembly: GCF_038002825.1. Taxonomy (NCBI): domain Bacteria; kingdom Bacillati; phylum Bacillota; class Bacilli; order Caryophanales; family Paenibacillaceae; genus Paenibacillus; species Paenibacillus sp. FSL H8-0048. Next base: position 6,965,208 of record NZ_JBBODF010000001.1, on the reverse strand, counting down.
TTGTCTTTCTTCATCGCGGCAATGTCCTGCTCGTCGATCCCCAGCTCCTCATAGATAATGACACCATCTACCCGTCTTCCGAGGATGTTGCTCATAATCACTTGTTTGTCCTTGGTGACAAATACATTCAGGCCATAGCCCATGCGGTCGCACTGACGGGACATGGATTCTACCAGCTTGTAGAAGTACGGACCGGACACACTTGTCGTGAAGAATCCCAGCATCTTCGTGGTCCCCGATTTCAGCAGCTTGCCGTTCAGATTCGGAACGTAATTCAGGCGCTGGGCCACCTTCAGAATATGGGCTTTGGTCTCCGGGCTCAGCACATCCACATCATTCAGGGCGTTGGAGACCGTTGAGATGGAGACCCCGGCTTCCCGTGCGACATCCTTGATCGTTATCTTAGCCATATCAATGTTCCTTTTTGATAAAAACGTTTTTATTGACTATAAAGTAACATGAAACCGCTTTAAATACAACGCTTTTTCTCATGAGCTTGTCCTGCCACCTTTATACGCTTAATGATTGCCTTGAATATCCACCCTTCCGGAGGGAGAGTATATCGTTAAATTTATCTTATTTTACTATAAAGTACCGGGAGTTCGCTATGCCTGTGGGGGCAAGCAACGGTGGAGTTGATGAGAGTTGGGGGCGGTGTAGCAGGGGCGGCGGGAAGGCTCGGCTGGGATGCTAGCTCAAAGCATCGTCCCCAGCCGAATGTTAGGGTCTAATAGTACCTTAATCGGGTACGGCAACCCTCAGCAAGAGATGAGTTAAAGTAATTTTCATACGGTTAGTTCTGATGCTGTACTAATTGCATTTCCGCTTCAGACCCAGCCCACGGTATCTCATGACCCTGCGGTACATAGATTTATCCTTCAGCTGATTAAAAATATAAGGATCAGGATTCATATTCACTTCAATAATCCACGGCTTCAACGCGCGGTCCAGTCCAACGTCTACACCGAACTGCCGGTGGTGCGGATAAGTCTTTTTTAGCTGCTGCGCTATGCGGGTGCCCAGCCGGTTCATTTCCCCCTTAAGCTGCATAAGCTGCTGCGCAGACAGATGGGTGGAGAGCAAATGCTCCACTGCGGTTGGTTTGCCGCCGCTGTGGTAATTGGTCACAATTTTGCGCGGGTGCCCGAGCCGCCCGATAATTCCGGTAGGCTCCCATACGCCCTTGGGACTGAGCTGCACCATCACCCGGATATCGAAGCGGCGCCCGTGATGCTTCAGCAGGTGGATGCCTTTTTGCAGCAGATAGCTCCTCTTGCCGATTCTTGCCGCCAGACTGTGATGAAAAGCCTCAAACGTAGCGAACCGGCGCACAGTCTCCTCATACTGATACATATATCCCTGCCGGTCCCTCCGCTCCGCGCGGATCACGCCCATGCCATACGTTCCCCGTTCCGGCTTGATATAGATCATTCCATAACCGTGCATCATCTGCTCCAGATTACGCCTGTTAAATCTCCGGGTATCGGGGATGAACGCCTTGATTGTCTCGTTCTTAAGCAGCAGTTGTGTCTTATACCATTTGCTTTGGCCTGATTGAACCTTTTTAGCTGTCACTTATGCACTCTCCTGTCCGGGCTGGGAGTCAACATTGTATTTTTACATAAAAATACATATTCACTGCATCCTATGCCGGTGGAGGTGCCATGGAATATATCATTTGCCCCGTATGAAAAGATTAACTTGATGCAGGATGTTTGCCCTCTCCACCACAGCTCAGCAGGCATACCCTAGTGAAGACGTCAAATGTCAATATATGTATGGAGATGAATCCATGTCCGTTCCTGCCGTAAGTGTGACCTCAAGCGCTCCGCCGATCGACGTCCTGATTCCTGCTATCGAAAAGGACCTCGCCACCCTCTCCTTTGTGATTGATAGTCTTCGCCGTTATGTCCAGCACCCTATCAGTAATATCTACATTGTCTCGCCGGAGAATAGTAGAATCAGACAGCTGTGCTCCCGGAAGGCTTGCGTCTTCGTCAATGAAACCACCGTCCTCCCATTCACCAAAAAAGCAATCCGCTATTCCTCCTCCCGCTGGAACCGGTCAGGCTGGCTGTATCAGCAGCTGCTCAAAATGAATGGGGATCAGGTGTGCCGCGAGAAGTATTTCCTGGTCATTGATGCAGATACGGTGCTCATCCGTCCCCATCGCTTCCGTTCCGGCGGGAAAAGCATCTTCTATTGCCGCAGCTGGAGCCAGCCGGAGTATTTCCGCACCTACCGCAAGCTGCTCGGTGTACCTGCGCCTTCGCCCAAGTCGTTCGTCACCCACTATATGCTTTTCGAGTCCGCGAAGCTGGCCAATCTCAAAAGAAAAATAGCAGCCCGCCACGGCATGTCCTGGCATGCGGCTATTCTGCACTCCATCAACAAGAAGCGGCAGTTCGGCTTCTCTGAATTCGAGACCTATGCCAACTACGTGTACAGCACAAACCGCGCCTCTGTGCTGCTCAAAAATGCCAATAATAAAGCGCTGAAGACCCCGGCGGGCTCATTGGGACAAGAGCAGTTAAGCAAGTATGCCCATACTTACCGTTCGCTCTCCTTCCATCAGCGCAAGGGATACTCCACTCCGGGCAAGCCTTAAGGAGGCAAGAAACGTGATGCATACTATTCTTCTGTGCGGCGGCTCCGGCCAGAGATTGTGGCCTCTGTCCGGCAGCATCCGCTCCAAGATGTTCCTGCCGCTGCTGCCTGCACCGGGCGGGGGCACAGAATCCATGATCGGGCGGGTATGCCGTCAGCTCAGCCAAGCCGGATTGGATGAATCCCTGTTGCTCGTGGCCCATCAGCAGCAGGTAGCCCTCACGCAGCGGTATACCGGGAGCAATCATCCGGTAATCGGAGAGCCGTGCAAGCGCGGGACCTTTACTGCTGCCGCGTTTGGCGCGCTGCACTTGCTTGCCGCCGGAAAGGCACAGCCGGAGGACATCATCTGTATCGCACCGGGCGACATGTACGCGGATGATGATTTCTTCCGCCAGTTCCATCAATTCGAGGCTATTCTGGCCGATTCTGAGGCCGAACTCCTCCTGCTTGGAACGAAGCCTTCATCTCCCTCAGAGCAATACGGCTATATCGTCCCGGCGCAGGAGGACGCTGGCGGGTATGCTCCTGTGTTATCTTTCGCAGAGAAGCCGGATAAGGTTAAAGCCCTGGAGCTGATGCGGGAGAATGCCTTATGGAATTGCGGGGTGTTCGCTGTGCGGCTGGGCTTCCTGCTGGAGCATCTGGAGCGGCTGGGGCTGCCTGTGGATTTCGCAGCATTGACCGCACAGTATCCCGGTCTCCCGGTCCGCAGCTTCGACAAGGAAGTGGCAGAGCGCAGCACCAAGGCTGTTGTCGTAAGACATGAAGGGGAATGGTCCGATCTGGGAAGCTGGGATACGCTGACGGCCCGGCTCCCGTCACAGGTCATTGGAGCAGGCGGACTATGGGGAGAATGCGGAGACAGTTATCTTATTAACGAGCTGGAGGTGCCGCTGCATGTCATTGGGGTCTCCGGTATAGTCGCCATAGCCGGTCCCGAAGGCATTCTCATAGCAGATAAGAATAACGCTAACATGATCAAGGAGATTCTGGCGGAGAAGGAGCGGCGGCAGGACGGCCGCTGATTAAAAACACTACTGACAATGTTATGTCAGTAGCGTTATTATATTAGTCGTTTATAGAACCCTGTTTGCGAGCACAATGTATGCTGTTTTCCGCATACATTTGGTTCGTGTGCCTGCTTGTGAGCATAATGTATACTGTTTTCCACATACATTCGGTCCGTGTGCCTGCTTGCGAGCATAATGTATGCTGTTTTAGAAGGAAATCATAGTTTTCGAAACAAGTAAAAAGAGATATCCCAAACCGCCGTGACTGGCGGTTCGGGATATCTCTAAATTACGCTAGTTATAGGATTTGAAACACTGGCTGCTCCGGAATGAAGTGAACCGGCATCTCCGGGAAGCGCCGGCTCAGCCGCTCTGCCAGCAGCTTCATTCCCGGCGCTTCGCTCTCGGCATGGCCGAGCATGATGAGTGACCTGTCCTTGCCCTGCCTGACCGCATCCCGGATATACTCAGGCACCTCCCATTCGAAGCCTTCACCGGCGATGACCAGATCAAGCGACTCCTGCTCATACATCGGGATGACGGTACTGCCGTTCCCCCGGAAACCCACCAGCACCCCCACCCTGGAGCATGCAGCAGAGAGGTTCCCGGCAGCACGGACATAAGGGATATTCAGCTTCTGCTTCACATAAGCGGCCACTTCCGAAACGGTCATCTCAGGGATGGTGAGGATCGACACCTCAGGCAGATGCCGCTCCACATATGCGCCCCATTCCAGCTCCTGCAGCAGCCCTTCGACGATTCCGTCCAGCGTGTAACGGTGTATCGTGTCATGGAAGCGGTAGAGACTTATTCCGCTACGGGCAATGAGCTCAGACTTCTGCTGGTAGACAGAATCCTGCGGCAGACCGTCCGGGTGATCCCGGTGGGTATAAAATACACCTTCATGCGTAATCACCAGGTTGGCGCCAAGCAGGACCGCCTGCTCCACTACATATTGTGAAGCTGCGAAGGCCGTCACAATTCCCTGCACTTCTGTTCCCGCAGCATCCGGTTCCAGCTTATCCACCGTATCCGCTGGCAGCTGTACCCCTGCATTCAAGTGCTCCATCACATCACTGAAAGTCAGTGCCATGAGATCTTATCCTCCTCGATGTTACCCAAATGAGTTCATGGCTCACCCTGTCAAGAGACAGGACGTTACCGTCCGTGGCGCAGGCGCTCCCTTAGTAGATGGTCCGGCCTAATGCATCTGCAATTCCGCTCTTGCGGTAGAAATACGTATTAATCTGGTCGCGCCATTCCTTGGCATGAGCCGCCTGCCCCTTAAGGCGTTCCTCCACCTGAGTGTACAGGCCGTCTGCGATGCTGCCCTTCAGTCCGCCCCAGGCGCCCAGCAGGCCTTCGGCACGCTCTGCACCTTCAAAATGCGTATCGTAGATATGCTGGATCACGGTTTTGCCGGAATGCAGCACATGAGTGTATGGCACATGGTGGAAGAACAGCAGCAGCTCATCCGGGCATTCCTCCAGCGAATCATAACGCACGGCATTGCTGCCCATGTATTGCGCACTGTAGCCTGTTCCGGTTGCTACGGTGCGGTCTACCCCGATGCCCTGGTGATCGGCATAATGGTAGGTTCCCCACATCGAATATTCATAGCCGTCCACATTCGGGCCGTAGTGATGCTCAGGATTGATCATCCAGCCCACGCCAAGCGGAGAGGTGTAAGACTCGTAGATTTCCCATGAATTAAGCAAAATCCGGCTGATGACTCCAGCCACCGCAGTGTCTGTACCGAAGGTTAATGCGATCCACTCTGCCGCAATCTCCTCCGCACTCAGCTCGGGATTCCAGGCTAGCCGGCCGAAGCCATACAGGTTGGCCTGGGCCAGCAGATGGCCGGTCCAGTTCCGGTCATTGCCCACATTGGATACCGCCGCAATCCCGCTCAGGCGGTTGCCCCACAGCGATCCGTCCACGATACGCTTCACCGGAGCCGGGCCGCCCTTGGCCTGTGTATCGAATTCCATGATCTCCTTCCACTGGGGAACAAGATAGCAGACATGGCGCTGCTGTCCGGTGTATTCCTGGGCGATCTGGAATTCAATCACATGGTTGGTGCGTTCCAGCGCCCCGAACAGCGGAGATACCGGCTCTCTGACCTGGAAATCCATCGGCCCGTTCTTGATCTGCAGAATGACATTATCATGGAACTGGCCGTCCAGCGGCTTGAAATGATCGTAGGCCGCTCTGGCCCGGTCCGTCTTGCGGTCACGCCAGTCCTGCTTGCAGTTGTATACAAAGCAGCGCCAGATAACAATGCCGCCGTAAGGCTCCAGGGCTTCCGCCAGCATGTTGGCTCCGTCCGCATGGTTCCGCCCGTAGGTGAACGGGCCGGGACGGTTCTCCGAATCGGCCTTGACCACGAAGCCGCCGAAATCGGGAATCGCGGCATAGATGTCAGCCGCTCTTGTCTTCCACCATTCCCGCACGCCTGCATCCAGCGGATCAGCGCTGCCGACTTCCCCTTCATGCATAGGTCCGGCGAAATTCACGCTCAGGTACAGGCGGATGCCATAGATGCGGAAAATATCGGCGATTCCCGCCACATCCGGCAGATAGGTAGAGATAAACAGCGTCTCCAGTGCATGAACGTTAACATTGTTGATTGCTATCGCGTTGATGCCGGCGGTAGACATCAGCCGCGCATAGTCTGTAATCCGGTCCATATCCTTCGTGAACTGGTTATTCTCATACAGGAAGGATCTGCCGGAATAACCGCGCTCCACACTGCCGTCGAAATTATCCCAGTGATTAATCATCCGCAGCGAATTCACAGGATTCACTACTTCATCCAGATGCTCAATGTCCTTGCCGCTGGCGATCAGGCGCAGTAGATGGAAGACGCCGTACAATACACCTGCCTGGGAGGAAGCCCCTACAGCAATGCATTTACAGGACTGGCTGGTACGGATGGCGAACCCTTCTGCTCCCACAGCTTGGACTTCCTTGTCATCGAACAAGCCCTTAATCAGCGGATGATTACCCGCGAAGGTGCCGAAGGCCACACCGAATTCTTCCGGCTGCGGCTTGGATACAACCTCAATGTCCAACAGCGAGGAAATACCTCTTGTCCATTCCTGAAGTGCAGCCTGGAGGGTCTCCCCGCCTTCTGTAACGGATACCGCTCCGCACCATTTCACATATTGCTTATATAGCGGGCCTTGTTGAAGCTTAGGATAGCTTAACCACGCATTGTATCCGCTGTCATATTGTGCAGCATACTCATTCCCGGATTGTTGTCTCATATCCATATCTCCTCTGCATACATCTTGTATACTAGATTTCTTTCAGGTTCATCCTACCACGCAGCTGCAGCCCCGGAACATTGTCAAATCACGCTAATATTTACCCAAATCAAGCAGAATCCTGTATACTAAGAACAAGTGGAAACGGCTTTGCCGTCCTTTTAAAGGACGCTACCGTTTCAGCGGGAAATAGATGGATAAGTTATCGTGTGCAACATATAAATTCTTATATTCCGGATAAAACAGGCACATAGCCTGAATATCTATCACGAGAACGCAAAGTATCAGGGGGCGATCCTATTGGTTGCAGCTTTTGAACCGCCGGTCCCGGGGCAAAGCCTTAGTGAAACTATCATCCCGGATGTGAAAACCACGCTCAACCTGTTCGGCATGCATCTGCGCAAGGTGAGCGGGGAATGGGATTATCCGCAGCACGCCCATCCCCAATATGAATTCAATTATGTGCTTGAAGGAGAGCAGCAGCTCACGGTCAACAACCACAGCTATCTCCAGCGCGCCGGGGATCTGGTCCTCTTGAGGCCGGGCGATATCCATTCCAGCCGCAGCGGAAACGGCGGTTCCTTTACCTATTTCTGCATCCATTTCGATATCGATGACAAGCTGTTCATTTCGCTTCTCAGCCGGCTGAATCATGTATTGTTCACCTCAGAGAGCAATGTTGCCCACAGATTAGGACCGCTCCTCAGCAGGCTGGTGGAGATTTCCACCTCCGGCTCCGGCAGCATCACGATCTCCCAGCGCATGAGGCTGCAGTCCGCCGTCTTCGAGCTGTTCGCCCAGCTCTGGGAGGTCTTCTCTCTGGAGGCCGACAATTCCTCCCCGGGCACTTATGAGCGAATGGAGCTGGCCCACCAGATCCGCAGCCGCCTCCAGGGGCTGGTCTATCAGCAGTTCAAGCAGGAGGTGCCGTATGACAGCCATTATGGTGTTGACGATATCGCGGCTGAGCTAGGGATCAGCCCCTCACACTGTTACCGGGTCTTCCGCCAGGTCTTCGGCCTCTCCCCCCGCGTCTACCTGTCGGAGCAGATGCTGCATGAGGCCAAGGTGCTGCTGGATGACCACAGCCTGAGCGTCAGCCAGATATCAGGCCTGCTCGGCTACCGCGATATCGCCCATTTCAGCAGACAGTTCAAGCGCTGGAGCGGCCAGTCTCCGCGGGAATACCGCGAGGGCAGGAGCTAGGCAGCGCAAAGCCTCGGCAACCTTATATCAAGTAGAAACGGCTTCGCCGTCCTTTTAAAGGACGGTACCGTTTCAGCGAGAAATAGAAGGATAAGTTATCGTGTGCAACATATAAGTTCTTATATTTTTAGTACAAGCCTGCCCTCATGGATGATGAAGGCAGGCTTGTTGCGCTATTGCGGGCGGGAATTGATAAAGTCCAGCCCTATTTTTTGATATACGTGGCGAAATGCTCCTGGAGGTTCTTGGAGTCGATATCCGCCCGCAAATGATGGTGCAGCAGCTCGTCGATCCCCGCGGTGTCGCCCTGCACGATATAATCCAGAAGCTGCTGATGCTCCTGCTGAATCGCCGTCAGCTTCTCGTCCTTCAGCATATGCAGCTTGCGGTAGCGGATGTAGTGCACATTGAACTGCTGGAGCACACCCCACAGGAACTCACGCCCGGCTAAGCCGAACATCGTGCGGTGGAACTGGTCATCCAAGTGCAGGAATACCTCCGCCCCCTCCGCCTGCTCGATACACTTCTGCTGCTGCGTTAGGTTATCCCTCAGCTCATGCAGCCCTTTTAGCGGGATATTCCCGGCCAGCGACTTCATAATCTCCTTCTCCAGCACATTGCGCAGGTAGATAATCTGTTCCACTGACTCCAGGTCTATGTAGGATACGAGATTGCCTTTTTTGGGATAGATATCGACGTATTGCTCCAGGGACAGCTGCTTCAGCACATCACGGATCGGCGTCCGCGACAGCTGAAAGCGCTCGGACAGAGCCGTCTCACTGATCATCGCCCCCGGCTTCAGCTCAAGGGAGAGAATCTCCTGCTTGAGGTAGGCCATTATTTCTTTTTTGGAAGTCATGCATAGACCAACTTTCTGTTCGGGATTGTTCTTCCCCCCATTATATAGAAAAGGGATATGAATTTCATTGACAAAGATGTACGCATATTCTATGATCATTACGAATCAACCTTGTATACAAGATTATCTCATATGAACCGATGTTTCTGTAAGGTCAATTGTCACAAGGCTTCGGATGGTTATCATTTGTATTTATGCTTATCTTACTTAAGGAGGAAAATGACAATGAATATGACTTGGAGATGGTACGGCGAGGGCAATGACAACATCACTCTTGACCACATCCGTCAAATCCCGGGCGTTATGGGTATCGTCTGGTCGCTGCACCACAAGGTGGCCGGTGAGGTCTGGGAAATGGAAGAAATCCAGAAGGTTGCCGATCAGATCACAGCCAAGGGCTTCAGTACAGCGGTGGTTGAAAGCGTCAACGTTCATGATGATATCAAAATCGGACTGCCGTCCCGCGACAAATATATTGACATCTATATCGATACAATCCGCAAGCTGGCCAAGGTCGGCGTTAAGGTGATCTGCTACAACTTCATGCCTGTGTTCGACTGGACCCGTACCGAGCTGTATAAGGAGCTGCCGGACGGCTCGAATGCACTCTTTTATGAAAAGGCTGCCATTACCGATAATCCGCGCGAGATGGTAGACCGCATCCTGAAGGGTGCCGGACAATTCACGATGCCCGGCTGGGAGCCGGAGCGGCTAGCCAAGCTGGATGAGCTGTTCGCGGCATATGCTGACGTTACCGAAGATAAGCTGTTCGACAACCTGAAGTATTTCCTGGAGCGCATCATTCCGGTGTGTGAAGAAGTGGATATCAAAATGGCGATCCACCCTGACGATCCGGCCTGGCCGATCTTCGGACTGCCGCGCATTATCCGCAGCCGCGATACGATCCGCCGCTTCCTGGACATGGTCGACAGCCCGTATAACGGCCTGACCTTCTGCACCGGCTCGCTGGGAACGAACCCGGAGAATGATCTGCCGGCAATGATCCGTGAGTTCAGTGACCGGATTTATTTTGCCCATATCCGTAATGTGAAGGTGTTCGATAACGGAGACTTCATCGAGGTATCCCACCGCGGACGCGATGGCAGCGTAGATGTGGCGGAGGTTGTTAAGGCGTATCATGAGAGCGGCTTCACCGGCTATGTGCGTCCGGACCATGGCAGACATCTCTGGGGCGAGGAGAAAAATTGCCGTCCAGGCTATGGCCTCTATGACCGGGCGATGGGCATCATGTATCTGCTGGGCGTATGGGACAGCCTGGAGAATGTCAAGGGGGCCAAATAAATGCTGAGTCTGAACAGAAACAGCATTGCGGACCGGGATGCTTGGGAAGCCGCAGGCGTCGCATTGCCGCAGTTCGATTATGAGGCGGTAGCGGCGAATACGCTGAAGAAGCCGGAATGGGTTCACTTCGGAGCGGGAAATATCTTCAGAGGCTTCGTGGCGAATGCGCACCAGAAGCTGCTGGACAGCGGAAAGGCCGACACCGGCATTATCGCGGCCGAGACCTTTGACTTCGAGATGATTGATAAGGTCTACAAGCCTTATGACAATCTGACTCTATTGGTGCTGATGAATGCGGCGGGAGAATTTCAGAAGCGGATCGTCAGCAGCATTGTGGAAGGCATCACCGCAGATAAGACGCGGGAAGCGGATTACAGCCGTCTGACTGAGATTTTTGAGAATCCCAGTCTGCAGATGGCGAGCTTCACAATTACGGAGAAGGGCTATTCCCTAACGGGTCCGAACGGCCAGTATCTGGGTATCGTGGAGAAGGACATCGCCGGGGGGCCGGAGCATCCGATCCACGCGATGAGTATCGTCGCTTCCTTCGCCTACAAGCGTTACCTGAAGGGCCAGTACCCGATGACCTTCGTCAGCATGGATAATTGCTCGCATAACGGCGATAAGCTGAAGCAGGGCATGGTCACCATCGCCAAGGAATGGGCAGCGAAGGGCCATGTAGAAGAAGGTTTCGTAGCCTACCTGGAGGATGAGCAGAAGATCACCTTCCCGCTGTCCATGATCGACAAAATCACCCCGCGCCCGTCCGAATCCGTCCAGGCCGCATTGCTGGAGCAAGGCATCGGAGGCATGGATGTGATCGTCACCTCCAAGAACACGTACACCGCTCCCTTCGTTAATGCGGAGATCAGCGAGTATCTGGTCATTGAGGATAAGTTCACGAACGGACGTCCGGCGCTGGAGGAAGCCGGTATTATCTTCACGGACCGCGACACGGTTAACAACGTGGAGACGATGAAGGTAACCACCTGCCTCAACCCGCTGCATACGGCGCTGGCGGTCACCGGCTGTCTGCTCGGTTACACGCTTATCGCTGACGAGATGCAGGATGCCACGCTGCGCAAGCTCGTGGAGACCATCGGCTACAAGGAAGGCCTGCCGGTTGTCGTTGATCCGGGCATCCTGAGTCCGAAGCAGTTCCTGGACGAGGTGCTGCAGGAACGGTTCGCCAACCCGTTCATCCCTGATACTCCGCAGCGGATCGCTACGGATACCTCGCAGAAGGTCGGCATCCGCTTCGGCGAGACGATCAAGTCGTACATCCGCCGGGATGAGCTTTACCCTAGGGATTTGACTGCCATTCCGCTGGCGATTGCAGCGTGGTGCCGGTACCTGCTCGGCGTGAACGATGAAGGCGCAGCGTTCACGCTGAGCCCTGATCCGCTGCTGGAATCGCTGCAGGCGCGGCTTGAAGGCATTGCTCTGGGCGCGGATGCGGCTACGGCCGCTGGCGTGCGCGCGGTGCTGGAGGATCAGGCCATCTTCGGCGTAGACCTGTACGCTGCCGGACTGGGCGGGACTATTGAGGATATGTTCACCGCGATGGTGGCTGGACCAGGCGCGGTCCGGGCTACACTGGAGAAGTACACCGCCTGAGTTGTGGGCGGGTGCGCGCGAACACGCGAACTTAAGTAGAAAGGCTAGGCTCTCCTTTAACAAGGAGGGCCTAGCCTTTTTTTGTATAGTGAGCGTCGAAAGGATGGCAGGTGGCGAGGAAGGACTCCTCATTTACTCGTTGAGCCAACTTTCCCGGGATTCTGGGGCACTTGTGCTCCTCATTCGCTCGTTGAGCCAACTTTCCCGGGATTCAGGGGCACTTGTGCTCTTCATTCGCTCGTTGAGCCAACTTTCCCGGGATTCTGGGGCACTTGTGCTCTTCAGTCGCTCGTTGAGCCAACTTTCCCGGGATTCTGGGGCACTTGTGCTCTTCATTTGACTTCATTTGCTCACTTGGCACGCATCTGGATAATCAGTGGGATAAATCCCTTTCATTCTCTCCTCCCGCCCTCTTTTGGCGGATTCAAAGGGATTTATCCCCTTCATTTCCTCCTCCCGCTCACTTTCGGCGAATTCAAAGGGATTTATCCCTTTCAATTGTTCATTGCCCTAGTTTCCCTTTCAGCCTTAGCCTTATGGCAACATCATTTTCGATGTTACAGCTATAGGCTACTTTACTCTTGCTCCAGATACTCAAAGTAATCAAAATCAGCCGGATGCAGCGTGCCGCTGAGGTCCTGGGCGCACATGCCGATGAAGGTGCCGGTAAACCGGATATAGGCCGGGAAATCATCGGACAGATGGTAGATTTCCAGAGCCGGGCCGATCTTCTCCCAATCGGAGCCGCCGGTGCTGTAATAGAACTGGGCCAATTCGCCGTCAATGACGACCTTGAGCGCTACACTTGCTCCGGGAGGCAGCGGTACTTCAGGCGTCAAGGTGTCTTCATAGACTCCATCCTTGGAGCGGATGAGTCCCAGGGTTCGGCCAAGGACTTCATCGTGCGTGATCCGCAGATAGAGGTAATCCATCGTATCGTAATAGACGATCAGGCCGGCCATCTGCTGGAAATGCTGCGGCTCGAAGTCCACCGAGGTCTCCGCGCTGCAACGGAAGGCCTGCTGGCGCAGGGCAACCAGGCTCTGGCGGTGCATGGAGCTCATCGATTCCCTGCCACGCAGGCGCAGATAGCCGGGACGCTCCTGGAGCGAGAGCCAGGTTTCATCGGCCGGCACGCGTAGTGTGCTCCAGCGGACATCCAGCTGCGGAGCGTCGAAGTCGTCGCGCGGAGCGGCTGGCGCAAAAGGATGCGCCGGAAGATCCGGGCCTTCCACCGTCAGCGATGGAGCATTTCCGCCCCCGGACAAGGCCAGCCAGCCGTCTGCTGTAAATTCAACGCGCTGAATCGCCGTCTCCCGGCCTAGGTTGCAGTACTTGTCCGTAACCGGACGGCCGCACAGATGCACCATGTACCATTCGCCGGTCTGCGTCTCTACCAGGCTGGCATGGCCTGCTTTTTGCAGCGCAAGCCCGGGGTGTCCTGCAGAGGTCAGCAGCGGATTAACGGGAGCGGTCTCGTAAGGACCTTCAATCTGCTTCGCGCGGGCTACCGTTACCGCATGATCATACTGCGTACCGCCCTCAGCAGTAATCAGATAATACCAGCCGTCCTTCCGGTACAGGTGCGGGCCTTCGGTCAGCTTCAGCTCCGTCCCTTTGTAGATGTTAGTAACCGGGCCGATCAGGCGCTGCTCCTCCACCGAATATTCCTGGAGCACAATCCCGGCGAAGCTGTTGCGGCCGGTGCGGTGATCCCACAGCATATTGACCAGCCATTTACGCCCGTCCTCGTCATGGAACAGCGAGGGGTCGAAGCCGCTACTATTTAGATAGACTGGCTCGGACCAGGGGCCTTCAATATTCTCGGCCGTCACCAGATAGTTAGGCGTATCCTTGAAAGCTCCCTGACGGCTTTTGACATCGGTATAGATCAGATAAAAGAGTCCATTGTCGTACGTGAGACAAGGTGCCCAGATGCCGCCGGAATCGGGGTCCCCCTCCATATTGAGCTGCGAGCTGCGGGTCAGCGCATAAGTCAGCGGCCGCCAGTTCACGAGATCGCGCGAATGATGAATCCGCACGCCGGGGAACCACTCAAAGGTTGAAGTAGCAATGTAATAGTCATCTCCAGCCCGGCAGATCGACGGGTCGGGATGAAATCCGCGCAGAATGGGATTATGAATCAGATTTCGGCTCATAGTTTCTCCTCCAATGCTTGCCGTCCTGCTTCCAGTAAGGCAATGATTTTATCAGTGTCGTAGATACAGCCCTTCCAGGTTCCGCCGCTGGCCGCCTGCAGAGCAGCCCACAGCCGGGTATCCTCCGGCAAGCCCGGGTCTACCGCCAGGCCCGGATGAGGTGTCCGCGAAGCCAGAATCAGCGTCCCCGCTTCCTTGGTCAGCGGCTCATTCCCCTCACCGACCAGATTCACGCTTCCTTCCAGATTCACAGTATCAATCCGCACCTCCACCCAGTCATTATCACGAAGCTTGCCAAGCGGGCCACCCGCCAGTGCCTCCGGCCCCATATGGCCGATGCAGGCACCTGTGGAGACGCCGGAGAAGCGGGCATCCGTGATCAGCGTGACATATTTGCCGTACGGCAGATGCTTGAGCGCCGAGGTGAGCTGGTAAGTCTCCTCCATCCCGGTTCCGCTCGGTCCACGGCCGATGACAGCCAGAATATCCCCCGCTTGAACCATACCCAGCTTGATGCTGCGGATGGCGGCTCTCTCTGTGGTGAACACCTTCACTCGCCCGGTATGGCGATAGACGCCCTCGCTGTCCAGAACGGCAGGATCAATGGCTGCCGATTTGATAACTGCACCTTCGGGGCAGAGATTGCCGATAGGGAACGTCATCGTAGACGCCATGCCCTGGCGTTTAGCCTCTTCCGGACTCATGATCACGGAATCCGGGTCTACGCCATCCGCTTCCAGCAGCCGCTGCCGCAGCTCCGTCCGGCGCTGCGAGCTCTCCCACCAGTCCAGATTCTCGCCCAGTGTGCGCCCGGTTACCGTCAGCACGGACTCATCAATCAGCCCCAGCTTCCGCAGATGCAGCATAACTTCAGGAACTCCCCCTGCGAGGAACACCCGGATGGTCGGATGCGGTACCGGACCATTCGGCAGCACGCTGACGAGGCGCGGAACCATCCGGTTCACCCGGTTCCAGTCCTCAACGGTCGGAACCTTCAGCCCGGCGGCATGGGCGATGGCCGGCAGATGCAGCAGCAGATTCGTAGAGCCGCCGAAGGCAGCGTGCAGCACCATGGCATTCTGGATCGACTGATCTGTCAGAATGTCACTCATCACGATTCCGTTCTGATCCAGATGCTGAAGGGCCCGGGCCGACTGGCGGCCGATGTTCTTCCAGATCGGCTGCCCCGAAGGAGACAGGGCCGAATGCGGCAGCGCCATGCCAAGTGCCTCCGCAATCACCTGGGCGGTTGCGGCGGTGCCGAGGAACTGACAGCCGCCGCCCGGCGTCGCACAGGCCCGGCAGCCGAGATCTGCCGCTTCCTCCAGGGACAGCTCCCCGTTGCTGTAGCGCGCCCCGATGCTCTGCACCTTACCTGCGTCCTCTCCCTCTATAGGAGGCAGGGTCACGCCGCCGGGCACGATGATGCCCGGCAGCTTGTGCATGCCGGCAAGGGCCAGCAGCATGGCGGGCAGTCCTTTGTCGCAGGTCGCTACGCCAAGCACGCCCTTACGTGTGGGGAGTGAACGGATCAGCCGCCGCAGCACGATGGCCGCATCATTGCGGTAAGGGAGGGAATCGAACATGCCTGTGGTTCCCTGGGACCTGCCGTCACAGGGATCGCTGACATAACCGGCGAACGGAATCCCCTCATTTGCGGTAAGCTCCTCCGCGATCTCTTCCATCATCACACCGATCTCCCAGTGACCGGTATGGTATCCGAGCGCCAGCGGAGTGCCGTCCTCACGCCGGATGCCGCCCATCGTTCCGAGAATCAGATACTGGGGCCGGTTCAGCAGCAGCGGATTCCAGCCCATGCCCGCATTCTGGGTCATGCCAAAAATCTCTCCGCTCGGCGCATTCCGCAGCACCTCCCCGGTGATCGGCAGCTGGCCTGCCGGCCCTTCTGCAGCGGTATGTACCGGAACAGCTTCAATGATGTCTTCCTTCATAATCTCTTGTACGGTCAATTTCACAGTAACCCCTTCTCTCCCTCAGTATGAATGATCTTGCCCGGATGCCTAAGCTAAGACAACGAGAGCTTCCCTGCCAGTGCCTTTACCTCCCGCAGCGCAATCTCCCGCTTCGCCTCGAATGCATGCTGAAGCATCGAGGTGCTGACAGCGGCAACTGCCTTGCCTGAGGCATCCAGAACCGGCGCTGCGGCGCAGCTGATGCCTTGGATAATCTCCTCCTGATCCAGCGCATAGCCGGTCTTACGGATCGCAGCCAAGGCTGCAGTGAACTTAGACCAGTCTGTGAGCGTGCGGGCAGTGACGGCAGGCAGCATTTTATCGGGATAACGCCGTTCCAGCTCACCCTCCGGCAGCAGCGCCAGCATCATCTTGCCCATCGCCGTCGCATATGCCGGAAACCGCATACCGGGGCTGGACTCCAGCCTTACCAGAGACTGCCCCTCCTGCTTGGCCAGGTAAATAATCTCATCGCGGTCCAGCACCGACAGCTGAAAGGTCTCGCCCACCGCCCCGACACTCTGCACCGACTCTGCCAGAAACCGCTCTACCAGATTCATATTCTGCTTAAGCGAATCATTGTAGACGGTATTATAGTAGGAGATCCCGGCGCCAAGCACATACCTCTCGCCCGCATCCTTCACCACCCACCCCAGAGTCTCCATTGTGCGCAGCAGCGAGAACATCGAGCTTTTGTTAATGCCGGTCTCCTCGCAAAGATCTGTCATTTTGAGCGCTCCGGTCTGTCTTGAGATGGCCTTAAGAATCAGATCTGCCCGTTCCAATGCCGGAACCCAGTACTTCTGGTCCACACCTTCATTCCCCTCTCATAAATCCATTGATTAAGCCTTTCAAGTTCACTATAATAATCATATGTTTATAATAACAAACCAGGAGGCAAAAATAAAATGAAACTTAGCCACCCGAATGCAGGTGTCATTCCTCCCGTCCCGACGATTCTGGATTCCGCCGGTAAATTCGACCGTGACGGAATGAAGCTGCTGATCGACAGCCTGATCGCCAAAGGGGTTCACGGTCTATTCTTCCTTGGAACAGCCGGAGAATTCACCCTGTTCACCGCAGAGCAGCGTGAAGAGATCGCAGAGCTATGCCTGGAGTATACGAATGGCCGTCTTCCAGCCTGGATTGGCACTGGCAGCAATACGGCCCCTGAGACCCTCCGGCTCTCCCGTCATGCCGCTGAACATGGAGCTACCGGCATCGTCATTATGAATCCGTATTACTACAAGCTGAGCGGGGACGCCCTGTTTGCGCATTATGCTGCTGTTCTGGAAGCCGTCGATGTACCGCTCATGCTGTATAACTTCCCGGCCATGACCGGCCAGGATCTGACTCCGGCCTTCGTGGCCCGCCTGGCCGCACATTATCCGAATGTACTCGGCATCAAGGATACCGTGGACCAGCTTAGCCACATCCGCCAGATGATCATGCAGGTCAAGGCGGTCAGCCCGGACTTCTCCGTCTTCTGCGGCTTCGATGAATACCTGCTGCCTACACTCGCTGCCGGTGGAGACGGGGCCATTGCGGCCAGTGCCAACTTCGCTCCAGAGCTGATGCTGGGTGTATACGATAACTTCAAGCAGGGCGACCTGGCCGGTGTGCTCGCCTTCCAGAAGCGTCTGATTGAGATTCCGGCGCTGTATGCCATCGATGATCCGTTCGTAGCTTCTATTAAAGAAGCCGTCCGGCTGTCCGGCCTGCCGGTATCGACCTTCAGTCTGGCTTCACCGGGGGTGTGGAGCGCGGAGCATGAGGATAGGCTGAAGCAGATTTTCAGCCGGGCGGGAATTGCTCAAGGGTAAGCGATATTTATAGTGCGGACCCATCCATTCTTATTTCTCAAGGTCCTACCGCCCTTCAAGGTCAGCCCAAGTCTGGGCTGGCTTTTTTGGTGCCGGGTGGTACTTCGTGCTACGGCTAGTGATGTTCCTCCTTTCTTCGCTGTGAAGGTTGGTCTATAATTTTGTTCAGATGCACAACGAGTGATTAAGAGGCAGTATAGGGCGGTTACCCGCTCAAGAGGAGGAGGGAGTTCCGGTTGTTTCAGCTATCGGAGAAGCAGGCTCAGGAGATTGTAGACAAGATGATGATGGATATCCCCTATAACATCAACATCATGAACGATCAGGGAATCATCATCGGCAGCGGACATAAGGCAAGGGTCGGCACCGTTCATCAGGGGGCTGTCGAAGCGCTGTCCACCGGGCATAGGGTCGAAGTCATGGAGGACGGGCGATATGAGAAAAAGGGCACCAACGAACCGATTGTCATCGGCAATACCCGCGTAGGTGTAATCGGAATCTCCGGCAGCCCGGAAGAGGTCCGCCCCTTCTGCAATATCGTGAGGACCACGGTATCGCTGCTCATTGAGCAAAGAAACACGCTGGAGCATCTGGCCAGCGAGGCCAACCGCAAGAAGGCGCTGCTGGAGATGCTTCTTAACCATCAGGGAGCTTACTCCCAGAAGCTGCGAAAAGAAGCGGCGGCCTATCAGATCGACCTTCTGCAGAAGACCACCGTGCTGTATCTCAAGCATGTGCAGCCGGAGCTGGATGAGACAAAGCTTTTGTTCCTGCATCCGTCCTTCCAGCTTGATGGGGATACATGGGTAATCCTGGTCCAGAACCGGCTGGACTGCAGCCGGCTGATTGCGGAGCTGCTGCACAATCAGCCGCAGCTCCTGCTGGCTTCGGGCCGGCTGGAGGCCAGTATCGCAGAGGGCTACCGTCAGGCCAAAGCTGCCCTCGGTGTTATTCTGGCACTCCGCCCTGCTGCGCAATCGATCCGCTACGAGGATGCGGAATTCCTGGTAAAGCTCAGTCAGGCGAAGCTGTCAGACAAGCCCGGCACGGCGATGAAGCTGGAGGATACCGCCGATCTGCTGGAGACGCTCCGCAGCTTCATCAATCACAATTGCAGTGTCTCGCAGACGGCTGAGCAGCTGAACATCCACCGCAATACGCTGCAATACCGCCTGAAGCGGATCGGGAGCATCACCGGCAAGGACCCGAGAAACCTGCTGCAGCTCTTCGAGCTTACGCATGAGCTGCTGGCGCTGTATAAGTAGCTTGTGGCGGGGATTGCGGAGATGCTGGGACGGAGTACGAATGGACGTCGGGGCAGACATTGAGGCGGAAGGAGCCGCGTAGCAGATCTGTTCAAGAGGAAGACGGGGCGCACTTCCGATAGGTAGCGTAGACGCGAGGAAGTAAGGTGGGGTTACAGAACAAGTTCCCCAGTGGGCACGCATGAGGGACAATGAAGGTAACACTAACTTGCTTCCGGCTAACTTTACGCGCTTATCGCATGACGCTAGGTGGATTAGGTACATCTAATTTTCGGCTGATTGACAAGCTGGGGAATTTAATTGGAAAAAGGGCATTTAATTCAGCCCAGCTCCCGCCAAATGCAGGTTTCCGGCTCAGCAGTTGTACTTTTTCCATCTAAAATCCCCAAATGTGCGGATTAGTGAGAATTAAATGCTCTTTTTCCACTTCTTTCATCCATATGGCCGATGCGGCTACGCCTCCATCCGTTCAACCACACAACACAAAACTATGGCCCCGGGGAAATCTTATTCCCGGGGCCATAGTTTGCACATTCTATTCAGCCAGCTTCAGCAGCCTGGCGATATTCTCGCAGGTCCGCTCGACATTGGCGGGGCCGTCAGCCAGCAGCTTCTCCAGGCTGGATGCGCCCGGCACAATGCCGAATACGGCATCGATGCCTTCGGCATACAGCGTATCAATCCCTTCGCCGATATAACCGGCCAGGGCGATCACTTTCTTGCCGCCAGCCTTGGCGGTGCGGGCGACGCCGTATGGTGTTTTGCCGAATTTGGTCTGGAAGTCAATTCCGCCTTCACCGGTGAAGACGAAGTCCGCCTGCTCCAGCTTCTGCTGGAGAGCAGTGTATTCGATGACGATCTCAATCCCCTTCTGCAGCGTTGCCTGCGTGAAGATCATCAGGCCCGCGCCCAGTCCCCCTGCTGCACCGGCTCCAGGCAGATCGCACACATCCTTGTGCAACTGCTGCTTCACCACCGCCGCATAATGGGCGAGATTGGCGTCAAGCTGCCGGACCATGTCAGGGGTGGCTCCTTTTTGCGGACCAAAGACCGCCGAAGCCCCCTGCTCGCCGCATAACGGGTTCGTCACATCGCAGGCAACGATGAGCTGAACCTGCTGCAGTCTCACATCAAGCCTGCTAACGTCAACACTGGCCAGCTGCCCCAGGCTGCCGCCGCCGCGCGGAAGTAAGTTCCCCGCCTCATCCAGGAATCTAGCGCCGAGCGCTTCGGCCATGCCGGCACCGCCGTCATTGGTGGCGCTGCCGCCGATGCCGATGATGATTTTGCGGATGCCCCGGTTCAGACATTCCAGAATCAGCTCGCCCGTCCCGTAAGTTGTGGTAATCAGCGGATTGCGCTCGGCCCTGTCCACCAGTTGAATGCCGCTGGCCGAAGCCATCTCGATCGCCGCCGTCTGCCCGTCGCCGAGAATTCCGAATTTGGCCATAACCGGCCCGCCCAGCGGCCCTGTTACCTCTTTATCGTGAATCTCTCCGCCGGAAGCATCGACAAGGGACTGTACGGTCCCCTCCCCGCCGTCCGCCATCGGAACATGGATGTAGGTTGCTTCTGGGTATATCTTGCGGAGCCCGGCCTCCATCGCTGTACATACTTCTTTCGCAGTCATGCTCTCCTTGAAGGAATCCGGCGCCAGTACAAAGGTTCTCTCTCTCATTTCTACACCTCATCTATCCTAATTTAATTATTATAGTAAAAATCCGTATACGATTGTAGCCACAACCGTCATCGTGCCGCCAACGATGGCCTCATACGGGATGAGCCCCATACGCTGCTTGATCGACATTTTCATACTGTCCGCCGTGACATGGAAGTAAGTGCCCTGCGGCAGCGAGTCGATGACCGTAGCTCCGGTATGAACCATCACAGCGGCAGCGAGCGGAGCCGTACCCATATTCAGAATGGCCTGCCCGAAGGAGCCTGTAGCGACAATAACACCCGTGGAGGTTGAGGCGGTAGCCGCAGCCATCAGTATCCCGGAAATCGGGGCCAGGAACGTACCGGAAATGCCGGACAGCTCAATCAGATGAACCACCTGGGCGGACAGATCGGAAGCCGAGATCAGACCGGCGATGCCGCCTGCCCCGATCAGGATCAGGACGGTTGCGGTCATTTTGCTAAGGCCGGAGGATGTATATTGCAGCACCTTGTTGCCTTGCCCCATCGCCAGCATCCCGATAATCCCCGCCAGCGGCAGAATGTATAGCGCATCCACCTTAAGCTTGGTGAGCGCTTCGATCCCGGAGATGGAGCCGATCGGGTTAATCATGAGCAGGACGATGGCCACCAGAGGAGCTACAATAGCTCTGCTGAGCGGCGGGTAAGCGGCAGTATTCGCGCTGTCTGTCCCGTTCGCAGCTTCCGCCGGGGTGACCATGACACCTTTTTTCTTCAGCAGAGTTGCTAAGATAACGGTTACAATTAACCCGCAGATGGCCGGAATCACGCCTGCCAGCATGACATTGCTCAGATCAAGATCAAAGCCGCGTGCAGCAGCAATCGTATTCGGATTCGGGGAGATAATATTACCGGCCTTCCCCCCGCCCGACAAGGCCAGCAGCAGCGCCAGCTTTGAGATCTCCATTTTGTTGCCTACGGATAAAGCAATCGGAGCCACAATCAGCACCGCTACAGGAATGAATACCCCCATCGCCGTAATGACCATCGTGGCCAGCGCGAGGGCCAGAATGGCCTTGCTTCCGCCGAACTTTCGGACAATAGCCTGGGCTATGGCTTCAGCCGCACCCGACTCCATCATCACACCAGCGAGCACACCGGCGGCCAGCACCCGCAGCACCGTACCCATTACACTTTGTGTACCGCTTACAAGAACACTAACGGTCTGTTCGAGATTGGCTCCGCCGATCAGCGCCCCTACAATGGCACCCAGGAACAGAGCGTAGACCGGATTCAATTTTCTAAGAATCAGAATAATGGCAATAGCCAGTCCTGCAAGCGCTCCATACCAACCAATGATTAATCCTTCCATTTTCAAATATCCCCCTAACAACTTGTTGAACACGCTCTCATTATAAGGTCTCCGGGGAGGAAAAGAATATTGATGAACGGACGAAATGCATTGTGCAAGTGACCAATGGATTAAGGGGTATACGGGATCATTGCTCCATCAGTGTGGTTAACAGCTTTTGCTGATTGCGGTACTCCAACGGGCTTACGCCTTCGCTTTCTTTGAACACTCTATTAAAATTCTTAGTGTTCCCGAAGCCTGACATACCGGCTATTTCATAGATTCGATCCTCCGTATCCCGCAGCAGCTCCTTCGCCTTATTGATCCGCAGCCGCTTCAGATAGCTTACAAAATTCTCTCCGGTGTAGTCGCGGAAAGCCTGGCTGAAATAGGAGTAGTTAAAGGACACTTTGCTTGAAACCATCATCATATTGATGTTATGTGAATAATTGTCGTGGATGTAATGAAGTGCACGCTCTATCCCCTCATTCTCCTTCTGTACGGGTATGATATCGGAAATAGGCTGCAGAAATGAATCTTCCACTGTAACCTCCGCTTGTTCGCAGGTTGTATGAAGCTGCTCCATGCCGAGGTGAAGATTGCTTGCCGAAACGTTAAGCTCCTCTTCAATCCGCTCCAGCACTTCAGCTAATTCCTCACGAATGACCGGCTTGAGCAGGTACTCATTCACTTCATAGCGGATAGCGGCTCTGGCATACGAGAAATCATCATACCCGCTTACAATTACAACGGCCGGCCTGGACCTGAACTCCTGAAGCTTTTTAATTAGACCAATTCCGTCCAACTCGGGCATACGAATGTCCGTAATCAGAATTTCTATTTTCATTGACGCAATCATCTCCAGGGCCTCAAAGGCGTCACAAGCCAAGCGGATATCATAGCGACCTGCAGCCTCCCGTTCAATCATAGCCCGGAGCCCGCACCGGATATTCTTCTCATCATCTACAATCAGCAGCTGTCTCATAGGCTCTGCATTCCTCCTCTAACCGGTGTCAACAAAGGCAGCTTAACCCTCACTGTGGTATAACTCCTCTGCCTGCTCTCTACGCAAATTCCATAATCCTCCCCATAATGCAGCCGGATGCGCTGATTCACATTACGCAAGCCGATCCCGTTATGCCCTGTGCTAAACTCAGCTGTCTCCTGCATTAATTGATTAAATTCTTCGTCACTCATGATCAACTTGTGATTCAACTGCTGTAGCCCATCATCTGGAATTCCGATCCCGTTGTCAGTTACCTCTATGTAAAAAAAATGCTGATCTGCATACGCATACACGCTGATTATCAGCCCGTCGCCCCTCATCAGAGCGGAATACATTCCGTGCTTCACCGCATTCTCAACGATGGGCTGCAGGGACATTTTCAACAATTCATGAGCATGGAATCTGTCTTCTGCATGAATCTCAACCTTAAGCTTCCCATCGTAACGGATGTTCATAATTGAGATGTAATGCTGAATATGCTTCAACTCGTCTGCCAGCTGCACGGTATCCCCAGTCCATCTTAGATTGTAACGCATAATGCTGCCGAGTGAGGTAAGTGCATCCGATACGGTATATTGGCCCTCTACCTCAGCGAGCATCTTCAAATTCTCCAGGGTGTTGTACAGGAAATGGGCATCGATCTGATTGCGTAAGGCCTGAAGCTCCGCTTCTTTAGTGGCAGCGCTGCGCTGTACAGCTTCCGCAATCAAGGCATTGATGGTGCCCAGCATCTCCCTGAAGTGGTGCGCCAGCTCACCGATCTCATCGCCACCCTGCACATCGATCTCCACCTGAAAGTCACCCTTGCGGACCATCTGCATCGAATCCCGCAAGACATGCAGCTTTTTCAGAACAATAGATTGAATCCAGTAAGTAATGACCGCAAGCAGAACCAGCAGCAGGACGATGATCAGAATAACCCTGTTTCTGGTGCTGTCAATTTTGGAATAGGTGCTGTGCAGAGAAATGACGTTTACCAGATCCACATGTAAGCGGTCGACGGGCTCAAGGAGATACAGGAAATCCTCACCCCCCGCTGAAAATAACAAGGACGAACCGCTTCCCTGCTTAACCTTAACGGCAGCCTCCAGGATCTGAGCTTCATTCAACCCACTGAGCGGGTCTATGCTGCTCATGTACAATTTGTCTTGCTGATCCAGAATGAAGAACCTTGAATCGCGCTCCCCGCTGTTGTTATACGCCTTGTCAAAAAGATCCTCAATCCGCATTTCAACTTTGACAATGCCAATGTGCTGCTTGTTGGCCAAGTTACTTTTAACCGCCAAGGAGACCATGGAGCTTGACTGTTCCTCCACCAGCGGACCGGTATCCTCGAATATAGCATCCTCCGGCTGAATCTCCCATAAGGCATGCTCCTTCTGATTCATCAATTTCGTGTACATGGGGCTGCCCTTAATCCGTTCTTCCTGATAAATAATCGGCCATAGCTCGCTGATCCGCGGATTGTTCACGAAGAAACGGACACTCGCAATATATGGATTATTGAACAATACGCTCTGTAAGAAGTTCAGCGAGTAGTCCTGAAACTGCTTGATCTCTTTCACTCCGGGCTCCATTTCAGCGGTTACATACTCCGCCAGGCTCCGGTCTGAAATGAGCAAATTAAAAGACTTCACCATCATTTCAAGCTTGCTCATGATCGCCTGCTTCTCGTTGTGGATCTGGTAGCGGTTCTCTTCAATGATGTCATCGACCGTATCCTGATAGAAATCAGCAAACAAATAGTTAGAGATCACAATAACAGGGACCAGAATAATGACAATATAAGCCCCGATCAACTTTAAATGAATGGATAAATCAGCAAACCACCTTTTCAGCTTCCCTGCCAAGCTCCTGATGCTGGCCATCTCCTGCCCCCTTCTCCTCCAATTATTCTAATATCATTATTATATTTCATTATTTTCCTCATCATAAGGCTTCAAAGTTCAGTCAGGGTTGCAGGATTTTAGGTAAAATATTTTCATGACATATATTGGCTAACGGTTTCGCGCTATACTCTATTGTAAGCGTTATTACAAATGTGCTAACGGAGGGGATTTCTTTCGTGTATACCCGTATCATCACCTTCATGAACAACCTGAAGCTCAGGACCAAGCTCTTCCTCTCTTTCGGCAGTGTTGTCCTGATTCCGGTGCTCATTGTGGGGGTGTTCCTGACCAGTGAGCTGCGGAATATGGCGATGAATAATGCGCTGAAGCAGATTACGGCGAATGTCGACCGTGTGAAAAAACGGACCAGCGAGATGCTGAACGTTCCGGTGGATATCGTCTACCGCCTGTCCAATGACAGCCGGCTGGAGGAGGCCGCGAATCACCGGTACGAATCGGTCTATGATGTGGTGCAGGCCTATTGGGATTACCCCGACTTCCGGGATTTCGTCCGCCTGTACAAAGAGGTCTCCAGCATCCGGCTGTATATCGACAACCCGACAGTGCTTAACAACTGGGAATTCCTCCAGGCTGACGAAGCGGTTACCCGGGAGCCGTGGTACCAGCTCGCCCTCGCCCAGAAGGGGCTGGCGTTCTGGAGTTACATTCCTGACAGCCGGAACGGACAGTATTATCTCAGCCTGATCCGCAAGGTCGACTTCCTCAAGCAGCGCACAACCGGTGTGCTGGTCGTGAATGTCAATTCGGATCAGCTCAGCAGTATCCTGAAGCAGGAGACCTTCGAGACCTTTATCGTCGATGAGAACGATAATATTGTCGCCTCCAACCGGGCCGGCACTCTCGGCAAGTCGCTGCAGGACATCAACCTCAAGCCGCTGCCTACCCTTGCCGGGCACGGGCCTGCGGACATCACGATTGACGGGCAGTCCTTCAAAATGCTGATCGACGACTGGCATCCCGAAGGCAGCCTGAACAGTCTGCGGATCATCTCTATTTTCTCTGTAGAAAGTATTGTGAGTGAGCCCAACCGGATTATTTCCCTGGCTACTTCCGTCATTATCTCCTCCCTAATTCTTGCAATCATCCTAATCTACTACTTCTCCCGCCTGCTCACCGGACGCATGCTGCATCTCAGCAAGCATATCTCCAAGGTCGCTTCCGGGAATCTGGAAGCCCGGCTTGTGATTGACGGCAAAGATGAGATCGGCCAGCTGGCCCGGCAATTCAATCACATGGTCCGCAATGTCAACGACCTGATGAGCGAGGTGCAGGAGTCCAACCAGCAGAAGAATGCCATCCTGCTGAAGCAGAATGAGATCAAATTCAAAATGATGGCCAGCCAGATCAATCCCCATTTCCTGTTCAATGCCCTGGAATCGATCCGGATGAAGGCCCACACCCGCGGCCAGACCGATATTGCGCAGGTTGTCCGGCTGCTGGGCAAGATGATGCGCAAGAACCTGGAGGTCGGCGGAGGCAGAATCACTCTGCAAAGTGAGCTGGAGACCGTGAACTGCTACCTGGTTATCCAGAAATTCCGCTACAATGACCGGCTAGCCTACGAGCTGTATGTAGATCCGGCAGCGAATACCCTAAGGATTCCGCCGCTTATTATCCAGCCACTGGTGGAGAATTGTGTCATTCACGGCTTGGAGGACCGGATGGACGGCGGAATGGTCCGGGTGGATATCCGGGTGGAGGAGGGCAGCCTTACGGTTCAGGTCTCCGATAACGGAACCGGAATCTCGCCGGCCCGGCTCGCAGAGCTGCGACAGATGCTGGAGAACAACGATGACTATGAGACCCACAGTATCGGAATGCGTAACATCCATCTGCGGCTGAAGCTGACCTATGGCCCGGAATGCGGCCTGATTCTGGCCAGCCAGAGCGGATACGGCACACAAATCAGCTTCGCCATCCCTTTAAGGAGTGATTCCTATGTATAGTGTGTTAATTGTTGATGATGAATTGTCGATCCGCGAAGGACTTGCCACCCTGCTGGATTGGGAGAGCCTCGGCTACCGGGTGGTAGATACCGCAGCCAATGCGGTTGAAGCCAGGCATAAGGCTCAGCTGTATTCCCCGGATCTGATGATTGTGGATATCCGTATGCCCGGGAAGGACGGACTGGAGCTGATCGGCGAGCTGCGGGAGGATCATGAGGAGCTGCATATTCTCATATTGAGCGGCTATGCCGACTTCAGTTATGCCAAGCGTGCGATGTCCTACAATATCGATAACTACCTGCTTAAGCCGGTCGATGAGGAGGAATTGCAGCTGTATCTTACCGGCCTGTCTACCATACTGAATGCGCGGCTGGCCCACCGCAAGAATCATGAGGCTGTTAAGGTCTGGAGCCGGGAGATGCTGGTTCAGTCCCTGCTGATGGAGAGCAGTCTGCATCCCGCCCCCGCGCTGATGGAGTCGGCATTGGAAGCGGGGCTGCTCTGGGATTCCTACCAGATCGTGCTGATCCGGCTCCTGCTGCAGGATCATGCGGACAACGGACCCTCCAGCAGCGTCAAGTCCCGGCTGACGTCCAGCTTCGAGGATAACCGCTGGGGCATCGTTTTCGCGCTCGATTCTTATCTCGGGGTGCTGCTGCAGCCCTCTTACCAAAAGGAGCTGGTGCGTAAACGGATGGCCCAGCAGATTCGTGAAGCTGCTGCTGCAGAGGGGCTGGAGTGCATCATCACCGCCGGGGATATGGTGGACAGTCTGAGGGAGCTGCCGGTCTCCCATCAGTCGGCGCTGGCGCGGATGAAGGATCACTTCTTCTATGATGAGCCGGGGATGATTGGCCCCGATTCTCTTAAGCTGAAGCAAGGGCTGCCTGCGAACCCCCAGGATACAGAGAGCAGGCTCGCTCCCGTGATGGACCGGCTGTATTTCGCTCTGGATACCGGCAATCTGAGCGTAATCTCTGCCCTGATCCAGGAAGCGGGGGACCTTATGGCTGCTGCGGGGTTATCCGAGATGGCGGTGAAATCCTATTATGTACGGGCCGTAACCTCCATGTCCGGGAAGCTCTCCGTTCATTATAAGGAGCTTAGCGCTGCGCAGAGCCGGATGGAGGAGCAGATTCAGCAGATCTACAGGCATACCTCCCTCCCCCAGCTCCAGCGCTATATCACAGGTCTGCTGGAGGAATACGCCAGTGGAATTATCCGCGACGATACGGATGTCCTGATAAAGCGGATGGTCGATCTGATCCACCGGCACTATGACGAGAATCTGAAGCTAGAGGCGCTGGCCGATGTGTTCACCTACAGTAGTGCCTATCTTGGCAAGCTGTTCAAGAATACTATGGGCTGCTCCTTCAACACTTATCTGGATACGATCCGCATCGAAAAGGCCATGGAGCTGCTGGACCAGGGCTGCAAAATCCATCAGGCAGCCAGCAGCGTCGGCTTCAGTGATGTCGACTATTTCCGCGAGAAGTTTAAAAAAATCGCAGGCATCTCCCCATCCGCTTACCGGAGAAAGGAGCCGGAGAATGCTTTTTCAGAAAGCGCTTACGAAAAAGACTGATTTTCCCCTGTTTTTACACTTAAATCTTCGGGTGTTTCCTGGCCAGGCGGCAGATTATGATAAAGCTATATCGAAGGAGGGACATAAATGAAAGCGATTACCACCGCGATGAAGCCGGAGCCGAAGAAATCCTCCTCCAGCTTCTGGGGGAAATTCCGGCAGCAGAAATACCTCTATATGATGGCTGTTCCTTTTGTCCTCTGGGCTTTTGTCTTCAGCTATCTTCCGTTATGGGGGTGGATGATGGCCTTCCAGAAGTATAAACCGGGCAAATCCTTTTTCGAGCAAAAATGGGTCGGCCTCCAGTACTTCCGGGAGCTGTTCCAGGATGAGCAGTTCTTCAACGCCCTGCGCAATACGCTGGCCATGAGTATCATGGGACTGCTGGCAGGCTTTATCATTCCGATTATCTTCGCTATTCTGCTGAATGAGGTACGGCTGCAGGTGCTGAAGCGCTTCGTTCAGACGGTGTCGTATCTGCCGCACTTTGTGTCCTGGGTGGTTGCTGCCGGGATCATCACCAAGATGCTCTCCACGGACAACGGCGCCGTCAATGACCTGCTAATGGGCCTTCATATCATCAGTGAACCGATCCAGTTCATGGCCAAGGGCAATCTGTTCTGGGGCATTGTCACCGCATCGGATGTCTGGAAGGAGACGGGCTGGAACACCATTATCTATCTCGCCGCCATCTCGGGCATCGGGCCGGAGCTGTACGAGGCAGCCAGGGTGGACGGAGCGAGCCGGCTTCAGCAGGTGCGTCATATCACTTTTCCGGGTATCCGCGGTACCATCGTGATTCTGCTGATTATGTCCATCGGCCATCTGATCAGCATCGGGTTCGAGAAGCAGTTCCTGCTCGGCAACAATCTGGTGCGTGACTACTCGCAGACCCTTGACCTGTACGCGCTGAATTACGGGCTGGGGATGGGACGGTTCTCCTTCGGGACGGCGATTAATATTTTCAACTCCGTGGTGAGTGTGATTCTGCTCTTTACCGCCAATGGCATCTTCAAAAAAATAACCAAGGAAAGCATCATATAGGAGGCCCTGCTCATGATCAAAAAACTGGCTGCGGCCTCCTGGTCGGACCGCATCTTCGATTTGGTTGTCTATCTGGCGATTACGGTGGTAACTGTTGCTACGCTGTACCCTTTTCTGAACGTGCTGGCGATCTCCTTCAATGACTCGACGGACAGCATCAAGGGCGGGATTACAATCTACCCCCGGGTGTTCACCTTCAAGAATTACGAGACGATCTTCGCCTTCTCCGGCCTGATTACCGGGTTCAAAATTTCGGTGCTGCGGACGGTTATCGGGACTCTGCTCGGACTGGTCAGTGCGTCCATGCTGGCCTTCACCTTAAGCCGGGTGGACTTCCAGGCCCGTAAGTTCGTTTCCACCTTCCTGGCATTGACGATGTATGTATCTGGAGGCCTGATCCCCTTTTATATTCTGATCAAGGATCTGCATATGATGGGCACCTTCGGCGTGTATGTCCTGCCCGGTCTGGTGAGCGCCTTCAATGTGTTCGTGATCCGCTCCTTCATCGACGGTCTGCCTTACGCCCTGCAGGAATCCGCCAAGCTGGACGGAGCCAATGACTTCACCATCTACTGGCGTGTTATTCTGCCGCTGACCAAGCCAGCCTTAGCAACCATCGCCCTGTTCCTGGCCGTCGGCCAGTGGAATGCGTGGATTGATACCTATCTGTATAACGGCTCGAAGGACTCGCTGACCACGCTGCAATTCGAGCTGATGAAGGTCATTCAGAGCACCACGACCAATGCGGATAATTTCCGCGGGCGCAATATGACTGAGGTTATGGCCCAGATCTCCCCGGAATCGGTCAAAATGGCAATCACCATTGTCGTCACCGTGCCTATTCTGGTGGTCTATCCGTTCCTGCAGCGCTATTTCGTCAAGGGCATGACGCTGGGTTCGGTTAAAAGCTAAGCTGCTCACTGGTATCTTCAGGCTCACGCCTGTGAATACAATATGATTCTACCAGACAAAGGGAGGGTTTCTATTCATGACAAGAAAGACGGCGAAACCGTATGTGGCGCTGATGGTGCTGACCTTGCTGCTCAGTGTGCTGGCAGGCTGCGGCGGAGGCAATAATAACGGCAACAAGAACACGGCCGAGAATACCGGGGCTAAGGCGACGAACAGCGGCAATGCCACGGCAACGGCTGAGGCTACGGCGGCGGCTGAGGACTTAAGTCCCCTGACACTATCCTTCTTCGCGGAAGACCCCAATCCGAACTGGAACAATATGAAGGATGAGGTCAGCACCGTCATTACGCAAAAGACCGGCGTGACCCTCGATGCCGAATTCGCTGTCGGTGATCCGCAACAGAAGATTGCCCTCATTGCTGCCGGCGGGGATTATCCCGACATTATCTCGGCTAAAGGCGACATCGGTAAGCTGGTGGATGCCGGTGCAGTCCTGGATCTCACCGATCTGATCGATAAGCATGCTCCTAACATTAAGCGCGTACTCGGCGATAATCTCGCCCGGGCCAAGTATACGAATGAAGACCAATCGATCTACGCCATCCCGACCTGGGCAGCGGTGGATGAGAAGAAGTTCGTAGCGGGCGGCGGCTTCGAGCTGCAGCACCGGGTCGTGAAGGAAGCCGGATATCCGGAGATTAAGACCGTCAAGGATTATGAGAACGTTATTAAGGCGTACCTGGATAAGCACCCTACCGATGAGAACGGCAACAAGAACATCGGTGTCTCCCTGAACGCAGACGACTGGCATATGTACATCTCCGTTACCAACCCTGCGGTAGCCACTACCGGCGGCTCCGATGACGGTGAATATTACATCGATCAGGAGACTCACGAAGCGATCTACCACTTCCGCCGTCCGGAGGAGAAGGAATATTTCCGCTGGCTGAACCACATGAACGATATCGGCCTGCTTGACAAGGAGAGCTTCGTGCAGAAATACGACCAGTATAAAGCCAAAGTGGCGACTGGACGTGTACTCGGCCTGATTGACCAAGACTGGGACTACAATGACGCGCAGCAGGCGCTCAAAGCCGCCGGCAAATTCGATCAGACCTACGGACACTATCCAGTCACTTTAACTGATGAATACAAGGAAACCAGCTTCTGGCCTACCGGCTTCATGGGCGGCTACGGGATCTCCATCTCCACCACTAACCCTGATCCGGTCCGCACCATCAAGTTCCTGGATTATCTGGCCTCCGATGAAGGCCAAATCCTGAACAACTGGGGAATCGAAGGCAAGCACTATAAAGTAGAGAACGGCAAACGCGTCGTTCCGCAGGAAGTTCAGGACCGCATCAACAATGACAATACCGCCTTCACCAAGGAAACCGGCATTGGCTTCTACTGGAATATGATGGTTCACTACGGCGACGGAGCCAAGGATTCCACCGGCAACTATTACACCAAGAACTTCCCTGAGCAGCTCGTGCTTGGCTATAGCGATGTGGAGAAGGAGACGCTGGCGGCTTACAAAGCTACGACCTGGAAGGACCTGTTCCCGAAGGAAGAAGAATTCAAGGAAAAAGCCTACGGCGCAGCCTGGAACATTTCGATTCCCGGTGAGGACGAAGTCGCCATTCTGGGCAATAAAATGAAGGATATTACCTGGAAGCGCATCCCGCAGGCCATTCTGGCCAAACCGGCTGAATTCGATAAAATCTGGGATGATTACATGGCCGATCTGGAAAAAGCCGGCGTTAAGAAAATGGAAGCCGGCTACACCAAGTATGTGCAGGACCGTGTGGAGCTGTGGACCAGCAAATAAGATTCCATAAACCTTGATGGAAAAATCTTAGTAATAGAGTAGTCGCCACTGCGGAGCTTTTGGACTTCCGGCCGCTGTTGTTGTAAGAATTTCCTGATTTAGACCGCTGGTTGCGGTAGAAATCCGGAGACTGCTGATGCTTCCGAAGCTAGCTTTCCTGCGGAAAGCTTTCAGGCGGACGCTAACGCTCCTACAGTTCCAAAATCTCCTCCGCCGCTCCCTCCTATTTACTAAAGTTTGTAGTTCAACCTATATTTCATTGCAGAAGGGCACCCGTGCGGAATAGCACGGGTGTTGTTTGCTGCGTAATAAGGGTAGTTAGTAGCTCATCGGATCTAAATGCGTGAATATTACTTTAACTAATGGCTTGCTGAGGAGGTACCGTGCCGATTAGGGTGCGAGGGGTAGGCTTGCTGTTAGTGTTAACCGTGGACACCCGTTAAGAGAATAGAGATAATGAGTTTAACGAGGAGGTGTCCGCATGAGTGGAACACGGAGAAGCTACAATGAAGAATACAAAAGACAGGCCGTAAAGTACATCCAGGAGCAGACGAAAACGGTGGCGGAATTGGCCCTGGAGCTGGATGTCCCCGCCAAAACGTTGCATAAATGGCTAGGTCAGTACCGGCAGTTTGAGAATGAGCCCATCATTACTCCAGACAAATACAGAGAGCTGGAACGTCAACTGAAGGAGCGGGAGCAAGAACTCGCAGACCTGACAGAGGAGATGGCCATCCTAAAAAAAGCCGTGCACATCTTCAGCAATCCAAAGAACTGAGATTTCGGTTTATTGAAGATCATCGCTCCGAGTTCCGCGTGGAGAAGATGTGCAGTGTCTTTCAGGTGTCCCGGAGCGGGTATTACAAATGGAGAACAGCGAAGCCCAGCCCTCAAGCCACTCGTAAAGCCTTGTTGCTAAAGCGGATTGCCTATCATTTTCACGACTCTAAGGGTCGCTATGGCAGCCCCAAAATCAAGGTTCTCCTAGTGCGTGAAGGGCACCAGGTCAGTGAACGCACGGTAGGCAAGTACATGAAAGAACTGGGGCTGCGCTCTTGTGTCGCAAAGAGATTTCGCGTATGCACCACCGACTCCAACCATCCGCTACCCATTGCCCCCAACTTGTTAAACCAGCAATTTCACACGGAAAAGCCGAACCAGACGTGGGTAGCGGATATCACCTACATTCCCTGCCGGGAAGGACGAATGTACTTGGCGAGCGTGCTGGACCTGTGTACCCGGGAGATTGTCGGCTGGCGGCTTAGCGACCGGATGACCACTGACCTCGTACAGGGCGCTCTGGACGCTGCCTACCAGGCCAAACGCCCCGGAAAGGGCTTGATTCACCATTCGGATCGAGGCTCCCAGTACGCCTCTGCAGACTACCGGGAACGCCTAAAGACGTACCAGATGACCGCAAGCATGAGCCGCAAAGGAAACTGTTATGATAACGCCTGTATCGAATCTTTTCACAGCCTCTTAAAAAAAGAGTTGGTGTACTGGAATCGATTTAAAACGAAGCAACAGGCGTATGATGCCATTTTCCAGTACATTGAATTTTTCTACAACCGTAAACGAATCCATGGGGCACTGGGGTACGTTTCTCCGGTTCAGTTTGCAGCCACATTTAAGCGAAAAACGTTGTAGGTTTTGTCTACTTTCTTGACAGGAGTCCAGCTTAATTGTAATTTGTACAACTAAATCGTCCGGTGTGCCACCAAATCTCCATTTAGATGTAGTTCGTGCAATTAAAATGCTCCTATACCTGGATTTTCGCCCATTCTAGCAGATTTAGTTGTATGGAATACAGTTAGGAGAGGAATGCCTTCCTTTTCACTGTTTTTAGATGTACGGAATACAACTATCACCGACTGGCTCGGTTCAAACGCAACTTCATACATTACTTTATTTATTGAATAAATTCACTTGTTTAGCTCTGATGCTCTATTAGTTATGCAGCTCGCGGTAAGTTTCGTTGATCATTTCGGTGTATATGGAAGGCGGGTATTCCATCGCCTGATCATAGGCAAACCCGGCCAGCCGCTGTGCCTCCTCCTTCATGCCCCGGCGCATACAGATTCGTGCGCGGTAGGCATAAGCGGTCAACAGGTTGCCGCGGTCAAGCGGGTGGTAGACCTGTTCCCCCGGCTCAGCCTTGGTCAGGCAGCTCAGTGCTTCATCGTCCTGGCCGAGATGATACCAGGCGATGCCGGACATGAGCTGAACGCTTGGCGCGTACTGTTCATCCTCCTGCGGATACTGCCGCGCCAGTGCAAGTACCTTGCTGTATTCTCCCTTAGCTACCGCAAGTCTGATCTCTCCGATCAACACCAGCTTCAGCGAATCCTGAGACTCGGTGAATTCGGCGAATGCTCTGGCCTTCTTCAAGGCCTCCTCTGCCGCCAAGGTCTCTCCTTCGGTCAGCGCCAGAATCCCGAGCACCCGGTACAGATGATCCGTCATATAGTAGATTCCCTCTTCCCGCGACACTTGAAGCGCCGCCTGTGCAGCTTCACGGCTTCCCGCATAATCCCCCAGGGCAGACAAGCTAATGCTCTCGGCATAATGAAGATCGATTTCAAAGATAAAATCATTCCCCACCTTGTTAGCCTCGTATTCCTTGCGGACCCGGCGGATCAGCTCCAGCCCTTCCGCGTATCTGCTCTGTGCGAAATTCAGGGCATAGGAAATATACTGCACCTTCGCACGTTCCACAAATAAACCGAAGCGTTCATAGATCAGTGCCGCCCGCTCCAGCTCCGCTTCCCCGCCTCCGGCACCTGTATAGAAAAGGGAGCTTACATAGAACTCCAGCAGACGCGCAGCGTCAATCGTCATCGGCAGCGTACGCTCTGTGAACGGCTGTAGCCGCCGGATGACCTCACTGTAATTCTTCGCCTTGAACTCGGCCTCCATCTCCCGGACGAGCGGAGCCAGCTCCGCCTCCTCCTCACCTTCGAGGAAGTAGCCCGGATCCACTCCCAGCCTGCCGGCCAGAACTTGCAGGCTGTTCATCGAGGGCAAGGCGCGTCCATTCTCGATTTGACTCAGCATGCTCTTGGTCATATGGTCTCCGGCAAGATCCGTCTGCGTAAGCCCCTTAGCCTTGCGCAATTGCTTGACTTTCTCTCCGATAGTTTGTTTGGTGGTCATCTGCTTGCCAACTTTCCAGGTAGCTTTTCTTTTCAGTATAGCTTACCTATACCCTAAGAGAAAGATAGAAATACGTTAAAGTTAAATTAAATTAAACTTTTTGTTGCATTTCCGAACTTTTACTCATACAATAAGTTTAATTAAATTTAACTTTTTGATCAAAGGGAGTGCTATTATGTCTCAATTAACATCCGCAACCCATGATAAGGCAGCGGCTAACCGTAACATATTCCTCTTCTTCAGCAGCAAGCTGGTCTCTGTTCTCGGCTCCAGTATGTATACCTTCGTAGCCGGTCTGTACATTCTAAACGAGACTGGCTCAGGGAATAGCTTCGCAGTTACACTGCTGTGCGGGCTGCTGCCCGGTATCCTGCTGTCCCCCTTCGCCGGTGTGCTCGCCGACAGAGTTAACCGCCGCAGGCTGCTGATCGGTTCGGATCTGGCCAGTGCCCTGATTATGTCTCTGGCCTTTCTGTTTGTCTCGCTGGAGGGGATGTCACTATGGACTATCTATCTGTCGCTCATTCTATTATCTATCTGCTCTACCTTCTATAGTATTTCAGTCTCCTCCTCGATGATGATGCTTGTAGACAGCAGCTCCGTCCAGCGGGCCGGATCACTGAATCAGATTGCCGGATCAGCTGGCCACCTGCTGGCTCCGATTCTCGCCGGTCTTCTGTATGCCTTCCTCCCTCTTCAGGATTTCATGCTGCTGAACGCGGCAGGCTTCACCGTTTCAACCGTGATGGGCTCTATGCTGAGATACAAGCCGGTTCCACGGCTTCAAGCTGCCCTTGACCCTGCCGAAGCCGCAGGCCCCCAGCCGCTCCGCGAACGTATGGGCACTGCTGTTAACGGGGTCCGAATGAATCTGAAGGAAGGCTTCGCTTATGTCATCCGCCGCCCGGTCCTCCGCTCCCTGATGGGGATTGTATTCTGGATTAATTTCTTCGTCGTCGCCCTGAATGTTGTGCTGCCCTACGTTGCAGTACAGACACTCGGGCTCTCCTCGAAGCAATATGGAGTCCTCGAAGCGATGCTGGCGGCAGGTGTACTTCTGATGTCGCTGCTGCTTGCTGTACTTCCCCGGAGCAAGAGTCCAATAAAGCCGATCCTTGGAGGATTAAGCGCACTGGGAGTCTTATTCCTAGCGCTGGCGGTGCCGCTGCTGCTTGATTTCACCCCGACTGCCACCTTCCTTCTCTTCCTGCCGCTGCTGGTCATTATCGGCGTCATGATTATGGTCATTAACATTCCGGTTCAGGTCTATCTGCAGCAGACCACTGAGGAAGAGTACCGTGGACGCGTATTCGGGCTGGTCGAGGGCGTGGCCGGTTCTATCGCTCCGCTGGGAATGCTGCTCTACGGGGTGCTTCTGGACCGGATTCCCGGCTCGGTCATTCTGCTCGTCTCCGGTGCAGCTATTCTGGCAGTCACCTTCGCCGGACGGAGAGGCCTCATCCGCAGCGGTGCCGCCGAGCAGCCGGGTCAGGTGAAGACGGAGCAGGCGGGTGCCTGAATGTCTGAATTGACCATAGCTGGCAAGCTGTTCAGTTGATACGCTTAACGCAGCAGAATTTATTCAAGGAGGCTGAACGCTATATGTACGCGCACCACAGGCAGACGCTGGGGAAGCTGGCGGAGAAGATGGAGCAAGACCCTTCTTGTCTGGCGGCAATCACCAGCGGATCAGTAGCCAAGGGAACCGCCAGCGAGACCTCGGATGTGGATGTCCATCTGGTCTTCACCGATGAAGCGTATGCGGAATATGAGCGGAACAGCAGACTGTCCTATGTGGACCGCGAAGTCAGCACCTATGAAGGCGGATATGCAGATATCAAGGTGATCAACCGCCGGTTTCTGGAGCTGGCAGCCCGGCAGGGCAATGAGCCGACGAGGTATGCTTTTACCGGTGCAGAGGTGCTATTCTCCAGAATCCCGGAGCTGAATGAGCTGGTAGCCCGGATTCCCGTCTATCCTGAGGAGAACCGCGAGCACAATTTGCGGGATTTCTGCGCCCAGATCTATCTGTACGGGCTGTATTTCGCCAAGGAAGCGGGCAAAAAAAATGACGCCTACCTACTCGCTCATACGGCGGGCCAACTGGTCTTTTTCAGCGGACGGATGATTCTGGCGTATAACCGGCTTCTGTTCCCAAGCCACAAAGGACTGCTGGATGCCGCCAGTGCTGCTGAAGCCCAGCCGAAGAATTTCCGTACGCTGGCAACAGAGCTGCTGCAATCGCCCAGCGCAGATAAGAGTATGCGTTTCGCCGCGAAGATGCTGGCCTTCTATAATCACGGCCTTTCCTTCGAGCAGGCGCTGGGAATATATGTGCTGAACAACGAGCGTGTCTGGATGGAGCATCCTCCTTCTCTGGCAGAGCGCTAGTACCACAGTCTATATAGTGCAACAGCAAACAGCGGCCCCCACAAAGGGAGTCGCTGTTGTATATTATTATAAATTATAGCGGAAGCATCTCAGAGACCCGGCACCGCTGCGCCCCGGCCATGATCCGGGCTTGCAGCTGCACCCGTTCCCAGGTAGCGCCCAGGCCCTCGGCTTGTTGCCCGCTCATAATTGCTGCAAAAGTCTCCAGCTGGCCCACATAATAGTTCAGCGGTTCGAATTCGCATAGAGTGGTGCGGTTGTCCGGCAGATCATGCCGGATTTTGAGCTTGTAGAACCCCTTGACCGGCCGGAAGAAATCCGGGACGCTCAGCACGGTATGGTCGAAATACAAGGTATGCGAGGCCCGGAATGGCAGTTCGAAGGAAGTGAGGCATTCGGCCCTCAGCCCGTTCTTGTACTGCAGCGCCGCCTGAAAGGTCCAGTCGCAGCCATCCGGCCCGTCAAAGGCCGACTGCCCCAGAATCTCCTCCGGCTGAAGACCTGCAAGGGTCTGCACGAACTGCAGCCAATAGCAGCCCAGATCATTAAAAGCACCTCCGCCCTTCTCCCGGACACTCCGGTAATTTCCGGCATGCCCGTTCTTGGCAGGAACGGAAATCCGGGTGCTGATCCTGCGCAGCGAACCGAATTCGCCAGAATCGACGATCCCCTTCAGTGCCTGCTGCCAAGGGTGACAGGCAATCATCAGCCCCTCGGAGAGCTTCGGGGCAGCAGGGTTGTCCTTCGCCTGCCTTAACTGCTCCGCTTCTTCGGGATAGAGGCAGATCGGCTTTTCCACCAATACATGCTTGCCCGCATTCAAAGCCCGGATCGCCCACTGCGCATGAAGCTCATTGCTGAGCGCAATATATACTCCATCCAGTTCGTCTAGCTCCAGCAGCTCGTCCAGACTACCTGCCACATAGGGAATCTGGTATGCCTCGGCCATGGCCTCCGCCTTCGCCAAGGTACGATTGGCAATTGCCGTGACTTTTACCTTGTCCACCACCCGTGCAGGCTCCAGCATCGCTGGAACAGCAATACTTGAGGCACCCAGAATGCCGAGCTTATAGGCGGGCTGCTCTCCCCCGCTGCTCATATCTGGGCCAGCGCAGCATAGGTGTTCAAGTACAGCACATTACATTTGGAGCAGGCCGGCGACAAGCCTTCATCCAGAATCCGCCGCAGCCGGTCATAACGCGCAGAATTCCATATGTCTGTCAGCGTCTGCTCCTTCACATTGCCAATAGCCAGCTCGCCAAAAAATTTACACGCACTCACCATCCCGTTCGGGGCAATATCCACCCGGGTGCTGAGTGCCAGACATTTGGAGGTACTGCGGGACAGCATCGGCTTCCCGGCCACGAAATCCTCAATCTCATCAAAGTCCAGCCCCGGCTGATAGCGGATTCGGGTATTATTCCAGGTGTTGCTGTTAATCCGCCGCAGGTCATCGGTCAGCCTGGTGATATTGTCCGGCTTGATATGGTATTTGAACGCGTGCCAGCTGCTCCGGTGATCCGGCGGAAGCTCAGCCAGCCACTGGAAGTGCTCATCGTAGAAGCGGTCCATCTCAAGACTGGTGTCTTCCGAGATATACCAGGGGAAGCAGAGCAGCACCAGATCAACACCCTTGCGCTCAAAAAACTCCACCAGCTCATACAATCGGCCGATCATATTATCATTTATGACATTGTGCACGGAGATCCGGCCGCGGAAGCGGCCTTGCTCGCGCAGCTCCAGCAAACGGTCAACGGCGTCGATGACCTTCTGGAACGATTTCTTGCCGCGCAGGAAATCATGCTCCTCCTGGAACCCCTCGATCGGGATCAGCAGCTCCAGATTGTCGGAGACCGCGCACAGCTCCTCTTCGAACTTAGGGATCATGTAGGCATTGGTACAGATCGTAGTATCGCGGGGATGCTCCTTAAGAAGGTCCAAAATCTCCTTGGCCTGCCGGTGAAACAGCGGCTCCCCTCCCCATAAATACAGGCGGGACTGCGCCTCGTCCGTCTCCTCCAGCAGCCTCTGGATCATGCCCAGATCCATATCCAGATTCTGCTCGGCGGTATCCATATCATGATGGTAGCCGTCTTCATTCCATTGATAGCAATGCTTGCAGCGCAGATTGCAGCGGTTGGTCAGCTTGAGGGACATAATCTCCGGCATCACCGTCTTGAAGCCGGGATCATGCTTACGTTCCCGGTGCGGAACCACCACATTCTTGATTGTACGCTTCAATGCCTCAAAGGACTTGGCGTCCAGACTCACTTTACTGGTAGGCTGCATTAGCTTCTCCCTCCTGCTGCGGATAGTTGTCCGGCATAGCTTGCCGCATAATCCGGGTATTGGCCGCCGGCGTCCCTGAGGTTATCCGCCAGCTTAAGCAGCTCATCATCATCATAACCTGACGCAGCCCATTCTCCGTAAGTAATGCCGTAACCAAGCTTGACCCACAGATCGCTGTTGATCTTCTCATGCGGGCCGAAGGGATCAAGCAGCACCAGCGGTGTGCCCGAAGCCAGCGAATCGATCAAAGCGCCGCCGCCCGGCTTGCTGATGACTGCGTATGCCTGCCGGATGACTCCGAACATCCCCTCCCCATAGCTCTGACAGGGCGGGAAATGCTCCGTCCGGTTACCGGTTACCTCTGCAAACGGCGGGAAGGTATACTGCCCGCTGCTGTCCTTCGTCCAGGTGCGCCACTGCGGATCATTCATATAATAACGTCTTCCATGGATAGCCTCGCCAATCTCCTGAATACTGTAAGCGGCGATATCCAGCTCGTACCCCGCCGACTCCAGCGCACCAAACTTCTCACGGAAGGTTCCAATCCCCCAGCCGCCCCCATGAACGACCAGCCGCCCGTTCCTCGCCGCGGCAGGCAGTGCTTCCCCAGCTCCGGCATCGATGCTGCACAGAATCTCCTGCTTCCCGGGATCATACAGGCTTACTTCATGATAGCCTTCCACATAACCCGTATTCAGTTTGCGCAGATTTTTCCACGATGGCGACAGGCCGGCGTCAATATACAGCAGGTCAGCATATACGCTCACCCCCGCCAGTCTACGGTACTGGTCCATGACATGCACCCAATGCCCGGACAAGACGATGAAGTGCTGCCGTTCCTCCCGCTTCCATTGCTCCAGCAGTTGTTCAACGGCTGCAGGGTCAAGACTGCTTCTTATATCGGAAGGTATTTTCTGTGAGGTCAGGGCTACGGCGAAGCTCTGCTGGTACGCCCTGCGGCTGTTGTCTGTCTGCTCCTTTTTGCGCTCAGGCATTAAGGTCTCGAACACCTCAATCTCCGCCTGTAGGCCCAGCGCGGTTAACTTGCGTTCCAGCAGCAGGCCAGGAACATAGAAGCCCAGGCCAAAGCCCGAGCATAGAATCGTCACGGTGTTATTCATTGGAGGGTTCCTTTCTTTATCGCAGGATAGTATAGCCTGTGCGCATGAGAGACTCGTCCAGCGTACGGATGAGCCCATGCTTGCGGTCTTCGTTCCGGTAAGTCAGGGCCGCATACAGCTTGCCCTTCACGGAACCGGCAGTACGGGCGGGGTCCAGCGGCTGGAGCGCGCTTGAGGTTAAGGGCATCACACCTTCCCCCGTCTCCAGCGAGAACAAAATCCCCGTCTCCTCCATCCGCTCCAGCAGCTCCTGATAATGAACCTTGCCCATAGCCGCCAGCGGTACCTGAATCAGGCAGGTGTGCAACCCCTCCTGCTTGAACCGGCGGTCCACATGATGCTTAATCAGACTCATCGACTTGCGGGCATTGATCTCTACCAAAGGCGCCAGACTTCCGTCACGCAGCAGCATTGAATCGACACATACGTCACCGTAATATCCGTCAGAGTACAGCTCCCGGCCTATGCCCTGCATTGTCTCCCAGTAGCCTTCCTTATCCAGCTTGTCCAGCAGAGAGGGCTGCGGGGAGTGGGATTCTCCGAAGGCAAAGCCCTGGTTCACCAGCTGCTGAACGGACAACAGGGTGATCCGGCCTTCCGGATCAATCTGAAACTGGCAGGAGAAGTCTGTCTCCCGGTCCAGCAGCGGCTCAAGGACAAACCGGATTCTTTTTCCCTGATTGCGGCTCGACTCCAGATACCCGGTCATCCGGCGCAGCATACGCTCTGAATCCACCAGTTGATTCCCTTTACCGGATACCCCGTACTCATCCTTGATCAGAAAAGCTCCCTTCTCCAGCAGCGCTTGTCCCGATTGCAGCAGCTCCTCCATACTCTGGACCACTACCGCAATATTCGGCAGCTCCAGCCGGTCACGCATCGCCGTAGAATAGCTCTTGGTATTCACTGCCCGTACAATGTCTTCATTAGGCAACGTAGGCAAAAGCTTGTACCGGCTAACCGCCTCCTGTGTCCCGGGAAGCACGGCGAAGGGCTCCAGCAGCGCTCCTTCCGGTATTAAGCGGTCCGGCTCCTGCCCGGCGTCCATCCGGCCCAGCAGCTCAAATACATTCAGCGCCGCCTGTGCGGGAACAGACTCCTCTGCCTCCAGACTGAGCGTATCCATATTGGTGCTGAATGCATAACCGAGCGATTGCAGATAGTCATATTGTGCCCGGTTCATCCCCTGGCGGGTTAAGAGAACATCACCGCTTCCGCAAAAGACAAACAGCATTTCATCCATCGCTTGTACGATAGCCAGTGCCTTCGCATCGGGAATGGCCGGCAAGGAGGCCAGATCCTCCTCCCGCCAGTACCGCTCCGACTCCAGGCTGCCGCAGTGCACAGCATTCCTCATTGTACGGCAAGCCCGGCAACATAAGCGGAGAACCGGTCCACTGATTTCAGGTGCTCCAGGTCAAAGGTGTCGAAATCTACCTCTATATTGAATTCGTCTTCGACTCTCAGAATAAAATTAATGATCTGCAGGGAGTCAAGTGCGGCGTCCAGGGTCAGGTCAGAAGCTCCGCTGAGCGTCTGAAGCAAGCCTGGTTCCTCCTTGATTTCGGCGATAATCTCAATGACTTTCTGCTGCATGTGTCTACCCCTTTCAGGTTGCATAATTGGAATGAATAGGATGAATATACCAAATTTTAAGTTGTTAATATATGGTTGAATGCGCCAAAATATTGAGATATACTAGGGTGGATTCCAGTCATCCAACATAAGGAAGCAGGAAACGGAGGTTTGTTTATGGAAGCTTTTCCGGTATTCACGGGGGATTATGTATTCGACTCCTGTTCACCCGTACAAATGCTCCTGATTCAAAAAACGGTCACTTCTGTACGTCATCAGCATGATTTCGTAGTGCTGGCCTACGTGGTTCAA
Organism: Paenibacillus sp. FSL H8-0048; assembly: GCF_038002825.1. Taxonomy (NCBI): domain Bacteria; kingdom Bacillati; phylum Bacillota; class Bacilli; order Caryophanales; family Paenibacillaceae; genus Paenibacillus; species Paenibacillus sp. FSL H8-0048. Next base: position 6,922,051 of record NZ_JBBODF010000001.1, on the reverse strand, counting down.
GGAACGGGCATACATCTGGCGGGCGAGGATAAAATGCAGGTAACGCAGGGGGATGTGATAGTGATTCCGCCGGGGATATCCCATGTCTTTCATCCGCAGGATCTGAGCGGTACCGAGCCGCTGCTGATCCTGAATTGTATGCTCAGGCCCGGACTTGACAAGGTGCTTAGAGAGCTGCCCGGGCCCTTGTCCGAAGAGGTTCTCATGCCGCTGCTGAAGCTTCTGGAGGTGCGGCAATGGTTCGGATACAGGGAGAAGAACAAGGAAATCCTCTTTCTGCTTGGGCGGCTGCACGGGATGCTGAACTCCGGCCTGCCTGTAGTCGAGCAGCGGCTATACCCTCCGCTGCTGGAGCTGGCGAAGCTGATTATGCCCGCTGCAGATCTTCCCTTCACCGAACGTCCGGGGACTCAGTATGACCCGCTGCATGATGTCCTCTTATATATGATCAGTAACTATAGTGAGCGGATCACGCTGAATGAGATGAGCCGCCAGCTTGCGATGAGCTCCCGCCAGTTCCAGCGGCTGCTCAAGAATAAGACCGGCAGGTCCTACATCCAGATCTTCCAGGAAATCCGGATGAAATACAGCTGTCTCCTGCTCCTGTTCACGAAGCTTGGCGTGCAGTCCGTGGCCCTAGAGGTCGGCATTTACGACATGAAATATTTCTACCGGCTCTTCCGCGAATTCAGCGGCATGACTCCCGCTTCTTACCGCGACCGGCTGCACAGCCACTTCAGCTCGGCGAAGGAGATGATGAGCAGTGTTGAACATTGCTCCTGTTAAGAGTACCCTGTACCCCAAGCTGCGCAGCTGTATCGATGATTGCATCCAGTCTGTAGCGCAGTGGCAGGGACTGGACAGCAAAGGCATGTACGGCGATGCCTGGCAGATGTACCTGGATGAGCCGCAAGCCCCGGACCAGCCGCTGATTGAGCGGATACGGCTGCCCCGGATCAATACCGGCTACCTGTCTGCATACCATGGCCTTACCTTCAGTTATATCGAACGGACCGGACCGGCAATGGCCCGAAGCTACATGCTTGACTTGCTGGAGCATCAGCTGTCCTCAGGCATGCCGGTTCTGGTCGGCTTCGACTCCTATGACTGTCCCTGGTGTGTAGCCTACCGCAGGCTGCATACGAGCCATGCCTGTCTTGCCGTAGGTCTGGACCGGGAGAAGAATCTGATCTATCTGACAGATGCTTACTATGGAAGGGAACTTGAGACGGTGGATTTCAGCATCCTTGAAGGGGCTTGTCATTTCTACGCCTTATTCGGGCGGTGCGAAACCTCCCGTTCCTGCTCAGACTGGCAGACGATCCTGCAAGAGGTGCTTACCAGCCCTGCCCGACAGGTTCGGCCAGATCAGGTGGGCGTCCAGCTCAGGGCGTATGCCCAGGCCTATCTGGAGACCGGGATACGGCCTGATAACACAGCTGAAGCCAGTTCAGCCTTCAAAATCTACGCCAACGCCCTGCCGATCAGCCGAATCCGGTTCAGCCAGTTCCTGCAGCTGCTGGAGCGCGAAGGCCCCGCACCTGCTCTTTCCCGCGGGGCTGAAGGCTACCGTCAGGCAGGCGAGAAGTGGGATCTGGTGAATCAGTTCATGATTAAGGGGATGTGCTCGGGCAACAAGCCCGCCGCACGGGTGAAGCTTCACAAGAATATGTGCGGGATCATCCGCCTGGAGGAGCAGCTTCTGGAGGAGCTGACAGATTTGACGATGACGACGCAGCCTGGCAGATAGTTCCCTCTACCATACACAACAAATAGAGCAGCGGCCCCCAACCGGGAACCGCTGCTCTGCTCTTTTAATCAAACTATCCTGCTACTTGCGCACCGAGAGGACGAACCGCTCCAGCGCGCTTATATCCGTAATGCTCTGATTGCAGCCCTGATTATCCATACATACATACTGGCCCACGGAAGCAAAATTATCTGCCGCCGCCAGCTCCGGCTTGGTCTTGACGGTCAGGAAGGCAAGCTCCTGCTGCCGGTTGCAGAACAGGCAGTAGCCCTTCTTGTGCACAGGCAGCATCCGGCCTTCCACGCCAATGAACTGCCCTTCATGCGGATAGACGATGAACAGCTTGTTCGTTGCGATGTCCGCCCAGGCCAAGTAAGTGACATAGCGGAAATCAAAAGACTGCAGATCAGGCAGCTTCATCTTTTTATTCTTGGGAAACAGCTTCTGAATCTGCTTCAGCGTAATCGGCGGAAACGGCTCCAGATAAGGCTCCAGCCCGCTGGTATACTGCTGGAAGTCCTCGGCCTTCTCGAAGGTGGAGATGGCCCGCAGCATCTGCTCCTGCCCGGCGGTCAGTGAAGCAAAGGCCCCCGTCACGTTGAGCTCGGCGCTGTATCTTACGGTCTCCAGGACACGGCGGTCCGCTACCGAACGCAATGTTTTCAGCACAAAATCCGCTTGTTTCTTAATGTAATTATATTGATGGTTTCTAATAAATGTTGGTGTCACAGCTCTTCAGCCCCTTATTATGATTGATTACAGCAATAAGGTGCAGAGCCTGCGATTAGAAACGATAATATCTGTTTGGGCGATCAAGATTGTCCTGCCGCACCCCACGCAAAGTATCGCCCCGGATCAGGCTCTGCATGAGGACTCCCTAGCTAATGAGCAATTCGTTGCCATCCGTGTAACCCCCTATCAAACTAACCTGTCAAAAGTATAGCAGGAAATTACGGAGGGAACAATTCCATATCCCTGCCTGATCCTCAAGGTCCTATGATATGACAGGTGTGCACAGAACAGGCCCGGTGGTAGAATATTGTGGTGTGCATCAATGTTACAGCAGTAAGGAGGAAGACCCGGTATGAACATTCATACATACGAACCGCTTGTGCCGAACATCGTGCTGTTCGTGGACCGCAGGTCTTTTGCAGAGTGGGAGATTGTCAGCAGCCCTATCGATTTCCATGATCTGACGTTCATTGTGGAAGGCAAAGCGGTCTATTATATTAACGGGGAGCGGTTCCCGGTGGAAGCCGGTGATATTCTCTATGTCCCTTCCGGCAGTACCCGGGAAGCCCATACGTTCGCAGAGGCACCTATGCATTCCTATGCGTTCAACTTCTTCTGGGAAGGAGCGGACAATCCGGTGCATCTGCCATTCGCGGCCGTAACCAAGGGCTGGATGACCAAAGAAATCCTGGAGGATATCAGGGAATTCTCGCATATCTGGATGAGCTCCCAGCCGCTTTACCGGATGAAGGCCCGGGCTATTTTTCAGCTGATTATCTATCGTCTGCTTAACATCGCTTATCATCAGGAGGCACCGCTGCTTGATCCGCGAATCCATAAGGTAATGGCTTATATGATGGATCATTATGCGGAGGAGGTTACGATCAGGGATCTGGCGGAAGGCATCGGACTGAGCCCGGTCTATCTGGGCAAGCTGTTCAAGCAGAATACCGGGTACACCTGTAAGGAGTTCCTGAACAAGGTCCGGGTGAACAACGCCGAAATGATTCTGTCTGCGGGGGGCTTCAATGTATCGGAGGTGGCTGAGCATTGCGGGTATCATGATGTGGCGTATTTCAGCAATGTGTTCAAGAGCCTGAAAGGATATCCGCCGTCATCGGCTCTGAAGGGATGACGGCGGCATGGTAGAGCTATTGTATAACAGGAGTGCCCCGTTTAATTAATAATCATAACGCCCCAAGCATCAAGTGTAAGTTCTTCATCCTGCCCGACCGTATCGCCGGACAACAGCTCCTGACCAGCCTCATGCGGATACTTGAAGCTGAGCGGCTGGGCGGAGTAGTTGTAGTAGTAACGGATAGTGCGGCCCTGGCGGTTCACGCCGGACTTCACGATGAGCGGGAACGACAGCTGCTGGTCCGCACCCCATAACCCGGCCAGCTGGAGCGTGTCGCGCAGGATCTCCGCAAGTGCGGCAGGTCCGGTCATACAACCGATGTAGGTGGCTGTTCCTTCGCCGAAGGTATTACGGGTGACGGCAGCATATTCGCCCCACTGGGGATGATCGTAGCTGGCCAGCACCTCCGCTGAACCGGGAACGATCATTTCCATCCAGGTGTGGACGGTGTGAACGCCTGCTTCGTCTCCCTCAGGGAACAGCTTGCCGGTAAGTCCCGTAACCGCATTCGGCGTGGCAAAATGACTGTAAGCAATGCCGCAGGCCTCATGAATGATCCCGGGCTGCGCCGTGTGACGTACCTTCACCTGTTCATCAGTGAATCCGCTCTTGAAGGAGTAGACCACATGCCCGCCGCTGCGGACGTAGTCATTCAACTGCTGGAGTGCTTCGTCCCCGGCGGCATACAGTGCAGGAACCACAACCAGCTCATACTCGCTGAGGCGCGGGCTTCCCGGCTGGATGAAATCGCAGGCGATGTTCATTTTATAGAGCTCATCGTACATCCAGCGGACCACATCGTTATAGATCAAACCGCCGGGCAGCTTGAACCATTCGATCGCTGACAATGCTTCATTGCTGACCATAACGGCCACCTTGCTGCTCTTCTTCAGTCCGATAAGCTGATCGCTTAACCGCTTGAAGTCCGCGCCGATAGTCTGGGCTTCCTTATATACCGGATTCGGCAGGAAATCATGGCTGAGCAAGCCCTTCCAGTAGGTCTCGAAGGAATTATGAATCGAATGCCAATGCCAGTAGGCGACCATTGAAGCGCCTGAGCCCAGATGGCTGAACGCCAGCTGCCGCAGCTGTCCCGGATAAGGCGTCCACTCGGGGAATGCTTGCGCCTGGGTCTCCAGCACGAAGTAGTTATCCTGCTTCAGCGAGCGGGTCATATCTCCGCCGAAGGCAATCTCGGCACCTGTAAGCTGATCCTGAGACGGGTGATAGATATCTGTGCCTGCAATGTCAAAGGGCTGCGAAGCCGCAAAATGATCCACCGAAGGCTGAACGCCGAACGAATACCCCCGCCACTCAAAATCGAAATTATGGGTGGTGAACTGCCCCGGCTGCTTATACTCATTCACGATTCCGACCTGCCATGCCAGGAACTCATTCACCAGTCCCCGCTGGAACCGGGCGAATTCCGCCCCCAAGCTGCCGTTGATCGTCCCCACCATGGACGGGAAGTCCTCCCAGCTGTCGATCCGGTTACTCCAGTAATCCAGACCGAACTGGTGGTTGATGGCTTCAAGTGTTCCGTAGGTTTCCCTCATGTATTTGACGAATCTAAGCTGGACGTTCGGTCCGGCTGTCTCATAATGCTTGGTCTCATTATCGATCTGGTAGCCGATGACTGACGGATGCTTATGTACCACAGCCATCAGCTTGCGGATGATCCGCTCCGAGTGGAACAGATACGCCGGACTAGTGATATCCATAATCTGTCTGGCGCCATATTTGCCTTCCCCTTTCACAGTCACGGCCAGCACCTCAGGGTGCTCCTTGACCATCCAGGCCGGCACCGCATAGGTAGGTGTTCCCACAATGACATGAATTCCGGCCTCATGCATCGCATCGAGCACTCTCTGTACAGAAGAGAAGTCGAATACCCCGTTCTGCGGCTCATGCGTGCTCCAGGTGGATTCGGCGATCCGGACGGTATTAATGCCCGCATCCTTCATCATTTGGATGTCCTGCGTAAGACGGTCATAAGGCATGTATTCATCATAATAAGCAACGCCGTATAACAAGTGATCCATTATAGTCCTCCTGAAAGTTTTGATAGCATATTCATCCTGAATCTCTTCGCAAAACTGGCTCCGGAAGCATACGCTTAGAGTTTTGTTAGCATACACATCCTGAATTCTCTTCGCAAAACTAGCTTCGGAAGCATACGCTAAGAGTTTTGTTAGCATACACATAGAGCTTGGTTCGCTTTAAGTTTAGCCTTTTACCGCACCTGCTGTCACACCCTTGGTAATCTGTTCATTGAAAATGGCGTAGATGACAATGGCCGGTATCGATGTCAGCACCATGACCGCAAATTGTGAGCCGTAGTCTGAGGAATACTGGCCGGCGAAGTTCATGACCGAGAAGGGCAGCGTCTTCAGCGCATCTTTACTGAGGAAGGTCGATGCCATAATGAATTCATTCCAGCAGTTCAGGAACGTTGTAACGATGACCGTAACCAGTGCAGGCGCAGTAAGCGGTGCAATGATCTGGAAGACAATCCGGTAAATGTTCGCTCCGTCTACTACAGCGGACTCTTCCATCGCCTTCGGAATGCTCCGCATGAAGCCGGTCAGGATGAAGGTCCCCAGCGGTACAGACACTGCGGTGTAAGGCAGGATCAGCCCCAGATAGGAATTGGTCAGTCCCAGCGCCTTGAAGATGGCAAAGTTAGGCAGCAGGGTCGCATGAATCGGAATCATAATCCCCAGCAGGATAATGGTGAAGAAGATGGGGCGCAGCTTCCACTGCATACGGGTAAAGGCATAGCCCAGCGTAAGGGACAGAATCACTGTTAACAGAATCGTTACCGAGGTAACGAAGGCACTGTTAATGAAGTAGCGCAGGAATTTACCGTCCACCCAGGCATTGATATAGTTCTGCCACTGGGGATCACTCGGCCATTTCAGGACGCTGGAGGAGTAGAACTCATTGCTGCTCAAGAACGAGAAATCAATCAGCCAGATGAGCGGGAACAGCTGGACCAGGGCGACGATCAGGAAGAACACCCATAGTATGGTTTTTGTGCTTTTTGTCATGGTGATTCCTCCTTAGAATTCCGTCGCATCACTGCGGGTCAGTTTGTTGCTGATATAGGTGGCAAGCAGGCAGACAATAATGAACAGAATTGAAATGGCGTTGGCATAACCATATTGGCTGGCCGAGAACGCCTTGTTATAGAGATACACAGCCAGGAATTGGGTGGAATCACCGGGACCGCCGTTAGTGGTCAGGAACACGGTTTCCATCTGTTTCAAGGCGGTAATCATAGCCAAAGTAATCTGCACCGTAATAACCGGTGACAGCAGCGGAACTGTAATCCGCCAGTGCAATCGGAAGCCGGAGGCTCCGTCCAGTGAAGCGGCTTCATACAAATCATCGGGAATGCCTTTGAGTCCTGCATAATAGAACAGCAATCCCCAGCCGAAGCCGGCCCAGATCAGGATGAACAGCATGGAGATCAGCGCGGTGCTGCTATCCCCCAGCCAGGCATGCTTAAGCATTCCAAGCCCCAGGGAATCAAGCATTTTGTTGAAGGCGCCGAAGGTAGGGTCCAGCAGGGACAGCCACATTTTTGAAATAACGACTACAGAAATGACACACGGGATGAAGAAAATCGTTCTGAACCACTTCTCTGCCTTACCGCCGAGGCGGTCCAGCATAATGGCAAAAAAGATGGCAATCGGGTGTTGGATCAGGATGAAGCCCAAACCGAGCAGTACAGCATTTCTAAGCGCCAGCCAGAACCGTGAATCGTGGAACAGCAGCTGCGTATAGTTGGCGAATCCGATGAATGCCGAGGGCGTTCCCGGAGACAGGGTGTCTCTGAACGAGTAATACGCGCTAAGCACAATCGGCACGAGAAAGGTCAGGGAGAACAGGAGAATCCCCGGAAAGACGAACAGAAAGATTGCCATTTTGTTGTTAAATACTTTTTGCATGGAACTCCAACTCCATCCTTAAGATTAGAGAGGGGCAAGAATGCTTCCCGCCCCGTCTCCTTTCACTCTCTATAGTAGTAATCTATAATCTGTATTTGTGATCTGTTATTGTGTTTCCGCAGCCTTTTGAAGATCGGCCAGCAGCTGCTCAGGTGTTGATCCGCCGGCGAAGAACTTGCCGAAGGCATTCTGTGCATCATCCTTGAACTTAGGTGTACCGGAGTCGAGGGCGATAGAACCCGCTGTGCTGGTAGCGCCTGTCAGGACTTCAGTCAGCTGCTTCTGCAGCTCGCTCTCTTTGCCGGTAAGCTCATATTTCTGTGCCGGTACAGCCGCTCCGGTATCCCATACAATCTTGGCCCATTGATCGGCGGACATCATATAGTCGAAGAACTTCTTGGCTTCTTCAGGATGCTTCGAGTTGCTCACCAGTGAATATCCGCCGCCGTTCCAGGCCAGAAGATCGGTGTCCTTGCCTTTGCCGCCTTCAACAACCGGGAATTTCAGGACATTCACATTGTTGCGGAAGTCTTCCGGCAGCTTGTCATTCGTTGCCATCCCTGCTTCCCAAGAGCCCATATACCACATAGCAGCTCGGCCTTGCGTGAACAGGTTCTGGGAAGCGCCGTAGTCTGCTGTCATGAACGATTCCTGGAACAGCTTGGTGTCTCTGGCCTGGGCCAGCAGCTCAGCAGCCTTGGTGAAATTCTCGTCGCCAGTGAAATTCTTCTTCTTCGCTACCGCATCCAGCATCAGGTTCTGATCGCCGGTAAGGCGTACCACAAGGTCCTGGAAGAAGGCCGCGAAGCTCCACAGGTCCTTACCGTTCATCGACATCGGCTCAATGCCTTTGGCGCGGAACTGCTTGCCTGCTTCCAGCAATTCGGCGTAGGTGGTAGGAATCTTGATGCCGTTGTCATCGAACAGCTTTTTGTTATAATAGATCACTTCATAGTCACTGTTGCGGGGCAAGCCATACAGCTTATCATTGAAGGTAAAAGATTTGTACACGCCCGGCAGGAATTTATAAGTATCTCCTTCATATTCCTTAGGGTCCAGCTCTTTCACATAGCCGGCTTGTACCAGCGTATTCAGCTCTGCTCCGCCGTGAACCATGGTCACATCCAATGCTTCGTTTGAGGCCATGTACGCCTTCAGCTTGTTTTTGAACGGCTCCTCGGCGAGGGTCTCGATATCGATCTTCACATTGGGGTTCGCTTTGATATAGTTGTCGATTACCATTTGCTCTGCCAGCCCCTGGCCGGATTTACGGTCAGGAAGGTTCGAGAACAGACGCAGCGTCACTTCCTTGTCGGCAGAGCCAGTTGTACCGCCGTTCGTGCTGCTGCCTGCATTATTGTTCTTGTCATTACCGCCTCCGCATGCGCTAAGCACCGAGACCGCCGCAAGGGCCGTAACCAGCAGTATATTACGTGTGGATTTTGCATTCATAACCATGTCAATTCCCCCTATTTGTTATGGATCGTGGGTTGCTTTCTTTGTTTCTGAACACATCGTACCAGAGCATCAGAGTCAGGGTCAGTAGAGAAAAAGAGAGTAATGTTGAAAATTGTCGACTTCGTTTGTCAGCTCCCTTGTGTATATTCGGCATTGCGCATAAGATAAAAAACAAAAAGGTTAGTGATCCTGTGCTGCGCTACTACTTGAATTTGAACCTGCGATACAAGATAACCATACTGATCTTCCTGCTGATTACCGGGGTGGCCTGCACGCTCGGCGCTTATTCCTATAAGATCTCCAAGCAGCAGATTATCAATAAGGTGAGCAATTCCAACCAGAGCGTGCTCAAGCAGATTGACAGTAATCTCGCCCGTATGCAAAAGACGTTAGCCGACTGGGTCACGGTATTCAGCCTCGCTCCAGTCGTCCAGGACACTCTGCGGAGCAATACCCCGGATTCCGCGAAGATCGAGAACCAGCTCTATAACGGACCTACCGCGTCGATTATGAACCAGATGCTGGTGACCGGAAGCTTCGACTATCTGGCTCTGTACGGCAGCTTGTCCGAGCCGCTGTTTCAGGTTGCCACCGATGACAGCAGCGGTGCGTATAGTTTGAGCAAAATTACCTCAAATGATACTTATAAACAGACCGTTGCCTTAAATGGTGCCTCCTACTGGTTCCCGCTGACAGAAGAGAACAATGTATTCATTCAAAGCAACCGCAATGACAAGCTCGGCATGACCCGGATTATCCGTGATATTGTGAACGGGAACCGGATCGGCTTCGTGTTCGTCGGCATTAATCTGGAGACCATCCGCAGAACCTATCTGACAAATCTGTATGACAAGGATCACGGCATCCTCATTCTGAGTGAACAGGGCACACAGCTGCTGTCGGCAGGCAAAGAGACCTATAGTCCCGCAGCCGTAAATTTCGTGATGAAGCAGGGGAAGGCCGGCATCCGATCCGGCAACACCATTGTCAGCCTGGAGGGTAAGGATACGCTGCTGAATTACAACATCAACGAGGATGGCTGGATTACCCTGTACAGTGTTCCACTCTCTTCGCTGACCGGGGAGCTGAATTCCATTAAATCGGCAGTGCTCATTATGGTATTAGCCAGCCTGGTGCTTAGTATTCCTCTGCTCATGTTCTTCTCCTCCTTCCTGACAGCGCCGATCAAGACGCTGCTGTTGTCCATGCGGCGCTTCCAGAACGGGCAGTTCGAGGAGAAGGTGGAGATCAAATATTGGGATGAGATCGGCCAGCTGAGCCGGGGCTACAATAATATGGTCAGCAACATCAAGGCGCTTGTGGACGACGCCTATCTGCTGAAGCTGAAGGAGCAGGAAGCGGAGCTGAAGGCGCTGCAATCCCAGATCAACCCCCATTTCCTCTACAACATGCTCGACACGATCTTCTGGGAAGCGGAGGCGGCAGGACAGGACAAGATCAGCGAGATGGTCATCAACCTCTCCCGGCTGTTCCGGTTAAGTCTGAATCAAGGCAAGAGCTTCACCAGCGTAGCCAAGGAAAAAGAGCTGATTGAGCTGTACCTTACGCTCCAGAAGATGCGGTTCCAGGAATCTCTGGAGTATGTGATCGACATTCCTGAGGAGCTGTACCCCTATGTCATCCTGAAGCTCAGCCTGCAGCCCTTCATTGAGAACGCACTGATCCACGGCATCGAACGCAAGCGCGGCGGCGGACGGATTAGTATCAGCGGACAGCGGACCGGAGATCAGCTAAGGTTCGTGATCGAGGATAACGGGGGCGGGATGAGCAGTGAGACGCTGCAAAAGCTTCTTGCCATGCCTGACGAGACAGATGTGTACACTGCCCGGGATGTCGGCGGCTATGCGGTGCAGAATGTACAGGCACGGCTGAAGCATTTTTATAAAGGTGACTATGCCTTGAACTATACCAGTGTTCCCGGAGAGGGCACGCGCGTAGAGATCGTAGTACCGGTGATCGTAAATGACATGCAAGAATAGACACAGCCAGGCGGACAGACAATACAAATACAGATCGGAGGGGATGGTCCCTTGTATAATATGATTATTGTGGATGATGAGGAGCGGGCGCGGGTAGGCATAACCACCCTGATTGACTGGCAGGCGCACGGCATCCATATTGCAGGCGAAGCCAGAGACGGACTGGAGGCACTTGAACTTCTGGATACCTATGCGGTCGATATCATGCTAACGGATATCCGGATGCCGCAAATGGACGGACTGGAGTTAATTAAGATTGTCTCCGAGAAATACCCCAGCGTCAAATCTGTCATTATGAGCGGATACGATGATTTCGCCTATGCCCAGCAAGCCATAAGGTCGGGAGTCAGCAACTATCTGCTGAAGCCGAGCCGCCGGCAGGAGATTCTGAGCACTGTGCTGGCCATCACGGAGCAGATTCAATCGGAGAAGCTGGAGATTAGTACGCTTGAGCATCTGCGGCAAGGCTTCCGGGAGAGTCTGCCCCTGCTGAAGGAGAAGACGTTAAGCCAGCTCATTCTCACCGAGAGTCCCTCTTATTCCCGGCTGCTGGCTAATCTGAAGATGAACCAGCTGGTTTTCCCTTATCTGCTGTACGGCATCATTCTGCTGCGGATCGACAATTTCCAGCTGCTGCATGAGAAGTATATGCATGAGGATACGGAGCTGCTGAAGTACGGGCTGAAGAATATTTGCGAGGAGTCGCTGCCGGAGACTGTGCTGTGTGTTGCCTTCGAGCATCAGGACGATATTGTGCTGATTCTGAATACGGATGAGCTGCCGGATCAGGCTGAATTAAGCGGTTATATCCGGATTATTCAGGAGAATATCGCCAGCTTCTTGAAGTTCACTGTGTCCGCCGGGATCGGAAGCATTGACAAGAATATTGAGCATCTGCGCCACTCCTTCGTGGAGGCCTGCCAGGCTTTGAATACAACCAACTACACTGGCATTGCTAAAATCGTGGAGTACAGCGGGGAATTCGATGCCGAGTCCTCTCAGTCCTCCTATCCCCTGCATGAGGAGCAGGAAGTGCTGAAGGCGGTACGCGGCGGTTCTCCCGGCGACATTGCCGATAAGCTCACGCTGTTCAATGTAGCCCTGAAGCCTGAGACGGTATCCAGGGACCAGGTGATCAAGTCGAGCTTCGCCCTGTTCTTCGCCCTGTATAAATTATGTATTGAGAACAATGTCAATGTAAATAAAGTCTTCGGGCAGAATCTGACCGAGCTGATCCATGTCCTGTCCCGCTCCAGTCTGGATAACCTGTTCCAGTCGCTGCTGGAGACGGCAGAGCGGGTCAGTGAGCATCTGACGTCCAAGAAGAACAGCAACAAGCTGCTCGAAGCGGCCAAGAGCTATATCGGCGAGCACTTCATGAAGGATATCAACCGCGAGATCGTTGCCAGGGAGATCTATATTACCCCCGGATATTTAAGCCTGCTGTTCAAGCAGCAGCTTAAGATCAGCTTCATCGATTATTTGCACAAGGTCCGCATTGAGCATGCCTGCCAGCTATTCAAAGATCCCGGAATGCGGATCGAGGATATCGCTCTGCAGTCCGGGTATAATGATACGAAATATTTCTATCAGGTGTTCAAAAAGTATAAAGGCCTCACACCCAATCAGTTCCGCAGCAATACGGAGTGAGGGGTCAGGAAGCTCTCCTGCGGCCCCAGACAGGATGCCGGCAGCGGCCCGCGGGACAGCACCAGCTTCTGCAGGACCAGCCCGGCATCCAGGCCGTAAAAGCGCAAGGTATGCTGCCCCGCTGTCAGAGGGTGACGGGTCACGGAAACATGGGCATTGTCCATTACTGCGCGGCACCAAGGCCCGTTGCTGTGATTGCCGCCTTCATAATCCGGCGGCAGCGCATCGGCGGTGACCGGCGCTTCCCCGTCGAACCCGGCAGCATACCTCAGCCCGCTGACCGGCGACAAATGATTCGTCGGCGCCAGGAAGACGCTAAGCAGGTATTCACCCTCGTGCCGGACGAACAGCCGGTACTCCAGGTAAGGGGCCTTCTCCGGCCGGCCGAAGCAGACGCCGGTCGGGAACATTTTGACAGCTGACAGCGTCCGTCCGTAGTTCTCGATAATCTTCCATTCCACCCCGCCGCGCGATACGCGGCTGATGGCATGCTCCGCTTCCATAGACACCACTCCATGAGCCTCAATAAAAGTAGCCGGCTCGAATCCCTCAAGATCTGTCCAGTCCACAGCAACAGTAACCGTTACGCTTCCTCCGGCACCTGTCAGGATAATCTCGCCTGTTAAGGCTCCCGTTACCTTCGTCCAGTCCACAGTTACGCCAATCTCCGCCCCGCTGTCTATCCAGCCCTGCTCCTGCTCCAGCCTGATCCAGTCTGCGCTGCTTACCGCCTGATACTGGAACCCTGCTCCGCCCGTGCTGACGGTAATCAGGTATCGCTCTTGCAGCAGATTGGTGAACGGCGGGAGCGCGGCGGTCCCTGCTGTGTATCCCTGCTCTACTCCCTCCACCCCTGCAATCATTGCGGCCTCCCGGCCGGGGATCACTCTGCTGACCTCAGGATAGCTCCAGCCCTCCGCATCCCAGCGGACATAGCCGACATGCGGGGAGCTCATCATGCCCTGCCATTTGCCGTTCGAGATTCCTGTGTTATAGCGCTGCTCCAGCTGCTTGTCGCGCTGAATGGCCTCTTCCACAAGAACAGCATAGCTATTAGCTAATATACTCCCGCGCCCTGCATGCAGCCTATTCAATCCGGCATAGATCTGCATGGCGTTCACATTGGCGGAAGCGGCTGCGGGATAATAGACCAGCTGGTAATATGCATCCCTGAGCGCTTCAGGCAGCTCCAGCTCATACGCTGCCGCTGCCCGCTCCAGACGGAGCGCCTCGGCAAGCAATCGCTGCGCCTCCTGATGATGCAGCAGGCTGAAGGTATCAGGCCTGATAATCTCGGGCTTGCGGCGCCCGTTCATCCGGGTGTAATCCGCCAGCACTTGGGCGATTCCGGCAACCGTCTCCGGCCGGGCTCCGGCCCCGAACTGCTGCCTGGTCCAGCGCTCCGTATACTCCGCCGTCCGGTTAACCGCATCTGTTCCCCAAGCCTCGTAATCATAAGCCAGGTCCAGGAAATAAGAGACCGGCAGTTCCATCGGCTTCAGATCGCCGGCATTCACCACCCATAGCTCACGGATGCCGTAATCGAACGCCATCGTCATCTGCTCCCACACCTTCTCCAGCGGAGTGGTATTCACCCATTCATAGGAGTGGGGACCGCCGTGATAGTCGAAATGGTAGTAGATTCCCCAGCCAGGGGAGCGCTTTTGCTCATGCTTTTCCGGGATTTTGCGCAGATTGCCGAAGTTATCGTCCGACAGCAGAATGATTACATCCTGCAGAACATCCCAGTCCTTAAGCCCCTCCGCTTCGGATGTACCGTACCAGTAGGTCTCAACCTCCTTGTAGACAGCCAGAACCTGCGGCAGATGCTCCAGGTTATACTGCTTCAGCAGCGCCTTCTGGGTCAGGATAATCTGCTTCAGCAGCTCAATATTCTCCTGGTCCGAGCCTTCCAGCGCCGAGTCGCTCTCGCCCCGCATGCCGAGCGTCACCAGGCTCTCATATGCCCCATTGCGCTTGAGTCCGTCCTCCCAAAATGCAGTAATTGCCCGGGAATTCCGGCGGAAATCCCACAGGTTACTTGTCCCGTACTGCGCATAGACCTTCTGCCATTCACTGCCGGCCCGGAACAGCGGCTCATGATGCGAGGTCCCCATCACAATGCCGTATTCATCCGCATGCACCGCATTCGCAATCGGACTGCTTGCCCCGTTCAGGCTGAATTCCGCACTCCACATCGCCGGCCACAGGAAATTCCCCTTCAGCCTCAGAATGAGCTCGAATACCTTGTCATAGAAATGCTCATTGAAATCGCCGAAGGCATGGGTTACCCAGGAGCCGAGCGAAGGCCAGTCATCGTTAAGGAAGATCCCCCGGTATTTCACTGACGGCTCTCTGGAGCTGCGGTTCAGTCTGCTTGCGGGAAGGGCCAGACTCTCCACCTGCTGCGGAACCACATCGGCAAAATACACCCACGGACTCACTCCGATCAGCTCAGAAATAGCATACATGCCGTAAATCGTCCCGCGTTTATCGCTGCCCGCAACGACCAGCGCCCGCTCCACTCCCGGTAGCGGCTGCTCTATAATTTGCAGCCGGTAGCATTCCCGCTTGCCTTCAATAGCAGAGACATCCAGACGGTGCTCTGCAATCAGCCTGCTGATCAGCCCGTTCCCGCCGGCCGGCCCGGCGATAATAACAGTGCCCGTGAGCTGCTCTGCTTGGGTAAGTATTGCAGGCGCGATTCCGCTAACCAGTCTGATATCCGCACACAAAGACTCCGCCACCCGGCGCAGCCCCTTATAGTCAGTCCCCTTCGGGTCCAGATATAGCTGAACCGCCCCTTCCGGGGCGGCAATGATAAATTCCTCGTCCGATATCATGCTCTCATATCCTCCGCTTCTTTCGTCTTCGCATACTTATCACATTATATCGGGAGAGCGGTTACAGACTCCATGGTCTAACTAGCAAGAGTTTGTAATTTGTAAAGGAGGCGGTGTTGGGCGACTTGGGACGTTTAGCGGGTTGGGACGTTCAGGTGGCTGAAAGAGATAGGGTAGGTTGGGCGGGTTACGATGTTCAGGTGGCTAAAAGAGGTAGGGTAGAGTCGGGGGCATTCGTTGACTGGGGGCGTTCGAAGCGAATATTCGGTGATAGTTGTATTCTGTACATTTAAAAACAGTAAAAGGGACAGAATTACTCTTTTAGTTGTATTCTGTACAGCTAAAACTGCCCCAATATGTGAAAAACCGATTATTGAGGCAGTTTAATTGTATGAAATACACCTAAACGGTTATTCGGCTATACATCAGATGATTTAGTTGTACAGATGGCACTTATACATAGCGCTTGATTAGACTAATGAATGGGTTCAGAGACGAAACCACTTGCTATTTCCACTATATTAAATCCAATGCCGACGTCCTATTGAAGATGCAGCTAATGTTTTATTGTAACGGAACTATAATCTCTGACCCGCCAATAGTGGTAATTGAAATGCGCTCCTTGCTGAACTTAACCCTCAGCATTGCTTCAGGCGATTGGTCCAGAATTGAGCTGACTTCGCCCGTACTGTTGGCAGATCCATCTACTGAAGGATCACCGTACACGGCGGAGGCCAGCCAATGAACTCCAGGCTCTAGGGAGACCGTTAAGGTTGGCAGCACTGTCCGGGGACGAAGCAGGTTCGTATTTGCATTTGGCCAGATTAACTCAGCCTTCGAGTAGCCCGTCAGCCCCTTGATGCCGCTTGTGCCCCATGCAGTAGCTGCCGCTGTGCCGATTCCGCCGAACTGCTGCGCAGGCTCCGCTTCCTGTCCCAGCGCGAACCCTCCCTCGGCTGCATCCAGCGCCCGTCCTGTCTCCAGCCGGTGAATGCGAATATGCCAGGGCAGTCCTGCTATGACCCAGGTGCGCACCTCAACGTCCACCCAAGGCTTCCAGACCGACCGCAGGACGTTGTCCGTGATCTCAGATTGCAGATTCCGGCGCCGTACCCGGTAGAGGTTATCTCCCCTTTCGCTCAGCGCAAGCATAGAATCATAGGCACCCTGTGACAATCCCCATTCTGAGCGGGGAACGCTGAATCCGAAGCCCGTGGAATAGACGAATTTCTCGTATTTGGCTGAGGTATGCGTATGCTCATTGGTAGATAAATGCCCGCTGTTGAAGGCGGCCACATGACCGGAAGCCGGTTCGTGGACCAGAACAAGATGCGGCGGATGCTGCACACTCAATGCCGGAAGCTCCGGCAGCGGCAGCTCCGGTTCGCTCCAGAACGGATGCTCCGCGCCGAGGGCAAGCGGCAGGAATGTCTTCAGCGCCCAGTAAGGCGAGCCGGGAGCATTATAATTCTCTGCCATGACCAGATTCGGATACGTGTATCCGATCGTCAGCACACCCGCAGCATCGAAGATCGGCTGGCGGAACCACCAGCGCAGATTGCGCAGGATGATACCTTTGACCACTCCGGCAGGGAAGCCTTCCACCTCTGCATACGCCAGGGCGCTCCAGAATGCAGACTGGGCGAACCGGTAGGCCAGACTGCGGCCGTAGGGAAGCGCAGCGCCGTCCGGGGCGAACCAGCCGATGAATTCAGCAGCGAACAGCCGGGCGCGTTCTTTGAACAAACGGGAACGCTCCGGGTCTTCCCGTTCCATCAGCTTCGCATACAGCAGCGAATAGTAATGGATGGCGAAGGGCCCGTAATAATCACAGTGTCCGTTAACGCCGTCGCTGTACCAGCCTTCCCCCAGATAGAACGCATCCATCCGCGTCAGGTTCCTCTCCAGCTGCACCGCATCATAAGGCCGTCCTACCTTACGGAAGCCGACATTCACTAACACGTTGAAGAACAGCCAGTTGCAGTCGTAGCAGGGATGGGAATTGATCTGGTTTAGCCAGTTGTACAGATGCTCCTGCTCCTGCGGAGCAAGCGGGGACCAGATATGCTCCGGCACAGCCGCCAGCGCGAAGCCGAAGGCGGCCATCTCGACCAGCCGCTGGTCATAGTCTCTCACATTGCCCCAATATTCCTCATGGGCCGGATCGGTGCCGTGCCGGATGCCCTCCAGCACAGTGGCCCATAGCCTACTTTCCCCGCCTCCGGCGAGCAACGGAATCATTCCCCAGAGCACCCGGGAGAAGCCTTCCATTCCGGCAGTGGTTGCCGGATAGCTAGCTCCCGTAATTCCGATCTCAAGTCTGGCGCTGCCTCTGCTATAGAGCGGCTGAAGCGGCTCTGTCAGCTGGTCAAGGGCAGCCAGCAGATCGCCGCGAGTCTTCAGCGGATTGCTCTGAATTGCCAGATTGCCCCTCGCCAGGCCGCCTGCCGCCGGATTTCCAATTACCGGAGTCATCTTATTATTCGTCATTGTCATACTCCTCCTACTCCCAGTAGAACGGGCCTGCTCCCTTGATCCGGGCCAGTGCCTCGACATAGAAGAAATCCCCGTAGATCAGCGGCACATCGATGTTCCGGTCCTCAGGATAGTTGCTGGTGCCGTGAAGCAGCAGCCCCTGTTCGCCGGGATTGTCCCAAGTTCCGTAATTGCGGTAGAGAGATTCCGTGATTCTAAGCGCCCCGTTCCGGTAGACATGAGCCTCAGATTCTTCCACCAGCCCGGCCAGGAGCAGCAGACCGCTTGCTGCGCAGGAACCGGCTGAAGTATCGCGGATCTCACCAACCTCACCTGGAGCGCGGAAATCCCAGTGCGGTACCTGATCCTCAGGCAGCCGGGTCAGGAAGAAATGTGCAACCTGCTTGGACGCATGCAGGTAGCTGAGCTTGCCGGTATGATGATAGGCCAGTGCCAGCCCGTATAATGCCCATGCCGCACCGCGCGACCAGGCCGATTCCGGCGCATACCCCTGTCCGCCCAGCTTCTCTACTACTTCGCCCGTCTCCGGGTTGAAGCTGACAATATGATAGACCGAGCCGTCCGGCCGGATGAAATGCTCCAGCACCGTATCCATATGCGCCTCCGCGATATGCCGGTAACGCGGATCTCCGGTGACTTCGGAGGCCCAGAACAACAAGCTGGTATTCATGCTGCAGTCGATAATGGCCACCCCGCTGTTGTCCTCGCCTTCTCTCCAGGGATTCCAGGCCCGGATATAGCGGCCCTTCAGGTTGAAGCGGGCGGCCAGATAGTTGGCGGCCTTCAGCCCGCGAACCCGTGATTCTTCTCTGCCCGTCAGCTTGTAATTGGCAACGCTGGTCAGCAGCCACATGAAGCCAAGATCATGGTCCAGCTTCACATAGCCGTCCAGCACCTCATCCAGCCGCTCCTCGCAGCGCTCGGCTACAGCCTTCAGGCTCTCATCTCCGCTCCCTGCATAGAGCTGCCAGAGCATGCCCGGCCAGAAGCCCGCAGTCCACCAGCTCGGCACTTCCAGGACATACTTGCCGCCTTGACTGGCATGCGGGAACTCGGCCCCGATGCTGATGCTGTTCGTTCCCGTCTTCTCCAGCGCCTTACCCCAAGCCTCATCTACCCAAGTCTGATCTATGGTTCTGTTCATTTGAATCCCGCCTTTATGTGAATGTAGTACCCGTGCCGTGCGTCTTACATAAACTCAAAAGTAAACACCAATACGCCCTCTGCCCCGGGCTGGAGAACCTGGAAGTCCAGGCTATGCCACACCGTGTCCTTGCCATGGTGGTCCTGGTACACATGTGCGGTAATCTCCGGTCGGACGATCTGCGGATTATAAGTTACCTGAACACCCTGGCCTTCAGCACCCGGTAGCAGTACTCGCCCTGGCCCCGTCAGCTCCGGTCTGCGCCACGTTACGAACCGTTCCGTCCAGCTTGCCGGAGCTCCGTCATACTGATAGGTGTCAGTCAGCTCCAGACGGGGCAGCTCCTCCTTATGCCAGACCAGCGAACGGACCAGGGATTGCAGTCCGGCTACCGGGTACGCCCGGGCCAGCTCCAGCGTCAGCTCATCCTTCACCTCCGCTGCCGATGCATGCAGCACCGTTGCCTCGAACTCCCGGCCGGCCCCCTGAAACTGGCCGTCAATAATTGGCACGCTATGGCCCTGCGACCCGTTGCAGTCATAGCCGTAACGGCCGGCACCGAAATAGTCCGCCGTGTACTCTCCGCTGCCCAGATCAGCCGCGAAAATCTCCCCCCGGCCGCTCAGAATAAATTGGCCCAGGTCATTATGGTTATGCGGCTCGTCGTTATGGCCTCCCTTGGCCGCGAAGCCGTAGGCGCCCGCAGCAGAGACATGCCGCGATACGAGCCAAGCGGCATCAGGCAGATAGCTGCTGCCTGCCTCCCAGGACTCGTTCTCCTGCCCGGCTCTTGTCCAGATCAGATTACGCAGCGCCGGTGCGAAGCGGCTGCAGTGATCCTCCGTGAACGGGGCGCGCAGCGCAGACGGCGGGCGCAGGACATCCGGATAGACGTCCGCCAGATAATGGGAGAGTCCCATATGCACCCGCACCCGGGGGACTGAATCAGAGAAATTGGCGACATAGCTGTCGTCCATAAAGCATTGCTGCTGGAAGCGGGCGATCTGTGCCACCTTCACCTGCTTGAACCAGTCCAGCCTGCCTCCGCTTCTTGAACGGAGCAAATCACTGTAATAAGTGAAATAGCCGAATCCGTAATTCCAGTAGCCCAGCCCCTCCTGGCAGGCCCCGTCTTCCCCGAAGCCCTGCAGATAATAATTCATGCTGCTCTCTGTCTTCAGGAGAATATCCGCCAGCAGGTCCTTGTCCTTCACAAGGAGCAGTGCAGCAGCACCCACAGAACCCGCGCAGACTGCCGCCCAATTGTGAGTGGAGGTCTCCCAGAAATACGGGCCATGCGCAAGGAACGGCTGGAAAATCCTGCGCTCCACCTCACTGCGTATCCGGGAGCGGAGCAGCAGCGGGAGACGCTCCCTGAGCAGCAGCAGACACTCGCTTAACGTAAAGCCTGTCTCGGAGGAGAACAGATCGATATGCCGGTTAATCTCAGCAGCATCATGCTTCTCAGGAAGATGAGCGGGAACACACCACGTGTACTCATCGCAGATCGCCCATAGAATATCTGTAAGCTGCTCCAGAGCTGCTGCGTTCTCCGGCTCCAGCAGACTAAGGAACACATACGTATTCAGCCTTCTTCTGCGTTCAAAATAAGGGCGCTCATATTCCAGTCTCGACCCCGTCTGCCGGAAAAGGGTAAACAAACTATACTTCAGCAGCGGTATAGGCCGCCCTTCCAGCCGCTGTGCTTCTGCGCGAATCTCACTGATACTGGCCTGCAACACTTCAGAAGATGCTGCCTCACTCCAAAAAGCAGCCGAATCTCCCTGCGGATAATATAGGCTGAGATCTGCCGGCTTCATGTTCTCTACGATTGCCTTAAGTTCCTGTATGTTCATGCCTAAGCTCCCTCTCATGTTCAGTCTGTCTGTATTCCTTATTCAAAAGCATGGTCCCGCATCACATTCTCGCCGTTCACAATTCTAAGTGCCGTCCATTTCATGTCCCTGCCCGACCAGAAGGGATCAGCAGGAGGCAGGCCCAGCGGCAGGAACACGGCGGCGCACAGATACAGACTGCCCGTATTAATGTAGCTCTCGGCCAGCTCCGGCTGATTGCCGTAGATCCCCGGCTGCAGCCAGCCGTTCTCATCCAGCGTACCCGGATATTGCATAATCCGGGCAATGACAGCGGTCAAGGCGCAGCGTACCTGGGCCGGGAACAGCGAGTCTTCCAGGAAATGCTGGAGCGCCGCCTGCGACAGCAGCTGAAATGCCCCGAACCGGTAGACGATCGAACGCCCAAGGAACGGATATGTCCCGTCCGGGGCGATGCTGCGCTCCAGCACGGAGGCATATCTCTGCGCCCGCTGCAGGACCAAGGGTCTAAGCCGGGCATACTCCTCATTCTCCTGTTCGAAAAGGGTAACCACATCCACCAGCATCGGCTGAATGACAAAGCTGTTGTAGTAATCCCAGTGGAAATCCTTCCCGTCTCCGTATACTCCGTCACCCTTGTACCAGTCCATGAACATGTGGACCGCATAGCCCACCCGCATCCGGTCATAATCCGGGTCCCCCAGCAGATATAAGGCTGCTTCCACCATCGCACTGAACAGCAGCCAATTGCTGCCGCTGGGAGCGGTCCGCCGCGTCTGCTTCAGCGCCGCAATCAGATTGCCCTTGACCCGTGCGTCCAGCCGGGCTGTAACCGCTTTCGGTGCACGCACCAGCGCATGGGCCAGAAATGCCGCATCGACCAGCGGCTGGCCTTCGGTCTTGAATTCCATATAGTCAGGCGACTGCGGATCGACCGCCGCATCAATCGCTTCCAGCAGCAGCCCGGCATAACGGGCTCTTAAGCGCTCTTCTTCTCCTTCAAGCCCCTCAAGCTCCAGCCAGGGAGCCATTCCGCATGCCAGCCTTGCAAAAGCCTCCAGATGTGCAAACTGGCTGCGCTCGCGATGAAACTCCGCAGGTAACCGTTCTTTCAGTTTCCGTGCGGCAAGCGCCTCCAGGACCGGTGTTCCAATCCGCAGCATCGTATCCAGCCAGTATTTTCGCTGTTCTATCCCACTCATCCCTAGTTCCACCCTCTCAGGTATTCTTCTTCTCTAGTGTATTGTGGTATTATTGCAATGTCTTTGCGAATAATGATGATTTATTGCGTATGTTGTGATCAACAGGAAAGGGGCTGTGACTATTGAAGCATGCCCGGTATTATGAAACATTCGACGGCGATATTCTGGCCGGGATCGGCAATTCTCCAATTTCTCCGACGAGGGATTTCCATATCCATGACCACTATGAAATCTTCCTGTTCCTGGGCGGCAGCGTGAACGGCTTCGTGGACCAATACAGCTATCCGTTGGAGCGAGGCGACGTCCTGTTATTCAACAATCATGAGATTCATAAAATCATCAACCGCTCCCCCGAGCCTTATGAACGGCTGACCATTCATTTCAAAGCACCGCTGGTCTATCCGTTCTGTACGGCGACCACGAATCTGCTGGCCTGCTTCCAGAACCGCCAGCCCGGGGAGAATAACCTGGCCCGGATGGAGGAGCCGCTGCTCTCAGAGTACACCGCCCTCTCCTCACAGCTGATTACAGCCCTGGAGCGCAAGCAGTACGGCAGCGAGGTGCTGGCCCTGACGTACCTAATTCAGATTCTGGTGCTGGTCAACGAGCTGTACAGCCGCACCCGTGCCGCCGTGCCCAGCATTATCTCCTCCCATATTCAGTCTGCGATGAGTTATATCGACAACCACCTGCACCTGAATCTGTCGCTGGGGCATATCGCCGGGGAGCTGAAACTGGATAAATATTATCTCAGCCATCTGTTCAAGCAGCAGACCGGCGGCACCATCTACCGTTATGTCCTGCTCAAAAAGATCGCGTTATCCAAGCAGCTCCTGTCCGCCGGCAACTCTGTGTCCGATACCTGCTACCTGTCGGGCTTCAATGATTATGCCAACTTCATCCGCACCTTCAAGAACATCACGGGCATTCCTCCGGGAAAATACGGCAAATAAAAACGGCAACGCCTATCCTCAGCGCTGCCGTCTCAGCAAGTGGAAACGGCTTCGCCGTCCTTTTAAAGGACGGTACCGTTTCAGCGAGAAATAGAAGAATAAATTATCGTGTGCAACATATAAATTCTTATATTTGAACAAAATGCCTACGGCATCCCTATTGTGATCGGTTTTCCGACCTTATCCGGCCCACACGCCTCTGCCTCACCGAATGTAGTCGGTTTTTCGACCTTATCCGGCCCACTCGTCTCTATCGCACCGAATGTAGTCGGTTTTTCGACCTTATCCGGCCCATTCGTCTCTGCCGCACCAAATGTAGTCGGTTTTTCGACCTTATCCGGCCCACTTCGTATCTATCGCACCGAATGTAGTCGGTTTTTCGACCACATTTGGCCCAGATGACCATGCGCTGTACATGTGTTCGGTGAAATCAGCGAAGTCATTCCTATGACTGATCCAGAATATAGTCATCCTGCCGATGCGAGCTTTCCAGTAGAAAGCTTTCAGACGGTCGCTACCGCTCCTCATACCCGCTACTGCTGCCGCTCCCCTCCCCTATACTCCGTAGGACTTACGCCCGTATAGTCCTTGAACACCTTAGAGAAATAGTGCTGGTCGCCGAAGGACAGCAGCTCCGACAGCTCCTTGACCTTCAGCTCCGGCCGGAGCGCAATCAGCCGGCAGGCTTCGGCTATCTTCAGCCGCATGCTGTAATGCACGAAGGTCTGGTGCGAGTACCGCTTGAAGATCCGGCTGACATAGGAAGGGCTTACGTGGAACTTAAGCGCTACTTCCGTAATGGAGAGCGGAGCGTAGAGCTGCTCCTGCAAATATTGCTCCAGCTGCCGGAACAGCTCCTCGCTGCTCTTAGGCCGCGGCTGCCCGGGTGAGGCCAGTCCCTCCGGCAGCCCCTTTCTGCTGCCCTCCTGCTCCTGCAGATGGGCGACCAGCCGCTGCATCACTTCGGCAAGCTGCTGCGACTCCACAGGCTTCAGCAGATAATCGAACACCTGCAGATTCAGCGCTTTGCGCGTATACTCGAAATCGCTGTAGCCGCTGATCAGCACCGCCTTGAGCGCCGGATTCACCAGCCTGCACTCCCCGATCAGCGCAAGCCCGTCCAGCTTGGGCATGCGGATATCGGTCAGCAGGATATCCACCGGATGCGCGCGAATATATTCCAGCGCATCCAGCCCGTTCGAGGCGGTGGCGGCGATGCGGACAGGCAGCTCCATGGACTGCATAAGAGCCTCGATATTCCGCAGAATCGGCTTGCTGTCCTCGGCAATGATAGCGGTATACATAGCGGTCCCTCCCTGGCTCTAGTAGAAGTCTTTACTCATAGATGCGATAATCTGGACCGTGGCGCCCTTTTCCCCGCCCAAGTGGTTGTAGATGTTGAAGAACAGCCGGTTCCTGTACATCAGCTTCAGCCGGTTCACCGTATTCACAATCCCCATATTGCCAATCCCTGAGGTATCATGCCGAAGCTCGTTGACCCCGGAATCCGAGTCCTCAATATTGTCCAGAATGTCCCTGATCCTGCCCGGCGCGAAGCCTTCCCCGTTATCCCGGATTTCGATGGCCCACAGGCCGTTATATACCTTCACCCGCACCTCAATCCTCCAAGGAGGGTCCGTATTCTTAAAAGCATGCTCAATACAATTCTCCACGAACGGCTGGATCACCAGCCGGGGCAGCTCAATCCGCTCCAGGCCCCCGTCCCCGTCAATCTCCCACTCCAGGTCATCCTCGAAATTATGCTGAATCAGGGACAAATAATGCCCGGTATGCTTCAGCTCCTCCGTCAATGTCACATGCTGATAAGGGGAGGATACAATATAACGCAGGCTGTCCGAGAGATGCTTGCACATTTCGGTCACCACGCTATTCTTTCCTTCCTGGGCGGCAATACTGATCAGATACAGCACATTGTGGATAAAATGCGGCGCGATCTGTGCCTGCAGGGCGGAATTCCGCGACTTCACTTCTTCGTGCAGCGCAAGCTTTTCCCGTTCGATAGATTCCTGTAACCGCTCCAGCAGCTCCTGAAAAGCGCTATTCAGTTGAATCAGCTCATTGTTGTGGGTACGCGGGCCCGCCTTCATATTCAGGTTGCTGTAGTTCATCCGCAGAATCTGGCTGCGCAGCTTACGGATCGGAAGCAGCAGGTTCCGGGTCGAGAAGTAGATGAAGATGAACGAGAATAGAATCAGCGCGGTAATCAGCAGAATAGAGAGGTATTTCACCGAATTGACCGGGCCCAGCACCACATTCCTGGGATTCACCACATAGGTGGTCCAGCCCGTCTCGGCAGAGCGGTGGTAAGCCACATAGTTCTGGCCGCTGCTCAGATAGATTCCGTTAGCTGCTGCAGACTCAGAGGGAGACGCTGCGAATTCGGGGACCTTCTCCCCTTCCCGCAGTGCCGGAGAACTGGAGACCAGCCGCTGGTCCTGATCCATAATATAGACCTTGCCGCCCGCCAGGCCCGCAGCAGATCTGTTCAAGTACCGCTGGTCGAGCTGCACCGCCAGATAGCCGAACACCTGACCATTCTGGTTCCTGATCGCCCGCACAAAAGAGATGGCATCCGCCCCCTGCCGGTACAGCGCGTAACCGCTTGCATTCCAGGTCGGCAGCTGGCTGCTCTCTTCCAGAAACGGCCTGAGCGAAGCCGGGCTATCCGCGTATCCGATATAAGAGGCCACCCGCTCCCCGGTCAGATCATAGATCATCATATCCTCAATGTTCAGACTCGGCCCCAGCGCCTGGAACATGATGTCCTTCAGCCTGCGGCTGCGGGTCAGCCCTTCAAGGGTAAGCTGTGAGTAATCGCCTGCGGACAGCAGCGTGAACACCTCTTTGTTCGACAGAATCCGCTGGGAGAGCTGGTTCTGGTTATTGATGTAGAGGTTCAGCTGATCGCTGACCTGGACAGCCGCCAGCTTCATTTCGTTCTCCGTCTTGTCCTTGAGCGGCTGGATCACCATATAATTCACATAGACCAGGAAGCAGCCCAGCACAATCAGCAGCAGCAGCATGAAGGTGAAGAAGAATTTCGTTTGCAGACTGGCCTGAACCCTTCTCTTGCTTAGTCTGTCGTAAAAAGTAGCCAAGCTAAAGCCCCCCTGAATCTTAGGATGCTGCCTACTTTACAACCAATCGGACGAAATGACAAGCCGTCCCGGAGTTCAGAATATTACACAGAAAGTGTCAAGTACAAACATGTACCTTGCGCCGTCCTCATTCTATAATGGGCAATGTAAACGGATTCAGTTCACAGAAAATTCACTACGGGGGCGATCACATGAGTAAGCAAATGAAGAAAATCGCAACAGGCCTGCTCGCTGGAATCATGACCTTAACGCTGGCGGCATGCGGCTCTGACAATTCAGGCAAGGGCAATGCTGCGGCAACGGACAGCGGAGGCGGTAACAGCGGAGGCGGCAGCGGCAGCGGCAAAAAGGTAACCATTGAACTGGCCATCTCCAAAAGCTCGCAGGATTCAGCGTTCGTGGCTCAGGATGTGCTGGATGAGTTCGAGCAGAAAACCAATATCAAAATCAATCTGCAGCTGCTTCCGGCAGAGCAGACCGCCACCGTATTACAGACCAAGCTGGCCGTTGACGAGGTGCCGGATCTGATTCAATACAATCTCGCCAGTGCGACTACGGACCTGAATCTGGAGCGTAATTTCGAGATTCTCGATAACGAGCCTTGGGTGGGCCGTCTGCTGAATAAGGATGTGCTCTCGGCTTACGATCACGTCTACAGCTTCCATTACAGCCAGGATACCGGGATGCAGGGCGTCGTCTACAACAAGGATATTTCCAAAGATCTGGGGCTAGAGATTCCGAAGAATTACGAGGAGTTCCTGGCGGTCTGCGAGAAAATCAAGGCCAGCGGCATTACGCCGGTCTTCATGCCGTTTAAGGATAACTGGGCGGCGAATATCTGGCCGGCGGCTGCTTTTGCCGACTGGGCTGCCAAGAACGAGCCTTCCCTGTTCGAGGACATTAATGCCGGCCGCAAGAAGTGGTCCGATGTTCCCGAGTTCGCTACCTTCCTCGATCAGCAGTATGAGGTCTACAAGAAAGGCTACACCAACACCGACATTCTCAGTGACAGCTACGATATGGCGGTAGGTAAATTCCTGAACAAGGAAACGGCGATGATGTTCATGGGCGACTGGCTGATTGTAAACGTGGCCGAGAAGGACCCGAATGTGCATCTGGGCCTGTTCGCTATTCCATCTTCAGAGGATGCGAATCTTGGCGCAAGTCCACTGGGCGGCCAGCTGTTCATTCCGAAGAAAGCCAAGCACATGGCCGAAGCGAAGCAGTTCCTGGAGTTCCTCGCCAGCAAAGAGGTCGCCCAGAAAATGGTTGACAGCCAAGGCTCCGTCTCCAACTTCAGCGATGTGACGACACCGAAGCTCCCGGACTACAAGCAAGAGATTGTCGATCAATATATCACGCCTAAAAAGACTACGCTGACCACCGATGCCTACATGATCGTGGACCGCAGCGAGCTGTACCGTCTGCTTCAGGATGAATTCGCCGGCGGCCTGGACGCCAAGGGCGTGCTTAAGGCCTGGGATGAGAAATTCAGCCAGCTGATGAAGGACAAAGGCGTGGAAGGCTTCTAATCCGCTATTCAATCATATAAACCATACCGCAGGCAGAATAAAGTCCGCTCGGGGCTTTATTCTGTCCTGGGCTATATAGGAGTGTGAAGAGATGAACGTATCCAAGAAGCTGTATTCGTATTACCTGATCTGGCCTGCGCTGCTGATCTATTCTATCTTCTTCGTGCTGCCGGCGCTGATCGGACTCTTCTATTCCTTCACGGACTGGCGGCTGGACCGGGAAGCCATTAAGTTCATCGGCTGGGACAACTTCGAGCGGATTTTCACGGATAGAACCCTATTGCTTGCGATGAAAAATACAGCGATCTTCGCCATCGTTACCGTGCTCGGCAAAAATCTGCTCGGCATCGCGCTTGCGGTCGGCCTGAACATGAAGCTAAAATCCAAAAACCTGCTGCGGGCGGTCTTCTACTCTCCGTCGATCCTGAGCGTTTTGGTTATTAGCATTGTGTTCACGCCCATGCTGCGCTCCGACGGGACGATTAACCGCATCTTCGAAGCCGTTGGCTTGCCGTCGCTGAGCCAGGCCTGGCTGACCAATCCGGCGCTGGTCATCTGGACCGTGGCATTTGTGTCCATCTGGCAGCATACCGGCTTTCAGATGGCCATCTATCTGGCCGGGCTCCAGTCGATCTCCAAGGAATATTATGAAGCCGCAACCATCGACGGGGCCGGCTCCTGGCGCAGCTTCCGCAGCATCACCATTCCGCTGCTGCTCCCTGCGATCAATATCAACCTGATGCTGACGCTGATCGGCGGCCTCAAGGTATTCTCCGAGGTGTTCGTGCTTACCGGCGGTGGACCCGGTAATGCCTCTCAGGTGGTCGGCACGATCATCCTCCGCTCCTTCGGTGAAGGCAGCTGGGGGCTGGGCACAGCCGTCAACACCCTGCTGTTCGCAGCCGTAACGGTCATCGCCATTCCACTGCTGATCTTCATGCGGCGTAAGGAGGTATCGGAATAATGAGCTTTTCCCGTAAAATGGCCTGGCGCAACTATCTGGTCGAAGGCTTCCTGATTCTGGCCTCGCTGCTGATCATCCTGCCGCTCCTGATTATGCTGTTCGGCAGCTTCATGACCAGCTCCGAGGTGCTGAAGTTCTCACTGCGGCTCCCGGAGGAATGGAAATTCTCCAACTATACGACCGTCTTCCGCGAAGGCGGTCTGGGACGGGCATTCCTGAACGGGATGCTGATTACCGGCATCTCATCCGTGCTGAATATCTTCACCTCCTCGGCTGCCTCCTTCATTCTGGTGCGCCGGGAGACCAAAATGTCAGGCTTCCTGTATATGTTCTTCTTCATGGGCCTGATCGCGCCGATGTCGACCATCACCACGATCCGTGTCGTGCAGTGGATGGGCTTCTACGGCAGCATCACCAGCGTTATCCTGATCTACGCCTCGCTGAATACGGCGTTCAGCGTGTTTCTGTATAGCGGATTCATCCGGTCCATTCCGAAGGCACTGGATGAGGTTGCTTTTCTGGAGGGGGCTAATACGTTCGATGTCTTCTTCAAGATTGTGACCCCGCTGATCGTCCCGGTCAACGCCACCGTAGCGATTATGGTGTTCATGTCCGTCTGGAACGACATCACCATTCCGCTCTACTTCCTGACGGACAGCTCGGACTGGACGATGCCGCTGTCGGTGTATAATTTCTACGGCAAGTACAGCCGGGACTGGAACCTGATCTTCGCGGATCTGGTGTTAACCTCCCTTCCCGTGCTAATCCTGTATATCTTCTGCCAAAAGTACATTGTTAGCGGACTTACGGCGGGAGCGGTGAAGGGGTAACCTCTGCCCTTTTTGTGGCTTTCTTGGACGAATGGATTATTCGGGCCGGAGCATCCGGACATACCCTACAGCAGACAACCTGATGCGGCATCCGGGAGAATCCGGCGCGCCTGCCCATCCGGTTGTCCGTCCGCCGGGCCCGGCGAGTCCATGAGCCAGAAGCACATGAAAGGGGTTTTTATTTGTGAATACGAATATGATAAACCGCAGAAGAAATCTAGCATCAGGTACTAATCCTTACTTGTTTGTGAGTTATGAACATTCCCTTTACTTTGGCTTTATTGCTGTCATTAATCCTGCACTAAATAAGATCATTGAACGGATTCAGGTGGGCCCAAAGCCCGTATCTATGTGCTTGAATAAGCAGGAGGATAAACTTTATGTAGTGAATAATGCCCAGGATTCGGTCACTATCATTGATGCGTATTCCTTTAGAGTTATGAAAATCCTTCCCATTAGCAGTTCGTCCGCTCATAGCGCTCCTGTTGCTATCTTCGCAGCTCCTCGCGTGAACCAAGTCTATGTAGCCCATTCTGGTGACAAGGCCGTTACCATTATTGACGCTGACAAGGACGAGGTTATTTTACAAGTGGAATTGCCTGACGGAAGTGGCTACCCGTTCGCTTTTGCCGGTCACACGAATAGCGAACTTGTCTTTGTTGCCTGCAAGTCTAAAGATAATGATAAAGGTAATGTTGTCGCTATTGATGTTAATTCTAACACCGCTCAACCTATTGGAGACGATATTGAGCTTGAATTTGACGGGATCCACAACCCCTTGACCTTTACTCCAAGCGGAGCGGGGCTGGTCACATTTGGACCGACTGGCATGTTGACTTTATTTTCATTTCATTTAATTTTGGATTCCAAAGCTACAAGTCTGCTGGACAATACGGTATCCGGAGTCTACCTGGACAACAATTTGTTATTTTGCACATCGCAAAAAGATAGAGCTTATCTGAAAAAATTTAAAAAGCTAACTCTTAGCGGGACAGGAAACATTACCTATGATGAATTTACAGAACCCGCCAGCTTCAAGGGCCAAGATAAAATTCGTGCTTCACGTAGTCAAAATTATATTGGCGTCACCATACAGCCCACCACTTCCCCGACAGGTGGTCTGCAACTCTACGATGTAAACACTTCTAGTTCAAAGTTTGTTCCGCTCTCCTATGTAGGTGATTTAGCGTTTGCCGGTGACAGCACGGCTTATGTAGGAGAGGTGAACTCGATTGTTCCGATTGATGTGGGAACGGCAACAGCGCTGCGCCCTCTTCTGATTGGCTCCAATTCCACTGATCGCATCACCGTCAATAATATAATCTGCGGTTACAGCAATCAATCCTTGTAATGCACATTTAGTATAAAAATTGAGCTGCCGCTTCAAGTCGAACTGGACTTGGGGGCAGCTTTTTTTCTATCTTACTGGACATTAGGACTACTCGGGCCGGAGCATTTAGACATAACATACAGCAGACAACCTGATGAGGCATCCGGGAGAATCCGGCGCGCCTGCCCATCCTGTTGTCTGTCCGCTGGGCCCGGCGAGTCCACGAGTTAGAAGACATGAAAGGGGATTTTATATATGAATATGAATCAAACAGCACAGCAAAGCAGAAATACACGAGGCGGCGTTTCTTATGTCTATGTGTCTTATGTAACTAGCAATGCCGGGTATATCGCTGTTATTGATCCTACTACTGATGAGATTATCAAACGGATTACGACCGGCCGCAATCCTACCGCAATGTGCTTGAATCCCTCTGGGGATAAGCTTTACGTGGCGGATGCCTATGTGCCCGCAGTCTTTGTCTATAGTACGGAGACCTTTAACCTAATAGGAGAAATTCCAATTTCAGGAAAAAATCCTGCTGCTATCTTCGTAGATCCTAGCGGTAAAAAGGGCTATGTAATCAACTATGGAGATTCCAGCGTGGCGATTTTTCATGCCATCACTTTTAAATCATTAGGAACTGCATATTTGTACAGGACACCTCTCGGCTTTGCGGGCAATGAGAACAGTCCATTCCTCTATCTTGCCTGCAATGTACTCCCTCCCGATCCAGATTCTATTCTTATAATTGCCACTGACACTGACACTGACACTGACACTAACATTGACATTGACACTGACACTAATAATAGTGTGGCTAATTTTGACATTGGAACAGACCAGGTATGTATAAATGACACGCCCCCCAACCCCTTGACCGTTCACCCGAATGGACACACTGTGGTGCGGCTTGGAAATAGCGGATACCTTTATTTTGTTAATCCTAATAGTAATTTCATTTCAAAGGAGACCAGTTTGCTGGACAATACAGTATCCGGGGTTTATCTGGACAACGGCATGTTATTCTGTACTATGCGTGAAGAAAGGGACTTTTTGAAATTATTCAAGAACCTGGATATCGATAAGAACGGGAACATTACCTATGATGATTTCAAAGAAATTCCCAGTTACAAAGGTCAGGATAAAATTCGCACTTCGCTTACGCAAAAGTATATTGGTGTCACCATAAAGCCCTATGATTCCCCTCTTGGTGGGCTGCAAATCTACGATGTAGACCATGGCACTTCCAGGTTTGTTGAGCTTGCTTCCATTGGCGATCTTGCATTCTTCTCAGACTCCAAAGCCTATGTGGGAGGATTTAACCATGTTACTCCCTTTGATCTGGCTACTGCAAGACCTCTAACACCCATCGCCATCGGAACAGTGCGCTTCAGAGTGAAGAATGTTATTTGCGGTTACAGCTATCAAACCCCTTAATTCTGACATAACATACAGTAGACAACCTGATGCTGCATTCGGGAGAATCCGGCGCGCCTGCCCCATCCGGTTATCCGTCCGCCGGCCCCGGCAAGTCCATGAGTTATAAGACATGAAAGGGGATTTTATCTATGAATAGGAATCTAACAGCAGAGCACAACAGAAATACAAGCAGCGGCCTTTCTTATGTGTATGCATCTTATGTAGTTAACAATAAAGCAGGGTACGTCGCTGTTATTGATCCCACTACCGATGAGATCATCAAACGGATTTCGACAGGCAAAAGTCCTTCCGCTATGTGCTTGAGTCCCTCCGGGGATAAGCTTTATGTGGCGGATGACATTACGAATGCAGTATTAGTCTATAGTACGGATACCTTTAAGTTTTTAGCAGCATTTCCAGTGGGCAGCAAACCTGTGGCTGTCTTCGTAGAGTCTGGCGGCAAAATAGGCTATGTAGCCAATTATGGAGAAAATGAAACAGGGAGCATGACAGTTTTTGATGCCATCACTCTTCAATCACAGGGTACTGGAATTTTGTTAGATAAGCCTTTCGCCTTTGCGAGTAATAAGAACACCCCTTACGTCTATATGGCCTGCCAGTCACGTCCTCCATTTGGAGATTTTGTTTATATCCTTAACGTAGATGATGATGGGATGGAAAGTCTTGAATATAGTTCAATAGAACCAATATTTGACCAGAACCACAACCCCTTGGCCGTTCGCCTGAATGGACACATACTAGCTGTTCTTGCTAATATTGGATTCCTATATGATTATACCCATGTTCACCATAAAGCGACAAGTTTACTGGACAATACGGTATCCGGGGTTTACCTGGACAACGGCTTGTTATTCTGTACTATGCAAGAACAAAGGGACTTTTTGAAAGTAATCAAGAACCTGGATTTTGATGCGGATGGGAACGTTATCTATGATAA
The DNA here is from genome assembly GCF_038002825.1 of Paenibacillus sp. FSL H8-0048. Classification (NCBI taxonomy): domain Bacteria; kingdom Bacillati; phylum Bacillota; class Bacilli; order Caryophanales; family Paenibacillaceae; genus Paenibacillus; species Paenibacillus sp. FSL H8-0048. The sequence goes on along the minus strand of NZ_JBBODF010000001.1, from coordinate 6,888,742 downwards.
TTCCCAAGAAATCCCCAGTTACAAAGGTCAGGATAAAATTCGCACATCACTTACGCAAAAATATATTGGTGTCACTATTCAACCCACGGATTCCCCGACGGGGGGTCTGCAAATTATCGATGTAGCCAGCTTGAATTCGAGATTTGTTGACTTAGACTCTGTCGGCGATCTGGCGTTCTACTCCGACTCCAAAGCCTATGTGGGAGAAGGAAACATGGTTCATTCCATTGATCTGGCCACTGGAACACCTCTAACTGCTATCGACGTCGCGGGAAACAACAATACCGTGAAGAACATTATTTCAGGTTATAGCAATCAATCTTCTTAATGTAAAGGGGATTTCATTATGAATACGAATACGGCGAGCCGCAGCAGGAATCTATCATCAGGTAATCCTTACTTTTTTGTTAGTTATGATGGTAGCAACGGCTATGTTGCTGTCGTTGATTCAAGAAAAAACGAGCTCATCCAACGAATTCCGGTGGGCCTCCAGTCCGGGCCTATGTGCTTGAATTACCAGGAGGATAAACTTTACGTAGTGAATATCGATCAGAATTTTATCACTATCATTGATGCGTATGACTTTAAAACAATCAAAACTGTTCACATTGGCGGCCCCTCTGCCAATAGCGCACCTGTTGCTATCTTCGCTGCTGCTAAAATGAACAAAGTCTATGTAGCCCATTCTGGTGACAAGGTCGTTACAATTATTGACTCCGTCAAGGATGAGGTTATTAAACAAGTGGATTTGCCTAGCGGAAGTGGCTACCCTTTTGCCTTTGCAGGTCATCCAAATAGCAATTATGTCTTTGTTGCATGCAGAGCTAAAGATAATGATAACGGTAATGTTGTCGCCATTTCCTATCTGGATGATAGTGTTTATCCGGTTGGAGATGGAATTGAGCTTACCTTTGACGGCAGCCGCAATCCTCTGACCGTTCGTCCCGATGGGCACACCCAAGTAACGCTTGGACCTGCTGGTATGCTTACCTATTTTGACAATGATTCAATTGGGCGCTCTAATACGTCAAGTCTGCTGGACAATACGGTATCCGGGATCTACACGGACAAACAAATATTATTCTGTACCATGCGTACAGACAAAAACTATCTGAAAGTCATTAATAATCTGGCCATTAATAAGAATGGAATCGTCACCTATAAGAGTTTTGCGGATTTCCCCAGCTACAAAGGTCAGGATAAAATTCGTCTTTCACGGACGCAAGCCTACATGGGCATTACCGTTCAACCTACTGATTCTCCAAGGGGCGGTGTGCAAATTATTGACTTAAATGAAGGCTTATCCCATTTAGTTGAACTTGATTATGTGGGTGATTTAGCGTTCCTCGATGATTCCACGGCCTATGTAGGAGAAGTGACCTCGATAACTCCGATTGATCTGGCGACGGCCACAGCCCTGCCTGGTATATTTCTTGGCACAAACTTCATGGATCTCTTCACTGTCAAGAATATTGTTATTGGTTATAGCAATCAATCCTAATAACATGATCTTGAATATACGCAGAGCAGCAGTTCTCCAATTGCCGGAAACCGCTGCTCTGCTTCATTTATATAGGTAGTTGAAGTTACATATGTCCCAGCAGGTTAGCGAGGACCTGCGCACTCTCGGCACGGGTCATGGCCGCCTGAGGTGCGAATTGCTGATTGCCGCGTCCACGGATCAGGCCTGCCTGTTCGGCAGTAACGGCTGCATTCTTCGCCCATTCCTGAATCCGGGTAGCATCACTGAACAGGCTTGCCGCCATGCTATCCGCTTGCCCTCCTGACAGGTTAGCACTGATCTGGCTTCCCGGCAGGGTCGCATACGCCCGGACGATCATAACCGCCATCTCCTCGCGGGTAATACGTTCATCTGGAGCAAAAGCATCCTTGCTGCGTCCAAGCACAATGCCTGCTTCATTCACAGCGGCAACCGCGTCAGCGTACCAGGCCTTGGCATCCACATCCGTGAAGGCCGATGCGGCTGGGCTTGCCGCCTTAAGGCCAAGCGCACGTGTAATCATGGCGGCGAATTGCGCTCTGGTCACTTCCCCTTGCGGATCGAAGCGGCCACCAGGCACACCTTCGATTATATGCTTCGCAGCCATGGATTTAATGACTGAGCTTGCCCAGTGGCTGCTGCTGACATCGGTGAAGCTCTTATCGTACTCCAGCACAGCGTACTGGCTGAAATGCTTCACTTCAGAAACAAGCTTACGATTACTATCCACCAGCTTACCGCCCACATATTCCACCGCTCCGCTGGCAGCGATATGGTAGACGCTGAGCAGATCGCGGTTGGCCTTAGAATCTACTGTGAAGGTCACAGTCAGCGGCTTGGCAAAATCCGTTACCGGTATTAAGCTTCCGTCCGCAGCAACAACCTCCAGGCTGAAGCTGATGACCTCGCTTGCCGCTGTTAACCGGACAGACCCGTTGATGGCCAGATTATTCATCCGCTGCTGTAAGCTGTCAGCGTCTGACTTCACCGCCGACAGTCTGATGGCAGCTCCCTCCGGTTGAACTCCACCTGCTGCAACGGTATTCAGGATGCTCTTCAGAGCGTCCGGGCTCAGATCCACAGCAACCGTATTCCAGACAAGACGCAACGTATTCGCGCCTGTCATGCTTGTGACTCCTGCCGGCAGCAGAACGGATTCAGCAGCGTCCGTGAGTTGAATGGTTATAGCTCCGCCCGCCGGTGCCTGGAAATCAGCCGCTGCAAGAACTTTCTCCTTCCGTGGGGATGGTGCTACAGTTGGTTTAGGTGTTGGTGTTATAGTCGGTGCCGGTATCCAAACCGGTTCATTCGTTGGAGCCGGTGTTGCTGTCGGCACCGGAGTTGGCGCCTGTGTTGGATTCACTTCCGGCGGCAGCTTCTCTTCTATTACAGTGACCTTTCTTATCACTTCAGCAGCCGCATTACCCGCTGTATCAGTCACATTATAGTGATAGACGTAGCTGCCTGAGGCCGAAGTGTCCAGCACTGGCACTGTCTCACCACCATGCGTAATCGTTGCAACAATACGCTCTGTAATATCGCCATCTCGATCATCTGCCGCCGTAGCTCCGGCATCCGTATAGCTTGCCCCCTTTTCCAACTGAACAGATGCTTCACCCAGCAGGGTAATCACCGGCTTCGTAACATCCGGGTCCAGCGTAACTACGACCCGTCTGGTCACCTCAGCCGCCGCGTTGCCTGCCTTATCAGTGACATTATAGTGGAAGGTATAGATATCTTCCTTGGCCGTATCCAGCTCCGTCAAGCCATATACTTCACTGGTCACAGTTGTCGTAATACGGGCAGTGATGTCCCCGTCCTGATCGTCATAAGCGGTAGCACCCGCATCGGTGTATTCCGCACCGATTGGCAGATTGACTGTTGCTTCGCCAATGAGCGTAATAACCGGCAGTACCGTATCCGGCTCCGGCAGCGTGATCTTACCGCTGGCCGAGCTGTCTGCTCTTGCTTCGCCCTTACTCAGCGTTACTGAGAAGGTGAAGCTACCTTCAGTATCCTCTGCGGCTGCCTGGAAGGCAGACAAGGTAATATCCCCCAGGGTAACTCCCGTATCACTGAAGCCCGGCAACCCGCCAATGGTCTGCGCCAACCAGACCCGGACAGCTTCTTCACTATTCGCTTGCGCCATCTTGACGCTGTAAGCTGCCCCTTCAATCATACTCTTCGCCCCAAGTACAGCCTGTTCATTGGCCGCGCTGACCATGTCCTTCGCCACTGCCAGATAGCTGATCAGCGAAGCCTGGCTGAACGTATTGTTCACCGTATATTTCACCGTACCGCTGACCGGCAGCGTGAAATCATGTTGAACCAGCACTCCGCCCAGGCCAGCAACCAGTCCGGTCTTCACCGTCTCACTCACGATCTTCCCCTCTGCGTCAGGGTAACTGAGAGTAATGTCCATCGTCCGGCTCCCATTATTCCACCAATCCAGATGATAGGAAGTAACCGTATATTTGCCTGCACTCAGAGGCAGGTTGTAGACCAGCGGCGTATTCCTCGTATTCGATCCGTATACTCCGGTCTGGGCTTTATTGGTGATGACTACATCACCGCCCAGCCCTTTGACACTATAGTTAGCGCCCGTATTTGTATGGCCCCATACCGTATCTCCTGTGGACAATTGATCTGCCTTCTGATTCAGCAGGCTGACGCCTGATAGATCCCGGATGGCTGTATATGGCGGGGTGCCTCCATCCCCGGCAACACCCATATCCAGGAAGTACACCAGCCCCTCAGGAACCACTTCCACATAAGCAATGGTCTTCAAGCTTCCATAGGTGCCGGTGACCGCTACCCGTTCGTATGGCTTGCCGAAGCTAACCGCATCCAGATTCCACTTCACAGCCACCTGTATTTTAGAGCCGTCTGCGAGCGTGGCTTCTACCTTGGCTGGCAGCTCCGGCAGCTTCCCTGCATAAGTAGCCCTATCGGGAATGGATGCAAGCTCTCTCACATCTCCGAGCAGCAACAGATTCAGTGCGGAAGACAGACGTTCTGCAAGCTGAGCTGCCCCTTCCTGGTCCAGCCGGTAGAGAACGGGATCATTCAGCGCTGCCTGGGCAGTATCCAGGGCATTCGTGAACAGCTTCCAGTCCTTCTCCGGGTAGCTCTCTTCCCTGCTGACCGTAAGTGCAGCACTCACCGCCTGCTGAAGCCCCGCTGTATCCGGGTTGCCTGCGCCTTCCCCGCCAATGACCGCTACGGAATCCACAGTGAGGGTCCCGCTCAGCACTTTGAGCTGAACCGTATGCTCACCGTATTTCAGTCCACGGAGCGTGAAGGTCTGGTACAGCTCCTTCGCAACACCCGCAGCACCTGATACTACCAGCGTCTCGCCGTCTACCACAGCTTCCAGCTTGGCGGAGCCGTCGTTCGGCCCCAGAATATCAAGTCCCGTACCGGTAAAAGTATACTTCAGCACCGCACCGGCCCCTTGGCTGGTAGAGAGGGAACGCTGATAGACATACATGCCTTTCCCATTCTCATGGGCCCAATTGCCTTCATAGACCAGATTCATTCCCGGGACTTCAGCCAGATCCGTCATCTCCAGGTTATCCAGCTGCTCGGCATAGTAAGGGGTATATCCGTCTACCCTCTCCACCTTCAGATTATCGAAGCGGGTATGATAGAAGCCGCTGGCAAGCTGCACGCGCCCGGAGAGCTTCGGATTCGGATCGGTATAGGAAGCAAGCTCAACCTGATCCAGATAAGCAGTGACCGTATCCCCAGCCACCTGAATGGCAATGTTATGCCACGCGTCATGTGCCGTATTGAAATCAGGAATCTTCACCCCCCCGGAGCCGGAAGCTGCGTTTCCGCTGGCCACCACAGTCCCGCTGGACAGCAGCTGCCAGCCGCCATCGAACCAGAACTTGAGCGCATAAGGGGTGCCGTTAATCGTCTGCGGCCCGCCTTGGTATCTGGCCCCAATCGCTGCGTAATTGGTTCCGCCATACGTGCTATTTTGTTCAAAAGACACATCGGCGCTGGCCTTATAATTAGTCCAGCGGTAATCTCCGATGGCCGTGACCGGGTCGCCGCCGTTCCAGGCACCGCCTACTCCGGTGGTCGTCTGGTCCAGCTGCTGCCGCAGCACATAGTTATTTGTGCCATCCACCAGGTAGCCCTCGAATGCCCCATTGAGGTCCTGCGTATAACGCGGCATAACGCTGTACGGACCGCCGCGCGAGCTGACATAGCTCTCTTCGCCGGTAATCTGTCCGCCCTCTCCGATCACCGGAACACTCCGGCCGCCATAATTGAAGTCATCGGCATATAGCCACTGGTCTTCCGTATTCTGCACGGACCCGGTAGCATCGGTATCCAGCACGGTGCGTTCGCCCTCCACCGGAAGCGGTGTGCTGAACCCTTCCTTATTGCGGTTATCCAGCGTGGTGACAGTGACAATAGAGAACGGCTTCACACGAATGGTGTACTCACCGCTGCCATCTGCCTGAACATCCCCAAGATCTTTCATATAGTTGTTATTAAAAGCCTGACCTGTCTCTGCGCCGCGGGTCTCCCACATCTCCAGAGACGGGTTGCCGGTATAAGCCATGTTGACGGCCTGAAGCTTGTAGATCTTCTCCGTCTCGCTGTCATTGATGATCACCGTCGAGAAATCCTGCTTGTCAGGTGAAGCCAGGGTCATATAGCTTGGAGTCCCGTTACGCCCGCTGACCGGGTTGGTGCCGGTTGCTCCGGTGTAGCTCGCCTGAGGAACGGCCCTCCAGATTCCTGCCGTATTGTCTTCGTTCTCCCAGCCGGTTGTCGCAAACCCGTTAAAATGCTTCAGAACCAGCAGTCCAGCATCATAATGAATGAAGCCTGACCACGGGTCGCGGGCGCTGAGCAGCTCCTTGAACGAGTACTGCCCGCCTTCATAGAAGGAGCCGATCGCCGGCTGATAGATGAAATGCGTCCGGCGCGAATTCACAAAGCCCTTAATAATGGTATTACCCATCTCCAGCGGTCCGCCGGTACCGCCGATCCCCGTCCCGGGCACTAACGGGTCCTTCATATTATTGTGGGGACGGAAGGCCGAATTACTGAAGGTGGCCTGGGCTTCACTATTCCAGATTTCCTTGTCAAGTTCATCCGCCAGCCGCTTGAAATTGCCCTTACTGTCATCATCGGTGTTGTAGTGATAACCGGCAGCGGCTACCGCTTCTCGCAGGGACAGATCATTCACCAGCGCATCGCCGAAGGAGCCGATGCCGACTTCATCGGAAATGACCAGCTTAATGCTGTGGTACAGCTCCTTCTCCTGCTCGTCCTTGAAGTCTGACGTATCCGCTTTGACCCTCTCGCCATACTCCTTCGTCCAGGCCAGATCCGGCGCGTGCTCATTGATATGAGGATTCACATAATCCACCATATAGCCGTATTCTCGGTAAGCGGCCAGAATGGTTTTCTTGTACCACGTATAAATTTTGTCGTTATTGCCCGCCCAAGCCGGAGCATTCCAGCGCAGGAAGCTCACCTTAACCGCCGGATTGACAGCCTTGGCATCGGCCGCAAGCTGGAAGCCGGGATGCCTGGCTACATTGGCCTCCTCATCCTCCGTGCGCATAGTCGAAGGGTCGGGACCGGTAGAGTTATTGCGGTCATTGCCCATCTCGATTTTGACATGGTCCATCAAGGGGCGGTCGCCCCCGAACAGAATCTGCAGCAGCTGTGCATAGGCCTCCGGCTGCTCGGACTTATAGTCCATCAGCAGGGCGCTGGTGCTGTTGCCGCTGAGTACGCCGAACCCCTTGAAGGTCAGCCCGTTAACATTCCCGTCCTTGATGTCCTTACCGTCAAGCTGAATCCGGACCGCAGAAGCATCATTCTCACTGGCAGATGCTACAGACGTACCTAGTGCAGGGAACATTCCGGCTACAAGTGCAGCCGATAACAGCACGGAGAATAGCCTTTTCTTAACACGGTTCTTTCTGTTCATTCATTAATCCTCCTCTTTCTTAATGAAGTAAGCGCATTCAAAATACAGGTATAAAAATACCTGGCAGACTGCGAAAAGCTGCAACTGCCAGGCTGTTACTCAACTACCCTCAATCCACTACCCCTTAATCCCCGAAGCAGCAACTCCCTGTACAAAGTACTTCTGAAGCGCCAGGAACACAATCACTACCGGAATGATTGACACCACACTCGCCGCCATAATCAGGCCATATTCTGCAGAATACTGTGAGATGAACATCCGCAGACCGATCTGGATGGTCTTAAGCTTCGTATCGGTCAGATAGATCATTGGCCCCAGGAAGTCATTCCAGGTGGCCACGAAGGTGAAGATGGTCAGCGTGGACAGCGCAGGCTTGGATAGCGGAAGCATAATTCTCGCCCAAATTCCATATTCGCTCAGTCCGTCAATCCGGGCTGCTTCACATAATTCATCCGGCACCCCCTGATAGAACTGGCGCATCATGAACACCCCGAAGGCCGAGAAGGCTTGCAGCAAAATGATCGCCAGGTGAGTATTGTTCAAGCCCATATAGCGCATCAGAATGAACTGCGGCACCATGTAGGCCTGCCAAGGGATCGCGATCGTGGCGATGTACCCCAGGAAGATCACATTTTTGCCTCTGAAATGCAGCTTGGAGAACGCATACGCGGCGAAGCTGGAAGTCAGGAGCTGCAGAATCGTAACGATAATTGACAGCTTCGCTGTATTGTAGATGAAGCGCCCGAGCGGAATCCGCGTCCAGATATCCTGGAAGTTCTCCCAGCGCGGATTCGCCGGAATCCACTTCATCGGGAAGGAGAAGACATCCTTATTCAGCTTGAGCGAAGACGACAGCATCCAGATGTACGGCACCAGCATTGCCAGCACGGTCAGAATTAACAGGGCATATACAAGCACCATTAAGCTGATTTTAAGTCCTTTACTTTTACCAACCATATCTTATAGATCCCCCTATTGTCCGTATTTCTTCTCGCCGCGGAACTGGACGATGGTGATGCCGAGTACCAGCAGGAATAGTACAATTGCCATGGCACTGGCATACCCGTAATCCAGCGAGCGGAACGCCGTGTTGTAGATCTGATAGACCATGACCCGTGTAGCATTGTTGAGCTGGTTATCGGCGCCGGCGAACAGGTTGATGAAGATATCGTAGACCTTGAACGAGTTGATGACCAGAATCATCAGGACAAAGAAGGTGGTTGGTGCCAGCTGCGGCACAGTCACATTGCGGAATCTTCTCCACGGGCCTGCGCCGTCCAGCTCAGCAGCCTCATACAGCTCCGGGTTAATCCCCTGGAGACCAGCAAGATAGATGACCATATAATATCCCATGTTTTTCCACACGGTGAAAAGCACTACTGTAAACATCGCCCACTGCTTATCCGCCGCCCAGCGGGGCAGCTCCTCCAGCGGAATGCCGGTAATCAGATGCAGGATGTTGTTCACCGGACCCATGGTCGGGCTGAAGATGAAGTTCCATACCGCAGCAACCGCGACCAGCGATGCCACATATGGAAAAAAGAATACCGTTCTCATGAAATTACGGCCCATGATCTTCTGATTGAGCAGAATCGCCAGCGCCAGCGCCACGATCATGGTCAGCGGCACGACACCGATGGTGTAGACAATCGTGTTCCACAAGGCTTTGTGGAAGGTGGTATCCGAGATCAGCCGGGAGAAGTTGTCCAGCTGGGTGAACTTCATCGGATTGGCCCCGTCCCATTTCACAAACGCCAGAATAAAGGCAAAGATCATCGGTACCAGGGTAAACAGGGCAAATCCGATAAAGTTCGGCGCAATAAAGCTATACGCGACCAGGTTATCCCGGAGTCCGCGCGACAACTTGCTTTTTGGGCTCTTATTTGTACGCAATATGGTTTCGTTCTGCATTCGTTCTCCTCCAAACCTTATCTAACATCCCCGCAAAGTGGGAATTACTTCGATGCCTGTTCATGTGAGTGCTGTGATGTCCCTTATTTATATGGAAGGCGGGCCTCCGCCCGCCCTTCCTTCAGGACACTAACGTTACACATTCACCTTAATTGTTCAAAAGCTGGCCTACCCGGTCATTCATATCCTTCAAGCCTTCGTCGATTGTTGCGTTCTTGGTCATGATGTTGTCATGCGCTTCATTCAGAATAACCTCAATGTCCGCACTCTTCTCATGGATTGGCATTTCCAGATAAGTCTGAACTGTATTCAGCGCAGCCTTGCTGTTCTCGTCTGACGGGAAGCCGTCGATGGAGGTAATGGAATTGATAACCTCATCGTTTTTGATCGCAGGAATCGTACCGGTAGAAGCAATCACCTTAGCGCCTTCCGCTCCGGTTACAAAGTTCATGAAATCAAGGGCCGCTTCTTTGTGCTTGGACTTTTGGTTCACGGCCAGGGAAGTAATCGTTCCCAGCGTCGTTCCGGCTTCTACGCCTTCAGGATGAGGATACTTCACGATGCCCCATTCTGCGGACTGGGATTCGCCGCTCTTCACCTTCTCAATCTGAGTGGCAATGAACCAGCTGCCCATGTTCATCATGGCTACAGAGTTATTGTAGAATACGCCGGAGTAATGCGTGCTGGAGGTCTTCAGGGTTGCGTAATCCATCACGATGCCATCTTCCTGCTCCTTCAGAATGCGCTCATAGGTAGGCTTCAGGAAGTCATAGTTGCCGCCGACCACGGTGTTCTTGCCATCCAGAATGCCGAACAGTTGAACCGCGCTGCGCCAGGTGTGGTAGTGGGCGCCATATACTTTTTCCGAGCCGCTGCCGGAGGTCATCTTGCGGGCCAGCTCATCGTATTGGTCGAACGTCATATCGTTGGTCGGATAATCCACGCCTGCTTTGTCGAACAAGGCCTTATTGTAGTAGATCAGCCAGAAGTCACTGCGGAACGGAAGCGCATACACCTCGCCGTTCACTTCAATCTGCTCCACCGTACCGCCGTATACCGAAGGATCGATCGATTTGTCACCCATGTACGTCTTCAGCGGCTCCAGGTGATTCTGCTTCACAAGGTTCGAGTAGCCCGGAATGTCTTTGATCGTCAGAACGTCCAGATCTGCCCCGCCCGAGAGTTGAGTGCTGAGCATGGTCATATAGTCGGTGGAGCCAAGGTCCACATACTCAATAGTTACGTTCGGATGTGCAGCCTTGTAAGCATCGATCAGCGGTTTGTAGTAGGCAGTTGCTTCCCAGTCCCACAGCGCCCACTTCAGTGTTACAGGCTCCTGACTTGGCTCGGAGGAAGCGGTTGCAGCGTTGCCCGAAGCAGGTGCATTCGTTGCAGCAGCGTCTTTCGTATTGTTATTGCCGGAGCATCCGGCCAGCAGGCTCACGGAGAGCGCGGCGCTTAGGGTCATGCCGTAGAATCTTTTTAAGTTCATGTAAGTATCCCCTTTATCCTCTTATGGTCTATCAGTGGCCGGCACATTTGCTTACCCGGCCTTAGTTCAAATTGTAAGCCTTTTCAGACCCGATGGGGATGCAAAATCAAACACAGTTCATTCACTATTCTGTGCTCTTCTCCGCACGGCCTGCCCCAAACCTGTAATTTCTTATCCGAAACCTGTAAAATTCTCAGCTTCTCCCCCTGACCCTATATTGAAACGCAGGAATATGCTATGGTAGTTGAAAACGCTTTATATAGGTTCATTATTCATGAAGGAGTGTTCACCACGGTACGTAAATCTACTATTAAAAGCCGCATTATTCTGCTCATGACCGCCTTTGCGCTGCTGATTGCCTCGCTGCTGTCCTGGTTCAGCTATGAACTGATTACGTATTATCAGCGCAAAACGACCATCCAGGCGACGGAGTTCAACCTCCAGCTCGTCTCCCATATTATTGAACAGGATCTGATTGACCTGACCACCCTGGCAATGACCAGCAGCACCAACTCGTCCACGAACACCCTGCTTACCGAATATTTCGAGTCGGCGGAGGCCAGCCCCAAGCAGGCGCTCAATGTGTTCAACGCGATGCAGGACGATGTGCGGATCAACCGCTCCTATAGCTATGTACGCCGCCTAATTGCTACAGATAACAGCGGAAAGTTCCTGCAGGTGGAGAATTTCGGTACCTCCGTTCCGCTAACGATCCATAATATCGGTCAAGTCACCGGTCTGACGAATGAGGCCGAAGAGCAATGGGACCGGGTCATTAAGGACCCGCTCTCCAATTCCTACGGAATTCCCTTCGTGTTCCCGATCTATGGCCGGGGAGCCACCCGGGTGGGCACCGTCTACCTGCTAGCCAATACCTCCGTCATTACGGACAAGCTGAAGGGCTATGCCCTGCCGGAGCACTCCCGGCTGCTCCTTACGCTCGGCGAGCATCATTATCAGCTTACCGGCGATCAGGTCAAAGCCATTGAAGGTCCGTATGAGCCGGTAGCCTATACCAGTGACAAGCCTGTCGGTCCGGGTACCGAGCTGTCTATGGTGAAAATGCAGGATGATCGTGAAAGGCATATCGTGGTATCGTATCCGGTACGCAGCGGTGTCATGCTCTCGCAGACCTTGTCCAGCGACCAGTTCGCGCCCCGGAGCAATATATGGATTCTCGTCCTGCTGGGCGTCTGTCTGCTCGTGCTTGTCTTAAGCGCAATCATTACGCTGTATTTGACCCGCACGATCAGCCTTCCGGTGGAGAAGCTGAAGAAGCGCATGGACAAGATTGCCCAGGGCAACTTCCTGCTGGACTCGGGTATTGAATGGAACAGCGAGCTGGGCGATGTCGGCCGGGGCATTAACCGCTTGTCCCAGGACATCGTAGCCCTTATGGACAGTCGGCTGGCGGACGAGAAGCAGAAGCAGGAGCTGGAATACCGGATGCTACAGAACCAGATTAATCCGCACTTCCTGTATAATACCCTGAATTCAATCAAATGGATGGCTACGATCCAGAACGCCACCGGCATTGCGGAGATGACGACCTCCCTGTCCCGGCTGCTCCGCAGCATTGCCAAGGACAACCGGCGGCTGATGCCGCTGAAGGATGAGCTGAGCCTGCTGGAGGACTATTTCCTGATTCAGAAATACCGCTATGGCAGCACGGTTACCATGGTCACAGAGATTCAAGAGGAAGCGCTGCTCGCCGGGCTTATTCCCCGCTTCACCCTTCAGCCGCTGGTGGAGAATGCGATCTTCCATGGCATCGAGCCTAAGGGCAGAGGCGATATTGTGGTCCGGGTCACGAAGAGCGGCTTCGCGGATCTACTCATTACGATCGAGGACAACGGGGTCGGGATGAAGGAGGAGCAAATCTCCACCATCCTAACCGTTCCCGGGGACGAGGCCAAGGGAATGCTGGAGAATATCGGGCTGCGCAGTGTGAACGAGCGGCTGCAGCTTGCTTTTGGCGGGGAGTACGGCTTGTCGATTGAGAGCGAGGTCGGCCGTTTCACCAAGATGAAGCTGCTGCTGCCCTTCCGGCTGAGAGAATAGCCCCCGGCGCCCTGCAAACTGAGCAAGGATGTGATGAGCTTGATCAAATTATTAATCGCAGACGATGAAGCCCTAGTCTGCATCGGACTCCAGTCCATGCTGAAATGGGAGCAATATAACATTGAGATTGTCGGCATCGCCCACAACGGTGCGCAGGAGGAAGAGATGATCGACACCCTCCGCCCGGACATCGTAATCAGCGATATCAAAATGCCGATCAAAAGCGGCCTTGAGGTCGCCGGCTCGGTCCGCCGCAAGTTCGGGCGGCTTCCGCTGTTCATCATGCTGACCAGCTACGAGGAATTCCAGTATGCGCGCGGAGCGATTGAGGTCCAGGCCACCGATTACCTGGTGAAGCTGGAGCTGACCCCGGAGGCACTGGCCGAATCGATCCGCCGGGCCATTAGTATTCTGGAGGAGTACCAGACCATGGAGAGCTATCCGAAGCTGGTCCACCGCGGCAATCTCCAGGCCGAGCGGGATAAATTCTTCATCCGGCTGTTAAGCGGTCTGTTCGAGAACAAGAACCAGTACCTGCTGCAAAAGGAGGATCTGGAGGTGGACCTCTCCGCGCCGGCCTATCTGGTCTGTACCTGCCGCATTCTCGGGCCGGACACTGTCCCGCCGCGCGGGGATAAGCTGGTCGCCTTATGCTCCAGCACGGTGCAGATGGCCAGGGATACGCTTGCCGTGAGAAGTGCCTGCTATGTCACCAGTCTGGATCTGCGCAATTTTGCGCTGACCCTGCCTGTGCCGGGCCCGGACCCGCAGCTCTGGATGCCTGACATCCAGAAGCTGCTGGCGGATATGGCTTCGGTGTTGCATAATTATTTCAATGTGACCATTATCGGGGCGATTGGCTTCGCGGCGGAAGATCCGTTTTTGCTGCAGGGAAGCTATCTCGCCGCCCGGAAGGCACTGCCCGCCGCAGTGAAGGAGCGCTCCTTCGTCTTCTTCACGGAAGGCGAAGCCCCGCTGCAGGAGCACCTGCTGTTTGATTTCTCGGAATCACGGCAGGAAATCCGCAGAGCTTTTGAAGAAATGGATACCCGCGCCCTGCACAGCATTATCTCCCGGATGATCGAGAGCTTCGACGGACGGCCTGACCTGCTCGTTCCCGCCACTGATGCCGCCTGCAACATTCTGTATATGGCGACCTCCCTGCTCGCGGACGGAGACAACATGGTGGAGCAGATCTTCGAGCAGGAGCCGGAGGGCTACCGGGCGATCTACCAGATGCATACGATTGAGGAGATTATCAGCTGGCTCGTCCAGTTCCGGGACGGCTGCGTCCGGATGCTCTCCACCCGCAGACAGAGCTATAAAGAGCAGGTGGTGAAGAATGTCCAGGAGTATATCAAAAGAAATCTCGGCACCAAGCTCTCGCTCCATCAGGTAGCGGATGTGTTCAACTTCAGCCCCAACTACCTGAGCCACCTGTTCTCCAAGGTCGCCGGGGTGAACTATGTTGAGTATATCACAGAGACCAAAATCACCGCCGCCAAGGAAATGATGATCCGCGGCGAAGGCCGGATCTACGAAATCTCCCAGAAGCTCGGCTATGAGAGCGCCTTCTATTTCAGCAAGGTGTTCAAGAAGGTCACCGGGCTCTCTCCCCGGGATTATATGCAGCAGATTGAGGGGGATGCGGGAGGGGAGTAAACAAAGGGAAGAAACGAAAGAAAAAATTAAACGAAGCATGAAAGGAAGGAAAGACCAATGAACAAAGGACAAATCGTATTTCTAAACGGAGTGACCAGCTCCGGCAAAACCTCAATCGTCGAAGCCATACAAGCGAGGTCGCCGGAATTCTTTTATGTGGTAGCCAATGATCTGTTCGAAGAAACCATCGGGGAACGTTACTTGCGTGAAGACTACTGGAAGTATCTTAGTGAAGCTATTATCATGATGTATCATACCGCCAAACTATTCTCGGATCATGGCAAGCATGTGCTGATAGACGGCATTATCGTGGAACGTCCCGGACTTGCGCCTCATTATGAGAAGGTAAAGGAGATTTTCAGCGGATACCCGCTATCCATTATTGAAGTATTCTGTCCTCTGGACATCTGCCGCCAGCGCAACCTGGCCCGGGAGCACAGAGGCGAAGACCAGTCTGAGGAGCAGCACAAGCTGATGGCCCATGGTATCGAGTATAGCTTTAAGGTGAACACGCATGAGAACACTTCTGAAGAATGTGCGGATCTGATTGTGGGGCATGTGTTTGGTGAGCACACCGCAGAATGATGGGGATGAGATAGCGTTATTTGCTCGAAAAAAAACGGACGAGGCTGCCTGGATAGGCAGCCTCTCTTCTATTTGCACACAAACTGGATTACGGGCTTCTGCTTCACTACTCTTGTGTCAAACTCGTACCGGGTTGGGTCCGCCTCTGGCAGGTCCTTGATCTTCTGTGTGCCGAACCCCCCAGTTAATGCCCCCTCCTGCTCTTCAGCAAATACGCCTGTGACCCATGCATAACCGTCTGGCCGGACCACCCACGCCGTAGTCATGTCCTCATAGGGATGAAAATCAGCCACAAACACCTGCGCATTCTTCCAGTCAGCCGCATCCGCTCCACGGGTCAAGTCTGCACATAGCGCTCTGACCTGCTTATCCATGACTGCAACCACTTCCCGCTTGTGCGGTGAATCCCCATACTCGATCTGGTGAGGCGGGTTCACCTTTACCGTGAAGCTCCCGACGGTCTCGTAGGAATCTCCCGGCCAGGCATCCGGGGACTCTTCGCTAACCTGCCCATCTGCGTACACATAACCGTCCTCATTCTTGAAAATCACCAGCCAATCCCCGATGTCGGTATGGCCGTATAGCTTGTCTTGGCCCTCAGCATCCTTATATACACGTACCTCCACCTGGAGGGTATGGCCGATGAAGGCATCGAATTTGTCCATCCCCTTGCCCTCTATCTTCTCCGGGTAGTACCAGAGCCGCTCGTTTATGTAATTTTCCATGGCTGTCTGGAGCGTACCGATGGAATATCCGTCCGCTAATTTAGCACTATTGCTGGCGCTGGCGGCTCCGGAGGAGCAGGAGCCTAGCAACAGAGCCAGCCCTGCTATAGCCATTATCCAAATCCCTCGCAGATTCATTTCACCACTCCACTCTATTTCATTTGCTCTTCTGTGCACTATTGATATTTTAGCATGTGACGGACTCAGAGGACGCTATTGCGTGAAAAAACAGACTTTTGGTGGTTTCGCGGACTCAGTGGCCGTTATGTTGCCGTGTAGCGCTGGAAACGAGGGGAATATTGCTCATTATCGGAATCTGCGTCCGCCTGCCCCGGTTGGATCGCAGAATGAATACAAATAACGGCCTATCAGTCCGCGCAGTCTCAGGGCAGCACGATGCTGATGCGGCGGCAAGCAAAATGTAAGCGCTCAAAAAATCCTCTTGAAAGAACCTTCGGCGGATGATAGGATTAAGGCAAATATTTAGTAAATTTATTAACTAAAAAGGCGTGATCAGCTTGGCAACGATTAAAGACATTGCCCGTGAGGCCGGCGTATCAGCCGCAACCGTATCCAGAGTGCTGAATAACGACCTGTCCCTGGCTGTCAGCGAGGAGACACGCAGCCGTGTATTCGCCGTGGCCGGGCAGCTTGGCTACAAGCCCTCACGGGTACGGCAGCTGAAGCGGGAGAATGAGCTGGGCAGCAAGACCGTCACGCTTCTGCTCTGGTGTACAGCCGAAGAGGAACGGGACGACCCTTATTACGGCTCCATCCGGCGCGGCGTGGAGCTGCGCTGTGAGGAGCTGGGCATCCGGCTGGGCCAGACGCTGCGCGGGCACAGCACGCCCGCCCCGCTCCGGCCCGCCGGTGACGGGCTTATTGTAGTCGGCGGAAGCTTCCAGCCGGGATACCTTGCGAAGCTGCACCCGTACCCAGGCACCACGGTGCTGGTCGATCATTACTCGGAGCGCACGGAATATGACTCCGTGCGGACGCATTTCCGGCAGGCTGTCGACCAGGCGCTGGGCCATCTGCTGGAGCTGGGCCACCGCGAGATCGCCTTCATCGGAGGCGGCAGCGAGGAGGAGCGCCGCAGGCATCATTACACCCGGATCATGCAGAGTCAAGGCTGTTATGATCCGGCGCTGATCCGCACGGGAAGCTGGACCAGTGCTAACGGCTACCGGATGATGAGCGAGCTGCTTGCAGGCGTAAGGCGGCCTACGGCCTGCTTCGCGGCCAGTGATCCGCTGGCGGTCGGCGCCCTGCGCGCCCTGCATGATCACGGGATACAGGTGCCTGCCGGGATGGCTGTCGTCGGCTTCGATGATATCGAGATGGCGGCCTATGTTCAGCCTCCGCTGACAACAGTCCGCGCCTATCCCGAGCAGATGGGCAAAGCGGCGGTTCAGCTGCTCGCCGAGCGGTTCGAAGGACGCGAAGCTCCTTCGCACACGATGATCGGCACGAAGCTGATTGTCCGCGAGACCAGCGGCGCGACAACGGATTAACGCAGCCCGGCTGCCCAGCAATCGTAATTTGCTTTTTCTAAGATATCCAAACCTTATCCCAATACACAAGGAGTGTTAAGATCATGAACATTTATGCAGACGGATCACTAGGCTTGTTCCATCTTCAGTCCAAAGACACCAGCTACATCATCCGGCTGGTGGAGGGGTACCCTGCCCATGTCTACTGGGGCGCACGGCTCCGTCATGATGACAGTCTGGCCGGAGCACTGGAGCTGCGTGAACGCGCATCCTTCTCGCCGACCCCGCTGCCGCAGAAGCCCGCCCTCTCGCTGGATGCCCTGCCTCAGGAGTATCCGCAATATGGCAGCGGTGACTTCCGGCGTCCGGCGTACCAGGTGCAACTGGCTGACGGCACACGGATCTCTGAGCTGAAGTATGCAGGCTATGCAATCACGCCGGGTAAGCCGGCACTGGATGGACTGCCAGCGGTCTATGCAGAGAGCGAAGCAGAAGCGCTTACGCTTGAGCTCACCCTGAAGGATGACTACGCCGGCCTTACGGTCAGACTGCTCTATACGGTGTTCGCTGACCATCAGGCGATTACCCGCTCCGTCCGCTTCGAGCATAACGGCGAAGTCCCGCTCCGGCTGGAGCAGGCGCTTAGCGCGTCGGTGGATTTTGCCGATTCCGCTTATGACACCCTGCACCTGAGCGGCGCATGGGCCAGAGAGCGCCATGTTCAGCGCCACCCGCTTAACCCTGGAGCCGCGCTGTCCCTGGAGAGCCGCCGCGGATCAAGCAGCCATCAGGTCAATCCCTTCCTCGCGCTTCTGCGCCCGGGTGCAGATGAAGATCAGGGTGACGTCTATGGCTTCAGCCTCGTTTACAGCGGCAGCTTCAGCGCTACGGCCGAGGTGGAGCAGTTCGGCCAGACCCGTGTAAGCATCGGGATTAATCCGTTCGACTTCTCCTGGCTGCTGGAGCCGGGCGAATCCTTCCAGACCCCGGAGGCCGTGCTTGTCTATTCCAGCGAGGGCATCGGCGGCATGTCGCGCACCTATCACCGGCTGTACCGGACCCGGCTCTGCCGCGGGGTTCACCGTGATCAGGCCCGGCCGATTCTGGTCAACAACTGGGAGGCGACTTACTTCGACTTCGATGCGGACAAAATCGCGACCATCGCCAAAGCAGCAGGCCCGCTCGGCATTGAGCTATTCGTCCTTGACGACGGCTGGTTCGGCAGACGCGACAAGGATAACAGCTCGCTCGGCGACTGGTTCGAGGACCGCCGCAAGCTGCCTGAAGGTCTGGCGGATCTGGCAGACCGGGTCAACAAGGAAGGCGTACAATTCGGTCTATGGGTGGAGCCGGAGATGGTCTCGCCGGACAGTGAGCTGTACCGCAAGCACCCGGACTGGTGCCTGCATGCCGAGGGACGCCGCCGCACGGAAGGCCGCAACCAGCTGATCCTGGATCTCTCCCGCCCGGAGGTATGTGACTATCTGTATGAGACGTTAAGCGCGGTCTTTTCCAGTGCCCCGATCCGCTATATCAAGTGGGACATGAACCGCAATATGACTGAGATTGCATCGGTGAAGGCCGCCCCGGAGCGGCAAAAAGAAACCGCCCACCGCTATATGCTCGGCCTGTATCATCTGCTGGAGCGCCTGACCTCCCGCTTCCCTGACATTCTGTTCGAGAGCTGCTCCGGCGGCGGCGGCCGGTTCGATCCGGGTATGCTGTTCTATATGCCGCAGACCTGGACCAGCGACAACACCGATGCGGTGGAACGCCTGGCGATTCAGTACGGCACAAGCATCGTCTACCCGGCCAGCAGCATGGGCGCGCATGTATCTGACGTTCCTAACCATCAGGTAGACCGCATTACCTCCCTCGCTATGCGCGGCGATGTGGCAATGAGCGGTAACTTCGGCTATGAGCTGGACCTTACCAAGTTCACCGGAGCCGAGAAGGATCTGGCTGCCCGGCAGATTGCCCAGTACAAGGAGATCCGCACGCTGGTGCAGCAAGGGGATATGTACCGTCTGCTGAGTCCGTTTGGCGGCAGCGGTGAGACTGCCTGGATGTTCGTCAGCGAGGATAAGACCGAAGCCTTCGTCGCTTACTTCCGCGTACTCGCGAGACCTAATCCGCCAATCTCGCGCCTTACGCTCAAGGGGCTGAACCCGGAGCTGGATTACGTCATCGAGACCGGGGCTGCCGGCAGCAACGAGCATGTCCACGGCGGCGCAGAAGCTGCTGCAGCAGCTGGAGGCGACAGCTCCGGTCCGTTCCAGAAGGCCTTTGACGGCACACCGCTCGGCGGCGACCGCCTGATGCGAATGGGCCTTGTGGTCTCCGACCTGCGCGGAGATTACGCAAGCTGCACTTACCGCCTGAGAGCAGTGGAGCGCTGATCAACAGCAGATTGATTCTACGGGTGGTGTAGCGCTGAACCTC
The DNA here is from genome assembly GCF_038002825.1 of Paenibacillus sp. FSL H8-0048. Lineage (NCBI taxonomy): Bacteria > Bacillati > Bacillota > Bacilli > Caryophanales > Paenibacillaceae > Paenibacillus > Paenibacillus sp. FSL H8-0048. The sequence continues at coordinate 6,868,905 of NZ_JBBODF010000001.1, read as the reverse complement.
AGCGGACTTTCGTTCTGCGGCGGTACAACGCTGATCAACAGCTTACTTATCATTATAAGGCTGCTGCTTCGTGCAGCTTCAGACACACCACAGGCGTCAGCCTCCTTTTGGAGATTGACGCCTGTTTTTTGTGGAGAGCTGCAGTCAGGAAGGCGGATTTGCTGCCGGTTCATCAGCTACTTACCGCCTACTTACTTCTACTTCCTGCCTACCACTACTCCTCTCCTAGTCCTGTTCTTGTTCATGCTCCCGGCCAAGTAACCCGCTAAGCGCCTCTGTTACATTCATGCCGGTCAGCGTCTTGGTCAGCTCAGGCACCTGGGCCATGATTTTGGCGATATCGCCGGTGATTTTGTTCACGCCTGCGGAAGCCCCGTCCTGGGAGATGACGGTGATCTTGTCTACCTTGGCCAGCGGGGAGGCGATTTTGTCAGCCAGCTCAGGCAGGATTTTCAGGAATTCCACGGTCAGGGCCGCTTGAGTGAACTGTTTGTACGCCTCAGCCTTCTTCTGCAATGCTCCCGCTTCCGCCGCTCCGGCGAGCTGGACGATCTCTGCATTCGCCTTCCCTTTTGCCAATTCCGCCTCCGCTGTTGCCAATCCGCGCTTGGTCGTCGTAGCTGCTTCGGCTTCCGCCTCCAGAATCTGCCGCTGCTTGGCGGCTTCCGCTCTCATGATTGTCGCCTGATTCTCCGCCTGGGCAGGCTTGATTACCGTTGCCTCCAGCTCCCGCTGTCTCAGCTCGACCTCGATCTCCCGGACTGTGCGGTTGGCTTCAGCCTCCATCTGAGTGATTCGGACCTGTTCCGTAACCAGTGACTGCTTGATCTTGTTCTGCTGCAATTCGTACGCCAGATCCGCCTGCGCCTTCTTCACTTCTGTCTCCAGCTTGAAGTCCGCCTGCTTAATATTCAGCTCCTTCTCGAACAGGGATTCCTTGGCACGGGCGGCGGTTCCCGCCTCTATGGTCGCCTGATGGGCATTGGCTTTGGCAATCGCAGATTCCTTCTCTGCTTCGGCCTGCTTGATCTGAATGTCGCGTTCGGCTTCGGCCTTGGCAATACTGGCATCGCGGCGGATACGCTCAATCTCGGGCACGCCCATATTGTCGATGTACCCCTTATCGTCGGTAATCTTTTTGATGGTGAAGCTGACTACCTCCAGCCCCATTTTGTCGAGGTCCTCTGAGCAGGTCTCCCGCATCTTGCTGTTGATTTCGTCTGGGGTCTTAAGTATAGATTCTACGCTGAGCTGGCCGATCAGGCCGCGCAGATGCCCCTCCACCGAATGCAAAATAATCGTCTCACGGTCCTCTTCCGGCCGGTCAATGAACTGTTCACTGGCGGTGAGAATAGCGGTTGGATCGCTTTTTATCTTAATTTGGGCCACCGCCTCCAGGTTCAGCTTGATGCCCTGGCGGGAGAACATGGCCTGCGCTGGAATAACATCGAAGCTCATCAGCATCATGGAGATGGTTTTATTGTTCTGGAAGCCGGGGATGACGAACGTCCCACCGCCCTGGACGACTCTTTTGCCGCCGAGGCCGTATACGATCATGGCCTGATTGGGCGGCACTTTTTTATACGCGGTCACAATACTGGTTAACGCCAGCAGAATCACTACAACAATAGCTCCGGTTACATATAAAATTAACATTTGCTCCGACACTCCCCGTTAGTTATGTTCCATTTCCCGTTCGAACAGGGTGACCGCTGCGATCCCCTTATCCGTCTTCACAATAATCACCCGATCGCCCCGCAGCAGCGACTGACCGGATTCGGCCCGCACGCCGATGGAACGCATGGTTCCGTGCAGCACATACTTCATCTCTCCCACGGCCCCATCCGCGGCGGCGATGCTGATATACCCGAGCTGGCCGGCCGGATCATAATCCAGTTCACTCATACTGCTGTCGTACCGGGTCATCACCCGGGTCAGCACGGTGTAGAGCAGAATGCCCGGCAGCAGGGCGATTAAGGTACAGACCAGCACCACGGCGAGCAGCTGCATCCCGCTGTATTTGACAAGCATATACCCGGTGCCGCCCCAGACGGTGACAAACACCGTCAACGGAAGAACCGGCAGAAAGCCCGGCCCCCCGCTATCCCCTCCCCCGACATGCAGGTGGCCTGCCAGCCCGTGACCATGAATGCTGCCACTGAGGATAAGCAGAAGGCCCACCCAGAAACAGACGATAAATACAGTAGCGATGGTAATCCCTCTTTTCAATGCAATATGACGATGTAGTAGCTGACTATTTCGATGATGCGGAAACAGACTATTGTGGCGATGCGGAAACAGACTAATGTGGTACATACAAGACTAATTCATATTAAATTGACTAATTAATGTTGTTATATGATTTAAATACGCTCCACTCCGTCACTATTCCTCCTAATTTCCACTTTGGGCTGCTTGGTTAGTAGGGTGCTGAGGCGCAACTTGGCATTACCGGGATTCAGGTGCACTTGTGCTCTTCATCCTCCCACTTTCCGTTGCATTTGAGGGATTTATCCCTCTCATTTCCACCTGCAGCCCATTTTCAGCGCAATCAGAGGGATTTATCCCTCTCATTTCCACCTGCAGCCCACTTTCAGCGCAATTAGTGGGATTTATCCCTCTCATTTCCACCTCCAGCCCATTTTCAGCGCAATTAGTGGGATTTATCCCTCTACTGCGCAGCAAAAAGACCACAGCAGCGGCAGGGCTCTCCGTGGTCGGTTAATCGATCATGGCGCTCATCCTCTCTCTTCGAGGCTTACGGGGTTAGCTGACGGATTCGGGCAGCGAGATTGCCCTACCTCACCAGAGCCATAGCAGCACGCTGGCAAGGATTCACCCCGGGTACCCAGCAGCCCATCCTTAAGCCGCCTGCACCAGTTGGTTCCCCCGTTCCCGTTATGGAATTCAGCCATTTCAAGAACAGTGTCATTTCATTCGGTTGTTGATTGAATCTTACGCCTGCAGCCATTTAATGTAAAACCTCGAGGATGACAAAAGAAGCCAAAATTGCTGTCCCTTCGTGAATGAAGGCGCATTCTTCAGCTCTACTCTTATCTACCCGGGGATTTGCTCGTGCTATCGTCTGTTTACACCCATGTTACTCTTCCTCCCACGTACTGCTTATTGCTCACCTAATCTCCTCCCACTCTCATTCTCACTCCCCTACTCTTACGCCCACACTAACTCTTACTCACTTACCTACTCGCTTACTCTCTTACTCTCTTACTCTCTTACTCTCTTACCTTCTTACCCTCTTACCCTCTTACTCCCTTACTCCCTTACTCACCTACTCACTTACTCTCTTACTCTCCTCCCCTACTCACCTACTCACTTACTCTCTTACTCCCCTACTCATCTCCCCTTACTCCCACACTAGCTCTCACTCACTAATTCACTCACTTACTCCCCACGCCCTCCTAACCTAATTCCCTAACTCCACCTTTCTTCCCCTGCCCACTACTCTAAATTTGAAATATTCACATTTCCGTCACTCGATGCTCATTGTGCAATCTTTCCCTTTGAGCAATAATAGAACCTATAGATTCTATAGTGCTTGTAGATCTTAGGGAAAGGAGGAACGTTGAAATTTGAATTCGAAACTGAATCTGCGGGACAAAAAAAAGAAAGCCACCTCCTACGCCCTAGCCGTAGCGGCCTTCGAGCTTGCGCTTGAGCATGGCATGGACGGCTTCATTGTTGACGATGTTGTTCAGATGGCTGGATATTCCCGGCGTACTTTTGCGAATTACTTCTCCTGCAAGGAGGAGGCGGTAGCCGCCTATTTCATTGGCATAATTGCTATCCAAGAGAAGGAGGAAGAGAATAACCCGCTGGCCGCGCTGCCGCCAGATGCTACGCCGCTTGATGCCCTGTACAATCTGCTGAAGCTGCAATTCACCTCAGAGTTCCTGCATAAGCTGCGGCAGTTCGTCTCCCTGGCGAATCAATACCCGTCCCTGGAGCCTTACATTCTCAATGTCTTCCGGCATTTGCAGATCACCGCCCAGGAGACGCTGGAGCAGTTCACCCGTGGACGGTATGCCGATGGGTATACCCACCTGCTGGCCGGTGCCGTCTACGGGGCCTTCGTGCCCATTCTGGACGGACGGCTCAATGTTATGCTGCCGGGTGAACAACTGAGCGAAGACTCCACTGCTATGTCTTTTGACCAATACCTGAATTCCATGTTTGCTTATTTACGCAACGGCTTCTAAATTCACAGATAAAGAGGAGAAACCAATACATGTCTACCTTTCTATACCGCTTAGGAAAATCGGCTTATGCCAAGCCCTGGGCCTTCATTGCAATCTGGATCCTTATACTCGGAGTTGTAGGTACCCTGATTGGAGTCAACGGCATTCAATCCAGCTCCGAGATGAAAATTGAAGGCACAGAATCGCAAAAAGTGCTGGATAAGCTGACAAAAGAGCTGCCCGCTGCGGCCGGCGGCCAGGCTAGTATCGCCTTCACTGTACCGGACGGGGAGCGTCTTGACACGCCCGAGCGTACAGCGCTGCTGCTGAAGGCTATTAATGATGTATACAACATGGAATATGTCATTAACCCTGCCGAGCTGGCAGCACAAGCAGCGGCCGCCGCTGCCGGTCAAGCTGCCGCTGATCCTTCCGCCGCTGCCGGTCAAGCTGCTGCTGATCCTTCCGCCGCTGCCGGTCAAGCTACCGCTGATCCTTCCGCCGCTGCCGGTCAAGCTGCCGCTGATCCTTCCGCTCCTGCCGGCCAAGCTGCCGCTGATCCTTCCGCTCCTGCCGGCCAAGCTGCCGCTGATCCTTCCGCCGCTGCCGGCCAAGCTGCCGCTGATCCTTCCGCTCCTGCCGGCCAAGCTGCTGCCGATCCTTCCGCTCCTGCCGGCCAAGCTGCTGCTGATCCTTCCGCTGCCGCCGCTCAAGCAGTACCGTTCGGTCCGCTGATCGTAGACGGCGCTCCGGTACCCGGCGTGATGCTGTCGGCTAACGGCAGCATTGCCCTGTTCCAGTTCCAGTTCACGGTGCAGCAGACATCACTGCCAGCGGATGTGCCGGATAATATCATCAATACCGTAGCCGAGGTTGAACAGTCCGGTTCGGGGATTACCGCGATTCCAAGCGACTCGCTCAAAAGCATGCCGGCCATCGGCTCTACGGAGGCGATCGGCGTGGCCGTTGCTGCCATCGTATTGTTCCTGACACTGGGCTCAGTTGTAGCCGCAGGCCTGCCGCTTCTGACCGCGCTTCTCGGAGTCGGCATCAGCGTCGGAGGTGCGTTTGCTCTGGGCAGCCTGATCCAGATGAACGATATCACACCCGTTCTTGCCGTGATGATCGGTCTCGCCGTGGGGATCGACTACTCGCTGTTCATTGTGAACCGCCAGCGCCGTCTGATCCTGGATGAGAAATTAAGCGCAGCCGAAGCTGCCAGCCGTGCTCTGGGCACCGCAGGCAGTGCTGTATTCTTCGCCGGTCTGACCGTTATTATCGCCCTGTGCGGCATGCTCGTCATCGGCATCGGCTTCTTATCGACAATGGCACTTGTGGCTGCAGCCAGTGTTCTAATCAACGTGTTGCTGGCATTGTCCCTGCTGCCTGCGCTGCTCGGACTGGTCGGTGAACGTATCGTAACCGCCAAAGCCCGGACCAAGCACAGCACCGCCGCCAAAAAATCACAGCACAGCTTCTCCCATCGCTGGGCGAATGCCACAGTGAAATACCGCTGGGCCATCATAGTGCTCGTGGTGCTGGTGCTTGGAACAGCTGCTATTCCGGTGACCAAAATGGAGCTCGGTATTCCATCCGGTGCCTCTGCGAACCTGGATACCCCGGCCCGCCAGAGCTATGATGTCATCTCCAAAGGATTCGGCGAAGGCTTCAACGGCCCGCTGCTGCTGGTCGCTGAGACGAAGAATCCGTCTGAGAAGATCTCCATGCCGATCCTGGGCAAGCTGGTTCAGGAGCTGCAAATGCATGATAATGTGACCCTGGTCTCTCCGCTAGGAGTCAGTCCCACTGGCGATCTCGCCATTATAAGTCTGATTCCGAAGACGGGTCCCACTGACACCGCTACCAGAGATCTGGTGCAGGAGCTGCGTGATCCGAATTCCGCTCTGACCTCCGGGAACAATATTAATTTTGGGGTGACCGGCTTCACTGCCATCAATATTGATATGTCCTCGAAGCTGTCCGATGCTTTCCCTGTATACATCGGGATCATCGTGATCCTGTCGCTGATCATTCTGCTGCTGGTGTTCCGCTCAATTATCGTGCCAATCAAAGCGACCGTCGGCTTCGTGTTAAGTATTATTGCCACCTTCGGCGTGACCACTGCCGTCTATCAATGGGGCTGGCTGCATTCGCTGTTCGGCTTCGATACCGGTGGCCCGCTGCTCAGCTTCATGCCGATCCTGGTCACTGGTATTCTATATGGGCTCGCCATGGATTATCAGGTGTTCCTTGTAAGCTCCATGCGTGAAGCCTATGTCCACGGCCGTCAGGGCAAGAACAGTGTCATTCACGGCTATGATCTGGCCAGCCGGGTCGTACTGGCTGCAGGTGTAATCATGGTATCCGTCTTCGCAGGCTTCATCTTCGCCCCGGATGCGATGATTAAGCAGATTGGCTTCGCATTGGCCTTCGGCATCCTGATCGATGCCTTCATCGTCCGGATGACGCTCGTTCCGGCCGTCATGGCCGTCTTCGGCGACAAAGCCTGGTGGCTGCCGAAATGGCTCGACCGCCTGCTGCCGAATCTCGATGTCGAAGGCGATAAGCTGATCGCAAGGCTCAATGCCGAGAGCGGACAAAACAAGTAGAAACGACTTGCCGTTCTAGTAAGGACGGTACCGTTTCAGCGAGAAATAGAAGAATAAATAGAGCCTGCGGCATCGTCCGCAGGCTCTATTTTGATATAATGGCTATAATTGAATTCAGATCCTAAGGAGGCATACCCATGAACATCATAGAACTGGGCCTTACTCAGAATCAGCAGGAAATCTCCAGACTGCTGGAGGAACACAGCCGCCGCATGGACAGCAGCATTCCGGCCTATCAACGTGAGGTAATCTCCCTTGCCGCTTACGAGAACGGCATCTTCATTGGCGGCATTACCGGAGACCTCGTCTGGAATATCCTCAACGTGCACTTGTTGGCCGTTGACCCCGGATACAGGGGACATGGACTTGGCGGAACTCTGCTGAAGGAGCTGGAAGCCAGAGCAGCGGAGCGCGGCTGTAAGGTTAGCGAATTGACCACGATGAGCTGGCAGGCGCCGTATTTTTACCAGAAGCAGGGATATGAGATCTTCGGTGAAATCAAGGATTGTCCCAATGAAGGCCAGACGAAATATTATCTTCAGAAAAAATTGCAGCCGTAACCCCCACTCCCATACAGAAACGGTACCTCCTAGTAACAAGGACAGTACCGTTTCTATAAGCAATGTTAAGAGAATACTTCAAGCCACACTGAAAATCACATGCTTCCCGGCAGCCGCTGCCCTCCGGTAAAAGTCCAGCAGTCCGGTAAACTCACTTGTCACCTGCTCCTTCAGCGCCTTTTTAATATCACCCGTCTCCAGCTTGTCCAGATCCACCTGCTGCATTGCCGCAATAATATCTTCCAGTTCATCCTGCTCCGTGCACGCGAAGAACCCGTCCTCTTCTTCCACCTCAAACACATGCACACCTACAACTGCTTCACTTAACGGGTCGCCTTCGATAGGTTCACTGGCCGAAACTCCGGTTAGCGCGAGATGCAGCTCCTCCCACAGCTTGTCGATATCGTAGTGTTCACTCCCGCCTTCAATCAGCTTCTCCAGCGTATCCATCAGCTCTGTACCATCCATCTCCATCATGCGCTCCAGCGTATCCTCATCCACCATCACATATTGACCCAGCATCCCCATCTGTCCTTCCTCCTTCTATAAAATACAGCTACCCGCGCTCCACCCTCCTTACAGAATAGGCGACAGTAGCCGGGAAATCCCCTCTTTCAGCTTGATTACCAGCGAGCGCTGCGCATAGCGCTCCACGGTCAGCTCCGAGCACAGCCTGACATCATTCAGGAAAATGTCCTGGAGCTGTTCGGCAATCGCCCGGTCGTACACAATGGCATTGACCTCGAAGTTCAGCCGGAAGCTGCGCGAATCGATATTCATCGTCCCGACAGAGGCAACCTCACCGTCAGCGACAATCGTTTTGGCGTGCAGGAAGCCGTTCTCGTAGAGCAGGATTTTGGCCCCGTAATTCAGCAGGTCTCCGGCGTACGCCCAGGTGGCCCAATACACGAACGGATGGTCAGGCTTATTCGGGATCATGATCTGCAGATCCACACCGGAGAGCAGGGCGATTTTGCAGGCATCCATGAAGCTGGTGTCCGGTATGAAGTAAGGGGTCTGGATATACACGCTTTCCTTGGCTGACAAAATCAGCTTAATATACATGTTCTTAAGATGCTCCGTCGACGAATTAGGACCGCTCGTAATGATCTGGACCGGGCTTGTCCCCGTATGCTGCTCCATGTTGAAGACAAATTCCCCGTAATCCCCGCGCTCATGCTTCCCGGCCTGATGCCAGTCGAGGATGAATCTGCCCTGGATATGACTGACGGCGTTACCGGTAATCCGGAGGTGAGTGTCCCGCCAGTAGCCGAACTTCGGAACCTGCCCCAGATATTCATCCCCCACATTGAACCCGCCGATATAGGCAATGCTTCCGTCAATAATGCACAGCTTGCGGTGGTTCCTGTTGTTGATCCGAAAGTTCAGCGGCTTGATCAGAGAGGGGAAGAACACCTCAACTTCGCCTCCTGCTGCACGCAGCTCCCTGAAAAAATGCCGTGAAATCCGCTTGGAGCCGACTTCATCATATAGCAGTCTTACCTTCACGCCTTCACGCGCCTTCAGGACCAGCTCGTCCCTCAGCTTCGTACCAAGCTGGTCCGGCTGGATGATGTAATACTGAATATTGATCTCTGCGCGGGCTGAGCGGATATCCTCGAACAACGCGGCGAATTTCTGGTGGCCGTCACTATAAATGACAATCTCATTATCGCTGGATAACAAGCCGTGCGACGAGCGGATATTCATGTTGATGAGCTGGGCATAGTTCTGCAGCAGCTGCGACCTGTCATCCGCCCCTTCCGCAAAGGCCGCCAGCTGCTTGTCGGCTTCAGCCTGGACATATTCCTGCTCTTCGATGAAGAGCTTGTAGAAATTCTTCTTTTTGAGATTGCGCCCGAAAAAGATATACAAGACAAATCCCAGAATCGGGATGAAAAACAGCACCATCAGCCAGGCCCAGGTGTACCCCGCCTCTCTGCGTTCAATGAACAGAAAGCCCAGGGCCAGAATAATGTTAATGAGGGTGACGACTGTGGTTAGACTTGCAAATTCCATGCTCTTTCCCCTTTCCTCTCTGTCTCTCTCTGCTGCCTAAAAGTCCTCCAGCACCTTGGACCTGTCGCCATGAATTCTATCCAGATGCTCCTCTCCCCAGTAGCATAACAGGTCCAGCGCGGGCTTCAGCCCCCAGCCGTAGGCTGTCAGCTCATACTCCACTCTGGGCGGAATCTCCTGGTAGATGGTCCGCGAGATAATCTCATCGTTCTCCAGCCCTCTTAGCTGGGCAGTCAGCACCTTCTGGGTTAAGCCGGGGATGAGCCGCAGCAGCTCGGAGGTGCGCTTCTGTCCGTTCATCAGATGGTAGATAATTAACGGCTTCCACTTGCCGCCCATGACCTCAAGCGCTGCCTCCACGCCGACTCTATACTTTTTGGGAACGCTATCGCCGCTCTGTTCAGTCATTGCTTCTGCCTCCATTATGTAGGGTACCTCAATGTTCCTATGGAACATACACCTTCCTATAGAACAGCAAAGTGCGTACTTCCGGTTAAGCATGATTCCTGTATATAATAGCATCAGCCAAGCAACAAGGCTACAAACCTGTAAGATAAGAAAGGTCGTGAAGATACTAACATGAGCGTATTAATCGTCGTATCGCATCCGAGACAAGATTCCCTGACCTTCCAGGCTGCCCGCTGCTTCGCAGAGGGACTTACCGCAGCCGGACACGGCTATGAGATATTGGATTTACATGGGATTGGCTTTGATCCTGTTCTGCAAGGAATGGAGGAACTCCATATGACCGCAGGTGAACAGGAGCAGCCCTATTCTCCTGAATTAGAGAGGGAAATGGAGCGGGTGCGGCAGCATGACGGCCTGGCATTTGTATTTCCGCTGTGGTGGTGGCATCTGCCGGCCATGCTGAAGGGGTATATCGACAGGGTGGTGAACAACAGGGTTGCCTACGGCACAAATAATCTGCAGGGTTATCGTGCACTGTGGCTGGCGCTAGCAGGTGTAACAGAGGAGCAGATGAAGAAGCGCAGCTATGATGAAGCAACCGCCCGTCTGCTTAACGTGGGGATTGCCGATTATTGCGGAATCACAGACTCCAGAGTAGAATTCCTCTACGATACTGCGAGTTCCGCACCCGGACACCGTGAGGCATTGCTGGAACAGGCCTATCAGGCGGGGTTACATTATGGCAAGGGGGAAAGCTGACAAATCACAGGAATGAGGGGATTACAGAGTCACATCAAATTCATTCACATAAACGGCGTTACCCGTCACTTCTATAGTATTGCCGTTGTCCGATACCAACACCTGCCGGGTTTCCCTTGTTTGGAATGCTGCTGAATGCATCGTAATGAATAGACTTTGATGTTCTATATTATCATAAATGTATATAAAGTGAATTTAAGATATTTTAGGCATTAATGGTATCATCATGGAGAAAATCTGCAGTCAGTGCAGAGAACTTCTCAGGCTCTTCTATAAAAGGCAGGTGGCCGCAGTCCGGCAATAGTATTTTCGTGGATGCCTGATGCCTTTGTGCAGGATTTCAGCGGTCTCTCTATTGTATGTGTGGTCCAATGCTCCAATGAAGATAAGAACTGGTTGACCAATCTCCGCTAATCTATGAATTGCATAAGGCTTGGACACGTGCGCCAGGCTTGGAGAGAACCGGCAGAAGTTACCGGGATTCCGCACATTCGCTAACGTTTTCTGTCTGGCCTTTTCTTTGGCAGCCGCAGGGAAGTAATAATTCCAAAAGGGGTTAGCGATAAAATGCTCCATGGCTTGTTCAGCACCCTTCAGCCTGACCTGAATATGCTGTTTGATCCCCTGCCATAGCATCCTCGCTGGATAGCTGCGGCCGCTGACAGAAGGCGCTGCCATAATGAGGCGGTCCACATCGCCGGGATAGGCCAGCGTGAAATCTACGGCGACACTGCCGCCCATGGATGAACCCACCAGAGTTACTTTTGTGAGCCCGAGTGTGTCCAGAAGCATCTTCAAGTCCTTCACATTGGAAAAAGGAGTCCGGGGAGTGTCAGAATGTCCATAACCCCGCAGATCATAGCTGATAACATCGTAGCCAGTGGAGAACCTCTCCATCTGCTCCTCCCATATCAGATGGTCATTATAATTGCCATGGATAAAAACGATAGGCTCACCGCTGCCCTTTCTCTCATAAAACAGCGCTCCGCCTTCAACCTCTATGTACTCCGGACTGTTTATCTTATTCATGCCGCTTGACACTTGTTTGTCTTCCATAATTGATCACCCGTCATTATCATTACACATCCTGATGGGATGTTCAATTTATGCTACTTTAATCAAAATGCATCATCCGGTCCATGAACGCCGCACGTGCCAATGTAGTCGGTTTTTCGATTACATTTGGACCGCACGCCCACGCCACGCCCAATGTAGTCGGTTTTTCGATTACATTTGGACCACACGCCTCCGCCACGCCCAATGTAGTCGGTTTTTCGATTACATTTGGACCATGCGCCTGCGCCACGCCCAATGTGGTCGGTTTTTCGATTACATTTGGACCACACGCCCACGCCACGCCCAATGTAGTCGGTTTTTCGCATACATACAAAAAAAAAGCAACAGACGTCCCCCTAAGCGGACGGTATCTGTCGCTGCAACCATAAATTTCGATTTGTCTACTCAAACCATTTATTCAGCCATCTACTCCGCCGCATCCTTCTTCCCCAGCCAAGCCAACTCCGCCATCGCCCGCAGCGGGCCGCGGAGGCCTGCCGCCACTTCAGCTTCGCTCTGCGCTTCCGGCTTGTCGCTCCAGATGGAGAAGGTGGTGCCGACCAGTTCACGCGGATAGGCTCCCGTGTATTCCTGCTTGGCTTCCCCGGTGCGGGCCGGGAACAGGCCGGGATGCCAAGAAGCGCTGATTTTCTCGGCTGTCGGATACGTGTAGCCCGCATGTTCTCCCAGCACATAATACAAATAGCCATCGTTGTAGTTAATCACCTGATGACCCTTGGCGAGAATGTCTTCCACCGGGGCCATCATCGGGTGCCACTTCGTCCAATACGTAATTTGAATGGATGGCTTAGGAGCAACCCGCTGGGTCTGATCTGCACGGTAAAGGCCATCATTCCAGGCACGGACCGTCCAGCCCTTGGACTCCAGATGCTCAGCGACCTCATTAAGGTAATCAATATACGTGTCCACGCCCGTGCCGCCGCTGATGTTCAACACATTCTGAGCATACTCCGCAAGCTGCGGATACTTATCGAACTCCGCGAAGTTGATGAATTCATCCCCGCCGATATGAAAATAGCAGCTGCCGGTAAATAATTCGGCGTATTCGTCAATCAAATCCAGCACGAACCGGCGGGCTGCCGGATTCGTAATATCCAGCGCACCCGGTGCCGGATTGCCCGCTGCATCCTTGAGCAGCCACTCGGGATGAGTGCGAAGCGCCTGTCCGAGATGCCCCGGTGAATCCAGCGAAGGGATAATATCCACATGATAACGCTGTGCTTCAAGGATAATCGCCTTCATCTCCTGCTTGGTCAAAGCCTGCTCCGACACCACCTCAGGATGGCTCTCACTCATCAGCCGGAAGCCTTCGTTCTCGGAAAAATGCAGCTGCAGCGTATTCAGCCGCAGCCGGGACATCTCTCTGATCCGCGTAAGGAGCCAATCTTCGCTGTAGAATTTGCGGCCGATGTCAATATGCAGCGCCCGCTCTCCAATGACCGGATCATCCGTGATGGTTCCGTACGGCACGAAGCCGTCCTCCGCCAGCCTCTGCAGCAACGTCCGCAGACCATACATCACGGTCCGTTCACTTGAGGCGGTAAGCTTGGCAACACTTCCAATCTCAATAACATAAGCTTCCTTGCTGTCCATGTCTGCCGCTGCTTCATGCTCTAACAGCTCAATGACGATATCGCCAGAAGCCATTTCGTCCATTTGCCCATAAGCGACAGTCATGATTCGGTCAGCAGGTGTAAGAATGCCCGCGTACTCACCCAGAACCATAAAGACCGTTTCGTTCAGAACACTGTTATTATCCGCTCTGGCATTGTCCACAATCCGGGCTTTGGACCCGGCAGTCAGCCGCCATTGCTCCCCGGATGCCGCAGCAATTTGTTGCTGTACACCGGTAAGCGGGCCGCTATTGAAGTCGTGTCGGTCTGATGGTTCATTCCTATCCCTATCATTAACCATACTATTCCCACCTCTTCCTTCTTCGCGTAAATCAGCGCAGCCGGATACCAACCGTGGTAATCTCATGTCCGCCAAGCGGAAGCTTAAGCGAAGCGGTGCCTTCTGACTGAAGCTCTTCACCTTCTGCTTCCAGTACATTCGAAGTATAGAAGGCCGCAGCAGGCAGTGCGGCTTCCAGCTTCAGCTCGCAAGGCTCTTCCGTCAGGTTGAACCAGCGGAGCAACACATCGCCGCGTTCCTTGTTCAGCTTCATAGAGGAGAAGGCAGCGGTCTCGCCGTTCCAGCGGACAGCCGAATACACGGCAGGAATCGTACCTGCATGAACCTCTGCCTGTGCGCAGGTCCACGGAATCTGGAACTGGTAAGCGGCAGCAGCGGCACCGGAGGTTACGGCATCCCCGCTATGCGGCAGAAGCAGCATGTCTGCGGTCTGTTCTCCCAGGCACTGGGCTTCCGGCGTAGGGAACCAGCCCCAGTCGCCCATCTCACCGACACTGCGGAGCAGCGTAACGGCAATCGTACCACGGCCATCCCGCAGAATCTCGTATTCGTGTAATCCGAGGTTAGCGACCGTCAGACCTGCATTCTCTCCGGCAACATCCACGAAGCACTGCTGATGCTGCGCATTGCTCGGGTTCTGCCATTCCGGTGCCGGCTCATTCGGACGTTCCGCAAGCTCGAACATCGAATCCACACTGTGCGAGGCAGTAGCCAGATCCGCAGGGAAAAGCATCCGCAGACGGTGGTCTTTAGCCGTATTATCGATATAGCTCTTTACTTCCAGTCCTTGGCCGCTTCGCTCCAGTCTTAAGACTGTCCGCAGCTTAAGGGTTACAGTAGTGGCACTACGCTTAGCTTGCCGCTCCGGGTAATAGACCAGCGCCCGCTGCTCTTCTTCCAGCAGAGCAGCGGCCGAAGCCGGGATCTCCCAGGCATGGGTGATTTCAATGGAAGCGCGGTATGGCGTATCTTCAATGACAGCGATCTGCGCGTCAAGCCCCAGAGTCGTCAGCGGTACTTCACCCGCAGGCTGTCTGTACATGTATTCATTCCCGATGTCCCCGGTATTCTCATAGACACCAAGGTCACGATAAATCTTGCCGCTAGGCTTATGCTCCAGCGTGAAAGAGCCGTCAGCCATAACCTCGACCCGCAGCGTGTCGTTCTCCAGCACGCGCGCGCCGCGAACCAGCGAAGCCGGGGCTGAAGCCACCGCTTGCAGATTCGCCGCCGGAGCGCTTCCGGTAGACGAACCTTCAGCGGCAGCCGCCCCAACGAAGCGGACCCAGGCATAGGTGCGCAGCCCCAGGGCAGGCACATCCGCCGCCTCGAAGGTCAGCCGCACCTTGCGGCAGCTGTACGGCTGGCGGAAGCGGTCATCCGGCAGGTCATAGCCGAAGGACAGGCCGAGATCCTCTACCGTACAAGGAACCGGCTGGCCTTGCTCATCAACCAGGACCCGTCCGGCCAGGTCCATGGTTTTCATCAGCCGGGCATTCTCTTCGAGAGGCAGCCCGTCGCGCAGATATTGGCGGGCTGCGTCCAGCTCAACGGTTACCGTACCGGTGCGGCTCCAGCCGCTGGTATTCGACACAACAAGCGGAAGGGCCTCTTCACCGTAAGCAGCGAAGCCGGAGGTGTCCACCGCTGCGGTGATGGCCTGCATACTATCCGCTACGATACCCTCGGCGGTGTGGTAGCTCTTGTCGAAGCGGGCGACCATCTCACGGTGCACCTCATCCACGCTGCAGCCGCAGATGGAATCATGCGGATGGTTCTGCAGCAGCGTCTTCCACGCATAATCCAGCAGATGCTGCGGATACTCCCCGCCGTGCAGCTTAGCGATAACCGCCAACGGCTCAGCCACCTTCTCAAGCATGGCCTGGCCCCGCTGATTGAGCTGCTTCAGGTACACGCGGGCGGAAGCGGTATTAACCAACGTTCCCCAGCCGTCCGTGCGCTGGCTCCGCAGCTCGCCCTTCACCGTGGACAGGCTGCGGCCAGCCAGTGAAGCTTCCACTGCCTTGATATAATCCGGGAAGTTGGAATGAACGAAGGAGACCTCCGGGTGCAGCTTCTCCGCCGTGCGGATCGCCTCCGGCAGGTCGGTCTGCAGCGGCTGGTGATCGCAGCCGTTCATGAACAGCAGCTGATCGGTCGCTGCATATTGCCGGGCATCGCCCAGCTTGCGCTCCCAGAAGCGCCGGGCTTCATCCATCTCAACGGGAACCTCATTCCCGTTGGAATACCAGTTGGCGAACAGGATGCCCAGCACCTGCGAGCCGTCCGGCCCTTCCCAGACCAGCTCCGAGAACGAGGATTCATAGCCGTCATCCGAGACCATATTATTGAAGCCCGTCGGCTTCACGCCGCGCCCGAAGAAGGCGTTGGTGATACCCGCCTGCTGCATGAGCTGCGGAATCTGTCCGGTCAGACCGAAGGTGTCCGGGAAATAACCGATTTTGGACACTTCCCCATAGACTGCCGCATCCTGATGTCCCAGCTGTAAGTTACGCACATTCGCTTCCGGGCTGGTCAGGAACGCATCCTGAAGAATGTACCACGGTCCGATAAATATCCGGCCCTCCCGGATATGCCGTATCAGCCGCTCCCGGTTCTCCGGGCGGACCTGCAGATAATCCTCGATGATAATCGTCTGCCCGTCGAAGAAGAAGCTGCGGAAGTCCGGGTTCTGCTCCAGTGTATCCAGCAGCGTATCCACGAGCTGAATCAGCCGGATGTGATGGCGCTCATAAGGCAGATACCATTCCCGGTCCCAGTGCGTATGCGAGATAATATGTGCCGTCTGTTGTTTGGTCATAACCGGTTACCCCTCAATCTCCAGCGGATATTCATCCATATAGCTGATCAGCTCATCCACGGTCGTGAAGGCCAGCCCCGTCACCGTATCCGCACAGCCGTAGTAGATGGCAATCCGTCCGGTAGCCGCATCGGTCAATGCCGCGCAAGGGAACGTCACGTTCGGCACATCGCCGACACATTCATACAGCTCTTCCGGGCCGAGAATATAGTTGCGTGAGCGGGCTTTTACCTTCCAAGGCTGATCCAGATCCAGCAGCGCGACCCCCATGCGGTAGACGAACCCGTTGCAGGTGTTGATCACGCCGTGATAGATCAGCAGCCAGCCCTTGTCTGTTTCAATCGGAATCGGTCCGGGACCAATCTTCTTGGACTGCCACGCGGAAGCGTCACCGTCAACCGTACCCATCACATAGCGGTGCTTTCCCCAGAAGGTCAGGTCAGGACTCTCACTGTAAAAAATATCGCCAAACGGCGTATGCCCCGTATCACTCGGACGGCTGAGCATCGCATAGTTGCCGCCGATTTTGCGCGGGAGCAGCACCCCATTGCGGTTATACGGCAGGAAGGCATTCTCCAGCTGGTGAAAGGTTTTGAAATCGAAGGTATACGCCAGTCCAATTGTTGGGCCGTGGTAGCCGTTGCACCAGGACACATAATACCGGTCGTCGATCTTGCAGACACGCGGATCATAGCGGTACTCGCGCTTGGTGATCTCTTCATCACCCTCGAATATGATTGGCTCATGGTTGATTTTCCAGTTCACGCCGTCTTCACTGAAGCCCGCGAAAATATCCATGCTGACCGACCGCGAATCACAGCGGAACACGCCTGCGAAGCCGCCCTCAAACGGGATTACCGCCGAGTTGAACACACTGTTCGAGTTCGGAATGGCGTTGCGCGGAATGATCGGGTTGGCGGAATATCTCCATACCGGGGAATTCGTGCCCGCAGGCTTCTCCTGCCAAGGGATGTTCGGTAGTGCTTCTCCAATAATTGTACTCATGATCTGGTCTCCTTTATCTGTGAAAAAGTATGTTTGTGTTAGAGAATGCCTTCCTTCAGCGCCCGCAGGATGAGCTGCGAGAACAAGCTGTTCGACCAGGCGAACCACTTGCGGGTGAACACGGACGGATCGTCGGCGTGGAAGCCTTCATGCATATAGCCGGTATCGGCATCGGTCGCTTCCAGCATGGCGATTACCGCCAGCCGCTCTTCCTTGCTGTCTGCTGTGATGCCCTGCATCGACAGCGCCATATGCCAGATATAGCCCGGAGGGGTGTGCGGACTGCCGATTCCTTTGGCAGCTTTGCCCTCGAAGTAGAACGGATTCTCCTTGCTTAGCGCAAACCGTCTCGTATTCTGGTAGACCGGATCGTCATTGTTCAGGTAGCCCAGATACGGAATGGACATCAGGCCCGGCGTTCCGGCGTCATCCATCAGGCTGAAATTACCATAACCGTCAGTCTCGTAGGCGTAGATCGGTCCGAATTCCGGGTGGCGGTAGGTGCCGTACAGCTTGATACCGTGATCGACCTCCTGCTCCAGCTCCTTCAGCTCAGCCAGGAAATCCAGATCCCGGAACACCCATTCGGCAAAATCCTGCATCTGCCGCAGCGCCACCACGGCGAACATGTTTCCCGGAATGTTGTAGTGGAAATCGCAGGCGTCATCACTGGAGCGGAAGCCGGACCAGATCATGCCGGTGTAATTCACGGGCATCCCTAAGCCGCCGTTGCGGATGGAATCCTCGATAATCCCGTTGCTGCGCGTGAAGCGGTACGGGGACTGCTCGGCATGATGCTGCTCACGCTTGAACAGGTCGGTGATAACGCGCAGCATTTTTTTGAAGTCAGAGGTGAAGAAATCGGTCTGCTTCGTCTCTTCCCAGTAGGCATGAGCCAGCCGGATCACGAAGCACAGCGAGTCGATCTCGAATTTGCGCTCCCACACCCACGGCGACATCTCGGTCACATCGGCGGCATTCCAGTGCCAGTCGTTGGCCGATTCATTGAATGCGTTAGCGTAAGGATCGATCAGTACATACTCCGTATGGCGCTTGATCAGCCCGCCGATAATCCGCTGCAGATCAGCATCTTTTGCGGCAAAGGGCACATAATGAATGACCTGCTCCACCGAATCACGCAGCCAGCAGGCCGGGATGTCACCCGTAATGACAAAGGTAGTTCCGTCATCAAGCAGCTTGGTAGTGGTCTCCAGTGTATTCGGGAAGCAGTTGCGGAACAGCCGCTGGAGCTTGGGCCGGTGGGCCAGCTTCGCTTCGGCGTCGGCCAGCACGGCCTGAATGGATGACGGCAGCGTGAGCTCCGGCATCTCGATGCGGGGAAGTCTGAATTGTTCCAAGGTAGTAGTCTCCTTATCGCTAATCTATAGTTTGGATGCTGAATGTCTTGATGGGAGCGGGAATTGCGATTGGCTTAATTGCACATTGTACAACTAAAGCATCTGATTTATAGCCGGCTACCCGTTTAGTTGCATTTCATACATTTAAAAAAGCCTTAAGCTGTTGATTCTCACCATTTTGGCAGTTTTAGTTGTACAGACTACACTTATACGATAAAAGAATACATTTCCGCTGTTTTTAAGTGTACTTTCTGCAACTATCCGAGTACCTTGTGCTCAACCCCTCATTTACCTCTATCCAGCATGAATAATCTTAATCGTCTTAATCTCGAACGGATGGAAGTCTAGCGTCAGCACGCCGTCTTTATCCGGCAGCAGCACGGTCTCTTCCTCCAGCGCATTGGACAGATAAATAGCGGAGTGCGGCAGCGGCCAGCTGATCCGCACGGTCTCGCGTCCTCCGGCGGATTCATACAGCCGCAGGATACTACCCTTACCATCTTCCGCCAGCTTGACGGTATCTAGCACCACCTGCTTCCCTTCATAAGGAAGGAAGGAGCCGGTAGACGGATGCTGGCCCGCACTTGCCTCGCAGGCTACTGCATAGGAAGCGTGATTCAGCTCGGCGGCCTTGCGCTGGGTATGAGCCGAACGCCAGTCTCCGGTATGCGGGTAGAGCGAATAGGTGAATTCATGCTCTCCCTGATCGGCCGAATGGTCCGGCCAGCGCGGTGCGCGCAGCAGGGACAGACGGATGGTGCTGCCCTGCGTATCATAGCCGTATTTGCAGTCGTTCAACAGGCTGACGCCGTAATCATGCTCCGACACATCGACATAGCGGTGCCCGCAGACCTCATACTGCGCCTGCTCCCAGCTGGTGTTGCGGTGCGTGGTCCGCTCCAGTGCACCGAACGGAATTTCATACGTAGCCTTGCTGGTCACTACATCAATCGGGAAGCCAACCTTCAGCAGCTTGTGGGCTTCGTGCCACTGGACCTGTGTCTTGAAGTCGATCCGTTTGTCGGTGTGGTACAGGATCAGCTCCTGCTGTATTTCCGATTGGCCTAGACTCCAGCGGAAGAACAATACATCACATACAGGACCTGTGGACAGCAGCAGCTTCTCCAGCAGCACCGCTGCTCCGGCGGGCTGCTCCTCATAACGGCTGTCGATATCCCAGGCATCCCATAGAATCGGACGGTCGTGGAAGAAATGCAGCCGGTTCAGCGCTTCCCCGGACTTCACAATCTCACGCCCGGCTTCCTTGTCATACAGGTTGATGATCTCGCCCAGTTCATTGAACTGGAGCCGGTAATAGCCGGTCTCCCAGCGATCCTCGAACGCAGCGGAATTCGCCGCAGAGATTGAGTTATTGCCTGCCTCCGATGCGTCTGCCCCCTGCTGCTCCTCTTCCCGCAGCCATATGGTTGCATAACCGAATGCCGGAACCTCCGGCACCTGGACACGCAGCACCGTTTGCTTTCCTGCTGTAGTCAGCTCTGCCGGAAGCCGTGTTCCGTTTCCGTCATAAATCGCCGGAGCGGTTAGCGCTGCTCCTGGAGCAACCGCAAGCTGGGCTACCATATCCCGGGTCCAGCCCAGTCCGTTCAGGATGACATAAGGCTGTCCCTCTCCACGGGTATCAATGTCCGATACGGCAGCCTCCATGACGGACTTCAGACTGCTCTCTCCAAGGACAAAGATATTCTTGTATTCCTTGTCCGAAGTCTCATAGACCTCGGGAATCGACGAGCCGGGGATAATATCATGGAACTGGTTGAGGAGAATCAGCTTCCAGCCTTCATGCAGGGCTTGCCCTACCTCTTCCCGCCGCTGCGGGGACAGCCCGTGCCCAGCCAGAGTCTGCCACAGCTCCGCTTCCCGGTACAGAATCTCAGCCTTGCGGTTATTGCGCTTGTTCCGCGCATGGGTCGTATAGGTTCCCCGGTGCAGCTCCAGATAGAGATCACCCTGCCAGACCGGAAGCTCAGGTGCTGCCTGCTCGATGCCGGTGAAGAAATCCGCCGCCGTGCTGTAGCCTGAGGCAGGCTGACCTACCATCAGCTCGGAGCGCGACAGGTATTCCAGCATCTCCCGCGTCACGCCGCCGCCGCCGTCCCCGTGTCCGTAGAGCAGCATTTGTTCGCTGTGAACGGCTTTTTGGCGGTAGGACTGCCAGTGCTCGTGGATATCCTTCGGCAGCGTATTCTCATTCACGCCATGGTTCATATAAGATAGTAGCGCTGTCCCGTCGATGCCGACCCAGTGGAACAGATCATACGGGAACAGGTTCGTGTCATTCCAGCCTAGCTTGGTGGTCATGAAGTACCGGACCTTGCCGTGCTTCAGAATCTGCGGCAGGGAGGCGCAATACCCGAAGGTGTCCGGCAGCCATTCAATTTCGGACTGCTGCCCGAACTCCTCCTGATAGAAGCGCTGTCCGTACAGCATCTGCCGCATCAGCGATTCCCCGCTCGGAATATTCAGATCCGGCTCGACCCACATGCCGCCGACCAGCTCCCAGCGGCCTTCCTGAATCCGTTCCTTCACCTTCGCGTACAGCTCAGGATCATTGTCCTTCAGATAAGCGAACAGCTGCGGCTGGCTCTGGGCATAGCGGTATTCCGGGTACTCCTCCATCAGGGCATTCACCGTCGAGAAGGTCCGGCTGGTCTTCCGCACCGTCTCCCGGGCAGGCCACAACCAGGCGATGTCGATATGCGACTGCCCGATCATATGAATGAAGCCCTCACTGTTGCCGCCGATGGCCTTCACCTTCGCGGCCAGCTCCTGCTCAATCGCCTGTATGCCGCTGCTGTCCCCCCCGCCTGCCGCTCCCAAATTCACATAAGCGTCCATCGCCTGATGCAATGCTTTCAGCATACGGACGCGCCGGAAGTCCTGCTCCGGCAACAGCAGCATCGAATCCCGGATCACGGTCACCGTGTACATCAGCGACTGGACCGGCAGGTTCACTCTAACCAGCGCTGCGGTAATGGAGCGGACCGGCGGCTGAATCACCGCCTGCTTATTCAATGGGTCATCCGGCTCAGGGATCGGATCATACAGCTCAATCTCAATCTCCGGGTGTCTGCCGCCCGTCTCCGGGTTCAGCGTGGCATAGGTATGATTGCGGTCAATACCCTGCTGCGAGACTCCGTTCACACGCAGCAGCCCTTCGCCGCCGGAATAGAAGATCAGCCCGGTGTCCTTATCAGTCCAGTCCGCCGGGATATCCAGGGTGGTGCGGAAGTAATAGGTGGTGCCTTGCACACTCGGAAACAACCCGAACGATTCGCTGCCCGAATAAGGCTGTGCTTCGTCATAGTGGCCCGGCTGCCGGTAGATAGTGGAGAAGACCTTCCAGTCATCAAGCACCCGGTATTCCAGCCACTGCTGCTGCGAGCATTCCCGAATGAACCGGTTAATCCGTTCGATGTTTATCTGCTCCATCTTTAGTCCTCCGTAACCGTAAGATCTATATTCAGTGTGTCGTTCACATTCCTGCCGACGCCGATGCGGAAGCTTCCCGGCTCAACCACCAGCTTATAGTCCGTCCCGATATAGCTCAGATGCTCTGCATTCAGCGTGAAGCTTACCTTCTGCTTCTCTCCCGGCTCCAGTACGAGCTTGCGGAAGCCCTTGAGTTCCTTGGCCGGTCTAGTCACCTTACTGACCAGATCGGAAATGTATAGCTGCACGACCTCCGCACCGCTGCGGGAGCCTGTATTCTCCACTTCCACTGTAACCTCAGCCGTTGCGTCAGTCCCGATCACCGCAGGCTCGACCTGTAGTCCGCTATAGCTGAATTCGGTGTAGCTGAGTCCGAAGCCGAACGGATAACGCGGCTGCGAATTCCCTTCCAGATAGCGTGCTCCCCGGGAACGTTTGCCTAAGTAATACACTGGCAATTGTCCTACATCCTCAGGGAGAGAGAGAGTCAGCCTGCCGGACGGGTTGACATCGCCGAACAGAATGTCGGCAATGGCGTGGCCGCCTTCCTGCCCCGGATACCAGGCTTCCAGAATAGCGTCCGCCTGCTCAGCAATCCAAGGCTCAGCAATGGGACGGCCGTTGATATACACAACGACCACCGGCTTGCCGAGCGCCTTAAGCTCCTTCATCAGCTCCAGCTGAACGCCGGACAGATGAAGCGACATGCGGTCGATGCCTTCGCCACAGTCCATATCGCTAAGCGCATTCTCCGTCACCTTCGAGGCTCCGGTCCGCAGATCGATGCTGCCTTCGCCGAAGTCACGGGCGCTCGACCCGCCGAGGGCCAGTACAACGATATCCGCTTCGCTTGCCACCTTGCGCGCAAGCCCGAAGCCCTCGGTGGAGCTGTCCTTGATCCGGCAGCCCGGCGCATAACCTACGCGCTCCGGCTGCGCGGCAAGCTTGGCCCGTATTCCGGCCAACACTGTAACCACGCGGTCACGCGGCTGCGGAGAGGTGTAATCGCCAAGCTGATTGTAGCCAATATCTGCATTCGGCCCGATAACCGCAACCGTCCCCTTGTCCTTAGACAAAGGAAGCACTCCGTTATTCTTCAGCATTACAATTCCCTCTGCCGCCACGCTGCGCGCCAGCTCTGCATGTTCCTCGCTGCCGATCACCTGCTCGGCCACCTCGGGATCGGCATACGGCTGTTCGAATAAGCCCAGCCGGAACTTCAGCTCCAGAACACGCGCTGCCGCCTGATCCACCAGCTGCTCATCGAGCCGCCCGGAGCGCAGCGCCTCCAGCAGATATCCGCCGAACATCACGCCGGACATCTCCATATCAATTCCGGCGGAGAGTGCCTGCACTGCTGCATCCTCTCCTCCGTCCGCTGTATCATGGCCCGAAGCCAGCATATCGATGGCACCGCAGTCGGTAATGACCATGCCGCCAAAGCCCCATTCGCCGCGCAGAATCTCTTCCAGCAGCTCCCGGTTCGTCGTACAAGGCACGCCGTCAATCTCGTTGTAGGCCGGCATGATGGAGACTGCTCCGGCTTCCACTGCTTTGCGGAACGGGTACATATCGATTTCCAGCAGCTCACGCTTGCCGATATGCGCCGGACCGGCATTGCGGCCGCCCTCTGAGCTGCCATAGGCTACGAAGTGCTTGAGGGTTGCTCCCACACTGGACGCGCTGTCAAGCCGTTCGCCCTGTAATCCTTCCACCGATGCTACGGCATATTCGCCGATGAGATACGGGTCTTCGCCGAAGCATTCCTCGGTCCGGCCCCAGCGCGGATCACGCACCACATCCAGCACAGGGGAATACGTCACGGCTCCGCCCTGCGCCCGGGTCTCACGCGCTACTGCCCGGGACATCTCCCGGTAGAGGTCCACATTCCAGGTGCTGCCGATCAAGAGCGGAACCGGGAATACCGTAGCCCCGATGGCCATGTGTCCATGCGAGCATTCCTCACCGATCAGGAGCGGAATACCCAGCCTCGAATGCTCCAGCACATAACGCTGAATTGCATTGACGGCCTCTGCTCCAGCCCGCGCATCCAGTCCGCTCTCCAGCGTAACCCCTGTCCAAGGATCGGCCCGCAGAGTTCCGTATAGTGCGCCGACACCGCCTTCGCGGATCTGGCGTTTGAAGTCTTCCGTCAATTCTATCGTTCCATCTGTATGATTATAGGTCTGCCATCCGAACAGCTGCACCAGCTGGCCGACCTTCTCTTCCGGCGTCATCAGCCCAAGCAGATGCTTCGTCCGCTCTTTGACGGGCTGTGTACGGTCTCTATATAACATCCTGGCTCCACCCTCTCCTGTGATCTTAATCTATATATCTCTACTCCTTAACCGCACCCACGGTAAGCCCTTGAATGAAGTAACGCTGGAAGAACGGATATGCGAAGATAATTGGCCCGGTTGCCAGCACCACCATCGCCATACGCGAGGTATCCTGCGGCATGTTGCGAAGAGCCTCCAGACTCAGCGAGCTGTTCTGCGAGTTCTGCAGAATGAACTGCATGCTGGTCTCGATCCGCATCAGCATCGACTGCAGCGGCACCAGGTTCGGATTGTCAATATAGAGCAGCGCGTTGAACCAGTCATTCCAGTACCCCAGCGTGCTGAACAGACCAATTGTAGCGAGACCCGGCAAGGACAGCGGCAGCACGATTCCGAGGAAGGTGCGGAACTCTCCGGCGCCGTCGATTTTGGCCGATTCGATCAGCGCATCCGGCACACTGGTAATATAGAAGGTACGCAGAATCATAATGTAAAAAGCATTCACCGCCAGCGGCAGCACCAGCGCCCAAATGCTGTCCTTCAGGCCCAGCATCTGTGTTACCACAATATAGGTCGGAACCAGCCCGCCGTTAAACAGCATGGTGAAAAAGGAAAAAAACGCGAAGAAATTGCGGTATTTGAAGCTTTTACGTGAAATGGCATAGGCATAAAGCGAAATAATAAGCAGGCTGACAATCGTACCAATGACCGTTACCGCAATAGTCACTCCGTAAGAACGGAGCAACGTGTCTCCTGAGCTAAATACATATTTGTAGGCTTCCAGACTCCATTTAGCCGGAATTAACCGGTAGCCGTCCCGCGC
This sequence comes from Paenibacillus sp. FSL H8-0048, assembly GCF_038002825.1. Taxonomy (NCBI): domain Bacteria; kingdom Bacillati; phylum Bacillota; class Bacilli; order Caryophanales; family Paenibacillaceae; genus Paenibacillus; species Paenibacillus sp. FSL H8-0048. The sequence goes on along the minus strand of NZ_JBBODF010000001.1, from coordinate 6,843,624 downwards.
AAGCGCCCCTTCGTCCGTGAACGAGATGAGGACAACGAACAGGAACGGGAAGATACACAGGATGGCAAAGCCTCCGGCGATACAGTTGAAGATGGTATTCAGCACCGGCGACAGCCGATGGAAATCGCGCGATTTCACAGAATTAGCAGACATTTGGATGACCTCACTTTCCTTCATTTTCCCTAGAATAATGCACTGTCCTTATCGAATTTGCGCACGATGTAATTAGAGGTAAGAACCAGCACGAACCCGACCACTGATTGATACAAGCCCGCAGCCGTACTCATTCCGATCTCGCCGGTAGTCTTAAGTCCACGGTATACATACGTATCGATTACATTAGTCACGCTGTAGAGCGTCCCCGAATCTCTCGGCACCTGATAGAACAGCCCGAAGTCGGCATAGAAAATCTTCCCGATCGCAAGCAGCGTCATGATGATAATGATCGGCTTCAGCATAGGCAGCGTAATACTGCGGATCTGCTGGAGCTTGCTGGCTCCGTCGATCATTGCGGCTTCGTAGAGGGATTTGTCTATGCCCATAATGGCGGCGAGATAGACCACGCTGTTATAGCCGACGGCCTTCCAGAGGAATACGAATATAATAATGAACGGCCAGTATTTCGATTCCGAGTACCAGGCGATATTGCTGCCGAACAGGGAGTTAAGCAGGCCCCGCTCCGAGCTCAGGAAGCTGAACGCGAAGTATCCCACAACGACCCAGGACAGAAAATACGGCAGGAACATGCCTGTCTGATAGAACTTGGCCAGTTTTTTATTGGCAATCTCGGACAGCACCACCGCCAGCAGCACCGACAGAATCAGGCCCAGGCCGATGAAGGCTATGTTATATAAAAGAGTATTGCGTGTGATCAGATAGGCATCATTGGTGCTGAACAGAAATTTGAAATTATCCCAGCCGACCCACTTGCTATTGATGATGCTGGCCCAGAAGCCATCCCGGCTGAAGCGGTACTGCTTAAACGCAATGACCGTACCCACCATCGGCAGGTAAGAGAAGAATAAAAACCACAGTGTGCCCGGCAGAACCATAAACAGCAGCACTTTATTTCTCAATATATCCTTGGCGGACTTTCCTATTTTCCCCATACTTCTAGTTCCTCCTATGCCGGAAAATTCTTATATTTACAAAAAAGATCGGGCCAAGTCTAATCACCCGCCCGATCCTCTAATAGAATGCTACTTATTATTCGCTGCTTTCCAGGCGTCGATCTGTGTTTGAGCTTCGGCAATAATTTTATCCAAACCGGCAGCCTTCAATTTCTCGTTAGCCTTGGTCAGGTATTCTTCCGAATCTACAGATCCGGTCATCAGCGGTGCCCAGAATTCTTCCTTCACGTTCTGAACAGCGGCGATTTCATTCGTCACCTTGGACGTATCGAAGTTGAAGCCGAGCAGCGGTGCGTTGATACCGGCATCATTGAACTTCTTGAATTCTTCCCATTTGTTCTCAGGGTCGCCTTCATTCAGATAGGTAATCATGATGTTGCCCAGGGAGAACGTAGACATATCATAGTTCTTCGCTTCCGGCAGATTCTTCATCATATTCTCACTGATTTTTTCGTAATGCACACCTTCGATCCCGGAGTCAATCATGTTGCGCAGCTTAGGATCAGTGTTAAGCAGGTTCAGGAATTCCATCGCTTTCTCAGGATACGCGGAGTTAGCCGAGATAGCCTGCATGGAGCCCATTACGGACCAGTTGTAGATATAAGGCTGACTGGCTGGTGTGGACACGACCGGATATCCGTAGCTTGCGGACCACAGATTATCGGCCATCGGCTGGGTGGATGCACGGTCAGTGAACCATTTGCCTGCTTTGTACAAATCATCTACCGACGAGGTACTTGCTACTTCAGGAGAGATGTAACCCGCCTGATAGAATTTGCGGACGGTCTTAAGCGCTTCCTTGATCTCTGGAGTTTCCAGAATGTTGATCACTTTGTAGTCCTTGGTATCCATATAGACAGCCATTGGCATCTTCTCAATCACATAGTCAAAAGGCATGATCGGCATGAAGTCCTTAACCATCGCATAAGGAGTGATTCCAGGCTCGTTTTCCTTGATCGTTTTGAGCAGCGGCTCCAGATCCGCCATTGTCTTCACGCTGGTTATATCCAGCTTGTATTTGTCGAGCAGCTCTTTATTGAAGCGGAATACTTCTTGAGCCGGAAGCTCTTTGTTCGCAGGAATCGCATAGTTGTGGCCGTCTACCTTGGAGCCTTCCAGGAAGGCCGGATCAATCGTATCCACAATGCCCTTGCCCTGATTCTTCAGCAGATCATCGAGCTGCAGGAAAGCGCCCTTACGTGCATTCTGCACATAATCAAATGCCCAGGAAGAGGTGAACAGGATATCCATCGGCTCACCGGAAGCTGCCATAACCTGCATTTTTTGCGTATAGTCCCCGAAGTCGATCATTTTGATATCGAGTGTTGCGTTAATTTTCTCAAGCGTGTATTTATTGACTTCTGTGAGCACCTTGTCCATATCTTTCTGCGGTGGCCCGATCGTGTACCAGATCAGTTCTACTGGCTTTTCGGTAGCCTCCGAGGCTTTGTTGCCGCCTGAAGCTGCTTCCCCGCCTGCATTGTTCTTACTGTTTCCCCCGCACGCCGTCAGCGCCAGTGAAACGGTTAAAAGCGTTGTCAACAACAAGGAGAAGTGTTTCTTTTTCTTACTCATTTGCCGTACCCCCTTTTAATTAGCTGTCCGGACCTTCAGACCTACCGGATCTTTCCGGCTGCTGCTTTCCTTGAGCTATACATTAACTTTATAAGATGAAAGCAGTTTCAAATAGAAGAGAAACTATATATATTCAGGTATGAAATAAAGAAAAACTATACTAATTCGCTGCTTTCAACGACTAACGGGTCTGCCTTTTTCCAAATATATGCTGTATACTATTAGGACAAAGGCTTAAGGGAAGGTGGAGAATTGGACATTGAACGCAAAAAAACTGCCTATTCAAAAACCAATGATTCGGGGACATTTGTATAATGCTTTTCCGTTAAGCGTGGCATCCTTTCACCCCAGCTTCTATGACTGGATTTACACTAATTTTACAAATCTCAAAGTTTTTGAGCATGATTCAAGCTTGGACATTGTATTTGATACCGGAAATATAATTGATCACCCTGAGTCCTGCCCGTTACTGAACGTAGAGAGAATTAAAAATACAGATTTTGTCCTTTCAGATTTATTCCAGACCTTCAAGCATTACATTGACACCGGGAAATATATTTATTTATTCATGGATGAATTTTATGTAAACAACAGATCAAGCTACCAAAAAAGACATTTTATACACGAGACATTCATTTACGGATATGATGACCTTAAGGAAGAATTTGAGGTCTGCGGGTTTGACGATAGGATGATTTATTGTACTAACCCTGTTCCGTATGCTTCCATTTATGAGGGGCTTGTGAATAACCTGTATACGGACGGCTGGGCGGGGTTCACCTACATATTAGAATTGGATAACGAGCAAATTTTTGATCTTAATTTAGACAAAATTTATCATTCATTTGAACATAACGTGAACTTGTCTCAGGACCAATATTCCACATTCGGCCTTGAACATAATGTAGCTGCATACGGAAATTCTATCTACTCCTTTCTGGAAGATGTATTTCTTAACAAAAAGCACAAAATAGAGCAATCTTCTGCAGTGCGAAATATGTATGTCATCCAAGAATATCATTTACTTAAGCAATGCAGCATTGAGTTCCTGCAAAGTCACGGGTACATCCATCGCCTGCCTGAAGAGCTGTTGACCAGCTATGCCTGTAATGTTAAAAATTCCAAAAATGCCGTAAATATTATTCTAAAAAACTACATTGCTAATACGCCTGATAATACAAAAAATATATTAGGGCTGTTAAAAAGCATCTCAGAAAAAGAGAGTTATTGTTCAAACTATATTCTCCAACAATTACATGGCTAATGTATGCAGCGATTTAACTCTGGGGCTGCCTCACAGCAGCCCCTTGAATTCCGTAGGCGAGATGCCGACATATTTCTTGAATTGCTTGTAGAAATAGCCCATTTCCCAGTAGCCTACATTCCTGGCAATCTCCTGAACCTTCAGGTTCGTTGAGCGGAGCAGCTCCTTGGCCTTATCAATCCGGTAGCGGTTCATATACTCGGCAAACGATTCGCCGGTCGTCTTGTGGAACAACTGTCCCAGATACACCGGATGGATGTTGAACATGAAGCCCAGCTTCTTCAGCGACAGGTCCTCACTGTACGATTTCTCGATATAATTCAGTACCTGATTCACCACCGGGCTCTTCAGCTCCCGGTCCAGCAGCCCGATGATGCCTGCCGAAGTCTGCCGGAGCGCAGCGGACAATGCGGGCAGCGAATTCGCTCTGCGGATCGCCGTCAAGCCCTCAGTAATACACTCCCGCTCCGTCTCACTGCGGATATCCTTGATCAGCACCCGGAAGAACAGAATCCATTCCAGCGAGATCTCCTCCAGCATCGCAGGCGTTAATCCTTCCATACTTGGGGCGGCAAAATACAGCTCCAGCTGCTCCTCCAGCCCCTCCGCATTCTTGGACATAATGAGCTTGGCGTAATCGCTCCAGTCCTCAGGCAGAACCGACCCCAGATCCTCCTTCCGGTCCCGCAGCTGCTCATAATAGATGCTGCTGCGCTCCGGGTGAATCTCCAGGAACTCCTGAGCCTGCTTGGCCTGCTCGTAGCTTGCGGGAGCGGCGTCCACTCCGAACACAGGCGAGCCCACTGCTGCGCGCAGCTTCTCTCCGCCGGTGCACAGGCCGGTAATCTCCTCCAGCATGGAGGCCATCTCCGCCGCCCCGGCGGAGGCTTCTTCATAGTTATGTATCAGCACCAGGTCATTGTCCGAATCCCAGAACATGAAGAACGAAGCCCCGGCCCCGGTGAGATCGGATACCCTTTTCCTGAAGGCATCCGTTGCCGGTTCTACCTGCAGCAGGGCAACCTGCACATAACGGCTGGTGAGCGGCAGACCGATCAGATTCAGCCGTTCGGAGCGCTCCTGCGGATCAATCTGCCCCCGCAGCCAGCGCAGCAGCACATTATCCTTCAGCACGGAATTCGTATATTCCCACCACTGCATATCCAGCCTGGAGACATTCAGCTTCTCTACAATCGTCTCCAGTGTCTGCTGGAATTCCTCCAGATTAATCGGCTTCAGCAGATAATTCTCTATGCCGAGCGACAGGCCTTCCTTCACATACATGAATTCATCGAAGCCGCTCAGCACCACCACCTTCATGTCCGGGCGGAATTCACGGACGGCGCGGATCAGCTCCAGGCCCGTCATCACCGGCATGGAGATGTCGGTAATCAGAATATCGGCGGGATTCTCCCGCAGCTGCTCCAGCGCCTCCTGCCCGTTCTCCGCCTGCCCCACAATCGTCAGGTCAAGCTGCTCCCAGTTGAGTATATCCTGCAGGCCGCTAAGAATGAACGGCTCATCATCCACAATAAACACCTTATACATCTGCGTTCTCCTCCTTCAGCGGGTATGGAAAAGTAATCGTAACCTCTGTTCCCGCGCCTTCCTCACTATCCAGCTCTACCCCGTAAGGCTTGCCGTACATCAGTCTCAGCCGTTCATGAATGCTGCGCAGCCCAAACGACTCGGACCCGGATAATTCGCCGTGATCCTCCAGCACCTCGCGGAGCCGGGCCAGCCGCTCCTCAGCAATCCCCTTGCCGTTATCCGTAACCGTGACCCGGATATGCACCGGCTCCGCTGTGATCACAATACGGATCACATTATCAGTCTGCCCTGTCCGCATGCCGTGCAGAACATAGTTCTCGATGACCGGCTGCAGCGACATTTTGAGTACAGGAAGCTCTTCCAGCTCGGAACTGCATTCGATCGTATAGGAGAACCTGTCCTTGTACCGGATACGGAATAGCTCCAGATACAGGCGGCAGGCCTCCAGCTCATCCTTGAATGTATATTTCAGCTTCGGACGGACATACGACTTGAACAGCATGGACAGGCTGTAGATCATTTCCCCCACATCCTTCGCCCCGCTCGAAATCGCCCGCATCCGGATAACCTCTAATGTATTATACAGAAAATGGGGATTCACCCTGGCCTCCAGCGTAGCGATCTCCGTATGCTTCTGTTTGATTTCCGCCTTATAGACCTGGTCGATATATTGGTTCAGTTCATCCAGCATGCTGTTGAAGCTCTTGGCAATCTGGCCTAATTCATCTTCCTTACTGTCCACAATCCGGGTATTCAGATCCCCGTTCTTGACTTTGCGGGTGAAGCGGATAATGCGGTGGGTCCGTTTGGCAAAATTAGAAATGAACATCGCCGGCAGCAGCACGGCAAACAGAATACAGACGAGTGCGATGGACACAATGGTGCTCCGCGCATTGCTATAGGTCTCGGCCAGCTCCTTCTTCGAGATCAGGCTGACCACCGTATATCCCGCCTGACTCTGCGTCTGGCTGGTGACGACCATCCCATCCACGGTGACCTCCTCACCGGCGTTCATTCCTTGCAGCTTCGGCAGCTTCCGGCCGTATCCCTTACCAGATGAATCGAAGATCACTTCATTCTGGGCCGAGAGCACAAGGATGTCACCCTTGAAATCCTCCTTATAATTATTCATGGCCTGCCAGATTGCATCCGAGTCGAAATAGACCAGAAGCTGGCCGATATTGAGCAGCGAGGACTTATTGTTGACCGGCAGCTTCACCGAGTACAGAGGGGCTGTCTGCATACCGATGCTTTTCAGCACCCAGATATTCGGAACAGAGACGACACTCTCCTCACCCAGCACCATCGAATCGGGGACAAAAGAATGCGCCGCATTGGTCGAGATCCGCTCGAACTGCCTGCGGTTGTCGTAATAATACATCACCTGCTGGTTGGCGCTGTACAGGATCAGGGCGCGGATATCGGGATCATCGTCAATCTTGTTCTGGAAATACTGGATGGCGTTCGAGGTGGACTGTTCCCCCAGCAGAAAGCGGTCCAGCCGGTGCTCGATATAATCGCTTAACGGATTCTCCAGCAGGAAGGTCGTATTACTGGCCAGACTCGCGTCCCTGTAGACATCACGGAGCATATCCTGAACAGATTGATATTTGTTCTCCACATAATTGCTGACGCTCTCCATGCTCTTGCGCTGGATATCCATCTGGCGCTGTACTGCCGAATCCGAGATTAGCAGCAGCACCAGAAAGGAGAAGGCGATAATGGTGGCTATGAAGATACAGGACACGATCAGCGTGAAGCGCAGGAACATATTGTCTTTAAAATACTTGCGGTACAGCGAAAGGCTTCGCATCATTCACCTCCTAACATACTTGATAGACTTGCAGGCGCGGCTAGCCGGGATACACAAGAAGCGCTCCCCCCTGCTAATTTTGCCAGAGGGTGAGCGCTTTGTGTATGTTGTGCAGAATGGGCGGTACTTATTCCCTACCCGCGGCCTTACGGCGTTGGTTGGCCCTTAAGGTATACAGGCTGCGACTTGTTGCCGCTGTAATCCTCCATGACCACTGTAACTACTGCTGCGGTAGAGGTGAAGCTCAGCGCAGCCTTAGTCGTGCGGCCGCGGATAATCATCGGCTTCATGCCCGCAGCACCGGACAGATAGGTGACCGGGAACGACCGGTTCTGGCCGTCTTCCTTAATGTACATATACCGCCAGTCCCGGGTGCTTGGCATCGGCAGGTTCAACGTATTGCCGTTCCAGGACCAGTTCTCTGCATAAGGCTCGGACACCTTGTCGGTGAACGTTCCGTTATAGGTTATTTTATCGGTATTTCCGGCTTGAACGGTAACCGTATACTCATCTCCGTTAACGGGCATATTCTGGAACAGCGCTGAGGCCGCCCCCTGCGGCACGGTCAATTCCTTCGATACCGGCTGCGGCGTGGTCGTCCAGTTCACCGACTTCACCGTAACCTTGGTGCTGCCCTGAGCACCGGCGGGATTCGTCCACTTCACCAGGAAGTCTCCATTCGCAGCGGATTCGGCAGTCACCTTGGATACCGCAGCATTCAGGTCGAAGGACAGTGTCGCCGCATCGCCCTCCAGCCCGTCTGCACCGACCGCCGCCACCTTCAGCACGCCGGATTTGGCCGGAAGCTTCTTGATATAGAAGGTCTCATCATACTTCCCGCCCGCATAGATATCATTCACGTAGATATTGTATTGCTTCACCTTGGAATAATCGGTGTCCATGCTCCACTTCACGATCATCTCATCCGTGCCCGGCAGCGCCTGTGCAATAGAGAGACCGGCAGGAGCCGATGGTCTTACCGCTGAGCCGTCATGAATCCGCAGCTGGCCAATGTTCATCTGGTAATTGGCTGCTGTAGTGGCTCCAGGGGTGAAGACCAGGCCGAAGGCCGCGATCTCCCGTCCGTCATAAGCGCCAAGATTAAGCTCGGCTGTGGTCCAGCCCGTGGTATGCTTTCCGCTATTCGCAACAGGAATCTTCACAACTTGATTCGGGTTGTCGCGGAAGATGAGACCTGCACTCAAGACAGAGCCATCATCGGCAGACGGCTTATTGTAGACGATGGACAGCTTGGAGCCCGCCTTCATGGCAAGATCGCTCTTGTAGAGACGCAGGAAGTTCTCGCTGTTCAGATTCCCGCTCACTGCCAGCGAGCTGCCGCCGCTATAACCGCCAAGCTGCTGGTAGTTCATGCGCGAATTGGCGGTCTGGTCATAACCCGGACCATAATCGAAGTCCACCTTCAGGCGGTTACCGGTAGTATCCTGCCACCATTGCCAGGTGACCGGAACATCCTGCAGGCTCATGTTCGACCACTCCGCTGCGCTGGATACCGCTCCATCCTTGTAATAGGAGAGGCCGTGGCCGGTATTGAAGCTTGTATAGAAGTTAGAATCCTTCACCACCGAGCGCTCGGCAATAACCGAAGCGATCCCCGGCCAATAGCGGTTATCGGCATACACATCGGCTACCGTATTATTGGAAGACACGGCTGTATTCTTCGGATTCACCTGCGGTCCTGACCACCATAGCTGCTCACGCAGATTAGTCATCCATTGGTAGTTGTTATCCGTGCGGTTAGAGACAGGCCAGGACTTATTCATGTCCTCATCCAGACCGGCATGGACAAAGTCCGCGCCCAGTGTCGCCAGGCTGGTCCGTGGAATTCCCCCGGACAGCTTGCTGCTCAGCGCTGAGCCCTGCACGCTCTTGAAGCGGTCGCGCCCGGCTTCCAGCCCTGCGAAGCCGGTCTCAAAGAGATTGTAGCTCGTCCCCTGAGCTGCATTGAAGGTATTCAAGTAATTCGCAGCTGAGGTAATCTGCGAGCTGCCCATCCCATAATCGAAGAAGAATGAATTCGAGACCGGCTTATGGGCCGTTTTATCATAGAGCATGGAGATATTGTTGTTATTGAAGGTTCTGGCGAAGACATTGGCTCCTGTTGCGGTATTCAGCGAATCATACCACTGCACATACAGCCCGCCATCCTGGAGCGCTTTCATAAAAGCAATATAATCAGGAAGATCCGCCGTCGCCACATTCGGATTCTGCTCCTCCTGATTCAGGAAATACCCGTCATACCCGAAGTATTCGGCCATTTCAATCATTTTCTCAGCCACCGGGAACTTGCCGGCTGCATCCTTCACAATCATCTGTTTATAAGTCTGCTGCCCGCGGTCATTGTTCGAGAAGAACACCCCGGCCAGTGACATAACCCCATTCTTATGCGCGGCATCGGTATACGCCGGATTCGGAATGTTCAGCATACCGAACTCGAACCATTTCTGCTGCCAGTCGGACTGGGCCAGATCGTCGTAATATTCCGGCGGTGTATACGCTGTTGCTGTTCCATGCCAGTAGGAATAATAGTCAATGTACTGCCAGAAGTTGAAGTGGTACTGGGCGAACTTGTTGGTGTACGGGGCATTCTCGATAAAAGCATTGCCATAATCGCCCGCAACATTCATCATCTGCACCGCCGGATTCAGCGCCGGATTGGCCTGGGTCTGCTGGAAAGGTGCAATCCGCTGCTGCAAGGGTACCCTGGAGCGCAGCAGCGCCGCGTCCTGATCTCTCTGCGGACTCCAGTCCGCTATGTGCTGGCTGGTATAGCCGTGTACGCTGGGCTGATTCGCACCGTGTGCGCTTTCCCCTTTGAACGGCCAGGTGTCTCCGGCCATGGCTGTCTGCGGCAGCAGGGTCACCAGCAGCGCTGCACCTAATACCGCTGAAGTCAGCTTACGAATTCTGTGTGTCCGGGATGTAGCTACCATTGTTCACTCTCCTCATTCTTCAGATTGATGAGAACGCATTCATAATAACTGGCTACTTGATCAACGAAATGATCACACTAACTACTCGCCACTAACCAATTCACAATAAATCCCAGTTTCCTCCTATTTATTGTTCATCCAACCCTACTATATAGCAGCTCTTCCCTGCTCTAATAGAAGCCAAATTAAAGATTTGCTGGTCAAATTAAAGGAAAAGTATAGTGCAGGGGGCCAGAACGGCTGCCTTACTGACTAGTTACTGGCTATGTTCGGTTTTTCGACTACATCCACTCCACTCACCCCACGCCTGTACATTCCTAATCGATTTTCCGACTACATTTGTCCCACACACCCTGCGCCTGCACATTGTAATCGGTTTTCCGACTACATTTGGCCGACATACTCTGCACGTGCAAAATGTAATCGGTTTTCCGATTACATTCTCCACAGCCCCCTAAAGAAGTTGGAGTCCTCCCCCACAAAAATGTAGACTAGAAACAGGAGGAGGATGAACGGTATGGGACACTTAACAGGAACAAGAGAGAAAGCCGCGCAAGAGGTGTTGTCTGGCATTAAGGCAGCGGTGGTTGCCCGAAAGTATGGGGTGACCCCATCGACGGTGAATCAGTGGGTGAGAGATTACCGCGAAGCCCATGGGGAACAAGAGCATCCGTATCCCCAGGAGCAGGTGGAGGAATTGAAGCGCCTCCTGGACGTGGAGCAGAAATACGAGAAGGCGGTCAGGATCCTCGGCGAAAAGGAGCTAGAGATCGAAATTCTGCGTGAACTGCTAAAAAAGCCAACCCCTGCTTATCCGAAAAAATCGAGGTAGCCGACATGTTCATTAAGCAGGGGAATACCGCAGCGTTGGTACTCCGTCTCGTGGGGCTCGCAGAGTCTACGTATTACGACCGTAAGAAACGCAAGAAGCAGGAGGCACAGGCCGTACCTCAGGGACGCGGAAGACCCGTACCCGGCTACTCCCTGACCGAGTCTGGAGAGAAGATTAGCGACGAGGAAATCCAGGAATGGCTGCTGGAATTAATCGCTGGAGAAGAGCATGTGTACGGATACAAACTGCTGGCCAAGTGCTTGTGGAACCAGCGCGGGCTGAGGCTCAATCACAAGAAAAGCTACCGGCTGTGCCAGGCGCTGGATATCCTGCAGCCGCAGCGCCACAAACGCTTTAAGCATCCCCGGAAGCTGCCGGAGAACCGGGTCATTACCGGAGCAGGCCAGCTCTGGCAGATGGACATTAAGTATGGGTACGTGGCGGGCCGGGACCGGCATTTCTTTGTCCTGAGTATTATCGATGTGTTTACCCGTGTCATCGTCGGCTACCACCGCGGAGCGTCATGTGAGGCCAAGCACGCCTGCCAAACGCTGGGACGCGCCATGGAGCAACACTGCGCCCCTGGCAGCGCACGCCCGGTGATCCGCACCGACAACGGCCCACAGTTCGTCAGCCACCTGTTTGGCGACATGTGTGAAAGCTGGGAAATGACCCATGAACGCATTCCGCCTCGAACGCCAGATTTAAATGCTTTTATTGAATCGTTCCACAGCAATATCGACCGGGATTTGTTCCGAAAAGAGGCCTTCGACACCTTCGAAGAGGCCTATGAAGCCGTGGACCGGTACATGGACTTTTACAACAATCGCAGAATGCATACGAGCCTTCGGAACATGCCGCCAGCTACCTTTGCGGAGTGGGTCCTGACTCTAGAAGACCGCTCCCGCTTCTTCTGGCCGAGAGAAAAAGCGAAATAAAGAGCATAGCTACGACAAGTACCGATTTGATACGGAGGACTCCGGGATAAGGGGGTCGCACCGCATTCGGCTCACACACCCCGTGCCTGCACATTGTAATCGGTTTTTCGACCATATTTGGCTCACACACCCTGCTCCAGCACATTGTGATCGGTTTTTCGACCATATTCACCCGACATACTCTTCACGTGCAAAATGTAATCGGTTTTCCGACTACATTCGGCTCACGCACCCGTACCTCCACATTGTAATCGGTTTTTCGACCATATTTGGCCCACACACCCGTACCTCCACATTGTAATCGGTTTTTCGATTACATTCGGCCCACCCACCCCAAGCCTGCACATTGTAATCGGTTTTCCGATTACATTCGGCTCACACACCCCGTGCCTGCACATTGTAATCGGTTTTTCGACCATATTCACCCGACATACTCTTCACGTGCAAAATGTAATCGGTTTTCCGACTATATTCGGCTCACGCACCCGTACCTCCACATTGTAATCGGTTTTTCGACTACATTTGGCCGACATACTCTGCACGTGGATGGCGTAAAGTAAGTTGTGTACCAAGATTTGGAGTCTAGTCAGACACCAAAAAAGTAGGGTATCCTCGGGATTGCGAAACCACCAAGGAGGAACCCTACCAATGAATATTTTACCCGAAAGTTCTCTGAATAATCTATTTGAAAAACTTGTTAAAGATTTTGTGAAAGACAACATGGAACGCCTGTTGCGCGCCGAAATCCAGGGGTTTATGGACAGTGAAGAAGCGGGTGCCAGTAATAGTCGTAACGGCTATTATACGCGAGACTTACACACGAAATACGGCCATATCGAGGATCTTCAGGTGCCCTGGGACCGCCAAAGCCTTTTCCAAACGCAGATGTTTGAGCCGTATCAGCGGCGGGACGGATGGTTAGAAGAGGCTGTCATCCAAATGTATAAATCGGGCATGGGCACGCGGGATGTGGCCCGGTTCATTGAAAGTATGTTTGGCAGCCACTACTCCCCCACCACGGTCAGCAATATTACGGCTACGGTGCTGGACGATATCCACCAGTGGCAGAAACGGCCCCTGAGCAAACGGTACTCCGTGATCTACTTGGATGGGCTGTACGTGAAGCTGAAACGGGGCACGGTCCGTGGCGAAGTGGTCTACTTTGCGATGGGGATTGACGAGGAGGGACAGCGTCAAATTCTCGGGTTTTACGTGGGCGGCCAAGAGAGTTCGAATGGCTGGCGGGAGGTACTCAAAGACCTGTACGACCGCGGAGCGCAGGAAGTCCTGCTGGGTGTGTTTGACGGACTACCGGGGCTGGATGCGGCGTTTAAAGAGACCTATCCTCAGGCAGATGTACAGCATTGCGTAGTGCACAAAGTGCGGGCCACGTTCCCTAAAATCCGGATGGAGCACAAAACTGATGTCCTTGAAGCGTTGAAAACCGTATATACCGCACCGGATGAAGTGGTAGCCCGGGCTAACTTTGATACGGTCAAAGCGAAGTGGAACAAGCTATATCCGAAGGAAATGAGGTCCTGGGAGGAACAGTTATCCACACTCCTGACGTTCTACAAGTATCCGGAATCGATCCGTAAAGCGATCTACACGTCGAACCCCATCGAACGGATGAACAAGGAAATCCGCAAGCGTCTGAAACCGATGAACAGTCTGACGAACATGGATGCGGCAGAGAAAATCGTGTACCTGGAGATGCTGGAATACAATGAACGTCATGCAGGGCGGGTCGCCCAAGGCTTTGGCATGGATGCCGTTAAAAAGAAGCTAAAAGAGCTATTCGAAACACGCTATCCCTCTTTGCCCACACCGGAAGAGACATAGCAGAGAAATCCAGTTTCTGGGGGTCGGGGTTCCCCCTCCCCCCAGAAACACTACACCCCAACCCGTAACCCCGGGGAGGTACTTCTACTCTCTTACACAAACTTCTTGACGCTACCTGCACGTGCAAAATGTAATCGGTTTTCCGATTACATTCGGCTCACACACCCCGTGCCTGTCAAATGTAGTCGGTTTTTCGCACACATTCCGCCCACACGCACCCTTGCCACGCCAAAAAAGCAGCCCCGTCAGGAGCTGCCTCATTTTACGCCTCATCTATTATCCTTATCTGCTCTGCTAATCTATCCGCCAGCTTACTCCGCATCCGGATAAGGATTGATCTTCTGGATCGTTCCGTCGGCGTTGTACTTCAGCTCGGTGTACTTCACGCAGCGCTTATGGTTGACGCCTTCGGACAGGGAGCTGTCGTGGTAGAACAGATACCATTTGTCTTCAACCTGCACGATGGAGTGGTGAGTTGTCCAGCCAATAACGGGAGAGAGAATCTCGCCCTTGAACGTGAACGGTCCCATCGGGTTCTTGCCGACCGCATACACGAGCTTATGCGTGGTTCCTGTAGAGTAAGACAGGTAGTAATCGCCGTTATATTTGTGCATCCATGGGCCTTCAAAATATCTGCGCTCTTCATCTCCAGCGAGGATCGGATTCCCGTCTTCATCGACAATGGAGATCTCGGCAGGCTTGCCCTGGAAGGACAGCATGTCGTCGCTAAGCAGAGCAACCTGCGGTCCAAGTGCAGGCTGGTCCAGCGCCGGTCCTTCCGCATCCGCTACGAAGCTGCCGGTCTGCCACTTCTCCAGCTGGCCGCCCCAGAGTCCGCCGAAGTAGATATACGACTGGTTGTCGTCATCCACCAGCACGGCCGGGTCAATACTGAAGCTGCCTTCCATATAATTCGGCTGCGGCGTGAACGGGCCTGCCGGGGACTCCGACGTAGCCACTCCCAGGCGGAAGATGCCGTCATGGTCACGGGCCGGGAAGAACAGATAGTAAGTGTTGTTCTTATAAGCGGCATCCGGTGCCCAGAGCTGCTTGGAAGCCCAGGGAATATCTCTCAGATGCAGCGCTTCACCATGATCGACTACCGGGGAATCGAAGCTGTCCATCGAGAGGACATGATAATCTTCCATCTTGTACTGGTCGCCGTTATCATTGCTCGGCTCGTCATGATCCAGATCGTGGGAAGGATAGATATAGATTTTGCCTTCATAGACATGGGCGGACGGGTCCGCGGTATAGATGTGAGTTACAATCGGTTGATTAGGCTTAGGGGGTTGTTGCTGATTCATAAGGCATCTCCTTTGATATTGGAATAATAGAATCCTTCATAATAAGCAGGGCTGGCATCCTCAGTGCCGTTGCCCGAGGCATGTACACCAAGGCAGACACCAGTGAAGCCGCCGTTGACTTCCGGAGACAGGACCGATACATGAACTGTCTCCGGTACTTCATGCCAGGAGACCCCGTCTGCCGAATAGGAGCAGTGGTAGTAATGACCATCACAGCGCAGACGAAGCTGAACGGGACCTTGACCGCTTACCTCGTACTGGTGAACCTGCCGCTCCTCACCGTTCTTCACTACAAGCTCCATCACCCGGCGGCCGCTGCGCAAGGCCAGTCCCCAGAAGAGATAGCCCCGGTTATTGAGCCGCGCGGCCAGTCCGGCATGCTCGCCTTCGATCACCGGTGTGAAGTCAAGGCTCATGCCCAGCTCCATCCGGTGATGCTGCTGGCGTAGGCATGCGAACACAGCCGGTGCTTCATCGTCCAGCGTGTAAGCATTCCCGCGCATAGCGAGGCTTCCTGTGCGCTCGGTCCAGGAATAACGCTCCGCTTCATAAGCGCGGAGGAAGGCCCAC
This sequence comes from Paenibacillus sp. FSL H8-0048, assembly GCF_038002825.1. Taxonomy (NCBI): domain Bacteria; kingdom Bacillati; phylum Bacillota; class Bacilli; order Caryophanales; family Paenibacillaceae; genus Paenibacillus; species Paenibacillus sp. FSL H8-0048. The sequence goes on along the minus strand of NZ_JBBODF010000001.1, from coordinate 6,827,848 downwards.
TCCGGCCCGAAGCCGTCCTCTGGCGTAAAGCGCCGCACCTGGTCCTCCAGGCTGGACTCGTCAGCGGCTATAACGGTGCCTTCATTATTGTCAATCATCGGCCAGCCGTCCTCTGTCCAGGTGACCGGAGCCAGGAAGGTCTCCCGGCCCAGCGGGGAATACCGGCCATCTACAGGACGCATGCCCAGGAAGACCGCCCACCACTGACCGGATGTATCCTCTACCAGATCGGCATGCCCAAGGCATTGAACCGGATGGTTCTTCAGTCCCCGGTGGGTCAGGATCGGCTCCGGCTTGTCCTCGAACGGGCCGTATGGGTGGCTGCTGCGGGCAATAATCTCCCGGTGATCACCCGCCGTGCCGCCGGAGGCGGTCATCAGATAGTAGACGCCCTTGATCTTGTACAGATGCGGACCTTCGACCCATGGGCCGTCATCCCCGCTCCAGATGTTGACCGGCTCCGACAGTACTTCGCCGGACAACGGATCAATCTCGTACTGAATAATATGCGATTCATACCCTGCACCATTCTGTACCGTGACATAGGCGCGCCCGTCATCATCGAAGAACAGAGACGGATCAATGCCTCCGTGCGGCAGCAGAATCGGATCAGACCAGGGACCCTCGGGCTTGTCCGCAGTCACATAGAAATTGCCGATGCCTCTGACATCTGTAGTAATCATGTAGAAACGCCCGGCATGATAGCGGATGGTAGCGGCGTAGATGCCTGACGAGCTCTTGGTGGTCCGCAGATCCAGCTGGGACTGGCGGGTCAGCACATGCCCTATCGGGGTCCAGCCGGTCAGATCCCTGCTATGGAAGATAGGCACACCCGGAAAATATTCAAAGGTACTGTTAATCAGATAAAAATCTTCATTCACACGGACCACACTGGGGTCCGGATAATACCCGGCAATCACGGGATTCCGCACGTTCATGGAATGCATCATACCCTCCTCTGGAATGAAAGCAAGCGTTTACAATCGCTAGTGTTATTGTACAAGCCCGGATTAAGCTTTCCTATGCGCAGACTAAAGGATTTCCCCCGAAAAAATGTACAACTTCCGCCTCTCACCGATTCTACTGGAAATAAACACCGTTTGCTCGCCATTTTGCTTGAGCGAATGGTCATTTTTTGCGGATTTTTAATAACAGACCTTCTCCGCACAGCAAAAAGCCGCCCCCCAGCCATGAGTCTGACATGAGGGACGACCTTAATCTTGCTCATATAGTACTTATGCGATGCTTATACTTACGGATTAATCAGATTGGATTGAATCAGCAGTCTGCGGATCGCCGCCGATGCCTCGGCACGCGTAATATTCTCTTTAGGTGCAAGACGCTGCTCGTCTCTGCCCAGAATAATGCCCGCTGATAGATTCTGTTTCACATTAGCAATCGCCCAGCCCGCTACGGATGCAGAATCGGTGAAGGACTTCAGCAGCTGCTGAGCCTGCTCTTCGCTGCGCGAAGACTTCAGCTCTGTAATACTAATCGCTCTGCTGACAATTGCCATCGCTTCCTGTCTGGAGATGTTATTGTCCGGTCTGAAGGTTCCGTCCGGATAGCCGGTGATCAGGCCGTTCCGGGTCGCAACCTGAAGCTCCAGCCCATACCATCCGCCTGCGGAGACATCGCTGAATGTAACCAGCCGCTCATCATGGGTGACAATACCGAGCGCTCTGGCCAGCATCGCTGTGAATTCAGCCCGGGTGATATTCCGCTGCGGTTCAAAGACTTCTGGCTTCGTGCCGCTGGCCACGAGTCTTGAGCCCATGTCATTCACATCCGCCTTGCTCCAGTGCTTCGCCACATCCAGGAATTCCAGCGGATTCCAGATCAGACCGAAATCGCCGTTCTCCAGGCTGTTAATCGTAGCGTAATAACGTCCGTCTTTAATGGTTACATAGGTAGGCTGGTGATAGATTTTACCATCCCGGTAGAGTACACCGGTCGTAATCTTCATATCTGCCGGAACCGGCAGCGTATATTTCACCCAGCCGTGGTTGTTTATTGTCACAGTCTGCCCCTGGTACTTCGCCTTAACGGAGAAGTTCGCAAGAAGGCTGCCGGGCTGTACATTCTGCTTGCCGGCAGCAAGCTTGAAAGCGTCCAGGCTTCCAGGAGCAGATGCGGCCAGTTCAGTATAGATGACGATGTCATCTGTATTCACATTCGTAAGACCGAACTGCTTGCTGATCTCTGCCAGATTCAGACCTGCGGCAGCCAGACTCGCTGTACCCAGATCAGACTCAACGACAATCTCGCCGCCTTTGTTCTGCAATTCCTTCAGGCTGCCGGCAGTAAGCTCTTCGCTGCGTGCCGGAACGCCAGTACCGGTTGCTTGCGGAGCCGGTGTAGCTGTCGGCTTAGGTGTTGCGGCCGGCGCAGGCTCAGGACTCTTATCTGTAATCCGCACAATCTGGAAGGTGCTGAACTTGTTAATCTGAATCTCCAGCGCTACAGGCTCACCGCTGGTATTGTACACGATCTCTGGAGTGTAGACGGCAATTTCGCCGTCGCTGTGTTCAACGTATACCCGCAAGCTGTTCAGGAAGGCATCACGCGCCCCTGAGCTTTGCAGCGGAATGTCGCCTGCGATTTCATACAGCGGCAGCAGAATCTTGGTATTGATCTTGCTGTAGTTGGCTTCAATCTCTCTTGGCGCTCCAAGCGTCTGAAGCGTCTTGTCGCTGGTCAGCGCCAGCTTGGAGACACCGCTTAGGATCGCATTGCTCTGAACCTTGAGCTGCTCCAGCATATCCTGCACCGGTACAACCCGGAAGTACAGGTCTGTAGCAGTTGCTTCGAGCTGCTCCAGGCTGGCTGCATCCAGACGGATGGAACCCAGTGCTGTGACAATATCCAGTGAAGCCTTGCGTCCGGCCAGAACCGATACCGCGCCGGAAGGAATCTCCACTGCAATCTCATCCGCCTGTGCTGCGGAATCATCCACATGATTAATGGTTACCTTCCGGTTGGCTGCATCCGGGTCATTTGGATTCACGCCTTCCACCAGGTTATACATTTCATTCTCATCAATCACAATCGTATCGATCTTCGTTCCGTTTGACAGATTCGTTCTAAGAATCGTTACGCCCTGCTGAAGCGGACTTCCATCATTCGGAGTAGACAAGCCAGCCTGTCTGGAGGTCGGCTGACGGACAGTGCCTTCCTTGGTCACGCCTTGTGCCTTAACGATCAGCAGATAATTCTTCACTGCACTCTTGCCGCCCCGGGTGAAGGTTGCGGTCAGAATGACATTCGTATCCTGGACCGGAAGAGTTACATTGCCCTTGGCCTGGTCCGCATTCTGCTGGACAGCGATGACCGAAACTTCACTCGAAGCCCAGGTAATCTTCGTATCGTATTTGCCGGTTTGCAGCAGTACGAAGGCTTCGGTGACACTCTCCCACGTATCCCCGGGAGCGAAGGTGGCCGCCGTGTTGATTCCGGTGCTTCTTGCCGCATCCTCTGCGGCTTCCTGGTCACTGAGCTTTTTGACAACAATCGTAAAGGTCTTAACCAGGGTCTCGCCCGGACGGTCAGGGTCGGCCAGCTTCACGCTAAGCTTTACTGTCACATCCTGTTCATCCGGTCCCGGCCGCTTAACCCGTCCGGTATTCGTAACAACATCCGGATTGCTGGAGGTCCAGGTCAGCACCGATCCGGTCTCTCCTGTCTTCGGCAGGAACAGATTCCGGGTCACCGACTCCTCTGAATCTCCCGGAGCATAAGTGATGGCAATATTCAATTCATCCTGAGGAAGATTGACCGGGCTGGTTCCTTTAACAGTAATGTAGAAATCCTTCTCCCGGAAAAAACCTTCCTTCGCCACACGCGCCGTCAGCCGGACTACTGTATCCTTCAGCGGACGCTGCACTTCGCCTGCGCTGCTGACAATATCGCTGCGGTGGCTTGTCCATACGACGTCGGAATCGTAGTACCCCTTCGAGATCAGTGTGATCGCTTGCGTTACGCTCTTCGCGGTATCCTGTCCTTGATACCCGATAGCCAGGAGCTGGGCAGCTTCATCAAGCTGAGCATCAAGGCCTTCACGCTTCTCCTTGACCGTTACAGCGAATTCTTTGGTCACGGTGACATTGCCTTTAGTAATGGTTGCAGTAAGGATCACCTTACGGTCCCCAATACCCGAGCCGGGACGGTTCACTGTACCGTCTGTACCCACTACGGACGGCTCCGTGGAGGTCCAGGTAATCGCGCTGTCATAGCGGCCTTGTGTCATCAAGTCCAGCTTCGTCTTCACCTGCTCCGGTGTCTCATTGCCTGCCCTGATCATGTCCCAGGTCAGCGCTTCGAGGCTCTCCTTCACAGACTCTTCATCCGTCAGCGGATGCTTGACTGCGGTGAGTACGAATTCTTTCGTTTCTGTTACATCACCCTTGGTGATAACCGCCGTCAAGGTAACAGTACGGTCGCCATCCAGGTAGGCAGGCGCCTGAAGCTTGCCATCCTTCGTAATGACCCCTTCATCTGAAGAAGTCCATTCGATGCTGCTGCCATTCTCGCCGGCCACCGGCAAGTATACATCGGAAGTTACTGATTCCTGGCTGACATTCTCTTCGCGGATCGTATCCCAAGTCAGCAGGTCTGTATCTTCGGTTACCGATTGTTTGTCGGTGCCGGCTTGTTTTTTGACTACCAGTACGAAGGTCTTGATCTGTTCAGAATCTCCGTTCTTCAGCACTGCAGTCAAAGTAACCTCCTGATCCCCCTCTGCAAATACAGGGCGTGTTACCGTTCCGTCCGGCCCAATAACGGCCTCGTTGCTGGAGGTCCAGGTAATCGTGCTGCCGAGAGCACCTGTCTCCGGTAAAAGCAGCTCTGACACAACAGACTTCTGCACCACATTCTCTTGCCGGATAGTGTCCCAGGTGATGGCTGCTGCATCGCGGTTCACCAGAGAGACTGTGCCCGGAAGCTGCAGGTCAAAGTTATTCGAGGTCACCGGTTTGACGCCGTCTACAATGACGGACGGATCTACAGTCACTGAAGCAAAGGCCGAGGCCTCAAGCTTGCCGGCTGCTTCTCCGGTGATCTGGATCTCCAGCACAGTGTCGCTGATCCGGACCACCTTGTAATCCAGACCTTCCGGCAGATTGTTGATGTTAACGCCACCGGTAACCTCTTCGGTGAATACACCATTACGCAGGGTAACCGTCAGCTTCTCTGCCGCTGTCCCGTCGCCAGCATCGTGAATCACTTCAGGAGACACCGCAATTGCTGCCGGAGGCGAGCGGAAGAGGATGGCGAAGGTTCCTGACGGAATTCCTGCCACCGTAACTGCTGCCCTGTCCACGCTGTCAGCGGACTTATGGCTGGCTGCCTGTCCGGCAAAAGCTACCGTAATCTGATTCGGACTGTCCACGGTAACCTTACCCGGCGTCAAGCCCGGCGGCCAATTCACCGCTTCAATGGCCTCGATCACTGAATCGTCGAAGGAACCGTTCTTCAGCTCCAGTACAAGGGCTCCCTCAATCGAGCCGTCATTCAGCTCAGACTCATAGAGCAGCGGTGACTTGACCACCAGATAAGGCTCTTTGTCCATGAAGTCGAATTTGAAGGTGTTCGAGCTCAGCTCTGCCGGTGCTCCTGTCAGCTTGCCGGATGCCACGGTTACATAAGCGCCGTAGACATCGCTGGTCACTGTTGCTGAACCAGTGAATTTGAGCTCCAGCTCGGTGTCGGAGACTCTGGTCACGCTCGTGCCGAGACCGGCAGGCAGGCCATGCACCTGTACATCGGCTGCATTAATTGGTGCGGCGAATTTACCGCCTGTAAGCTTCACACCGAGCGTCTCAGTAACCTCACCTGAGCCGTAGACTGCTTCAGATACAATGCCTTTATTCAGACTGAGCACCGCAGGGTCTCTGAAGGTTACACTGAAGGTCTTGGTCGTCAGACCGGAGGCGTTCCCGATTAGATTCTCCTTATCGACCGTAACGGACAGATCGTTCGTAGTCGCATCCTTGCCGTGATTAGCGGCAGCACCCTTCAGCGTGAAGTTAAGCTCGGTATCACTCAGCCGGGTCACGTCAAAATCAAGTCCTTCCGGCAGATTATTAACACGGATGTGGCTCACATCAATAGGATCTGCAAGGGTGGCCCCGACAATGTTGACCATCTGATTGCCGGTAACCGTTCCATCATTAGCCTTAGCCTCCGTCAGATCTGTACTGTCTTCCTCATCCAGCTCGATTTCCGAGATGACCTCACTGAAATCCCTCTCGTCCAGACTTGTATAATAGGTGAATTTCTTGCTCTCACGGGCAGCCATCGCACCTGAATCCCAGGTGATGGTAATTCCTGTGTCCGCTACAACTTCCTTGTCCTTGGCCGCCGGGATGTCATAAGCGGCTTCTGCATAAGGGTTGCTGTTGCTGAACCCGAAGACAGAGGCCTTCGCCCGCGGATTGCTGGAGTAGAAGAAGATCGGCGCTCTTGAATTGAAGGCCTTGTAGAGCGGATCATTATCTCCGGTGGTATTCGCTCTAACTACAGCGGCACCATCCTCTTCGATAGTGTGAGTCACCATATTGGAAGTGACAAAGGCTCCTCCCTGATCCACTGTGTTATCCGGGTCCATGGTACGCATATACCGCGCCCCGTCCCATTTTTTACCCGTCAGGTTGGTGATAGTTACCTCATTGCGGTAGAACTTCTGATCCTCTTTGAAGCTGATCACTTGCTTAATCTCCATTGCGCCAGCCCAAGTGGATACCGTAGTCGCACTTAGAGTCCCTTTATTCGTCTGCGAGGTATTTACAACTCTAGTAGGCATATCGTGGGCGTTCATCAGAGCTGAATTGGACTTCGCATATGTATTTCCCTCGCTCTGGTATCCTACCGCGAAGCGTTCTTCCGGTGTGCCCGGCAGATAATAATCGACCGGCAGGTCTTTACCTGTCCCATAGCCGTCATGGTCGGCACTCATCCCCAGATTCGGTCTTGAATTCGTGCCGCGGAAGTTAGCGGGCTTATTGCCCATCGTACCGAAATTCCCCCAGTTACTTATGCCCAGTTCAATGAACTTGCCTCCCAGGAAAAGCTCTGTTCCGCCTTCCCCGCCGTAAGCGGCACGGGCACTCCAATCCGCTGTATCTGCATACGCTGATTCAGGTGCTGCCGGGAACATAGACAACAGCATAGTGGGCACCATGACCAGCGCCAGCAGCTTCTTAAGCTTCATTGTCTCACTCCATTCTAGTAGGTTAACTTGCATGTTTATCTCTATAAAACCAAATCATTCTCACAAAATTCTCACAAATGATCGAAAAATGTCGGTAAATTGGACAAAAAGTCAAAAAAAGAAGCAGAGCACACGAGTACACGTGAACGCTCTGCCTTATGTTGATTTATATTCGCTGCGGTCAGGAATAGCCTTCCTTAAGCCGGGTATACATCTGCTGCATGCGCCGGTGCTGGTCTTCAGCCGGAAAAAGCTGCAGCAGCTGGCGGTAAAACTCCTCATTCTGCGGATCGGCCAACAGACAGGCATAGAACCGGTCCTCCGCTGCCTGAAGGGAACCACCTGATACCGCCTCGCCAATCAGCCGGAGACTGAGCTTCTCATAGATCAGACGGTATTTCTCTTCCAGGGAAATCTTCCATACATATGGCTTCCCCTGGAACAAAGGTCCCCGGTAGAGGCCAAAGAGCTTCTCCAGCTGCTCTGCCTCCAGACGCGGACCTGTCAGCATCTGTCCCGCCTGCTGATATTGCATAACGTCGTAGACGAATGAACCGGTATCCAGCGTATAGCCCTCCGGGGTCTTCTTGATTCTCATGGGGAGGGCTGCTGCTTCCATGACTCTTTTCACCCTATAGATAGCTGTGTGCAGATTGCGAAGAACCCGCTCTCCATCCATATCCGGCCAGAGCAGCTCCGACAGCTTCCATTTATCCACCTCACGGTTAGGATGACAGAGCAGATAGGCGAAGAGTTCCTCCGAGATCCGCGTAGGGAATTGGAGCAGCTGTTGCTCTTGGTTACGCACCTCCAACCGTCCAAATCCCGTAACTACCGGGGCTTGGGCTTCTATATTAGAAGCAGCTGCCTGCCGCCCCGGCGTTCTCCGGGAAGATTGCTGTCTGGCTATACGGCCGTACACCCGCTCAATCGCTTTCGGGGTAACAGGCTTGACAATGTAATCCAAGGCCTGAACATCGAAGGCTTCCAGCGCATAATGCGCATGACCTGTCGTAAACACAATATGCGCCTGCTCCGACACCTCACGAATTCGATGGGCAAGCTCCAGTCCGTTCATCTGCGGCATCTCTACATCCAGAAAAATAATATCCGGCTGCAGCTCCGGCAGCTGTTGCAGCGCCTCGGCAGGATTGGTGAACGTACCGGATATCGTGAAGCTCTCATGACGGCTGACCAGCACCTCCAGCAAATCCAGTGCAGGAATCTCATCTTCCAAAATTACGGCAGTGTACACCTAAGCCACTCCTATGATCGAGTTTGACTATTTGTATCAAGTATGAATATAACTGATAATTTTACCAGTATTATTAATAGTATAGCTTAACTGCCGGATAGACATCTATAATTAATGAAATTTTAAATTAATTGTCTGATCTGTTCCTGACCTGACCGTTCACCGCCTAACCCGTCTCGCAAAATCCACAAACTGAAACTTGTCCAGCCGGTGCCGGGATTCGGTGTATTGGAACAGCACAGTATTCTCCAGATACACATAGTTCCGCACCACAACAATATGCTGGTATTGCTTCAGGTCCAGCAGACGCTGATCCTCCCCGGTCACGGGCTCAACGGAGATCAGCTTTTTGGCATAACTGATCTTCAGACCCAGTTCAGACTCAAGGTATTCAAAAATAGAGCCTGCTGCGATCTCCTTGCTGAGAAAGGGAACGATATCGGACCGGAAATAATCCTTATCCAGAATAATCCGCTCGGCTTCGATCTCTCTGGCACGAACCACCTTCCACACCGGAGTCTCTTCAGCAATGCGCAGATGCCGGGAGAGCAGGGAGCCTGCCGGCTCCAGGACTGTCTCTTCTACCAGTGTCCGTGAGGGAACCCCGAGTGTCCCGGTCAGCTCCTGAAATGAGATCAGTCCGGTTACGGGGAAATCCATCCGCGTCATATCCAGCACGAACGAGCCCCTGCCTTTGATTTTGTTAATATAGCCCTCGCGGTACAAAAGATTCAGCGCCTTGCGCACCGTCTCCCGCGAAGTGTTATAAGCCTCAGCCAGCTCACTCTCAGAGGGCAGCTTGGTCCCGGGTGTGAGCTGGCCGGACTGGATTAGGCTGCTGTATTCCGTATAGATCTGCACAAATATATTCTCTCTCATCGAACATCACCGCCCTTAATGGTAGAAAAACAGCCCCGCAGGGCTGTCCTACATTCCTTATATTGCATGTCTGATCCGCACGGGTCAACCCTTAAGATGAACGGTTAGAATACGGGTCTGCTTCGCCGTGGCCGGTCCGCTCTGTTCCTCGATCCGTTCCACCATCTCCTGCCCGGCAGGGATGATAATTGGAGTAATTAAAGGATACCCGGCGGCACGGATGGCCTCCATATCGAATTCCAGCAGAAGCTCGCCAGCCCGGACCTTATCGCCGACCTGCTTCGTTGTGGTGAACCCTTCGCCTTTGAGCGACACGGTGTTAATTCCGACATGGATCAGCACCTGGACTCCGCTGGCATGCTCCAGAATCAGCGCGTGCTTACTCTTGATCACGTGGGCTACCGTAGCATCAAAGGGAGCATAGACCTTGCCTTCGGAAGGTTCAATCGCAATCCCATCCCCCATCTGCCGCTCAGCAAAAGCGGGATCAGGAACCTGCTCCAGCGGTACCGCTGTTCCGTTAAGCGGTGACGCCAGCTCCAGGATATTCACCGGCTCCGGCTCCTGCGAGCCTTGTACGGAACTGCGCCTGCTTAGCTCAGGGGCTGTAACAGAAGAATCGGCTGCTGCTACGCCTGCTGTTGCTTGCGCTTTGTTCAGTGCACGCTGTGCAACCGCCCGGCCATACAGTACAGTGGCCGCAAACGGCACGATCAGGACAATCGCCATCCCGATGAAGAATACGCCCCACTGGTTAGGGAAGATCGACAGGAAGCCCGGTATCCCTCCTACCCCGATGGAAGTGGCCCGGACCTGATTCAATGTGAGCAGCACCCCGCCTATCGCGGAGCCGATCATTCCGAAGATGAACGGATAGCGGTAGCGGATATTCACCCCGAAGATGGCCGGCTCGGTAACTCCTAGGAAGGCCGAGACGGATGAGGTCACCGCCAGCCCCTTAGTCTTCTGTTCTTTAATCACGAACATCATCGCCAGTGCGGCCGCACCTTGGGCAATATTGGAGAGCGCCAGCATTGGCCAGAGGAAGGTGCTTTTCTCGCTGCCGATTAGCTGGACGTCCACGGCCAGGAACGTGTGATGCATGCCTGTAATGACGAGCAGCGAATAAAAGCCGCCATAGATCAGGCCGCCAAGGATGGCGAAATGATCGAAGATATACACCAGACCGGAGGTGATGGCATTCGCAATGCCGAACGTAACCGGACCGATGATGGTGAAGGCCAGGAAGCCTGTAATGAGCAGCGTCACCGGCGCAACGACCAGCAGCTTAATGGAATCATGGACCCGCTTATCCAGAAATTTCTCAATTGCGGACAGAATATAAGCCGATACCAGAACCGGCAGCACCTGCCCCTGGTAGCCGATCCGCTCCAGATGCCAGCCGAACAGGTTCCAGGTTGGAACCGTCCCGTTCGTTGAAGCTTCCGCATACCCGTAAGCACTTAATAAATCCGGGTGAACCAGAATCAGACCCAGCACAATCCCGAGCAAAGGACTGCCGCCGAAGCGGGTCACTGCCGCCCACCCGATCAGTGCGGGTAAGAATGTAAATGCCGTACTGGCAATCGTATTAATGATAGCAGCAATATCCTTCCACTGCGGATAGACATCCACCAGCGAATCGCTGAAGAAGATCCCCGGGCCGGTTAGAATGTTGTTGATTCCAAGCAGCAGACCCGCAGTGACGATGGCCGGAAGAATGGGAATGAAGATATCGGCCAGTGTCTTGATGATCCGCTGAAGCGGATTCAGGTTGCGGGCGGCAGCCGATTTCACGTCATCCTTGGAGGAACGGGCGCCGCCGGTCAGCTTAATCATCTCATCATATACTTTATCTACCGTCCCCGGTCCGATGACAATCTGGAATTGCCCTTGGGAAGAGAATTGTCCCTTCACCAGATCATTGCGGTCCAGCGCCGCCGCGTCCACCTTACTCTCGTCATAGAGCGAGAACCTCAGGCGCGTCACACAATGCGTAGCTACCTCAATGTTCTCCTTGCCACCCACCGCCTGGACGATCTCTTCAATATTTTTGCGGTCTATAGCCATATTGTCACTCCTCGCATAGTTAATGAATGCCTGGTAGCCTATCCGATTTCAACTTGTGAACATGGGGATAAGTCTGAAGTACATTCCTGCAATTCGGGTCTCCTCTAGTCCTGGCTGATTAGCCACAGGTATGAAGCGTATGGCAGAAGCTGAAGCTCTTGCGTCAGTGCAGGATGTTCTCCGGTATTGCCAAGCAGGAGCTTATCCTTCCCCTTAGCACTTAAGTCTGCCCAGTGATCCTCCGGGAGCCGGAAGGTAATCTCTTTGCTGCTGAAGTTCGAGACCACAACAAGCGCTTCATGATCTCCGGTCCGCGCATAAGCGAACACCTCGGGATGTCCTTCGTCCAGCCTGCGGTATATTCCGTCCGCAAAAATAGCGTGCGATTTGCGCAGAGCGATCAGCTTGCGGTAGTGATGGAAGATCGAATCCGGCTGCGCCAGCGCCTGACGCACATTGATGTCCGGGTACCTTTCATCCACTTTTAGCCAAGGCGTTCCGGTGGTGAAGCCTGCATTCGCGCCCTCATCCCACTGCATCGGCGTCCGGGAGTTGTCCCTTGAACGTTCCTGCAGAATCGCGAGCGCCTCTCCGGGGCTTGCTCCCTGCTCACACAGAATCCGGTACATATTCAGCGACTCAATATCGCGGAATTCTTCAATCCCCCGCCATTTGGGATTCGGCATCCCGATCTCTTCTCCCTGATAGACATAGGGTGTACCCTGTAATCCGTGCAGTGTAGTCGCCAGCAGCTTGGCACTCTCCTCGCGGTACTTAGTGTCGTCAGTGAACCGGGAGAGTGCGCGAGGCTGATCGTGATTGTTGAAAAATAAAGCGTTCCAGCCCCCGCCCTCCTGCATCCCGGTCTGCCACTCGCTGAACAGCCGCTTAAGCGCTTCGAAATCGTAAGGCATCAGCTCCCACTTCCGGCCGTTCGGATAATCCACCTTCAGATGATGGAAGTTGAAGGTCATTGAGAATTCCCGCCGCTCGGGACTAGAATAACGGATGCACTGCTCAAGTGTGGTAGAGGACATCTCGCCCACCGTGACCAGCTCATGCGGGCCAAACACCTCATCGTACATCGCCCGGATGTATTCGTGGACCCGCGGGCCGTCTGTGTAATACTTCCGCCCGTCGCCCGGCGGCACACTCCCGTCATCATCCGGAAAGCGCTGGTCCTTGGAGATCAGGTTGATAACATCCATCCGAAATCCATCCACACCCTTGCGGGCCCAGAACAGCATCATCCGGTTCACCGCGCTGCGGACCTCTTCGTTCTCCCAATTCAGATCCGCCTGTGTCTTGTCGAACAGAGTAAGGTAATATTGGCCTGACGCCTCGTCGAATTGCCAGGCGGGACCCCCGAACTTCGACTGCCAATTGTTTGGTACTCCCCCGCCCGGAGCCGGGTCCTTCCAGATATAATAATTGCGGTAATGATTATCCCGGCTGGAGATCGCCTGCTTGAACCACTCATGCTCTGTCGAGGTATGGTTGACTACGATGTCTGTCATCAGCTTCATTTCGCGCCGGTGCAGCTCCGCTACGAGTTCGTCGAAGTCCTCCATCGTACCGAATTCCGGGTTGATCCGCTCATAATCCGCCACATCGTAACCGTTATCATGTCCGGGCGAGACATAGACCGGCTGGAGCCAGACAATGTCAATCCCCAGCTCCTGCAAATAATCCAGCTTCTCCGTCAGTCCTCTGATATCACCGGTTCCGCTCCCTGTCGTATCCTTGAAGCTCTTCGGATATACCTGATACACCGTAGACCGCCGCCACCATTCCGTTGGCCGGGCTTGACTCTCTTGATTCACATGAAGCACCTCCATGAAGAATTTGTTGACATACATTACACCTGTATATACAAGTTCAAACAGAAGGGAGCCTGATTAGTTGAGGAGGATGCTCCCGCACCAACGGATACATTAGGCCCATGTGCCTGCTTGCGGACACGATGTATGCTGTTTTTCACATACATTCGGGCCGGGTGCCTGCATGCGGGCACAATGTATGCTATTTTTGACATGCATTCGGGCCGGGTGCCTGCTTGCGGAACTATGTATGCTGTTTTTGATATACATTAGGCCCATGTGCCTGCTTGCGGACACGATGTATGCTGTTTTTGACATACATTCGGGCCGGGTGCCTGCTTGCGGAACTATGTATGCTGTTTTTGATATACATTAGGCCCATGTGCCTGCTTGCGGACACGATGTATGCTGTTTTTCACATACATTCGGCTCACGTACCCCCTACCTGCAAATTGTGTTCGGTTTTCCGCATACATTTGCCCCTCGCCCACCCCAACCTGCACATTGTGTTCGGTTTTCCGCATACATTCGGTCCACGTACCTTCACGCCGAGTCTCCTCCACTCCACCTCACAAAAAAACAGCGCCCCTCCCCGCAACCGGGGACAGAACGCTGCCTGTTGAATTCCTATTATCTTTACACTCTTCGCTTCATCGCTTATTCGCGCTGCTTTTCGCTATGCTTAGCTACTATTCGCTACTCCAAATATCCCTTAATCAGTCCCGGAGCCAGCGGCTTCGGCTGGTCGCAGGTGGTGGTCAGCTCGGCATAACGCTTCGAATCGGAGCTGGTGTGGAAGGCGTGCATGATCTCCAGCACATGGTTCGCCAGCTCGCCGTTAGCGCGCGGGGTCTCACCTGTCTCGATGCAGCGGGCCATATCAGCCACGCCAATGCCCCGGCTGTTGCCTTCATAGCTGTGCACCACCGGAATCTCCTTGAACTCTGCGCTATGCGCCGGACGCAGGAGGATCGGGCCGCCGAAGGTGTTCGGGTCCGGCACAATCAAAGTGCCCAGCGAGCCGTAGATCTCAATGCGCGGCAGTGTGCTGTGCCAGACATCGAAGCTGGTAATCATCGTGGCGACAGCACCGCTGGCGAACTGAATCGTTCCGGCCACATGCGTAGGGACTTCAACCTCAACTACCTTGCCGAACTTCTTCTCACTGGTGATCGTCCGGGTAGGGAACGAGGTTTTGGTCATGCCGCATACCGTAGCTGCCGGACCCAGCAAGGATACCAGAGCCGTCAGATAATACGGTCCCATATCGAACATCGGGCCGCCGCCGGCCTGGTAATAGAACTCAGGGTCCGGGTGCCAGCTCTCATGCCCGTGGCAGAGCATGAAGGCTGTCGCCGCTACCGGCTCTCCGATATAGCCGTCTGCGATCAGCTTCGCACAGGTCTGCAGGCCCGCTCCGAGGAAGGTGTCCGGCGCGCAGCCGATGAACAATCCTTTTTCCTTAGCCAATTCAACCAGCTCAGTCCCGTGCTCAAGCGATAATGACAGCGGCTTCTCCACATAGACATGCTTGCCTGACAGCAGCGCCAGCTTACACACCTCGAAGTGGTAATTCGGCGTGGTCAGATTCACGACAATCTCAATCTCCTCCGAAGCCAGCAGCTCCGCTGTCGTCCATACATTCGGAACCCCGTACTGCTCTGCAGCCTGCTGCGCCCGCTCCAGATTCAGATCCGAACAGGCGTAGACCTCCGTATTCTTGAAGGTTCCGGTCAAATTCTCAAAATAAATACTGCTGATATTTCCGCAGCCGACAATCCCGATTTTCACTTTACGCACGCTGTTTCCCACCTTGTCCTTCATTTATTTGGCTGCCCACAAGAAGCCCCGGCGCATCAGTTCCTTGGCCTCCGGAATATCGAACACATCCGCATGATGTCCAAGCGCGTTATAGAATACCTTGCCCTGGCCCCATTTCTTCGTATAGACCACCGGCATCGTGATCACACCATTGGCCGAATGCTCCCCTTCACTCATCACAAAAGTGGTGGTAGCCAGTACATTCACCGCCGGATCCACATGCAGATAATACTGCTCCGACTTCACCATGAAGTCCTGCATACCTTCCACAATCGGGCTGGAGCCGGATTTCACGATATTCACTTCATAATCCACCCCATCATTGAAGGGATGTGCCACCCATTGCGATCCGGTCAAAAATTGCCATTCCGTATTAGTACGGAAGGAGTCGCACATCCCGCCGTGACAGCCTGCGATACCTACGCCGGAAGCCACAGCCGCCAGAACTGCCGAGCACTGCTCCCCCTTGATTTCGCCCATGGTCCACACCGGTACAATCAGGTTCAGCGCCTTCAGCGCCTCCGCATTATTGAAGCTGTCCAGCGTATCAGAGACTTCAACCTCGAAGCCTTCGTTCGTAAGGATATCTGCAAAAATTGCCGCTACCTCATTCGGTTCATGCCCGTCCCATCCACCTTTTACAATCAATGCCTTCTTTGCCATATCAAGCTCTCCTTTTTGTCCTATTTATCCAAGTCCGGGTTATAGATTGATTAAGATCAGGTCTTCCTGAAGAAATTGTAATCCATTGCAGCCGTTCCTGCTCGTCATTTTGCTTGTGGGAATGGTCAATTTTTGCTAAATTTAAGACTGCATGATGTGGCAAGCATCTAATTACTGAAACCGCTTCCTGACGAACCGCCGGGAGGATGAGAACAGGAGTAACCATGAGAGCGTTTCACGAGAACCGGACGTACGGCTATGCGTTTCCCTTCACGGCCTTTGTTAGCCGGAACATTAATTTCCTGGCCCACTGGCACAATGATCTGGAGATTGTCTATTGTCTGGAGGGTTCGATAAGAATGGGGATCAACTCCGAGACACGGGTGCTGACCGCCGGGGATCTGGCCGTATGCAGCAGCGGAGATATCCATTATTATGACAGCAAGAACAGCGAGTCCAAGCTGCTGATGATTATTTTCAATCCTTCCCTGATCGGATATCCGGCAGGCTGGCCCCTGAATAAGCGGCTGATGTCTCCTTTTCTGGACCAGGGCAAGTCTCCTTCTGAACAAGGTAACCCCCGTCTGCCTGCAATTATGCAGGAGCTGCTGGAGGAGTATCTGGAGAAGCCCCCGCATCATGAACAGCTGGTGACCGGTCTGCTGCATGAGCTGTGTGCGCTGATTCTGCGGCAGATGCCGCTGGATATCGTGAATCCGCATAAGGATAAGCGGCGCATTACGAATATGAAGATTATGCAAGAGGTGCTGGAATACCTGGATGTCCATTACATGCACCCTATCACCCTGGCCGATGCCGCCCGGCATGCCAATATGAGCCTGTTTTACTTCTCCCGCTTCTTCAAAAGCATCACAGGCATGAGCTACGTGGCGTACCTGAACAGCATCCGCGTCAACCAGGCAGAACGGCTGCTGCTGGGTACCGACAAAAGCATTCTGGATATCGCGCTGGAATGCGGCTTCACCAATATCCGCACCTTCAACCGGGTGTTCAAGCAGGTCAAGCTGAGGACACCGGGCGAGCTGCGTTAGTATTCCGATTCCGGTGCCTCTTTTACAGGAAATTAGAGAATATTGGATAAGCATAGGTCGAATCCCAATACTCCTGACATCAGCCCTACGGTTACGTTAACTAGGGACGATGTCATTAGCCTCCTGATACACTCGCGTAGGTGCCAACCTTACAACAATGAACAAAAAGAGACAACTCCGGAAGCTTGGTCACTTCGGAAGATGTCTCTTTTTTTTATCCATATGCTTGGTTGGAGCAGATTCTGATACTAACTCCGCACCAAACCATGAAGTCTGAATATTCATATATTAATTTCAAATATAATGACAGGAAGGGATGAAGGAATGGCCATTTTATCAACAGGACCGATCGAAAATAGCCCGGTTAACGGGATGAGGCCCACTCAGCAGGTTACTGTTAAAATCGTTAACCACAGCGTTGACCCGGCTTCCTCAATATCCATTCAGGGTTATTATCTAAACGCGGAAACAAGGATTATGTATGTTAATGAAGTACTCTCTATTGCAGAGAATCAAGTCATCACGAAGGATTATTACGCTGATTTTAATGGTTTTGAATTTATATTTGTTACACCTGATCATCTTATTGATATGAATGAACCTGTTCAAATATCGGTATGGGGCAAGAATAGCACAGGTCAACTGGTAAGCGCACACCGCTTGGTATCTGAAGAACTGCTTGGAAATCATAACGGCGGAGAGAAAGGAGCTACTGGAGCGACAGGACCTATGGGAGAGCAAGGTCCTCCTGGAACCACTGGACCTACCGGAGCAGGCGCAACGGGTCCTACCGGATCAACAGGTCCACAAGGATCAACAGGACCAGCAGGCTCAGGGGCAGGGGCTATAGGCCATACCGGGCCTACTGGCATCACTGGAATGACAGGCATAACCGGACTCACGGGTGTGACTGGACTTACAGGCGTCACTGGACTTACCGGCTTCACCGGACTTACAGGCGTCACTGGACTCACTGGTGTCACAGGAGTCACCGGGGCTACTGGCACCCTTTCAACAGCTTATGCCGTTAGCTTTGCAGATTCTCCTACTGCAGCCGTTATTCTTGCTTCAAATGAAAAAATAAATTTCGTCGCACCCGCTCAATCTCTTGGTATTACATGGGATGCCACATCAAAAGATTTTACAGTTACTGCAAATGGGGTTTATCAAGTAACGTGTACTGTTTTTGTTGCAAGTGGTTCGGACGGAGTATTTGAGTTGATGAGTGGGCCTGTACCCTCACCTGTAAGTAGGTCAATCGCATATGCAAGCTCCTCTGGTTCTGTTACCATGTTAGATATTTTCTCATTGAACGCTAACGACAAAATTGCCGTTAGCAATGGCGGCAATGTCAGTGTTACGATGCTAAGCGGCACTTATGACGGAAGAACTCCAAATTATGCAATGATCACTATCGTCAAAATCTCCTGAGCCTAAGTATCACGTAAAAATGCAGTTGGATTTCACTAAATCATAATTAAGGTTCGTATTGGCAGGGAAGTCAGAGAACCCTGCCAATATGAGCTTTTTATGCGTTATACGACGAAATAATTAGCTCTTGCCCTTTCACTGTAAACTGACTACAATACACTTATTACAACTCTTTTAATAACCTCGATAAAATTATCCCGGAGGGAAAATCCGCTATGGCCCAGCCGTCTCATAATACACAACTGATCAAGAGAATAAATGTAGAGCTAGTGAAAAATGCGCTGCGCACCTCCGGCACCGGCACCAAAGCTTCGGTCGCAGGTCAGACACGGCTAAGTGTGGCTACCTGCGGCACCATCCTGAATGAATTGGTCCAGACGGGTGAAATTCTGGAACTGGATTGGGAGGAATCCAGCGGCGGCAGACCGGCAAGGAAATATCAGTTCAATGCAGATTACTCTTCTATCATCTGTATGATTGTGCGTGCGGAGGGCGGCCGGCAATCCATTACCTGTGCGCTTGCCAATCTGAACGGTGAAATCATAGAGGAAACTGTTAAGGAATGTGACGAGATTACTCCAGATACCCTTGGGGACTGGCTGGATGAGATTATTGCGGCCCATCCGAATGTGCAGGCCATCGGCATCGGCATTCCGGGGGTAATCCAGCAGGACCGCATAGGGATTTGCGATGTCCCTGCGCTTGCAGAGCAGCCGCTCGGACTTTTCCTGAAGGAACGCTATGAAGAGGTAGCGATCATCATTGAGAATGATATGAATCTGACGGTGTACGGCTTGTATCAGAAGCTTCTCCTGGACGAAGAGAGTCATTTTGCCGTGCTGACCTTCCCCAAGAATCATTACCCGGGGGCCGGCTTCATGGTGAACGGACGTTTGCTTAACGGCAACAGCTTTTTTAGCGGCGAGGTCTCTTACCTGCCTTACGGTATCCCCCGAGAAGAACAGCTCCGGCTGCTCCAGGGTGCAGGCGATCCCCGCAAGCTGGCCGTACATGCACTGGTGTCGATCATCAGCATCATCAACCCGGCCACCATTGTTATCACAGGCGATAATATCTTGCCGGAGATGCTGGAGGATCTGCGCAGCGGATGCCTGGACATTATTCCGCCCGAACATATGCCTGAGCTTATGATTCAGCGGGATACCCGGCAGGAGTACA
This sequence comes from Paenibacillus sp. FSL H8-0048, assembly GCF_038002825.1. Classification (NCBI taxonomy): domain Bacteria; kingdom Bacillati; phylum Bacillota; class Bacilli; order Caryophanales; family Paenibacillaceae; genus Paenibacillus; species Paenibacillus sp. FSL H8-0048. The sequence goes on along the minus strand of NZ_JBBODF010000001.1, from coordinate 6,808,468 downwards.
TGAGCGGACTGATTACCACAACCACGGAAAGCCTGAATTACCGGTTCCACCTGGTTGAACGAAAGTAAGACAAATCTATTTTATTATCATCCAGGAGGCTATTTACTGTGAAAGCTCAATCCGGCAATTCCGCCAGCGTACCAGGCAACAAACGTAACACCGTCTATATCATGCAGCTCGTGACAATCTTTCTGGGCTTTGTCGTCTTTGGCATCTCAGAGAATATTAAAGGGCCCGCCATTCCGCGGATTCAGCTGTCGTTCAATCTGGATGAAGGCCAGCTCGGCACCCTGCTCTCGCTGAACGCGCTGGGCTATCTGATCGCCTGCTCCTTCACCGCTGTGCTTGTCCGCAAATGGGGCATCAAGGCCGTCACTATGATTTCATTCGCTTCCATGGTCCTCTCGGGGGTGCTGATCTACCTGTCACACAGCTATCCGCTGTTCGCCTCCTCTTACTTCCTGATGTATATCGGGAACGGGATGCTGGAGATCGGACTAGCAATTCTGGGGGCACGTATTTTCGTCAAAAACACCGGGTTCATGATGAACTTATCCCACTTCTTCTATGGATTAAGCTCCACCGTGGCGCCGCTGCTCGCTACCGGAGTCATGTCGATGAGCGTGTTCGGACATCTGCTGGACTGGCGGGGGATGTATCTGGTCATGCTATCGCTCTGTCTGCTGCCAATTCTCTCGGCGCTGCGCAGCACGTATCCCGGAGATGATCTTCCGCAGGAGGACCGCACCTCCTTCCGCACTCTGACGCGTGATCCTGCACTCTGGATGATGGTGATGATCCTGTCCTTCGGCGTGGTCTCGGAGCTGGCCGTGGGCGGCTGGCTGGTTAACTTTCTGGAAAAAGCCTATGCCTGGGACACCATCCGGGCTTCCGGCCTGCTCTCTGCTTTCTTCCTTGTATTCTCTCTCGGGCGGCTCGTGCTCGGCGCACTGACGGACCGGATCGGCTTCGTCCTCTCGCTGATCATCTTCTCCTGCTTCTCGGCGGTCTGTACCTTCGCCGCCTTGGCGGGCGGGGAACGTCTCGCCTTCCTGTTCGCATTATCCGGGGCCGGGATTGCTATTATCTATCCCACCGTTATGGCCTTCATCGCCCGCCGGTACCCGAACGGAAGCGACACCGCCATTACCTTCGTCGTGACCCTGATGGGCCTCGGCAGCGTCATCGGCAATTACATTATCGGCTGGGTGATTGAAGCCGTCAAAGCATTTTACGGCTCCACCACTGAGCTCGGCCTGCTGCGCGGACTCCAGGCGGGGTACGGCTTCATCGGCTTATGCGCTGCCGTCTGCTCCCTGTCGGGCATCGTACTGTACGTGTATTTGAAGCGGCGGCGGGAGTTGATTTGAGGGAGGGAGCATGAAAGAGCAGACGGGAGGTGCCCGTCTGCTCTTCCCTTTTTACAAATACCCCTTAAGATTATTCAGCACCACCGCATACCCGTTAGCATACATATGAACGCCGTCCATCGTATACTCTTCCTTCAGATTCCCTTCGGCGTCCATCAGTCCCTCATTCACATTAATGAACTCATAGCCGTGCTTCACCGCGAGCTCCTCCACGGCCCGGTTCGCTTCGAGCAGCGCCGCATTGGTTCTCGTTCTGAAGTAGTTCGCCCGCAGCTCCTCATCCATTCCGGGGAATTCAGCCTTGGCATTCACCGGGTAATAGGCCATGACATACACCTTGCACTCCGGCAGCCGTTCCCCGATCCGGGTCAAGATCTCATTGTAATTCGCAAGCAGCTTCCCGAGCTCATACTCCCCGTCCGCTGAACTGATGTCGTTCGTGCCGATATTAATGAACAGCCGCGAAGGCGCAAGCTCTAGCACACATACCTCCAGCGCTTCAAGCAATTCCCGGGTCACATAGCCCGCAATTCCGCGGTTATAGATGACCGTCCGCTTCTCCAGCGTCTGCTGCAGTTCATTCACCGGAAAAAACTCCATCAGCGAAGAGCCCGCCAATACGGTCTGCCCTTGCAGCGCCAAGGTGTTCAGAATGCTGTACTTCTTCACCTTCTCTTCTTTCTCCTGTTGCATTTGCTCCTCCCACATTGCGTCAAGCTCTTCCTCAGTCATTCTCAATTCCTCCGTTTCTGTGCTCTACTATTCTACTATTGTTATCCTTTATCTCTCAGCTTGCAACCCTTACCTAATTGTGTCTGAAATATGTAAATTTTTTTCATTAAAAGGATTTTGTTCTATGCACACGTGTTCTGAATAGGCTAGATATCGGGTGCTGTCAGAGGTGCACATCTGGCTGGTTTGCCCGCAAAGGACCGGTACGCCGGACCTAATTCTAGAGTTGAAGGGCGGAATGTTTTTGAAAAAGGTAGTTGGCTTGCTCCTGTCGGTTGCACTGTTGTCTTCGTTCTATGTTGCCAGTCCCCCCGAGGTATCTGCCGCAACGCCCATTGTGGTGAACTCGACGATTGTCGTACCGGCCGGACAGACGTATGACGGCAGCGGCCAGACATTTGTCGCCAATCCGAGTACGCTTGGAGACGGCAGTCAGGCAGAGAACCAGAAGCCTATCTTCCGGCTGGAGAAGAATGCCACACTCAAAAATGTAATTATCGGCGCTCCCGGCGCAGACGGGGTGCACTGTTACGGTAACGCTACCATCTCCAATGTAACCTGGCAGGATGTCGGCGAGGATGCCCTGACCCTGAAGGCCTCCGGCACCGTCAATATTACAGGCGGAGGTGCGTACAAAGCCTACGATAAAGTATTCCAGATCAACGCCGCAGGCACGATCAACATCAAGAATTTCAAAGCGAATGACATCGGTAAGCTGGCCCGCCAGAACGGCGGAACTTCGTTCACGGTGAACTTCACTCTGGATAACTCTGATATCTCGAACGTCAAGGATTCCATCTTCCGCACAGACAGCAGCAGCAGCGCCGCCAAAATCACCAATACCCGCTACCGCAGTGTGCCTGCCTTATTCAAGGGCTTTGCCTCAGGCAAGACCAGTCAATCGGGCAACACGCAATATTAAAGGTGGAAAAGTAAGAAAACTGGCTTAAATACAGCAGCCTGAGGCTTAACGCATATAGCTGTAATCTGAAACCGTCTTCATTCCGGCCTGCCGGGAGGGAGACGGTTTGGTCGTTCAAACGGACGGCCAAGCACATGTGAACACGCTCAGCTCGCAGATGGAGGAGTTAGATTTATTTTGGACACATCTGCCCCTCTTAACTCTCTCAACTCTATCGACATGAACTCACATGATATGTTATCATGATACACTGATAACGTATTAACGAACTAAAGCAATCGGATGCGGCAGGCAATCTACTAGGGGGATTAGAGAGATGAAGAGACAGGGAATATGGGTTCTACTTGTAATTATGGCGCTTGCAGTGGTCACTGGCTGCTCCAGTTCAGGCGGTAAGGACGGGAAGCTGGTGATCGGCATCGACGATAAGTTCGCCCCGATGGGCTTCCGGGATGATAACAATGAGATTGTAGGCTTTGATATCGATTATGCGAAGGCGGCTGCCGCGAAGATGGGCCGGGAGGTTACCTTCCAGCCGATTGACTGGTCCGCCAAGGAGTCTGAGCTGAACAGCGGACGGATCGATATGATCTGGAACGGATACACCATCACGGATGAGCGCAAGGACAAGGTGTTATTCACGAAGCCTTATCTGGAGAACAGTCAGGTGGTCGTTGTGCTGGCGGATTCAGCACTTGCGAAGCTTCAGGATCTGGCCGGTAAGGAAATCGGACTTCAGAGCCTCTCCTCTGCCGCCGATGCCCTGGATGCGAATCCGATCAAGGCCGAGCTTGGCGGCGTGTCTGAATTCACCGACAATGTACTGGCACTGACCGACCTGAAGTCGGGCCGTCTGGACGGGGTGGTCATCGATGAGGTGGTTGCCAGATATTACATAGCCAAGGAGCCGGATACGTACAAGCTGATGGAAGAATCGCTGGCCCCTGAGCAATATGGCATTGGTATCAAGAAGGGTAATGAAGCTCTGCTCGATGAGCTGCAGAAGGCGCTGGATGAACTGGGCAGTGACGGAACAGCCGCCGGGATTTCCACCAAGTGGTTCGGAGAGAATAAGGTATTGAACTAGATGCTATCGTTTAGGAGCCGGGTGTAGACATGGATATCGATTATATTATTAGAATTTCCGGACCGATGCTGGAAGGCGCCCGGACTACGGTGCTGCTGTTCCTGATCGTAATCGTGCTGTCCATTCCGCTCGGGATGGTGGTTACGCTGATGGCCAAAAGCACGTTAAAGCCGCTGGCCTGGATCGCACATGCTTATATTTACGTCATGCGCGGAACGCCGCTCTTGCTGCAATTGTTCTTCTTCTGCTTTGGCCTGCCGCAGATTCCCGTGATCGGGGAATATCTGGTCATGGACCGTTTTGTAGCGGCCAGCCTGGGCTTTATCCTGAATTACGGCGCTTATTTCGCCGAGATTTTCCGGGGCGGGCTGCTCTCGATCGATAAAGGCCAGCATGAGGCGGCCAAGGTTCTGGGGCTTAGCCGGTGGCAGACACTGCGCAAGGTCATTCTTGCTCAGATGTTCCGCGTGGCACTGCCTGCGGTTGCCAATGAGTCCATTACGCTGGTCAAGGATACCGCTCTGCTGTATGCCGTAGCGGTGCCGGAGCTGCTGAATTTCGCCAAGACGGCGGTGAACCGTGATTTCACGGTCACGCCTTTTGTCGTAGCGGGCGTCATTTATCTGCTGATGACCCTGGTGCTGACCTTGTTCTTCAAGCTGCTGGAGAAACGTTTCAAATTTGAGTAGAAGGGCTGTATGGCTATGAGTAGCATGATTGAAGTACGGCAATTGAAGAAGGACTTCGGCAGCCTCAGTGTGCTGAACCAGATAAGCTTTGACGTGAAGCCCGGCGAAGTCGTTGCGGTGATCGGGCCCTCGGGCTCCGGTAAAAGCACCATGCTGCGCAGTCTTGTGCATCTGGAGGAGGTCACCGGCGGCAGCATCTCGATCTGCGGCAAAACGCTCGTTGAGAACGGGCGCTACGCCAGTACGGCGTCGATCAGAGACATCACCTCAAGCATGGGGATGGTGTTCCAGCATTTCAATCTGTTTCCGCATCTCAGTGTGCGGGACAACCTGGAGCTTGCCCCGCGCACGCTGAAGCGGGAGCGTGTGCAGCAGATCACGGCCAAGAGCCGGGAGCTGCTCGCCAAGGTTGGCCTCTCTGACAAAGCAGACGTCTACCCCTCCACGCTGTCAGGCGGGCAGAAGCAGCGGGTTGCTATTGCCCGGGCAATGATGCTCAGCCCGGACATTCTCCTGTTCGATGAGCCGACCTCGGCGCTTGATCCTGAATTGACCGGCGAGGTGCTGCGCGTCATCCGCCAGCTGGCCGAGGAGAACATGACGATGATGATCGTTACCCATGAGATGAGCTTCGCCCGCGATGTCGCGGACCGCGTCTTCTTTATGGACAACGGGGACATTGCCGAATCCGGCACGCCGGAGGAAATCTTCGGCAGTCCGAAGCTGGAGCGGACGCGGGCGTTTTTGATGCGGGAATAGCAGCGGGTAGAGCTTGACAGCTCGAGTAGTGCGTGGCAGCTTTGCGGCTGAAGCCTCATGCTGGTCAGAACACAGAGCGGCCACCCTACTCCTCATGGTGATTCTAATTGAAGAAGGCCTATCCCAGCCATATGATGGCTTTTGGGATAGACCTTTTTTGGGGTTCAGATCAGTATGCGGTTGTATCGGATATATACGCACAGCTCAGAACGCAACGTGTGAAGCAAGTGGATTTAGTCCATCTAATTTCGCGCTACAGACACACTTTCAGAGATTAGTTGGATAAACAACACTTACTGGGGCCGACTTTCGGCGAATCCTTAGAATTGGGCAGATTAGGTGTACTTTTTCCACCTACTCCCCCGCTTCCGCAGAAGACACCGTCCCCCCGGGCACCTGCTCCAACGGTCCCATAGGCGCTGCCGGCTCCGGCTCCTCGTCCCAGCGCTTGCGGAGGAACAGCTGGTAGAGCTTGATGATGATGATTTTGAGCATCATATAGACCGGAATAATAACCAGGATACCGATGATTCCGCCGAAATCGCCGCCTGCCAGGACGAGAATGATGGTGGTAAGCGGGTGGATATCCATGCTTTTGCCGAAGATATAAGGGGCCACCAGGTTGTCTTGGATCTGCTGTGCAACGAGCACGACCACAATCGACCAGATTGCCGTAGACGGGGACTCGATCAGACCGATGATGAAGATCGGCACAGTAGACAGAATCGCTCCGATAAACGGGATGAAGTTCATCAGCACCGCCACCAGCGTCAGCAGCAGCGCATACGGCAGGCCGATAATCAGGAACCCGATGTACATGAGCACGCCCAGCGCCAGATTGACCAGCACTCTGCCGACGATGAAGCTCCCCATCACGTTGTCAATCTCGGCAACCACCCCTGCGCCTTCCTCATGATAACGTTTGGGGAAGAAGCTTACGACCTTATCGCCGAACTTCCCGCCCTCCTTCAGCATGTAGAACAGCAGGATCGGAAAGGTGAACAGCACAATCGCAAAATTAGAGACAAAGGAGAACAGCCCGGTCACATAGCCCGTTGCCAGTGAGAAGCCTGTATTCAAATAGCCTATCAATTGGCTGGACAGGTTCATATTCTCAGGAAGCAGTCCCGACAGCAATTCAGTGTTCTCCAGCTTGCTCAGCTGCTCCCCTACTGCCCTCAGCACACCCGGCATATTGTTGACCAGGTTCAGCAGCTGACTTTGCAGCGAAGGCCAGACCCCTACCGTGAAGCCCAGTAACAGCATAGCAATCACCAGATAGACCAGCAGGATCGCCAGCGTCCGCTTCATTTTGCGGGAGGACAGGAAGTCAATCAGGGGCCGAAGCAGATAATAGAAGAAGACGGCGAGCATTAACGGCACCATCACAACCTTGAACAACGAGATAATGGGGGTAAAAATAAAGTCTACCAGTGAGCTGACATAGATAATGCCCAGCACCAGCAGCACGGCAATACACACGCGGATAAACAAATTCAATTTGGCCATAGTGGACTCCCGTTCTTATATTTTAAGCAGCGTGTCTTATTCACTTAAATATAGCCGGGGATTCTTAATTCAGACTAAACCAAGTCTAAAGATAAGCTAAAGATTGGGTCTTCAGGCTGTCTATCCGTTAGAATGATGACAAGTGGAAACGGTACCATCCTTTTAAAGGGCGGTAACGTTTCGGCGAGAAATAGAAGGATAATTTGAAGCATTTTAAAAATCATCCTAACGGATGAATAAGATTACCTTTGCGCGAACACAATGTATGCTGTTTTTGATATACATTCAAGCTGTGTGCCTGCTTTCGAACACAATGTATGCTGTTTTCCATATACATTCTAGCCATGCGCCTGCTTGCAAGCACAATGTATGCTGTTTTCCATATACATTTTAGCCATGCGCCTGCTTTCGAACACAATGTATGCTGTTTTTCATATACATTCAGGCCGTATACCGCTATACCAGCCCATTCTATTCGGTTGTACGCATACATTATCCAGACTTCAGGCCTTGGCTCTGATTATCCGATAGTTTGGACCACATTCCCTTCCTGGTCTTTGATGTAGGTCTTGCGGATCTGCACCTTCAATGCTTTGGCGGCAGACAGCCGGAGCTCCCCTTCCTTGGGCTGAAGCTTCTCCTCCAGCTCCAGGACCGCCTCTTCCGTCAAGCCGAGGCTCACAAACTCCTCGTTGACCACACTATCGTTATCGGGTCTGCGCTCCAGCATCACCTGCAGCTTCTTGCTGGTCAGGGTCAGCGGCTTCCCCTTCAGCAGACGGCCGCGCAGCAGCTTGGCTATAGTCGGTGCCTGCCTTGCGCCTATGGTCAGGACAGCAGGTGCTGTGCCGAACAGACGGCTTGTGCCGGGCTCATAATCCAGTTCATCTACATACAGAATGCCCGTCTGTGATCCGTCACGCCGGGTGCCCTGACGCACCGCTTCCTGGATGGTAGAGAGCCGAAGCAGCGAATCCCGGGCAAGCTCGGTGATATAGAGAGGGAGCACCTCCTGACTGGCCTCCAGGAAGGCATTGGTATTCCAGGACATCATCGCTTCCAGCTCGTCCGCTGTGATTCCTACCATCTGCAGGAATTCCACACGGCCGTTCGGCGTATCCACAGCCGGAAGCTCCGGGTCATCAGTGAACGCCAGCGCCGTCAGCCGGGTATCAGCCCCGAGGCATATCGGGCCATTGGCATCCAGATGATGGCCGGAAGCAAAGATATTGCCGCTGGAGAATACATATCTGGCCATGTTCTGCAGCAGATTGATCGCCCAGGCTGGAGGCTCCTGCTCGCTGCTGCTACGCGCCAGACGGAAGGTCAGCTCGAAGCCGTAGCCGCTGTATTCAAGGTCTTCAGACTCCTTCTCATACAGCTCGGAGAAGCCGAAGGTTACGAAATGCCAATGCGGGTATGGCTGCTCCGCTGCATAGGCGCTGATTCCGTTCAGCGGGTCATTGCCCCCCAGACTATAGGGCAGCATTGCAGCATAATGCTTCGGTTCCTGTTGTCCGTATAGCCCTGTCATCTGTTCCTCTATCGCATCCCAGCCGATGGCTTCCACTTCTTGCTCACTCATCTTGTTCCCTCCGATATCAGATTTATGTACAACCGGCTGCTTCCATATCCGGCCCTGAATCTCCCGTTCATTACCCCAAATTCCGAGATCATAACCAGCGCCAAGCGGCTCTCTCGCCTACAGTAGCACACTTCCTGAGCAACACCTCCAGCTTGCAAAGAAAACGGCAAGCTCATCTGACGAGCTTGCCGTTTGTGTATCTTCATTAATATAGGAATCAGTTAATGCCGACCAGCAGGTTCTTGCGGGCTACACCGCTCTTAGCTGCCGCTTCAGCTACAGCCATGCGGATTCTCTCTACTACACGCGGGTCGAAGGCATCCGGGATGATATATTTCTCATGCAGCTCAGACGGGTCAATGACGGAGGAGATCGCCTCTGCAGCCGCCAGCTTCATGTCTTCATTAATATCCGTAGCTTCACAATCCAGCGCCCCTCTGAATATCCCAGGGAAGCACAGCACATTGTTAATCTGGTTCGGATAGTCGGAACGGCCGGTCGCCATAACTCTTACATGCGGCGCGGCAATCGCAGGATCAATCTCCGGCATCGGGTTCGCCATGGCGAACACAATCGGGTCTGCGGCCATGTTCAGCACATCTTCCAGCTTCAGCACATCCGGTGCAGAGACTCCGATGAAGACATCCGCGCCTTTGATCACATCGGACAGACTTCCGATTTCCAGATAAGGGTTCGTAATCTGGGCAAAATCGCTCCAATGGCTGCGCTCATAATCCGCCAGCCGGTTAATCGCGCCCTCCCGGTCCACGCCGATCAGGTTCACCGCTCCGGCATGCAGCAGCATTTTGGAGACGGAGATGCCTGCTGCACCGATGCCGTTGACTACGATTTTGACATCCTTGATATCCTTGCCGCATACCTTGAGTGCGTTCAGCAATCCGGCAGTTACGACAATTGCCGTACCATGCTGATCATCATGGAATACCGGAATGTCCAGCTCCGCTCTTAGTCTGGCTTCAATCTCGAAGCAGCGCGGAGAGGAAATGTCCTCCAGGTTAATGCCGCCGAACGTCGGGGCAAGTGCTTTTACAATCGCAATAATCTCTTCGGTATTCTTGGTGTCCAGGCAGATCGGCACGGCGTCTACGTCCGCGAACTGCTTGAACAGCGCTGCCTTACCTTCCATAACCGGCATGGCCGCCTTCGGCCCGATATCGCCAAGCCCCAGTACAGCTGTGCCATCGGATACGACAGCTACGGTATTCTTCTTCGTGGTTAGCTCGTAAGCCTGGGACTGATCGTCGGCAATCGCCTGACAGACCTTCGCCACACCCGGCGTATAGACTTTGGACAGGTCGTCTTTGCACAGAATCGGATGCTTCAGGGTAGTTTCAAGCTTACCGCCTTTATGTAGCAGCATAATTTCTTCTAATAGTTCCATATTAACTCCTCCATTCAACTGGTTAACCATTGGTTGCATCTTTCTCGGATCTTTCTATATATAGCGGAGCTTCCTGTATCCGAACCTTTCCAGACCCGGTTGCAGCTCCGTCAACTATGCATTTCATATGCTCCTGTAGTCATTCTCCGCGATAATGAATAGATTGGCAATACAAAAGCTGACATCCGCAAATTGTCCATGATTTAGACACGTTTGGATGCGATTTCATGTGATTCAGGCGTCTCTTTTGCTGATTGAGCACCCTGCTCAGCCGCCCCATACCGCGATGAGCAGCGTGGCCACAACTACTGTAATCGCACCGCCGATCCGGGTGGAGATCTGTGCGAACGGCATCAGTTCCATGCGTCCGGAGGCTGACAGAATCGCTACATCGCCGGTTCCGCCAAGGCCGCCGCGGCAGCCGGTAACAATGGCCGCTTCAACCGGATACATATTGACCCATTTGCCGGTAAAATAGCCGGTGATCGTCATCGCTACGATAACGGTAGCGCAGACAATAATATAAGGAAGCGAGATCAGGGCGGCGACATCCTTCAGCGGAATGTACAGCATCCCGAGGCCGACCATCAGCGGCCAGGTCAACGTGCCGGAAACCAGCTTATAGAGCTGATAAGCACCCTGCTCAATTTTGGCAGGCAGCAGCTTGGAAATCTTCAGCAGTGCAGCTGCGAAGATCATCAGGATCGGACCCGGAATGCCGACGAACGGCGACAGCAGGTGTCCGGTGATGAACAATCCGCAGGCGAACAGCAGTCCCGCGCCCATCAGCAGGAAGTCCGGCTTCAGGCTGTCATACGTGCTGCCGGCCAGCTTCTGGCCGTCCTTCGCCTTCACGAGTACACCGTTACCGGTGATGGACGGATTTTTGTCAGCCATCCGCTTGAGCAGGCCCGCTCCGATAATCGCAAACACGTTGCCGATCACCGCCGCCGGAATCATCTGGGCTACATAGGAGCCGGATTCCCCGCCGAGGATCTGCGAGAACGCGATGGACAGCGGGAGAATACCTTCCCCGACGCCGCCGCCTATAATTGGCACAACGATGTAGAACAACGTCCGGTGTGCGCTATAGCCGAGCAGCATCCCTACTCCCATCCCCGCAGCGACTGCGGCAATCGTTCCGGCCATCATCGGAATGAAGATACGAATGAAACCGTTAATCAGCGTAGTGCGGTTCATCCCGGTAATACTTCCGGCTACCAGAATTGAGATGTACAGGTAGAGGAAGTTCGATGTCTTCATCAGCGTGTTGACCGATTCGAGCACCGAAGGATCAAGCACATTCCAGAATACCATGAACGATGGAATCATTAACGAAAGAATTGCCGGACCGCCGATATTCTTGAGAATCGGAAGCTTGAAGCCCAGATCACTGAGCAGCACCCCCAGTACAATAATTACTGCAAAGCCGCCGATCATGTCGTTTGGCAGTTCACCAAGCACAGAAGCCGCAAAAATAATGAGTGCAAATACCACGTAGAGCGGGAGCGGAATAACGCCTACCTTTAAATGCAGAACCTTCTGTACGAAACCCTGTTCTCCTTGCTTCAGTACAACAGGCTGCTGTTCCGGTACCGAAAGTGGGGGTTGAATTGCTTTTTGCATGTTAACCTTACCTCCTTAACTCTTTTACAAATTCATCATAGCTGCTTTGAAAGCGCTTTTGTTTTTATGAAAGTAATAAAGGGGTTTTGTAAATTATTAAAGTAAGCGCTATCAGGAGTGAAGTAGGAGTGAGGGCGGGGGGATTGACGGTGAGTATTAGAGTACTCTACATGGTCGAATTTGATTATAGGTGCTGGGGAGGAAGTATGGTGGAGTTCCGGCGGGTCAGAGCCTGGTAGTATCATGGGAAGGCAGGTAACATTAGTTAGTATGGGAGCTTAATACGTAGTCTGATTAGTTCAGGTGCACTTGTGCTCCTCATTTGCGCTTACCGCTGACTTTTGGCTAATTCAGGTGCACTTGTGCTCCTCATTTGCGCTTACCGCTGACTTTTGACTAATTCAGGTGCACTTGTGCTCCTCATTTGCGCTTACCGCTGACTTTCACCGGGGCTGAAAGGGATTTATCCCTTTCATTTTCGCCTACCGCCCACTTTTGGCTAATTCAAAGGGATATATCCCTTTCTTTTCAGCATCCAGCCTACTTTTGGCTAATTCAAAGGGATTTATCCCTTTCTTTTCAGCATCCAGCCAACTTTTGGCTAATTCAAAGGGATTTATCCCTTTCATTTCAGCATCCAGCCAACTTTTGACTAATTCAAAGGGATTTATCCCTTTCTTTTCAGCATCCAGCCAACTTTTGACTAATTCCGGTGCGACCCCCTTATCCCGGAGTCCTCCGTATCAAATCGGTACTTGTCGTAGCTATGCTCTTTATTTCGCTTTTTCTCTCGGCCAGAAGAAGCGGGAGCGGTCTTCTAGAGTCAGGACCCACTCCGCAAAGGTAGCTGGCGGCATGTTCCGAAGGCTCGTATGCATTCTGCGATTGTTGTAAAAGTCCATGTACCGGTCCACGGCTTCATAGGCCTCTTCGAAGGTGTCGAAGGCCTCTTTTCGGAACAAATCCCGGTCGATATTGCTGTGGAACGATTCAATAAAAGCATTTAAATCTGGCGTTCGAGGCGGAATGCGTTCATGGGTCATTTCCCAGCTTTCACACATGTCGCCAAACAGGTGGCTGACGAACTGTGGGCCGTTGTCGGTACGGATCACCGGGCGTGCGCTGCCAGGGGCGCAGTGTTGCTCCATGGCGCGTCCCAGCGTCTGGCAGGCGTGCTTGGCCTCACATGACGCTCCGCGGTGGTAGCCGACGATGACACGGCTAAACACATCGATAATGCTCAGGACAAAGAAATGCCGGTCCCGGCCCGCCACGTACCCATACTTAATGTCCATCTGCCAGAGCTGGCCTGCTCCGGTAATGACCCGGTTCTCCGGCAGCTTCCGGGGATGCTTAAAGCGTTTGTGGCGCTGCGGCTGCAGGATATCCAGCGCCTGGCACAGCCGGTAGCTTTTCTTGTGATTGAGCCTCAGCCCGCGCTGGTTCCACAAGCACTTGGCCAGCAGTTTGTATCCGTACACATGCTCTTCTCCAGCGATTAATTCCAGCAGCCATTCCTGGATTTCCTCGTCGCTAATCTTCTCTCCAGACTCGGTCAGGGAGTAGCCGGGTACGGGTCTTCCGCGTCCCTGAGGTACGGCCTGTGCCTCCTGCTTCTTGCGTTTCTTACGGTCGTAATACGTAGACTCTGCGAGCCCCACGAGACGGAGTACCAACGCTGCGGTATTCCCCTGCTTAATGAACATGTCGGCTACCTCGATTTTTTCGGATAAGCAGGGGTTGGCTTTTTTAGCAGTTCACGCAGAATTTCGATCTCTAGCTCCTTTTCGCCGAGGATCCTGACCGCCTTCTCGTATTTCTGCTCCACGTCCAGGAGGCGCTTCAATTCCTCCACCTGCTCCTGGGGATACGGATGCTCTTGTTCCCCATGGGCTTCGCGGTAATCTCTCACCCACTGATTCACCGTCGATGGGGTCACCCCATACTTTCGGGCAACCACCGCTGCCTTAATGCCAGACAACACCTCTTGCGCGGCTTTCTCTCTTGTTCCTGTTAAGTGTCCCATACCGTTCATCCTCCTCCTGTTTCTAGTCTACATTTTTGTGGGGGAGGACTCCAACTTCTTTAGGGGGCTGTGGAGATTCAAAGGGATTTATCCCTTTCTTTTCAGCATCCAGCCAACTTTTGGCTAATTCAAAGGGATTTATCCCTTTCATTCCAGCCCCCAGCCTACTTTTGGCTAATTCAAAGGGATTTATCCCTTTCCAGCCCCCAGCCCGCTTCCGCTGCCTGCGCAACTCAAAAAGCTCCGCCGCAGGTTGCGCGGCAGGAGCTCCAGAATTAGTTAGTTACACCTCAAATATACTTAGTAATCAATCCCTTACCGTTCGGAGCGAGCCGGTATTTCTGCACCGGACGGCCGATGCTGCCGTAGACGAGGTCCATCTCCAGCACGCCCATCTCGGTCAGACCGATCAGGTATTTGCCGGCGGAGACGCGGGAGATGCCGGATACCGCCGAGATATCCTCAGCGGAGAACAGCTCGCTGCCGCAGGCCTCCACAGCACGCCAGATGGTCTGTAACGTCTGGCGGGTGAAGCCCTTCGCCAGCTCCTGCGAGGTCGTCCGTTCCTGCTTGAACCGGGACAGCCTGTCCAGCTCCGACTGGTTCAGCCGCTCCTGGCTGCGGAACAGCTTGTTCTGCTCCCGGTATCCGTTCAATGCGGCCCGGAGCCTGGAGAATTCGAACGGCTTGATCAAGTAGTCCACCGCCCCGTTCTGCAGCGCTTCCTGAATGCTCTCCTTGTCGCTCGCCGCCGAGATTACGATAACATCGATCTTCACGCCCCTGCGCCGGATCTCGGACAGCAGCTCCAGCCCGTTGCTCTCCTTCATGTAAATATCCAGCAGGATCAGGTCATAGGCCTGCTTCTCCAGCATACTCAGCACTTCTTCCGCCGAGCTGGCCCAGCCATCGGCTCGGAAGCCCTCCACCTGCTGCACATAGAACTTGTTCATCTCTGACACCATGGGATCATCTTCAACAATAAGTACTTTGATCATAATGGCTGATCACCACTCTTCATGGGCTTTCCACCCTTTTCATTCATTATCTTCACTATTCATTCATTATCTTTACTCTTCATCATTCTCACATGCTTCATTCATTATCTTAACTCTTCGCCCTATACGGGATCTGCACCGTAAATTCGGTGCCTTCCCCTTCCCGGCTGTCGTACGTAATCGTTCCGCCCAGCTTATCTACACTTCGCCGCACCAGATACAGCCCTACTCCCCGGTCGCCGCCTTTGGTCGAATAGCCTTGTTCAAACAAATGGGCTCCATTCTCCGCAGATATACCTGTCCCATTATCACTAACCTTAAGAGTAAGCTGGTTGTCCTTATGCCGGAATCCAATCTCGATCTGCTTATTGTCCGCGCCTTGGAGCACTTCCAGCGCATTGTCCAGCAGGTTACCTGCAATGGTGACCAGTTCCCGCGCTACCTCATGATCTGCTGCTTCAGGCAGCATACCTTCATCCCGGATCACCAGCCGCACATCGGCTTCCCTGATTCTGCTGAGCTTGCCGAGCAGGAAGCCGACCATCACCGGGTCTTTGACCTGCCGGACGACCGAGTCCGCCTCTGTCTGGATGCTCTGCACAATATCCGTGAGATATTCCTCAAGCCGGTCGTATCTGCGCATCGTATTCAGTCCCATAATGACATGAAGCTTGTTCATGAATTCATGGGTCTGGGCACGCAGCGCCTCGGCGTACAGGGAGATGCCGGAGAGCCGCTCCATCAGAATACTGATCTCAGTCTTGTCCCGGAACGTAGCAATGGCGCCTTCGATAATTCCATTCACCCGGACCGGGACCACATTCACCAGCAGCGTGATGCCGCTCTGCTCCACTTCCTTGTCCTGCAAGGCCTCTCCGGTCTCCAGCACCTTCTCCATCCGCAGCAGCGGCCAGAACTGCCCGGCCTGCTTGCCTAACGGTTCCTGGTTCAAGCCAACGCTGCCCATCAGTCTCCGGGCCTCGGCATTCACAAGGGTAATCCGCGATTCCTTATCGACGGCGAGAATACCCTCCTTGGTCGATTGCAGCATAGCGCTGCGCTCCTCCAGCAATTTGGCGATTTCTCCCGGCTCCATGCCGAACATCATCCGCTTGATTTTGCGGGCGAGCAGGATGGCACCGAATATCCCCATCAGCCCGCCGACCAGGATGCCCGAGTAGATAATCCAGCGGTTCTGCTGTACGGCGGAACGGACGCTGCCCAGCGATATGCCTACAGCTACTGCTCCAACCTGCTTGCCGTCAGCGGCAAAGATCGGTGAGAACGCTCTCACAGAATAACCGAGTGAGCCTTCTGCCACGGATATGGTCTCCTTGCCGTGCAGCGCCTCCGTCTCATCCCCGCCCATGAAGTGCCTGCCAATCAGGGACGGGTCGGGATGGGAACGGCGAATCCCCAGCATGTCCATCACCACCACGAATTGCACATCATTGATAGCACTGATATCCGTTGCATATTGCTGTATACTGCCGGAAGCCGGCTCCGCAAGCAGCCCGTCCACCACTCCCGGCGTACGGGAGACCGTACGGGCAATAGTGATGGCCTTATTCTCCAGAGAAGCCCGGGCCTCTTCGGAGAATCTCATGCCGAACATCATATACACAATCAGCAGCACCAGCACAACGATCAGGCAGATCATCAGAGTGATGGTCGTCTGAAGGCGTAATCTTTTGGTACCAATTCTCACAATGCTCCACCTTCAGGAAATTTTTCTCGATTATAACGCAAAAGCACTCAAAGCGCGATAATCACAATTCAAAGTAATTCGGCTAAGACTCCGTAATCACCGACTGGTTCCGCCCTCTGCTCTTCGCCAGATACAAGGCCTGATCCGCCTTCCCGAGCAGTCCCGTAAGGTCGGCGGCATGCGATGGATAGTGGGCAATCCCCTGTGAAATTGTAAGCTGCGCTGCAATCGGCGCCTGGCTCCGCTCGACAGCAAGACGGATTCGCTCAGCAGCGCTGAAGGCTTCCGCAGGCGTAGTCCGGGCCAGCAGAATAACGAATTCCTCCCCGCCATAGCGGTAACAGACATCATCCGGGCGAAGCGAGGTTACAATGACCCGGACGACATGCTTCAGAACTTCATCGCCCAGGTTATGCCCGTAAGTATCATTGACCAGCTTGAACTTATCGATATCCAGCAGCACCAGTGAAAAGGGAACGCCTGAGCTCATCCGCTGGCTGATCGTATGCTCCAGGGACCTGCGGTTCATCAGACCGGTCAGCACATCTGTCTCGGCTTCATGGGTCAACAGCTCGGTCTGCTGCTAGATATTGGCCAGGGCAAGCGACACTCCGTCTGTCAGTAAGTAGGCCTCCCGGCTCCAATAGCGCTTCGCTTCCTGCAATTCTATCTGTTCCGTGCCCATTCGGCTCACGACATCTGCCAGATAAACAAAAGGACGCGCAAACTTGCGTGCCAGCATAATAACGCCCAGCAGCAGCAGAATGAACGGTATGGAGGAAAACCCGATCAAGGTACGAAAATGCCCGATCAGCTCTTGATGAATCTGGCTAATCGGGGAGACAACCACAATGCCCCAGCCATTAGCGGGCACACTGGAGTAACCGGCCAGCACCTCAATGCCACGGAGGTTCGTAACAGGCTGTTCTCCGCTTCGCTTATTCATCAGCTGCTGCACAACCTCATTACTGCTGACATCGGTGCCGATCCGTGCTTTATCCGGGTGATAGACCAGATGCCCTTCAGAATCCACAATATAATAATAAGCCCCCGAATCATCCTCCTGCCCATTGTCAAAAATCTCAGACAGCACGTTATTCTCCTGAAGATAGATAGTGCCGCTAAGAATTCCGGCATAGGTACCCGCAGCATCGAAGATGGGCTGGCTCAAAAATACGATTAACCGCTTGGTATTGGCTGTCAAATAAGGGGAAGAAATATATGGCTTGCGGAGCGCTAAGGCTTCCTTGCTGTTCGCTGAGCTAACGTGCATGCCTGTTGTTCCTATGCTGGCTGGTGAGACATTGCGGATAAGTCCGCTGGCATCAACCACGGTGATGGAATTGAAGAAATTGCTGCTGCTGCGCATCAGATCCAGAGAAGCATTCACTTCCTGCGGCGGCATAGCGTCTATGTCAGACAACCTGATAGCGTTGTATTCCAGAGTCCCGTGCATAGATTGAAATAATGAATCCATCGTCTTGGACATCCGGTCAGCATTGAGGTAATTCAGATGAAGCGTGGTCTCCATTAAGGATCGCTTCTTGGACTCATACGAACCGAGCAGAAGAATACTTGAAGTCAGCAGAACCACCAGTGTCACCAGACCTGTGAGCAGCGTGGTCAGGCTCAGCTTGTGATTTTGACGAAGCTTACGCTTCAAACTTATATACAACCCGCAATCCTCCTTGGAGCAAAAACGCAATGATATATTCATCATACCGCAAATACTGATAATGTTCGACAGCGGATTTATCGCAGGACAGGCGGCAGACAGGTCTTCCGGACATAACAGAATAAGCCCGCAGCAGCAAGGCTTATCTTCAGACGGTTATTCAAGTTCAAGGTTCACGTTCACCCTAAGCCTGCAAAATCTCATCCACCCGTTCCTTGGCACCCTCCCAGGAGGTCATCAGCGGAAAAGCATACTCCTCACGCGCCCTCAGGTTCCAGGGATGCGGGATGCACAGCACCTTCCTTCCGGCCTTCACGGCGGGCAGCAGGTTATGCGGACCGTCATCAATCAGCAGGTCGTAGCCGATCAGATGCTTGCGCCGGGCGGTGAAGAAATTCTCAGGCGGGATATACGGCATGTGCTTCTGCAACCAGTTCCATTTCTCACCCACCGTCTTCGGCGCGGCCGCCGTAACAATGATGACATCATACGCATAGTGAAGCTTCTCCATCTCTTCCACTACATATTCATCGAACAGCTCCAGTTCTTCATATAAGCCCGGTCTCCCGAAAAAGAGCTCCATCGTGCTGTCCGGGTGCCGCAGGTGGTCCGTATTCCAGTCCGTCATGTCCTCGTATCTAAGCGGATGCGTAGGAAACTGGATATTATTGTGGTAGATCGCCCGTTTGACGAGATGGCAGATCGTATCGTCCATATCGACGGCGATGATCGGTTTACGCATTGCTTGTCCTCCAAAATGCATTTTCATCCATTATAGGCATCCGGGGGACGGGTGTCCAGACTGTCGGGCAATACGGGCTTTGTTCCAACTGCTTTCTGCACCAAATCCGCGAAGTCCACCTTTTTCATATTCCGTTAAACCATTCATATACTGTTACTGAAAGAAAGGAGGTAATACAGCCTAATGAATAATTCTGTCATTGAGGAGGATCTGGAAGCCATTCTTGGCACCAGCTTACCCTGGCAAGAACTCTCAGGCCGCACAGTACTTATTACCGGAGCCAGCGGCCTGATTCCCTCCTATATGGTGGACACCTGCATGGCCTTGAACAGACGGCCGCTCCTGGACTCTCCGGTGCATGTCCTTGTGCTGGTAAGAAATGAAGCGGCAGCCAGGAGCAGGTTTGCCCGTTATCAGAATAATCCCCATTTGGAATTTCTGGTTCAGGATGTCTGTGAACCTGTAAGCTGGCCCGGGCGGGTGGACTTTATTATCCATGCTGCCAGCCAGGCAAGTCCTAAATACTACAACGCCGATCCGGTAGGCACCTTATCTGCCAACGTGATGGGAACCCTTAATTTACTCAAGCTTGCAGTGGAGAAGCAGGTGGAGTCGATGCTTTTTTTAAGCTCAGGCGAAATATACGGACAGGTTCCAGATGCCTTTATTCCCACAAAAGAGGAGGACTGGGGTCATGTCAACCCCATGAGCGTCCGCTCCTGTTATGCGGAGAGCAAGCGAATGGCTGAAACCATGTGCGTATGCTGGCATCATCAGTATGGTGTTCCCGTTAAGGTTGTACGTCCTTATCATACTTACGGGCCGGGAATGAAGCTGGATGACGGGCGGGTCTTCGCTGACTTCGTCGGCAATATTCTGAACCGCCAAGACATTGCCATGACTAGCGAAGGGACTGCAATACGCGCCTTTTGTTACCTGGCAGATGCCACTGCCGGGTTTTTCACCATTCTTCTTAATGGTGTGAACGGCGAAGCCTATAATATTGGAAATCCCGAAGGGGCAGTCAGCATCTCCGAGCTTGCCTCGACCCTGGTAAGCCTGTTTCCCGAGTATGGACTGAAGGTAGTAAGATCGGCTCCCTCAGGCCAGTATGTTCCCAGTAAGATCGATAAGAATATTCCGGATATCACTAGGGCTATGAAGCTCGGCTGGCGTCCTTCGACAGGGATAACGGCTGGTTTCTCAAGGACAATTAGAAGTTATTCTGCCAATTATAGAAAGGAAGGTACAATATGACAACACCGCTAATTTCAGAAAAACAAGCATTTCTCGAAGGAAGTTTCGCAAAGTCCGAATTTATCACGACCATGCATGAAAGATATCACCAGCTCTTATTTGCCTATAGCCATTACCTAAAGGAGACCGATATTGCCAGAATCGAAATCATAGACGGCAGTGTCATTATGGTCACCAGACAGCATGGCTTCAAGCTATTATGTAATCCCCAAGATCAGAGAACCGTTCCCATCGAAATCCTTAATTTCGGCGCATACGAGCAGGAAGAACTGGAATGTATCTTCAATCTTCTAACTTCGACCTCAGTCATTCTGGATATAGGAGCCAATTGCGGATATTACTCACTGCATCTGGCACGGCATTACCCGCTCAGTAAGGTGTACGCCTTCGAACCTATTCCTGCCACCTTCGAGAATTTGCAGAAGAATCTGGATTTGAACCACGTTTCCAATGTGACAGCTTATAATATAGGACTATCCGACAAGTCAGGTACACTTCCTGTCTATTTCTATAAACAAGGGTCAGGCAACAGCTCATTGCAAAATTTATCGGGCGGTGAGGAGGTCATGCAGGTGGATTGCGAATTCCGTACTTTGGATTCTTATATTGAGCAAATACCAGAGCAGATTGATTTCATAAAATGCGATGTGGAAGGCGCCGAGCTTCTCGTTCTGGAGGGTGGACTTGACATGATCAGTAAGCACAAGCCGATCCTGTTGTTTGAGCTGCTACGCAAGTGGGCCGCCAAATTCAGCTATCACCCTAATGATGTGCTGCAAATTCTGGAAAAGCTTGATTACCGCTGCTTCGCAGTGGAGTCTGGACAAATTACTCCTATTGAAAAAATAGAGGATCATACAAGGCAAACCAATTTTGTGTTTCTGCACAGGGATAAACATGCTGATAAATTCTAATTTTTGCAGGCAAAATAAATAAACACATTGAAAAAGCACGCCTCATCCTTTGCGGGAGAGCGCGTGCTTTCTCTATAAGATTGAATTAAGGCAAATTAAAATCGTTATGATCTTCGAGATCTGCCTTTAAACAGGTTCACCACGAACAGCACCGCTGCCACGAACAGCAGCAGATGGATCAGGTTACCCATGAAGTTAAAGATGACGCCGAACAGCCAGATTGCCACTACGAGTCCAATGAGTCCCCACAGCATAAGATGTACCACCTTTCTCCTCTGGGTTGTTTGACTCTATTTTACCCGTGTGGAGAAGAAATCAAACGGCTGCCCCAGGACATTGCTTAATTAGGGGTTGGACTGGTATACTCTTTTTAAATAATACAATTGTATTGTAAAAAAGGAGACGAACCCGCCACCATGAAAATCTTCCAGTCATCCGAAACCCGCTGCCCGAAAACTGCGGAACAGGCTGCTTAAGCTACTGCTGATCCTTGTATCTGCTGTCCTATTTCTCGCAGGATCAGGGTTCCTGTATGAAGCCCTTGCCGCAAGCTCCGCCCGTAAAAGCTATCCTGCACCGGGTCAACTGGTGGATGCCGGAGGTTATAACCTCCATATCCGCCAGTTAGGAGCGGGAGCACCCACTATTATTCTGGAAGCAGGAAGCGGCGAAACCAGCCTGTCGCGGAGAGATATTCCTGAGAAGTTAGCTGAACATGTCATGCGCAGCAGATGGGATATCCCGGGGTAATAGGTGGCCGACAAGGATAGCACGGTGGGATTGGCTTGGATATCTGTAACCGCCAAATCCGGTAAACTTCAAGAGGATCTAGACGATGTATCAAATAAAAGCGGTACAAACCCAAGACTCATTCCTGAATGAGCTTGGAGGTTGTACCGCTTATTTTCGGTTTCTATACAATTATTGCTATAGCCTATTTCTCCAACTGGTACACCTGTGTGACGATCTTGAAGCCGTCCACAGGCTGCTCCGCTGCCGCAAGCTTCGAAACACGGCGCTCCAGCACATCACTCTCATAGACTGCCTCTGCACTGAAGGATGGCTGGACTGTAAGCTCCGCAGGTTCGCCGCCCAGATTGTACCAGCGGGCCACGAGGTCGCCTGTCTCCTCAGCCATCTTCAGGGTCGAGAAGGCCAGCGGCGAAGCGCTGGAGTTCCAGCTTAACCACTGCCCGGATACAGGCAGGGTCAATCCGCCTGAATGCGGACGTCCATTCACGACCGGAACGCGTGTAGCAGGACCTTGAGTCTGAAGGACCGTCCACGGAATCTGGTACTGGTAGGCTTGTGCATAAGCACCAGACACCGCTCCGTCACCTGTATAAGGGATGATCGCGTATTCTACGGATTGCTGGCCCAGGCACTGTGCCTCCGGCGTCTCGAACACACCCCAGTCTCCGAGTTCAGAGGATGAGCGCAGCAGGGTTACAGCAATGGTGTTTTTGCCGTCCAGCAGTACTTCATACTCATTCAGTCCCTTGTTCGCAACCGCAAGCCCATGGACTCCGTCCGCTACGCTGACGAAGACCTGCTGATGCTGGGCATTACTCGGATTGATCCACTCCGCCGCAGGCTGGTTATTGCGTCTGGCCACCTCGAAGACAGAGTCCGCATAGTGGTGGTCCGCTTCAAGCCCTGTAGGGAACAAAGCTCTGAGCCGCTGATCCTTGGCCTGATTATCGAAGCTGGTGCTTACCTGTAACATTCCGCTTCCAGCTTCCAGTGTATAGTGTGTGGTCAGCACTAGCGGCACCATCTGAGCCGAACGCTGCGCGGTACGCTCAGTGAACGGAACCATCTGCTGCTTCTCGGTGAGGAAGGTCTCGTCTGCACTGGCCGGAACCTCCCAGCGCAGCACCGTCTCCATCACCACACGCGACGGGGACTGCTCCTTGACTGAAATCTCAGCCGTTAAGCCTTCGGTGGTCAGCACCTCACTGCCTTCCGGCTGGCGGTACACATACTCATTGCCGATGTCACCGGTGTTCTCATAGACGTTCAGTCCGGCATAGACCGCACCTGACTGTTTGTCTGTAACGGTCACGGTACCGTTACTTGCAACCGCCACGATAAGCTTCCCGTTCTCCATCGTATGGCCTTGTACACGTACACTATCCAGCCCGGCTGCTTCCGCTCCGGTGGCAGCCGCAGCGGGAACCAATGCATACGTACGGTAACCAAGCGCAGCCACATCCACTGCCGGGAAGGTCACCCGGACCTTACGCGCCATATAAGGCTGGCGGAAGCGGTCCTTGGGCAGCTCGTACCCGAAGTGAACCCCGAGATCCGCAAGGTCAGCCGGATAGACTTTGCCCGCTTCGTCCATAACCTGCCATTCGCCCAGCGGCTCCTGCGCAAGCTCCCGTGCAAGCCCCTGCGGGGTTGGGCCTTGCGGGAAATATTTCTTCGTCGTAATCAGCTCCACCGTAACCGTTCCGGTTCTGGACCAGCCGCTGGTGTTAAATACGGTGAACGGAACCGCATCCGTTCCCCAGGCCGCTACTCCGGCCACATCAATGGCTTCAGTAAGCGCAGCCGCGCTCTGCGCGGCAATCGCCTCAGCCATCTGGCTGCTCTTGGCGAACCGGGTCACCATCTCGCGGTGCACCTCATCCACGCTGCAGCCGCAGATGCTGTCATGCGGATGATTCTGCATGAGCGTCTTCCACGCATAGGTCAGCAGCGCATGCGGATAGGCCTGTACGCCGGCCAGCGCAGCGAACGCCGCCAATGGCTCAGCCACCTTTTCCAGCAAGGTCTGGCCGGATTGGTTCAATTGCTTCAGATACACCCGTGAGGATGCCGTGTTGACCAGTGTGCCCCAACCATCCGTATGCTGGCTGCGCAGCTCCCCTTCCACCGTCACCAGATCGCCGGGAAGATCAGCTTCCAGTGCCTTCAGGTACTCGTCGAAATTGGAGTGTACGAACTCCACATCGGGATACAAGCTGGAAGCTGTGCGGATCGCCTCGGACAGATCGGTCTGAATCGGCTGGTGATCGCAGCCGTTCATGAACAGCAGATGCGGAGTAGAAGCGAACTTCCCGGCGTCTGCGAGATTCTTGTCCCAATACGCCTTCGCAGCAACCGGGTCTGCCGGAACCTCCATACCGTTGCAGTACCAGTTGGCGAACAGCACACCCAGCACCTCCGAACCGTCCGGGGAACGCCAGACCATCTCGGAATAAGGAGACTCGTAGGTATCGTTCTCGCTGACTTCATTATTGAAGCCTGTCGGCTTCACGCCGCGTCCGAAGATGGCATTCGTAATTCCGGCCTGCTGGAGAATCTGCGGCGCCTGGCCCATGTTGCCGAAGGAATCGGGGAAATAGCCGGTTTTGGAGATGATCCCGAAGGGCCTTGCATCCATATGCCCGATCAGCAGGTTGCGCAGATTCGCCTCCCCGCTGGTCAGGAATTCGTCCTGGAGCACGTACCACGGACCAAAATGAATGCGTCCTTCACGAATGTAGCGGTCCAGCCGCTCTCTCTGCTCCGGGCGGACCTGGAGATAATCCTCGCGGATAATGGTCTGTCCGTCCAGATGGAAATAGCGGTAATCCGGATCTTGATCCAGCGTGCCCAGCAGCTTATCCATCAGTTCAATCAATAACAGATGATGATGTTCATAAGGCATATACCATTCACGGTCCCAGTGGGTGTGCGAGATGATATGTGCTGTTTTTTTATTAGCGATGTTGTTATCTAGGTTGTTAGCCATATCGGTAACCCTCCATTATCCTTTAGTTGCTCCGCCCATGCTGAACCCCTTGGACATATACCGCTGGGAGAACATATACAGCACTACGGAAGGCATCGTGTAGAGCAGTGAGAAGGCAGCGAGTCTGCCG
Organism: Paenibacillus sp. FSL H8-0048; assembly: GCF_038002825.1. Taxonomy (NCBI): domain Bacteria; kingdom Bacillati; phylum Bacillota; class Bacilli; order Caryophanales; family Paenibacillaceae; genus Paenibacillus; species Paenibacillus sp. FSL H8-0048. The sequence continues at coordinate 6,783,595 of NZ_JBBODF010000001.1, read as the reverse complement.
TATTCGACCATGCCGTGGCTGCCGAAGAATTGATAGATGGTAACGGATGCCGGCAGCTTCTCCGGTGTCTGGAGCAGAATATACGGTACGAAGAAATTCCCCCAGCTGCCCGAGAAGGTAAAGATCGCAATCGTTGCGATACCTGGAAGCATTAGCGGAGCCACGATTCTACGTAATCCGCCCCAGACGGAGGCCCCGTCGATCCAGGCTGCTTCCTCCAGGTCGATTGGCACAGAGTCCATGAAGCTCTTCATCATCCAGATCCCGTAAGGAAGCGAGGAGGATGTGAGGAAGAGCATGGTTGCGAAGATTGAGTTCTGCAATTTGAAGAACAGGAACATTTGAAATACCGGAACCATAACCGCCGTAATCGGCAGAGCCGTCATGAAGAGGATGCTGAGCAGGAAGCTTTTTTTGAAGCGCATCTCATAACGGGATAACGGGTACGCAGCCAGGACGGATGCAAGAACAACAAGGGTTGCCTGACCTCCGGAGAGAATGATCCCTACGCCGAACGAACGCAGATTGCCGCTGTCTCCGAGCACTGCCGAGAAGTTATCCAGCGTGAAGTTCGGGAACTTAATACCCTGCTGGGCATTTGTATCAAACGAAGCGAGCAGAATCCAGAATAACGGCAGCAGGAAACAGAGTCCCAGAATGACCAGAATTCCGTATTGGATATTACGTTGAAGCCTATGCTTGACCACAGTGATGCACCTCCTTCAGGGTTAGACCTTGACTTTCATAGATTTCATATAGAACAAGCTTGCAACAATTCCGATCACCAGCAGTACGAGTGAGATTGCAGTGCCGTATCCGAATTGATAATTGACGAAGGCCTGGTTGTACATAAATACCGGTAAGGTCTGAGTGGCCGTTCCCGGTCCCCCTCCGGTCATGGTATAGATCAGTGTGAATACGCCCAGTGTCTGGAGCGTGACAAGCATCATGTTGGTGACGATCGAGCCTTTGACCATAGGAATGGTGATGTAGCTTAGAATCTTGAAGTTGCTTGCGCCGTCAATCGTGGCTGCCTCTTCAATGTCCTTAGGAATCTCATCCAGAGCAGATTGATAGACCATCATTGAGAACGCGGTGCCGTGCCAGATGTTGGCAATGATGACACTCACCATCGGGAAGCTGAACAGCCAGGAGACCGGGCTAATGCCGAACCAGCCGATGATCTGATTGAGGGACCCGTTATCACTGAAGAAGGCCACCATACAGAAGGCGACAACGATCTCAGGTGTTACCCAGCCTGCAATCACGATGATGCCGATGATCCGGCGGAAGGTTACATTCTTTTCTTTCATTAATAGGGCCAGAATGAAGCCGAGCACAACCTGCCCGATGACCGCTGAGAAAATCAGGAACACCAGGGTTCTCCAGACACTGATCCGGAAATCCGGGTCCTGGAACATATTGGTGAAGTTCTGGAAGCCGATGAATTGCAGGTTACGGGCAGCACTGCCCGTCAGAGCCATATTGGTGAAGGCAAAGCAAATGGTCAATATAATCGGTACGATAAAGAATATCAGCAGCAGCAAGACAGAAGGCGTCAAGAATAAAAATGCGCCCCGTGACTTCCTTTTCATAGGTCACTCCCCCTCCAAATCCGAAAGAGGAGAATCGCTTCTCCTCTGCGCTCGAATTCTCAATTCCTCTATTTGACTTCTACTTTATCTTCGCCAAGGGCGCGGACTACATTATCCTTCAGCTGCTTCACAGCGTCCTCCGGTGTCAGCTTGCCGGAAGCAATGCTCTCGACAATGCTCTGAATCTGGGCGGATACGGTAGCATACTCGTCATTGGCCGGGCGGAATTTCGCCACCTCCAGCAAGGCTTGCGCCTCGGCGGTATACGTGCGGTCGGTATAGCCTGCTACGTCCACAGAATCATTACGCGGGCTCAGGTTCCCCTCAGCCATTACGCGTCCGGTAGCGTTCTCCTGATTCATCAGGAACTCCATGAACTTCCACGCGGCTTCCTTGTTCTGCGATTGTGCCGGAATCGACCAGGCCCAGCCGCCGGACATGGTGATCGCTCCAGGCTCTTGACCGTTCTGTGTCGGGAATGGCGCGAAGCCCATCTTGTCTGCCACATTCTCAATCGGTGCCGCACCGTTCTCGAACCAGGTCGAACCGGCCCAGCTTCCGTCCACGGCCATCGCCAGCTTGCCTTGCGGGAACAATTGCTGGAAGGCAATGCTGCCGGCTTGTCCGTTCAGTGCTACCTGCATCGTCGGTCCAGTCTTATCTACATTGAACAACTGATCAATGAATTTGAAGGAATCTAATAGTCCGGGGCTGCTTACGACCCATTTCTTGGTTTCATCGTTGTAGAGCGTGTCATTCGTGCCGTACAGAAGCATCTCCAGCGTCTGCATCGTTACGCCTTCACCGCTCGATTTGCCCACGATCATATTCAGCGGGGTTACGCCAGGCAGCTTATCCTTAATCGTGCGTGCTGCTTCCAGCACCTCATCCCAAGAGGCAGGCTTGAACGGTACCGGTAATCCTGCTTGCGCCAGCAGTTCCTTGTTATACCAGATACCGCGTGTATCCGAGGTGGCCGGAATGCCGTAGATTTTGCCGTCTTCACCGGTCACACCGGCCTTCAGATTCTCAATGAACTTGTCCTTCCAGTCACTCCAGCCCGCAACCTGAGTATCGAGCGGCTCCAGATATCCGGCGGCGGCATCCGATTTAATAATGGAGGTATCTTCGGCTACAATATCCGGCGCGGTATCGGGCGACTTCATCTGCAGGACGATTTTGGAGGTGTAATCCCCTTCACTGGCCAGCACCGGAGCGATCTTGATCTTGATATCCGGGTTGTCCGTTTCGAACTTCTCAATCAGTCCCGATTCAAAATACTTGGTCAATGTATCCTCAGAGCCCGACGAACGGAAGGTAATTGTGACCTCCTGCTTCCCTTCGGCTGCGCCCGAACCGGAATTCGAATTGCCGCTTGAACAAGCTGTAGTCAACAGAAGAAGAGAAGCCATTGCCGCAGTCATTGAAACTTTGAATTTATTTATTTTCATTTGTCTTTGCCCCTTTTGGTTGTAATTTCTTTATCATGTGCAACATATAAATCCTTATATTTAACGCTTTCATAAAAGCTTCGAAAAGAACGGACAAGCCGTCTTTTCTACTTCGCTATCTGGTCTACTTACTATCCGGTCTACTTCACTACCCGTAATCCGCAATAATCCATAATCAGTTCGCTGAACAGCATATTCGACCAGGAGAACCACGGACGGGTGAATGCTGCGGCATCGTTGACAGAGAAGCCTTCGTGTGTCAGGCCTGTGCCGCCATCCGTATCCTGAATCAGCTGCAGTAAGCGTTCTTTCTCGCTGCGTTCCGGTGACGTAAGTCCTTGCATAGACAAGGCGATGTGCCAGATGTAACCTTCCGGGGTATGCGGACTGCCGATGCCTTCTGCAACCTGCCCTTTATAGTAATAAGGATTGTCTTCGCTGAGGATAAATCTCCGGGTATTGCGGTACACCTCGTCATTCTCGTCGGTATAACCCAAGTAAGGCAAGGACAGCAGGCTTGGCACATTGGCATCATCCATCAGATTATAGTGGCCCAGCCCATCCGTCTCATAAGCATAGATTCTCCCATAGACCGGATGATTATAGATGCCATACTCCTGAATCCCCTGATTAATCTCCTGCCCCAGCTTCTGTGCCGCTGCCGCAAGCTCCTGGTCCCCGTAGATCGCTTGAGCGATCTCTTCCAGATAGCGCAGGACCACCACAGCGAACATATTGGACGGCACCAGATAACCGTATTCACAGCAATCATCACTTGGCCGGAAGCCTGACCAGGTCATCCCGGTATACGCAGTTTCGCTGCCTTTGCCTTCACGGGTCAAGGTATCCGTGAGCGGTGCATCCAGCCGCTGGAACGTATAGGGAGAATCTGTCTCGTGATGCTGCTCCACTCTCCACAGCTTCATGATTTCAAGCGCTGCCTTGCGGAAGGTCTCGTCGAACTGCGATACGCAGCCGCTATTCTTCCAGAGCAGATAACTGAGCTGAATCGGATACGCCAGCGAATCAATCTCATACTTGCGTTCCCAGATCCATGGGCTCATGTCTGTAAGATCCGATTGATGTCCGTGGCCGTTCGACTCTTCATTGAAGGCATTGGCATACGGATCAAGCAGAATATAGTTCATCTGCCGCTTCACCAGACCCGCAATCATCGCCTCCATCTTAGGATCTTCTGCGGCAAGCAGCAGATACGGGCGAACCTGGGCGGCGGAATCACGCAGCCACATAGCTGGTATATCACCTGTTATAACGAAGGTGGTGCCATCTGCTTTCTGCGAAATGGTGGTACCAATGGTATTGATAATGCAGTCCTCGAACATCTTGGCCAGCTTGGAAGAGTCTGGCAACTCCCCTTGTATCTTGCCGATCAAATCATAGACTGACTTCGGAATTTCATTCTGCAGCTTCACGGGTGTATGTTGCACCTCCAAATGGTATATATCAGTGTTTCAAACGCTTTCATTAAAGTAAACAAATAATATCAATATGTCAATATATTATTGGTATATTTATAGATTAGTATGTCATATTGATATATTAGTTATGTTTAATTGGGTTGAGAATGCAGCAAAAAAGCCTTCGCGATGAAGGCTCATTCATTTCCGTTATGATGAAAGCGGCCTGTTGCAGTGAGGTCATTGCTTACGGACCTTCGCTGTAGACCGGCCTGAGATTAATACCGCCGGCAGAAGAATGCGGGTAATCGGCTGTTCATTCCCTTGCATCGTCAGCACATTCTCAAAGGCCTGCTTGCCGATGCTGAACTGATTCTGCCGCATATGCGTGATCCGGCAACCCTCTTGCAGCTCGGGGCTGTCGAAGCAGATGACCGATAAGTCCTCAGGAATCCGCAGGCCCAGCCGGTCTGCCGCCTCCTCCACCAGCAGCGCGATGTTATATTCGGCAGCGAACAGCGCGGTAATCTGCGGATGCTGGCGGAGATGCTCCACCAGCCGGTCCACATCCTCTATGCGGGCCTGCGGGTCAAACACATTCGGCATCGTAGAAGTGATCGTCTCCATCCATAATTCACGGTTCACCAGCAAATTCTGCCCGACATGAGCTTCGATAATACCATCGATGCGTTCCTCAATAGCGGTGGTATTCGCCGGAGGTGGTGCCAGGAATCCGATATGACGATGTCCCAGCCCAAACAGATATTGTGTGGCCTCCTTGGCCGCTTGAATATTGTCCGTACTCACAGAGGAAGCAGGAATTCCCTTCAAGTACCTGTCAATCATCACGAACGGGAACTTCTGAATCACCAGCTTCAGGATCTCTGCACTGAAATATTCACCCTGTGCCGGGAAAATAATCAGTCCGTCTACACCGAGTCCCAGCAATTGCTGTATCGCCTTCTCCTCCAGCTCCGGAATCCCGAAGGACCGCCGGACGACGAGGAACGCGTCATGGTCGCGCGAAGCCTCCTCCATCCCGTAGATCAGCTCGGTTCCATACATATCACTGAAGTGTGTAATCACCAGCCCGATAATCCGTTTCTTGCCCGTTGTCCGTACCGTCTGCGGAAGTTCAAACGGTTTCATGATTAGGGAATTCGCATCCGCTACGAACGATCCTCTGCCCGGCTGGCGGACAATCAGATGTTCGTCGGCCAGCATCTTAAGTGCTTTTTTAGAAGTAATCCGGCTCACCCCGAACTCACTGCATAGCTCTTTCTCCGAGGGAACCCGTTCCCCGGCTTTATATTCATTTTTGTTGATCCGCTCGCGCAGCGTCTGAAAAATCTTCTCGTACATCGGCATCGAGCCTGAGTCGCCCGCCATAGTCAAGCACCTCCATTACCGCTTTCTCTCGGAAAGACATATCCTAATATACCATGTTATATTAGGATTGTGAAGAAAATCCCCACTATTGAAAAAGCGCGCCTCATCCTTTGTAGGAGAGCGCGTGCTTTTTGTGGCTTGTGTATACAGTTAGCCTCATAGATGTCCCTATCTTCCACTCTCGCTGAGGAATTCAAACGGCTGGCCCACAGGGATCAGATGTATAGAGGTTTAATCTTATCCCATTTAGAGAGCATATAAGACATAACTTGCGGGCAGCCTTTGGGCATGAGAATGCCTAGACCATGGGAATGTTCAAATTGGGCAGCAGGGTGCAATTCCTGTAATTCATCCCAGAGCTGGTATACACCGAAATCATCCATGTGCACAGTAATATCATGAAATAGAACGACACCGTTGTCAGCCAGCTTGGGCAGCCACAATTCATAATCATGCTTGACCGCTTCGTAGGTGTGAAGACCGTCAATATGCAGAAGATCGATGCTGTTGTCTTCAAAATTCTCTACAGCCTCGTCAAAGGTCATACGGAGTAAATTAGAGATTCCGGGATAGAATTGCTCTCCTAGCTCGTGCACCGAATCATAAATGGTACCCGTGAAGAAGCCGGAATGCTTGTCGCCAATCCATGTATCCACCGCATAACATTTCGTATCCAGCCCCTCATCCTTCACGCCTTGACAGAAGGAGAAGAACGATGCCCCATAATAAGTTCCTAATTCCACCAATTTACCCGGCTTTAAATTACGAACCAGATCGTAACCGAACCTGCAGTGTCCCCGCCAAGCGCTATACAGATGTCCCGTTATCGAGTCCGTTTCAAAAAAAGGTTTTTCACTTTTCCATATATTCATTTATTCCCCTCCCGATGAAGTACAGTCAGTTTTTGCTTTGTTAACTTCCTGATAATAGTTAGTCTATTCGCGGGCAACGTAATTAAGAATCCGTATGATCCGCAAAATCCGGTAAATCCTAAGAACACCGAGACAAGGAGGAGTTGTAACAATGGCAAAAGAACGTCTACAGATTGCCGCCCTGGGCGGCGTCCATGAGATTGGCAAGAATATGTATATCCTGCAATACGGTGATGATATTATCGCTATCGACTGCGGGTCTAAATTTCCTGATGAGAGCCTGCTGGGTATTGACCTGATCATTCCCGATATTACCTACCTGCTGGATAATAAGGATAAGGTGAGGGCCCTGATTGTCACCCACGGGCATGAAGACCATATCGGCGGTATTCCTTATCTGCTCAAGCAGATGAATCTCCCGCTCTATGCCTCGCGCCTGACGCTTGGCCTGATCGAGACTAAGCTGAAGGAGCACGGGCTGCTCCGGGATGCCAGGCTTCACTGCATTGATGCAGATTCCGAGCTCACCTTCGGGGCGGTGACGACCACCTTCTTCCGGACCAATCACAGTATCCCGGACTGTCTGGGCGTGGTGTTCGATACCCCTGAAGGGACGGTTGTCCATACGGGTGATTTCAAATTCGATATGACCCCGGTGAACAAGCAATACCCGGATATTCACAAAATGGCGGAGATCGGCACCCGCAGCGTCCGCTTCCTGCTCTCTGAGAGCACGAATGCGGAACGGCCCGGCTTCACCCCCTCCGAGCAACTGGTCGGCGCGCATATGGAGCAGGCCTTCAAGCAGGCGGAGCGCCGGATCTTCGTCTCAACCTTCGCCTCCAATGTCCACCGGCTCCAGCAGATTGTGGACGCTGCCGGACTTACCGGACGCAAGCTGGCCCTGCTGGGGCGGAGCATGGTCAATGTGGTCAACGTCTCCAGGGAGCTGGGGTATCTGGACGTCCCCGAAGGAATGCTGGTCGAGCCTGCGGAGGCCGCCAAGCTGCCGCCGGAAGAGGTTGCTGTGCTATGCACAGGCAGCCAGGGTGAGCCGATGGCCGCTTTATCGCGCCTGGCGAATGCCAGCAACCGGCAGATGGAGATTCAGGCGGGAGATACCGTACTGCTGGCGGCGAATCCGATCCCGGGCAATGAACGCAATGTATCCCGGATTGTGGATAATCTCTATATCCTCGGGGCCAAGGTGATCTACGGCTCACGCAGCGAGCTGCATGTCTCCGGCCACGGCAGCCAGGAGGAATTGAAGCTGATGCTGACCCTGATGAAGCCGGAGTACTTCATTCCGATTCACGGCGAATACCGGATGCTGCATCACCATCGGCTGCTGGCTGAAGGGGTGGGAGTCCGGGGAGACCATATCTTCCTGCTGAAAAACGGAGATTTGGTGGAATCCGCAGGCGGTGTGGTCCGCCAGTCGGGGCGGATTACAGCGGGGCAGATTTTCGTCGACGGACTGGGAATTGGCGATATCGGCAATGTAGTGCTGCGGGACCGCCGCCAGCTCTCAGCCGACGGGGTGCTGATCACGGTCATTACCTTAAGCCAGGCCGACGGGCGGCTGCTGAATGAGCCGGATACGATTTCCCGCGGGTTCATCTTTGTCCGCAATTCTGACACCCTGATGGATGAGATCAACCAGCTCGTCAAAACCACGCTGCAGAAGATGAGCCGCGCCGATCTGGGCCAGTGGAATCTGATCAAGCAGACGCTGAAGGATACGCTCAGCAAATTCCTGTATGAGCGGACGAAGCGCCGTCCGATGATTCTGCCGATTATTATCGAGGTGTAGAGTGAAGGATACTGGTGCCTTCTCTCACCGACTGCTTATATGGAGAATTGTTGCAATTTTTGCAGGAATCCTCTATACCAAGTTTCTGGCTGGAGAGCAATGTTGCATCATTAGCAGGATTTCCGATAATTAGAGCAAGTTAGCGCTGGATTTGTTGCAATTCGTGCAGGATTTCAGCTTTGATCGCTGCTGTGGAGCAGGAATGTTGCATTTATTGCAATATTCCTCTATACGGCAGACTCCTCAATCTGATGTTCAAAAAATATTTATCCACAAAAGCACAAACAAGGGGCGCCCCACCAGGACGCCCCTTCTTTCAACCCTACCGCGCCCGCTGGCGCAACGCACCACTCTTCTTCGCCTTGAACGCACTCCGTTCTGCTTGCCCCCCGCCGTCCGCATCCTTCTTACTCGGCGTAACCGCGAAGAAGCTCAGCAGCCCGCCGACAGCACCGACACCGGCCATGGTGCCGAACAGGACCCAGTGCCCCCGGTTCATCAGCAGGGAGACTACCGGCGGACCCAGCGCCACCCCGATGAACCTCATGCTACTGTACAGGGAGGTGATGGTGCCCCGGTTCTCCTTCTCGATACCTTCCGTAATCAAGGCATCCATGCAAGGCAGAACCACGCCGATTCCGATACCGCCCAGACTTAGGAGGCCAACCATGAAGTAAATGTTCTGGCTGAAGCCGGTGACCAGCATAGACGCGGTCAGCAGGGCCATACCGCCGAAGCCGAGCCATTTCATGAGCGGTTTGTTTTTGCCGATGATCTTGCCGCTGCCGTAAGAAGCCAGACATAGCAGCGCCAGCGGAATGGCCAGCACAAAGCCCTTGGAGGCTCCATGCAGATTATATCTCGACTCCAGAGTCTCTGATAAGTAGAACAATACCCCGAAGGTTGCATACATGCAGATGCCGCCGATGGCGAAGATGGCGTACAGCCACCGGCCCCGTTCATGGAGCACTTCCTTGATGCCGCTCAGGAATTGCCGCAGACTCTGCTTACCGGCTTCCTCCTCCCTCTTCGGCGAATGAACCAGAAAGATCACCAGCGCGCAGGAGATCAGACACAATAGCGGGATCGCTATGAAGGGCGCATACCACAGCAGGGTGCCCAGGTAGGCTCCCAGGATAGGACTCAGTACTTTGCCGAACGTGTTCGAGGTCTCTATGATCCCCAGCCCTTTGCTGACCTCCTTCTCATCCTTGAACAGATCGCCTACGAACGGAATGACAATCGGGAAGGCGCCCGCTGCTCCAATGCCCTGCACAAATCGTCCCGCAAGGATAATCCAGTAAGCTGTGATTCCGCTGAAGAACCAGGCGGCTGCTACGCATCCGGCTCCGCCAATGGCGGCCAGGATAAGGCTGGGCAGAATGACCCTTTTGCGGCCGAAGCGGTCTGACAGATATCCGGCAACGGGAATCATTAGGATGGCAATCAGTCCATAGACCGTAATGATCATACTGACCTGGAAAGGGCTCACCCCCAGCTCCTTGGAGATCTGCGGCAGGATCGGCAGCAGCATAGAGTTGCCCAGTGTCATAATGAGCGGGATAGAAGCGAGCGCAATGAGTGCCGCTTTGGAACCTTTTTTCCCTCTGGACTCTTGTGACGCTTTCATGGACGAACCACCTTCATTCATAATCGCACCTGCTTATTGTGGTTCTAAGCGCTGTAATTATGCAGCTTCCAGAGAAAAAGCAGCAGCATAACAGACAGGTCTGCAGGGGTATGCTATACCTTGTTCAAATCCAACCGAAAAGGAGCTTACTTATGACAGGCATTCTAGGCGGTAACCCGAAGGAAGAACCGATGCATTATGGAGAAATTTTTATGGTGTGGGAGACCTCTATGGCTGCCAAGGGAGCCTTATCAGCCTACAGAGCTTACATGTATCACGCCGGAGACAGTGACCTGAAGAAAATTATCGCCGCAATGATCGACCAGGCAGAGTTAGAAATTAGCGAGTGCGATTCGCTGCTGTCTGAGCAGGGTATTGCGGCCGCTCCGGCACTGCCGAATCGTCCAGAAACCCGGCTGGAGGATATCCCGGTGGGCGCACGGTTCTCAGACCCTGAGATCGCAGCTATGCTGGCCGCCAATCTGGCGACAGGGCTTGTAGCCTGCAGCCAGGCTATGGGGCAGTCCATCCGTGAGGATATCGGCGCGCTGTTCGCCAAATATCATCTGACCAAAGCGGCCATCGGCGTCAAGAACCTGCATCTGCTGAAGAAAAAAGGCTGGCTGATTCCCCCGCCGCTGCTCGTCAAGCGGCCAGAGCCGGTCCACGCGTAACGCATTTAGTTCCCGCCACTTTATAGTAAAAGGCCCGCGATTCTTCGCGGGCCTCTTTCGGGTCTGGTTGTCCTATTCTCTCCTCTTGCCGAATAAGCTATCTATATAGAATAAAGGAGGAGGACATCATTAACATTTTCATAGGTTATATGGTGCTGGGATTATCCCTGTCAGCACCTATAGGCCCTATTAATGCTGCACAATTGGACAAGGGGCTGCGGGGAGGCTTCATGCCCGCCTGGGTGGTGGGTCTTGGAGCCATCAGTGCCGATATTATCTACATGCTGCTGGTCTATCTGGGGATGATTCATCTGCTGGATGCTCCGTTCATCAAGGCCTTCCTGTGGCTGTTCGGCTTCTTCGTGCTGGTCTATACCGGGATCGAGAGCATCATGCACTCGGGAGAGATTACGGCGGCAGAAACAAGAGGCAGCGGGGTCTCCCTGTCCAAATCCTTCGTATCGGGATTCCTCATGTCGCTGTTTAATCCCCTCTCCATTCTGTTCTGGCTCGGAATCTACGGCTCTATCTTGGCCAAAGCGGTGAACGAATACCCGATGCAGCAGCTCCTGATCTACAGCGGGGCTATTGTCCTCGGCATCCTGCTCTGGGATGTGACCATGGCGGCAGCCTCCAGCCTATTCCGCTCCTTCCTGACTTCGCGGGTGCTGAAGGCTATCTCCGTCCTGTCCGGCCTGTCACTGGTCGGCTTCGGCTGCTATTTCGGGATTCAGGCTGCCCGGCTGCTGTTCTTCCATTAGATCTTGTTCTTCCTCAGCCGGATGCCCTTAATCCGGAAGCCGGGTCCGCCCGGCAAGGAGTGGAAGCTTCCCGCTTGCACTTCCCGGCGCTGCTCCTGTTCCGCTGCCTCCTGCCCGTGCTTACTGCGGTGATGCTGGAGCATCCAGTCACTTAACCCAATCAGAGCTACGATCAGCAGGCTGATATAGAAGCCCGGGCGGCTGAGCTTATGGAACAGGGTGCCTGTAACGGCAGCCAGAATCAGCACCAGCCCGCTCCAGCGCTTCACACTGCTAAGCACGCCCCGCTTCAGCAGCTTGCCCGAGGAGAGCAGGATGAACGCCCAGTTATACAGAATCATCAGCCCGGCGGCGGTGGTGACATATTCATATACTTTTCCCGGCAGCAGCAGAGCCATAATGACCGTACCCGTCAGACCACCTGCAATCAGGCACAGCGCCAGCAGCGGGTACTTATCCTTCCACTTCCTGGAGAACACCTTGGGCGCATCTCCCTCCTGGGCCAGCGTAATCATCATCGAGGTAATCGCGTACAATGACGCCGTCATGGTGGAGAACCCGGCGATAATCAGCACCCCGTTGAACAGATGCGGCACGAAGGCCAGATGGTCGCTGCGCAGAGCCAGTACGAACGGACTTTCCTTCGGGTTAAAAGCGCTAAGCGGCACCATAATCACCGCCAGTCCAATCGACAAAATATAAACGGTTCCCAGCCCCAGCAGCATCACCTTCCCCGCCTTCGGCGCTTCCTCCGGCTTCTGGAGCCGGTAAGACATAATTCCCAGCACCTCAATCCCGCCGTAGGCATAGAAGGCGAAGATGAAGGCGGACCATACCCCAATGCCCCCGGACGGGAACACCTCCTTATAGCTGAGCGGAACCTTCGGGGTGAACTTGCCGCCGCCGATCCAGCCTGCCAGCAGCATAGCCGCTATCACCAGGAACATAAGAATAGCCGCCACCTTGATGACGGCCAGCACATTCTCCACCCGGTCGAAGCCCTTGTTGCCGAAGAATACAATTCCCAGAGCGACTACCGCATACCCCGCTGCAAAAATCCACATCGGTACGCCCGGGAACCAGAACCGTGAGAAGATGGACAACGCAGTCAGCTGGCTGCCCATAATCAGCAGCTCCGAGAACCAGTATACCCAGCCGCTGCCGAAGCCCGCCCAATCCCCGAAGGCCTGCTTCGCATAGGAGCGGAACGAGCCTTGCTCCGGCTGCGCCGCCGTCATCCGCGCCAGCGCATCGAACACCGCATAGGTTCCCGCTGCCGCCAGCAGATACACCAGCAGCACCGCCGGCCCGCCCATCGAGATCGCCAGCCCCGAGCCGAGGAAATACCCGGTCCCGATCGTCCCCGCAATGCCGAGCAGACTGAGCTGCCACCACTTCAGTTTCTTGTCTTTGCCCGTTGATCCAGAAGTCTGCTTCATGAACTCCGTCCTTATCTTGTCAGAATTAGAGAGGTCTCTCACCCTCTATCCTTCCCTGCGGGCGGGGTTTCATGAATTTAGTTTTCGGGCCAGAGTATTCTCTTCATGGGCGTAACGTTGAGATTTGCCGCAGCTTCATAAGGCCATCTTCGTAATAATCTTCATTCGCGTAAGAATCTGTGTAATAATCTTCAAAATTGGATACATCGCTTGGCAGATTGTATTTCACAATGATTTCGTATACCCGGAGGAGCACTTTATACAAGTGCCGTTTCTTTGCCATATGAATAGCCTCACTGCTGAGAAGCGAGCCTTCGTAATGTTGTATTGCTTCCAGATAATTCTTAATCCCCACTTCTCCTACGTTGTATCCCATTGGAGCTATTCCTGCACCCCTGTGCAGATTGCGGTTGATGATACAGAATTTAGGGTTCCTGATGAGAATTTCATAGAACCAATAGAAGTGATTGAGATTCGTGTAACCAAATTTCAGTTTATCACCAATTTGCTCCCAAACGGAACGTTTCATAGTATTCATAGTCATAGACACCGCATTATTACCTGTAAGAGTCAAAAAGTTATCACCACCCTCCAGACAATACACCTGTCCATCAGATTTGAACTGGTTCGTGTGAATCAGTGCACAATCCAAATGATTCATAATAATCCCTAAGAAATCAGGCAGCGCCCCATCAATCCAGTAATCGTCGTCTCCCTGCAGCTTGATGAAACTGCCTTTAGCCAGGGTACTGACAAGAGCAATATTACGGTCTGCGCCAATATTCTCCGCGTTTCGGCTGTATCGTGCGCTAGAGAAAAGTCTCGTATATGCCGCACTTACCTGTTGTGTCTGATCTGGGGAGGCATTGTCTGAGATCACTACTTCTACTAAATCCCCATCACAGATCTGAGTATAAATCGAATGGAGATTATTGTTCAGATGACGTGCACGGTTAAATGTCGGCATCACAATAGACAGCAATGGATGTCCATGGCGGCTGGCAAGGGCTGATTCTCTTTCCTCCTCGCTGCTCACTTTAACCCAATCAAGCAGTTCAGGAACGAATACTTCCGTAACTATGGCCGGATTGCCCGATACCCGGCAAAAGCTGGGAACATTGTCCACAACCACACTATGAGGCTCTACAATGCAGAATATTCCGATCATAATGGGTCCAGTAATTACAGAATGTGCTCCAATTATGCTTCCATCCCTTATCATTAGCTCTCCAGCAGGTCTGGGATCTTTCTCTGGTTTGGCCCAGGTTGGATAACCCGGATGTTTTGAATGTGCTGCGTGGTCTGATAGGCTGACATAGGGCCCGATCTTCACGTTCCGGCCTATGTGGACTTTATGGCTGCATTGGACATGCGAACCAGCCTCTATCTGGCTGCCATACCCGATCATTAACTGGGGAAGATTAACCGAATCCTGCTCAACAATGTTCCAGTAATACCCTCCCTGTACTGTTACGTCAGGACCTATTGACACGCAGGAAGGACGTGATATATAACCTGTCTCTTTCAGAAGTGATGGTGTAGCGTCCATGAGAAGAGCCCCCTTTTCGATAAAAACACTTTACATATAGGTATTCGTTTTACATATAGGTATTCGTTAACAGCCAAATGTGGAACCGGCAGATCTATTGGAAAATCCGGATGAAGCGAATCTTATGGACCTATTCCTGCAACATCCGCATATAAATAAGCTTATCAAGTAAACGCAGGCAGGCATGGGTATAGTTGTGTTCTTAAAAGGAGGCAGCATGAATGAGAATGAGAGTAGCGGATTATATAACGCACTCTTTATATGATGAAGGCGGGAAGACTGTATTTCTGGTCACCGGAGGAATGATTATGCATCTGACCGATGCGCTCTACCAGCATGGCAGGCAGGAGTATGTCTGCTGCCATCACGAGCAGGCAGCAGCTATGGCGGCCGAGGCCTACGGAAGGATGACCGGCAAGCTTGGCGTCGCTTACGTTACAGCAGGGCCCGGAGCTTTGAATACCATTACAGGTGTAACCGGCGCGTACGTCGATTCTTCCCCAATGGTTGTTGTCGGCGGGAATTCCAAGACTGCGCTTGCCCAGGTAAAAGGACCGCGGCAATTCGCCCTTCAGGGCTTCGATTCTCTGGATATTTTTCGCCAGATTACCAAATATGCCGTCAGGCTGGAGAATCTCTCTCAGGTCCGCTATGAAGTGGAGAAATGTATCTATCTGGCCAAGAACGGCCGCGTAGGTCCAGTCTATCTGGAGGTGCCGGTGGACCTGCAGGGCGCAACCTTTGACCCGGATGACTATGCAGGCTTCACAGAACCACTCCTCATAGTACCAGAGATTACGGATGCTGTGCTTGAGCAGGTACTGGATGCGCTGAAGCGCAGCAAACGGCCATGTCTGCTGGCAGGGGCAGGCGTCCGGCAGGGAGATGCGGTAGAAGCCATGCATGAATTCGCGGAAGCAGCCGGAATTCCCGTGCTGACCTCCCGGCTGGGAATGGATCTGATGGACCATGAGCACCCCTTGTTTGTCGGCCGCCCCGGTACTTATGGTGACCGCCCGGCGAACTTCACCGTGCAGAACTGCGATCTTCTGCTGACCGTTGGCTGCCGGCTTGGCATCGGGCTGGTGGGATATGATTTTGCCGATTTCGCCAAGAATGCGTTCAAGATCCATGTGGATATTGATGCCAAGGAATTGAATAAGCCCTCAGTGGTCCCAGACCTTCCTGTGCAGGGGGAGGCCCGTGATTTCTTCAGCCGGCTTACGGCATTATGGAGCGGAGATCCCTCTTATGCCGGGTGGGTCCGTCAGACACAGTTCTGGAAGCGGCGTTATCCTGTGAACCTGCCTGAATACGACGATGACAGCAGAGGTATCAATTCTTACCGCTTCATGACCCGGTTCTCGGAGCTTGCACCGGAGGATGGCCTGTTCGTCGTGGATACCGGCTCCTGCTTCCATGTCCATGCCCAGGCCTTCAAGGTGAAGGCCGGGCAACGGCATATCATCACAGGCGGATTATCCACTATGGGCTATACCCCTGGAGCGATAGGTGCATCGGTAGCCGCCGGCCGCAGAGAGGTCTATTGTATTACAGGTGACGGATCCTTTCAGATGAACCTGCAGGAGTTGCAGACCATCCGCCATCATCAGCTCCCCGTGAAGTTCATTCTGCTCAATAATGGCGGATATCTGCTGATCCGGCACACCCAGTCTAACTTTATGGGCGGGCGCTATCTGGGAGAAGGACCAGATTCCGGGGTAAGCTTCGTTCCATTCGAGCGGATGGCTGAGACATTTGACTTCGGCTATATGAGGATTGAACAGCTTAATGGGCTGGATGAGCAGCTCGCGGAGCTGTTCCGGCTCCCGGGACCGATGATTTGCGAGATCATGACACCAACCGATCAATTGCTTATTCCCCGGGTATCCTCCCGCCAATTGGAGGATGGAACGATGGTATCTACAGCCTATGATGATATGTTTCCTTTTCTCCCGCGGGAGGAATACCAATCTAATTGCTTGGAGTGACTGCTATGCACACGAATCCGCTGAACGTTGCCATTCTGGGAAGCGGCAATATCGGCACCGATCTGCTCATCAAGGTTCTCCGCTCCGAGTACCTGACCTGCACCCTCTTCACAGGAAGAAACCCGGAATCCAGAGGACTTCAGCTTGCCAGGAAGCTTGGTATTCAGGTGTCCGACAGAAGCATCGATGCCATTCTCGACAATCCCGGATGCTGTGATATTGTGATCGATGCCACTTCGGCCGCTGCCCATACCCGTCATTATCCCTTGCTGAAGGCACTGGGCAAGTTCGTGATTGATATGACTCCCTCACAACTGGGCACAACGTGCATCCCGGCTGTGAACCTGCGGGAGAGCCTTAATAGTGACAATGTAAATATGATTACCTGCGGCGGGCAGGCGTCTGTACCCCTGGCCTATGCCATCGCACGGTCCCAGCAGGAAGTATCGTATATAGAGGTGGTATCCAGCATTGCCTCGCTGAGCGCAGGACCTGCTACAAGAATCAATCTGGATGAGTACATCGAAGCTACAGAGGATGCGCTCCGCAGCTATACCGGCTGCGGGAAGGCCAAGGCCATTCTTAATCTGAATCCGGCGATTCCCAGCATTGATATGCAGACAACGCTCTTCGCTGTTGTCCCTGAGCCCGATATGGAGAGTCTTACTAGGGCAGTAGAGGAGATGGTTACCCGAATCCAGCACTATGTGCCCGGCTATCAGCTTATTGTTCCACCTGTAATTGAGAACGGCAGAATCGCCATGATGGTCAAGGTTGAAGGGCTCGGTGACTTTCTCCCCGCCTATGCCGGAAATCTGGATATTATTAATTGCGCAGCGATCGCCCTGGCCGAAGAATATGCCAGACGCTCGCTGATTGCACACAAAGGAGAATGACCATGCACCCACTGATCATTAGCGATCCTACGCTCCGGGACGGCTCACATGCCGTGAAGCATCAGTTAACCCGTGAGCATCTGGACCTCTATTCCCGGTTGGCGGAGAAGGCGGGTCTGGCCGTGCTGGAGGTCGGTCACGGCAACGGGCTCGGTGCCTCCTCCCTCCAGCTTGGCGAGAGCCTGCTGTCCGATGCAGAGATGCTGTCCATCTGCAGAAGCAATCTCCATCATACGCTCTTGTCTATTCATGTCATCCCCGGGTTTGCTACAATTAACCGTGATCTGCGGGCAGCATTGGAGCTGGGGGTCGATATCGTGCGCGTCGCCTCTCATTGTACAGAGGCTGATCTGACGAAACGTCATATCGAATATGTGCGTAATCAGGGACGAACAGCCTACGGCGTGCTTATGATGTCCCATATGGCATCCGCTGAGGTTCTGGGCATTGAAGCCTTGAAGATGCACAGCTACGGGGCACAGGCCGTTATTCTGATGGATTCCGCAGGAGCTTACTTGCCCAATGATGTAACCGGGAAAATTCAATACTTGCGCAGCATCCTGGATATCCCTGTCGGCTTCCATGCCCATAATAATCTCGGCCTCGCCATCGGTAATTCACTGGCTGCCGCCGGGGCAGGGGCAACCATCCTCGACGGCACCGCCCGCGGATTCGGTGCCGGAGCAGGCAATGCCCAGCTGGAAGTGCTGGTTGCAGCGCTGCACCACTCTGGCTGGAATACCGGAATTGAACTCTATGCCTTGCTGGAAATGGCCGAACAAGCGGAGAAAGCCTTCGCCAAGCCCCCTAAGCTCGGCAGCATGAGTATTATAAGCGGTATGGCTGGAGTATTCTCCGGCTTCGTGAAGCCGGTGGAACGAA
Organism: Paenibacillus sp. FSL H8-0048; assembly: GCF_038002825.1. NCBI lineage: Bacteria > Bacillati > Bacillota > Bacilli > Caryophanales > Paenibacillaceae > Paenibacillus > Paenibacillus sp. FSL H8-0048. The sequence goes on along the minus strand of NZ_JBBODF010000001.1, from coordinate 6,765,235 downwards.
TCTCCAAGGAATACCATGTCGATCCTAAGGCGGTCATAGTGGAGCTTGGCCGCCGCAAGGTTGTGGCCGGGCAGGAGGACTTGATTCTTGAGGCCGCTCTGACCCTGTCACAGCAGGTTTGACCTTGTTATATATTTCAACAACATAAATACAGCAGGCAGCTTGAATCTCCCGGCCGCCTGCTTTTTTATTACTCTGGGCTATTTCGCCTCATCTCTAGAACCTGCTTCAATTTCTTTCGCTTGCTAAGCAGTACCTGGTCACCCGGCAGATAAGCTAATGCCTGCTCATTATACTGGTAAGCCTGCTGCCATTCTCCTGCAGCGGCCAGGCAACGACTGACCAGGGCATGAGGCATCCAGGTATAATAGGCCTGGGAGACCGGACGCTCTCCTGGTCCGGCGGCCTGCCGGGCGATTGCCTGAAGATACCAATAGATGGCAGCTTCCCATTCCTGGCGCTCCTCGAAGAACCCGGCGACACTGCAACAGGCATCCGCCTGGGGCAGCCCGAAGCCGAACGAACGGAAGAGGCTGTTCAGCCTAAGCTCCGCCATGCCCAGCTCCCGGTAACATTCAGACAGCCGCAGACAAGCTGTAATCCGTTCATCCTTGCTGTTGCTTGGGTCTTGTAACAGCTTTTCATAGGAGGCTGAAGCAGTTGGATAATCCCGGGCATCGAAGCATTCATTCGCATAGTGGAAGAGCAGTGTACCTGTAGCTTCGCCTTCCTCAGCGATCCAGCGCTTCATAATCTGCAGGTTACGTTCCGTATGGACGGCGGACGGACGATGGTCAATGCAGATATCCGTATTCATGGCGGCGCTTGTGCCAACTTCAAGCTTCTCATGCACCCTGCCCCGCCAGTGGAAACGCCCGTTTCTGACAATCCTGGGATGGCGCTCTGAATGCACCGGCACGAGAGCTGAAGCAGCCTGGGTGGGCTGGGAAAATAGCCGGGTCCCCATCCAAATCACCTCCACACCATTTTGTTCATGCGCCAATTGCTGCTTCAGCCGGGCCAGCTTCTCCGCTTCCCGGGCCGCCAGCAGCTCATCGGCATCCATCCAGAATACATAAGGCATTGTCGCCTGTGCAAAGGAATAGTTGCGGGCCGCTGCGAAATTCTCATCCCACGAATAAGTAAATACCTTCTCTGTATACCAGCCCGCAACAGTGAGGGTCCGATCAGCCGATCCTGTATCCACAATGATGATCTCATCCATCAGATCTCTGACCGAATCCAGACAGCGTCCCAGCACCGCTTCTTCGTCCTTTACAATCATACACAGACTGAACAGGCCCTGCTGCTCTGCTTCCATCTTCCCGCCTCCTGAGAATAATCAGATATAAATAAAGAAAACCATCCCGTGAAGGATGGTTCTGAAGCTTGCTGAATCATTGACCAGGCTCCTCCAGGATCAGGTTAATCTGTGAACAGACCATACTACACCAGAATCTGTAGCACCCAGATCCACATCCAGCGCCAAACCATTAGACTGATAGATGAGGCTGATAACATCACCTGCTGTAAGCTCGACTTCACCTGCCAAGGTGACAGAACCGCTTCTAAGAAGTGTTCTAAGAGTTAAAGTTCCTCCAATAGCTACATCCAGTACCGGTAATAATCCGGTCACCAGATCTGTTGCCGGAGCTGGCGCAGTTCTCTGGACTACTAAAGACGGATTCACATCCGGGTCTAAAGCAGCGCCGATCGCTGCGGTAAAGGCAAAGTTGACAGTGGCTTCAATAGAATATCTGCCTGTTTCTGGAATGGTATACTCACCCAGTACCGCGTCAAATGCCGCATTGCCGTAATATGGTGCCGTTTCTTCCCAACCGACAAATGTTGCTGTGGTTCCAGTCACCAAGGTTGGCAAGAGTACAGAGAAGCCTTCAGTTGCCAATATGGGACCAGTTGTTCCAGTGGCTCCTGTCAATCCTGTAAGCCCTGTGACTCCTGTAAGCCCTGTAAGTCCTGTAAGTCCTGTAAGTCCTGTAAGTCCTGTAAGTCCTGTAAGTCCTGTAAGTCCTGTAAGTCCTGTAAGCCCTGTAAGCCCTGTGTCTCCCCGATCTCCTCCGCCGGGACCTGTGGTTCCTTGAGCACCTTGGAATCCTGTAGTCCCTGTAGGTCCAGATTCTCCTGTTGTTCCTGTAGGTCCAGGGGCTCCTGAGGTCCCTGTAGGTCCAGTAGCCCCTGAATCTCCCCCTCCCGGACCGGTGGGGCCGATGGGTCCTGCTGGCCCAGGCTCACCTGCCGGTCCCCTTTCTCCTGCTGGGCCTGTAGCTCCTGCTGGGCCCGTAGCTCCCGCCGGCCCTGTTGCTCCGCCGCCGCTGCCTTTGTCAGCACCCAACAATTCCTCCGCTACTAACCGGTGTGCTGTTACCAATTGCCCCGATGAATTCTTGCCCCATAGCGAGATCTGCACCGGCTCAACTTCCTCCGAGGAATTCGGTGATGTAATAAACGTGAATTCATACGCATTAACGTCGGCGTAGTAATTCTTCGTAATAACCTGATTCGCTGCAATATTGAGCAATTCGCTTACGTACATCACTCTCGTTCCGCCGGTCAATTGATAACCCTGAATGGTGAGTGAATACGCTGAGGCCTGGCTGCGGTTATCAATCTTCACGGTAACCTGCTGAGTCGGTCTCACTCCATTCACCGGGTTATTCTCAATAGGCCCTGTTGACAAGAAAGCCATTACATGGTCACATCCTTATAGAATTGGATTTCATTCCAGTATGCGCCGGGAACCATGCTAAGTCTGCATGTACAAGGATCCCCCGGTCAGCAGCATACTTAATGATTAATATAGTAGTATTCAAGCTTACAGGTTTGGTGTGGACTTAGCGGGTAGCCTCTTCACAATGGGCTCCATTACTCCCACCAAATCTCCTCTGCTCTGTGAATACCAATATATGCGCCAAGTCCGGAATGTGTCCGTTGGCCCCATAAACCTCATACGCGAGTGATAATCGCTTCTTCTGCTATGCTTAACAAGTATTGCCCGTAGGCCAGCTTACGCAGCGGCCTTGCCAGCTCCAGAAGCTGCTCTCTGGTAATGTATCCTTTATTGAAAGCAATCTCTTCAATGCAAGCCACGTACAGCCCTTGCCGCTTCTGGACAGTCTCCACCAGATTGGCCGCTTCCAGCAGCGAGTCCGGCGTTCCGGTGTCGAGCCAGGCCATACCCCGGCCGAACAATTCCACGTTCAATTGTCCTCTGCTTAAATACTCCTGGTTCACATCCGTGATCTCAATCTCACCGCGCCGGGAAGGCTTAATATGCCTGGCAATCTCCACAACCTGCCGGTCATAGAAATACAAACCTGGCACTGCATAATGAGAGCGGGGATACAGGGGCTTCTCTTCCAGTGCCACAGCTCTGCCCGTATTGTCAAATTCAACGACACCATAGGCGGAAGGATCTTGTACCCGGCAGCCGAAAATCGTGGCCCCCTCCCGCCGCTGGATGGCTCTTCCCAGAATAGAGCTGAAGCTCTGTCCGTAGAAGATGTTATCCCCCAGAATCATGCACACCTGATCTGTGCCGATGAATTCTTCTCCGATCAGGAACGCCTCCGCAAGTCCGCGCGGCTGCTCCTGCACTGCATATTGAAAGGTTAGCCCCAGTTGTTCGCCATTGCCCAGAAGATCCTGGAACAGCCGGATGTCCCTTCCGGTCGAGATAATCAGGATATCCCGGATGCCTGCCAGCATTAAGACAGACAGCGGATAATAGATCATCGGCTTGTCATACACCGGCAGAATCTGCTTCGATATCGACTTCGTCAGCGGATGGAGCCTTGTTCCCGAGCCTCCCGCCAGAATAATTCCCTTCATAATATTCACGCTCCCAACTCTTACCTTCTGTAGACTCCGTCCGTGAGAGAGCCAGGATACAGGGAGAGATTATCAAACGTACGGACTGTGAGATCATCCACACTTATGGAGTAAATATGCTCTTGCCCAGTAGTGATCAAATACCGGCTGTCTCTTGTAAAACTTAATCCACCATAGTTGTAATCGGGCATTAAAACGACCTTGCTCTTAGTGTTATCATGAATCGGAATCAGCTTCACCGCTTCAGTCCCCTGAATACCCAACCATTGCTGATCGGAAGATAAAATCATAGCGAATTGACCGATTGCTCCTGGCAGATGAGCAATGTCATCCCCAGTCTCCAAAAAAATTCCTGTATAATTGTAATTTCCATAATGGTAATCTCCCGTTCCCATTATAAAGGTATCACCGGTATCGAGCTGAGCCATGCCGGAGGTAGTATACTGGCTCGGCACAGAATTAACATTAGTCCAGTCAGGAATGTTGGCATACACATAATAGGATCCGAATACACCGGGTGCATATTGGATTTCCTTGCCGTCAAGTGAAACTGTTATTGGATTAGAATTGAATATTAGCACATTATTCTGAAAGTCCTTGAAGATATTTTCTATAACTGTATTCGTCGCCATCTCATAGCCATACACCCTATTCTGTCCTGTAAAAAAGAAGGCATAACTCCCGTCTGGAGAAGCGGTGGAGAAGCGGACACTAAAATTATCAAAATTCGAAAAACTATTGACCGTATTATTCTCCACAAGATCATAGAGATAATTAGTTCCTGTAATAATAAAGATATGTCTCTCGTCAGGCATCAACAGCAGATTAGATATTTGTAAATAAGAGGGAATATCAACGCCACTTACAAGATTAACCTGCTCTAAAAACGTATCGAAACGATACAACTTATTCTGTACTCCATAGTAAATATAATGGCCATCTAGTGTAGCAGCGTTGGCAACGGAAGGAGAGCCGGTGATATCTCCGTTTAGAGGGACTGATTTTCTTACGCCAGATATGGCATCGAATATTTGAATGGCACCCGAAGCTATAAAATACACCACACTGTCCGTGCCCAGTTGCTCCGCCAATAAATAACTGTCATCCACTATTAAATCTAAATCATCCTGCACATGCTGATCTATCTTCACTTGCATCGAATATGCCCCCGTTCCTGTTGCATTAATGAGTCAGCCTCGTCCCCGAGCCGCCCGCCAGAATAATGCCCTTCATAATATTCACGCTCCCAACTCTTACCTTCTGTAGACTCCGTCCGTGAGAGAGCCAGGATACGGGGAGAGATTATCGAACGTACGGACTGTGAGATCCTCCACACTTATGGAGTACATATGCTCTTGCCCAGTAGTGATCAAATATCGGCTGTCCCTTGTAAAACTTAATCCACCATAGTTATTATCGGGCATTAAAACGACCTTGGCATTGGTGATATCAGGAATCGGAATCAGCTTTACCGCTTCAGTCCCCTGAATACCCAACCACTGCTGATCGGAAGATAAAATCATAGCGAATTGACCGATTGCTCCCGGTAGATAACCAATGTCATCCCCAGTCTCCAAAAAGATTCCTGTATAATTGTAATCTGCTGCTCCCATTATAAAGGTATCACCGGTATCGAGCTGAGCCATGCCGGAGGTGGCATACTGGCTGGGCTTAGAAATAACAGGAAACACCAGCAAGTTATCAATTTCGCAGTACACATAATAGGATCCGAATACACCCGATGCAAATTTGATCTCCTTACCGTCGAGTGAAACTGTTAATGGATTAGAATGAAATATTATATCATTATTTACAAAATCACCGAACATATTAAGCCAGTATTTATTCAACGAGCGGTCATGGGCATACACCCTATTCTCATCTGTAATAAAGAAGGCTAAACGGCCGTCTGGAGAGGCGGTGGAGAAAGTGACACCACCACCAACCATCAACCCAAGAGTGACCGCACTATTATCTACAAGATCATAGAGATAATTAGTTCCTGCAAAAATATAGATATGCCTCTGGTCAGGCATCAACAGCAAATTAAAGATTTTTAAAGAAGAGGGAATATTTATACCATTTAAATTCACCTGATCAACCTGCTCTAAAAAAGTGTCGAAACGATACAGCTTATTCTGTACTCCATAGTAAATATAATGACCATCTAGTGTAGCAGCACTGGCAACGGAAGGAGAGCCGGTGATATCGCCGTTTAGAGGGACTGATTTTCTTACGCCAGATATGGCATCGAAAATTTGAATGGCTCCCGCAGCAATAAAGTACACGACACTGCTCGTGCCTTCCTGTTCCGCATATAAATAACTATTCTCCGCCCTAGGATCGAAGTCATCCGGCACAGGCTGATCGATCTTCACTTGCATGGAATACTTCCCCGTTCCTGATGCATTATAATGGGTCAGACTGAATGGGCAGTCCACGCTAGCCCGCTCACCGCCCGGGAAGCTGTCTGAGCTCTGCTGAATGGAATAGAAAGAGAATTGTTGGATGACAGTAGTATTGAAGAGTACACTGACAGTGACCGCAACCCGTGTGGGGATCAAATAAGGTTGAAAGCTCACCTGGAAACTCCCTTTTAGTAACACATTCCCTACATTCTTAATGGCCAATTGGGGTAAAGCAAGCACGGTCTGGAAGTCATAGGTCAGGCCGATTGGATCTTCTATATATAGATACTGGGCATTAGGCAGCTCTACGCCCGTAATTCCCGCCGGACCAGTGAATCCGGCCGGCCCCATGGGACCTTTCTCCCCCGTACCTGTTACTCCCTGGTCACCTGGGAATCCTGTGGTTCCACGGGGGCCTGTTCCCCCCTTGCGGCCTCCGCCTGTTGTTCCTCTTATAGCCAGGCCAGTGGCACCGGTTGCCCCTGCACCCGTCGGTCCCGTCAGGCCGGCCGGACCGGCGGGGCCGGCAGCCCCCCCGGTTCCCCCGGTAGCATCCATTCCTGTTGCTCCGGGATCACCAGTTGGACCGGTCATCCCGTACCCTGTCGCCCCCGTTGGCCCATGGAGTCCCCCATCCCCATCAAAGCCTCTGTAGCCCGTTAACCCTGTAGGACCGGTCGGACCAGTCGGGCCGGTTATTCCTGTATCCGCTCTAATTGCGGTTATCGAGGCAATTCCGGCAACAGCCCTTCCTATTAGGGGATTCGCCTTAATGTTACTATAACTAATCACTCGGGCCTGGATGATGTAAGCATACGTTCCCGAATCTCCCGGATGATTGACTGTAACCTGCAGCGTTCTGGCTGCTTCCTCTGTACCGTTATGGGACAACGTGACCAGCTGAGTCTGAACGGGACTGCCGGCGAGGCGGGTCTCCAGCTCAATCCTTAGCTCTGACGGGCCGGTCGTGAGGTTATAGAAGACAAGCGGGATATGAAAAGTTATCTGTGTCTGAGGCTGAGATGCTGTAATTTGAAGTGTCTCTGCCAGATGGATTGCCGGTCCCGGCGTTCCCAGTGGAAGAGACGTAAGATTCGACATATCTTCGCCACTCCTTTCATCGGCACAGAACAACTCCCTAAACCTGCCGGTTAAAGGAGTTGTTTTAAGATGCTTTTGCAGGCACTAGCCCCTTTTTACTTGCTTTGCGCCTTATAGACACCGCTGGAAAGGGTATACGGCAGCGGCTGATTCGAAGGGTCAGTTGAAAGCTCTACGGATTGAACGTACAGATAAACCACATCTATTGAATAAATTTTTTGGGTCCCTATAACTACAACATATCGGCTGTCCCGGGTGAAATTAATGCCTCCTTGGAAGGTGTAGTCTGTCAACGGGATCCTGCGTGTTGTGAACTCACTGGTCGAGAAGAGGACCAGTTCCTGGGTTCCCTGGATGCAGATCCACCGCTCATCAGGCGAAAGAACTATTGCGAACTGATCATCCGTACCAGGGTAAGTCTCTAGTTTGGTGTTTTTACGAAACCGGGTTATTCCGGTCACATTGTTCTCTGATAATCCGCGCCCCATTACGTAAGAATCGCCATTCTTCAAATGAACCAAGCCTGAGGTTTGAGCAGAGTCCCCTGTGATCCCATAACCAAGAAAATTTATATTACTTAACTCGAGATAATTGTAATAATAGGAAGGTTCATTAGCAGTAAGCCACACCTGTTCATTATCAGGGGTCACTCCCAGAGGATTCGAAAAGGATACATTTTGTGATGAAGGATCCGGTACTTGCATAAGAGGCCCAATGTATACATCCGATTCAATATTATAAAAATAGACTGGCAGCGTGTAATTACCCGAAAAAGGGGTAGAGTATATATAAAAGAAGACATACTTGTTGTCAGGAGAAGCTGCGGAGAATAGAACATTGGTTTGATAATTAAGAGTTTTATAAAAATTTTCATTATTAATATCATATATTAGAGTTTTAGCGCTGGCCTCGTCTGAGATGAAGAGATATCTCTGGTTCGGAAGCAGCAGCAGATCAGAAGCTTTCATTCCGTTCTCCAAAGTGATTGACCTGTCTACTGTCTCCTCCTGTATGTTGAAGCGATACAACATATCGGATACAGCATAGTAGATATAATTCCCGTCAACCGATGCGGCGTAGATGGAATTGGATGGTCTAACGGTGTTATCGTACATCGAGACGGTGCTGATTGAATTCATCCCTGCATCGAAAATTTGAACCCCGCCGGCCGCAAGATAATAAGCTATAGATACACCCGCAAAAGCACCTTCCTGCTCAACCTGTTCCGCGTATAAATAACTGTTCTCCACTCTTAAATCTAAACCATCCTGCACAGGCTGATCTAACTTCACTTGCAAGGAGTATGATCCGGTCCCGCCTGCTCCATAATGCGTCAGACTGAACGGGCAGTCCTCACTGGCCCGCTCTCCGAAGGGGAAGCTATCCGAGCTCTGTTGAATGGAATAGAAGGAGTAGCTTTGAATTATCAGATCATTGAAGAGAACATTGACCACAATAGGAACCCTTATGGCGGTTAAATACGGCAGGAAAGTTACCTGAATATGCCCTTGCAATAACACATTCGCTCCCTCGTTAATGGTAACTTGAGGTAAGGTGAGAACCGACTGAAAGTCATAGGTCAGACCAATGGGGTCTACTGAATACTGATACTGGACAGGTGGAACCGTTGCTCCTGTAATTCCTCGTGCTCCAGTGAATCCGGCAGGGCCGGTAGGACCTTTTTCACCCGTACCGGTCACTCCCCGTTCTCCCGGTAATCCTGTAGTTCCCCGCGGGCCAGTTAATCCTTTGCGGCCTCCGCCTGTTGCTCCTGTTGTAGCCGGGCCAGTGACACCGGTCGCCCCTGCACCCGTCGGCCCCGTCAGGCCGGTCGGACCGGCAGGGCCGGCAGCCCCCCGGTTCCCCCGGTAGCATCCATTCCTGTTGCTCCGGGATCACCAGTTGGACCGGTCATCCCGTACCCTGTCGCCCCCGTTGGCCCATGGAGTCCCCCATCCCCATCAAAGCCTCTGTAGCCCGTTAACCCTGTAGGACCGGTCGGACCAGTCGGGCCGGTTATTCCTGTATCCGCTCTAATTGCGGTTATCGAGGCAATTCCGGCAACAGCCCTTCCTATTAGGGGATTCGCCTTAATGTTACTATAACTAATCACTCGGGCCTGGATGATGTAAGCATACGTTCCCGAATCTCCCGGATGATTGACTGTAACCTGCAGCGTTCTGGCTGCTTCCTCTGTACCGTTATGGGACAACGTGACTAGCTGAGTCTGAACGGGACTGCCGGAGAGGCGGGTCTCCAGCTCAATCCTTAGCTCTGACGGGCCGGTCGTGAGGTTATAGAAGACAAGCGGGATATGGAAAGTTACCTGTGTCTGAGGCTGCGCTGCTGCGATTTCAAGTGTCTCTGCCAGATGAGTAGCTATCCCCGGCATTCCTAAAGGAAGAGACGTAAGATTAGACATAACTCCACCACTCCTTTAAAAGGTGCAAAATCATACATTATCTGGAATAACGGTTGCAGTTAAGGTACCAATGACTGTTACACTCCACTGATCATTTACATCGGCTGTAGTCACTAGATCAAGATACATCGTCGTTGGAGGTCCACTATACATAGCTATAAATGGTATATTTTGTATCATTTGGACTCCTTGTATTCCACTGTAATTCCCATACTGATAGTAGGTATTCCCGTCACTATCGTTGAGAAATAATCCAATCTTCAGACCCTGATTGGGAGACAGTTGAGTATGTGGGCCTGACCAGCGGAGCTCCACACTGCCGGCAATTTGGCAGCGTCCAATATCCGTGGAACTCACCGGAAGTGATACAACTCTAACAGGCATATTAAATTGAGGCAGAGATAAAAATACTGAGTTAATTTTATAGATCAGGGTTGGAATATAGGAACCGTCCGCTGCCGCTCCTGTTGGTCCCTTGGCTCCCGCAGGCCCCGTGGCTCCTGTCTCATTCCCTGATCCGGCCGGACCGGGGGCACCTGTCGCTCCAGTCCAGCCAGTAAATCCTGTATTTCCTGCTGCTCCCACTCCTGTCGCTCCAACAGCTCCGATTCCAGTTCTGCCGGTGGGGCCAATAATACTTCCTCCGGTGACTCCCGTAGCCCCTCTCGGTCCGGGAGATCCTCCATTATATGCAGTTGCTCCCATTGCCCCGGTAGGACCTGTCGCTCCGGCCGCTCCGGGGAGTGAAGGACCAGGATCTCCCGGAAACCCCTCAGGTCCTTGGTAGCCCGTTGGACCAGTCATTCCTGTATTGCCTGTTGGACCCTTAGGACCAATTGGACCCGCTAAGATGACCGGACCCGGGCCGGTCTGCAGCAGCGGCGAGCCAACCCGGATATCTGAAGCGATATTCTGATCAGGCAGCCCTTTCAACCTAAGTTCATATCGATGCACTCCCGCAGGCAACTGATCGCTGAATCTTATGATTGCTTCAGCCTGGATCAAACCTGCAGCGGTGGTCTGCGACTCAACCGTTACAACACCCGCTGCAACAGGCGCATTACCTCTACGCAACTCATAGTCCAGATGCAGCCGATAGTCCCCCGGACTTAGGATATCCAGCAGCACAGGAAGAGCCAACCGTAATTCTGCGTTCGCAATCTGCTGCTCCACATCCGTCCGTATGCCCGTAAGAACCAGCACGTTGCCGCTTCCCAGAAGAAGCGACGAATAGATCTCCGTCACGTACACTCAACTCCTTATACCTAAGATACATTTCTTTGCTGCATAATTAATTCATTGGTACAAGCTCAGTTTCCATCCAGAAACACTTTTGCGGATGCATTGAGCGACGTATAGCTGATTGTTGTGTTAATTGAGCTGTCAAATATCTGCGCTGTCAGTGTATATTCGGTAGGTCCAACCGGCGGATTATCATCGATATCGAAGTAAGCCAACCCGGCAGTCGAGGGAATGGAATTGTCTGCACCGCTGTAGCTGTACCGTAATAACCAGAAATGTGGAGGATTTATGGGTTGACCATTTCGCAGGACTTGATAGATTATAGTATTATAAAAAGAATTGTTAGGCGGATTGCCGAAGCTGATCTGTAGTGCTCCCTCAATAAGGACACAGCGGTCAGCCGCATCGATCTGCAACGGTGGAAGCTTACCAACAACAAGAGCCCCTCGATTTGGGCCTGGATCTTTTACCAGCAAATCATCACTTATGACCACCGGCAAGGATCGGCTGGACCCGGGAGCACCTGTATCTCCGGTCGGTCCGGTTGGGCCGGTAATGCTTGATCCCGGGCCGGTAAGGCCGGTCACTCCCTTGGCTCCACTCGCTCCAGTAGGTCCGGCTGGACCTGGACCTGTTGGACCGGTTGCCCCGATCCCTGTCGCACCGGTTGGGCCGGTAATACCTGGACCGGTCACGCCTGTATACCCTGTTGGCCCTGTGTCACTCCCTAGGTTAATTACAACACCTGTTGCTCCTGTTGCACCCCGCAGCCCTGTTGTTCCTGCAATATTAGTGCTCCCCGGGGACCCAACCGGTCCTTGCGTACCCGTCGTCCCTGTCACCCCCCGGTTGCCGGGATTCCCCGTCTGGCCGGTTGGCCCTGTAGGACCCACCTCTTCAGCCAGCACAGAGGAGGCTTGAATGGATATGGCCGGGACACCCAACAGTGGACTCGACACGATATTCTGATAGGACAACACCCTTAGCTCCAGTTCAAAATGCTGTTCCCCCTGGCCGAAACTGCCAGTGATGCTTGCATTCACATCGGCAGATAAGATACTACCCGCTGAATTAGCGGTGCCTATATAAGGATCGGACAGGGTATGAAGAACCTTACCGTCCTTCAGAACAGACAACTCGATAATTAAGTGATAATTGCCGGACGCAACCGGCTTGAACGACAGTGGTACGCTGAAATCAATTTGGGATAAGGGACGGCCAACTTCCAGCAATACAGGACTACTCAGCCTGACTGCTGCTCCCGGATTTCCCAGTTCAACCGGAATCAATGATGACATATCGTCACAACCCTTCTTTCTCTTTCCTATTTTGCTGCTTCGCAGAAAGGCAGTATTGCCGCAAGCACTTCCACTTCCAGCTTATGCAGCAGCCAGATTGTCCAAGTCCGTTATATAAGATATTTATTTATCTCCACTAAGTCCGGCAACATGGTACCCGCAACGAAGACGCCGAAATTGGATTCTCGACGCCTTGCTGCTCTCCAAATATATTAATTGATTCGGATCAGTTGGATGTTGGCATTAACGGGTATACCTTCTCCGATAGGCTCTCCGGTATCATTGAACAATCCCAAGCCGACCTGGGTTGCGTCTGTCACTACAATAGCTCCGCCGGACACGGTTGCTATAGAAGTATTTGCTATATCTGAGCTTGCACCTCCCCCTTCAACAGCATCAATCCGTGCTCCTGTTAAATCTGTGGTATATAACTGGAAAACCATCGGGCCAGCAGGGTCAAGGGGGTTCTGCCCACTGACATAAAATTGCACAAAAATAGTAGAATTCACCGGTAGTACAAAGAAATTACCAATATTCGTATCAAGAATAATATTTCCGCTCTGCGGACCTGGTTCATTCCATATCACTGCATCAGGTGAACCCACAGTAGCTTCGCTGGCTACTGCAGAACTATAGTCGGCAAAGAAGGCGTCTCCTGTATCACCAGTCGCCCCGGTTAAGCCGGTTAAGCCGGTTAAGCCGGTTAAGCCGGTTAAGCCAGTTAAGCCGGTTAAGCCGGTAAGCCCGGTTAAGCCGGTAAGCCCGGTTAAGCCGGTTAAGCCGGTAAGCCCGGTTAAGCCGGTTAAGCCGGTAAGCCCGGTTAAACCCATGTCACCAGTCTCTCCGGTCTCTCCAGTCAGCCCAGTAAAACCTGTGATTCCCGTCTGTCCGGTTAAGCCGGTAAGTCCCGTCTCTCCCGTTTGCCCAGTGGGGCCTATTGGACCTTGTTCTCCGGCAATACCTTGAGCTCCTACGGGTCCTGGAGGGCCACCCGGATCCCCCGTCACACCGGTTGCCCCTGTGGGACCTACCATTATAGAAGCTGAGAGTACTGTTTCCAGCTTATTGGTAAGAATAAATTCCTTCTTGACAATGTCGCGCATCATATTTCTTACACTATCATTCATAGCCAGCACTTCGCCAATCGTCGCCTCGGGAGCTGTAACCCCGGGTAAGGTGCCCAGGATATATTGCAGCTTCTCTCCTTCGGCATTAATGATATGGCTAAGCCCTAATTCTTCCATCGCAATGGACGACAGCAGCAGGTTGACAGCATCATCCCTACTAATGTTTATCGTTGGGGTGATATTAGGCAGGTTCGCCTGAGACATGGAATCAACTCCTCTGTATTAAGATGGGTTAGAGCAATTTAATGATTGAGATGGTAGCAGAGAGATTGGTGAGATCGTCCCCCAAATTTGACACTACCAGTGTATTAGGATTCTCGGCTGTAACTGTGGGAAAGACGCTTCCGCCCTTCACTACATTTGGAGCTCCTAGAATAGCGGATGTTGCCTGACTTCCATCAATGCCGGTTCCGTTGAGAAGCAGCCCGAGGTCCATCCCGGCGCCTGCTGCAGAAACTGCATTTGCTGAATATTGGACATAGTATAGCGCAGGCTCATTTACACCCCCCACATCATTATTCAGTAAATTAAATGTTCCTGCTCCAGCACGAAAGATGCTCGTACCTGAATTAGCTCCGTCATCGGTAAACACCACTGGATCACCTGCAGTTACAGTTGCTCCAGTAACATAAGATACCAGCCGGTCTATTTCAGGCACACCGGAGACGCCAGGTAAGCCTGTAGCACCGGTAAGACCAGTCGCTCCGGTTGCGCCCGTTTCCCCGGTCAGACCCATTAACCCTGTCAGACCCGTGGCACCCGTTTGCCCTGTAAGTCCAGTTTCTCCTGTTAGACCAGTAGCTCCGGTTAGACCCGTAAGCCCGGTCATGCCAGTCACACCAGTCACTCCTGTTTCACCTGTGAGACCTGTGGTTCCGGTTAAACCTGGCAGACCGGTTAGACCAATAGCGCCGGTGGGGCCGGTCACCCCTGTAGCACCCTCATCTCCGGTGTCTCCAGTTACACCGGGCAGGCCTCTTGGACCTGGTGGACCTTCGTCTGGACCTGTTGGTCCGGTTACTCCGGTAGCCCCGTAATCCACAGGTGCTGCAAGCAGACTCTCTAGTTGGCTGGTCTGTAACCAAGCACTTTTAACCGTCTCCCCCAGCATATTCCTTATGCTTGAAGTAATGTCCTGAAGATTGGAAATGTTCACGACCGGAGCGGTTACTCCAGGAAGAGTACCCAGTGCATATTGCAGCTTCTCTCCTTCTGCATTAATGACATGGCTAAGTCCCAGTTCTTCCATCGCGATTGCCGATAGCATCATATTGATAGCGTCATTTCTGGTGAGAGAAATGGTTGGTGTAATATTCGGCAGATTGGCTTGAGACAAATCAATCCTCTCCTTTCTTGATTAGAATAGTCCATCATATGCCGTTCAGAATAAATGGTTCGTTAATCCGTCCAAGCTATTTAAGGAAAATCCCTTTTTTCTTTCTTAATGTTTAATAAAGGAACAAAACGCCTGCGGCATCACTATTATGGTCGGTTTTTCAACCACATCCGGCTCACGCGCCTACGCGCACAACTTATTCAATCCAACGAACATCATAATTCCTGATCAACAAGTAGAAACAGCTTTGCCGTCCTTTTAAGGACGGTATCATTTCAGCGAGAAATATAAGGATAAGTTATCGTGTGAAACATATTCATTCTTTTATTTGAACAAAATCACCCTAACGGGTGAATAAGATTACCTGCGAGCGAACACAATGTATGCTGTTTTAGCCATACATTCGGTCCATTTCCCTGCTTGCGGGCACAATGTATGCTGTTTTAGCCATACATTCGGTCCATTTCCCTGCTTGCGGGCACAATGTATGCTGTTTTAGCCATACATTCGGTCCATTTCCCTGCTTGCGGGCACAATGTATGCTGTTTTAGCCATACATTCGGTCCATTTCCCTGCTTGCGGGGGTAGCGTCAAGAAGTTTGTGTAAGAGAGTAGAAGTACCTCCCCGGGGTTACGGGTTGGGGTGTAGTGTTTCTGGGGGGAGGGGGAACCCCGACCCCCAGAAACTGGATTTCTCTGCTATGTCTCTTCCGGTGTGGGCAAAGAGGGATAGCGTGTTTCGAATAGCTCTTTTAGCTTCTTTTTAACGGCATCCATGCCAAAGCCTTGGGCGACCCGCCCTGCATGACGTTCATTGTATTCCAGCATCTCCAGGTACACGATTTTCTCTGCCGCATCCATGTTCGTCAGACTGTTCATCGGTTTCAGACGCTTGCGGATTTCCTTGTTCATCCGTTCGATGGGGTTCGACGTGTAGATCGCTTTACGGATCGATTCCGGATACTTGTAGAACGTCAGGAGTGTGGATAACTGTTCCTCCCAGGACCTCATTTCCTTCGGATATAGCTTGTTCCACTTCGCTTTGACCGTATCAAAGTTAGCCCGGGCTACCACTTCATCCGGTGCGGTATATACGGTTTTCAACGCTTCAAGGACATCAGTTTTGTGCTCCATCCGGATTTTAGGGAACGTGGCCCGCACTTTGTGCACTACGCAATGCTGTACATCTGCCTGAGGATAGGTCTCTTTAAACGCCGCATCCAGCCCCGGTAGTCCGTCAAACACACCCAGCAGGACTTCCTGCGCTCCGCGGTCGTACAGGTCTTTGAGTACCTCCCGCCAGCCATTCGAACTCTCTTGGCCGCCCACGTAAAACCCGAGAATTTGACGCTGTCCCTCCTCGTCAATCCCCATCGCAAAGTAGACCACTTCGCCACGGACCGTGCCCCGTTTCAGCTTCACGTACAGCCCATCCAAGTAGATCACGGAGTACCGTTTGCTCAGGGGCCGTTTCTGCCACTGGTGGATATCGTCCAGCACCGTAGCCGTAATATTGCTGACCGTGGTGGGGGAGTAGTGGCTGCCAAACATACTTTCAATGAACCGGGCCACATCCCGCGTACCCATGCCCGATTTGTACATTTGGATGACGGCCTCTTCTAACCATCCGTCCCGCCGCTGGTACGGCTCAAACATCTGCGTCTGGAAAAGGCTTTGGCGGTCCCGGGGCACCTGAAGATCCTCGATATGGCCGTATTTCGTGTGTAAGTCTCGCGTATAGTAGCCATTGCGACTATTGCTGGCACCGGCTTCTTCACTGTCCATAAACCCCTGGATTTCGGCGCGCAACAGGCGTTCCATGTTGTCTTTCACAAAATCTTTAACAAGTTTTTCAAATAGATTATTCAGAGAACTTTCGGGTAAAATACTCATTGGTAGGGTTCCTCCTTGGTGGTTTCGCAATCCCGAGGATACCCTACTTTTTTGGTGTCTGACTAGACTCCAAATCTTGGTACACAACTTACTTTACGCCATCCTTGCGGGCACAATGTATGCTGTTTTTCGCATACATTTGGTTCATAGGCCGTTGTACCCTCCCATTCTATAGGTTCTAAGCCTACCTCCGAATCATTCCAAGAGCTCTTATCCACAAATCTACACACACCTCTGCCGCAGCAGCAGGAAACTATAGTTTCCTATACAATAAAAAAGTCAAGATCAGCTTAGTTTCATGCTGATCCTGACTGAACGCTTAGATTACATAATCAAATTCATATTCATATTTATTGTTACTTTAACCAAGTAGAACTATTGTAACTTTAGCCGCGAAAAACGCATTAGGCATTCCTGTGGCTCTACTGGTTACAGAAGTTCCCTCATACATAAGGGCTAGTTGGATTGTTGTGGGTTCATCCGCTTCAAGGATATAGGTTCCATGTACTATAGAAGCAACGTTGTTCATTGGAGCGGCAATTTGAGACAAAGATTCCGGCATGCCGTCTAATAAAAGTTCCAGACCAGCCGGTCTGATATCACTAGACTGAATATTGGCCTGATACATGATTAGATAGCTTCCGCTTTGGACAACAAATGCATCTGTATCCGTACTATCCGGACCTATAGCATCACCACTGCTGGATGTATTAACGTAAGTGAAATGAGGAATAGGAAAATGATCACTGGTTGCTACAGCCACGGGTTCATAAAAAGCAAATTGTGCATAGCTTCGGGACATGGAACCCGTCGGGCCCACTATCCCAATCCCGGTAGGTCCTGTAGCACCTGTATATCCCGTAGCTCCAACTGGACCTGCCAGCCCGGTCGTCCCTGTTGGGCCTGCATACCCGGTGGTTCCTGTCGGGCCTGATAATCCGGTAATGCCGGTTGGACCTGTGAATCCAGTCGCTCCGGTTAGACCGGTATATCCCGTAGCTCCTGTTCGACCGTCATCGCCGTTATTTCCATTTGCGCCGTCAATTCCCTTTTTCCCCTGTGGTCCTGTTGTTCCTGTTGGTCCAGTAGCCCCTGTAGTTCCTGTTGGCCCTGTTAGTCCTGTTGCACCTGTCTCTCCTGTTTCGACAATACTTAATCCCGTAGCCCCTGGAGGACCCGTCGTACCCGTAGCCCCTGTTAACCCGGTGAGTCCTGTTGAACCTGTGATTCCCGTCGTGCCGATCGGACCGTCCAGTCCCGTCGTTCCTACCGGTCCATCTACACCCGTCGTGCCCACCGGACCATCGAACCCTGTTGTGCCTACTGGACCATCCAGTCCCGTTGTACCGACCGGACCATCAAGTCCCGTCGTTCCCACTGGACCATCGAGTCCCGTCGTTCCCACTGGACCATCCAGTCCCGTCGTTCCGACCGGACCGTCCAGACCTGTCGTACCCACCGGGCCGTCCAAACCTGTCGTACCCACCGGGCCGTCTAAACCTGTTGTGCCCACTGGACCGTCTAGACCTGTCGTGCCCACCGGACCATCCAGTCCTGTTGTACCTACTGGACCATCGAACCCTGTTGTGCCCACTGGACCGTCGAGTCCCGTCGTTCCTACTGGACCGTCTAAACCTGTTGTGCCCACCGGGCCATCCAGTCCCGTCGTGCCCACCGGGCCATCCAGTCCCGTCGTGCCCACCGGACCATCCAGTCCCGTCGTGCCCACCGGACCGTCGAGTCCTGTCGTGCCCACTGGACCGTCTAAACCTGTCGTGCCCACTGGACCGTCTAGACCTGTCGTGCCCACCGGACCATCCAGTCCCGTTGTGCCCACTGGACCATCCAGTCCCGTCGTGCCCACCGGGCCATCCAGTCCCGTCGTGCCCACCGGACCATCCAGTCCCGTCGTGCCCACTGGACCGTCTAGACCTGTCGTGCCCACTGGACCGTCTAGACCTGTCGTGCCCACTGGACCGTCTAGACCTGTCGTGCCCACTGGACCGTCTAGACCTGTCGTGCCCACTGGACCGTCTAGACCTGTCGTGCCCACCGGGCCATCCAGACCCGTTGTGCCCACTGGACCATCCAGTCCCGTCGTGCCCACCGGACCGTCTAATCCTGTTGTGCCCACTGGACCGTCGAGTCCTGTCGTGCCCACCGGGCCATCCAGACCCGTCGTGCCCACTGGACCGTCTAGACCTGTCGTGCCCACCGGACCGTCTAACCCTGTCGTGCCCACTGGACCGTCCAGTCCTGTTGTGCCCACCGGACCGTCTAACCCTGTCGTGCCCACCGGGCCATCCAAACCTGTTGTGCCCACTGGACCGTCGAGTCCCGTTGTGCCCACCGGGCCGTCGAGTCCCGTCGTTCCTACTGGTCCATCTAGACCTGTCGTGCCCACTGGACCGTCCAGTCCTGTTGTGCCCACCGGACCGTCTAAACCTGTTGTGCCCACCGGGCCATCCAAACCTGTTGTGCCCACTGGACCGTCGAGTCCCGTTGTGCCCACTGGACCATCTAAACCTGTTGTACCAACCGGACCGTCTAGACCTGTCGTGCCGACTGGACCGTCCAGACCCGTTGTTCCCACTGGGCCATCCAGTCCCGTCGTGCCCACTGGACCGTCTAGACCTGTCGTGCCCACTGGACCGTCTAGACCTGTCGTGCCCACCGGGCCATCCAGACCCGTTGTGCCCACTGGACCATCCAGTCCCGTCGTGCCCACCGGACCGTCTAAACCTGTTGTGCCCACTGGACCGTCTAGACCTGTCGTTCCCACTGGGCCATCCAGTCCCGTCGTGCCCACTGGACCGTCGAGTCCCGTCGTGCCTACCGGTCCGTCCAGTCCCGTCGTGCCCACCGGACCGTCCAGACCCGTCGTTCCTACCGGACCATCTAACCCTGTTGTGCCCACCGGGCCGTCCAGTCCCGTCGTGCCCACCGGTCCGTCTAAACCTGTTGTGCCGACTGGACCATCCAGACCCGTCGTGCCGACTGGACCATCCAGTCCCGTTGTACCTACTGGACCATCCAGTCCCGTTGTACCGACCGGACCATCCAGTCCCGTCGTTCCCACTGGGCCATCCAGTCCTGTTGTCCCCACCGGGCCGTCGAGTCCCGTCGTTCCTACCGGGCCGTCGAGTCCCGTCGTTCCTACTGGTCCATCTAGACCTGTTGTGCCCACTGGACCGTCTAACCCTGTTGTGCCCACCGGACCATCCAGTCCTGTTGTGCCCACCGGACCGTCCAGACCTGTCGTTCCCACTGGACCATCCAGTCCCGTTGTACCGACCGGACCATCCAGTCCCGTCGTTCCCACCGGACCGTCCAGACCTGTTGTGCCCACCGGACCATCCAGACCTGTCGTCCCCACTGGACCGTCGAGTCCCGTTGTACCTACTGGACCGTCCAGTCCCGTCGTTCCCACCGGACCGTCTAAACCTGTCGTACCGACTGGACCATCTAACCCTGTTGTGCCCACTGGACCGTCCAGACCTGTCGTTCCCACTGGGCCATCCAGTCCAGTCGTGCCCACCGGGCCGTCCAGTCCCGTCGTTCCTACTGGACCGTCTAAACCTGTTGTCCCCACTGGTCCATCCAGTCCTGTTGTGCCCACCGGACCGTCGAGTCCTGTTGTGCCCACTGGACCGTCTAGACCCGTCGTGCCTACCGGTCCATCCAGTCCCGTCGTGCCCACCGGACCATCTAAACCTGTTGTCCCCACTGGACCGTCTAGACCCGTCGTGCCTACCGGTCCATCCAGGCCTGTTGTTCCGACTGGACCGTCCAATCCCGTCGTTCCTACCGGACCGTCCAGACCTGTTGTGCCCACCGGACCGTCCAGTCCCGTCGTTCCTACCGGACCATCCAGTCCCGTCGTGCCCACCGGACCGTCTACACCCGTCGTGCCCACCGGACCATCTAACCCTGTTGTGCCCACCGGACCATCCAGTCCTGTTGTGCCCACCGGACCGTCCAGACCTGTCGTTCCCACTGGGCCATCCAGTCCCGTTGTGCCCACCGGGCCATCCAGTCCTGTTGTCCCCACTGGGCCATCCAGTCCCGTCGTGCCCACCGGGCCGTCCAGCCCCGTCGTTCCTACCGGTCCATCCAGTCCCGTCGTGCCCACCGGACCATCCAGTCCCGTCGTGCCTACTGGTCCATCCAGTCCCGTTGTGCCCACCGGACCATCCAGTCCTGTTGTTCCGACTGGACCGTCTAAACCTGTTGTTCCCACCGGACCGTCGAGTCCTGTTGTTCCGACTGGACCATCCAGTCCTGTCGTTCCGACTGGACCATCTAACCCTGTCGTGCCCACCGGGCCATCCAGTCCTGTTGTTCCGACTGGACCATCTAAACCTGTCGTGCCCACCGGGCCATCCAGTCCTGTTGTTCCGACTGGACCGTCCAGTCCCGTTGTGCCCACTGGGCCATCCAGTCCTGTCGTACCCACCGGACCGTCCAGACCTGTCGTGCCCATTGGACCCTCCAGTCCCGTCGTGCCCACCGGACCATCCAGACCTGTCGTGCCCACCGGACCGTCTAACCCTGTTGTTCCTACCGGACCATCTAAACCTGTCGTGCCCACCGGACCATCCAGACCCGTCGTTCCGACTGGACCGTCAAGACCTGTCGTGCCCACCGGACCGTCGAGACCTGTCGTGCCCACCGGACCGTCTAACCCTGTTGTGCCCACTGGACCGTCGAGTCCCGTCGTACCGACTGGACCATCTAAACCTGTCGTGCCCACCGGGCCATCCAGTCCTGTTGTTCCGACTGGACCATCTAAACCTGTCGTGCCCACCGGGCCATCCAGTCCTGTTGTTCCGACTGGACCATCTAAACCTGTCGTGCCCACCGGGCCATCCAGTCCTGTTGTTCCGACTGGACCGTCTAGTCCTGTTGTTCCCACCGGACCGTCGAGTCCTGTTGTTCCGACTGGGCCGTCTAAACCTGTTGTTCCGACTGGACCGTCGAGTCCTGTTGTTCCGACTGGGCCGTCTAAACCTGTCGTTCCGACTGGACCATCCAGTCCTGTCGTTCCGACTGGACCATCCAGTCCTGTTGTTCCGACTGGACCATCCAGTCCTGTCGTTCCTACCGGACCGTCTAAACCTGTCGTGCCCACCGGACCGTCCAGACCTGTCGTGCCCACCGGACCGTCCAGACCTGTCGTGCCCACTGGACCGTCCAGTCCCGTCGTGCCCACCGGACCGTCCAGACCTGTCGTGCCCACTGGACCGTCTAAACCTGTTGTTCCGACTGGACCATCCAGACCTGTCGTTCCTACCGGACCGTCGAGTCCCGTCGTGCCCACCGGACCGTCCAGACCTGTCGTGCCCACTGGACCGTCTAAACCTGTTGTTCCGACTGGACCATCCAGACCTGTTGTTCCGACTGGACCATCTAACCCTGTCGTTCCTACCGGACCGTCTAAACCTGTCGTGCCCACCGGACCGTCCAGACCTGTCGTGCCCACTGGACCGTCTAAACCTGTTGTTCCGACTGGACCATCCAGACCTGTCGTTCCTACCGGACCGTCGAGTCCCGTCGTGCCCACCGGACCGTCTAGACCTGTTGTGCCGACCGGACCATCCAAACCTGTTGTGCCCACTGGACCGTCGAGTCCTGTTGTTCCGACTGGACCATCCAGACCTGTCGTTCCGACTGGACCGTCGAGTCCCGTCGTGCCCACCGGACCGTCGAGTCCCGTCGTGCCCACCGGACCGTCCAGACCTGTCGTGCCCACTGGACCGTCTAAACCTGTTGTTCCGACTGGACCATCCAGACCTGTTGTTCCGACTGGACCATCCAGACCTGTCGTTCCTACCGGACCGTCGAGTCCCGTCGTGCCCACCGGACCGTCTAGACCTGTTGTGCCGACCGGACCATCCAAACCTGTTGTGCCCACTGGACCGTCGAGTCCTGTTGTTCCGACTGGACCATCCAGACCTGTCGTTCCGACTGGACCGTCGAGTCCCGTCGTGCCCACCGGGCCATCCAGTCCCGTCGTGCCTACTGGACCATCCAGTCCCGTCGTGCCCACCGGACCGTCGAGTCCAGTCGTTCCTACCGGACCATCAAGTCCCGTCGTGCCCACCGGGCCATCCAGTCCCGTCGTGCCTACTGGACCATCCAGTCCCGTCGTGCCTACTGGACCATCCAGTCCCGTCGTGCCTACTGGACCATCCAGTCCCGTCGTGCCTACTGGACCATCCAGTCCCGTCGTTCCCACAGGACCATCCAGTCCTGTCGTGCCCACCGGGCCATCCAGTCCTGTCGTGCCCACCGGGCCATCGAGTCCCGTCGTTCCTACTGGACCGTCGAGTCCCGTCGTTCCGACTGGACCGTCCAGACCTGTCGTTCCGACTGGACCGTCGAGTCCCGTCGTGCCCACCGGACCATCCAGTCCTGTCGTGCCCACCGGTCCATCGAGTCCCGTCGTTCCTACTGGACCGTCGAGTCCCGTCGTGCCTACCGGACCGTCCAGTCCTGTTGTGCCCACTGGACCATCTAACCCCGTCGTGCCCACCGGACCGTCGAGTCCAGTCGTTCCTACCGGACCATCCAGTCCCGTCGTGCCCACCGGGCCATCCAGTCCCGTCGTGCCTACTGGACCATCCAGTCCCGTCGTTCCCACAGGACCATCCAGTCCTGTCGTGCCCACCGGGCCATCCAGTCCTGTCGTGCCCACCGGGCCATCGAGTCCCGTCGTTCCTACTGGACCGTCGAGTCCCGTCGTTCCGACTGGACCGTCCAGACCTGTCGTTCCGACTGGACCGTCAAGTCCCGTCGTGCCCACCGGACCATCCAGTCCTGTCGTGCCCACCGGTCCATCGAGTCCCGTCGTGCCTACTGGACCGTCGAGTCCCGTCGTGCCTACCGGACCGTCCAGTCCTGTCGTGCCCACCGGACCATCCAGACCCGTCGTGCCCACTGGACCGTCAAGTCCCGTCGTTCCTACTGGACCATCTAACCCTGTCGTGCCCACCGGACCGTCCAGACCTGTCGTTCCGACCGGGCCGTCGAGTCCCGTCGTGCCCACTGGACCATCTAACCCTGTTGTGCCCACTGGACCATCTAGACCTGTCGTGCCCACCGGGCCATCCAGTCCCGTCGTGCCCACCGGGCCATCCAGTCCCGTCGTGCCTACTGGACCATCCAGTCCCGTCGTTCCCACAGGACCATCCAGTCCTGTCGTGCCCACTGGACCATCTAACCCTGTCGTGCCGACTGGACCATCTAACCCTGTTGTGCCCACTGGACCATCTAGACCTGTCGTGCCCACCGGACCGTCCAGTCCCGTCGTGCCCACCGGACCATCTAACCCCGTCGTGCCGACTGGACCGTCAAGTCCCGTCGTGCCCACCGGACCTTCCAGTCCCGTCGTGCCCACCGGACCATCTAACCCTGTCGTTCCTACTGGACCGTCCAGTCCCGTCGTGCCCACTGGACCATCCAGTCCCGTCGTTCCTACCGGACCATCAAGTCCCGTCGTGCCCACCGAGCCATCCAGTCCCGTCGTGCCTACTGGACCATCCAGTCCCGTCGTGCCGACCGGACCATCTAACCCTGTCGTGCCCACCGGACCCTCTAACCCTGTCGTTCCGACTGGACCATCTAACCCTGTCGTGCCCACTGCACCCGACGGTCCAGTGGTTCCTATCGAGCCTGTAGTCCCTGTTCTCCCTCCCGGTCCTGTTGACCCTCTCGGACCTTGAGCACCCGGTCCTACTGGTCCGGTGGTACCTTGAGGCCCTGTAGTCCCTGGAGGTCCTGTTGTTCCTCTAGGTCCTGTAGGTCCAACCCCCATATGCTTTCAACTCCTCGCAATGATGATGGATATATCTTTTACCGTAAGAGAATTAAGAAACGAATACACTTCGGTTCTAAGGAAGGTATCCGTTTCAAATTTAATAATAAGTAGTCATTTAAATTAATTTAGGGCAAAAATAGTGACAGCAGCATATTGGAATGCTTGTGCGACAGTTTGCACATTGGTTGCTGTAGACGTACCTTGGTCTCGAAGCACTACCTGCAGATCAGTAATCGGTCCATTCGTTGCATCTATAATTCGGACAACTGACACCGGACTAATCAATCTAGTCGGATCACCAATTGCACCCGAATAAAAAATGGATGAATTATCTAGCGATCCCTCATAGTAAAGTGCAAGGCCAGGAGCAGTTGTTGCTGTATATCTTATAGATGCTTGATATGAGATGTAGTACATATGGCCGCCTGGCAGAGAAAAGGTACTACCTCCAGAAAGTCCTATAGACTCACCGGGATCTGAATTAGCTCTTTGGAAACTCCCAATTGGCGTGTTAGCAGCGGAAGCTACTGTACTGCTATTGCTCAAGAATGTTCCAAAAATAGCTGAAATGGAACCAGTTGCTCCCGGACTTCCCGGACTTCCTGGTGCCCCCGTAGTTCCCGCTGCTCCCGGACCTCCTGGTAACCCCGTAGTTCCCGCTGGTCCCACACCTCCTGGTAACCCCGTAGTTCCCGCTGGTCCCACACCTCCTGGTGCCCCCGTAGTTCCCGCTGGTCCTACACCTCCTGGGAATCCCGTAGTTCCCGCTGGCCCCGAACCTCCTGGGAATCCCGTAGTCCCGGCTGGTCCCACACCTCCTGGTAACCCCGTAGTCCCGGCTGGTCCCACACCTCCTGGTATCCCCGTAGTTCCCGCTGGTCCCGGACCTCCTGGTAATCCTGTAGTTCCGGTTGCTCCCGAACCTCCTGGTAATCCCGTAGTTCCCGCTGGTCCCGGACCTCCCGATGCTCCCGTAGTTCCGGTTGGTCCAGTTCTTCCATCAATACCGTTTCCCCCGTTAGCTCCGTCAGTTCCTTTTTTCCCCGGCGCCCCGGTTGGGCCTGTTGGTCCTGTTATTCCAATTCCCATATTCCTTTTCCCCTTTCTGACACTATGTTTATAATCTTCATCTCGTGGATAACAGTCTGTTCTGAACAATAACAGAACTGATCTCATTCATACTTCCAGGCACAGACACAAATTCTCCGCTGACTGGATTACAGCTAAGCACTGTCTCGCGGTGAGCCAGACGATTCCTCTGAACCATCCAGTGCTTCTGGTCTATTCCCTCTTCCTGCAAGCATAGATTAAAAGAGATCATAGTTTTACGGCTGATCAGTGATTGCTTGAGGCTTCCCAGTGCATCAAGATCTTTTCCACAAACCTCATCATATGGATTCAACCACAGCACATAAGGAGTTGTGAGCACCTCCTGTATATTATCCCAGAACTGAAATGCACCCTCGCCATTAGTGAAATGAAGGATCTGTGCTTCCAGTTCTTCGGCAAGCCCCCTGGCGTCCTTCCCCATTCCCGCATCGATAATGATCCACTCATCAGCGAGCAGCTTCCACTTCTGAGCCCAATTAATCAGAGCTGAGCGCGGACCATCTTCGCTGCTTATCAACACTACAACGGACCACTTATTTCGCTCCAAAGTTGCAGATGAAGGACAGGTCTTCTTCAGAAGAGGATGATTAGAGGCACAACGATTGCCAGAAAGATGCCCATCCGTCCCTTGCATTCCTACCCTCAGCTGAAATAGCTTAACCGCAGCTTCAGCCAGTGCAGGCGAATACTCCAGCGCTCTGGAGTACCAGGCAGCGGCATCGCCAGGCTCTCCGAGCATTTCATAGCAATTGCCCAGGTAATAGCAGGGATAGAAGGTTCCCGCACCTCTAAGAACCATATGATGAAGAGCATTCTCTCCTAGGGACAGACAATGCTCGAAAGCGGAGATTGCAGCTTCCACTTGCCCGATATGCATAAGAATGCATCCTTTGTATAGATGCAGATCCACATAATCCGGGTAGAGACTGGTCGCCTTGTCGATACCGGGCCAGCCCTCCCTGAAGCTGCCCGATGCCAGTAAGCAACCATATTTAAGCTTGTAAAAGAGGGAAGGCGGCAGCTTCCGCTGACCCAGCGATGCGGCAATAGCCAGATTTGCCTGCCGGAAGGCATTAGCATAATCCCCAATCCGTTGATATTCACCCGCAATATGATAAAGAGTCCACGGATCGGGATTCGGTTCATCTGCAATGGATTGCTGGAGCAGCTTCAGATTACGTCCATGTTTGGATTTAATGGATGTTACGGACTGCAGGTAGCCGTAATGGAACAGCCTGAGCGGCAGCAGGAATGGTGTGTCGGAATCCTTACCGTCATGCAGCCCCGACAAGCTTAACTGTTCATGGATACCGCCGGTGAAATGAAACCCTTCCCCATTGCGGAATAGGCGGCATTGGGACAATCTGTAAGCCTCATGCGGTTTGGGCCGGAATGCGCTATTGAAATGAATGGTTTCGAGAGAGGCAAGTCTGCTGTTCCTGATACTGCTTACCTCCCTAAGCTTCGGGGCATCGGCAAGTGCAATTTCTTCATCGGCATCCATCCATAGCAACCAGTCGCCAGTCGCATGCCGAAGACTGTAATTGCGGGCCTCTGCGAAGCTCTCCGTCCAGGGGAATTGGAGAATCTTGGCACCGAGGTCATGAGCGATATCCATTGTTCTGTCATGAGAACCTGTATCCACGACAATCATCTCATCCACAGCCTCCCGCACACTCAACAGGCTGCGCGCGATCCATGGCTCCTCATCTCTGACAATCATGCACAAGGAGATTAGAGGGACGTTCGCCTTCGTTGCTTACTGTCATGCTGGAGCTGCCTCCTTTCCTGATGGATGTACCGGACCTCATGAATGGACCGGACAGGTGGATGTGAATTCAGATTGACATCACCTCTCTAACTTATGATGTCTTTCGTCAGGATAGAACGATGTCGGATAAAGTCGGACAGCCTAAGGATAAGTATTAGGCTGATTTAATCCGCTGCATTGAATACTCTCCTTGTCCGTTGCAGGAAGCAGATGCTTCAGTTGATCCGCAGCATCTTTGCGGGTAATCAGAATTCCTGCCGGACCAGCTGCAACAATCACATCATCAAGACCCACTAGCATCACAGGAATATCAAGCTCATTGACAATCTGACAGTTCATTGAATTAGCACTGATCTGGCCCCGCCCAAGAACGGTAGCTGCGAGTTCTTCAGAGAGAGTATTCCAGGTGCCTAGATCCTTCCAGGTATTCAGATAAGGTACACAGATCAGGCGGCTGTTTCTCTCCAATACCTCATAATCGAAGCTGCTCTTGGGCAGGCTGTGATATTGGTTCTGTAATTCCGTATAATCTGTCGTGAAGCCCGATGACTCCAGCCGGTTCAGAAGGTCACATAGACGAAAGGCAAAGATTCCGCAATTCCACATCGCTTGCCGCCCCAGAAGTGCTTCCGCCAGCTTCCTGTCCGGCTTCTCCACGAAGGAATCCACCTGCATATACGTTTGGTTCTCATGTACCTGGGCAGAAGATTCTGAAGAATTCACCGGAA
This sequence comes from Paenibacillus sp. FSL H8-0048, assembly GCF_038002825.1. Classification (NCBI taxonomy): domain Bacteria; kingdom Bacillati; phylum Bacillota; class Bacilli; order Caryophanales; family Paenibacillaceae; genus Paenibacillus; species Paenibacillus sp. FSL H8-0048. Next base: position 6,737,131 of record NZ_JBBODF010000001.1, on the reverse strand, counting down.
CGATATATCCGTATTTCTCTGAAGGTTCTCTTGGCTTAGCCCCAAGCAACGCAATCTCAGCTTCGGAGTGACGGAGCGCATAATCCAGTTCTGTAAGCTTGCAGAAGAAATCATCACCCACATAAGCGTCTACCGGCAGGACGATAACCGTCTCATCCAAGGAAGCCTTCTCCACAGAATATAGATAAGCCGAAGCCAGACATACTGCAGGAAATGTATCTCGGCGCCGCGGTTCAATGATAACCGGTGGCGTCGCTTCACCAAGCTGCTTCCGAATCAGTGTTTCCTGCCCTCTGGAAGTGGCAATATATGCTTCTTGGTTAAGACCTGAAGCAGTCAACTGCCGCCAAATCCGTTGGAGCATCGATTCGCGGCCACCATCTGGAGCAGGCAGTACCTGCAGGAACTGTTTGCTTCGGATACTGCCGGAGAGTGGCCACAGGCGTGTGCCGGAACCACCGGATAGAAGTACCAGCTTCATATTGTCAACTCCGTTCTCCTAATCGAAATTGTCCGCTGTAAGTCCAACCGCCAGAAATTGTTCTTCTGTATCACAGAAGGTTAACATCCCATACTTCTTGCGGTTGTCCAGATATTGCGGGATTCCCGCTTTTCTCAAACCATCGCTTACAATGACATACTCAAAACGGCCGCTGCCGTCCTCGTACTGGACTTGATCCAGAATTTCGTGCCGCATCAGATAAGTGCAATGAATAACATCGACCTGTAGCAGCCCCTTTACCCCCTGATACAAATACTGAAAATACAAATCAGATGGTTTGAAATAACCGAATTCATCTGCCACGTTGTGAAAATTGGAATAATAACTTAATGGTGACTCCGCGACCGTAAGCAAAGGACCTATTACCGGAAGATTAGTGGAAAGCAGGCTTTCGAGCGTATCGGATGCAATGAAGTTATCGCAGTCCGGAACAAAATAATGAGAATTTCTTGCTTTGGCCCATTCGACAGATTCCTGCCGTAACCTGGCCAACACTCTTAGACGGAGATAAGTCCATTCATGCGGAGCAAAATCCTGTACATTTTCCTCCACATCGCTGGCATCAAAATGAACCTCATGATATCTTTCTCCTACCCGCTCCACCCATTCTTCGAGAATTTCTTTGGTGCGGTCTTTATTGTTGTTGGTACGAATATACAGATTGATCCGGGAGGCCGGATACGTCTGCCTCTCAATCAATTCTAGATAGAGCGGAAGTACATGAGCTTTCTCCTTAGCCAATATAGCGATAGTAACCAAATCCCGTTCCATAACTTACCTCCGTTCTAATTGGCGTGATGTGCTAAATATCTGAGGATATTGCCGCGACTGCCTCATGATCTGCATGCTCAGATCTGCTGATAGTAATTCCGCTGGAATAACCAAAAAAAGTGGTCAGGCGCGGAATTTCGATATTCTCCGGATAAATTCTCTCTCCAGCTTGCCTTGTCATATAACGGGCCCCGCCCGCACCTCTGAGAGCTACAACCTGATATTCGTGGAATAACGAGAGCTTAAGTCCCATGAATCTCCGGCGTTCATCTGCCGTTAGTGTATCGCCTTCCTGAAGCCAGAGAATATAGGGCTCTACCGACATACGGGTAATCCATTCGCGGCAATCTCTCATGCTTAGCTCACCCTTAACTGAATAGACCTGTAAGGTATAGCGGGCGGCGGTTTCGGTAATGTTCTCTTTCCCTGAGAGGTTAATCACAATGATCTGTTCAGCCACATCTGCAAAAGAAGCCAGCGTATCCTTCAGGGCAGCTTCATTGCCGGATGAAATAATACCCGCGCACAGGCGTGTGGGAGGAGTATAAATTAACGAATGAATATCCGCTCCCCATTTCTGAAAAGCCTCTTTCTTGTTCTTCTGCAAAAGCGTCGGCAAATCGAAGGAAGGATTCTGCCCCATACTGGCATGACCGATATGGTGGATATATGAATCCTCTGCGATAAGCAGCTTATAGCCGTGCTGTATCGCCCGGAGACACAGATCATCATCTTCGTAATTTCCAAGCCCGTAGCGTTCATCAAACCAACCAATTTCATTCAAGACACTGCGCTTAACCAGCAGGCAAAAGCCAATCAGACGACGCACCTCTACTACCGATCCGCGTTTCGTTTCACAGTAATCCTGTGCAAATTGCTCCATATCCTTCACATCACTGTAGGTCACAGGAATACGCTGATGTCCGCTGATGTAGTTGGTCACGGGACCCGACATACCGACCGAACTGTCGCTGTAAAGTGCCTTTAGCATAGGCGTTAGCCATCCAGGCGGGACTACGGTGTCATTGTTCAGGAATAATATCGAATCTCCTTCTGCTACTGCAATCCCTTGGTTGCAGCCCTTGGCAAAGCCCAGATTTTCTTTGTTTTCAATCACTTTTAGCTCTTTGTAATGAGTCTTAAGGTACTGTGCGGTTCCATCTGTAGAAGCATTGTCGACGATAATAATCTCATGCTCTTCCGGAGTTCCGCGCTTGATGCTCTCCAGACATTGAATGGTTAAGGGAAGCTGATTTAGCGTGAGAATAACGATGCTCGTCTTCATGGGGCTAACTCCTCTCGTTCTTTAAGCTTGGGGCCGTCTATTTGTACATGCTTGTCACCCAGAAATTTAGTATAGTAATCCCGGTTATATTGGGCGCTGGGATTGATAGCGTATTGTGCAAGTGAAATCTCATTGCAATAGTCAGCATGTCTGTGTTGCCCAACCTTGTCATAACAGACACAGAGCTGCAGATGAGGCAGCCAGGTCCGGGAAGAAACATCCGCTAATCCCAGGTCATCTCTTCTCGGCAACGATACCGCAAGCTCGAACCAGTAAATTGCCTGTTCATACTGCTCTAAATCCATAAAATAATAGCCCATTTTGCAGCAGTTTTCCGCTTGTGGAATATCGTAATCGAAGGTGTGGCTCAGAGACAGCAACTGGTCCGCTTTCTCCCCGAGCGCCCCGTAGCTGTCCGCCATCCTCGTATATGCTTGAATATGCTCCTGTGGCGTACCTTTGCCATCTGCCAGGAAGATCTTATAGTTCTCCAGCGCCTCATGATAGTAACCATGATCAAATAGCTCATTGGCGAAATATAACTGGTCTCTTGGTGAGAATTCCTCTCCAGCAGACTTCATCTTCCGGTAAATATCCAGATTCCGTTCGGTGTATTCTTTGTCTTTTTTGTGCGTAATACATACATCGCTCTCCAGCGTGGGCGGCGTAACCTCAATATATTCATGAACAGCACCTGTCCATTGGAAATGGCAATCGCGTCTGAGCAGACGGTTTCGTCTTAAGATCCCTAACGGCTTACCATCGGAATCAGTAAGCAGAATATAGCTCATGGCCACCGAATGGTATTCTGAAGACAAAGAGGTCTTTAAAGCCTTGAAACGGACCCTGTCTGCCTCTTCAATGACATCATCTGCATCAAGCCATAGAAGATACTCACTGGTTCCCAGGCTGAATGAGTAATTACGTGCGGCTGCGAAGTTGTAAGTCCACTCAAAGTCATAAATACGGGCACCAAAGCTGGCTGCAATTTCCTTAGTGCGATCTGTGGAGCCGGTATCCACGATAACGATCTCATCCACTATGTCCGCAACCGATGCCAGACATCTGCCCAGGCTCTTCTCTTCATTGCGGACAATCATACACAAACTAATAGTCGGCAAGTCTTCTCCTCCTTCTTGCATATTCTGAAAATCGGATTTACCGGATTTCTCGTATATGTATATGTCGGCCTTGCTGGATCATTCAAACGGATTTGCCCGCATGATTTCTATTCCGGTTCATAAGCTAGTACAGATTCATCGCCATGTGTACTTATCTCACCTGATTGAAGGAGGATCATATGAAGTACATCCCCCCCTCGCTCTATTATCGTTTCTACAGCTATGGCAAGGACTGCAGGATTGCTTCAAACGGGGTAATGTCATTGCCGGAACAGACAGCCTTCGGCACCGGCGTAATGGTTAGGGAGGGCTACCGGTTGGATATCACTGTACCTTCTGCCGGAGAGAGTTCTCTCAGAATCGTTATCGGAGACCGCTGTGATTGCAACCGCTTCTTGACCATTCACGCTGTGAACAGGGTGGAACTGAAGCCAGGTGTAATCACAGGACCCCATGTGTTTATAAGCGATGCCAGACAAATATGGGAAAAGGAGGACAATAACCTTTCTAAGTTAGTAATCGGTGAAGGCTCATGGATCGGTGCACATTCCTCTATCTTAGGCAATGTGAAAATTGGCAAAGGGTGTGTAGTCGGAGCGGGGAGCGTTGTTATGCGGGATATACCGGATTATTGCGTAGTCGCAGGTAATCCGGCTGAATTCCGCCGGATTTACGAGCCTTCGAGCGGAGAATGGGTCCGGGTGAACAGCGAAACAGAAGCCCGGGAACTGCTGGAGAATAGGAGAGAGGAACCTCTATTGTCCATATGCTTGGCGGTACGCAATCAAGCTGGCGGGCTGCGGCGCTGCCTGGAGTCCATCTATGCACAAACCGATGATGCCGGATTAATCGAGGTCTGCGTCCTGGACGATGCCTCGGAAGATGATACAGAGGATGTAGCGCGCCACTATGGAATTCAGCACCGCAGCTTTCACTATCATCATAAACCGGTATCTTCAGGGAAAGACCTCTTTAAGGTGGCGGATATGGCACGCGGGAAATTTGTAATGCTGCACGATCCGGAAATCCCCTTCCTTCAAGGCTCTCTCACTCCGTTTCTGAATGTGCTGCACACTCATTCTGAGTGTGCTATCGTGCTGATTCAGCCCGCGGCTATCCACCGCTCTCCGCAGACAGAGGAGCTGGAAGGATTATCTGAGTTTGTCAGACATTCTGCAATAGGCGACCCTCCGTCTCTCCCCTTTGTTCTAAACAGAGAAGGGTGGGAGTCGACTGCCAATTTGGTGCAAGCCGGTAACTATATTAATCCAATGGTATTCCGGCAATATGAACTCCTGCAGTCCAATCCGCATTTCTGCCTCTGCCGTTCCAAATTGACTGATCCGCCAATCTATTTGCACCAGCTATTGTAATTGCCTTTGATAAATTTGATTGATGTTTGGGCATTACCTGAATATACATAGACTATGCCCATACAGATGGCAAAACCGAAAGCCTCAGGTCCACTAAATCCGGCAAATAACAACGATGTCAGACCTTGAGGGTTAAAGGAGAGAGCGTGAGCGACATGGATGACCGTAAAGTATGCTTTATTATTTGTGTAAATAACGAGGAGCTGGCTAAGCGCAGTGAGCAGAATCTGAGGCAATTAATCATTCCGGACGGATATAAGGTAGATATTCAATTGGTGAGAGGAGCCCTAAGTATAACGGCTGGTTATGATGAAGCTATGCGCCAGTCAGATGCCAAATATAAGGTGTATCTGCATCAGGATGTCCATATCCTTAATCCGCAGTTTATTTCGGATATCATCCGTCTGTTCTCCAATCATCCGTCACTGGGTATGCTTGGAGCAGCAGGCGCCAAAGTCCTGCCGTCGTCGGGAACCTGGTGGGAAGCAGGGCACAAGTATGGCAGAGTGATTGACAGCCACACTGGAATGCTCAAGCCGCTGGATTTCCTGCAGCCGGAAGGAGAATATGAGAGTGTGGAATCCATCGACGGAATACTGATGGTCACCCAGTATGACCTTCCCTGGCGCAAGGACTTGTTCACCGGCTGGCATTTCTATGATGCCTCGCACAGTCAGGAATTCATTGCCCACGGCTATGAGATTGGCGTTCCCAAGCAGCATCTGGCCTGGTGTCTGCACGATTGCGGAGTTGCGGATCGAAATATCGGTTATGCCGATGCCCAGCGCATCTTCCTGGAGTATTACGGATATGGAGAAATCCACGGCCAACACCGGTTCCACCGTATCGGCAAGGGATGCAATATCCACCCTACCTGTGATCTGTTTGGTATGGGAGGGGTCGCTCTAGGCAATGGCGTTAAGCTTCAAGCAGATTGCTGGATCATGCTTCCCTACAATAATGTTGTCAGTGAACCGCGCATTCAGATTGGTGCGGGAAGTGACATCGGCCGGCGGTGTAGTCTATCGGCAGTCAATCGTATCATTATCGGCTCCCATGTTGCCATTTCTCCTAATGTGAATATAGCGGATCACAGCCTGGCTTACGAGAACATCCATCTGCCCATCATTAAGCAGGGAGTAGATTCCTTTAGCCACACTGTGACAATCGGCTCCGGAAGCTGGATCGGTGCTAACAGCGTTATTTCCGGGCAAGTGTCCATTGGTAAGGGATGTGTCATTTGTGCTGGCTCGGTCGTTGTATCCGGTACAGTAATTCCCGACTATTGTGTAGCAGCCGGCGCGCCTGCCAAAGTAATCAAGCAGTATGATCCCATTTCCCGGCAGTGGCTGAAGACGGATGTCTCATCCAGTGAACCAAAGATCCCGTCAGAACCAGAAGAGATTGTACCAGTTGAAAGCAACAGCCCGCCTTTGCTGCTCAGCATTTGTATTCCTACTTATAACCGCGAAGCAGAGTTGGATTTATGCTTGAACAGTATCTACAGCCAGAACACTAGAATGCAAGATTTCGAAGTAATCGTTTCCGACAATGCCTCTACAGACCGAACCAGAGACATTGTCCTTAAGTACCAGTCACGCTTTACTAATTTGCGCTACTACCGCAACGAATTCAATGAAGGTGCAGACTCCAACTTTCTGAAATGTGCTGGATATGCCCGCGGTGAATACATTAAGCTTCAAGGTGACGATGACTATTGGCTGCAGGGTTCCCTGGAAGAGATATTCCGCCTAATAGAACAAAACAAGAACTGCAGCCTGTTCTTCATTGATATTCTTAGCAACACCGGACAGGTTGACCATTCTGCCGGGGTAAGCAATTATGTGCAGCATGTATCGATTTACAGCACATTTGTTTCGGGAATCATCATGCGTAAGCGGGAATTTGCGCAGCTTCCCACGCCGGAGCTTTTCGTAGGCTCCAATCTCAATCAAGTCTACCTGACGTTCTCTATTCTTGGAATTACACCGGATTATTGCGTGTATCGCCGCAAGCTATTAACAAGCAGCGGCAAGATTGAAGGAGGATTCAGCTTCGCCCAGACATTCATTCAATCATATTTGAATATTCTAAATTATTTCCTGGACAAAGGATTGAGTGAAGAGGCATTGGCAGCTGAGAAGAAACATATTGCCTACTCTTTCCTGCTCTGGTGGTACAATTATATATTGGAGAATAACCTCCAGCAATTGCAGCCCAAAGATTTTGAAGAAGTCTTAATTGAGGCCTACCACAACGAATCATACTTTACCGATCTCCTTACACATATAAAAACCATTCAGGCCAGGCACCACTTAATCTGACAAATTGAACACTGGGCGGGTCTGAGAAGGGCTCGCTTAGTTTATTGAAAGGTGGAACTAAGATGGACTTCATCAGCGAGGATTTTCAAAATCTTTTTTACCGCTACGGACCCGGCAGTCTGATCATGCAAAAAACCGATATCAACTGTCCAGAGAAAGTCGCTATCGGCAGGAATGTACTTATACTTGAGAATAGCTGGTTCACGGTCGTTCACCCCGGCCAAGGAGAGCCGCCCGCCATTTCGATCGGGGACGGCTGCAGCTGCAGCCGCAACTTGATCATTACCTCCGCGAACAGTGTCATTCTGGAGGAGAATGTCGTCGTTGGTCCGGATGTATATATTGCCGACACGGACCACCAATACCGCCAGGTCGGCATACCGATCCGCGACCAGTGGATCACCTCCACCAGCCAGCAGGTGCGGATTGGCGCCGGCAGTGAGCTTGGCGCCCATTGTGTCATTGTGGGCGAAGTGACGATTGGTAAGGGCTGCAGGGTCACACCTAACAGCGTAGTAACACGCGATTTACCCGACTTTTGTATCGCGGCAGGTAACCCTGCCAAAGTGGTGGACACCTTCGACCCCGAAGCAGGACTATGGCAGGTGTCCGGTGAGGGCAGCTGTTGATCGTAGAATAAGAAGTACATTATAGGGAGTACTTCAGGTTGGACGAGATTCTGATCCCTTGATAGTCAACGGGCGGCTGTCTATTCATAGATTGCGTACTTCTTGGCTGCTGCCGTTCCACCGTCTGCTTCGGCTGCTTCTCCGCCGTCTTCTTAGACTGCTGCCGCTCTGCTGCTTTCTTCGGCTGCTGCCACTCCAATGCCTTCTTCGGCTGCTGCGGCTCCACTGCCCTCTTCGGCTGCTGCGGCTGAAGAGAAGGCTTCAGCTGTTGCCGCTGCTGCCGCTTGCGTTCGCTGGCTGCGCCTACTCCTATTGTCTGCCCACGCTTCTTGTGGGACGTCCGTTTGCGCGTGGCCTGCGCAGATCGACGCTGGATGAACCGGACGGACTTACCCGTATTATAAAGATACTTGCCCCCGGATACATAGGCATCCGCAGGACGAATAGTCTGCTTGATAACGGTGGAAGCCTGCTCCCTATGCTCCGGTTCTTGTCTCTCAATCTCCTGTCCTGTGGACTGAGCCCGTTCAAGCAGCCGTTCTGTCTCGCGCATGAACAGCGCCAACTCATCATCCGCCTTGACTGAGAGCCGCAGACAAGCCTGCTTCAGCTGCTCCATCTGTCCCATGGTTTTATGAATCGCCTGCACCAATAGCTCATCCTCCGATTTCCGGGCTTCAGCCTTCATACCTATTCACCTCACGCCCCAGCCGTCTGCTGGTTTCCAGTGTCCGGCAGATCATGGCCTGATGCTGGGCCAGGGCCGTGATGATTCTTGCCACCGCCTCTTGCAGGGCCTCAAGCCCCCCCATATCTAATTCTTCATCCCAGCCGTACCCATCGTCATACATATATTCCAGCTTGCGGATTTCAACCGCAATCAGAGCCGAGACCGCTTCTTCCTCCAGCGCCGCAGCCAGAATAATCGCTTTGATCAACCGTTCCCGCTGTAGCATTGCTTCATCCCCCCTGTTGCCTGCTTTGATTTAGCTACTGTTATATATATGTGCTTTTGAGTTGTCCCTATCACCATTCGTCCAAGGTATATCGGATTTGGCGGATTTCAAAGAATAACAGGAATAGGACAATCTTAGTCTGAGGTATACATATCTATAACTGGATAACAAAGCGCAAGGCAACCTTTCAAGTTCTGGAGGAGATCTGCATGTCAATGCCTCACATTCCCAATATCACCCCCGATATCTCGCTTACACGAGAGGAAAGCATCTCTCTCCTGCTGACCTCAATCGCTATTAATGAGATGTCCTTGTCTCACATCATCAATGCCGAAGCTGAAGCGATGCAGGCCTTCGTGCAATCCAATCCCGGAAATATGAATTTTAACAACATTATTAAATTAAATAACACAACCGCCAGATTGTTAGAAGAGATAACCAAGGGCCAGTGGCTTAGTCTAAGCAAGATGGACCGGATTCTGCGACTGCTGGGCGATTCTGTCAGTCTCTCTGAGAAATTGATAGATGAGCTTACGGAAACTGAGACAGATGTGGAGGAGGATGAAGAATAACGGGCTCCCGTTGTTCTTCGGCGTTACACCCTTGAAACTGGCAGCTGTAGAATGGACAAGCCCCGGGCACATCAACAGTCTTATCCACCGTTCAACCGGCTTGGTTCTACTGCACCTTCCATTGCTTCAGATGATCGGCAAGCCGGATCAGCTCATTGGCCAGTGCCGACAGAGAGGTCACGAGATGCTGCTGCCGGTCCGTCTCCGCAGCCGCGGCTACAGGAATGCTGTTCTGCTGTGGCTCTGAAGCAGGGGCGTCCAGCTCTCCTTTACTATACATCGGGAATCCTTCTTCTATCAGCAGACGTACAATGGTGCTTAAATGGTAGCGTTCCATGCGCAGCTCACTGATCCGTTTTAACAGTTTCAGAGTTTCATAGGGATAGAGCATCTGGTCGCCCTGGCGTATTCCTTGCACGAAATAAGAGAAATAATCTAGCCATCGCTTCACAGTAGTCGGTGGCAGCTTCGATAAATTAATTAATTCCAGTTGTGTATAATGGCGTACCATAACATCTCTCCTCAATATTAAGTGGACTTATTTACTTTAATGGTATTCATGTGACCTGAAATAAATGTGTAAAAATACCTATTTGTTATTTGGAATCAAAAAAAGAACGGATAACTGCCTACCTGAGCAGTTGTCCGTTCTTTGATTTGGCAATGGAAATATTAGCACTTATGAAGAAATTGGAATTAAATTCACATATGATTCGCCTAGGAGCTCCTGGAAATATTTACGGTTACTCAGCATACTTGAGTGCGACGGATAGTAGGAAAGTGCGACTTCGTTGTGGTAATTTGCTTTGACATGCCGGCCTAAGCGGTCATAACATACACATAATTGCAGATGGGGAACCCAAGTAGTGGAAGTCATATCCTGTAGGCCCATGGTTTCCCTCTTGGGAAGGGTAGTAGCCAGCTCAAACCAGTAAATGGCGTGATCATAACGGCCTTGATCCATCAGATCATACCCAAGGCGGCAGCAGAACTCTGAACGGGGAATATCGTAACTCAAGGTTCGATAAAGCGCCTGCAGCTTTCCTTGTTTGTCCCCGAGGCGGTCATGGCATTCAGCCATCTTCAGGCAGGCTTGATAGTTGTCCTCAATCCATCCTTGACCAGTCTGTAGAAACTTTTCGTAATAATCCAGCGCTTCTTCATTGAAGGCATGATCCCGAAGCTCATTGGCGAAGTAATATAAATCCCGCGGTGAAAATTCCTCTCCTCTGGCCTCGCGTCCACGGTAAATGCGCAGGTTGCGGTCCGTATAAGATTTGTCTTTCTTATGTGTAATGCATACGTCGCTCTCCAAAGTAGGGCCACCTGCTGCCAAATACTCATGTACCGGGCCTATCCATTGAAAATTGCATTCCCGCCGGACCAGCCGGTTCCTACGGAGGCTTGAGGTGACCCTCCCCTCGCTGTCTACCGCCAGATTGTAGGGCATGTTTACTGAATGGTATGCTGTGGACATCGTCGCTTTCAGCTTCTTGAATTTCTCACGGTCAATCTCTTCAATGGTATCGTCTGCATCCAGCCAAAGAATATATTCCTTTGTGGCTTTGCTGAAGGCTTCGTTACGGGCCGCTGCGAAGTCGTCAATCCATTCAAAATCATAAATCAGCGCACCGTACTCTGCAGCAATTTCCTTAGTCCGGTCCGTGGAGCCTGTATCGACAATGACGATTTCATCGACAATATCTTTGACACAATCCAGGCAACGGCCCAGGCCGTTCTCTTCATTGCGTACGATCATACATAGACTGATGGTAATCATTAGTATCCTCCTATAGGTTAACTGTCATATATTCCCGAATCTGCTGCTCACTGATCCGCCGCATGTCCTGTTCTGCATCCAGTGCCCGCTGCCAGTCAACGGTCTTTTGCAGCGCTTGTTCTACCGTCCATCGCGAGCGCCAGTCCAGCAGACGGCGGGCCTTGGTGCTGTCAAGCTGCAGCTCCCCGGCCTCGTGCAGCACCGGGGAATTGACGATATCCACACAGGCTCCTTCTCCCCAGAGCTCTGCCAGCCGGGTGGCAACCTTCTGCACACTGTGGACACTCTGCTCCCCGGGTCCAAAGTTCCAGGCAGCAGCATACTCTGCTCCTCCCTGCACCAGCTTCTCTGCCAGCAGCAGGTAGCCGCCAAGCGGCTCTAATACATGCTGCCAAGGCCGCGTCGCCCCCGGGCTGCGCAGCAGCGGCCTCTTACCTGCTGCGAATGCCCGCAGGCAGTCCGGTACCAGCCGGTCCAGGGAATCATCGCCGCCTCCGATGACATTCCCCGCTCTCGCGGTAGCGATAGCTACGCCATGCTCGGCATAGCGCACCGGATGGAAATAGCTGTTGCGGTAAGCCTGCGTCACCAGCTCGGAACATGCCTTGCTGGAAGAGTAAGGATCATAGCCGCCCAATGGATCGGTCTCGCGGTAGCCCCAGATCCATTCACGGTTGTCATAGCATTTATCTGTTGTAACGTTGACGACGGCCTTCACTGAAATGCCGGAATCAACGGCGCTCGCGACCGCCTCCAGCAGGTTCACCGTTCCCATCACATTCACCTCGAAGGTGTCGGCAGGGAACTGGTAAGAGGTACGGACCAGCGGCTGGGCAGCCAGATGGAACACCACCTCCGGGGCCGCTTCACGCAGCGCCGCATCCAGGCGTTGCCGGTTCCGCACATCCCCCCAGACCGTATGAACTTCCGGCGCAGCTCCGATCAGCGGGAAGAGCTTATGCTCATCCCGGTCCCAGGCATAGCCGCTCACACTTGCGCCCAGCATTGTCAGCCACCGGGTGAGCCAGCTTCCCTTGAAGCCGGTATGCCCGGTCACGAAGACACGGCGGCCCTTCCAGAATTCTGCAGGTATCATTGCGTTCTCATCCATGGGAGGCTTCCCTCCCGCCATAACTGCTCCAGGTTCCGCTTGTCGCGGAGTGTGTCCATCGGCTGCCAGAAGCCGTGGTGCTTGTAAGCTCTTAGCTCATCCCTTGCGGCCAGCTCCCGGAGCGGCTCCTGCTCCCAGACGGTGCTGTCACCTTCGATCATAGTGAATACTTCGGGCTGGAGTACGAAGAACCCGCCGTTCACCCAGCCTTCATCCCCTTTGGGCTTCTCTACGAAGCCGGTAACCTTGGTGTCCTCTACAATTTCCAGCGCACCGAAACGGCCTACCGGCTGTGCAGCGGTAACCGTCGCTAATTTTCCGTGAGAGCGGTGGAAGTCCAACAACTCAGGTATATTGACATCTGCAATACCGTCGCCATAAGTCAGCATGAATGGTTCATTGCCGGTGTATTTGTGGACTTGCCGGATTCTTCCTCCAGTCATTGCCTCCCTGCCCGTGTCCGCGAGCGTTACCTTCCAATTCCGCTGCTGCCGGTTATGGCGGGTGATCTGATTGCCGTTGCCGAAATCGAACGAAACATCCGAGCTCTGCAGGTAGAAATCGGCAAAATATTTCTTGATGACATGCCCCAAATACCCCAAACAAATGACAAAATCATCGAAGCCATACGAGGCATAATGCTCCATAATATGCACAAGCAGCGGCTTATCGCCGATCTCAATCATCGGCTTGGGCTTCACATCGGTCTCTTCACTGATCCGGGTCCCGTATCCCCCGGCCAGTATGACTACCTTCATGCTTTTCCCCCCTTGCCTTCAAGCAGACCTAGAAGCACTTCTGCCGTGTAGTCCAGCATCTCCGGTGTAACTCCCGGATAGATTCCTGTCCAGAAGGTATCGTTCATAATCCTGTCCGTCTGGGTCAGCGGTCCGGCTACACGGTAAGACGCGCCGGAATAAGCCGGCTGCTTCAGCAGATTCCCGGCGAACAGCAGCCGGGTGCCGATGCGGGCCTCTTCCAGCTTGCGGACGATCTCATTGCGCGTTAAGGGCGACTCTTCCCGCACTGTCAGCGGGAAGCCAAACCAGCTCGGCTCGCTGCGCGGCGTGGCTTCCGGGAGAATAAGCCATTCCTCCGCAGGCTTCAGCAGCTCCTTCAGATACTCGAAGTTGCGTTTGCGGACTGCATGGAAGCCACCCAGCTTCTCCAGTTGGGCTACGCCGATGGCTGCCTGCATATCGGTAGCCTTCAGATTGTAGCCGATGTGGCTATACGTATATTTGTGGTCGTATCCGGCAGGCAGTTCACCTTTGGTCCAGTCATACCGCTTGCCGCAGGTATTGTCGGCCCCCGGCTGGCACCAGCAGTCCCTGCCCCAGTCGCGGAAAGATTCGACGATTTTCTTAAGACGGGCGCCGGAAGTAAGCACTGCGCCACCCTCGCCCATCGTCATATGGTGGGCCGGGAAGAAGCTGACGGTTGCCAAATCCCCAAAGGAACCGGCCGGCTGTCCTTCATACAGCGATCCTACCGCATCGCAGGTATCCTCGATAAGCCACAGACTATGACGGTCTGCAAATGACTTGACACTGGCGAGGTCAAACGGATTGCCCAGTGTGTGCGCCAGCATTACTGCTCTGGTACGGGAACTGAGCGCCGCATCAAGCTGTGAAGTATCTATATTGTAAGTAGGCAGCTCTACATCAACGAACACGGGAATCAGCCCATGCTGAATCAGAGGGTTCACTGTAGTGGGGAATCCGGCGGCTACTGTAATGACCTCATCCCCCGGCCGCAGGCGGCGTTCGCCAAGCTGCGGCGAAGTCAGTGCCGCAACGGCAAGCAGGTTCGCACTGGAGCCGGAATTGACCAGCAGCGTATGCTTTTTCCCCATGATCTGGGAGAAGCGGCGCTCGAACTCAGCGGTATACCTGCCTGCGGTTAAATGAAAATCCAGGGAAGCGTCAACTAGATTGATTAACTCCTCCCCGTCGAATACCTTACCGCTGACCGGTACGTAGTCCCGGCCTGCCACGAATGACCGTCCAGGCCAACGGCTGCCGTAGAACTGGCCCGTCAATTCCAGTATTTGCTCACGCAAGGTTGAAGCTTCAGTAGGCAATGCCTCTCCTCCTTTACGATGGTGACTTGTTTAGTTTTATGGATTTAATGGACTCGGTACATCATCTATATGCAATGGGAACGAGAAATACGATTGAAAAATAATGGAATAAAACTTCCATTTTTGTTCAGTTCTTGTCTATGAGGGTTCTCTATAATGGGCTTGACTTGAAATGAACCGTTATGGAGGGATGCACATATGGGAAGACTGAGAGCCGTCAACGAAAGAAAATGCACGAAAGAGGACTGCAATAGAAGACATTATGCGAAAGGGTTATGCAAGCAGCATTATTGGCCCGCCTGGAAAGCAGGACAAAAGAACGAGACCGAATCACAGCCCCAGCGCCAGAATCTTTCGTGAATTTTTCGCACAGTCCTCTGATAATTGTTCAATAATTTATTTAATTTTTATGCAGGTGCTTCCTTTAGGTTGTCGAACTCTCTAATTTATGATGAATAAAAATTCCAGATATTACTTAAAACATCTGACCTTAGTGGTCATATATATCTCCCTGTTGTTAGGCATGCAAAGGGTATGGCAGCAGATTTTTGCCCTGCCGGAGCAGCCCGGTGCGGCTGCAGGCGTGCTTGATCTGCGCGGCTGGACCTTCAAGGATACCCATTCAGTTGTTCTTGACGGGACTTGGTCTTTCTATCCGAACCGTCTGGTCAGCGAAAGCGATATCCGCTCAGGCGCCGCCGGAGCCGCTGTCCCTGTTGAAGTGCCAGGCAACTGGAAGAATTCCCTGTCCGGCTCCTCTCTGGGCTATGGCACATTTGCCCTCCGCATTCTGGTAGATCAGCCGCTGGATGAACCCTATAGCTTCTGGGTCCAGCAGATCCAGGCCTCTTCCCGGATTGAGGTCAACGGCCGTGTCCTGCGGACCATGGGGCAGCCGGCTGCTGACAGGGAGCTGTACCAGCCCAAGGCGGTTCCCTATACCGTTCACTACTTCTTGCCTGAAGGAACACAGGAGATGCTTGTTCTGGTTCAAGCCGCCAATTTCGATCATGAGGCGAAAGGCGGAATCTCCTATTCCATCCGTCTCGGCGCGCAATCCTCTATTATCAAAGAGCGGTGGTATTCCTCTGCTTTTCAATTGACCACCATTGTTATTCTCCTCCTCCATGCGCTGTACGTCTTCATCCTGTATCTGCTGTCCCAGAAGAACTGGCCCCTGCTGCTGTTTGCCCTTATGCTGGTCACAATCGCCGTCTCTGTTGGCACAGATAATGATCTTCTGTTATATATTGTGCTGCCGCTTGGCTATAGCTGGGGGATCAAGCTCAAGATGCTGTCTTATCTATGGATGGTCTATTTCATGCTGCTGCTGACTTACAGGTTCTATGGAACCCCGGCGTCCGGCCGCGTATTTAAGCTGTATAGCTTCCTTCTTGCGCTGTACACGCTTGCCCTGTCTGTATTGCCTATACATGTCGCCTTAACCCATGCCATCCTATTCTTCAATCTGCTGTATATGATTCCGCCCTGCTGGATGTTCGTTGTCTTCGCAAGGATGGTCTATCAGCGCAAAAAAGATGTCGCCTTCCTGACCTTCACCGCCTGCTGCCTGATCTCGGGCGTGGTCTGGGGAGCTACCGTGAATAATTATCACAAGAATCTTCCCTTCTATCCGGTCGATATTCTGGCTGCGATCATTGGATTCTCTTCCTATGCCCTGAAGCAATATATCCGGCGCTCCAATGAGAACAGGCTGCTCTACGAACAGCTCTTGCAGGCAGACAGGCAAAAGGATCAGTTCCTGATGAATACCTCACATGAGCTGCGGACTCCGCTGCACGGCATGATGAGCATTGCCCAGTCGGAATATGACCAGAAGCGGATAGCCTCTCCGGAAGAAGACGCCGGAGACCTGGAGCTGATGGTGCGGATCGGGCGGCAGATGTCACAGCTGCTGGATGATCTGCTGGATCTCACTCTGCTGCGCGAGAACCGGATGGTCCTTCATCCTGCTCCGCTGTCCGTCCATACCATCGCCGCAGGAGCTGCGGATATGCTCCGTTACTTAACGGACGGCAAGAACCTGACGATTCATGTAAGCGTATCCGCTTTGCTGCCTCGCGTCTGGGCTGATGAGAAGCGGCTGATTCAGATCCTCTTTAATTTGGTACATAATGCAGTGAAATGGACAGAGCACGGCAGCATCCTTGTGACTGCCGAAGAAGCGGACGGGCAGCTGCTGGTCAGCGTGGCCGACACGGGTGTGGGGATGGAGGAAGAAGCTCTCGCCCGCATCTTCCTCCCTTATGAACAGGCTGGCGGACAGAACCGCGGCGGTCTGGGTCTGGGTCTTAGCATTACCAGGCAGCTGGTGGAGCTGCACGGGGGGAGCCTGAGCGTGGAGTCCAGGCTTGGGGAAGGCTCAGTCTTCCGCTTCACCCTGCCGCTGGCACACGAAGCCTTCTGCATAGATGAGCGGCTCGGCAGGGCAGAAGCAGTGGACCCAGTGGAAGCCCTGGGTACTGCATCCACCGACTGGAGTATCCGTTTGCGTAATAAGGACGAAGAGCCGTTCCTGGCGGGGGTACCACCGTCCCCCTCCGGCCTCTATGCGGATGAAGACGTACTGAAGATCTTGGCCGTAGACGATGACCCCGTTAATCTGCGGGTGCTCTCGACCATTTTGCATGAAGATATCTATCAGTTGACCTCTGTGTTAAGCGGGGAGGAAGCCCTGATCCGGCTGGAGGAGGAAGCCTGGGATCTGCTCATTACCGATGTGATGATGCCCGGGATGTCCGGCTATGAGCTGACCCGCCGGGTAAGGGAACGGTATCCTGCGTCGGAGCTGCCTGTGCTGCTGCTGACGGCGCGCGCTATGCGCGAGGAGATCTACTACGGATTTCAGCAGGGGGCGAATGATTATGTGACCAAGCCGGTAGACAGCCTGGAACTCAAATACCGGGTGACCGGACTGGCGCGGCTGAAGCAGACGATCGACCATAGCCTGCGGCTGGAGATCGCTTATCTTCAGGCGCAGATCCGCCCCCACTTCCTGTTCAACGCCCTGAACTCTATCGCCACACTCAGCACCATTGATATCTGCCAGATGCAGCAGCTGATCGAGGCCTTCTCCGCCTATCTGCGCTCAAGCTTCGATCTGATGAATACCGGCTCATTGGTTCATTTGAGGCAGGAGCTGTCATTAGTAGAAGCCTATTTATATATCGAGCAGGTGCGTTTCGGCGAACGGCTGGAGGTCAAGTGGGAGCGGAATGATACCGGACTGCTGCGGGTTCCTCCCCTGATCCTGCAGCCGCTGGTCGAGAATGCCGTCCGTCACGGGCTGCTCAGTCTTATAGAGGGCGGCCTGCTGACTATCCGTATTGAAGAGGAGGAGGAGCAGGTCCGGCTTACGGTGCAGGACAATGGCAAAGGCATGGAGCAGGCGCAGATTGACCGCCTGCTGATGAAGCACAAAGACAAGAGCTCCGGTATCGGGATCTGGAATACGAACCGGAGGCTGATTGAACGCTATGGGCAAGGCTTGTCCATTCAGAGCCGCCCCGGCTTTGGAACCACCGTCTCCTTCATGATTCCGCTCCGGCGTGCGGAGTGAACCCTTCCTCCAGCCGCTATAACCTGTACAAGGAGGTGCTACAATGCTTCGGGTAGTGCTGATCGATGATGAACGACTCGCCCTGATTCAGCTGGAAGCAACGCTCAGGGCGTTAGGCTCGAACATTGTAACGGCAACCTATACCAATCCCTTGCTGGCCTTAAGCGAAGCGTCCGGCTGGGAGGCAGATATTATCTTTCTCGATATTGATATGCCGGGAATGAACGGCATGGAGGTTGCGAAGCAGCTTGAGGAGTGCTGTCCCGGCTCAGCCGTTGTCTTCGTCTCCGGCCATAACAGCTTCGCTCTGGAAGCCTTCGAGGTCAGCGCGCAGGATTACCTGCTCAAGCCGGTCTCCAGGGAACGGCTGAGCCGGACCCTCCAGCGGATCAGGAGCCGGAAGAAGGTTAGCCTTGAGCACACGGACAAGCCAGACACGCTGCTGATCCGCTGCTTCAATGCGATCCAGTTCGAACGGGGAGGCGTGCCTGTCCGGGATTTCCGCTGGCGGACCTCCAAAGCCCAGGAGCTGTTCGCCTTCCTGCTGTATCATCATGACCGGATCGTCGTTAAGGACAAGCTGGTCGAGCTGCTCTGGCCCGAGGTCTCATTCAAACGTGCCTCTACCCATCTGTATACGGCCATCTACCAGATCAGGCAATCGCTGAAACGGGCGGACATCGGCCTTGTGATCAGCAATGCAAGCGTGGGCGAAGGGTATATGCTGGAGAGCGGCGACGCACAGATCGATGCGGTGCTGTGGGAGGAAGGTGTCGTCTCTCTGGACTCGGTGGATGATTATAACGCCGCAGAACATGAAGAGCTGCTGAAGCTCTACACCGGCGATTACCTGGGGGACTATGAGTATCTGTGGGCCGAGAGTGAACGTCAGCGGCTGCGTAACCTCTCCTTGCAGCATGCCACGGAGCTGGCTGATTATTATACCGTCAAGGATAACATCACCAAAGCGGTTAACACCTATCAGCGGATTGTAGAGCTGCATCCCTACCACGAGCCGGGTTACCTGGCGCTCATGGAATTCTATAACCGGCTGGGCGAGCTAAGCTTCGTACAGGAGCAATATGAGAAGCTTCGCAGCTTGCTCTGGCGGGACCTGAAGCTTACTCCGTCCGCCAAGGTCGAGCGCTGGTATGCGAACTGGAAGCGTCTATATACTTGATTCCGTGCCGGAACTACTGCGATAACAGAATCCATACAAAAACGGTATGCCGCCCCCCGGTCAGAGGTTAGGCATACCGTTTCTTGTTGCACCCGCAGCTTCCATTATAGCGGCAGGACCTGCGCATGCGCGCTGTCCCGTCCTTTCAGTGAAGAGCTGCAGGACATGCGAATCCGCTGACATAACCGGTGTACACTGATTCTCGTGCAGTAGCTACCCATGCCAAACGGACCCTCACTCTTTCAATGTACCCGTTATGGAAAAGTTAAAACGCTCTGGCGCAAGGTTTAGAAATTCATGTAGACCACCGTGTAATCGGGAAAACCCTCCATCCATTTCACAATCGTCTTCGGCAGCTTGCTGGTGCCCGGAACATTGGTATAGAACCGCACAAAGGTCTCAGGAATCTCCTCTGAATCTGAGGGTTCATCCGAATCGAGCGCAGCCGCCCAGAAATGCCCCTGCTTATCATACATGATAATGGCTTCCGTAAGGGTGAACAGCCCTCTTACGCCGCCCTCTATCACTTTTGCCCCTTTACCGTCCAGATCCTTCGGCTCATTCAGCAGCTGCATACTGTACAGAAACAGGTCATAATCTTCCCCTACCAGCTTACGGAAGGCCTTATCATCTGCGGCTGTCTTGAAGACACCGGTGTCCCGCAGCGTGTAGACGGTCTCTTGCGGGTCTCTTGTATAGTGGCCGGTATAGGTTACATTCGCCCCGGCGGAATATACCGGTGAAGGGCTGGTAACATACAAATTGCCGTTCAGCAGATAGAAAAAGACCACGGAACCGTCCTCTTCCTTGTAGACGGCCATCCGTTTGCGGACTACTGCCGATTCTTCATACAGCTGGCCGGAATGGGCTCCATCATAGGCATCCACCGAGAAGACCAGCTTATCGCTCTTCACATTGCTGAATTCAACATAAGCCCCGAAGAAGGGCGAATAAGATTCCATATACCATTCCCCGCTCCAGTCCGCTGCGGCCGGAACCTTGGCGCTGGCTGCGGCGGCAGCCGTCAATGCCTCCACCGGAAGCTGGCGGGTGCCGTCCGGGTTGCTCCACACTCCGGCGAAGCCGGTGCCGGGAATCCACCAGCCCTCGAAATGGCCGGTTTCCTTGCCCTTCGCATCGTATTCATACATATTTGCGTATTTGCCGCTGACTGTACCGGTGAGCCTGATCGTCTTCTTGTATTTATCATAATAATAGCTTCCGGTCAGCTTCCCGCCGCTCTCCACCTTAATGGACATATGAATCGGCAGATTGCCGTTGATGGCGCCGGTCAGCGGCACCAGCCCGTTCGTGGCCAGACTCTGGGCGGGTGCAGCGGCAGCGGCCACCGTCCCGGACGGTGCAGCTTTCGCCCCGGCGGGTGCAGCCTGTGCCCCCGGCGGCACCAGAATGGCAGGCAGCAGCAGCGCGGCTGCCAGCAGGGTACTGATTTTACGGATAATTCTCACTATATTCCCTCCCTTTCGCAACCCTCTATAACAGCTACGTTACACTGTATGCCATCAATTACCCTTTTACAAGCAGGTAGAAAATAGCCCCGCTATATTATTTGCACTTATAATTTCACCAATCGCAGGCTGAGGAGCGCAGAGTCTCATTCGCGCAGCAGTCATTCGGATGCTGTAGGCGCTGGAACGATAGTAACTGCATTTTGTACAATAGAATGCTGTAAAAAAGGCTTCCCAATAGAATCTATTGTATTCGGTACAATGGAATGTTGAACAAAGGCCTTTTTTCAGCCAAAACCCAACATTCCACTGTATGAAATACAATAGAATCTCATTTTGCGGTCAGATATTCCTTTTCTATTGCAGGAAATACAATCAGTTACAAATTTAAGAGTAGAGGTCGGCTCCGGGTGCGGTATCAGCCTAACATTAGCTCAACGTTCATGCTCAGCTTTAACATCCCTGAGGTTCAATATTATAGTTTTAAAGCTATTTTCAGAAGTTACATTACCAACCTTAGGGTAATTCTATATATATACCAAAATTCACGCAGGAGATGATCCGTTATGTCAGAACACAATTCGGTAAGCCGGGAGCAGAACGAATCTATAATGAAGCTCAGCTTCGAGCCGGATGGGCTGCTGCCGAACAACCAGAAGCTTCCGGTCCTGCTGTATAAAGGTGTTCTCCGGGACCACCCGGAAGACACCGAACAGATCTTCAATGCCAACGGCTGGCTGAACAGCTGGGTGAATGGCGTCTTCCCCTATCACCACTATCACAGCAACGCGCATGAGGTACTGGGCGTGATCTCCGGCAGCGCCAGCCTCCAGCTTGGCGGAGATGCCGGATACACTGCCGAAGTTGAGGCCGGTGACGTCCTTGTGCTGCCTGCCGGAACGGCACACAAAAAGCTCACGGCCACGCATGACTTCCGTATCGCCGGTGCTTATCCCGGCGGCATGGACTATAACACCCGTCAGGCCAATGCAGACGACTTCGCGGCGGCGCTCCCCGAGATCCGCGAAGTTCCGCTGCCGGAGCGTGATCCCGTCTATGGCGAAGCTGGGCCGCTACTGCGGCTGTGGAAGTAGCAGCAGTGCCTGAGACATACGCTTAAACAGCGGAGCGGGCGGAACGACCCGCGTACCAAGCGAAGCGTTCGCCTTAATCTCCTGATTTTCACCGCTCCCCTTCTGCAGTCCAGGGATTAACTTCTGCGTTTGGCCCTTGATCCGCTCATTCCGCTGGACAATACTATATAATGTTGTGTACAACTATCCACTTAGGCCGTGCGCCTGAATGAAGGGGGCCCCTCGAATGTATCGAGTAGCGGTATGTGAGGATGAAGAACAGCAGCGGGAGCTGGTGAAGAGAATTCTGGTCGGCTTATCCGTCAAGACGGATACCGAATTTGAAATCGATCTGTTCCCTTCGGGAGAGGACTTAATCTCCCACTACGAACGGGGCGAAGCCCCCTTCCATATCCTGATTCTGGATGTGGAGATGGGCGGCATGAACGGGATTCAGGCGGCGCACCGGCTCAGAAGCCGGAAGCATTTTGACGAGCAGATTATCTTCCTGACCAGCTACCCTGAATATATGGTGGAGAGCTTCGACGTGATTACCTTCCAGTATCTGATCAAGCCCGTCGCCCCGCAGCTGCTAGAGGAGAAAATTCTTAAGTTATGTGACTACTTCCAGGCGCAGGATAAGAAGTTCATCGTCATCAAGTCCGGGTATGAGGAGGTCGTCCTGCGGCATGATGATATTATCGGGATTGAGGCGGCCAAGAGCCTGACGGTCAAGAGCAAGCTGAATGTGATTACCACCACGGGAATCTATGAGACCAGAGGGATTATTGCCGAGTACGCTTCAGCACTGCGGGACAGCAATTTTCTGCATATCCACCGTTCGATTATTATCAACCTGTTGCATGTCCACAAGTTCGGGGGCGGCTGTGTGCTGATGTCAGGCGGGCAGGAGTTCCCCATCGGCCGGTCCAAAATCAAAGAAGTTAAGGACTTCTACACCAAATTCATGATCATGAAGGGCAACTCCTATGACTCATTATAATCTGACCCTCGTCATTTGTGTGATGCTGGTGATGTGCTTTCAGACCCAATTCTTCTTTGCCTCCGTATTTGACAAGTCTGCCAGGAAGCCTAACCGGATCATGTACTTCCTAATCTACGGGGTACTCTGTTTCCTCTACCTGGTCACCCCGCTGTCCCCTATATTATCTTCCGGCGTAGCCCTGCTGATGATTTTCAGTATGGCGCAAGCCTATAAGGTGGAGGTGAAGACCCAGGCGATCTTTTCCCTGCTGTACGCTGTGCTGATGACGGTGGTCAGCTTTATGTCGCTGTATATTTTCTCAATGATAGATTCGGTTGACTACACCAGTATGGACGCGGGTACGGGGATTGACCGGCCGGCCTTCATCAAGGGGCTGATCCTGAGCTGTATAATTATGTTCCCGGTGATTCAGATCATCCGGCTGATCTCTAAGCGGCGAAGTGTCTCCTTGCCCTACCGGTATTATGTGATGTTCCTGCTCGTCCCGCTCATCAGCACCTATCAGATCAATGTCCTCACCGAAGACTCCAAGAAGAATATCTATTATTTCATGGCGATTCTCGGCTTCCTGTTCCTGAATGTGATGATCGTCTATATCTTCGATACTATTACCGACAAGTTCCAGTTCATGCATGAGAATGCCCAGCTCCAGCACCAGATGAACTATCAGGACGCCAACTATGAGAAGACGGTGCACAGCTTCAAGTCGATCAAAAGAATCATCCACGACACCCACCAGCAGTTCCTCTACATTGAGGAGTGTATCCGGCGCGATGATCCGGCCGCCGCTCTTGCGCATATCAAGCTTACGCTGAATAAAGTGGAGGATGCCTACCAGCGGGTCAACACCGGCCATCTGGCGGTGGATGCGCTGGTCACGAACACACTGAATATTGGACAAGCGAACGGCATCCGCATCGATACCCGGCTCAAGCTGCTGCCCGGTGAGCTTCACATCGACCGTTATGACCTATGCGTCGTGCTGGGCAACATGCTGGACAATGCCATTGAAGCCTCCAAAAAAGTACGGCTCGCCGAGGACCGCTACATTCTGATCCAGATGCACTCCACTGAATCCGCGCTGTTCATCCGCATCCTGAATCATACTGCCCCGGAGACTACCTCTTTGCAGAGCCGGAAGCAGGACCCGGAATACCATGGCATCGGCCTGACCAATATCTCCAGAATCTGCGAGAAGTACGGCGGGAATATGACGATAGAGGCCGGGCAGCGGGAATTCAACAATATGGTGGTCCTCCCCTTCTCGCGCGAAGCTTCTATATAAAATGCGCTTAAGGGATCGTAATCCGCGTTTCAGGGTTATTCGGGCGTAGCTCTTCTCTTCTGTCTGTATGATAACTTCAGGAAGGTTATCTAAGAGACACAAGAGGAGGAATTCAAGATGAACAAGTTAACTTCAGTCGTACTGGCCGCCATGCTGGTGATTCCCGCAGCCCCGGCTTCAGCCCAGGAAAAGGAGTCGGCAGCGCAGGCCAAGGCGCAGGAGCTGGGTGAGAAGATCTTATCCGATTACGGAGTAAGCGGACTCCAGTATGCCATCCGGGACCAGGGCAAGGTTACAGTGTCGGGCGGCTTCGGTGTATCCGATAAGGCAGCCGGGACGCCCATCACCAAGGATACGATGTTCGGCATCGGCTCCATCAGCAAAATGCATGTCTCCGCTGCCACCATGATGCTGGCAGAGGATAAGATCATCGACATCGATCAGCCGCTGACTACGTATCTGCCGCAGTTCAAGATGGCCGATGAGCGCTACAAGAAGATCACGCCGCGCATGCTAATGAACCATTCTTCGGGCCTGTACGGCAGTCACTACGGGAATAGCATTCTGATGGACGATAACGATACACAGAATCATGATGACCTGCTGACAAGGCTTCAGTCCGAGCGGCTCAAATCCGATCCCGGCGCATATTCGGTATATTGTAATGACGGCTTTCAACTGCTGGAGCTGATGATTGAGCAGGTGACGGGGAGCAGCTATACAGAGTTCCTGGATAAGCACATGAGTAGCCCGCTGAAGTTAAGCTCCACCAAAACGCCGCTGGACACCTTTGACCGGCAGAAGCTTGCCAAAACCTACTTCCCAGGCCTTACACAGGCAATGCCTGCCGAGAATGCCAATATCCTTGGAGCAGGCGGCCTCTATTCCACAGCCGAAGATCTGACCACATTCGCCGAGATGCTGAACGGCAAGATCCCGGATGTTCTGTCGAAAGCCTCCGCTACAGCGATGCAGCAGCCCGAATACAAGAATGGGCTCTGGGTGCCTGAAGAGAGAAACAGCTTCAATTACGGTCTGGGCTGGGATGCCGTAGATCTGGCACCATTCGGTGATTACGGAATCAAGGCCTTATCCAAAGGCGGAGATACCATCATGTATCACGCTGACCTGATTACCCTGCCGGAATCCGATATATCCATCGCAGTGCTCTCGTCGGGGGGAAGCTCCATTTATAACACCATTTTTGCCTCCAATGTGCTGCTGGCCTACTTGAAGGACACCGGGAAGCTTCAGAAGATTCTGCCGGACGCTACCTTCACTCCTCCAGTCAAAGCGGCGATGCCTGCCGAGCTGGAAGCCTATTCTGGATTATACGGGACTGTCGGCTCAACCACTGCCATAACCATTAAGGACGGAGCGCTTAACCTGCCTGAGCTGGAGGGCGGACTCATTCCTGCGCAGAAGTATATCTATACCGGCAAGGGACAGTTCACGAGCCCGGACGGCAGTGCAGCCGTGAGCTTCGGCAAGCAGAAGAACGGCAAAACCTATCTGAAGCTGAACACCCACGTGACTATCCCCGGTATCGGTCAAATGCTGATGGTCACATATGAATATCAGAAGCTGGATGCAAATCCCTTGAATGCTTCTACGAACCAGGCCTGGGCACAGAGAGACGGGAAGCATTACTACGCTGTGGATGAGAAAATCAATTCCTTCTTCTACCTCTCCCCGTCCATCTTGACGAAGACTGTTAAGGTTGAACAGGGCTACGCCACCGGGACGCGGATTGTGGACGAGAATACCGCCGTCAATGCGGCTGAGATTCCGGTCATGAACGGCAGAGACGCCTTCGATCTGACCTTCTCCAAGCAGAACGGTGCCGAATATCTAACCATAGACGGCAATGAGTATATCAGCGGGGATGCCGTGAAGCCCATCTACGGAGGCCGGGCATCGGTCAGCACCGTTCCTGCGGACGGCCAGAGTGTATGGTTCAAGATCGACAAGAAGGCCGCCGGCAAAACTATGACCGTTACAGCTCCTCCAAGCGGCGGATACGTTGTCTATGATGCAGACGGGATGATCGTAAGCCACTCCAGAGTGAGCCAGGACCCTTCAGTGAAGTTGCCGCAAGGCGGAATGGCCGTCTTCGGCGGGCAGGCGGGCGATGTGTTCAAGATTGAACTGAGATAACGCCCAAACTTGCTTAATGGGTTACAGTTGTGTTTTAATGTTATCAAATTGAATAATACTCTTATCCAGAGTTCGGTGGAGGGCTTCGCCCGATGATACCGCTGTGACCGGCATGCTATAAGCATATCAGGCACAGCACTAGAGGCATCCCGGATGCCTTGCAAAGATGAGAGGGTGCTGACAGTTGATGAGACTGCCCCCTTTAAATAGGGGGCTTTTTGTTTGAGAAGGGAGAGAACAGCATGACAGAATGGATTACGGAATTTATACTTTTCTTTAAGGATTTGTCGTATGCGGGAATCATGATCGCCTTGTCGTTTGAATTTGTGCCTGCTGAAATCGTACTTCCGCTTGCCGGATATTGGGTGTATCTGGGGGATATGAAGCTTCTGCTGACCATTCTGGCCGGTACGGTCGGCGGTACCCTCGGTCCGCTGACATTGTATGCCCTGGGCCGGTTCGGCGGCAGACCTGCAATTCATAAGTACGGGAAGTACTTTTTCATCCGTCCGCATCATCTGGAAGCCTCTGACCGTTTTTTTGATAAATACGGCAGCGGTGTGGCCTTTTACGGGCGCTTCATCCCCGGTGTGAGAACACTCATCTCCATTCCTTGCGGGATTGCCAAAATGAATGTGTTCAAATTCAGTCTGTACACCTTCCTTGCCATGCTTCCGATCACTTCGATCTATGTCTATCTGGGCTACAAGCTGGGTTCGCAGTGGGAGCATGTGGACGAGATCGTCAAGCCTTACATTCTGCCGTTGGCCACCCTGTTCCTGTTAGGGTTCGGGCTGTACGTCCTGTCCAAGCGGTACCGCAGACGGCAGGCTTAATAATAATGCATTTTCAACTTTAGGAGGAAAATATGGAATCTGCGTTCGATTGGCTGAAATACCTGCTCTTAGGCCTGGTCCAGGGGGTTACGGAACCGATTCCCGTCTCCTCCAGCGGGCACTTAATCATTGCCCAGCGGCTGCTCGGGATGAAGCAGAATGGACTCTCTTTTGAAATCTTAACGAATACGGCTTCATTGATCGCCATCTGTTTTATTTTCCGCAAAGATATCAAGGACTTAATCACAGGGTTCTTCCGTTATCTGAAAACGCGCGATGCCAAGTACCGGTCCGAATTCATGTTCTGTATCTACATCGTTATCGGCACAATCCCTGCAGCGGTTGCTGCCGTATTCTTCAAGGATACGATCGAACGTGTCTTCACCTCTGTACATACCGTATCCATCAGCTTACTTATTACCGGGGTAGCCCTCTGGCTGATCCGCAATCTGCGCGGCCAGAAAAGAGACGGCAACCTCAAAGTGAAGGACGCCATCATCGTCGGGCTGGCTCAGGCAGTCGCCCTGATTCCCGGCATCAGCCGTTCCGGTTCAACAGTCATCGCCTCGATTGCCGTCGGGATGAAGCAGGAGACCGCACTCAAATTCTCCTTCATGCTGTACATTCCGATCAGCATCGGGGGCCTGATCCTCGGCGCGTCTGATATTGCGCATGATCCGAACCGTGCGGCGCTGGCGATGCCCTACTTGATCGCCTTCCTCACCACGCTGGTCGCCACGTACTTCGCCATGCGCTGGTTCATCGGTATTATGGCGAAGGGGAACCTGATCTACTTTTCATACTACTGCTTCGTGGTGGGTACACTGCTGCTGATTTTCTTGTAACCAGGACTTGTAAAGGGGCCCGGCTTGAAGGGAATCCACCTCCTTCTCTGGCTCCTGAACCTTCTGTTTTGCCCCTCCCCCGAGTTGTATCACTTACCATAATTGGATAAACGTATCTTAATTCTGCGATTAATGCAGGATCGACGGAAGCAAGTGGAAAAACAACAACTAAATCAGTCCATACCCGCCATTTTCGCTGAATTGGGTTAATTTAAGTGCTGTTTTTCCAACTGCTGTTTTCGTATCGCCCATTTGCTGATCAGCAAGTGCCGGAAATCCAACTATTTTCCGTCCAAGCGGGAAGCTAGCGCTTCCTCTCAACGAAAAGAGCAGCACTCCTCCTAAGATGGAAGAAGTGCTGCTCTTGTATTTGTTACACTATTACTGTCCCATCAGGATCTTCGCATACGGCGAATCGATCGGGATCATGATCACCGGCTCATTCTTCAGCGTGGTCACATAACTCTGCAACGTGCGGTAGAAGCTATAGAACTGGGGAGATTTTCCATAGGCTTGGTTATAGATTTTGGCAGCTTCCCCTTCGCCTTCGGCGATAATCTTCTTGGAGTCGGCTTCGGCCTGGGCCATCAGCTCCCGGGAAGCACGGTCCGCCTTGGAGGTAATCTTCTTGGATTCCTCGTCCCCTTCGGACAGGTAACGCGCAGCGATGGACTGGCGGTCCGAGATCATCCGGTTGTAGACGCTCTGCTTGTTCTCTTCCGGCAGGTCGGTACGCTTGATCCGTACATCAATGACTTCAATGCCATAGTTATCACGGGACAACGCGTCACTTACATCCTTGGTAATCTCATCATTAATATTGCCCCGGCCGGTATCCTCACTGATGATATTCTCATAATTGATCTCCGACAGCTTGCGTCGCACCGAGTTATAGACGGCTTCATCGATACGCTGGACCCCGCCGCTGACCGATTGAACGGTTCTCAGGAACTGTGAAGCATTGGTGATTCTCCAGACGGTATAATTATCGACCACAATCGGCTTCTGGTCCTTGGTCAGAATGCTGGTCGGCGAGCTCTCGTACGTCATCTGATACTTGGGCAGCTCCGAGACATTCTCGACAAAAGGCAGCTTGAACTTCAGCCCCGGCTCCTCCACCGCACGCATCGCTTCACCGAAACGGAGAACAACCTTATATTCCCCTTCCTTCACGATGTACATAGAGCCGGCCAGCAGAATAATCAGAACGATAGAGGATATTAATAGGATGATCGGGTTTTTTTTCACTTGGCATCTCCTCCTTGCGGTGCGGCTGAAGGGGCCGGATTTACAGCGGCAGGGGCAGAGGTGCTATCCTTGGTGCTGCGCATCAGCTCATTCAGCGGCAGATAGTTCACCGTATCACTGTTCGAGTTGGTAATGAAGATTTTGGCATTAGGCAGGATCTGCTCCAACGTCTCCAGTACCAGCCGGCTCTCGGTGACGCTCTGATTGTTGGCATATTCGGCAAAAATCGCATTGAACCGCGCCACATCCCCCTGCGCATTCAGGATACGCGACTTCTTCTCGCCTTCGGCCCTCTCCAGCAGGGCCTGCGCTTCACCGCGCGCCTTCGGAATGATATCGTTCTCATACTTCTTAGCGTTGTTGATCTTCGTATTCTTCTCTTCACGGGCGTTCGTCACCTCGCGGAAGGCTTCCTCCACCTGGCCGCTTGGCGGCTCAATATCCTGGAACTTAATATCGATGATCTGAATACCGGTGTTGTATTTCTTCTGCAGATCCACCAGCAGCACGCGTACCTTATCCTGAATGACCGTCTTTCCGTCGGTAATCGCATAGTCCAGCTTCTCGGATCCAATCACCGCACGGATCGAGGAGCTGGCTGAGTTACGCAGGAAATGCTCCGGGTTATCGATGTTATACAGGTAATCACGGATATTGCTGATCTTCCACTGGACTACAGCATCGGCAGAGACAATGTTCTCGTCGCCCGTAATCATCATAGCTTCATCATCCACAGGCACCGCTCCATCCGACTCCTGGCGGTATCCGATATGAATCCGCTGGGTCAGCTCGGCAGGAACGGTAATTACATCCTGGATGGGATAAGGCCATTTGAAATGAAGCCCGGCTGAGCTCTCACCCGTATACTTGCCGAAGGTCAGAATAGCTGCACGTTCCTGCTCCTGCACCGTATAAAATGAGGTCGCGCCGATATACAAGAGTACAGCCGCTGCGGCTACCCCCACCCCTATCCTTTTGTACATGCCCGGCTTCAATTTCGGCAGCTTGAACCCTGGGATATTATCGCCATTCTGGTTCATGAAATTCAAGATGCATCGCTCCTTTTGGCGTATTTTAGTCGTATTAAAGGTATATATACGGATACAAAACAAAAAAGTCTCAAAAATTGCGACTTTAATGAATGTAGCTGAATATTGCTGCGATTCTCGCGGGTTTGGCTGGTTGACCGCAACGGAAAATGAACTCCCAATCAGGAATATTTTAACCTTAAAAGCGGAAAATTCACAGATTCTTAACTTATCTTTACTCTACTATTGGAACTTCCTCAGGCGCTGCGTTTCTCTCGGTCAATTGCCACTATTTCACGGTTTGTACTCATTTGAAATATTGACCATTGGAATATTATAGAATAATATTACAGCTATAAAATAAAAATATAGTTCTTGGAATCTAGTCAGGTGGTGAGTACATGGTCCCGACACTAACGACCATTCGCGATGCATTAACAGGGTATCTGTCCCAGCAGAAGATGACTATTAATCAGTTTGCCGGACAATCCGGAATCAATTCAGGAACGCTCAGCCGGCTTATTCATGGTCAGCAACCCATTGCCATGAACCATCTGGAGCGGATTACGAGGGCAATGGGGCTTCCTGAGGATCACTTTTACAGCCTTTATGTGGAAGAATGCTTCGATCATTCCCCGCCAACCTGGCGGCGGTTACGGCCGTTTCTAGTACGTTCAGCCGAGCTTGGGCGTCTGGATTGCATTGAACAGGTGGTTCAGCAATTGCTGGAGAAACTGACCTACGCTCCCATGTTATTTGAGGTGGCAGAAGGGCTGTTTCAGGAGGGTCTATGGCAAGCAGCAGAATTGCTGTATAAGAACGTGAGCGACAGTGAGAAATACCAGAACTCTGAACGGCTGGCCTTGTGTCAATACCGTCTCTTCCGCATTGCCCTAGGAGACGACCAAACCCGGAATCTGCAAGCGGCTCATATCTTTGAATGTTATTTGGATAAGCTCGATGAGGCGGATCAGTTGGATGGAATTAAGCACTTAGTAAATGTGTATTATTCACTGCATAAATGGGAAAAAGCTGATAAATTAGCTCAGGATATGCTTCATCTGGCTACTCTTCGCTATAATCTTCAACGTCAATCAAACCGCAGGATGGGTGAAGAGAAAAAACCTGAAAAACCGCTATGCTTCTATATTTATTACTCTCATCTCATGCGCGCAAGTATATGTGAGGAACATAATGATTTTACATCGGCTTTGAAATTTGTCAGTCTGTATACAGATACAAGCTGGATACAAAAAGATGATAAAGAGGCAAAACGAACAATAGCTCAGTTTCAGGAATGGGGCAAGGCAAATACTTTGCTCTATCAGGTTATGTCTGGTAAGCAGGATGTCCTTTCAGAGTATATTGAACATATTTCAACCCAAAGAGATGAATTATTTGTAGCTTTATCTAATATCCTAGCTTCAGCTAACCGTTATGGCTGGAATGTAGATCACGTTCTGGAACGGTTTGCTGACTACATTCCATACCAGACATATGCTACAGAGTTTGGTGAGTACAACCAGTTGATTATATCGGATCAACACACACGGTTCCTCGTAGAGCTGGCTGCCTATTATATACGAAATAAGCGAAATGAAGAATTCAGCTTCGTACTGCAAAGTTTAGAATCTGCTTCCAAGATTAACAACGAGAGCATAGCACTCGCTTGTATCAATATGTTTGAACAATATCGGTATGAAGCCGGACAAGAAGAGCTGGAGCGATATAAACTGCTGATCAGAACAGTGAAAAATTCTAATACTAAGAATTTCTATTCGGCTTCTAGCTCTCTGTAGTCTGGGTATTGCAATTCTTATACCCGTGATACCCACAGAACCTATAGTAAATGTAAGCACTCCATTGTCAATTTCAACTATGGGACACGGTACGGGTGGAGGCTGAACCTTTCCTGCATATTCATAATTTGATACAAATTATCTTACTGCCCTTTGCTCGCATGAAAGCCCACAGACCAACAGACATTCCCGCAGAACCGGGGACGTCTGTTTTTTGCTTCGCGGCTATCCTCAAAGAAGGATAGCTATAGAAGTGGAACGAAAGAAATTAACGAAAAGCAAAAAGGGGATATTGGGAACTGTAGGAGCGGTAGCGTCCGCCTGAAAATGTTCACCTCAGTGACAACGAAGCTTCGATTACCAATTTAATTGCACATCCAAAAAAACCCGAAAAAGCGCAAACCTGCGCCTTCTCGGGGTTTTTACTATAATGCTCTTAAATACTAGACTTATTGCGGAAATAATTATGCAGGAACTCCTTGGCCCGCTCGGACTTCGGATGGTTGAACACCTCGTCCGGCGTTCCTTCCTCGACAATCTTGCCTTTGTCCAAGAAAAGCACCTTATTCGCCACTTCATAGACAAAGCTCATCTCATGCGAGACGAGAATCATGGTCTGGCCGGTAGCGGCGGTCTTCTTAATCGTCTGCAGCACCTCGCCCACCAGCTCAGGGTCAAGCGCTGAGGTCGGCTCGTCCAGGAGCAGCAGCTTCGGATTCATCGCGAGCGCACGGGCAATGCCCACCCGCTGCTGCTGGCCGCCGGACAGATGCTTCGGATAATAATGAGCACGCTCAGCAAGGCCTACCTGCTCCAGCTGCTTCTGAGCAATCTGCGCGGCCTCGCGGTCATTCATCCGCTTCACAATCTTCAGGCCTTCCTTGACATTATCCAGCGCCGTCCGGTGCTGGAACAGATTGAATTGCTGGAATACCATCGCTGTCTGCTTGCGCAGCTCCAGCCGCTGCTTGTTCGTGATCGTGCTGAAATCGACCTTGAAGCCTTCGAGATCCAGCGTGCCCCGGTCCGCCTGCTCCAGGCAGTTAAGCGAACGCAGGAAGGTGGATTTGCCCGCACCGGACGAACCGATGATGGCCACGACATCTCCCTTGTTAATCTCGACAGAGAGATCGTCCAGAATCAGATTGCCGTGAAAAGACTTGGATAAATGGCTCACCTTTATCATCAGATCTCCCTCCTTCCCCAAGAGAACCAGCCGCGGTTCATGGCTCCGGTAGCGGAGTCCGGAATGGAGAATCTTCGCTCCAGGAATCTCAGAAGCTGCTCAATCAGAATCGTCATGATCCAGTAGATAATCGCCAGCGCGAGATACACCTCGAAGAAGCGGAAGTTGCTGCCGGAGATGATTTTCCCCTTGGCGGTCATTTCGATTACACCCGCAACGAAGGCCAGTGAGGTTCCCTTCAGCAGTCCGATCAGGGCATTGCCCAGCGGCGGAATCGCCACCACAAGCGCCTGCGGAACAATGACTCTTCTCAGCACCTGAAGATACGTCATCCCCAGGGATTCAGCGGCCTCGATCTGGCCCTTATTCACCGACTGCAGCGCAGCACGGATCGTCTCCGAGTTGTATGCCGCTTCATTGAACGCGAAGGTGACCAGCACGAAGATCATCGCCGGAATGGCATTGATATTATAATCCGTTCCGTACTGCTGATTAATGAATTTGAGTAACAACGGAATTCCGTTATAAGTCAGATATAGCTGCACAATGATCGGCGTTCCACGGATGAACGAGATGAAGAGTGTGACTAGCTGGCTTAGCACGGGAATTCGGCGCATACGGATAATGGCGAACAGCAGGGCAAACACAAGACCGACGATCATCGAGATGACCGTAATCTGCAGACTCACAGGAAGGACCTCTAACAGGCGAGGAATCGCTGAGAACACCGCGTTGATATCAAAAATCTCTCCCATAACGACTGACTTCCTTCCACGTTCAATTTACAGGGCGACGCTCTAACACGGTCTGACCGTCAACCGTCTGCCCTCATAGATAATTTCAGTATGATACCGTTCGTTGCTTACCTTATTCAGCCGCTCTACCAGAGAAGCCGCCGCTTCGTCCGAAGCCAGTACCGGAAGCCCGCGCTTCGTTACTGTCTCATGGGTAAGTCTGAGATCAATCGGAATCAGCTCATAGCTGAACCGCTTGTCCTCCACACTCAGATCGAACATGACCAGGAAGTTCTCCGAGAACTTGCGGTCGCTGTAGAAGCCCTGCCAATTCCCTTCGCTGTCCTTGGTTCTGTTCTTGTGCAGAGTAGATGGAGCTTCATTCTCAGCATACCCGTAGGCGGTGAACATCTCTGGAGATACAATCGACTCTCCTGCTTCGAACTCCATGAACAGACTGCCCAGGTTATAAAAAATCGGCTGCCCCTTATACAGCTCCACCCCACGGGTGAAATGAGCGCCATGCCCGAAGACACAGCTCGCCCCGGCATCCACCGCACCCCGCGCGAAGGTCTCAATGAACTCTGCCGGATAATCGGAGTACCAGTTCTCGTTCTCCCCTTCATGCGTATGGAGGCTGACAAAAACATAGTCACTGCGCTCCGCCGCATCCTGGATGCTGCGGTAGATTTCCTGCTGATCCTGCTCATGCGCTGCCGTCTTGACGCGGGACTGTTCACCCTTCTCGAAGGTTAAATAGCCCTCAAACAGCGAGCCGAATTCATAGTGGTTCTCCGACTTGCTTTTATACGTCTCAATCCTCTTGCCTTCCTCCATGCTGGAAGCGATGCCGATACGCTCACTGATCTCCTGGAGCGTGCTGAAATCCTGATCGTTCACGACATACGTACGCGACCAGCGCAGCGGGTTGACCCCCGGACGGGCCGGAACGCCGTTCCCCGGATTCGAGGCAGCGAACACTTCGCTTCTCGTCACATCGATGGTGATGATCGCAATCCGCCCGTCTGGCGTATCCACAAACACCGGCTTACGCGCTTCATGCAGGCTCATGCCCACTCCAAGCGGGGTCAGACCGCGGGCTTCCGCCTCTTCGATCGTATCCACAAGACCCTGGGTCCCATAATCCCCCGTATGATTATTCGCAAAGCTCACATAACGGATATTGAGCTTCCCGAATTCGTCCAGCGCCTTGGGGCGCACACTGGTCTGGTAGCCGCGGCCTGCCGCCGGAGCGGTATTGAGGCGCGGAGTCACGAACTCTGCATTGGTAAAAGCTTCATCGGCCCCTTGCAAGAGAGCCAGCAGCTCCGGGTCCATCGTCTTATCTAAATTGCTGCTGGAGAATAATGCATCTCCCGAGACTAGAAATTTCATATGCTCACCTTCCTCCGGTTACTCCATCAGCTCTTTTTTAGGCAAATAATCGCCGCCAAGCTGCTCTTGGCTAATCTTCAGCAGGGTGCCGTCTGCATACATTTCCTTGATTCTCTTGTTGACGGTATCCAGCAGGGTGCTGTCCGCAGACTTCGAGAGCAGGATATAAGATCCTGGATCGCTATTCTCTGTAGAGAACGCAACCACCTTCAGGTTGGTGAAACCGTGCTCCTTGATGGCCTTCTCGGCAGAGACACGGGAAATGATGCGCACATCGTACTTGCCGGCTTCAATACCTTCGAACTGCTTCACGAAATTCTCGTCGGTGTAGATAATCTCTGCTTTGGCATCCGGGTTCGCTTCATTATAATTCTCCAGCAGGGTGGCACCGGAGTTGCCTACTTCGGTTACGGCTTTATAGCCCTTCAGGTCTTCTACCGCCTTAAGGGTGTTATCGTCCTTGCGGACTACGAATACATTGGCATTCTCAATAATCGGGAGAGAGAAATTGTATTTGCCGCGTCTCTCGGGGTTCGAGCTGAAATTGTTCGCCCCCAGCTGGAAGCGTCCATTATCCAGGCCGGTCAGAATCCCTTCGAATTCAATCGCCTGCACCTCTAGCTTATATTCCGGAAGGTCCTTGAAGATCGCCTTCATTACTTCCACATCGTAACCTGTCAGCTGGCCGTCCTTCTCGTAGCTAAAAGGATTACTTACCCCGCTCGTTGCAGCAATGATGGTCTTCGTACCGGCTCCCGCGCCGTTTGTCTCTGCGGAACCTGCGTTATTCTTATTTCCATTACCGCAGCCTGCAATAACCAATCCGAGCAACATTATCAGAATACCTGGCACAAATTTCTTCTTCATTATAACTTCCCCCTCGTCTAGTAAAAGCTCTCTCTTGTTGTCCTATGATGTCCAACTTATCATAGTCTTTTAGTCTGGAATTATTATGTCACGGGGTATACAGTGTGTCAAGGTAAACGGGCAAAGGATTTGACGAATGCTGGCGAATAAAGTCGATTGGGAGCTGGAGTGTGCTTGGTTGATCTGCCTAATATATGTATCCCCCAGGTAACCTGGGAGTATTCCAAATTAATGTATACCTGTCTACTTATGCTCGATGAGATCAGGTGTATTAGTGCTCTTCATTTACGCCTTTGACCCCGATTTGTGAAAATCAAGTGCACTAATGCTCTTCATTTGCTCGTTTGGCCGACTTTTGTGAAATTCAGATGCACTAATGCTCTTCATTTGCTATCCGGCCACATTCTGCACCACCAAAGGGATTTATCCCTCTCATTTCGACCATTTGGCCTTTTACAGCGCCACCAAAGGGATTTATCCCTCTCATTTCATCCATTCAGCCTCTTTCGCCGCCACCAAAGGGATTTATCCCTCTCATCCGCCATCTTCCCACTTCCAGCAGCCCGAAGCCCGCTCTTCTCACTATCCCCTGACTCCTAAGAAGACCGAACCACTCTCTTCCGGCGCGCCGGAACCTTGACACCCTGCTCCAGCAGCTTGCCCCAGTTGCCGGGATTGGTCAGGTCGGGGATACGCTGCTCCAGAATGGCCTGATACTGAAGGGCCTTCTCTTCCAGATGGGCAACGCGCTGCTTGGCCTCTTCCAACTGAATGAGCGCCGCTTCCCTGTATTCCATCATCATAGCGAAGCGCTGGGGGATGGTCGAATCCCCTTCGAGGCAGAGATCGACATAGGTTTTGATGCTTTCAATGGGGAGACCTGTCTGCTTGAGGCATTTGATCCCGTACAGCCAGTTCACCGATTCATCGTCGAATACCCGGATGTTGTTCTTATCACGCTGAATGCTCGGCACCAGACCTTTATCCGTATAGAAGCGTACCGCATGCTCAGTGAGTCCGGTTATAGCGGCAGCTTCTTTGACCGTATACATAATATCCCTCCCGGAAAAAAAATAATAAGCCCTGCTTGACTTCGTGTTACACGAAGGCGATAGGCTTATTGTATAGCAAATTGGCAGCCGGCGAAATCCCCGCTGAGGTGCCTGCTGTTCGGGATTACTTTTCCGGGATAGCTATCCGTTTGCCATAACTATAAATATACCATAGGAGGACAAGATCATGCAGACTGTAACTTTGAACAATGGAGTGAAAATGCCGATTCTCGGCTTCGGTGTCTATCAGGTTCCAGATAGCGAAGAATGTGAGAAGGTAGTGTACGAAGCACTGATGGCAGGCTATCGACTGATCGACACCGCTGCCGGATATCTGAATGAAGAGGCGGTGGGCCGCGCCATCAAGCGCAGTGGTATACCGCGCGAAGAGCTGTTCATCACCACCAAGCTGTGGATTCAGGATGCCGGATACGAGAGTGCCCAGCTTGCATTCGCCAAGTCCCTGAAGAAGCTGGGGCTGGACTACCTGGATCTGTACCTCATTCACCAGCCGTTCGGGGACTATTACGGAGCTTGGCGGGCGATGGAAGAGCTGCACCATGAAGGGAAAATCAGAGCGATCGGGGTCAGCAACTTCCTCCCGGACCGGCTGATGGACCTCATCGTCCATAATAAGGTTGTGCCTGCGGTCAATCAGGTGGAGACGCATCCGTTCCATCAGCAGACGGATAATGCTGCTTTTATGAAGGAACAAGGAGTGCAGATTGAATCATGGGGACCATTCGCTGAAGGACGAAACAACTTGTTCAGCAATGAAGTGTTATCCGGGATTGCCGCTAAGCATAACAAATCTGTCGCACAGGTTGTGCTGCGCTGGCTGATCCAGCGTGATATCGTGGCGATTCCGAAGTCTGTGCGCAAAGAGCGGATTGTGGAGAACTTCGATATTTTTGATTTTGCGCTGAGTGCAGAGGATATGGCGCAGATTACCGCGCTCGATACAGGCGAGAGCCTGTTCTTCTCCCACCGGGACCCGGAAATCGCAAAGCGGCTGGGTAACTGGAAGGTTGAACTGTAAAAGCTCCATCATACCTCAGCAGCACAAGGCCCATGCTTAATCGCATGGGCCTCTGTCTATGGCATACCTGCCTAATACATTTCATAGATCAGCTCAGGGTCCAGCTCCCCCTCAGAATCAAACGCTGCATAGATACATAACCGGCCCGCCGGTGTGTCCCCGGCATCATAGCCGATACGGAAGGAACCGTCATCAGCGAAGTTAAGCTCGGCCAGCTCCAGCTCATTCACATCTTCATCCGGATGGGCCCCGGCAATCTGTAGCAATACGCGGTCAAGCAGCTTGTCCAGTTCAGCCCATACTTTTTGAATCTGGGAGGTCAAATGCTCCGCATCCGTCTTGGTCTTAACCTCCGCGGTCACGGGAAGCTCATGGCCCGAATAGGAAAAAGCTGCGCTATAGCATGTGAAGGTATTATCATACCGCAAGGTTCCGACACCCTCCACCTCATGATCGGGCTGGATGATAAGATTGTTGGCATAATCCAACTCCGTAAGCTGCGGATTATGGCTCGTATCCAGTACCGTCAGCTTGTTCTCCGAGCAATAGAGCTTGGTCAACTGCTTATTGTGGCTGAGGTCCAGACCCGTAAGATGATTATTGAAGCAACGCAGACCTGTAAGTCCTGGATGCTTGCTGGTATCCAGGCGGGTCAGATGATTATGATTGCAGCGGATTTCAAGAAGCTCCGTACACTCTGCGATATTCAGAGTAATGATATAATTGCTGCTGCAATCGAGCTGCTCCAGTGCTGTATTGTGCCCGAGGTTCAGTTCATGCAGCGAGTTATAGGAGCATTGGAGTACCATGAGTCCAGGATTATTGCTTAAGTCCAATCTCGATATCATATTCTCCTGACACTCCAGCTTCTCCAGCCTGGTGTTCCGGCTGAGGTCCAGGGTACGGAAAAGATTCAGGCTGCAATCCAGCTCTTGCAATAACTGATGAGGCGACATGTTCAGCTCGATCAGCAGGTTACTGCGGCAGTTCAGCTTAACCAGTTCCCGGTTCTGCCTAAGATCAAGTAAGGTTAACCCGTTATAGGAACAATCCAGCTTCTGAAGGGCCGTAAAATGCTCAATTCCTTGCAGACTTGAGATTCCAAGGCCACTCAGGTTTAATGCGGTTACTGTGTCTATGTCACTCTTAAGTATCGATTCACGTTCACCGCAGAAGTTCTCCTGTACAAACTCCCGGAAACGTTCATCTGCGAAATCATGAGTAATCTCAAATTGCATGGTTCTCCTCCTCCCGGATCGTTGGAATTATTCTACCATACCTTGGAGAGTTGATCACTCTGGATGAAGTCGCCTCCATCATTAGGCGTTTGATATTCTGTTATAATGAAGGAAATCTAAAGATGCTGGCAGATGCCGGGATGATTATGGGACACTGCCGAACCGAAAACGGAGGAATTACCGGATGAACACGGAGCGTTCTCAGACATGGATGACATATGATGATCCGCTGGCGAAGTCTGTGGTACAGGCGATTCGTACCGGCGATGTACCGGGATTGACAGAATTACTGGCTGGAAACCCGGGGCTGGCTACAGCCCGGATTGTTGGGACTGAAGAGGGACGGGCAAGTAACGAAGGGACTGGCGGCGGGGAGACTGGCGATGCCGGGAATACAGAGACTGTCGGTGTGGGCGTTAGTAACACTGGGGCTAGTAGCGAAGGCACTGGTAATCCTGATGATGGCGGGGGCGTTAGTTACACCGAGACTGGCAGCAGGGACACTGGCAATGCTAACAGTGGCGGCGACGCTGGGGCAAGCGCAAACGGTAAGAACACAGGCGGCGGCACTGAAAGCGAAGAATCTGGAGCAAAAAGCGTGAACCCTGGCAGCACTGATCGCGGGATGTCGCGCACGCTGCTGCACATCGCCACGGACTGGCCGGGGCATTATCCCAATAATGCAGCGGTCGTTGGCGTGCTGATTGAGGCAGGCGCGGAGGTGAATGCGCAGTTCAGCGGGGGCACCGCGAGACGCCGCTGCACTGGGCAGCAAGCAGCGATGACACCGAGGTGCTGGACCTGCTGCTCGATGCCGGTGCCGACATCGAGGCCCCAGGTGCGGTCATCGCCGGCGGCACCCCGCTGGACGATGCTGTGGCCTTCGCGCAGTGGCGGGCGGCGCAGCGGCTGGTGGAGCGCGGTGCGCAGCCTGCACTATGGCACGCGGCGGCGCTTGGTCTGCTTGATGCGCTGGAGGCCCACTTCGCCGGACATCCGCTCCCGCGCCGCTATCCTTGGGGCGCAAGCTCTGCTTCAGCAGCACCGGACGAGGTAAACGTCGCATTCTGGTGCGCCTGCCACGGCGGACAGCGCACCGCCGCCGAATATCTGCTCGGCCGGGGAGCCGAGCTAAGCTGGCCCTCCCCATGGGACGGCCTCACTCCCCTGGACGCCGCGAGACGCTGCCAAGCCACAGAACTGGCCGCATGGCTGGAGGGCCTGGGCGCTAAGTCCGCACATATGTAAGCTGTGCCGGTGGATTCAAGTGTATTAATGCACCTCATTCGCTCATCTAGCCGACTATTACGAAATTCAAGTGTACTTATGCACCTCATCTCCGCTCTACGCCCGCTTCCCGCAACATTCCGAAGCGCCAGAAATGAAACAGGACCGGCCCAAGGCCGGTCCTGTCATTCATTATCCAGAAGGCTGCCCCTCGGGACAGCTTCCAACCCATTAATACGTTACTTCCCCCCGTCCCCAGCCTGCTGCGACAGCTTGGATACGATCTGGTCGATCGGCTTGGTGAACAGGGCGTACAGAATGGCGGCGTTCTCCTTTTTGCTCAGCGCTTCTCTGGACTTATAGTCCACAGCGCCCTTGGCATCCGGCTTGAAGTCCGGTCCGTACAGGCCCAGGGCGACAGCCATCTTCACGGCCGGAACGGCCCATTTGTCTGTAGTGCCGGACAGCTTCACCTTCTCGAACAGCTTATCCGGGTATTGCTTATTATATGCTCTCCATATCAAGACCGCAGCCTCCTGGCGGGAGATCACCCGGTCCGGCTGGAATTCTCCGCTGGCCGTTCCTTCAATCATGCCCAGCTCAACAGCCTGCTGAATGAAAGCGGCATCGGGATGGCCCTGCAGATCCGGGAAGGCCAGCTTCTCAGTCGAACTTCCCTTGAGTCCGCTGCTCTCCATCATCAGCCGCACATACTGGGCGCGCGTAATGCCCGCCTCAGGCTGGAAGCTCAGCGTAGCATCATTCGGCAGATAACCCAGCGACTGGAGCATCTGAACCGGAGCGGCATAAGGATGGCTCGCCGGAACATCGGCATAACCGACGCCGTCCGGCCCCTTTTGCCCGTAGCTGAACGGATTGAGGTAAGGCTCCTTGAGATAAGCGCTGCCTCCGTCATCCTTAATGGTGAAGCCCGTAAATTTGCCGGTCAGCTCATCCGTGAACAAATTATCGTCTACCTGAATCAGCTTGCGGGAACCCAGAAAACCATCGTTAATCATTAGCGCACCATTCTGCACAGAGACTGTAGACACCAGACTCTTCATACGGAGATCCGCATAGTAGCCAGTGAAGGCCTTCAGCGCTTCAGTGCTCTTCGGCTTGTAGGCATCCAGCTTCACCGGTGCGGCATATTGCGGGAAGAAGCTCTGAATAAAAGCCGGATAAAACAGCTCCCGCAGTGTACTCTGCTGATTATAGGCAATGAATACCCCGGTGTTCTGCTCGGGGATCAGGAACATATAAGTGCTGAAGCCAATTAAATCGCCAGCCTTGGTGATAATCTTGGAACTGCTGCCGGCTCCCGGAAGCTGTAAAGGCGCTTCAAAGCCGTAGGTGGTATTCGGTAGCATAGGATGAATGGAAGAACGGTATTCCTCCATCGATTGTACGGTGTCAGCCTTAAGAATGCGGTTATTGTCAACCGCTCCTCCGTTCAGAAATGCCGTCATGAACTTGGCAACATCATCGCCAGTAGACAGCATGCCGCCTTGAGGCATCACGGTTGGCGTCACATTGTACAGATCGACCTCTTTGCCCGTGGCATCATAAGCAGTAGCAAGATTGTCCTTCAGCTTACCTTCCAGCAGGAAGCCGCTTGAATCCATCTTCAGCGGGGCGAAGACATGCTGCTGCATGTAATCCTCATACGGCATGCCGCTGGCCTTCTCTACCACCAGACCAAGCAGCATCGAAGCGAAGTTGTCATACATGTAAGAAGTGCCCGGCTCACGCACCACCGGCGGCATATGCTTCACCACATAATCCTCAATCGACACCTTGGTGGTGAAATCCTGGTTGATATCCTCCGGCAGCGGGTCCTGAATACGGAAGCCGGTGGTGTGAGTCAGCAGATCCGCAACCGTTACCGGAACTCCGAAGGGATTGTCGAAGGCCATCTTGCCGGTATAGGTTTGAAAATCCGCCTTCAAATCGAGCTTGCCCTGCTCCACGAGCTGCATGGCAGCAGTGGCGGTGAAGGTTTTGGAGACAGAGGCCATACGGAAGACGGTCTTGTCAGGGTCTACCTTGGTTTTGGCAGCCTTATCTGCGTATCCGAAGCCTTCCTTCACTACGGCCTTGCCGTCCTTAACGACTACAACAACGGCACCGGCAAGCTGTGCCTGCACATCCTTCGAGCCGAA
Source organism: Paenibacillus sp. FSL H8-0048 (assembly GCF_038002825.1). Lineage (NCBI taxonomy): Bacteria > Bacillati > Bacillota > Bacilli > Caryophanales > Paenibacillaceae > Paenibacillus > Paenibacillus sp. FSL H8-0048. The sequence goes on along the minus strand of NZ_JBBODF010000001.1, from coordinate 6,694,218 downwards.
GAACGGCTTAAGGAAGGCATCCACATTCTCAGTAGTCAGCGGCTTGCCCGTTACAGCGGCAGCGGCCGGAGCGGCCGAAGAAGCAGGGGGAACAGCGGCGGCATGGACAGCCGGGGCCGTCAGTGTCAGAACCAGTGCAGCCGATAACACAGTCCTCGTCCACAAGGCAGAGCGGGAACGTAACCATGACACATTCATTTAATTCACTCCATTTCCATAGAATTATAGGCATAATAGTTAATACGCCTAATCCTGGAAATTGGTTCACTTAATTCCCCAGCACCTCTTCCATCTTCTTCAGCTTTCTGTAAATCACCGACCGGTCTACGTTCAGGCGCTTGGCCGCCTCGGTCCCGTTCCCGGCACAATCCTGCAGCACTTTTTTGATATAATGGCCCTCCGCTACGGCAGTGAAATCCTTCAGGGTGGAGAGCTGGTGCTTATTCTTCTCGATGAAATGGTCAAGGGAGAACCAGTCGCCGATCTGCTCTTCCTCCTGCGGGCTCTGGCCCACATGCTCGGTCACCACCAGCCTCTCGATGTAATTCCTTAGTTCTCTCACGTTTCCATGCCAGGGCTCGTTCAGCATCTTATCGAACTCTTCGGCACTGAGCACATATTTCTTGCCGTACATCTCATTGAAGCCGGCGATGAAGCTGGAGATTAACCCTACCAGATCCAGCTTGCGGTTGCGCAGCGGCGGGATATGAATCGGGATGACGTTAATCCGGTAATACAGATCCTCGCGGAACAGCCCCTTCTTCACCAGACTCCACAAATCGCGGTTCGTCGCGGAGATCACCCGGCAATTGACCGGAATATTTGTAAGACCGCCCACCCGCCGCACTTCATTGTTCTCCAGCACCCGCAGCAGCTTGGCCTGCATCTCCATCGGCAGATCAGCAATCTCATCGAGGAACAGTACGCCGCCGCTCGCAATTTCAATCATACCGGCCTTAACCTCCGTCTGCCCCTCGAGCACGCCCTTCTCATACCCGAACAATTCGTATTCAAAAAGAGCCGGAGCAATCGCAGCGCAGTTAATCGGAATGAATGGCCCCTTCCACTTCTCGCTCTTCAGATGGATGTACTTGGCAATCACTTCTTTGCCCGTCCCGGACTCGCCGTAGATCAGCACCTTGCTGTCGTAAGACGCAATCTGGTTACAGACCTTGATAATCTGCTTCATCGCCAGACTCTCGGCCACGATGCCCTTCTTCTTCTCCGCCGCCATACCGCCTAACTGCTTATGGATCTGCTGGGCGACAGGCACATTTGCTTCATAATAGTTCTGCTCCTGGCTGAATTCGTTGGAGGTGGTAACGACCAGCTGTACCTCCCCGTCCTTGTCCAGAATGGGAATCGCCGACGAGAAGACATGGAAGCCTCTGGAGGTATTGACGGTCCGGGATACCTTCTGCTTGGTCGCGATAGCCTCCATCGTGATGGAATGGCTGTAATAGCCCGCCTTCACCAGATCCTGGACATTCGCCTTAAGCAGTTCTTCCAGATGGATACCGATGGTTAGCGCGGTGAATTCATTCGAGATGAGGATATTCCCGTTCTGATCGGTCACAAATAATGTAGACGGATATTCTTCCACGAACTCGTCGATGGAGGGTTTATTGGTATTTTTGTTTTTTTTGGTCACATTCATCAGTCCTATACCATAATATGGACGCTTACATTCCGGCTAGACAAAAAGCCAAACCGCATCATTATATAAATGATACCATTTGGCTAATGGTTAGCAAAACCTTAATTAGGCGTGTGCTACAGCTTCAAAGGTTACTTTGCCCATCTTGTCCATGACTTCCTGCGCCTCAGCGAACATGGTGGTGATCATCTCTTCCACGGTGGTAATTTGGTTGACCATCCCGCAGATCTGTCCAGCCATTACGGAGCCAGTATCGGTATCTCCTTCATATACAGCTCTGCGCAGCGAGCCCAGGCTTAAGCTCTCCAGCTCCTCACGCGATGCCTTCTCATTCTCCATTCTTAGGAATTCGGCAATCATGCTGTTCTTAATGCTTCTTACAGGTCCGCCCAGACTGCGGCCGGTTACGGTTGTGCTGGTATCATCGGCGTTGATAACCGCCAGCTTGAAGTTCTCATGTGTCGGGCATTCCACAGTTGCGAGGAACCGGGTTCCAACCTGAACCCCCTGGGCTCCGAGTGCAAAAGCAGCGGCAATCCCGCGTCCATCGGCAATCCCGCCGGCCCCGATTACCGGAATCGATACCGCGCTGGCGACTTGCGGCAGCAAGGCCATCGTCGTAGTTTCACCAACATGTCCGCCAGCCTCCGTTCCCTCAGCTACAATCGCATCGACACCGAGCGCTTCCATTTTCTTGGCGATTTTGACGGAAGGGACTACCGGAATCACGATAATGCCATGCTCCTTCAGAACCGGCATATAAGGAGCGGGGGTGCCTGCGCCTGTGGTTACGATCTTCACGCCTTCTTCTATAATAACCTGGATCAGCTCAGGAATATTGTTCATCATCAGCATCAGGTTAACGGCAAACGGCTTATCGGTGCTTGCTTTGGCCTTGCGGATCTCGTCACGGAGACGGTCGGCGGTGAATCCGCCGGAGCCGATGATGCCCAGCCCGCCTGCGTTGGATACAGCGCCTACCAGCGGAGACACGGCAATCTGAGCCATACCGCCCTGGAAAATCGGATATTTAATTCCTAACAGTTGTGTAATCGACATTATAATTACCTCCATATATTAATAAATTTTTTAAGCCGCCTTAGCCACTTCCGGCTCGGGCTTCTGCTTGTTCTCCATCGCTTTGTAGACGAAGGTTAAGGCGAAGCCGACCAGGGAGATGACCAGCGCGATGTAAAAAGCATTCGTGAAGTTGCCGTCATTGGCTGCCGCTACACTGCCGGCAATTCTCGGTCCAAAGAATGCGGCTCCCGAGTAGCCGATGAAGGTGACACCGTAGTTCACGCCGTAATATTTCATGCCGAATTTCTCACCGACAATGGACGGGAAGATGCCCATCGTTCCGCCGAAGCATAAGCCGATTCCGGCAATGGCGACAGCAAATCCGGCAACAGAAGAGGATAAAGCAATCGTGAGCATCATAGCTGCAATGACAAGGTAGATCATCAGCAGGCATTTCACCCGGCCGATTCTATCGGACACTGCGCCCCAGAATACACGGCCCAGACAGTTGCTCAGGGAGTACAAGCTGACATAGAGCGCTGCGGCGGCTGCGGTTAAGCCGAACATTTTTTGACCGATAACAGATGCGTTCGAGGTCACCATCATACCAGACAGGGCGCCGATCAGGAACAGGCAGGCAATCACATAGAATATCGGCTTCTTAATCATCTCGTTCCACCGGATGTTGGCTCCGCCCTTTACAGCTGCGGCAGCCGGAGGCGTCCAGCCCTCAGGAGCATAACCGGCAGGAGCAGGCTTCACCAGCAAGCCAAGGCCCAGAATAACCACCAGGAAAGCAATACCGAGCGTAATTAAAGCAGATTGTACACCATTGCTAGTGATCAGCGCATTAGCGATAGGAGCGATAGCGATGGTGCCGCCGCCATATCCGGCGGTAACGATCCCCGCTGCCAGCCCTCTTTTATCCGGAAAGAGCTTGACGCTGTTCCCGATGGTCGAGGAATACACGATTCCCTGGCCAATCCCGGTAATGACGCCATAAGTGATATACAGCATCCAAGGTGCAGTAGCCAGACCCGAGAGAATGAAACCAATCCCGAACATTGCACCGCCGATGAAGACCGCCTTCTTGGCCCCGCCTTTATCCACCAGCTTGCCGCCCAGAATCATCGGAATCGGGGAAATCGCCCCATTAATTGTAAAAGCAATCATAATAACCGGCATCGTCACATCAAATACCTTGGTCAGCGGCAGTGCAAAAATACTAAAAGCATAAATCGCGCCTACACAGATGTTAATAATTGTTGAGGCAATGAGTATCCTCCAGCGGTTCAATTCTACGTTCATGATCTCATCTCTTTTCTGATATGGTTTATGATTAGAGCTTGCTAATGCTTACACTTCCTGCAGCACCCGGTTCTTATCGGCGATAATCGACTTCAGCATGCCCCAGTTCTCTTGGAACATAGCCGCGTCCATCTCCTTCAGATTCGGTGAAATGACCGGCTTGAAGTCCATCTGATCCAGAATCTCTGTCTGCAAGTCAATGCCTGGCGCGATTTCGGTTAAGGTCATTTTCCCGTTCAGAAGTTCAAAGACAGCGCGCTCCGTAACATACACAACCGGCTGCTGTACCTTGGCGGCATAAGATCCGCTGAAGGTGATCTGCTGTACCTTTGAGATGAATTTCTTGGCCTTGCCCTCTTGAATGATGTGCAGCTTACCGTTCTCTACCTTGATCTGCAGCCCGCCCGCTGTAAAAGTACCCGCGAATACCAGCTTCTTCGCCGCCTGAGAGATATTGATGAATCCGCCGCAGCCCGCAACGCGTGTGCCGAATTTACTGACATTCACGTTTCCCGACTCATCCGTCTGGGCCAGGCCAAGGACCGACAGATCAATGCCGCCGCCGTCATAGAAATCGAACTGGGAATCATGATCTACAATCGCCTCGGAGTTGTAGGCATGCCCGAAATCCTTCAGACCTGCGGGAACACCGCCAATCGAGCCTGCCTCTGTCGTCAGAATCAGTTGGTCGTCCACGCCCTCTTCAGCAGCAATGTTCGCTACATTCACCGGGATGCCGACGCCGAGATTCAGAATGGTATTCGGCTGAAGCTCGACGGCTGTGCGGCGGGAGATGATTTTGCGTTCATCCAGCGGCAGGACTTCAATCGAATCCACAGGCACTTTCACATGACCGGAGAATGCCGGGTTATACTGCGTATTCTCGGTCTGGTAATGATTCTCCGGGGTGGACACGACGAGGTAATCTACCAGAATGCCCGGCACCTTCACATCCTTCGGATTCAAGGTGCCGTTCTTGGCCACGGTCTCTACCTGGGCAATCACGATGCCGCCGGAGTTGCGGACCGCCTGGGCAATCGGCAGCACCTCCATGTGCAGTCCTTCTTTTTCCAGCGTCAGGTTGCCGTTCTCGTCCGCTACGGTTCCGCGGATGAGGGCGATCTGAATCGGGAAGGTCTTGTAGAACAGCCACTCCTCGCCTTCCAGTTCAATCACCTTCACAATGTCTTCCTTCGTAGAAGGGGACATCTTGCCGCCCTCCACGCGGGGATCGACGAAGGTCTCCATGCCTACCTTGGTAATCACACCCGGACGCTTAGCGGCAATCTCGCGGTAGAGCTGGGTAATGACTCCCTGCGGCAGATTGTAGGCTTCGCATTTATCTTCTTCGATCAGCTTAGCTAGCCCTGGGGAAGCGATGGCGATACCGCCAATCCAGCGTTTGATGAGGCCTTCATGGCCCAGGTGGCTCATGCCCTTGTCGCGGCGGTTGCCGACGGCACTGGCGTGCATCACGGTCAGATTCTTCGGTTGTCCGGTCTGCAGGAAGCGCTCTTCAATGGCGATCCCCATCTCTTCTGCCCAGCAGGATAATCCAAATCCGCTCGCTGCTACGGTGTCCCCGTCCTTGATGAGTTCTGCTGCTTTGGCTGCTGAAATTACTTTTGTCATTTCATCTGCTCCTCTTTATGTGAATTATTTCACTACACATATTAAAAAAATAATAGCCTTTCTGTGTGTCTCATTTTTGCTGATTTGCGAGACTGAATTTCCTTGTGAAACTTTTCTCAATGTCATCGTAATACAGAATAAAAGACCGGTCAATAGCTCCAAAATACCTTGAATTCAAGGCATTTTTCTGTTGTTTTTTTGCGACTGGCCTTGGCGGCTTCACAAATTGTTGGGGAGCTGTTCTCTTAATTCAAGCCTACTTAGGTTTGAACTCAAAGCTTGGCCGTCGCTGCGGTGAACATTTGGACTTCCGGCCGCTGCCCGCCATAAGATTTCTTGATTTGTACCGCTAAGTATATTTTCTGCGTTTCCGCGGGACCCGCCAGTCGCAAAATAACCACACTATTTTCTCCAGCCGGGCCGGATGGGCATTAAAATGAACAAGGTCCATGACCTATCCTGTCCGGCGGATCTGACAAAGGGTTGGAGATAAGACTTCAAGACATTTTAGCGTGGCCAAAAAAAATAAAATATTTTTCTTACGGAGGGTTTATTGCAGATTTGCAACAGCCAATCAGGATAAAGTCAGTTCAAAAAAGAGCCGAGGGGTTGTACACTATTGCTTGTATATGTTATATTCTGGACAATTTTAGCCAGAGGGGGAACGCTATCATGACGCATTCCATCAAACAGGCGATTGTTCAGGGAGAAACGTCGCTCGGAATTGAGTTTGGGTCTACGCGAATCAAGACTGTGCTGATCGATCACCATTTTGAAACGATTGCCTCCGGCACCTATGAATGGGAGAATCAATTCACTAATGGGTACTGGACCTACGATCTCAGTGAAGCAGTTCAAGGGCTGCAAGCAGCCTACCAGCAATTACAGCAAGCGGTTCAGCAGACCTATGGTGTCACACTGCAAACCGTCGGCTCTATAGGCTGCTCGGCCATGATGCAGGGGTATATTGCGCTGGACCAGGCGGGAGAGCTGCTCGTTCCATTCCGTACCTGGCGCAATGCTACCACAAGCGCCGCTGCATCGGAGCTAAGCAGGACATTCCAGTTCAAAATTCCAGAGCGCTGGAGTATCGCCCACTTGTATCAGGCTATTTTGAACAGTGAAGAGCATGTGGCCGGAATAGATTATCTTACGACTTTATCGGGTTACATTCACTTGCTGCTGACGGGCCGCAGGGCGCTCGGGATCGGGGATGCCTCCGGGATGTTCCCCATCGACGAAGCAACGAAGCAGTACAATGAAGAAATGGTGAAGCAGTTCACCACTCTAACTGCCGGCAGGGGTTATCCATGGAAGCTGCAAGATATCCTGCCTACAGTGTATACAGCTGGTATGAATGCAGGAAATCTCAGTGAAGCAGGTACCCGGCTGATCGACCCGTCAGGCCGTTTGCAGTCCGGTATTCCGCTATGCCCGCCGGAGGGCGATGCCGGAACAGGCATGGTCGCTACAGGCAGCGTCAGGAAACGCACCGGCAATATTTCCGTGGGAACGTCGGTCTTTGCCATGTTTGTGCTGGAGCAGAATCTAAGTGCGGCCCACCCCGAGATTGATATCGTAAATACACCGGAAGGCAGCCCGGTTGCTATGGTGCTTGCCAATAACTGCTCCAGCGATTTGAATGCCTGGGTCGGCTTGTTCCGTGAATTCTATGAGGCCATGGGCTTTACGCCAGACATGGACCAGTTATTCAGTGTCCTGCTGAACCAGGCACTGGAAGCGGATGCGGATGGCGGCGGCTTGCTGAGCTACGGTTACTATTCAGGCGAGAACATCACCGGAATTGCCGAAGGGCGTCCGCTATTCGTCCGTTCGCCGCAGAGCCGGTTCACTCTGGCTAACTTTATGAGAGCGCACCTGTATAGCGCCTTCGCTGCGTTAAGACTCGGAATGGAGATTCTGACCGGGCAGGAACGGGTAACTATTGACCGTATTTCAGCGCATGGCGGATTGTTCCGCACCCCGCAGGTTGGCCAGCGGATCTGTGCAACTGCTCTCAATGTTCCGGTCTCAGTCCTGTCTACGGCTGGTGAAGGCGGCGCATGGGGAATAGCCATTCTGGCCTCTTATATGAGGCATAAGGAGCCGAACGAGAGCCTGGCGGATTACTTGAGCTCTAAGGTGTTCTGTAACATGGAAGGACAGGAGGTAGCGCCTGACCCTGCCGATGTGGATGGCTTTGCCCGCTATATGGAGCGTTACACCAGCGGGCTGCCCATCGAGCAGGCGGCGGCAGAGCATTTACTGGAGAACCGGAAGAGAGGAGAATCTCTATGATGAAGAATAAAATGCTGTTTGCTGCATTGCTGGCGCTCGTGCTGCTGGCTGCGCCCACTCCCTTTGCTTACGCTAAGGCACCGGATGCTAAGGCATTGCTCAAGCAGAAGTTCCCTGGAGAAACGGTACGGTTGCTGAAGACCGCAGACCTGAATAACGATCAGAAGAAGGAGAGCTTCCTGCTCACCGAGTCGGGCAATTTGTATCTGGTGAACTCCAAGGGTGTAGTGGTGTTAATTGATAAGCAGATTATGGAGTTCGAAGAGGATGAAGCGGATATGCATATCTTTGCCGTCTCACCTACGGAGAAGCAACTGGCGGTTACCGTGGATTATCTGCCCTCGAACACCCAAGTCTCGGTCTACCGCCTGAACTATGGCACTCTGACCAAGAAGCTTCAGTTCATGGGCGATCAGGGAGCCGAGATCGATAAGAAGGGGCGCCTGCACCAATACTGGAAGGACTTCAAAGACGAGGGCGGCGGCTGGGACCTGGCAGAGGGGATCTTCACCTGGGACGCCAAGGCGGGCAAGTACAGAGCTACGGGCAATTACGTCTTGCAGTAGTATAAAAAGCAGCCATCCTCCCGGTAGCGGGGGATGGCTGCTTTTGTCTCACAAATACACAAACGGCTCCCTCGTATCTACGAATGTAACCGGAAGCCCGTCCACCAGCGGCGCCAGCCACTCGGCCATATACTTCATGCCCCATTCCTCGGAGCGCTCGTGACCGATCACGATCATCGCCTTGTTCATGCCCAGCATCGCGGCGTCATTGATGTAAGCACATAAGGTCCACTCCGTAATGTCACCGCAGACCATCACATCCAGATTCTTCTCCTGCATCAGCTCCATCGGCATCTGCTCCCGGCCCAGACCCAGACTGCCGCCGCCGACAAGGATACCGATACGGGAGCAGAGCGCCTCCGGGTTGCCGACGATCTGAATCACCTTCATACCCAGCCGCTGCTTCAGGAAGCCGGCCAGCCCGCCCACGGTAGTCTCCTCGATCAGATATCCCCAGGCGTCCTTGTCGTCCAGCTTCTTATCTGCCCAATCCAGCTCCTTCAGCAGTCCATCATAGATCCGGTCCGTATCCGCCAGATGCATATGGTCATGGAAGCGCCAGATTGTAATGCCGTGCTCCTCGATCAGCTTTTTTTTCGCCAGATATACGGGGTCCTGCTGCAGCCAGTCCAGCGTATCCTTGCCGGTATAGTAGGTTGGCTCATGGGTGATAATCAGGTTGGCGCGAGCCGCAATGGCTTCCTTAATGACCTCTACCGTGGCCATGAATGTTGTGACAATCCCTGTGACCTCCATCTCTTCACTGCCGCTCGCCAGCACATCACAGGTCTGCTCCAGCCTCCGTCCCCCGCAGCAATCGAGCAGAATCCGGTCAATCACCTCTTGCACTTTCATACGCTCATCTCCTTCATATTTAGCCTTTGACAGCTCCGATCACCACGCCGCGGGTCAGGTACTTCTGCATGAACGGCAGCACGAACAGCACCGGCACAATGCCCAGCACCGCCATCGCCATCCGCACCGCTGTACTTGGCAGCGAGACCGTGTCGGCTCCGAGCACACTCCCGGCCTGGCCGGAATTGAGGAACTGGATATTGCTCATGAGCTGCATCAGCAGATTCTGAATACCGTACAATTGCGGCTTAGATACAAAATATAACGCATTGATCCAGTCATTCCAATAGGCCAGGCCCATGAACATCCCGACCGTTGCCATGACCGGCATGGACAGCGGAAGCATGATGCGGAAGAAGGTCCGCAGCTCCGAGGCACCGTCGATCTGGGCAGCTTCGATAATCTCCAGCGGCACATTATTCTTGAAGTAGTTACGGACCAGCAGGACGTTGAACCCGTTCGCCAGCAGATTGGGCAGGATCAGCGCCCACAGCGTATTTTTGATATGGAAATACTGGGTCCACATGATGTACGAAGGCACAATCCCCCCGCTGAACAGCATGGTGAAGAACACGACAAAAGCCAGCGTATTGTGATATTTGAAATCAGACCGCGACATTGGATATGCGAGCATGCTTGTTATAAGCAGTCCAATGGCGGTTCCAAGAATCGTCACCAGAAAGGAAACCCCGTATGCTCTGATGAAAATATACGCCGAGGACTTAATGTACCGGTACGCCTCCAGGCTGGTATGCTCCGGGAAGAAGCTGTAGCCGTTGCGGATCAGGGCCGTCTCCTCCGTGAACGAAGCAATTACAATCAGCAGGAAGGGCAAAAAAGCAAAAACCGTCAGCAGGATCATCACGACCGCAGAAAACACCGTAAACGTTCGTTCTCCTCTTGTTTGGATCATCCGAATTTCCTCCTAGAACAATGCGTTTTCTGGATTGACCTTTTTGACGATGGCATTGACCGTAAGCACAAGTGCAAAGCCGACCAGCGACTGATACAGACCGGCGGCAGCCGACATTCCGATATCATTGAGCTGCATCAAGGCTCGGTAGACATACGTATCAATCGTCTGGGTAGTGCTGTACAGCGCACCGGAGTTCATGGGCACCTGATAGAACAAGCCGAAGTCAGAGTTGAAAATCCGGCCCATCGACATCAGCACCAGCACAATAATGGTCGGCTTCAGCAGCGGCAGGGTAATCATGCGGATCTGCTTCAGCTTCCCGGCACCGTCGATTTTGGCTGACTCGTAGATGCTCTTGTCAATTCCGGCAATCGAGGCAAAATAAACAATCGATCCGTAGCCTGCCGTCTTCCAGATCTGTATAAGAACCAGCAGGTAAGGCCAGTACTTCGCTTCGGAATACCAATTGATCTCCGGGATGCCCAGCGGACGCAGAATCGAATGGTTCACGAACCCGCTGTCGGCATTCAGAAAAGCGAAGACGAGCAGCGAAAGCACGATCATCGAGATCAGGTTCGGCAGAATCAGCCCGGTCATGAACAGCTTCGAATACAGCTTATTCAGCAGCTCCGACATCAGAATGGCAATGATAATGGAGACTATAGTTCCAAGCGCGATAAAGGCCAGATTGTACAGCAGCGTGTTGCGGGTCATAATCCAGGCGTCACTGGTCTGGAAGAGAAAGGCGAAGTTCTTGAAGCCGATCCAGTCGCTGCCGAAGATGCCCTTCGCATAATTGACATCCTTGAAGGCGATGAATACCCCGAACATGGGGAAATAGCTGTTAATGAGAAAATACAGCAGGCCTGGACCCGCAAGTATAAGGAGCGGCAATGTTTTTTTGAGCGGCTTGGATGGGGACTTGCGTCTGGCAGTCATGCCGGTTCACCTCCATGGCCGGGGGCAGAGCCTCAGTTACTGCTCCGCCCACAGCGCATTCATATAATAATTATTGCTGTTGCGCGGCAAGCCACGCATCCAATTGCTGCTGCTTGCTGTCAATAATAGCCTCTGCACCTGCATCCTTCAGCGCACTGATGAATTTCGGAATGATGGTCTCCGGGTCCACCGATCCGCTGACGAGTGCCGGCAGGAACTGGCTGACCACGTTATTCACAGCACTGATCTGCGTCTTCACTTGGCCCTGGTCGAAGATGAAGCCGAAATACGGCGATCTTGCGGTATCCTTATTCTCCTTCAGCTTCAGCTCGACATCCGACCAGTCAATTCCCTCCAGCTGATACTGGAGCGATTCAGAGCCTACGATCCCTGAGCTAAGCATGGCTGTATAAGGCACCGTATTGGCGTCCATGCCTTCAGGGAATTTCACATGATGCTCATCTACCTTGAGGTAATCCTCCCCTTCGATTCCGAAGAGAATGGTGTTAATCAGCTCCTTATCCGTGTAGAGCAGGTTCAGGAACTTCACAGCGGCCTCCGTTTCCTTCGAGGTGCTGGAGACCATCCAGGTTACCGAGTTCACGGCGCTTGTATCGAAATAAAATGGGGCGATGCGCTTCGTCTCAATATTTTTGCCGACCTGCGCACTCAGCTGCTTGCCAACCTCCATGCCGCTGTAGCCGCCCAGGAAAGAGAAGCCGCGCCCGGAGGACACCATCTCCATGGCTGTAATGGTTGTGGTTGCGGTATCCTTCTGCAAATACCCGGCCTCGAACCAGTCTCTCATCATCTGAATTCCGTTCTTGAAGACATCCGATTCGTAGAAGTTAACGACCTTGCCGTTGTCACCGATCACCACGCCGACCCCGGTCGTATCGGTCAGATAATCCACCTTGCTTGCCCCCTTCATCCAGTTCACAAGTCCCGTATCCGTCGGATTCACGTTGATCGGGCCAAAGGGAACCACATCCGGCAGCTTCTGCTTCACCGCACCGAACACGGCAGGCAGATCCTCTACCGATTGGATGGAGTCTGCTGCTACGCCCGCCTCTGCCAGCATATCCGCGTTGTAGATGATATTGGTCGGCAGCGCCATCCCTTTATTCACCGGAATGCCGTAGATATGTCCGTCCATCGTGGTGGTTTTGAGAATATCCGGCCCGAAATCCTTGTCCAGAATGGCCGTCAGCTCTTTGCCGTGTTCGGGAAGCAGCTCTTCTAGCGGAGCTACCTGGCTCTTGGATACATAGTTGGAGAATTGTCCGAGGGTGGTGAAGACATCCATCTTCTCCCCGCTCTGAAGCGCAAGATTGACCTTCTGGGCATAATCCGCCGGGCCGAAGAGACGGAAGTCCACCTTCACCCCGATCTTCTCCGTTGTGATGGCGTTGATCGCATTCGTTACCTTGCTGAGATCATCGGGAATCCGGTTGAAGGAGGGCAGCGCGAATACAATCTCAGCCACCTTGGCCTTAGCTTCCGTATCCCCGGAATTCTTGGACGATGTATTGGAATTGCCGCCGCAGGCGGAGAGCAGCGAACCGCAGATTACCATGGACAGCAGCAGTGAACCTAACCCCTTGTTCTTCATTATCATCATGCCTCCTGTTCTGTATTTACACTCTCATTGTAGCGGTCCTGGAGGGGGGCGGTCTTTCAATAATACGGGCTGTTTTTATAAAAAACCGCACTGGGCGGGTAGCGAGGATGCCCGGCTCTGCCTAGCTAATTAGCTCCCTGGGGGATGACGGCAGAACGCCCGGCCTTGGCAAACAAACAAGTGGAAAAACAGTCAGTCAATCAGCAGGATGCTGCACACCTTAGGCATGATACCTGCCTGCTCAGCAAGAAGCCCCGCCTCCGGTAGGAGAAGCGGAGCTTCGTAAGCATAAGGGTCATCATTATCATGACTATAAGGCGGATTTGTGCCTCAAGCGGTAGGCTGCCGGGGTTTCGCCAGTCCATTTTTTGAATACGGTGGAGAAATAGGAGAGGGTATCGAAGCCGGTATCCATGGCAATCTCCCCGATGCTCGCCGTGCTCTCGACCAGCCTCTGCTTCGCCGCTCTGATCCGGCAGTCGTTCAGGTACTCCTTCACAGTCTGGCCGGTCCCGATCTTGAACACCTTGGCCAGATAATCGGCGGTCAGATATACGCTGGCTGCTACATCCTCCCGGCTCAGATCCTGGGTATAGTGCTCCTGAATGAACCGCTTGGCCCGCTCGACAACCCCTTCGGACTGCAGCACCTCCTTGATGGCATCCACCGTCTTGTCCGTCAGCGCCTGTGCCCATCTCATGAAGTCGAACACACTGCTCTCGGCATCCTGGGCCAATTGCTGACTGAGCTCGCCCTCGAAAAGGCGGTGCGCCTGAATATGGTGCCGCGCGAGCAGCGAATACACTACCTGAAGCAGGTCCTCGCGGATCGAATGAAGCGTGGCCGCATCCAGCTTGTTCAGACTCGTCAGCAGCTCCAGTTCTTTCTTGAGCCGGTTCACAATCTGCGCCTTCTCCTTCTGGACGAACAGCAGCGTGAACAGCTCCGTATCCAGGGTGAAGCGCTCAGTCAGATCCACATGGAAGGGCTTATTCGGCAAATGCAGCTTGCCCCGGAAAATAATATTCGACTCGTCTGCCTGCTCCAGCTCCGTCTTAAGCTGCGCCAGGCGGGAGATCGCCGCAGGCTCACTAAAGTAACAGGTAGCCGTACATTTCAGATACTGCCTCGACAGCCGGATGATCTCTCCGGCGTCCGCCTCCAGCTCCTTCATATCCGCCGGACTCTCGGCAATGATCGCATTGTAGAATACTTTATCCACCTGATAGGCAATCATCCGTCCGCAGCCCACCCGGCTGCTGAGAATTTCCGAGACCAGATTCGAGAGAGCATAATGGAAGATACTCTCATCCCATTCCCGTTCAATCTGGGAGCGGGGAACACTTACCAGCAGCAGCCTATATTCCGCATGCACCTGAACGGACAGCTCCCGCTTCTGCACCTCACTCTGGATCAGCTCACGCCGGGGAGAGATCGTCGCCGTCAGCACATCGCTCCAGAAGCTGCGTTCTATCAGGTCCTGGTTCTTCAGCCATGCATGGCCGAGCTTGCTGTATTCGCCTAACATGATTTTGTTCTTCAGCGTATCCATTGACTTACGCAGCGCTGCCTCCAGCTCCTGCTTGTCCAGCGGCTTGACCAGATACGAGTCGGCGTCATACGAGATCGCCTTGGAGGCGAAGGTGAAGCTCTCATGACAGGTCAGGAAGATAAATCCGCCTTCATAATGACGGTCTCTGGCCCACTTGATCATATCAATGCCCGATCCGCGCGGCATTTCAATATCACAAATAATCAGATCCGGCTCGCCGTTCTCGAATAGTTGCTTCGCATCCTGTATATTATGAGCGGACAGCACTTCCGTAATTCCGTATTCCTCCCAATTCACAATGCCGCGCAGCGCTTCAATTGTAGGAATATCATCGTCAATCAGCATACAACGCATATTATCCTCCCTCTAAGCCGGGCTGGCTCCATTCCGTTGGCTTCACAGGAATCCACAGCTCAACCCTGGCACCTGACGACTGGTTGTTGGACAGCTTCAGCAGATCCTCCCGTTTATAGAGCAGTCTGAGAGTCTTACGGATATTGGCAATTCCCACTCTGCCTCCGTTCTCCCCTGCCTCTTCGCGTTCCGGCTGATCCAGCCATTCAGAAGCGAAGCCTGCCCCGTTATCTTCAATGACAATACTGACAAATGAACTATCATCCCGCTGCTCCATCCGCACTCTGATGAAGATAGACAGCAGTTCCTGAACGAACATAGCATGCTTGAACGTATTCTCCACAAAGGTCTGAATCATGAACTGCGGAACCGGTACCTGCCGGGCTTCCTCCTGGATCTCAATCATGAAAAAAATCTGCTCAGGATAACGGATCTCCTGCATCCGGATATAATTCTCAGTATGCCGGATCTCCTCCTCCATCGCCACTTCCATCAGCCCCCCTCTGAACATATACCGGAGATGCTCGGAGAGGCAGTGGATCAGCGTGCGGATCTCCTCGTTTTTATTCTGATAGGTTAGGCTGGTGATCGTTGAGATCGCATTCAGGAAAAAATGGGGCCGGATCTGCATCTGCAGATACTTGATCTCGGCGCGGCTGATCTCGATCTGTTCTTCATAGGACTGGATCTTCAGATCCTTGATCTCACTGACCATGGACTCCAGCGCATGGAACAGCTTCAGGAATTCCAGAGAGTAAGGGGTATTCTGCGGAATCTGGTATTCCAGCTGCCCCTGCTCAACCGCCTTCGCCGCCTTCACCAGCTCCAGAATCGGCCTCAGTACATCCCTCGTCAGGAATCTCAGCACCAGCGGCACCACGATGACCGAGAGCACCGCCAGCAGGGCGATCCCCCACTGAATCAGCTTCAAGCCCGAGAACAAGCTGCCTTTGGCAACCATTTGGGTCATCTGCCCGAACTCGCCGATCGGTTCCGATACAATCAGGGAATCCCGCTTATACTGCCTGCTTAAGCTATCAAGCGTCGTCTCTCCTTCCTGCAGAGAGATATTACTCGCTGCCAGTATAGTTCCCTTCGAATCACTGAGCACATACCGGTTCTGATCATTCCCACCCCTGTCGACCATTGCCAGCAGCGTGTCCGCTTTCACCAGCGTTCCGAAGCTGACCCCTGAATACGAAATATATTTGAACAAGTAGGACTCGCCGCGGATCTGGAAGACCTTCCATTCCCCGCTGTTTTCTGCCGGAGCCGTACTGAATGTATGCATATTGATAAAATCCACCAGAGCCAGCTTATCCTCCGATTGAATCCGGCGGTTGAACTGCTCCAGCACCAGCTCATCCGAGAGCCTGATGAACAGGCCGTCGCTTGAATTATCGCCTGCCATTTTGGCTTGAAGGCTATTCTTGAGCTGCTGGACCCTGAAATACCGGCTGTTCTCATCCATCCCCGCCGAATTCACCGCAGCATCGATGTTATGGTCGAATACCTCTATGAGGTCCTTGGAGAAATTGTTGAAGTTATTATGAATGTTGGCCTGATAGAGGGCCAGAGTATTACGTGAGCTGGTCAGTGCATTGCTCCGCACCACCTCCAGGGAGTAGATGTTACTCAGAACAAGGATGGACAGCAGGATCGCAAGAATCACTGTCATCTGCAACGAAAATTTGAACACGATACTGTTGGTTCGGATCATCCCTGCCTCTTCCTTTCCCCGGAATTCAGCACGCCCCTGAGCCGATACCTTCTTAGGCCAGACCCAGGGGCGTATAAGTATGCAATTTGCTGTTGATTACGTGAACATGATTCGCATTGGGATAGCCGTGACTCGCCACTTTTCCCAATTATTATTCAGCTCACAGGAGCAGCCGCCCAGCTTAAAGCAGCTTCAATATGCTTATCCCAGTACATCCAGTTATGGTCGCCTTGGCCCTCTACATAGTAATGGGCAGCCTGCTCGCTTTCCAGGAACTGATGGAACCGGCGGTTCACATCCAGCAGCATATCCTCGGTTCCGCAGGCCATGTACAGCTCCGGCAGGGCAAGTCCCTGCGCCTTCACATCACGCACCAGCTGCTCGGGGTCCTTGTCGCTGCCAAGCAGCTTGCTCAGATCGCCGAAGACGCTGGCATAGTAGGAATAACTGGCAATTCCGTCTTTATAGTCTGGGGCAATATTGGCTACTCTATACGGAATTAAGGCCGAGGATAAGGCAATAATCCGGCCGAAGCGCTCGGCGTATTTCAGGCCGTTGCGGATCGCACCGTAGCCGCCCATCGATAAGCCGCCGATCCAGGTATCCTCTCTGGCTGCTGATAGCGGGAACAGCTTGCGGGTGAAGTCTACCAGCTCCCTGCCGATATACTCACCGTAATATTCTTCCCTAAGCTCATCATTGACATAGAAGCGGTTCTCTCCGGCCGGCATGAATACTGCCACCTGATGCCTGTCCGCCAGCTCCCTGATCCTGGAGAAGTTCAGCCAGTCGTTCTGGCTGCCGGAGAAGCCGTGCAGCAGATAGAGCGATTTCAAAGGCTGCCCCGACCAGGCAGGTAATCCCCAGCCCTCCGGCAGATCCACCGGCAATATGGCCTGGATCGTGACCTCCCGCTTCAGACTTGCCGAGAACAGGCTGATTTGCATTGTAGCCATCATCATTCCCCCTTAACGAATTCGAATCAGACCCAGTATACCGCTTCTTGTCCCTGCTGATCTATATATTCGATAACAGTCTTATAATTCTGCAGGTTAATATGCAGCCGGCAATATGCTGTTCCTTGCTCCCACATCAGCCTGATTTCATCCGCCTCTGCCTCCAGCACCCGGAAGGTTCCATTGAAGGCGCTATACTCATTGCGGAAGCGGATCAGCTTCATCAGCCGCTGCACAACCTCGCGCTGTGATTCGGCTTCAATCTCCTCCAGCGTATAGTTATGGCGGTTAATCTCCCGGCCTTCTCCCGTCAGGGCGACCTGCTCCAGATCATTGCGTCCAGCCAGCAAGCCTACATAATAGACCTGCGGAATACCCGGCGCGAAGAATTGAATCGCTCTGGCTGCCAGATACGCATCGTCATCCTCGTTCAGTGCACTGTAATACGTGCAGCGGATCTGATGGACATCGAAGCCATCCGGCGCTTTATGCTCCTCGGACAGAATCAGGCTTAGGTTCGCCCCGCGCTCCACGCAGAGATCCACCAGCTCCCGCGCTTCCTTCGTATCGATCAGACCATCCAGATCCGGCTTCACCGGAACACCGTCATGACAGTCCAGCATCGTGAACTGCTGATGCGGGCGGGTCCGCAGATAGTCGTACAGCGCCGTATTGGATCTGCTAGTAAGCGCCTCAAGCACGCGGTAAGGCAGAATGAAATCATAGATCCAGCAGCCATATTCCGATAGCTTGGTCTGGATACTGTGGTGAGCATGAACCTCCGGCAGCAGCTCTATGTCCAGCGAATCCGCCATCTCCTTGATCCAATCCAGGAATTCATAAATTTCCGGCTCCACATAGAAACAACTGGTGCCCAGCTTCTTGATCACGTACCCGACTGCATCCAGCCTGACGATCTTGACCTTCTGCTCTTTGAAGTTCAGGAAGAACTGCCGCAGCAGGTCGCGGGTAAGCGGAGAATGGATATCCAGATCAATCTGTTCGGAAGGATCGGTTTTGCCAAAAGTGGTCCAGACCTTCTCTTCCTCCCCTCCGGAGGTTGTGAAGGTAGAATACGGCAGCGGCCGCCGCAGGAACATCTTCCCGATATCCGCACGCACAGGCTCCCCATTCTTCCAGATTTTGTCCAAAGTAATGAACAGATCCGCATATTCAGAAGACCGGCCATGCTCCAGGAAGTCCTGGAAATACGGCGATTGCCTGGAGATATGATTGACCATCAGATCCACCAGCACATCGAATTCTTCCCCAAGGCTGCGGATGTCCTCCCAGGTGCCGAATTCGGGCTCGATCTCCAGATACGTCAGCGGCGCAAAGCCGCGGTCCCCCGAAGAAGGAAAGGGCGGAAGGATATGAATCCCCCCGGCAAACAGTCCGGCGAAGGGACCTTGGAGCACCTGATGCAGCTGCTTCAGGTCTCCCCCCAGCGAATCGGGATAGGTAATTAACTGTACTTGATTCTTCAGTGTCATCTTAAGAAGCCTCCTACAGGTTGAATAGTTGCTTAATGACTTCAAGCGCAGGCAGATCGACTACCGCACCCGTGAATTTCAGTTTGTATGCGCTGACAGCAAATCCAAGCTCCAGCGCCTCTGTGAGCGTATACCCTTTGATCATAGCTGTATAGAATCCGGACCAGAAGGCATCCCCTGCTCCAGTCGTATCTTCAATCTGCGTAGCCTTGGTGGCAAACGATATCGTTTCGCTGCCGGTGGAGACGAGTGCCCCGTCCTTGCCCAGCGTCAGAATGACCAGCTTCGCGCCAAGCGCAAGGAATCTGGCGATCTGCTCCTCCGGCGTGCCGGGTCCGAACAGACGCTCGGCGTCATCCTCGGAAGGCTTGATGATATCCACCTGCGGGATGATGCTTTTGACATAGGCTACGCCGTCCTCCCCCTTCTGCCAAATCGAGGGATGATAGTTGGGGTCGAAGCCGATCAGCACCTTATGCTTCCTCGCCGTCTCGATCACCCGCTCTACCGCCCTACGGGACGGGTTCCTTGAGATCGGCCAGCACGAGAAGTGGACAATGCTGGATTGAATCAAGGCTTGCTCCAGTGCCTCATTGTACTCCAGCCGGTAATCCGCCGCACGGTAAAAGATTGGAACCGGTGTAGCCTGACTCTTCGTAATCACCACCATACTGGTAGAATCATCGACCTGCTGGATGCCGCTTGTCGCCATTCCGGCGCTCTGCAGCCGGTTCATCAGAAAGTTGCCCAGGCTATCCCTGCCCACCGCCGAAGCCACATGCGACCGGATGCCCAGCTTCCCTGCATTAATGGCAATATTCGAAGGCGATCCGCCAAAATAACGGGTATATCCATCACATACCGTGTCCTCGCCATACTCATTGGAGATCATATCCACGAGCAGCTCGCCCACTGTTAACACATCGTTCGCCTGTTCTTCAAACCGTATTGTCTCTCCGAGTCTAAACACCCGTACTCCCCCTTGGCACTCCAATATCCTTGCGTCCTATTCATTCTATGGTTTCTGAGTACGCAATACTTTCAAAAACCCGTCCTCTTTTTACAATTTAAGAGTTCAAGGCTCTTGCTAAGGCATGGATATAGCCTTCTCTGGCTCTGCGGGCGACCTCGGCTGCAGGAACGACATGCTCGAAGCCATGATAGCCCCCCGGGTAGAGATGAAATTCCACTTCTACACCGGCCTGTGCCAGCCGGGCCACATAGTCAATCGTCTCATCCCGGAACGGGTCGAGCTGTCCGACGCAGGTATAGGCGGGCGGAAGCCCCGCCAACTGATCCGCACGGCCGGGTGCCGCATACGGGGAGGTGTCTGCGCCTCCCGCAGGGCCGCCCAGGTACATCTCCCACGCTGCCAGATTGTTGGCCCGGTTCCACACCGCAGGATGCGTCACCTCATAGCTGGAAGGTGTAATGTTGCGGTCATCCAGCATCGGGTACAGCGGAAGCTGGAAGCAGAGGGCAGGGCCGCCCTTATCTCTAGCCATCAGGGCCAGGGCCGCCGCCAGACCGCCGCCTGCACTGGCGCCACCTACGGCAATCCTGGCCCCGTCAATCTGGAGATCATTCCCCGGATCTGCAAGCCACACTAATGCCGCGAAGCTGTCTTCCACCGCTGCCGGGTACGGATGCTCCGGGGCAAGGCGGTAATCGGGCGACACGACAACACAGTTGGCCGCTATAACAAAGCTCTCGCATAACGCATCATCGCCGCTAGGCTGGCCCAGAATATAACCCCCACCATGAGTCCACAGCAAGGCAGGCAGCTTATGCTTACTCCGCTTCGCCGATTCATAGATTCTGATCCGCACCGGCCCGGAACCGGCAATCAGGACCCGCTCCGTAATGCGGACGCGGTCCGACGGTTCAGCAGGCAGCGGGGCCATATTCCGGGCTGCGGCCAGATCCCCCGGCAAATGCAGCGGCGGCAGGCCAGCGATCCCTTCCCTTAATTCCGGGGCTACGCGGTGAATGAAATCCATGTATTGTTCCTCCATATCGTTCGTAGTGAATGAATCCTGTGTACGTTCATCATGTGGTTCCCTTCTCCGCTAACCGGACGGGAAGAATGGTCTCCAGCGGGACCGGCTCGCCGGCAATCTGCTGAAGCAGATATTGAACAGCCAGCTCACCCATCTTTTTAATCGGCTGTACGATGGTAGTCAGATCCTCCGCATCCATGGCGGCAATTCCGTCATAGCCTACGACCTTGACTTGACCGGGCACAGCTCTGCCCAGCCTTCTGCATTGCTTCAGCACCTGCAGCGCCAGCATATCGCTGCTCGCGAATACACCGTCCAGCTCAGGGCGTTCCTCGAAAAGACTGCTAACCAGCTTCTCGTAATCCTTATACTTGAATCCGTTAAGATCGGTTTGCCGGACAGTATATTCAACCTCTTGTCCACTGACCTGCTCCAGGAAGGCGTCATGCCTTTGCTTGGCCAGCAGACTCAGGCGCAGATTCCCGCTGAGATAGGCGATGCTCCGGCATTTTTTGCGCAGCAGCAGCCGGGTCGCCAGCACTCCCCCCTGATAGTTATCAGAGGCAATGAACGGAATTGACTTAGAGATCTGCCGGTCCAGCGACACCAGCGGCAGGTTGATCGACTTGTAATCGTTCACGCTCATCGTATGGCTGCCCATGATAATGCCGTCAACCCGGCTGGCCCGCAGCAGATCGATATACTCTTTCTCTTTTTTCTTGTGATGCAGGGAATTGCACAGCATAAGCTTATAGCCTTGTTCATAGGCATAGGCCTCAATATGCTTGGTTACCTCCCCGAAGAACGGATGGGAGATATCCGGCAGAATCAGGCCGATTATATTGGACTTCTTGCGCAGCAAGGAGCGTGCCACCTCACTCGGATGGTAATTCAGCTCCTCCATGGCATCGTTCACCTTTTGCTTCAGACTCTCACTGAGGTATCCCCGGTTATTAAGCACACGGGAGACGGTAGTGACGGAGACGCCGACCTTCTCGGCAACATCTTTGATGGTTACAGCCATCCGTACCTCCTGACCCGGGTCAGCCATCCTGTTCAGCGGAACAGGGCAAGGCTTTATGTTAACCGGTTGAAATAATAGGGCAGCAGCAGCTTGAAAACTATAATGAACATCGAGGGCCTACTCCTACTCCTACTCCTACTCCTAAATTCAAGTGGGTAATTGTATTTCCTGCAACAGAAAACGCATAGCTGACCGTAAAATGAGATTCTATTGTATTTCATACATTGGAATATCGTTTTTCGGGAGAAAATGGGCCTTTTTCCAACATTCAATTGTACGGAGTACAATAGATTCTATTTTAAAGCCTTTTTTGCAGCATTCTATTGTACAAACTACATTTGCTACCGTTCCAGCGCCTACAGCATCCGAATTACTCTTGCGCGAATACTCACGATGCTAACTCTGATGCTCTAATAGGGCAGCGTCAGATTTAAATGCTGGATTGGATCAGCAAGACGAAACCACCTACTATTGTATTCGGTTTAATACGAAAATAAAAGTACCGGAAAATGCGCAGCAGAACGGGTTTTGACAAAAAAAGACCCACCGCCCCAAAAAAACGTTTCGTTTTTTTTGAAAAAGGGAAGACTATTGGATAGGATTTAATTGCACGCTATATCCTAACTGCTGGATATAGTTCACGTACCTATCTAACGTGTTTTTCTTGGACGTCTCATCGCCTAGTGAGACGTCTATTTCTTGGTATGACCTCTTCTCCCGCATCAGGGCATGGAGGATTCGAATCAGCAAATGCGCGGTGGCGACGTTTGCTTTTTTATCGCCTCTTCTCTTACGTATTCGTCGAAAAAATTGGCCGATCCGGTTCGAGGAGCGAGAGTTCGCCCAAGCCGCCTGACACAAGGCCCCTTTCAGATGCTTGTTCCCTTGCATCGTTTTTGACTTTCTTCGCTTTCCCGCGCTTTCGTTGTTCCCTGGACACACCCCCGCCCATGATGCAAACTGCGCATCACTCGGGAACATTTCCGCGACATGCGGCCCCACTTCGGCAAAGATGGTCACGGCAGACGTCCGCTCAATTCCTGGAATGGAGTCAATTTGTTCAATCACCTCCAGGTACGGTTCTGCCTTCGCCTCGATTCGAGCTTCCAGCTCCGTGATCCTTTTCTCCAAATAGACCAAGTGGTCCCAGTGGTCTCGAATCATCTCGCGGTGATGACGGCGCAACTTGCCATTGAGCGCGTCTAGCAACTGCGGAACTTTCTTTTTCAAACGGGTTTTGACCAGGTTTTTAACGGTCCCTTCGTCGATGACCTCGCCGTCCATGATCTTCTGGAGCAGGCCCCGTCCCGAAACCCCATATAGATCGGACATAAAGGTGGTTAGCTTAATGTTGGCATCCTGCAGGATTTTGTGAATGCGGTTTTTCTCCGCCGTCACCGCCTGCACCATCTTACTCCGGTAACGGGTCAAGTCTCGCAAATCCCGGATGTCTTGTTCGGGCACCATACTGCCTTCAATGAGCCCGCAACGGTGCAATTGCGCTAACCAGCGCGCATCTTGCATGTCACTTTTTCGACCCGGCGTATTCTTTACCCGCTGGGCGTTGGCCAAGACCAGATCACAACTGCCCTCTAAGATGTTCCATACCGGTTTCCATAACACGCCCGTACTCTCCATCACCACCTCCCGACAGCCTTGTTCACTCAGCCAATCTTGCAGGCCTAGCAATTCTTTGGTTGTCGTCCCAAAGGTTTTCAGGTGACATTGGGGTTTCTGTTCGATCGGTCCTTTCAACACGCAGGCCACAACGGTTTCCTGGTGCACGTCCAGACCGGCGCAACACATACGTACAGCATCCATTCCAATCATCCTCCATCGTCAGCTTACAAATCATGCGCTCGAGTGAGTGTAATTTAATACACGTACTTTTGGGGGCTACAATAGGCGATGCTCGAAAAGCGCAATAGAACAGTTTTTCGCACGGGGTGTATCCCAGTAACCGTTTCCGCCCTTTGATTTGTATATGTAGTGTTGACGACTACAGCCTCTTTTAGAATGGATGCGACGGATGCCACCCACTTATTTTCATTCCTGGGGGTGACAAGGTCTCTGTCTTGTCATGCCTGTTTTTCGCATACATTTGTCTCATCCTGCCTGTTCCACTATATTAATCTGATACTCTATTAGGGCATATGCTGGCAGGAGGTCTGCCAGTCCGGCGTATCAGGTCGTGCCGCGTTCCACAGCCGTTACCGGGAACGTATTGGTCATCGCCACCGCCTGGCCCTCGATCTGCTGAACCGCCAGCTCCATAATGGCTTCGCTCATCTGCTGAATCGGCTGCCGGACCGTGCTTAAGCGCGGTGAGATCATGGAGGCGAGCTGCACATCATCATAGCCCACAATGCGCATCGCGGAAGGAATCTCCTTGTTCAGCAGGTTGCAGGCATGAATGACCTCGGCGGCAATCACATCACTGCTGGCAAACACGCCGTCGATCTCAGGATGCTCCTGGAGGTAGGCGGCAATGGCGGTGTCCCCTCCGGTATAGCTCCCCTCTTCAACCTCCAGCTGCAAGTACAGCGGCGCAAGTCCGGCGCGCTTCATCTCCTCTTCGTACCCCTGCCTTCTCAGACCGGCCAGCATGAAGTGATGCTGGGGACCATCGATCCCCCGCTGGATATAGACCGTGTGCCGGCAGCCCTTGCCGGTTAATAACCGGGCAGCCAGCCGTCCGCCCTCCAGATTATCCGAGGTGACCACCGGGATGTCCTCCGAGATTACACGGTCGAAGGAGACAATCGGCAGACCGAGATGCAGATAATGCTGCACATCCAGCACGGCACTGCCCATGATGATGGCATCGACCTGGTTTTTTTTGAGCATCTCGATATAATCTACTTCCTTGGAGACGTTGCGGTTGGAATTGCAGAGCAGCAGCTTGTAGCCCTTAAGGTCTGCATAATATTCGAGATAGGCGGTCAGCTCGGCAAAAAAAGGATGGGAAATCGCCGGGATGATCAGCCCGATCATATTGGATTTTTTGCGGAACAGGGCCCGGGCCATTTCATTCGGCTGATAATTCATTTCCTTCATCACCCGGTAGACCTTCTCCTTCGTCTTGTCACTGATATACCCTCTATTGTTAAGGACTCTGGACACTGTATTCACAGAAAGTCCTGCCTGCTTTGCGACGTCTTTCAGATTCGCCATAGGAACCACCTTGCTTTTTAGTTCCAATTATAGAGGAATTTCGCATGGATTTCAGCTATTGAAGCGTAATCGTCGCTACGGTGAACATTTGGACTTCCCCATTTCCCCTTATTTCAGCGCACCTTCCGTGATCCCCTTGATGATCTGTTTTTGCAGGAACAGATAGATGATCAGCACAGGAATAATTGTCATAATCAGCCCGGCCATCAGCGGCGCATAGTCCACAGAATAGGAGGAGAAGAAGGTATACGTGGACAGCGGCAGGGTCTTCTGATCCGGCGACAGCAGCACGAGACTGGGCAGAAGATAGTCATTCCAGATCCAGAGCACATCGAGCACCAGCAGGGTGACGAATACCGGCTTCAGCAAGGGCAGCACAATACTGAAAAACGTCCGCAGCGTGGTGCTCCCTTCGATAAACGCCGATTCTTCCAGCTCATATGGAATCCCTTTGATAAAGCCGTGGAACGTGAACACACCAAACGGCACCCCGAAGCCGAGATACATGAACAGCAGCGTTAGCTTGGTATTCAGCAGCCCCATATTCCCGTACAGCATGACCATAGGAATCATCAGCACCTGGAAAGGCAGAGCCATGGAGGCCAGCATGAGGAAGAAGAAGATGGAATTCACCTTCCATTTGTAGCGCACGAACAAGTACCCGGTCATCGCCGAGAAAATAATAATGATCGTTACGGAAATCCCCGTAATGATCAGCGAGTTCATGAACCCCTGCATAAAGTCCATATTGTCAAATGCGCTCGCATAGTTCTTGAAATTAATCGTTGTCGGCAGGGACAGCGGGCTCTCGAAGAATTGCTGGGTGGTCTTGAAGGAGTTCATAATAATCAGCAGGAACGGTGTTAAAAAAGCGAACAGCAGCAGGTACAGGAATCCTGTCCGCAGGCCCGAGAGGATGCGCCGGTTAGCATTCATTAAGATTCCACCTCCAGCTTCTTCAGCAGATAGGATTGCGTCAACGCGATAATCGCTACGACAGCGAACAGA
Source organism: Paenibacillus sp. FSL H8-0048 (assembly GCF_038002825.1). Taxonomy (NCBI): domain Bacteria; kingdom Bacillati; phylum Bacillota; class Bacilli; order Caryophanales; family Paenibacillaceae; genus Paenibacillus; species Paenibacillus sp. FSL H8-0048. Next base: position 6,668,125 of record NZ_JBBODF010000001.1, on the reverse strand, counting down.
ACGACTGCCTCTGCCTGGCCGACACCGTATTGATTGGAGAGGAAGGCTTTTTGCACGATATGGTAGGTGGCCAGCTCCGTTGAATTGAACGGTCCGCCCTTCGTTAAGGCCAGGTTGATGTCATACGTTAAGAAGGACCGGGACAGGGAGATGAAAATACAGATGACGATCGCAGGAACCGTCAGCGGCAGAATAATTCTGCGGATTACCGAAGTCCGCCCTGCCCCGTCGATGTTTGCCGCCTCCAGCACATCATTCGGAACGCCTGTGAAGCCCGCGATATAAATGATCATCAGATACCCGACCAGCTGCCAGGCGGTCGCAATAATCAGCGCCCAGAATGCCGTTCCCGTATTCGTCAGCCATGAGGTCTGAAACAGCTCCCAGCCGTATTTAGCGCCAAGGTAAGGCAGCACTTGTGAGAAAAGCGTCTGCCACAGGTAGCCGAGTACGATCCCGCCGACCAGATTGGGTGTGAAGAAGCCTGTGCGCAGCCATTGCTCGCCTCTCCCGCCTCTTGTCAGGGTAAGCGCGATGAAGAAGGCGAACACATTGGCAATCACCACGGTGAAGAAAACATACTTCAGGGTGAACCACAGCTGCTGAAGGAACACCTTGTCCCTGAACACCTCCAGATAATTCGTGAAGCCGATCAGGCTGCTGTCGCCTGTACGGACATCCCAGTTCGTGAAGGTCAAATATAAGCCGACGATGAACGGTATGATCACAACGGCGGCAAAAGCGAAGATAGAGGGACCTCCGAAGACCAGAAACGTCCCCGCATTCTTCAGTGATAGCTTTTTGTTCATAGTGCTGCCCCCTTTCCTCTTAACAGGCTGAACTGGAGAATTTTTTATGTTTTGGGATTAGCCGCGACCCCAGAGAAGTTTTGGACTTCCGGCCGCTGCCCTTCTGCAGATTTCTTGATTTTCATACCGTTTTTAACGGTTGAAATCCGCAGACAAAGGCGGTCGCTATCGCTCCTTCAGTTCCAAAATTCCCCTCCGCCACTTTTCCCTTAACTTAAGTCTTCAAGTTCAATAAATAGAAATTCTCTATTTCCCTGCATACGATTTCCAGTAATCCTGAACCTCCTGCGCAAGCCCCTGGCGGTCGATATTGCCTACCAAGTACTTCTGCATAGCAGCTCCGGTCTTGGCCCAGTAATCCTGCGGCAGGTAATTAATCACACCGATATTGATAATCTTCCCTTGCTTCACGTATTCGCTGACGGCATTGGACATGATGTTCGTGCTCTTCGCCTTAAGATCCTTATACGGCATGGACAGCCCCATATCGCTAATGATGGCCTTCTGCCCGTCCTCGCTGCTGACCATCCATTCGATGAACGCTTTGGCGGCTTCCTGCTGCTCCGGCGTAGACTTAGAATCATCAATGGCGAACAGCTTAGGCTCGCTGTAAGCGACTTGCGTGTTGCCGAAGTCCTCCGGGTTATTGCTCACCGGCAGCGGCAGGATACCGAAGTCGGCATCGCGGCCCTCCAGCGTTCCGATGACCGCCCAGCTCCAGTCCCCCATGAAGTAGAAGGCGGCAGCTCCCTTGGCGAAATCTGCACTGTCGCGGTTATAATCGGCAACGAGCGGGTCGCTCTTACGCGCGTTGTATTTTTTCAGCAGATCGAAGGTATCCATCAGTCCGGTGAACTGCGGATTCTCCGTCAGGTTAACCTGCCCGTTCTTCAGCTCCTCTACGAACTTCCGGTTGTCCTCCACCTTCTGCGACTGCAAGGAATAGGTTAATCCCAGATAGTGGGCGCCGAGCGACCAGTCTGCTCCGTGAAGCATGACCGGTGCTTTGCCGGCCGCTTCAATCTTTTTGAAGACCGCTTCCAGATCATCACGGGTCTTCACGGATGCAGGATCAAAGGCACCGTCGATACCCTCTTCTACCGCACGCTTGTTATACAGCAGACCATAGCCTTGGGCAGTCCAGGGAATACCAAGGAATTGTCCGTCCAGCAATGCGCCGTCGATGGCTCCCGGATTGGTGAGGGCTTCATACTTCGCCTTCTCCGGCTCTAAATCCAGGAAATCATCCTTATATTGAAGTATGGTGCCTGCATCCAGATTCACGATTGTCGCCGGATTGCCGGAGGCCAGCAGGGATTGGAACTTCTCAAGCTGCGCACCGCCGATCGGTGTAGGAATCAGTTCAATCGTCACCTGCGGATTCTGCTCATGATATTTCTTGAACAGCTCCTCGAATACGGTATTGACTTCTGCGGAGGTATTGAAGAAGGTGAGCTTAACGTCCTTGGAGGCTTGCTGTGTCTGTGTTCCCTCATTCCCCTTGTCTTCCTTGACGGCACTATTAGCTGAATTCCCCTTGGAGCAGCCTGCGAGTAATCCGGTGACCACCGTCAGAGCGATAGCGAAGCTTGCAGCTTTTCTCAATTTCAAATGAATTCCCCCCGTACTTATGATTGTTTTGAATGCGCATACATTTTTCGGATGCAACTTTATGATAACCGGTTAACATATTTATGTCAATCGGTTATCATATTTAAATTTTAGCTAATAAAACCCGCCGCCGCTTCCGGTGGTATTGTAATCGGTTTTTCGATTACATTCCGCCCACGCGCCGCTCCCGGTCCAATTGTAATCAGTTTTTCGATTACATTTGGCCCACACGCCGCTCCCGGTCCAAATGTAATCGGTTTTTCGATTACATTCCGCCCACGCGCCGCTCCCGGTCCAATTGTAATCGGTTTTTCGATTACATTCCGCCCACGCGCCGCTCCCAGTCCAATTGTAATCGGTTTTTCGATTACATCCGGCACACACGCCACGCCCGGTCCAATTGTAATCGGTTTTTCGATTACATTTGGCCCACGCGCCGCTTCCGGTCCAATGTAATCGGTTTTTCGATTACATTTGGCTCACACGCCACGCCCAGTCCAATTGTAATCGGTTTTTCGATTACATCCGGCACACACGCCGCTCCCAGTCCAATTGTAATCGGTTTTTCGATTACATTCCGCCCACGCGCCGCTCCCGGTCCAATTGTAATCGGTTTTTCGATTACATTCCGCCCACGCGCCGCTCCCGGTCCAATTGTAATCAGTTTTTCGATTACATTCCGCCCACGCTTTCCCACAGTCCTCGCCGCTGCCCATTGTATTTGCTTTTACCCGGCCAGCAGCAAAAAAGGCTTCAGCCCAAATGAGCCGAAACCTTTCTGTTATAAGGGATAACGCTTACAAACTATATCTGTATAAACTCTGCCCCTTCCTACACTCCGTTATGGCACGGTGGAATCCGGTTCCACAAGCGGGCTTAGCTCTTGCGCAGCCGGTTTCTCCCCCTTGAATTGTCCAATCTCCGGCAAATATCTCACGCATACCATGCTGAGGAGCAGGAAAATCCCAAAGGTCAGGAAGTAGGAGGACCATCCGACCAGGCCTATTACTAGTGGAGCAAGAGCGGGTACGATGGACTGCGGCAATGTATTCGCCACGTTCATAATTCCGAAATCCTTGGCGGCATCTTCCTTACGCGGAAGAATTCTGGCTACAAGTGCGGTATCCACTGCCGAGAAGCAGCCTGCCCCCAGACCGAGGATAACTGCTGCTGTCATGATTGCCGGGAATTGCGGAACAAACGCAAAGATCAGAATTCCAATGATCATAATCGCCGCTGAGGTATACAGGAAAGGCTTTTGCTTCCGTACCTTGTCCGACCAGGCTCCCCCCACAATGCTCATCAGTGCCATCGCCAGAATCATCGCAATATTGATGACTCCTAATCCTTTGGTCGCTTCCTCTTGCGTATAGTTCATCCGGTTAACCAGCATAACTGTAAGATAACTGGCACTGCCGAAACCCAGCATCAAAAAGAACTTAGCTACAATCGCGAAGGTAAACGACGGATATTTTCTCGGGCTGGGATAAATTTTGCTGATCTGCTCCATAACCTTTACCTTGGATTTGGGAGCAGCTGTAATCGTTACTTTACCATCCTTGATCAGGAACAGGCTGACCACAGGTCCGATTACTCCCAGCAGAATTAGCAGCGTCCACTTCACCTCCGCGCTAACGGAAGTCATCACCATCATCAGCACCATACCCGCCGATGCAGCAGCCGGACCCACAAGACCGATAATTCCCGAGATCGTCCCCTGCTTCTCCGGTTTCACCTGTTCCGGGATAAGGGCCATATAAGAGGCCATCGCGAAATTGAAGAAGAATTGTGCAGCAGACCAGCCGATCACGATTTGCCAGATGGCGGTCCCGAATCCGACCAGAACGAGCCCGGCGCTGCCAAGCAGCGCCCCAAGCAGAATCCACGTACGGCGGCGTCCAAACGCGATATTCGTCCGGTCACTGACTGCACCGCCTATGGGATTACCAATCAGGGCAAAGAAAGCCCCAATCCCGGCAACCATACCGTATGATTTTAAATATCCGTCCGGGTCAATATCCATCATTCGGAAGGTCAACAGCAGGATTCCTGGCGTCAGCAATGCGAGCATCATTAACCCGAAACCAATAACGATCCCCACGGTCAACCGGCCTAACGGTGTAGTGGCCTGGCCGTCAATTCTTGTCTCACTCATTCTTAATTCCCCCTATTATTGGTAAAAGGCTACAGAACAACTTTCATCTTATTCTCGTTGTTATAAGCAATATGGAAGTCTTTAGTTCTGAAATCAGCCCAAAGGACCGTCTCGTATGCCTCATTAGCCCAGGTAATCTCCAATTGCCCATTCTCTAACTGATCGTTAACGGCAATAGTTCCGTCAAAGGCCGGATAGCTGTTGCGGAAACGCATAATCTCATACAATCGCTGAAGCAACGGAAGCTTCAACCGGTCCTTAATCTCGGACGTCGTATAATTGTGGCGGTTAATACTTCTTGGTTCCCCGATACGCTTCAGGCTATCCAGATCATTCTCGCCTGCCAGGAGACCGACATAATAGACCTGAGGAATTCCCGGAGCAAACAGCTGCACCACCCGTGCAAGCAGATAGGCCTCATCATCTTCATCCAGTGCAGAGTAATACGTTGACATCAACTGATACTGCTTGGCTTGCGAACCAGACATTTTGACAATTCCGGCTGGCCTCTTGATATACTGCTGGGCTTCTGTTAATTTCTCGTTCACCTTGTCTCTCACCAGGTCGATCTCGCTCTCCTCCAGCAGGCCTGCTACATCGACCACTCCGATCCCGTCATGCGTATCCAGCGTAGTAAATTGCTTGCGGGGACAGATGTTGAACCAATGGATCAGCCTGTCGGTCCGGCCTGTCATTAAGCCATGGAGCATCAGCATCGGCAACGCAAAATCGTACACCCAATGTCCCTGATCAGCCATCTTAAGCTGGACTTTATAGTTCTCATGAATCTCAGGAAGCATCTCCGTGCCGTACGCCTGAAGCGGCTCCATCCCAATGTCCAGCACCTCCCATACGTCCGGTTCAACGAAGAAGCAACTGGTCCCCGGTTTCTTGGTTGCATAGGCAAAGGCATCGAACCGGATTAACGGAACATACTGGGCAATATGCTCTAAGTTACGCTTGAAATAGTCCTGTGTAGCCGGTGCCCAAGGGTTAACATCCACCTGCTCTTCAAAAAAGGTATTCCAGAGCTTCACAACCTTGCCGTCATCCCGGGTGAATTCCTTATACGGCCCCTGCAATTTGCGGCGGTACAGAGCTTCCATTTCTGCTTCGGTCGGCTCTCCGTCAGGCCAGAACTCGTCCCAGTGAATGAACATTTCCCGGTAAGGCGAGGAATCTCCGTTCTGCATATAGTCCTTGAATTCTTCACTGCGGATGGATACATGATTAATCATGAAATCGGCCATCAGATAATATTTCTCCGAGAATCTGCGGATATCTTCCCAGTCGCCAAAGGCCGGATCTACGATATCATAATTAATGACGGCAAACCCCCGGTCCCCCGACGAAGGATAAAAAGGCAGAAGATGGACACCGCCGATAACTCCCTCATAATGGGTATCCAGCACCTCGTACAGTTCCTTGAGATCCCCTCCCATACTATCCGAATACGTGATGAGCATAATTTTGTTCTGCACCTTTTGCATCCTGGTTCCTCCTGGTTAGTAAGTTTCATTAAGAGTCATTTAGAATTTCATCCCGGATCAGACGGGCCATATGAAGCGACAGCTCCGCATGATGATCGGTGATATACAGCACATCTTCGCAGGAAGAGACATGATAATTGAAGAGCCGCTGGCAGATCCACTGAATCGGAAGATAGAGCTCCCCGTCCTTGAATACCGCTTCACACAGCATCGAGTACACCCGGTTCTCCACCACACAGCCAATGCTTCCACGAGTGAATTGCAGTGTTCTTCCATCCCTCAGAACCATCTCCACCGATTGCCCTTCATTGGAAATGTTGCAGCGCTCGCCGCCGAATACATCAGCCACAAACGACGCAGGCACCAGCAGATATTCCCCCCGGATAATCGCGTTTCCATTCAGTCCGTGATACTTCAGCTTCTGATGCTTCAGGGCCGGACCACTCATCCGAACCAATGTGTTGTTAAAATACACCTTAGCGCTCCCGGATGCGATCGCTATAGCGAACCCGTCCCCTTGTCTTGGAATGTTAGGCTCGGTATGGACAAGGCGGCCCTGTTCATCCCTGCTGACACCGGAGAACAAATAATCCCAGACAATCTCGGCATCATCAATGGTCTGGCCGTGGTCCCGGTTCTTCACATCGCGGAAGACCAGGTCGGCATATTCACCCTTGTAAAAAGCAAGGTTATCCTCGCCTGCAATTTTGATTTCCGGTAAAGTATAACAACGGTTAATCCGCTTCCAATACTCCCGGTTGCGCTTGATCACTTCAGCGGAATCACCCGGGTAATGCGGCGGTACCTCATCCAGCTCAAGACGGGTCTGCCAGACGGCCAGCGGTCCTCCCTGATTGATCACTTCATCCTTCCCGTCAAACAGAAGGCGGGGGTCCGCCGGACCGGCAGACCCGGCTTTACCGGCAAACACCGGAGCATGATAACGGGCCATCTGGCTGGTCATCAGATTTCCCATCGACATTCCCTGAATGAAGACTCTGCCCGGATCAATGTTATATTTGCTCTTCATCTGCCCGATAAGGGCCAGCACCAGCTTCATATCAGGGTTGTTCCCGGGATCAGCGGGCGGAGGGTTCAAGAATATGCCTTCCTCATTGGGCGCAGTGGCCGCCTTGTGCTGCTCTGCATCACATTCTACCGTCCAGAATCTGCGTTCACAGGCATTGGGGAACAGGACAATAAATCCTTCACGGTCGGCAACCAGTGTCCACGAGCTGTACACAGCCTGCCCCCACCCCGTCATTAACCCTCCATGCATCGATATAATTAGAGGGACTTGACGCGTCCCGTCGTATGAGGCCGGCACATATTCATACCAGATATTATGCATTCCCTCCACCACCACGCCGGTATGCGCCGTTAATCTTGCCGGATAGACCTGAGAGTTATTTCCGTTCTCGTTTACAACCATATCGGAGCCTTTTATCGCTTCCGGAAGAAACTCCCGATTCTCATAATTGGTAGTTCCTGGAAGAATGACAATCTTCCTGTCCATAGAGATCCATCCCTTATGTTTAGATATAGTGTCCTTGACAGCCGGAATTCAGAACGGGCGATACTCTGCATGCTCCAGCCCGAAGAAGTCCAGGGCATGTTGTATCGCCAGGTCCCAGAATCTCCATTCATGTCCGTACCCTTTCAGCGTCCAGAACTCGGCCTCAAGTCCAATCTCCTGTGCATGGTCCTTGAACAATTTCAAGTTATCATAAATCAGCGTATCCTCGGTGCCGCAGGCGAACAGCAGGCGCGGAAGCTTACCGCTGTCCGCAAGCGAATCCATAATCGCCCATACATTCTCATTAGAATGAATAAAGGCATCCAGTCCACCTGCATTAATCACCATCCCGCGCAAACGCTGCGACATTGGGTCGTCCTGTAACAAATCGGCTTCCGTCAGGTGTTCCATATTCACAGGGGCTGCGGACAATACCGCCGCCGCAGCGAATTTCTCGGGATAATTCACTGCATACTTGATCGTCCCCCGCCCTCCCATCGACAGTCCTGCAATGAAGTTATCCTCGCGCTTGCCGGATGCAGGAAACCAGTTGTAGACCATGGGCATTAGTTCTTCCGTCAAATAGTCATACATATCAAACCCCAGCATGCTGCTGCTCCAGTTGGAATAATTGCTGTTGAGCGCACTGGGCATCACTACGATTAGATCCTTCTCGCAGGCGTATAATTCGATATTGGTTTTTCTGAGCCAGTCCGAATGATCGCCAAAGGTTCCGTGAAGCAGCCAGAGTACCTTGTATTTCCTGGAATCGTTATAATATTCTTTTGCAGGAACATGTTGAGGCTTGTTTGGTAAAATAATCGTAATCTCATGATTGGACTTCAGATACTGGCTCTCAAAATTCATGTTCAGAACGGACATACCTATTTCCTCCTCAGGATTGATCCACAGCAGCCTTACTTGCAGTCAAATGCTTCCGGTTCCATAAGAAAACGGCAAAAGCTATTAAAATCGGAATCGTCATGAACCGGTACATCGCTGCATACCCGTTAACTTCAGTGCCTCCCTTATCCTGTACCATGGATACAATGAATCCGGCAATGGACGGCGTGATCAGGTATCCGGCATCTACACCTATATAATTCGTATTTCCTGCAACTCCGCGTCTCTCGCTGGGTACAAGCTTCATGCAGAGGGTCTGGATCGAAGGCTGGCAGATACCATATCCGCAAGCAGAGACCGCTCCGGCGAAGATAAACATGGGCAGAGACCGGGAGAAGCTGATCACGACAAATGACAGGGCAAAAATCAACATTCCTGGAATGATCGTTGCACTGACGCCGTATCTTTCACTGATTCTGCCGCTGACGGGTCTGGTGAATAACAGACAAACCGCATAGGCTGTAAAGAACAATCCGATTTCTTCTATGCCGATGGCCCCTCCATAGATCAGAATAAAGGAATTAATACAGGAGAACGCACCTGCCAGGAAAAACATGATAATTGTCGGTATGATGACCTCAGGTGCAATAATATTATCCAGGGAAATGGTAAACCTCTGATTGGGAGCCGGTGCTTCAGTCTTCAGTCTCAGCGAGAGCACCAGCACAAGACAAGTTGCACCTGCACTAATCAGGAATACCGCAGTGTATCCATAGGCTTGGACCAGCTCCAGGCCCAGCATCGGGCCTATAGCCGTGGCGATGGCTTGACCTAATGAAAAAACACCTATTCCCGAAGCAATTCTGCTCTCCGGCAGCGCATCACTGGCTAATGCTAAACTGACCGGAGCAAGAAACCCCATGCCGATTCCGTGAAGCAGACGTCCGGCGATAATCATGGAGATGCTGCTGGCCAGGCTGTAACAGATAAACGCCAGAATAATGATGGCGGTAGAGGCAGCCAGTAAATTATTTTTTTTGAAATAGCTGCTTGAGGGGCCAACGATTGGCCGTACACCCAGTGCAGTGATCGCGAACATGCTGGTAACTATTCCGATAATAGTAGCAGTAGCCCCTAAATGGGCAGCAAACTTGGGAATCAGAGCCGTGGTCATAAATTGGTTCAGATTCAGAATGATATTAATCACAAAAATACTAATAAAAGCAGGACTCCAGATACTTTCCTTGCCGGCAGTACTTTTACTTTTGTAAGACCTTCTCATATTTAGCTTCTCCATCACCTCAGACTATCAACAAATAATTGAACCACCATAATAAAGCTCTCATCAATAGACACGTTAGACATCTCGAAATATCCGGTAATCTCCAATGAAACAAAGCCGTGAATCATACTGCGGTAGGCTCTTAACAGATTAATATTGTCATAGCCATCCTTCGAAAAGCCCCGCAGTGCATCCGCCATCGGATCGAGAATCACCTTGAGATATTCTTTGCCGTGGACGGAGGGCATGTTGATAATGACTTTATATAGCTCCGGATGCTGAAGAGCATACTTCCGGTACCCGACCGCATACTCCATTAACAAATACCGGCTGTCCTCCCCATCTTTGGTGGCGGCTGTCATAGACTCATACAGTTTCGATACAGCTACTTTCCCTACTTCTACACTTAAGTGGGCAGCACTCTCTATGAAGTTATACAGCGATGCTGTTGTGACTCCAAGCTTCTTAGACAACCTGTGCAACGAGAAGTTATCATACCCTTCCTCTTCAATCCATGATACCGCTGTCATCACGATCAGCTCTTGGGTTAACCCTTTTCTGCCAATATCAAACGCCCCCAAAGTTAATAGTGTTAACTTAAAAACTCATGTTATCTTCCAACTAAGTTAACAGTGTTAACAACACAATAAATTAACACCGTTAGTTTGTCAACATAAAAAATAATTCTCCTGCTCTATAGGCTGAGAACCTCTTCACTCTCCTAATGAATCCGCTTGCAAAAATGTGCACAAGCAGGCTAGGCTAACTGATCCGGTAGCCCCGGCAGCAAGTTAGCCCGTGTTGCCTGTTGTCCGCCTAAGTGCTATAATTTCCCCCGGTAATCCTGGGGCGTCATGCCGAATTGCTCCTTGAACACTTTGATAAAATATTGGCTGTTGGCGTAGCCGAGCTGCTCAGAGATCTCATAGATCTTCAGATCGGAGTTGCGGAGGCTTGCTACGGCCTGCTCCATCTTCATATTCAGGATATATTCGCTGATGCTGATCCCGCTGACCTGCTTGAACAGTCTGGAGACATATGCCGGATGAAGCGAGACCGCGTCCGCAACGAATTGCTGGCTGGCCTCCGCCAGATTAGCCGCGATACAGCTCTGCATCTCCTTGACGATGCCCATCCGGTTATTCTGTGTATCCCGTTCGAGCTTGCTCTGCAAGGTATCCACCAGCGCTTCTCCCCAGCTGATCAGCTGGGACACGGAACGGAAAAGAGTCTTATCCAGCAGCTCCCGCCCGACCAGATCAGACAACAGACTATGATTCTTATGGGCAATATAGTGAAAGGAGCCGAGAATCATGGTGCGGATCTCCTCAATGTATTCTTCGTTATAGGCCGGCAGATTGTTGCTGAATTCCTTCATCTGCTGCAGCCGTTCCTTATACCCCTGCCACTGGCCGGTTTCCAGCAGATGCATCAGTGTCGGAGAAGCATATAAGTCCTTGAGCGGCTGGACCGGCGAACTCTTCTGCTTATCCGTCAAGGAGATGAAATAGCCCTTGTCATTGCCCACTTGCTGCCTTAATGCCGACTGGGAGTCCTCATACATGGCGCGGAGATCAAGCGGGAATTCGCCCGGGTAGGACAGAATGACCGAGATTCCGCCATTCAGATATTCATTCACACTGCTATGCAGCTGATGGGTATTATGGGTAAGCTGCTTCAGGATCTTGCCCTGGTCACCTCCCCCTGCTTCATTACTCTTCACAATAAACACCAGGTTCTCGTATGCATCCCGGCCATGCCACATCTCGAAGCCCGGGCCCAGCAGCTCGCAGGCAATGTTCGTCACCGCGTATTCAAAGAGCAATTGGCTGTCCAGCCCAAAATTCGTGAAATGCTCCTCCAGACGGATCAGAATCAGGAAGACCCGGTCGTTCAGCTGAAAATCAATCTGATATCCGCTAAGCTTGTCCTTCAGCCGTTCCTGCGGATAGGCTTTGCCCTGAATCAGCTCGGCCAGCAGCTTGTCCTTCAGCGCCGGAAGATGCTCACGGAAGGCCAGCATCGCCTGCTCATAAGAGGCCGTCCGGTCAAACTCCCTCTTAAGGGTTTTAATCGTGCTCTCCAGAGCCGTCCGCAGCTTCTGATGATCGAGCGGCTTAACGAGATACTCTACCACCCCATACTGAAGGGCTTCCCGGGCATATTCGAACTCGGCGTAGCCGGTTAGCAGAATACACTTGATTCTCCGGTGAGTCCGCTGTACCTGCTTAACCAGTTCCAGCCCGCTCATCCCGGGCATAGCAATGTCCGTAATGACTATATCGACCGGATTTTGCCCGATCATCTGCATGGCCTGGGCGCCGGAATAGGCTTTGTATACTTTTTCAATCCCGAAGTCCTGCCATGGAAAAGCAAGCTCCAGATCATCTACGACATATTGTTCATCATCTACCAGCAGAATTTGCAGAATGAGCTTCTCCCTCCTTTTCAATACGAATCCGGTAACAGGTGCCTTCGGACAGCACGGAGTCTACGAATAACCCGGAGTCCTTGCCAAAATACAGGCGCAGCCGCTGATTCACATTCCTTAGCCCGGTTCCAAGCTGTTCATTACTGATGATATTGTCCTCGATATGGCGGCGGACCGCGCCGAGCCGTTCCTCCGTCATGCCGATTCCGTTATCCTTCACGGTAATCAGCAGATACGAAGCATCTTCTTCGGCGGCAACCGAGATGATGCCAGGCCTCAGGCTAGGTTCAATCCCATGCTTGATGCAGTTCTCCACCAGCGGCTGCAGAATCATTCTTGGCAGCCGGTATCTGGCCGCCTCTGCCGTGACGCCGAATTCGAAGGTGATTTCTTTTTTGCGCAAATGGACCATATGCAGATAATGCTCGACGAAATCCAGTTCATCCTGAAGCGTGGAATCGAGCTGTTCAATCTTGTGAATGTACCGGCAGTACGAAGCCAGATGCAGCGTCATCGCGGTGACCGCATGATAATCCTCAATACTTGCTTTGCTCTGAATGAAATTCAGGCAATTATAGAGAAAATGCGGATTAATCTGCGCCTGATACTGCTTCAGCTTCGCTTCCTTCACTTCAATCTCGCCCAGCAGGACCTGCTCAATCAGAATCTGGGTATTCTGGGCCATCCGGTTAAAGGAATTGCCGAGTACCTTGAATTCATTGACCTGCAAGTCGACGGCACGGCTGGAAAAGTCGCCCCGGTCGAACCGGTCAATCGCCTTGCGCAGCATGATTACCGGCTTCTGGACCTGCTTGCGGAGCAGCAGTGTGTAGAACATAATACCAACCAGCACCACCAGTACCGCATAGAGGAACAGCCGGTTATTGCGGTTAATCGGTTCGATATACTGGCGCTTGGGATAAGCGTCTATGAAATACAAATCCAGCATGTCTGACTTCATATAGTTAATCTGGTATTCTGTACGGTTCTCTGTAGCGGAGATGGTTCCTCTGTTCCCGTTGATCCCAGGACGGATCGACTGTAGCAGCTCCTGCGGAAACGCCGCCCCCGGCTGAATAAAGGCCTGTTCAGAGGCATCGTACAGCAGCGGCATACCCGAGACATACTGATCCATCATTTTCACAAGGTTATCCAGAGAAATCCTGACTTCAATTAACAGCGAGCTGATATGACTGCGCATGATGTTGGAGTAATATCCCTTGCCTTCCTTATCCATGTGCAGCACCCAGCGGTTGCGCGCCTGCTCCGGGGGGCTGAAGGTGCTGAAGGAGAAGGAGGAATCTGAGGATACTGTCTCTTTCTCATCCTCATAGTACAGAATCACTATATTCTTCCAGGAGGTGGAGGCCGTGTTCAGGGCCAGCTTATCGATGATGGTCAGCTTCATCTCATATTTGGAATATTGGTCCCCGAACTTCAGAATATAAGGATATCCACGCACAGACTGGTCCTGTGACAAAGTAATAGTATTTGTCAGCACCTGTTCAAACTGCGTGGATAGCTGGGAGGTCATGAACTCAACCTCGTACATTTTATTTTTTCTCAGCTCGTTCTGAATGTCCTTGACGTTCAGCCTGTAGATGAGCCAGAACGCCCCTACAATGATCAGGAGCATCAGCATCAGAACTAACGACAACCACTGAAAGATAGACAGGCGATATTTCACATTTGGCTCCTCCGAATGAAAGGACGGCCTTAGGGGCCGCCCTTGTCTGCAGATTCTGTTACTTCTGAATGGATTCGTACCATTCATTGACCTCATCGGTCACTTTATCGCCGCCTGTGGTTTTCCATTTCTCTACGAAAGTATCGAATTCATCCACAGAAGCTTTGTCATAAATGATTTTGTTCAGAATTTCCTTCTCCAGCTTCTCCAGCATATCTCCACGGGAGAGCTGAGTCTCTGTAGGTGTACCTGTGAACATCTCAGGCATTACACTGTCCTTCTGATCGATGATGATCTTGGCAGCTAAGATCTGCTCAGGAATACGTTCGGACAGGTTCTTCTCGTACTGGTTAGCAGGCTCAGCGCCGCCGGCCAGCTTGGCCAGTGTATTCATCATCAGGTTAGGAATAATAGCTCCATCGTAAGTCAGAGTATAACGGATCGCATCCACCCAGCCGCCTGGAATCTTATCCGTATCCTGCTCTTTCAGGACGGTTCCGTCTTCAGCGATATCATAGTCGTAGCCTTTGGCGAAGCCGTTCACGAAGGTTGTGCTGTCCGGGTTAGCCCAGTTATCAAACAGATAGTTCTGGTAGACGAAGAAGGCGTCCTTGTGCTCCATGTCCTTGTTGATCAGAACGGCGCCGGAGGCGATCTTCGTACCGTGTCTGCCCACCTTGCCGTCAGGTCCTGCCGGAAGCGGATAAGCCTTATGCACTGCACCCGGAACGTTCTTCTGCAGATCCGGCAGCGGCCAGCCCGTCATCCAGTAAGGGCCGACAATAATACCGGCTTTGCCTGCTGTGAAGGCTTCTGTCGCTTTGTTCTCATCATACAGGCCGGATTCCGAGGAGATATATCCTGCCTTCATCCATTTTTGCATGGTTGCCAGGCCTTCCTTCATCTCCGGCTGAACCGAGCCATAAGCCAATTTGTTATCGGCTGTCTTGTTCCACTGGTTCGGCATAGCGCCGAACATTCCGAAGATCCAGCCGGATTCAGACATCCAGGTATTCAGATTATTTTTGAAGCCTACTGCGAGTCCAGTCGTATCCTTTTTGCCGTTGCCGTCAGGGTCCTGGTTCGTGAACGCATCGAGGACAGTTTCCAGCTCAGCCAGATTCGTCGGAGCCTTAAGGTTCAGCTTCTTCAGCCAATCCTCACGGATATACATAACCGGATCATTATTATAAGCGTTTTCCAGAATCGGGATACCCATACGCTTGCCGTCTCTCATGTAAGGATTCCATACGGTTGGCTCTTCGGCCATCGCTTTTTTGTAGATATCGGAAGCATATTTATCGAACAATTCGCCCGCATCCGTGAACTGGCCGCTGTCGATCAGGTCAGAGATCAACGAAGGACTTCCGCGGAAGGAGATAATATCCGGCATCTTCTCGCCTGAAGTGAGCATCAGACGCAGCTTGGTCTCATAGGCGTTATTCTGGTCGCTTACCGTCCAGAGATACTTGATATCAATGCCCAGTGTATCCTTAGCCCACTTGGTGTGTACGTTATTCTCAATATTCTCGCCATTCTTGAATTTCAGGCTGCTTGCGATGGGAAATACCGTTGAAATGGTTACCGGTTCTGTATATTTGCCATTCTCAAAGGGAGCCGAATACATAGCGTCTTCGCTTGCCGCCGGCTTGTTGTCCCCTTCTGCCTTCTTGTTGTCAGCATTGCCGCCGCATCCGGCCAGCAAGCTGCCCAGCATGACTGTGGATAACACTGCTGCCGCAGAGAATTTCATTTTCTTTATCATTTAATCTTGCACCCCTTTAATTAAAATTTAATCACATTAATTATATGAGTCAATCTTTTTTCGCTTCCAGCGCGTGCATCACCCCCTTTAGTTAGGAAGGGCGGCTATTCCTTAACCGCCCCGAGGACAATTCCTTTCACGAAGAAACGCTGCAGGAATGGATACACGATGAGAATCGGTGCCATCCCGATGAAGATCTGGGCGGCTTTGACCGTCCGCTGCGAGATATTCTCCAGATCCTCCGGACGCACGGTCACTTTACTGAAGTCCTGCTGGACAATGACCGACTGCAGGAAGGTCGCCAGCGGATAGTTGCGGTGATCAGTCATATAGAGCAGGCCATCGAACCAGGAGTTCCAATGCCCGACGATCGTGAACAGCGATAGTGTGGCAATGGCCGGCATGGATACCGGGAGATACACGCTGAACAGTGTTCTGAAATGACCGGCGCCGTCGATGAAGGCGGCTTCCTCCATTTCCTTAGGCACAGCCCGGAAGAAGTTAAGCAGCAGAATGATGTTCCAGACCGAGACAGCACCCGGCAGAATCAGCACCCATAAGGAGTTCATCAGATGCAGCTTTTGAATCAGAATGTACATTGGTACCAGACCGCCGCTGAACAGCATCGTGAACACCAACAGCCAGATATAGAGATTCCGGCGTCTGAACCGGGCGCTATCCTTGGACAAGGCATAGGCAGCCAGAAGGACGATTCCCATGCTAAAAGCAGTTCCCAGCACCGTCCGCTGCAGCGTCACCCAGATGGACCGGGTGAAATTCTCATTGGCTACGGTCTTGGTATAAGCGTCCACTGTGAAATCTACCGGCCACAGTCCGACCAGGTTGGCATTGGCTGCCGATTTGCCGCTGAACGATACAGCAAGGACGTGAATCAGCGGAACAAGACACATGATCGAAATAGCGATCATCAGAGTATAGTTGAACACGGTGAAGATGCGGTAAGATTTTGTTTTATGATACATGCCCTATTGGCCTCCATTCTAGAAAATACGGTAGTTAGCAAATTTATACGAAAGGCGGTAAGCTGTTACGATTAAGACAAAGCTGACTACGGATTTGAACAATCCGACCGCTGTGGAGAAGCTGAACTTACCGTCAACAATTCCTAGTCTGTAGACAAATGTGTCGATGATGTCCCCTTTATCGAAGACAAGCGCGTTGTACAGGTTGAAGATCTGGTCGAAGCCGCCGTTAAGCACGTTCCCCAGCGCCAGCGTTCCAACCACGATGGTAATCGGCAGCATGGCCGGCATTGTAATCGACCAAGTCTGCTGCCAGCGCCCTGCTCCGTCCACTTCAGCCGCTTCATAGAGCGCAGGGTTGATGCCCGCCAGCGAGGCCAGGAAGACAATCGTGTTGAAGCCGAACTCTTTCCAGACGTCACTCACTACAACAACGAATCTGAACCAGTTCCCGTCACCCAGGAAGAAGATCGGCTGGATGCCGAATACACTCACCAGGACCTGATTGATTAAGCCTCCATCTCTGGCCAGCAGGTCGGAGAGGATACCGCCCAGGATTACCCAGGACAGGAAGTGGGGCATATAGACAATGGTTTGTACCATTTTCTTGAACGCCATCTTGCGGATCTCATTCAGCAGCAGTGCGAACAGGAACGGAACGATCAGGTTGGCGAGCATTTTCAGCCCGGCAATAATCAGGGTGTTCCAGATGACCTGCACGTTCTCGGGAATGCTGAACAGATATTCGAAATGCTCCAGCCCCACCCACTTGGAAGCGCTAAAGCCTAAGCCCGGCTTATAATTCTTGAAAGCAATCGCAAGTCCTGTCATTGGAATGTAGGCGAAGATCACAGTTAGGATCAAAGCCGGCAGAACCATCAGATCTAGGCTAAGGTTCTTGGTCCATTTCGATTTTTTTCGGGGACTCCCCGCATTTACATCCAGTTTCTCGCCTTTTACGCTGGCTGGCGTAACCAAGTTTTTCATGCTTCTGCTCCCCTTTGCTGGTCAACGTGTATCCGTTTACTTTGTTTATAAATTAATCATACCTAGCCGGACATGACAGTTACATGATAAATACAAAGCATTGATAACAAAATGATAACCATCAACTTCAAACAGCCATGAGTAACTTCAGCAACTCCGAGTAACCCCGGCAACATCGAGTAACTTCCAGTTGCGCCGCCGCCCAAACAATGATTGCACAGCCTACTACAGAATTAGTTGAAAAACGTATCTTAATTTAGCCGGTTTGGAGCTTTTGAGGAAATTAGGTGGATTTATGCTATTTATTTTTGCGGAATTCGTTTATTTGTCCTGATCCCGGCGCAACAAGTGCCTTTTGTCCAACTACTGTCTGGCCGGGTCCATTCCGCGCGCGAACAAGTGCCCAAAATCCAACTATTTCCTGACGTAGAAGTCGGTTATTCGCCCGCTCCAAAGCGACATTCTCCACCCATCAATATTCGCCCGCCCGGATGGCATACTCCCTTCCATCACAAAAAGCAGCGGCCTCCTTATCGGGAGAACCGCTGCTCGATGAACGCTATAGACTCGCGGATACTACTCTGCTAATTGAGGCTGATAATCCGGTACACTACCACGGCAGCCTGCTCCTTAGTCATCTGGGCCATCGGCAGGAAGTTGCCGTTCTGTGCGCCTTGGATGACTCCGGCAGCCTGTAGCTTCTCAATAGCGCTTGAAGCTTCTGCGCTCAGCTGGTTCAGATCCTTGAAGCTGGGAACAGCAGCGGGATCACTCTTCAGCTTGATCTGCTCCAGCTGGAGGAGCCGGTTCAGCATGACCGCCATTTCCTGACGGCTGAGTGCATCGCCCGGACTGTAAAGTCCGTCTGCTCTACCTTTTACAATACCCAAGGCTCCAGCAATGTTGATAGCCTCGGCATATGGGGAATCCTTACTGACATCCTTGAAGCCTGGGACTGCTGCTCCAGCTTGGAGGTCAAACGCATCGACCAGCAGCTGGGCAAATTCCGCCCGGTTCATCAACACCCCTGCCTCATAGGAAGCCTCTGCTCCCAGAGGAAGTATTCCGCTTGCCGCCAGAGCTTCAACGCTCTCGGCAGCCCATTTGCTGCTCTTGTGACCCGGCAGCTTCACTGTGGCCGCCGCATATTGTCCAAGCTCCTTGGTCTTGAAGGAGACATAGCCTGTCGCCGGATCATATTGACGATCCTTCACAACTGCAAGCTTGCCATTCTCCTGCACCTGATAGACCGCAAGCTGGTGCGCCCGCTCGCCTGGCTTAAGTTCATAAGGCAGCAGCAGGGTAAGCGCAGCAGCGTCCACCGCTGTGTTCTTGGCTCCACGGATCGCAAGCGAGAAGTCCAGTACAGCCGCTCCATCCAAGCGGGTCTTCACTGCTGCCGGCCATCCGTCCTGGCCTACACGCTTAACTTGAAGCTGAAGAACATCCCCGGCCAGCATATCCTGCAATTTCAGCAGTTGTGTGTTCAGGCTCAGCACTGCCCCGAAGCCGCTCTCAATTCGAATCTCTTTAATCTTCGGCTGTGCGGCCAGACCCTGAAGCGGAAGCCCCAGCTGCAGCGCTTCGGTCCCGGAGGCAGGCTTGACGGCAATCTTCAGAATGCCGCTGTCCAGCGACTGAAGCACGGCCTGACTTACTGCATCCGGCGTGAGATCAACATTCAGCACTCCAGCCTTATCCGGGGAAGTCTGAACGGTCAGCTTGCCATCTGCGAAGACCGCTGCCGGAGCAGGTGATTTCACAGATGGTGCCGAGCCTGGCGATGGAGACGAAGAAGTGTTATCTGTAGGGGTTTGCGGTGCCGCCTCAGGCAGCGCAAAGGTCAAAATCCCGAAGTTTGAGGTATCCCGCCACGTATCCTCTCCCCTGTCATTCCATTTACTCGTACTGCGGGTGCCGTCGCCCCGGTCATCATTGATCTGGAGATCAAGCCCGATGGAGCTTCCCGCCGCCCCCTTAATCGTGCCGAAATTAATCTTGGCTTCGACGCGGTACCCGGTGTCCGTATGGACCACCGCGCTGGTCAATCTGCTGTCCGAGGCTCCTCCGCCAAAGGACGCCACATTATTGATATTAATCCGGTATTGGCCGTCATCCCCCTCATAATACGGGGTTCTGCTGAAATTCTCATCGATGAAGATCTCCACGGAGTCCTGGTCCCATGGATTCGCGGCATCCGCCTTCAGCAAGGCGTCCTTCACATCAATGATCAGATAGAGGCTGTCCTCCGTCCACATCGATCTGGCTTCTGCGGTGGTGCTGTATGGAGCGGCAGACATTGTCACCTGAAAAGGCTTCGCCTTCTCCCACTCCGCATCCATCTGTCCGTCGATCTTCACCTGACCCTTCAGCGATTCCGCTGAATTAGGCATTGCAGAGAGTCGGAGAACACCGTAATGACTGGTGTCTGTGTCCTGAGACCGGCTTCTGTCATTCCAGTAGGCAGGAACAGAATCCGGAACACCGGCGTCACTGACACGGATATCGAGACCCAGTTCAGCGCCAGCGGCACCCTTGACGCTTACGAGCGGAATTCTCGCTTCAATGATATAACCGCCCTCACGTTCGGTACTGGTGAAGCTGACTCCTTCGGTCCCGGAGCCCGAACGCGGCAGGCTGATCTTGCGGTCATCCGGCTGATACGCCGTAGTCTTCCCATTGTTCTCATCCAGGAAAAGCTCAACCTTGTCTTCCGCGTTCCGGCTAGCATCGGTAACGTCGACCTTCACATACAGGTTATCTGTATCCCAGAGCGTATGAACCTTGGCAGTTACTGTACTGCCCTGTTCCAGCGGAATCCCTGCTGTTTTGCTCCACAGGGCTTTCCCGGCTTCGCCGCTCTGAGGTGTACCCTCAAGCGCCACGGCTACATTGTGAATAGCCGGCAGCTTAGACGGGTCCACCGCCCCCCAGAAAGCAGGCTTGGCCTTCAGCTGCTCATCGAACAGCATGGCATGGTTGTTGTAGCTTTTCTCATCCTGCACGCCCCAAATGGAGACCGAGGAGATCGTGTCCTTGTACTTCTTGTAGAGCTCGAACAGATCATTATAGCGTTTGCCCTGCCGTGCAGCGATATCTGCAGGCAGCGGAGCAGAAGGGCTAATGCCCGAATCTACGTCCAGCTCAGTGATTTGAATGTCCAGCCCAAGCTGCGAGAATTGCTGAATCGTCTTTTCAATCTCCGAAATGGATGGGGAGAACAGTCCGTGATGAGACTGGAGGCCCACGCCGTCAATCAGATTCTTCGCCTTGAGCGTCTTCAGCAGCTTGTAGATATGCTCACGCTTTTCCGGTACCTCTGTGTAATAATCATTGTAATAGAGCTTCGCTTCCGGGTCCGCCGCACGGGCGAATTCAAATGCCTTCTCGATATAGTCCGGACCAATCAGCTTATACCATGGGGACAGTCTCATCCCGTCCGGGCCGCCGCCATTGTCGGCAATCGCTTCGTTCACTACATCCCAGGCGTAGATTTTGCCCTTATAGCGGTGCATAACAGTCTCGATATAACTCTGTAGACGCGTAAGCAGCAGCTCTCTGCTTGCCGGCTGGCCGTCAGGACCCGTGAACATCCACTCGGCAGCATCCACATGCCACAGCAGCGCGTGTCCGCGAAGTCCCATTCCATTCGCCTCTGCAAAATTCACATATTTATCCGCCCCGTCGAACACATAAGTGCCCTCGGAAGGAGCAAGGAATTTGGGCTTCATTTCATAAGTAGCTGTGATGCTGTTGAAATGCTTCTTCAGCAGCTCACCGTAGACCCCTTCCATTTGCCAGGAGTACGCAGCAGCACCAATGGCGAAATCGTTCGCATAGATGTCTTTTAGCGCAGGGATATCCTGTTCAATGCTCATCTCAGGCGCAGGTTCAATAACCACATCATCTACATAAAAAGATAACGTATCCACAGTCTCCTCTGTAATATAAGGAGTCTCCACGAACAGGTTCACCTCAGACGGCTGGTCGCTGTACTGGAAGGTCCCCTTCAGCAGATGCCACTGATCCCACTGATCGGCCTTAATGTCAACCTTATCAATCGCATTCCAGCTCTCGGAGCCGGCCTTTTTATACACTGTCATCTGCAGGCTTTTGTCGGCCTCCGGCTTCTCCTTCAGGCGGACATACAGCGAGAACTGGTAGCTCTTGCCCGGCCGCAGATGCTCCTTCACACTCAGGCTTGGCCCATGGAAGCTGCGCTCTCTTCCTTCGACCTGCATACTGTGAGTTCCGGTATTAGCCGTATCCTGACTCACCGACAACGATTCCGGGCCAATCCGGTTCTTCCAGCCCTGAAGCGATCCGTCTTCAAAATCCGTGCGCAGCCCTTCCTCCCCCTCCGGGACTTCAGCCGCTGCGGTGGTAATCTTGATATCATCCACGTAGAATGCAGTTCCTGCTGCTGCTTCTGCATAAATCTCCGTGAAGCCTACCTTATCTCCTGTAATAAAAGTACCTTCCAGATACGTCCATTCCCCTGACCCCTTCGCTCCGCTAAGTTCCGCTACAAGCATCCAGTCCTCTTTTTCGCCGATTTTGGTATGTACCGTGAATTTGACCGGCGCCGGAGATTTCACCCATGCTCCCACGGTGTAGGCTGTGTTCGGAGTCATGTGATCTGTCAGAACCTGATTGGGCCCTTCCCAAGCCTTGGTCCGCCCATCTACGTACAGACTGTAGGAGCCTCCATGATAGACCTCCTTCGTTACTGTAAGCTGTTCGTCGCCCTTCTTGGTCCAGCCCTGTGCGGTGCCGTCCTCAAAGTCCGAAGCAAGAACAACTGCCGGGCCTCCCTCAGCCGCAGCATAGACCGGTGTCCGCATCGGCAGCACCGAGGCCGCCAGGACGACCAGCGCCAGCCCTAAGCTCATCATTCGTTTACGCTTGAGCATCTGTACCCTCCTAAGAATCTTCTTTATAAAGCGTTTACAGATTGAATTATAGCTCTGTGGAAATCGTTTACAAATAACAATTTGATAGTATTGATAACAAAATGATAAGGGGAGCAGAAAAATTAGCGGTTTTCCGTATCCCCCCTCGTGCCAGCACATGATTCGGACCACACGCCTCCGCCTCTGCATAATGATGTAATCGGTTTTTCGATTACATTTAGCCCGCATGGCACCACCCGGCGCAATGTAATCGGTTTTTCGATTACATTCGGCCCGCACACCACCACCCGGCGCAATGTAATCGGTTTTTCGATTACATTTAGCCCGCGCACCTACCTGAACAACACAAAAACAGCACACTCCACAATCTGAAGCGTGCTGCAATCTTCATAACTAATATTCACTCTGCCATATTAACTCTGTCTTAACTACTAAACATACCGTACACTTACACGTTCCCCCGCCTGCATCTCAATACTCACCAGGCTGTCTGAATCCGGGTCCAGCAATAGCCGGTCTTCTCCGCGCGTAATCTCCAGAGGGCGCTCTGCCAGAACCCGGCACTCTCCACCAAGATGAGCGGTAACCTCCGCTTGCCCGAGAACGCCACCGCTCCAGGTCAGGTTCACCTCATAGCCGCCTCGTGCCCGAAGGCCCTTCACTCTACCTTCACTCCAGCTTGAAGGCAAGGCGGGCAGAAGCTCCAGATATCCCTGGTGGGATTGCAGCAGCATCTCGGCAATTCCGGCTGTAGCTGCGAAGTTCCCGTCAATCTGGAACGGCGGATGAGCGTCGAACAGGTTCGGGTAGACGCCGCCGCGCTCATTGTTAACGGCCTCCGGCTGAACCAGCGTCAGCAGGTTCGTGATCAGCTGCTTGGCGCGGTCACCCTGTCTGAATCGGGCCCATAGTCCGATTTTCCAGCCCAGGCTCCAGCCGGTTCCGCCGTCTCCGCGTATCTCAAGCGAGGTTCTGGCGGCTTCATACAGCTCGGGGACTAGCTTCTCCGTTACCGATCTGCCGGGGTAAACTCCGACCAGGTGGGAGACATGGCGGTGATGCACATCCTCATCCTCCATATCCGCCGACCACTCCTGAAGCCGCCCTCCGGCACCAATCTGCAACGGCAGCAGCCGTGCGCGTGCCTCCTCCAGCTCAGCCGCGAATTCGCCGTCCAGCTCAAGCAATCCGGCAGCAAGGCTGCAGTTCGTGAACAGCTCCGCGATCAGCGACAGATCCATGGTTGCCGCTTCGCTGACGGCATACTTCTTGTCGCCGTCTACGATTTTGTGCTCAGGAGAAGTAGATGGTGAGGTAATCAGGTACCCGTCCGGGTTCTCGATCAGCCAGTCCAGGCAGAACAAGGCCGCTTCCTTCATTACCGGATATGCGGTCTCCCGCAGATAGGACAAATCGCCGCTGAAGGCATAATGCTCCCACAGATGCTGGGTAAGCCATACCCCGCCCATCGCCCAGGATGCCCAGACCGGATCTCCATCGCCGTAGCCGCCAACGGGAGCCGACTGTGCCCAGAGATCGGCGTTATGATGGGCTACCCAGCCGCGTGCGCCATAGTTAATCCGGGCCGTCTCGCTGCCGTTAGCCGCCAGCCTCCGGGTATAGTCAATCAGCGGCTGGTGCAGCTCGGACAGATTGCAGATCTCCGCCGGCCAATAATTCATCTCCGCATTGATATTCAGCGTGTAATTGCTGCTCCACGGCGCCCGGGTATCCTGATTCCAGATGCCCTGGAGGTTCGCCGGCTGTGTGCCGGGACGGGAGCTGGCAATCAGCAGATAACGGCCGTAATGGAACAGAAGCTCTACCAGCCCTGGATCATTGCTGCCATAGGCGGCAATTCTCTGATCTGTCGGCATGCCCTCTGGAGCCAGGCTCTCTCCCAGATGCAGCTCTACCCGGTCAAACAGCTCCCGGTGATCGTCAAGATGACGGCCCAGCAGCCCGGCATAAGGCTCACCAATGATCCGCTGTACAGCCCCAGCTGTCTGCTGACTTACATCATAATCCGCCTTCACTGTGCCGGATTCCGCATCGAAGGAGGTTGCCGAACTGAAGTACAGAACCGCTTCCGTTGCGCCGGTAACCTGGATACCGTCTGCACTTGCTTCCAGACGGCCTCCAGTCTGGACCGCAGCCAGACGGCCGTGGAACTTCAGACTCCGCGGGGACGCTCCGCCGTAACGGACCGGCTGATCAACTTCGTAATAATTCGGCGCCACATATTCAGGAGCATGTCCGCTAATCGTGTAGTGCTCACCGTCTGCTTCCGAACAGTGGCGGAGCGGACTGTCCAGCTTCGCCCGGAAGCTGAGCCGGTGCTCCTCGCTGGCCGTTAAGCGGACAATGATCGCCTGGTCCGGGTGAGAGGCGAAGACCTCCCGGGTATACCGGACACCGCCGATTACATAGGAGACGGTACCAACACCCGTGGACAAGTCCAGCTTCCGGCTGTACTCCCCGTCTATGGTCTGCCCGTGCTCCATCGTAAGCAGCAGATCCCCGAATGGCAGATAGGACTGGGCGTAGGGGCCCATCATTTTTTTGCATAGTTCATCCGCTTCTTCATTCCTGCCTTCTGCAATCAGCGCCCTAACCTTAGGAAGAACCTCACGGGCTCCCGGATTATTCCAGTCAGTCTTGTACCCGGACCACAGCGTGTCCTCATTCAGCGCCAGACGCTCCTTCTCAATGCCGCCAAAAATCATGGCTCCCAGCCGTCCATTCCCGACTGGAAGCGCCTCCACCCAAAAAGTGGCAGGGGTATTAAATGAAATATTCATTGCGCAGCTTACCTCCATACACCGTAATTTCTAATCTGGCTGAACCCTTCCATCCTGATAAATCCTGATAACCCTTTCATTATATAGGCATATGTCAGGAAAGACGAATCCGCAGAGTATATTCAAGCGGAGTGATGAGCGTTACAATGACTTTCTGGCAGCCTTCGGGATAGCTCATCCCCCGGATATCGGCCAGGTGATGCTCATGACAGCCCTGCTCAAGCTCCATCCAATCCTCCCCGGAGCTGTAGCGCAGCGTCCCGGCGGTCCAGAAGGATGCTCCGTTCATGTCCGGCACCGGGACCAGCCCCGGACTGTCCAGGATACCCTCGCTGCCGAAGAGCAGCACGACCTGGGTCAGCACATCTGCCGGGGACGGTGCTGAGAAATGCAGATCCCAGCCTGCTTCCCGCTCGCTTACCTTCACGCAGACCCTGCTGGTCTGGTTATGGGTGAGCGGCCGCTCGCTATGAGGCAGCAGATACCACGGGCTGGCAGGCAAGCCGGTGCGCGAAGGCAGCTTATCTGCGGGAATAGTGCCATAGTAGCCCTTATCGGCAGCAGACTCCAGCTGGAATCCGTCCGCTGTCTCCGTAAGTGAATCCATCGTAATCAGACCCGGCCCGAAGCTTGAAGCCAGCTGAACTCCCAACAGCCTTGCCCGGCCATGCCGCAGCGAGAACAGCGAGGAAGCCTCGGTCATCACGCTTACACTGGTCTCTCCGCTGCGCACCCGGGCAACCGGAGCGCCGAATTCTGTATGCTGCTTGCTGTGGCGGACAGGCCCGCCGTAGCCGTCCTGACCGATCCGGCCGATCAGCTCCTGACGCTTGAACGCGCCATCTATTACCTTGCGGTAGCTGTCCGGCAGTTCTCCCGGCGCGACTGAAGCCGCCTGCATCTGCGGATAGAGCAGGAATCCCAGCATAATCTGATTGGGCAGCGAGCCCGGGTGCATCACCGAGCGGCTTGCCAGCTCCGCAAGCGCGGCGAATTCCGGGTCGCGGTCCTGCTCTGCCATCAGCTGATAGCACAGATAGTAGTCAGCCAGCGAGTAGACGCTGCCGAAATCCTGCCGCCCCGAATAATCGGTGACCACCTCACCGCCCGGGTGAACCAGATATTTCATCATCCGCAGATTCAAGCGGACCGGCTCCAGCAGCTCAGGGCGGTTCAGATCCTGCGCGGCGTAATAGAGCATAATGTCACTGACCGTATTGTAGATACCGTTACTCCGCTCCGTCCATTCCCCGTCCGGCGTAATGTCCATCCCCTCCTGAAGCCATTCTCCGGCTCTTGCCTGCAGCTCCTCCAGGCCAAAAATCCGGTACAAAGACCCCAGCGCGGCAGTCAGCACCCAGCGGTGATTGGGGGTATGTACACCCCCGGTCAGCATCGCCGGAATCGTCCGCATAAGGAAGGCTCTAAGCTGATCCGTCACCGGCTGGAGCGGCGGCCAGCTCTGCCGCTCCAGCAGCGTGAGGATATTGGCTAGTCCGACTACCACGAACGCCGTATCCGGCGGGGAATGATAGTTCGTCCAGCCCGGCGAGATCGTGCCGTCCTCATGCTGGAACCGCAGCATGAACGCCATCCCCTCATGCAGCTGCCCCAGCAGCGCCAGATCCCGGTAATACCGGGACTGCGGATTCACCAGCGCTGCCGCCCATGCCGCCAGATACTGGGCCGTGCCGGTATGATTCGGCCAGGCTACGCCGCTCAGCGGATCACGCACACCCCCGAAGTACCGGCTCTCCCGGTCATTAATCTGCAGCTCCATGGATTCCTGTGTCCATTTGTCATTAATGTCCGTTATCTTCTTGAACATCTGTCTGCTCACCCCTTCACAGCCCCGGTCATCACACCCGAGACAAAGTATCTTTGCAGCCATGGATAGACGAGTAGAATAGGCACTGTGGCGAACACTACAGTAGCCGCCTTCAGACTCTCCGGCACAACCGTACTGATCGCATTCCCTTCCATTCTCATCATATCGGTGACCTGGCTGTTCTGGATCATATGATAGAGCTTAAGCTGAAGCGGATACAGCTCCGGCTTCGTGATATACATCAGCGTATCCTGGAATCCGTTCCATCTGCCGACGGCATAGAACAGGCTTAGGGTAGCAAGCACCGGCATGGATAATGGCAGAATAATACGGATCAGCGTCCCGAATTGGCTGCTGCCGTCAATCTCAGCGGACTCCTTGAGCGCGTCCGGAATCCCGGCCAGAAAAGAAATCAGGATAATCATATAGAAGGGGCTGATCAGTCCGGGCAGCACCAGTGCCCAGATCGTATTCAGCAGATGCAGCTCCCGTGTCAGAATATATTCCGGAATAATACCGCCGCTGAAGAACATGGTGACGACAATGATGAACATGAAGATTTTACGGCCCTTCAGATCCTTCTTCGACAGGGCATAGCCCGCCGCAACCGTCATCATCATGCACAGCGCTGTGAACAGCACCGTCAGAAATATCGTGAAGGCCAGCGAGCGGATCATCGCGGCATCACCGAACACTTTTTTATACGCCTCAATATTGAAGTCCATAGGGAATAAAGTCACTTTGCCCGAAGCAATCGGGACCGTTCCGCTGAAGGATACAGCGAGAATATGCACGAACGGAATCAGACATGCCAGCACCGATAAGGTCAAGCAGATCACAATCCATGTATCAAACGCCTTGTTAGCTGCTCTTTCATTCATAATGTACACTCCCGATCCAAAGGTTGATTATAGGATGCTCTCGTCTGTTAGCTTCTTGGAAATATAGTTCGCTGCCAGCAGGAATAGAAGTCCGACCACCGCCTGGAACAATCCAACCACCGTAGCCAGCGTATACTGCCCCGATTCCAGACCGATCCGGTAGACGAAGGTACTCAGCACATCCGAGTATTCCATAACCGCAAGGTTACCGATTACGAACGGCCGCTCGAAGCCAATCGAGATCATATTGCCCAGATTAATGATCAAGAGCGTAACAATCGTCGGCTTGATCCCCGGAATCGTGATATGCAGAATGCGCTTGATTCTCCCGGCCCCATCGACCTCCGCCGCTTCGAACAGCTCTTTATTGATGCCCGCCAGTGCCGCCAGATAGAGAATCGTCCCCCAGCCTGCGCTCTGCCAGACACCGGTCAGCAGGTAAGTGATCAGCCAATAATTTTTGTCAGAGAGAAAAGGAATGGCATCCAGTCCCAAGCTCGTTAACAGGTTGTTAATCATTCCGGACTGCTGGCCAAAGAGCTGATACACAATCCCGCCGATGATTACCCAGGAAATAAAATGCGGAATATACAGAATCGTCTGAGACAGCTTCTTGAACCAGACCACCTTCAGCTCAAACAGCATGATTGCAATAATTAAAGGGGCGGGAAAAGAAACAATCAGATCCAGAACGTTCAGCATCAACGTGTTGCGTAAGGTTATATAAAAGTCCTGATTCGCAAATACCTCGCGGAATCCGTCAAGACCAATCCATTCACTGCCACCGATACCTTTGAAAAAGTTGAAGTCCTTGAACGCAATCTGCACACCATACATTGGACCGTACTTGAAAATAATAAAAAACAGGATGGGTAAGACCAGCAATGCGTACATCTGCCAATTTCTGCGGAAATAACGGGTGTATCCCACAACGATTCCTCCTCCACTGTACCCCTGAGGGTGTAAGGGGAAGCAGCCAAGACCGGCAGCCCTGCCGCTCCCCTCCCTCACGGACCGCTAATTCAATTATTTCTGCTCGCTGTAGGCAGCCTTGCGTTCATCCAGAATAGCCTGTCCGCCGCTCGACATGTAGTCCTTCAGCATACTCTCATAGGTGACTTCGAATTCGCCTGGGGAGACCATTGTAGATTTGACCATCAACTGCTTGATTTTATCGCTAAGAGTCGTACCATATTTGCTCTCCGCCTCAATAGGACGGCTGGTGAACACCGGCTCAATCGGGTTAGTGGTGGAAATCGTCAGTGATTTCGCGATGATGTCCTGATACTGGGTGCGGAAGCTCTTCACAAAGGCTTCATTATTCTTCTCCTGGCTCTCAAAAATCCGTCCGTTCGCGATAATCCCGATATCCCCGCCGCCTGACAGCTTATTGGAGGATTCGACAGACATATCAGGAATAGAGACCGGCACGCCGCCTTCCAGCGTGTAATGCTCGCCTTCAATCCCGTTCTGGATATATTGCAGATGACCATCTGTAGCCATCCAGTCCAGATACTTAATAGCTTCCACCGCATGCTTGCTGGACTTCGGAATCATAATATACATCCCGTTTGGAGCAGATACCGGCTTGGCTGTCTTCCCCTCGCTGTTCGTGAACGGATCAATGGCGCTCAGTACAGCCTTCGGGTTATTCTTCGTCATAACATCGTAAGCACCGTCAGGGTAGAAGATCGCATCGTTATCATCGCTGAATGCGCCCACAAGCCCGTTCCCGATATTCTGTGTAAGAGTCTCTTTATTCTCATCCAGGGCAAAATCCTTGCTGATCAGCCCTTCGTTATACAGCTTGTTCATATATTGAATGGCATCCTTGAATCCGGGCAGCAGAATCGGGTAGTCCCGGGAGCTCAGGTTCTGTGTAAGCTCGAAGCGCTCCTGCTCACTGACCGGCTTAATGAAGGACCAGACCAGCGAATCATACTGCGCCGCAGCAATCGTCATGCCCAGCGGAATCACCTTGCCGCCGGTTTCACCCGGATCTTTGGTCTTGAAGGCGGTCAGTGTATTGTACAGCTCCTCTGAGGTAGCCGGAACGGGAAGCCCCAGCTTATCCAGCCAGTCTTGACGGATGAAGGAAGCATATTTACCTACCGTAGAACGTTTGGCGGGAATGCTATACTGAACACCGTCGTATTGACCATAGCGCAGAGTATCCTCGCCAAGGAACTTGGTCAGGTTCTGTCCATGTTCCTTCAGCAGCGGAGTCAAATCCGTCAACCCGCCTTGCTCGGCATATTTATTGAAGGTACCTGAGTCATAGGTGAAGACGATATCAGGAACATCGGTTCCGCTGGCCATCAGGACATTAAGCTTGGTCACTTCTTCCGAGCGGGGGATAGGGACGAATTCCACATCGATATTGTTCGCCTTGCCGAAATTCTCTTTCACATAATTGGTGAGGAAGTTATCGGATGCCGTAACACCGGCCGGCGCATTGCCACGGTCAAAAATTTCAATCTTCAAGCTGCCGGCTTGTGCTGCACCGTTGCCGCTTGCTTCATTGGAATCTTTAGACGAGCATGCAGACATTACCACGGAAGACATAAGAACCGCTGAGAGACCGAGAGCCAACTTTCTTTTACCGTTATCATTTGTCATATTTCCTACCACCTATCCCTTTCGATTTCTGATTTCAATCAGCCTGTTGTCTCTGTATGATGCTTACGGCTTGACCATGTGATGAATTATTACATCGTTTGCGGAATTCGACAATATACATGTTTCTTATTGAATTTTCATGAAAAAACCAATGAAATTGCAGCATTTTTCATTTCGGATATACAATTATCGTAGGAATACTTCACGAAAATTGTATGATAAACCAAAATACCTAACTCATATATTACTCATTATGTTATGTAATTATCATTCTTCGCCTCATATCTCCCCCAACAAATAAAAAAAGCGCAAACCCGGAATCAGCGGAAGCCGGATTTACGCAGTGCTTATTCATCTTTAGGAAGCTTCAATTTGCGGTAATCCCCCGGAGTCATACCCGTAATGCGTTTGAAGACCCGTCCGAAGGTAATAGAGTTAGCATATCCAATCTGCAAGGCAATATCCTGAATGCTCTCTGAAGTCGTATCCAGCAGTTCCTTGGCCTTCTTCAGCCGCAGCTCTGCGAGAAAGTCCACGAACTTCATATTGAATTCTTCCTTGAACAGGTAGCTGGCGTATTTCGCAGAGATCTGGAACCGTTCGCTCAGATGATTCAAGGAGAGATCAGGATTGGCATAATGCTCCTCAATATAATGCTTAACCTCGGTAATCATCACCCGGTGGCTCTTCAGCTCATTGACCGACACATAGACATGGTAGGTTTCATTCAACCAGCCAGTCAGCAGCTCCCGGATCTCTTCAAGGTCGGTGCTACCCCGGATGCGTTCCCGCAGACCGCCGGTCCATGCTGCGGCAAGCTGACGGTCGAGCGTCTCCGCTATACCCTTAAGCTCCTGCTCCAGCGCCTGAAGCAGCACTTCCAGCAGCATATAGATCTCTTCGTCCTTCAGGCGGTCCTTGCGGAAGGAATCGAAGATTTCGTCCAGCCGGATTCGCCAGTTCTCGCCCGAGAGGCGGAATTCACGGACAAGCTGGGTGAAGCTCCCGAAGTATTTATAGCTCTGCAGTCTCGAATCGTCCTGCTGATTCATTTGGACTGCAGCAATATCTGTTCCCAGAGCCAGCCTGTGACTCAGCACCTCAGCCGCTGCTGCGTAAGAATTCCGGATCTCCCGCCAGTCCCTGACGACCGTCCC
Source organism: Paenibacillus sp. FSL H8-0048 (assembly GCF_038002825.1). Classification (NCBI taxonomy): domain Bacteria; kingdom Bacillati; phylum Bacillota; class Bacilli; order Caryophanales; family Paenibacillaceae; genus Paenibacillus; species Paenibacillus sp. FSL H8-0048. The sequence goes on along the minus strand of NZ_JBBODF010000001.1, from coordinate 6,636,367 downwards.
CACTCCGAAGGTCAGAGATACCCGCAGATTATCCATAATCCAGCGGTGGCAGTCTCTTGCCAGCTCCAGCATTGTATCGCTGTTATTCTTCACCGGCTGGAATCTGAGGCCAATAATAATCCCTAACCGCTCCCCGCTGATCCATTCGGCCCAGGCCTGAAGCTGCTTATCTGCCATCAGGTCTCCCAGTACATTGGTTAAGGCGAATTTCAGCAGGTTCTGATCCTGAGCAGGCAGCGCATGCCAGTCCTTCTCCCGGTTAAGCTCGGCTGCGAATACAACGAAGGCTTCGAACTCCCTGGTGCCCTCAAAAGGGTCCAGCGACTCCAGCCGCTCTGCCGCATCCTCCAGCCGCTGCCCGCTGAGGAAATCCTGGAACAGCTCCCGTCGCTGAATGACCAGATTCTCGTAGCGTTCCCGCTCATAGTCGGTAGTGATCTGCACCAGCCGGTCCAGTGCGTTATGCATCAGGGCCAGCTCATCGGAAGCCACGGCAGGCGCGGCATGCTGGGCTGCAGGCTGGAGTCCTTGAATCCGCACCATCAGTTGATGGATGGGCCGGTAATTCCGCCGGGTGATGTAGATGATATACACTACGCCCAGCGCAATCGTGAGCAGCCCGAGAATGAACCAGACGTAGGAGATCACCGAGATCCAGTCGAATAAGCGCCCGGCCCGCAGCCCGCTCTCGAAGGTCCAGCCGAGATCCTTCGCCTCGACCTTCGAGAGCGTTCTGTTATTCCCGCCGTCTGAGGCCGGAGCAGAATCATAGACCGGTGTCCCCGAGACATCCATGATCCGCAGGAAGGACAGGTCTCCACTCGTCAAGCTGTCCACCAGACGCTGTATGCGGTACACACTGACATTAATAACAATATAACCGTCGGAGCCCCATGGAATCGGCAGTCTGCTGGCCAGGCTAATCACCGGCCGTAAGTCCTGAGAGTTCCTGGGCTGAACCATCCGTACAGCCCCCCACCCCTGCTGCTCCTTATTCGCGGAGAGCTGCTGCAAATATTCTGCCTCCAATCCCTGGCCCTGTCCCGGATTCACGTATCCGCTCTGGCCCAGCATCAGCTTGTCCTTGTTACGGTAGACATAGATTGAATCAATGAGGCTGAAGCGTTCAGATAGACGGTTCATGCTCTGCACAATTTCATATGAACTGCCTGCCGGTGATTCCGTGCCGGAGGGCGCATCCAGGAAGTCATTATAAGAATAGTTATTTCCGATCTCCTGCAGCACCCCCAGCTCTATATCATTCAAGGTCCGCTCTACCGTATCCGCCACATAGCTGGTGGATATGTAGTTGGCCTTCTCCGTCTCGCTGCGTGACAGCTCCGTAATGACCATGAAGGCCAGGAAGATTAGAACAGTGACTACAAGCAGGAAGACAGGGAAGTATGAGAATAGCATCCGACTATACCAACTGCGCTTCATAGAGCTTCCCCCTTCTTCTTATTCAGACTGCTGCTTACGTGAAATTGAGCTTACCTTGTACAGCAGCAATGCGCCGAGTGCGGCGCTGACCGTACAGGAGAAATACATCAGCCCCGGGCCGCCGGTCTCCAGCAGATACCCGTTCAGCAGATTCCCGGCAATGCCGCCAAGACCGACAAATACCATATTGAACAGGCTTTGTCCTGTGGCTTGCAGCTCTTTGCCTGTAATAGAGGCCACATATTCCACAGCTGCAATGTAAAAGAAACCAAACGACATGCCGTGCAGCGTCTGGACACCTATCATAACACCGGGAACAGGAATGAGCCATTGGATCGCCCAGCGGAGCATGTAGACAACAGAGGCCAGCATCAATGTTTTCTCATAACCGTACTTCTTCAGGACTCTTGCGGCCACAAGCATTGCCGGAACGCTGGTAATGGAAGCAATCATCAGGGCGATGCCTGACCATGCGAAGCTTCCGCCCGCCATCTGGAAGGTCAGGACAAAGAAGGAGTTGAAGGCCGTTAGCGTCTGGTTCACCAGAAAACAACCGGCGAGAAACAGCAGAAAGACCCGGTTGCCCAGCAGCTGCCTGATTCCGCTGGTGAAGGTTACATGCTGCGTCCGCCGCTCCACATTCACCGGGATGGTAATCACGAGCAGAAGAGCAAGCAGGTTGAAGACCAGGAAGGGAATCCATAGCTCTGTAACTCCCATCCAGTTCAGATACAGTCCGCCGAAGTACCCTCCCAGCGCCGTGCCGATACTGCCGAACAGCCGGATGGTGCCGAACGAGGTACCTGCGGCTGAAGCTGCATTCACTGCATAAGAGTCGGCAATCGGCGTCTGTGTACTCTGAAAAATTGTGTACAAGCTGTATACAAGCACAATAACGACAAGCCATTTTACATTGTAGAGATAGACTATGGTGCCGGGAACAATCAGGGTAAGCATCAGTACCAGTCTTGTCCGTTGATAGCGGTCCACCAGAATTCCCCATAACGGCTGAAACAGAATCGCCAGCAAGGTGCCGAAGGCCATCATCACTCCGATCCTCTGGCTCGTCATTCCTTGATGAACCAGAAGGGAGGTGACATACGGGTTGAAGCTGCCCCCGGCCAGACCTGTGAACAGATACAGCCCGCGCATCTTCAGCAGGACCTCACTCTCCTTGCTGCCTACAGAGAATCTCATTATACTTGTTCCGCGTCTCATTTTCATACCCTCAATTCTGCCCGGTTCCTGCGTTCAGCCTGCTTCGGGCCGCGGCCGCAGCACCTATCGCTCCCGCCTGATTACCAAGCACCGCCTGCCGGATCAATAAAGATTGCTTGGGTGTATACCGGCTGACCCGCGCTGCCACCTCCTGCACATAGCCAGGGTTCTTCTCCACGACACCTCCGCCCAGAACCACCAGCTCCAGATCGAGCGTAATCGCAATATTCTTGACTGCCGCTGCCATCTGTTCATACGCATGATCCAGCAGCGCAAGTGCGGTCTCATCCTGCTGCTGCGCCGCTGCAAATACATGCTCCGCCCGGACTGTACCGCCCTGGGCCAGCTCCCGGATCAATGAACTGCTGTTATTCCCGTGCAGTCTGGCTGCCGCCTTCGCTCCGATTCCCGTGCCGGATACCTCCATCTCAAACGGGCCGAACTCACTGTACTCCGGATCGGCAGCAGCATGAACGGCTCCCGGCTCAACGATGAGATAGCCGATCTCACCCGCAGCGAAGCTGGCTCCCCGGTAGAGCTGGCCGTTCAGGAACAAGGCGCTGCCCACTCCCGTCCCGACCGTGATCATCATGAAATGCTCAGACCCGGCAGCCGATCCCGCTGCATACTCGCCCATTGCGGCCATATTCACATCATTGTCGAGCACCACCAGTCCGGGATAATAAGCGGCAATTATCGGACGGATATCCATAGCTCCTGGCCAATTAAGCGCCGGTGCGCTGGTCAGTGTGCCGGTGCGCTCATTCATGACTCCCGGGAACCCGATGCCCACTCCCTTCAGAGAAGCGAGCGTAGTGCCGTTACGCTTGCAGAGCTGCTCCAATTCGGCGAATAACCAGCGGAAGAACACCTCAGGCTCCCGGCTCAGCTGCGTCTCCACCTTGTACTGCTCAAGCACCGTTCCATCTTCATCCGTCAGGCATAGCAGTGTTTTGGTTCCGCCCACATCAATTCCTGCTGTTAACATATTCATCTAGGATTCCCCCGTCATTCTATAAAATATAAGCTTATGCTCCTTAGGCCCGCATCTCACCAAAAGCCAATTGGACCGCGGTCAGCACCGCTCCAAGCACCACATCCCTGTCCCCGTGGCTGGACGCAGCCAGCCGGGGCTTCCGGTGAAGCCCGCTTACCCGGGATTCCAGCTTCTCCAGCAGGATCTCCCCATGGCTGCCCAGTTCGCCTCCAAGGACCACCGTTGTTGGAGCCATCACGGTACAAATACTGCCTATTGCCTCTGCAAGCAGATTGCAGTAGGCCTCGATAATAGCAAGTGCAAGAGGCTCACCTCTGCGCACTTCATTCCATATCTGCTCCGCCGGTCCTCCCGGTATGGACAGCAGATACGCTGTTTCACCTGCACCGGTGTGTTCTTTTGACATCCGGTTAGCCAGCTGCCTTAATCCGTCCGTAGACAGTACATCCTCCAGCCTGCCCGCGCTCAGCATCAGATTGGCTAATTCACCTGCACCGCCGCCAAGCCCCCGGTAGATCTCCCCGTGGATAATGAGGCCGCCCCCGGTTCCTGCGCCGATGGAGAAGTACAGGAGAGAGGCGCTTGCCTCCATCCCCGAAGAGGTATATTCCGCCAGCGCCGCGAGGTTGACATCATTCTCCGTCACAACAGGCACGGGGAGCAGCCGGGCCAGATTAGTCCTTGAGAGCACCCCTTCACACCCGCGCAGCGGGGCAACGAGGTCAGACACGCTGCCATCTGCCGGGTCCACTACGCCTGGAATTCCGAAGGCCGCGGCCCGCAGCTTCTCCCGGGAAATCCCGGAATCCGCAAGCAGTCCCTCAATGCTCTGCACCAGAAAATCTTGACACACCGCCTCTGTCAGCCCTCTCTCCGGCATAGGCAGCTGCTTGTAATAGCAGATCTCTCCGCTCATATCCGCAAGCGCTATCCGCAGGCTGCTTCCCCCTACCTCAGCCCCCAGGGTATAGAAGCATTTCGGATTGAATTCCACTAGAGTCGCTTTGCGGCCCTGGGTATTCTCCGCTCTGCCGGTCTCTCTGACCAGTCCGCGTTCTATAAGATGAGCAATGGCCGAGGATACCGTAGGCTTGCTTAAGCCGGTATACCGGCTAAGATCCGCTCTGGATTGCGGTCCGCCGCCGATGATCCGGTCCAGAATCAGAAATTCATTCAGATTGCGCATGACCTTGGGGGTCCCCGCCGTTTGAATTTTCACGATTCATACTCCGTTCTATATATAGTTAATTAAGTTTACTAACTTAATGTTTAGTCTAATATACAGTCTTTCGGGCGATTTATCCAGCCCCTATCACCCCATAAAACGCAAAATCCCCGATCCTCCTGCGGACCGGGAATAAGTGCCAGGCTAATTTAGCATTTTCTCCATATGCAGCACTTTGTGGAAGCCGGCCTGCGAGGAGAACAACCGGGTATTCTGCACCTTGAAGGTCCGGAAGCCCACCCGCTCATACAGCTTCTTCGCCAGCGGATTGGTATCGACAACCTCCAGCAGCACCTTACTGCGGTCCGCTTCCCGGGACCATGCGAAGACGGCCTCCAGCAGCCGGGTTCCGACACCCAATCCTCTGGCCTGCTCGGACACTACAAGCGGATCGATATGCACTGCATTAGAGGGGGTATTGCCATGAAGCAGGCGGAAGATGCCATAGGCTGCATAGCGCCAAGCGCCGCCGAACAACCCGAAGGTCTGTCTGAGCGAACGGTAACTCAGCGTCATGAAGAAGCCCTTTCCCGTCTCCATACCGGCAAAGCCTACGACCCTTCCCTCATACACCGCATACAGGGCCTTGTCATAATGCAGGCAGCGGCTCAGCACGTCCACAATCTCCTGCTCTTTACGGGAGAAGATCCATATTCCGCTGAATTTCAAGGTGAAAGCCTGATAATATAGCCTGGCGACCTCAAGTTTCTGTTCTTCATTCAGGCGGCTCACAATCTCTACTTGCAGTGTTGACATAATGCATCCTCCTTATTGTTCGGCTCCCGATTCTATCCGCCTTGTTGAACATTCCCTCTTCACAGTTACCTGCCCTCCCCATGCCCTGTTCTGCCGAAGCCTTGGAGGACTGTAGTAACCAGCAGCTTCGGAGCATCATTCTTCGCAATATTCCCCTTCTGGATCTCCTGCCAGGCAACGAACAAAAGATTATACATGACCGTGATGATCCAGTGGGCGCTCATTCCGGCATTCAGCAATCCGCGTGCCTGCCAGCCCTCCACCGCTTCCCGCAGCGGCTGCTTGATCCGTGCTTCTTCGGCTACAATATGCGGATTCTCGTCCACTGAGGCTGCAGAGCTGAGAAAAGACACCTTGCCGCCCAAAGGAATCAGCGCCTCGAACACTTCCGTCAGGAATAGCAGCATATCATGGTCCTCTGCGGTAACTCCCCCGAGCGCTTCTTCCACCAGCCCGATCGCATTAAGCGCCAATGCATCCAGCAGCAGCTCCCTGGTAGAGAAATACCGGTGCAGCGTTGCAATGCCGATCCCTGCGTGATCCGCGATCTCCTGCAGCGTAGCCGTCTGCTTGAGCGCCAACAGCTCCGTAGACGCATCCAGAATAGCCTTTCGTTTGGTATCTTTGACACTGATTTTCATGAATTTAGGCCTGCCTCTGCTGTAGGGTGGGTGATAGTTTTCAGTGAAATGATATTTCAGTTATTATAATGATATGTTTATCTATCATTTTAATTTATTTTATACCGGGATGTTGGTGGTGTCAAAATTCCAATGCGCGTCGGCTGAAGGTTAACTGTAATTCGGAGTCAATTTCATAATTCAGTTTACTGAAATGCAAGATTGGTCCAAAATCTAAGGTCATATTTTTTAAAAAAATCAGGCCACTTGCTGGGAGTCTCTCAACTGCTGATTCAATTTGTCTAATGCAAACTTACTCAAATTGTACGCGAGCGTACTGAGCTGGAAATCGACACTTGCCCGGACACCCCGGTGACGTGTGCGTTTCATCCCGAAATACTCTTTGAGATAGGCAAACACACGCTCCACGGCCGTCCGCTTGTTGTACAGGGTGGTAAAACTTTCGCTACCTCTGGCGGGATAAGTGTGCAACCGCAAATCCGTTTGCATGCGAATTTTAAACACTTTTTGGCAATCGGAACCGGAAAGCTCACAGCCTTTGCATTCGCTAGGCCGGGTGTACTTCAGGGTCTCATACTTGGCATCAAAACTGTCGTAACGGTACGTATGTCCTTGAGCGCACACCGGCGTGTAATCCAGATTCATTCCTGCAGGCGGGTCTTTATGGTGAATCAGGGAAATCGCAGGATAGGCGCCGAGCGTATGAATCAACTGGTAGATTGCCGCGCAGTCGTAGCCTTTGTCGCCCAAGATATGCTTGACCTTTAGCATCGGAAACTTTAGGAGCAGGCCTTTGAGAAGGACGACCGCCATACGCTGGTCATTCGGATTGGCCGAACTAAAGAGCCCACTGAGGATATACTGGCTGTCCGTGTCGACCAGCAGATTCGCCTTGAACCCGTAATAGCTGGTCATTCGGCCCTTCGTATTTTTCTTGTCACAACGCGCAGCATGCCGGGGCAACTCGGTCAGCAGTTCATCGTACGTGTACGGCAACATCGCTTCAATGGTTTTCTGGAACGGTCCGAGACTTTGTTCATAGGCTTCCATTTCCTCGCGCCGACGTTCCTTTTCGGCCTGGGATGGACGACCTGGCTTGCTGTACCTGGGTTTCTTCAGCGGCGCGTTCACCGCCTTCGGCTCAGGCTCTTGATGTTCGAGCTGAAGTTGTTCGGCCCCCGGAGCTTCGCCTTTCTTTTGCTCCCGGCGAGCCGCACGACGCTTGGAGGCTGATTCGCTAAATTGGCAATCCCATGCCTCAACCATCGAGGAATCCACAGCCAGATGGGTGCCGCTCACAAAACCTTCTTCTAGGGCAGAGGTGACTAGGCGATCCTGAAGTTGTTCCAGCATTCCCGTTTGCGCTAGGGCATGAATCAAACGAGAATAGGAGGCCTGACTGGGAATATTGTCCGAGCCCGTAAACCGGCACTGGACTCGAAATTCGTGGCTATGATTCAATCGCCGGACCAAGGCAGAGACAAACTCGATGTTCTCCATTTTGGCAATCAGCAGCGAGTAGATCATGGCAGGTACGTTTAGTTTTTCAGGCCGTCCACGGTGGCTCTTTTTCCGCAGTGCGAACAGAACTGGAGCTAAATGTAAGTGTTCAAAGATTTGGCTATATTTATCTTCCGGAGCCATCTGGAGCAATTCCTCAAAGGAAAACAGTTCTTCTTGTCGAATAGAATAGATAGGGATTACCTCTTTTCTTCTCGGGTGTTGGTTTCGTCACCTATAACTTCGAGAATTTGGGGAGGTACTCCTTTTTCTATGCTCAAAAAAACCAGGTATAGCAAGGGTTTTGAATTATGAAATTGTCTCCGGAATACAATTAAACTGACTCCTCGAAAAAGAAGGGGAGACGGCAACCTCCCGTCCCCCCCATATTCCTTTTATTTGATCTTGCGAGCACTACTTTCGCCCACATTACCTTACCCCGCACTCCATCCGCAGCACATGGAACGACTTCGGCTCAAGTGTATAAACCATCCGGCTTGCGGTTTCAAGCGGCACACGCTTAGGCGCGATGTTGCGTGGAGCCTCAATCGAGTTCACTTCCGTCTCCTCGCCCTGCATCACATAGGCTTCGCCGCTTCCGGTCAAGAACAGCGCAGTCTCCAGCTCCACCTGAATGGTACGGTCCTGCGTGTTCACCAGCTTCACATAGAGGGCCTGCTGCTCCTCATCATAAGATACAGTGTAAGGAATCTCCTCCTGGTCATGTACCGTCTGCAGCACCTTCGTTCCCATCAGCGTACTGTACAGTTGCTGCACATAGTAGCTTGGCGTACCGTAGCTGTTCTCGCCATCGAACCAGATCATGTCCGGCGACCATTGGGCATAGCCGAGTCTGGCAAACAGCGGCGCATAGGAGGCCAGCACGACGATATCGGCATTGCGCTCAAGGCCCGTCAGGAATGCGGCTTCTGCCAGCGCAGCGCCCCAGCTGTTGAAGTGCGGCGAATTCATCCCGTTGCCATAGTGGCCCGCATATTCCCCGGCGAACACCTTGATATCCCGCGGATATTGATCATAGAAATGCACGTTCTCGCACAGCCATTCCGGCTTCACATAATAATGCTCATCGATAGCGTAGACAAAGTTTGGATTGCCCTCAGCCCGCTTCCGGTAATATTCCCAAGCCCGGGTGTAGTTGTCAGAGCTGACATCCGGCCCGGCAGAGCCGATTAGCTGCACAGACGGGTAAGCCGCATGAATCGCCTGCTCGAACAGATCGTATCTGATGAAAAAGTCCGCATGCTCCGTCTCCCACTGCTCATTGCCGATTCCGATCATCTCCAGACCGAACGGCTCCGGGTGACCCATCTCACTCCGCAGGCGGCCCCACGGTGAATCGACCGGTCCGTTGGCGAATTCCAGCAGGTCCAGCGCATCCTGAATATATTCCTGGAAATCTTCATCATGTACGCCCACATGCTCAGTAGACTGGAACTGGCAGGCCAGCCCCACATTCAGCACCGGAATCGGCCGTGCCCCCAGGTATTCACACAGCAGGAAATACTCATAGAACCCGATCCCCAGGCTCTGATTATAGTGGCTGTACTCGCTCGTGTACTGATTCTCTTCATTATTCCCGTGCAGCGCCCAGCGGCTGCTGTTATTCTTGCGCTGCTCAGCGGCTCCCACACTCCGCTTCCATTGGTAGCGGTTCTCCAGGTTATAGCCCTCAACAATACAACCACCCGGGAAACGCAGGAAGCCCGGCTTCATCTCCTCCAGCAGCCCGACCAGATCCCGGCGGAACAAGCCCAGCACCGCATCGGAGGGAATCATGGAAATGAAGTCGAAGCAGACCGTGCCCGGCTCATCCAGCCGGATGACGAAATCCCCATACGATACAGGCTCACTGCTGCTAAGCTGCGCCGTATAGCGTGTCCATTCACCACTCACCGCTGTCGCGATGACAGCCTGCGCCATAACTGTGCTATTTCGCTCAACGGAAACTTCAATACCCCCTGCATACCCCTCCGCTCTGGCATAGAAGGATACCCCATACGTAAGTCCCGGCTTCAGAGACACGCCATCATAGGCCTTATTGGTAAAAGCGTTCTGCATCTCCCCGGCGGTAAACGCCAGGTAATGGGGATTGACCTCATTCTGCGGATGCTCCGTCCCAATCTGAAGGGTGGCTCCGCTGGCCTCTGCGGGATAAGCCGTCCAGCCATAGAGCCCGTCATGGCTCTCACTGTAGCTCCCTCTATCGCCCTGCGCCTTCATGAACTCGAAGGAACGGTTCTCAATCATCTCAGCATGCAGCCCGCCGTCCAGCCCATAGTTGATATCCTCGAAGAAGAGCCCGATCATCCCCTTGGAGATCGACACTCCGGGTTTATCTGTAATTTGTATTTTCATTTATAAGACCTCGCTTAGAAAAAAGTAGTTAAACTGTGAAGTTTCCATTACGGGGTAGCCGTGACTCCAGAGAAGTTTTGGACTGCTTATAAATAAGCAATAATCTCAGACGTTATACTGCTGTCGTACCGGTCCGAGATGCCGAAGTCCATCTTTTTATACGTCCAGGCGGCCCGGCCTATCTTGTATTGCTCGAATACCCCATGCACATCCCGGTACCAGTTCACCACACCCTGCGGCGGAGCTTGCTCAATGACCCCATATTCGCCGCAGTACAGATACACATTCCGCTCCGCAGCAACGTCGATGGCGTTCTGAATCAGGCTGGTCATGTACGCTGGACCCATCTCGCTGATCCCATCTGCATGAAGCCCGGAGCCAAAAGCGCCAATAGCCGCCGAAGTGCTGCGGTAGTTCGCAAGGTCCCCCGGATACTCCATGCTGCTCTTAGGCATCTGCTCCACCCAAGCCGCACGCTGGTGTGTGAACAGGAACGGCTCATAGAAGTGGAATGTGTACACGATATTCTCATCAAAAGGCTGATCCAGCAGCACGAGGGTGTGCACGCTGTTCCACTGGATGCCGCCGATAACGATTTTGGTCTCCGGCGCATGCTTGCGGATCTCCGTAATCGTCCGGTGGGCCAACGCATTCCAGCGGCTGCTGTCTTTCTCCACAATCTCATTGAGCAATTCAAAAGCCACAGTATCCTTATAGCTGGCATACCGGCTGGCAATCGCCTTCCACAGATTCAGGAACCGCTCCTGGAGCGCCGGATCATCGAACAGGGAATTCGCGGCCACGCTGTCGAAGGAGAAGCCCGGTGTCTTATGCAGATCAATAATGAGATTCAGCCCATGAGCAGCACACCAGCGGATGCAATTGTCGATATGCTTGAACCCGGCGTAAGTCTCTGCATTCCCCGTATCCTCTATCACTTCATAATCCACCGGCAGCCGGACATGGTCCAGACCCCAGGAGGCAATCGTCTCGATATCCTTCTCTGTAATGAAGCTATCATAATGGGAATGCTGATACGGACACTGGGACAGCCAGCCTCCGAGATTCACCCCTCTGGTATAACCAATCCATTCTTTCATCTCGATCATCCTCTCAGGCCTCAGCCTTCATTGTATACTCACCTTGCTTACCTGCCTTAAGCATAGATAAACCCTGGCCCCAGAACAATTACACATCGTGCGTAAGTACTAACTTATTGTGCAATCGATGATTGCAAGACAGCCTGTTTGCTTCTACAATAGATCTATCTGCTATGCGGGAGGCTCCTATGAACATACACAACATCGGCTATAATCACAGCCATGACGCGGATTTTATTATCAACAGGCCTCAAGGGTCAGGAGACTATATGCTGCTGTTGCTGAAGACGCCGGCCATCTTTACTTTGGAGGGAAAGAGCCGGGTGACAGGTCCGGACTCCTTCATCCTGTACAGTGAGCATACGCCTCAGTTCTACCGGGCATACGGGTCACAGTTCACCAATGACTGGTTCCATTTCCGGCTGGACAAGCCGGGGGATGAAGCGCTGCTGGACCGGCTGGCGATCCCCAGGGATGAAGTGATCCCGATTGGCGACCTGAACGAGCTGTCGATCATCATTAACCATTTGTGCTATGAAGCGTATTCCGGAAATCCGCATAAGGACGAGACGATTGAATTATATCTGCGGCTATTCTTCATTAAGCTCAGCAACCGGATTCATTCGACCCAGAGAGAAGTCGGCAACACACACTACAACAAGATGTCCATTATCCGCACCAAAATCTACAATCAGCCCTTCCTCAACTGGACGATCGATGGATTATCCCACGAGCTGACCATGAGCCGTTCCTGCTTCCAGCACCTGTATAAAGACTACTTCGGTGTAAGCCCGATGGCCGACGTCATTGCCAGCCGGATCGAACATGCCAAGTACCTGCTCGCCACCACAGATATCTCCGTCAAAAAGACCGCCGAAATGAGCGGCTACGCCAGCGAGATTCACTTCATGCGCCAGTTCAAGCAGCAGACGGGGCAGACGCCCACCCAGTACAGGGAGCACAAAATAAAGCCAGACCGCTTGTGAGCAGTCTGGCTTTATTTTTAATCATATTTAAATCTTATACAACGTAACTTCATAGTCTGCAAAAACCTTCCCAATCATCTCCTCTACCAAACTCCACTCCCCGTTCGCCAGTCCGCAGCCAATGTTGTACGGGAGCGCGACAGACAGCCCCCTCGCCTGTGCTTCTGTCTTCAGTGTAGTTAATGCTCGCTCCAGCGCACCATAATCGGTGTACCGGGTTTTGCTCCTTCCATAGTTAAGCTGGCCGAACAGATTCGCCGTGTGCTTCTCGCCCGTCTGCACCAGCTGGCAGTGTCCGAGCAACCCGTCAGGCGTGTGCTGGTCACAGTATTTTTTATACTCAGGATATAAGTTCGGATAACGGTCCCGCAGGATCTTCGCAATCCCCGACCCCATCACTCCCTGACAATTCACCTGATGTCCCAGAATATCTTCACTGGCTTCTAATAGATCGCCGTTTACGAGTTGGATGGTCATGGTTTTCTCCTTGTTGTGGTTTGGGTGTTTGATGAGGAACCCACGTAGCCATATAGCATTCCTCCTGAGAATAACTATACTCCGATAGCATGTACTTTCAAGTTTGGTATCTTATGAACCTGCACATTGTATGTTGTTTTCCGCATACATTTACTGCGATGATTCGGCCCGCGGGCTTCACAGAACCTAAAAGGTGGGAGAAGAGGATTGCGGTTTTATCCCGGCACAAGGCGGTGAAATCGTAAACAAAAAAGACTGCGCCAGAATTGGCAGCAGTCATTTCATTAGAACCGATTGTGGTATTCCCTCTAGGGGTGAATATAAGAATTTATTTCAAGCTCTGCCGGCGATAGCCCTGGAGTGACCGCAGTGACCTTAATCGTTCCGGGGACTGCTCCGGCCCGGATATAGGCCAGCAGCTTACCGTTATGGGTATTTCGTGTATGGGAACGGTAAGGCTCCAGATCCTGCACATTTCCATTCTCTAGTCCCAGAAATTCACCCGCTCCCTCTACGGTCACCGTGACAGGAACCTCCGCGCCATAGACCCCAATGCCCGCCGCATCCACAATTTCGAACTCCACATGGACGATATCACGCAGGTTCGCCCGCAGCTGCAGGGTATCGGCTGTCAGCCTGAGCTGCTCAGGCGCTGCCGCCGTGTGCAGCTCCCGCTTGACTGTTCGGCCCTGTTCGTCTGTCCCCGTTAAAAGCAGCGTCCCCGGTTCAAAGTTCACCTCCCAGCTCAGCAGCAGCTCCCCGCTCTCATCAGGACTTCCTCCCCCCAGCAGCTTGCCATTGAGGTACAGTTCCGCAGCAGCAAGATTGGTATACCCGTCTACAATTAACCGCTCGCCCGGCTCCCAGTTCCAGCTTGGCCCGCCGCCTGCCCGTCCACCAGTGTCTGATATTCCCGGTTCACCTGCTCTGCGGACGGCGAGATAAGCCATCGGCGTATCGCTCCACAGGCTCTGGCGGTAATAATAGCTTGGTTTCGGGAAACCGGCAAGGTCTATGAATCCTGCCTGCGAGGCCCGTATCGGCCAGCCATGCGCTTCGCCCAAATAGTCGATTCCGGTCCATATAAACTGTGCGCAGATATCGGTGTTATCGCGGACCGCCAGCCACTCCTGCAGCCCCGGAGAATTCTCGCTGCCGTAGAGCACACGATCCGGATAAGAGCTCCGATCCTTTTCATATAAAGACTCCCTGTAGTTATAGCCAACCACATCGAGTGTATCGGAATAACCGATCAGATTAGCTAGTTCGGGATAAGCCAGCGCTGCCGTTACTGGCCGTGTCTTGTCACAGGCCTTCACTGCCTGCACCAGCTTTCCGGCTATGACAGTAAGACGTTCAGCATTCGGCTTGTTCGGATCATAGACACGTTCTGCAGCAGACTTGTTGGCATCATTGTTGCCGGTCATCGTCTGGAAGGAGGGGTGACAGTAAGGATCGTTAGGATAGTCTACCTCATTGCCAATACTCCACAGAATAATAGAAGGATGGTTTCGGTCGCGCAGCACCATCTCTTGAATATCCGTAATGCCCCATTCCGGGAAATCCACATAATAACCGAAGTGCTTTGGAGGATAGACATTATGTCCGGTAGACCACTTGTTCTTGACACCCTCCCATTCATCAAAAGCTTCGTCCATCACCATAAATCCCATTTGATCGCATAAATCCAGGAGAACCGGAGCCGGCGGGTTATGGCTCATGCGGATGGCATTGCAGCCCATGTCCTTAAGGTAGCGCAGCCGCCGGACCCAGACATCGCCAGGAACGGCAGCGCCGAGGCACCCGGCGTCATGATGCACACAGACTCCCTTGATCTTAAGAGACTTTCCATTCAGCTTGAACCCATCCGCCGGATCGAAGTGAATGCTCCGGAGACCGACGGGAGTGCGGACCTCATCAACCGTTGCACCCTTCCAGATTATTTCTGTAAGGAGTGTATACATGTTGGGAGCTTCCGGCGACCAGAGCTTCGGTTCCTTCACTTGAATGACTTGTTGACTGCATTCCGTACCGCCCGCCGCCGGCAGCAGCTCAAATGAGGTTCCCGCATCGATGCCCTCCTCATCCACAAGAGTATGACGTACACCAATCTCTGCCGGTTCCCCTGTTTCGTTCAGAATTCGGGTCTCTACCTGCAGCTCCGCCCCATCCCGGCCAATCTCAGCTGCCCATGCAAAAACACCGTACTCTGCAACATGAATGTCATGCGTAAAGGTCAGATATACATCGCGGTAGATACCCGAACCGGTGTACCAGCGGGAGTCTGCTGTCTCCGCATGGTTCACTTTTACAGCAATGGTATTCACAGCTCCTCCATACGCCAGCAGATCCGTGATTTCATAAGTGAACGTGCTATAACCATAAGGACGTTTGCCCAAATAATAGCTGTTAACCCAGACCTGCGAATGGTTGTAGACGCCCTCGAAGGTAAGGTACGCACGTTTACCCTCCAGCCGGTCCGGCAACACAATATGCTTGCGGTACCAGCCGGTTCCACCGGGCAGATACCCGCTGCCGCTGGAATAATCTCTGGAGAAATCAGCCTCGACGGCCCAATCATGCGGAATTGTGACTTTACGCCAATCGTTGTCGTCATATCCCTTGTACCATGCCTGGGGTACATCCCCGTTATGGAAACACCACTCCGCATTAAGCCATAGCTTGCTTCTGGACTCGTTCATGCGCTTCTCCTTAAATTTTTTAGTTCAATCTATATAGCCGTTTATTGCGCAGCTTCCATTTTTTGCTTAAAAGCATCCAGCTGCTTCTGCAATTCCGCCTTGACCTTATCGTATCCGGCAGTCTTGATTTTCGCTCTGAACTCCTCCACTGCTTTGGCTGGATCGCTTACCTTCCCGAAGTTGATAGCCGGCCCAAGCTCCCCGGCCACCTGCGAGATCGCAGTCAATTCACTCTCTACAGGCGTTTTGTCGAAGACAAACTGGCCGTAAGGATACGGAATTTTGATTTTGTCGTATTCGTCATAGAGGGTGCCGATTTCACTCCACACCGTTTCGCTTGGGATTTCGAATTTGTCCATCCGGCCGCCCCAGAAATCGGCATAGAAGCTGTCAGAAGCTTCGTTGTAGTTGGCCGGCAGCGTTCTTTTTCCATCCTTGATCTCATATTGCACGCCTTCGATACCATAGTTGATCAGGTGATAGATTTCCTCGTTGTTGCGGATCAAATCATACGCCATCAGCGCCCGCTCCGGATTTTTGCTATGCGCGCCCAGGGAGGTACCGCCGTGTGTAATCGACAGCTCCATGAGATTCTTCCCGCCGGTCCGGTTGAACGGGAACATCTGCAGCTCGGAGCCTGGCTGTGCTTTGTCCATCTCTACACGGAGCGTGGAGAAGGTTTGAGTGTGATGCTGATCCAGACCGGATAACCCGGCTTTGAGAGCTATGCGGTTGTCATTTTTGTTATTGAGCGCATCCTCGCGCCAGAATCCTTTGTCGGCCCATTCCTTCATCAGCTTGGCATAATCCAGGAAGAGATCGCTGAAGATGGGCTCAGCTACGGTATATTTCTCATCGTTCGATTGCGCTGTAAATACTGGCATGTAGCCTGTAGAGATCGGGAGGTCAAGGTTATCCGTGTAGGACTGAATATAGCCGCCCCATGTCACCGCACCTGAAGCCATATCCCATGGAATGACATCCGGCTTGTTGTCCTTGATATATTGCAGATACTGGCCGATTTCTTCCCAATTCTTGATCGGCTCGCTCAGCCCGGCTTCCTTGGCCCAGTCGCCGCGGTAGAAGAATCCATGATTGACCCATTGCGTGTAATCGTTCTCAGGAATCAGCACAATTTTGCCGTTGTAACGGCTCTCGTTCCAATCCTCCTCCGGGATGGATTTCCAGGTTTCCGGTGCATACTTGGGCAGCAGCTCATCCATATTCATGAAGGCTCCGCGCTGCGCATTGGCCCAGGTATCCAGCCAATCCGTGCCGATGGTGATCAGATCAACTGCCTCCCCGGAGGCCAGCAGCAGGTTGTATTTGGTCTGCCAATCGGCCCATTCGACCCATTTCCATTCCAGCTCGGCATTGATTTTTTCCTTCATAATTTCATTGACCTTGGCCAGCACCTTTTCGAATTGCCCATTCTTCGGCTTATCACCCAGGACCACATAACTGACCTTTACGAACTTGGAGGTGTCCGGCGCCGAGCTGTCTTGCTTTCCAGCGTTATTCGTCGTCTTAGCCCCATTGTTAGCCGCATTATTCCCGCCACCACAGGCGGCCAGTGTAAACAGTAAGAGGAACGTCAACAAAATCCCTGATGCTTTTTTGATCCCCATTCTTGTACAACCTCCCTGTATTTAATGTACTCTATGTGAGAAGGCTTGATGGCCTTGGCACATCGTTGCAGTGGAATTGAAGGGTCTGGAAGATCAGCCCTTTACGGCCCCTACGGTGATACCCTTAATGAAGTAGCGCTGTACGAACGGGTAGAACAAAATGACAGGACCCGTGGCAACTACGGCTGTCGCCATCTTCATGGACTCGAGTGGCACATCGCGAAGCTGCACATTCGAGGCGGCAGCGGAATTGCGGACAAAATCAGCGCTGGTGATCACGTTATACAGAAAAAGCTGCAAGGTGCGATATTTCATATCCGGCGACAGAAACAGCATGGAGTTATACCATTCGTTCCAATACCCCAAGGCGATGAACAGCCCGATTGTGGCCAGGGCGGGCGTGGTCATGGGCAGAATCAGCCGGAGGAAAATCGTAAAGTCGCCTGCCCCGTCGATCTTCGCCGATTCCGTAATGGCATGAGGAATAGAGCGGACGAAGCTTTTCATCATAATGATCAGGAACGGACTTAGCAGACCAGGGAGCAGAACCGCCAGATAGTTATCTTTTAAATGGAGATACTGGGTGATTAACAGGTAGAACGGCACCAGACCTCCAGAGAACAGTGTAGTGAAGTAAATGAAGAAAGAAATTTTGTTGCGGTACATGAAGTCCGGCCGCTGCAGCGCATATCCCGTCATAGCCACCAGCAGCAAACCAACCGTTGTTCCCACAATCGTCATAACTATGGTTACTATATACGATCCGATGATCAGATCGGGATTCTCAAATACAATTTTATAAGCGAACGTACTGAATTCTTTGGGCCAGAAGTTGAAGCCGGAGAGCTTAATGGCCGATTCGGAGGTGAAGGAGGTCCCCAGCACCAGCAAGAACGGCAACAGGCAGCAGAGGGCGAAGAAGCCGATAAACAGATATCCAATCCACCGAACGACAAGTCCGCTGGCGTCGGTTTTTTTGTGTGCGCTTACAAAAGTCTCATCCATGGGCAAGTCCTCCTAAAAAAGTGAATTGTCAGGCGATACCTTTTTGACCAGCCAGTTAGCAGTTAGCACAACGATGAATCCGAACAAGGATTGATACAGACTGACCGCACTGCCCATCGAGAAGTTGAAGTTGGTCATCAGCGAGCGGAACACATAGGTCTCGATAATATCCGTAGAGGCGTATAATGCTGTGTTGTTAGCACCCACCAGATTGAAGAATAATCCGAAGTTCCCCTTAAGAATTCCGCCAAGCGAGAACAGCAGCAGAATGATGAAGGTCGGTTTGAGCCAAGGCAGTACGATATATCGGATACGCTGAAAAGCATTGGCTCCATCGATCTCCGAAGCCTCCACAATCTCACTGTCCAGCCCCATAATAGCGGCAAAATAAACAATGGAGCCATATCCGGTGCTTTGCCATAAATACGTGATAACAATGATAAAAGGCCACGCCCCCGGACTAGAGTAAGCCTTCACCGGATCAAGTCCCAAGGAGTGCAGGACCGAGTTCAAAATGCCATAATCATAACTCAGAATGTTGTAGGCGATGAGGCCGATCAGAACGGCGGATACGAAATACGGCAGGAACATCATGGTCTGGGATACTTTCTTAAACCATTTGGACCGCATCTCGTTCAGCAGCACAGCGACCGTAATCTGAAGCATGTTGCCAAGGAGGATAAACGCGATGTTATAAGCGATGGTATTGAACGTCAGGCGCCACAGATCACCCGTCATGACAAGGAACCGGAAATTCTCCAGCCCGGCAAAGGCGCTTCCGAAGATGCCGTCAGAATAGTTGTACTTGATGAACGCCAGATACAGCCCAGGCATAGGCATATAGGAAAAGATAAGAAAAAACGCTACAGCCGGAAAGCACATCAGCAGCAATGTCTTGTTGTTCTTAAAACGTTTCCAGCGGCCGCGCTTGGGTGTGGTATACCTCTTCTCTGTCAATTGGGCAGGTGAAGCAGTGGACATAAGACCCCTCCTTAATTGATTAGATAGCAGCTACCGGCTGTTAAATTTATGAAACCCATTTCACAAGAAAATAAAAAAATGAAACCTGTTCTTCATCCTGTCTCTCTTCTTCTCGCAAATTTCCCAGGGAGTTTCCTTGTTCATTCAGCAAGTAATCGGATTATAGGTGAAATGGGTTTCATTAAAAAATAAAATGTAAGGGCTTTCTTCAACAGAATAAGCCCTCGTTATTTCAAAGTCAACTATTAATTTATGTTCACGGATCAATTATTTCCGGGGAGGTGCTGTCGTCTGGCGTACCCTTAGCTCGGGAATAACCGAATGTAAACGGGACACCTGTTTGCCGGCGATCAGCTTATGCAGCATGTCTGCCGCCAGACCGCCGATCTCGCTGGCCATCAGCGAAACCGTGGTCAGCTCAGGAATGCTGAAGGACGCAAAAGGAATATCGTCGTAACCCACGATGGACAATTCCACCGGCACAGCGAGGCCTGCCCGGTCAGCCGCTTTCAGTGCGCCGATGGCCACCAGGTCGTTCATGCACATGATCGCTGTCGGCCGGTCCGGCAACTTCAGCACCTGCTCTGCAAACTTAAAGCCCATGTTGACAGAGAATCCCCCTTGGACCATCCATTCCTTACGAACCTCCAGACCGTTGTTCCGCATGGCCGTCCGGAATCCCTGAAGCCGCTGCTGCGTATTGGACATATGCAAGAAACCGCCAATGACGGCGATATCCCGGTGTCCAAGATCGATTAAATGCTGTGCAGCCAGCTCCGCTCCCAGCCTCTGGTCGACCGCCACCCGGTGAATCTTCGTGTTGGGCAGATTCCCGTTAATCATCAGCACCGGAACACGTTTGGCCGCTTCCTCTACCTCACGCACCAGCGCCGCATCCGGCTTGGACAGATCCAGTCTGCCGCCAATCATCACGATGCCATCGACCTGCTTCTCCATCAATATCCCCAGATACTGTGATTCCCGCGCATACTGGAGGTCGGTCTCCTCGTCCGAAGAGACGGTATCGCACAAAAAACAGGTGTAGCCCAGTTTTCTCGTCTCCCGGTCAAAGCTGGCCAGTACCTCCGGAAAAAACGGATTGGTGATATCCGGCAGGATGAACCCGATCATCCCGGTTTCTTTGCGGATCAGGCTTCGCGCAAGCGCATTGGGCTGGAACTGGTGCTTGTCGATCAGCGCAGTAATCCGCTCCCTCGTTTCTTTTTTGACCGGGGCGGTATTATTAAGCACTCTGGATACGGTGGCAACCGAGACGTTGGCTTCCCTGGCGATATCATATACGGTAACGGGTTTCATTCTGTTCCCTCTCTTCGCCCATCGGCAATAACTGGTTTTGGCTTCATCTTATCGTTAAGCTCTGTATTAGTAAACCATTTATTGCTATTTGGCTCCCCTACACATACCACTTCCGCTGCGCCTCATACATCGTCCGGTATTCACCCGGCATGCTCATGAGCTGCTCATGCGTGCCGTCCTGCACGATCCTTCCGTCCTTCATCACGAGGATTCGGTCCGCGAGCTTCACGGAGCCTAACCGGTGGGAGACGAGGATTGCGGTTTTGTCCCGGCATAAGGCGGCGAAGTCGTTATACAGCCGTGTCTCCTCCAGGGGATCGATGGCCGCTGTAGGTTCATCCAAGATCATGTAGTCGCTGTCCCGGAACAATCCGCGGGCAATCGCTACACGCTGCCACTGGCCGCCGGAGAGATCCGTGCCGCCGAACTCGCGTCCCAGCATCGTATCCAGCCCTTCCTTAACCCCTTCACCGGACAAAAGCACCCCGGCCTCTTCACAAACGGATACTATTGTAGCATCATCTGCTGGTTTGGAATGTTGGCTGATCCGCACATTCTCCCGCAACGTCTCCTTATACTTGCGATAATGTTGAAAAACTGCCGATGTTCGCTCATAGCCAGTCTGCGAAGCCTCCACGTTCCCGTACCACACTTCCCCTTCCGTAGGCGGGTATAAGCCCATAATGATGCGGCATAGCGTGGTCTTCCCGCTTCCGTTCTCCCCTACAATCGCCAGCGTCTGCTTACTCGGAAGGATCAGATTGATCTCCTCCACCGCATTCCGGGTCGCCAGCGGATAGCGGAACCGGACAGCTTTTAGCTCAATATCACTGTCTGCGGGTCTTGGCAGGTTGTTCGTCCTCTCAGCAGGTTCGTCGATGAAATCCAGAAAATTCTCAGTAGACCCGATATTCTCCGTAGCCCAGGCAATTCTCTCGGTGATCAGCTTGTTCATGAACCGGTATAGACTGCCAATCGAAGCCAGCACCGCCGCAAAAGCTCCAATCGAAATCTCCTGCCTCATCACAGACACAAACAGCATATATACGATCAGGCCGTAGCCCATAACCGTCACTATATTCAGAATGAGCTGAACAAGCTGCTTGCGTACCTGCGTCCGAAGTACAATAGCGTTCAACCGTTGCAGAGCCGAGGTATACAGGTTATTGAAAAATGAAGTAGCCCCCAGCAAGCGGGTCTCTGCCAGATACGACTTATCCGTCAAGCACTGCTCATAATACTCAGCTTCCCGCCGGATCGGGGCCGAAGCCGCCTCCAGATTCTTGAACGCTGACATCATCACCCACTGGGATAGCATCACCGGAACGAATACGACGACAATACTTAGCGCAAGCACCGGCTTGAGCGTGAACAGATACCACCCGATGAACACGAAATAAGTCGTATAGTAGAACAGAATGTCCAGTAAGGTCGTCCCGATCCAGATCAGCTTGCCGCTCCCGTTCACAGCCTTGTGGATATAATCCAGCCGCTTCGTGTCCTCGAATTCAGAGACCTGCAGAGAATCTACTCGCTTAAAAATCATCAGGTTCAGGTGCTTGCCCACACTTAGCCCGTAAATCTCCTCATAACAGTTCCCGAATCCGTCCATGACGTGATAGAACAGATACATAAGGGCCAGTACGCCCAAGGAAAAGAGCATCATTTTGAAGTCTATCCGGTCCGTAGCATAGGCAGCGGCATCATCCAGAAACTTTTGCATAAATAATACCTGCAAGACCCAGGAGACCGCCTGGAGCAAGGCAATGCCGATGTATGTATAGGTCATCCCGGGATTCACCTGGAATAAAAGCCGCAGGCATCTGGCCCCGTTCCTCAGGAATCCCTGCCTCTGTATTCTATCCATGCTGCACCATACTCTCTGCCTCATACCACGACTTCTGGCTGGCGAACATCTTCTGGTATAAGCCATCCGGGTGTTCCATCAATTGCTCATGTGAGCCCTGCTCCGCAATCCGCCCGCAACTCACCACCAGAATCTCATCCGAGATTCTCGCAGCACCTAGCCTGTGGGTGATGTAGATCGTGAACCGGTCTGCGCGGATGCTGCTGAACATTTCATATAGCCGGCTCTCTTCTATGGGGTCCAAGGCAGCTGTTGGCTCGTCCATGATATGGATGGCAGAGTCAGAGTACAATAGTCTGGCTATCGCTAAGCGTTGCCACTGCCCGCCGGAGAGGTCCAGGCTGTTCTCTTTGATTTTGCCGACATAAGTATCGAGACCGGCTTCCAGCCCCTGAACCATCTCACCCAGATTCATCTTGCTTATGCTGTGACGGATTCGCTCTTCATCCAGCTTCAGGATATTCCCCAACCGGATATTATCCTGGATCGTCAGCGCGTATCTGGCGTAATTCTGAAACACCACAGCGATGATGCTCTTCAGCTCAGGGTAACTATACTCCCGGAGGTTCCTATTATTTATGTAGATTTCGCCCTCGTAGTTATCGTACAACCCGGTAAGCAGTTTGATTAGGGTGGACTTACCGGCCCCGTTCTCCCCGACAATGGCATAGCTCTTCCCGCTAACCAGGGTGAACGAGCATTGATTCAATATGTATCTTTCCGTATCCGGGTAGCGGAAGCTCACCTGCCTGAACTCCAGCGATTGAAAGACGAAGCCGCCCAACTCCACAGGCAGAGCAGCGGCATCCGTCTTCTCACTGAGTCCGGCAAAAGCAGAGAAGTCCTGCAGATACTCCTTCATGCGCGCATGCTCCTGCATCGTCTCGGCTAACTGCCAGGACATCCTCTGCACAAGACTGAAGATCGCGGTCACCAGCGAGATGTACAGGCCAATCGTTAGCTCGCCCAAGTGCAGCGCAGGCAGCAGCAAGGCCACTATGATGATGCCGATCAGTAGGGCGATGATCGAGCCGCTTTTCAAATGAATAAAGCTTCGGATCTGTATCTTCTTCTCCACTGCGTACGTCTGATCATACAGCTTGCCGTACCGATCCCTGAGCGCCGGACTATATCCGAATAACGTGCGTTCCTCCGCATCCTCCCGGCTAGTCAGAATATGAGCCAGATCCGCACTCCTCCTCCGTATCCGCTGCGCCTCCATCCCCAGCACATAATTCGCCTTGCCCGTCTTCATGGCAATATAGAACAAAGGCACCGCAACCAGCACAATCACAATTCCCGTAATGAACGTGGAAGACATCACAATCACAAGCAGCGAAGCGGTCCCAATCAGCAGATTCAGTCCACTCATCAGATTGTTGAACCCGCCCATGAAATGACCCACCGGATCACCGCACACCCTATGGATTAACTCTGCGGTCTCCTTATTCTCAATATGCTGATACGCAAGCCGCGCCCGCTTGAGCACCATCTCCCGCTTCAGCCGCATATTCAGCCGATTGCGTCCCGTCAGCTCAATTAACTGCATCAGGCTGGGGAGCAGATGAGTGACAATCACATAACCTATAATCAGCGCAAGCGGCCTATAGATTAACGAATACTCGGCCTGGCCATTCACAATCTGGGTCGCCGTATTAATGAAATAAGCCATCACCAGCGTCTGATACGCAGGCAGCAGGGCATCCACCAGCATATACCCCATCGCTGCCACCGTCTGCACCGGAATCACCCGGAGCGGAATCCCGATCAGATCGAATACCGTATATTTTCTTGCAATAAGCATGCAGCAGTCTCCTTGTTGGAATGAATGATAGTGGGGACGAATCACAATAGAAAAGACTCGCAAAGCGTGCCCTAATTCATAGTATCATTTCCATCAATGAGGAATAACCTGTCAGATTATAGGGATAGCGTGGAATAATAAAGAAGATTAAGACCGTTATACACGATATGCACCACAACTCCCGGCCAGATAGAGCCGGTCTTGCGGAACAGGTATGCTACCAGAACGCCGACCATGAATGCGTCTAGCAGGATAACGGTGAATCCATGCACCACGCCGAAGATTGCAGCGCTGCCTACGATTCCGGCCCATGGGCCATAACGGTTCAGGGCATTGGCAATGACGCCGCGGAATACAAATTCCTCGCTGAGCGGCGTTAGGATCGCCCCCGTGATAAGCAGAATAAACATGGAGAGCGGGCCGCCTTGCGCTGCCGTCTGGAAATCCGCCTGGGTATTGATCTCGGTAATAAAGTGATAATAGATTCCTTCGATCACAAAACATCCCCCGAACGCAGCAATCCCGATGACGACCGCCACCAGCAGCCATTTCCGCTCCGTCGTCCGAAACCCGAAAGCGCGTAAATTGCGAATCCGCAGGGCGTAGGCTGCGAACAGAGCCAGGAAGCCAATCAGACCATTGCCCGCACCTCCGATATTAATCCGTAGGATGGCTTGCTCATCAGGAATTTGAAGCATCCAGACCCCAAGGATAACAACGCCGATCATATAGAGGGACAGTGCAGTTAGGATCTCTGGCCAGCCGGGCCGGGTGTGTGGCATTTCAGACAGAGATGGACTACTCATTGCCATCCCCCCGATTGCGGTCTTTTTTACTCATACTATTTTCCTCCTACTCTTCTCATCGAAGCTCGAATGTGTTGCTCAAACCTATCCTACTAACCCCACTAGAACAGAACTTAAACGAACCTTTGAATTTTTGCTTAATTTTGTCCCCGCTGTTTAGGTTCTGTTAAGATAAATATGCTATTTTGAACAAGGGTGACAAAATGCCAAATCTATCCGATATTAAAATCGCTATCATCGACGACGAACCTTCAATCATCACCATGCTGCAAATGGTGCTTCGCCGTGAAGGTTTTCAACAACTGTACGGGGCTTCCACTTGTGCTGAAGCTATCAGCTTGGTACAACGCGTGGCCCCCGATATCGTCCTGCTCGACATTATGTTTCCCGATGGCAGCGGGCTGGAGCTCTGTTCCAAGATCCGCGAATACGGGAATCCTTATATCCTGTTCCTGACAGCCAAAGCCACTGATCTCGATATTCTACGAGGCTTCGCCATGGGCGGGGATGATTATATCACCAAGCCCTTCAACCCCCTGGAGGTAGCCGCAAGAATTCAGGCGCGCATACGCCGGTTGGAGCCGGAAGCCTTGGCGTCCGCTGCTGCGAAGGTTCCCGGTGCGGGAATTTACCGGTTCGGCCGCTTCACCATTAACGAGTCGGAAGGTGAGCTGACCGTAGAGGGACAGCCTATTCCTTGCCCTGCACAGGTCTTCCAGCTATTACTGCACTTCTGCCGGCATCCCGGAATCGTCTTCTCCAAAACCCAGCTCTACGACAAAGTCTGGGGCATCAACGGCCAGGGCGATGATTCGACCGTAATGGTGCATATCCGCCGAATACGGGAGCGGATCGAACTCGATCCCGGCGACCCGAAGCTGCTGCTTACCGTACGCGGACTCGGCTATAAGCTGGTGAAGGAGCCGGACGAACGATGAAGATTCAGCAACGTATGGCTTTCCACTTCACGTATCAGTTGATTTTCTATGCGCTGGCGATTGTGACCATTGCCTTGGCTGCCTGCATCATGTTCTTCCAGAACATGACCAGCAATGAGATCCGCCGGAACTTTCCGGTTGGCGTCCTGGAGCAGATCTCCCAAGAAGCCCAGTATAAAGACGGGAAGCTTCACATCTTCTCCCAGTGGAGCAAGCTAATTGAGGAGAAAGAGATGTGGCTGCAGGTGGTTAATGCACAAGGAGACGTAGTATACAGCATTAATACAACACAGTATTCTGCCCTGCCTGCCTCCTACTCCACCGCTCAATTGCTCGATATCCAGGAGACACGGAGACTCGGGGCTTATGATGTACAGACACAAATGAACTTCTCGTTTCAGGACCCGCTGCTATATGTGCTCGGCTATCCAACCCCTGACCTCGACCAGCTTACGGCGTGGTTCAACGCATACGAACAGCAGGGTGTGGTAAGAAGAGAAGCCGTTCCCCTCTTGGAACAGCAGCTTCGGGAGACTGGCAGTTATCTGCAAGTGATTAATTCTGAGAGTAACACCGTACAAGGTATTGGCGATCAATCATATGTACAACGGGCATATCGGCCTCTGGACATTCTGGCCATCCAGCAGTCTCCAGACAACTACGACGCGGGGATTGTGGCCCACCGGGATGAACCGAGCGGAATGACCTGGATCGTCTATACGCCCCATGCAGCGGGACTCCCTCTGAAGCATCCTGTATTAGAAAATGTAACGCCGAGACTCATCTGGATTGCAGTGCTAATCCTGATCCTCGCGCTGTCGATCTCCATCTGGCATGGCTACCGCTTCGGGCGGCCCCTGATTCTGTTCGCAGGCTGGTTTGAACGGATGGGCCAAGGACAATATGACGAGGTGCTGACCGCCAAGGACAAGCGCAAGGTCTTCCGCCGCAACGGCACGATGCGAACCCGCAACCGGCTCTACCAGGAAGTCATTCAAGCCTTTTATCAGATGACTCATCAATTGGCTCAGATCGAGCGGGACCGCAAGAGGCTGGAAAAGGAGCAGGCGGAGTGGATGTCAGGAATCTCCCACGATCTGCGCACCCCTCTGGCCACGATTCAAGGCTACGGATATATGCTGGAGAAGCTGCCTGAGCAATGGAGCCAAGAGGAAATGCGGATCATGGGCGCGACTATCCGGGAAAAAGGGGATTACATGCTGGAGCTGATCTCCGACTTCTCGCTGATCCATCAGCTCAAGCAAAGCAATTCCATCATGGTGCGCCGGGAGACAGATCTGGCAGAGTTGGTGCGCTGCTCCGTATTGAAGTATGTCAACGACGCTACGATGTCTGAATATCTGTTCCACTACACCGGGGAAGAGGATTCCCTGCTCATACAGGCAGATGTAACCTGGTTACAGCGGCTGATGGACAATCTGCTGTCCAATGCCGTCAAGCATAATCCCCCAGGCACAACCATTACCGTCACTCTTACCCGAGTCCACGACAAGGCTTGCATACGGGTACTCGATAATGGAAAAGGGATGGACGAGGAAACACTGCATCACCTGTTCAACCGCTACTACCGCGGAACCAACACCGAGGAATCCACCGACGGCTCCGGCCTCGGCATGAGCATCGCCAAGACTATCGTGGAGGCACACGGCGGCGAAATTAAGGTTCAATCGACAACCGGGCAGGGTACGGAATTTGAGATTATTTTGCCGTGCTGAGCAAATAAGGTTTCCAGCTCTAATGAGTTGGAAACCTTATTTGCTTAAAGAATGCTTCTTACAGGAATTTCCTGTCAGATTATAAGGTGAATCAGAAGTAACTGTCGCCATTCTTTATAATTAAAATAACAATTTTTTAAATATTATGGAATCAAAAAATATTAAATGGTATAATTATACATGGAATTTATTTGAGGAAAAATTAGATTATTCCCATAATGAATTCCTATTAAAAAACCATGAAAAGGCGGTGTATTTTAGAATGATCCGTAGACTTATGTCAAAGAAGAATTGTTTGCTTTCATTATTTATTGCTTCATTTATGATTTTAGTCCCCATTGCAAATGCTGAAACTTATCCAGGTGGTCGAAATTCAGCTGTTTTCTATGCATATTATGATTCATCCGTTGCAAGTTATGGTTACACTGCTCAATATGATGCAGCACGTTCTAACTGGGCAGGACTCTCTTCCAAAGTAGCTGTTAACAAAAGTGGTTCTATAACTTCTGGTACAGATAAGTATTATGTTGGATTAACTGCGAATGTAGGGTATTTAGGTCAACATATTCCTTACAATAGCTCTGGTATTCAAACAAATAATAATTCATCTTGGGGATATTCTACCGTAGCAATATATCACAATACTATGACTAATCCCCCGCCTCCTTACAGTCCTTTAAGTTATTCAGAAGTTGTATCTAATGCTACACATGAAATAGGCCATAGTCTTAGTTTAGACCATACGAGTCAGTCTAGTTCAGCAATTTCGGTAATGAAGCAAGGAATTCAGGCAATCGGCCCTCAATCGTACGATATCAATTCACTTCGATCCAAATGGGGGAACTAAATTATGATGAAGAATAAAAAAACTATTTTTGTTATTTCAGGTGTAGTCGTTCTCCTTATCTTAGCTTCAGGTGCATCTTTCTTTAAAAACTCCAGTTCTGAATCAGCAACTTCAGAACCCACTTCAAATGAAATAAAAACTGTTTCAGTGAGTACCAATTATCTGAAGTTTGAAAATGTAGATGCGTTGGACACGGCTGCGGATTTGGTTGTTATAGGAGAAGCCACTCAGGATTTTAGTAAACGTAAACACATGACCACTTATTTCGATGATGGAACAACGCTTCAGGACTTTTACACATTAACAGAGATCAAAGTCGATCAAGTTCTCAAAGAATCTGATGACATTAGTAAAGCAGCAGACGGGCTGACCCTTGAAATCGTCGAACCCTTAGCCCTGGTCCAAAACGCAGGAGAAACAATAAAGTTAACACATGAGAACTATACTGAACTCCAAAAGGGTGAGAAGACAGTTATTTTTCTCAAGAAAAACACGTTCGGACAGTATTCTATATTCAACCAGAATCTTGGCAAATTCAGCTTAAATTCATCTGGAACATCCAAAGCTCTAATCGGAGATGAGGCTGCTGAATACAATACATTTAAAAGCGATGTATTAAAGAAGTATGGGGTGCAGGAAGTAGAATAGTTCTTGAATAACCTATCAAATTATAGATTTAAAATTGAATGGATAAAACCAAAAAAGACTGTGCAGAAATCTGCAACAGTCTTTTTTGTGTTATATATTCACTTGGCTTCCGCAATCTCTTCCTCCACAAGCCTAACCAATTCCGATGCCTTCATATTCAACGCCTCAGCAAGCGCCAGTAATGAGTTCAGCGTAGGCTGGTGAATCCCTCGTTCAAGCATCGATATGTAAGTCCGATCAAGATTACTTTCAAAGGCTAACTTCTCTTGACTCATCTTGTTTCTCTTCCGAATCGTCTTTAATACTTGCCCAAAGATCTCTTCTGATTTCAAGGCCATACCTCTTTTAGGTTAATTATCTAGTTGTCCGAACATCCAAATCCACGTAGTATACTCTACAAAAAGATAATAATTCATGTTATAATTTGCATAAAGGGGATGAGGAAATGAAGAGTCTTTTAGAGAAGCTATATCATGGCCATTTGCATCCGAGCGAAAACGTAATACCTAGTGACCCACAATACACTGAATTATGTCAACAAACATCTGAAATCATAGAGACCTGGAAGAGACGACTTACGGAAGAGGAGTTCCAACAACTTGAAGCATTGTTAGACCTAAATGCACAAACACACGGCATGGAGCTATCCTCGATTTTCAAATATGGCTTCCGTCTGGGAGCAGGCATTATGGTAGAGGTTTTAACGGGGGAGGAGGATCTTGCTAGTAGATTGAGTAGTGTTGGTGATAAAAATCAGTGATTAACAGAATGAACTCTGCGTGGTTCATAAATGTTATACATAAAACCTCACTTAAAAGTAATCAGAAACCTTGATTTCTCAAGGTTTTCCTCGTAACTCCAGGGACGGGTTAGCTTAGATCTTTTACTGAGCTCCCGGTCCCTGGTCCTTAACACCTTAATTTTCCACTCTATGATTTTCCCCGCTTTATTCAGGCATACCACTGCCTACATTCCCATAATTATGTACTTTTAATGTCTTCAATCTATATATCCCAAATATAAGAATTATTGTTTAGACGTATTACAATTATTGCCTTAGGATAGTCCAGGCAACTAAATACAAATTAATCTACGAAAGGGGAAATAAGTCTGCTGATTAATGAGTACATAGAAAATCTATTAATGATGACTTGAAAATTAATGTGAGGTGGGTCAATTGAAAAAGGTATTATTAATCATCGTTTTACTGTTTGCGGCGCTGCCTTTGCAGGGGGCTTTTGCAGACATTTCGTCTGGTGATAAGCCAAAGACGATAAGAATCAATTTCGGTAAAACCTATAGCATAAATGAATTTCATGTTAGTGGAATGGGCAGGTTTGATTCTTTTAAATTTTTCGACAAAAATGGCGACCAGACTTTCAACGTTAATTTCGCTTCAACTATTCCGTTAAATGCAAGTACTAGTTCAACCTTCAGTACCGAGTATATGGTAATTACGCTATCTGCGAATTCATCACTTAGCACGGTGGAACTGTTTAACGGAGGCGGTAGTCCAATAGGGGTTTTTACTGATACTGATTTTATTGATCTTGACCCGACACCAACACCTAAACCTAAAGGGCTTTTGTATGGACTGAATTTGAATCTCAGTAGAGCTCCTGGGGTTCTTGGAAGTTATTACAATCAACCTACTGATGGTGATGATACTACTTTTATGAGCATAGAATCCGGGCAGTATCTATGGTATTCCTTCCCTACTCCCCAGAATTTACACACTTTACGTGTTGTAAGCGAGGAATCAGGTGGTGTGTACTTTGCGGCATTGGATTCAAGTGGTAATGCGATAGCTTCGGTTACAAGCGTTCCTGGTGGTGATCAGACTATAAAAATAGATGCAAAAAATGTTAAAACCGTTTACTTGCTTAGACAGTATAGTGGTAGGAAAGTTATGACTTTTGATGTTTTCGGGGAAAGGTCAACGCCGACACCAACGCCGACACCTACTGTTGCACCCGAACCAACACCAAGCCCTACGCCAACTGCTACACCTGAACCAACACCAAGTCCTACACCAACACCGGCCTTGAAGCCAACTCTTGATGTAGCTATTACACCAGAAAAGATTGGTTTAGGCAAAGAATTTACAGCTGATGTATCACTGAAAAATGTGAAAGATATTTATGCTGAAGACTTTGAAGTGAAGTATGACAAAGAGCACTTGCAATATCTCGGGTTTGAAGAGGTAGCCGGTTATAAAGTATACAATAAACCCGTTGATCAAAACGGTGCTGTCCGTTTTGTAGTAGCCAGTCAGGGTGAAGAATACGGCATCAACAAAGATACGGTTGTCGTAAAACTCAAATTCAAAGCCAAGGCTAAAGGCACAGCAGTCGTCGATGCAACTAAAGCGAGGATTGCAGATACCGAAGAGGAATATGACTTGGAGAAGGATAACTGCCTGGAAGACAGTATCATCATTGAAGCAACTGACGTCAACAAGTCTGGTACGTACACCCTTGTTGACCTTGCGATTGATGCCAGATACTTCAAGTATTTCGCCCCCGATGTTGATCCGGTAAAGTATAATGCTCAGCAAGCCGGTGATGAATATGTCAATGATGATGACCTGCTCTTTATTGTTGATCAAATTCTAAACAATCCAGATTATCTGCCTAATACTTAATTATACAAAAACAACCCGTTAGCCTTAAAGTCTGACGGGTTGTTTTTCACATATATTTATTAATCTCCAATATAAGCAATAAAGTTTAGTATTGTTTAATTCTTCACACATTTTATTCAATTACAAAGGTGGTATTTAAAAGTGTCAAAATCATTTAAGATTATCGTTTCAACTTTAACCGTTCTATTACTTATCGGTGTACTTTCCTCGTTTGCTTTTCCTTTATCAATATCCGCTGAAGAGAGTTCAGCGCCAAAAAATTTGATTCCTATCATGACTTCAAATGATTCTCCACTTGGTCATACTACTGCAAGTAGTATTTGGGCAAGCAGACACCAACCTTTTAACCTTTTCAATGGAATTAAGGACGATGCATATGGATGGGCGAGTAGTCAGACAAAGCCGTTTGGATGGGTCTCATATGAATTTGACAGCCCTGTTGTTATTAATCAATTTGCATTATGGCCTCGTTCCGACATTACTCAAGATGCTTATAAAAATGAAACTCCTAAAGACTTCACCTTTGATGCTTGGGATGGTGATAATTGGATTCTACTTCATTCAGAAACAAACGTTACTGATTGGCAAGCACACGTAGAGAAAGTTTTTTCTTTCAGTAATGAAAAATCCTATACAAAATATAGATTGAATATTTTAAATAATAACGGTTTATCTGGTTTCACTGCATTAGGAGAAATGGAAATGTACCACACTGTTACTGCAACGCCTGAACCGACTGCACTTCCTACATCATCCCCGCCCCCTATTCCAACTAATTTACCAACACCTACTCCAGATGTGTCATCTGGTGATCGCGCATTACTTACTATCGAACTTTCAAGTGGTGCAGAAAAGGAATACGATCTGTCTATGTCAGAAGTTAATGCTTTCTTGAACTGGTACGATTCAGCAAACGGATCTAGCCGGTACGGTATTAATAAACACAACAATAACAAAGGCCCTTTCAGTAACCGTACTGAATATGTGATACATGATAAGATCCTAACCTTTGAAGTAAGTGAATATACAGCTCAATAAACAAAAAGAGACCCGTCAGGCATAAGCCCGGCGGGTTATTTTTTCTTTTTTCGATTTTCCCATAAGGTATTTGTTATAAGATCAACAATTAAGTTCTAATATAGAAAACAATCACTCACCTCATTTATGAGAAGTCCGCAGGGATACGCGAAATTCAAAATGCTCCCGATTAAATAGAGCACCGGCTATCTTTATTGACTCTGGTGTATATCCCTCAACTAAACCACCATAGTCCATCAAGTGGCCAATTGGGTCCGGTTCTGCCTGATACCATACTGATACCTTAAACTGTGCTAGGGCGGCCAGCAGCAAGTCTGTATCGCTTTCAAGGATTTTATGTTTAGTGGTCAAAAGCTCAATCCCTATCAAACGTTATCTTCTTTTTTTTATAAAGATTATTAGTTTTATTGTAAAACTGATTGTTATACAGAACTGCAAAAATATACAAAATAAAAATTAGCAATGATATGGCTAAAGCTGATCCTGCTATCTCAACTGAAAAAGCATCTAATTTAAATATTATGTTTGTCGCAATTAGAGCCCACATAACAATGGAACAACTTAATCCAAGTTCACTTATAAACTTTAGAGTTGCTAACAAATCTAAGAATAATGATTTTACTGGATGAAAATGATGATTTTTGTAACGTATATGTTCTTTATAGATGATATTGTGAGCATCCCAAAATTCCTTATTTATCTCATCATTGAATTTTTCAAGGCACTCAAGAAATTTTTCCTCATAGCTTTCCTTGTTATTTTTATATGCTCTATAAAATCCTGTCAATTCAAAGTAAATATTTAATGTTTTTACTGCTCCTATTAAGTGAGTCTTTGAATTTACCAAACCATAATCATTAAACATCTTATCTATAAGCGCTTCTTTTTCTTGTCCCTTGGGAGTTCCATTTATTTCTTTTAACAAAAAAAGAATGGGCGAGTACACTTCCCCGTAACTCTTCAAAAGTTCTGCATGAGCCAAATCTCGCTTTTTCTCCCTAATTCTAAATTGATATGCAACGAATGCAGTAAAAACGGCAACAACTAAGACTGAAATTTGTATCCCGAACAATAATACCCCTCCGTGTTTATATATGTACATCAAATATAAATCATTTGGAACATTATGTATATGTGAGTAAGGAAACTTTTCCTGAATGCAAAAAAACATCCCGCCATTACTGGCGGGATTGGCTAAGACAAAATTCTATTTTGTAGAATACTCGTCCACACTGAACGTGAGTATCTTATCAAAGATTACATAATCAATACGACTGGTAAATGGCCCTTTGTTATTGTCGTGCTTATTAATTCCATAACGGGCCGATCCAGAGGCTGTATCGTACCAGTTTAAAAAGGCATTGACCTCAGACATAGGAAGATCAAATTCTTTTTCAAGTCCAGTGTTCATCGTTACAACCAGGATTGCGCGATCTCCTGTAGGTTGTTCGGGAGTTGGTGACGGTGTTACTGTTGGCGTTGGCTCAATAGTTGGTTCTGGAGTAACCGTTGGTTCTGGTGTTGGTTCTACTGTAGGTACAGGAGTTGGATTAAGTGTTGAATATCCTACCGTGATTTCGCTAATAGCGATCCAAGTACTACTTCCAGTACATTCTATCTTAATACCGTTATACTTTCCGGGTTTTACAACAAAGGGTTCTAAAATAGTGTATTTTTTAGTTGCATGATTCTCTACATCCCTATTAACTTTTCCAGATATATCAACCCAAGCTCCCGACTGTAAACCATATATCTTGTAAGTAACATTCGTTTTGGGACTAGCAGAAGATGCTATTTGAACAAAATCCAAATATAATTCTTCAGGAAATTTCATTTCTATAGAACCGTTATACCCACCGCTATTCCAAAAAGTCTCTAAATTTGAATCTACTACATTGTTAGGTGTCATCCCACCGTATGAGTTATTTGCAGATACTATTGTTCCATCTGGAGGTAATGCTCCCTGCATCCCATCAGCTACTGTCCCACCCTCGGCATATGAAACATTCCCTTGCACTGTTGGGTGGATCAAAATAATAGATAACAATAGACTCATCACCATTGCCAACTTACTTATAATGCCTATTTTCTTTTTCACAAACTTCCATCTCCTTTAATATGTATGCATCAAGCCTACACTAAATAAAGGCGAACAAACAGTCTGTTTCTCGACAGGAATTCACAATACACTTAAGGGTTATTGAGGTAATATGTGGAATGGTAAAGAAGTGAGAATCATGTAAGGAAAATTTTCCTTAGCTATAAAGTGGCTGTATAATAATCAGAAAAGCTCCGGGGTGCAATAATGGATAAACAACTTAAACAAAGCATTAAGACTGCGGCCGTAAACCGAGAAATGATTGTTGTATGGCTTCATGGTGGAGGAAAGGCGAAAGGCATTCCGGAGGTATCAGCAGATCCTGATCGGGTAAAGATCAATACCATCGAGGGGCCGGTTTGGGTGCCATATGTGGATATGAAAAGTATTTCACCAGTCATTAGACTGCGGGTTGAAGGTAAAACGAATGAATAAACCGTCCCCCAATTAAGATGGAGATGGTTATTCTGGTAACTATTTTCTAACCTTTATTGTTTCCAGCATGGCGGACTGACGATCTAGCAAACTAATTACCCGAGCACCGCCGTCCATTTTAAACCTTACTGATAATTGGTTAGGCAAATAACAAGGAGGTCCAACTCATTGATACATCATATCGAAATTAACGTTTCAGACCTTAGACGTTCGGCAGAGTTCTGGGGATGGTTTCTGTCTGAGCTGGGTTATACTCTATATCAGCAATGGGAAGAAGGCATCAGTTGGAAATCAGGTAACACCTACCTTGTCTTCGTTCAAACCAAAGAAAAATACCTGGAAGCCTCTTATCATCGCAGTCAGATTGGATTGAATCATCTGGCATTCCATGCAAATTTAAGAGAACAAGTAGATGAACTGACTACAAGGATTCGTGCTAAAGGTATGAATATTCTTTACGAGGACAGGCATCCTTTTGCAGGCGGAGAACATTATTATGCTCTATTTTTTGAAGACCCCGATCGAATTAAAGTAGAAGTAGCCGCTCCTTAAAATGATAAATATATATCTATGCACCTTCGCCTGAATACTGTTCCACCTTAAGGTCTCCGGTGTCAGAGATCAGCTCGACGAGCGGCCCGCCCTCACCGATAGAACCTTCCTGATAATCCGGCAGCGTGACCTGAACCGTTCCAGAATCCGCAGAGAACTGGGTGCGAAGGGCCTTAGGCGCTTCAGCCGTCTGGATAGTAATATCTCCACTGTCCGAGGTGGCATGGATATCCTGACTAATGTGCTCAACCGAGGCGGTGATTTTCCCCGTATCCGTCTTCGCATGGATAATCCCCTCTGCGATAACCAGCTTGATCGCTCCCGAGTCGCTTACCACCCGGTATTCCTTCGCCAGGACGGGGCCGATATCAATTTTTCCGGAGTCCGTTACCACCTCAAGCTGGTCTAGCCGGGTCGCAGGAATCCCAACCGTGAGCTTAAGCTCCGTATAGATGTCAAAAAAGCGGTAGCGGTTATCCTGAACAACCTTTATCCGGGTCTGCCCCTGATCCTGAGTAATGTCCAGCTTGTAATCCTTCATTAATGCCTTGGTCGTCTTCCCGCCTAAGGTTGCCTTGATTTCATCTCCCTGAATGGGAACCACATCAATCGTTCCAATCTGATTTTGAAGAAGAACGCTGGTGGTCTGGTCCATCCGGACAGGCTGTTCAAACGATAGCTCATGCACATTGAAGGGTGAATTGCCTAACAGATACAGCACTACATTTCCAATAACTCCAGTTGCAATCAGGAGCAGGGCAAGTCTGGTTACGTTCCGGGATCTATTTTTCAAAAGAAACCACATCCTTCTTGATAACTGTCAGATTATACTTCAGGTACCGGATCACAAGATGGTAATACAGCCGGGTGAGCTTCAATGTTCCAAGGGCTACTAGCAGTCCCACGCCGACCATGCCCAGCATCAGAAAAAGGCTATTGATAGACAGCGCAATCGACTGATACTGAAGAATTAACAGAACCGGAGAAATAAGCAGGGAAATAGCAACCACGAATACCCCGGCAATCACAGTTAAGGAAGTGATAAAAGGTAGCAGAACGATAACCAAGTTGAACAATCCTAAGCTCACCGTGGCCATAACCGCTCTCGTCACGCTTACGAGGGTTGGGGATTTGTCCGCTCGCTCAATCTGTGACTGGGTCAGTAGTTCACGGGCAATCACCCGGGGGTGGCCCAGCTTGGTAATTACGTCTGCTTCAGACCGCCCGCTTAACCGGGCAAACTCGAAATGCTCCTTGAACTCCCCCATAAGCTCGGCACATTCCTCAGGAGGAAGCAGCTTCAGATACCGTGCCAATTCATTCAGATAGGCCTCTTTATTCAATCCGATCCCCCCTTAATAATCTCCTGCACCCCTATTGCAAAAGCATTCCATTCCTCAATCATGTCGTGCATGACTCTCCTTCCTTCATCGGTAATCTTATAGTACTTCCGGGGCGGCCCCTCCTCCGATTCGGATAAATAGGTTGAGAATAACCCGTCTGCCGCCAGCCTTCTTAACAATGGATAGATGGTTCCCTCCGCAATGGCAAATTTCTGCGAGATCTGCTCCACCAGCTCATATCCGTACCGGTCCTTCTGTGAGGTCAACACAAGCACACATAGCTCCAGCACACCCTTCTTGAACTGAACATTCAATCCTTATCACCACGCTTTACTTAGTACTGTGTAATAAACAGTAGTCCCTGATACAAAGATTACCATTGACTACTGTTTATTGCAAGGTAGCTACTGGCAGCAGTTATATTTTACAGGATTAATTCATTATGAATTTTGTGTGCTATAGGCATATGCCGTGATGGATATAGGTTATAGTCCATAGACTATTGACGAGATAGTATTTGAGGAGGTTACCCCATGGAAACGAATTATCAACAAGTTGCCTGGAATTGTATGAATAAGTATGTCGGTATTACTACAAGTGATGGTCAGTCTCACGACGGGTTTATTGCTCAAATCGATCAGAACAACGTTATACTTGCCATTCCCACCAATGAAATGGTTGGCCAGATGAACGGAATGCCTGCTAACGCAACAACCTACAGACAATTCGGATACTATCCGGGTTTCTACCCGCGCCGCCGCTTTTATCCAAGACCTATCCCCTATGGTGCCATTACAGCTTTGTACTTGCTTCCATTTTTCATTTAATAATGATTAAGGAATACGTTATTGCGTGGGTACCCGCCCAGCTCTTGAAGTGGGCATTAGCATAGGATGATGTATAACCATTTGGGAGGTAACAAAGTGCTGAATAATCAAATGTATCCCATGTGCGAGATTGTCTGGATCATGCCAGAATAGTTTTTGTGAGGGAGCTACGACAGTAGCTCTTTTTTTGATAGATAAGAATCTATAAGTTTTGGGGTCCCCGCAAAGTACCTGAGTCATCACCTACGCTAAAGCCCCACTTTGTGGGGTTA
Organism: Paenibacillus sp. FSL H8-0048; assembly: GCF_038002825.1. NCBI lineage: Bacteria > Bacillati > Bacillota > Bacilli > Caryophanales > Paenibacillaceae > Paenibacillus > Paenibacillus sp. FSL H8-0048. The sequence goes on along the minus strand of NZ_JBBODF010000001.1, from coordinate 6,598,163 downwards.
TTTTGCATACAGCAGTTGTTCATGCGGCAATAAGGTTGACGGGGTTTCTGTTATTAGCTTTTCACATTCCTATGTTAAAATAAGGTACGCGAATAACAACGGATGGTTATCATGATGAACATTACATAGACCTAAAGATAAAGCTTTTACAGGAGGAACCCTATGTTTGACCTTAATGATTATTTGCAAAAAGAGCTTGCGGAGCTCGTGGATCGCCATACTCCTATAGATGGTCCCCACTCTACATTAGTTTCGTCCCTCAGCTTTTCCCGTTGTTCTATTCCTTACCATTCTACCGAGACTGAACCTCCCTTCAAGCTTAACAACCCCTCACTCTGTATCGTCGTTCAAGGTCTAAAAGATATAGTTATTGGTAATGAGCGCTACCGGTATGGTCCCCCACACTACCTTGTAGCCTCTATGGATTTGCCGATCGTTGCCGAAGTGCTGGAAGCAACGCCCGAAGTGCCCAACTTAACCTGTAGGATTGAATTTACGCCCGGCCACATTTTAGAGCTAGTAGGCGATGATACACTCAAGGGGAACTTCAAAGGAACATCCAAACGCGGTATGAATGTTGGCGAATTGGATGTCCCTCTGTTAGATGCTGTTGTGAGGCTGGTTCGGCTGCTGGATACACCTGAAGATATTCCTGGTCTGGCGCCGCTTTTTGCCAAAGAAATTCTATACAAGATACTGCATGGTGAACACGGTGACTCCTTAAGACAAATTGTAACGGAGGGGAGTCCAAGCGTTCATATTAAAAATGCCATCGAGCACATTCTGAATCATTATCAGGAAGCATTCCGCATCGAGGATCTGGCACACATCGCGAAGATGAGTGTTCCGTCATTCCATCGGCATTTCAAGGAAATCACCGGCATGAGCCCGATTCAATTTCAAAAACAGCTAAGACTTCAGGAAGCCCGCCGCCTATTACTATCCGGGTCAGAGAATGCAGCGGGTGCTGCTTATCAGGTAGGTTATGAAAGTCCGACGCAATTCAGCCGGGAGTATTCCAGGATGTTTGGCTCTCCACCCAAAGAGGACATGAAGAAGTTTAAAAGTCGTCCGTGATAGGATTAGGCAACCTTTTGATCGGATCGGAGTACCGGTGGTTTGGGCATTCGCTGTATATTATGGATACCTTCAATAAGGTTCAACAAGAATAAAATTTATTCAGGAGGTATTCATGCAATATATTAAACTAGGCCACTCCGGCCTCGAAGTTTCACCGGTCTGTATCGGCTGTATGGGTTTTGGTGATCCCCTCATTGGTTACCCTGGCTGGGCGCTGGGCGAGGAAGGCAGCCGTCTTGTGATCAGACATGCGCTTGAGGCGGGAATCAACTTCTTCGATACCGCTAATCTGTATTCGCACGGAACCAGCGAGGAGAGCCTCGGCAGGGCGATCAAGGATTACGCTACACGGGAGAACGTCGTCATTGCCACCAAGCTGGGGGCTCCCATGCGTTCAGGACCTAACTCATTCGGGCTCTCTCGCAAGGCGATTATGACGGAAATTGACCACAGCCTGCGGCGTCTTGGGACAGATTATATCGACCTGTACCAGATTCATCGTGCGGACCCTTTTACACCGTGGGAAGAGACACTTGAAGCCCTTCATGATCTCGTAAAAATGGGCAAAGTGCGCTATCTGGGCGCCTCCACCATGAGAACTTGGCAGTTCGCCAAGGCTCTGCATCTCCAGAAAAAGAACAGTTGGGCCCGCTTCATCACCATGCAACACAACTACAACCTGATCGCCCGCGAGGAAGAGAACGAGATGCTCCCGCTCTGTGCTGACGAAGGGATTCAGACCATGGTCTTCAGTCCGCTGTCGCGAGGCGTCCTTGCCCGGCCTTGGGGTACACAAACGCCCCGCTCCGAGACCGAAGCCGGTGCTGCCCAATACTATCAGGCAACTGCGACAGCCGACCAAAAGATTGTGGAAGCCATCGGTCAAGTTGCAAAGGAACGCGGAGTTAGCCGCGCCGAAATCTCACTCGCCTGGCTGTACCGCAACCCAGTCGTTGCCGCCCCCATCGTGGGAGCTCTCAAAACCAGTCATATTGACGATGCGATAAAAGCCCTCTCGATCAAGCTATCCGACGAAGAAGCTGCAAGGCTGGAAGCCGCCTACACCCCCCGCATCGACGTAAATGTTAGAAATTCCGATCCGAAGTCGATTGCCCGCATGGCCGCAACCGTTGGGCATGAGGTTGTGCTTCCGGGTGGGGGGAAGTGAAATGAATGGATTAAGGGGCCCGTGCAGTTGCATGGGCCTGCTTGATAAATGGGAAAAGCAATAAATTTTCTATCCTGCCGCCTGATTTATGACACGTTGGCCAAGACAAGCTAATCAATACAATATAGTCAAGTAGCGCAAATGTCATCACAAAACTTTTATATAATGTGTTCTGACTCTTTCTTCTTGGGGATTGTAGGGACGAACAAAAGTATGCCCTAACGGAATTTCAATACCATGCTCAGTTGCGTGACTTACAGCTTCTCGACTTGCACTTTGCCCTTCTGGTAACTTTCTTACATGTCCTGGTACAAAATGTTTTTTCAACTCATTCTCATAGTCGCCGATACTTGTTGAAATTAATTTTGCTTTTTGATGTATAGGTCTCGGTACAAACCTTTTACCTATCGTTTTTTGTTCTTTAGATAAGTCATTAGCTTCCTCGCTGTTTAAAGAACTTACGTTAATTGATTTCATCCCGAATTTCCTAAAAATAAAGTCAGAACCACATACTATATCAGCATAGCACTCCCAAATGAAATCGTACAAAATGAACTCAAACTCAAGAAAGTCAACAGTATGTCCAAATTGACTTGTAGGGAATCCAAGCAAACTAAAGTATCCACAAAACTCAGATCCGCTTGAATCTTCTATTAATTCATCTTTATGATTTAATTTATGACCAAAAGAAGAAAAATGAACTTTGAATAACAAATGCCCTTTTCTTTCCAACAGAATGACTTGATCTATATCCCCTGCATTATAGCAATCAATTACAACTCCGTTAGGATTCATAGTAAACTTTCTATTATTCTCCAAAATATCAGTTTCATATTCACTCCATTTTATTGTTCTGGGCAAGGAAATTTTGTTGTTTTTTAACATATCATAATTTAACTGTGATTTCGAAAGTAAGTCCAAACTGTCCTCATCGTATAGTCCGAAAGAAAATGAATGAAAAATTAACAGTTCAGCAGCATGCAATTGGATAGTATACAGTTCTTTGGTCTTTTTTCTTCCTATTGATAGTTGATCATCAAACATATTCAACACTTTTTCTGTTATATAAAATGGAGGTTTATCAATAATCAGTTTTCCATACTTATCAATTCCCAATGGAACCTTTTTACTAGGCATGAAGTACCTAAATAAATCCATTAATTCAAACTGAATTTGGGTGTCTATGATACCTATTCCTTCGGTTATTAGATGTTTCTGTATTAGGTAATAGGATCTCCATAAATCAAACCACGCTTTATTATCTAGAGCGAACTTATATATTATTTTTAGAATGCTAATTCTCTCACTCACATAATATCTTGGTTCTTTTTTTGCTTTAAATAATAAAGTTGTCAGGTAACTTCCCAATACCGTTTGATTGATATTTTCATATTCTATTAAATGCTGCATCAGATCTGCGGCACCTTCTTTTTGTTCTGAGTGAGACAATGTGTTTTCATGTACAGATTCAATTACATACTTTCTATATCTAGATTCAAAATGCTTGTTATTTTTGACATAAAACGACCCGCTTTTTTTCAAAAACCTCACCTCCAAGAAATTAAGAAAAATAGATATCAACTATAAACTTAATATATGGCACTAGGGATATTATGTAAATGCTATACTCGCGAAGTTCACATATTAATTAAAATAAATACCTTCTCCCAAGTAATGAGGAATCTTATTTCAAAGATTTTCAATGAATTTCCGAGTTCTGCTGTGTAATGAGTTAGCCGTATTCTAATCTCAGTCCTGATGACATCCCGGACTGCTCATCAAGGATAAATCGTATATTCCGCTGTTTAAATTCCTTCTGCAACTGCTAGGTATCCTGGATCGGCGGCCAACATTTATGTAGGCCCGCTGAAGCATCTTTATTGTTGATAATATTTTTCATACCAATGGCATTAAATAATATTATGTGGATTATAAGGCCGACAGACAACGTTTTGAGGGTGAAACAAATGAATTAATTGTCCCCCATTTCTAGTGTGAGAAACGTTTTTTATGTATATGACGGTAAGAAAATATTCCTGAACGCAAAGAAATACCCCGCCAGTAATGACAGGGTGGCAAAATTTCTTCAGCATAATCTTATTATGATCCATTTTAAAAATGTTACTATTTTTACTAAAAAACCTACTTCGCCTTAATTTATAGAATAGATTTTCAATAATTCTGCAAATATTTCAACCACCCTTTAAAGCTGCCCATATAGTGAAACAAATGGTTGCTGCTATGCCTATTACAGCTACTATAGTAGAAATATTACCCCAAAAATTTTGTCTAACAAGACTTTGGACATGTTTCACATTTTCATTAACTTCTTGTTTTACTTCTTTTAATTGATCCTCAATTCGTTTTGAGCTCCCATTAACAGCCGCGAGAATCCTCTCTTCTCGCTCCTTAGCTTCTTCCCGTAATCTACGATCCTGCTCTTTCATTTCTTCGCGATAGCGATTTTCCCGTTCTTGTGCATCTTTATGATAACGATTCTCTCGTTCCCTTGAATCTCGCTCCATTCTTTCAAACATCATCTTTGTTGAATCATCCATGATATCATCACCGCCTCTTTCCAATGAATCATCCATTTTAGGCGCTACCTCTGCCGCCCCTCTGTAAAACTCTTGTGCAGCTCTTCTCATCTCCCCATTATTTGCCTGAGAATCAAAAACGGTAGAAGTGGCACTACGACTTGCCCTTATTAATGAATTAACCATATCTCTCATATATTTCTCACTATTTAGAAGTCCGCCAGTATGAACCTCGGGCTTCCAACGTTCACGAGAACTTTCACCCATTTGTATCCCCCAAATCTAAGAAAATTTCACTTATCATTTCAGAAAACTCCTTTGATCTTTGTTCTATGTATTCTTTATCTTCATCGTTCAAACTTTCACTATTATATTGATTTGCTAACACAGAAAGGCTGACATTCATTAAATGAAAAGCTGCAAATCTATCTAATTCTACATCATAGTAACTATTATCCACTCTGAAAATTCTAAATAAATTTCTTTTATTATTAATTTGATCTATTGTGAACAAGGCCAAAGGTGACATTATTTGAGCACTAAAACCCTTAAGAGCTCTCTCTTTAAAAAGAGTATTTATACACATATAAAATGTTTGATGGGGACTCTGAAGACCTTTAAAATTATCAGATTCATCAATTATTATCCTCATTAATGAGGCACCAATATTATCACCAAAAACCTCATCCATTTTGGTAATAACTTTCTGATTTGGTCCGTCAATAAACTGTTCAATTATTTTAAAAATGAATTCTTTATTCAGTGGATCTTCAGATAATATTACATCTATTTTTGAAAAATCAACACTCAAGTTACTAACCACATTATCACTCATATTTCACCCTCCAAATCTATGATCTTACCATCAATATACCAGAAATTTTTACCAATGCCACTTAATTTTTAGTCAAGTGACATTTTTCTATTATGTATGAAGAAAAGCAACCGGAACATGGGAAGGCGGAGATCGAAACTTTGTCTGTCATTCATGAACCGGTAAGCCATATTACCACACAATACTCTCGCAACAATTGAAAGTCTAGTGTAAACGGAATGGTTTCCGCGATGTATCACTGCATGGCCTGCGCCAAACTAACGCAACCTTCTTGCTAGGCCAAGGCGCATCCATTAAAGAGATCCAACATCGGCTACGGCACTCTACGTACCAGATAACCACAGACACATATGCACATGTCACAAAAAGGCTGAGTCGTAAAACAACATCACACCTTGATGTCTTCGATCCTAAAGTTCGCCCCCAATCTGTCCCCCAACCCGAAAAAAATTCCCATTCTCTATAAGCTGGCTTAAGCCATAAAAAAAGAAACCCCTTATATATCAAGGGATTCCCTGTTTTTTTAGTATGCCGAGGACGGGGGTCGAACCCGTACGAAGGTCACCCTTCGCAGGATTTTAAGTCCTGTGCGTCTGCCTGTTCCGCCACCCCGGCATGTTGTGTGCGCGTTATACGCGACAAGAGATATAATATCATGTATCTGGAGGATACGCAATTCCTTTTTCCAATATTTCTTCTTCATAAGCAGCAAATAGCCCGCTCAGCCGAGACTGACACGGGCTTTACTGCTTGGCGCTGCTGTTCCTTACTTGCAGAACTGCGGTGCCCTGCTCCGGCTAGTGGCGGTCGCGCTCGCCGGTTCTGCTGCGCATGCCTGCAAGGCCCAGGAGACCTACAAGACCGAGCCAGCCCCAGTTGGAGCGGTTGTCGTTGTTAGTGGTGCCTGTGGTGGTTGTGCTCTGTGCCCGGTAGCGGCCCGTCCGGTTATCGTTGGACAGCGGGGAGACGGAGCTGTTGTCGCCGGTACGGATTTTGTCCTTCATGATGGATTCGGTCTTATGCATGGAATCTCTGGTCTCGTTCATCAGAGTATTGCCCCGATTGTCCATCGTCCGGTCGTCCATATCGCGCATATTCATGTTGCCCATCCGGCCATCAGTGGTTGTGCCGTTCATGCCCGGAGCGGTGGTGCTCATAACGCCAGGAGTCGTAGTAGTCATACCGCCCGGTGCTGCTGCGGAGATGTCACCTGCTCCGAGCAGACTCATGGACAGGACGGTACCGCAGGCAAGACTTGTGATCAGCTTGTTCAAAATGTTGTGCCCCCTTCATGGATGTGGTTAATCGCTGATAATTTCCCCATCCGGCACAGCATCTATGCAGAGAAGTTATTCCTTCACAATGTTCACGGTCTTACTGGACGCATTATACGTGACCTTGGCTCCAAGCGCTTCGGCAATCGCACGTACAGGCGCATAGGTTACCGCATCGTCCATAACACCGGTCGTCAGCTTCTTACCATTAAGCGTAATATTTACAGGGATATCCTTGTTCACCTCTGGCTCACCTCCGGTTATGCGGCTTAGTGCGGCTGCACTCTGCTGGGCGGTCGGCCGTCTGCCTGCCTTCAGATCCTGGATGCTAAGACCGAAGCTCATCTGCAGATGAGCGTAATCCTTGAAGGAGGTCCAGTCCCCGCCCCATTCGAACCCCAGCTTCTTCCCCTCCTGCGCCACCTCCTGCCAGTCTGCCACCTTATCGCCATCCCCGTCACGGTTCATATCCCAGGACACATTCCTGCCATCCGGCAGCAGCAGCGCGAAGTCTATTGCCAGTCCGTAATTATGGTAGCTGTCGCCTCCCCGGGCATTGGTTACAATGTCGCCCTTCTTAGTTCTCCCTTGAGCATATAGCTCATTCTGCTGCGCTATCGTGCGCATGCCCTGCGTAATGAGGATTGGCACCCCCCGGTTATAACTGCGTCTAATCAGCTCGTTCGCCCCGGCCAGTACAGCCGGATGCAGCTTCGTAAGCCTTGCGGCCGACTTCTGCTTGACCTGCTCCAAAGTAAGCATCTACTCACCCCCTGGTATAGTATATGCCCGCTTTGGCCGGGCGGCTTACGCCAATGACCGTTTTTTCGTCAAAAAGAAGCGGTACCGCACCTGATCTCCCCGGATGAACTGTGCACCAACAGGCCAGAATAAGAATGCAGACCTGTCGTCAGGTCATTCTAACGGAAAGGGGGATGAACATGGAGATTCACAGCGACAGCTACAGAATAGCCCCGCTAAGCGACCAAGAGGATGTGGTGGAGGTGATCCGCCAGGCCGAATCGGAGATTGCCCGGATGACCGGGAACCCGGAGGTCACGCTGATTGCCTATGAGAAGACGGACGGACACCGCAGCAAGTAAAAGCTGTCAGACAATATAAGCCTCCACAATGTCATCTACAAGCAGCCACTTCCATTCCTCTGCCCACTGCAGCTTGATTTCCCGCGAGTGGGTATGGATGGAGGTCACGAACCCGCTCAGCTTCACCTGCTCCAGAGGACCATACAGCACCAGAGTTACCCGTACATGACTACGCAGCGATAAGGCCAGCGTATGCTCAATCTCCTCAAGCTTCTCCTCATCCAGCACCGGCTTCAGGCTATGCCAGGTCTCCCGCTGCTCTCTCCCCATCCGTCCGATCTGCTCCGGAAGCACCCTTCCGCTGCACTCCGGCAGACGGTTCCCTTCAAGCTTCTTGCCCATAGCCGTTCCTCCTATTCTTCATACAGAACATATGTTTGTATTATATCTGCGCTTTAGCAGCTTAGGCAAGCAGAAATATTTAGGTATTCCTCCATAGCAAAAAGACGCCCACAGTTATGCTGTACAGCGTCTTCCTTTGAACCCTTTTGCTATAACAAGTCTTGTCTCTGCCTATTTCACTGACGAAGTCCCTGCGCTTCCGGTACCCTGTTCCTGCTTGGCATCTGTGCCTGCATCTGACACAGTTCCTGGTACGGATTGCTCCGGATCAATCAATCCGGCGGCTTCTCTGGCTTCATTCAGCTTGGAGATGCCGTAGAGCATTGCTACGTCCGCCTGCTGATTCATCGCATTGAATTCCTCAGCGGTTACATCGGGCGATACAGCGCTCTTCGAAGCTTTCTCCTTGATCTGATAGGCACTCTGGAAAGCGATCATCGAATCTCTGAGGAGCTTCTCGATCGTATCCGGCAGGCCGCGCGCAATTTTAATATCGTTCACATGATCTGCAAGCTCGGAGGCGGTATCCTGGAAGCTGTCTACAGCCTTCTGGAATTCTTTGTCTGTCGCTTGTCCGGTGGAATAAGAGGTAAATGTCGTGTTGAAGTTCTCTAGCGAGGATTTGCCCATTTCGTCGAATTTCGACATTTCATCGTAAAAGTTCTGTACCGTCTCCTGCACCGCTTCCGGGGAAGCCGGCTCGGCGCTGTTATTGCTGCAGGCACTGAGGATCATGACGGCCATTAGCAGTCCTGCAAGTAAAGCTTGTCTCATAGTTAATATCCCTCCACTTAACAGAATAATATCGATTTTTGTTAAGTGCAAATGAAATTAATGTAAAATTCGCGGTAATGAAACATCTGTCAGCGGTTAAGCGTATTCATAGGAAGAAACAGCGGTCCATAACCCGTTGATGACTGGCAATTCCTGTTATACTATAATGAATTTATCCCTTCAAGGAGAGGAAGATTTATCATGGCTTATTGCACAGCATGTGGTGCGGAATACAAGCAAGGTGCCAGATTCTGCGGGGAATGCGGGGCAGGCACAGAAGAAGCCGGTTCTCCGGCAGCAGCACGCCGTCCGGCGGCTGGCCATAGCTCCGGTCCCGAACAAGAATTATGGCAGGGCAAGCCTGCCGGCATCTCTGACCGTCTTAAGGGACTGATCGGGCTGAATACCACCAGGTATACGATTACGTCCCAGCGGATTATGGTGAAGAGCGGACTGATCGGCAAGGATGTCGAAGAAATTGAGCTGCTGCGGGTCAACGATTTCTCCGTCACCCAGTCGGTTATGCAGCGTATGCTGGGCATCGGGACGCTGATCATTTTGTCGGATGATGCTTCATCTCCGCAGCTCCCATTCTATAGAATCCGTAAGGTTCAGACTGTCAAGGATACGCTGCGTCAAGCCGTCCGCGACGAGAAAATCGCCAACAACATCAGCTACCGCGAGCATATCTGACGCTTCGTTACACTTTGTTATGGAAGGTAGAGGGCTCCTGCCGGAATTACGCCTTTGGCCTGGCTGGGGCTCTCCCACATCAGTACCGCCCGCGCATCCCCCTGGTTCTCATAGTACTCCACCTTCAGCTCATGCAGCTTCCCCGCAATCAGACTTACGGTGCCTTGCCGCTCCTGCCCGCTCTGCTTGATCCAGCTGTCAATAATCAGCTTCCCGTCGATCCATATCCGTATTCCGTCATCTGAATAGGAGTAGATCGTGTAGGTCTCACTGTAGGCAGCGCTTATCCGGCCGCTCCAGCGTACCGAGAACAGATCTGCGTGAACAGCCGGATCAGGCGCCGCCTGCCTCCAGGCGAAGTTAATATTGGCATCTGTCCGGGTGAGGGCAGGCGTGCCGCTAAGCGTAATATTGTTATAGTACTGTCCGTAGAGGCCCGGCTTGGGTAGCACCCCTCCTGAAGAAGCATACGCCGCTGCCTTGGCCGAGTAATCATCTCTGGAGAATACTGCACTATTTTTCATAAAAGCCTGAATCACTGCCTCCTTATTGCGCTCATACAGCATCTTGCCCCAGGTCATCTGGTAGCTCCATTTGTTCTGCGGGCCTGCCAGCACAGCTGGCGGAGGAAGCTCCCCGTTCTCGCCGATGGCGATCAGCTTGCCGCGCCCCAGGTCCCAGAGCGTATCGTGATGGATTGCCTTGTAATCCCCCTCGAAAATATCCGCCGCCAGCACATCCACCCTGCCGCTGCCCGGATAATACTTTGCCGGCTCCTCACTGTTCTTGTTCTTGGCATTCGGACTCCACACCCACAGCAGATTGTGCAGCTTATGGTAGACCGTGTACCGCTCGAACATGATCTCCCACAGAGTCACGAAGGAGGCTTTCTGACCCCACCAGAACCAGCCGCCGTTCATCTCGTGGTAGGGTCTCCAGAGTACGGGGACACCGGCGTCATTTAGCTTTTTCAGGAAAACAGCGACCTTATCGAGCTCTGCAATCATTGCCGTATACTCTGGCGTTCCCGGTGTGATGTATTTGCTGAAATTAGCTTCGCTGAGACTCATGGAGACATTCGTCCAGGCTGGAGCCGTGCCCGGCAGGTTGGCATGATAGGTCATCGCTACGATGCCCCCGGCCTTGTGCCACCGGATCGCACTGTCGGTTACGCCCTGCCGCTGACTGCTGATGAGCTTCTCCGTCTGGCCGCTGATCGGCCCCATCTCATAGCCGTGCAGCCCAGCATAGGTGCCCGCCGTATTCTTCAGCTTGTTGTTGATATCATCCGGGCTCTCCAGGTAATCATGCTGGCCGCTGATCATTCCCTGGCCCTGCAGCCAGTACAGCGTCTCCAGCAGCTTCCGTGCGGGCGCCCCCAGCTCCGCGTCAGCGGGAGCCATCTGTATTTTGCGAAAAGCCGCTTGCCACTGCACATCACCAATCAGCCGTGAGGCTGCATCCAGCAGGTCCCTGAGGTTGCGCTGTTCCACATTTTCCACCATCCTTTTCATTGTGTTTGTACATATTATGACGAATTATGGAACTTCAGCACGGCTGCTGCACAGAATTCGGGCTGTCACAATCCGTTATTCTTACGCTATACTATTCAAGGCACAGGCATTATACCCCATACCCATTTACAAAGGAGCAGATATGAAAGCCAAAAAGTCCATCATCAGTCTCATCATTATTGCCCTGCTCAGTCTGTCCGCCTACCTCCTGGAGGAGAACGGGCAATGGCTGCCGCAGACCCCTTCCGGCCACTCTTCGGAGGTCATGAAGCTGAAGTTCCCGTCAGACCGCTACCCGGAGACCGCAAGGCACATCCAGAAGGCCATCCGTAAGGGAGAGTCAGCCATCTGCACCATCGACCGCAAGAATGCGGAGGAGAACCGCAAAGCGTCTCTGAAGGGAGTTCCCACGAAGAAAGGCTATGACCGGGACGAATGGCCGATGGCCATGTGTGAGGAAGGCGGAGCCGGGGCCCATATTGAGTACATAACCCCCAGTGATAACCGCGGAGCGGGAAGCTGGGTCGGCAATCAGCTGGAGGCGTTCGCAGATGGTACGCGTGTAGAGTTTATTTTTAAATAAGCTGGCCTGTGGGGGATGTTATTCAATTTCACTGCGATAAAGCGTAGAATGAAATGGGATAATATAACTTAGATGGAGAGCCGCATGTGTTCTATATCTGTTACCGGGGCAAACGGCTGTACGGCCCTATGTCCGAAGCTGAAGCCCTGCAGGAATGGTTTGCGCTTGCCGGAACAATCAAGGAGCTCTATATCATTGAAACGGATGCAGCAACAGGCAGAATCAAACGCCAGATCGGGCCAACGGTCCGTGCTCATAAGAAAAAAAAGAAATAGCCCTATCCGGCACAGGCCGGACAGGGCTACACTGGCTATAGGCTGTTCTAGAACAAACAGGCTTTTGTGATGATAACCAGCAGAATGAACAGAACCAGAATTGCACCTGTCGAAGTCCAAGGGCTTACTACCGGAACGATTGGAGGTCCCTGATTCACTCCACCTACGTTATTTCCACAACCGCAACCATATTCTGCTCCCATGATTAATTCCTCCTCTTGAATATTGAATACAGCACAGAATATGTGGAATTCTGCTTCATTGCATGGGCCAATTGGCAAAGAAATACCATTCACCTAACGGACAGGCGTCCAGTGGTCGATATAGAGTATGAAGCCATAGCTTCACAACAAATGGAGGGAGGAATGCCGGATGGATATTGCTGCATTATCCGTAGTGATGAGTCAGTCATCCTTACAGCAGGCCGCAGGGCTGCAGGTCATGAGCCTTGCCAAGGAGCAGGCGCAGAGCGGTGCCCAGGATATGGTTCAGATGCTGAGTCAGGCCACGCACCCCACCTTGGGAAAAACACTTGATATTCGAGCGTAATTCCTTTATGCTTACATACACAGGAACACCCGTTCCATATTTCAGCCGATGAAGAGTCGCGTGCTGAACTGCTGCTTAGCCCTTACGGGCTTTTCTTTTGGCCAATAACACGAACACACGATCTTATATATGGGGTGATGGATTATGCAAGGCTATTATCAGATGACCGCATTGGAGAAATGGACAGAGGATTTATACCAGCGCATTGGTGTCCGCAAGCCGTCCGACATCTCCATTGATTACATATCGAAGCGGCTCAATATCTGGGTACACTATCTCGATGTCCGCAGCAAGGCGATTGAGGCTACGGCCGGAATGTACAGCATGTTCATCGACAACCGGCTCCCTCCCGAGCTGCAGCGGCTGGAATTCCTCCACGAGCTGTGTCATCTGCTGCGGCATGCCGGCAAGTCTACGCTTATGCCCGGAGAGTTCACTCAGGCACAGAGAGATGAATCCGACCGGTTCATCCTGTATGCCTCCATGCCGTACAGCATGATTTCTGCGAACACGCTGCCCGAGCTCCGTGAGGATGCCGTTACTGAGCTTGCTGTAGCGTTCCAGGTCCCCGTCCCTCTCGCGCTGCAGCGGATCGACCAGATCCAAAGACGTATTTTCCAGGGGCAATTAATGGCTGTTATGGAACGTAACGAAGACAGAAATATCATCCACAGACATATTCGCTAAGCGCTGCGGGGATAATACAGACCATAGCTCAGCACAACAATGCAGCTCCGAACAACAAGCAATGTCATGATGAGATTCTACTGTAAAGGGGATCAAGATCAACGTGGAAGCCCTGAAAGTCATTCAATTATTGCTGACTCATCCTGAATACAGCGTGGATGCCGTTCATCCTGAAATTCCGGATTTTGTGGGTATCGAGACGATTGAAGTGGACCACGTGACCCAGACCTTCTCCATCCTGCTCCAGGAGCCTAAGGAATACGGCTGAGTAATGAACCGCCGGAGCTGATCACACCAGAGGGACCCATTACATGATAACAATTACATAGAACAGCCCCGCTAACACGAACCGGTAGAGCGCGAACCATTCCAGGCGGAGCCGCTTAATCAGCTTGATGAATGTGACGACTGCAATCATGGCTACGAGGAAGGACGTCACGAACCCGATCAGCATCAGGGTCAGTGAATCTGAATTCAGCAGATCCCGGCTGTCATAGAGGTCCAGAAGGCTGGCTCCGAACATTACCGGTACTGAGATCAGGAAGGTGAAGTCCGCAGCGGCTTTCTGGCTGGTTCCCAGCAGGAGGCCCCCTGAAATCGTCGAGCCGGATCTGGAGAACTCGGGCCATAGCGCTAAGCACTGGAACAGCCCGATGCCGAAGGCTTGCGTATAGTTAAGACCGTCCACCGTCTCTGACGTAACGGTTCTCCTGCTGCGCGCGGCGAAGATCATCAACAGGCCACCGGCAATCAGACCCATGAGGACCGGCTTAGGGCCGAACAACTGGCTCTTGATCGTATCTTTGAAGAGCAGATATACCACCAGTGCCGGAACCATAGCCAGGATCATGTGGATGGCATTCAGTCCCTTGCTCTTGGTGAAATCCAGCTTCAGCATATTCATCCCGATGTTCACATACTTTTTCCAATACAGCAGCAATACGGCCATTACCGCACCCAGCTGGATTACGATTTTGAAGGTAACCGCAGCCTCCCCTTCGAACTTCAGCAGATCCCCTGCCAGGATAAGGTGCCCGGTAGACGAGACCGGCAAGAATTCAGTCAACCCCTCAATAATCCCTAATAGTATTGCTTTGATAGCTTCAGTCACTGGTGAATAGCCCCTTTCGGAAGTAAATCAATATATTTCCAGTATAAGAGACGCAGATAGAATTCCCCATCGAATGGGCTAACAATATGGGGGTTGGTGTGACATAAGTGTCATGTGGGCCTGGAAGAATTCCGCGTTGTTAATTTGAAGCTGCATCCAGAAATATGCAACTTCATGCAATGAGCTTTCGTAAATGGAGAAAGGAGCTGGTAAAAATGGTTGTTATTTTCGCTGTTCTCTTCGTATTGATTGCAGTATTGAATATCTTCTTCCCGGCCATGGGCTGGCATATGCGTTACGGCTGGATGGTCAAGGGCGACTCCGGGCCCAGCGAGGCTTATCTTATGATGAGCAGAATCACCAGCGTGATCGTTCTTATTCTCTTTTTCTTGTTCTTCTTGCCTTCTATGTTTGGTTAATTCCCTAATTTAAAGCATTAAAAATCAAATATTGAAATTTAGTTGAACACGCGGGCCACAAAATGGCCCGTTTTTTCATTAGTAAAACTTATATATAATTGCATTTTAATAATAACCCTTACAAAGTCCTAGGACATATTATTCAAATCCAATTAAAAATCAACAAACGACATTAACCTCCAATATATTACAAATAATATCATTAAAAACCATACTTATTACTTATATACATATAAATCCATTTAATCTATTATTACTTATGTAACACACAAAATACTCATTTTGGAGGTTTGAAGTATGAAAAAGAAACTTTTAGTTGGCCTTTTAACCGTTACAGCTTGTTTCGCTTTAGGCTCCACCTCTTTTGCAGCAACTGCATCCATTCAGACTCCTGATCTTCCCGCAGTATCTACTCTAAACAAGGTTACTCCACAAGATGTGAGTGCTAAGGCTAGTTTTGAACAAATTATTGTTCACATGAATTCAGGATATTGGAAGTATCTCCCCGGATCACTTGAACTAATTTTTAATGATGGGGCTATTGTATTGTATGAAGATGGATGGGTTCAAGCTGTTCAATATGGAGCCTCAACTATATTTTCATATGATGAATTCGGGAACATAACTGCATATACTATTTTAGTAGATAGAAATTAAAACTAGCTCTTCTTTAAGACAGAACGTACATAAGAAAAGGAGCCGCCGACGCTTCCCTATCGGCAACCCCTTTTCTTATTTTCTTTTAAAATCCTTATTCCAGTTTAAAGTTAATTTTTGAAGGCTAACGGGTCTGTTCCAACTTCTACCATTGGTCTCCCATTCCTTGACCGCTTGCAAATAAGGTGTGTAAAATCTCCAATCGCTTATATCCCACGAACAATAAATTTTCCGATAGAATTTACCATAAGGAATACCTCGGGAGTATCTTCGCACAGCCTTGCTTGCCTGTCGTTTGGTCCAGGGATTTGCCTGATCTTTACTTACGGTTGTTTTCTTAACGCTTCTACTCAACTCAGCTCTAACCTCCTTCAGGGAAGCTAGAGACCGTCCAGTAATTTCATTGTTTCACCCCTTGATCAAATCATACACTGATTATATTTCATCTCCTTTAATTTTCACAAGATAAGGCTTACGCAACAAATTATATTTGTAAGCCATAAAATACGACTCCTTTTCCTTCAAAAAGGCCAGACGATTGACGGCACTTTAATATTTTCAAGGGTCCCGTTTTCCAACTTCACTTCAATATATAAATGATTATTCTTTTCCACTTTCTTTTCTATTCTTCCAACCGCAGCAGTACCTCCGCTTACGAAAAAACAATAAAAAATACATATGATCAGAATAATCACTGTTAAATTAACGATTTTTCTCTGGTTCGTAATTCCTCCTTATTGGGATAATGGAAAACTAAAGATCAGCTTGAAAGCGATACATGCTGATTCTATATTGTATAATTATAAAATAATGTATATGAAAGGTGAAATAATGAAGAACAGTACTAAATGGTTTGTTTACATATGTTGGTTCGGGGCTCTTGCTATTAATATTCGGTTGTTAATACGATCAATTTCAAACAATGAGCCTGTATTCTCTAATATAGTAGGTGTAATTTTATTGGTAATTGCTATTATTAGCTTACATTTCAGTGAGAAAGCTAAAGAACAAGAGAATGGAAGTAACAAGCTTTAAAAAATTTTAAGAAGTTCATGAACATAGTTATTGAGCATTTGCAAAAGCTATAAAATAAACCCGCCTGGCTTAATGCCAGACGAGTTTATTGTTTGAAAGTGTTTGAGAACACATATAATAGGCCCTCTAAAAACACAACTGCGCCAGCGCTTCATTATCCCAGCGGCCAGACACTTTGTTCAGCGCCAGATTCAGCAGACGCTCCCGCTCGGGGTCCAGGTTGACAACCGATACAGCTAGCTCCGTGTGGCCCTGCTCATTGACCAACACCTTACACCGCTGATGGCCTCCGACCATATTGCCGGTCTGCTCATTCCAAACAATCGGGTCGAATATAGCCGAACTCGTCCAGGCTGCGGCGAAGCTTCTCATACTCAGGATCTCCCGGCTGAAGATCGACGAGGGGATTATAGACAGCTGCGTTAAGCTGGTCAATCGGTATGATTCTGATGTCCATAAGGACCCTCCTTGGTAATATTTATTTTGTGTCAATATTAGTAACACCCTATAATCCTCACAACAATTGCTCATGCTAAGTTCGATCCCAAATCAGAAAGGATGAAGATAAGTGCCTCATGACCACCATCCTCACCACAATCACTTAATACCGATGCAGATCGAAGAGTATCACGAAGCTCACTGTCACCCTGACCATTGCCATGTTGGATCTTTTGTCCAAGGTCACACGGCTTTCGTCGACCCTCACACTTCTATCCCCACCACAAATCCTCCTGGACCAGCTCCCGGTGGATATCACTGGGCCTTTAATCCAAGACATACTGATGATCCAAATGGTGGCCACTTCCATGATCCGGAATGGGTATTACATCACAATGGACATTAAACTAATTTAATTGAAAAGACATATGCCTATTTTTTAGGTGTATGTCTTTTTCCCATTTGAGTTGAGTTGGTTTTTCATCTTTGGTCAGGCGAAAATCCAGCAGGAGACGGAGAGAACCTGCCCGTCCTGCCCTTTTTCACCCTCTTCAAAAACACACGTTCCTGAAAACAAGCCCTGAGAACGGCTTATAGAAGGTCATTTATATGCATAAAAAAAGCACCCGTTAAGGTGCTCAGATTGTCGAGAAACCCAGGTCATTTAAAGACCCTGGGTTTCTTTTGTATTTCAATGACTACCTGCAAACGGGACAACGAGGGGGTTACCCCTGTTTTTCCCGGCGATCCAGTTGAATCGCCATCTTCTTCATGTTCTGCACGGCTGCTGTCATCAGTGCTTGTTCCCTGACATTTGGCAACCCGCGCAACCGGCAATAGCGAAACCCATGGAGCTCTTTAGCATCCGCGAAGCTTCGCTCAATCGTTTCTTTTCGTTTGCGGTACAACTGCTTACCTGACTTACTAAGCCGGTTGTTCCGGACCCACTCCTTGCTGTCCTCCCAGACATGCCGGGTCACCACTTTCCGGTGGTTCTTGGACTGCGTACACTCGTTTAAAAACGGACAATTTTTACATTGCTCCGGATCTGACGCATACTGCTGGTAGCCTTTGCGGTCCGTCGTCCGGTACTTCAATTCTTGGCCGGCTGGACAGACGTACAACTCTCGCTCACCATCAAAAGTAAACTTCCATTTGGGAAACAGTCCTTGCTTGGGATGGAATCTCCGGTGAGCAATAACGGCAAATATCTTTCGGTTCTGTAAACCGCGGCAAATCGGCGTTGTTAGATACCCTGAATCTAGCGCAATAGCTTCCACTTGAAATCCAAAACGTTCCCTCTGACGGTCCAGACGCGACAAATACGGCACGGAATCATGGACATTTCCGGGCGTGACATGGACATCTGTAATGAGATTGTATTTCAGATCTACCGTCCGGTGGTCCAGATAAAAGAAGCCTTCCGGCTTACCGTCGCGGATCATATACCCGCTGTCGGGATCCGTCTTGCTCACTTTAATTTCTTTTTCTTCGTTCACTTCCTCTCTAGGTTTCAGGGCTTTTTTTCATGGTTTTTCCGGTCTGCTTCTACGGTAGCATTGAGCTCGTCCACATAATCCTTGGTACTTTGCAGTACCATTTGTTTCGTGTATTGGTGTTTGTTCGCACTCGCCTTGACGTGAGTAGAGTCTGAGACAAGAACCCGTCCGCCCACCATCCGGTGCGAAATGGCCTGAAGCACAATCTCATCGAAAATATCCTGAAAAATGTTCGTATCTTTAAATCGGGTTCGCCGATTCCAGCTAATCGTAGAGTGGTCTGGAACCTTGTCGGTTAACCCCAGCCCCAGAAACCAACGGTAAGCTAAGTTCGTTTGGACCTCACGTTCTAACTGACGTTCGGAACGAATGCCGTAGAAGTACCCCAGGAAAATCATCTTGAACAGCACGACTGGATCAATCGCAGGGCGTCCGTTATCCGAGCAATACAGGGGTCTAACCTTCTCATCGATAAACGAAAAATCAATATATTTATCTACTTTGCGAAGCAAGTGGTCTTGAGGAACCAAATCTTCAATAGAAACAAATTCGTAAGCTTGTTGCTTTTCTCGATTGGAACGCAGCATGTCGACACACCATCCGTTCTATAAATAGTTACATATATTATATAACATTAACGCGGTGTCGTGTGAAATCAAAATCACATAAAGAAGGCTGTCGAGACTTTCTCGACAGCCTGAGCACCCGTTAAGGTGCTCTTCTCTCTTTCATTAATCTTCATACCAGATAAATGCAACGTGACTATTTTGTTCTCTTTGGTACTGGATAGACTTCACCGTGACATTCTTATGTCCATGAAGCCATGAGTTTACAGTTGTTTGAAGACTCTGGATGGTTGCATGATGGATAATTTCGACGCTATTTTTCATTATTCTCACCTCCATAAGTCAATATTCGACGATTAGGAATTTTTCCCCTTCTGACATTTCAATCTGCCACAAAACTGTGCTGTCCCTTCCCAACGGCCCCATATGCATCCTGTACACTTCTTTGGTTGTATGGGAGGATCTTTCAGCGAATGACGAATATTATTCTGTTTTTTCCTCATGATCATTATCCTTCCGTAAATATAAGTACATCCACTGGTTCACAGCACACTTGGATACTGATCTTGATTTAAGAGCAGACTTCGAATCACGTTTCCAGGCTTCCGAACCAACAGCTTCGATCTTCCGCTCCAGTCCGGGTCTTGTCTTTCGAAGCAGAGTCTAGGCGGTGATCTTAAGCGCCTTGCAGATATCGCCGATCTTCTTGCTTTTGTTATCATCCAGCAGATAAGCGAGCAGGCGCTGCTCCTTTGTATTGAGCCTATAAGGTCCGGCCAGTTCAACTGCGACCTCCTCGCAGGTCATTTCCAAATCATGAAGCTCTGCTGCTATCTCCACCAGAATCACCCTTTCCTCATAATAAAAAGCCACCCAATAATGAGCGACTTCGGAATATGTATATAGTTAATATGTGCTGAAAGCCTGGCCAGATTAGAGGCGTCCGCTCCGCATCCGCAGCAAATACACTGCGCTCTTTGCTTAAAACCTTTGCGGACTTTGTAACAAAGGAGGACAAGACCATTTTACAGAGCCGGCGAAATAAGAGTCTAAGCCACCAACAGTGAATATCAGCCTTGAGCAGATCTATTCACTCATCATGCTTTTCATTGCTCACTATTTCGCTCAAGCGCTCGTCTTAGCATTATTGGATTTTTTAGCAGCTACCATCTTCTCTCTCATTTGAAGAAGCATTTCGATAAGCTCTTCACGGCCGCACATTATTTGACTTTGCTAGCTTGTAAGCCTGCTCAGTATACTCTCTATTCGTTACAACCCAGGTAGCCGAAGCGCCATAATGTGAAACACCTCCACGAACTTCTTGCACTGCCTTCAATCCAACGTTCTTTCTGTACCGCTTAGCCTGGACAACAATTCGCTTCCCGTCTTTGGAAAGGACCAGATCAGCACCGTAATCACCGGCTGCTTGTGTAACTTCAGCTTTGTATCCTTGAGAACGGAAGAGATGGCCAAGATATTGTTCAAATTGTACACCTTCCATTTTATCAATCTCAGCAATACCAGATTTTTCAAGCGCTCAGCCCGCTTCTGCCCTACCACAATCATCAATGCAACTACAATAGCCACACCGACAGCAGCGCCAACTATAGCACCTTGTATAGTTTTGGTTAAATAGTATCCTCCGAGTGCTAATCCCATTGCTGCTAAGCCCACCAACCCTTGGAAAAACTCCTTTTCCTGCTTTGCCTCACTCTTTCTTCTTGCCATTTGTAACCCCTCCGCTAATATGATCGTATAGGTCTGTATTCGTCACAAAGGAAGGAATTCCCTCTTTTGGTATCGAACTTTAGTCCTATAAATAATGGAGGTGACTATCTTATGGATAGAGTGAGCGAAGCTTTTAAACCAGTCATATTAAAAATGCTTTTTGGTGGTGCATCAATAGCCATGATCTTCAAGCTACTTCAAATATTTTCATAGAAAAAGCGAGAGGAGGTACGCCCCAGTTAATCGCCGCAGGTACGGTCGTGCGTGTCAGTCTCGCTTGATTGCCACATTACATATATATCATGCTATATGCTAATGAACGGCTATTGTCCGGTCAATAATCGGTCAAAAAACGGTCAAAAGATTATTGACTAAATCTTCTAAAGAAGCTTGGATAATCTTTAGGTTCCACTTCATTAATATTTGCTCCATGCCGTGTATAGTACTTATCCTGATAAATCATAGGATTTGCAGTAGATTTAACAGTAATTATCAATACATCTTTCTCGAAATAATTAATTATTCTAATGTTCCGCGACAATATATCTTTAGCCTCATCAGAAATAGGCTGTTTTTTAATTTCTTGAATTATCCATCTATAGAAGGAATCAAGATCCTTTTTTAAAATCTGTGCTTCATGCCCTATTCCTGTTATAAAGAACCCTCTATAATTCGTTGGTTCAACTCCATATATTTCTTTTATTCGCTGAGCATCTGTAAATTTATCAGAAACACCCACGCACACATATCCAACTGAATGAGGGCTGTTATTAGCCATAGCAGTCAACGTTTTAACTATTTTAGCGAAACTATTAGTATCAAAAGCATTAGATGAATCCAATACTGTAAAACCCTGTTTGAAATCATAGAGCGTTTGTTCTGTCTTTGACTGCATTAATAATGATTCAAATTCAGTTAACCATCTATGACTCGCTGGATCCTCCACGGATTTATTCTTAAAACAACTTTGCAAGATGCCAGAAACAGCATTAACATTATCATTTTTATTAGAGGCGCTCCAATTTCCACCTTCAGTTATTCTAATGTGGGAAGCTATGCCTGTTAACTTCTTTTCCAATTCTGTATAACTACTTATTTGTTTATTTTCTCTAATTAATAATTTATGAAAAGCTAAGAATACAACATGGAAATATCTAGGCAACTTCAGAGCAGGATCACCAAATACTATTTCTCTAAAATTTTTGGTACTTATATGCAGAACCGCTCGTATCTCATCATATACATTTATAAATTGCTTTTCTAGATTTTCAATGCCTATTTTTCTAAGCTGTAATTCCAATTCAAAAGATCTTTCACTCTCTTTCAAACCATAGTACTGATCCGATATTGTTGAACTAGAGGGTGGTATATCAGAGAAAGCCATTGCTGCTATAATATCAGATATGAGTTCCTCGTCCCTAGCCTCTCTTACCATTTCTTTAGTTAAGACATTATTCTTAACCCAAAAAATTTCCTCAACAGGTATGCCATAATCTAATCCAGTACTAGTTATACTAATCTGTTTCATTTTGTTTAAATTAAGAATATTCCCTGGTGAAACATCCGTTCTTATCTCAGCAGCTAGTTTTTTTACCAAATCATTAAATATTCCGAGTGTTCCAGCCGACCTTAATTCTTGCCTAGATAAATGTTTGCCATAACTATTTATTCTAATAAATATTTCATCTACTTTCTTTTCATCATTAAAGGAATAAATAGACAACGGTAAGACATAACTAGAGAATACTTCACAGACATTTCTATCAAGCACCGGTTTTTTTTGAATCAAAACACCTTTATCTAATAAAGACTTTGATTCGACCATAGTTTCAAGATCAAAATACATGTCATTATAACTAAATTCTCCCTCAATAAAAGACATTACTGCGTTCAATCTTTGCATACCGTCAATAATTTCAAAAACAGAGGTCCCGTCATTAACACTATCTGCTAATAGTATTAAAGGGACTGGATATCCTTTAATTAAAGAATCTACAAACTTCCTTTTTTCTTCGATAGTCCAGATAAGCTTTCTTTGATACCTTCTATTAACATAAAATAATTCGTTCTGATAGAAATTAAAAAGTCTTTGAATTGTCTCACTACGAATAGAAAGCTCCCGCTGTAGTGAAGACACTATTTTTTTCTCCATAGTTTACTCATTCCTTTTACAGAGTATTTTTTTAAAACCCCTTAAGTTCTATAATAAAATTCGCTATAATTATTTTAATACCTTTTAATTGACTGGATTAATTTCCCTCCATTAGAACCTCTAACCCTAATGCACACGCTAAAATATAAATTGCCCTCGACTTTACCCGCCGATACTTGCGTTCACTCATACCTAGTTCCCCTCACAGTATGGAATCATACTCATCCTCATGCTCCAAATAGCGCAGCTAAATGATCTCCCGCTCCGCCTTCTTAAGCCGGCTAACAGCAATATCCAACAGTTTTGACTGTCGTTCCAATTCTATCTCTCTATCCGTATTCCATACCGCTATATTCTCCGTCATCCGGCTTATCGCATTGGCAGATCCATGATACCGCGGCTCCGGGCTGGCCGTGAGTGCCGCCTGGCGCCGTACGAAGCCAATCTGTCGATACACACGAACCGTCTCCAAATATCCATCCACCCGGCGGCGGGTCTCTTTTTCGTCGACCGGGAGGATGTCAAAAGCCAGTTGGATTGCTAATTTGTCGCTTTTCCCAATGATAATCCCCTCACTCGTGGTATAATTCGAATGAAGGTAAGAGATTGGACCCCAGTCCCAGCCAAGGTAATGGGGGTTTTTGTATTATTGCTTCTCACTGACTGCAAGCTTTTCTCGCAGTTCTGCATTCTCCTGCAGTAGCCGGACAAACAGGTGATTATTCAAGTCTCCTAAGGTATTCCGCATTTTCAGCCCCCCACTGATTTGAGTTCAGCACCCTCTGTTTCTTCCATTGTAATTGTAGCCATACCGTCCCAGGTCTCGCGGATCCCCTTAGCCTTGGCAGACACAGCTGCAGCCTGCTTCGGCTGAAGGACAATTCCTATCGATTCTTCGTAATGCTGCTGGGCCTTGGCATAAGCCCGGGAGTGAACGAAATTCATCCAGTTCCAAAACTTAATATTCGACATCGACTTTACTTTTTGAAATATACGCCGGCGTTTTTGCTCATTCATTTACGCGCACTCGACTCCTTCCATATTATTGAATCCATTCTCCTAAATCTCCGTATTAGATTCGAGGTGATATAATGACGATCAAAAAAATAAAATTATGGGCAAGAAGGATATCTGCAATAATATTTATGTTTGCAATAGTTGGTGTGATTTTCATGATCTCAATCATGATTTTCTTAGCCTTCTTTGATGATCAAGCTATTACCAATGCAGCAATAATGAATCGACTAACCCTCATACTTGCCGCTTTATCATTACCGGGATTGTTCATCCAGTTAATCTCTTTGCTCACTATTAACGATAAGAAGACATTTACCCTAGAAAAAAAGTGCCCTCATTGCAAACATCTTATTGAATTAAAACTTACCGAAGATTGAATGGATGGGATTTACTCCATCCGTTTCCATGATCAGCGTCATACCCATGCTTCATTTCTCCTAGCGATTGGCATAAATCCAAAGGTTGCTGCCGAACGGCTTGGTATGACTCCAGCGATGTTCAATGAGAGGTACTCGCATCTGCTCCCGATCATGCAGGAAGAGGCCGTTGACAGAATTGAAGATGAACTCAATAAATTCGCAGAAAAACAGTTGCAAGCTGTGAAATAAAAGCCCTCGTTAGCAAATCCGTTAGCAAGATAAAAAAACGGCCTTTCCCTGCTCAAGCATATTCTATTCACTCCTATGAGCCTAATTACAGCAAAAAACCCTTACAAAGTAAGGGTTTAAGTGAAGTGGGCCCTACAGGACTCGAACCTGTGACCAATCGGTTATGAGCCGACCGCTCTAACCAACTGAGCTAAGGGCCCGGACTAGGATATCCGTATTAGACGAGTGCTGTCCGGTGTAATAAGGTAATTGCGGGGGCAGGATTTGAACCTGCGGCCTTCGGGTTATGAGCCCGACGAGCTACCGGGCTGCTCCACCCCGCGTCAGTTAAGAATTATTTAAACAGCGACAATAGATAATATACAATATAGCCATGGATAAAGTCAAGGATGATTTTGGATTTTCTGTCTAAGGCAGAAAACGCACACCATAACGGCCCTTGCGCGAACGGTATATTTCCACAAAACTCGGATCATGATACCCATAGATCCATCCGTCCTGCTCCAGTCTTTTGGCAAGGCAGCCCGCTTGAAATCTGGTCCTGAATAACTTGGCAAAATAGATCCAATTCATGATACCCTCTTCTCCTTCATCGCAATAATATATGTCCCGGTGCTATTTATCATGCCCAGTTTTGCAAGAAAATTAGAGGAATGCTCTGCGGAGTGGATGGCAATTTCTGCCCGTATGCTTAGGTGACTGGTTGAAGCATAACGCTGGTATGAAGCAGATTACTGGGATATGGAGTATAACAAATGAGTTAAGAACAGGAAGAGAGTGCGCAGCTAATTAGGGGCTGTGGAGATTGGAGATACTGAGCAGTTAAGGGAAACAGTTGGATTTTGTACACTTGCTTGGGCGAAAGTCGCCTCTTCAAAGGAAATAAGTGGATTTAGGTCATCTATTTCATGCGGTAATTACGCTATTGTCCATATCGAGACTCAACAAGTGTATTTTTTCCAACTAAAGTCACCAGAAGTGCGCTAAGCGATTGAATAGATGCTGTTTTTCCACTTCTTTCCCTTGAGGGGGAGCTTCTACTTGTTAGTCAACATCCACTTCTCCAGCCAGCCTACAACTTAGCCAGCCTATCAGCTGACTGGAGTATGAGCGTACGCTCTACATCAAGCCCAAAAACTAATTATAAGCAATAAAAAAAGAAGCCCAGCCCCTGGCAAATGGGCAATGCTTCTCATCTTCTTCCTATTCTCTTCTTCCCTGTCTCCTGCCCTACACGCCAAACGCCGCAGGGTCCTGGCGCCAGGATTGCAGCAGCGCTACATCGCTCTCAGCGATTTTGCCTTGGGCCAGCGCCACATTAATCAGCGTGCTGTAGTTAGACAAGCTCTGGAGCGGAAGCTCGGCAGCGGCGAAAGCCTGTACGGCGCGGTCGAGCTCGTAGCTGAAGATAGCCAGCACGGCCAGCGGGAGGCCGCCTGCTTCTTGTACGGCCTGTGCGGCTTTTATGGAGCTGCCGCCAGTGGAGATCAGGTCCTCGATCACGACGACCTTCTGCCCGGGCGTGATCAGTCCTTCGATCTGGTTCTGCTTGCCGTGGCCTTTGGCCTTGTCACGGATGTAAGCCATCGGGAGACCGAGCTTATCGGCCACCCAGGCCGCATGCGGGATACCGGCGGTTGCTGTCCCGGCAATCACCTCGGCGTCCGGGTAGCTGGTTCTGATCAGCTCTGCGAAGGCCTCCGCAATGTAATTGCGGACTGCCGGGAAAGCCATGGTCAGACGGTTGTCGCAGTAGATCGGCGATTTGATGCCGGAGGTCCAGGTGAACGGCTCCTGCGGGCGCAGGGCTACCGCTCCGATCTCCAGCAGATGACTTGCGACCTGTTCACTTCGATTCTCTAATATGCTCATGCTTGGCTCATCTCCTCAATAATAGTCAGTGCTGCCGTACGCGGGTCTGGCGCTGCGGTAATCGGCCGGCCCACTACCAGGTAGTGGCTGCCTTGACGGATAGCCTGTCCGGGTGTCATGACCCGGGACTGGTCGTCTAGTGACGCACCTGCAGGCCGGATACCTGGTGTAACCGTACGGAATTCGGGTCCGCAGGCTTCTGCAATCACCAGAGATTCCTGTGGGGAAGCTACGACTCCATGCAGGCCTGCTTCTGCGGCGAGCTTGGCGTAACGCACCACTGCATCAGTCACTGTTCCGGCTATGCCGATTTCGCGGTTCATCACTTCCTGGCTGGTGCTGGTAAGCTGGGTTACTGCAATGATCAGCGGCATGTGCAGCGACGGCTTCAAGCTGACCGCCTGGGCCGCTCCTTCCAGCGCAGCCGCCATCATGGCTGCGCCACCGGCGGCATGTACGTTGAACATGTCCACGCCCAGCCCGGCTAGGCTCTCTGCCCCGCCCCGGACCGTGTTGGGGATATCGTGCATTTTGACATCAAGGAATACCGAATATCCGCGCTCCTTCAGCTCCCGGATGAAGTCTGGACCGGCTGCATAGAACAGCTGCATGCCTACCTTCATGTAACAGGGGATGCCTTCGAGCTGTTCGATCAGCGCCCGCGCCTGGTCTGCATTCGGGTAATCCAGGGCGACCATCAGCCGTCCGGCCATTTCATTCCATTTCTCAATCTGCCAAGCATTCTCATGTACGTGCTGCTGCTCTGCTGCTGTCCGTTCCATTCGCCAACCTTCTTTCTTAGTTATCTTATCCAACACCTTCGATATTAAGGTCCCGGGCATAGGGGAACGGTCTGCGTTAACGCAAACCGTTCCTGTAGCAGCCTGTTACAGCTGCCTCACCCTCTATCTTATTGTCCGACAAAAGCAGGCATCGACTGGGACGAGAAGTTAATCGTCTGCAGCATTCTCAGCAGCGCCGTTACCGTATCGAGCGAGGTCATACATACGACTCCGTTCTCTACCGCTTCACGGCGGATGCGGAATCCGTCACGCTCAGGCGTTTTGCCCTTGGTCAGTGTATTGAAGACGAAGTTCGCTTGACCGCCGCGGATCAGATCCAGAATAGTCGGCTCGCCCTCATCCAGCTTGTTAACGTTCATCACGTTCAGTCCCGCCTGCTCCAGCGCCGCTGCTGTACCGCCGGTGGCGATGATTTTGTAGCCCATGGCATGGAAGCCCTTCATCAGCTCAACCGCTTCAGCCTTGTCTTTGTCGGCTACGGTTACGATGATTGCTCCGGTAGCCGGAATCTTCATTCCTGCACCGATCAGGCCTTTATAGAGCGCCTTGGCATACAGCTTGTCGCGGCCCATAACCTCACCCGTAGATTTCATCTCCGGTCCGAGCGTAGGCTCTACTCTGCGCAGCTTGGCAAAAGAGAACACCGGCACTTTTACCGACACATAATCGCTCTCCGGCCACAGGCCTTCTGTGTACCCGTCTTCCTTCAGCTTGCCGCCCAGAATGATCTTGGTCGCCAGGTTCGCCATCGGAATACCGGTTACCTTGCTCAGGAACGGAACCGTGCGCGAGGAGCGCGGGTTGACCTCAATGACATACACTTCATTCTGATAAATAACGAACTGGATGTTCACCAGACCGATGGTCTTGAGCTCCTTGGCAATCTTGATGGTAATCTCGGCAATCTTCTGCTTCAGACCTTCATCCAGATATTGCGGCGGGTAGACAGCGATGGAGTCGCCGGAGTGAACCCCTGCGCGTTCCACATGCTCCATGATGCCCGGAATTACAACTGTCTCTCCGTCGCAGATGGCGTCCACTTCCACTTCCTTGCCCAGCATGTAACGGTCGATCAGCACCGGATGCTCCGGATTCACTTTGACCGCTTCAACCATGTAGCTGAGCAGCTCTGTGTCGTTGTAAACAATCTCCATGGCGCGTCCGCCCAGGACATACGATGGACGAACCAGCACCGGATAACCGAGGGATTGCGCAGTTTCGACGGCTTCATCGATGTTGATTACAGTCTTACCCTTAGGTTGTGCGATATCCAGACGGGCCAGCAGCGCTTCGAACTTCTTGCGGTTCTCGGCTTCATCAATGCTGTCCAGGCTGGTACCCAGAATGTTCACACCCGCAGCAGCAAGCGGTGCAGCCAGGTTAATCGCGGTCTGTCCGCCGAACTGTACGATGACTCCTATCGGATTCTCCTGGGCAATGACGTTCATGACATCCTCGAAGAACAGCGGTTCAAAATACAAGCGGTCCGAGGTATTGAAATCCGTTGATACGGTCTCTGGATTGTTATTGATAATTACAGCTTCGTATCCGGCATTCTGAATCGCCCACACGGCATGCACTGTGGAGTAGTCAAATTCAATCCCCTGGCCGATACGGATTGGACCGGAGCCGAGGACAATAACCTTCTGCTTGTCGGAATGGATGACCTCATTCTCTGTCTCATAGGTCGAGTAGTAGTACGGCGTAGTGGCCTCAAATTCAGCGGCGCAGGTATCTACCATTTTGAATACCGGAACCAGACCCTGCTGCAGACGCAGCACACGTACCTCTGACTCCTTGGTGAATGCTCCGCCTGGACGGCCTTCGGCACGGATCTCGGCAATTGCCCGGTCTGTGAAGCCCTTGCGCTTGGCCTGATACAGCGTGTCAGCAGACAAGGTCTCTTCAGCCCGCAGCTCATCCTCGAACTTGACAAGTCCTTCGATCTTGGAGAGGAACCACCAGTCCACATTCGTAATATCCTGAATCTCCTGCAGCTCATAGCCGCGGCGGAAGGCTTCCGCGATCAGGAACAGGCGCTCATCATCGGCTTTGGCCAGTCTGGTGCGCAGCACACTCTCTTCCAGCAGCTCTGCTCCCGGCAGGCGGAAACGGTGAACACCGATCTCCAGCGAGCGGATCGCCTTGTGAATCGACTCTTCAAAGGTACGGCCAATCGCCATGACCTCACCGGTCGCCTTCATCTGTGTGCCCAGCTTGCGGTTCGCCGAGGTGAATTTGTCGAACGGCCAGCGCGGGATTTTGCTGACGATATAGTCGAGTGTAGGCTCGAAGCAGGCATACGTCTGGCCGGTTACCGGATTGACGATTTCATCCAGCGTATAGCCGAGGGCAATCTTGGCCGCCATCTTGGCAATCGGATAGCCGGTCGCCTTCGACGCCAGCGCCGAGGAGCGGCTGACACGCGGGTTCACTTCAATCACGTAGTACTGGTAGCTCTGCGGGTCCAGTGCGAACTGAACATTACAGCCGCCTTCAATATTCAGCGCGCGGATAATCTTCAGGGAAGCACTGCGCAGCATCTGATATTCACGGTCGGACAGCGTCTGGCTCGGCGCCACAACGATACTGTCGCCCGTATGTACGCCAACCGGATCAAAGTTCTCCATGTTGCAGACTACGATACAGTTGTCGTTCGCATCACGCATAACCTCATACTCGACTTCCTTCATTCCGGCGATGCTCTTCTCGACCAGACATTGGCCAATCGGGCTGTAACGGATACCCGCCTTAACGGTCTCACGCAGCTCTTCTTCGTTGTCGCAGATCCCGCCTCCGGTTCCGCCCAGCGTGTAAGCAGGACGAACGATCAGCGGATAACCGATTCCGGATGCGAAGCCCAGGGCTTCTTCCACACTGGTGATGATTGCACTTTCCGGTACTGGCTGATCCAGCTCGCGCATCAGCTCGCGGAACAAGTCCCGGTCCTCTGCTTTCTCGATGGAGTCGAGCTGGGTGCCCAGCAGCTTCACATTCTCCTGCTCCAGGACTCCGGCGCGGGCCAGCTCTACGGCCATATTCAGACCAGTCTGTCCGCCGAGGGTCGGCAGCAGTCCGTCCGGACGCTCCTGGCGGATAATGCCGGTGACGAAATCGAGTGTAATCGGTTCGATGTATACTTTGTCAGCCATATTGGTATCGGTCATAATCGTCGCCGGGTTACTGTTGATCAGTACAACCTCGACGCCCTCTTCCTTAAGGGCCTGGCAAGCCTGTGTGCCTGCATAGTCGAATTCGGCAGCTTGACCAATAACGATCGGGCCGGAGCCGATAACCAGAATTTTTTTGAGTTTGTTGTTCTTAGGCATGTTATAGAGCTCCTTTCACGGCTTCAAGCTGGGGTGATGATGATTTCGGTGCCGTGATTCTGGCATTCGCCGCAAGCTGTGCCTGGCGCGATCCGGCCGGCCGCTGCGCCTTATGTTCTGCGATCAGCTGCAGGAAGCGGTCGAACAGATAACTGCTGTCATGCGGTCCCGGGGCCGCTTCCGGATGGTACTGCACCGAAAAAGCAGGGTAGCGGGTATGCTTCAGTCCTTCAACGGTTTTGTCATTGTTATTGATATGGGTAACTTGAAGGTCTGTGCTCGCAATCGATTCCTCATTCACGGTGTAGCCATGATTCTGGGAGGTGATGAAGCAGCGTCCGCTCTCCAGCTCCTTCACCGGATGGTTCCCGCCGCGATGGCCGAACTTAAGCTTCTCTGTATCAGCGCCGCAAGCCAGTGCAAACAGCTGGTGTCCCAGGCAGATGCCGAAGATCGGGTATTCGCCGAGCAGCTCGGAGATCGTCTGTACCGCATAAGGCACATCCTTCGGGTCCCCAGGGCCGTTCGAGAGCTGAATGCCGTCCGGGTTCAGGCGGCGGATCTCGTCTGCGGTGACATCATGGGGGACAACCACCACATCGCAGCCGCGGTTGTTCAGCTCGCGCAGGATACCGGTCTTCGCGCCGTAATCGACCAGCACGATGCGTTCCTTGGTGCCCGGGCTGCTGTAGGCTGCTGTAGTTGAGGTACGTGCAACCTGATTGCGCAGCTCCTCAATCGTAGTGTCGCCCATCATCTCCATCAATTCTTCCACACGCTTGTTGGAAGTGGTGAGGATCGCCTTCATAGTGCCGTAGTGACGGATAATCCGGGTTAGCATACGGGTATCAATCTCGCTGATGCCGGGAATGTCATATTCCTTCAGCAGATCGTCTACACTGTATTCAGCACGCCAGTTGCTGGGTACGGATTCGTGACGCCGCACAACAAAGCCGTGTACAAAAGGGCGCACGGACTCGAAGTCATCACGGGTAATGCCGTAATTCCCGATCAGCGGATACGTCATGGTGACGATCTGGCCGCAGTACGAAGGGTCCGATAGTACCTCCTGATAGCCTGTAATTCCTGTGTTAAAA
Organism: Paenibacillus sp. FSL H8-0048; assembly: GCF_038002825.1. NCBI lineage: Bacteria > Bacillati > Bacillota > Bacilli > Caryophanales > Paenibacillaceae > Paenibacillus > Paenibacillus sp. FSL H8-0048. Next base: position 6,566,418 of record NZ_JBBODF010000001.1, on the reverse strand, counting down.
ACAACCTCGCCCGTCTTCTCGCCTTCCGCGCCAAATGCGGTGCCTGTGAACAGTGTTCCGTCCTGAAGCAGCAATCTCGCCTGCATGCCTTCCACTCCTTCTTGTTTCTGTAGTCTGATTCTTATGTCACAGCCATGCAGCCGGGCTGCATGGGCTACTGCTTACTTCTGTTAAGCCTCACTCCATACGGCTCTGCCGTCTACCCAGGTCTTCACCGGCCAGCCCTTAAGCTTCCATCCGGTAAAAGGTGTATTGCGGCCCTTGCTCGCAAATGCTGTAGGGTCTACTTCCTTCTCTTCATTCAAATCAATCAGGGTCAGATCGGCAGGCGCCCCTACTGTAAGGCTGCCTGTATTCAGTCTGAACACCCGGGCCGGATCAGCGGTCATCCGCTGCACCAGCAGGGACAGATCCCATTTGCCTGTGGCCACAAAAGCGGTATACAGCAGCGGGAAGGCTGTCTCAAAGCCGACGATGCCAAAAGGCGCAAGCTGCATGCCCTTAGCTTTCTCTTCTTCGCTGTGCGGGGCATGGTCGGTCACGATGATATCCAGCGTGCCGTCCAGCAGCCCTTCGATGCAGGCTTCCACGTCGCGGCGTGAGCGCAGCGGCGGGTTCATTTTCCAATTGGCGTCCATGCCCGGAATATCCTCTTCCGAGAGCAGCAGATGATGCGGGCATACCTCAGCGGTCACCTTAATGCCGATTTGCTTCGCCTGGCGGATCAGCCGGACCGATTGCTCGGTGCTGACATGACACACATGATAGTGGACACCCGTTGCTTCAGACAGCAGAATGTCACGGCCCACATGAATGGCTTCCGACTCATTCGGAATTCCCTTCAGGCCATGCTTGTCGGCAAAAGTGCCTTCGGCTACCGGCGCTCCTTCCACCAGCGAGTTATCCTCACAGTGGGCAATCACCGGCATATCCAGTTCCTTCGCCAGCTTCATCGCATCCTTCATCATCTGTGCGCTCTGCACGCCTACGCCGTCATCGGTGAAGCCGATCGCCCCTGCTTCTTTCAATGCAGCAAAATCCGTCAGTTCGCGTCCCAGCTCATTCTTGGTAATGGCCGCGTAAGGCAGCACCTTCACAAGCCCTGCTTCGCGCGCCTTATCCTTCACCAGCTGTACGATCTCTGCACTGTCAGTTACCGGGCGTGTGTTCGGCATGCAGGCTATTGTAGTGAATCCGCCCTTGGCCGCCGAACGCGCACCCGTCTCAATCGTTTCCTTATGCTCGAAGCCCGGCTCACGCAGGTGCACATGCATATCGATCAGTCCCGGTATCAGCAGCTTACCTTCCGCTTCAACGGTCTCTCCGGCTTCCTCTACCGCCTCGGCGGCATCCTGAATCTTCGAGATAACTCCGTCCTGCACAACAATATGCTTGCGCTCCAGCACGCCTGCTTCGTTCAGTACACTGGCATTTTTGATGATCACGGTTATGATTCTCCTTTGTGCCTTCCGGCCGCAGCCGTAAGCTCTGTAGTTATTATATAATAAAAATTCATCTTTGTGTATATTTATTAATACATTTCTGACCGCTATTGCAGCGCCCGTTCCATGACCGCCATCCGTACCGGCACTCCATTCGCCATCTGCGGGAAAATCCGGGACTGGCTGCTCTCCACCACCGCATCGTCGATCTCCACATTGCGGTTGACCGGCGCCGGGTGCATGATGATCGATGCCGGATTCAGCTTGGCTGCCCGTTCTTCGGTCAACCCGTAGTCTCTCCGGTATTCCTCTGCCGATAAAATAATTCCCGAAGCATGACGCTCCAGCTGCACTCTCAGCATCATGACCACATCCGCCTTCAGCGCTTCTTCCATTGACACGTATGGAGCGTAGGCCGCAAGCTCAGGTGCCTGCATATTCGCAGGGGCGCAAAACTGCACGCTTGCCCCCATTTTGGTGAGTGCCCAGAGGTTGGACCGTGCTACCCGGCTGTGCATAATATCCCCGATGATCGAGACCTTCAGGCCCTTCAGTCCGCCAAAATGCTTGCGCATCGTGTACAGGTCCAGCAGCGCCTGGGTCGGATGCTCGTTGTTGCCGTCCCCTGCGTTGATGAGCGGAACGCCTACCTTCTCGGCAAGCTGCTGCAGTACCCCGGCGGGCTTCAGCCGGACCACTCCGGCATCGATGCCCATCGACTCTAGTGTGCGCACTGTGTCGTAGATGGACTCGCCCTTCTCCACACTGGAGGCCGCAGCCGTGAAGTTCAGTACTTGTACACCCAGGCGTTTCTCGGCCATTTCGAAGGAAAAGCGGGTTCTTGTACTATTCTCGAAGAACATATTGGCAACAAAATGTGCTCTCAGCACCGGCGTGAGCTTCTCGCTCTGATTATCCCAGTAGGCTGTTCTGTTTAACAGCTGGTTAATCTCCGACTCCGCCAGCTCCTTCATCCCCAGCAGACTGCGTTCCTTCACTTTGGTTGCCGTCATCATTGTTATCGTTCCTCCCGGTTTGAAATAATGTACACTTCGTCCTTGCCGTCATATTCGCTCAGGGACACTTCAATCTGCTCATGCCTGGAGGTGGGTACGTTCTTGCCGATATAGTCGGGGCGGATCGGCAGCTCCCGGTGGCCGCGGTCAGCCAGTACAGCCAGCTGGATCATCCGGGGCCGTCCGCAATCCATCAGCGCATCCATTGCCGCGCGGATCGTTCTTCCGGTGTACAGTACATCGTCGAACAGGATCACTTTCTTGTCCCGGGTGCCGCTTGAGCCCGGAGGGAGGATCAAATTGCTGTTCACAACCGCCTTGTCCATCGCTTCCCGGTTGTCCCCGCCGCCTTCGCGGTCATCGCGGTAATGGGTAATGTCCAGCTCCCCGTAAGGGATGTCCACGCCCTCGATTTCCTTAATGCGCTCCGCGATCCGCTGAGCTAGGTAGATCCCCCGGGTCCGGATGCCGACCAGCAGGCAATTCTCGATACCCTTGTTTTTCTCCAAAATCTCATGTGCAATGCGTGACAGTGCCCGGCGAATCGCCGTTTCGTCCATAATGACATTTTTTTCAGTAACCATCCTCTTTGCCATCCTCCTGCTTGATCGCCTGTTCAAGTTCCCCGGATAAACTAAAAAACTCCTTGCCCAAAGCAGGCAAGGAGTGAAATCCGCAGATTCAAAAAGATGGCGTGTCCGCGCGCAGAAAAAGGCCCTCCGTACTCCTACGGATTCCTGCTTTCTTACGCGAACCTCGATTCACGTTACCTTGCCAGCCTCACGGGACTGAATTAAAGGCGCTATTCAACTATAGGGAATTATGACAGATGGACGGGGGGATGTCAAATTTTCTTCACAGACATTTCATTTAGGTGAAGGGCGCGGCTGCGGTGATTTTGGACTTTCGGTCGCTGTTGTCTCCAGATTGATTTGAATTAACCGCTAAGCGGATTAAATCCGGAGACAAAGGCGAACGCTATCGCTCCTGCAGTTCCAAAATCCCCTCCGCCACTTTCACCTAAACGGTGCAAGGGACAAAGACTTGCCATCCCCCTTGGGAGAGAGGCAGGTAGATAAGCACTATAGCGCTGCGCTGATAGTGCATTTTCGTGTATGGCGGCGATTGCCGCCATACTGCAACAACTGCGGAATACAGGAATTGCACAAATGGCACAAGACACCGCATCAGCGGCAATATCCCGGCTCATTTTAAAAAAGTGACCGCCACAATCAAACTTAGGAACAACACGGGGATACACGAGCGATCTACCCTGATTTCGTTCCAGCCCCTGCTCTGTTATGATAAAACTGGAATGGAACTGGAGGCGAATACAATCATGAACATGGAGTTTATTACTATAGAAGAGTGGGATGAAGCGTGGTGGGGGCGGATGGAGGGGATCTACCATGAAGCTTTTCCGAGCGGGGCTAAGACCAAGGGAATTCTGCGCAGTATGCTGAACCGGGGGATTGGTTACTTACATGCTGGGGTTCAGCAGGGGATGGTTGTTGCGATGGCAGTTACGGGTGTTGTCGGAGATGCTGCGGACAAGATCCTGATTATCGATTACCTGGCGGTAGATAAGGCCTTGCGCGGGCAGGGTACGGGGACCTGGATGCTGAAGCAGATCAAAGCTTGGACGGTGCAGGAACATGGTGTCCGGGGAGTCATCATTGAAGCGGAATCGGGGGCTACGGGGTCGCATAAGGAGCGTATTCATTTCTGGGAGCGGAACGGGTTCGTCCTGACCTCCTATGTCCATCAATATCGAATGGTACCGGAGCCTTATCAGGCCATGATGCTGCAGCTGGGTGGCACGGGGAATGTGCCGGATGACGGCAAAGGATTGTTCCGTTATATCAATGCTTTTCATAAGGTGGCTTACCGGAAGGGATAGGCTGCACTGATGCTTTACTAATGCTCTACTCATGCTCTGATGTTGCACATTATGCAGGAATTCTTCCGCTCCTGTGTGCTGCTGCGCCAATTGTTGCAGTTTTTGCAGGATTCATGCCAAATATTCATCATCACCGAATGGATTGTTGCAAAAAGGGCAGGATTAGCGTGTCCAAACTTGGTTTGAGCGGTGCAAGGCTGCAATTTGTGCAACAATTCGGGCCGGGCTGGGCGGGAGTTCGCTATGTTGATAGACGGAACTACAAAGAAGCCGCTGCAGTTTTCTCCGCAGCGGCTTATTCACTATCTACATTTAAAATTCAAATTCAACGTCGCTCAGACGTCTTTGGATTTCGGAGATGACACGTTTCTCGTCTTCCTCGCCCTTGGCGATAAAGGTCACGGAGAAACGCACGAACGCGCCGGCATCATCCCAAGGCACGGTGGAGATGAGCTTCTCGCGGATCAGGAACTGCGAGAAATCCTCGCCGGATTCAAAGCGGCGTCCGCCCTTGACGCCTTTTGGCGCGGCAACATAGAGGAAGAAGGAGCCCTTCGGCTTCTCGGCCTTGAAGCCCAGGCTGTTCAGCGCATCCACCAGCATGTTGTGGCGGCGGGAGTATTTGGCGGCAATCGCTTCGGTAATCTCAGGATGAGAAAGGCCGTAAGCGGCAGCTTTTTGAATCGCGATGAACTGGCCGGAATCATTGTTGTCCTTCACATCACTGAACGCCTTCACGATCAGCGGGTTGCCGGCCACAAAGCCGATTCTCCAGCCGGTCATGTTGTAGGACTTGGACAGGGAGTGCAGCTCCACGCCGACATCCTTGGCACCAGGCACGGACAGGAAGCTCAGCGGCTTCACGCCGTCATATGTCAAAGCAGCATAAGGAGCGTCATGGATGACGACTACATCATATTTTTTGGCCCAAGCTACCACTTCAGTGAAGAACTCAGGTGTGGCACTTGCACCCGTAGGGTTGTTCGGATAGTTGAGGTAGAGCAGCTTCGCCTTGCGGGCAACCTCTTCAGGAATGGAGTTCAGGTCAGGCAGGAAGTTGTTCTCCTTCTTCAGCTCCACGGAGTAGACTTGTCCTCCCAGATACTTGGTATGGGTGCCCAGCACCGGATAGCCCGGAATGGTCATGATTGTGATGTCGCCCGGATTAATGAATACGGATGGCAGCATAGCCAGCGCAGGCTTCGAGCCGATGGAATGCACGATTTCCGTTACAGGGTCAATTCCGTCCACCTGAAAAACTTCCTTAAGGTACACAGCCGCTGCTGCCTTGAATTCAGGAATACCGTTATCGGAGTAGCCGCGGTTCTCTTCCTTGGCCGCTTCCAGCGCAAGTCTGGACACGATGCCTTCATCTGCCATTTCGTCCGGCTCGCCGACGCCCATGTCGATCAGCTCAATGTCCGGAAAATCCTGCTTCGCCGAGGCTTTGGCACGTTTGATTTTCTCAAATTTGTAGATGGACGTATCCTTGCCGTATCCTTCGCCGCCGATGCGGTCTGCAAAATTCGTCTGAATGAATGTTGCCTGATATTGTTCAATGCTCATAATCTTCTACTCATCTCCTGGGCCTATGTTGTGAATCTATATAAGCTGAACTTAAGAATGGAGCAAGCTGGATTCTTAAGTTCACTCTGTTATGCTCTAAATATGACGCAAATCCGGCCGCTGTACCATGGATTTATAATCTATTGATTTGTACTTATCTGCTGCGCAACGTATAAAGAAGTTCTTCCATATCCGCCGGAATCGGCGCGCTGAACTCCTTGTATTCGCCTGTAGAAGGATGCACAAAACCGAGTACCGCTGCATGCAGGGCTTGTCCGTTCATGGTAGTTCCCTTGCTGCGGCCGTAGATCGGGTCCCCCACCAGCGGATGGCCGATGAACTTCATGTGAACACGGATCTGATGCGTGCGCCCTGTCTCAAGTTGTAGCTCCAGCAGTGTGCAGTCGCCAAACCGCTCCAGCACGGTAAAATGCGTCACGGAGCGCTTGCTGTTCTTCTCGGTTACGGTATACAGCTTGCGGTCATGCGGATCACGGCCGATCGGAGCATCTACGGTTCCCTTGTCATGAGACAGATTGCCGTGCACCACTGCGATATAGCGGCGGGTCACACTGTGCTCCTTAAGCTGGGCGGACAGCGAAGCATGACTGGCGTCATTCTTGGCCGCCATAATCAGACCGGAGGTATCCTTGTCGATCCGGTGGACAATGCCTGGACGAATCTCCCCGTTAATGCCGGACAGATCCTTGCAATGATACATCAGCGCATTGACCAAAGTGCCGGAGGGATGTCCCACTGCCGGATGCACAACCATGCCGCGCACCTTGTTCACCACAATCACATCGCTGTCCTCATAAGCCACTTCAATCGGGATATCCTGTGCGATCAGGTCCGTAACCTCGGGTTCCGGCACCGTAACGGTTACCTTATCGCCTTCATTCAGCTTATAGTTCGCTTTGACCGGCGCGCCGTTGACCACGACATGGCCGCTGCTGATCCATAGCTGAACCTGGGAGCGTGAAATCTCGTCTTCCATGGCCTCTGTAACGTATTTATCAATCCGCTCCCGCGCATTGTCCTCGGCAACGATCCATTCGGTGACGTCTCTTCCTTCCTCGAGGGCGCCAGAATCCGCCAGCTCTTTGACGTCTTTGTTCAAATCATTCATTCCCTTCTTTGACTTCCTGTGATTCCTTCACCTCGGTGACTTCCTGTTCGCCCTTCACTTCCAGCAGCGTGTCCAGAATAATCAGACCCACTCCGACCACGATACAGGAATCTGCTACGTTGAAGATCGGGAACGTATAGCTTCCGAAATTGAACATGAGGAAATCCACAACCTCACCGTTAAGAATCCGGTCCAGGAAGTTGCCGACAGCTCCGCCAAGGACAAGCGCCAGCGCGGTAGGCAGCAGCTTGCGGGTCTTGCGGGCCTTGTTCAGATACCAGACGATTCCGCATACAACGATTACTGTAATCACAATGAAGAACCACTGCTGTCCCTCCAGAATTCCGAAAGCGGCTCCACGATTACGGTGTGACGTAATAATGAAGAAATCCTTGATTACCGGAATCTGCTCTGCGAGCTCCAGCCGGGTGGCAATCAGATATTTGGTACCCTGGTCAATCAGAAATACAATTAGCGCAATCAGAAAGTACACCACAGAAGTTGTCACTCCGTTCTTATTTTTCCCGCGGCTTCGCGGTCCGAATACTGTATAAAGACTTGTATATTGTAGCACAGGCCTCAAGATAACGTCCATGGCATGGCCATACGGATCTGTAAAGTCAGGGCACTATTTGCCAGCGCTAAAAAAGGGCCCGGGAGGCCAAGCTACCTATAGAAGCGGAAACGGTTTGGCCGTCCTTTTAAGGGATAGTACCGTCTCAGCGATTAGCTACCGAAAGGAGCTCACAGCAATGAGCCATCTGACACCACAGCAGCTCTCCGGGCTGCGTACTGCTCTCCTGCAGCAGCAGGAGGATATCAAGCACAGGCTGAGCAATAGCGGACAATATGGACTGCAGGAGGCGATGCGGGACAACACCGGAGAGCTGTCCGAAATTGACAACCATCCCGGTGATGCCGCCACAGAGCTGTATAACCGTTCCATGGATATCTCCCTGCTGGAGCGCGATGAGCATGAGCTGGACGATATTGAATCGGCCCTGCGGGCGATGGACGAAGGAACCTACGGTATCTGCATCGCCAGCGGCGAACCGATTCCCTATGAGCGCCTGGCTGCCCTTCCCTCCACCCGCTACACGAAAGAGCATGCTCCCCGCCAGAGCGCTCCATTCACCCGTCCGGCCGAGGAGGAGCTATTGTCTCCGCCGTTTGGCCGCACCAGTCTGGATGAGCGGGATGACCAGAATGGCTCGGGTGGCGAGGATGCCTGGCAGATCGTGGAGAGCTGGGGCAATTCGGATTCCCCTGCCATGGCTGAAGGCAGCAACATCGGCTCCTACAATGATATGGAGATCGAAGCGGACGAGACCGAGGGCTTCGTGGAGCCCTGGGAGAATTTCGTAGCCACCGACATTTCCGGCAATCATCTGATGATTATCAAGGGCAACAGCTACCGCCATTACATGGATGACGAGGAAGGCGACTATCTGCTGGACCCGACCCGAAAAGGACGGAAGTAGCACAGCTGGCACATCAAATTAGTAGAAGCCATGTCAGTTAATGCTTGGAAGGGGTTAGGAACGATCCGCTGAAGAGAAAACCCCACCATTGTGGGGTTCTTTCAGGTTCAGCCGCGCTTAGAACGTCTTCAGCTCCAGCTGATGCTGGACAATCCGCACAATGTCCGCGATATAATCGCCGATGATCGGCAGATTGAGCGCACCCAGCACCTGAAGCACATAAATAATCGTCGCCGCAAAAAAAGTGAACCCAAGCGCAATCCCCAGTCCCCTGGCCACTCCGGAGAGGATGTTCAGCCAAATCAGCCGGAACGGGGAATACAGCAGCTCGGTATATTCCGAGATTCGTGACTTCTCCATCTGCTGGGCCAGACTCGTGGTCATCCGGTACAGGGCGTTCAGCTTCTCTTCCGGGGGAAGACCGGCCGGATCAACGGCTCCGGTGACAGCCGATGCAGGCTTGAGCTGAGAAGCGGCGGGGTGATTTTTCTCAGGATATTCTGTGCCCGGATCTGTCTTGCCCGATGGTTGGCCTGCTTCAGAATGCATGGGCTGCTTCTCTTGCGGTGCTTCCTCCCTGTTGTTCCCTCTGTCAGTGGTTCTATTTGAAATTCTACCCGGCCCTTCCGGCTGCTCAGCAGGATTCTTCCCGCTTTTCCATCCACCCACGCCCCTGCACCTCCTGGTTGTCTATACACCGCAAAACAAACGAGCCCGGTCGAAGAGAATTTTCTCTTCAAGCACAGGGCTCGTCATTTGCATTCTAACCCGTGGAAACTTTTCCTTTGCGGCTAGTATATACCATACATGGACAAGTAATGCAGGAAATGCGCGGCCGCTCTGGAGTTAAGCGCCGATATGAATACCGAAGCTCTTGCCTCCGGCGTCCACTGTCTCATAGATATAATCTCCGTCAAAATCCACCGTAGTCACAAGTACGTTCTCACGCAGCACATGCTCGAATGCGGTCACCGCCGCCTTCAGCTCGTCATCGACCTGCAGGGTCAGGGCAATCCGCTTGTCGATCGGCAGATCCAGACGTTTGCGGTAATCCTGCACCGCACGTACGACTTCGCGTACCCAGCCTTCCTGTACCAGCTCCGGCGTGATTTCTGTGTTCAAGGCCACTGTCAGTCCATAGCCGGATGCGGAAGCAAAGCCTGGTTTGGCCTGCTTCTCAACCAGCAGCTCCTCGGACGTAATCTGCAGCTCTTCTCCATCTGGTGACACAATGGCGATAACGCCTTCTTGTACCGCTTTGCGGGTAGCGTCACTGTCCATCGCTTTGAGGAAGCCTTGCAGGAAGCCGACGCTCTTGCCGTATTTCTTACCTGCCACCTTCAGGTTCAGCTTCAGGGTGAAGTCAACGAAGCCGCTGTCGCTGTGCTCAATGACGATATTTTTGACATTGATCTCTTCTTTGATCAGCTCTTCATAATCCGCCACGTTGAAGTCATCCGGAGTGGATGCGATCAGCTCGGACAACGGCTGGCGGTTCTTGATGCCGCTCTCGTTGCGGACGTTACGGGCCAGCTCGACGATGCCGCGGGCGTACTCCATATCTTTTTCCAGGACGAGATCGATCAGGTTCTCATCCGCTGCCGGATAGTCTGCCAGATGCACACTCTCCCCGCCGCCCAGGTTCGTGAAGATATCCTCGGACAGCATCGGAGTGAATGGAGCCATCAGCTTGGCTGTGGTCAGGAGGACATGCGTAAGGGTGCGGTAAGCATCCAGCTTCTCTTCGCCCAGCCCGCTGCCCCAGAACCGGTCACGGGATCGGCGGATGTACCAGTTGCTCAGCTCATCCACGAAGTTCTCAATAGCCTTGGAGGTGTTCACGAAGTCATTTACGGCCAGCCCTTTATCAACCAGCACAATCAGGCTGTTCAGACGGGACAGAATCCAGCGGTCAAGCTTATGCTCAGACACCTTGAACGGGTGATCCGCAGGATCATAGCCGTCGATTCCGGCATACAGCGTAAGGAAAGCATGCGTGTTCACCAGAGTATCCACTACCTTGGACTTCGTCTCCCCAACCAGACCGCGCGAGAACCGCTTGTTGTTCCACGGCGCACTGTCAGACAGAATCGCCCAGCGGAAGGCATCCGTGCCGTATTCGTTCATGATTTCCCATGGATCGATGACATTGCCTTTGGATTTGGACATCTTCTGGCCGTTCTCATCAAAGATATGTCCGTGGGCGATAACCGCCTTGTACGGCGCCTTGCCCGTGAACAGGGTTGATACCGCCAGCAGGCTGTAGAACCAGCCGCGCGTCTGGTCGATCCCTTCGCAGATCATATCCGCCGGATACTGGTCCTCGAACCGGTCTTGATTCTCGAACGGGTAATGACTCTGGGCGAACGGCATCGAGCCGCTGTCGAACCAGACGTCGATCACTTCAGGAGTGCGGACCATGATGCCGCCTTCGCTGAACGGGCTGCGCAGCTGGATATTATCCACGTACGGCTTATGCAGCTCGATATCCTCAGCGACCTCGCCGATCGCCATCTCTCTCAGCTCGGCAATGCTGTGCGGCGCGAACTCCTTGCCGGTATCCTGGCAGACCCATACGTTAAGCGGTGTCCCCCAGTAGCGGTTACGGCTGATATTCCAGTCCACCAGCTCCTCCAGGAACTTGCCGAAGCGCCCTTCGCGCACATGGTCCGGGTACCAGTCCACACTGTTATTGTTGGCAATCAGCTGATCCTTGATCGCAGTCGTCTGGATAAACCAGCTGTCTGTTGCGTAATAGAGCAGCGGGGTGTCGCAGCGCCAGCAGAACGGATAGCTGTGCTCGTATTTCTCCTTGTGGTAGAGCAGTCCGCGTTCGGACAGCACCTTCACGATATCCAGGTCACAATCCTTCACGAACCGCCCGGCAAAATCACTCACTACATCCGTGTATTTCCCGGAAGCATCTACTACATTCACGAAGCTGATCCCATTCTCGCGGCAGCTCTTATAGTCGTCTTCCCCGTGTGCCGGAGCCATATGTACGATCCCGGTACCGCTGGAATCCGTTACAAAAGAGGCTCCGACGATTACATTATGCTTCTCCGCCTTGATATAACCGAACGGCGGCGTATAGCTCTGGCCGATAAAGTCAGCGCCAGTGTGTGTAGACAGGATGGTGTACTCGCCCTTCAGCACTTCGTCCACCAGATTCTTTGCCAGTACATATACGCCGTCTTCCTGCTGTGCACGCACATATTCCATATTCGGATTCATCGCCAGCGCCATATGCGCCGGAAGTGTCCAAGGCGTGGTCGTCCAAGCCAGCACATAGTCGCCGCTGCCGTCCAGCTTGAACTTGGCGGTAGCACTCAGATCCTTAACCGTCTTATACCCCTGAGCAACTTCATGGGAGCTGAGGGTCGTCTGACAGCTCGGGCAGTACGGGCTGACGCGGTGCCCCCGGTACATCAGGCCTTTCTCATGAACCGTAGCCAGGATGTTCCACACGCTCTCGATGTACGTATTGTCCAGCGTTACATACGGATGATCCAGATCGGTCCAGTAGCCGATCGCTTCTGTGAATTCCCGCCACTGCTTCTCATAGCCGAAGACACTTTCCTTACATTCCTTGATGAACTTCTCGACGCCGTATTCTTCGATATCCTGCTTGCCGGAGATGCCAAGCTTCTTCTGCACCCCGAGCTCTACCGGCAGGCCGTGCGTATCCCAGCCCGCTTTGCGGATGACGCGGAAGCCCTTCATGGTCTGGTAGCGGCCGATAAAATCCTTGATGACCCGGCCCAGCACGTGCCCGATATGCGGCACCCCGTTCGCCGTCGGCGGCCCTTCATAGAACACATAGTTCGGGCGTCCCTCGCGGTTCTCCATCGAGCGGCGGAATGTGTCCTCCTCGCTCCACTTTTTCAAGATCCGGACATCTCTGGCCCGGGCTTTTTCTTTGACGTCTACCTTATGCATAATGGTCAATCCCTTCGTTTAGTCTTAAACCTTATTCGGATTACATCCGAGCCTGTTTTTTTAGAAACTTAAATTCTTTTTACAAACTAAATTCTTTAAAGCTTTTCGATCCCTCCCAAACCCTCCCTTCGCCAAGGGAGGGCCCCAAGGGCGCTGCCCTCTGGACACCCTAAATCAGTGCATCGTGTAAGGAGCAGGGTCAGTGGACGGGAAGGATTACTTTGGCGGAGTCCTCAGCCCTTCTTAGGCTGCCCTGACGGGTACGCCTAAGAAGGGCCGGTCCTACGCCGAACAAATTTTTCCCCTTCCGCGGACGCCCCTCCAACCTCGATAAGCACTTATTGCGGGTGTCCAGAGGGCGGCCAGCCCTTGGGGTCCCCCTTGGAAGGGGGATTTAGGGGGATGCCCACCACACAAATAAACGCCGCCCCGCCCCCAAAGGGGCGAGACGACGCTCGCGATACCACCCTAATCTGCACTGCACGCACATCCTAAGGGGTGTGAATTCAGCACAATCTCAGTCCGCAGGCAATAGACAACCTTGCGGGTCCGGGATAACGTCCGGCAGACGGCGGAGCCTACACACGTATACACGCTTCAGCTTAGCTTCTAGGGGAGGATCTTCGGGTAAGGCGTGAACGATCGGCTCGCAGCAAGCACCGACTCTCTGGAGAACGTTACCTTATCGTACTTGTCCCGTCATCGAATTTGGATTCAATGGATACAGATATGTTCTAGTTATAGACGTTTTCGCCCCAATTGTCAAGGCGGATTACAGCAGCAGGTCCCAGCTCAGCGGGGTGCCGACGGGCAGATCGGTTCTCAAGCGTTTGCCGATGAGCAGATCATAATATTTGGGCGCGAGGCCGTAGCCGGGACGGATGACTTTAAGGTTATCCGCAGTGAGCAGGTCTCCGGCCTTGATATCCTTGGAGGTATAGACAGACCGTCTGAACTGCAGGGATTTCTCTTCTTCGGGGGTGGGGCCGATGGAGACGCCGCCGAGTGCCCTCCAGGCCGTATCTGTCTCCCGGATCAAGGAAGCGAACTCTGCCGGCTCCAGGGAGAATGCAGCATCCACCCCGCCTTCCGCACGGTTCAGGGTGAAATGCTTTTCGATCACAGTACTGCCCAGCGCTACGCTTGCTACTGCTGCCCCTACACCCAGAGTATGGTCGGACAGGCCCACCTGAGCACGGAAGACGTCACGCAGATACGGAATGGTATTGAGGTTGGTATGCTCGGGCGAAGCCGGATAGCTGCTGGTGCATTTGAGCAGTATATATTCCCGGCAGCCTGCCCCGGTTATGGTGCGGACAGCTTGCTCAATATCGCCGAGCGAGGCCATCCCGGTGGAAATAATCATCGGCTTCCCTTTGGAGGCCACCTTCCGTAATAAGGGAATATCATTATTTTCAAAGGAAGCAATCTTGTAGCAGAGGGCGCCGAGGCTCTCCAGGAACTCTAGCGAGGACTCATCGAACGGGGTGCTGAATGGAATCATCCCGAGTGCCCTGCACGAAGCAAAGATTGGCTCATGCCACTCCCAGGGCGTATATGCTTCAGCATACAGCTCATACAGCGACTTCCCTTTCCACAGCCCGTTCGATTCCCCAATCATGAAATCCTTATTCCGTAGATTAAGCGTCATGGTGTCCGGCGTATAGGTCTGGATTTTGAACGCATGTGCACCAGACCGGGCGGCGGCCTTAACGATTTCGAGCGCACGGTCCAGGGACTGATTATGATTACCGGACATCTCCGCGATGACAAAAGGCGGATGTCCGCTGCCGATGGTGCGGTTACCGATCCTGATTTCCTTCATGGCTTGTCGTTGCCTCCTCTGTCAGCCGTAGCCTGCGGCTCTCCCATTGCTCCCGGAACAGGGCCATCAAGACCACATCCACTGGCTGATGATTTCTGATCCGTTGCCTGCATAGCCTGCCTTCCTCTACGAAGCCTAGTTTCCGGTGATAGGACAAGCTCCGCTGATTGAAATCCAGAATTTGCGCGCATACCTTACTTAGCTGCTCTACCTGGAAAATATGCTCCAGCGCCAAGATTCCCATCATGGTGCCGGAGCCGGGGGGACAGCTCTTCTCCCCTATATAAAAGCCCCATTCACAGATTTTGTGGACCCTGTCGATCTGCGAGAACTGCACGAAGCCCACCGGTGTGTCCAGATAGTAACAGATCCGGACGACCCGGCTGGTATCCTCCGCTATGGCATCCATCCAGCTAAGATGCTCTTCCAGTGGAATCATCCCGTCATGATTCATATAGGGCCGGATGTGATCGGCATTGCGCCATTCCCATATTAGCCGGCTATGCTCCCGGCTCAGCTTCTCAAGCCTGTAATCCCTTAGGTCTGCCATAGTCCCCTCCCATAATCCTGTCTATAACCTCATCCCATTTATCCTCGCCCATCAGGCGGAGCGCCTGATCTGACATGACCCGTACCCTCGCCGGGTCAGCCAGCATAGCCTTAAGCCCCTGCTCAATTGCTTGGGCTGTCACTTCATTACTCTTCCCCAGGCTTAATGCAGCCCCCTGCGCATGAACCAAGGCCGTAATCTCCCGCTGATTATCCGCCGTAATAATGCACAGCGAAGGCAGGCCCAGGTAACAGCGCTCCCAGGTAGTACTTCCGCCTGCTCCGATGGAGAGGTCCGCCTTCTTCATCAGGTCAGCCATGTAATCAATCTGACAATGGAAGGTGGAATTCGGCATCGAGCCGCATAGGAAGGCAATCTCATCCTTGCGGCGGTTCATTCCGCCTGCTACGACATCCAGCCGCAGGTTAGCGAAGGCGGGACTTTGCAGGGCCTGCAAGGTTTTGAGAGTCTCCCCCGTAGGATCGGTGCCGCCAAAAAACACCAGAACCCGGCTTATGCTTCCGTCCCGTTCAGCCAGCCCCCTCTTAGCCGCGCGGAATTCAGGCCGGAGCAGTGTATAGCAGGTGCCTGTCAATTTCGTGCAGTAAGCAGGCAGCAGCCCCTGGTAACGGTCTCTGGCAGCGGATGGATTGGGGTCCAGCAGCAGATCACACTCATGCGGGCGGTCCGCCAGATCGTCGATGGCTACTATCTTTTTCACTTTCCCCTGTACCCATGTCTCCCACCGCTTATCAATCCCATAATGGTCGATAATGAGGCAATCCGCAGGAGCAGCCCCCTCCAGCCGCTGCACCGTCTCCATAGCATCGGTCCGCCAATCCACCTGAAGCCAGAATGCGGCGTACGACGGATCATCCGGGGGCGGCAGCAGCTCCACCGCATAGCCCTGGCCTCTGATATAGTCGGCCAGATTCCCCGGCAGCTCGCGGCAAATGAACGTGATCTGCCCGCCTCTGGCGGCAAGCCCGCCTGCAAGTGTCAGGCAGCGCATGATATGGCCCGTGCCCATTGAATACGAAGAATCGGCCCGAATCCATATATTCATTGGATTAGCTGCTGTGCTTACCATGCGGTCCAGCCTCCGTCAACAGAAATATTCTCACCTGTAACATAGCTTGAGGCGGCGGAAGCCAGGAACACCATCACTCCCTTTAGATCTTCAGGGGTACCGATTCTGCCCAGCGGATTCTTCCGTTTCAGATCCTGGATGAACTGCGGATCAGCAGCTTGAACCGCTGCATTAGGAAAGGGCCCGGGCGATACCGTATTCGCTCTGATTCCGTGTTGCCCGAAGTGGCAGGCAATGTAACGGGTAAACTGGCCTATCGCTGCTTTACCGGCTCCGTAATTAGCGGGATTATCCATCCCGCTGTCTCCGTAGACCTCCGGGTTAGGCGAGACCAGCCCGTACATCGAGGAGACGTTAATGATGGAGCCTCTCTTTTGCTCAACCATATAGGGCAGGACCGCTTTGACACATCTGAAGGTTCCGTTGATCGTCCCGTCCAGCCCGGCCAGCCACTGTTCTTCACTCATATCCGCAAGCCTTGCGGCTGAGCTGAATGCGGCATTATTCACCAGGATATCGATGCTTCCGGCCGCTTCAGCGATGCTCTGAATACATTCTCTGACTGATGCTTCCTGCCGGATATCCATCGCCTTGCCGAAGCAGGCTGCTCCGGTGGTGCGGGCGATCGCCTCAGCGGTCTCCTTGCAGCGCTGCCCATTCGAGCTTACCAGATAGACCGCCGCACCAGCCTCAGCCAGCCCCTCCGCTATAGCTGTACCCAGATAACCAGCCCCTCCGGTCACAACCGCTGCCTTGCCTTGCAGATTAAATAATTCTTGAAGAGTTCGCATCCGGTTACTTCCACCTCCTGGGGTCAATGATCTCTACAGGCATATCCGTAAAGGATTCACCAAGCGTCTGCCTCACCGCCCGGCTTAGAGGGGGCAATGCCATCATCCGCAGGTTCTCCTGCACCTGCCGCGCCGTCTCGCAGCCAATCACCAGCCCGGATATCCCCGGAAGATCCCTCACATAGAGGAAGCACAGCTCTTTAACAGGTATCCCGGTTTCCTTGCTGTAGCTGTTTAATCGTAACAACGGCTGCTTCGCTCGCCTCAGCCCCGCCGGAAGCTGCTCCGGTGCCATCAGCAGCAGACCTTGCAGATAGACGCTGCGGACGAAGATTTCTGTTCCCTTCCGGGTGAGCTGCTCCAGCATTCCATTCGCGAGCCATCTCTGGTCCAGGACATTCAGCGGAATCTGAATGCTGTCCAGCCCCTCCACGCGCATAAAATCCGCAATATCCTCCGCATCATACACAGATACACCGATTCTGCGGATCAGCTGCAGTTGCTGCATTTCCTGCAGCGTTTGCAGGATTTCGCCGCCCTGGTAAGTCAGATCGAGCGGATCATGCAACAGACAGACATCCAGCGCAGAACACTTCAGCCGGTTCAGGGAAGTATGCACGGAAGAGATGACGAACCTCCTCCGCGCTTCCTCCGTATGCAGCCGCAGCCGCTGGACGGAAGGGAGCTTCGTCACAATCTGCGGCCGGCTCTGCGGATCTGCACCTTCCAGGCAATCTCCGATGACAGACTCGCTGTCCCCGTATCCCGGCGCGGTATCCAAATAACCGATCCCTGCAGAGAGGGCATATTGGAGCAGCTCGTTCCTCTGTTGCACAGAGGGATTCGCAGCTGTATTCGCAATCCCGTAATTTCCGCCCAGCTGGGCCGTCCCCAGCACAAGACCCGCTTTATTGATCATCATTTGACGCCCCGCTAACGTTATCATTATTGTTCAAGGTGGTAGCTGCATTCAGCTCCTTGACCAGCTCCGTATCATCCCGCCATTTCACCTGAATGCCCCGGTTGCGCTCAGCCACCTCAGGGTGTTCCTGAAGGAATGCCTTCAATTCTTCGAAGAACAGCGGTCTTGGCCCCACATCCAGTGCCTGGTAGGCCGCCTCGAACAGCTCCAGATCCTGAATCTCATCCATGGTTAACCGCCACTCGGGATGCACCCACTCCGCAGGAAGGTCCACAGCATTGATCTTGAAGAGATGCGGATTGTTGAAAAAGTAAAAGGACAGATACTCCGCATGCGTAAGCGGATTGGAATAGTGCAGCAGCCTTCTCAGCGCTTCAACGGTAAATATATCCCCGACCGTCCCCATAGTTGATTCCTTGGCGTAGGTGAAATCTGCACCGCTTGCCAGATGCCGGCCTATTAGAGTCTTAAGCATCTCCGGAGAGACCGCCGGATTGTCGCCGGTCACCCGGACTACGATATCCGCCTGGACCGCTTCAGCCACGCTCAGCATTCTTGCAGCCACATTGTCCGGGTCACCGGTTACCACCTTCACCTGACCGTTCAGGGTGAACGCCGTAAGCGGCTGGTCGTCCGGCAGATTCGAGGTGGCTAGAACTACCTCATAGCCGCCCGGCACAGCCAGACAATTCATCAGGCATCTCTCGATGGCCGCAATGCCGTGAATCTCGCGCAGCGCCTTGCGGCGGAGCCGGGTGGATTTCAATCTGCAGATGACAGCAATGCAGATTTTGGGTGCTTTTACCTTCCCGGGCGTGATGGGTGTGTTCGCAGGAATTACCGAGGTGGCAATCATAGGAAATTGTACGGAAGCATTGCGGGCCATGAAGGCATCCGGCATAGAGGAACGTTTATAGCATATGTTCTCAGGCGTGATCATTTCACCCGGGCGCAGCTCTCTGCGGGAGACGATCCTCAGAGAGGAATCCTCCAGATACCGTCTTTCCGAGTCCTTAATTTCGAGGATGCCCTGTACACACTCTGCACGGCGCAGCTTCTCCACCATCCGCCCGAATTCCTCCGGCGTAAGCGCCGAATAATAGTCAATCCCTTTCTCGGCACGGTTCAAGGTAATGTGCTTCTCAATGACACTGGCCCCCAGCAGATAGGCATACACCGGAAGATCCACTGCCATTTCATGATCAGCATCCTCATGATCCGCGAAGCCCACCTCCAGCTGATAGGTCTGCTTGATATGGGCGATGCGGCTCAGGTTGGAATCCTCTGTCCGGGTCGGATAGCCCTGGAAGCCGTGCATGAGCACGATTGGACCTTTGAAATGGCTCCGAATGTAGGATAATTGCGTATCCATCTCTTCCTTCAGCCAGCCGCTCACACCGATGAGTAAGGGCTTATTGAACTTGTGCAGGCCTTGAATCAAGGGGAGTGACTGCAAGACGGTTGTGGGTAATTTCAAACCGTCCACCTGATCTTCAAGCTCCGCGAGCAGCCCGACTCCCCATTCATCATATAGGTCTACCCAGACCTCCAGTCCCTCAGCCTTGGCAAGCCGGACAGCCTCCGCCCATTGCTGCTTACCGATGAACAAATCAATATACGTCTGATAATGGATGAAATCCGGCGCCGCCAGGCTGTCGTAATGGAACCATTGAAATTTCACCCCGTCAGCGCCGCTGCGTGCGGCTGCGAGGATCAGCTCCCGCAGCCGGCGGAGGTCGCCCCAATGGGCATTGGCAATTTCGGCAATCACCTTCACTTTGCCCACATTAATCCCTCCCTTCTCTATTGTTACTTGGAGTAGTGGCGGATCACCTTCTTGACTGCGGCGACCACATCCATCACATCTTCAGCTTCCATGCCCGCATATAGCGGGAGTGTAATGAATTCCTCGTAGCAGCTTTCAGCGACCGGACAGATTCCCTTGCGGAACCCCAGGCTTTCGTAGTACGGATGCAGATAAGCGGGGATGTAGTGGACGTTGACTCCGATGTTCTCCTTTTGCAGCGCCTGAAAGACCGTCTTGCGGGTGGCCTTCAGCCTTGCGAGCTGAAGTCTGACAATGAACAGATGCCAGCTCGACTCCGCCTCTGGAAGCTGATGCGGCAGAATAAGCTCCTTGGTCCCGCTCAGCTCCTGCAGATACAAGGCGGCAAGCTGCTTACGCTTCTCGATGAAGCCCCCGATTCTGCGCAGCTGGGAGATGCCGAGTGAGGTCTGGATATCTGTGATCCGGTAGTTGTACCCGAGGAATTGCATCTCATAATACCAGGGTCCGTGGTTCTCCCTTAACTTGCGCTCATCCCTGGTGATGCCGTGGGTGCGGAACTGCAGCAGCTTCTCATAATACACCGGGTTATTGGTCGTAATCATTCCGCCTTCTCCCGTTGTTATATGCTTTACAGGATGGAAGCTGAACATGGTCATGTCCCCGATAGCCCCAATACTTCTATTCTTATATCTCGCACCAAGCGCATGGGCCGCATCCTCAATCACGATCAGATTATGCTCCCCTGCAATCTCCAGAATCTCATCAAGCTGTGCCGGCTGGCCGGTGAAATGGACGGGAATAATCGCTTTCGTTCGGGCCGTAATTCTCTCCCTGATCCGCTGCGGATCAAGATTATACGTCCGCGGATCGATATCTGCGAATACCGGTACGCCCCCCTGATACAGTACACAGTTCGCAGTAGCGGCAAACGTCATGGGAGTCGTAATCACCTCATCCCCTTCGCCGATCCCGGCGGCATAACAGGCCCCGTGCAGGGCCGCAGTTCCGCTGGAGAAGGCCACCGCATATTTTGCCCCGGTAAACGCTGCGATCTCTGCTTCGAATTGCTCAATGGCCGGGCCGCTGGTCAAATAATCACTTTGCAGCACCTTGACCACGGACTCAATATCCTCGTCATCGATCATCTGTCTCCCATACGGCAAGTAGTGCGCACGTACAGGCTTCCCGCCGTCAATGGCCAGTTTGCTTTTACTCATGATTGGTTCGGCTCCTTTCGGTGAAAGGTCTCAAGAATCCATTGCTCTGTCTGCCGGATGCCCTCCTGGATGGTAACCTTAGGTGTCCAGGACAATTGCTTCTCTGCCTTGTTATAATTGCATAACAGCTTCTGGATCTCACTCTGCGGGTGGATATGGGGAACATGCTGGACTGGTGCCTGCCCGTCTGCAATCAGCTCGGCCAATTGATTGACGGTGATATCCTCACCTGTGCCTGCATTGATAATTTCTCCATGCAGCTTATCGCTGTAACCCGCCTCCACTACGAAATCTGCACAGTCTCCCACATATAATAGATCCCGTGACTGAGTGCCGTCCCCGTAGATATTCAGCGGCTGGCCTTTTAATTTGCTGTGGATGAAGATCGCCACGACCCCGCCTTCGCCGCCGGTTTTCTGATAGGGACCATACGTATTAAATGGCCTTACGACCACCACCGGCAGATCATAGGCATAGAAATAGGATAGTACCATATTCTCCGCAGCGATCTTGGCCCCGGCGTAGGGAGAGGCTGGCTTGATAGGGGATTGCTCATCAATTCCCTGTTCATCCGCCGCTCTGGCATAGACCATGCAGGTACTCATGAAGACCAGCTTCACCTGCTGCTTGCGGCATTCCTCCAGCAGATAGAAGGTCGCCAGCGTATCATTGTTGAACGTGGTCTCAGGATCATCTATGCTGTCTTGCACATTAATGCTTGCCGCGAGGTGGTAACACAGGTCGAACGAATTCTCCCGGAAAAGCTCCTTCAAGGCTGCTCTGTCCTTAAGGTCCATAATCTGCACCTTCTGCAAATGCTCGTTATCCTCATACTCCTTCAGATTATCCAACGATGAATTCGCCAGATTATCAACGACCCATACCCTTTGTCCATCCTTTAACAAACGTCCGACCACCCATCTGCCGATGAAGCCGGCACCTCCGGTTACAAGTATATTCATAGTAAGCCTCCACTAGATTAGATTTTGTTCCGATGCCAGCTTCTTGACCTGCTCCTTGGTCAGCGGGGTCTCTCCTTCGGAGCTGTAGGTGCCCGGCTTCGGCCTGGTTGCTTCCCGGTAGGACTGCGGTGCAGCATAGGGGGAAGGGACAATGTATACATCCTTCAATTCATAAGCGCTTAGTGATTCCTCGCGGGTCATCAGTTCTTCGTATCTCTTCTCGCCTGGCTTCAGGCCGATCTCCAGGATCGTCACCGTAGCCGGGAGGGTCCCATATTTCTTCGGCACCTCCTCGGCTACAACCTCAGCCAGATCCTTCAGCCTGATCACCGGCATCTTCAGAATAAAAGTCTCACCACCCTTCGCCAGCTGCAGGGACTGAACGGTCAGCCGGGTCGCCTGCTCCAGCGTCATCATGAACCTTGTCATGGACAGATCTGTTACGGTGATCGCCCTGCCTTCTCTCGCCTGCTTCACAAACAAAGGAATAACAGACCCTCTGGAGCCCATCACATTCCCGAACCGTACGGTGCAGAACACCGTTTGGCCGGAGCCGCCCGAGGTGACGGCAGAGGAAATCAGCTTCTCCGCAGACAGCTTGGTGGCTCCATAGTTGTTGGTCGGTGAAATGGCTTTATCTGTGCTTGTAAAAACGACCTTGCCTACCTTCTGCTGCTTCGCTGCCTGAATCACGTTATGAGTGCCGATAATGTTCGTAAGTACAGCCTCGAACGGGTTAGTTTCACAGAAGGATACATGCTTCATAGCAGCAGTATGGAACACATAATCTATCCCCTCCATTGCCGCCAGCACACGGTCATAATCCCGGACATCTCCAATCAGGCAGCTAAGTCTTGCGTTCCCTTGCAGCTCATCCTGCAGCTCGAACTGCTTATACTCGTCTCTGCTGAGAATCCGGATGATCTCTGGCTCCTGCTTCAGCAGAAGCTTCGCAATACTTTTCCCGATGGTGCCGGTACCGCCGATGATCAGAATCCTTTTATTCCGGAAGAACATGCTCTCCACCTCCCGCTTCATCGATTCCCGCTTCCATGGATCAGCCGGTCCATGAGATCCGCAAGCGCTTTGCCGGAGTCAGGAATCTGATAGGATTGCTGCAAGAATTTCTCTTTTACAATCTTGTAGTTTGATTTCTCTATATTGCTGGAATAATAACGGGCGATGATACGGGTTAAGTCCGCCGGTTCTTTTTGAATATAGCGGTCAAGGGCATCATAGTAATCATATTCACGGTTAGCCTGAATGAATTTATAGACAAATACAGGCTTGCCGAATAAAAGGCCTTCGAGGGCAACTGTAGAGAGGGTGGCGACCACAGCGTCCGATTTCATAATCAGCTCACGGGTATCTGCCTTCCGGTCAGTAACCACATGAACATTGCTATATTCTTCTTCGTACCCGGTATACAGCGAGATCAGCTTCTTGGACAGCTCCCAGGGATGTGGCTTGATGATCAGCTGGAACTGCGGATGTGAGGCCAATTGGGTGAGCAGGGTACGGATCTTGTATTCATCCAGCGTCGGTCCGGTAGCGATCAGTAAGGTGATTTTATGAGGATCAAGCTGGTAGGTTTCTCTAAAAGACTCTGTAGACGTAACCTTCGAGGTAAAGATATCATCGTAACGGGCATGGCCGGTAATCACGATCCGCTCAGCTTCAAGCCCTCTGCGCACATACCAATCATGTTCATATTGCCCGTAAATTGCGATATGGCTGGAGAATACAGGAATGAAGGCTTCCTCTCCCATCAGAATTCCGTGCTGCAGACATACGCTGGGAATCCCCTTAATCCCTGCAACGACGGCAAGCGCCCGGCTGGCTACATCTTCTGTCGTACCTACCATTACAGCGGCTACCGGCAGGTCATTGTAGAGATTAAATACCATTTCAATGGTATCTACAATGGAAGGAATCCGGCTTAGGAAGGTCTGGACAAAAAATTCATTACTGAACGCAGGATGTCCTTCGGCCTTCGCAAAAAGGTCAGCAGCGCGCCGGACCAGCTCTTCTGCAGCAGCTTTGGTATCCTGCTTGTAGCCCAGGCTGTATACATTGGGGATGCCAAATAGCTCCTCCGCTCTGGAGCGGGATAGAATCATGGCCGAATCTCCGCTGAAATACTCACTGATTGTTTGCTCCGACATTCTGATATAGTCCAGATTGATCAGTATTTTGCCCTTCAGATTGGACTTCACAGGCTGATAGAGCAGCGCAACCCACTTTTCAAAGAAAGGCTGAATCTGGTGCTGCTCATGAATACCGGAATGCTCCAGCTTCAGCCTGAACCCGCTGCTCCCCATCTCGCTCCTAAGCTCATCGTTGATTTGTTGATAGAAGTTTGTCATCAGGGCCAGAGGGATATTCCTGTACTTCAGTTCCTGCGCAGTATGGATAAATTCACTATAGAGTGACCAGTAATTGGACAGATAGGTGGACAATCCGTTCTCCCTCCTCGTGGTTCCTGTCTAGACAGAGATTTTATTTCTTTTGCTGCTGAATGAGCTTTAGCTCTTCCCTGAGTTCCTTGCAGGTCCGCTGCGGAGGAAGCATCTGGATGAACTGGCTCTTCTCCTGATGCTGCAATTGATAATGAATCGACAGCTCGGTGATATAGTTATCATCCAGAACCTCGTCAACCGGGTAGAAATCCCAGAACTGGTTAAGCCGCCAAAAGAACCTGCCGTCACCTATTCGATAGAACTCCGGATTCTCATCCCAGTAAGACCCGAACTTGTCATGAATGACCGGAAGAATCGAGCTTCTGTGCAGGATGGAGCAATGATCGATGACACAAGGGGCCACCGAAACGATTTTTTTGGCCGGTCTAAGCTGGCTGCGGGTCACTTCATCCTGTTCGTTCAAGTAGTTGACCAGCGACGCAGAGTAGGCAATCATGACTTCGGGATTCTCCTCCAGATAGTCCACCATCTGCTCAAGTCTAGTATTTCTGTAACGGTTGTCATCGGTAGCATAGGAAATATACTCTCCCTGTGCTTGAGCGAGGGCTTGATTGATCAGCGCGGAGTATCTGACCTTTTCTACTCTCTGCTGCAGGGTTTCCGTATCGCTTCTGAAGAATTTGATTCTCTCATCCTTGAGATAGGGCTCAATCACTTTCAGAGTTTCTTCATTCGAGTTATCATCCATCAAGTAGAATTCAAAGTCTGTAAGCGTCTGATTCAGAATGGATTCAATGGACTTTGCGACATATGCGGCCTTATTGTAGCTGGTCATAATAATCGTAACCTTTGGCAATCGAATACCTCCCCCGCTGTTTACTTGCTATCATATGTATCCTTCTTCGAAACGTTATAGGTTAGAAGACTAAATTTTCAACTGGAGGACAAAATAGCGGACTTAGTCTATGGGCAAACCTGAATAAACGCCCGGCAGATGAACTGCGGAGCGTCTATCAGGTCCGGTGAATCCGTCTATTAAGCTTGCACGTTCATCAACAAAACATGCAGCCGGTGCTCAAAGGTATGGGCTGCCAGCACCTGTTGCCTCGCTGCTTCAGCGATCCGCTTGCGCTCCTCGTCATGCGCCATGTAGTAATGGATCTTTTGCAGCAAATCCTGCTTATCCTGATAAGAAACCACCTGTGTGCCTTCCTCGAACTGATGGCGGAGCCCGCTTTTATGATCGGTAAGCTGGAACGCTTCGCAGCTGGCTGCGTCAAAGGTGCGGTTGTTGATGCTTGTGGCGATAATCCCTGCCCGGTTCCGGTTGTACTTCTCAGCGGAAGGGCGGTGGACATTCAGCACAATCTTCGCCCCGTTATAAAACTTAGCAGCCGTCTCCGGCGGGACCCAGGCATTCACCAGCTCCACATTGCGCTTAGCGCCATGCTTCCACTCATGATAGTACCGGCCCCACCCCCGCCCCACTAGCTGGATGTGATAGGCTGTGCCTGCAAGTAAGGCTTCTATAAGCTCAATCCGGTTACTGTAAGGCACGCCTACTAAGCAGATATCACATCTATACTCCTCGGATACGGCTGCGGGGTGAAACAGCTCAGGATCTGTGCCCAGCGGCAGATGATAGACCCGGGGGTGCCCCAAGGCTTGATAATGCTCCACTGCAGCTTGGTCAATAGTGAAAATATAATCAAAATAAGCAATCAGCGGAGCTGTCCAATCCATGTAATAGGGGTCCTCTGTCATCCATACCGCTGATTTCACCCCGGATTGTCTGATGCACTCCAGCACAGGCTCTGAGACCTTCAAACCAGCCATAAGCAGAATTAGCTCCGGCTGCCAAAAAGGCTGGTTAAGCTTTAATTCACCTAAAGCACTGTCAGGCTGCAAAGCTCTGCAATGGTGCCCCGCTTTCTGTAAAGCCTCTGCAATACGCTGTTCGAAGAAAGAATACACGCCCTGGAAGCCTGAAGTTATAAATAGGATATTCATAGCTATCACCACCAAAATTTCCGATATTTTTCCAGTCCATAGGGTGTTGTCTCTAACATAATATTCACTTAAAACATAGGATGGAACTATGCCATAATATGGAGGTGAAAAAATGCCGCATACCCTAGTAGAATTTGCCCGAAGTGTCAGTAGCAATCTATCTTTTGGACCTCCGATTCCAATCGACGGAACACAGCACCTGATCTTGGAATTCGGTATGCCCGTTCCTCCTGCTCCAAGCAATTTCGTAGAGCTGTCTACAACTGTTGGCTGGGAGGCTACTAACGTCTTTGCCACACCGCCTGTTCAACCCACTCTCCTGCTGGAAGTGCTTGTAAATGGAATTCTCGTAGGCAGTGCCGAACAATCCGCTATCCCGGCGGACGGAGATCCGATCCGAATGACCACCATGTTCCAGACGATCCTTACCGATCTGCCCGAAGGCTATTATGCTTTTCAGGTCTTTGCCTCTAACCTCGAAGATCTTCAAGGCGAAATTAACCTTAGGGGCCCTATCCACATTACAGGAAAAGTGATCGTGCCCGTGTAGAATGGACAAAAAAACTCCCTAGCAGAGGTCTTGATTGACCTACTGTTAAGGAGTTTTTGTGTATTATAGTACAAGCTAACTGTCATCTTAGGCTCAGAGCGCGTTCTCGCTAACCTCGCGGCTCTCCAGCGCATTCCAATCATCCTGGGACAGCAGCTCCAGCTGGGCTTCCAGCAGCGTCCGGAACCGGGTACGATAGATCGAAGCCTGCTTGCGCAGCTCCTCGGTCTCGATCGTCACCTTGCGGGATTTGGACAACGCTTCGTTGATAATCCGGTCGGCATTCTTCTCCGCTTCCTTGAGGATCAGCTGGGATTCCTTCTTGGAGTTGTTCTTCACATCATCTGCAGCCTCCTGGGCTACAAGAATAGTCTTGGACAGACTCTCTTCAATATTGACGAAATGATCCAGGCGTTCCTGAAGGGTTAACAGCTGGTTGTGCAGTTCCTTATTCTCCCGGATCACGCTCTCGTAATCCTTAATCACCTGATCCAGAAATTCATTGACCTCATCTTCATCATAACCGCGGATTCTCCGGGAGAATTCCTTGTTATGTATATCGAGCGGTGTTAATGGCATGCTGTGCACCTCCTAGAAATTTCGGTGAAGATTATAGATGAAAGACAATTACCGGCGCACGGCCTGCTAAATGTCCATATTTCCCTGAGTTTATCAATTTCGACAAGCACAGCTGTAATCCTGCAAAGACTTCAGACAAATTTGCCTACCAAAATCCGGTAACGGCCCTTCTTCGTCAAGCTGCCGATCTCCAGCACCTTGAACCGTCCGAAGCCCTGGATCGAGACCATGTCCCCGTCCTTCAGCGAACGGGACGGATCTTCCTCAACCTTCCAGTTCACCCGGACGCGCCCGGCCTTGATCGGGGCCAGAATCTTGCTCCGGCTCAGCCGCGTGACATCCGCTGCAATCCCGTCAAGCCGGAGGGACGCCACTGTGAATTCCAGCTTCGTAAGCTTGACCTCACTGCTGCGCAGGTCCGATAACGGCAGGATCTCCGTACTGACATTAATCCGGTGTACTCCAGTCAAATGAATGGACAGGTAATCCGCGATGTCAGCAGCCACCACTACGTGGCAGCCGTCTTCCAGCACATGAATATCACCGATCTTGCCTCTTTTGATGCCAAGTCCCAGGATTGCTCCCATATAATCCCCATGTTCCAGCGAGAGAAATTTCTGTTCCCCTGAGGTGATATTCAGCACGCTTAATTCCATATCCTCATTCGTTAGGTCACGATAATCCGGAGCCACCATGCCCCGCTTCCGCTCGGCATCCGAAGAACCGCCCTCCCAGCGCACAATCACATCAGGATGGCGGTTCACCAGACTCTGCAGAATATAGGCCTGACGGGGGTCCAGGAATTCGGTCAGCTTCGTCTCATGATACTCCCCGGCATTCGTTACCCACTCCCAGGCCTTGTCCACAAACGGACGCTCATCCGGGTGGAAATGCCCGTAGATTTCAATCTTCATGGGATTAACCGAAGACCGAAGCCAGGATTGATTTAAGCCCGACTGCGGCAAAGCGCAGCAAGATAATCGCGACAATCGGGGAAATATCCAGCGTTCCAAACAATGGAGGGATAATTCTCCGGAACGGTGCCAGATACGGCTCCACCAGCTTGCCCAGCAGCTCACCGATAAAGTTCTCACGCAGATTCGGCAGCCAGGACATCAGAATGTATACGAGGATCATGTAATAGTAAATCTGAAATAGGATGTCTATAATTGAAGATATTTCATTCAAACCCTGCTCACCTCATTCGGTTGTAGTCTTGCTCGTCACCCAGGATCTCGGTAATGGAGCCTTGAATCTCCACGGTGTCCGGTGTGCACATAAATATATTGCCCCCAATTTTGGATATTCCTCCACCCAGAGCATAAACAGTTCCGCTGAGAAAATCGATAATTCGCATCGCCTGGTCATTGCGCACCCGCTGCAGGTTAATGACTACCGTGCGGTGTGAACGCAGATGGTCAGCGATCTCCTGCGCCTCGTCATAAGAACGCGGCTCGTAGAGCACAACCTTCACATTTTTTTGGGAATGAATGCTAACGACGTTGGCCCTCTGATTCTTGCGTGTTTCTACAGGGGCGGGTTCGTATTCATCCTCATCACGGGAAATTTGCTCCCGCTCCACAATCTCCTCTTCCTCCTGCAAGCCCAAGAAACTCATAAACCGGTTCATCACGCCCATCATTCTCCCTCCTCATGACCTACTAATACCGTTCCCAGACGAACCCGGGTGGCTCCTTCCTGTATCGCCACTTCAAAGTCATTCGACATGCCCATCGACAGCTCTTGTATTGGCTCAGGTGTCAAACCCAACAGATTCAAGCGGTCACGCAGCTCGCGGAGTCCGCGGAATACCGGCCGGGTCGCCTCGGGGTCTTCCTCATGAGGGGCCATCGTCATCAGACCGATGACCTTCACCCGGTCAAGCGGGGTGATCTCCCGCAGGAAGTCCTCCACCGCTTCCGGCGCCAGGCCGAACTTGGTATCCTCGCCTGAAATATTCACCTGCAGGAACACCTTCACCTCAAGTCCGGCAGCTTCCGCCTTCTTATGCAGCTCCCTGGCCAGCGACAGCCGGTCCAGAGAGTGAATATATTGAAATTTACCGATAACGTCCTTCACCTTGTTCGTCTGCAAATGCCCGATAAAATGCCATATTCCCTTATGCCCCAGCGCATTCCATTTCGGCTCCGCATCCTGCCAGCGGCTCTCGGCGATCTCCTCAAGTCCTGCCTCCAGCACAGCGGCAACCGTATTCAGCGATACGTATTTCGTTACCGCAATCACCTTGACTTCACTGGCATCCCGGCCGCTGGCCGTGCAGGCCCGTGCGACACGTTCCCGGGTAGTGGCTATTCTTTCTTGTAGCGAGGCCAAAATTTCAACTCTCCTTTATTCCGATCCAGCTCGTCATTCTCCCAGTGACCCCGTTTTCCTTCCGGTAGGAAAAGAACAGATCACTGTTACAGCTTGTACACCAAGTTGTACATTCGATATGAGTCGGCAATATTCCTGCTTTTATCATAATGCGTTGATTCAATTCTTTCAAGTTCAGCAGCATTTTGCTGCTGTCTGTCTCGGATGGTCTATATATAGCCCGTTCGCCTTCTGCAGGAGCCGGCAGGTTCAGCCTGGCCTCCAGGCGGCGGACAGGGTCCATTACATAATCATCCACCTCATAGCAGCAGTCTCCGATGGAAGGTCCTATAGCGGCCTGTATGTCCTGTGGACGGCTCCCATACGTGAGCCCCATACGCTCCACCATCGCGGACGCGATTTCCGCTACGGTCCCCTTCCAGCCTGCATGCGCCAGCCCCACCACCTGGTTCAGCGGATCATGGAAGAACAGCGGTACACAATCAGCGTAGAAAGAAGTCAGCAGCACTCCGGGCACATTCGTCAGCAGTCCGTCAGTGGCCTGAAAGGCAGAGGCCCGGTCCAGGCTGCCCCGGCCGCGTTCCTTTTCTGTAACGACAGCGATCTCTTTGCCATGGGTCTGTTCTCCGCAGGTCCAGTCAGCCAGCCGGAAGCCCAGACCCGCAGCCAGCAGGCTGCGGTTAGCCAGCACATCCGCCGGATCATCGCCTACATGAAAAGCACAATTGAAGCTGTCATACGGTTCTTTCCCGCTGCCGCCTGCTCTGCCGGTGAAGCCTGCAGTAATGCCCCTGTACGGCTCACGCCACGGCTCCAGATGCAGCAGCATGGGCGCTGCGCCATTTTGCATAAACGGTTCCATCTCTTCACCTCCGCTTAAGTGTACCACACTCAGCCCCACAAACTTATCCCCACAAACTCTACCCCACAAAGTGAAGTAATGCTTCGGAGTGAATTCAAGTACTTTGCGGGGGCCCCGAAAACATACTTCGTAAACATACAACACAAACTCAGCCCACGCCGTACATTTCTCAATCCACTCTATGACTTTACCCAGATAGGCAGAAAAAAGACGCACCTCATTAATAAGTGCGCCGTTCACTGCGTTCCGGCCGTTCCAGGTACATCATCTCGCGGTCTTCCTGTCCCTGCGGCATGCGGGGCTCCTCCAGCTTCACGAGCACGACATCCGCACCGATCTTCACAATATTCCGCCACGGAATCACCAGATCGGCACCGCCGCCGAACAGCCCCATGAACCTTGTATACCCCGGGACAATCACAGCGTCAATGACGCCTCTGCGCAAATCCAGCTCCAGATCGCTGATCTGGCCCAGCCGTTTGCCGTCCACAATATTGATTACATCTTTAGTTTGGAAATCGGATATTTTCATCTTTTTACCCGAAGCTGACGTTTCCTCAATCATCCTGCCACCCCTGTACATTCAGACCTATAGCTTCAGTATATGTCCTTAGGGCTTGGCCGCATGACTGTATTCCAGCCTCTGTGCCCCGGACATATAAAAGGATATCCCGGATGGCCGCCAGGTGCCGCCATCCGGAATATCCTCCGCTCATTTATAGACTGTGGTCAGGACTTTACATGCTTTTGCATTTGCTGGATCGCTGATTTCTCAAGCCGTGAGACCTGGGCCTGCGAGATGCCAATCTCGTCAGCGACCTCCATCTGGGTCTTGCCTTCGAAGAAGCGCATCGACAGAATGCGTTTCTCGCGCTGCCCCAGCCGCTGCATGGCCTCCCGGAGTGCAATCTCCTCAATCCAGGAGACATCCTTGTTCTTGTCGTCACTGATCTGATCCATCACATAGATCGGGTCCCCGCCGTCATGATAGATCGGCTCGAACAGGGATACCGGGTCCTGGATCGCATCAAGCGCGAAGACAACATCCTCCTTCGGAACGCCGAGCGCTTCGGATATTTCGAAGATCGTCGGCTCCCGCGAATTCTGGTTCGTCAGGCTGTCACGCACCTGCAGCGCCTTATAGGCAATATCGCGCAGGGAGCGGGATACCCGGATCGGGTTGTTGTCGCGCAAGTAGCGGCGGATCTCTCCGATGATCATCGGCACCGCATAGGTGGAGAACTTGACATTTTGCGATAAATCGAAATTATCGATGGCTTTCATGAGTCCGATGCAGCCTACCTGAAACAAATCATCCACGAACTCTCCACGATTATTGAACCTTTGGATTACGCTTAGCACAAGCCTGAGGTTGCCATTTACCAATTTCTCTCTGGCGGATCGCTCGCCCTGCTGCTGCAGCGAAGTGAACAATGCCCGCATTTCCACGTTCGTAAGAACAGGCAGCTTGGCGGTATCCACACCGCAAATCTCGACTTTATTTCGGGTCATGATGATTAACCTCCCAAGGAGAAACATTACTGTACATTATCTCCCCGGTCCGGCATTTTATTCCTCAGCTTTCATCACTTACACCATCTTGTTGAACTCCTTGCGCAGCCGCTTGATAATTCGTTTCTCCAGGCGGGAAATATAGGATTGGGAGATGCCCAGCAGATCGGCTACATCCTTTTGTGTTTTTTCTTCGCCGCCGCGCAGCCCGAATCTCAGCTCCATGATCAGCCGTTCCCGCTCGCTGAGCTTCTCCAGCGCCTTCTGCAGCAGCTTGCGGTCCACCTGCTCCTCGATGTTGCGGTAGATCGTATCATTCTCCGTACCCAGCACATCCGAGAGCAGCAGCTCGTTGCCGTCCCAGTCAATATTCAGCGGTTCATCAAAAGAAACCTCGCTTCGGGTCTTGCTGTTACGCCGCAAATACATCAGAATCTCATTCTCGATGCAGCGTGAGGCGTAGGTGGCGAGTTTGATTTTTTTCTCCGGATCAAAGGTGTTGACCGCCTTAATCAGTCCGATCGCGCCAATGGATACCAGATCCTCAATGTTAATTCCGGTGTTCTCGAATTTCCGGGCGATGTAGACCACCAGCCGCAGATTGCGCTCAATCAGCATGGCCCGGACCGCCGCATCTCCGCTGGAGAGGCGCTGGAGCAGGAATTCCTCCTCCTCGCGTGTCAGCGGCGGCGGCAGCGCCTCACTTCCACCGATATAATAAATCTCCTGGCTCTTCAGACCGAGCAGAAACAGCATGCGGTAATACTGCAGTTGCAGCACAAGCTTGAATTTGACCATTATTGTTCCTCCTATAGGTTACTTAGCCCATCACCTTGTCAGCCGGCACTTCTTGCGCACTCTCTTTATGGGTCAGGTCAGGATGTATGACCGCCCGGTATGCGCCGTCTCCCGACAGTGTCCCGCCATCCAGCCCGATGAGTACCCTTGTGCTGCAAAAGGTATCACCGCCAAGCTCTATCCTTACCTTATCCGGCTTCAGCGCGAGCATGAAGGATGCCCCGCGGTTGACGCCCCTGTACGGCACCAGCCGCACTCTGTCCTGCCAGGGGAACGACTGCCCGTCCGTTTCCAGTACAAGTGTATCTGCACCCGTCTGGGTTAGCCTCCCTTTCCAGGAAGCCGGCAAATGCCCTTCCCACAGCGAGGCTTCCATCACCATGACCGGAATCCTCGTCAGCGGATCGCTGAGCCGGTTCCCGGTATCCAGCAGTCCGGGGCAGGTAACCGACACTCCGCCGATTTCTACTGTCACTTCCCCGATATAGGAGTCCAGCTGCTCTCTGTGCCGGCGGGAGGACTGGATCCCCTTGAAGAGCAGCAGCACCAGCGGAAGCAGGGTAAGCACGAACCAGAACCCGATCTTCAGCCGGTAAGCTTGGCCTCCCGATGAGGTGAAGATCATGCCCTTCCAGAGGTCACCAGAGCTTTGCAGCAGATAATGAACGCCTATGATCCCTCCCGCCGCCGCAAAATTAATGATATAAAACGCCCCGAATGCCCGAAGATAGCTTTGCAGACTTCTAAATCCAAAGGCTATCCAGATCATCAAAACCGATAGACCGAATTTGACGAGAAAGGTATACATAAAGGACAGCTCCGGTACAAACATCATGACAACATAGAGCGCCCCTGCCAGCGCTGAGAGAGTCAGGCGCCACCAGGATATCTTGTGCTTAACCAGCCAGCTTGTCAGCCACAGCAGGACTCCGTCGATCAGCAGATTGGCGGCAAAAATCAAGTCAATATACACAACCATCGCTCTCACCTGCCTGCAAGCGGATATCTATCCGGAGGCCGGGGTGCAGGCTCTCTTTTTAGACGATAAGATTAGTATAGAAACTCCCGCATCCAAAGTCTGTCTAAACATGGGGGGCGTTCTTGCAGTTTTTTTGTCGAGTTATGGGCCTTAAGAGGAACCTTAATGCACAACAAAAGCCAACCTTGGGCGGCTGGCTTCATGCATGACGTATTTAATTGTTGATAGATTTCAACTCTTCTTCGGAAAGTCCGGTTGCCTTCTGCACAGAAGGACGATCCATTCCCATAGACAGGAGATTCTTCGCTATTACCCGCTTGGCCTCCTGTTTACCCGCCATAGTGCCTTCCTCCACGCCCTTAGCAAAGCCTTCTCTTAGCGCACCCTCCCGCTGCGAGGCTTCGTCCATCAGGAACTTCTGGCGGTCCTCATACTTGCGGCGGGCCTCCGAATCCTGGCTCAGAAATTCCAGCGTCTCCATCGCCTTCTTCAAGGCCGGCTCATTCATTTGCAGCACCTCCCAATCAGAGTAGTCAATCCCTTTCAGGAACAGCAGCCAGTTCACAAGGCCGCCCTCGCCGGGCGTAACCGGCTTGTTTAGCTTAGGCAGCTCCAGGAAATGAATCTCGATATCATCTGTCAGCGGCGCTCCGCTGCTGTCCTCCCGCAAATGAAATACACTGTGTGTATGTTCATTAGGCAGCACCTTGTAATTCAGAATATTAATCGTCACGCATTTCTTAAGCTCGGTATATTTCCCGCTGACCTGAAGCTGCCCGGCATAACGCTTGCTCCAATAATACAGCGTGCGTTTCTCAATATCATATTTGTTGAACAGCTGCATCTCAATATTGATCATCTTGCCGCCCACCGTCTTGGCCCATATATCAAATATCGCTTGCTTATCCAGCGGATCATCCTTATCTGTATAAGGATTGAGCAGCACCACTTCCTCCAGCGGAAGATCGCCCGCATCCAGGAATATCTGATTCAGAAAGGCGAGCAGTACATCCTTGTTGCTCTCGCTTGCAAAAATCCGCATAAATACAAAATCCACCCGGGGGTCCAGCATTTCCATGGTATCGTCTCCCGTTATCGTTATTATACAGCCTGAAAAGCAAAAAAACACCATACCCCGCAGTTCAAAGCTGCGTGATACGGTGCTTCCGTAACAGTCTATGCTATTAATAGCGATTTAAAGGCTCTTAATCATTATTGCCGCGTGTCCGGTTGCGCAGGAAGGTCGGAATATCCAGCTGATCAGAGCTTGTCTGATTCCCGAACGGACGAAGATTCTCACTCTTGCTCTTATTATCAGCAGCCGGCTCGCTGTTTGCCGCAGGACGGCGTACAGGAGCTATTGGAGAAGGCTTGTGTTCAAATCCGGTCGCAATCACAGTAACCTTGATTTCATCCTTCATACTCTCTTCGATAATGGCACCGAAGATCATATTCACTTCAGGGTCGGAAGCAGAGGTAACAATCTCGGCAGCTTCATTCACTTCGTACAGGGAGAGGTTAGAGCCGCCTGTAATGTTCATAATAACACCGCGCGCACCTTCGATGGATGTTTCAAGCAGCGGGCTCATAATCGCCTTGCGGGCCGCCTCAGATGCTCGGTTCTCGCCGGTGGCAATCCCGATGCCCATAAGCGCTGAACCGCGCTCGGTCATAATCGTCTTCACATCGGCAAAGTCAAGGTTGATCAGACCGGGAACCTGAATAAGGTCGGAGATGCCTTGTACTGCCTGCCGGAGTACATTGTCCGCTTCACGGAACGCTTCCAGCATTGGAGTCTTCTTATCCACAATTTCCAGGAGGCGGTCATTCGGAATCACAATCAGCGTATCAACCTTTTCCTTGAGCGCTTCGATTCCAAGCTCTGCCTGATTGGCACGTTTTCTGCCTTCAAAAGTGAACGGGCGGGTTACAACGCCTACCGTCAACGCTCCACACTCCCGGGCGATTTCAGCAATGACAGGCGCTGCGCCTGTTCCGGTACCGCCCCCCATGCCTGCGGTAACGAAGACCATGTCCGCGCCCTTCAGCGTATTCGAGATCAGATCGCGGGATTCCTCTGCCGCCTTCTTGCCGACCTCAGGATTCGCTCCTGCGCCAAGTCCGCGGGTCAATTTATCCCCGATTTGTAATTTATGCTCCGATTTGGCCATATGCAGCGCTTGGGCGTCTGTATTAACCGTGATGAACTCAACACCCTGAACGCCATTTTCAATCATCCGGTTCACAGCGTTGCTTCCTCCGCCGCCGACGCCGATGACTTTTATTTGCGCCAAGCTCTCCATTTCAAAATCAAATTCCAACATATTGTTTCCATCTCCCCCTCGAGTAGTGCTTGGATGGCCAATCCAAGTATATCTGGATTACTCTTATATGAACTCGCTAAACATATTCTTTAGTCGTTCCACCAGACCCGGCTTCTTGGAAGAATCCTGAACCGGCGCTGCGCTCTGCTTGCTGCGGTTAACGGTCTTCTTGTTGGCACTTCCGCCGCTGCTGCGTCCACGGTAGTTGCGCACCACATTATGAAGGATGCCTACACCGCCGGTGAAGCCGGGGTCACGCACTCCGATATAATCCGGCACAGCGATCCGTACGGAGGCTGCCAGCTCGTTCTGGGCTACCTTAAGCACCCCTGGCATCGAAACTGTGCCACCCGTAAGTATATAACCTCCCGGGAGCTCCGTATAACCAAGCCGCTTCACTTCCTGACGGATCAGGTGGAAGATTTCCTGGACTCTCGGCTCGATAATCGCTGCCAGATCCTCCTGGTTGAATTCCTTCTCCACATTACTGCCGATACGCAGAACCTTGAAGACTACCTCAGAAGCGGCATCATCGATCCAGGCACAGCCGTATTTCAGCTTGACCTTCTCCGCCTGGTCGGTAAGTGTACGAAGTCCGTACGCAATATCATTGGTTACGAATTCTCCTCCGATCGGAATCGTGGAGGTTGCACTAAGGGAACCTTCTTCATATACAGCTATCGTGGCTTGTCCGGCACCGATATCCACCAGTACAGCCCCCATTGATTTCTCATCTTTGGAGAGCGCTAATCCGCTAGCCCCGAGAGACATAAGGACAAGATCTTTAACCTTCAGACCTGATTTCTCCACGCAGCGGAGCAGATTATGTATGGGGGTCTTGGCACCGGTGATGATCGTAGCCTCCACTTCCAGGCGGACGCCGATCATGCCGCGCGGGTCCTGAATGCCTTCAAGGCCGTCGACGATATACTGCTTGGCGACAACATCAATGACCTCGCGTTCCGGCGGAAGTGCAATCACCTCCGCAGCCTTGATTACGCGGTCGATATCATCTTCGCCGATCTCACGGTCCTCATTCTGAACGGCAACTACGCCGTGGCTGGATTGCAGGCCGATATGGTTGCCGGATATGCCGACATACACCTCGGATATTTGAATACCGACCATTTGCTCCGCATGCTCTACGGCACTCCTGATCGATTGCACAGTCTGATCGATGTCTACAATCGCACCCTTGCGTATCCCTTCCGAATCAGCAGATCCAACGCCAATAATATTGAAGGTTCCACTAGTAACTTCCCCGATTATTGCCCGAACTTTGGATGTACCGATGTCCAAACTAACAATGATGTCATTGTTGCTCAAGCCCTATGGCACCTCCTGTTATAATCATAATAAACATGTCTTTGATCCCGGTCGCGGGAAACATCTCTGTACATATTCAACATCCCTAATCCTTTCCCTCTTTTTTCAACAAATTTTTTGAGAGGAATAATATGACAAGGTATTCACGTGCAGGCAGGCACCCTCCGCTTAGCGGGATCAGCACCTGACATTCAAACAAGTGGAAACTAGAGAACAGCGGCTATATCCTGGATTACATCTCAAAAAATCCGCAGAAAAAAGAGGGATATTGCTTATTACCCGTAAAACAGATTGTAGCATTTTTTCCGCCCTATTAGTAGGGACTATTTACTCCCCCGCATCTGCGTCTTCCCCGGTGTCCCCGGCTTCGGTATGGAACGGAACATAGGAGTCCGCCTCCAGCATTTTGATCAGTCCCGGCTCCTCCGTATGAATCACCTGATTCAAATAGCCTACTTTATCCTTGAGCAGCGAAATCGCCGTTATGACCTCAAACCGTGAACGTGTATAGAGCTTAATCCGGTCCGGAAAAGACAACGTCGGGGAAGGTACAATCTCCGATATATCACTGGTCAGCTCATTCGGAATTCCAGCCAGCGCCTGGCACAGCTTGGCCTTAAAAGGGTCTTCAGCCTTCCAGTTAGTCAATATCGGCTTCTCTACAGCAATTCCCGTATCCGTCACAGAGACGGCGGCCCCGCTCGACAGAATAGCTTCCAGCACGCCTGCCTGGTCCAGCTCATAAGCA
Organism: Paenibacillus sp. FSL H8-0048; assembly: GCF_038002825.1. NCBI lineage: Bacteria > Bacillati > Bacillota > Bacilli > Caryophanales > Paenibacillaceae > Paenibacillus > Paenibacillus sp. FSL H8-0048. Next base: position 6,528,357 of record NZ_JBBODF010000001.1, on the reverse strand, counting down.
ACCGCCGGGTACTCCTTCACGGTAATTGTAACCACTCCGGGGAACTTCTTGCTTACTTGGGCCTCCTGAACCGTATCCAGCTCCTCCAGCGCCTTCCCCACAGAATCTCCGGAGACGGCGAAGAACTGTCCCCCGATCTTCAGGCCGCTTGCAGCCAGCAGCTGCTCACGGGACGTATATTTATCCCCCTGCATTTCAATGGCTGTAATCTTGCTGATCGACGAACGGAAGAAGATTACAGCCAGCAGCGCAGTAAACAGCAGTGCCAGAATGATGATGATTTTACGGTTTTTTCTCTTGCTAGGCTTGTCCTCTTTCAAAAGAGGTATTCGCGTTTTTGGCATTCTCATATCTCCGTAATAAGGCCCTGTCTCCTTCCTCACGGCTACGCCGAAGGAGACAGGGAGCTTTAATTGGCCAAATCCAGCGGGTCAGGCACAGGCACCTTGCGGGTAATGCGCGCCCCCAGCTTTTGAAACAATAATTCGATGCCGTCATATCCCCGGTCAATATGATGCGCCTGCTCAACAATAGTCGTTCCCTGAGCAGCCAGCCCGGCGATTACCAAGGCAGCTCCGGCCCGCAGGTCAGTGGCCTCAACCGTGGCTCCATACAACCGCTGAACGCCGCGTATGAAGGCCCTGCTCATATCAATAGAGATATCCGCTCCCATCCGGGCCATCTCCTCCACGTGCTTGAAGCGCCCCTCAAAAACCGTTTCCTTGATTACACTGAATCCTTCCGCCAGGGACAATAGAACCATAACCTGGGATTGCAGGTCTGTAGGAAAAGATGGGTACGGAGAGGTAACAATACGCTCAACTGCACGGGGACGTCCCATGCAGCTGATATTAATTATATCATTGCATACTGTTATTTGAACACCGGCGCGCCTAAGGATGTGGATCAGGGAGGTCAAATGTCCTGCATTGGTGTGGGTCAGTGTGACATTTCCCCGTGTGGCGGCGGCGGCAATCATCACGGTTCCGGCAACAATCCGGTCGGGGATCACCTCATAGCTGCAGGCATGGAGCTTGCGGACACCCTGAATGGTGATCGTATCGGTCCCTGCGCCGATAATTTGTGCCCCCATCGCATTGAGGAAGTTCTGCAGATCCTGGATTTCCGGCTCTCTCGCTGCCCCGGAGATAGTGGTCGTGCCCTCAGCCATGGCGGCGGCCATCATGATATTCTCCGTGGCGCCTACGCTGGGATAATCCAGATGAATATCACAGCCTCTCAAGCCGGCAGCCCGGCAGCAGATCCGGCCGCCCGTCTCCTCAATCTCTGCCCCGAGCAGCTTGAGGCCATGCAGGTGAAGGTCGATCTTGCGCTCACCGATGGCACAGCCCCCCGGCTGATAGATCGTCACTTCCCCGAACTTGGCCAAAAGCGGGCCCATCAGGAATATGGAGGATCTCATCTGCCGCATCAGGTCCTCCGGAACATGAGAGGTCAGGAGAAAGGATGTATCTACGGTGACCGTCTCCTCTTCATGCACTGTCCTGCAGCCCAGCCGCTGCAGAATATGCAGCATTGTTTCGATGTCCAGCAGCTTCGGCACATTATGCAGTGAGTGAACTCCTTCGGCCAGCAGGCTGGCTGCCAGAATCGGCAGTGCCGCATTCTTTGCTCCATGGATACGTATGGTGCCTGACAGGGGGGTTCCACCCTCAATCACCAATTTGTCCAATGTATCACCTCCGAGATTACCGCTCACCCACCGTAAGCACTTCCTGGCCCCGCTGTCCTGCGTAATGGGCCGGAACGGATTCCGTCTCCAAGGCTCAGACATCAAGAAGCGCTCTGGGTGATTGTCACGATTATAGGATCATCCTATGTTAGGAGTCCCGTGTGTGTGACAATGTAAGCCCGGATTCTAGCGTTTACGTCCTGCAGCCAGCCTGCGCAGCTCGCTGACTACCAGGGAGGCGGAATCTCTTTTGCCCAGGCGCCTTGAGGCCTCCGACATGCTATGGCGCAGCGTATCCGCTCCGATGATCTTCTGAACCGCTGTGAACAGCGCCTCGCCGCTTAAGTCCTTCTCCAGCAGCACCACTGCCGCCCCTTCACCTTCCAGCGCTCTGGCGTTGGCTTCCTGATGGTTGTTCGTTACATTGGGAGACGGAATGAGCACAGAGGGTATGCCAAGCGCGGTAATCTCTGCAAGAAAAGAGGCGCCGGCCCGGTTAACGATCAGGGAAGTGCAGGCCAGCACCTCAGGCATATTGTGAACATAGGGGAGGACATGCAGCCAGTTCGGAATACCGCCGAGCTGCTCGCGTACCGCTTTGCGGGTATCCTCAAAGTAAGATTCTCCAGTCACATACACATAGTGAACACCATTACCCTTACCCACAAATGGTGCCATTTCAATCATGGCGCGGTTAATCGCCTTGGCTCCTCCGCTTCCTCCGACAACCAGCACCACCGTGCTTCCTTCGGGAATGCCGAGTGAAGCAAAGCCGCGCTGCGGGTTCGCCGTCATGACCGTAGTGGCCCGGGGATTGCCCGTATAGATTACATTTTTGGCCCCGGGAAAAGCCGGCTCTGTGCCTTCAAAGCTCACCGCGACTGTGCTGGCATACCGGCTGAGAAAACGGTTGGTCAGTCCCGGAATTGCATTCTGTTCATGGATCAGCGTCGGGATGCCGAGCCGGGAGGCTGCATACACAACAGGTCCGCAGACATACCCCCCGGTACCGACAACCACATCAGGCTTGAACTCGCGCAGCATGGCCTTGGAGGCTTTGACCCCCTTAAGGAACCGCATAACCGTCTTCACATTATCTATCGACAGCTTGCGGCGGAAGCCTGTAATATCAATGGACTGGAAAGGCAGATTCTCCTGGGGAACCAGCTTGCTCTCCAGACCCCGCTTGCCTCCGATATACAGGAAGACAGAATCCGCATCTTCGGATTCCAGTTGTCTGGCTACGGCTACGGCAGGATAGATATGTCCACCCGTGCCGCCGCCGCTAAGTACAATACGCATGTCTTTCACCTCGCATAACGGGATAAATTAAGCAGAATGCCAAGAGCTGTGAGCATCAGAGTGAGTGATGAGCCGCCATAGCTGATCAGCGGAAGCGTGATGCCGGTTACCGGAATCAGACCGATCACCACACCGATGTTGATGACCACCTGAACCGCAACCATACATACTATGCCTACAGCAAGATAACTGCCGAAGCGGTCCGGCAGGCTCATGGCTACCTTCATTCCGCGCCAGATCAGCAGCAGGAACAGCAGCAGCACAGCAAGCCCCCCGATGAACCCCAGCTCCTCGGCCAAGATAGAGAAAATAAAATCAGTCTGCGGCTCCGGGACGTAGCTGTATTTTTGCCGGCTCATCCCGAAGCCCAGTCCGCCCAGCCCGCCGGGCCCCACCGCATAGAGTGACTGGATGATCTGATAACCCGCACCCAGCGGATCGGACCAGGGGTCCAGAAAGGCGGTAATCCGCTGCAGCCGGTAAGGCGCAGCGGCAATGAGTCCGGCGAACCCGGCCAGCCCCAGCGCACCGAGGGAGAGCAGATGCTTCATCCGCGCCCCCGCTGTGAAGACCATCATCATGGCTGCGCCGAACATGACAGTGCCTGTACCGAGATCCGGCTGAAGCATAATCAGTGCGAATGCGGAGCCGATCAGCGCAAGCGGCGGAAGCAGCCCGCGCATGAAGCTGGAGATGTCATACTCCTCGGTTCCAAGCCATTTGGCCAGGAAGAGGATCATCCCCATCTTCATGAACTCCGAGGGCTGAATCCCGAAGGAGCTGATGCCGAGCCAGCTGCGTGCACCGCCGCGCACCACGCCGATGCCGGGGATCAGCACCAGCACCAGCAGGGCGAAGCACACGAGCAGGAGCGGCCGGGCGAACCTTTTCAGCACCAGATAATCGGTGTTCGCCGTAATGAACATCGCGATGAGGCCGAGGCCTGCGAACAGCATCTGTCTTTTGACAAAATAAAACGAATCGCCATAATTGCGGAAGCCCAGAACGGACCCGGCACTGTATACCATTACCATACCGATAGCCAGCAAAGCCAGTATCGGAAGCAGCAGCCAGATATCGGGCGCATGACGGGATTTGTTCATCAGGAGCACACCTCTTGCATCCGTAGTAGGGGCTTATCCACCCCCCTACTTAAAGGTTATGCACCGCCTCTTTAAAAATACGCCCGCGCTCCTCATAGGAGGTAAACATATCCCAGCTGGCACAGGCAGGGGACAGAAGAACTACATCCCCGGCTTCCGCCAGGGCCGAAGCCTCCCGCACAGCCTGCTCCAGCACAGCAGCGGCACTCTCCCCATTATCGACGGAGATCACCGTCTTTACTCCTGCCAGCCGGGCTACAGCCGCCAGCTTGTCCCGGGTCTGCCCAAGCGCCACCAGGGCTTTGACATTCTCTCCAAGGACAGGCAGCAGCTCCATATAATCCGAGCCGCGGTCCAGGCCCCCGGCAATAAGAATGACCGGCTTCCGGAAGGAGGCCAGCGCCATGGAGGTAGCTTTGGAATTGGTAGCCTTGGAATTGTTATAATAGGCGGCCCCTGCCTTATCTGTTACATACTCCAGCCTGTGCTCCACCCCGCGGAAGGAAGCCAGCACCGGGCCCAGCACCGCCGGGTCCGCCCCTGCGGCAATGGCAATGCCGCAGGCAGCCAGCGCATTTCCCACATTGAAGCGGCCGGGAAGTCCGATAGAATCGACATCTGCTATTTCAGTCTCGCTCTCGGTGTAATCGCGGTAGATAATGACCCGCTTCAGCTCGTCTACCGTATCCGCCACGTAGGACGGGCGGACGAAGATGCCCTGCACCAGCTCCTCGTTCATGGAGAAGGGCAGAATACCCGCCTTAAGATAGGGCACCAGTTCGCGGCAGACCGGATCATCCCAGTTCAGCACAGCGGTATCCTCCGGTCCCTGATTCGCGAACAGCTTGGATTTGGAGGCTACATAATCCTCCATGCCCCCATGGTAGTCGAGGTGGGTCTCCGCGACATTCAGCAGGGCAGCAATCTTTGGCCGGAACGCTTCCGTGCCCTTCAGCTGGAAGCTGCTTAGCTCGACCACCATCCAGTTGTCCGCGTCAGCCTCCTGTGCGGCCTGGGAGAGCGGTGTTCCTATATTCCCGGCCACAATGGGCCGCATCCCCGCTGCTTCCAGCATATGGCCCACCCAGGTCGTTGTGGTGGTCTTGCCGTTAGAGCCGGTGATGCCGATCATCGGGGCAGCGCAGAGGTGATACGCGACCTCTACCTCGGTCACCACCTCAATCCCCAGCTCCAGCGCCTGCTGTACCGGAGCAACCGAATAAGGAATCCCCGGATTCTTGACAAGCAGCTCCACTCCCTCGTGGATCAGACTCTCCGGATGCCCGCCGCATATAACAGAAATTCCCAAAGATTCCAGTTCGGAAGCTTCGGGACTCTGATCTCTTTCCTTTTTATCATTGACCGTCACCACAGCGCCGTGTTCATGCAGCACCTTGGCCACCTGGACGCCGCTTTTGGCGAGCCCCAGGACAACCACCTCTTGACCACGGTACAGATCCGGATGTTTCATTCGTTACAACCCCTTGATGAGATATAGTCCAGCTGCCGCCAGCACAAGGCCCACCGCCCAGAAGGAGACGACTACACGCCACTCCGACCAGCCGCCCAGCTCAAAGTGATGATGGATCGGGCTCATTCTGAATACCCGTTTGCCGCGTGTCTTAAACGAAGCAACCTGAATAATTACAGACAGCATTTCAACCACGAAGACTCCGCCGATTACCACAAAAAGCAGCTCGGTCTTGGTGACAATAGCAATCGCGCCAATCGCCCCGCCGATCCCGAAGGAGCCGAAATCGCCCATGAACACCTTGGCAGGATGGGCATTGAATACGAGAAAGCCAAGCACTGCGCCAATCATCGCAGCCGCACAGACACCAGCGGCAATCGAGGTGGCCTGCATGGCTACCACCGCGAAGGCAGCGAGCGCAATCGCGCTTACGCCTGACAGCAGACCATCCACGCCGTCCGTGAAGTTAACAGCATTCGTAACCGCCATCATCATCAGCACAATGAACGGATAATAGAACCAGGGGCCCCAGTCGAAGCTGAAGGAGGTTCCCGGAACGCTGATATTCGTAAGATGTCCGGCCGAGATCAGCAGAACGCTGAGCACGACGCCAACCAGCAGCTGGCCCAGCAGCTTCTGCCGCGCCGTAAGGCCTAGGGAGCGCTTGAACACAATTTTGATATAATCATCCAGGAATCCAATGAGTCCATAGCCCAGCGTAGCGGCCAGCAGTACATAGAAGTCCGAATTAATGACCGAGAATTTCAGAAAAGACAGCGTGAACGCGACCATGATAATTACGCCGCCCATGGTCGGGGTTCCCGCCTTTTTCAGATGGGTCTGGGGCCCGTCGTCACGAACCTGCTGCCCCAGCTTAAGCCGGCGCAGCAGCGGTATGATCAGCGGAGCGGCAATGACCGCAAGGATAAAGGACACAGCAATAGTCAGCAGAAGTAATTGATAATCCATGGGTACACCCCTCCTTTAGTTAGCATTCGCTTCAGAATGTTCTTTCAAACGCTTCAGCACTTCCTCCAGCCGCATCCCTCTGGATGCTTTGAACAACACAACATCGTCATTGCCGCACTTCGCATTCAAGGCATCGATCAAGGCTTCTTTATCCGTAAAAGCAAAGATATGCCCGGCCTCGAACCGCTCCGAGGCCGCCGCCGCAAGCTGCGCCGACAGCGGACCGAAGGTGAATACATCATCCGTCAGCGCCGGATCGAGATAGCTGCCGATCTGCCGGTGGAACTCCAGCTCCTCCGGCCCGAGTTCCAGCATGTCCCCCAGCACCGCGATTCTGCGGCCGCTGCATTTCATGGACTGCAGCACATCAATCGCCGCTCTCATCGAGGTGGGACTGGCATTATAGGCATCATTCAGCAGAACCAGTCCGCTGGCCGCCTGAACAACCTCAATCCGCATTCCAGTCAGCTTGAGGCTGCTTAGTCCTTCTGCCATATTCTCATCCGTCACCTTATAATGACGCGCCACTGCAAGCGCAGCAAGCGCATTAATTACATTGTGCTGTCCGGGCAGCGGAAGGGTAAAGGCACGCTCCCCGTGCCGCAGCGAGGTAAACGTCATCCCCGCGCTGTGTGTCATCAGGCCGGTCGGATAGTCATCATTGTCAGCCGACTGCCCGAAGCGGAAGGTCTGCAGCCCTTCAGGCGTGCGGAAGCCCGGCTCTGCCAGAACCTCGGCAAGCAGCGGCTCATCGCCGTTATAGATCAGCAGCCCGCCCGGCTGAAGTCCGTCCACAATCTCCAGCTTCGCTCTTGCAATCTCCTTGCGGGAGCCAAGCTGGAGCAGATGGGATTCGCCGACATTGGTAATCACCGCTACGTCAGGAGAAGCGAGCAGAGACAGCAGGGCGATCTCTCCCCGTGAGCTCATGCCCATCTCCAGCACAGCGATCTCCACATCACTGTCCATGGAGAGAATCGTAAGCGGCAGGCCGATATGATTGTTGAAGTTCCCTTGGGTCTTGTGTACCTTGTACTGCACTTCCAGCAGTGCCGTAATCATATCCTTGGTCGTCGTCTTGCCGTTGCTTCCTGTTACGGCAACCACTTGGGGGGCCACCTGAGCCAAATAGGCGGAGGACAGCTTCTGCAGTGCCGCTAGAGTGTCCTCTACCAGTATAACCCCGCCGCCTGCGGGTGCAGGCCCCTTATCCCTCTGCCAGAGGGTAGCGGCAGCTCCCGCCGCCAGCGAAGCGGCCGCATAGTGATGGCCGTCGAAGTTCTCCCCAACCAGCGGGACGAACAGGCAGTCCGGCGATATTTTGCGCGAGTCGGTTACAACTCCCTGAATCTCTATATCCTTAGCTTCGGATGAGGACAGCTCTCCTCCGCACATTTCCGCGACATTATACAATGTTCTAATAATCAATAGCTTCGGCCCCTTATCACTTCTTTGGCAACGATTCGGTCATCGAAATCATGAACGACTCCCTTGATCAGCTGATAGGTCTCATGACCTTTCCCCGCAATCAATACTACATCGCCGGGGCTTGCCATTTCAATAGCTTTTGTGATGGCTTCCCGCCGGTCCGGAATCATCTCATAGCGCTCACGCGCCACGCCATCCTCACGGAGGCCGGCCTCAATATCAGCCAGTATCTGCAGCGGGTCCTCTGTCCGCGGGTTGTCGGAGGTGACCAGCACATGGTCGCTGTACTTCGCAGCAATTTTGCCCATGAGCGGCCGTTTGGTCGTATCGCGGTCCCCGCCGCAGCCGAAGACCGTGAGCACCTTGCCTGCTGCAAATTCACATACCGCCTTCAGCACATTCTCCAGACCGTCCGGCGTATGCGCATAGTCAACGATGACTGCGAAATCCTGTCCGGCATCCACCGATTCGACACGGCCGTCCACGCCGGCAACCGACTCCAGACTGGCCTTGATATCCGCAAGCGGCACATCCTCCAGCAGCGCAGCCGTAATCGCCGCAAGCGCATTATAGACGTTGAATTTACCGACCATGCGAAGCGAAATATCGGTCTCTCCTCTAAACGTCTCCACATGGAAAAAAGTTCCTTTGGCGGTGATCGATATTTGCGATGCCCGGACATTGGCGGTCTTGTCGATACCATATGTAATGACCTCCGCTGCGGTCTGGGCGGCAAAATAGGCGCTGGCTTCATCGTCGGCATTCAACACCGCATACTTGCGTTCTTCCTTCCACGGGGAGATCACATTGCCGAGCCGTGAGAAGAACAAGCCCTTCACTGCGCGGTACTCCTCCATTGTATGATGGTAATCCAGGTGATCCTGGGTCAGATTCGTAAAGATCGCGGTGCGGTAGTCGGTCCCCTTTACCCGGCCCTGCTGGAGCGCATGGGAGGAGACTTCCATTACACAGCACTGCACACCCTTAAACGCCATATGATTCAGACTGCGTTGAAGCTCCAGAGATTCCTGTGTCGTACCGGACACCCCATAGCTCTGACCGTCATACCGCATCTGGATCGTTCCGATCAGGCCGGTCTTCACCCCATGATCCTGCATGATCCGTTCAATCAGATAGGTGGTGGTCGTCTTGCCGTTGGTACCTGTGATGCCGATCAGCTTCATCCGGCTGCTCGGTGAACCGAAGAAGGCATTGGACAGCACAGACATGGCATACCGGCAGTCATCCACCACGATCTGCGGCAAGTCAATGTCCAGCTTCCGCTCGCAGACCAGAGCAGCCGCACCCTTGGCGGCAGCCTGAGGTGCGTAATCATGTCCGTCCACTGTATGTCCGGGCAGACAAATGAACAAATCGCCCGGACCCACCTTGCGTGAATCGGCCTGCAAATCTGAAATTTCTATGTCTCCGTCCCCGTATAGACGGGCAGCGGCCAGACAAGAAGAGAGTTCTTTAATTAACATAGCTATCCCTCGCTCTGCATTTGTACTTGTAAGTATTTCAGTATGGGATTACCGTGACTTCCGCCACTTTTCCCTGTCTGTGTATTTTCAAGTTAAATTTATATAAACCTTTATATGATACGATTTAGGGTTCGCTTGGCGTTCCCATATAAATCCGGATGGTGGAGCCCTGCTGCACTCTTGCCCCGGCCTTCGGGGCCTGATTGATCACAGTATTGCCGGTGCCGGAACGGACCAGCATGAAATTCATGTTCAAGTCCTCATAGATATCCTGAACTGTTGCCCCCGTAAGATCAGGGACCGTCACTATCGGAGTCTCTCCGTATTTATAGGTTCTCGGCAGCTGATCCTTACGCTCCGGAACCTTCAAATACAGAAGAGAATCCTCAAGAATATTCTGGACAATCGGAGCGGCAACTACACCCCCGAACTGAATTCCCTTCGGGTTATCGACTGCCGTATAGACTACGATCTGCGGATCATCCGCCGGCGCAAAGCCGATAAAGGATACGATATGCTCTGTAGGAGAATACCGGCCGTTGATTACCTTCTGTGCTGTCCCTGTCTTGCCGCCCACACGGTAGCCGTCAATAAATGCCGGCCGGCCTGTGCCTTTGGCAACTACGCTCTCAAGGGCAGCCCGCACTTTCTTCGAGGTCTCCTCCGAGATCACCTGCCGCACTTCCTCCGGCTCAGTCTCGGAGACAACGTTCCCGGTATCCGGGTTAATCCAGGCTTTGGCCACATGCGGAGTATACAGCTTGCCGCCGTTGATCGCTGCCGATACCGCAGCAATCTGCTGAATCGGCGTGACGGATACCCCTTGGCCGAATGCCGTGGTTGCCAGCTCCACCGGGCCCACCTGGGCGGGCTTGAACAGAATTCCGTTCGCTTCACCGTTCAGATCGATGCCCGTCTTGCTCCCGAAGCCGAAATCACGGATGTACTTGAACAGCGTATCCTTACCCAGACGCTGCCCCAAGGCAACGAACCCCGGGTTGCAGGAGTTCTCGACCACTTCAAGGAAGGTCTGACTTCCGTGACCGCCCTTCTTCCAGCAGCGCAGCTTCGCTCCGCCGACTTCAATGTAACCCGGATCGAAAAAATGCTCATGCTGCAGATCTACCTTCCCCTCCTCCAATGCCGCAGCCAGCGTGATGATCTTGAAGGTGGAACCTGGCTCATACGTCATCCAGATCGGAAGATTACGGTTATATACCTCAGCATCGTATTCCTGGTAGCTCCCTGGCTCATACCCCGGCCGGCTCGCCATCGCCAGAATCTCGCCGTTACGGGGGTCCATGGCAATAGACCAGGCGCCCTGCGCCTGATATTTCACCATGGCCTGATCCAGCTCGCGTTCCATAATGGATTGAATCTGCTTGTCGATGGTCAGCTGCAGGCTAAGTCCATCCTGCGGCTGCGTGTACTTCTCGGAGGACCCGGGCATCAGCCGGCCTCCCGCATCGGAGAGATAGGAGATATTGCCCGCACTCCCCTGAAGCAGCTTATCATAGATGCTCTCAATCCCGGTAATCCCCTGATTGTCGATTCCGGTGAAGCCCAGAATATGTGCGGCCAGATCCCCGAAGGGATAATACCGTTTGTTATCCTCAGCGACAACGATGCCCGGCAGCTGCAAATTACGGATGCTCGCGGCAAGCTCCATCGTAATTTTGCGGCCGCCGGGCTGCAGTTTCACTGAGGCTTTCTTTTGGGTGAGCAGCTGGGTCAGCTTCTCCTCGGTCATGCCGAGCAGCGGAGCCAGCTGCTTCGCAGTCTGTTCCTTCTCCTTCACCTGTACTGGAATGGCATAAACCGTGGGTGAGCTGATGTTATACGCCAGCGCCACACCCTCCCTGTCCAGAATCTCACCGCGTTTGGCGGTGAAGGGGATATTCCGCCGCCATAAATCCTCGGCCTTCTCGCTCAGCTTCTCGCCTTGGGTCAACTGTACATAGGCAAGGCGCACAGCCAGCGCACCGAACAACACGGCCAGTCCCAGCAGCGTCCACAGCATTCTCCGCCGGCTAACGACTTTTGATACCTTCACTCTGTTCTCCCCGCTTTCGCTCATAGACATGATCTCTTACCTTCATGACTATTCAGGACAAACAGGGGTTAGAACAAGCCTATAGGTCTGCTACTTTGCAGCTTCATCCTTATCGGCATCACCGGCTAAGGCAACAGGGATATTCTCCCCATACTCATTAAGCGGGCTAAGCGTCAGTGCAACCTGGGTTTTTCCGTTATTCTTGGTCTGCGTCTGCTCCGTGACATAACCTTCTCCATTGACGGAGATCCCCACCTTCAGCAGGTTCAGAATCTCCAGCGCATCGCGCAGAGATTGCCCTCGCAGATCAGGAAGCGTCACGTTCTCTCCCTGCTCACTTAACAGATAGATGCGCTGCCCGGCGGTCAGGGCGGTGCCCTTCTCAGGGTACTGGCTGACTACATTTGCCCCTTGACCTACGGCTTCAAAATCAAAGCCCTGATTAATGAGCAGCTGTCTCGCCGCCTTCACCGTCTTGCCGGTCAGTTCCGGCGCTTTGCGCTGGGTGGCAGCCTCGGCCTTCACTGTCTTCTTGTCAGCAGGACCCGTAACATCTCCCGCTTTGGGCACGCCCATATAAGGAAGCGCCTGAGAGACGATATCCTTGAAGACCGGCCCCGCAGCGGCACCGCCGCCGGCAGCATCAGCAGGCTCGTCAATAATGACGAAGACTGCGATCTTCGGGTCATTGGCCGGTGCGTAACCGAGGAAGGAGGAGCGAACCTTGTCACGGTCATACCCGCCCTTACCATCCGGCTTAATCGCCGTACCTGTCTTGCCGGCCACCCGGTAGCCCTCAATGTAGGCATGCCGGCCGGTTCCGTGCTGCTGATCGGCCACTACCTGCTCCAGGTAGCTGCCCGTCTCCCGTGCGCTTGCCTCGGAGAGCACCTGACGTACAACCTCCGGCTGGGTGACCATGGTCTTACCGGTATTCGGATCGGTAACCTCCTTCACCACATGCGGCACCAGCAGCTTGCCGCCGTTCGCAATCGCAGCGACGGCTGTGAGCTGCTGGATCGGGGTCACCAGCAGCTTCCCGTGTCCATAAGCAAGGGTTGCATTTTCCACTGCCCTGTTTGGATCAGGGTTGACAACACCCTTAACCTCTCCAGGGAGGTCAATGCCCGTCTTTTCCGTGAACCCGAAATCCGTGATATACTGCAGCAGCTTCTCCTTGCCCAGCATCTCATAGCCAAGCTTGACGAATGCAACGTTACTCGAGCGCTTAACCCCTTCCAGGAAGGTAATGGTTCCATACCCGGCTCTGTTCATATCATAGATAGGCTTGCTGTATCCCTTAATCCGTACAGAACCGGACTGGAAGGTGGCATTCGGATTGAACAGCTTCTCCTGCACGGCACCCGCCAGCGGGACGATCTTGAATGTTGAACCCGGCTCGAATCTCGTCATAATAGCGTGGTTATAGAAACCGGCCGCATCCTGATTCAGATCATAGTACTCATTCGGGTTAAAAGTTGGCATATTCGCCAGACCCAGAATCTCCATCGTCTTCGGGTCGGCCGCAATCACACTGATCGACTTCGGCTTATACTCCGCATACGCCTTTTTCATAGCCTCTTCAATATAGAACTGAATCGTGCTGTCAATCGTCAGCTTGTAGTTGCTTCCATTCACCACAGGCTGGAACGTATCCTTGGAATCGGGCAGCTTGATGCCCTTGCCGTCACTCTGGTAATTCAGCTTGCCGTCCGTCCCGGAGAGCTGTTTGTCCAGGAGCTTCTCCAGTCCCATCATTGCTTTGCCGTCTCTGTCGGTGTAGCCCAGAATATGCGCAGCAAGCGAATCCTTAGGATAATAGCGCTTCTGCTCCCTGACGAGCCCGACCCCAGTCTCCAGCGTATCATGTTCTTTCTTAAGCTTCTCTACAAAAGCCGTCACTTTATCGGCCAGCTCCTGGTTAATCTTCCAGCCTTCATTACGGATCTCGCGGTTCTTCAGATATTTCCCGTCTTTATCCTTGGCCTCCACCAGCTTCTTCAGCTCATCCGCCGGTTTGTTCAGCAGCTCATGCAGGCCCTGAATGACCTCTTCACCGATTTTTTTCTCGGCAATGACCTCAGGGTTAACCACTACCGTATAGGCAGGCACATCGCTGGCCAGAACATTACCGTTACGGTCCTCAATCACCCCGCGGACGGCCTTGATGGTTGAAGTATGGGCCCACTGCTTAGCCGCGGTCTCCTGCCACTCCTTACCTTGCAGAACCTGAATCCAGAATACTCTGGCGACTAAAACAAGAAAAAAGAGGGTAATACACCCTCCTATAAACAGCGTGCGAAGTTTGATTCTCTTAACCATAAGGTACCTCACAACCTCTATTATTGCGATTGCCGTTCATCGCTATTTTTTTCCGGCTTGGTCAGTAGCCTGGCTGCTTAGCGGAACATAGATGGTAGAATCCACAGAAGGGACCACATAGCCCATTTCCTTCGCCCGCGGGACGATCGTCTGCTCGAGCGTCTGCTTCTCCATCTTGTACGTGGCAATTTGCTTCTTGTTGACCGCGATTTCGCTGTCCAGCTTCTGGGCCTGCATATTCAAATCGTAAATATGGACGTAACGCCAGATCAGGGAGGCTGCTACCAGAATAAAGGCTCCCAGCGTCAGCATGTACAAAAGCTTCTCCTGCAGCGGCAGCACTCTGCGTCTGGTGACAACTTTCGTTTTCTCACGGTACAGCGGGTTTGCCTCTTGTTTTCTCTTAGGTTGAACTGCTAAATTTCCGCGGGTATAAGCCATCTCTGATTCTCCTTTATCGTCATCTACAATTTCTCTGCGATACGCAGCTTGGCTGAACGGGCACGCGAGTTAAGCTCCAGCTCTTCTTCCCCCGGCACAATAGGCTTGCGGTTGATCAGCTTCAGGGTGCCTTCGGCACCGCACACGCAATACGGAAGGTCAGGCGGACAAGTGCAACGGCTTAAGTAGCTGCTGAAAATCTGCTTGCAGATCCGGTCCTCCAGCGAGTGAAAGGTAATAACGGATACCCTGCCCTCAGGAGCCAGACAGCGTACAGCCGCATGCAGCCCTTCCTCAAAAGCACCCAGCTCATCATTCACGGCAATCCGCAGCCCCTGAAAACTCCGCTTCGCCGGATGTCCTCCGGTCCTTCTTGCCGCCGCAGGAATGCCTTCCTTGATCAGCTCGGCCAGCTCTCCGGTGGTCTCTACCGGGCGTTCTTCCCTGCGCTCTACAATCTTCCGGGCAATCCGCCGTGAGAATTTCTCTTCTCCATACTGGAAAAGCACCCTGGCAATCTCCTGCTCACTCCAGGTGTTGATGATATCTGCCGCACTCAGCTGTGCCGACTGGTCCATCCGCATATCCAGCGGGGCGTCATGGTTGTAGCTGAAGCCGCGTTCCCCTTCATCAAACTGCGGAGAGGATACCCCCAGATCAAAGAGAATCCCGTCTACCTGGGGAACTCCGTCCTTCTGCGGAACAAACGGCAGTTCCTTGAGCACCTGCTCCAGATCGCGGAAGTTAGTCTTGACGGTTACCACCTTGTCGCCGTATCCGGACAATCTCTCTTTCGCGTTGTTCAGCGCCCAGTCATCCTGATCCAGACAGATCAGCCGTCCAGTGCCGCTAAGCTTGGATGCGATAAGGGCGCTGTGCCCGGCTCCCCCGAGCGTACAATCTACATATAGGCCATCCTTCTTGATGTGCAGCCCTTCTGTCGCTTCTTCTTTTAGTACCGTGATGTGGTGAAACAAGCTGCATCCCTCCAAGGCAGTAATTCGAAATGTTATGTTCTATAGATCAAAATTGAAATCCACCAATTTCTCGGCGATTTCGTTGAACGATTCCTCTGACTGTTCGAAGTACTGCTCCCATAGCTCCTTGTTCCAGATCTCCACCCGGTTCGAAACGCCCAGAATAACACAGTCCTTGTCCAGCTTGGCATATTGCCGCAGATTCCCCGGCAGATTCACCCTGCCTTGCTTGTCCCATACACACTCCGTCGCTCCCGAGAAAAAAAAGCGGCTGAAGGCACGGGCATCCGATTTCATCAGTGAAAGGCTTTTAAGCTTTTGCTCCATGATTCCCCATTCTTCCATGGGATAAACAAACAGGCAGGAGTCCAGGCCACGGGTCGCTACGAAGGAGGTTCCGAGCATATCACGGAACTTGGCAGGGATAATGATCCGGCCTTTATCGTCAATGCTGTGCTGGTATTCCCCCATGAACATGCTCATTCCCCACCCCTGAATCCCGATTCCCCACTTTGCCCCACTTTTCACCACCTAAGCATAATAGATTCGCCATTAAAAACCAAAAACCTTTTTCCGGAGCAAGGTAATTTTTTCTTGTTTGTCAAGAGGCTATTCTTTACACCCCATGCGGACACGCAAAAGCCCGGGCCAATGTGATTGGCTCCGGGCTCGTGCAGATCCATATCCTTAGTCGTTCAGATTCCAGCTGTCCAGATACTCCACTTGCGCCTGTGTCAGACTGTCGATGGATATCCCCAGACTTTCCAGCTTGTAACGCGCTACCTGCTCATCCAGCACATAAGGTACATTCTCCACTTTGACACCAATACTCTTATAATTATCGTTAACATATTTAAGGGACAAGGCCTGGAGTGCGAAGGTGGTATCCATAATCTCTGCCGGATGACCATCGGCTGCGCCCAGGTTCACCAGACGTCCTTCAGCCAGGAGGTACAGCTTGCGTCCATCCTTCAGCTGATACTCTTCGATGTTCTTGCGCACCGTCCGCTGGGACACTGAGCGCTCAGCCAGCTCCGGCTTGTTGACCTCCACATCGAAATGTCCGGCATTGCAGAGAATCGCGCCATCCTTCATCACATCATAATGCTCTCCGCGAATGACGTACCGGTTCCCGGTAACAGTTACGAAGAAGTCTCCTTGCTTCGCCGCTTCCAGCATCGGCAGGACATGGAATCCGTCCATATGCGCCTCTACCGCCTTGATCGCATCCACTTCCGTAACAATTACGTTCGCTCCGAGTCCCTTGGCCCGCATCGCTACACCTTTACCGCACCAGCCGTAGCCCACCACAACCACAGTTTTGCCGGCTACAATCAGGTTGGTAGTGCGGACAATGCCGTCCCATGCCGACTGTCCTGTGCCGTAACGGTTATCGAACAAATATTTGCAATAAGCGTCATTTACGGCAACCATAGGGAATTTCAGCATGCCCTGCTTCTGCAGCGCCTTTAAGCGGATAATACCTGTGGTTGTCTCCTCAGCTCCCCCGCGGATATTTTCCATCAGATCGGGGCGCTCGGAGTGCAGCAGGGTGGCGAAATCGCCGCCGTCGTCGATAATCAGATCCGGCTTGCTCTCCAGTGCCCGGATGTTCAGTGCCTTGAACTCTTCCGGGGAAGGATTGTACTTGGCAAATACGGTAATGCCATCCTCAACGAGTGCAGCACACACATCGTCCTGCGTAGATAACGGGTTGGAGCCTGTAATCGTTACTTCCGCGCCACCAGCCTGCACTACCTTGGCCAGATAAGCGGTCTTGGCTTCCAGGTGAAGGGTGATCGATACCTTGAGCCCCTTGAACGGCTGCTCGGCTTCGAACTGCTCACGGATACGGTTCAGCACCGGCATATGCTGGCGAACCCAGTCGATTTTGAGATGCCCCTCGGGTGCAAGCGACATATCGGCAACAATACTGTTTTGCTTGGATAATGAACTCATAGTAGGACCCCCTAGAATAATTTGCTTACATATAAATAATACGGTGTGTTCCGCTGTAGTCAGCAGGCACAGCCATCAATTCCTCCAGCCATTCCAGCCCGTACCGGTTCAGATAATACATCATATTATAGACACGCTCCTGAAGCTTGCCCAGCGGCATGAGCGACAGCTCGATCCGTTCCCACTGGCGAAGCGCAGCCTCATTCTGTTTCTCCATCGCATCCAGTGCTTTGCCCTGCAGGAAGGAGATCTGGTCGATAATCTTATCCTTGTTATTGCCGCCCAGCTTCAGCAGCCCCGCCTGAATACTGCCAAGCTGTTCAATCAGCGGCTCGTACATCCCGGAGAATGCTGTCTTAATCTCTTCGAATTTGTCTTCTAGCTTCAGCTCATCCTGAGCACTTAGCCACGCCTTGCGTTTATCATCCAGACCTCTCTGCACATCTGTGAAGGACAAGCTGTATTTATCCATATGCTTGCGAAGCGTTCCCTCAATCACTGTAAAAGACATGCGCGGAATAATCAGCGGCATCTGTCCGTCCAGCACCCTGAAGGCTTGATGCGGAATCGCCCAGTAAGCCATTTCCCCTTGTCCGAGCACTGTAGCGAGCACAGGAAGTACATAGTCCTGCATCAGCGGGCGGGTTAGCACATTGTTGCTGAACCGTTCGGGATGGCTCTCCAGCAGCTCCAACAGCTCAGAACGGGAGAACGAGACCGTGGCTTTCCGGTCTGCGAACCGTCCCTCCGCCTTATGGAGCAGAAGCCGTGCACCCTCATGAATATAGAAAAGATTCGCATTTCCGGGCGTCACATCGGCCTGCAGCTCATATCCGCTGTCTATAATCCGTTCAGCTGCGGCAAGATAAGCTGCCTCCAGCTCGTCATTCCGCTCAATCATGGAAGCGAACATGGGCGCTTCCAGCCTGCGCAGGGCAGGATCGGCCGAATCCAGCAGAATCAGTCCGAATTTGCCGAACAAAGCTCCCATCAGCTTGGCGAACGCCTCCGTCATATTGCCGGCGCCCGTAGATGCAGCCGTAACCAGCTCCATCAGCTGCGGTTTGAATTCACTGTCCTGCAATAAGCCATCCAGCTGCGCAACCGCCTGAAGCCAGCTCTCAGCATCCACCTTGATCTCGCTGACCGAGGACCGGGGGCCTTCGCCTTTATCCAGCTTAATCCGGGTAATTTCGCCGCTCCGGTTCAGCACATAGGTATGATTGACCTCATCCCAGTCATGATCCTCACCCGCAATCCAGAACAGCGGAACGACCGGCCGGCCAAGCTGGGCCGCAGCCTCCCGGGCTGCCTGAATGGTAGTAATGGCCTTATAGACCACGAATAGAGGGCCTGTGAACAAGCCGCTCTGCTGGCCGCCTGTCACTACAAGGGTCTCCGGCTGTTCCAGCAATTCAAGCGAACGGACAACTGCCTCATCAGGATTGTGCTTATTGTTATAGCTGCGCAAATATGAGACAACCGCTGCGCGGTCTGCCCGCAGGCTTCCTGTACGATCAAGCCACGCTGCGCGTTCAGCCCGGCTCTCCGGGCTGCGGAAGTCCCCGCCATACAAATGTCCTACGGTTTCGTATTGATGTATATAGTCACTGGCGAGCGCAGATCCGCCCGGCAGTGGTTCCGGTACAACATTCATTGATAATGGCCTCCTTGTTCTGCAATAACCCGCTGCTATATGTAATTCATAAATCGGTAAACCCTTTATGATTGTATCCAATGTTGGGTGCGGCGTCAAAGTAATATACGCCATCCTAATGAAGGATATCCCTTAATCGAAAGAATAGGCGAGAGCTGAATGCTCCCGCCTACGTTCCGCTGCCATCTTAAGTTTAAGCAAATTGCTTGGCTACGAAATGCCCCTTGGACACCTCTACCAGTTCATAATCGCTGTCATTTGTCTTCTCGCCGGCCGCATAAATCGGGCTGCCCAGCTCATCATGCAGATGAATGCGTTTTTTGTTCGCTTCAATCTCCGGGTCTGGAACCGGAATCGCCGAGAGCAGGGATTTGGTATACGGATGGATCGGATTAGCGTATAACTCTTCGCTTTCCGCCAGCTCAACCATTTTGCCCAGGTACATAACGGCCACACGGTCACTGATATGCTTAACCATGGACAAGTCATGGGCGATGAAGAGATAAGTAAGTCCAAGACGGTCCTGCAGCTCCTTGAGGAGGTTAACGACCTGCGCCTGGATGGATACGTCGAGTGCCGAGATCGGCTCGTCACAGACGATGAACTTAGGGTTCACGGCAAGCGAGCGGGCAATCCCGATACGCTGACGTTGACCACCGGAGAATTCATGCGGATAACGGGTAGCGTGATCATGGTTAAGGCCAACCATATCCAGCAGCTCTTCAATCCGCTTCTTGCGTTCCTGGCGGCTTCCGGCCAGACCATGAATGTCCAGCGCTTCACCGATAATGTCAGACACCGTGAACCGCGGGTTAAGCGAAGCATACGGGTCCTGGAAGATCATTTGCATATCACGGCGCATCGTCTTCATCTTGCTGCCGGACAATTTGTAGATATCTGTACCATTGTATTTCACGCTGCCTGCAGTCGGCTCATACAAACGGAGAACGGTACGGCCTGCAGTAGTCTTTCCGCAGCCGGACTCCCCTACCATTCCCAGGGTTTCGCCTTCACGGATGGAGAAGCTAATATTATCAACTGCCTTAAGAACTCTTCCCTTGCCTACATTGAAATATTTCTTAAGACCTTCTACTTCAATCAGATTCTTGCTCAGATTCTTACTCAAACGAACTGCACCTCCTTGGCCATCGAATGCAGATTCCAGCAGTGCGCGATAAGCGTATCACTGAACTCTGTGATGCCGGGATCAATCCACTCCTTCACAGGAGGCACTGCTTCGCTGCAGTGCGCTGTATAGGGGCAACCGACCGGCGGCTTAATCAGATCAGGGTAAGCTAAAGTGATTGGTATCACCGGCCCGCCCTTCTTCGGGTAAGCTGCGGCACCAGCCGCACAAGACCCTTGGTGTACTACGATAACCCGGTCACATCTCCCGGCATTTACGCCAGGAATATGTTATCAGGATGATGGAGGTCCCAAGCGAATGTTGCACATCGCCAGAGAGTTCTTGGGGATATTGGTTAAAGCGAGCCTCCGCATTCACAATGCTCACTAGCTTCAGCATTTCAATAGCTTGATTATTCGCTTCGGCCGCTGATATATTCTGATGTTAGATCAAAACTTCGGTTATCTGTTTGCCCACTTGGATCATTGGGTTCAAAGAAGTCATCGGGTCTTGAAATATCATGCCAATATCTTTGCCGCATGGGTTCCACCATTGTTTAATTCCTATTTCTTCAGCTTAGGATCAAGCGCATCACGCAGGCCGTCACCAAAAATATTAAAGGAAAGCATCGTTAAACTGATAAGAATAGCCGGGAACAGGAAGCGCCACGGATAATAAAGCCAGCCGGTCAGTGAGTCATTGATCATCGAACCTAGTGAAGCTACCGGAGCCTGTACACCAAGACCGAGGAAGCTCAGGAACGCTTCGGCAAAGATGGCATTCGGCACGGACAGCGTAATCGTTACAATAATCGGTCCCACAGCATTCGGCAAAAGATGCTTGAACAGCAGCCGCTTGGACCCTGCACCCATCGAACGCGAAGCGAGTACGAACTCACGGTTCTTAAGCTGCATAATCTCGCCGCGCACAATCCAGGACATCGTAATCCAGCCCGTTATCGTCAGCGCCAGGATAATGGTACCAAGGCTTGGTTCAAGTACTACCAGCAGCAGGATAACTACCAGCAGGTATGGAATGGAGTACAGAATTTCAGAGATTTTATTCATGATATTGTCAACACGGCCGCCGAAGTAACCCATGATTCCGCCGTAGATAACCCCGATGAAAAGGTCGATCGCAGCAGCGGCAAGGCCGACAATCAGTGAGATTCGTGCACCGTACCAGGTACGGACAAAGATATCGCGTCCCAGATCATCTGTACCGAACCAATGGTCGGATGAAGGGGGCTTATTCGTGTTGAGCAAATCGTTAGAATAGTAATTGAACTTTGAGAAGAATGGCGCAAAAATAGCAGCCAGTACAATCAGACCAAGAACTCCCAGAGCTGTCATTGCCATTTTGTTCTGGCGCAGACGTTCCCAGGAATCCCGCCAGGCGGACAGACTTTCACGCTGAATGACTTCAGCCTGCCGTTCGTCAATTCCAACCTTACGGAAATCTTCCGGTTTCAGGTTCGCATCCTGCGATACCAAGTTTTTGTCAGAAGCCACTCGTTAGCCCTCCTTTCCGCCAGATAGTTTGATACGCGGATCTATAAACACATAAGCAATGTCAGTGATGAACCGGGCTACCATAAGCAGTACACCATAGAAGATGGTAATCCCCATAATAACGGTATAATCGCGGACACCGATCGCTTCAACAAATTGCTTGCCGATCCCGCCGACACCGAAGATCTGCTCAATAACAACAGAACCGGTTACGATGTTAGCTGTCATAGGTCCCATATAGGTTACTACAGGCAGTATTCCGTTACGCAGCACGTGACGGCTCAGGATAGCTGCCCAGCTTAGGCCCTTGGCCTTAGCCGTCTTGATGTAATCCGCATGTAGGACCTCCAGCATACTTGAGCGCGTCAGCCTCGCTATGAAGGCTATAGGCTGCGCTGATAACGCGGTTACCGGCAAGACATAATACATCGGCCCTTTAAACCCGGAGACCGGGAACATGTGGAACTTGTAAGCAAACACATATTGCAGCAGCGAGGCGACTACAAAGCTCGGAACCGCAATTCCCAACACCGCCAGCACCATTGCTGCACTGTCAATAAACTTGCGGTGATAGAGTGCCGCCATCATGCCGAGGAAGACTCCGACAATAACCGACACAAGAATTGCGATAAGCCCCAGCTTCAGAGACGCCGAGAATGTCTGGCCGATCAAGTGTGTTACATCCTGATTCAGACGCTTCATGGATACACCCAAATCACCCTGGGCAATTTCACCCAAATACTTGAAATACTGATGATAGAGCGGCTTGTCCAATCCATATTGCTCGTATAAACGCGCTTTTATTTCTGGTGGAATCTTCTTTTCAGAAGTAAACGGGTCCCCCGGAATAGCTTTCATCAGAAAAAAGGTCGCTGAAATCAGCACAAATAGCGAAACAAGCATATAGAAAAACTTATTGGCAATATAACGAACCATCCCCATCAACACCTCCTTTTACTTTTTTGAGACACATAATTAGATTTTATGAAAAAAATGGCCGTTTGTCTAATTTCTTATTTTGTAAGTTCGTGAAATCTTTAACAAAAAGCCCGAAATGCAAAAAAAAGGGATATATATGGAATTCCACATATATATCCCGAAGTGTAAGACTCCCTTCAGACTATCACTATTCAGTTCATAAGCTGAAGGTTCTGCATTTCTTAGTGCTCAAGCAGGTAAGCACGAGTGAAGTCAATGGCACCGCTGAAGTCAAGAGTTACACCTTTGAGGTACTCTTTAGTCAGGGAGTTGTTGGTGTAGTAGTAGAATGGAATCAGGATCATGTCATCCTGAATGATCATTTTCTCAGCCTGAGCAAACAACTCTTGGCGTTTTGCCAGGTCAGAGCTTGTTTTCGCTTCTTGAATCAGCTTGTCATACTCAGGGTTAGCGTAACCTGTATCATTGTTACCGCCGCCTGTTACCCACATATCCAGGAAGGTCATTGGATCATTGTAATCCGCAGTCCAGCCGGCACGTGCGATCTGGTAGTTCAGGTTCTGACGGTTGTCGATGAATACTGCCCACTCCTGGTTCACCGTGTTAACAGTGATACCCAGAGCCTGTTTCCACATATCAGCTACAGCCAAAGCGATTTTCTTGTGGCCTTCACTTGTGTTGTAGGACAATTCAACTGGCGGCAATGCAGTCAGACCTTCTTCAGCCAGACCTTCTGCCAGCAATTTCTTAGCTTCTTCTGCATCTTCTTTGAAGTAATCGTCTTTAACCGCATTACGGAATTCACCGTCAGCGCCAGCGATACCCGGAGGTACGAAGCCGAACGCAGGAAGCTGTCCGCCCTGTGCTACGTTGTCAATCAGCGATTGACGGTTAACTGTCATAGCCAATGCTTTACGGATTTTAACGTTATTGAATGGTTTTTCAGTGATGTTGAATTCATAGTAGTAGGTACTTGCGATACCTTTTCTCTGGAATTCGTTAGGAAGCTCTTTCTGTACGATTGGCACCTGTTCTTGCGGGATTTCACCGTGAGGTGCACCAGCGCGGTCCAGTTCGCCGTTCTTGTAGCTCAAGAGTTCAGTTGCTCCACTGTTAACCAGGGAGAAGTCGATTTTAGCCAGTTTGATGCTTGCAGCATCCCAGTACTTATCGTTCTTGCTAACTTGCAGAGATTGGCCGGTAGTCCACTCAGTCAGTGTGAACGCGCCGTTAGTGATCATAGTATCTTTGCTTGTAGCCCATTTAGCATTACCCTCAACGGATTTGTGTACAGGGTAATAAGTATAGAAGGACAGAAGACCAAGGAAGTAAGGAGTTGGTGCTTTAAGCGTAACTTCAAGAGTTTTCGCGTCAACAGCTTTTACGCCCACTTCGTTGAAATCTGCAACTTTCTTAGTATAGTATTCTTCACCATTCTTCAGGTAGTACAATTGATAAGCGTAAGGTGCAGTAGGATCTGTGTTAGGGTCGAGCACGATTTTCCATGCGCGAACGAAATCAGCAGCTTCTACAGGGTCACCGTTGCTCCACTGTGCATCGCGCAGGTGGAACGTATATACCAGTCCGTCAGCGGAAATATCCCACTTCTCAGCAATACCCGGCTCAGCTTGGCCAGTTTCATCATTCATGCGGGTCAAGCCTTCATACATAGTTTTCAGGACGGTGTTGGCTTGGCTGTCCTGAGCTTGTGCAGGGTTAAACGTAGGTGGTTCTGCAGTCAGGTTGACTCTAAGTGTCTGGTCAGCAGCCAGCTTCTCGTCACCTGTTGTTCCTGTGTTCGTGCTGCCCTCTGGTGCAGTCGTCGCCGCAGCATTAGTACCGCTATTGTTCTTGTTTCCGCCGCAGCCAGCAAGCACTGTGCCGATCACCAGAACTATTGCGATCATGAGCAATAGACTTTTACTCTTCTTCATCTAGCAGTTCCCCCTAAATAGAATGTGGTATATGGTTTATGATTATACAACCAGTGGTCAAAAAAATCTAGAGCAATATTTTCTGAAAACGACTTTTTTTTAATTCTTTAAAATTTTGTGACGTTGACGCTTCACCGGAGCAGTGGAACGTTACATCGCTTGTGATATGTATTGAATGAGGCCTACAACCATAAATAATACGTAACCTACGCCCAGGAAAAAGAAAGAAAGCCGCCACACAGCACGAAGTAACCGTTTTCCGTCCACCCCTCCTTTGAGGCGGTTTTGGGCGCCGCCAATCAGTCCGGCGGATATTAATACAATAAGTAGTATAAGAAAGAATCCAAAGGTTGAGTCAAAAATAATATTAAACAGTCCCGAAACTGACAGCAATAAAAATAAAGTAGTTACGTCCATCGCCAGCATCATTGTTTTCCTCTTATCATGCCTGAGCCCGATTCCTGCGAAATATACAATCAAAAAAGGAACAATCGGAATAACGCTTAACACGCCGAACGAATTCCGGAGAAATTCCAAACAGCCTCACCCCTCCCTCACAGTCATGCCTTCTACCAGTCCGCAAATCCAGCGGTGCAGCGGAGCCTGAATGCCCTGCCGCAGCCCCATATTCACAATACTTCCATTAATCCAGCGGATTTCCGTTTCCCTTGAAGCAAGCACATCAGCCAGCATCGATGATGTATTGCCCGAAGTCGCGCGGCATACTTCAAGAATGGTGTCCCAGACATCGTGCTCAGGGGAAATCCCGCAGGCCTCTAATATTCCGGCTGCCTCTGTATACAGTTCCTTCATAAGCTGTACACGTGCAGCGGAGGCCAGTAATTCGCCGTTCCTTACCCGCCAAATGGCGGTTAGAGGATTAATGACAGCATTGATCAGTAGCTTCCGGTAAATGATGGTATCCACTTCTTTCGACAGAGAAGCGCGAAATCCTGCTGAGGCAAGAGCTTCTATGAAACTAATTATGGCCTCAGGCTCAGATGCCTGCAGATCAGTTTCATGAATATTTATAGGAGAGCTGCTCTTCCCTATACATATTTCCCCTTTACCCGTATGAATAACCTCTGTTAATGTTTTCCTCTTGGCCGCCTCTGTTGTTACAGCCGCCCAGATGGATGACCCCGGCAACAGCCCCCTAAGCAGCTCCAAATGCCCGCAGCCGTTCTGGAATCCTATGATTACAAGCTTCCTGCGGCTTAGCGGCCGGAGAATCTCAGGCAGAGCCTCATGAAGCACCTTTTGCTTTACCGTTAACAGTGTAACCTCCCCGGGTTCATCCAGCTGACACCGGGTATATCCTTCTACCGGTGCAGCAGAGAAACTTCCGCCTGGAAGCCGTGTTGCCTCCCTGCCATCTTCATAGCTGACAGTCAGCCCCCGTTCGGATAGCGCCCTGCTCTGCTCCTCGCCCCTGCACCATATCCGCACTTCAGCCCCGCCGGCGATCAGCCGTCCTGCAAGCAGCAGCCCCAATGACCCCGCGCCTATCACATCTATTCTCATGCTAATCCTGCCCCCTGCCATGCATTGCTCCAATAATTTTCCTAATTATATCCTGCCTGTCTCTGCAAAAGCAAAACAAAAAACCCTGCTAATCCGGTGCTGTAACGCACCTGGACGCAGGGCTTGCTGCCTAACTATTCTATTCAATCCGTTCCAGGTTTCCGTTCGCATCCATTTTGAAGCGGGTCTTCTCATCATCCTCTTCATTAAGAAAGGCCAGCCTGCGGGCACGGTCCATAATCTGGATCAGCGCCTTGTAATCATCGTTAACCACACGGTAATCGCTCTGGGCAAGATTCACTTCTCTGGATAGACGTTCATTCTCAACTCTCAGTTCAGAGAGCTCCTCTTCCTTCTCCCGCAGATCACGCTCTAGCATCTTAAGCTGTCTGCCGGCCTCCTGGAATGTCCCCTTCCACTGCCGCAGGAAGCGGATGACGGCATCGATGGATAAGCTATTCTCGCTTAATCCTTCGCTGCGGCTGTAGTCTTCCTCAATGTCACCGAGAATCAGTCCGGCTACCTGAGCCCCGCGCGAGGAAGGCTGTTTCTTCAGATAGCTCCGTTTCTGCCGCTGTCCTTTGGCAATCCCGATAGCATCCTCGTAGCTTTTGCGCACGCAGCTGTTCCAGCGGAAACCGCAGGCCGCCGAGGTTCTGCCGATTTTTTCACCCACCTCTTCAAAAGCAGCAAGCTGTGTGCTGCCCTCGCGGATATGACGCAGCGTTATTTCTGCCAATATCAGATCATCTTCTGCACTCCAAGCATCCTGTCTAACGGCTGTCATAAAGCCTAACCCTCCTAACAACATCATGAAATAACCATCTTCAGAACCGGCAGCTCCGCCGGGTAGTGAATAGGGATAAAAGCTGCTTACTCCATTTCTATGCCTCTATTAGAGTTCATAGAATCTATTTGATACTAATTTGTATTGCCAATTTGTCTGCACCTCATACTACCTTTGCTATAAATTCCTCTTTTCCGTCCAGAAGGCTTGTGTCAATAATAAAAATCATATATTTTATGAATTTTGAATTTTTTTCAATGAATTCGTTTACAGTGTTTTAGACAGCCGTTATAATAAATGGTAAGCAGCTGTTAGCCGGATTCATACTGGAAGGGGGACCCTCTCTTGGACCGCATGTTTCGCGTTTTAGGATTTTTCACACTCACCATCGGACTTATGGCTTTTGCCGGTAATCTGACGGAAATGGCCCTGCTATTCTTTTTGCAAACCGCTTTTTTTGTGATTCTGGGCTACATGAAATTTACGGAAAAGACCTACATCCTGCTCTTTTGGGGGTATATGATCCTGACGTTTACAGGCTTCAGCTATTGGACGATATTTGAGATGGGATTGCCGCTATAACGAATATATATAGGAATGAACGGATATGGCTTCTTGCCTTAAGGGAGCATTTCCGTTCTTTTTGTTTGCAAAATTGTAGTTCGGGGAGACGCAAAACAGGGTATGATATTTTAACAGGCTGAAACATATTAATAGTACATACCTGTCTAACTCTGTTCAAGGTGGTGGTGCAAGTGTTATCCCGTAAACCTGTTCGCCGGTTATTCGCAGCAATATTGATCCTCACCTGCATCGCTATGCCGCCGGCTTCTCCGGTGTATCTGTCCGCCGGTTCCGGCTCCGCTTCAGGAGTCAGCGCTCCGCCGATCTCCATGCCGGATGATGAAGAGACCCGCAAGCTGCTGGAGCAGACGCTGTCCTCCGCAGAGATTGAACGTGAGATTGCCCGGATTACCGCAGAACAACAGACGCTGGAGCGCAATGCCGCAGACCTGGAAGAGCAGGCAGCCGCCAAGCAGAGTAACATCGCGGATCAGCAGGAACGGGCGGGTGCTGTTGTGCGTGCCTATTATATGGGGGAACGGGATGGGCTTCTTACCGCATTCCTCTCCGCCAAAAGCATCAGCAGGCTAATCGCTCTAGTCGATTATTATGAGATTATTATGGGGCAGGACCGGAAGACGCTCACGGAATATGAGACTCAGTACAAGGATTTGAAAAGCACACTCACAGCCGCACAGCGCAGCAGCCAGGAGCTGGCAGAGCTCAAAACGGCGCTCGAAGAGCAACAGAAACGTGTGTTTGCCTTAGATAAGGAGATTGCAGGCGGGATTCAGGCCAGTACAGATCCTGAGAGTATGCAGCGGCTGCTGGAGGAGTTCAGTAAATATTGGGAGAACATCGGTCTGCATGAGGTGCGGAAGTATTTCAAAGCGCTGGCTTCTGCCATGAAGCAGCTGCCGGAGTTTGTCCAGGGCCGGGATGGCGTGCTGGTGCGCAAGGGGATGACCTATAATCTCGCCCTGTCCGAAAAGGATCTGAATGAGTTTCTGGTTACCCAGAATCCGCTGTTCCGGGATTTCCGGTTTACGTTCAAAGACAATTCAGTCACGGCGACGGGTAAAAGCGGGGGGTTGTCACTGTCGCTGACCGGCCGCTATACCATACAGCAGGAGCCTGTCAACGGCTTGATGTTCCATGTTGATCATGTGGTGTTCAATGGTCTGGAGCTGCCGGATACCACCCGCCAGGCACTGGAGGAAGAATTCGATCTCGGCTTCTATCCGGCGAAGATCGTCTCCTTCCTGCAGGCCACCGAGGTCACAAGCTCGGACGGCATCCTGCATGTAAAGCTGTCCCTCTCATTCTAAAGGAGGCTTCACCACTGCTTCATAATCGGCGGCATTCAGCTTGCCGGTTAACAAACCAAGCACCGCCTCCGCCTTCCGGCTCCACTCTGCCTCAGAGCCGGGACCGGGGGTGTTATCTTCGGCAAGAAACCATCCGGCTTCCATCGGCAGCTTCCCCATCTTGGGCTGAGCGGAGCGATATAGCTCATCCAGTGCCGGCAGACGGTCCGTATTCTCCAGCCATTCCAGCTGGGCCGTGCTTGATGTGACGTAGGCAAGCCATTTGACCGCCGCTTCCGGACTGCCGGATTGTGCAGGAAGCGCAAAAAAGCGGCTGTGAATGACCTCATAGCTCGGTACACCCTCCTGCTTCTTAGGCATCTGCACCGCAAGTGTAGAATTTCCGTGCTTCTTCCACTCCGATAGCGGCACAGCCGCCACCGCAAGCTTCCCATCCTGCAATAGCTCCCAGATCTCCTTATTAAACCGGCTGGTCAGATATAAATAGCTGCGCGCCGCTTCTGTCCACTGAGCCTGCCCAAGGCTGGCGGAGCGCAAACTGCTGCCCATGCTATGCAGCATGGCGGCATAGCCGTATGGATTCCGCTTATCCATAGCCAGCAGATAACGCTTCTTCTCCGGGTCCTCTTTCAGCCGGACCAGCAGCTCATTCCACTGCTCCAGGCTTGCGGGCACCTCCGCAAACCCCATCCCGGCGAGCCGCTCCGGCGAATACACGAGGACATAGGGATCGATATCCAGCGGCACTCCCCAGTTATATCCGTTCCACTGCATCTGTGGAATAAGCATCGTAAGCGGTGTACTGCCGGGAACACTCTGGTAGATATCTACAGGCAGCAAATAGCCCCGGGTCGCCAGATCATAAATACTGTGACCGTCCAGCATCACGATATCCGGGCTTGTCCCAATGGTTAGTTCTTCACGCACCAGTGCTCCCCCGTCTTCCGTCTCTACATTTTTAAGGATCACGCTGACTCCGCTGGATAAAGTGTACTCTTTGCTAATCTGCTCGAGCACGCTGAATTCCTCCACACTGAGCGAGACGCGGATCTGCAGACTCTCGACTTTCCCTGCTTCCCCTGAAGGAGGACGCTCTGATTGGTCCAGCGGCTGTCTGGGCGGATAGCTGCCATGATCCGTATTCAGCTCCATGCTGGGTGACAGGCTTGTCAAGGCCAGCAGCAGAACTGCAAACAGCAGCCAGTAATTTTTGCGTTTCAGCACATGCGCTCTCTCCTTCAGCGTTTCTTATTCCTCATTTTAGCAGAGATGCCGGCGCTTGTCTTGGGTTGTGAAACCGTTCTCTTTATATAGAAGGAAACGGCGGAAAGGGAGCGCCTGAGGAACATGGTAGCAAGTTGGCGGTAGCCGCACCTACGGTGAATATTTGGACTTCCGGCCGCTGTTGTATACAGATTTCTTGATCCAAACCGCTGTTCGCGGTTGAAATCCGTATACAAAGGCGGACGCTCCCGCTCCTACAGCTCCAAAATTCCCCTCCGGTGCTATCGCCATGTTGCTCCAGCTAACCCCAGCCAAATCCCCTCCCGCCGCTTCCGGGGGCGGGCAGGAAAAAGCCGGGAGTGGTGATCTCCCGGCTGGAATAAAGTTTGTTGTTGGTGCGGGTTAGAGCAGATCGGCGGCCAGCTGGGCCAGATGCGAACGCTCGCCCTTTTCCAGTGTGATATGTCCGCTTATGCCCTGCTGCTTGAACTTCTCCACGATATAGCTGAGCCCGTTGCTCGCCGCATCCAGATAAGGGTGGTCAATCTGCTCGGGGTCCCCCATCAGGATCACCTTACTGCCCTCGCCGGCCCGGGAGACAATCGTCTTCACTTCGTGGCGGGACAGGTTCTGCGCCTCATCAATGATGATGAACTGCGACGGGATGGAGCGGCCGCGGATATAGGTCAGCGCCTCTACCTGGATACTTCCCAGCCCCATCAATATTTTATCGATATCCCCTGCCTTCTTGGTGTCGAACAGGAATTCGAGGTTATCATAAATAGGCTGCATCCACGGACGGAGCTTCTCATCCTTCTCTCCCGGCAGATAGCCGATATCCTTACCCATCGGTACCACCGGGCGGGCAATTAGCAGCTTCTTGTATTTGTGTTCATCCTCTACTTTGAACAATCCGGCGGCTAACGCCAGCAGCGTCTTGCCTGTACCCGCCTTGCCGGTAATGGTCACCAGCGGAATATCATCATTCAGCAGAAGCTCAAGCGCCATCCGCTGCTGCGCATTCCGGGCACTGATGCCCCATACCGCATCGTTGCCCAGATAGAGCGGCTCCAGACGGGAGGCATTGCTGTTGACCTTTAGCAGCGCTGATTTGCCGCTTCCGATCTCATCCTTCAGAATTACGAATTCATGCGGATACAGCGGATAGGACAGCGACAGCTGCTTCGTGGACAGGAACCGGTGACTGTAATACTCATCAATCAGTGAAGGATGGGCCATCAGCGACTGGCAGCCGGAATAAAGCTCATTCAAATCGCCGGTGCGGTCGGACAGATAATCCTCCGGAGTTATACCAAGCACATCCGCTTTGATGCGGACGAGAACATCTTTACTTACAAGTACCACAGGACTCGGGTCAGCCTTCTCATTCTCTTCATGAAGATAATTGAGCGCTACAGCCAATATCCGGTTGTCATTAGAGACTTCGCCGAACATCTCCTGTACCTTGACGAAGCTGCGGTGATTAAGCTCTACCTTCAGCGTGCCTCCATGGTCAAGTACCACCCCGCTATGCAGGTGGCCCAGCTCCCGGAGTCCGTCTAACAGACGCGATACGGTGCGGGCGTTACGGCCGATTTCATCGGCATTACGCTTCTTGGAGTCGATTTCTTCCAGGACTACAGCAGGAATGACCACTTCATTCGCCTTGAAAGCAAAAATCGAATTGGGGTCGTGCAACAGCACGTTGGTGTCCAGTACGAATATCTTTTTCATGTTATCCCCTCCACAGCGCCTGGTTTGATTGATCATACATAACTCTTTTCAGCAAGGGCAACATAAGGTAAATCACTAATTCTCAGGCTGAAAGGAGTACGCACATATGAGAAAATCAATGTGTCTGCTAATGGTACTGCTGCTGCTGACAAGCTGCGGTATCGCTAATAAAGAGACATCACCCTCTCCTCAGGATAAACAGTCGGCTGAAGCGGTGCACAGTCAGGGGAGCCGCGGAGTACGGACATTGTCGGAAGATGGTACAGCCGTACAAGAGCCCGCCCCGGATTCGGGACAACCTTCAGAAGACAAGCATGACAATGATGTGGCACTCAAGGATCATTTTGAACAATTAGCGCGAAGAGTCCCGGGTGTAGAAGGCGTCCACTGTGTCGTTATGAACAACGTTGCTGTGGTCGGTATTGATGTGGACGGCGCCCTTACCCGTTCGCGGGTAGGAAGCGTGAAATATTCGGTAGCCGAAGCGATCCGCAAGGACCCCAGGGGCGTAAGAGTTCTGGTGACTGCCGACATGGACCTCAGCAGCAGGCTGGCCGAGATGGGCAAGCATATCTCCAAGGGCAACCCGGTCTCCGGCTTCGCCTCCGAGATGGCCGATATTATCGGCCGGATCATTCCGCAGCTGCCAGAGGATATAGAGCCGCAGGGCAATACCCGGTAGATGCAAATTTCAAAAAAAGCCTAGTGATAGCACACTAGGCTTTTTGCATGGCGGCAAACACTTGTCCGTCCAGCTTCTCGGCCGCACGTGCATCGTATACCTTCGCATATTTCGGAGCAGATTCCAGGTGCGCGCCATAGAACAGCGCATTGCGGACCGCTTCAATCTCAATATCAAAACAGCACATCTTAAACGGAACATCCGGCAACGGGTCCAGCCGAACCGCAGCATGACCGTTAATGGCATGCACCGTCCCTTCGCCAAACACGGTAATCGTTACTCTCGGGTTAACCTTCATGTTGTTTACCAGTCTGGAGCGGTGGTCCACAGCCAGCCGGACAACGGAAGGGCTCACAGCATAGATCCATGAGATCGCAGTCGACGTAGGTCCGCCTGATTCTGCATCCACAGTGTTTAGAAGAACAAACGTCTCCGATTGCAGCATAGCTAGCAGAGTTTCATTGAGCTGAGCAACGGCTTCAGACATAGTTACAGGCCCCCTATGCGGCAAGAATACATTCAATTTATTATATTATAGCACAGGACGAAACTTGCATTCAATTTACAGATTGTACCCTGACCGCTGCTCAAGGCTGACCTGAGACCGCTGCAGCAGACACTCCGGATATCCGGTCCTGGAGGCTTTTCTTGGCTGCGTCCAGCTCCTTA
This sequence comes from Paenibacillus sp. FSL H8-0048, assembly GCF_038002825.1. Taxonomy (NCBI): domain Bacteria; kingdom Bacillati; phylum Bacillota; class Bacilli; order Caryophanales; family Paenibacillaceae; genus Paenibacillus; species Paenibacillus sp. FSL H8-0048. The sequence goes on along the minus strand of NZ_JBBODF010000001.1, from coordinate 6,495,476 downwards.
TCGTTAATATATACATAGGGGCTGCGCCAGGTTCCGGTTACCGGTACATATTCGACATTCTCCTTAGAAATATCCCAATAAGTGGCGATCAGACTCTTAATCTGCGCATTCTCGATATCGCTCTCCAGATTATTATCCACTGCATCCAGCACCCGGCCGATTTTGAGGACACCGCCCAGCGACTGCATCTGGGAGATCAATGAAGTCAGCACCTCGTTCTGGCGCTTATTGCGTTCAAAGTCATCCGAAGGCTTCGTCGCCGGCTTGCAGTTGGACTTGCGGTAACGCACATAATCCAGCGCTTTGTCTCCGTTTAGTTGGGCTTCGCCTTTTTTGAGATTAATATTGGTGCCGTCCACACTGTCCGTGTAACACATATTGGCGCTGATATTAACGTCCACGCCGCCAAACTCATCTACGATATCCCGGAAGCCCTGGAAATCCAGCACCGTCGTGTAATCAACCGGAACCCCAAGATACTCACCCATCATCTTCTTCATCTGGTCCTTGGCAAGCACGCCGGATTCCTTCTCCTTGCTCTTGAAGCGGGAGTAGAACGCATTGATCTTCGTCTTCTTGTATCCGCCAAGCTCGACATATGTATCGCGGGGTAAGGAGACCACCGTAGCCGATTTGGTCTCCGGGTTCAAGGCCGCGACCATGATCACATCCGTCAGATTGGACGGGTGCTTCGGACGGTTGTCCGTACCGAGCAGCAGCATCGTCAGCGGCTTCTCCGAGGCAGATTGCCCTGCAGCAACCGGCTCATCCACTCCGAATCCTCCGTGGTCCACCTTCCAGTACAAATACCCTGCATAGCCTAATGCTGCTATAACAGCAATCAGCAGAATGATGAACAGCACTCTCATCAGCCGGGCGAAGAATCCGCGTTTTTTTGGTTTCCGTGCTTTTTTCTTTGCAGTTGTAGCTGAAGCAGCAGACCTCGGCTGCTGCCGGTTAGTGCTGGTGCTTCCTTGCTGGCCGTTCCTTCTGGGTGGCAAATTGCCCTTGCTTGTATTCATAATCCGTTTAGTTCCTTTTCATTCAACTGGAATTGAAGTAGATAACTTCGTAATAACTTAGACGAACCCTATCATCAAAAGTTGCGCCTACTGCCGTTTTGCAGCCGCTGCAGCCTTCCGCTTCTGCCGGGCTTCCACCAGGTAGCGGACCCGCACAAGCAGCATCAGCCCGACCGCTACCAGCAGGCACTGGATGATCGGCAGCTTATCATGCTGGAAGATAAGAAGCATGCCTGAGCCTGCCGCCATCATCACATACAGTACGATCTCTTTGCCGATCGGCAGCTTCTGATTGACGCGGAATACTCGGTTATACACATAAGTGAGTAAGATGAAAATTACAATATAAGCGATAACTGGATGCTCAGCGAACCAGCTTTGCATAGCCGCTCACTCCTCCCGGATCATAAGTTACGCTTACATTATATCACCCGCCGCCGCTTTATACTGCTATTAATCTCTGCAATTTGAAAGATCCGGTGCCGGGAAAATAATAAAAGCCGCCGGATTGTTCATCCGGCGGCTTCATTGTCATCCGCTTATGCCTGGCTGGCTTGCGCCGCCTTACGTTGCTTCTCTACACGCTCGCGCTCGCCCTTATTCAGGATCTTTTTGCGCAGACGTACAGATTTAGGAGTGATTTCACAAAATTCATCATCATTCAGGTATTCAAGCGCGCCTTCCAAAGAGAAGGTACGTGGGGTCTTCATTTTTACAGTATCATCTTTGCCTGAGGTACGCATGTTGGTAAGTGCTTTTTCTTTGCAAATGTTGACGATAATATCGTTATCACGTGTATGCTCGCCTACAATCATACCTTCATAAATTTCTGTACCTGCATCCAGGAATAGAATACCGCGATCCTCAACACCAACGATTCCGTATTGTGTTGTTGTTCCACTTTCGCTTGCTACAAGCACACCCTGATGACGTCCGCCAACTTGGCCGCCAACCAGTGGAGCATAGCTGTCGAAGGCATGGTTCATTACACCGTAGCCGCGTGTCAGCGTCAGGAAGTGTGTGTTATAGCCAATCAGGCCGCGTGCCGGAATCAGGAATTCCAGACGGACTTGGCCGGTGCCGTGGTTGATCATGTTGACCATCTCGGCTTTGCGGCTGCCCAGACTTTCCATAACGGAACCCATGCTTTCTTCCGGAATGTCAATCATGAGGCGCTCAAGCGGCTCGGATCTGACACCGTCGATGTCTTTAATGATTACTTGCGGTTTAGACACTTGCATTTCATAACCTTCACGGCGCATATTCTCGATCAGGATACCAAGGTGAAGCTCACCGCGTCCAGAAACGACAAACGCATCAGGACTGTCAGTTTCATCTACACGCAAGCTTACATCCGTTTCCAGTTCTTTGAACAAACGCTCACGAAGCTTACGGGAAGTAACCCACTTGCCTTCCTTACCTGCGAACGGACTGTTGTTCACGAGGAACGTCATCTGCATAGTCGGCTCGTCAATCTTCAGAACAGGCAGCGCTTCAGGATGCTGCGGATCAGCAATCGTCTCACCGATGTTGATGTCCTTGATACCCGCAATAGCGACGATATCGCCTGCGCCGGCTTCTTCTGTCTCTACGCGCTTCAGACCCTGGAAGCCGAACAGCTTCTCGATACGGGCAGTCTTGCTCTTGCCGTCACGCATGATGACTGTAACGGATTGGCCTTGCTTGATTACACCGCGGTTCACGCGGCCAATGGCGATACGGCCCAAGTATTCATTGTAGTCCATCAGAGTTACCAGGAATTGCAGCGGTTCTTCAACCTTCTCAGTTGGAGCCGGGATATGCTCAACGATGGTTTCGTATAGTGAAAGCATCGTCTCATCCTGCTTCTCTGCATTCATGCTCGATGTGCCGTTAAGCGCAGAAGCATAGACTACAGGGAATTCAAGCTGGTCGTCACTGGCTTCAAGCTCAATGAACAAGTCCAGCACTTCATCAATAACTTCCTTCGGACGCGCAGCCGGACGGTCAATCTTGTTCACGACTACGATCGGGGTCAGGTGCTGTTCCAGCGCCTTGCGCAGTACGAATTTGGTCTGCGGCATGCAGCCTTCATAAGCGTCAACAACGAGCAGTACGCCGTCAACCATCTTCATAATCCGTTCTACTTCGCCGCCGAAGTCAGCGTGTCCAGGTGTATCTACGATGTTAATCAGGAACTCTTTATAAGTGATTGCTGTATTTTTAGCCAGGATTGTGATTCCACGTTCCCGTTCGATATCGTTAGAGTCCATGGCGCGTTCTTGAACGTGCTCGTGTGCGCTGAAAATCCCGGACTGCTGGAGAAGCTGGTCGACGAGTGTTGTTTTACCATGGTCAACGTGGGCAATGATCGCAATGTTGCGGATATCTTTTCTTGAATGCATGATTTGTATCCAAATCCTCTCATTTATCAAATTAAAACTGTTTAAATTCTTAGCATGTCACGGCAGTCTCACAAAAGAAGCGCCAGGCAGAAAGCCGACGCTCCAACATTCCTTAATTTTATAGTGAAAGTACTATGAAAAGCAAGTCTTTTTCTGAAAAAAAACGTTGCCAAGTCCGCTTAATTTTTCTAATTTTGCCTCATGTCCGGCTCAGCGGTCTTGAATTGTCCTATCAAGGCGTGTTGACGATCTGTTTACCAGCCACCGTTCCACTTCTTGCGGCTTCCCGGTCTGCCTCTTCCCAGCATCAGCCACAGTCCCGCAGCAACCAGCACAGCGCCGAGCAGATAGAGCGCCCCAGTACCTAAAAGGGTGAAGATAACCAGCACTACACTAAGCAATCCAAGGATAACAGCGGCTGATGTTAACCCTCCGGTTCTGCCGGAGGCATACAGCGAATATTCATATAGTCCAACTGCGATTCCGAGCAGAAGTACAGGCCATAAGTGTCTCATGAGGTCCCAGCCCCAGGTATTGCATAAGCCGAAGAGCAAGCCGTACACCGATAGTATGCCCGCTGGAATAAGTACAGATGCAGAAGCGCGGCGGGTGAAAAAGAGCACATGCAGGAACAGGCCAGGAACCAGAATGATGAGCGGCCATAAGGCCCGTCCCAGAAAACCGAACACCCCCAGCTTGCCCAGCAGAATCACGAGGCCGGCGGCGGCGATGAACACACCCAGTTTCATGTCATTTTTGGAAGACATCTTTCACCTATCCCTTCAAAATTTCGTGTCTTTATTTTAGCTGATAAACGCATAAAACACCATCATTCTTCACACATCGCGGCGGAGCATGCTCAGGAAAAATGAAATAAGGCTGTACCAATAGCTTTCCAGCTTTTGGTACAGCCTTATTATTGCCGGTTATCAGCCTGCGGATACTTTCCGGTGCTTCAGCATGCCCGTAACAACCACGATAATGCCCAGCAGGATCGGCAGCATAGCATGAAGCGACGGCAGCAGGAACGAAATCACCGGACCGAATTTGGCATCCTGCAGCAGCATGTTCCCGGCGGTATACGCCAGAATATAGGCACCGATGAACACCAGCACCGGGAAGCGGTGCAGCCAGCCCACGATAATACCGCTCCCCCAGACAACAATCGGAATACTGATCGCAATCCCGATTACGATAAGTGCCAAATCCCCTTTGGCAAGCCCGGCAATCGCCAGTACATTATCCAGGCTCATGATGAAGTCTGCCAGCAGAATGGTGCGCACCGACTTCCAGATGCTGGGGCTTCCCTCAATTCTCAGCTCTCCCTCGTCCTCGAGCAGCAGCTTGAAAGAAATCCATAGCAGCAGCATAGCCCCTCCGGCTTCAATATAGGGAATCTTGAGCAGCAGCACTGCGGCGAAGGTCAGGATACAGCGGAGCGCGACCGCTCCGGCTGCCCCCCACCAGACAGCCAGCTTCCTGTGCTTCTCCGGCAGATTTTTGCTGGCCATCGCTATGACCATGGCATTGTCTCCGCTGAGCACCAGATTAATCATCAGAATTTCACCAAGCAGCAATAATGAATCCATCCACCTCAGCCTCCCTGAACTCCATGTATCTACATGTATGCCGGGGGGCGACAAGCTATGCTTCTTGTCCCGCTATTTTAGAAACTGCGCATGTGCGGCCGGATTGCCGCGTATATCTATAGTCTACGGCCTGACTGGCTGTAAGGGACTGTAAGCCACCAAACCTATAGGAGTGACCCGGGATGAATACATCTGCTGCGGATTTCATATTATCTCTGCTGAATATTGTGTTCCTCGATCTGATTCTGGCGGGCGATAATGCCATCGTCATCGGCCTGGCCGCTCGGAACCTGCAGGGAAAGCGGCAGAAGCAGGCGATTCTGCTTGGTACAGGCGGTGCAGTGATCCTGCGGATCATCGCGACGATTCTTGTGGTGTGGCTGCTTAAAATTCCATGGCTGCTGGCAATCGGGGGGCTGCTGTTAATCCTTATAGCTTATAAGCTGCTGTCCGGCGGCAGTGCAGAGACGGATATTCAGGCCGGCGGAACTCTGTGGGCAGCAGTCCGGACGATTGTGATAGCCGATGCAGCCATGGGACTGGACAACGTTATTGCTGTTGCCGGTGCAGCGAATCATAATATTACGTTAGTGGTGCTGGGACTGCTGATCAGTGTGCCTATTGTGGTCTGGGGAAGCACCCTGTTTATCCGGTTAATCAAGAGATATCCATGGATTATCTATCTCGGGTCAGGCGTACTTGGCTTCACAGCCTCCACCATGATTTCCGGCGAGAAGGTCATTGCCCCTTATTTCAAGGCGCATCCCCTGCTGCACATGCTGTTCATCGCCGCAGTAATTGCCGGTATTCTGGCTGCGGGTCACTGGAAGCGCCGCCGGATGGACTTCGCTCTTCAGAACCACTCTTCCTGAAGGCCTGCCTGTGCCGGAACTAAGTCCGCCGGCTTCTCATCGCCATAAGGTGTAATAAGCACGGTCTCGGTTCCGGCAACCGCCGTATCGAGTAACGCCTGATAGCCCGGCAGCGTCGCTTCAATCTTGTCTACAATCCGCATGTTCGGATTCGTCGTCGGCGATTTGGGTACGAACAGTGTACAGCAATCCTCATATGGCAGGATGGACAAGTCATACGTACCGATGGTCTGCGAGAGCTCCACGATCTCACTCTTGTCCATCATCACCAGCGGACGCAGCAGCGGCAGAGCCGTTGCACGTCCGATTACATTCATACTTGGCAGGGTCTGACTGGCCACCTGGCCCAGACTGTCGCCGGTAATCAGCGCAAGCGCCCCCTCCTTCTCCGCAAGGGCAGTAGCAATCCGCAGCATAGCCCGGCGCATCAGTGTAATAATCAGATTATCCTGACCGATCCCGGTAAAAGAGGTCTGCACCTCCGTGAACGGAACCAGATGCAGCTTAATTACACCGGCATAACGCGACAAAATACGCGTCAAATCTACAACCTTCTGCCGGGCAAGCTCGCTCGTATAAGGATAGCTGTAAAAGTGAACGCACTCTACCTCCAGCCCTCTGCGCATCGATGACCAGCCCGCAACCGGACTGTCGATCCCGCCGGAGAGCAGCAGCATAGCCTTGCCGTTCGTTCCCAGCGGGAAGCCGCCGACTCCGGCAATATTCTCGCAGAAAATAAGAGCATGACCTTCCCGAATCTCAATCTTCAGCTCAAGATCGGGAGACTTCACATCTACCAGCAGCCCCGGATAGCCTTGCAGCAGCGGGGTAGCTATAAGCTTATTCATTTCTATGGAGCCATAAGGGAAGCCCTTCCACACCCGGCGCGCGCTGACCTTGAAGCTGGTTCCCGCTCTAGGAGCGATAAGGTGCAGGAAGGTCCGGCTGGCATCAAGAATATCCTCGAAGTCCGGCCGGGAGACCTTCACCGGGCTAATCGAGGCGATTCCGAATACTTTTACGAGCGCCTCCGTTAATTCTCCTGCGGGATCACCGTTCAATTCGACGTAGATCCGCCCGAATTCCCGGGTCAGCTTCACGTTCGGATACGGCTTCACCATCTCCTTCACATGCCGCAGTACGGTCTTCTCGAACCGGCTGCGGTTCTTGCCCTTCAGAATGAACTCCCCGAAGCGCAGCAGGAGCATATCCGCATAATCCATGCTGCTCCCGTATCCGGCTTTCTGTGCTCCGCTACCTGTCTCTGTTGTTGTCATTGGTTATTTCATGCCTCCTTCTGCAATCTTCAAGGATTGGACGGCTGCCAGCAGCGCCTGCTCCAGCCGGCTCACATCCAGCTGTGTGTGGCTGTCGCCCAGGCTGATCCGTATACCGCCAAGCGCAGCCGCATTATCCCTGCCCATGGACAGCAGAATCCGGCTAGGCTCAGCCAGACGCGAGGAACAGGCGGAGCGTGTGGCGACTGCCATCCCGAGCTCCTCCAGCCTGCGCGCCAGAACCTCCCCCTTCATGCCGGGGTAAGAGAAGTGGACAATATGCGGCGCCCCGTCCTTACTACTGTTCAGTACAAGCTCCGGTATCCCTGCTATATAATTCTCCAGCTGAGCCTTGAGCGGACGAATCCGGGCGCTGAAGGTCTCCCGCTGTTCCCCGCTCATCCGCATGGCCTTAGCTGAAGCTACAATATTCGGCACATTCTCTGTCCCGGCGCGCTTGCCCTGTTCCTGGGACCCGCCCGTCAGCAAGGGAAACAACGTAACTCCTTCTCTGACATAGAGAATTCCCGTCCCGCGCGGACCGCGGAATTTATGTGCGGACAAGCTGTACAGATCTGCCTGCCAAGCCTTCAGTGGAGCCTCAAGCTTCCCGTAGCCCTGCACGCCGTCTACATGGAACAGGGTCCGGCGGTTCACCGCCTTGACCTGTTGTCCGATCTCGCGCAGCGGCTGTACCGTGCCAATCTCATTATTCACGTGCATCACACTGACCAGCACCGTATCCGGCCGGACCGCAGCAGCAATCTGCGAGGGTTCAACTACTCCATGAGAGTCAGGGGCTACGAAGGTAACCTCCCAGCCCAGCTTTTGCAGCTGAAGACAGCTCTCGTAGACCGAAGGATGCTCCAGCTCCGTGGTTACGATATGCCGCCCTCTGCTCTGATACTGCAGTGCAGCTCCTTTGACCGCCAGATTGTTACTCTCGGTAGCACCTGAGGTAAATATAATTTCCTGCGGCAGCACATCAAGCGCAGCTGCGCATACTTCGCGCGCACGCTTGATCAGCTTGTCCGCCTCTTCTCCCGCCCGGTGCAGGGAAGAGGGGTTGGCGAAGTGCTTCCTCATCACCTGCTCCAGCGTCTGCACTACCTCCTCATAGGGAGGGGCAGCAGCGGCATAATCCCAATACAGCATATATCGGCGTTCTCCTTTGTGGATTAGAATTCGTAACTGCTTATAGGTTGCAAAAAGGATCAAACGGCCCGCCCCCTAAAAGAACAGGGGTACAAATTCCGTTTGATCCTTATATTATACCGCGAATTGCGCGCGGGCGCGTTCTATTTTGGCAATGTAGGCCTGGGTCTCCTTCGGAAGCTCAGAGAGGTTCGCCATAAGCTCAGCATCGCTGCTGACTCCAAGCTTGTTCACCCGGCCCGGTCCGGCATTATAGGCGGCCAGTGCCATCTTCTCCTGTCCGTCATAGCGCTTAAGCTGGTACGAGAGGTATCGGACACCGCCGTCTATGCTTTGGGCAGGATCGAAGGGGTCGGAGACACCCAGTCCGTTAGCCGTTCCGTCCATTAACTGCATCAGTCCTTTGGCACCGGCAGAAGATACAACATTCGGATTAAAGGAGGATTCCGTATCAATAACCGCCTTGATCAGATCAACCGGAACGCCATATTTCGCACTGGCCGTCTGAATCAGCTGTTCATAATCTGTCGGCACAGTCTGCGTTATTTCCCCGGAAATGTCACTTTTGGGTTCTGCTGCTTCCCCAAGCTGCTGCCACAGCAGATTATCCGTCGAAGAGGTACCTGCAAGAGCAACGTATGTGCTTTTATTGCTGCTGTTAGTGGCTTGAGACGTTCCGGCCGCCTGCTGGAGCATCGCGGTGAACGCTGCCGCGGAAGAGCCGGTAACTCCGGGGTTCGCTTTGGTATCCTCACGCTTCATGCTTGAGCTTCTTAAGTCTACCCATTTCAACTGACCGCTTGGCGCAGCGGCATTGATTGACATGCATCCATTCCCTCTTTCACAAGAAGTCTTATATTTGAACTTTACTATTTATTCTCAGTAATTACTATATGCCTAAGCGAAAAAACAGACTTCAGACCTGCATAGTTAGGTCTGATAGCCTGTTTTGAAAAGCGGATGTGCGGATTCAGCGTGCTCTAACGGGCAAAAGGAATTAAGACAAAATAGCTCAAAGTGGATACAATCCCCAGCCCCATCGACCAGGCTCCGGCTGATTTTTGACCTCTGGCATACGCATAATACCCCAGAACAGCGGCAATCGGCCCCAATATAATGGACCAGATGAATAAGGATACGACACCGAAGCCCAGCCCGATATAGCCGATACTCCGGTCCTCTCCCTCTCTTACACTGCCCGTAGTCCGCTGAGCTTCCCCGCTCCGTTCCATCGTGCTCTGAAGCTGCGACGGGAGCGGACTGAGCTCGGCGGCATACTCCTCATTGTGGCTTCTGTCCCGGCGGGGGTAATCGACTCTGCTGCGCGGGCGCAGAATAACTTTTCTGCGGGCGGAACGGTCCACTTTGGGTTCATCATTCGGATTATCCATAAGGGCCTCCTTCTCAGGCGTTCGGCTTGAACGTCAGACAACAGGTTGCGGACGAGGTTCCGGCATGATCCTGATGATTACCCGCCGTCAGTTCCTCTGCGTATTCCTCCATGTAACGGCTGCCTGCATGCTGATCGATCTCAATGACAATTTCCTCGGCACGGCACAGGTTCTGTTCTCCCCAAAAATGACAGTTGCTCACACTACACTTCACAAGCGGTTTTGTCATAATGATCACCTCGTCATGTATTATGCCCGCCGGACAAATCGGCTATGCGGCTGAAGGCTGCTCACCCGGGGAACAACAAAAAGACCGCCCCAAGCAGCCATATTGGCAGTTGGGACAGCCTTTTAACAGAAATAAGGTTATAGACCGGACAATGGATTACACCTGATTCTGCATCCGCTTCTCCGTCAAATAATCATTCTCATAATAAGTCAGATCATCACGCAGTTCCTCATAGACCTTGGTGATCTCCATAATGATATCGCGTGCCGGACGCACAGGCTTCTTGCGGAAACGGATCGCATCCTGCCCGGTATAGGCATAACGTCCATCCTCCGAATAACTCTCATTCTTAGGATAGAAGAAGTTGTTAACTCCGAGATGATATACATTATATAGCGCTTTTTGCGCGAAAGGTTCATCAAAGGTAGCGCGGCGCAGTGCAAGCCCAAGCTTCTCATAAGACATTTCCGAGAACACCAGCAGATGGCGGAGATCGGACAAGAACCCCCGATAGAAATGCAGCGTTTCTTCATCCTCTTCGGTAACAAGCTGCGGCAGCGCATGCTCGTTCAGGAACAGTTCCATTTTGTCGATAACGGATTTAAGCTTCTCTCTCGTCGATTCACACAATTTCTGCACACTTACTGCTGACATGGCGGTTGCTCCCCCTTATTGTTCCTTGCATTAGTGGTTGTTAATGACACTTAGACATTGCAGTTGTACTCTCTTGATAGTATCACAAAATCTCTTAAGCCTCCACCGTACTGATACCGGAGAAGAATCCTGCTTGTGAAAAGAACGGTACAAACCCCGGAAGGCGCTTTCTTTTTGATATTAACATAAAACCAAGGACGGCGGTAGCCTTTTCGTAAGATGCATAAAACCGGCTTCAGCTCCGAACCCTAACCCGTATATGAAACCACCAGAAAGGAGCGGAAATCATGTCACGTAAAAATTTAACCGTCGCCGGTATAGTCACTGCTGCGTTGACCGTACTGCTGCTCACCTTCGCCCTGCGGCCGGAAGGCAGCGGCGGCACCCTTCGGCAAGCGTCTGTGCCTAATCCCTCTGAGGAAAAAGTAATCAAGAAAACCACCCTTGTGCAGGATGTTACAGCCACTGACAAGCTGAACCGCGTTGATGTAAACAGACATCTGAGCACCTTTCTGGCCGATATGCACCACGCTTCGCCTGAAGCTATCTCAGCATATGCGCAGAGCCTTCAGCAGGGGCACGGGCATATCACCATGCTGATGCTGGTTGATTTCAACACCCGTAAGACAACCACCTTCAAATCTTCTCTGCCGGAAGGCACTGACCAGGAGAATAAGCAGCTGCTTCATTATCTGAACACCGCCAAATCTGCGATCAAAGGCCACCAGTCCTATGAATCACCCTCGTTCATCATCGGTGACAAAAAGTATTATTTCGTAGCCCAGCGTAACCGGGAGGGTCAAATGGCTGTCATCGCCCTGATTAACCAGAAGATTCTGGACCGCGTTGCACTGCATCAGCTTAAGAATCTGCGGCTCATTCCGTACCCGAAGGAAGGCAAGTACCGGATAGAATCCGTCCACGCTGATACCTTGAAGGACATCACGGTCAAGACCGGACATGACAATGAGAACGCCAGCCATTACTACGAGAATGAGATTGTCGTCCGTTTCCCGAACGGACATCCCACAGCGGCACAGCTTCAGACCATCACCGCCGATATCCGCTGCAAGGAGCCGCGCAAGCTGGGGTATGCCTATATTTTCCGGTCGGAGCAGATGAGTTACTCCCAGCTCAAGACATACTTCGCCAATAAGTGGCATCCGCTCTACGCAGAGCCTCACTATATGTACTTAACCAATGATACGGTCAGTGAAAATACGGGAGCTAATGTGATTACCCCTAACGACCTGCTCTTCTCGACTTACCAGTGGAATCTGCCGGCGATCGAAACCCCGCAGGGCTGGAATCTGTCCAAGGGCAGCAAGGAGATCGTAATCGCCGTTGTGGATACCGGTGTTCAAGCAAACCACCCGGATCTGAAAGGGCAGCTGCTCAAAGGCTACAATGCGATTACCAGCGGCAGCACACCGGATGACGATGTCGGGCATGGCACCCATGTGGCCGGAATCATCGGAGCGTTAACCAATAATGAGGAAGGCGTCGCCGGCATTAGCTGGTACAACAAGATCCTTCCGGTAAAAGCGCTCGATAATTCCGGGGCGGGCACCACCTATTCGGTGGCCGAAGGCATTATCTGGGCGGCAGATCAGGGGGCCAAGGTGATTAATCTCAGCCTGGGCAACTATGCCGACTCACAGTTTATGCATGATGCAATTAAGTATGCCTATGACCGGGATGTGGTGATTGTCTCCGCTTCCGGCAATGACAATACAGAGCGGCCGGGATATCCGGCAGCCTACGAAGAGGTGATTGCCGTCGCCGCAACGAATGCCGCGGGAGAGCGTGCTTCCTTCTCCAATTACGGGGACTACATCGATGTGGCTGCACCCGGGGAGAGCATTGCCAGCACCTATCCCGATAATCAGTATGCAGCGTTATCCGGCACCTCGATGGCCAGTCCCCATGTAGCGGCGCTGGCCGGGCTGGTGCGCTCCTTGAACCCTGCGCTTACGAACAAGGAAGTGGCTGCACTCTTGACCTCTAATGCCATCGATCTGGGTACCGCCGGCCATGATAAGTATTACGGCTGGGGCCAGGTGGATATCTACCGCACCCTGCAGGCGGCAGGAGGAGGCCAGGTTCCGCTCCAGCTGTTCCCGCAGCAGGTCGGCAAACAGCTCGATTCCATACAATAAGCTGCTGCCGTGTTAAGAGCCCAGATGCCGTTCCAGCAGCAGCAGGAACCGGCGGAGTCCGCGCTCCATCCCCTCCTGCGTCAGCTGCGAGTAGCTTAAGCGGATATGCCTGGAGGGTATATCCCCGGCATAGCAGACATCCCCAGGCAGGAAGGAGATCCCTTCCTGCTCAGCCAGAGCGTGCAGCTCCTCAATCGCGGGGGATTCCGGCAGCTGCAGCCACAGATTGAGTCCTCCCCCTGGCAGCTGCCAGCTTACCCCGGCTGGAGCATACTGCTTCAGCAGCCTCGCTGCCGCCTCCTGGCGGACACGCAGCGCTGACCGCAGCTTCGCTGCGTACCCGTCATACTGGCGCGCGATGAAGGGCAATACAGCCCGCTGGGTCAGCAGCGGACTGCCCAAATCACTGGCCGACTTCGCGGCGATCAGCCGGGAGAGAATATTGCCTTCAGCGGCGACACAGGCGATCCGGCAGCCGGGGGCGAGGACTTTGCTGAAGCTTTTCATGTAGACGACATGCCCGGCGGTATCCAGCGATTTGATGGACGCCGGAGGCGGTTGATGAAAGTACAGGTCACTGAACGGATCATCCTCCACAATGAGACAGCGGTAACTGCGGGCAAGCTCCAGCAGTCGCTGTCTTCTTGGCATGCTCATGGTGACCCCGCTCGGATTCTGGAAGGTCGGATTGGTATAGATGAGCTTCGGCGGCCTCCGGTCACACATCGCTGTAAGCCGGTCCACCCGCATGCCGTCCCCGTCCATCGGAACGAAGATCATCTCAGCCCCCCGGCCGGCAAAAACATCAATCGCCCCCGTATAGCTGGGTCCCTCCAAATACACCGTGTCCCCCGGGCCGACAAAGGTCCGGGCAACCAGATCAATCCCCTGCTGTGCGCCGCTTGTGATCATCAAATCATCCGCGCCCAGCAGGATTCCCCGGCTCTGCAGATGCCGGCGCATTACCTCGCGCAGCTCAGGATCACCCTGAAAATTACCATAGGTGGCCATCAGCTCAGGCTGCTCCTTCACCAGTGCAGCCATAGTCGTGCCAATCGGCCCGAGCGGAAGCAGGCTGCTGTGAATGGAGGCCAGATGAAAGGGATAGTCCACCTCGGAATAATCGAAGTTACGCCAGAGCTGGGCCCGTGGCAGGTAGTCATCATAACCGTCCTGCCACCTTCCCTCTGCACCTTGCCTGCTCCGGTCCCGTTCCGCCACATAACAGCCCTTCCCCTGGCTGCATAGAATATGCCCGCGCAGCTCCAGGTCAGCGTAAGCCTTGCTTACCGTTACCTGGCTCACCTTCAAGGAGGAGGACAGCCCTCTGACGGACGGCAGCCGCGTACCCGGCTGGAGCAGCCCCGAGGTGATCCGCTGCGCGATCGTCTCGCTGATCTGCCGGGGCAGCGGTTTGTCGCCGCTGCGGAGTAAATCAATATGCATGGCCCGTCCCCTCCCAACTGTTATATTTACCGCTTTACTGTTATACCGCTATACCGTTATGATACTACAAAATTCAGAATAGCAGGGAGCATGAATATGAAGATCAATTACGCGGATATGACTAACCATCTGGGGTCCTCCGCAGTCCGCGATATCCTTAAAATCACACAGGGCAAGGACATCATCTCGCTTGCCGGCGGACTGCCTGCCGAGGAGCTGTTTCCGGCAGAAGCGATCCGGGAGGCTTACAGCCGTGTTCTGAGCGGCGACAGCTCTGCGCTGCAATATGGACTGACAGAAGGCTATCTTCCGCTCCGTGAACAGCTGGCCGCCAGACTGGGGCAACAGGGCATCCTAGTCTCCGCCGGGGAAATGATCCTCACTACCGGCTCCCAGCAGGCCATAGATTTGCTATGCCGAATTCTGCTTGATCCGGGAGACACCGTACTTGTAGAGGCACCGACCTATCTGGCCGCTTTGCAGGTACTGGGCTCTTACCGTGCAGACATCCAGGTTGTAAAGGGGGATGAGGACGGGCTGCTGCCGGAGCATCTCGAAGAGCAGCTCCGAGTACACCGCCCTAAGCTGTTGTACGCTGTTCCCACCTTCAACAATCCTTCAGGCGCAACCTGGAGCAGGGCACGCCGTGAACAAGTGGTGGAGCTATGCCGGAAATACGGGGTGCTGATACTGGAGGATAATCCTTACGGAGAGATAAGGTTCGATGAATCCCCGGAGGCCTATCCGCCTACCCTCGCAGCCATAGACAGGAATCTGGGCGGGGATACCTGCGTGGTCTATACAGGTACTTTCTCCAAGATCGTAGCTCCGGGACTGCGGACAGGCTGGATCATTGGCCCTGCCGGGCTGGTCTCAATGATCGCCAGAGCCAAGCAAGCCGCCGATCTGCACTCCAGCACCATCGATCAGCGAGCCTTGCATGAGCTGCTGCTCACCTTCGACCTTGAAGCCCATATCCGGCTGGTCTCCCGGGAATATAAGTCACGGATGAAGCAGCTCTCGGCTGAGCTGGCTTCGCAGAGCTGGCAGGGCACATCCTTCCTGGAGCCGCGCGGCGGCATGTTCCTGTGGCTGAGCCTGCCGGCCCGGATTCATACCGCCGAGCTGCTGCCGCTTGCCGTGGAGCAAGGAGTTGCCTTCGTTCCCGGCGAGGTCTTCTATCCGGAGCAGCCCATGAAGAATACGATGCGCCTGAATTTCACCCATACCCGGCCGGAGCTGTTGCCGCTTGCGGTGCAACGCTTGACTACCGCGCTGTCCCGTTATGAGGAGCGTGTGTTGTCTCTATAATGGGATCAAAGCCCTCATTCGTAGCGATATAGGGGTCCAAAGCTTAGGAAATAACAAAAAGGCGGCCCCCGTCAGGAGGCCGCTGTCTTATTGTCTGTGTGTGTAATAATTAATTACTGCACTGTTCTTATTAGAGTTGTCAGTTAGGAAAGTTTGCCGTAAGCCGGGTTCTGTGCTCGTTGTGGTTCAGACGGGAACTACCCTCCCACCATAAGCGACAATCATCTATCTAGGCCATACATTACTGCACAGCTCCAGCGACCAACCTAGACACGCCTCAGGCGAAGGCTGCGGCTTCCGGTTAGGGAAGCAGCTGCGTCTCATTAGGTCTTGCTCCAGATGGGGTTTACCAGGAACGAAGTCACCAGCGTTCCTCGGGGTCTCTTACACCTCGGTTCCATCCTTGCCTGTGCCGCCCGAAAGCGGCCATCGGCGGTCCATTTCTGTGGCACTATCCTTCAGCTCGCGCCGACTGGACGTTATCCAGCACCCTGCCTTGTGGAGCCCGGACTTTCCTCCCGCATACGCTCTCACGCATACCGGCGATTGTCTGTCAAACTTTCCGAAACAACATTGTATATTATACAGATTTGCCGCCTAGTGCACAAGTGTAAATAATGGCGGCTTACAGAAATGTAAAAGGCTCGGTATCCGGCTGCGAGGCATGCACTGCCGTGCCGTACTTATGCTCCGTCAGCTTGCCGGCCAGAAACTCCGCTACCTTCACCTTCATGATCTTCTCCGCATTATGGCCCGGATCGATCAAGGCGATTCCCGCGAGGTGGGCATCCTGTGCGGTATGGTAATCGATATCGCCGGTTACCAGCACATCCGCTCCCTTGAAGATAGCGCTGCTGTAGTACTTGGCACCGGACCCGCCCATGACTGCCGCCTTGCGGATCGGGCGGTTCAGATCTCCAACCACACGCACGCTCTTCACATCCAATCCGTGTTTGACTGTCTCGATGAACTCACCAAGCGTCGCCGGCTCCTTCAGCTTCCCTACTCTTCCGAGTCCAAGGCTGCGTCCCTTAAGGTCCATGGAGTAGAGGTCATAAGCCACCTCTTCATAAGGGTGGGCCTTCAGCATGGCCTGTACCACCTTGTTGCGGATGGGATGCGGGACAATCGTCTCGATGCGGACCTCTTCCGCCCGCTCCAGCTTGCCTGGCGTACCGATATACGGGTCTGTTCCTTCCTGGGGAAGAAAGGTGCCATAGCCTTCAATATTGAAGCTGCAATGGCTATAGTTCCCGATCTGGCCTGCCCCGGCGTTCAGAATGGCATCCAGCACCTTCTGGTGATGATCCTTCGGCACGAATACAACCAGCTTGGACAGCTGCTCGGTATGAATATCCTTGATCGGCGCACCGTTCTCAATGCCCAGCGCATCGGCCATCCAGTCGTTCATTCCGCCTTCGGCCACATCCAGATTCGTATGGCTGATGTACACGGCTATGTCGTTTTTGATCAGCTTCTCATATAAGCGGCCTGCCGGGGTATCCGTCAGAATTCCTTTGATCGGCCGGAAAATCACCGCATGATGGGCAATAATCAGATTACAGCCCTTGGCAACCGCTTCATCCACAATGCTCTCGTTGACATCCAGCGCCACCAGCACCCCGGTAATTTCCTTCTGGAGACTGCCGACCTGAAGACCGACATTATCCCATTCTTCAGCCAGATGCTTCGGGGCAAGCTGTTCCATATATCCAATTACGGTCTGTCCTTTGGCAAACATTCCAGCACCTCCGCAATCTGTTTAATCTGAAGCTTGATTCTGCTGCGCTTCTCCTCAGCCGCCTCCAGCTCCGAACGTGCGAGTGAGGCCAGGATGCTCTCCAGCTTGGAGATTTCACCCTGCCATTTGGCAGCGAAGACTTCATTCGGCGCTTGCAGCAGCAGCGGTCCCATCTCCAGCAGCAGCGCCTGATTAAGGGCCTTCTTCCCTCCGGCAAGCAGTCGTTCGCTGTACAGCTCTTTATTCGTCGCCGCCGCTTCAGCGCCCTCAGGGACAGCGGTCAGGATCTCATAGATTTTGCCGTCTTCCTCCAAAATATGCTCCGAGACCAGTACCCAGCTGTTAGCCAGCAGCCAGCGGCGCAGAATATCCTCGCCTACATTAGGCTGTAGCGCGAGCGTCTTCACCCCGGCCAGCTTGCCTAGCTTCTGCCCTCGTTCCAGAATCGCCGCGATCAGCGACCCGCCCATCCCGGCAATGGTAATGCAGTCCGCTTCCCCCGGCTCCAGCACCTCCAGCCCATCTCCGCGCCGTACAGCGATCCTTGCACCGAGTCCTGCTTCCGCAACGCCGCGAAGCGCCGCTTCATAGGGTCCCGGATTGACTTCTCCGGCAATAGCCGAAGGCACACGGCCGCTCTTCACAGCGGCAACAGGCAGCAGGGCATGATCTGAGCCGATGTCGGCAAGTCTGCTGCCCGCAGGGACCTGCTCCAGCAGCAGCTGAAGCCGGTCTGATAATTTTACGTTGTTCATGAGGCCACCCACGTTATCCATTTTTTTCTGAAGAGGAACAGCAGCGCAAGGCCCACTGCAATCTTCAGTATTAATATAAGCGAGGTCCATTCCGGGAATCCTGCTCTGAGCCATAGCGCGTCTACCTCCGGCATCAGCCAGAGGGCAGCTCCAGCCCCCAGGTACACCCCTGAGACCCCGCTAACCTTGTGATACATCAACCAGCTCATCCAGATCATAAGCACACACAGCGGCAGCCAGAGCAGCTCCAGCTCCAGAAGAGAGGCATCCGGCCGGACATGCCCGAAGAATCCTGCATAGAGCAGAGCCCAGAAGGCATATCCGCAGAAATGAAGCAGCCCGATGCGCAGAAAAAAACCAAGCACACACCACAGCAGCCCGCAGGCCGCAATCAGCAGCGGTGTCCAAAAATCAGCATCCAGCTTATGCAGCTCAATCAGCCACAGTCCGAATCCCAGCGTTAAAATGCTGCCGATTCCTGCCAGCATCAGACTGATTGTCTTGTTGCGGTTCAGGTAAATCGCTGAATATCCATAACAAATAATTAGGACACTGAGCGCTGTAGCAAGTTGCAAAGGCCAGGGAAAAACGCTAAAATAAAGACTAATCAAGAAAATCAAGGAAATAATTCCAAAACCAAACAGCCAAATTTTGATGCTTCCCTGCTGGAGATTCCGTAACGATACCGGATTGCTGTCCTCCACCTCTGCCTGATCATCATACAGGTTGGTCAGGAAGTCACAGTATTGCTCCGGCAGAAGCTTGCTTCTTCTCCAGTATTGGATTTCTCTTAATATAGTATCACGTTTCTCCAGGTTCAACCGGCATCCCTCTTTCCAGAACTTGCCTTCACTTCATTACAAGCTCCCGCACATGGCGGGGCTCCAGCATTGGTGAATCCCCTTGACAACATAATAGGACCTCCTGCCACCGTGCAGCAGAAGGTCCAGTTGTAAGGTCTATTCGAGGAAATCCTTCAGCCGCTTGCTGCGGCTAGGATGACGCAGCTTACGAAGCGCTTTGGCTTCGATCTGGCGAATCCGCTCACGGGTTACGCCGAACACCTTGCCCACTTCCTCAAGGGTTCTCGTCCGTCCGTCATCCAGTCCGAAGCGCAGGCGGAGCACATTCTCTTCACGCTCAGTCAGCGTGTCCAGCACATCCTCCAGCTGTTCCTTCAGCAGCTCATATGCCGCTGCATCGGCAGGCGCCAGCGCCTCCTGGTCCTCAATGAAATCTCCCAGATGCGAATCATCTTCCTCACCGATTGGTGTCTCCAGAGATACCGGCTCCTGGGCGATCTTCATGATCTCCCTAACCTTCTCAACGGTAAGCTCCATCTCCGCTGCAATCTCCTCCGGCGACGGCTCGCGTCCCAGCTCCTGCAAGAGTTGGCGGGAGACCCGGATCAGCTTGTTGATGGTTTCAACCATATGCACCGGAATACGGATCGTACGCGCCTGGTCGGCAATCGCACGCGTAATCGCCTGACGAATCCACCAGGTCGCATAGGTACTGAACTTGAAGCCTTTGTTATGGTCAAACTTCTCAACCGCCTTGATCAGACCCATATTGCCTTCCTGAATCAGATCCAGGAACAGCATGCCGCGTCCGACATAACGCTTGGCGATACTGACCACGAGCCGCAGGTTCGCTTCTGCCAGTCTCCGCTTCGCCTCCTCATCACCATTCTTGATGCGCATCGCCAGTTCCACTTCATCGTCAGCCGATAACAGCGGCACGCGGCCGATTTCCTTTAAGTACATCCGGACGGGGTCGTTGATCTTGATACCCGGAGGCAGCGACAGGTCATCGTCGAAGCTGAAGTCGTCACCTTCTTTGTCCTCATTGTCATCGCTTGGACGGAGGCTGTTCACCTCTTCATCATTCTCATTCACAACCTCAATCCCCAGATCGCTCAGTTGTTCGTAGAATTCCTCCATCTGCTCGGGGTCCTGATCGAATGGCGACAATTTCTCCATGATATCTTTGTAATTAAGTGATGATCTTTTCTTCCCGTGATCAATAAGCTGATCCTTAACCTGATCCAGAGTAAATTCCGCTTCCAGTTCAGTGTGCTGATCGTTCGCCATAATTCGACTCCCTCCTCCCTAGGTACATCCTGTCAACAGCTCATTGTCTCTCTAGGGCTAAAATTTCACTTGCTATTTGTGCTGCACGCAAAAAGTCACCGGATTTCTCCGCCTGAATCATCTCTTCACGCCTATGTTCAATTTTGCGCTGCAGAGGATACTTCCGCACTTCACGAATACAATCGTCCAGAACCTGGGTATTCCAGTCTGGAGGGGTGTCCATCATGGAGATCGCCGTTGCGGTCTTCTCCAGACGGTCGTCCTGAAGCGATGATAGAAACCGGCTGATGCCGGGTGGTTTGCCTTGCGCATAATAAGCATATAGATAAGCGGCGATTGCCGCATGATCATCAATATTGAACTCTTCCCCGAGCCGTTCACCCACATAGGCCGCCGCTTCCGGGTCTTGAATCATGAATGATAACAGGCGCCGTTCTGCAACATGGTAAGCAGGCAGCAATGTAGGTGTCTGCACTTGCCCTTTTTTATGCCTACCATTATTCCACCTATTATCGTTATTATCCCCTTCGGGATTGTTTTTTTGCATGGAGGCCCGAAGTAAATTGCAATCCTGCTTCAGACTGTCGTAGGACAGCTCAAGCTCGGAGGCGATTTCCCGCAGGTACACCTCCCGCTCCGTTGAAGAATGGAGTCCGGCGATAATCTCCAGAGCCTCCTTGACATAGGCAATTTTGCCGTCTTCCTCTAGGAGTATATGGTTTTTTTTCAGATATATAAGCTTAAATTTGATGGAAGACACGGCAGAGTCAATCACCTGTTCTCTGAATCTGTCCCCGCCATGACGGGAGATGAATTCATCCGGATCGAGGCCGCTGGGAAGCAGGGCAACCTTGACCCGCAGACCGCTGGACTCCAGAATAGGAATGGCCTTAAGGGCGGCAGCTTGTCCAGCCTTATCTCCATCATAGGCAAGCACAATCTCATCTCCAAGGCTCTTCATTAAGCCCACGTGACCCTCAGTAAGCGAGGTTCCCATCGTGGCTACCCCGTTCTGCACACCTGCCTCCCAAGCCGAAATGACATCACCGTATCCCTCGAACAGGACGATTTGCCGCGTTTTGCGGATGGATGCTTTGGACTGGTGGAGATTGTACAGAATCCGGCTTTTGTTGAATAAGCGGCTCTCGGGAGAGTTAAGGTACTTCGGCTGCCCCTCCCCGAGAATACGTCCGGCGAAGGCAATCGTCTTGCCCATACGGTTCGCAATCGGAAAAATAACCCGGCCGCGGAAGCGGTCCAGATATCCTTTGCCTTCCCCTCTGGCAGACAATAGCCCGCCCTTCTCCATCTCGGCGAGATCGAAGCCGCGCTTCTCCAGAAACTGCAGCAGCGTATCCCAGCGGTCCGGCGCGTAGCCGATCTGGAACTGGTCAATCATTTTGTCGCTGAACCCCCGGGTTCTTAAGTAATCCATGGCGGCAGTGCCGTATTCCGTGTTCTTCAGCAAAAAATGATAAAACTTCGCCGATAATTCATACGCCTGAATCAGCCGGTCCCGCTCAGGGTCGGGGGCAGCCAGCGCCCCGCCTCTACCCTCAGGAACAGGGATATCACTCTCTTCCGCCATGATTCTGACTGCTTCGGGGAAGGATAATCCTTCGATTTCCATCCTGAATTTGATGGCATTTCCGCCCATACCGCAGCCAAAACAATGAAAGACTCCCCGGTCAGGGGTAACAGTGAAGGAAGGGGACTTCTCCGAATGGAACGGGCAAAGGCCCCATAAGTATTTACCCTGCTTGGACAATTGGACAACCTTGCTGACTGTATCGACAATATCATGCCGCGCCAGCACGTTCTCGATAACCTCTTCGGGAATAGGACCATGTCCGCTAGCCACATTAGCCACCTTCATCTCTTAACAGTTAAATATAATTCGCTATAGCTGGACATTCTCCTGCAAAATTGTTAAAAGTTTTGTCAGTTTATGTTGAAAAAGATTTTTTTCCTCTGCGGTAATCGCTTTGGGACCCTTGGAATAGTGCCCGCGCCTGCGTTCAACCGCCTTGGCATGCCTGCTCTCCAGCATAAAATCCATGGTAGAATTCTCATATTCCTGGCCCCGGTTCGAAAGTGCAAGGCAGCGTTTGCCCAGCGCCAGCGCCGCCAGTCCATAATCCTGCGTAATTACGACATCTCCTGCAGAAATATGATTGGCGATATAGAGGTCGGCACTATCCGCCCCGCGGTCCACCTGAACCACCGTAACGCCTTCTTCCGCCCGCAGCACATGATCGTAGGAAGAGACCATCAGCACCGGAAGCCCGAACCTGCGCGCCACAGCAATAATCTCCTGCTTAACCGGACAGGCATCACCGTCCACAACAATCTTCCTTAGCCGGGAAGTTTCCAAGCTCAGCCTCACCAAATTCCTGTGTAATATATATTACGCTCTAACCATTCAAAAATCCTTCTTTGGTAAAGCATAAATACGGAACGAATGTCAACTACGCATTGGCACCGTTCCGTATATTTATACCCTAAACCCTCGATCTATACCATAAAATCGCAAACATTACTTAAAACCTGCCTAAATTACCACACCAGCTTGCCGAAATCAGCAAACAATTTGGAATCCGTATGAATGCCGGCCAGCAGCGCCAGACGGTTCGAGCGGACGGCTTCGTCTTCGGCCATAACCATAACCGAATCGAAGAATCCGGTAACGGCTGCTTCAAGTCCCGACAGAATCTGCAGGGCTTCAGCGGCATGTCTGGAAGCAAGGGCTGCGCGGTAAGGCTCATGAATACTCTGCCAAGTCGAGTACAGCTTCTGTTCCGCTTCTTCCTTAAGCAAGGCCGGGTCGATAACTGCACCCTCCGGAGCTTTGGCGGCCAGATTGCTGACACGGGTCAGTGAATCCACGGTGATTTTGAAATCAGCCAGATCGGTTACTGCATTCATCAAAGCAAGACTTCTGCCTACTACGTCAACGATATCATCGAATCCTGCGGCAAGCGCTGCATCCACAACATCATAACGTACATTGTTGTCGGCTAACAGGCGTTTGACGCGCAGACCGAAGAACTCATACAGGGTTATACGCAGTTCGGGGGAGAAATGTTTCTCTGTACGGAAACTTCCATGGACTTCCAGTGCCGCTGCAAAAATCTCCTGCAGGCTTAGGCTCAGCTGATGCTCCAGCACGATCTGGACAATCCCTGCCGCCTGACGGCGCAGAGCATACGGGTCCTGGGAGCCGGTTGGAATAATTCCGATGGAGAAGCAGCCGACAATCGTATCGATTTTATCAGCAAGGCTGACTACAAGACCTGCCTGTGTAGAAGGAACGGCATCTCCGGCGAAGCGCGGCTGATAGTGCTCGAAGACCGCTTTGGACACCTGCTCTGCTTCCCCGGCCTTACGGGCATAATCCTCACCCATCGTGCCTTGAAGCTCAGGGAACTCTCCTACCATCTGGGTTACCAGATCGAATTTGCAGATATCCGCTGTACGGCTGACTTCCGCAGCAGCCTCTGAAGACAGCTCAAGCTTCACAGCCAAGCGGTCAGCAATGGCACGGATACGGCGCACTTTGTCACCCACACTGCCCAGCTCTTCATGGTAGACGATATTCTCCAGCTTAGCCAGCGCATCGTTAATCTGCAGCTTCTGGTCCTCTTCATAAAAGAATTTGGCATCTGACAAGCGGGCGCGCAGCACCTTCTCATTCCCCTTGGCGATGACATCCAGCGATACCGCATTCCCGTTACGCACTGTTACGAAGAACGGCAACAGCTTGCCGTCTTCACCGAACACCGGGAAGTAACGCTGATGCTCACGCATAGAGGTGATCAGCACCTCCTGCGGAATATTCAGGAAGGCCGGATCAAAGGTACCGAACAGCACCGTCGGCGTCTCTACCAGGAACAAGACCTCTTCCAGCAGATCCTCTTTGACCGCAATCTTCCAGTTTTTCTCTTCCGCAAGCTTATGAATACCGCTTAGAATCAGCTCTTCGCGTTCCTTCACATCCACCAGCACATGCTGGCTGCGCAGAGCTTCAACGTATGCAGCAGGCTCAGCGATCACAGCTTCTTCCCCGAGGAAACGGTGGCCGCGGCTCACATTGCCCGCCTTGACTCCGGTAATCGTAAGGTCAATGATCTCTTGGCCGAAGAGGGCCACCATCCAGCGGATCGGACGGACGAACTTGAAATCATAAGCGCCCCAGCGCATATTCTTCGGGAAGGTCATGCTGCTGACAATGCCAGCCAGGCCTTCGGAGAGAAGAGAGGCTGTCTCAATGCCGGTGCTGCTCTTGGTCACATAGATGTATTCTACGCCTGCCAGTTCCTTGAACGTGAACTGCTCCGGGGTTGCACCCTGACTGCGGGCAAAGCCCAGGGCCGCCTTGCTCCACTCGCCGCTGGCATCCAGCGCAATTTTGCGTGACGGTCCTTTGACCTCTTCGCTTACATCCTCTTGGCGCTCTGCCGCATCCTTCACCAGTACGGCAAGGCGGCGCGGTGTTGCATATGCACTAACGCCCTGATGACTGATGCGTGAGGCCTCCAGCCATTTCGCCGTTCTGTCCTTCAGTTGCTCCATCGCCGCCCGGATAAAGCGTGCAGGAATTTCCTCCAGACCGATCTCGAACAGAATATCCTTAGACATGGTCAGCACCTTCTTTCTTCAGCAGCGGGAAGCCCAGCTTCTCGCGTTCCTCCAGATATGTCGCCGCTACGGTGCGGGCCAAATTGCGTACTCTCGTGATGAAGCCTGTGCGTTCCGTTACGCTGATTGCGCCGCGCGCATCCAGCAGATTGAAGGTATGCGAGCATTTCAGCACGTAATCATAGGCCGGGAAAACCAAATGATTCTCCATCGCCCGGCGCGCTTCCTCTTCATAGGTGTTGAACAGGGTGAACAGCATTTTGACATCCGAGACCTCAAAGGTGTAGGTGGAATGCTCAACCTCCGGCTGATGGAATACATCTCCGTACGTCATGCCGTCCACCCATTCCAGGTCAAAGACATTCTCCTTATCCTGAATATAGGAGGCCAGACGCTCCATCCCGTAAGTAATCTCCACCGCTACCGGACTTGCTTCAATTCCGCCAACCTGCTGGAAGTAGGTGAACTGGGTAATTTCCATACCGTCCAGCCACACTTCCCATCCGAGGCCCGCACAGCCCAGGGACGGATTCTCCCAGTTGTCTTCGACAAACCGCACATCATGCAGCAGGGGATCTACGCCCAGTGCCTTCAGACTGTCCAGGTACAGCTCCTGAATATTGTCCGGGGACGGCTTGATGATCACCTGGAACTGGTGATGCTGATACAGGCGGTTCGGGTTCTCCCCGTAACGGCCGTCGGACGGACGGCGTGAAGGCTCCACATAGGCAACCTTCCACGGCTCCGGACCCAGGGAACGCAAAAAAGTCATAGGGTTCATCGTGCCCGCCCCTTTTTCCGTATCATACGGCTGGACGAGAATACAATTCTGGGCGGCCCAGAATTGCTGCAGGGTCAGAATCATCTGCTGAAAGTTCATAACTACCGGCTCCTTCGCTATACAAGTGTGGTACTGCCTCTTGCTTATGACTGGCTCTTGCTGCTACGCGATGGAGGCGGCACTAGCTTCTATGTACTTGCGGTCTGTGATGGAAGAAGGATCTCCCGCACAGCCACAAGTCAAAAAGCTCCCGCCCCCATGCCTGATGAACAGACATAGGGACGAGAGCTCAAATATGTTCTCCCGCGGTTCCACCCTACTTGATTACGCAAAGATCACGCAATCCACTTTTCATGCTGCCGCTTCCGTACTCCCGGGTGCCCTGTTCATGAACGTCGTCCCGCCAGGCTTCCACTACCCCCGGCTCGCTGCTGCGACCATACGCCCACTACTTCCCCGATCCACGCACTCTCTCCAGTTCTGGAGCAAACACGGCAATCTTATAAAAGAAACTGAACTTATAGTAACGGATAATTTGCGATTCGTCAAATATTGTATTTATCGAGCTGGTCCAGGAAGCTCTGGGACTTCAGTCTGAGCCCCAGCTGCATATCCATGAATCCCCGCATAACGGTCTTCAGTTCTGCACGGGTCTCCGGCCTCACATCCACATTCCCCAACCTGGTCAGATCCAGCGCCGCGAAGATCCGCAGCAGCTTCAACGCACGCGGAGAAATCTCCATGGCCGGCGGATCATTATGCCGGCAGCTGCGGCAGAGGACTCCCCCCAGACGGGGGCTGATTCTAAGCTGCTCATCCGGCTTGTCCTTGCCGCAGACGATACAGGAATCGAGCTGAGGCCCGTAACCGGCAGCCTGCAGCACCTTCATTTCAAATACATTGATGATAATACCCGGTTCCTTGTCTTCCTCCAGTGCATTCAGACAGGCGGTCAGCTGGCGGTACCAGAAGCTGCCTGTCTCTTCATCATGCAGCACCCGGTCCAGCAGCTCGCAGGCATAGGATGCATACGCCGCCTTAACCAGATCCTCGCGCAGCGGATGATGGGACTTCGTGATCTCTCCGGCGTTCAGTGTTCCCAGTCCGCCGTTGTTGCGGAAGAAAACGAATTCACCTGTTGTGAACAGCTGGATCAGGGCAGCATGACGGCTTTTGACCTTCTTGGCGCCCCGCACCAGAACCCCTACTTTACCGGCGTTCTCGGTGCAAAGCGTAATAATGGCGTTCCCTTCGCCGTAGTCCATGCTGCGGATGACGATCCCTTCCACCCTGTATAGCATGCCTCTTCCCCCAACCACTCGGCAAGCAACCAGTCCTTATTGCGCTTCTTCATCGATAGCCATCTCTTCCTCCGCCGGCAGCGGTCCGCTGCCCTCGGGCGAATCCCCAGCTTCCCTGTACAGCAAATACGCATCGAGATCTCCAGTCATTGCAAAATACTTCCACGAAAAATTCCGCATTCGTATTCATCCTTTCTTCGGAAACACGATGTCTCTCCAGATGTAGGATGTGCGATGCCCCAGGATCTATCCGTGCAATTCCTGCCAGGAAAGAGGCGGCGAGAGAGGTGATCATTCTTTATGGAAGCCCAAATCCCGCAGGACGCGGTCCTGGTTACGCCAGTCTTTTTTCACCTTCACCCATAATTCCAGAAAGATCTTCGAGCCCAGCAGGTTCTCAATATCCGTCCGTGCGCGGCGTCCGACTTCCTTCAGCATCGCTCCCTGCTTGCCGATAATGATCCCCTTCTGGGAATCGCGCTCCACAAAAATAACCGCCGAAATATGCACGACCCCATTCGGCTCCACCTTCATATCCTCAATCGCCACGGCGATGGAATGCGGCACCTCTTCACGGGTCAGATGCAGAATCTTCTCGCGGATCAGCTCGGCGCAGACGAACTGCTCGGGGTGATCAGTAATTTGGTCGTCCGGATAATACTGCGGGCCTTCCGGCAAATATTTCTGCACCTGCTCCAGCAGCGTGTTGACGTTATTGCCCATCTTGGCAGAGATCGGTACGATCTCGGCGAACGTGTGCAGCTTGTTATACTCCGTAATCATCGGCAGCAGCGCTTCCGGTTCAATCTTGTCAATCTTGTTCATGACGAGAATGACCGGAGTCTTAATGCTTCCAAGCTGTTCCGCGATAAAACGGTCTCCGCCGCCCATTCCTTCAGAAGCATCCACCAGGAACAACACCGCTTCCACTTCATGCAGCGTGCTCATCGCGGTCTGATTCATGTAATCACCGAGCTTGGACTGTCTTTTATGGATACCCGGGGTGTCCAGGAATACAATCTGTGAGTTATTGGCCGTATAGACCCCGTGAATCTTATTGCGGGTGGTCTGCGGCTTGTCCGACATAATGGCAATTTTCTGGCCGATTACCTGGTTCATGAGTGTTGATTTGCCTACGTTTGGTCTGCCGATAATGGCGACAAACCCTGATTTGAATTTCATATGATCTTCCTTCCTTACTACGTGGTTATAATTGTCCATGGCGTTTTAGATGGATCTGGTTTAAGAGCGTTAAATCCCCCTTCGCCAAGGGGGACCCCAAGGGCCCCGGCCCTCTGGACACCCGGAACTAACGTGGGCGCAGCGGTTGACGCGGTAAGAGACTTTGGAGCATGAGCGCTTGCCGTTCCCTGTGGGAACACGCTTGACTGCGGCGTGCAAAAAGAAACTGGTTACTTAACAAACCAACTAGTGCCTTAATTGTATTTTGTACACTTATTCTGCTCCAAAACAGAGGTTATTAGAGTTTAGTTGTAATTCATACATCTATTCTCCGCATCAAAGTAACTTTCAGCGATATCCGATAAATTTAGTTGTACAATTTACACTTAAATCAACTTTTGGAGGGAACAGGGGGAATTTAGTTGTACAATATACAGTTAACTCCCGAGCACGAGCGCGTGCAGCTCCCTGCGGGAACACGCTTGACTGCGGCGCGCAAAAGAAATTGGTTACTTTAACAACTAACTAATGCCTTAATTGTATTTTGTACACTTATTCCGTTCCAAATTAGCGGTTCAAGCGGTTTAGTTGTAATTCATACATCTATTTTGCTCATAAACGTCACTTTCGGCGATATCCGATGAATATAGTTGTACATTTTACATTAACTCAACTTTTGGCGGGAATAGGGGAGAGTTAGTTGTACAGTATACAGTTACCTCCGGAGCGCGAGCTCTTGCAGCTCCTGCGGGAACACGCTTCAGTGCGGCGCGGTTGATTGGTCAGTTGCAATACTTAGACCCACGCGATTCCCGCACGCATACGCTAGCTCCTGCCGTCACTCCGCGCTCTGTCCCTGCGCCAGATCCGCCGGGCCGAAGGCACCAGGGAGCAGGTCACGCACAGTAGTCTCCACAATATCGCCCTTCAGGTTGCCGAGAATGACCGGCATATCGGGGCCGCACAGCTCGACCATCACCTGGCGGCAGACGCCGCAAGGCGATACAGGACCATCCGTGTCCGCTACGACTGCGATAGCTTTGAAGGTACCGGGCTTATGCCCGTCCGCAATGGCGCGGAACATGGCCGTCCGTTCGCCGCAGTTGGTGGGACCGTAAGCGGCATTCTCGATGTTACAGCCGTGGTGGACCTTGCCGTCCTGATCCAGCAGCGCTGCACCCACCCCGAAGCGGGAATAGGGTATATATGCATTGGCTCTTGCCTTAATCGCTTCCTGAAGTAGTAGCGCAGAATCCATAGTTGTCCTCCTAATTAAAGATGACGGAGCGCGCAAAGCGGGTCCGCCTCTTACACCAGCTAAAGTTGTAAACTGATTATGACATAAGACCGGTGATCCAGTCCATCACGGGATGATAAAAAACATAGATTCCGGCAATCACGGCAAACACCGCCGTAAGCAGCACGGCGCCTGCGGCGGTATCTTTGGCCTTCTTGGCCAAGGGATGTATCTCAGGCGAAACCAGATCAATTGTTGCTTCAATCGCCGTGTTCAGCAGCTCCGCAGTCAGAACCAGCGTAATGGACAGCAACAGCAGCATCCAGCTTGCCAGCGGAAGCCTGAACACAGCGGCGGCAATCACTACAAGAACAGCAAGGCCGCTGTGCACCTTCATGTTCAGCTCCGATTTGAAGGCTGCTGCAATCCCGTGTGCTGCGAAGCGAAAGGAATGCCAGAATTTTTTATGGCCCACCGCCGTATTTTTGACCATTAGCGTGTCAACCCGACCTGAGCCAGCGCCTTCTCCTGCTTGGACATCATTTCGGCCTCAGCCTCCGGCTCCTGATGGTCATAGCCCAGCAAATGCAGGAATCCGTGGACGAACAGGAAGCCCAGCTCACGCTCCAGCGAATGGCCGTATTCCTCAGCCTGCTCCTGCGCCCGCGTAACCGAGATGATAATATCCCCAAGCACATTCGGTACTTCTTCCAGCTCTTCGTCTTCATCTGCTAAGCCGTACCGGATCTCCAGCTCGTCTTCTCCTGCCTCATTCATCGCGAAGGAGAGCACATCTGTCGGACGGTCAATGCCGCGGTACTCCAGATTCAGCTCGTGAATGCGTTCGTTATTGACGAAGGTCAGATCCACTTCCCCGGAGTCAATCCCTTCAGCATCCCCTGCTGCCCGAAGAATCCGCTCCAGCAGCTCGATCAGATCGCCGTTAATTTCATATTCATCCTGTTCATTGTTCCAAACGACGCTCAGGCTCATTTTTGATGGCCCCTTCCTCTTTTTTGGGCTTGCGCACATCCTCGGGGTATTCAATCCGGGAATGGAAAATGCCCATTACTGTCTCTTTCAATGTCCGCGAAATAATATCCAGCTCCTTGAGCGTCAGATCGCATTCATCGAACTGATGGTCATCCAGCCGGCTTTTGATAATCTTCTCAATCATGGTCTCCACCTGCACCACGGTTGGCTTACGGAGCGAACGGACGGCGGCCTCCACACTGTCGGCGATCCCGACAACGGCGGATTCCTTCGACTGTGCCTTCGGGCCGGGATAACGGAAATCCTCCTCCGTGAAGTCCGGCTCTACACCCTTGTCCTCTGCAAGCTTCAATGCCTTATGATAAAAATAATGCAGGAATGTCGTGCCGTGATGCTGCTCCGCTATATCGCGGATCGGCTTTGGCAGCTTGTATTCCTTCTGCATCTCCACCCCGTCCCGGGCGTGGGCCACAATGATCGATTTGCTCAGCTTCGGCTCAATCGAGTCATGCGGATTCTCCATATTGTTCTGGTTCTCTATGAAATAGAACGGGCGCTTCGTCTTACCGATGTCATGATAATACGAGCCTACCCGGCACAGCAAGCCGTCTGCACCAATCGCTTCGGCCGCAGCCTCGGACAGATTGCCTACCATTACGCTGTGGTGATAGGTTCCCGGCGTCTCAGTAAGCAGCTTGCGCAGCAGCGGGTGGTTCGGGTTAGACAGCTCTACGAGCTTCAGCGCCGACAGAATGCCGAACGTCACCTCGAAGAACGGCATCAGGCCAATAACCAGCACTGCGGTAAGCAGCCCCCCGGCAAAGGAAAAGCCCAGGGCATATAACGTATTCGTCTCGTTCCATACGCCCCCGCTCAGCATCGTCAGAATGGCTACGGTCAGGCAGCCTAGCAGGGACACCATAATACCGCCCTTTAGCAGTGTTGAGCGCTGTCCGGCACGGTGCGTCGAGAAGATGGCAACATAACTTACGATTAGGGCAAAGAAGCCGAAGGTGAAATCAAAGATAGTATTCTGCTGAACATTCAGCAGGATACTGGCCAGAATGCTGAACAGAATGGAACAGAAATAGGCTAAAGTCATGTCCAGCAGCATGGAGATCAGCATCGCGCCTAGAGCCACGGGTGCCAGATAGCCGATATACGTCCGCACATCCGTCTGCAGGAAGGCCGTCAGCTTCATCATAACAATCGTAATAATAAAGACCAGTACCAGCATAAGCAGCTGGGAGTTATTGTATTTGAAGCCTGAGGCTCCGCCATTGTAGCGGATGAAGGTCATCAGACCAAAGGACAACAGTGCAGAGAGCAGCAGCAGCCCAAGTTGCGGCCAGTAATTAATCTCTTTGCTGAGCAGCCCGTTCTCATCCAGCAGCTTGTACAGCTCAGGGGTAATCTCCTGATTCTTGGCAACCAGCACATCCCCCTGCTCGATGAACACATCCGGCGTATTCTGACGGGCCTGCACCTTCGCTTCCTTGGTGGCATCCTCGTCATAGAATTTATTCGCAGTGATTACCAGCCGCACCAGCTCCTGCACCACCTCACGGGCGGTCCGCTGGCCCAGCGAACTGACGCTGACCTGCTCGGCCACCTTGGCGCGAGCGCTCTGGGCATCGGTAATCTGGTCATTCATCAGCTTGGTGACAATATCCCGGGCCACCGGCTTCATTTCGATGATATCCTGCTGAGTCAGGCGCGGGATCTTGATATAGGTCTCTTCCGGAATGACGTAGGCCTGATCCTTGATGACGGACTGCATTTCATTCAGCAGATGCTCGGAGTAAGTCCCGGCCTTCTGGCTGGCAGCCACGAAATTAAGAATAAAATCATTCGCCCGCCGCGGAATCTCCTCCCGGTAAATCTCCGTCTTCTCACTCTGTGAAATCGTATCATCCTGATTCAGCCCGCCGATCCGGTCCAGCAGCAGAGTTACTAGATTCTCCGCCCGGATAGGAATAATGGCATAACGGTTGGTCACATTCTCTGCAGCAGTCTCCTGGGCCTTGAGCTTGGCGTTGGTGTCCAGGATTTGCTTGGGAGCTGTAATCTCCTTGGCACTGCGTGTTCCCTCTTTGATATCATACCTTTTGGGCAGCAGATCAGAGGACAGGCTGAGGTAGAAAACAACGGCCAGTAACAGGAAAAGAGCATAGCGTGTCACCGCGCTATACTTCCATCCGCTGCTGCTATATACAAATCCGCTTAATTTCGATGGTTGCTTTGAGGCCATGAAGACAATCCCCTTTTTTATTGGAGGTTTTCGGCAGAGCGGTCATAGGCAACGATAATTTTCTGCACAAGGGAATGACGGACAACGTCCTGCTCTGCAAAGTAGACAAAGCCAAGCTCCTCGATACCGGAAAGAATCGTTTTGGCTTCGATCAGCCCTGACTTCTTGCCGCGCGGCAAATCGATCTGGGTCACATCGCCCGTGATGACCATCTTGGAGCCGAAGCCCAGACGGGTGAGGAACATTTTCATTTGTTCGGGCGTGGTATTCTGTGCTTCATCAAGGATGATAAAAGCATCCTCCAGCGTACGCCCGCGCATATAGGCAAGCGGTGCAATCTCGATCAGCCCGCGCTCCAGCGCCTTCGCCACCTGATCGGGCCCCATAACGTCGTACAAGGCGTCGTAGAGCGGCCGCAGATACGGATCTACCTTCTCTTGCAAATCTCCCGGGAGGAAGCCCAGGTTCTCCCCGGCCTCTACAGCCGGGCGCGTAAGCACGATCCGTTTGACCGAGCCTTCCTTCAGCGCCGTCACCGCGAGGACCACAGCCAGATAAGTCTTGCCTGTGCCCGCCGGGCCGATGCCGAAGACGATATCACGCTTTTTGATGGTGCTCACATAATGCTTCTGGCCAATGGTTTTGACACGGATCGGCTTGCCGCGGAATGTGGTTGTAATCTCGCCCTTGAACAGGTCCAGCAGCTGGTCGGCACGGAAATCCTTCGCCAGCTCCACGGCGTACTGCACATCGCGTTCGCTCAATATGTAACCCCCGCGAACGAGTGACAGCAGCACGTTGAAGAGCTGGCCCAGCATGTCCACTTCCCGCTCCGTACCTCGAATCGTAATTTCGGCCTCGCGTGAATTAATAACTGCCGGAATTTCTTTCTCAATGATTTTCAGGAATCCGTCCTGCGGGCCGAACAGGGATTGCGCTTCTCCCGCATTGTGCAAAGATATTTGAATGCTTGTAGTCTGTTCTGACAAGTAGCCTCATTCTCCTCAATTGTTTACTATCGGAAGTTCTTCCGCGATTCTCTCTTCCACCTCAAACAGCACTTTCATATAAACTTTACCATTCTCTTTCTTCTCATGCAAAATTTTTTGACTTTTGATGACGCTATCAGCGCCGTAACGCGCGAAAATATCGCTCCTCACCCGCGTTAATCCTTCCGCCCTGGCTGCCTCTGGAGTAAGCGCTTCAGCTGAAGCTTTGATCTCCAGCTCCTTCTCGGTCATCAGGCCCAGCGGCAGCTGAAAAGAGCGCCACGACAGCATGTCGGGCTCTGAAAGCGTGCGGGACTTCGCAAACCCGGAGTCCCCGTAGCCCCACAGCTGAATCGCCCATTTGCCGAGAACAAGATAGGTGCGGTCCTTGCGTTCTCCTGTATACACACTGCCCGTTCTTTTGAGCGGTACCTCCAGATTATATTCATGCCATACAAGGCCTTTAACTATGCCTTTAGCGACTACAAACTCGGTATTCTCCTCGTCACCAAGCGCTCCGGAGATGAGGATGTCCCCTTTTTTGACCCGCGTATTCCGGCTGACCACCGGCCTGCCCTGCTCCGCATAGATTTCGGTCACCACCGCATCGGTCCGGCTGATGAGATGGCGCTGGCTGAGCAGCGGTTTATTATCCGGGCGGTCGGCTTCGACTACCTGGATGGTAATGCTCGTCCCGTTCCGGTGGAACCCGGCCCATGTCAGGCCCGGAACCAGGGTGGTCAGCTCCCGGGACAGCTCGTCCGACTCCTGCATGCGCCAAATCCACTGAAACGGATAGACGCCCTCCTTGCGTGCAGCTTCCAGAATGTCCTCGGTCGGAATGCGGGTATTCCCTTCCACCTTGACACTCCAGATCATCGAGGAGAGCAGCAGCAGGCCTACACCGAAGATCAGCATCCCTGCGGCAAAAAACTTCCGTCTCCACAAGCGCGCGAGGCGAAACGGAAGTCCGTGCCTGGCTGTAACATGCATGCGGCAGCCTGTCTTTTTGAGGAGCGGGCGGAGCCGGAAAAAGTCATCCAGCAGCAGATTCAAAGAAGCGCCGTCCCCGGCAGGCCTCACATCCCAGATGATGATGCCCGCTCCGGTTACAGCATTAATCAACTTCTCCACCTGCGGTCCGCTCACATGCAGTGTAACGAACCCCCGCAGTGATGACAGAGGCGGTTCTTTCATGGATTCTCCCCACTTTCCTTATATCTGATTTCACCGATTACTCCAATGACGGCAAGCTCCTGGCCCAGAATGTTGCGGATGACCAGTCCTTCGCCGGAAATCTCCAGCACTCCTTGGGTTAATG
Source organism: Paenibacillus sp. FSL H8-0048 (assembly GCF_038002825.1). Classification (NCBI taxonomy): domain Bacteria; kingdom Bacillati; phylum Bacillota; class Bacilli; order Caryophanales; family Paenibacillaceae; genus Paenibacillus; species Paenibacillus sp. FSL H8-0048. Next base: position 6,460,705 of record NZ_JBBODF010000001.1, on the reverse strand, counting down.
CCAGCCTGAGCTGCTCCGAAGAGAAATGCAGCACGCCGCGGTGGTTCTCAATATACAGCTCCTTATTGCCGATCAGGGTGATCCGGGGCATCTCCTGCAGCACATCCTGCGGTAGATCCAATATCCCGTTTGTCCATCCCCGCAGCCTGCGGCCGATACGGGTCATAAGTAGACGCTCCCCCTTCCTGCCTTCTGTACACCTTATGCGGCGGGGCAGCCGTTTATGAGAAGAACTCACATGCGGTCTCCTTGGCAAAATAGCAAAAAAGCCTGAATCCTTTCCCGCTAAGGAATAGATCCAGGCTTATGTGCAGCATTACATGTTGATCAGGAAGCGAAGGCAAGAACTTAACGCCGCGTGGAATGCGGCTGGCGGGCACGGGGCGGACCCAGCACTTCCGCCCAAACCAGGCCGCTGCGCAGCGTGTCAGGGTCGCCTGTGAGCGGATGGCGGGCGAATGCCGGTGAAGCTGAGCCACTGCTCTCTCCGCCTGCTTCAGAGCCCGCAGACGGTACAGCAGCCGCCATTCCGTCGAAGGCAGCCTGCAGCTCCTCCAGCTCCTGCTGCATGCGTTCTGTGCGGGCCTCCACGCTGTCTGGGTCATCGGCCTGCTCCAGAGACACCCCTTCGCCGGTCTCATCAGCGGCAGCCGGCTGCTCAGACCATGCTGGCGAAGACGGGACCTCCTGTGCAGCCGGCTGCGGGGCAGGCTGGTCCGTGTCTTCCCTTGCCGCTGCAGGCACCGGGAATCCGCTGCCCTGCTGCTCCTGCTCCGCACGCCCGGCCTTCCGGCGGCGGGGCAGCGTATTCCCGATGTCCCCTCCGCCGCCGCCAAAGGTAGGCATCCCCCCGCGCGGGGCCTGTTTGTCTTTGCCCTTTCTCTTGTTCAGATTAGTGATGATCGCTATAGCCGCAAGCACCAGGAAATAGATCACGCTGCTCATGGGAGCTCACATCCCTTTATTTGTGGGGCGGACGGCTGGTGTCGTCCCCATCGTTTAGTTTGCCGAGGGAGCCGCGCATCTGCGTATCTGCCTCGATATTTTTCAGATTCATATAATCCATCACGCCAAGCTTGCCGGAGCGCAGGGCTTCGGCCATCGCCAAGGGAACCTGGGATTCAGATTCAACGACCAGCGCCTTCATCTCGACCACGCGGGCTTTCATCTCCTGCTCATGGGCAACCGCCATGGCCCGGCGTTCTTCAGCCTTCGCCTGGGCGATGCGCTTATCCGCTTCTGCCTGCTCAGTCTGCAGGTACGCACCAATGTTCTTGCCTACATCCACATCCGCAATATCAATGGACAGAATCTCAAAGGCCGTCCCGGAGTCCAGACCCTTGGAGAGAACGGTGCGGGAGATAGAATCCGGATTCTCCAGCACATCCTTATGCGAGTTACTGGAGCCGACTGTGGTTACAATCCCCTCGCCTACACGGGCAATAATCGTCTCTTCGCCTGCACCGCCGACCAGCCGGTCGATATTGGCCCGCACCGTTACCCGTGCTTTGACCTTGACTTCAATTCCGTTCTTGGCCACAGCCGCAACAATCGGCGTCTCAATGACACGCGGGTTAACGCTCATCTGAACCGCCAGCAGCACGTCGCGTCCGGCCAAATCGATGGCGGCGGCACGTGTGAATTCCAGCGGAATATCCGCTCTCTGGGCGGCAATCAGCGCGTTCACTACCCGGTCCACGTTCCCTCCGGCCAGATAATGGCTCTCCAGCTGATTGATATTCAGCCCCAGCCCGGCCTTGGTCGCCTTAATCAGCGGATTGACAATCCGGCTCGGCGTTACCCGGCGCAGGCGCATCGCTACCAGCGTGATAATGCTGATTTTGACCCCGGAGGCCCAAGCAGATACCCACAGCATGACCGGGAAGAAGCTGAAGAATACGCTTAGTACAATAATCACGGCTACCGCGATCAGCAAAAAAGTAATCATAGATGCTTCCAACATACGCTTACCAACCTCCTATATTTTGATAGACAACGATCATTTCGTTGCTTCCTTCACGACCACGCGGGCACCTTCAACCTTCACTACGGATACGGCGGTCTGCGCCTCGATGAACCCGCCTTCTGTCACCACATCAATCCGTTCACCGTCAAAGTTGGCGGTTCCGGCCGGACGCAGCGGGGTTACGCTCATGCCGGAGGCTCCAATCAGACGTAGCTTCTCCGGGACAGGCACAAATCCTTTCTCTCTGGTTAGGCTATCCTGAAGAATGAACCGGTTCCAGATCCCCCGCTCCTTGAACACCACGGCTACAATCACAATGACCACAGCCGCCGCCGAAAAAGCAATGCCAAGGCTGAACAGCGCATGTGTAAAGCTGTAAGCAGCTCTCACAACACCCGCCACCAGACTGATGGACCCGAGTATCCCCAGAATACCGAAGCTCGGCACGAACAGCTCCAGAATCAGCATTACGAGTCCCAGAATGAACAGCAGCAGCGTCTCTGCCCCGGCGAAGCCGGCCACATAGTTGCCGAAGAAGTAAAGGGCGAACGCCAGCGTACCGACAATTCCGGGCACCCCAAAGCCGGGCACCAGCAGCTCGATGAATACACCGGCAATGCCCACGAAGAGCAGAATCGTCATGACCACCGGATGGGTCAGAAATTGCGACATTTTCTCCGCACCGGTATGCTCAATGCGGAAAATGTCGCCCGCTGAGTAGCCCAGCCAGGTAATCGCCTCCTGCTCCGTTCCGGCAATCCGGTCGGCGTACCCGGCCTGAAGTGCCTCATCGCTGCTCAGAGCGATAATCTCGCCTGCCTGCTTGTTCACGCCCAGCTCCGGGCGGTTAACTACCAGATGAACATCCATCATGCCGGCAGCCACTTCAGGATCACGCCCGTTCAGCGAGGCTGCTCCGGTCATTTTGGATTTCCAGTACGATACCATCTTGGCATCCTCCACGCTCTTCCCGTTCATGTCCACCAGCGAAGCGGCCCCGATCATGCTGCCCGGCTTCATGATAATGGCGTCCGCGCTCAGTGCAATATAGCTGCCTGCGGAAGCGGCGTTGCCTTTGATATAGGCCACCACCGGAATTTTGCTGTCTCTGACCAGGGTACCGATTCGTTCGGCAGAATCCACCCGTCCTCCAGGTGTATCGATCTCCAGAACAATCAGAACTGCGCCGTAATTCGCGGCCTCCTGAAAGCCCCGTTCCAGAAAGCTCTGCAGCCCCCGCTCAATCTCCTGGTCCACCGGAATAATGAACACAGGTCCGCTGACTACTGTACCCGAAGCTGCTCCCGGTGCACGGACCGCTTCATTATCCGCCTGAACGGTCCCCGCCAGTGGCAGGAACAGAAGAAGCATCAGCGCCGCGATACAGGAGAATATGATGGTGCGTAACTTATTCAAGCCTGCGCCCCCCTTTTGTACATGAACCATTTGCATTCTCAACTTATCATTGTATGTACGCCTGCATATAATTCCTAGTATACCTTATACGCAGGTCTATCCAAAAAGCTCCACATAATGAAAAACACCCCTTATAAAAGGGGTGCTAGCGTTATATTATTGCAGAAATTGCTGAACCGCCTGGTTCACAAGTTTACCATCGGCGCGACCTTTGACCTTAGGCATCAGTGCGCTCATCACCTTACCCATTTCACTTTTCGAAGAAGCACCGGTTTCCTGGATGGTCTGCTGTACAATTACTTTAATTTCTTCTTCGGTAAGCTGCTGGGGAAGATATTTAATGATAATCTCGATTTCTGCCTTAGTACTCGCGGCAAGCTCATCGCGACCCGCTGCTTCAAATTCTTGGAGGGCATCTTTGCGCTGTTTGATCTCACGACTAAGGATATCAAGCACTTCGTTGTCGTCTAATGTTCTCTTCAAATCTATTTCAAGATACTTTATTGTAGAACGAACCATTCGAATGGTGGAGAGTGTGAACTTGTCCTTACTCTTCATCGCTTGCTTCATATCTTCGTTCAATCGTTCGCTAAGATTCATGCGTGGGTAATCCTCCTAAAACTTTCTCTTACGAGCAGCCTCAGACTTCTTCTTGCGCTTTACGCTTGGCTTCTCATAATGCTTGCGTTTCTTCACCTCAGCCAAGACACCATCCTTAGCAATGGAACGTTTAAAGCGACGAAGTGCAGCATCAATTGTCTCGTTTTTGCGAACTTTCGTTTCAGACACCAGTTTTCCCTCCCTCCGACCAGACCGTCCAAGAGCATAACAACACGGTTCATCACCTTTCATTATAGGTCAAACCTAAATAAGGTGTCAACCTTCGCGTTATTCTTTTTTCAGTCAGGCAGTATATGGTTACATTGCTTACTCAGGCATGAGAACTGGAGTTTCCGGTCAGGGCCCCAAGCTTGGCTCCGCCCAGCAGATGATAATGCAGATGGGGCACTGCCATTCCGCTGTCCGGACCGCAATTGTTAATCAGACGGTAGCCGCTATCGGCAATTCCAAGCTCTGCGGCAAGCTGCTGTGCTACGGCATGAATCTCGCCAATCAGCGGCAGATCCTCAGGTGTAACCTCATTCATGGAAGCAATGTATTTCTTCGGGATAATCAGCACATGCACAGGGGCCGCAGGCTCAATATCGTGGAACGCCAGAATCCGCTCATTCTCGAATACTTTTTTGGACGGAATTGAACCTTCAATAATTTTGCTGAATACAGTTTCCATACCACGCTTCCTCCCAAAAAATTTGTAATGCAGAAGCTTGCATCCGGCACTTTCCGCAGCACTGGCTGAGATCACAGACACGAACACTACTATCCTTCGTGCAACGGCCACCTGCCACACACAGGCGATGATCTGTTATCGTTCAATACAGCCTGAGCTCTGCGGGACGCACACGCCTGAAGATCTTCTGGCTTCCGGCCTGATCGGCTTCGCGACAAATTTCATTTTATGGAACTAATCATACAGGATGTTGAGCAATTACGAAAGGCGGAAGGCTATATTCCGGTAAAATCCATTGTTCGGGGCGGATTACGCTGGGATTGTGAGGGAAAGTCGGCGGGAGCTATGTATAGGTATACTGGGGAGAGTAACAAGGAGCGTGGGGTCAGGGATGAGGAGGGAATAGGGAGAGAAGCCTCGAAGGGAGGACTGGAGTATCACGATAACAGTGAGTATAGGGAGGACAGACTGTATTATAACAGGTCTAGCGGCACGTTGTGTTCGTTTTTTTGAATACAATAATCCGGTAACACCACCATCAGCCTAGTTGGCTTTCTAACCCTTGCGGTGGCGCATTGTACTCGGTGTATCGTATACATTCGGTCCAGAAACACCTTCATTAGCAGAGTTATCCCTCTAACCTCGCGAGCACAGTTGTCCCCCTAACCTAGCGGTTGCAAATGTATTCGTTTTTTCGCATATATTTTGTTCGATTGCCTTAAAGGAGGGTGCTCCTTCCTTGGGGTATGATCGTTGCTAATTTTGAGCTTGTACACAAAAAAAGACAAAAAAAAGGAAACACCCTTCACAGCTCATATGAGCTGCTTCGGCGGCGGACGTATAAGAAGGAGTAGATTCCCTTTCATACGTCCGCCGAGGTGTTTCAAATAATGTCGGCTTAGCTGTATTATAACAGGGGGTTGGAGGTGTATCTGTGATTCTCATCACAACCAACCCCGTCTTTCACATTTTTTCCAAAAGAATGGTTGAACCCCCGCCGCCCTGCTCTGCAGGAACTACAATCAGCTTGCGCGGCAGGCGGGCCCGAAGCTCGGGAACATGGCTGATGATGCCTACGGACAACTGGTCATTATGCAGTCTCTCCAGTGATGTGATGACGGTGTCGAGCAGATCCGGGTCCAGGGTGCCAAAGCCCTCATCCAGGAAAAAGAATTGCAGCGGATATTGTCCGCGCAGCTGAATCTGGGCTGACAGGGCAAGCGCCAGCGACAGGGAGGTCAGGAAGGTCTCTCCTCCGGATAACGTGGACACCGGACGTCTTACGCCGCCGTTCCCGTCATCCCGGATGACGAAGCCGCCGCCTGAATCCACCTCCAGCGCGTAACGCTGCTTACTCAGGAACCGCAGACGCTGCGACGCAGCCTGGCATACCTGCATCAGCTGCTCCTCTGCAATATACTCCACAAAAGCATTGCCGCGCAGCACGGTCTGCAGCTTGGACAGACGCTCCTGCATCGCCGCATGTCCAGCCCGCTTGTCCTCCAGCTCTACCCAGCGGATATGGCGCTGCTGCAGATCCTCCAGATCCCGCTCTGCCCGCGCCCGGGCCTGAAGCGAGGCTTCATCCTCCTCTTTGCTCCTAAGCAGCATGTCCTGGCTCTCCTGCCATTCTTCACTGCTGAGCTCAGCTCCAGCCAGCTTCTCTTCAATGCTCCGCAGCTGCAGCAGGCACTCTGCCTCCTCTTTGCGGTAGGACTTCACACATTCGGCGGCCTGTGCCCGTTCTCCAGTCTCCAGCGATGAGGCCTCCACCTCTGCGGCCGAAGCAAACGGCGAAGACTGCAGACTCTCCTCCCACTGGGCGGCGGCGGCGGTATAATGCTCCTGCGCCGATTCTGCCGCCTGGCGGGCTACCGCAGCTTCGCGGGTCTGCTGCTGCGCCTTGTCCGCTGCCCGGCGGTGTTCCTGCCGGCTGCGTTCCAGCGCAGTCTGCAGCTCCAGCAGTCTGCGTTCACATGCGGCCAGCAGTTCCCCGGCAGGCTGGCCGCCGGTCCCTTCGCGCAGGCGCTGCTCTTTATCACGGGCAAGCGCTTCTTTGCCCTCAAGCTGCGCATCCCACTGCGCCAGCTCCTTATCCAATCCGGCCAATTGCTCGTTCAGCGTCTGCACGGCAAGGCTTTTGTCGTCCAGGAACTTGACACTGATCTCCAGCCGGCTGCGGATCTCCTCAGCGCGTTCATCCTTGCCGAGCATTTCCTGATACGTTCTCTCCGCTTCCTCCGGGGCAAGCTCCGGGAAGAGACGGCTCCATTCCTCTCTTAGCTTGCCGGCTGAAGCTGCCAGCTCCTCTGCCTTGGCAGACAGCCCCTGCAGCCAGGTCTTCTCTGCTTCGGCACCCGCCGCCTCCTTGTGATACACCTGCTCCAGCTCCTGCAGGGAACGCTGCCAGTCTGAAGCTGCGCGGCGCAGCTCTGCGGAGCGTCCCCGCAGCGCGACCAGCTGCTCATTCAAGCCAGACAACCGGCCATCCATTGCGGACAGGGCTTCTTCATCCGGGAGGAGCGTGGTTGCCAGGGGGCCGGGAGACTCCGAGGTGCTTACAGAATCAGGTTCGGCGTGGAAGCCGGAACTGTTCAGAAAGTCAGGTCCTGCATAAGAGCCGGAATTGCTGGAGAGCTTGGGTGCGGGCGGGGCTTGGAACGACATGCCTGCCGTCTTGTCCGCAGCCGGCTCTGCGCCGGCCGCACCCGCGGCGGACTGGTGCAGCGCCTCTTCGGACGTGCCTCCCGCCAGCCCAGCGAGCCACGAGCTGTCCTGCTCCAGCAGGCTGCGCAGCAGATGGCGCGTCTCCAGCGCCTGACGGGCCTGAGCGCGGACATGGCGGAGCCTATTGTCCAGCTCCTCCGGGTTCCCCTGCTCCTGCTGAAGCGCAGGGGAAGGGTGATGCTCACAGCCGCATACCGGGCAGGGAACCCCTTCCCGGAGTTCACCGGCGAGCGCCTGCGAGAGCCGGTGAACCTCCTGTTCCTTAAGCGCAGCCTCCAGCGCGCTGATGTGCTCCTCCAGGCGGCCGGCAGCGTCTCCCGCTGCCCCTTCGGCCGTACGCAGCTCTTCCTGGTGCAGGGCGGCGGCGGCCAACAGCTCCCCGCGCCCGGCATCCAGCGCCTGCCGCCGGGACCCGGCGGCGGCCAGCCGCGCTTCCGCCGCCGCGAGCGCCGCCGCGCGGCCCTGGCGTTCACGTTCTGCCGATTCCCGCTGGGCCTCGGCAGAACGCAGCCCCTGCAGTCTCTGCATGGCTTCCTGCAGAGACTGCCGCTCCTGGGAGCGGACCGCTAGCGGCTGCAGGCTCTGCTGCAGCTCGTGCTGTTTCTTTTGGCCGCGGGCCAAAAGCTCACGCTCCCGGGCCAGGCTCTCCCGCCCGGCGGCTAAGGACCGGGCGGCTTCCCCGCGGCGCGCCTGCAGCGCCGCCCGCTCGCTGTGCAGCTCGCCGAGCTCGGCCTCCAGCTCGAGCGCGCGCCGATACCGGCCCTCCTCCTCACGGAGGGCCGGCTCGCCTGCGGATAGCGCGGCCTGGGCCGCTGCTTCCGCTTCTGCCCCAGCCGCCGCCTCCTGCACGGCGGCGGCGGCCAAGGCCTCAAGGCCCACTGCGTGTGCCGCCCGGGCCTTCCAAGCCTCCTCCGCGCTGCGCCAAGCCTTCAGCGCGGGCAATCTGCGCTCGGCCTCGTCCGCCTTGCCGAGCTTCTGCTCCAGGAGGAGGATCTGCTCCTCCTGAGCCAGCAGGACCTGCCGCTGCGACTCGCGGCGGGCCCGTTCCTCTTGCAGCTCGCGGATGCGGACGAAGCGCTCGGCGCGCTCCGCAGCCTCCGTGAGACGCTTACGGCAGTCCGCCGCATGACGGATCGCCTCCTGCACACGGACAGCGGCCGCTTCCACATCCGTCTTGCCCGCACTGCCCAGCCCCTGCTGCTCTGCTTCCAGAGCGCGCAGCGCCGCCTCGTTGTCCTTGACGCGGCGGCTCAGCTTCAGTGCCAGCCCGTCACCGTACTGTTCCAGATGGAACAGACGCTGGAGCATCTGCCTGCGGTCCACGCCCCGCAGCGACAGGAACTCGGCGAATTTGCCCTGCGGAAGCACAACGGCCCGGGTGAAGTCGTCCATCTTCAGCCCGATGTGCTCTTCGACACAGCGCGTAACTTCCGCCAGCTTGTCGGCCATCACAAAATCGCCGTCCGCCTTGACCTCGATGAACCGGCTGATCGTATTGCTGACCGACTGCTCCCCGGTGCGTTTGAACTTCCGTTCCACGCGGTAGCGCCGTGCCCCGGAAGAGGAGTTCAGCTCGAAGGTGAAGGCCACGCTGAGCTGGTCCTCGGAGTGGTTCATAATCCCCTGGGTTCCGTTCACGGCGCGCTCCACTTTACCGTACATCGCCAGTGTAATCGCGTCCAGCAGACTGGATTTGCCGCTGCCCGTCGGACCAAAGATCCCGAACAGCCCCGTCTCGGTCAGGCTGGCAAAATCAATCTCCTGCTCCGCCCGGTAACTCTGCAGCCCGGATAGTTTCAACAATATCGGCTTCAAGTCAGTTCTCCTCCCCTTCCGCAGCATCATGCCGCTCTTCTTCCGCCAGCTCCAGGAACAGCGCAATCAGGCTGTCATCCGGCTCCGCACCGCCGGTCTGGCGCTGATAGAACCTGCGGAACAGCTCCTGTACAGGCATACGGGAGCGGGACATCTCTTCCAGCTCCTGCTCCATCTGCGGATAGATGGGCCGGATATGGACGATGCCCTCCCGTGACTTGCGCAGCCGCTGGATATCATTCATGGACATCGCCTCGGTCAGCCGCAGCTCCAGATCAATAAATGCCCCGGCGTCCCTGCCCTCATCCAGCCAGCCGTAGACCTCCTGTAATCCGCCCGTGGACTTCCAGTTCACCAGCGGACGCCCGCAGGAGAGATAGATCTCCTCGAACACCGGCTCCCCGCCGGGTGCGACATCAATCATAGCCACCGACTTGGCCTGGCCTGCTTCAGAGAAGCTGTAAGCCAGCGGAGAGCCGCTGTAGCGGATCATCCCGTCTCCTTTGACCCGCTGGGCGCGGTGAAGGTGTCCAAGTGCTGTATACTGCGCGCCGCAAGCGAGTGCCAAAGGATCAACGGTATAGGCACCGCCGACCTGGATCGGCCGTTCGGAGTCGCTCTCCACGCCGCCCAGCACATAGATATGGCTCATCGCCAGATTGACGGTCTGCGGGGTGAACTCGCGCCCAAGCAGATTCATCAGCCGCCCGACCCGGGCGCTGTAAGCCAGCCGCAGCTCCGCCTCTCCGCTGTCTCCGGCAAGCAGCTCGCCCAGCCGGGCTTCGGAGGGGTAAGGGAGCGCAGCGATTTTGGCAACTTCGCCGGTTCTGGCCGCATGCACTGTGACCGGTTCCGAAGTCGGCATTCCGACGAGCGTAATCCCCTGTCTGCGGACAAGCGGAGACACGGAAGCTACGCGCTCCGGCTGGTCGTGATTGCCCGAGATAACCACCAGCGGACGGCCGCCTGCCGTCAGTCTGGCCGCCGCGTCATAGAACAGCTGCTCCGCAGCCGCCGGAGGATTCACCGAATCGTAGACATCCCCCGCCATCAGAATCAGATCCGCCCCGGAGGAATCCGCAATCGTAACCAGCTCATCCACGAACTGCTCCTGCTCCTTCTGCCGGCTCCGGCCCTCCAGGGTCCGACCCAGATGCCAGTCTCCCGTATGCAATATGCGCATTTCCGCCCTCATTTCCCCGCCTGTCTGCGGCAATCATAGATTCAACTATTATCTTTAAAATGAAACTTCTATCCAGTACCCAGGCTTACCCTCCACACGGTTCCGTCAGCAGTTGCACCGCTTATCGACCAGGAATCCTGCACTAAATACAACTTCCCTGCGCTAAGAAAGTTCTTCTACCGGAATTGTTGCAAGAAAGGCAGCATTCCCCCTGCTTCAGGCCGATGTACAGAGCTATTCTTGTATTTCATGCAGCAATTCGGTCCAATACACAGCGATCTCTACACTGAAGCTGTAATAAGGAGACAATTTCATAATTCAGTTTACTGAAAAGCAAGATTGGTCCAAAATCTAAGGTCATATTTTTTAAAAAAATCAGGCCACTTGCTGGGAGTCTCTCAACTGCTGATTCAATTTGTCTAATGCAAACTTACTCAAATTGTACGCGAGCGTACTGAGCTGGAAATCGACACTTGCCCGGACACCCCGGTGACGTGTGCGTTTCATCCCGAAATACTCTTTGAGATAGGCAAACACACGCTCCACGGCCGTCCGCTTGTTGTACAGGGTGGTAAAACTTTCGCTACCTCTGGCGGGATAAGTGTGCAACCGCAAATCCGTTTGCATGCGAATTTTAAACACTTTTTGGCAATCGGAACCGGAAAGCTCACAGCCTTTGCATTCGCTAGGCCGGGTGTACTTCAGGGTCTCATACTTGGCATCAAAACTGTCGTAACGGTACGTATGTCCTTGAGCGCACACCGGCGTGTAATCCAGATTCATTCCTGCAGGCGGGTCTTTATGGTGAATCAGGGAAATCGCAGGATAGGCGCCGAGCGTATGAATCAACTGGTAGATTGCCGCGCAGTCGTAGCCTTTGTCGCCCAAGATATGCTTGACCTTTAGCATCGGAAACTTTAGGAGCAGGCCTTTGAGAAGGACGACCGCCATACGCTGGTCATTCGGATTGGCCGAACTAAAGAGCCCACTGAGGATATACTGGCTGTCCGTGTCGACCAGCAGATTCGCCTTGAACCCGTAATAGCTGGTCATTCGGCCCTTCGTATTTTTCTTGTCACAACGCGCAGCATGCCGGGGCAACTCGGTCAGCAGTTCATCGTACGTGTACGGCAACATCGCTTCAATGGTTTTCTGGAACGGTCCGAGACTTTGTTCATAGGCTTCCATTTCCTCGCGCCGACGTTCCTTTTCGGCCTGGGATGGACGACCTGGCTTGCTGTACCTGGGTTTCTTCAGCGGCGCGTTCACCGCCTTCGGCTCAGGCTCTTGATGTTCGAGCTGAAGTTGTTCGGCCACCGGAGCTTCGCCTTTCTTTTGCTCCCGGCGAGCCGCACGACGCTTGGAGGCTGATTCGCTAAATTGGCAATCCCATGCCTCAACCATCGAGGAATCCACAGCCAGATGGGTGCCGCTCACAAAACCTTCTTCTAGGGCAGAGGTGACTAGGCGATCCTGAAGTTGTTCCAGCATTCCCGTTTGCGCTAGGGCATGAATCAAACGAGAATAGGAGGCCTGACTGGGAATATTGTCCGAGCCCGTAAACCGGCACTGGACTCGAAATTCGTGGCTATGATTCAATCGCCGGACCAAGGCAGAGACAAACTCGATGTTCTCCATTTTGGCAATCAGCAGCGAGTAGATCATGGCAGGTACGTTTAGTTTTTCAGGCCGTCCACGGTGGCTCTTTTTCCGCAGTGCGAACAGAACTGGAGCTAAATGTAAGTGTTCAAAGATTTGGCTATATTTATCTTCCGGAGCCATCTGGAGCAATTCCTCAAAGGAAAACAGTTCTTCTTGTCGAATAGAATAGATAGGGATTACCTCTTTTCTTCTCGGGTGTTGGTTTCGTCACCTATAACTTCGAGAATTTGGGGAGGTACTCCTTTTTCTATGCTCAAAAAAACCAGGTATAGCAAGGGTTTTGAATTATGAAATTGTCTCATAAGTACAACATTTCACATCATTCTAAGGGACATTGACTGGGGCGGACAGTGATTTTGATAAACAGCCATATTTAGTAAGCAGCCACTTCATTCTTTGATCCAACGATCGCCAGGCCGCAAGAATATAATTTGTCTCAACTACCGCTCAGCACCTATATCCGCCGCAGTTATAGCATCAATCCCCCCACTCACAATCTCACAGCATGTCCGCCGTCGAAAAAGTACAGCCAAACCTCGCTGACCGGCTCGCCCAGAATATCCAGCAGAGCCTTGCTGTACAGCTCCAGCTGGAAACGGTATTTGTCCGACAGCTGTGCCAGCCCATCCCCGTGCGGAGGGATATGATCTGTTTTGTAATCCAGCAGAATCAGCCGTCCCTCTTCCCGGAACAGGCAGTCGATCACCCCTTGAATCAGTACCGTCTCCGCAAAATCACCGCCGCCCGGCTCATCCGCAAGTCCGGCAGCCGCTTCATCCAGATAGTCAAGCCCCCGGTAGGCTTCACCGGCTGGCATTGTGTAGCTGAAGGGCTGTTCTCTGGTCTTCCAGGCAGAGTGGAAGAGTCTGTGGCCCAGCTCACTCCGGCAGAACTGCTCTACTTCCTCCAGCACTACCGCTTCCGCCTGTTCCCTGCTAAGGATCGCAAGCCTTTCAAGACGCACAAGCGTAGCCTCCAGCACAGACCGGTCTACCGGCTCATCCAGCGGAATATGCTGCATCACCGTATGGTAGGCCGTTCCGCGCTCGGCAGGGGTAAGTCCCCGTTTTTCCATGAATTTCGGCCGCTGGAGATGCAGGCTGTCCCTATACCCGCGTTCGTTCCGTTCATCCGGCCTACCTGGGAGCTTCCGCTCCTCCAGCTGGTCGTACGACGGCTGCTCCTGCATCGACAATAACCCCTTGAGCTCGGTGACCGAGGTCTTAGCAGGGATGCTTGACGCTGCCGCATACCGGTAAGTCCAGCCCAGTCTCTCTGCAATCTGCGCAGCTGCCAAGGTCTCGGGTGTTGACACCGCCCTGCCCCTGCGGAGCGCCTCCAGCATCACCCGGCGTTGTTCGTTTTTGTCCTGATCGCCGTCCCCGGCAAGAAAGGCACCCGGGCTAAGCTCCGCTGCACCAGTCACCGTAATGCTCCAGTTCGACTCATCGCCATGCAGCACTGTGGATACCGGTCCCTCACTGCCTGCCAGCTTGCGCAGAATAGCAGCGGCAGGGTGGCGGATCAGCGCTGGCCCCACCCAGTCCAGATAGCTGCGGCCCCTGGCCAGCAGGTGATCCGCCAGCAGCAGTTCCTCGCGGCCCTGCATCGCGGCCCAGCCGGACACCGTGCGCGGCAGATCCCTGACCGTGCCGACCAGAATCATTTTGTCGCGCGGACGGGTCAGTCCGACATAGAGCACGCGCATCTCCTCAGCGAGCAGCTCCAGCCGCGAACGGCGGTTAATCGCCAGATAGGGCAGCGTCGGGTAGCTGACCCGGGTCTCCCGCTCCACGAAGCGCGGTCCGAAACCAAGCTCCTTGTGCATCAGGAACGGAGAGTGGAGGTCCTGACGGTTGAACATTTTGGCCATACCTGCCAGGAAGACAACAGGGAATTCCAGCCCCTTTGACTTGTGGATCGTCATAATTCTGACGCCCCCGGCCTCCTCGCTGCTTCCTCCCGCAACCCCCAGATCGCCGCCGTTCTCTCTCAGCCGTGAGATAAACACCAGGAAGCGGAACAACCCTCTGGCCGAGGTCTCGTTCTCGAATTGAACAGCCCGGTCATACAGCGCCTTTAAATTGTTCTGGCGCTGAAAGCCTCCGGGAAGCCCCCCGACCCACTCCAGATACCCGCTCTCACGGTAGATCCTCCAGATCAGCTCGCTTAAGCTTCCTTGCCGGGCCGCATTTCTCCAGTTCTCCAGCATGTCCAGGAAGGCCTTAAGCTTACGCTGCAGCGTAAGCGGAATATCCCGCAGCGCCGCTGAAGCATCGGTTCCGTCAATTATATCTTCCTGTACCCCCTCATTTCCTGACGATGGCGTAAGCTCTGACGCAGCGGCCGTCTCACCGGCTGTGTCACCAGTACCGGCATCCTGCCCTGCCAGCAGCCCGGCCTCCCCGAACAGATCCGGCGGATCGTCCCGCAGTGCCGCCCCTGCTTCAGAAGCCGCAACCAGCGCATCGTAGAACGTCCCTCTGCTGCACAGCCGCACCTTCGCCAGCTCCTCCTCCCGGAGATTCACCACCGGTGAGCGCAGCACTCCAGCCAGCGGAATGTCCTGACGGGGATTATCGACAATCTGCAGCAGGGAGAGGGCAATTTCCACCTCGGTAGCCTGAAAATACCCCTTGTTCTGGTCCCCGTATGCCGGGATGCCTTCACCCCGCAGCTCCTCAATCATCAGCGGCGTCCATACCCGGGCCGAACGCAGCAGAATGACAATGTCGCCATATACTACGGGACGCATGATCCGCAGTCCTTTATCATAGATCAGCAGCGGCTCACCGCCGGTCATTCCCGTCATCTGCGAGATGCGCCGGGCAATAGCCCGTGCTTCCAGCTGTGCAGTCTCACTCTCGGCAGCCTCCAGCTCCAGAAGAGGCAGCTCATCGTCCTCTGCTGCTTCATCCGCCGGCCCCGGGGAAGAGCTCCCCTTGTCGATCAGCAGCAGCTCCGGCGCAAAATAAGTATCCGGCCCTTTCTCTTCGGCTCCCGGAAAATTCGCTCCGTACACCAGCTCTGCCCGCTCGTCGTAACTGATCTCCGCGACATTGCTGTCCATAATCTGCCGGAAGACCATATTCACCGCATTCACCACTTCCAGCCTGCTGCGGAAATTGCGGGCCAGATCGATGACGAGACCATCCTCCTGTCCCTCCAGTCCCAGATTAGCCTCCGCCCGGCCATCTGGCTTGTCTCCGTAGGACAGCTCATTACTGAACCTGCGGTATTTGTCCAGGAACAGGCCCGGCTCCGCCAGGCGGAACCGGTAAATACTCTGCTTCATATCCCCGACCATGAAGCGGTTTCCGGGGGCTTCCCGGGAGATCAGCCGGACAATCTCCTCCTGCACACTGTTGGTATCCTGATATTCATCCAGCAGCACTTCGTCGAACTGGCTGCGGTACTCCATCGCCGCATCCGACGGGAGCGAATGCCCCGGCTGTGAATCCGGATGACGCAGAATCTGCAGGCAGTAATGCTCCAGATCACTGAAGTCCACCAGCCCCCGGCCCGCCTTCTCCAGACGGTAGCGTTCACCGAAGGCGATTACGGTCTCCGCCAGCTCCTGCATCAGCGGAGCCGCTGTATGAAGCTCACCCAGGAAGGATTCTGCCGGACGGCCGAACAGGGATTTCTGCAGCTCCAGCAGGCTCTTCTTCACCTGATCCCGGATCGCCTTCACGCTCTCCTGAAGCAGCGGAACGGTAGCATCCTTCTTGCAGGGCTTCAGCTTCCCGAAGGAGATCTCCATGAAGATATCATATAATCCGGCCCAGGGCTGCGAGTCCACCGCGTCCAGCAGGCCCTGCGCCATCTCCAGATCGGCCGCAAGATTCTCCGCATAAGGCGCCGGACCGCCGGGCTGAAGCGCGATCTCACGCCCCTGCTCCAGCTGGCTGATCGCCCCCTTCAGTGTAAGCCGGGCTTCGGCAAGAATGCTCTGCACCCAAGGCGTATGGCTCAGAGCCTCGGCATCCGGCAGCGCAAAGTCGGCTGCGGTATCCCGCAGCCACTGCGCAGGCCAGGGATGGCTGCGCGCGAAATCATGCAGCCGCTGAATCAGCGAGTGCACCGCATCATCGCTCCGTTCACCGCTGAACCAGTCTGCGAGCTGCACGAACAGGGTATCTTCTCCGTCCCCGGCAACCTCGCCGTATTTCTCCTCCAGCAGCTCTTCCAGCAGCTCCTGGCGCATCATCTCCGCCTCATGCTCATTCAGGATACGGAAGCCGGGATCAATCGGAATCATCTGGTAATACCGGCGGATGACTTCAAGGCAGAAGGAATGCAGCGTGGTAATGGAGGCTCTGCCCAAGAGAGCAAGCTGGCGGCGCAAATATTCGTTCCCGCCTTCACTGTCCTCCTCAAGCTTACGCTCAAGCGCTTCCCGGATACGCTGGCGCATCTCGGAGGCGGCAGCCTTGGTGAAGGTTGCCACCAGCAGCCGGTCTACGCTGAATCCTGCTTCCTCATTGCTAATCTTGCGGATTATCCGCTCGACGAGAACCGCCGTTTTGCCGGAACCGGCTGCCGCCGCCACGAGAATATCGCTGCCGCTCTCGGCAATGGCACGCCACTGGTCATCACTCCACAGACTGCCCTCCGGCTTCGTTTCGGGTACAGGTCTTGTGCTCACAGCTTCTCTCCTCCTTTGCGGGACAGCAGATCCCAGATCACTTCTTTGCCCGGCTTGCTGAGAATGTTATAACTATTGCCCTCCACCGCCTCATCGAACTGGCAGACGGGACGGAAGGAGCAGAAGGTGCAGGCTGTTTCCTGCTGGATGCGGTAAGGCTGTATCGCCACATCCCCCTCTGTAATGCTGGTCCCGATCTCAGAGATTGTGCTGCGCACCGAGGACCGCAGCTGCACCCATTGCTCCGGGGTAGCTACGGATGCACTGCTGTAGAAGCTGCCGTCACTCTTCAGCGCTACCGGAACAATAGAGGAATACCCTTTGTCGAGTGTGGTATCCATCAGCGATACCACCTCGCGGTCGGCGGTCAGCAGGCCCTTCATCTTGAAGCGCTTCATCAGCTCCTGCTCCGCCTGTTCCCGGTTCATGCCGTTGGCTGAGGTCAGGAGCGGATCATGAACGTGGAAATAGAGCGCACCGGCAGGCAGTGCTGCCTGGCCAAGCCATTGCTCGGAATAGGTCAGCAGCACATCAAGATACGTTAACATTTGCAGCGACAATCCATAGTAGACCTCATGCAGCTTGAGATCCTTCTGGCTTGATTTGTAGTCGATAACCCGCAGCAGAATTCCCTGCTCTCCTTCAGCCTTATCCACCCGGTCAATCCGGCCGACCACCTCCATGACACAGCCGTTCGGCAGTGTGATTCTCAGCGGAGGCAATTCCTGACCCGGGCCAAAATCCAGCTCCAGCCCGACCGGCTCGAAGCTCCCCCGGCGCGAATGCTCCCCGAGGATGACCGAAGCGCGGCCGACAATATTCTTCAGCTTGCGCGAGATATAGCCGTAGCGCTTGCTGCTCATCAGAATCTCTCCCTGTAACAGCGGAGACAGCTTGTCTACGGTCTTCCCCGCTTCCGTGCGGCACTCCTCCGCAGTCATGCTGCCCCAGCTGCGGCCTTGCTCCTGTAGCCGCTTCGCCATTTCACTGAGGGCCGCATGGAAAAGCTGTCCGATATCCGGGGCCTGGAGCTTGTAGAGCTGGCGCTCCTTCAGCCGCAGACCGTAGGAAGCGAAATGGGAGAAGGAGCAGGCAACGAACCGCTCCATCCGCGACACGCTGCCGCGCAGCGTGGAACCGCCATACAGGCGCAGACTGGTCTCCTTCTTCAGCCGTATCCCCTCATTGCGGTAGAACAGCGAGCCGAGCAGCCGCTCCAGCTTCAGCTTCATGGACAGATCCGCATGACGGTATTCCGCTGCCTGTTCATCCGCAGGCTTGTCTGCACCCTGCTCCGCCGCAAACCAGTTATAGACCTCCCACCACATGCCGGGTATCTCTGCTCCTTGACGCCACTGGCGGAGCTGAAGCAGCAGCATGCGCAGCGTCTGCTCAGGATGGCCGATGAAGTCCATATGGACTTCATCGTCATCATTGCCGCTCTGCGGGAAGCCGGAGAGGAATTGTTCATCTAACTGCTGCGGGAACATTCCCTGCAGCTGGCGGATGACCTCCGAAGGCAGCAGCGCCTTGCCCTCATCGTCAGCTACGGCATAGCTGATCCACAGC
Organism: Paenibacillus sp. FSL H8-0048; assembly: GCF_038002825.1. Lineage (NCBI taxonomy): Bacteria > Bacillati > Bacillota > Bacilli > Caryophanales > Paenibacillaceae > Paenibacillus > Paenibacillus sp. FSL H8-0048. The sequence goes on along the minus strand of NZ_JBBODF010000001.1, from coordinate 6,442,428 downwards.
TTCCTGCTGGCCGTCGTAAGCGCATTGTAGATCAGGAAGCGTTCATCCAGCAGCTTCCTGGATGAGCCCGGTGCAAGCTCCATACCGGACTTCTCCAGCAAGAGGCGTTCCCCTTCGGACAGAATGCCGTCTTCCTTGAACTGCGCCGGAACCACGCCTTCGTTGAAACCGAGCAGGAAGGCGTACTTCACCCCCGACACCCGGGTGCGGTCCATCGTACCTACCAGCACCTGGTCAAGTGCAGGCGGGACGAGCCCCATCTTAAGCTCAGCCAGCCCGGTCTCCAGCACCCCGGCGAACAGGCTGAATTCTATCCGTTCCTTGCCCATCATCTCGGCAATCTGGTCCAGCAAGCCCAGAACAGCGCCCCAGAGCTGGCTATGCTCCCGGGCGGCTTCGGGACGTCCTTGCTTCAGAGACTCTGCTCCCATCTCTTCGAGCTTGCTTGCCGCTTCCGTATCCTCCAGCAGCAGATATACTGCCTTGCACAGCTCCAGGCCGCTGCGGCTGGCCTTGATTCTCTGCTCAAATGCCTGCAGCGGTTCAACAACGGCCTTCCGGCAGGCCTCCATTCTTGCCAGCATCGCTTCATCTACAGCTTCACTGCCCTCCAGCGATAGGCGCGGAATGCCCTTCCAAGAGCGCCCGTTCGTCCAGCGGGAGCCGTGAATGCCGCAGGCCAGCACGTAGTTCTCCAGCTCATCCATATGAGCGCGGGTAATGCTTCCGTCCAGCGGCAGCAGCAGCTCCGTCTTCACGCAGCGGAACACATCTTCATAACGCCAGCGGCGGCGGACGACATCCAGGGCGGAGCGGATGAATTCCACCAGCGGATGATGCAGCTCACTCTGCTTCTGATCCAGGAAGAACGGAACGCCGAAGTCCTGAAACAACGGGGCAATCAGCGGTTCATAATCGGCCATATTGCGCATGAATACCGCCATTTCCCCATATTTGGCTCCAGATTCTCTGGCCAGGGCCTGCATCTCGCGCAGCACGCCCTCCACCTCGGTGCGGCGCGAAGCCGCAGCCCGGATGCTGACGGCTTCCTTCACCTCTTCAGCCGGTCCTGTCCAGGAACGCCGGCGCTGTAACCCGCGCTCCAGATGGGCAAGTACTGGACTGTCCTGGAACCTTGGCAGGACGGGCGGGGCGAGCAGCTCATCCCATACGGTAAGCCCCATCTCCTCCGCCATTCCCCGCAGCTTAATGTAAGTTACCGCTGCCGGATGGAACAGCTCCAGCTCATGCGGGGCAACATCAGGAGGATAGATCCGGTCCAGTGTGAGCGCAATGTTCATTGTGCCGGCATACTGCATCAGCTCACGTAAGACGACAATTTCCTGGTTGCTGAAGCCGTGGAAACCGTCCACCCAGATCTCGGCGCCGCGGATATAGGCAGAGTCCGCAATATGCTCAGCGAGTTCGGCCAGCCTGTCCTCTTCATCTATGTAGAGCTGTGACATCTCCTGGTCCAGCTCGCTGAAGACGAGATGCAGATCATCCAGCTTCCCGGCCAGAATAGGGCTGCCCAGCGTGGCATCCCGCATTCTGCCGATCTGCTCTTCCAGGTCTCCGGCTCCAAGACAACAGCGCTTAAGCTCCGTGTGCAGACTGCTGAGCCGCTCCACAAATCCCGGCCGGTCCGAGGAAGCACCGAACAGCTTCAGCTCCTCTTTGCGCTTGCTGATAATCTTGTAGATCAGCATCTTTTTGCCTTCTTCACTGATGGGCAGACTCGCGCTGCCGCCGGTCTCCTGCTTCACCCGGTAGGCGAGACGCGAGAAGCTGAGCGTCTGGGCACGCAGACTTCCCTTCACGCCGCCTGCCGCCAGCAGTCCCCTTTCCGCTCCGAACGATCCCTGCTCGGGAACAAGTATAATGATCGGGGCCCCCAGCGGCTCTGCCTTTAGCCTGGAGGATACCCGCTCCCATATTGTAGTCGTCTTGCCGCTGCCCGAGCGGCCGATGATGAAGTTAACCGTCATTTCAGCAGACTCCTTCCGTTGAACCCTGGTACTCTATGCAGCACCAGAATCTATGAAACTTCTCGTCTCCATAGTATAGCACACCTCCATCGCACGCTCCAGAACGTACGTTTGCCATTGTTTGCAAATGCACCAAGTGGACACGGTACAAATACATCAAAAAAGAGCCTCCTTAAAAGAGACTCTTCCCGCAAAACCGGCTGCCCCGCCGGTTCTGACACTTCTATTCTATTTGCTGCGCACCTCAAAAATGGCGAACTTCAGATAATGGCCCTCGTCCACGCCGAGAATCTGCGGATGATCCTTGCCTGCGGCCCGCCATTCGATCAGTCTCAGCACCTTGCCGGCATCCTTGGCTGCTTCCATGATCGTATCAAGGAACAGCTGCGGCTGCATGTGGTACGAACAGCTGGCCGTGACCAGATATCCGCCGTCATTCACCAGCTTCATGCCCTGCAGATTGATGTCCTTGTAGCCGCGTACGGCCCCTGCCACTGCGCTTTTGGTCTTGGCAAAAGCAGGCGGGTCCAGAATCACGACATCCCACGTACGTCCGCCCCCGGCAGTCATCGGCTTCGCAGTATCCGCCTTGGCACCCGGTTTGCTTCCGGTTTTCCCTTCTGCCGTCGCGCCGCCCGTAGCACGCTCAGTGCGTTCCTCCTGGCCCTTGACCTGATTGCGCAGGTAGGCAAATGCATCATCTACCACGAATTCCACCCGGTCATTGAACCCGTTGATCTCCACATTGGCCTTCGCACTCTCGATGGCATGCGCAGACACATCCAGACAAGTTACCTTCTTAGCGCCGTACTTGCAGGCATGCAGTGTGAAGCTTCCCGTATGTGCAAAGCATTCCAGCACAGTTGCACCATCCCAATATGGGAAGGTGACAGGCTTGCCGCTTTTGTTGACCGGCAGCATCTGGAGTGTACCGTCCTCTGCTGCTAAGTTCTGCAGTGTAATTCCGCTGCGCCCGCCCCAGCCCTTCATCAGCGGAGCAATCGATGCTCTATTCTCCCGCTGATCGAAGAAGTAGCCGGTCTTCTGCCCCTCTTCAATATCGACGATCACCTTCAGCCCGTTCTCGCTTACGGTAATATGTCGCGGGCATTCACCGTAGAGTACACCCGTGGTCTGTTCCAGTCCCTCCAGCTCCCGCACACTGACATCGCTGCGCTCGTAGATGCCGCGCGGCGCCATCACCTGCACCAGCGCCTCCACAATCTCGGAGCGATGCTGATCCATAGCCAGGGTCAGCAGCTGAACCACAAGGACTTCACCGAAACGGTCAATGATCAGCCCCGGCAGAAAATCCGCCTCCCCATAGACCAGACGATAAGCGTCCGCCCCCGGAAGGAAGCGTTCCCTGTGCCGCAGACAGTCCGCGAACCGCTCTACAAAAAACGCCGTGTCCATTGCCGCCAGCTTATGCTGCGACAGAATTCTTACCCGGATCTGTGAAGCCGGATTATAATAACCGGTTGCCAAGTACCGCCCCTGATGGGTCAGAACATCCACCAGTCCGCCTGGCTGCGGATCTCCGTCAACAGATGCTACTTCACTGGCGAAGACCCATGGATGGCCCTGCTCCAGTCTTTTTTTACGGTTGCGTTCCAGAATTACTGATGCCAATACCTTCAACTCCCTATTCTTGTTGCCAGATTAATATACATGTCCTATGCCTGGCATTCATATATTGGTACAACCCCCGTTCAAAAAGGAGCCTGTCCTTATGATCCGTGAACTGTTATTCCCTGTCCTCTACGGTCTTGTCATATTCCTCGCCGGCATGAAGGTGATGGAAGCCTCACTGTCGCGGCTGGCCGGTCCGCTGCTGAAGCGCAGCCTGCACAAGGCTACCTCCACACCGGCCAAAGGCCTGATCGTCAGCGCCCTGCTGTCAGCGCTGCTACAGAGCAGCACCGCAGTAACGGTGCTTACCATCGGCATGGTCAATGCCGGGCTGCTGACTTATGCCCGCACGCTTGGCATTATTCTCGGCAGCAACATCGGCACCTGCCTGACCACGGAGCTGATCAGCCTGCAGATCAGCACGCTGGCCGCGCCGCTGCTGATCGCGGCGCTCTGCCTGTGGGCCGCCGCCGTGATGGCCGGCGAGCTGGCCCCGCAGTCCCGGCGGCTGTTTGAGCTCTGCCGCCGGATCTCGGGACCGCTGCAGTTCATCTGCCTCGCGGTCACCGGCTTCGCGCTCGTTCTATGGGGCATCGCGGTCATGCAGTCCATCGGCCCCGCTCTGGAAGGCAGCGCCCTGTTCCGCTGGTTCCTCGGGCATGCCGCAACCAGCGCACTCTGGGGGCTGGCCGCCGGGGCTGTGCTGACGGCGATGGTGCACAGCAGCGCCGCAGTTATTGGCATGGCGATGGGCCTCGCCGCCAGCGGCGTGATGCCGCCTGCGCTTGGCATCGCCATCGTCCTCGGCGCGAATATCGGCACCTGCGTCACCGCCGTCATTGCCGCCATCGGCAGTACGCCTTCCGGCGTATTCGTCGCTTGGTCGCATGTGGCACTGAATGTCGGCGGCGCCTTACTCTTTCTGCCCTTCATAGGGCCGCTGCAAGCTCTGTCCGCCTCGATCAGCGGCGGACCTGCCGCCCAGCTCGCCCATGCCCAGACTATTTTCAACATCGTCTGTTCGCTTGGGGTACTCCCCTTATGCTATCTGCGCGTCTGGTCCAGGCTGGAGCAGCGGCTGCAGTCCTGAGTCTTCCAAGAATCATAATCGCAGTCCTCATTATACTTCAAATCCGCCGGACAGTACTAATCCAATTTGCAAGGGAAGCATAATCAACAAAGGCGAAATTCACGCAAGCCTATAGAAAAAAGACCTAGGGCGCCATCGCCCCAGGTCGATATTTACATCAGCTTCTTAATCTTATCCATCGGTAATTCAGCAGCCTTAGAGACCTCTTCGGGAGAAAATCCATTGAGTAGCAATTTACGGATAAGCTCCGCTTGGCCTTCAGCTTTTCCTTCCTCAATACCTTCAGCTTTTCCCTCTTCGTATCCCCAACGCTTCCAGGCAGGCATCAATTCCATGATAGCTTCTCCCTCCTCCGGGTAATGATCAATTAATTCTCTTAGAATCTCCTCATCCTGTGCCCGGTCCGGCTTAAAATACAAATCCGCCACTGACATAATCAGCGCCAGCCGTCCCTGGTCCAACCGGGTCCTCAGCTTGATGAACATACGCAGGAATTCCCGCCGTACTTCTCTCGCTTCTCTTGTAGTATACCCCATCTTCGCTAATAACGCAGCAGCCACTGCATTGTCTGAGTCGATGAAGCGCCGCCAGTTCTGCTTACGCAGTTCCACCTTAAGGAACTGGAAGCGCAGAATGGAGTGCTCGGGAATAGACATCTCCAGTGTATCTACCTGTTCCCGTACTTCATCTGAGGTAAAGATCGCAATCGGTATAATCAGCTTATGATCTTTGCGGTAACGCTCGAAAAGACGGCTGAAATAAATAAACATTCTCTCATGAAACGCGGTATCCCTATACGATTGCGGCTCCAGGTGAATTAGAATATAACCGTCCAGCCCTATGTAACGGGTCTCCAGCAGCAAATCAAGCTCCCTAGCTTCCTCGCCGACAATATCCACCAGCAGTTCCTGCATCAGAAACCGGGTCTCACTATAGTCGAGCATGGCGTCCAACTCAGGAAAAAACAGCTCAATGAATTCCTGAAAAAATGTCTCCAGCAGCTTTTTAAACGCTTCATCATGCGGTATGGAAATATGTGTCCCCTCCTGTTATGGGTTTGAGCTTGTTCTGTGTGATTATATTCCATTTATTTGGGTTTGTATATAATAAAAGGAACATACATTCGCGTCTAAATGTGATCTCTCTAAGTTCTTTATCTTGAGCCTTCCGATTCCTCACCATAAACAAAAAAACCGCACACCGTCCACATGGACGCATGTACAGGTCTTCTTGTGCCCGCTCAAACCGCCGGCAGCATTACACTCTATTTCACGCTAACATATACCGAGACGGTCTTAGTTCCCAGTTTTCCTTTAATTGATGCGCTTCCCTTGCTCACTGCTGTAATCATCCCGTTAGCATTCACCTGGGCGACAGCAGGTTTGGAGCTGGTCCAGACCATGCTTCCTGTGACAACCGCAGTGCGGCCGGTATCATACAGCGCGGTTACCACTACGTTTTTGCCTGCACCCGGTGCAAGATTCAGCCGGTTCTCACTGACCGTAAGCTTCATCAGCTTGGGAACAACCGTAATCTTAACCGTCGCCTGAATGCCCTGGTAGGAGCCGGTCAGGGTTGTAGTTCCCTCAGCCAGCGCTTTGACCGAAGTCCCGTTAATGGTAGCCACAGCAGGGTTTGAGGATTCCCAGTTCATTGCACTGGAGAAGTTGGCAGATTTACCATTTGAAAAGTATCCGGTCGCCTTAATGGACTTGGAGGCCTTAATATTCATTTCCAGCGTTGCCGGGTCCACCACCAGCTTCACGACCTTCTGTGCAATCGTCACCGGAACACTGATAGTCTTATTGGAATAAGTCCCCTTCAGGGTTGCTGTACCTTTGACCAGTCCCTTGATAGTCTTCGCAGTGCTTGTCTGCTTAAGAACAGCATTGCTGCCGCTCAGCTCCCACTTAATGCTTCCTGATACGTCCAGCTCGTCGCCATTCTCCAGTACAGCCTGGACAGCAGGCAGCGGCAGTTCTTCGCCAATGACTACGCCCAGTGCTTCATCAGGCCCGATCAGGACCAGCACTTTGTTCTGAACCGTAACATTAAACTGAACTGTCTTGGACCGGATAGCTGTAGCGGAAGCGGAAGTCACTTCGCCGTTCTTGAGCTTACCTGTCAGGATAGCCGTGCCTGCCTTGCCGCCGACAAACTTCCCGTCCTTGATGGACACAATCTCTTCATTCGCAGAGGTCCACTCCATCTCATCACTGATGTCGAGCTTGGTTCCGTCATACTTGGTTCCGTTCACCTTCGGCAGGCTTACTGCATCCGCCGTGTATATTTCCTGCTCTGTCTTCTCCAGGCCCAGCTCAGTCAAGGTCGGATAGACAGTGATCTTGAAGCTTTTGCTGATTCCCAGATAGCTGGCCTTAATAATTGAAGTTCCTACTGCTTTACCCGTAACAGTGGCATAAGCATTGCCTGCATCTGCCGTATTGGCTGTTACTGTTGCATTCATCAGGTTATCCGAGGTCCAGACTGCGGACGCTGATTCGTTGGAGGTCGAATTGACGGCATTACGCATTTCTGCGGTTACATTCAGACTCTCTCCCAGGAAAAGCGACTGGTCGCCGGAAGGCTTCAGCACAAGCGCTTCATAAGGCGCACGCACATAGACATCCACCGACTGGGTGACACCCAGATAGCTTGCGGTGATGACCGTTCTACCCACACCAAGGATGGTAATCTCGCCGCCTTTAACAGTAGCTACGCTCTCGCTGGAGCTGCTCCATTCCACCTCATTGCCCAGGGTGATTTCTGCACTTGCCGAAGTGGCTTTAGTCTTGGCGTTCAGCTTGACCGGGTTGTCCCCGACCAGCATTTCCATTTCCTTGACAATGTTGTTCTTGATGTCTTGCAGTACAATAGCGGCATAAGGAAGTACTACCTCCACTTTTAAAATCTCCGTTAATCCTTTGTACTTAGCGGTAATGGTAGCCTTACCTTCACCGACAAGCGTAATTTTGCCCGCAGCAATGGTCAGCACACCCGTATTCGAGCTGCTCCATTCCGCATCCTTCGTGACATCCTTCTCCGCAGTGGCCGAAGTTCCGCCGATGGCGGTTGCCGTAACAGACAACAATTCATCTTTATCGCCTAATTTATAGCTGCCCTCTGTGCTGCGGGTCAATTTCAGTTCCTTGAAGGAATGGGTGACCGATACCTCTACAGAGGCTATCGCATTATTGTAGGTTGCTGTGATCATCGCCGTTCCGGCACTTACCGGTCTAAGCTGCCCATTAATTACTGTAACTACGTCGGTCTTGGAAGAAGTCCAGGTCGCGGCTGCCGTTACATCCCGTTTGGACGCGGAGCCCTCTACATTGGCATATACCTTAAGCTGCTTCGGTGACTGGCCCATGGTAAGCTCAACCTTGGCTGCACTGTCGAATTCAATAGAGATAGTGTCTCCAGCAGCGGCAAAGACGTTTACCGGAAAAGCGGCTACAACGAGCAATATCATAATGAGGAGCGTTTTTGTCATTTTCCTGTACACGGTCATCTGTTCTCTCCTTAGACGGTCTGATTATCGGTGGACTTTTTTCCCACTCTCTTCCACTATATCGACAAATCCGGACCAAGTCTTTACCCCATTTTCCGTATTTCACGAATCCCGGGCAAATTCAGGTCTTTGTAACTATATAAATTGTAGTTCCAAAATTCCCCTCCGCCACTTTTCCCAATCTGTTTTTTCAAGTCCAATTTAAATAGATAATTTCGGTATAACGAAAAAAAGGATGTCTTTCTGCCGTCGAAGGCACAGAAGACATCCTGTAGCAGTCTGTCCGGTCAGGGGGTTGGCACTGCCCGGCTAACACTAACAAGCTCGCCGCGGCATTCATTCACGCCGGCTTCGGTTACCTTCACCTGGCACAGCTCGCCCTGCAGCGAATCGTCGCCGCTGAACAGCACCTGAAGATAGTTGTCGCTGAAGCCGTGCTGTACGCTGCGTCCCGCCGAGCCCTTGGCGGCCCGTTCTGGAATGACGGACAGCGTCTTGCCGACGAACCGCCGGGCATAGGCCAGCTGCATCTCTTCGGAGAGATCGATCAGCTCCTGCACACGCGCATTCTTAATCTCCTCATCCACCTGATTCAGCATCCGCGCAGCCGGGGTTCCGGTCCGTTTGGAATACGGGAAGACATGCATCTCCGAATAGTTGACCGCCTTCATGAAGTCGTAGCCTGCCCGGAACATCTCATCCGTCTCACCCGGGAAGCCGACGATCACATCGGTTGTGATCCCTACATCAGGCATGGCCTGACGGATCAGCTGCATTTTGGCAAAATACTCTTCCGTGGTATACTTCCGGCGCATCGCCTTCAGCACCTCGTTATGGCCCGCCTGGAGCGGAATATGCAGATGGCGGCACATCTTGGTGCTGCGGTTCAGCACCTCCAGCAGCTTCTCGTCAATCTGGCTCGCTTCAATGGAGCTGATGCGGACACGTTCCAGCCCGTCCACCTTATCCAGCTCCCAGAGCAGGTCGGAGAGACGGTAGTTGTCCAGATCATCCCCGTACCCGCCGGTATGGATGCCGGTCAGCACGAATTCCTTGTATCCGGCCTCCACCAGCTGATGCGCCTGGGCGACAATCGATTTCGGATCACGGCTGCGCGAGAGACCGCGCGACCACGGAATGATGCAGAAGGTACAGAAGTTGTTGCAGCCGTCCTGAATCTTCATGAACGCCCGCGTCCGGTCAGCGAACCCGGGCACATCCATTTCCTCGAACTCACGCGTCTTCATAATGTTGCGGACCGCATTCACCGGCTGGCGCGACTCCTGAATATTCTTCACATGGGTCATGATCTGTTCACGGTCCTGGTTGCCGATGACCAGATCGACTCCTGGAATATCGAGAATCTCTCCCGGTGAGGTCTGCGCATAGCAGCCGGTAACCGCTACGATGGCATCAGGATTGCGGCGGACCGCCCGGCGGATCATCTGCCGGCTTTTTTTGTCGCCTGTATTGGTCACCGTACAGGTGTTAATCAGGTAGACATCTGCGGAACCCTCGAAATCTACCTGCTCATATCCATCATTCTTAAAGAGCTGCCAGATGGCCTCGGTATCATAGAAATTGACTTTGCAGCCCAGTGTATAAAAAGCTACAGATGGCATGGTTTAAGCTCCTCCCATTTCTCCGGATTCATATAAAATGCAGGCGGCGGCAACCATACCTGCGGTTTCACAGCGCAGAATACGCGGCCCCAGCCCGACACAGACTGCTCCAGCCTCCTCAGCCAGCCGGCATTCCTCCGTACTGAAGCCGCCCTCCGGCCCTACAACGATCATCACTTTGGCCGCAGCCTCCTGCGGAAGCGATGCGAGCCATGGTGCGGCTGCGCTGCGAAGCTGGAGACCCTCTTCCTTCTCATAGCAGAAATAGACGGCGTCATAGCCGCTGAAGCTCTGAAGCAGCTGCTTCCAGCTAAGCGGTGAATGCACCTGCGGAACAATATTCCGGTGCGCCTGTTCGGCAGCCTCCTTGCAGATTTTGCGCCAGCGCTCTACCCGCTTACTCTCCTTGCGCTCATCGTACTGCACGATGGTCCGCTCTGAGAGGAACGGCGTGAAGGCTACCGCCCCGATCTCCGTGCATTTCTGAATGACTGTCTCCAGCTTGTCCCCTTTAGGGAGGCTCTGGGCAACAGTAACCTGGATGCGCGGCTCATGAGTCATAGCCAGAGGCTCCAGTATGCTCACGGTGACCAGGCCGATCTTAATTTCAGCAATCTCAGCCAGCGCCTCGCGGGACACACCATCGCTGACGATCAGCTTATCCCCGGCCTTGCCGCGCATGACCTTGGCGATATGGCGGGCGTCTTCACCGTCAATGCTAACCTTGTCTGCTCCGAACTGTGCCGGAGTTACGAAATAACGCTGCATCTCTCATCCTCATCCTGTCCGTTATTCAGCGTAAAAGCGGCGTAGTCCCCGTCAAATCAGGTCCCGGCCGCCGCTTCACACGTATCATTCATCTACTTAATAATCACATTATATTCTACAACGTTTGCCTTGCACTGAACAGCCCCTGTCCGTACTGCTCTGATCAGACCCCGAACATGCGCAGGAACAGCTGGAAGAAATCATTGCCCGTCCGGGTCGCCCAGTAGCTAAGCGGTTCAATCGTATAGGCGCGCAGACCCGGAATGAAGATGATCAGCAGGAAAAGGAAAACGGTATATTGCTCATACTGCTGAAGTTTTCCCCGGATCGGACGCGGTGCGATATCCTCTACAATCCGGTAACCGTCCAGCGGCGGCAGCGGAATCAGGTTGAACACAAAGAGGAAGAAGTTGAAGTGAATGAACATCCCGAAGAACCAGATCACCGCCCGGAGCACCTGCTCGTTCTTGATCGAATCCATCGTGCCCGTGCCCACAAGAATCGCATAGATCAGCGCGCCCAGAATACCGAGCAGCAGATTGCTGATTGGCCCGGCGGCCGAGACGATGACACCCATCAGGCGGGGACGGCGGAAGTTATCCCGGTTCACGGGAACCGGACGCGCCCAGCCGAAGCCTGCAATCAGCAGCAGAATGATACCGAAGAGATCAAAGTGCACTGCCGGATTCAAGGTCATACGGCCCAGAAGGCGCGCTGTAGGGTCCCCGAACTTATTGGCAAAATAAGCGTGGGCGAATTCATGCACCGTAAACGCAATAACAATCGTAATCAGAAAAAACGGAAGCTGCTGCAAAGGATATACTAAAATTTGATCCAGTGAACCCATGTCTACCTCTTTCCGGCTGTGAACGCCACCCAATCTTCTTCGCGGGTTACTTCTAAAATCTCGAAACCGGAGGACATAAGCGCTTCCGCGACCAGCTCTTCCTTATCCTTATAAATCCCCGAGGTAATATAGATCCCCTCCGGCTGAAGCGCGCGGTAGACATCATCCGTGAACAGCACAATGATCTCGGCCAGAATATTCGCCACGACAACCCGGACCGGCAGAGTCACTCCCAGCCCGTCTGCCGCCGGGGCAACCGCAGGCACAGCCTCCTCAGCCGCATTGCTTGGCCGGGCTGAAGGCCACATCTCTCCGGCTGCGGTATCCGCCGCCCCCTCACCGCCCAGCAGCGAGAGCAGATCGCTCTCCTTCACGGTGATCGCTGACTCCAGCCGGTTCAGCGCCACATTGTCGCGGGCGCTCACCACAGCGACCGGGTCCAGATCCAGCGCCAGGACGGAGGCTGCACCGAGCAGCATCGCTCCAACAGCAAGGATGCCGGACCCCGTACCTACATCGATGACTTCGTCGCCGCTGACAATATGCTTCTCAAGGGCGCGAAGGCACAGCGCCGTTGTCGGATGCGTCCCGGTTCCGAAGGCCATACCGGGGTCAATTTCAATGATTTTCTCATCGGCAGTAGCCGGGGTATATTCTTCCCATGTCGGCTTAATGGTCAACCGCTCGGAGACGCGCAGCGGCTTGAAGTACTGCTTCCAGGCATGAGCCCAATCATCCTCATCCACCGTCTTCCAGGAGATCCGTGCCAGTCCGGGGTCGATGCCGAACTCTCTCAGCTCTTCCACCCTTGGCGCCACCTCGGCCACAACCGCGTCCATGTCCACCGATTCCGCATAATATCCTTTAATGACCGCTTCCCCTTCGGGGATGTCATTGAGCGGTTCATCGTATAATTCACCGTAACGTGTATCCCGGGTTTTATTCAGCGTCCCGGATTCCTCAATAGAGACTCCGCCCGCTCCCGCCTCAACCAGCAGATTGGAGATCATCTCCTGTGCTTCCTCCGTTGTATGTACCGTCAATTCGTGCCATAGCATGGTAATAAATCCTCCTAAAAGTTTGTAAGCGTTACTTCTCTCGATTCTGCTTCGAACAAACTTACTTCGGAAGCATAGACTTAAGTTTTGCGAGCATAATCTCCCTCGAAGCGTATCTTAGCTAGTATAGCATTTCTTACCCGTTCAGCGCCAAACTGCGTTCAACTCTCAACGGCAGACGGGTGCTGCGGCAAAAACAATCCAGCGCATGGTCATCTACCATCCCGGAGGCCTGCATAAACGCATAGCAGATCGTTGAGCCGACGAACTTCATCCCTTTACGCTTCAGTGCCTTGCTCATCTGATCGGACTCAGGGGTGGTGGCGGGGACCTCCGCCCTGTTCTTCCACTGGTTTACAACCGGCTTTCCGCCGATGAAGCTCCACAGATAACCTGAGAAGCCTCCCTCTTCCTCGCGGCAAATCTGCTGGTACACCTGTGCATTGGTAATCACTCCCTTAATCTTTAGACGGTTGCGGACAATCTCCGCATTTTGCATCAGCTCTTCGACTTTGTCCTCCCCATACAGCACGATCTTCTCCGGATCAAAGCCGTCAAAGGCCTCGCGGAAGCCCTCCCGCTTCTTAAGCACCGTATACCAGCTCAGTCCGGCCTGCATCCCCTCCAGCATCAGCAGTTCGAACAGCTTCACGCCGTCAGTCAGCGGTTTGCCCCATTCTTCATCATGATAAGCTATGTATAGCGGGTCCGTGTTCACCCAATCGCAGCGCTTTAATTCCACCATGTCTCTCTCCTCTGCCTTATGTTCCTTCATCATTTGTATAGCCGTATCTTTTAACTGTATACGAAAAAAAGAGAAGAACACAAGGTTCTTCCCGTTAAAATAATGTTACTACTGTCCTTGCAGCTGTACCCGCGTCTCTTTGTCCGGTTCATTTGTAGTGTAATAGAACATATATATTGAAGCTTCTGTGCCTTTGAAATCCTTGTATACATCAATATTCCGGTTATTTCCGTCTCCACGGAAATTCGTGGTTACAATGCTGCCGATGAGCGCATCCTTGCCCTTGCCGATGTGCGTCTGATTAACGCCGCCAAAGTTAGGGTCGTCGCTCTTCGTCTCCACATAAAGATCGTTGCCCTGCTTATAGTAGGTCCACTGTACCGGGTACCCGCCGGTTTGCCGGATCATGGTCTGCTTCTCGGCCGAGATGTTCTTCAGCAGCAAAGGCTCCTTGTCATCCTCATGCGTAGTTACTTTGTATTTCGCGACAAGCGCCATGGGGGTTGCTGTAGTGATCTCAAGACCTGCCGGCCGCTCGAAGCGGAGAGTCGTCAAATTTTTATCCTGGGAAGGCGAATACCACATTCCACCCTCCAGCTGCCGCCCGTCAACCTCAAGTGTATAGTTCACATAAGGCAAGTCTGCATACTTCTCCTTGCTCCGCACCTGCACACGGACTTGAGTAGGCGTGACTACCATCTGCTCGATAATGTTGCCCTTGTCCCCCGCCTCCAGCGGCAGATCCAGCGCAGTCTTGAGAGTAGCGCCTGACATCTGCTTCTTGCTAAGTTCAAAATCAAATGCCCATGGACCGGCGATATTCCGTTCCAGCTTGGTGTAGCTGAGCTTATACGTGGTCTCCGTCTTAGGGACATCGCCGGGCTTATAGTACTGGAGCGAGGTGTATTCCCCGTTGTCTCCGGGCTTGCCCATTGTACCCGGCTTAGAGTTGTTCACCAGTTGCCCGCCTCTGTAGGCTATGATTTGCGGAGAAGCCACGCCCCGTGCACCCGGATCATTGAAGATCGCGGCCGTAGACAGCATCAGACGCTCATTCCCTTCCTTGAAGGGTTGGACACTGAAGGACTCCAGTCCATCCCGGTTCACAGGGAAGCTCTGCCGTTCCGGCGAGTCCGTATCCAGCTTCAGCTCCACCTCCTGCTGGGAGTAGGACTGAATTCCTGTTGCGGTAAGGCTCACCTTGACCATCTCCTGGCCCAGGCTCCAGTCTGTCTCGAAATAGCCGTTGTACCGCTTGGTTTTCTCGTCCCACTGCTGATAGTGGGATTCCATTTCATCGTTGTTTCCCTTGGCATCCTTCAGCGACATTCCGTTCACGTCCCAGTATCCGTTACCCTTATCTCCCCCGACATCCAGGGTATAGAGAATCACTGTGCGGTTCTCATCCGAGAGTGCCGTGTGCAGCGTCAGGGTTACTCCATCCTTCGTGATCGTCTGACCCAGCGGCTGACCCAGGTTCTTGGACAGCGCAGCCTGTACACCACTTCTATGATTGAGCAGATTCCCCCAGTCATATTGCACAGCGGCATATACAGGAACAGCCATCAACACTACGCTGAAGGAGGCTGCGACAGTGATCTTACGCCAGTTACGATGGCGGACTTGGCTATTCGCTCCCGCACGGCTGCCGCCCTTGGAGGAAGTATATCCGGCTTGCTCCATCCGGCCCCACATTTGCTCGAAATCAGGGTAATTCAGCTCCTGATCCTCATTTAAGCGACGCTTTAACTGTGCTTCGGTTCTGTCCATATTCATCGTCCTCCTTCGTTATGGGCTGAACGCCCGCTTCTTCAAGAATCCTCTTCATCATCCGCAGCCCCTTGTGCTGTCTGGACTTCACGGTCCCCAGCGGGATATCCAGCATCTTGCGGATTTCCTCCAGACTGAAATCATGCATATACCGCAGAGTCAGCACCGCCCTGACTTTCGCCGGGAGCCGGGACATGTAGCCCGCCCATTCCAGCTTCGTTTCCTTCTGCTCCACCAGCTTGTCTACCAGCGGCTGCGGATTCTCCCTGAACATATGGAGATGGGCCGTCAGCTTCTGCTGCAGGCTGTTCCTGCGCTTCAGATGGTTCAGGCAGGTGTTGACGGTGATTTTCATAATCCAGGCCTTCAGATATTCAATGCCTTGCCACTCGCTGCGGAAGAGAGTGATGAATACCTCCTGACACAGATCCTCAGCATCGGCAGCATCATGCACCATATAGTAGCAGGTGCGGTAGACCTCCTTGCTGTAGGTCTGGAATAATTCCTTGTTATCCACTTGAGTATCCCCTCCTTTCTTGTTCGTTCTGTTCTTATAACAACTCCGGGCGGTAAAAGGTTCATTTTCAGCAGCATATCCGGCAATGTGTATTAAAAAAGCAGCATGTCCACCTGAAAAGCACAGGCTACATACTGCTTACGATAGATTGTACGCGAATAAAGGCTTCTCTTCAGAACAAGCACAGCTTAGATAATGTTCATAACCTCGCGCGCCTGATTGTCCAGCTCCTGCGCAGAGCTTGCGATCAGCGTGAATTCATCCAGCGCCACTTGAATCTGCTGCTGGCTGAGCTGCACATTATCCTGCACCTGGTTCAGTCCCGTGGATATTCGGCCGACCTCTTCTGTAATGGCCTGGACACTGTCCCGGACTTCGGTAATCTGGTCCTGCACCATCGCGGACAGCTTTCTTACCTCTTTGGCCACCACATCGAATCCCCGGCCGAATTCTCCGGCATGTGCAGCCTCAATAGCTGCGTTCAGGGCAAGCAGATGGGTCTGGGATGCAATATCACGGATGGTCTGCACTACGCCGCGGATCGCGGCAGCCTGCTTTTGCAGACTTAGCAGTGTTTCGGTGTTCTCGCCCGATACCTCGGCAATCCTGTCAATACTGAGCAGCAGCTCCTGACTCCGCTCGATTCCTTTGTCCGCACGCTGATTGAGGCTATCCGCCATTCCCTGCATCAGTTCCACAACATGGCTCATGTTATTCTGTCTCTCCGTAATGTTGGTGGCCACCTTGGATACGCCGATGACATGGGTCTCTGTCTCATCAAACACCGGCATATAGGTAGCCTCCAGCCAGACTGAATTCCCCTCTGCGTCCATCCGTTCAATTTTGTCCTGGAAGCTCCGGCCAGCCATTAAATTCTGCCAGAACAATTCATAATCCGGGCTGTTCACCAATGAAGGGAAGCACAGCTGGCTATGCTGCATGCCGTACATATCCTCCGCATTGTATTTGACCGACCGGGCAAAAATCTCATTGACGTAGGCGACACGGCGGTTCAGGTCAAACCGGATCATGGCGAGGTTCTTTTCCAAAGCTTTGACAACCAGTTCGTCTGTAACTACTTGGTCTGCTAGATTTTCCATGTTGACTGCTCCCTATACATCTCATTTTTTAACTATTATGCCGGACGACATTCGCTTATTTCACTTTACTCTTATTAACGGCTGTTTCGGCTTTTAAAATGATATGGTTTTTCTAATTCCCTATCTTAATCCCCCATACGCTGTCCTTCCGGTGCGCAGCCGCTTCCCGCAGCTCTGGAAGTCTCGTGTCCTGCGGATAATGCCGCTCCAGATACTGGACGAAGACCTGGCGCAGGCCGATCTCCTTGTCCAGCTTGTTGAATTCATTGGGGTGCTTTTCCATTTCGGCAATAGAAGCTTCCCAGCGCCCAAGATCTGCCGCCTCCGACTGTTCTGATTGGACCTTATCGGCGAGTATTCGCAGCTCCCGGTAAGCCTGTTTTACTTTGGAGGAATAGACCTGCTTCTGGTTCAGAAAGGTTAACAGCGCAACCAGCAGCGCCAGCCCCACCCACATTATCACTGTATTCACTTATGTATCCTCCCGGCCTCGCATATCCCTCCATTATACACGCCACAACACAAAAATACACCACTTTCGCGGGGTATCGACAGCAACAATTCGCCTGTTCATCTCTTCTTGACTTTACTGAATTATTCCTTCTTCATAATCTCATCCAGCTGCCGCTTGTCCGCCTCCCGGGAACGGTCCATGGCTTCAATATCATCCTGATCTGCTTCAGCCGCTGAGAATTCAACATCCTCGGCCTTCGCCTCATAGAGCATTTTCATTTTTTCGGTTTTGGAAAAGATTTTCGAGTTCTCTCTGTCCATAGCTTGCCATCAGCCTCCAATGTATTTATCTGATTCTCTAAGCTTCAAATCATTCCGCCGGCTTCCTCAATCAGCGACATCGCCTGACCATAGACAGCCGTATCGACAATAACTGTCAGCAAAATATTTCTGCCTGTCGGTCCGCCATCCCCGCCGTGGCTCATTCCGCTCCCGCTCGTATGCGCCGCAGCTAATATGCCCGTATGGTCACTGACTGCCGTCATCGAATCCATGCTCGCCAAATTGCCGGTTACCGGATTCACTCCCGGCTCCTGCCCGCTCCCCCCAAACCTGCTGAACCGGTCAATCGAAATCTCCTCTGCACGCAGGGCCTGGAGCTTACGGGAGACCCCTTCCGCTTCTTCCGGGGTTTTGAAGTAGGCCAGTATACTTTTTTCAGACATCGGAATTCCCTGCTTTCTGCCTGGTATTCTCTCGTTCAGCTTACTTGGGTATTTTGGATTTTCGGACAGGAATTTATACATTTTGGTTTGCTGTGACTCCAGTGAATATTCGGAGTTCCGCCCTGTGTTATCTGTTGATTTCATAATTCTAAAGCCATACTTCTAAATGTATAGCCCTGTTTTTCGTCCAGCATCCATGTCAGCATTTATGACGAATTTTGTTTTTTCATCTGTTTTTTTGTATATTTTTGTCTTTTAAGATTTCGTAAGTAGTTTCAAAAGACTATTTGTGTCAACTAACATTCCACATTAAACGAAAATATTCTCAAAACTCTATAAATTTTGTGTGGATTTTACAAATAACCAGTGGTAAAATCTTCTTAATATTTTTCCTAGTAAACTTGACGGAAATAAACCGGATTAATAGAAAAGGAGAATCCGCCTACTGTCTGTAGCAGGAGAGATGTAAGCCAGAACCAACATCATATTGTGGAGGGGATTACATTTGGAGTGGACAAAATTACCTCGTAAACTATCAATACTAACTTTATCATTAGGTGTGGCTGCAAGTATGATTCCAGGCGCGGCATTCGCCGCCAGCAGTTTGAAGACACCCGTATCAGGCAATCATCTTCCAGCCGTGATTCCAGCGAATCAGCCTTATATTTCTCCACAGATTAATACCAAATCCTCAAATCTTGTCCGGGTAATCGTTCAACTCAGCGGTCAGCCTGCTGCGGTCGGCAAATATGCTGCCAGACAAGGAATTACAGCGCTCGCCAATACAGCGACTGAAGCTGCGGTAAATAGCCAACAGGAAGAAGTACTTGATAAGGCTGATGCCAAAAAGATTGACCTCACCGTCAATTACAAGTACGACACCGTATTGAACGGCTTCGAGGTCACGGTTCCGGCAGACAAAATTCCTGATCTGGCCAAGATTTCCGGCGTAGCTTCCATCTATCCGAACAGCACCTGGTACGCGCTTCCTGATCAGACAGTGACCGAAGTGACTTACAGAAACGACAACGCTCCACTGAAGCAGATTCATGCCGACTGGGCAGCAGACCAAGGCCTCACCGGAGCCGGACTGAAGGTCGGTGTGATCGATACCGGTGTCGACTACACGCATCCGGATATTGCAAAGGCCTATAAGGGCGGCTATGACTCCTTTTACCAGGATGAAGATCCTTATGAAGAAGTACCGCTGACTCCGGGGGAAGATAAAGAATACGGTGTAGGCTATGCGGGAACTTACCACGGTACGCATGTAGCCGGCACAATCATCGGTCAGTATGCAGCTAAAGGCGATGTTGCGCAAAAGGGCGTTGCTCCGGGTGCGGAACTGCACGTCTACAAAGTCTTGGGGCGCAATATTGATAAACCAAACACCTCCTCCGGATCTTCCGCCCAGGTCATTGACGGAATTGAGCGTGCGGTGAAGGACGGCATGGATGTCATCAACCTGTCGCTCGGCTCCGATTCCGAGAAGGACGTAAACTCCCCGGATTCCATTGCGATTAATAACGCTGTACTCTCTGGAGTAACTGCTGTAATTGCGAATGGGAACAACGGAGAAAACGGTTATTTCTCCATGGGCTCACCGGCTGCCTCGCAATTGGCCATTTCAGTAGGTTCAGTAACCAGTCCTATTGATGCCTATTCCGGCAAATTTAAGGCGGAAATTGCAAACTCGGTAACTTCTGTTACTTATGACACTTATTTTCCATTCCATATGATGGCGTATGAGCTGGCAAATGATGATTTCGCTACTATTATTGGTACTAAGCCCGTACGCGTTGTGTATGCCGATCTTGGAGCAAAAGAAGATTATCCTGCCGAAGATATCAGCGGTTCCATCGTATTGGTATCACGTGGTGAATTGGGCTTTGTAGATAAAATTGCGAATGCCAAAGAGCGTAAAGCTAGAGCAATC
Organism: Paenibacillus sp. FSL H8-0048; assembly: GCF_038002825.1. NCBI lineage: Bacteria > Bacillati > Bacillota > Bacilli > Caryophanales > Paenibacillaceae > Paenibacillus > Paenibacillus sp. FSL H8-0048. The sequence goes on along the minus strand of NZ_JBBODF010000001.1, from coordinate 6,422,666 downwards.
GTAATTTTCAACGGAAATGCCCACAAGGTGGATGGTAAGAGTGAAGCTATTCTAGACGAAGACTACAAAGATCGTAGTGATTTCATCGATGTGAATCTAGGTAATGGATACCAAAATATTCCTACGTTTGACATTGAAGGCTCCAAAGGACGACAATTAGCCAGAGCCATTCTGAAAAATGGTAATAATCCAACCTATTTCACTTTTGGTCCCGAATATTATCATGAAATGACGACTGGTGATACAATGAGTAGTTTCTCTTCATTAGGACCAAACTTTGACGGTAATCTGAGCATCAAGCCGGATATTGTTGCTCCTGGTGATGGAGTATTGTCTACATGGCCGGCTTATGGCAAAGGTCATCCTGACACAGATTATTCCAAAGCATACAATCGTATTAGTGGTACAAGCATGGCAACACCGCACGTTGCGGGTTTAGCACTGCTAATCAAACAGAAACATCCAGAGTACACACCATTTGATATTCGGGCAGCTCTGGCGAACACTGCAACACCAATTCTTTACGAAGGCTCTCCTGAAGACTTCTATCGTCAAGGCCCTGGACGCGCCAATGTAGAAGATGCCATCAACACACCGGCACTGCTGCAAGCGATTGAGCCAATCTCCATTCTGGACAAGAACTTTGTCTCCCAGAATGTGATCAACTACAATCCGTCCACAAGCTTTGGCACATTGCTGCCAGGTTCTGAAGCTGCGAAAGTCCTGCAGTTGAAAAATATGAGTGATAGCTCGCTCACCTACTCCGCCTCCGTGGAATGGAACTATGGTGACCCTAAGGTATCTGCGGTTCTCGATAAATCATCAGTAACTGCTGCTGCAAAAGGTGCCTCCACGTTCAACCTGAAGGTCACCGTTGCTGCTGATACCGAGCCGCAAATGCTGCAAGGTAATATCGTACTAAAAGCAGACGGACAGCCAACACTTCACTTGCCGTTTGCAATCAATGTAGATAAGACAACCGAACAACCTAACTGGGGTACAGGTATTCAAGAGGCAGCACTGAGCCAGCCGATCGTCTACACCAATTCAAGTGCTGTTCTGAACTACAAGCTCAAAGCCAAGAATATTAACTACTATGAAGTGAATCTGATTGGCCTTGATGATATCAAGATGGGCTCTTTCCAGGTATCCACGACCGGTGCGCCAGATAAATTCTTTGCACCTGGCAACTATAGCACGGTGATATCATCTACTTATCATCCGTATGACCACAACGGTGATCCAATCCTGGATGCCAGCGGCAACCCGGCAGTAGCCAGCCTGACCGACGGCGTATACAAGCTGGAGGTTCTCGGCATTACCGCAGAGGACAACACCAAGACACCAATCAAGATCGACTACAACAATGATAAATACTACAGCACATACACCTCATTCCGCTTTATCACTGTTTCTGGCAGTGGAAGCAATGGTGGCGGCGGTAGTGGCAGTAGTGGAGGTGGTGGCGACACAGTAGCAACGCCGACACCTGTAGTAGTTCCAGAACCTGTGAAGTCCCTTGTTGAAGAAGGGGTTCAACAGGTAACGGTAACACCTCTAACTGCATCGAAGGACGGTGTAACGACAGTAACCGTCAGCGACAGCGACCTAAAGGCGGCTCTGGCCAAAGCCGCTACTGTCAAGACAGCCGTTGTTGTCTCTCTTATCAGCATCTCAGATAAGTCTGCTGAACTAAGCCTGACTGCTGATCAGGTGAAATCACTGGCCGCCATTCAAGCAGGCAGCACCATTATCGTGAATATTGGCGGATCTGCTGTAGCCCTGCCGGTATCCTTGCTTGCGGCTTCCCCTGCAGGCCAGAGCTTGAAGCTAGTAATCAAGCAAGAGCCGGATGCGGCCAGCAAGCTGATTGCAGGTACTCCGGATGCCAAGGTCATCGGAACTCCGGTATCCTATGAAGCTTCATGGACTACAGCTACAGGCAGCACTTACTTGAACGTACCAACCAACGTATTCATCAAGCGCACCTTTACTGTACCAGGCAAGATTGAATCCAAAACTGCGGGTGTATTGTTTGAGAAAGACGGACTGGTGACTCCGGTTGCTTCGGTCTTCACACCGCAGGCCGATGGAACAACCCTTGTGACCGTAAGCCGTCCAGGCTTCTCTGTGTATGCAGCAGTCAGCAAACCGGCAGCAGCCTTCACCGACATCGCTAATTCCAAATCAGCTGTTGCCATCCAGACGTTGGCCGACAAGCTGATTATCCAGGGAACCTCGGCAACTACTTTTGCACCGCAGAGCAACCTGACCCGCGCTGAGTTCACAGCACTGTTGACCCGTGCACTGGGTCTGCGTACCGATGCCAGCGTAACCTTCTCCGATGTGAAATCAACGGACTGGTACGCCAAGGATGTAGCCGCAGCCTCCAAGGCTGGTCTGATTCTCGGCATCGGCAATGGTAAATTTGCACCTACGCAAAAAGTAACCCGCCAGGAGCTCGCTGTCATTTTGGACAGAGCAGTGAAACTGACAGGCACTGAACTGAAGGCTGTTGCCAATCCTTCGTTCACAACCTACTCCGACAGCGCTAAGGTAGCCCCTTACGCCAAGGACAGTCTGCAAGCCCTGACCAAAGCCGGCGTCTTCGCCAGCGAGTCGGGAATTGCCTTCAATCCAACAGCTCCTGCAACCCGTGAGACAGCAGCCGCTGCACTCTATGAATTGCTGAGCAAGAGCGGATTGATCTAGTAAGCAGAATACGCATAATAAGCATAAGAGGCTGTCCCAGTAGTCATTACAGACTACTCGGGTCAGCCTTTTTTTGTTAGGTTAAGAGCTGTTTGAGCAATTGAACAGAAGCTACACTGCCACAATGTACTTACTCCTCTGATTGCATTTACTACATTAGATTTCCATTTCATTCGTCCTAAAAGGTATTCTGTTGTATTTCATACATTTGATTTTTAGATTTCTGTTTAAAAATGCCCCTTTAAAGAAATTCTACTGTACGTTGTGCAATAGATTCTCATTTTGGTGCATTTTAAAAGCATTCTGTTGTAGCAAGTACAACAGGACCACAAATGCAATGCAAAAAAACAGCGCTCCGCCTCCAATAATGGAGATGGGGCGCTGTTGTACAAGCTCTTCCAACCGTATTTCACATTACCTAAAAGTTCAGTCTCCCCGGAACGCCTTCTTCACGCGGTCGAAGAACGACTGCTCCTGCTCATGCGTGTTCTCTCCGTTGTGGGAGGCGAACTGGCGGAGCAGGTCCTTCTGCTCTTCGCTGAGCTTGCTAGGCGTAACGACGATGACGCGGACATGCTGGTCACCGACGCCGTTGCCGCGAAGATGCGGAACCCCTTTGCCTTTGAGACGGAAGAAGGTACCGGTCTGGGTGCCTGCCGGGATCTTGAGCTTCACCTTCTCGGTCAGCGTTGGGATCTCAATCTCATCGCCAAGCGCCGCCTGAGCGAACGTCAAGGGAACCTCACACATAATATCGTTGTTCTCGCGCTCGAAGAAATCATGATTCTTCACGCGAATCACAATGTACAGGTCTCCGGCCGGGCCGCCGCGTGTGCCGCCTTCGCCCTCACCGGTCATGCGCAGCTGCGCGCCGTCATCGACACCGGCAGGGATACGCACATGGATCTTGCGCTGTCTCTTGACCTTGCCCTGGCCAGCGCAGGTGGTGCATTTCTCTTTGATGATTTTGCCTGTGCCGCTGCAATGGGAGCAGGGACGGCGGTTGCGCATCTGTCCAAGCGGTGTATTCTGTACGAATTCCTGCTGCCCGCTGCCATGGCAGACGGAACAGGTCTCAGGCTTCGTACCCGGCTTGGCTCCGGAGCCAAAGCAGGTATCGCAGGTCTCCGTGCGCGGAATGGTAATGTCGGTCTCTTTGCCGAACACCGCTTCCTTGAACTCAATGGTCATTGTATACTGCAAATCTCCGCCGCGCTGTGGTGCATTCGGATCACGCCGTCCACCGCCGCCGCCGAAGAACATATCGAAGATATCACCAAGACCGCCGAAATCTCCGCCACCGCCGCCAAAGCCGCCGCCCATACCCTGATTAGGGTCAATATGCCCATATTGGTCATACCGCGCCCGCTGCTGCCCGTCACTCAGAACGTCATAGGCTTCCTTAACCTCTTTGAACTTGGCCTCAGCATCACTGGCCTTATTCACATCGGGATGGTACTGGCGCGCCAGCTTGCGGTAGGCCTTCTTTACTTCGTCTTCTGAAGCATCTCTTCCGAGGCCCAGAACCTCATAATAATCACGTTTATCTGCCACTGCTTTCACCTCCGCGCATCGTTAATTTCCCCTATATACATGGTAAAAGGAAAGCCAAAACCCGGGATGCCCCGGTCTTGACCTTCCCTCTCACCACATTAGAACTTATCGTCTAAGGTTACCCTTGATTCTTCTCATCGTCAACCACTTCGTAATCAGCATCTACCACATTATCCTTCTTGGCATTGCCTTCAGAAGCATCCTGACCCGCTTCAGCGCCCTGCTGTTCCTGTGCAGCCTGCTCATACAGCTTCACGGACAACTGTTGTACAATTTCATTCAGCGCCTCTGTAGCGGCAGTGATTTCTTCCAGGTTGTCGGTTTCAAGTGCAGCCTTCACCTTGTCCTTGGCTTCATTGGCTTTGTCGATCTCGGAAGCATCGACCTTGTCGCCCAGATCCTTGATTACTTTATCTGTGGAGTATACGAGCTGGTCAGCACCGTTCTTGGCTTCGACCAGTTCTTTACGCTTGCGGTCTTCCTCAGCGTGCAGCTCGGCATCCTTCATCATCTGTTCCACCTCTGCGTCGCTCAGGCCGCTGGAAGAAGTAATGGTGATTTTCTGGCTCTTGTTGGTGCCTTTATCTGTAGCAGAGACATTAACGATACCGTTGGCATCGATATCGAAGGTAACTTCGATCTGCGGTACGCCGCGCGGTGCCGGTGGAATCTCGTTCAGCATGAAGCGTCCCAGCGTCTTGTTGCCGTTCGCCATCTCGCGTTCACCCTGCAATACGTGGATTTCCACGCTAGGCTGGCTGTCTGCGAAGGTCGAGAAGACCTGCGATTTGCTTGTAGGGATCGTAGTGTTACGCTCAATCATCTTCGTGAACACGCCGCCTGCAGTTTCAATACCAAGGGACAGCGGAGTTACGTCGAGCAGAACTACGTCTTTTACATCGCCAGTCAGTACGCCCGCTTGAACAGCAGCACCCAGGGCTACTACTTCATCCGGGTTAACGCCCTTGTGAGGCTCTTTGCCGGTAAGCTTCTTAATTGCATCCTGTACAGCAGGAATACGGGTGGAGCCGCCGACCAGGACGATTCTGTTCAGATCCGCAGGGGTCATTCCAGCATCCTTCAGCGCTTGACGTGTAGGGCCCAGTGTACGCTCAACCAGACTTGCAGTCAGCTCGTCGAACTTGGCACGGGTCAGGTTGATCTCCAAGTGCTGAGGCACTCCGTCAACAACCGTGATGAACGGAAGCGATACTGTAGTTGTAAGTACGCCGGACAGCTCTTTTTTCGCCTTTTCCGCAGCATCCTTCAGACGTTGAACAGCCGCCTTGTCCTTGCTCAGGTCAATGCCTTGCTCTTTCTTGAATTCAGCTACGAGATAATCCATAACCAGTTGGTCAAAATCATCCCCGCCCAGACGGTTGTCACCGCTGGTAGCCTTTACTTCAAAGAAGCCGTCGCCCAGCTCAAGGATAGATACGTCAAAGGTACCGCCGCCAAGGTCATAGACCAGGATGGTGTGATCTTCGGATTTCTCCAGACCGTAAGCAAGAGCTGCTGCTGTTGGCTCGTTGACGATACGCAGCACTTCAAGGCCGGCGATTTTACCTGCATCCTTGGTGGCCTGACGCTGGCTGTCATTGAAATAAGCAGGAACTGTAATAACCGCCTGAGTTACAGGCTGGCCCAGATAAGCTTCGGCATCGGATTTCAGCTTCTGAAGAATCATAGCCGAGATTTCCTGTGCAGAATAGTCTTTGCCGTCAATGCTTTCTTTGTGGCCTGTACCCATGTGGCGCTTGATCGAAGCGATCGTACGGTCCGGGTTCGTAATGGCCTGGCGTTTTGCCGTTTCACCGACGATGCGCTCGCCGTCTTTCTTGAAGCCTACAACCGATGGGGTTGTACGCGCGCCTTCCGGATTCGGGATAACGACGGCTTCGCCGCCTTCCATAACGGCAACGCAAGAGTTCGTGGTTCCTAAGTCAATACCGATAACTTTACTCACTGTAATGTGCCTCCTCAGAAATAATGTGAAGCCCGGGGCTTCATCCATTTATATTATTGTGGAAATTGATTTCACAAGCTCTACCCGCTTATCTTATATAGAACAGAACTACATGCTGACTTTGACCATGGCCGGACGAAGAACCTTATCCTTCAGGAGATAGCCCTTCTGGACCTCCTCCGTCACGATGCCTTCCTCGTGCTCCTCGCTCTCCACCTGCATGATCGCCTGATGATATTCAGGGTTAAAAGGCTGTCCTACCACTTCCATAGCTGTAAGTCCTTCAGTCTTGAGGACTCCCTCCAGCTGACGGAAAATCATATTCACGCCTTTGATGAACGCTTCAGCGTCTGCACCTGCTGCAGGTGTCGCCAGTGCGCGTTCAAAGTTATCCATTACCGGAAGCAGCTCGGTTACAAGCTTGGACGTTGCGTACTGCGCCAGCTCTTCCTTTTCTTTCTGGGTCCGGCGGCGGAAATTATCGAAATCAGCCTGCACACGCAAGGTGCGCGCCTGATGCTCATCTGCCAGCTCCTGGAGCTTTCTGTATTCCTCATTGCCTGAAGCCGCCTCGCCGGCCTCTTCAGCCGTGAATGTACCGCTACCTGCTGTGGTGTCAGCCTCTTCAGCCGCGTGATTCTCATTCACCGAGGGATCATTCTTCTCATTCATTTCCTGAACCTCTTCCTCTTTCAAGTTGTCTTCACCTCCTTAATATCATTCACATGGACTAGTACACTCTGTTCACTTATACCAGTGTGCCAGCATCGCTGTCAAATCCCGGGACAAAATCCCCAGAATACCCATTACACGTGCGTACTCCATACGGGTCGGACCCAGGATACCGATGCTCCCCAGCGGCTTGCCGTCCAGCGAATAAGTGGCGGTAATCAGACTGCAGTTGGCAAAAGCCTCATGCTTATTCTCTGTACCGATACGCACCTGCATTCCTGCTTCGCTGCTGGCCGGGGTGAGCATCTTGAGCAGCGTAGGCGTCTCCTCCAGCAGATCGAGAATCGTCTTGACCTTGTCGACATCCTTGAACTCCGGCTGGGTCAGCATATTCGTGGCTCCGCTTAAGTAAATCCGCTGATCCTGGTCGCTCTCAAGCGCCTTATCCAGCACCTGCATTAATTCTTCATAATGGGAGATGTGGCGCTGCATTTCTTCGCCCAGCTCAGAATAGAGCTGACTCTTCAGCTTGTAGAGCGGTACATTGACCAGCTTGCTGTTCAGCAGATTCACGACCTTCTCCATCTCGGACACAGAAATCTCCGGAGGAAGACTCACGGTTCGGTTCTCTACCTGCCCGGTGCTGGTGACGATAATCGCCACAGCGGTCTTGTCATCGAGCGGAAGCAGCTGGAAATGGCGCAATGAAGTATGAAAAACCTCCGGTCCCAGCAGGATGGAAGTATAATTCGTCATATTGGACAGGATCATTGCCGCATGTTGGATAACCTGCTCTGTAGCATTCAGCTTCTCGGCGAAAAAAGCGCGGATCGTGCCCAGTTCGGCCGTTTCGGCGGAATTCCACGGTACCAGATGATCCACATAATAGCGGTAGCCCTTATGGGACGGAATTCTCCCTGCCGACGTATGAGGTTGCTCCAGATAACCCAGATCCTCCAGATCGGCCATTTCGTTGCGGATCGTGGCTGGACTGTAGCCCACATCCCCGCGTTTCGAGATACTGCGCGAGCCCACCGGCTCAGCTGAAGAAATGTAGTCATCGACAATGGCATTCAGTATCATTCTCTGGCGTTCAGTTAACATGTTATTCCCTCCTATCCGGCTGTGGCTCCGATTCGTTAGCACTCTAACGAGATGAGTGCTAACCACTAATACAAAAATACCAAACTGACCTCAGCATTGTCAAGTGAGTTCAGCAACTTGATTGTGCCTATTTTAGTTAAAGCAATATAACATCCATACATCCGTCAGGCATCATTGTTGTACGTTGTGCTTGTATCTGCAAAAAACCACTCTCCTCCTGAAGCATCAGCTTCCCCGGAGAACAGTGGTTTCTTATTATATAGTTTACCGGGAGCTATTGTCCCGCCGGATTAGTCCAGTCTCTTCAGCACGGCGATCTCATCGCAGGCATGCTGCTTCTTGCAGTTCACACAATCGGTCCAGACCTTCTCAGGGAAAATCTCCTTCTGCACCACATCGAAGCCGTTCTTAAGGAAGAAGTCCACGGCATAAGTCAGCGCCATAATCTTCGGGATTCGCTGGCGTCTCGCTTCTTCCACCAGCTTCTCCAGAATCATCGTGCCCACGCCCTTGCCCTTGCCTTCATCACGCAGTCCGATGGAACGGACCTCAACAAGGTCACTTCCGAGCCGGAACAAGGAACCGCAGCCGACAAATTTGCCGTCAATCTCAGCAATTACGAACTGGTCAATCTGGCGGGTCAGTGCTTGCCTTGAACGGGGCAGCATAATCCCCTGCCTGGCATACTCCTCTATCATCAGATACAGCGGCTCTACATCCTCCACCGTAGCATTTCTGCATATCACTTGCTGCTCTCCCTCTGGAGAAGCCTTTTGGAAATGATCCGTTTTGACAAGCACCTTGACTCACCCCTTGTTGTTAATATGAATAAATATACAACACAGTGAATTACAATTCAAGAGATATTTCAAAATTAAACCTCTGTCAAAGCACCGACAAATTCCCCGAAAACATCGTTGCCAAACAGGATTCCCTGCTTGCTCAGGCGATAATTGCCACCGGACTGCTCCAGCAGTCCCGCCTTCAGCATTTTATGCAGCGGCGTTGCAAAAACAGCCTCCAGCGGTTGTCCAAATTGCGAGCGGAACGCCTGATCCGATATCCCTTCGCGCATCCGCAGGCCGACCATCATGAAATCCTCCATCGCCTCCTGCTCGGAGATCCGGTAGGTGTCCAGACGCGGCAGCCCGCTGCGCGAAGCCTCGTTATACGGGTTCACTCCCTTGATATTCATGTGCCGCTGACGGCCCACATATCCGTGCGCCCCTGCGCCCAGACCGTAATAATCCTCGTTGCGCCAGTACGTGATATTGTGGCGGCTCTCCAGCCCCGGCTTGGCAAAATTACTGATCTCATACTGCGTATACCCTGCGGCCTCCATCGTAGACATCAGCAGCAGATACATCGCCAGCTCATCCTCTTCATTCGGCAGCGGAAGCTTATTTTTGTTAAACAGCGTGTGGAACAGCGTGTTCTCCTCCACCTTCAGGCTGTAGATAGAATAATGAGGAAGGTCCAGCGCTAACGCCTTGTCGATACTCTCTTTGAGCATATCCACCGTCTGATTCGGCAGGCCGAACATCAGATCCAGCGACAGGTTATTCAGGCCGACCGCACGGGCATTCTCCAGACTGCGGTATACATCATTCACATCATGGATGCGGCCGATTCCGCTAAGCAGCTCATTCTGGAACGCCTGCACCCCGAAGCTGACCCGGTTGACGCCGCCTTCCTTCATTACTCTAAGCTTGCCGATATCGGTAGTGCCGGGGTTAGCCTCCATCGAGAATTCAATGTGCTCATCCCACTGCGGGAAATGCCTGCGGACCGATTCCAGGAAATAAGCCATCTCATCAGGCCCCAGTACAGTAGGCGTACCTCCGCCGACAAAAATCGTCTTGATCACACCCGGAGGCGTGTGCTGCACCGTCAGCTCCATCTCGCGGTCAAGCGCGTGAAGATAGTCCATCACCGGCTGGTCCTTCAGCACGTAAGAATTGAAATCACAATAGAAGCATTTATTGGTGCAGAACGGGATATGAATATATACGGCCTCAGGGGGACGGCCATGGTGTGCAGTGCTCGTAGATGTATTCATTAGCTGTCTCCTTTGTTCTATTAATATACAGGCCTGTCACAGTACCTGCTGCTGAAAAGCAAGAAGAAACGGCTGCACCGCCCTGCGAAGGACGGCACCCGTTTCTGTGATAAACCGGAAGCTCCGGGGGAGCTTATATGCTGCTACTCAATCTGAAGCACGGCCATGAACGCTTCCTGCGGCACCTCAACGCTGCCGACCTGCTTCATGCGCTTCTTCCCTTCCTTCTGCTTCTCCAGCAGCTTCCGCTTACGCGAGATATCGCCGCCGTAGCATTTGGCTAATACGTTCTTGCGCATGGCCTTAACGGTCTCACGCGCAACCACCTTCGTGCCGACGGATGCCTGAATCGGCACCTCGAACATCTGGCGCGGGATAATGCCGCGCAGCTTCTCACAGATGACCCGGCCGCGGTTGTAGGCGCGGTCCCGGTGAACGATGAAGGACAGCGCATCGACTTGCTCATTGTTGAGCAGGATATCCATCTTCACGAGATTGGACTGGCGGTAACCGGAGATCTCGTAATCATAGGATGCATAACCCTTCGTGCCGGATTTCAGCTGGTCGAAGAAGTCGTAGACAATCTCTGACAACGGAATCTCGTACGTAATAGTTACACGGTTGCTGTCCAGATACTCCATGTTGACGAATTCACCGCGTTTGTTCTGGCACAGCTCCATAACGGTACCCACGAAGTCGTTAGGCACGATAATGGCTGCTTTGACATACGGCTCTTCAATGAAGTCAATCGTTCCGATCTCCGGATAATGCGACGGATTGTCGATCTGAATGGTCTCCCCGTTCGTCAGCTTAATGCGGTAAATAACGCTTGGCGCGGTAGTAATCAGCGGCAAGTTGAACTCGCGTTCGATCCGCTCCTGAATAATCTCCATATGCAGCAGTCCCAGGAAGCCGCAGCGGAAGCCGAAGCCCAGGGCGCTGGAGCTCTCCGGCTCGAAGCTCAGGGAAGCGTCATTGAGCTGCAGCTTCTCCAGCGCTTCACGGAGATCATTGTAATCGGAGGTCTCAATCGGATAGAGACCGCAATAGACCATCGGATTAATCCGGCGGTAGCCCGGCAGCGGCTGCGGGGTCGGATTCTTCGCATCCGTCACCGTATCCCCGACACGGGTGTCGCCTACATGCTTGATCCCGGCCACAATGAAGCCGACATCGCCGATGTTCAGCTCCGGCACAATGGTCATGCGCGGCATGAAGGCTCCGACCTCGATCACCTCAAAGGTTTTGTCGGTGGCCATCATTTTAATCTTGGAACCGGCACGGATACTGCCGTCAATGACACGGACATAGACGATAACGCCCTTGTACGGGTCATAATGGGAGTCGAAGATCAGCGCCTTGAGCGGTTCTTCCGAGCTGCCTGACGGCGCCGGAACCTGCTTCACGACCTGCTCCAGAATCTCCTTGATGCCGATGCCCGCCTTGGCGGAAGCCAGCACGGCTTCACTGGCATCCAGCCCGATGACATCTTCAATCTCCTGCTTCACGCGTTCGGCGTCAGCATTCGGAAGATCGATTTTGTTGAGTACCGGAAGAATCTCCAGATTGTTGTCAAGCGCCAGATATACGTTAGCCAGCGTCTGGGCCTCAATCCCCTGCGCCGCATCCACGACCAGCAGTGCGCCTTCACAGGCCGCCAGACTGCGGGATACCTCATAGGTGAAATCGACATGCCCCGGTGTGTCAATCAGATTCAGATAATAATCCTGTCCGTCATCGGCACGGTACGTCAGACGTACGGCCTGCAGCTTGATGGTGATGCCGCGCTCGCGCTCCAGGTCCATCTGGTCCAGAACCTGCTCCTGCATTTCACGCGAAGTGAGCGCACCCGTATACTCCAGAATACGGTCAGCCAATGTCGATTTGCCATGGTCTATATGTGCAATAATCGAGAAATTGCGAATTTGTTGTTGTCGTTTCTGAACGTCAGTCATTCCTTACCCCCACAGACAGCCTAATGTTAATCCACTTATTATAACAGTACGGGCTTCGCCCATCAATCCCGCCAGCCGCCGGAAAAGAAAGAATCCGCCCGGACCCTCCACAATCGCAGGCGGAATCCCGCAAAAAAAACGCACAAACGGGTGCGGGCTTCCATCATCCGCAGCCGTTTGTGCCCTCATTCTCATGGTAGCCCGGGAGATTCCAGGCTGTTCCCGCTCACTCTTCCGAAGAGTCGAAGAGTGAGACCACCCAGCGGATGCCCTTCTGCGAAGCCTGCTGGAGCAGACCGGCGGTCTTATCAGCCAGCACATCCACTGTCGGCTTCTGCTCCTCCGGGATCAAAAGCTGCTCGGGACTAAGCGCAGAGTAGTCCTTCACCTCCTGCTGCGGGAGACTGTCCGTGCCGCCAGCCGTCTGAGCCTGTGTACCTGCAACCGGCTGCTGCATCGGCAGCACGGTGTAAGCGCCCGTTACCGGATCAATAGTCACGGGTACGTATACATAAGCCTGGCCGCCCGGGGCCGTGCCGGCAGCCGGAACGTACGCAGTCCCGGCTCTGCCGTTCTGGCCGGCAGGAAGCTGACTTCCAGCTGCACTGCTCCCGGCCGGCTTACTCCAGTCCGGCAGGATACCGGAGACTCCCGAACCACCGCCGCCGAACTGCAGGCCGGCCAGCAGCCCCACGCCCGCCCAAATTCCGAACATCACCATCTTTTTACCGAACCGTGTCATAGTCTCCGCTCCTTTTCAGCTATTATCCGTCAGGAAGCCTCTCCTGTTGATGTCTCTCCCCCGGAGCCTCCAGACTGTGTACCGGCCTGATCTGGCGCAGCTGCCTTTTCAGCATCCCGGCTGCTCCAATACACATCAGCAATCGCATCTGCCAGAAGATCGGCCGTCCGCTTCAGCTCATCGGCGCTGTTGTCAATTCCTCCTACCTCAATCAGCACACTGTTCGGGGACAACGTCTGGTTATATTCCCCATTATTCCCGTTTCCGGATGATTTCCCCCATATCCCGCGTGAAATTCCAGGATAATTTTTCTCCAGCAGCTGATGGATTTTATTGGCGAAGGCCTCGTTTTGCTTCCAGTTTTTATTCGCATGCCCCAAAATAAAATAGACCTGGGCATAATTTTTCCCGTTAATGACAGCTGTGGTTTTGCCGTGCCGCTGCGAATCGCGGTGGATATCAATCAGCTCACTCATCTGCTGATTGGAGGCCATGGCGGATTTCACCGTCATACGTGAATATTTATAAGAGAAGTTCCAGTTGTAGCCCGGCACCTCTGTAGCATAATCCTCCTGGGCATGGACCGTTCCGATCCCGCGTTCTTCCAGCCTCTTGGAGATATAGGAGCCTACCAGCATCACATTCTTGGAAGGGACGGCCGAGCTGGGGTTGTCGCTCTGTGCGCCAAGCAGCGGATTATAGGCCTCCCGCGGATGGGAATGATAGACGAGAATACGTTTGACCGAAGTATCTCCCGTGCCGTTCTCGGCATCTCCGCTTCCGGAGTAACCCTCGTCAGGCCCTGCATCAGGCGGGTCCGGAACAGGCGAAGCCTCAGGCTGTACCGTGCCTTCCCCCGGATTGTCATGGCCATTATCAGCCGCTGTACCATTCCCTGAATCTGGAGAAGATCCAGGACCCTCCCCCGCTCCGGAATCTTCCCCTGTGGCCAGTTCATCTCCCCCCGGATGGTAGTCTGCCGGCGCTCCTGCACTTCCTCCTGAGCCTTGCCGCAGCAGGAAGGGATCATCGGCAGCAAGTCCGGGCATCTCACGCGAGACCAGACTCTTGGGATCACCAGGATCAACACTGGTAAGCAGCCGGAATACGAAGGAGGTCACCTTGTCCCCGGAGAAGGCCGAAGGCTCCTCGCCCTTCGGCAGATGGGGAACCTCCATGCCCAGCAGCTCCATGAAGAATCCGCTGGAGAGTGAGGCCGCCAGACCTTTCATTGAAGGAATGGGCGAAGAATTCAGCTTTTGCCCGGCCAATCCGCCGGCTCCAAGCAGCATGAACAACACAAGCGAACCTCCGGCCAGCAGCAGCATCGTCCTTCCCAGCGACAGAATATCCATCAGCCGTCCGCGCAGCCGCCCTATATTCCATAGCTGAAACCATTTTCTGTTCATGATTGTTATGTCCTCCTCTAAGCCCTCTGTAATCTCTCATACTCCAAATCTATGAGCGGAAGGGTTATGCTAGAACCACAGAATGAGAGATAGCAGGGAGTATAGATAGAGAAGTGCAGCGGCAATTCATACAAAAAACCCGCAACCCGTTCTGCGTTATAGCAGGGCGGTGCGGGCCAGGTGATAAGTGACAGATCAGTGAGTATAAGCTCCGACATTGCCCGGATCTACCGCTTCATGCAAGGCGGCATTCAGTCCGCTTGCCACAATGTTCGCGATCTCTTCAATGAATTCATCGATTTCTTTGGGGGTCACAATCAGGTCATGGCCCAGCGGCTCAAGCACTTCTTTCACAAGGGCAAGACGCTCCTGCTCGGAGATATCGTCAAGGAGACCCATAATCTCTTTGGTATGGGCGCCACCGTCAGCCATCTGTCCGAAATGGGTCCGCATCATCTCCAGCACGTTGTTGACAATCGTGGAGGCATAGCAGACTGTAGGGACGCCGATGGCAATGCAAGGCACGCCCAGCACCTCCTTGGTCAGCCCTCTGCGTTTGTTCCCGATCCCTGAGCCGGGATGAATGCCGATGTCAGCAATCTGGATAGTGGTATTGATTCTCTCCAGTGAACGGGAGGCCAGCGCATCAATGGCTATAATGACATCCGGGCTGGTACGGTCCACAATTCCCTGCACAACTTCGCTGGATTCAATACCCGTCAGGCCGAGGACTCCGGGAGCAATAGCGCTGACATTCCGGTAACCGGGCGAGACCTGGTCAGGCACCAGCTCATAGAACTGGCGGGTAATCAGCGAATTCTCAACGACCAGCGGGCCAAGCGAGTCGGGCGTCACATTCCAGTTGCCGAGGCCCACGATAAGGACCTTAGAATCGCGGTCAATGCCGATTTTATCCAGAAAGTGCTCGAATTCGCGGGCAAACACTGTAGAGACCTTCTGCTGGAGCCCGGTATCCCCGCCGCGCAGCCCAGGCACCTCCAGGGTCACGTAATTGCCGATAGCCCGTCCAATCGCCTGAGAGCCGGCAAGGTCTGCTACAGCAAGTCTCGTGACCTTGATGCCGCCCTCTTCTTCCACTTCCTCATTGACACCCGGGATCGGTGCATTGGCGTGCCGCTCTGCCATTTCCTTCGCTTCCACCGCCAAGTCCGTACGTACCGAATACAGCTGAAGATCCAGTTCCATTCTTAGTTCAGCCTCCTTTTGCATATTGCTGATAGTGTGCGAGAGAAAGCCGCCGTTTATACAAACCTCACTAAGGGAATTCTAAAGCTTTTTATCTTGCTTTTTACTACCCTTCATGCTAAACTATTTTAAGTTGTGAATCATTTGTTGATTTCGAATGTCTTTCAGGAGGTGAATGCAATGCCAAATATCAAATCCGCGGTAAAACGCGTCAAGACGATCGAGAAACGCCGTGCACTGAACGCTTCCCAGAAGTCCGCGCTTCGTACAGCTGTGAAAACTGCTGATGTAGCAGTGACTGGTACGGAAGTTGAAGTAGCTCAGGCTGCTTTCCAAGCGGCTTCCAAAAAGCTGGACAAGGCTGTATCTAAAGGCCTGGTTCATAAAAATGCGGCTGCCCGCAAAAAATCCCGCTTGGCTAAGAAATTGAACGCTCTCAAGGCTCAAGCCTAAGCCAAGGGCGACAATCATAACGAGCACTGAAGAACCTGACCGCTATGCTTCATACGGTTAGGTTTTTTTATGCCTGTTAGCTTCACTCATTGAAATCCGCTGTACAATTAAAGAGCCTGCCCGCCCGCATGTATCACGGGATGGACAGGCTCTTCGATGCGTTCCAAAAGAGGCCCTCTGTTCAGGCTCCGAGGCGCAGCATGAACATCTCCAGCCCCAGCACCTTATCGACAGCCCCCGTCTTCATCTGATAGTCCAGATCCGCCAGAATACTCAGGATCTGCCGCAGCCGCTGGCTTCCGAACTTATGCGCCTGCTCTCCGGCCAGCTTCACTGCATACGGATGCAGTCCGAGCTGGGAGGCAATCTGTCCCTGCGAATAGCTGAGGGCTGACAAATCCTTGACCTGAAGGATGATTCTGAACTGCCGGGCAATCAGCGAAGCGATCTTGATCGGCTCCTCCCGCTGCTTAAGCAGCTCATAGAGCGTATTCAGCGCCTTGTCCAGGCGCAGATTCGCAATATCCTCCACCAGCGTGAAGATATTCTGCTCGGTTCCCCGGTGGACCAGACTCTCCACTGCTGCCGCATCCACCCGCCCGCCAGTACCGGCGAACAGGCACAGCTTGTCCATCTCCGCAGACAGGCCCTGGAGTCCGGTGCCGCTGCTTGCGATCAGAGCCTCTGCCGTCCCCGGCGCAAGAGAGCAGCCGCGTTCGCGGAAGCCCTTCTCCACCCAGCGCAGCAGCTCCTCCGCACCCAAAGGATTGAAGGCCAGTACGGTGCCGGAGGCTTTGATGCTTTTGACGATTTTTTTACGTTCATCCAGCTTGTCGCCGTTCACCATAAATACAATCACGCTGAAATCAGCAGGGTGCTGCATATATTCGCTTAGCATCTCCACGTTATGCTCCAGCTTCGCCTTCTCCTTGCCTGCCGTGAACAGAGCCGCATCCCGCACCAGCAGGAGCTTGCGTTCTACCATGAACGGAACCGTCTCCGCCTCTTCAATGACCGCCTGAACCGGGGTTTCAGAGAGATCGAACGGGATCACCGCGAAATCGCGGTCTTCTTTGGCTATCAGGTGTTCTTCCAGCATGGCCGCGAACTCATTCATCCGGAACTTCTCACTGCCGTACAGCAGGTACAGCGGAGAGACCTTTCCTTGCTTGATGTCTTTGGCTGCCGTTTTGGCATCCATCCTGCCACTTCCTTTTTTAAGTTCTTGAGTGATACATTCGTACATTTTATCAAAAAAACGGCTCAAAACATAGGCATCTATAGCAAAGTATTCTGCCAGGAACGCAAGCAAAAACGGAGCAACCTTGGCAGCCAGGGCCAAAGCCACTCCGTTTCAGCGGCGCATCTATATAAACGACGGAGGGAGCAGCTCTAGAAACTGTCCCGGCCGCCGGTCATACCGATGATACTCGCAAAGCCTGTAATTCATGTCCTCTTGCCTTAGCATATTCCGCAGGCTGGAAGAAGGTTCCGGTTATTTACCGGACGTTGCCGCGTCCGGGGTGATAGCCGGGCTGGGGACCGCTGACGCAGAGGCCGCAGGAGAAGCGGTAGGCGCTGGCGAGTTGGCAGGAGCCGGGGAAGCGGATGGAGCAGGTGTTGCGCTCTCAGCCGGAACCGTGTATACCTTCGTCGTCTGCGTACCATCCTCAAGCTGTAGTACATAAGTGAACTGGGTGCCGTCTTCCGACCACACACCGGAGACCCAGTTCCCCTCCAACGGGAGCGAAGCCAGTGTTGTCCGTTGTTGTTCTTCTCCCTCTGTGGCTAAGCTGTAGATTACCACATGCTGGCCAGTCAGCTCAGCCATATGCTGCCCGTCCGGTGAAGTCCACGAAGACTCTGCAAGCATAAACGACATGGCTCCTGCCTCGTTAGCATCTGGAGTCGGTGCTATCCGTGCATCCCCCGCAGACGCTTTATCGTCCGCTATATTGTCTTGCGTTGGCGCACTCGACTGCGTGCTTTGGGGTTCCGCTGACCGGCTCTCCGCTTTCTTGGTGCTCTTGGGGCGGTCCGCCGGAGACGCAGTAGCGGCACGGTTGCTGACCGGAGCTTCGCTTACCGCAGGCACCTTGTCTGAAGCCGTACCGCCGCCAGCTGCGGCCGGCTGATCAGCACCCTCACTGGGAGCAGGCGGTGCAGATTTCAAATTAACGTCCGCAGTTTCACCCGGCGCGGTCTGGTCCGTCTTTTGAAGCTCACTGCCGCCGCTGTTATTCTGTCCGTCGACCTGCGGGGTGTCCGCACTGCTCTCCGTACTCACGCTGGAATTCGCTGCCCCGCCGCTCATTAACTGGGGTGACATATCCATATCTGCGCCCGGCAGGCTCTTCGGCATATTGAATACGGCGATAAGCAGAATCACAGCTGCCGCCGCAGCACCAATGCCTGTCCGCGCAGCCAGTGAAGGTCCCTTGGGCTTCTTGCCCCGGTTATTTGAACGGGAGAAAGGAATAACCTTCGGATCTTCCGGCTCCATTACAGCAGGCTCTTGCGGGACACCACGGTCCAGCTGTTCAAGCTGAGGCAGGATAGAGTCAACCAGACTGAAGGGGGGCTTCACATCGGGAAGCTGCTCCAGCTGCTGGGAGAGCAGCGTCAGCCGGTCCAAGACTTCCGCGCAGGAAGGACAATCGTCGATATGACGGAACATTTCAAGCATTTCTTCCTGACTGAGATCATGATCTAAATAGCGGTGCATCCATTCCATCACCTCCGCGCACTTCATCCTGACACACCACCTTTCTGATACTCCTGAAGTCTATTCTGCAGCTGCTGCCGCGCCCGGAACAGGTATGATTTGACCGTGTTCAGAGGCAGATCCAGACAGTCTGCAATCTCGTTGTAAGAAAAATCCTGTAAATAGCGGAGCACGATTACCGTCCGGTGATGCTCCGGAAGCTGGTCGATGGCCTCACGGATATCCTCCGCCAGGTAACCCGACATCACTTCGCGCTCTACATTATGTTTTTTATCCTGGAACACCATTTCGTGTTCATCGATAGAAACGGTAGGCTTCGTTCTCCGGAATTTGTCTATACATATGTTGGTTACTATTCGCTGAACCCATGTTTTGAACTGCGCCTTCTCCTCATAGGAGCCGATCTTGGTGTACACCCGGATCAACGCTTCCTGGGAGGCATCCAGAGCATCCTGTTCATTATGCAGAATGTAGAAGGCCGTCTTATATACATGCCCTTCAATTTCTCGCAATAGGGTGATTAGAGCGTCGCGATCGCCCGCTTGAGCGGCTCTGATGAGTCCCTGCTCCACCACGAAGGTTCCCCCTCTCTATGCAATCTTACTGACGCGCAAGACTGCGAAATTGTTGCAAACCTGTAATGATTATTTTAAAAGATAAAAATTCGCTTGTAGTCCACAATCCCTACTAAGCATACAAGGGATGCTGCAATCATTCAAATACTCTTTTTAATGTATATAATGTAGTTGCGCACACCAGGAGCACCGCATAATTCTCTCTGGAAGCATCATCAAGCACATATACTTCTCCCTGCTCAAAAAGTTGCGGATGATTATAGTTACGATACAGCTTATAAAGGGCTCCCGCCGTCACCCTGCAGCCGTGGACTGCAGTCCGGACCTCCACATAATCGGCTTCTTCCACTACCAGTGTCGGGTACAGCTTGCTGCGAAGATCGTCGCCAGTCATGGCATCACCTTTCAGGTATACTTCTCAATGTCCGCAGGCGCTTAGGGCACTCTGCCTCTATTATAAGTATTGCCCGAAGCGGCAGCAATTCCATCATTTAGGCTTATCTAACATTCAAGCGGAAACGGCTTTGCTCATTTCTTATATTTCAATAAAAAAATGCCCTGCCCCTTAGAGGCAAGACATTCCTGTTGTACATGTATGTTACTGGCCTTGAATCTCCTTGAACTTCGCTACATACTGTGCAGCCAGCTCTGTGATCTGGTCATAACGGCCTTCCTTGGCCGGTGCGGTCAGGTTGCCGCCGATGCCGACAGCGATGCAGCCGTTCTTGATCCATTTCTCCATATTGTTCAGATCCACGCCGCCGGTAGGCATAATGTTCACATGCGGCATCGGCCCCTTAACCGCCTTGACATAGTCCGGTCCGAACGCACTGCCCGGGAACAGCTTCAGCACATCCACGCCCAGCTTCAGGGCTTCCTTCATCTCATTCAGCGTCATGCAGCCCGGCATATAAGGAATGCCGTACAGATTACACATCTTGGCGGTATCCTCTTCAAAAGAAGGACTGACCACAAATTCCGAACCCGCCAGAATAGCGATTCTTGCCGTCAGCGGGTCAAGCACGGTGCCGGCACCAATCACGGCGCGGCCCCCGTATTCTTCCACCAAACGTTTGATCGCTGCTTCGGCTCCCGGAGTCGTGAAGGTAACTTCGATATTATTCAGTCCGCCCTCGATACAAGCCACAGACATGGCATAAGCATCATCGGCATTATCCGCACGGATAACAGCTACTACCCCAACAGAGGTGATATTCTGTAATACTTTGATTTTCTTCATGGTTGTTACTTCCTCTCTGGTTATATTCCACTTAAGAATATTTATTTAGATAAACTAATTTATCTATTTTACTAACATCAGGCTTTATCCTTCTAAGAAAATAGTAATAACATTGCCGCTAACAGTCAATATATATTTATTCAGGAAGCGGTAACATTTCTTCGAAAATCGTATGAAACCCTTATGTATCAAGGATAAACGAATCTACCCGCCTGCTTCCTGTACAAAATAAGACAGCAGAATGAGCATTGCTATATTGTACAAAACCGTTTTATGTGATAATTTCAACTTATATTCTATCCCAAACCATAAACTAGGATCCAATTATACCCCTGCTATGCTTCCGAAGCGAATTTTGCGAAGAAGAAGCAAGGAGTGTATGCTATCAAAACTTTTAGGAGGAACTATTCATGAATAAACAGCTGGATGCAGTCACCTTCGGGGAGCCGATGGCCATGTTCTACGCCAATGAAGCCGGCCCCCTGCATGAGGTTACTTCCTTCTCCAAAGCGCTGGCAGGAGCGGAGAGCAATGTAGCCACCGGGTTATCGCGCCTTATGCATCTGACCGGTTATGTGACCAAGCTCGGCGAAGACAACTTCGGCCAGTTCATCACCTCGGCACTGAATAAGGAGAAGATCGATACCGCGAGCATCACAACGACCAAGGAATTCTCCACAGGCATGCTGATCAAATCCAAGGTACTGACCGGAGATCCCAAGGTCGAATATTTCCGCAAAAATTCCGCCGCCTCCAAACTGAGCCTCGCCGACTTTAATGAAGATTATTTCGCTTCCGCAGGCCATCTGCATGTGACCAGCATCTCTTCGGCACTTTCGGCTTCGTGTCACGAGTTCTCGCTGCATGCCATGGAGTTCATGAAGCAGCGCGGGAAGACTGTATCGCTCGATCCGAATCTGCGCCCGACCCTGTGGCCGGACACAGGAACTATGGTTAGTACGATCAACGACCTGGCTACCCGCTGCGACTGGTTCCTGCCCGGACACGGAGAGGGCAAGATCCTTACCGGTCTTGAGACGCCGGAGGAGATTGCCGGGTACTATCTGGAGCGCGGCGTATCCCTTGTAGTGATCAAGCTCGGCCCTGAGGGCGCTTACTATAAGACCTCCGCTGGTGAAGAGGGCTATGTGGACGGCTTCAAGGTCGAGCAGGTTGTCGATACAGTCGGCGCCGGAGACGGCTTCGCAGTTGGGGTGATCAGCGCCATGCTGGAGAAGCTCAGCGTAGCGGAAGCCGTGAAGCGCGGCAATGCGATTGGCGCACTCGCCGTGATGTCGCCTGGCGATATGGACGGACTGCCTACCCGTGACGCGCTGGAAGCCTTCATGAGCACGGGCGTTAAGAAATAAACAGGCTCTCCGCAGGGCGTGACTGTAACAGAAACTGCAAAAAGGTGTCCCACAAGCCGGCCGGCTTGGGACACCTTTTTGCGAACCATCAGAGATAAGTGCTGCAATGAATTCAAACCGTTTCCATCCTATTTGAACTGGAACCAGGTTAAATTGGCCACTGTGGTTGAATCGGACTTCACAAAAGTAACATATACCGTGTGGGTTCCTACAGCGGTCCCGGCAGTAAGCGGGATATTCTTGAGGGACCATGTCTGCCATCCGCCTGTGCTTTCTGCCGTCCAAGAACCCAGCATAGTGCCTGTAGGACTGTCCAAGTGGAATTCGATCCTTCCGCCGGAGTTAGCAGATGCAACCTTTAGATCAATACTTGTTTTAGCTGTACTGCCAAAGTCAACATTTTTGAATGCGATATAGTCGCCATTACTCCCGGCACCCACATTCAGCCCGCCGTCAGTGCTTGACTCATAGGAGAGAACACCTGAACTAAGGTTATAGCCTTCCGCTTCAAATTTCAATGTGTTGAATTTGGGATCAGCAGCATAGCTGTTCGTATCTGTTATTTTCAAATCTGTCAAATTATTTACCGCAGCTCCACCGACGCGGACATTGTTTAAGGTAACTCCGGAGACCGTAGAGGTGTCACTCCAGCCCTTCATGATGGAAACTTCACCCAGAGCGCGTAAATTGATATTATTATAGACCACATTTTTGATCGGACCGGTTTTTGCCGAAAGATCAAACCATCTGGAGTGAACACCGGATCTTGGCCAGAAGCCTTCTACATCTATATTATCAAATACGATGTTCTGTGCTGCCGGAGTCCCATACAGATGACCTACCGCTAAAGCGCGCCAGCACCGGTATACAAAAGAGTTTTTAACAACGATGCCATCCTGAAGCTGTTTCACTCCATCTCCAACCTTGAATGCCCCGCATCTGCTCCAGGCCAAAGCATCATCCACAACTACATTGGACTGGTTCTCAGGAGTTCCCGGCCAGTTAGCAGCGATATCCGTAGTGGCTACATCCCAGGTCTTAAAGGAGTAGGTGTCATCCTCCGATACGGCTACAGTGTGCTTGATGAGTACATTCTGGCTCTCTTGAATATCGATTGCATCATTTTCATAATCCAGCTCATTGTTATTGAAGTGCTTGGTATTCTGGAAGGTTACATTATTAGATCTTGTCACGATTGTAGCCCAGCCGCCGCTGTCTCTGATGGTTATGCCGTCAACCGTGAAGTTGCTGCACTGCAAGGGTACAAGAATATTGTTCAAATAATTGTTTGTATTCCTCATATAATGGCCATTGCCGTCAATCGTTCCCCTGCCGTATATCTTAATATTGTTGGCATTGGTTTCGGTATAAATAAACCAGGTTCCATCCTTATTCAGAGAATTTTTATGGAAATGGGTAGTGTAATCACTTGGATTTCCTGAACCCCTTATCACAGAACCACCCGCCAGATAAACCGAGACATTGCTTTTTAGAACAATGTTGCCGCTCTTGTACACGCCGGCTGGAACGTATACGATACCGCCGCCTGCTGCGTTAGCCGCATTGATGGCGTTCTGTATGGCGGTTGTAGCCAAAGTAGCACCGGTACTGTCAGCACCGTACTGGGTTTTAACATTGTATATTCCTGTACCGGATGAGGCCGGAATATTGGTTTCAAGCGCATCTGCCGCAATCACCAGATCTTTCAGGTTATTGATTTTAACGATAAGGTAGGTTGGTGATGAAAGTGTAAAGGTAAGTGTGTTTCCGCTCTTGGTTGCAGTGATTCCCAAGGCTTTGGGAGAGATATTATAGGTATTGATGGGCTCGCTTGCTGTTATTGTGATTGTAGTCGTACCCGAAAAAGAGAAATTACAATAATTATAGTTTACAAATACCTCTGAAGTGTCGATTACCGGTATATTAGTAGAGTCTGCTGTTACCGTGTATTGATTGGTTGCGTTATAGACCGACGGTAACGGATAGCTTACAATGGTACCCGCTGCGCTTGCTGTCAAAGGAAAGACTGGTAACAGATTGGCCATACAAAAAATTAATAATGCACTTAATAATTTGAACCTTTTCAACATCATTAAACACCTCTTTCGTTAAGTTGATATATTTCTGCCCTCAGCCAGCTTCCAATCTTATTGATTCCCCGGCTCCAGACAGAGCCTGAGCAGATCGTCCACATGGGCTGTTGCCAGACATTCCACCGTATCCGCAGAGCCATAATAGATCTTGACCTCGCCGTCATCCTCCAGAATCATCCCACCCGGGAAAATCACATGATTGCGGAAGCCGCCGCCAATCTCATAGTCTGTCTCCGGTGCCAGCAGCGGCTGCCTGCTCATGCCGATCACCTTGCGGGGGTCCTCCAGATCCAGCAGCATAATTCCGGCGGTGTAGCGTTTCTTCCAGGTGTCTTCCCAGCCGTGCTTGCCTCTGGCCGGGTCCACATCCACCGCATGGAAGGTGGTCAGCCAGCCCTTATCCGTCCGGACCGGAGGTGCAGCCGGGCCAACCTTATCATTGGCAAACGGCACCTGCTCGACGGCGAGCAGCAGGCTGGAGTTGCCCCAATGCTTGAGGTCCGGCGACTCGGAGATCCAGGCGTCGAAGCGGTCCCGGCCGCCCCGGCTGTACACCGTAAAGGGACGCTCCAGCCGGACATATTTGCCGCCGAGCAGCTCGGGAAACAGCACCATATTGCGCAGGTCCGGTGTAGACAGGCTAAGCACCTCGAAGTGTTCCAGATCATCGGTAACGGCAATCCCGCCGCGGATGCCATGGCGCGTATCCACGGCAAAACACATATAACAGCGGCCGCCGAGCACGGTCAGGCGCGGGTCGTAGGCGCGGATAGTCTCCTCGTCATGCATTTTGAACACCGGCTTCGGGCCGGCGGTCCAGCTCAGTCCGTCATCGCTGTAGGCAATGCCGAGATCCGTGGTGTGGTGCGGCGCAAGGCTCTGATCGGCCAGTGAGCCGTAATCATTGCGGAAGATCATCACATATTTGCCGTTGAATTTCGTTACACCGGCATTGAATACCAGTGCGGTGGGGTAAGGAACCTTCGCTGCATCCAGCACCGGATTGCCCGGATACCGCTGGATGCACGGGGCGGAATGCAGAATTGGCGGAACGTGTTGAGTCATGGGGTGTACCTCCTTGAATATTGAATGTTATGTGCGCAGAACCGGACAGCTACCCCTTCAGGGAACCGGCTGTCATCTGCATGAAGGATTTGTTGGCGAACAGATAGGCCACAAGAATCGGCAGAATGGATAAGCAGGCACCCGCCATCATGTAGTGGGTCTGGGAAGCGGCCGAAATCCCGTACTTCAGGTTCGCCAGCCCGACGGTCAGCGTCTGCAGCTCCGGCTTCGTCATCGTGAACACGAGCGGCAGCAGATATTCATTCCACGCGCCGCGGAAGGTGAACAGGGCACCTACGCCAAGTCCGGGTCCGAGCAGCGGCAGAATGATCCGCCAGAAGGTCCGGCCGGGAGAGCAGCCGTCGATCAGCGCCGCCTCGTCCAGCTCGCGGGGAATTCCCTTCATGAAGCTTGCGAGAATGAAGAAGATCGAAGCATGGGCGGAGATCAGAATCAGGATAACCCCCCACAGGCTGCTGTGCAGATGAAGCTTAACCATCAGATCGAACTGCGGACGCAGCACGACCGCCCCTACAGCCACGAACATGGTGAAGGACTGCAGTCCGATATACCATTTTTTGCCGGCAAAATCCATCCGGTCCACCACATAAGCCGCCATGGATGAGACCAGCAGCGTGCCGGCCACTGTCGCCAGAGAGACAATCAGGCTGTTCAGGGTATACCTGGAGAAATTGGCCTGCGACCAGGCTTCGGCATAGTTCGAGAAGTGCCAGCTCTTCGGCAGGAAGGTCGCACCCGCAGTCAGCTCAGCATTGGTCTTGAAGGAGCCCAGGATAGTGATCACTACCGGAATCAGGGTGATAAAAGCAACGGTCAGCAAAAAAATCCACAGAATGGTTTTGCCCAGTATGGTATTTAGTCTCATAATAGCCTCTCTCCTCAATCGGTCTGATTCATGCGTCTGGATGCGTAGAAATAAATGAGTGAGATCATCCCTACAATGACCGCAGACACAAAGGCAACCGCACTGCCGTATCCGAACTCCTGGACCTGGACCGCCGCGCTGCCCCCGCCGACAGGGAAAAATAATTTGTACAAATACAGGAACATGACCTCCGTCTTGCCTACAGGACCGCCTTCGGTCAGAACCATGATGCTCTCGTAGCCCTTCAGGGCTGTAATGATCGCCAGCATAATAACCATCTGCATGACAGGCCCTAGCATCGGCAGGGTGATATAGCGGAACTGCTGGATTTTGCCTGCCCCGTCCAGGGAAGAGGCCTCATACACATCCTCGGGAATATTCTGCAGACCGGCGAGGAAGAGCAGCATATAATTGCCGACCGCCCCCCAGGCCGCAACCAGAATGACGGTGAGCATGGCATATTTCGGCCCCAGCCAGTCCACGCCGGAATCCGAGAGGCCCGAGCGGATCAGGAACTGGTTGAGAATCCCGTTATACGAGTTGAAAATCGTGAAGAAGACTACGGCCATTACGGCGGTACTGATGACGGTCGGCATGAAGAAAATCCCCCGCAGCAGCTGTCTGCCCCGCAGCCCCCGGTTCAATATGGCTGCCAGCAGCAGGGCCAGCGGAATAGTGATCAGCAGCTTGCCGCCTGCATAGACAAATGTATTCACCACCGAATCCCAGAACTGGGTGTCCTTCAGGATGCGGCTGAAATTGGCCAAGCCGGTAAACCGGGCCGTTCCGAACCCTTTGTAATCATAGAACATATAGCGGAACGCCCAGGCAATCGGGTAAATTCCGAGGACCAATGTGAGCAAGGCACTTGGAAAGATAAAGCTATATGAAAATAAGGCATGTTTCGTTTTGTTCATCTGGTTTCTTCCGGCTCCTCTCCCTTGCGGCCAGAGCAGAGGGATGGGAAAGCTGCTTCCCCATCCCCGTTATCCCGGCCTGTATCTCTATCCCTAACCTTCTGTCTACTTGGCGAACTTGCCGCCCAGAGCGGCGGGATCAAAGCCGGCATCCGGCTCGGCCTTCACGCCGTCATTCGCAATCACACTGTCCAGTGCAGCGTTGTAGCGCTTGTTCAAATCAGCGATAATCGCCTTCAGGTCGCCGCCGTTCAGCATATATTTGAAGAAGGCGTCATCCGATTTCATTCCTTCCGGTGCTACAGACGGATAGACCGGCCATACCCCATCGTTCTTGTTCGGCAGGAAGCCTTCAATGCCGTTCACATCCGGTGTCTTGGCTGCTGCACTAATGGATGGAACCATGGAGATGCCGAAGCCTTTTTCCTGATAATCCGTCAGCACCTGATCGCCGTACATGAACTCCATGAACTTCCAGGCTGCTTCTTTATGCTCTGTTTTTGAGCTCAGCGCCAGCCATTGGCCTCCGAGGAAGCCGGAAGCCCCCTTCACATTGCCGTCGATGGTCGGAACCGGAGCAGCCGCCCAGTCAATTTTGGCCGGGAACTGATTCTTGTAGACGCCCGGCTCCGAGGAGTAGGACATGTACATTCCGATCTTGCCTTCCGCAAACTGTGCCCGCAGCGGATCAATATCCAGCGATTCTACACCCGGCAGCATGCTGCCGTCGTCCTTGATCTGCTTAAAGGCATTGATGATCGGCTCGAAGCCGCTGAAGTCGTAGCGGGCCGTCTTGAAATCATACCCGAAGCCGCCATAGCCGCTCATTTCCGCAACCACCCGCGCCGAACGCGCGAACGCACTGCCGGGGCTCTTGAAGTTAAGGGCGAAGCCGTAAGCGCCGTCGGCTTTGCCGGCTGCTGTCAATTTCTTAGCTGTATCCACCAGCTCCTGTAAGGTAGTCGGCGGATGCTCAATGCCCGCTTTGGCGAACAGATCCTTGTTGTACACCAGACGCATGGTCGTTCCATAGTTCGGCAGACTGTAACGCTTGCCGTCGAATTCGTTCAAGTCCGGCATGGCCGGGAATTTCGCCTTCAGCTCATCGTTCAGGAACTCGTCAATCGGAGCAAGAAAGCCTTTTTTGTAGAAGGTCTGGACGGTGTTCTCCTTCACCCGGATCACATCCGGTGCATCGGAGGTCTGGAAGGACAGATCAAGCGCGGTATCGAAGTCATCGCCCTTGACGACCAGTTCCACCTCAATCCCGTCTTTATTAGATGCGTTGAACTCGGCTACCTTCTCCTTCACGAAATCCGCATCGTGGCGGTCGCCTGTCCAGTAGCTGATTTTAGTTTTTTCCCCCGAACCAGCTTTCGCCCCGTCTCCCTTGCCTTCAGTTGCATTGCCGCCACTGTTACCGTTGCCGCAGGCTGCTAAGCCAAGTGCCAGGACCAGGCTCAGAGATGTCATTAGCGTACGCTTCATCATTGGTAGTTCCCCCTTATATATCCCTTCTGTATTCGCTTACAAATTGATTATAGACGGATTGGCGCATCCGGATAAGGCGGGTAAGCCCACATTAAGGGCAGATATTTGCAGGAGTTCTATACAGATAAGGGAGGTAATCTCCGCCCTGCGGAAATCCCTCCCCTGCTGATTCCTATTCTTTTCCAAGATAATGCAATTTGAACTCGGACGGGGTCATGCCGGTATATTTCTTGAACACCTCGCTGAAATAGCGCCTGTGCTCATACCCCAGATCCTGGGCGATCTCCTGAACCTGCCGGCCGCTAATCAGCATCGCCTTCGCCTTCTCCATCTTCTCATGCATCACATACTGCTGGAACGAAATCCCCTGCACCTTCTTGAACAGATTGGAGAAATACCCCTGGCTTAGGTTAATCTGCTTCGCCATCTGCTCCAGCGACAGCCCCGTATCCAGATGACTACGGATATATTCGACGGCCTGGCGGATAATCCGCGTGGACTCCAGGGAACGGGCCTCTGTAACCATTGCACAGGCCTCCCGGCACAGCCAGGACAGCAGGTCCCGGATATCCTGCAGGGAAGGATGCACCTGATTCTTCATGGCGGCAATTCTGAGTTCCAGCGGCTCCACCTGCCCGTAAGGGAACTGCTCCAGCAGGACCCGGCAGATCCTGGAGCTCAGCTCATAGCCGACACTTTCAACATAACGCGGATCAGGCAAAAGCCCGCTGTCCAGCAGCTCCGAGAACAGCTGGTCCAGCACCTGCAGGCTTTTGGCGGAATTGCCGGAACGCAGCGCGAACAGCAGCTCCTGCTCGGCGGCGGCGGAATAGCTGTGGAGCGAGAGCGGTTTATTCTCGATGTTGCTATAATGATAGACCCCGCCCCCCCCGGTATAGAAATGATACCCCAGTGCGCTAAGCGCCTGCCTGTAGGCCGTGCCCAGCTCCTGAATCGCCGCCGCGCCCAGACCCACGCCAATAGAAATGGTATGCCGCGAGAAGCGGCTTACATTCATGCAGCAGGCCTCCGTAATCAGCGCGGCGGTCTCCGGGTCCGAGCCGTTCATGATGCAGATATACCGGTCTGTCGCCTCCCGGATAATAACGCCGCGGGTCAGGGCGGAAATCGTCTCTTCGAGAATATTGTGCAGGCTGAACCTTAGCAGCTCGACCTCCTGCACAGGCTGTCCGCTCAGCTTCTCCGCGAAATGATCAATCTCGGCGACAAACACGAAGAAATCATGCTGGTCCAGCGGGATATCAAGGTAGGCCCAGCGGGAACGGGCATCCGCCTCTGTCGTCTGGTGGTGCAGCAGGAAGGTGAGATATTCCTGGCGGAGGATGGGCAGACTTTCCCTGATTTTGGCCTCCATCACAGCAAGTCTGGCGCTCTCCTGCCGCTCCTCCCGGCACAGCTCCCTGGCCTTAAGCACCGCATTCACAATCTCCTCCAGGGAAAAGGGCTTCTTCACGAAATCCAGCGCTCCCAGCCGGATGGCTTCCTGGGCATAAGAGAACTCCGAGTAGGCGCTGAGGATAATAATCTTGCAGTCCGGCAGCACCTCCAGAATCGCCCGGGTCATCTGCAGGCCGTCCATTCTTGGCATCCGGATATCCGTCAGCACAATGTCCGGCCGGGTCTCGCGGATGAGCTGCAGCCCCGCTTCGCCGTCAAGCGCCGTACCGGCGACCTCAATACCGTGCTCTTGCCACGGCGGCTTGCGCGAGACCATGTCCACCACACTTTTGATATCGTCAATTACACATAATTTGAACCTGTCCGGCTCCATGCCTCATCGCTCCTCCCCTGACGGAATCCACAGATCCGTCTGTGATCCCTTACCTGGCCCGCCGCTAACGTCCATACGGGCTTCGGCCCCGTAATACAAGGCCAGCCGGTGCCTGATGTTGAACAGGGCATAGCCTTTTCTGGACTGCGGGGCTATGGCCATCCCCTGCTTGACCTGTGCAGCATCGAGCCCCCGTCCGTTGTCGGTAATGCAAATATGCAGCAGCCCCTGCTCCCGGGTGACCGTGATGTCTATGCTGCCTCCTATTGTCCGGTCGCTGAAGCCATGCTGAATGCTGTTCTCCACCACCGGCTGCAGGATAATCTTCGGCAGCAGGCAGGACAGCAGGGCTTCGTCCTCTACCGTCACCGTGTATTCAAACAATCCTTCATAGCATTTCTGTTGAATGGCGAAATACTCCCGCATGTGGGACAGCTCATCCTCAAGTGTAATCAGATCCTTGCCTCCGCTGAGCCCGATCTGGAACATCTGCGATAAGGACAGGATCATCTCATTCACATCGTCATTCTCGCCCATGACCGATTTGCAATAGATGGTATTCAGGGTATTGTACAGAAAGTGCGGCTCCATCTGCGCCGTAAGGGCACGGATCTCTGCATGCCGTTTACCCTCCTCCTTGGTCTTCACATCCGCGATCAGCGTCTTAATCTCCGACATCATCCGGTTGAACTGAAAGCCGACCTGGGCCACCTCGTCCTCATAACGGCTCTCATACACCACACTGAGCTGGTTCTCTTCGACTCTGCGCATCAGCCGCCGCAGCTTGAACAGCGGCTTCAGCAGCACAGATGTCAGCTGATTGGAGATCAGCCAGGTGGCCAGCAGGAAAACAACGATGACATAGAGGGTGATGCGCTGCACCCGCTGCAGCTTGCCCAGCAGCTGGTCCCGTGACTGCATCCCGGAGATGATCCAGTCTGGCGATGAGGCTGAGCCTGTATAATTAACCAGATATTCCTTGCCTCCGTAGCTGTAATAGTGATCCTGCGGATCGGCTGCTGTCCCGGCTTCGGCAAGCACCGGCTTCCAGGGGAACCTGCCCCGGAACGGCCAGCGGGACTCCACCACCGCCTCTCCTTCCCTGCTCACCAGATAATAATTCCTCCCTGCTTGTTCTCGGCCTGTATTCAGCAGCTCATCTATCCGGCCCTCCCTGATATTGACCACAATAAATACATTACTGATCGGCGTGTAAGGGTATTCATAAATCCCCCTGACTACGAAGGAGACCACCCGCTGGTTGCCTGTGAACAACCGGTCATAATGTCCTTTGGCCCAGTAGCCGCCCGGCTGCTCCTTGCTCAGATCATATAATTCCGAACCGTAGAACGAGTTGTCCTGCGCCCGGATCTGCGTAGTGGAATAGAAATCGCCAATCGGGGTAACGATCAGCACATTCTCAATGATCGGCTGGTTGAACGTTGCCTGGGAGAGCACATATTGCAGATCCGACAGATGCACATAGTAATTTGACACATCGTGGCTGAACACATCAAGCATCATTTTGCGGTACGCATCGCTCAGCATCAGGGACTGCACGGACAGCGCCACATCATTCAGGCGGGAATCCAGCAGCTGTGCCGTCTTGCTTACCGTCTCCCGGCTGCCGGCGTAGGCGTTATCCTCGATCTCCTGCGCGGCAATCCAATACGAGAAGGTGCCCATTGCACCGATGGACAGTGTGATCAGCACGATGAACGAGAACAGAATTCTCTGTTTGATGGATATCCGGTAATACCTGCCGGCGATCTGCCGCCAGAGCTTGCGGCCATAGGCTGTCAATGTATTCATAACATTCCCTTCTGAAGCATGTACCCTGTACCTCCCTTTGGTTGTCGGTTCTTGTCACTTGTACCATACGGCTGCTGCGGCCCGGCGTCAAGATAACTTGCTCGTTAGACAGCAGAAGTTAAGTCCAGGAAGGGGGAAACAACAAAATGACTGCGGCATCCCCATTGTGGTCGGTTTTTCGACCATATCCAGCTCACACGCCTCCACCGCATCGAACGAAAATCACGATTTCCTAATCAATTAAAAAACCGCTAAAATCCTTAAATCAAGGTTTTTAGCGGTTTTCCGGTCTTTTCGGAGGCCCGAAAAGGTTCGCGGCATCCGGGCAAAATAAAGCCTTACGGGGACGTTCATACCGCCTGTTGCTATTCCGGCTAAGCGGGAGGCTGCACTGAATCGCCCTGCTGCAAGGAAGGCGGGAATCTGTAGGTGATGGGGATCGCGCCGTCCGTGTCGTTGATCAAGGAGAGCATGATCTTCGCTGCCTGCATCCCCATCTCGTAGGCGGGCTGGCGGATCGTTGTAATATCGGGATTATAGATCCGGGCGAATTCCGCATCGTCAATGCCGATCACTGACAATTGGCCGGGGATGGAGATGGCCTTACGGTTCGCATATTTAAGGACCTCGCCCAGCACCAGATCATTGGCGGCAAGCAGCGCTGTCGGCGGCTGGGGCAGCTGCAGCAGCTCGTCCAGTGCGGAAGCGATATCTTCGCGCGACACACTGCGCATATACGAATCTAGCAGCGGCAGACCTGCTTCCTCCATCGCTTTTTTGTACCCGCTCATTCGCTCTTTACGCGGGGTAATCGCATGTACGCCAAGCGGCAGGGATAGAATAGCAATCGCTTCATGGCCGTGGCCGGTCAGTTCCCGGATAGCAGTCTTTACCGCCATTTCATTATCCAGCAGCAGGCTCTGGGTCGTAATGCCGTCAACCAGCCGGTCCATGAAGACCAGCGGATATTCTGCTTCAATTAACCTTGTGTAAGGCGCAGGCTGATCTCCCGCCGGGAAAATAATCAGGCCATCCACCTGACGGGCAACCAGCGTCTCCACATAGGTATTCTCCTTGTCCGCATTCTCATCCGAGTTGCAGATAATCACCTGGATGCCGTGACGCTGCAGCTCATTCTCAATCGCCCGGATGCACTGAATGGACAGCGAATAATCTATATTGGCCACAATAATGCCAACCATATGCGTGCGGTTCTGCTTAAGGCTGCGGGCAAGCCCGTTAGGCTGGTAGTTCAGCTCATCGATAACCTCCGCAATACGGTTTTTGGTCGCCTCACTCATATACTTGAACCGTTTATTCAAAAACTGCGAGACTGTGCTTTTCGATACACCCGCTTTCTGGGCCACATCCTCAATAGTCAGCTTCTTCATTGATCCCGCTCCACTCTTCGATATCCACTCCAGAAGTAAACATTAACCAAGTTTACTTAGAGAGATTATCAAAAAGTATAGCTTTTTTTTAGTAAATTATCTATAAGATCCACGTAAAATAATTAGGAGCCCCGTCACTTCCCTGTCTTGGCAGGATCAATCTGCTGTCCGTGCTCCTGATAAAACCAATCATAATACCACTGCTGACCGAGGAGCAAAACGACATCCGCTTTCCGCTTCTTCCCGTTTACTTCATAAATTGCCGTCTGCTGCTGGCCTTGAACATCCATGCCAATTTTGCTGTTTATATTCTGTACCGCTCCAGTAGCAATATCGTACAGATTGCCATGAATGTCATAACCATTCTTTTTATCATCACTGTAATATACAAGCAGCATCTCGCTATTATATTTATCAATAGCAATAAAGGATCTGTACAAGGAATATTTGTCACCTAAGCTGCTTAAATCTAACAGTTCCTGCGGGGTTATTGTTTCACCTGCTGCGGCTGATTTTAAATTCAAAACGGTTAACTTTTCAGGTGTCATTCCTATCCCTTTCCCCAAGGTGATCGTCCCGATACCCAGCACTATATAGTCCCCTCCATCACAGATCCCCGTAAGCTCATAATAACGCTGCGAACCGCCTGCATACAGCGGTAAGGTGTAGATCCGTTTAGCCGTAGCTTCAGATAGCTCGGACTGGCCTTTTGGTGACAGATACAATGTGTAAGGTTCCGTAGGATGGGTGTACTTGGGCTTGCTGTAATTGACCATCGGAGGCGGGGGCGACCAGACAATCCCGGCGTTGGTCTCAACGGCACGCGCACGGGTCTTATCTCTGTCCAACGATAAGGGCATGTAATACTTCCTTCCGCCAAGCTCGAACTCTGCAGAACCAACCGGCGGGTTGTAAGCTTGCGGCGATGCTGGTGAAGCAGCGTTCTGAGTAGCCGAAGGTGACACCGCCGGCTGCACCACAGCCGCTCCCGAGTCAGGCTTAAAGACCGCTGCGAGCCTCCCTGCCGGATCAAGCCCGGCCCCTGGGCCAAATGGCCAGACCAGCGCGCCAAGCAGCAGGATGGCTGCCAGTCCGCCGAAGGCAGCCATACGGCTGAAGCGGCGGCGGCTTGTACGATTAGAGGATTCATGGGCAGCCTCTTCAATCCGCGCCATAAGCTGTGGCGTGAATCCCGGTTCTACAAGCGGACTCCGTCCGGCTTGCTTATACCAGTCCTTCTCCCCGCTCATCACCTTCACTTGCTCATGCTCTTGTCTTGTCTTCACTGGTCTTCCTCCTTCATCGCTGCTCTCACTTTCATTCTGGCCCGTCCGAGCCTGGATTTGACCGTCCCCTGCGCGATTCCAAGCAGCGCGGACAGCTCAGCGACTGACAGATCCTGCTGAATATCCAGCACCAGCACCTCCCGGTACTTGTCCGGCAGCTCCATGATGATCTCCCAGATGCGGTTCGCATACTGATTGCCGATAGCCTCTTGTTCTGCGGACAAGGCACCCCCCTTATCCTGATGGCTGCCCAGCGGAACGAACCTCCGCCAGAAGCTGCTCTTCCTTAAGCTGAACGCGGTGTTGCGGGTAATGGTGAGCAGCCAGGTTTTCAGAGTGGACTGTCCCCGGTACTTGCCGATGCTCTTGTAGGCCTTGAGGAATACCTCCTGGCTGATATCATTCGCCTGCTCCCGGCTGCGGGTTAAGAAAAAAGCATAATTCCATACATCCTGCCCGTAGGTCTCCATCATCTCACGCAGCGATACCGATGAGGCACAGGTCATGCTATACGTTAGTTCTTTACTCTGCATGTTCTCTCCCCTCTCACCTAATAAGACTCCTGCCGACCGATATGGTTCCCTGTTATTGAAAATCTTGGGGCACGCCGCCCTCGCCATCAATTATTGTTTGCTGAATGTACTGATTGCAGTTCCTGCATTAGAATTTCGAGAATCTGCTCAATTAGCCCCTGTTAGCTGAAATCAAGTGTACAAAATACAACAGATCTGATCCCCCAAAAAATTGGAGCAGCGTCTAATGTAAGAAGTGCCATCAAAACTCCATCCGCCGACGGCAGAGCGCTTTCAAATTTTATAGCCGCTTCCCCTTCTCCAAATGCCCC
The DNA here is from genome assembly GCF_038002825.1 of Paenibacillus sp. FSL H8-0048. Classification (NCBI taxonomy): domain Bacteria; kingdom Bacillati; phylum Bacillota; class Bacilli; order Caryophanales; family Paenibacillaceae; genus Paenibacillus; species Paenibacillus sp. FSL H8-0048. Next base: position 6,387,347 of record NZ_JBBODF010000001.1, on the reverse strand, counting down.
GTTCGAGCCATTCCTCAACGCAGCAAAATGCTTAAAAAAAATACTAATTAATTATAAGAGAATAGAATGCAGGCGGGGCGTGGGATTGGCGATTTAGAGAGGCATTTTGGGCGGCTGTGAGGGCTTGTTCACCGCTTGACTTTTCAATATATGGTATATAAAATGATTAAGCATTACTAAATATAGTGTATATAAGAGCTAAGCCCATAAATCTAGTAAAACCGCTATTCTTCATTTGTCAAGTAGAATGGGCTACATGTTATAGGAGGTTAGGAGCCATGTTGATTGCTTACGATTCCAAGACCGGCAACGTTAGAAGATTCATTAATAAATTGAAGCTTCCGGCGGTTCAAATCGAAGAGCATATGACGATCGACGAGCCTTACGTGCTTGTTACATACACTACCGGATTTGGACAGATTCCAGAGAAGGTGTCAACATTCCTTGAACGAAACCATTCCAGGCTGAAGGGCATCGCCGCAAGCGGCAACAAAAACTGGGGTGAGCTATACGCGCACAGCGCAGATCTGATTGCACAGCGTTACAACGTACCGGTGGTCGGCAAGTTTGAATTGTCTGGAACCTTCGGGGACGTACAGCGCATAAAACAGGAGGTGGACCGGGTTGCGGCATATTGAATTGAACAACATGTTGATGAAGAGAGACGAAAGCGGCTTTTTCCAATTGGATAAGGACCAGGAGGCAGTAGCCGAGTTCATGCAGGATGTGGAGCGGCGCAGCCTGACCTTCACAGATACGAAAGCCAAGATTGATTATATGATTGCAAATGACTACTACGAGGACCTGTACGACCGCTACTCCGCTGCTGAGATGGAGGATGTCTACCGGATCGCCCATGAATATAATTTCCGCTTCCCTTCCTATATGGCGGCTTCCAAGTTCTATACCGACTATGCCGTCAAAACCAATGACCGTAAGCAGTACCTGGAGCATTATCCGGACCGCGTAGCGGTAGTGGCTCTGCATCTGGGACGGGGCAACGTGGAAACTGCCTGTACTCTCGCGCGCTCGATGATGGAACAGCGCCTGCAGCCGGCGACACCAACCTTCCTCAATGCCGGCAAAAGCCGCCGCGGCGAGATGGTCTCCTGCTTCCTGCTGGAAATGGATGACTCGCTCAATTCGATCAACTATGTGCTGAATACCTGCATGCAGCTGTCAAAAATCGGGGGCGGCGTTGCCGTCAATCTGTCCAAGCTGCGCTCGCGCGGCGAGACGATTAAGGGTGTCGAGGATGCGGCCAAAGGCATCATGCCTGTCCTGAAGCTCATGGAAGACGGCTTCTCCTATGCGGACCAGATGGGCCAGCGTAAGGGTTCGGGTGCGGCTTATTATAATATTTTTGGCTGGGATGTACTGGAGTTCCTGGACAGCAAGAAGATTAACGCCGACGAACGGACACGCCTGAAGACGTTGTCTATCGGCCTGATCGTGCCTAACCGCTTCTATAAGCTGGCGCAGGATAATCAGCCGCTGCATGTGTTCGCTCCTTACACGGTCTACCAGGCGTATGGTACGCATCTGGATGACATGGACCTGGATGTCATGTATGATACCCTGCTTGCCGATCCGCGTGTGAAGAAAAGAATCGCCATGAGCGCACGCGACATGCTGACCAAGATCGCCATGATTCAGCTTGAATCGGGCTATCCATATATTATGAACAAGAGCAACGCCAATGCTGCTCATGCCCTGCGGGGTGTGGGCCAGATCAAGATGTCGAACCTGTGCACGGAGATTTTCCAATTGCAGGAGACTTCGGAGATTAACGACTACGGACAGCAGGACGAGATCCGCCGCGATATCAGCTGCAACCTGGCTTCCCTCAACATCGTGAACGTGATGGAGCACGGTAAGATCCGTGAATCCGTACATGAGGGCATGCTCGCACTGACGGCTGTCAGCGATATGACAACTGTCTCCAACGCTCCAGGCGTGGCTAAGGCGAACAAGGAAATGCACTCCGTGGGTCTGGGCGTAATGAACCTGCATGGTTATTTTGCCAAGAATAAAGTCGCTTATGAGAGTGAGCAGGCCCGTGATTTCGCACGCACCTTCTTCATGACGATGAACTTCCATTCCATTGAGAAAAGCATGGAGATTGCCGCTGAGACCGGCGAAACGTTCTATGGATTCGAGCAGTCCGACTACGCCAGCGGCGTGTATTTCGACCGTTATCTGACTACAGACTACCGTCCGGTTACGGCAAAAGCGCAGGAGCTGTTCGAGGGCATCACCATTCCTACTACAGAGGATTGGAAAGAGCTGCGTGACAAGGTGATGAAGCACGGCCTGTACCATGCCTACCGTCTGGCAATTGCGCCGACTGCGAGCATCTCGTACATCCAGAATGCTACCTCCAGTGTCATGCCGATTGTAGAGCAGATCGAGACCCGCACGTATGCCAACTCGACCACCTACTATCCGATGCCTTACCTGCGTCCGGACAATGTGTTCTATTATAAATCCGCCTACCAGATGGACCAGTTCAAGGTCATTGATCTGATCGCGGAGATTCAGCCTCATATCGACCAGGGTATTTCAACAGTCCTGCATGTGAACAGTGATGTCACCACCCGTGAGCTGGCCCGTTCTTACCTGTATGCGGCGCACAAAGGGCTGAAATCCCTGTACTATACCCGGACCAACAAATTGTCTGTCGAGGAATGCCTGGCCTGCTCCATCTAAGAGGGGCACAGGTACAGAAAGGGAGAATATACGATTATGAGCGCAATTCAAGCCGTGAACTGGAACCGTCCCGACGACGATTTCTCGCTGATGTTCTGGAACCAGAATATTATGCAGTTCTGGACCGATGACGAAATACCACTATCCGATGACAAAATGTCCTGGCTCACGCTAAGCGAGACCGAGAAGGACTCTTATATGAAGGTGCTGGGCGGATTGACCCTGCTGGATACGATTCAGGGCGGCGTAGGGATGCCGCAGATTATGGAGCATGTGGACGGCTTGCAGCGCAAGGCGGTCCTCGGCTTCATGGGCATGATGGAGCAGATTCATGCGAAGTCGTACAGCAGCATTTTCACCACACTGGCTTCGACGGAGGAGATTGACGGGATTTTCCGCTGGGTGGAGGACAATACGTTCCTGCAGTTCAAGGCGGAGACGATCTCGGAGTATTATCAAAAGATTGAGACGAAGAAAGACCTCTACCTGGCGATGTCCGCCTCGGTCCTGCTGGAGAGCTACCTGTTCTACAGCGGCTTCTTCTACCCGCTCTATCTGGCCGGACAGGGCAAAATGACCTGCAGCGGCGAAATCATCGACCTGATCCTGCGCGATGAGAGCATCCACGGCGTCTATGTCGGCGTGCTGGCCCAGGAAATCTTCGAGGAGCTGTCCGAAGAAGACCAGAGCGATGTCTATGAGACCCTGGTCGGCCTGCTGCGTCTGCTCCACGCGAACGAGGAGCAATACACCGAGCAGATCTACGCCCCGATTGGCCTGGTGGAGGAAGTGAAGACCTTCCTGCGCTACAATGCCAACAAGGCGATGATGAACCTCGGCCATGATCCGCTGTTCGATGAGGAAGAGATCAACCCGATTGTGCAGAACGGAATCAGCACCCATACGAAGCAGCATGACTTCTTCTCGAAGAAGGGGAACGGGTATGTGCGGGCGATGAATGTAGAGCCTTTGCGGGATGAGGATTTTCAGTTTTGAGTGGGTAGATTGAACTTGTACATTCCGATTTCGGGATAGTCGTGGCTCCAGAGAAGTTTTGGACTTCCGGCCGCTGTTAGGTTTGGATTTCCTGATTTTAAACCGCTGTCTGCGGTAGAAATCCAAACCTAAAGGCGGACGCTACCGCTCCTACAGTTCCAAAATTCCCTTCCACCACTCACCCTGTATTAGTTATTAACAAGTTCAATCTATTGGATTGGTATGTAGATAAGCACCCGTCAGCTTGGATAAGCTGCCGGGGCTTTTTTTGTGATACACAGTTCTAGGCCCTGCGAAGGTCCTGAGTAAACATCGAAACCCAAGCTTCACTTTTCACTGAAGCGGTACCGTCCTGAAAAGGAAAACAAAGCCGGTTCTACTTATGAGACCATATTGTTACTGGGACGTAGGAGTAGGGAAGGTTCATTCATTTACAGGAATGAGGTATGCGGAGTGGCTATACATATTCAAGAGTACGGTGACCCGAATGGGGAGTGTCTGATGGTCTTCCTGCATGGCGGCGGCGTAAGCGGCTGGATGTGGGAGAAGCAGGTAGCGGCGTTCGCCGGTTATCATTGTCTGGTCCCGGATCTGCCGGGGCACGGGTTCAGCCGGGAGGATCAGGAGTTCACGATCCGCAGCAGTGCAGAGGAGCTTGTATCCATTATTGAGGAGCGGGCTAAGGGACGAAAAGTCATCGTTACCGGATTCTCGCTGGGTGCACAGGTGCTGGTTCAGATGCTGGGGATAAGACCGGTGCTGATTGACTATGCCATCATCAACAGCGCATTGGTGCGGCCGATTCCCTCTGCCAGCAGGCTGATCGGACCGGCGGTCAGACTGTCTTTTCCACTGATTAAGTACAGATGGTTCGCGAAGCTGCAGGCCAAGACGCTCTATCTGGGCGAGGAATACCTGGAACGGTATGTTGAAGAGAGCCGGCAGATGGAGCTGATGACGCTGATCCGGGTGCTGGAAGAGAATATGTCGTTCCGCATTCCAGCCGGGTTCAGTGAAGCCGCAGGCAAAATACTGGTTACTGTAGGTGAACGTGAGAAATCTGTCATGAAGCAATCCGCCCGTGATCTTGTAGCTGTGAATCCCCGCTCCATGGGTGTGGTGATTCCCCGGATGGGACATGGCCTCTCTCTGGCGAAGCCGGAGCTGTTCAATAAGCTGGTCAAGGCCTGGATTCAGGGCGGGGAGCTGCCCGGGGAATGCAGAAGAATCTGATCCCCTCAGGCGCAGAGTGACGCTAGTTCAGATCCTCCCGCATTTTATAGCGGACAGCAAGATAGCTTAAGAATAGAATCGCCGTAATAGCTACTCCAAACGTATGAATCAGGTCTGCTGTACTGCCCAGATCCTTGACCCGTACGAGCGTATTGATCAGCAGATATTTCGTTAGATGAGTGCTTGTAAGCAGAGTCTCTAGCGCACCCAGTACCATCCCGATCACATTCAGGGCCAGCACGAGGCCGGCACTCAAGCTGATAAGCAGGTTCCTCGTCATCATGGCAATGCAGAGAACAAGCAGTGAGAACGCCCAATGCAGCAGGAATTGGCCAGCCAGCAGAGTAATGAGCGTGCCTAGATCTCCCATATCCGTCTGTCCCATAAACAGCCTTCTGCCGATTCCGTCTGCAATTAGCAGGGTCAGGAACAGCATGGCAATAAACAGGGCGAGAATCGCCATTTTGGAGAGGACGGAGTGGATTCTTGCCTGCCTCATAGAAACATAATTCTTATGGAAGCCGGAATTCCATTCGCTCATATAGAAATAGATCGTGAACACCGCAATATAGATCAGCATCCAGGAAGGCGGCTGTGAGATCGTATACTGGATGAAGCCTATCTCTGTTAAATTTCCGATCTGAACTCCGCCTTCCTCCACTGGCTGCGCGTATTGCTTCATCATATAAATACCAAAGATCTGGAAGGCACAGAACAAGAGCAGCAGCAGGTACATAATCTTGTTCCGTGTGAAGCGGTACAGGTCCATTTTAAACAGATTAATCATGGCGTCCACCTGCACTTTCCGTGCGCTCCAGGAAATATTGCTCCAGACTCTGCTTGTGTCTTGAAATGGAATCCACCATTACCCCATGCTGCGCCAGTACCTGGACAATCTGCCGAATGTGGATATGCTCGTCGTATACGTACACGGTGCGGCTGTCCACCACTTTATATTGTGTAATCTTCAGTTCACGCTCCAGCACCGGAAGGACCTCGCGGGCTTCCTCTACCTCCAGTTCAATCCGTTCCTCACAGCGCTGCTGCAATTCTTCCTTGGAGATCACCTCGGCGAATTCTCCCTGATGAATGATGGCGTACTTGGTGGCGATTTTGGAGAGCTCCTCCAGAATATGGCTTGCGATCAGAATCGTCAGCCCCCCGGCGTTCAGCTCCAGGATGAGCTCCCTAATCTCTACAATCCCCTGCGGATCAAGCCCGTTAATCGGCTCATCCAGAATCAGTACATCGGGACTCCCAAGCAGAGCCACCGCGATGCCCAGCCGCTGCTTCATGCCCATCGAATAGCTTTTAACTTTGGCGGTATTCTTAGGGTCCAGTCCTACGAGCCGCAGTAACTTCTCTATCGTGGTACCCCTGTCACTTAGACCATATGCGATGGCCAGCAGCTTCAGGTTCTCATAGGCTGAGACGTTCGGGTATAATCCGGGCTGCTCAATCAATACCCCCATCCGCTCAAAAAAAGACTGTTCCCCCGCCGCCGCACGGTTGAAGAAATGCAGCTCTCCCGAGGTCGGATACACGTGCCCGCTGATCATTTTGAGCAGGGTAGATTTACCCGCCCCGTTCTTCCCGATGATGCCGACAATCTCTCCTCTGTAGATTTTGAGATTGGCATTGCGCACGGCCGCTTTCGATGGGTACAGCTTGGTCAGTCCGCATAGTTCAATAATGCAATCAGTCATGTCTGCCACCTCCTTACCCTAAGTTAACAGGATGAAGACTAATTGTTCGCCAACAAAAGGTTAAGAAAGTTCAAAGTTCATCATGGACTCAGCCGGAAGCCGATGCCCCAGACCGTATCGATATAGGCTTGGCTGTCGTGCGCTTTGATTTTATTGCGGATATTGCTGACATGTACCGTTATCGTCTTGTCCTCGCCCAGATAGATCTCCTCCCAGGCCAGCTCATAGAGATCCTGCTTCGTGAACACGCGGGTAGGGTTCCTGACCAGCAGCTCGACAATCCGGTATTCCTGACGGGTCAGAGCAAGCACGCTGCCATGAATCCTGACACTGTAGGATGTGCAGTCCAGCACCAGATTTTTATGCCTGAACTCCTTCACCGGCTCATCGGCAGCCGACCGCTGGATATGAACATGGATGCGGGCAATCAGCTCCTCCAGCTCAAACGGCTTGGTCACATAATCATCAGCGCCCAGCGTGAACAGATCCAGCTTATCCCCCAATTGATCCTTGGCCGAGAGGACAATTACCGGAATCCGGGACTTCAGCTCCCCGCGCAAGCGTTGCATGAATGCCTCCCCGGACAATCCGGGCAGCATCAGGTCCAGGACAATCAAGTGGTATTCACGCTCTGCCAGATTCAACATCCCCTCACTGCCTGAATAGGACTGGGTGCACTGATACCCTGCGGCGGTAAGCCCGTCGTGCAGAATTGCGTTAATATGCCCGTCATCCTCAACGATGAGAATGCTCCTGCGCTGCCCGTTATCCTTGAGATGGGTGCTCATGGCCATGCTCCTCCCTCCTTTTTGAGAATCCGATCCGTATGCTGAAAGTATCCGCCGTACACCCGGCCTCTGCATGACCGTTCATTTTCTCCATCAGCGCCTTCACAATCGAGAGCCCCAGACCTGAGGAATGCCGGGTACGCGACGGATCTTCTTTGTAAAAGCGGGTAAAGATCTTCTCCGTATCCACTCTGCTGCCTGCCTTAAGCCGGTTCGTGAAGCGTATACCCAGCATGTCCTGCCTGTCTTCAACCTCTATGGCCAACGTGCCTTCGCCGTGAATGAAATAGTTGCCGATGATATTGGTAAAAATTCGTTCCAGCGCATGGAGTTCCCCCATCACCCGGGGAGAATGCTCCGGCAGCCGCAGCTCCGGCTCTTCCCCTGACCGGTTGAAATCATCAATGAAGGTGAACAGGTTCCGCTTCAGCACCTCCATAACGTCCACTGGCTGCAGCTCCAGACTGTATTCGGGATTCTGCAGCTTGGTATAGAGGAACAGCTCATCTACCAGCTTGATAATCTGCTGTATTCTCGACTGGGCCAGCCGCACGTACCGTTCCTTCTCCTGCTCCGCCTCCGTCCGCAGCGCCAATTGCAGATACCCGTCCAGGGAAGTGAGCGGGGTCCTTATATCATGTGACAGGCTGGTGACCGCCAGATTCATCTCCTGATTCTTCCGGCTAAACTGTTCCCCCATCGCGCTCTGTCGGCTTAACAGGTTGTTGCAATCCTGTACCAGTCTGCCGATCTCCTTCGGCTTCAGTTGGGTAACTATCCGCTTACGGGAATCGTGCTCCATGATAAAAGAGAGCTGGCTGCTGATCTGCTTGACCTGTCTCCGATAATTCAGCAGGTAGATGGTCTGAGTAATCAGCAGCAGCAGGAGTCCTGCCAGAACAATAAGGATACGATCAACTCCTCTCATATGGTTTTATTATATACGATTACAGAGAATGACAAAAAACGACCATAACAGAACAATGAATTCTGTTAGGCCGTTAAAACAAGAAATATTATTTTAGCTTCTTTCATTTCTTTTTTGAATAAGGTAGATAATCCCGCCGACCACAATTCCACAAACAATTCCAGATATAATAGATTTGAATATGGCTAGAATTATTTCATTTGTGGATGACCCAATAGCAACTATGTTACCAATGAACAATATACTAAATAGTGATGCTGAGATTAGAAACGGCTTAGAATTAAGGAATTTAATCATTTATTCGCCCTCCATCCAAAACAATTTACTTTTTTTCTATTTTCTATTTTCTTTTCGGTTTAATACAAGTGTACTACGATAACAAATAGTTTTTCATCAATAAGTCTTCTTTTTGTTGATTTAGTTTACTACGTATTTTCAAGAATTTAATTTTACTCCTTGTCTCCCAGTCTGTATCTCACTGCTATCCCTTCGCTACGGACTCTCAACTGAATCTCCCCCTGCTGATCCGTCCGGTAGACGCTTGCTTCGGTAACGGCCAAACGCTCCAGCACGGTCCCATGCGGATGTCCGTACAGGTTATTCACGCCGGCTGAGATTACAGCAGCACTGGGCTTCCAGAAGGCGAGCCAGTCTGCGCTGGTGGCGGTTTTGCTGCCGTGGTGGGCGACCTTGAGGACGTCAATGGGGCTGACTTGCTTAATCCCGGATTGACTTGCGGACCGCAGGATCGCTTCCTCTGCCGCCTCATCCATATCTCCTGTGAAAAGAAAGCTCCGGCCGTTCATCTCCAGCCGGAACACCACCGATTCGTGGTTCTGGTCCTCCACTTCCTCCGGCAGGGTCTGTCCATCCGCTGGAAGCTCCGGCCAGAGGAAGTTCAGCCGCGTGGCCTCGTCCGGGGCCAGCGTCATGCCCTGCTGTACGGGATACAGCCGGACACCCGCGTCCAGCGCAGTCGTCATCAGCTTGGTGTAGGGCTCAGTATCTGCTAATGTTCCGTTGAACAGCAGCGCCGATACCGGCATACCTTCCAGCACCGCCTGCAATCCTCCGGCATGATCCTGATCGCCATGTGTCAGGATAACCGCATCCAGCCGGTGGATACCCCGCTGCTTCAGGAGCGGCAGCAGCGTTTTTGCCCCGACCTCAAACGGGCTGCGGCGGATACGCCATTCCTCCCGGTTGCCAAAGCTCACGGTCCCGCCGCCGTCCACCAGGATATGGGCTCCGCCCGGTGTAGTAATCAGGCTGCTGTCTCCTTGCCCTATATCCAGGTAGCTGATGGAACCGGAGCCATCGCGTATAACCTCGGCGTTATAGCCTTTGTAGAGCAGAATGGTCAGGCCTACAGCGCACAGTATCGCTGCGGAATTGCTCCAGCGCGTAGCTCCAGTCGGCGGATAGGTTTGGAAGGCCCGCGCGGCTCTTCCGCTGTTCGCAGCCCCCGCAGAGTTCAGAACGTCATTGCGTTCAGCTCTGCCACGGATGTTACCTGGCAGTTCCGGCCTCTCCAGCTCAGCCAGCGGGCGGGTCTCATCGTCCATGAACTGGGGAACAAGCTTGGCCTCAGTCCTCCGTTTCAACATGTGTAACAAACCATATAACAGGCAGTAGTAGAGGCAGATCCACAGGATTGACGGCGAAGCCCAGATCAACACCCCGGAGGTGAACCCGTTCACCCACTCTACTGCCGCAAAAGTGATATTATTCAGTATTTCCGCAAGCTGCGCAGTCAGGAGTGCAGCTGCACTCCAGACCCTCCCCAGGAGCAGCGCCAGTGTTCCCAGTGGCAGCACCAGGAAGGTGATGAAGGGAACCAAGAGCAGATTGGCCGCAACGGATAACAGCGAGAATTGGTTGAAATAATAGATTGTCAGCGGAAACGAGACCAGTTGAGCAATAATCGTTACCGAGAGGCTGCTGCCCAGCCAGCCCGGTAACCGCCTGAATAGCGGCGCAGCGAGCGGTGTATACACCATGAGTCCGGCCGTCACCAGAAAAGACAGCTGAAAGCTGACACTAAGCAGCAGATAAGGATTCCAGACCAGCATCATCAGAGCGGATGCGGCCAGAATATTCAGTCCATCCTTGAGCATGCCCAGCCTTGCCGCCAGCAGGGCAATCATGCTCATGATCCCGGCGCGGATCACAGACGGTCCGGCCCCGGACAGCAGCACATAGACAGGAACCAGCAGCAGGGTCACCGTCAGTGCGGTTTCTCTGGTCAAGCGGCAGCGGCGCAGCAGAACCAGGATCACTCCGACGTACACCGCCACATGCATCCCCGAAATGGCCAGGATATGGGTGAGCCCGAGCTGCGAGAACTGTCTGAAGGTCTCCGGGTCCAGTTCCTTTTGGATGCCGATGACAAGACCCTTCATATAACCCGCATGAGGCTCCTGAAATAAGCGGCTCATTTCTGCACCGAGCACAGATCTTGCCTTATCATTCCAGCGCAGAATCGTGGACGGCTCCCACGAGACTTGAGGGTTAACGGTTACACTGGCTGTTCCCGTTCCTTTTAGCAGCCAGTGAATCTTTTGGGTGAGCAGATAGGCACGGTAGTCGAATCCGCCGAAGTTGCGCGCTATCTGGGGCTGGATTAATTCCCCCTCGATGACCACCCGGTCTCCCCGCTGCCACTGCGCAGCCACCGCAATTTCACTCTTCTCCTGGAGCTTGAGCTGTACGATTACACATTCACCTTCAGGGTCACTCCCCACCGCTCCCGCTGCCGTCTCGCCTTCCTCCACTTCTGCGGCAGACTGTTTCCCTTGCTGATGCAGCCTGATCCCGGACAGCTTCACGACAAAATCAACCCTATCCCCGTCCCGCTCCACCGGAGAAGCAATAACGCCTGCGGCTGTTATATAAGCCTCATTCAGTTCGCTCACCGATTGCCCCAGCACCTCAGGCAACAGACTCACATTCCGGATCTCACTATATTCCCAGTATAGGGCCGACACAATCAATCCCATAACCAACACCGCTGCCGCCCTCCAGCGTATGCCGCCGCTCACCGCCCAGACTACAGGCAGCAACAGCATAACGGCGAGGCAGAACAGCAGACTGCGGCCAGAAAACAGACAACCTGCGGCAATTCCCGCCACCCAGCAAACCGTGAAGCTTAATAACGGCCTTCTGTTCATGATTATCTCTCCTTCCTATTAGCTCTAGACGCCAAAAAACCTCTGCATACGCATACTACATGCGTGTACAGAGGTTCTTCCCCTGGGGCCAGTCCATATTCTAGCGGGATCTTGTTCACTCGAACTAACATTGAATCCTGCCGTTGTACGCCGTTACTCAGATATCGAAATCATTGTTTCCTTAGGCGGCTCGTAGTTCTCCAATTGGCGGAACACGATTCCTTTGGAGGAGAGCATCGCCTGCACCTTCTCCATGTCTTTCTTGTAAGGACGCAGGTAGACGATCTCCACGATCCCGCTGTTAGCAAGCATATTGGCACAGGTCCAGCACGGCTCATCCGTCACGTACACCGTACTGCCTTCCCGGTCGCTCCGGTCGGTGAACAGCAGCAGATTCTGCTCGGCATGGATTGTGCGGATGCAGCGCTGCTTTTTAACCATTGTCTCTACACCGTCAACCAGTTCACGCTCGTATTGCTCAGAGACCATACAGCCTGCTTCCGAGCAGTCAGGAACGCCCATCGGTGCACCGTTATAGGCCGTACCCAGCAGCTTCTTCCCCTGCACCAGCACCGCACCGACATGGCGGCGGGGACAGCGCGAACGGGTGGAGACCATGCAGGCAATATCCATGAAGTATGTATCCCAGTTCTTGCGGTAAGCCACAGTCATCAGCAATCTCCACTTTCTCTAAATAGTTGTTCATTATTGTAGCATACCTGGCTGCGTTTTCACTAGGATATTGATAGTACGCAACAACGTACATTTCCCCTGACTCTCGCTCAGATTTCCCGTCCAGCCACTTCTACACCTCATGTGCTCATCCCCAGAGCAGGGGTGATTGCACTTCATATAATAGAAATGGCATTCACAGCGCCTAGGTAACGTTCTGCTGCACTTCATACAATTGGTTCTCTTCTCTCATTTAGTATCCAAAGACCCTCTTTTGCAGAATTCTAATGTACGAAGTGCAGCAGATTCAGTTTCCAGGCAGATTTATGGCTAATCTAATGTACAGAGTGCAGTTGAAACTTACTTTGCCTAGGCCCATGCTCTGAGAATGAAGCCCGTTAAGTGGAAAACTACACTTCTTTCGTTACAAATCGCTGATTCTGCGCATTCGGTCCAAATTAGATGCCCTAAATCCACTTACTGTTCGTCAGGGAAACGTTAGAGATTTATTAAGTGTATGAAATCCAACTGCTTCCCATGGCAGACAGATTACTCGTATACAATCAGGACGGCAGCCTTAAAAAGTCACCAGCGGCTTCAGCTTCTCCAGCAGCTTGGGGCCGATGCCCTTCACCTTGCCCAGCTCCTTCACGCTGCGGAACGCTCCCTTGCTGCTGCGGTAGTCGATAATCGCCTGCGCCTTCTTCTCTCCAATGCCTGGCAGGTCCATCAGGAGCTTGATGTCGGCAGTGTTCACATTAATCCGGCCGTCAGCCGCTGCCGGGGCTGCAATGCCAGCGGCTTCTACTGTTACAGCCGCTGCGCCACTTGCACCGCCGCTTTCTGCGGCTCCTACGGCCACTCCAGTATCCGCCGCGCCCGCACCCGCTATCCCAGCACTCACCGTTCCAGCGCCTTCCGTTCCGCCACTGGTAGACGCACCGTCAACAACTCCGCTACCCGCCGCGCCTGCATCATTCCCGCCAGTACTCCCACTCCCCGCTGCTGTATTACCACCTGCTACACTCCCGCCAGCCACTCCACTCCCTGCCGCTCCGCCACCGGTGACCGCACCACCTGCCGCTCCATTCCCCGCAGCGTTGCCACCTGCTACACTCCCGCCAGCCACTCCACTCCCTGCCGTTCCGCCACCGGTGACCGCACCACCTGCCGCTCCATTCCCCGCAGCGTTGCCACCAGCCTGATTCCCGCCAGCACTTCCACTCCCCGCTCTAACTGCTGTCACACTCCCGCCATCAGCCCCGGCGGCTGCACTGCTGGCCTCACCTTCAGCCGCCACTCCCAGCGACTGCGCCATTCCGGCGTTCAGCGTCGACCATCCGGCGATGCCGGCATCCTGTGCTCTGTGGTCTGCGGCCCACACCAGACCGCCGCCCAGCAGCGCTGCGGTGATGGCGCAGATGATCATTCTTCTATCCATCAGGTTGTCCTCCCTCATCAAACTGGAATTTTATTCAAAAATCCGGTTAAAACCTGTCATTGGTCCAAGTCCGGCCTGCATACACTTAACGAAGAGTATTCCTGTAAGCCAGCAGCATAAGAAAGGAGGTACCACAGGATGAAAGTGGGATTTATCGGAACAGGCAGCATGGGAAGTCTGCTGATCGACACCTTCCTTCGGTCGGGAGCCCTTGATCCATGTGATGTGATGGCCAGCAACCGCAGCCCGGGCAGGCTGATGGAGCTGAAGAAGCTTCATCCCGGAATTACGATATGCTCCGGCAACATTGAAGCCGCCTCAGAGAGCGACCTCGTGTTCCTGTGCGTCAAGCCTTTGCAGTTCAAACGGGTAACCGATGAGGTCGCCCCTTATCTGCGCAGCGACCAGATCGTTGTATCTATTACAAGCCCTGTGCAGCTCTACCATCTGGAATCGGTCCTGCCCTCCAAGGTCGCCAAAATCATTCCCAGCATCACCCATTCCGTCAGAGGCGGGAGTTCGCTATGCATTTTCGGAAGCCGATTAAATAAAAAAGACAGGCTGCTGCTGCTCCAGTTATTCTCCTGCATTGGAGTTCCTGAGGAAATTCCAGAAGGTCATACGCGGATTGCCTCAGATTTCTCCAGCTGCGGTCCGGCCTTTCTGAGCTATTTCCTGGAGCGGTGGATTGAAGCGGCTGTTGAAGCAACCGGCATCGACGAAGCCCTGGTCACCCGGCTGGCGGGTGAGATGCTGCTGGGTACGGGTAAGCTGCTGACCGAAGGCTCGTTCACCCCGCAGGAGCTGCAGGAACGGGTTGCCGTCCGCGGGGGTATTACCGCGCAAGCCCTCAATCACTTGCAGACCAGTCTGGAGGGGGTATTTGAACGCCTGATTACCACCACACATGACAAGTACGATGAGGATGTGGAAAAGCTCGACGAGCTGTTCGGACTCGGCAGCATCGCCCAGAGCCGGCTCGACCGCTAGCAAAATGTATCCATTATGAAGGCTATTTCCTCCATATAGCAATCAGCAGTCCCTTACACCTCCGCAGAAAGTGCCCGAAACCAAGAAAGCCCGCAGCACGGAACCCTCCGTTGCTGCGGGCAGAATTGCGTTCTTCGCTTAACCCACTACGATATTTACCAGCTTGCCGGGAACGGCAATGATTTTGCGTACGGTTTTGCCTTCGACGGCCGCTTTCACATTCGGCAGGGCCAGAGCGTGGTCCTGCATCTCCTGTTGGCCCATATCCGCCGGAATCAGTGCGCGCTGGACGATTTTACCATTCACCTGCACCACGATCTCAACCTCAGCATCTACGGTCAAGGCTTCATCATAAGACGGCCAGGCAACATAGCTGATGCTTCCTTCATGGCCCAGCAGCTCCCACAGCTCTTCGGCAATATGCGGTGCCAGCGGGGACAGCATCTGCACGAAATGTTCAGCAGCTTCCTTGGACAGACTCTCCTGCTTATAAGCATCATTGATGAAAATCATCAGCTGGCTGATCGCCGTATTGAAGCGCAGCAGCTCGAAATCCTCAGTGACCTTCTTCAGCGTCTTATGCCAGGTGCGTTTGAATCCATCCGTGCCGCCGCCCTCTGTAATCTTCGCGCTGAGGCTGCCGTCTTCATTCACGAACAGGCGCCATACGCGGGAGAGGAAGCGGTGAATGCCTTCAACGCCCTTCTCATTCCAAGGCTTGGTGGCCTCCAGCGGCCCCATGAACATCTCATAAACGCGCAGGGTATCTGCCCCATAAGCTTCCACGATCTCATCAGGGTTAATGACATTGCCGCGCGATTTACTCATCTTCTCGTTGTTGTTCCCCAGGATCATTCCCTGGTTGACCAGCTTGTGGAAC
The DNA here is from genome assembly GCF_038002825.1 of Paenibacillus sp. FSL H8-0048. Lineage (NCBI taxonomy): Bacteria > Bacillati > Bacillota > Bacilli > Caryophanales > Paenibacillaceae > Paenibacillus > Paenibacillus sp. FSL H8-0048. Next base: position 6,371,834 of record NZ_JBBODF010000001.1, on the reverse strand, counting down.
GGCTCCTTGGTATCGACTACGCCGATATCATAGAGTACCTTATGCCAGAAGCGGGCATACAGCAGGTGAAGCACCGCATGCTCGGCTCCGCCGATGTACAGGTCAACCGGCAGCCATTCCTTCTGCTTCTCCGGTGAACACAGCTCCTGATCATTGTGCGGATCGATATAACGCAGGTAGTACCAGCAGCTGCCGGCCCACTGAGGCATAGTGTTGGTCTCGCGGCGGGCCTTCATGCCGGTCTCGGGATCAACCGTCTCCACCCACTCGGTCACATTCGCCAGCGGAGATTCACCGGTGCCCGATGGCTTGATCGCATCCACATCCGGCAGAACCAGCGGTAGCTGATCCACAGGCACGGTCTTCATCGTGCCGTCCTCCAGGTGCAGAATCGGAATCGGCTCGCCCCAGTAACGCTGGCGGCTGAACAGCCAGTCGCGCAGGCGGTAGGTCACTTTGCCCTTGCCGCTGCCCTTCTCTTCCAGCCAGGCGATCATCTGAGCCATCGCTTCTGTATTGGACAGGCCGTCGAGGAATCCCGAATTGACATGCGGACCGTCGCCGGAGTAAGCTTCTTCTTCGATATTGCCGCCCTGCACCACTTCGATAATGTTCAGGCCGAACTGCTTGGCGAATTCCCAGTCGCGGGCATCATGGCCCGGAACGGCCATAATCGCTCCGGTTCCGTAGCCGGCCAGCACGTAGTCGGCAATCCAGATTGGCACCTGTGCACCGTTCACCGGATTAATCGCATACGCGCCAGTGAACACACCGCTTTTCTCCTTCGCCAGATCCGTGCGTTCCAGATCGCTCTTGCGGGAAGCCTTATCGCGGTATTCGGCAACGGCGGCCTTCTGCTCCTGCGTGGTAATAGCATCCACCAGCTTATGCTCGGGTGCGAGTACGCAATAGCTTGCTCCGAACAGGGTATCAGGACGGGTAGTGAACACTTCAAGCACAGCCTCATGCCCCTCAATGGCAAAGGTCACCTCAGCGCCGGTCGATTTGCCGATCCAGTTGCGCTGCATATCCTTGATGCTCTCTTCCCAGTCCAGCTCCTCCAGATCCTCCAGCAGGCGGTCGGCGTATTCGGTAATCTTCAGAATCCACTGGCGCATCGGTCTGCGGACGACGGGATGGCCTCCGCGCTCGCTTTTGCCGTCGATGACTTCTTCATTCGCCAGAACGGTTCCCAGCGCCTCGCACCAGTTCACCGATACTTCGGCTACATAAGCGAGTCCACGGTTATAGAGCTGGATGAAAATCCACTGCGTCCACTTGTAGTACCCCGGATCGGTCGTGCTGATCTCGCGGTCCCAGTCGTAGGAGAAGCCCAGCGACTTGATCTGGCGGCGGAAGTTATCAATGTTCTTGAAGGTAATGTCACGCGGATGCTGGCCGGTATCCATGGCATACTGCTCAGCCGGAAGTCCGAAGGCATCCCAGCCCATCGGGTGCAGCACGTTGTAGCCGCGCATCCGCTTGAAGCGGGACACGATGTCGGTGGCGGTATACCCTTCCGGGTGGCCTACGTGCAGCCCTGCGCCGGAAGGATACGGGAACATATCCAGGGCGTAGAACTTCGGCTTGCCTGCTTCTTCACTGGTCTTAAAGGTCTTGTTCTCGTCCCAGAATTTCTGCCATTTCGGCTCGATGGTCTGGGCGCGGTATCCAATATTGTCGCTCATCTTGTGCTCCTCCTTGGAGTGTTGCTGTATTAGGTGATACTGCTACTGTCTTAAAAAGTTAAGAGATTAGTCTCCACTACAAGAAAGTTTTGGGCCTCCGGTCGCTGTTATTCTCTGATTTCTTGATTTGATCCGCTTCTATATAGATTGAACTAATGTTTTTATGTTTTGGAATTACCGTGACTCCAGAGAAGTTTTGGACTTCCGGCTGCTGTTGTCTACAGATTTCATGATTTGTTACCGTTATAACGGTTGAAATCCGTAGACAGCTGATGCTTCCGAAGTGAGCTTTCCTACGGAAAGCTTTAAGGCGGTCGCTGCCGCTCCTCCAGTTCCAAAATTCCCCTCCGCCACTTTTCCTTTAACTTAATTTTTTTGTTCAATCATATATTTGTTCAATCATATAGCGGTAGAAATCCGAGAATAAAGGCGAAGATTTCTCCAGCTCCAAAATTTCTTTCCGTTCCGTTTCTCTGTAACTTAGGTTAACATCATCTGTTCACCCGGCGGAACAGCAAAGCCCAAGAGCCGCCCATGATTCGCCGGGCAAACGGGGACAAAATCATCCGAACAGATGAATAAGTATACCTTTGCGCGAAGACAATGTATGCTGTTTTTCACATACATTCTGGCCGCGTGCCTGCTTTCGAGCACAATGTATGCTGTTCTCCACATACATTCAGGCCATGCGCCTGCTTTCGAGCACAATGTATGCTGTTTTCCACATACATTCAGGCCATGCGCCTGCTTTCGAGCACAATGTATGCTGTTTTTCACATACATTCAGGCCGCGTGCCTGCTTTCGAGCACAATGTATGCCGTTTTCCACATACATTTGGTCCATATGCCTCATTTCGAGCACAATGTATGCTGTTTTTCACATACATTCAGGCCGTATGCCGCTATACCAGCCGATTGTATTCGGTTTTAACCAGAACTTCAGTCACATTCAGCAACATAGTCATTATACGAAACCTTCCAAGAACTCTTATTCACAAATTCACACACACCTTTTTCACAGCAACAGGAAACTATAGTTTCCTATTACAGCAAAAAAACCTCCCATCCCTAGCGTATAATCGCTAGGGACGAGAGGTTTGAATTCCCGTGGTACCACCCTAGTTAGCGCGGACATTCTTTGCCCGGCACTCACTTTGACACCCTGTATCGGGGGTGAGCCGACGGCGGTTCACTCGCATGCCCCCTATAAGGAACCTGCGGCTTGCGCCATTACTCGGAGGTGAGTTCACTGCGGCCCGTTAACCGGCTCGCACCTTAGGTGCCGGCTCTCTGCAATAACGGTCTCACGAATTAATACTCCTCTTCATCGCACTGCTATGATAACTCTTCTTATCGTAATATTCACCACATTATAACCAAAAGATACATCTACAGTCAATCCTTTCACATGAAGTCACGGCGAAGAAGCCGCCATTGCCCATATAACTGAAGCGGTGGCGGGATCGGCTGCCGCTTCTACGCCGGCCTTCTGCGGATGTAATAGCCGATGATATGCTGAATGACCACCTTGGCGGCGGCGAAGAAGGGCACGGCCAGAATCAATCCGATCATTCCGGCGGTCTCCCCCCCGACCAGCAGCGCGAAGATGATCAACAGCGGGTGCAGATGCAGCTTCCGGCCTACAACCTGAGGAGAGATCACGTTGCTCTCCAGCATTTGGCACAGGGTATTCACCACCGCCACCAGCAGGACAAGCCGCCATGACAAGGTCGAAGCCATTACAATAGCCGGAGCCGCCCCCAGAAACGGACCCATATACGGAATAATGTTGAACACCGCGACCACACAGGCGAACAGCAGCGCATAAGGCATGCCGATAATTGCGTATCCGATATAAGCGAGCACGCCGATGATGATACAGACGAGAAACTGCCCGCGGATATAGTTGCCGAGCGCTTCATCAATGTCTTTTAACAGCATCACAATCGACTTGCGGCGCGAACGGGGCAGACAGGATACCACCATCCGTTCGAACACCTCGAAGTCCTTCAGAATATAGAACACGAGAAAAGGCACAATGAATGCGTTGAACAGCACGCCAATGGTCGAAGCGATATTATTAAGGAAGTGGGAGATGCCTTCGGCCAGGCGGTTCTCCAGCTGATAGAACCAGTTATTCATTCCCGTCTCCACCCCGGGCGGAATCAGTCTGGAATTCATGCCCTTCATCAGCCCCTGCGCGTGCAGCGTCATCTCCGGGAGATGCTCATTCAGCTCTTCCAGCTGTTCAATGAACATCGGGATCAGGTTGATCAGAATCACCGCAAGCGAGGTCAGGAACACCGCATAGATCAGCAAGACAGCTACGCTGCGCGGCATTTTTCTTCTGGAGAGCATAGTGACCACCGGATTCAGTACATAGGAGATAATCATGGCGGCCAGGAACGGGGCCAGGATCGCTTTTAGAAACAGGAATACCCCATTCAGCATCGGACGGAGCAGCCAGACGAAATATAGAATAATCAGTGAGAGCAGCACGCCGGTCATCCAGCGGAGCCATTTACTGCGGAACCACTCCTCCATAATCTCCCTCCTGAACGTGTACAGCCCTTAACCATCATGCCCTATTAGTATGTGTGGGAGGGGAATGAAATACTCTGCTCTGCAAAAAATTGGTTTTTTGTTATTTTAGTTCGCAGGTTGGTATAGTGCCGGGGTTCAAGGTTCGCTACAATCATAATGTAAAACGCTTACATTATTGAGGAGGGTATTGTATATGAGGAGAAAGCTACACAAGTTATTCGGTGCAGGAATGACCCTGCTGCTTGCCGGTCTGCTGACAGGAGCTCCGTCCGTTTCGGCGGCCACCGTCTTTGATGAGCCTCTGACTTACTTCAACCCCGCAACCTGGCAAAAAGCAGACGGATACTCGAATGGCTCCATGTTCAACTGTACCTGGCGTGCGAATAACATCTCATTCACCAGCGGCGGACAGCTTCGTCTGGCCCTGACCAGTCCCAGCAATAATAAATTTGACGGCGCGGAATACCGCTCTGTCTACAAGTACGGCTACGGCAAATATGAGGTCAGCATGAAGCCGGCCAAGAACAGCGGGATCGTCTCCTCCTTCTTCACCTACACCGGGCCTTCAGACGGGACGCCTTGGGATGAGATCGATATTGAGTTCCTCGGCAAGGACACCACCAAGGTCCAGTTCAACTATTACACCAATGGCGTTGGCGGCCATGAGAAGATTGTCAATCTTGGCTTTGATGCTTCCCAGAGCTACCACACGTACGCCTTCGACTGGCAGCCGGGTTATATTAAATGGTATGTAGACGGGGTCTTGAAGCATACGGCCACCAGCAACATCCCCTCCCGGCCCGGTAAAATCATGATGAACCTCTGGAACGGAACGGGAGTAGATTCCTGGCTCGGTTCCTATAACGGGGCGAACCCGCTATACGCCTATTACGATTGGCTGAAATTCACAGGCAACTAACTTGCAGGCAGGTGATGGACCCCGGCGATGCGCAAGCGGCATCCGCCGGGGTCCTTTTGTCAATGCGGATCATAGCGGATTATCTTCAATATTTGTTATTCCAATCGCCACATTGTTATGGCGGCTGCAGCCGCCCTTCTGTACGATATATAGAAGAATGCAGCACAGGGGGAACAGAATTATTGGGGCCGCCTGGTACGTTAGCAGGAGCCCCATGTGTATCTACGACAAGAAACCGCCTTTTATTGAGGCGGTTTCTTGTCCCTGCGGCAACTAGCGGCTGCTGCGGTCCCAGGCATTGACCTCCAGGGTTTCAGTAAGCCCGCCGTAGGTGTTCCACTTGTGCACGAATTCGTCGAATTCTTCAAGCGGGCTGTCCGCGAAGATGATTTTGATGAAGCTTTTCTGCTCCAGCTTCTTCAGCAGCTCGCCGTCGCGCTGCATCGTCGCTGTCGGCGGTCCCGTGAACTGCTCCTTGCGGGAAGCCTCCTTCTGGCCCAGCAGCACAGGAGCAATGTCCTTCGGGATCTCCCGGATGACGCCGGAGGGAATCCGGGCCCCGTCGAAGGTTAGCGTGTACGAGGCTACGCGGATGCCGCCCAGCGGCAGCGCCGGAGACTGTGCGCTCGGCTGGCCGCCCGCCATGGTAAAGTCATAGCCCTCTGCAAGACCATGAGCGAATTCACCAGTCGAGGTAGCATATGAATCGAACAAATAATTCTGATACGTAAAAAAGATCTCAGGGTGCTTCATCTTCTTATTGATCAGAATGGCACCGTTAACAGGCAGGGTCCCTCTTCTCATAGTGAGGCCGCCCGGTCCTGAAGGGATGGCAATTGCCCGGACACGCGCCTTGGCGTCACTCTTGGCCAAGGAGGACAGGGGCCAGCCACCCATCCAGTAGGGTCCGGCAATGATACCCGCCTTGCCGGAGATGAACTGGTTCGCCGCTCCCTCTTCATCCAGCCAGGCACTGTCAGCGCTCAAATAACCGCGCTGTACCCATTGCTTCATGAGCTGGACAGCCTTCCTTGCCTCGGGCTGGACGGAGCCGTACTCCAGGGTGCCGTCACTCCGGCGGTTCCACTGCTCAGGAACCGTTCCATAGGCGCCGAACACCCAGCTGCTGTCTCCCATCCAGGTACTGGGGCCGTTGCGGAATCCGGCCGACAGACCGTAGGTATCCTTGATCCCGTTGCCGTCCGGGTCCCGGTTGACGAAGGCATCCATGACCTGCTCCAGCTCATCCAGGGTCTTTGGTGCTTTCAGATGAAGCTTGTCCAGCCAATCCTGGCGGACCCAGAGCAGCGGATCGGAGTTATATTCATAATCCATAATGGGAATAGCGTACCTGTGCGCGCCGCGCACGAAGGGGTCCCATGCCGAAGCATCCTCGGCAACAGCCTTCTTCCACACCTCGGACGCATGCTGTTCGAACAGGTCGCCGACTTCCATGAATTGCCCTGAATCAATCAGCTCCTGGATAATATCGGCATCTCTGGTCGTTACGATGTCGGGCATATTGCCTTTGGCCAGCTCCAGCCTCAGCTTGTTGGCGTAGGTCTCTGAGGTGCCGGAGATTGTCCATAGATAACGGATACGGATGCCAAGCCGCTTCTCGGCCCAGGCTGTATGTACGTTGTGCTCCAGGCTCTCCCCTTTGATGAAATTGAGATTGGGGTTCACGGAGCCGACCGTATACAGGTCTACCGGAGGATCATATTTGCCTTCCTTAACATCGAAGTGAGGGGTTGTACTCTGCGGTGAAGACGGCGGCTGACTATATTCGGTGCTGTGCCAGGAGCAGCCTGACAGGATCAGGAGCAGCAGCAACAGCGGGGAACGGACTTTCATGAAACCACCTTCTTTTCGTAGAGTTCATATTCTTATGATACACTTCTCCATATTACAGCAAATGTCTTGAAAAGGATGATCTTTATGGTGGCATTTCGTCCCAACCTGTTCCTTAAAATGGTGGCAATCCTGCTCTCGCTGATTGCTGCCACACTCTTGTTCTACGGAATGTCCTACCGTAAGGATGTCGGAGTCATTACCAGTCAGATCAAAATCACCGACCTTAATCATCTGGAATTCCTGACCCAGCAGATGGATAACAACATCAACCAGCTCGCGGGCAGCATGTATGCGCTGCAAAGAGATCCCACCATCCGCGATTATGAGCAGATTACGCAGCTGGGCCATCTTATTGATCCCGCCCAGACGATTATGACGGTGCTCGAGAAGCTGTCCCTCCAGACCAGCTCCAGTACGTGGGAGAACCGGATTGTCTTGTACAAGCCCTTCAGCGGAGAGACCTTGGGCTCGGATTCCTCGCTGTCCTTCGATGTCTCAGTCCTGCACAAACCGCTTCCGGCAGGCTGGGAGTATATCTCGGCGGACAGGGCCGGCGCGGAGGCAGGCTTCCGGCTGCTCCTGTCGGACCCCGCCCAGGCAGCAAGCCGGCCGCGCGAGGCGCAGCTGCTGATGTCCATGTATCTGCCGGTCTCCAATATTGAACGGATGTTCGATGCCTACCAGTCGCGGAACACGGGGGACACCTTCTTGTACCATCCGTCATTCGGGGTCATCCTCTCGCGGAGTTCGGACCGGCAGATGGCGGAGCAGGTCACTGCGGCACTGAATATCACAGCCGGGAAGAGTACCTCCGACATCTTCGACCTTACGCAGGGCAGCTTCCTGGTCAGCTCGGTGCCCTCCTCGGCCATCGACTGGCACGTCGTGCATTATTCACCGCTGAAGGAGATTCTTGAGCCAATCCGCAGCAGCCGCTCTTCCTTTCTGACAGGCTCGGCCATCCTGCTGGTGATGAGCCTGCTATTCTCCTTGCAGCTCTACCGCCAAGTGCAGCGTCCGGTGAGCCTGCTGCTGCGTTCACTGAACCGGATGAAGGAAGGCCGCTGGTCTACACGTATCCATACCCGGACCAATCCGGAGTTCACGCTGCTTAATGAGGAATTCAATGACATGGCCGAGAAGATTCAGTCACTGATCGAGCAGGTCTATCTGGAGCAGCTCCGGGCCAAGGATGCCCATCTGAAGCAGCTTCAATCACAGATCAATCCGCATTTCCTGTACAACTGCCTGTTCTTCATCAAGAGCAAGGCCGCTATAGGAGATACAGAGTCTGTCGAGGCCATGGCACTCAGTCTGGGCGAATATTACCGCTATATTACCAGGGTTGATCATTCCCTCACCACCCTTCAGGATGAGCTGAAGCTGCTGGAGACTTACCTGAAGATCCAGAACCTGCGGAAGCAGCGTATACGCTACGAGGTCGATATGGAGAGCGGGCTGCTGGACCTGCACATTCCGCGGCTGCTGATTCAGCCTCTGGTAGAGAACAGTATAATTCATGGCATTGAGCGAAAAATCGGCCCCGGCTCCATCCGGATCACCGGCCGCCATACCCGGGAAGCCATTCTCATTACCGTAGAGGACAACGGTGCCGGTATGACAGAGGAAGCTATTGCAGCACTTCAGGTGCGTATCAACGAAACCACGCGTGAGGATGGAGGCTGCGGGCTATGGAATGTCCAGCAGCGTCTCAAATTACATTACGGCGAGGCATCCGGCCTGATAATTTCCCCTTCACCTGAAGGCGGTCTAATAACAACTCTCCGTATGGAGAAGAAAGAGGAACCTGATGCACCAAATTCTATTGGTTGACGATGAACCTTATGTGGTCGATGATCTGTCCATTTCAATTCCCTGGGCAGAGATGGGCTTCGGACAGGTCCACAAAGCTTATTCCGGGTATGAAGCGCTGGAGCTGCTCCAGCGTTATCCTATCGATATTGTAGTCACAGATATCAATATGCCGGAGCTGTCCGGCACCGAGCTGATTGCCGCCATCCGCAAGCGCTGGAAGCATATCCGGGTGGTGATGCTGACCGGCTATGCGGAGTTTGAATATGCCCGCAAGGCTATTGAAGAGCAGGCCAGCGCCTATCTGCTAAAGCCGATAGCGAACGATCAGCTGATCGCCGTTATCGGTAAGCTGCAGGAGAAGCTGCGCAGTGACTGGGAGGCCTGGTCCTCCCACCAGCGGACGATGCAGACCTTCCGCGAGCATCTGCCGATTCTGCGGGACCGCCTGCTCGGGGAGCTGCTGCAGGGAAGGAAGCTGCCCGGGCCGCAGCTCCAGGAGCGGCTGGACCAGTTCGACCTGCCGCTCAGGGCCGGACTGCCGGTCTGTCTGGCCGTCGTCCGTCCCGAGGAATTCTTCCGGCGCCAGGATATGCACAGCATGCTGCTGTTCGAATATGCGATCATTAACATCGCTCAGGAGCTGTTCCAGGACCGGTTCCTGATCTGGTCCTGCAAGGATGTGCATGATTATCTCGTATTCCTGCTGCAGCCCAGGGAGGATTCGGAACTCGGCGGCAATCCTGGAAATGAGGTGGCCCAGGCTGCCTATCAGCTGCAGAATCATGTCAACACCCTGATGGGAGGCGGCCTGTCCGTGGTGACCACCGGCTGGGGCGACTTCCCGGATCAGGTCTACACTCTCTATCAATCTGCCATCTCCGCGATTCGCCAGCATATCGGCAGCGAGACCGGCATCTATCTCGATACCACAGATAACAGCAGCTCCCAGCCGGTGGAGATTCTCCAGCCGCTGTATGAGCCTCCGCTGCTGTTCCACATGTTCGAAGCGAACAACTGGCAGGGTATTGAAGACAAGCTGAACGCTATCGTCTCGGAGCTGGCCCATAGTCCGGAGCGTTCACTGGAGCATATTCAGGAAGCACGTCTGCACCTGGAGACCGCCTTCTATTACTTCGCTCATAAGAATAACAAGCTGCTGAGCGAGATTGTCGGCAATCCGCTGCTGGAGCAGGCTCCCTTTCAGACACCGGACAAGCTGCGGGAGTGGGCCATGGAGGTTATCCTTCTGCTGAGAGAGCATACAGATTCCGAACGGCGGAACAGCCGGACCGTGCTGATCAGCAAGGTTCATGAGTATATCAACCGCAATCTGCACTATGTCTCGCTACAGGCCATCGCCGACCATGTCCAGATGCATCCGGTGTATCTCTCCAAAATGTACAAGCTGGAGACCGGCAAGCGGATCAGCGACTACATCAGTCAGGTAAAGATGGAAAAAGCGGCGTATCTGCTAATCCATACGCCGCTCAAAATTTATGAAGTTTCCTCGGAGCTCGGGTACTCCAATGCCCATTATTTCATCAAGCTCTTCAAGGAATATGCGGGGATGACCCCGCATGAGTACCGTGACCGGGCGCTGTAATTCCGTCAGTTACGCGAAGATAAGCTCTACCTCATGGGCGAAGCCGTCATCTACGGCCGGTACCAAGCCGTTCTCCAGTACCCGGCCGTCCAGCGTCAGGCGGGCTGCCCCGTCCTGCATGCGGTGGAAGCCCTCCGGCTTGCGGACCTGAATCCGGTAGGAGGAGCTGCCCAGCTTCAAGGTATAGGTAAGCTCCGTCTGCTCTTCCCGCAGCACCGGACTCAGTGCTATGCCCTGCTCCGTATATTCAATACCCAGCGCTTCCATCAGCGAGAGGGTGAGCCAGGTCGAGGTGCCGCTAAGCATCGGACCGATGTTCTCACCAGTCTCGCTGTTGTTGTATTGGGTACAGAACCGCGGATTCCCGCAGACGGCAAAGGGATCATCCATCGTCTTGAACGGCATAATCCGGTCCAGCAGCCAGTAACCCAGGCGGCAGAGCTCAGCAGCCAGATCCGGGCTGGATACTTCCTTGGCTCCCTTGAACATAGCCGCAGCAGCCATCATGCAGGCATGCTTGAATACGCCGCCGTTCTCACGGTCACCCGGGAAGTATTCATCCGATGCCGTGTGCGTGGATACCCGGCCCAGCGCCACCGGAGAGACCAGCTTCATGCCGTAAGGCGTCATCAGATGTGCCTTCATTGTGTCCAGCATTACCGCAATCTGTTCTTCATCCGCACAGCCAGCCAGAATGCTCCAGCTGAACGAATTCAGAAAGTACGAGCCGTCCTTCGCCGGATCGGAGGACATCCCGTCCCCGGCAGCGCCGAGATACGTATATTCTCCGTTCGGATAACGGTTGAACAGCACACGGGCGAAGAAATCTCCCTTCCAGGCATGCTCCTGGATGCGTTCGCGCAGCTTGGCTCCGAAGCCCGTCAGCTCGTCTGCATATGCCTGCTCGCCTTTGCGGGCGGCCAGGGCGGACAATTCATCGACCGCCACCTTCAGCAGGAAGGCGTTCATGACGCTCTCGGAATAATCACTCTCCAGCGAATCCCCGAAGACACCGCCGGCCTCCAGCTGCTTCCGGTAGAGTGCTTCCTTGGCCGGGCCGTTCAGATAAGTGTCATCGAGCTTCAGACAGTCGTTCCAGTCTGCGAAGTCGAGCAGCGGCAGGCCGTGGCGTCCGATCGAGATCTGCCCGGAATAGACAATAATCGCCTTCAGGGTCTCGAATACAGGGCGTTCGGTATCCGTGCCTGCTACCGGACAAGACTCATCCAGGAACTCCGTATCTCCGGTCAGCATGACATAACGGTAGACAGCCTGGATCAGCCATAATGCATCATCGGACCATTTGCCAGGTTCTTTGCCCACCCAGAAGAAATTGTGATACGCATACCCCAGCTCAAATACCATGCTGGTCCACTCTTTCAGCAGGCTCTTGACGAGGCCGCCCCGGCCCATCCCGACGAAATAATACATCGAGGCATACATATCCTGAATTTCACGGAAGCCGATCTCCCGGTAGCCCTTCTGGGTCTGACAGAAGGAGCGGGAGACAAAGCTCTGGTAGAGCACCTGAAAAGGCAGGTTGCGGTTCACGAACTGGTCGAAATCCGCGTCCCCGGAGGATACCTGCAGGAACCTGGAGTAATTCCGCACGAACTTCAGGGATTGCACCAAGGCTTCTTCAGCCGCGCTGCGGCTTGTGAAGCGGGCGATCAATGCACCTACTTCTTCCTCCAGTACTGTATCGCTCCAGGTAGCACCGCTCTTGTCGGAGACAAGGCCCGTCAGCTGGTCAACCGCTGCAGAGGCTCCGGCAGCAACCTGAATCTCCCCCGCTACCGCAAAGAAGCCCGGGCCCTTGCGGTGCAGAATGCTGCTCAGCTTCAGCGCACCGGATGGGCGGTGAAGCGAGCCGGTGCCGACGAACTCATTGTAGCTGACGCAATATTCGCGCGGCAGCACCGGTCCGTCTTCCCCGTGGATAATCATCGTGTGGAAGCGAAGATCATGACGCCCGCCTTCCGGGTAGTAGTCAGGGCTGATTGCAGCCACGGCACCATCAGCGTCCTGCAATACGCCGCCTTGCATAATAACATTGCTATACAGCACATCCTCGAACAGAGCGCCCGGGGCTGCCGAGCCGAACATGCCCGTATACACCAGACGAAGCTGGCGGCTGCTCTCTCCATGGTTCGTAATCGTAACCCGCTGCATCTCGGTCGCCAGCGGCAGACCTTCAGCATGCGGCAGAATGAAGATCGTGCGTGTAATCTCAAGTCCGCCGGACAGGCGGTACGTGATGATGGTTACATTCTGTGAATGGCGGCAGACCGCCGATTCAATGCCTTCTCCGCCCGGATCAGCGGAATAGAAGATCTGCTTCCCGTCCTCGAACAGATAGAATTGACGGTTGGCCGGGAAGCCGTTCTCCTCCTGGCGCATATCCCAGCGGGTCGCCAGCACCTGGGTAGCCGCATGGGAACGGAAGCTGCCCCCGCCAAGGCGGTCGACCACGCTCTTCGGTGTAGTCTGGAGCGGATGAGGGAACTCCAGACGGTTGCCCAGCAGCAGATTGACCGCGAAGTGAGGACCCGGAACGGGGGAGCGCAGGTCAATGACATGTTCGCCTTCTGCGTTAAGGGCACCAGCCCAGCCCGGCGCAGCCTGAAGCTGTACCAGCGCCGCGCTTGCAGCCGCCTCCGGTATAGCTATTGCCTGCTCCTGTCTTCCCGCATGACGGATATGCAGGGATAGTGCCGTACCAGTATCATTCACGGTGAACAGTGCGGATGTGCCAGCTTCCTTCGGCAGCAGCGCTGCCACTTCCGGGAGCTTCAGCAGTTCCTGAATGGCAGGCAGCCAGAGCGGAAGGCCCGCTACACCAACAGCTCCGGTGCACTGGGAATCCGTGAAGACGGCGCTTAGCCGGCCGCCCTGGTCTATCCGGTCTGCGAATGCCTGTCTCAGGATATCCTCAGGCGAAGCAGCCGCCGCTCTTGCGGTATTGAATTTCAGCATCATGAATGGTTCTCCTCTTTTCCTGTTTTCTGTTGAACGATATTCATTCCCTGTTATGTATACGCATTGGGCTGCAGAATTGGGGGAAGTTCTGAACAAGCATGGAGAACGGTTGCCCGTCCTCCATGTAATAATTATAGAAGTGTCTGCGTCCAGTCTAAATACCAAATCGTAAGCCTGAATAACAAAATCCAAAGCATGTTCAAGATGCTTAAGGTGCTGCTGTTCCGTTATTCGTGAGCACGATATCATCCACGTTCACAATCAGATGCCCGGTGCCGCCATCCTTGATATCTCCCAGCTCGAAGGAAATGCGGCCGATGGAGGTGCTGCCCCCGGCAACATCGAATTCTACGGTATATTCCTGATATTCACTGTTCAGATCAACAATTTTGCTCGTATACCCGTGCCAGTTGTAATTGTCCGCTACATCCAGCCAGCCGATGCTGATATTCATTTTGCGTTCAGCCGAGGCCTTGGCCTTGAAGGTAAGTGTATAATGATTGCCTTCGTTATAAGCGACTCCCTCATAAAAGACCTGCCGGTCCCAGGTGTTCGTTCCGGTGGAGCCCACCTTGATCTGCAGCGCTCCATCCACATTGTCAATGGATAACTCTCCGTTGTCGGAGGAGTAGCTGCTCCAGCCCTTAAGCGGCGCCGAGAAATCGCCGTTTGGAATCAGATTCTCCCCGTAAGCCTCACCGTCCAGCACCGGGCTTACCTGAAGCAAGGAGATATTGCTCAGGTTGACCGTATGCGCTCCGAGCTCTTCGGTAATCTTGCCCAGACTGAACTGAAGCACGGCTGCAGGATCAGTGGCCTTCGCGGTGAACAGGTATTCATAATGCCCGCCGTCCGGGCTGAGTCTCAGCTCCTGTTCCAGATAAGGAGTCCAGTTGCCATCCTCAGTCCCGTCACGCTGAACCAGCGCTCTAATATCCCGGGCCAACGAAGCATCCGCATCGAAGCGCAGCAGATATTTCTTGCCCTGCTCGACCGGAATGCCCGCTTGCTTCACCTGTGCATGCCAAGCCTCCGTTCCAGTTCCGCCGAGGCTAACCTGCAGTTCTCCATACACAGCCTTCATTACAGTGCTCTTCCCGGGATCATCCGGTTCCCAGTCCTTCTTGAACAGCGTCCAGTTGTCGGTGGAAGCATCCTTGAAGCTGCCGTTCACCACCAGCTCGCGGGACAGATCCAGCCAGGCCAGATTGTAGCCGCTGCCGCCAAGACGGATGTAATAGCTTCCCGCAGGCAGCGTAAGCGGGGCTCCAATGATCGCCCGGTAGGACTGAAGGCCTCCGGTATCGCCAACTGCCGTGCTGTAGACAGATTCCGTCACTACATTCTGCTTGCCGGCATCCAGCACTGACAGCGTAAGCTCCGAATCGGCGCGCACACTGGATACGCGGGTTACCGGAACAATGCTTCCTGCCTGAGGCAGTACCACCTTGTATTCCACATAGTCGCCCTTCTCCATATCCGTGATATCCTTGCCGCCTTCACCGCTTGGAATCAGGCCGGTTCCCGAGGCTCTCCAGAACTGGTCACCACGCAGATGCAGGTAGTTATCGAGCACTGGCGGATCGGTCATCCGTACCAGACGCACATTGTCAATCTCGGTCTGTCCCGCAGCCGCGCCCAGAAGGAATGATAACGCAGCTTCCGTGCCGGACCCGCCGGACAGCTCAATTTCTGCTGTATAGCTCTTCCACTCCGGTGTCAGAGTGAAGGTGGTTCCGTCAGGATAGACCGTCTGTCCGCCGCTGCCTGCCAGTTTAATGCCAAGCGGCTGCGCCTCGGCCGATCTCGCATCGAAGGCAAGCTGGTAGACGCCTGCCGCGGACACAGGAATTCCTGCCTGGGTCAGCGTCACATCCTCCGGCGATCCTCCGGCCTGCTGCACGTCCGCCCGGAACTCCCGCTTCATCATCGGCAGAGCAAGTGTATTGGTTACACTGGCCTTCGCCGCTGCTTCCGAGCCCTGCTTAACGGCAAAGCTCCAGTATCCAAGCCGTGCTTCTCCCAGATCGAAGCCTCCGTTATAGATCAGGTTACCGTCAGCAAGCGGGGTGCGTACTACCGGCGGCGCTTCTGTCTCTACCACCCTTACATTCGCGAAGTAGGCAGATATGTTGTTCAGACCCAGGTTGAACTCAAAGCGGGCATTATTGTCTGAAGCCTTCGTCATCGTAAAGCTGTACTCATACGGCTGCCAGTCCGGTGTAAGCTGGAAATTACGCTCTCCGGAATACGCCGTCCATCCGCCGCCGAATTCGGTCAGCTTGCTCATCAGCGGCCGGGCTGCGTCCGCTTTGGCATCGAAGGTCACCTTGTAGGCTTTGTCCCTCTCCAGCAGCAGCGGCTTCTGCGCAAGCTGAATGGAGTAGTTCTGGGTTCCGGCCTCATGGACAGCAACCTTCACCGCCTTGCCCTTATCCTGATCCTCAATAACGGAGACGGTTCCGCTTCCGCCTTCATTCGCAATCAATTCCCAATATTCGGGTTGACCCTGGGCTGCTGCAACACCCTTGAAGTCCCCGTTGTAGATCTGATTCCCGTCTGCCAGGGCAGGACGCTGCGGGGTCGACAGTCCCGGATCTACCGGCCGCTTCCCTGTTACATCCGGCCATTGATCCAGGTCCTTGTATTTGTAGACCCGTACGTAGTCTACATACATTTTATCCGACTTGAAGTCGGCCTTCGGATCACCCGGCCAGTCGCCGCCCACAGCCAGATTCAGAATCATATGGAACGGCCTGTCAAACGGGGCAGGGTACGTATAGTAATCCGGCTGGCCTTTGGCCATCGTCCCCCAGTCACTTGTCTCAAAATACATTTTATCGTCCACATAATACCGGATCAGACCCGGAAGCCACTCCAGCGTGAAATCGTGATAATCATCAGCGAAGGTCTGACCTTCCGGCAATACATAGGTCTTGGTCTGGCTAGTTTGCGGAATGTCATAGTGAATCGAGCCATGGACCGTTCTTGGATACAGATCTGCTCCTGCCTTGCCGGCGACCGGTCCCGTCAATTCCATAATGTCCATCTCGCCGCTTCCCGGCCATGGTCCATACTGCGTCTCATCATCGGTTGGCATCATCCAGATGGCTGGCCACATGCCCTGCTGAACCGGCAGCTTGGCCCGAACGGTGAATTTGCCGTAGGTCCAGTCACCCTTCATCTTGGAGGTCAGCTTAGCTGAAGTATACTTCTTCCCGCCGTAAGCCTGGTTCCGGGCTTCCAGCTCCAGTACGCTCTGCCCGCTCTCTGTTGTAAGTGAAGCATTGTCCGGGTGATAATATTCCAGCTCGTTATTGTACACCGTGCCGGTATCCTGTACATTCCATTTCGTCTCATCAATGGTCTGACCGTCGAATTCGTCATTCCAGACCAGCTCCCATGGATTGTTCTGGATTGGCGGGGTTGGAGTCGGTGTTGGCGTTGGTGTCGGTGCCACCGTTGGCTCTGCGGTTGGCGCTGCCGTAGGCTCTGGCGTTGGTGCTACTGTAGGTGCGGCTGTTGGTTCAGGCGTTGCCCCGCCTGCACTTCCGCCGCCGCCCGCTTGGACTGGGGCAGTGGTTGCCTTGGCACTTGCCTGCGCTGTAGCTTCCGTTCCCGACAAGTCCTGAAGCGTCTCGCCGGGCTTGAGCGCCTGGCCGTTCAGCAGCACACGGTCCGCCTGGTTCTCAAGCCGGCCGATCTGCCCCCGGCTCACGATCTCTGATCCGGCAGCGCCTGCACCGATGACCACCGTCTCTGCGCGGGAGCCCGCTCCGATCTCCACCTTCGCCGGCTTAAGCAACTCTATCCGGGCTGCGGTGCTGCCCTCCTCCAGTACCATTCGTACCAGGTTGGTGAGCTTGTTCAGCTTGATCCGCCCCAGGGTGGATTGGCGGAACACCACCGAATGGTCTCCTCCTCCAGAGAGATGTGCCGTTCCCTGCACCTTGATGCCGGAGAAGCCAACTTCCCCTTCTCCTGCTCCGGCTGTGACGTAAAGATTGCCGCTCACGGTTCCGTCTTCAAGCTGCACATTCGCCCGGTTAACAATCACATTGCCGGACACCGCGCCAAGCTTCTGGCTTCCCTCGCCGGAACTGATCCACCCGACCATCCGGCTCAGCAGCTCGGCGAGCTCAGCCCGGGTCATCTGCGCCTGCGGATTCAGCTTGCCGCCCGCATCGCCGCGCAGGTAACCGGCGTCCAGCATCGCACTCACGGCTTCCCGGGCATAGCCGCTGACCGCTGCCGCATCAGACTGCGCAGCCAGCGTACCCGGGGAGCCCGCCTCCAGTGTGAATGCCCGGCTCAGCATGGTTACAGCTTCCTGGCGGGTGACAGCCGCTCCCGGCTGGAACCGGCCGTCCGCGTAGCCTTGAATAACGCCTGCGGCATTCACACGGCTTACATCCTTGCCATACCAGGAAGAAGCGCTTACATCATTGAATACAGTGCTGCCTGAATCCGCGTAACGGAACACACGGCTGATAATGGCGGCCATCTCTGCCCGTGAGACCGCTTGTCCCGGTCTGAATTGTCCTGCCTCGTCGCCCTGCAGAATTCCTGCGGCTGACAGCCTGTTCACTGCGGCTGAAGCCCAGTGCTGCTTCATATCGGCGAACCCAGCCGCCCGGACTGCCTCTGCCTGTTCTGTACTTGCAGACAGCCTGTCTGCGTCTTTCCCGTTATCTGCCTGCACTATTCCTGTAGTTCCCGGAAGCTGAATCCCTGACAGCAGCAATCCGGCAATCAGAAGCTTGGATATTCCTTTGCGGTACATCTGAACATTCCCCCTCGTGATAGAACCTTGTTGAATTCTGGTCTCGTGCCAGTCGATTTCAGTATAGGGTCCGTATCCCGGAGACGACATACCAATTCCTTATCACGTATAACAAAGATGCAACTTTGTCCGGAGCTCCTGTAAACGCCGCTCGCGCGAGTCCAATGTAATCGGTTTTTCGACCACATCCCGCCCACACATCTCCGCCGCCCCGAATGTAGTCGGTTTTTCGATTACATCCAGCCCGCACGCCCTCGCTTGGCGAAATCTCATCGGTTTTTCGATTACATCCAGCCCGCACGACCTCGCTTGGCGAAATGTAATCGGTTTTTCGATTACATTTGACCCGCACGCCCCGCACCTGCCCATTGTATTCGGTTCTCTACGTACATCCGGCCCACACGCCCGTTAGCCTGCCGAATATGTTCTTTTTTATCCGCACCAGAAGAAAGCCTAAAAAAAGCCCAAACACCCGGGCAGCTTAAACAAGCAACCCCTGTGTTTGGGCATAGCGGAACTATGTAACTGTTGTCACATTATAAATCAGGCAATGCTCAGGAGGAAGCGTGGATTTGCGGGAAATCCTGTGCAACCTCTTCACCCGAGAACAGATCGTCAAGCGAGCTGAGCGTGCCATCCTCTTCAACCTGATACACCGACATTTTCTCGCCGTTGACCGTTAGTTCGATGAAACAGCCCCAGCAATAGAACTGGTGGGAGCCGATCTTGCCGATATCCTTGGAGTTGCAGTTTGGACACTTCATATAATACATTCCACCTATCCGTTAACAATATTAATGGCATTTTGGAGCCGTTCTTCACTCATCGCGGGAACCAGTACAGAATCCTCTCCGATAGTCATCTCTTCAGAACAAGGCAGCCATTTGCGGCCTTCGATCAAATCAGTTACAAGCCCGTCACTGATTTCCAGCGCTACTATTGTGTTTCCCAACTTTTGGTCAAAATAAACATCCGATATTCGCCCAAGCACCGTTCCCGATGCTGTAAGCACCTGCCTGTCCTTCAATTTGTTCTTTCCCAAGAGGAAAGTGTAGGATATATGGTCAGCGTCGACCTTAACAATCGACTCTTTATTGCGGATCATGACAGCATCTTCGCCATAAGCGGCAATATTATCCCATGCCACAACTTTCACATGACTAGAGAAAAAAGATTTGCTCTCCAGTTCAATACCCGTAATATTCCAGTTTGAATCCAGTCCGATATCGATTATTTCACCGACTTCAGTACCCTCTTCAACTTCATACACAGTGAGGCCAATCATATCTTGCAGCTTCATGGTATCCCAAGTCCCCTCACCTTAGTATTGCATACGGGTTCCCATGGGCCGGAGTACCTCTTAAGCGGCTGCCAGAATGCACGGACGCTAGTCTCTAGTACGCAGCCGGCTCAAAACGGTTCCAACTTTTTGGGCAACAACCTGCATTTCTTCATTAGTATTACCCAAACCTGTACTAAAGCGAATCGCCGAGTTCAAAAGTTCTTCCGGAAGCTTCATTGCCCGGAGAACATGCGAGATTTCCAGAGATCCTGATGTACAGGCTGAGCCGCTGGCCGCCGCAATCCGTTCCATGTCCAGGTTCATCAGCAGCACATCTGTTCCGGTTCCGGGAAAGCTGATATTCAGGATTCCAGGCACCGTATGCTGTTCATTTCCGTTGACGACATATCGCTCTGCTCCGACCTGCTTGTCCAGCTCCTTCAGCAGCGTGCTGCGTAGCTCCAGTGTCTGCTCATGATGACCCGGCAGCCCTTGCACAACCAGTTCAACGGCTTTGGCGAACCCGGCGGTATGAGCCAGACTCTCCGTGCCCGCCCGCCGGCCGCGCTCCTGAAGTCCGCCATGCTGTATTGGCGTAAGCGGCGCGCCCCGCCGGACGTACAAGCCTCCAATTCCCTGCGGACCTCCGATCTTGTGGGCCGAGAAGCTCATATAGTCGACCGGCAGGTCGCGGAGCACCAGGGGCAGTGTTCCCAGAGCTTGTACACCATCTACATGCACAAGCACACCCCTTTCGGCCGCCAATCTGCCAATCTCTTCTATAGGCTGTACAGTTCCCACTTCATTATTCACATACATTATGCTAATCAGTACTGTATCCTCGCGCAGAGCCGATTCCACATCCTCCAGAGAGACACGGCCGGTAGAATCAACAGGAAGATAGGTGACCTCGAAGCCCTGCCCCGCAAGCTCCGCACAGGTATGCAGCACTGCATGATGCTCAACCGCTGTAGTAATGATATGTCTACCCTTGGAAGCAGAAGCATAGGCTGCGCCGAACAGCGCAAGATTATCACTCTCCGTGCCGCCGCTTGTGAAGACCCACTCCTCAGGAGAACAGCCCAAAAAGCCCGCGATTCTGTCGCGCGCCCCATTAATAATTCTCTTGGCAGACCGTCC
Source organism: Paenibacillus sp. FSL H8-0048 (assembly GCF_038002825.1). Lineage (NCBI taxonomy): Bacteria > Bacillati > Bacillota > Bacilli > Caryophanales > Paenibacillaceae > Paenibacillus > Paenibacillus sp. FSL H8-0048. Next base: position 6,351,227 of record NZ_JBBODF010000001.1, on the reverse strand, counting down.
GAACTGGTGCACACTGGACGCATTGCCGTACTCGTTCAACAGCATATCATACATAACCGCTGCCACCTCCGGATGAACCGGTGTTGAGGCGGCGTGGTCCAAATAGATGGGTTTCATAACGAAATTCTCCGCTTCTTGAAATTCAGGATTTTCTTACAGGACTACTAGATTATACTGCTGAACTGCCTGTTTTACCACCTGTTAATAAACACAATATTGTAACATTTGTCCATGGTCAGTGCCCCGGATCAGCCCTCTATTCCCGGTAACCGCGCCGCGAGCTGCTCCTCGGAGATCACTTCAATACCATGCAGCCGCAGGAGAGCTGTGGTCACCCCTTCTCCGGGGATTTTCATGCCCGCAAATTCTCCGTTATAAATCCTGGAGCTGCCGCAGGAAGGGCTGTTCTCCTTCAGGACAACAAGCGTGGCAGCTAAGCCCCGTACCTGCTCCAGCGCGGCATACGCACCCTCTACATACATTGCGGTTACATCCTTCCCTGTTCTGTCAACCACCCGGGCCTGCCCCTCCAGCACATCCCTGCCGCTGCCGCCTATAATCTCTGCCGGTTCTCGCGGGGTAGAGAAGCCGCCCAGCAGCTCGGGACATACAGCAACCGCCTGCCGGCTGTCCAGCAACTGCCGGATGCCCTGTTCCAGACAATCCGTTCCATTATATCTGACCTTCATTCCTGCCAGGCAGGAGCTTACGATAATCATTGCCCGCCCTCCCCCTTCGCAATCCTCAGTCTCATCTTATATAATGCTAAGACAAGCTGTCCGGTCTGTAAACCATTAACGATCCAGGGAGGTATAGACAATATGTGCGGAAGATATACGATCACGGTAACGCTGGAGGAGCTGATCGCCAAGTATTTCATCCGGGAGCATCCGCTCATCCAATATGCACCGAGGTATAACGCGGCTCCGATGCAGCATATTGCCGCTGTTATTCATGACGGCACACAGAATAAGCTCGGAGAACTTCGCTGGGGGCTGCTCCCTTCCTGGTCCAAGGAGGACAAGAATGCTGCCAAGCTAATCAATGCCCGCAGTGAGACTCTGCTGGAGAAGGCTTCGTTCAAAGGACTGGTGGCCTCCCGGCGCTGTGTGATTCCCGCAGACGGCTTCTATGACTGGAAGGTCCAGGAAGGCGGCAAGCAGCCGATGCGGATCACGATGCGGGACGGTAAGCTGTTCTCCATGGCTGCTCTGTATGATATCTGGACCGGCCCCGACGGGGGCAGAATCTCCACCTGCACGATCATCACCACCGCCCCGAACACTCTCATGAAAGACATCCATGACCGGATGCCGGTCATTCTGGGTGCGGACGGGGAGGCGCAGTGGCTGGAGCGCAGCAACCGGAATATTCCCGCCCTGATGAAGCTGCTGCGGCCTTACGATGCGGAGCAAATGCTGGCCTATCCCGTCTCCGCAGCCGTGGGCGATGTCAGGAGTGACTACCCGGAGCTGATCCGCAGAGCCGGGCCGGAGCCGGTGCAGGGGACCCTATTTTGACTACGGCCCTGGAAGTAATATCTGCTGTTTGAAACCTCTGGTCCCAGGGTATTAACTAAGGCTCATACCTCATAATATCCATCCACTATACGAATCCCAGGAGGAAATTCATATGACTCTCAGCAGACAATCAGTGTCCCCCCCCTCATCCGCCTCCTCCATCGAGCTGGAATGTCTCTATCATTCAACACAGGGGAGATGGGCGTATGCTTATAACAAGGACATCTTCCACTTAAGAATCCGCAGCAAAAAAAACAATGTAGACCGGGTATTCGCACTGACCGGCGACAAATACGACTGGAAGCAGCATCATCAGGAGCTGAGCATGCGCAAGGTGGCTACCGACAGCTTCTTCGATTACTGGGAAGCAGAAATCTTCCCCGAGTTCAAACGATTCTCCTACGGCTTCCGGCTGGAATCCGGCCAGGAGACGGTATGGATGCTGGAATCCGGCTTCTTTACAGACGGGCTGCCCGAGCCTGCCGGAGGGTATTATGAAATGCCTTACCTCCATGAGGTTGACCTGCTCCAGGTTCCCGAATGGGCGAAATCTGCGGTCTTCTATCAGATCATGCCGGACCGGTTCGCTAACGGCGATCTGGCGAATGATCCCGAAGGAACGCTCGAATGGGGCGAAACGCCCACCCATGACAGCTATTTTGGCGGAGACCTGCAAGGGATGATTGATCATCTGGATTATATGGTGGAGCTTGGCGTAACGGCGCTGTATCTGACCCCGATCTTCCAGGCTCCCAGCAACCATAAATATGATACCGTTGACTACGCAGCGGTCGATGCCAGCTTCGGGGATCTCGATAAGCTCAAGCAGCTGGTGGACCTGGCCCATTCCAAAGGACTTAAGGTGGTCCTCGATGCCGTCTTCAATCATACCAGCTCCGAGTTCGCACCGTTCAAGGATGTGCTGGAGCATGGAGCAGACTCCAAATATGCAGGCTGGTTCCATATCCATGATTATCCTGTACAGGTGGTGGACGGCAAGGCCAACTATGATACCTTCGGCTTCTTCAGCGGAATGCCCAAGCTCAACACTGCCAACCCGGAAGCCAGAGATTATCTGCTGGATATCACCAAGTTCTGGCTCAAGGAGGTACACATCGACGGCTGGCGGCTGGATGTCGCTAATGAGGTAGACCATGTGTTCTGGCGGGATTTCCGCAAGGCGGTCAAGGAGATTAACCCGGAAGCGTTCATCATCGGCGAGGTGTGGAGCGACTCCCTCAGCTGGCTGCAGGGCGATCAGTTCGATTCGGTGATGAACTATCCCTTCTCTGACCGGCTGCTGAAGTTCTTCGGCGCGGACAACGACATGGATGCCGACACCTTCGCCGCGCAGATCTACGGGCTGCTCATGCGTTATCCGCGCCAGGCGAACGAAGTGCTGTTCAATCTCCTGGCGAGCCATGATACGCCGAGAGTGCTCACCCGGCTGGGCGGAGACAAGCAGCGGCTGAAGCTGGCCATCACCTTCCTCTTCACGTTCACCGGTACGCCGTGCATTTTCTATGGAGATGAGATCGGAATTAGCGGCGGGGATGACCCGGATTGCCGCAAATGCATGATCTGGGATGAGGACCGGCAGGACCGGGAGCTGCTGCGCTTTTATCAGAGCCTCATTGCCCTGCGCCGCGAACACGAGGTGCTGCGCACCGGCCAGTTCCGCTTCCTGCTGAGTGATCCGGGCAGCCCGGGCCTGGTGTATGAACGCTGGAATGAGCACACCCGCTTCACGGTCTGGATGAACAGCTCTGACAAGCCGCTGACCCTTACGCAATCACTGAGCGGCGGAGCTTGGCTGGATGCCTTGAACGGCGAGCCCGTGGAGCAGGATGGGGAGCTTATCCGTATGACGCTGGAGCCGCTGGAATACCGGATTTTGTATAGTGGACAAGCTGGCGGCGAAGGCTGAGAACTAAATGAACTATACTGAGAGCTCTATAATATAGACAAGAACAAGCCCCGGGAAGGGGCTTGTTTAGTTATAGCCGTTTGTTACACTTTAAGGACAACCGGGAGCCGCCCTCTATATGAACTCCATCCGCTCCATTGCCATGACTTTATCCGGGTGATACAGCACCAGACCTGTCTTCATTCTCCTGAAGCTCTGCTGCTCATACCAGGAGACGGTATCGGGATGTGTGTACAGAATCACATTGCAGCCCGCCGTCTCCTCCAGAATTAGCGCGATGAGCTTTTTGCCGAGTCCCTGTCCATGATAAGCCTCATCTACAGCAATGTTATAAATCGCCGCCTGCGAGATTCCATCGGACAATGCCCGTCCGCACCCGATCAACTTGTCCCCGTTGAGAATGAACACATTCACCGCACTGTTCTGAAATGCCCGCTCCGTCTGAGACGGTAACCAATTCGTTAATCCAAAGCCGTTCAGCAGGCTGGTCACTTGCGTCCAATCTATATTGTTTCTGTCTTTCCGGTAAGTGTAGGTCATCACAGTTCCTTCTTCATTAAATGGTAAATTCCGGTTCCTGATCGCGGTAGTAATTAGCGAGGAATCGCTTGGTGCGCTCTGACTTTGGATGGGAAAAGACTTCCACCGGTGTTCCGTCCTCCACAATGACACCCTGATCCAGAAACAGCACCCGTGTAGCCACCTTACGGACAAAGCTCATCTCGTGCGAAACGAGCAGCATGGTATTGCCTGCCTCCGCCGCCTTACGAATGGTATCAAGCACCTCACCGACCAGCTCCGGATCAAGCGCCGAGGTGGGCTCATCGAACAGGAGGATTTTGGGCTGCATGGCGAGCGCCCGGGCAATGCCGACACGCTGCTGCTGTCCGCCGGATAGCTGCTTCGGATAATGGTGCATCCGGCCGGCCAGTCCTACACCTTCAAGCTGCGCCGCTGCAATCCTCCGCGCTTCATCCTTGGACATACCCCGGACCACAATCAGTCCTTCCATTACATTCTCTAAGGCCGTCTTCTGCCGGAACAGATTGAACTGCTGGAACACCATCGCCGTACTCTTCCGTAATTCCAGCACATCCGCTTTCGTTTTCCGGGCAAAATCGACCTCCAGCCGGTCCAGTCTGATCGTTCCCGCATCCGGCACCTCAAGCAGGTTGATCGACCGCAGCAGGGTGGATTTCCCGGCACCGGATGAACCGATGACTGCCACCACCTCCCCCTTGCGTATCGTCAAATCGATATGATCCAGAACCTTGTGCTGGTGAAAAGACTTCGTTAACCCCCGGATCTCAATCAAGGATCACATCTCCTTTACGCTTCCTCAGGCTCTTGAAGTCAATATCCAGCCGCTTCTCCAGCAGGGCAATGACCTGCTCAATCAGAATTGTCATCGCCCAATAGATCAGGGCAAGCGAGCAATAAGATTCGAAGAAGCGCAGATTATTCCCCGCCAGAATTCTGGACTGCGCCGTAATCTCCACCACCGAGCAGACGAAGGCCAGCGAAGTCCCCTTCATCAGTCCGATCAGGGCATTACCCAGTGTGGGCAGCGCAACAATGAAGGCCTCCGGCAGAACAATCCGTTTCAGCACTTGACCGTAGGTCATACCGAGGGAATGCGCAGCTTCAATCTGCCCTTTGTCTACCGACTGCAGGGCCGCACGAATAACTTCAGAGTTATAGGCCGCCTCATTCAGCGATAATGCCAGCAGCACATAGAAGATGGACGGAATGGAATTCACATTGTAGCTGGTCTCATGATAGTAATTATAGTATTTCAGAATCAGCGGAATGCCGGCGTATGACAGATACAGCTGCACCAGAATCGGAGTTCCCCTGACAAAAGAAATGAAGACAGCACTGAGCTGATACAGCACGGGAATGCGCTTCATTTTGATGATGGCCAGCAGAAGCCCCAGAAGGAGCCCTGCCAGCATGGAGAATACCGTCAGCTCAAGCGTAACCGGCAAATAAATCAGCAGCTTGGGAATCAGGGTGAAGACCAGCTCCAGATCAAATATATTAGGCATGGTAATGATCACCTATTGAGCTTCCGGTGCAAAATCACCATTCAGATACTGCTCGCTCAGCTTGGAAATGCTGCCGTCCTTAATCAGCTCCTGAATGCGCCCGTTGACATCCTTCAGCAGCTGGTCGCTAATCCCTCCCTTGCTGAGAATCAGATAGCTGTACGGCACGCCAATCCGGTCCGTATCCTCCTGGGACAGCGGAATCGCCTTCAGCTTGAGGCCATACTCCTTGATATAGAGCTGCAGCATGGCGGCATCGATCAGATTGAAGTCATCGGCTCCGCTCTCGACATTCTGCAGAATGGTCACCAGCTCGGCATCGCTGTACTTCAGCTTCACCGGGGTCTTGGCACTCTCCTTGTTGTACTTCTCCAGAGCCACCGTATAGTTCACACTGGGGCTGACCTCCGTTGTCTTCCCTTCCAGATCAGCGAAGGACTTTATGTCCTCACGGTCGTCCTTGACGGCAATCACGAACTGGTTCTTGAAAATCGGATCAGAGTAATTGTATTTCTCTCTCCGCTCCGGATTGCTGGCGAAATTATTCGCCCCGATCTGATAACGGTCAGAATCGAGTCCCGCGAAGATGGACGGGAATTCAGTCTTTTCAATGTGAAGCTCATACTCCGGCAGCCCTGCAAAAATCGACTTGACCACCTGAATATCGTAGCCGTCAATTTCATTCTTGTCATTCACATAGGAGAACGGTCTCGGCGCGCCGCCTGTCGCCACATTCACCGTAATTTTCTTGTTGTTAGCTGAACCTTCGGCTGCAGCCCCTGCCGGCTCCTTGTCATTTCCGCAAGCGACGATCCCCGTAAGCAGTACTGCCGCTGTAAGTCCCAGTCCAAGCCTTCTCCATGTCTTCATCTCTGTAATCCCCCTATAATCTGTTGATTTCTATGATTGTAGCTTGAATTTCTGCTCCGGATGACCGCTCTTCTCCTGCCGGTTATGCGGCTGTGACCAGCGTCCCTCGTAATCGATCTGATCCCAGAAGCGTGTGTTGTAGTCGATAAAAAGCGCTGATTTGTCTCCGTTTCCTCTGGCCAGATCCCGCAGATAGGTATTATTCCTGAACGCCGGAATTTCGTACAGATCGCGCGCGTACCCCCAGATATTCTTGAAATCTGCAATCCGGTTGCGCAACGGGCCGAGATTCCGGAAATAGTAGGTATCGAAGCGGGCCAGGGTAACGAATAACCGGATATCGGAGTCTGTCACGTAGTCGCCGAACAGAAACCGCCGGTCCTCCAGCCGCTCTTCAATGGAATCCAGAGCCGCATAGAGATGTTCGTAAGCATCGTCGTAGGCCGCGATTGACTGGGCGAACATCGCCTTGTAGACGCCGTTATTCACATTGTCGAACAGGAAATCATTATACTTGTCGATATCCGCCCTCAGCTCTTCCGGATACAGATCCGGAGCACCAGCCTTATGGAACGGGGCAAATTCATTCTCCAGGTAGTTTGTCAGCCAGACATAGTCGTTATTGACCACTTTGCCGGTCTCTACATCGATAACTGCCGGAACTGTCGGTCTGCCCTTATAGTCCGGATCGGCTTTGGCATATAGCTCGCTTAGAAACTGCACGCCCAGCACAGGATCAGTCTGATTCTCATCGTATACAAACTCCCAGCCGAGATTCTGCTCATGCTTGCCGTGGCCAACCAGATTAATGCTGATGACCTCCTCCAGACCGAGCAGCTCTCTGACGATTGAGGCACGGTTCGACCAGTGGCAGCCCTTGGCCCAGATCAGACGGTAACGCCCCGCTTCTACAGGCAGCTTGCCCTCCCCTTCGCCGAAGGGAGTATTGAAATGATTCTTTTGACGGACAAAATATCCCTGCTCATTAATCTCATGCTCCGTTTCTTTCGGCCGCACACGTACATTAGCTTCAGTGCTCATAGGGAATGCCTCCTCTTGTTATTGTTTATCAGGCTTACTGAACCGGCTGCGGTCATGCGGGTCGTTCCAGATCGAGAGATCCGGACCTTTGGCCAAGAGCTGATGGGGATTATTCGCATGGTTGCCGAGCTGATAGCCTCTTTTGATGGAATCGAAGTCTGTTGTATCCCCGAAGCCCGGCGTCTGGTACAAATCCTTGGCATAATTCCAGAGGTTCGGATAATCAATGATCCGGTTCCGGTTCGTCCGGAATACCGAATAATAGGCGGCATCGAAACGCACCAGTGTTACATATAACCGGACATCGGAATCGGTGATGGTATCGCCGAACAGATATCTCTGCGCAGACAACCGCTCCTCCAGCTGATCCAGCCTGGCGAACAACACATCATAAGCCTGCTCGTAAGCCGCCTGGGATTGGGCGAATCCAGCCTTGTAGACCCCATTATTCACTTCATGGAACAGCAGTTCGTTGAAATCGTCGATATCCGCCTGTAAATGCTGCGGGTACAGATCTGGAGCATCTGCCTTATGAAAAGGCTTGAACGCCGTTTCGAAGTAGTTGGTTAACCGGAAATAGTCGTTGTTCACGACCTTCCGCTCCAATACGTCCACAACCGTCGGCACGGTCGCTCTGCCGCTGTACCCGGGATCAGTCTCCGCGTAGATTTCCGGCAGATAACGGATACCGAGTACAGGGTCAACGCCGCCCTCGTCGAGTGTAAATGCCCAGCCGTTCTCCGTCCGCACCGGACTGGCCGTTCCAAGGCTGATGACCTCCTGCAGCCCCAGCAGCTCACGGACAATGACTGCTCGGTGCGCCCAAGGGCAGATTTTGGCCCAGAGCAGACGATAGCGCCCATCCTCTGCCGGCAGCTCACCGGGCTGATTACCGAAGGGGGTGATGAAACGGTTCTTTTGCCGGTTGAAGGCCCCCTCCCCCGTGATCTCCTTGGCGATCTCATGATTCACAAGATTCGAGCCTGCGATAGTATGGTTACTGGACATAATGACGCTCCTCTGCTTGTTCGATTTCTTTCTCGGTATGCCCTACCCCTTGATAAGCAGCCGATACGCTGCAGCCAAAGCCCGCACACCGCGTGCGATCTCCTGTTCATTCGAATAGCTGAAGCAGAGCCGGAGGAAAGGGGCAGGCGCCTGGTTACCGGCGAAGAACTGCTCGCCAGGCACAACAAGTACACCTTGCTCCTTCGCTAACCGGGCAATTTCCAGCGCACTTACGTTCTCCTTAAAGGACAGCCACAGGAAAAATCCGCCCTCCGGCACATGGAGGCTAACCGCCTCCTCAAATTCGGCCGCCAGACACTCCGCCATGAAATCCCTCCGCGCGCGGTAACAGTCCCTCAGCCGGGAGATTTGCGCATCATAGTCATAGGTCTGCAGCAGGCAGCCCACAATCTCCAGGGTGAACGGGGTCGGCGGGCTATTCAGGGTAAGGACCCGTAACCGTTCGGCTACTTGAAGGGGGGCGATAACGGTACCCAGCCGAAGTCCGGGGCCCAGCGTTTTGGAGAACGTAGTCAGGTAGATGACCCGCTCCGGCGCAAAAGAATACACCGAAGGCAGATCATGCCCTTCATAACGCAGCTCACCGTAAGCGTCATCCTCCAGAATGAACAGATGGTACGTCCGGGCCAGAGCCGCAAGCTTCTGCCTTCGATCTGCCGGCAGAGTGGTTCCGGCGGGATTCTGAAAGTTCGGAATGACATAGATCAGCTTCGGAAGAGCAGCGCCCGCAGCCTCGGCCGATCTCAGCAGCTTCTCCACCTGGTCCACATCCAGCCCGTACTTATCTGCACGTAATCCAACGGTCTTCGCCCCCGCATGACGGAAAGCGTCCAGTGCGTTGAAGAAGCTCGGTGCCTCCGTCCACACTGTATCCCCAGGATTAAGCAGCACACGTGCTGCAAGCTCAATGCCCTGACCGGCGCCGTATACCGCCAGATAGTTCTCAGCCTCTGCCTCAATGCCGAATTTCCGCAAGCGGTTCAGCTGCCATTCCTGAACCTGAGCAACGCCTTTGCCGCCGGTATAGTGCAGAGCATCCGCACCTTCAGGATTCAAGCTTTCAGCGGCGGCGCGGTTCAGCGCTTCCACCGGCAGCAGTTCGGTAGCCGGGAACCCAAAGGACAGATTCACGCTGTTCTTGGCTGCCGCAGCCCCCCTGCCGACAGGCCGCACAACAATCTCTCTGTTATACTCGTACTCCGTTTCTTTAACACTCATTGCTGCTCCCCCTTCACGTTCCCTGTCAGATGGAGTACTGAACCGGCCGGACAAGCGGCGTTTCTTCCTCATCCGCCGCTCCCATGACATGCCTCAGGATCAGATTCTCATAGTGGGCGAATCCGGAGTCACGCACGCGCGGCCGGCCCAGCGCAATTCTCTCATCCAGTGTAATCTCGCCCTCCCGGATGAGCAGCACCCGGCTGGCCAGCGCCACAGCTTCACTGACGTCATGGGTGACCAGCAATACCGTGAAGCCCTGCTCTGCCCAGAGCCGCCCGATTAGCTGCTGCATCTCCAGCCGGGTCAGCGCATCTAGCGCACCAAACGGCTCATCCAGCAGCAGCAGCCGGGGCTGGCCGGCAATAGCCCGCGCCAGAGACACGCGCTGCTGCTGCCCTCCGGATAATACCCCCGGCCATTCTCCAGACCGCTCGTTCAGTCCGACAAGCCTCAGGGCTTCCTGCGCCCTCAGCCGGTCCCGTCCGGGCGCACCCATCCGGACATTCTCAATGACCCGCTTCCACGGCAGCAGCCGGGATTCCTGAAACAGTACCCTCGCCTCCGGATGAATGCCGGACACAGCAACACCATCCAGCTCAACGGTTCCGGCAGAGGGTTGCTCAAGTCCGGCGAGCAGGCGGAGCAGGGTGCTTTTGCCGCAGCCGCTCTTCCCTACAACTGCGATGAATTCTCCCGGCTCCACCCTCAGGCTAATTTCGTTCAGCACTGTGCTGCTTCCGAATGATTTGCTCAGACCCTGGGTCTGCAGCCTAAAGCCCCGTTGTGATCTATCCATTCCATTCATAGCTCCCTTATCGTTGTGCGGCATAATTCGAATGCCAGCGCAGCCAGCTTGCCTCCAGCAGCTTCGCCAGACTGTCCGACAGCTTGCCAAGCAAGGCATACAGCAGGATGCTGAGTACGATAATATCCATCCGCATATACTCCCGGGCATTCATCGCCATATAGCCGATACCGGAATCTGCTGCCACTGTCTCCGCCACAATCAGCGTCAACCACATAATGCCAAGCGATTGCCGGACGCCTACCAGGATGGCAGGCAGTGCTCCGGGCAGAATAACATGTCCATATAAGGAAGCTCCCCGGTAACCGTAAACCTTGCCCATCTCCACCAGCTTCGGGTCCACCGAGCGGATGCCATGGAAGGTATTGAGGTAGATTGGAAAGAACACCCCGAGCGATACCAGCACCAGCTTGGTCTCCTCTCCGATACCGAACCACAGGATCGCAATCGGAATGAGCGCCAGATGAGGAACATTGCGGATCATTTGAATGGTTGTGTCAAGCAGCAGCTCCGCCCTCGCCCATACTCCGTTGAACAACCCGAGCAGGAAGCCTATCGCGCCTCCGGCCAGGAAGCCTAGAACCGCCCGCCTTGTGCTGATTGCTACGTTATCCAGCAGTTGTCCGTTCTTCAGAAGTTCGACTGCTGCCCGCCCGACCTCAACCGGCTTCGGCAGAATGTTACCGGCCAGGAAGCCGGTAGTGGTGAAGATCTGCCACAGGATCAGGACAAGGATAGGCAATGCCCAGGGCAGAGCCGCCTGCGGAAGCCTTTTCCCATTTCTGTTGTTCATTGCTCCTTCCACCCTTATGCTATTTCTTCAGAATAGCGTTGATATCGTCGTCAAAGGCATGGCTCCAAATTATAGATACATCTACCTTCTTAGGCAGCAGTCCTAACCCGGTGAAGGTATCGGCAATATCCTGCTGTGAGGCAATCGCCTGCTCTGAGATACCCTCAAGCTTCAGCGGTCGCTGCTTGTCGCCGTTCACCAGAGTATCCAGCACTTCGGCCTGCTTCTGATGTGTATTGCTGGCTGTAATCTCAGCCCACTGCTCCTGATGATTCTGCGTCCAGGTATAGTAGCGGGTTAACCGCTCCAGGAAGTCAGCTATTGCGGCGTGCTTGGCTGGATCATCAATGGACTTCGTGTTGACGTTAACCGGGAAATTACCGGATAGAATATCCGCTGCACTGGCAAGAGTTGTGGCCCCGTTCTGGCGTGCCGCAATAATGGAGTTGCCATAGCTGGCCAGCGCGTCAACCTTGCCGCCGACCAGTGCGCTCAGCCCTTCGGCTGTTGTCAGCTTGACCGGCTCGATATCCTTCCAGCTCAGACCGGCGCCCTCCAGCATTTTGACCAGGAAATACTGCGCCGTTGTATTCGGCACATAAGCTATCTTCTTGCCCTTCAGCTCCGCAACACTGGTCACCACTGAACCCTTAGGGATCACCAGCTCCTGATTCAGCGTATTCCACCGCTGGACTCCGATCACTTTGAAGCTCCCCTGATTGGCCGCCTGGGAAGCGAAGATCGGCGGGATTTCACTCGTAATGGCGAAATCCAGCTGGTCAGCGGCAATAGCTTCGAGCTCCAGATTCCCGCCCTGGAAGACACTGAAGCTCAGGTGGTACGGTGTGTCCAGCAATCCGGCTGCCTTGAAGCCTTCCTCCCATTCCGGCCAGCCTACTTGGCCGATCCGCAGGGTGACTCCGCTAAGATCCGCTTCCGGCGACGGAGCACTCGCGGGTACAGCCGTGGCTTGGGCTGCGGGTTCACTTGCAGCCCCGGCCGCAGGTTCGGCCGAAGGCGACACTGCAGCCGCCTCCCCCGAGCTGCCGCAGCCGCTGGCTGCCAGCGCGATAGCGAGTAAGGGCATGAACAGCAGGGTGTGCTTGAGTCTGACTGTCTGTATGATTTTCACTTGTCTATCTACCACCTTTGAGTAAATATGAACTCAGTTCAGGGTTCGCGCCTCTACTTGCCAGTGATTGCACTGAAGATAAGGCTGTTCTTCTTGGTCTGGCGGCCTAATTCATCCGCTTCCCTTATCGCCTGCACTATACTGCTGTTGTCATATGCAAAAGCCAACCCTCCAGGCGCCGGAACGATTTCACTGCCTGCGGCAATGCGGGCAATCAGCGCCTCCTCTTCAATACCAAGCTCCGCAAGTGTAACTGGCAGCTCATAGCGAAGCAGCGTACCCATCAGCTCAGGGATATCTTGCCGGCCTTCCAGCAGTGATTGCACAATGAGGCAGAACCCCACCTTCTCTCCATGCAGCGAATCATGCACCTCCTCCAGATGAGTCAGGCTGTCATGAATGGCATGAGCGACAAGCGCGCGCCGCTTTCCCGCCCCCACTGTACCTGCCAGTCCTGTCAGCATAATGATTGCGTCCGCCACTTCCCGGAATGCTTCATCAGGTGTACCCGTTTCTGCCTGCCGGTAGGCGGCATCGCCACTGCGTCTAATAATCTCAAGCGCCAGCCTGGCCGGTTGCAGACTCAATTGAATATCCAAGCCGTCTGCCCCGTCCTGCCGGTTCAGAGCCACTTCATACCACTTCGCCAGGGTATCCCCGATCCCTGAAGCCAAATACCGCCTTGGAGCCTTGGCCAGAACTGCCGTATCAGCAATAACCAACCGGGGAGCGGCCTTCAGGAACAGAGCGCCATCCGCTCTGCCTTCATCATCGTACAGGATACTCAGAGCCGACCAGGCGGCGCAGGTGGCTGCGATTGTCGGAACCATGACTGCAGGAAGATCCAGACGGTCGGCCACAGCCTTGACCAGATCCAGCACTTTGCCCCCTCCGGCGCCCACGACGAAGTCTGGTGCGGCCGCAGAGAGCTTATCTGCATATTTGTGAATATTAGCCAAGGTAACTTCACCCGTGTGGATCTCCACAGCCACCTCAATGCCTTCAGCCTTCAGGCTGGACTCCAGGACGGCCCCTGTCTGCTTCAACGCATTCTCCCCGCCGATCAGATACGCCTTGCGGCCATAAGGGCGGGCTAAGGCGCCCAGGCGCTGCAATGCCCTCGGTTCGTTCACATAGATATCCGGTGATTTAAATGTCAGCATCCCTGTCCACCCTTTCAGCTATGACGGCCATGCGGAGTGTTCCACTGGCTTACATCGGGTCCCTTGGGCAGAATCCGGTATGGATTGGACCCTTCAGCGGCAAAAAGTGCAGACAGATGATAATGCCGTTTGATCGCATCGAAATCCGTGGTATCTCCAAATCCTGGAGTCTGATATAAATCCCGGGCATAAGCCCACAAGTGGCGGTAATCGGCAAGGCGCTGCCGGTTGGCCCGGAATGCCGTGTAATACGCGATATCGAAGCGGGCGAGCGTCGTGTACAGGCGGACATCGGAATCCGTCAGCTGATCCCCGAATAAGTACCGGCTAACGGAGAGGCGCTCCTCAAGCTCATCCAGCCGCTCGAATAAGGTATGATAGGCCGCCTCGTAGGCTTCCTGCGAGCGGGCAAACCCGGCCTTATATACACCGTTATTAACATCATGGAAGATCTGTTCGTTCAGTTGATCAATCTCCGCCCGCAAATGAAGAGGATACAGATCGGGTGCATCCTGCTTATGTAGCGGAGCCCAGGCGGTCTCCAGGTGATTGGTCAGCTTAAAATAATCGTTCTGAACTACCTTCCCTGTCGCAACCTCCACAAGGGCCGGAACGGTAGGACGCCCGGAGTAAGCGGGATCGGCTGTCCGGTAGGCCTCACTCAGGTAGCGGATACCCAGCACAGGATCAACGCCGCCGGCATCCAGTGTGAACGCCCAGTCCGTATGCGGAAGTGCCGGCCGGAGCGGGTCCACTGTACCCAGGCTGATCGCCTCCTCCAGACCGAGCAGACGCCGTACAATGACCGCACGGTGCGCCCAGGGGCAGGCTGCTGACCAGATCAGGCGGTAGCGGCCCTGCTCCACTGGAAGCTCATCAGGGCCATCACCAAAGGCCGCAAAGAAACGGTTACTCTGTCTTACAAAAGCGCCGTTTGCGATAATTTCTGCCGGGGAATTCTGAACTTGTTGACTCATCGGGAATACCCTCCTTTTAAATGTGCCCGCCCATGGGGAGCAGCCCAATCCCGTTCATCGGGACCCAGGGGATAAATACCGTACGGATTGCGGGCAAATCCCCTTAGATGAGGAGAGGCATGATAGCTGCTGCGGATCGCTGCCAGATCGGTGGTATCGCCAAAGCCGGGAAGCTGATACAGATCCCTCGCATAGCCCCACAAATTCGGGAAGTCCGTCAAGCGGCTGCGGTTCGTGTTAAATACCGGATAATAGGCCGCATCGAACCGGACAAGGGTGGTATAGAGCCGGACATCGGCATCCGTAATGAAATCTCCAAAAAGATAACGGCTGTGTTCAAGACGTTGCTCCAGCTCATCCAGCCGGTTGAACAGGGTATCGTAGGCCTGTTCATAAGCGGCCTGCGAATGGGCAAAGCCCGCTTTGTACACCCCGCTGTTGATATCGCTGAAGATCAGGTCATTAAGTGCGTCAATTTCGCCGCGGAGCCGCTGCGGGTACAGATCCGGCGCTCCCGCCTTATGAAATGGCGACCATACCGTCTCCAGATAGTTGGTCAGCCGGAAATAGTCACTGTTCACGCCACGGCCTGTCTGCACATCCACGATAATAGGTACAGTGGGACGTCCCTTATACTGCGGGTCCTCTGCATCATAAATCTCCTTGATATAGCGGATACCCAGCACAGGGTCAACGCCGCCCTCATCAAGCGAGAACTCCCAGCCGTATTCCGTCCGGAAATGGCTGGCCGTGCCCAGGCTGATCACTTCCTCCAATCCCAGCAGGCTGCGGACAATCACAGCACGGTGGGCATAGGGACACGCCTTCATCCAGAGCAGCCGGTAGCGTCCGGACGCTGGCCGGTGCTCGCCCAGACTATAGCCGAACGGGATGGTGAACAGATTGGCTTGCGGAACGAAGGAACCATCCGCCTTCAGTTCACCGGCAAATACAGGATGCCTGCTGCTTACACTCATGCTCCTTCCCCCTTTTTCAAGTTCTAAATCCCACCCTAATAACCAACTAAATTTATAGGTTTATACGATTATAATTCCATAGGCCATTCA
This sequence comes from Paenibacillus sp. FSL H8-0048, assembly GCF_038002825.1. Lineage (NCBI taxonomy): Bacteria > Bacillati > Bacillota > Bacilli > Caryophanales > Paenibacillaceae > Paenibacillus > Paenibacillus sp. FSL H8-0048. Next base: position 6,335,634 of record NZ_JBBODF010000001.1, on the reverse strand, counting down.
CTTATAGTAAAAATCGGAACCCCCTGTTCACACTTTCGTTGCTTGACTTGAAGATCGGAACTCGTTTTAATGTGAATATCTTATCTAATACTTATTTTTCCCACTGGTTAAATGTGTTTTCGGATAAAAGGAGGTCCCTTCATATGTATTTGCCAAACAGAGCATCTGAGCTCTACCGTCCCGTTCAGCCAACCTTTAAAAAGCATCTGCCCTCCTACTCCGAGTACGTTCCTTCCTTAACTGCCCCCTTTGGCGGCGGCATTCAATTCCACGGATTTTTCATGGATGACTTCAACATGGAGCAAATGTTTGTCTTTCCGGAGGGGTGCATGAATCTGGTCATTTGCTGCTACCCGGATCAGCCGTCAGCCAATATATGCGGTACTCTGTACAAAGGCAGACAGGGAATTTTCGTGCGGTCGGGGTGCGAATACTTTGTGATCCGGTTTCTTCCGGGCTATGCGGAGCATTTCTTCGGGTATCCGGTCGGTGAGTTCAGCGAGCTGGAGATTCCGATCGGGGACGTTCTTCCTCATGCTGCAGAGCTGCTGGAGCGGGTGGTGGAGAAGAGGACTTTTCCTGAACGGGTTCAGGCGTTTGAGGACTACTACAACCTCTATGTACTGGGGCGCATGGAAATCCCGCGGCTGATTGACTATTTGACCCGTCAGATTATCCGCAGCCACGGTACCTTGCATGTTAACGATTTATCGAGGGATACAGGCTATTCCAGCCGTTATATGATCAAGGCCTTTGAGCGGTATATCGGGGCATCCCCCAAGCTGTTCAGCCGCATTATCCGCTTCCAGCATGTACTGGAGCTATTGGAGGGCAATGATTACAGGAAGACGCTTGAGCGTATCTTCGAGCTTGGTTATTTCGATCAGAACCATTTCATCAAAGAGTTCAAGGAATTCAGCCTGACAACGCCAAAAAAATACATCATCCAGCGTACCTCGGGAGCTGCAGCCGATGAATGCTAGACATGTTCTTTCAGATACTCCTTCAATGCCTTTCCCAGCTCTGCCGTATACCGGGTCAGCCGCAGGCTGATCTCCGTGCGCATCACGTCCCGGGTGAGTCCGAAGCGTTCCTGATAGCCCCGGCAAAAGATTTTGTAATACACCAGGAACTCCTCCTGCTCATCGGGCACCACCCGGATATTGCGTTGCTTCAGCTCCTTCTGCAGCCGGTGCGTATCATCCATAATGCGCTGCTGAATCGCCTGGCCGGCAATCATGGAGGCCCGCTGGAGAATGCTGCCGGACAGCTCAATCTCGCGCAGGCTTTTGCTGACCATGGTGTCCAGGTAAGGGAGCAGAATGAGGTCACGCACCATCGTCCGTTCCTCGACCGTAATCATTCTTCGCCCCTCTCCCCCCTGCTTCTGTTCATACTGCTGAACATGCTCTGTCATAAGCATCTTGGATTTCCAGCGTTCGTTGCCATCCAGCTTGCTCATTTGTAATGGCCCCCGATCTGCTCAGCCCGTTCCAGGGCAACCGCGGATTCCAGCAATGAAGAGGCGCGGATCAAGGCCTGGCTGCCATACCGGGTCTTGATCTGGTCAATCGCCTGTTCCCTGCCCAGCGTTCGCATACGGTCATCGAACAGGGTCAGCTGCATCACGCGGTCATCCGTTAATTCGGAGATGGTAATCGCCAGACGGCTTAGCGGCATCCCCGTCCAGTGGTCCACGAACAAGCGGTACGCTGCCGCCGCCACCTCATGGGTCAGCGCGGACGGCTCGGGCAGTGTCGTCTGACGGCTGTAGGAATTGGAGGTATTGCCGTCCGTCTCGACTACTGCAACAGACACCACCGCGCCCATGTACCGGTATTTCCGCGCCCGCTGGCAGACCTCAATCACCAGCTCCAGCAGCACCACCTCAATCTCCTCCAGCCGGGTATACAGATTCCAGCGCAGCGCCTTCCCGTGGCCGACAGACTTCATCTGGTGGCGTATCCCGGTTACCACCGGGCTAGGATCGATGCCGCGTGCGGTCTGCCAATAATATTCCGCCTGGATATCGCTCTGCTTGCCCATAGTCCTGCGCATCCGCTGCTTGAACTCCCCCAGCTCCATCCGGGCAATATCTCCAATAGTCGTAATGCCCATACGGTAGAAATTCTTGGTCATCCGGCCAGCCACCATGAACATTTCATGCACTGGGCGCGGCCATAGCTCTGTGTCCAGATTATCGTAATCCAGCCGGAAGATTCCGCCCGCCTTCTTCTTGGCGAAGTTGTTGGCCATTTTGGCGAGGATTTTGGACGGCCCGATGCCCACCCGGGTCCACACTCCGGTAGATAACAGAACGTGCTGCTGGATGGAGTGAATCAGCTCCGGCAGGTCTCCTCCGAACGCGCGCAAGGAGCCGGTCACATCCAGGAACTGCTCGTCGATGCTGAACGCCTCCACCAGATCGGTATATACTTGGTAGATCTCGGAGATCAGGAGGGAGACCTTAATGTAGGTCCCCATCCGCGGCCGGATGACTATGAGCTCCGGGCATTTCGTCAGGGCTTCCCCCACACGCGAGGCGGTGGTCACCCCGCGGGATTTGGCGAGCGGACAGGCCGCCAGCACAATCCCGTTCATCCGCGTGGGGTCGCCGACCGCCACAGGCTGATCCGCATATTCGGGATGGGCCGCCTTTTCGACGCTGGCATAGAAGGACTGGCAGTCGGAGAGCAGAATAATCCGCTCTCTAGGCATACCGTTGCCCCCGTACCGGGCGCCACGACAGAATATTCGCGGTCAGGAACACACGGGGCTGGCCGGTGCTCAGACAGGTGGCCCGAATCCGGCCGTCCCGCATCCCGCACACCTCAATTTTCCGCTGCGTAATCCGGCCCGCCTTGTCCAGATATATCATTTCTATAGTTTGGCCGATGCTCATCTTCATGATTGATCGCCTCCGGATAAAGTGGGAACATCTGTTTGTATTATAACCAGCATTAAGTTTTTTAAGCAATGGTAAAATAGAACAGGCGTTCTCTTTTCGAAACAGTATATGCAGCTAGGGGGATAATTAGAACCGGGAAGGGAAATTAAAGGGTAAGAAACGCTGGAACAAACAGGAGATTTACCGTGTTTCTTAGCTGGAACTTAAACCCAAAAGGCGGTAAAATTCATATTAAAGCTAGCGGAGATTATAACTGTATCAACCGATATTTGTACAAGGAAGAGGTTCAAGCATAATGAGAAAAATCGCCGTTGGCGGACACACTTACTGGTGGAGTTATCAAACGGTCAGAGATGTGCATTGCCGTTCAAAGCTGACGCTGATCACAGAGGACAGAAAGACCAAATGGATTGTTAAGTTTACCACTGTAGACCCCATTACTGCCGGAAGTCCTCTGAATGAAGGATTACGGGTCATCAAAGAGGGGCAATCCTATGCTCTCAATCTAAACCAGCCCAAGTATGTTGCCGAAGTGTTGCAGTATGTACTAGGTATGGAGCTGGATACATCTGCGAAGAACGTGCATGAGCTGAACGGTAATGATCTGCTGGCTGGCATGGGGTACCGGGACACTACGGGGATGTTGATACCCGCAGCATTCAACCGGATGCTTTAGGCGCTGGAACGATAGCAACTGCATTTTATACAATGGAATACTGTAAAAAAGGCTTCGAAATACGATCTATTGTATTCCGTACAATGGAATGCTGAAAAAAGTCCCTTTTTCACCCGAAACACAATATTCTACTGTATGAAATACAATAGAACCTCATTTTATGGTCAGATATGCCTTTTCTATTGCAGGAAATACAATCAGCTATGATGTACTGGAGACGCAAACCTAAAACTTAAGCCTACACTGATCAAGGAGAACAAAGGATGAATGGAACGATCTAGTATAAAAAATCCCGCCGGCCAATTAAGGCTGACGGGTTGTTTGCTCTTTTATCCAGTCGAAACTCCTGAGAACGTCACGGGGCCGGTAATGCTGGCCGTATTAAGCAGAATATTGGTGCTGTTATTGGCTACCCCCAAAGAATAGGCATGATAACCGCTTGGAACATTTAAATCCAAATAAGAGATCGTAACCGGCTGTATTGCGAGTATAGCAAGTCCGCTTGCTCCTACATTAAAAATTGGCTGGTTATCCCGATATAACGTAAAAACTACATTCGGGACGCCAAGCGTAGTCTGAAAACCAATGGTTGCATTCAGCAAAACATCGCCGTTTGTAACCGTTGCAATTCCGAACTCCGCCAATATCTGATTCTGACCCGGTGCGAGAATTGGAATGGACAGGGTCTGAGTGCCTGTAGATGCTGTACTCCGTCCTACATCAATAACTTGTGCCACGATCAAGCCACCTCCCTTCCTGTAATCTATTAATAGATTATGTATGGAAAACAATTCCAGATTGGATAAATGGCAAGTATGATTGACACATTATTATGTGATGATAGGAAAAGCTGAATGTAAAGCCCCCACCCCGCCTTGCTGGAGATATCAGGATAGCTTATACTTCCTATGTTATCCCTGCAAAGGAGACTAAACTAAGGATAAGGAGAGGTCAAACATCATGTTTCAAGGCAAAACAAGGACCGCCGTCTGGATCGGTCTCGGTCTGTACACTGGCCTCATCTTATTTTTCTTGTTTGCCGGCTTCAACCGTTCATCGGCTCTGCCCGAGACAGGCTTACGGTATCGCTTGGCTTTTGACGGCATTCCGTTGCATTTTCCGGGCGGGGGTTATTCGAATCTCTGGGTCTTCAATCTGGGTAACTATCTGGCCTTCGTACCGTTCGGCCTCGTCCTCCCGCTGCTGATCCGCTGCCGGTTCCTGCCGTTCCTCTTGGTCTTCTTAGCAGCCATTACAGGAATTGAGCTGATTCAGATGGTAACGGGTCTGGGTTCGTTCGATATCAACGATATCGTCATTAATACGCTGGGCGCGGTTGTCGGCTACGGCGCCCAGCGGCTAATCCGCCGCGACCGTACAACCACAAAAGGTATGCTCAAGCTCCTGTCATCAGGCGCTGTCTTGACGTTAATCGTCTACTCCGCTGTGAGCGGTATCAACTATTATCTGGATCATGGCCGCGGGGAGATCCGAGCGCTGGACCAGCTCCCTATTGAGCAGGGTGAAATACGGTGGGAACAAGGACTCCATAGTTTCACTATGGCACAGGAGCAGGTCGAACCGGTGATCAATCTCTATAGCCCTGAACATCCGGGACTTCATGAGTTCTCACTGCGCCTGGATGGACAATATAAGGAGTTATCCGGGAATTTCGGCGTCCCTGACGATGCTATACCTGCTAAGGGCAGCGGCACCAGCAGTGTCATAATCAGCGCCGACGGAGAAGAGCTTTACTCCCTGGAGGTGAATATCGCACCGGGCGAGAATCAGCCGCTGTCTTTTCAGGTGCGGCTTGAAGGCAAACAGCAGCTGACTCTTGCAGTCAAAACCGATGCTGCCGACCCGCGAACCCATGCGGTATTGTGGGACCTTACGCTCACAGAGGCCAATACCGGCCAAAAGCTGGCCGCGCGGCTTCACCGGCTGCTGGGCGGGGGATAAAATAACCAGGTCCGCTAGCCAAATAGCTCCTGCGCCCCTGAAAGCAGGCTCAATCCGTTATAGACAAAAGACCCTTCAAAGCCGGATGGCTTGAGGGGTCTTTCCATTTCTAGATATAGAACATGTAATTATCCGCTTGGCTCTCTTCCTTGAAGTTGATCAGGTCGGATAGCGTGGTGGAGTCCAGGACGTCCGCGATGCTGTCGCGGATGCGCAGCCAGAGGTCGCGCTTGGCCGGGTCGTCTTCTTCGGTGAAGTCCACCGGGGAGATCGGGCCTTCCAGGACACGGATGATATCTCCGGCGGTAATGGTGCTGGTCTCGCGGGACAGTATGTAACCGCCGTAGGCTCCGCGGATGCTCTTCACCAGGCCTGCATTGCGCAGCGGGGCGATGAGCTGCTCCAGGTAATGCTCGGACAGTCCGTTTTTCTCGGCGATGCTCTTAAGTGATGTAGGCCCTTCGCCGAATTTCAGGGCAAGCTCCATCATAATGGTTAATCCGTAACGTCCTTTGGTTGATATTTTCAAAGGGGCACCTCTTTCGTATAGTTGCTGGTTCTGCCTGTGTCTGTTCAGCGTGACTGGACATGCGATATGTCATATCAACGTATTCCGATGTCTGCTCTCAGCTTATGTTATCATATCTATAGATACATTTGGAACAGCAAACGGTAATAATTCGCGATTTTGTTCGCCACTGGTGGACAAATTGTCAATTTCGGACTGTTTTTCGCTATATTTTATAGCCTGGGTGTCCTCGTTTGGGGTAGACAGGTATGTTATAATACACAATGAGCCGGGTGTTCAGTGAGAACGCCGGTATTTTGTGTACAGAAAATGGTGATCACGATGACAAAAGCTAATCAGGATATCCGGGTCGTCGTCGGGATGTCGGGCGGTGTGGATTCCTCTGTTACAGCGCTGCTGCTGAAGCAGCAGGGATATGACGTCATCGGCATCTTCATGAAGAATTGGGATGATACCGACGAGTTCGGCGTATGTACGGCCGAGACCGATGCCGAGGATGTGCGCCGCGTCTGCGAGCAGATCGATATTCCTTACTATACCGTTAATTTCGAGAAGGAATACTTTGATAAAGTCTTTTCCTATTTCCTTGAAGAATATAAGGCTGGCCGGACCCCGAATCCGGATGTGATGTGCAACCGCGAGATCAAGTTCGGCGAATTCCTGAACAAGGCGCTGCAGCTTGGCGCAGAATATGTCGCTACGGGGCATTACGCCCGGGTCGTGGAAGAAGACGGACTGTTCAAGCTGCTGCGCGGCGTGGACAACAACAAGGACCAGACGTATTTCCTCAATGCGCTGAATCAGTACCAGCTCTCGAAGGCCATGTTCCCGATCGGACATCTGCCGAAGCCGGAGGTACGCCGGATTGCCGAGGAAGCCGGACTCTATACCGCGAAGAAAAAAGACAGCACCGGCGTCTGCTTCATCGGCGAACGCAATTTCCGCGAATTCCTCAGCCAATACCTGCCTGCACAGTCAGGCAATATGGTCGATATCGCTACGGGCGAAGTGAAGGGCCGGCATGACGGCCTCATGTACTACACGCTGGGCCAGCGCCAGGGGCTGGGTATCGGCGGCTCGGGGACAGGCGAGCCCTGGTTCGTCGCCGAGAAGGATCTGGCCAGCAACACCCTGTATGTGGTGCAAGGCGAGAAGCATATCAGCCTGTACTCGACCAGCCTTATAGCCTCAGGAGTGAACTGGATCGATCCGGACACTCTTGGCGATGCGCCGCTCAAATGTACGGCCAAGTTCCGCTACCGCCAGCCGGATCAGGGAGTTACCCTGACGAAGCAGGCCGATGGAACCGTCCATGTCGCCTTTGATGTTCAGCAAAAGGCGATTACGCCCGGACAAGCCGTGGTCTTCTATCTGGGCGAGACCTGCCTTGGCGGCGGAACGATTGAGACGGCCGACAAGGTTGTGCCGCTGGCGCAGGCCTGATTGGGGAACAATGGCGTGGTGCTCAGTCTAATGTGATCGGTTTTTCGCATACATGCTGCTTAGTACATCCAAAAAAGAACCTTCAAACCACAGCGCGTGGAGTTGAAGGTTCTTCGTCATTGATGGGCAGGATACAGAGTCACGCCGGGGCTGACTCACAGGGCGGCAGTCTTATTGCGGCTGAACACCCCAGACCAGTACACCGTTGAGATACAGCGGTACCCGGTTCCAGTCTGTGAAAGATGTTTTGGTTGCATCATAGGAGTAATCGTCAGCCTCATTGTAATTACTCCAGTCGGTCTTGTTAATGCGCAGTTGAATCTCGCCGGTGTTCGCACCTGCTGCCAGACTGCCGGCACCGGCGCTGAAAGAGATTTCCAGATAATGGTCTGCGCCTGTAACTGCAGATTCAAGCTTCACGAAGCTGCCCAGCACATTGCTGCCGCCGAGAGCCGCATAATCGACATTGAACTGCTGTGCCCGCTCGCCGTCAATCGTGTAGTAATACCGGACCTTAACCTTGCTGAGGTCTACCGCTGTGGTCCCATTATTGACAATCCGCAGCTGTGGACGGAACTGCGGGTCGGTGGCGTTCGTATCCGTTGTACGGTATTGAACGACCAGATTTCCTACGGCAGGCGTAGCGGTTGGTGCGACTGTCGGTGTAGCCGTTGGTACTGTTGTCGGTGTAGCCGTCGGTGCGACTGTCGGTGTAGCCGTTGGCACTGTTGTCGGTGTAGCCGTTGGCACTGTTGTCGGTGTAGCCGTCGGTGTAGCTGTCGGTGTGGCTGTTGGCACTGTTGTTGGTGTAGCTGTCGGTGTTGGTGTAGCTGTCGGAGTGGCCGTTGGCGTGGTTGTAGGGGTAGCTGTCGGCATAGGGCCGCTGCCGTTATTAATCAGCCGGTCATATTCGGCGTAGGCTGTAGCCATGTCCACCTGTGACCAGAAGCGGTGATAGGTGAACTCAGGCGCGCCATTGTCCCAGGTCTTGGTGGTTTTATTGTAGGAAGTATTGTATTTTCCTTCGAGATAACTCCACTTGGGATCATTTTTGATTTTCGGGAGAATATCGGTGTAGCTCGCATACACTCCATTGCCGCCCTTAGCCGGGTCAGATGGAACTGTCGCGTTCCCCGGAATGGTATTGCCCTGGCCGAAGGTACCGCTCCAGCCTGCCGGGAAATAGACCTCTTTGGTGAAGAACCGGAAATAATCGGCACGCTTCTCCAGAGTGGTAATTCCAAGGCCGTCATTGTAGCCCCAGGCGGTATCCAGCATCGACTTAGCCAGCTGCGAAGCGGTTCCGCCGAGCGCAGTGTAGTTGCCGTGCTCTGCCTTGTTCCCTGCGGCGAAGAACGTGAGGGCTTTGATATAGCTGCCCAGTACGCCGGTATCCTGCCCTGGGTCCTTGGTCACTGCCTTCAAGCTGCTGTTGCCGTTAAAAGAGCTGAAGCCGTTCCAGGTATCCGGCTGGCCGTGCCACTCTACATTGCCCGGAATCCAGAATTCGCCCGGTGCAGCCACAGTAGCCACCTGCGGGTTGGCTCCGCCCAGAATCCGGTTGCCCTGCTGATCCAGATAATAGCCGGCGGCATCCGATACGGGACGGCTGCCTACAAAAGCATAATCTGAAGACCAGTCAATCCAGTTCTCAATGACCCGTTTGGCCATTTTGAAATTATCCGAGGTGGTATCCCCGCTGGAAGCCAGGATATAATACAGCTCTGCTACGCGCTCCATACTCCAGGACTGCATCCCGAACCAGTTGTTGGATGGCGGGTCCTGATAGACAGGTGCCTCATCGTAGAGCATGCCGTAGAACGTGCTGGCTCCGGCAGGATAAGCACTGTAAGAACCGCCGTAGCTGTTGGTGGCACCGCCTGCAATCGCTCCTTCAGAGGATTGCAGCCAGTTGTAGAATTCCAATTGGCGGGTCAGCGATTTGCTCCAATCCGTTCCGGCTGTAGCGGAAGACGGAACCAGCCCTGCAGTTGCAGTGGACAGCGCATAGGCTGCAACCACATTCTGGTACCCTTGGTGCGCATGGCTTGCGCCGATTCTCCAGGCCCAGTCTCCGCCGCTGCCCAGACCGCCGCCCCAGGAGGTATACCAGGCCATCAGGTACTGGTTGGAATCCTTGCCGGTTCCCGGCTGAGGCGAACCGTTAGCCGCACTTCCAACCTTCTGGAAGTACTTATCGTACATACCGTAACGGAGGAAGTCGCCCATTTTCTTGGCTTTGTTCAGATAGACCGTATTGGTATAGCCAAGATCCTTGGCCCAGTACATCGCCTGCACAGCGCGTGCATCGGCGTCTGTAGCATTCGTGTAACGCCACTGCGCGGAAGGCGCACTATTTTCCTTGGTGAACAGGCTCATGAAGCCTTCATTCGGCTTGCCGAAGGTCTTGTTATCCTGCGAAGGATGGGAGACCGCCTCCCACACCGATTCCTGCACGCCGCGCTGGAAGGTGTTCACATAGCTGGCGGTGTGCTTAGGATTCAGCAGGTTGCCGAACCCATACCAGTTGTCCACATCCACCAGCCAGTGCATCAGATAGGTCTGGTTATTGCCGTAGGTGGCCTTCAGCTCTGCATCGAGCGGGTCCTTACCCGGAGTGTACTTGCCGTTCAATGCACTTGGATACTGATCCGGCTGAGGGAGCTCCGAGGCGTAGGTGGCCGGGCTGTTCGGGTTGTAGCTGCTCATCGTCGGCTGCTCCTGCACACCGTCGCCTTCATTAATTGGAATGATGTATTTCTCCATGTTATCCCAGGCTGATTCGAGCTTGCTCCAGTCCCCGGTGTTATGGCCATACAGCACTTCAAGCCACATCCAGTAGCTATAGGCCTCGGAGGTAGTCATATGCCCATAGTTGGGCGCCTCGCTGAGCAGGGTCTCTACCGCATGATACGGGATGCCTTCAGCCGAGAAATACCCGCTGGCCGGGTCCTTCAGCTGGTCATACAATTGCAGGAACCGGGTCTTCTCCACCGATGCCGCCTTGGCGGTTCCAGGGCTGAAGCTTAGGATTCCGCTGGTGAGGGAAAGGGTCAGAACGGCAGTCATGACTATGGAGGCCGGTTTCTTGAATGAACTTAGCTTCATCTTCATCATTTCGGCATACTTCCTCTCTGGTATGGTTTAGGGTTCGAGGCCCCAGACAAGTGTTCCTCCACGGTACAGGGTGACTTTGTTCCAATCCGCGAAGGTCTGCTGGGTACCGCCATAGGAATAGTCATTGCTCTCATTGTAGGCCGTCCAGTCTGACTTGTTGAAGCGCACTTGAATCTCCCCGCTGTCTGCCCCTGGCGCCAGGCTTCCTGCTCCTGCCGCAAAAGAAATCTCCAGATAAGAGTCGGCCAGGGTAACAGGTGCACTAAGCTTCCCGAAGCTTCCGTTCAGGTTCCCGCTGCCGACAGCTGCATAGTCACAGTGGAATTCCTGCGGCTTGTCCCCGTCAACAGTGTAATAGTAACGCAGCTTCAGACCGCTGAGCGGAATGGCCTCGGTTCCTGTATTGATAATCCGGAACTGGCTGCGGATCTGTGAATCGCCGGGACTGGTATCATTGGTGCGGTACTGCACGCGCAGAGCGCCGGCAGGCACTGTAATCTCGCGCGGCTTGGCGCTCACCTGTACGGACGCTGTACTCTCCCCTACGCTGTTCGAAGCGGTTACCACATAATAATAGTCCACTCCGTTCGTTAGTCCGCTGTCGCTGTAGACTGCTGAAGTAGCCGTACCCACTGTAGTGTACGGTCCGCCGCTCACCAGAGAGCGCTTGACGGTATACTTCGTCGCACCGCTGACTGCATTCCAGCTCAAGGCTACGCTGGCATTGCCGGGCTCCGCCTGGAGGCCGGACGGACGTCCCGGAACCTGCGGTTCACCTGGCGTTCCGCCGCCGGAAGGCAGCTCCCCGTACACTTTGACACCTGCATCGTACACCGGGATATAAGGGTTCTTCGTTGCCGCTGAAGCATTCGCGGCCACTCCCTTGAAGGAGAAGTCATTGCTGTTGTCCCAGAAGGTGGTGTTCAGCGGTCCGGCAATCCGGAACTGAACCTCCTTGCGGTAAGCTGACTGTCCTCCCGGGTAGATCGGGGTGCCGGAGAAATCTACTTTGGTGTAGTAGATATGGTTCGCTTCATCGTAAGGCAGCAGTTGGGAGACAGTGGCTCCCTGGTTGTAGCCCCCTGCCTTAACCGTGATATCGCCCGGACCATATCCCGCAGCAACAGCCTCGCTGATGTCCAGATAGTAGTTGAAGGACAGCTGGCTGCTGGAGCGGGCAGGCCATGCAGAACGGTTATTGAGAACCGCGCGGATCTCCACAAAATTGCTGCCGCTGGCATTCACGGAAGTCTCCGTGAACATCTCATCCTCACGCGTTTCGGCCGGAGGGAAGTTCGCAAGCGGGCTCTGCCCCTGCCCGTGAAGCATCATCATCCGGGCCAGAGAACCGGTAAAGGCTGAATTGTAATCGGTTGCAACTTCATTAGAGACATAATCGCTGATTGCATCTGTGTACGCATCGGTCTTGGAGGGTCCGCCAACGAGTGCGCCGTAAAGCACATGCCGGTGGTTGGCCGGGGTGGTCTGGCTGTCGCTCCAGGAGCCGTGTGAGGTACGGTGGTGAGGATGCTCAGGTGCATTCGCGCCGTAGCCGATAACATAGCTGCTATTACGCGGATTGTCGCCCAGCATATAGTTAATCTGGCGCTCTGCGAAGGCCTGGGCGGTATTCTTTTTCACCGGATCAGTCACCCAGTCTGCATAGACAAAAGCAAGGAAAGCATGGTTGGCTGCATACCGCAGCGCCCCCCATTGATCCAGATGGGCCAGCCCGCCTGGAGTATACGTTACCCGGTCAGAGGTGCCGTTCACCCCGGTCGTCCAGAACTGCATATTGCGTTCCGTGGACTGGATGAACTTGGGGTCCTCGGTGATGCGGGACAGCAGGAGCTGTGCCCCGTAATGCTTGTCATCCCAGGATTGGGTCCATTGGTAGCCCCAGTCACCGGCCTGGTTGGTGCCCCACAGTTCACTGGCGGCAACCGCCTTGTCCAGATAGGTCTGCTCACCGGTCGCCAGGTATAGCCAGACACCGCCCCAGCTTAATTCATCGGCATAGCTGCTCCATGAATTGTAATACTGCTTGGCGTCCGTGATGGTATCGGAGTAAGCCCCCCGGTACGTATCGGCAAAATTGTATAATTGCTTGGCATGCAGCAGGAGCTTGTCCGCATAAGCGGGATCTGAATCCCTGAAAATAATGGAAGCCGAGGCAAGGGCGGCGGCAGTCTCACCAGCCAGATCCGAGCCGGGATGTGCAGCATCAATCTTGTAGGCCGGGCGCGCCATAGGCATGACCTCCGCCGGTCCCCACCAGTTATGGTCCGCCGTGCCGTTACCCACCTGTCCCCACAGCTCATTCGGTGCAGTATGCGCTTTCACAAAATAGTCTGTGGCCCAGCGGATATTGTCCAGAATCTCATCCAGCTGCCCGGACTGCACGTAACCATCCTTGTATTCATAGACCGACCATGCCAGCATGGTCGCAGTATACGCCATCGGAAAGCCGAATTTGACATGATCTCCTGCGTCGTACCAGCCTCCCGTCAGGTCATGGCCGACATCGGCACCATCCTGCAGCCCCGAGTCGCCTCTCCATTCCACGCGGTTGTCCGCCGGCAGTTCACCCGAGCGCTGGGCCTCGTAGAAATAGATCGATTTCTGCAGTGCCTCTGCATAATTAAATCCGGCGCTTGCCGCTTCGGTGACAGACGGGCGGACTGCCGTCCCTGAACCAATGGTGAAGGCTAACATCAGGCTTAGTGTAGCGATACAGCCGGTCTTCCGTTTACTTTGACTCATCCTTGCTCATCTCCCTTCGATTTCTTGATTTTTCAGTCCGTCAGGACTCAGGCACGCACAAATACCTCCCCAGTGTCCATAATTAGACATCATATTTAGGCACGTTCCATATACCACCTCTATCTTACAAATTAAGGTAAAATACCTCTACCTACACATATACCACATATAGTAAATTAATTCTATATATTTACATTACAATTTTCTGAGGATACCGGTTTTTTTGCCAAAATATTTCTATTTCTATCATATTTATCGCCTGCAGGGTTGTTCCTGTTCGCCTGCAAATTCGCTTACATACATTCGTCCTGCGCATTGTGATCGGTTTTCCGATTACATTCCGCCCTCTCGCCTCCGCCACGCCCATTGTGATCGGTTTTTCGATTACATTCCGCCCACTCGCCTCCGCCATGCCCAATGTGATTGGTTTTTCGATTACATCCGGCCTGCGTGCCCCCATCCTGCGCATTGTGATCGGTTTTTCGATTACATTCCGCCCACTCGCCTCCAGCACGCTCATTGTGATCGGTTTTCCGATTACATCCGGCCCGCACAGGCTCATCTGGCGCATTGTGTTCGACAGTCCGCAAATACTTGCACGCACAAAAAAACCACCGTATGAAATACATACGGTGGTACAGAGCTATTGCCCGCGCCGCAGCTGCTGGTTATGGCGGATCTTCGCCTCATTGCCCTGCTCGGTGGCCTGATAGAAGACCTTGCGGGAGATTGCCTTCGGCAGATAGTCCTGCTTCACATAATGGCCGGGGAAGTTATGCGGATACTGGTAGCCCTCATGGCCCAGCTGGGCCGCACCTTTATAGTGCGTATCCCGTAAATGCAGCGGCACCTCGGCCGACTTCAGATCCTCCAGACTGTTCATGACGTTCGCGATAGCGGTCACTACCCCGTCTGATTTCGGGCTCTCTACGGCGAACAGAATCGCCTGCGCGATATTCAGCTTGGCCTCCGGCCAGCCGTTATTGCGGTAGGCATCCAGCGCGCTGACTGCCTGGACCATCGCTTGCGGGTTCGCCAGGCCGATATCCTCGCTGCTGGCCGCGATCAGTCGGCGGATGAAGGTCATCGGGTCCATGCCAAGCTTCTCCACCGCGTAGAGGAACCAGAACAGGGCGGCGTCACTGGAGCCGCGGATGCTTTTGTGAAAAGCGGACAGCACGTCGTACTGCGTCGACTCGTCCGCCTTCACAATCGGGCGGCGGATCGACTCCTCCGCCACCGCAAGCGTAATATGCACGCTGCCGTCACGCTCCGGCGCCGTAGTCATCGCCGCCAGCTCCAGAGCATTCAAGGCCCGGCGGATATCGCCGTTCGCCATGGCGGCGATATGCAGCAGCGCGTCTTCATCAGCCTTCAGGTCCATGAAGCCGAGCCCCCGCTGATCGTCAGCAAGCGCCCGCTTCATCGCAATCAGGCTATGTTCGCTTGTCAGGGACTCCAGCTGAAACAGTGTCGAGCGGCTCATCAAGGCCCCATTCACGTAATGGAACGGGTTCTCCGTTGTCGCACCGATGAAGGTAATCGTCCCCTTCTCCACGGCCGGCAGCAGCGCATCCTGCCGGGAGCTGTTGAAGCGGTGTACCTCGTCCAGGAACAGAATCGTCTTCGAGCCGTACAGCGCCTTATTGCTCTGTGCGCGTTCAATGACCTCCCGCACATCCTTCACCGAAGCCTCCACCGCATTCAGCCGCACGAATTCACCTTGGGTGTGATGCGATATGATATGGGCCAGAGTGGTTTTGCCGCAGCCCGGAGGCCCGTAGAGCAGGATAGAAGAGACCTGATCCGCTTCAATCGCTCTGCGCAGCAGCTTGCCCCTGCCTACAATATGCTCCTGTCCGATATATTCATCCAGATTGCCGGGCCGCATCCGGTCTGCAAGCAGCCGTCCGCTCCCGTTGTCTTCACCCTGCGAGAATAAATCCATCCCTACACTTCCTTGCTATCATCTAAGATTTCGATAGAATACATACACTTCTCCTATCATACCATACCTGTAGCGGTCGTTAAAAAGAGCATGACCCCGCCGCCACCGGCGGGAGCCATGCTCTTTGTTCTAGAATTAGAACTCATATACGTTCCAGACTAGCGGTTCATCGCCAGCCGCATCTGCCGCATTTTGGAAATAATCTTGCGGATGCTTTCTTCGGATAAGTGATATCTCTTCTGCAGCTCGTTCACCGAGCAGCCGCTGCTGTGACTACAGAAGATCTCTTCGTTGCGGGCAGCAATCTCTTGCCGGGAGCCGCTGTTCTCGCCCCATCTCACCCGTTCTTCCGCTTTCTTCGGGATGTATAACAGCTCACCCTGTATGTAACCCTGCAGCTCTTCGAGCAGCCCCGGGGGGAGCACATCCTTTCCATTGACGTAACTCACGTTCAATTTCCTCCTTCAACAGGTGTATTCCGTTCAGTCCGATCACTGTACTGTTCTGAATAATCATTCCACCTGCCTCCTTTCTTCTCCTCAAATTTGGTAAATCACCTAAATTCATTATATTAAACCCTGCGGTTATCGTCTACATTCATTATAAATCAGCAGCAATCTGTCAGTGGTTGGTCAGTAACATTCTATATAATATAGTAACCGGAATTACATATCCGCTCGTGTTCGCTCGTTATACATAAGGAGGCCTCGCGGCCTCCCCCTAAACAGGTTTCCGTCTTAGACGGAAACCACCTCGTATTCTGAAAACATATCTTCAGCCTCCTTCCAGAAGTAATCTTGCCCGGCCGGACACTTATTATTAAGCCACAGGCCGCCCGGGGTTACAAGTTCAAGAATAGTTATAATCGTTCTCCACCTGAAAGGCTGGCGCGCGTACTACTTGGAACGAGGAAGAAACCGGGAAGAATGCGAGTTAATTTTTTTGACGAAAAACTAATTATTTAGTCGATCTCTGTCGAAATATATATTAAAATATCTAGTTACTTCGAGATATGGAAATAAATTTTAACCGCCATCCATTCAGAAATTCAGGAGGAACTTCCATGCCAACACCGAAAAAAACCCGAAAGCACCTATTTCGTATCACGAAGCTCAGAACTGAACTGATGCTGCTTATCATTACAGCTATTGTGCTGCCCTCACTGGCTCTGGTGGCTATATCAACACAAACCTCAGAATCGGCTCTGCGCTCCAAAATGGAAGACACCACACGTTCAAGCATCCACCTCCTGGATAAAACACTGTCGCAGCTGATCCTGCTGGAGAGTGCCGCAGTGAATGAGCTGGCGTACGAGATGAGCAGCGCCGGGCTGACGAACAACTCTCCACAGCTGCGCAAGCTGATCGACAACTTCAAGCTCGAGCATCCTGAGGTAGATATCGTGGCGATAGGCAACGAGGACGGGAAATACATGTTCGCGCCGGATTCCAAGCTGGACAATTATGATCCCCGGATACGCGATTGGTACATAGATGCACTTAAGACTCCGGACAAAACATCGGTAATTAATCCCATTTTCTCCAAAGTAACGAACAGCTACATTCTACCGGTCTCCAAGGCTTTTCCGGACGGTAAAGGTGCTATTACAATCAGCATCAGCATGAAGGAGCTAATGGAGCTGGCGAAGAATGTCAGTCTGGGCGACAGCGGATATGTCTTCATCCTGGACGGCAATAACAAGGTGATCTACCACCCTGCCATGGAGGTTGCTTCAGAGGCCACAGGCGCAATGACGGCTGGAACCAAGCAAGGCCCGGCGGGCAAAATCTCCTACAAGGATACGGCAGCCGATACGCAAATGGACGGATACTACATTACCAATGATCTGACCGGCTTCACTCTGGCCGGAGTGCTTCCGGAGAGTGAATACACGAAAGCGGTCTACCCGATTCTGTACAAATCAGCTATCGTTCTCGTGGTCGCGCTGCTGCTTGCTGCAGTGATTACCTTCCTGATTATCCGCCGGATTACCGGGCCGGTAGAACGCCTGAACCGTTCGGCCAAGCGGGTAAGCGAAGGATATCTGGATGAATTCGTCCAGACCAGCCGCAGGGATGAGATCGGTCAGCTTGCCGGCAATTATAATGAAATGGTCTCTTCACTGCGCACCATGGTGCAGGAGGTTGCCGAGACCTCCGGCCAGCTCGCCGCTGCCAGTGAACAGCTCACAGCCAGCACGGCTGAGAACAGCAAGGCGGTCGAGTATGTGACAGAGCTGGTGGAGGAATCCACCCGGGGCGTGGAGACCCAGGCGTATGCTTCCGCCGAAGTCGCTACAACGATGGAGGAGATGTCTACCGGTATCCAGAAAATCGCTTCCGCTTCAGAGGCAATTGTGAGTGCCGCTATGCTTACGGAAACGGATGTCGCAACCGGCAGCTCCAGAATGCAGGAGACCCTGCAGCAGATGAAGACGATCCGCGAATCGGTGCAGCAGTCCGGCACCCTGATCGCTGAGCTTAACGGCTTAAGCACCCGGGTCGCTGAGACCAGCACGGCGATCTCCGCCATTGCCAAGCAGACCAATCTCCTGTCGCTGAATGCCGGTATCGAAGCGGCCCGGGCCGGAGAACACGGGCGGGGCTTCGCCGTCGTAGCCGGTGAAGTGCGCAAGCTATCGGAGGCTACGAATAGCAGTGCCGGACAGATTCAGGAGACCATCTCCGATATGGTCGGCCTGATCGCCAGCGCTTATGATGTAATGAAGCATAAGGTGGCAGAGGATGTGGAGCAGGGCATGGCGCTTACGCTGGAGGCAAGCGAAGCCTTCCGGCAGATTGAGCAGTCCACACGGCAGGTCGGCGAGCAGATCCATGAAGTCTCAGCCATTACAGAGCAAATGTCGGCCAGCAGCTCCGAAGTAGCCGCCTCCGTCCAGGAGATGGCTACCATCGCCCGGTCCGCGCTTGACTCCTTCCAGAGCGTAACGGCAGCTACCGAGGAGCAGCTTGCTTCGATGGAGGAAATCACCTCCTCCTCTGCGGCACTCTCCGGCATGGCTGCGGATATGCAGGGACAGGTGGAGCGGTTCCAGTTCGATGCGAAGGGTAAGGCTTAAAGAGAACAAATTCACTCTGCGGTTGAATAGGATTACCTTCGTGCGAGCACATTGTATGCTGTTTTTCGCATACATTCGGGACATGCGCCTGCATGCGAGCTCAATGTATGCTGTTTTCCACATACATTCGGGCTATGCGCCTGCATGCGAGCTCAATGTATGCTGTTTTCCACATACATTCGGGCTATGCGCCTGCATGCGAGCTCAATGTATGCTGTTTTTCGCATACATTCAGCAACATAGTCACTGTGCGAATCATTCAAAGAACTCTTAGCCACAAATTTACATTCACCTTATCCACAGCAGGAGGAAACTATAGTTTCCTATACAATAACAAACAAGGGGTGCCGTTCAAAGCCATCAATCCGGCTTTGAACGGCACCCCTCTTTTTGACGCAACAGTTCCGCGCTGTTATCCCTCATACGCTCTGAACGTCTTAATTCCCCTCTTCAAGCTCCGGCCAGCCGGAGACGGTCTCCTCTGTGTTAAGCTGCACGTAGGACGGAAGCGCTCCGCTGCGCAGCAGCCACAGCTCATGCAGGGCACGCGTACAGCCCACATACATCAGCTTCGCATCCCAGGCCGCCGCTCCATAATGGTCACTGTCGGCATCTGCCAGAATGACGGCATCGAACTCCAGTCCCTTGGACAAGTAGACGGGCAGAATCGACAAGCCGCCGCGGTATTCCGTGATGCTGCCGTCAATCAGATGAAGATCCTCGAATTGACCAGCGAGCTCAGCGTACAGCTCGGAGGCTTCCCGCAGGCTGCGGGTCAATACCGCCACCGTGCGGTATTCGCGCCCGGAGAGCTGCGCCAGCGCGCTCTTAACCGCGCTGAGCCGCTGGTCCGCCGGAGCAGCAGCAGCCGTTCCCGGCAGCACATCCTCCTCATAGGAGATCAGCCGCACAGGATTCCCGCTGCGGAAGACCGGAACGGCCAGCAGCTCACTGCCTACACCCGCAGACAGAATGCCGTTAGCGAACTCAATAATCTCCATCGTTGAACGGTAGCTTCGGGTAAGTGCATGGTAAGCAGTGTGTTCTTCGGCGAACAGCGTCTGCATCTCTCTCCACGCATGCACTCCCTTGTAAGCGTGGATGCCCTGCGACAGGTCACCCAGAATCGTGAAGGAATGCCCCTTCACATACAGATCCAGTACGGCAATCTGGAACGGGGAGAAATCCTGCGCTTCATCGATCACAATATGGTCAAAGCGCTCAGTACCTTCGTTACCGTTCAGAAGATAATGGATATAGAGCAGCGGGGGCAGATCCTCTTCGCGCAGAATGCCCTTTTTCAGCTCCTTGACGGTCTCCTTCAGCACGGCAGGCGGAATCTCTTCCGGCGCTCCTGCCGGCCAGTCCTCCGGCGTCTTCGCCGCCCGGAAGATCTGCTTGTAGATGGCGAGCGGCTCGTATTTCGGCCACTTGGCGCTGTAAGCCTTCTCACGTGCCGTGCCCTTCTTCTTACGCTCCTTCAGCGCAGCCGCCGAAGGGCTCTTCTTCAGCTCCATCTCGATCCAGCGGTGAAGCCGCGCCATCACCCGTTCCTTGCGCTTCGCCGGAGGATACGGTGCGTATTCCTCATTGTGCCAGCGCAGAATCACCTGGCGGCTCAGCACCGCCCCGTCCCAAGGGCTGAAATCGCCCTCCGGCACAGCGCTGGTCTCCAGCAGCTTGACGCTGGATTCAATGACGCTCATCAGCACCGTTGAGCCCTTGAAGCGCCCGGGGGTCTCTTCCGTAATGACTGGCATCGCTCCGGCCGTCTCGAACCAGCGGCTCATGACCTCCGAAGCATCCTGCTCCGGCAAGTCCACACCCAGCACCTCTGCCGCCCAGTCCGGGAACGTGCTCTGGGCAATATTGCCGACGCCCAGCTCCGGCAGCACATCTGAAATATAGTCCAGGAACATGCGGTTCGGGGCGAAAATAATCATTTTCTCCGCCGATACCTGCTCCTTGTATTGATACAATAAGAACGCCAGCCGGTGCAGCGCGACGGTGGTCTTGCCGCTTCCCGCGACCCCCTGGATGATCAGCGCCGTGTTCTTGGCCGCCCGGATAATCTTGTCCTGCTCCTCCTGAATCGTGGAGACGATATCCCGCAGCCGGTTATCCTTGTTCTCCCCCAGCCGGTAGACCAGGAATTCATCCGATACCGCCGGCGCGTCGCTGTCACGATTATACGTATCCGCCACCCGCTCCAGGATCTGCCTCCGGATCACCACGTTACGCTTGAGATAGACCAGCCCTTCGATCAGCCCCTCCGGCGCTTCATACGAGGCGGCTTCCGTTCCTCCGGTAAAAGAATAAAACAGGCTTGCCACCGGTGCCCGCCAGTCAATGACAAGCGGACGGTCGCTTACCTGCTCGCGGTCTACGCCGATTTTGCCGATATAGAGTGCCTTGCGGTCTTCCTCATCATTGCCCTGAAAATCAAGCCGTCCGAAATAAGGCTCCTGCCTAAGCTTGGCAAGATCTTTGCGCCTCTGCTCCCTTGAATCCTCCAGCACCTGCTCGGTATAATCGTGTCCTGTGTACACTGGTGTTGAGCGCAGCCGCTCAAGGGTGGAATCAATCTCTGTCAGCACGTGGTTCAGCCTGTCTTCTTCCTCTTGATAGGCACTTTGAAAGTTGTCTTCCAATTTCAGTTACCTCCTAAAAGTTTTGCGAGCGCTACTTCACCCGACTTTTCTTCGCGCAAAACTGCTTCGAAAGCATACGCTTAGTTTTGCGGGCATTCGCTTCCTGAATCACTACGAGCATAACTCGCTTCGGAAGCATGCACCTTAAGTTGTGTGAGCAGTCCATCTTATCACAACAGGATAGGGAAAGCCATATATTTCTAGCAACTGCCCAAGCTGCGGATAAGAGGAAGAGGAAGAGGGAAAAGGAGCCCCCCTTCCACCTTAGCCGTCAGCCCATCAGCGCATGCAGCACGAAGTTCGCAATGAACAGCCCGGCAATACCGTACAAGGCAGGAGGAACCTCTTTGCCTTTGCCGGTAGCCAGCTTCACCAGCGGATAGGTGATGAAGCCAAACGCCATGCCGTCCACGATGCTGTAGGTGAAGGGAATCATCACCATGACCAGGAAGGCCGGGAACAGCTCCGTCATGTCGCCGAGATCCATCTCGCGCACATTCTGCACCATCAGCCCGCCGATTACGATCAGAATCGGCGCAATCGCGCTGTCCGGCACATAAGCCAGCAGCGGGATGAACAGGAAGGTCGCCCCGAACAGCAGGCCGGTGACGAGTGAAGTTAAGCCGGAGCGGCCTCCTGCCGCAATTCCGGCGGTGGATTCGGCAGCGGCGACCACCGGGCTGCTGCCGAACAGACCTGCCGCGATGTTGGCGAGCGACAGCGCCCGCAGACTGCTTTTGAAGCGTTCCGGACGTCCTGCCATCAGCGTCTGGGAAGAGATCAGGCCGATATTCTCAAACACCACAATCAGCAGCAGCAGGAAGACGGCAATCCAGAAGACAAGGCTGACGAAGCCGCTCCAGTCCATACTGGCGAACACGCTGCCGTAACCGCTGAACACATGTCCCGGCTCTGTATTCTTCGGCGCATGGGCGGCCCCCAGCAGATAGGCAAGACCTGTGCCCACGAGCATACTGATCAGCAGACCGCCGCGTGTGCCCCGGATGAACAGCACCAGCGCCAGCAGCAGCGTCACCACCGAGGTAATGACCGCAGGATCACTGAAATGCCCGATGGCGACGAAGGTGGTGGCGTGGGCAATGACAATCCCGCTTTTTTGCAGGCCGATGAAGGTCAGGAACAGCCCGATGCCGACGGTGATCGCATGCTGCAGATTATGGGGAATCGCATCGCTGAGAATGCGGTAGAGCGAGGTGAAGGCCACAATGGCAAACAGCACCCCGGTCACCACCACCACCGCCAGCGCCTCGCGCCAATCCAGCTTCATAGAATGCACCAGCGTATAGGTGAAAAAGGCATTGATCCCCATGCCCGGGACGACGATAATCGGCGTTTTGCCGCCAAAAGCCATCAGCAGACAGCCCGTCACCGCTGTCAGCAGCGTGGCAACCATCCCGGCCCGCAGCGGCATGCCTGCATCTGCCAGGATCGCCGCATTAACCATTACAATATATACCGAAGCGAAATACGACAGGATACCGGCCGCCCATTCCTGCTTCCAGTTGTCGCCCGGCTCCATTCCCACACTATTCCGCCAAATATTCGATTTCATGTTACAACCTCCACTTAAGTTCTTCTCATAGGATGCCATGTATATCTCCGTAATAAAAGGGCATATAGCCGGAAGCCGGCTACACACCCTTTTACCTGATAGCATTCATTCAAATGTAATGCCGCCCGTTTCGAGCAAATCCCGTACCGTTACACTGACCATAATCAGGCCGACTACAGGGGGTACAAAAGAAGTACTGGCCGGAGGCTGCTTCGCCTTGCGCCGGTCCGGCGCATTCGCAGGCACGATCTGCTCCGTCACATCCTCGCGCGGCTTCACAGGCTTCTCGGTGGAGAAGACCACCTTCACGCCCTTCTTAATGCCTTCCTTGCGCAGTCTGGTGCGGATCACCCGGGCAATAGGGTCCATGCTGGTCTTGGAGATGTCGGCGACCTGGAAGCGGGTCGGGTCCATCTTGTTGGCCGCACCCATACTGGAGATCATTGGGATCTTCCGGGCCAGACATTCCTTGATCAAGTGAATCTTATAAATAATCGTATCCGAAGCGTCAATTACATAGTCCAGCTTGTATTTGAACAGCTCCTCATACGTCTCTTCGGTGTAGAACATATTCAGCGCAATCGCTTCGCATTCCGGGTTGATCAGCTTGATGCGGTCTACCATCAGATCCGTTTTATTCTGGCCGATGGTCGTGGTCAGCGCATGAAGCTGGCGGTTGATGTTGGTAATATCCACCGAATCCTTATCAATCAGAATAATCCGGCCGATGCCGGTCCGGGCCAGCGCTTCCGCCGCCATGGCGCCGACTCCGCCGATCCCCAACACAGCCACTGTGCTGTTCTTCATAATCTCCAGGCCCTCCGGCCCGATCGCCAGCTCCGTACGCGAGAACTGATTCAGCATGATGCCAGCCTCCTTGGGCAAGGCTTCCGGGACGTCCCTCTGCTCTATTGGTGCGCCCCGTCAGTCCATAGTTGATTTATTTCTTTTCTTTCTCCGGTTTCGGTGCCAGCTTGATGTGCAGCTGCTCCAGTTGTCCCGCATCCACCGGGGATGGGGCATCCATCAGCAGGTCCGTTGCACTTGCCGTCTTAGGGAAGGCAATGGTCTCACGCAGGTTCGTGCGGCCCGCCAGCAGCATAATCAGACGGTCGAAGCCAAACGCGATGCCGCCATGCGGAGGCGTGCCGTATTCAAAGGCATCCATCAGATAGCCGAATTTCTCATAAGCCAGCTCCTGCGAGAAGCCGAGTGCATTGAACATTTTCTCCTGAACGTCACGCTTGTAGATACGCTGGGAACCACCGCCTACCTCGTAGCCGTTAAGCACCAGGTCATACGCCTGTGCGCGGATGGCCCCCGGATCGGTATCGAAGAGATGCAGGTCTTCATCCATCGGGCGTGTGAACGGGTGATGCTCAGCCACATAACGCTTCTGATCCTCATCGTAGCCGAGCAGCGGGAATTCCGTTACCCAGGCGAATTTGAACACACTGTCGTCGATCAGACCAAGCTGACGGCCAATCTTCAGACGCAGAGCACCAAGCACATCGGCTACCACCTTCTTGGTATCAGCGGAGAAGAGCAGCAGGTCGCCATCCTCGGCACCTGTGCGCTCCTTCACGGCAGCGATTTCTTCCTCGGAGAAGAACTTCACAATCGGTCCCTTGAACTCGCCGTCTTTGACCTGAATCCAGGCCAGACCCTTGGCCCCGTAACGGGCAGCATATGGTCCAAGATCGTCAATCTCCTTACGGGTCCATGTGCCGCAGCCCTTGGCGTTCAGACATTTCACTTCCCCGCCCTTCTCAATCACGGAAGCGAACACCTTCACACCGCTCTCAGCCACGATATCATTCATCTCTACCAGCTCCAGGCCAAAGCGCAGGTCCGGCTTGTCAGAGCCGTATTTGCCGATTGCTTCGGCATACGTCAGCCGCTGGAACGGTGCGGATACCTCTACTCCCACCGTCTCCTTCAGCAGGCGCTGCATGAGCTTCTCCATCATCGCCAGCAGCTCATCCTGCGGCATGAACGAGGTCTCAATATCGAATTGTGTGAATTCTGGCTGGCGGTCAGCGCGCAGGTCCTCATCGCGGAAGCAGCGGGCCATCTGGTAATAACGCTCGATGCCGCCAACCATCAGCAGCTGCTTGTAGATCTGCGGCGACTGCGGAAGCGCGAAGAATTCCCCTTCATGCACACGGCTTGGCACGAGATAGTCACGTGCGCCTTCCGGCGAGCTTTTGGTCAGAATCGGCGTTTCTACATCGATGAAGCCCTCATTGTCGAGGAAATCGCGGAAGATCTTAGCCGACTTGGAACGAAGCAGCAGCGTCTTGTGCATCTCCGGACGGCGCAGATCCAGGTAACGGTATTTCATGCGCAGGGATTCGTCTACTTCCACCCCGTCTTCGATGAAGAACGGAGGTGTCTTAGCCGCATTCAGCACTTCGATGTCTGTAATCTGCACTTCGATCTCACCGGTCGGCAGATTGCGGTTGATGGTCTCCTCATCGCGCTTAACCACAGTACCCGTCACGGACAGCACATATTCACTGCGTACCTTATCGGCAATCTGCAGCGCTTCACCGGAATAGTCAGGGTTGAATACAATCTGTACAATCCCTGTGCGGTCGCGCAGATCAATGAACAGCACGCCTCCAAGGTCACGGCGGGTCTGCACCCAACCGTTCAATGTTACTTTCTCACCGATGCTCGCTGTCGTTAATTGGCCACAGTTATGACTTCTGGTCATCTTATATCCTACCCCTTCATGTTTAAAATTACATATGCTCGCCTGCTCGCTTAATTCTGAATCAGCGCCTCTGCCAGCTCGTCCAGCTTCACCGTCCGCTGCTCGCCGGTCTCCATCGACTTGAGCGCGATGACGCCGTTATTCAGCTCGTCTTCACCGAGAATCGCCGTATACCGGGCTGACATGCGGTCCGCCGACTTCATCTGCGCCTTCATCTTGCGTCCCAGGTAATCGCGCTCCGCAGAGAAGCCCAGGCTGCGCAGACGGAACAGCTGCTTCGTAATCTCCAGATCTGCTGCTTCGCCCAGTGCAACGAAGTACACATCCAGCGGCTTCGCCGCTTCCAGCTCGACACCCTGATTCTCCAGAATCAGCAGAATCCGCTCCAGGCCAATCCCGAACCCGATACCCGGCTGATCCGGCCCGCCGATCTCCTCGACCAGACCGTTGTACCGGCCGCCGCCGCCCACCGTGTCAATGGAGCCAATGCCTGCCGCTTTATACTCAAACGCCGTATGCGTGTAATAATCAAGGCCGCGCACCAGGCGTGGGTTGATGCTGTATTCCACACCCATCACATCAAGATGACCTTTCACCTTCGCAAAATGCTCTGTACACTCTTCATCCAGACTATCCAGAATAGAAGGCGCTCCGCCGAACTTGTCCTGATCGACCTTGCAGTCCAGCACACGCAGCGGGTTGCGCTCCATCCGCCGCTGGCAGTCGCTGCACAGGCTCTCTCTCATCGGTCTCAGGAAATCCAGCAGCTTCTCGCGGTAAGCCGCACGGCTCGGCGCGTTGCCGACCGAATTCAGCTCTACCCGCACATCCTTCAGCCCCAGATCAATATAGAACTGGTACCCCAGTGAGATGACTTCAGCATCAATCGCCGGGTCCACCGCGCCGAAGGCCTCGATGCCGAACTGATGGAACTGGCGGTATCTGCCGGCCTGCGGACGTTCATAACGGAACATCGGTCCGATGTAATACAGCTTGCTGACATCCGGCTCACCGTATAGCTTGTTCTGGACATACGCACGTACCACGCCTGCTGTCCCTTCGGGACGAAGCGCCAGATCACGGTCGCCCTTGTCCTTGAAGGTATACATCTCACCTTCTACAATATCCGTTGTTTCGCCGACTCCGCGCTCGAACAGCCCGGTGTGCTCGAACAGCGGGGTACGAATCTCCCGGTAATTGAAGCGGCGGCACAGCTCTCTTGCCTTGGCCTCCACGACCTGCCATTTCTCTACTGCACCCGGCAGCACATCCTGTGTACCTGTTGGTTTCTCGAATCTTTCTTTAGCCACGCCTATCCCTCCTGAAAATAACCCCTAAAAACAGCAAAAAATCCCTCATCCCTGTTCAATTACAAACAGGGACGAGGGATTATCATAACCAATAATTCACCCGTGGTACCACCCACATTCCGGGCTTAGCAACTTGCTCTGCCTAAGCTCCGCTCTAAGCGGTTAACGCCCGCCTACGCGCATCCGGCTACTGACTGTAGGCAATCCTGCTGCCTGCGTTCGCCGTGCGTTCTCGGGGAGGTCATTCGTCCGTTCATCAACAGAATCCTTACAGCCTTGCGGATCAGTATACGGTCCTTCTTACCTGGACGACAGCCATGATCTGCGGGATTCCTCTCTGGGGTTGTGGGTTACGGATTACTTGGTCCCGTCATCAAAACAATATAAACTTACCTATACTGTTAGATTCTACTGAACCACTGCGCTAAAGTCAAGGATTGAATTAGTGTGAACCTTTAAAATAAAAAAGTGACCTGCAGCCGATTGCTGCAGGTCCATCATCATATATTATAAAAAAGGGGGTCATGCTTCTATTATAAACACGCTATATTAAGGAATCATGTATGTAGTGTTACAGTTGCATTACAGAAAAGAAAGCGTTTCACCAAGCCGTTCAAATCCCCGCTGTCATGCTAATCCATAGGTTACACCATCCCCATGCTCCTGTCTACACCTATCCTGCCGTCCTCTCTTTTATGCTGCATATAAAACAGCTCCAGCCTCTCTATACCAGAGGGCTGGAGCTGAAATGAACTGTATACCGGCAGTGATTCCGCTTGCCTTTTTAATCAAAAATCTCTACATAGGCCTGCTTGCCGCGCAGCACCTCAACAACCTCGTTGTAATGATTATCGGCTACCTTGAGATCCATGACATAATGCAGGTGCTCCAGGTCGCTGCTTGTCAGCTCTTCCCCTCTATGCACTTCGCCCTCCGTACGTACTTCATCGGCACGTACTTCATCCGTACGATTCAAATTATCATCTGCTGCAACTGCGGGGACAATGGCCGCACCGGAACCCATACCCGTTGCACCTCCGGCAGCGTACACGCCCCCGGCACCTGTTGAAGCAGTATTGGTGGACCCCAGCGGAATCAGAATGTTACGCCGGTTATTTACTCCATTATCCAATGGGTCGGTTAAAGCCGACACCTCAATCCCGTCTACACCGTAAGGAATCAAAGAAGTCTTAGCACCTTCCGCTGCATCTTCTGTACTGAAATAGGCCTGGATTCTTCTTGTCATTGTAAATCCCTCCCATAAAGTTGTATTATGCCAAACGGGTTATGCATGTATTTCATGTATTACAACACCTTAAGCAGCTCACGCACAAAAGCGGGCTCATCCTTGGGTGTGCGTGAAGTAATGTAGTTGCCGTCTACGACGACCTCTTCATCCTTGAACTCCGCGCCGGCATTGATCAGATCATCCTTCAGCGGCGGATAGGAGGTAAGGGTGCGGCCTTGCAGCAGTTCAGCACTGATCAGAATCTGCGGGCCGTGGCAGATCGCGGCAATCGGCTTGCCTGCACGGTCAGCATCCTTCACGAATTGCAGAACATCCGGGTCAAGACGGAGATTCTCCGGCGAAGATCCGCCTGGAATGACTATCGCATCATACTCTTCCGCTGTGACCTCGCTGACCGCTTTATCGGCGGCATAGGATACGCTCCCTTGTTTGCCGAGCAGGGTCTCATTTTTCTTCAGACCGATGATTTCTGCCTGATGTCCTGCCTGTAAAACTTCTTCGTAAGGAACCTTCATTTCAGAATCTTCAAAGTCATTGGCAAGCAGAAAAGCTACTTTACTCATGAGATCCATATCTCCTTTCTGGGCTGCTATCGTCTCGTCAATCTATTACCCTCATTCCCCCGCTTTATAACGAAGCCTAAGCAGTTACCATAAATTCTGTTCCGTACGTACTGCCTCCCTGCTTAAAAAAATCCGCTCCCGCATACCTTCTCCCCGGTCAGGTACGCGGCAAAAGACCGCGGCCTCTGCGCTGGAGTCCCTGCGGCTCCTTCGGGTCGCCGGCTTCCTTGGCTGTCGCTGAAGCTTCGGTCATCGACCCGGCCACATGGGCCTGAATCATGTTCCACATCCATGCTTGTGGTGCTTGTCTCATTTTGCTTGCTCCCCGCACTTGAATAATGGTGCATCATTCATAGTCTATCCAAGCAGGGCTGCTGCTATCCCGCTTGCTAATTCTCTGAACAGACACCGCGGGCAATTGGGAATTCCACACCATCCAGATGCTACTCTCCCGACGAAAGAGTTGGAAAAAGCACACTTAATTTTGTCTTTTTACTGTAGTTAGGAGCAGCAGTTGGATAATGTACAGTTAATTCTTTCAATATCAGGCGGTGGAGAATAAAGAGGATAATTAAGTGTTACTTTTCCATTTGCTATGGCGCAGTATGACATTCTCGAGTAATTAGTTGTACAAATTCCACTTGCGTTCCCGCCCCCACTACTCCAATGCACCTGTATCCCCCCGTTCAGCGCAATCAAGCGTTCTTTCACCCAAGCGGAAACGGCTATGCCTTTGTAGAGAAGGTACCGTTTCTGCGGGAAATAGAAGGATACATGATGAGATACCATACATACATAAGTTTTGCTATCTCGGCAAAAAAGGACCCCACCATGTGGAGTCCCGTGATATATCATATACAGTTAAGGCGGTGTCTGCCGCCTCCATTTCTAACCCTTGCTGTCCAACAGCAGCGTAACCGGTCCCCAGTTGGTCAGGGCGACATCCATCATCGCTCCGAACACACCGGTCTCTACCTGCAGTCCTCCGGCACGCAGCTCCTGGTTGAAGTAGTCGTAGAGGCGCTCTGCCTCAGCCGGAGCCGCTGCTGCCATGAAGTTGGGACGTCTGCCCTTGCGGCAGTCCCCGTACAGCGTGAACTGTGAGACGGACAGAATGGCCCCGCCGGCCTCCGTCACACTGTGGTTCATTTTACCAGCCGCATCTTCAAAAATCCGCAGTCCGGCGACCTTGTCAGCCAAATACTTGGCATCCTTCTCCGTATCCTCATGGGTTACGCCGACCAGCAGCAGCAGGCCCTCTCCAATCGCTCCGGTCACTGCTCCGTCCACCGTCACACTGGAGTTCTTGCAGCGCTGCACAACTACTCTCATCTCATTCTTCAGCTCCTTGCCTTAGCACCTCTATTGCATAATGCGGTTAACAGTATAGACATCCTTGACCCGCTTCACTTTGTCGACCACAGACTGCAGGTGATCAGTGTTGCGGATCAGAATCGTCATATGGATCATCGCCATCTTGTTCTTGTCGGAGCGCCCGGTGACCGCTGAAATATTGGTCTTGCTCTCCGATACCGCCTGCAGCACCTCATTCAGCAGCCCATTGCGGTCATGGCCGGTAATCTCAATATCGACGCTGTAATTAGCCTCCATACTGCCTTCCCACTCCACTTCGATCACGCGGGCCGCTTCCTCTCCGTCCATCTCGTTCGGAATGTTCGGACAATCCTCCCGGTGTACCGATACGCCCCGGCCACGGGTCACATAGCCGATAATATCGTCGCCCGGCACGGGATTACAACATCGTGCGAAGCGCACCAGCAGATTGTCAATCCCCTTGACACGGACCCCGTTGGTCGGCTGGTTGCGCTTCTCTCCGCTGGATTTGATTGCCTTCATCTCAGAGGTAAGCTCCAGATGGCCTGCGGCCTCCTCCTGGTCCTTACGCAGCTTCTCGGTCAGCTTGGAAGCGATCTGCGCCGCAGTAATCCCGCCGAAGCCGACCGCCGACAGCATATCCTCCACATCATTGAAGGCGAACTTCTTCGCTGCCTCCGATAATTTGTCCTCCGTCAGCCAGTCAGAGACCTCTACGTTCAGGCGCTTCAGCTCGCGTTCGATAGCCTCCCGGCCCTTCTCGACGTTCTCCTCGCGCTTCTCCTTCTTGAACCACTGCTTGATCTTGCTCCGCGCATGCGAGGACTGGGCAATCTTCAGCCAATCGCGGCTCGGACCGTACGAATTCTTTGAGGTCAGAATCTCCACGATATCTCCGGTCTTCAGCTTATGGTCAAGCGGCACGATACGCCCGTTCACCTTGGAGCCGATCGTCCGGTTCCCGACCTCGGTATGGATGCGGAACGCGAAATCCAGCGGCACCGAGCCGGCAGGCAGCTCTACTACCTCACCCTTAGGCGTGAATACGAAGACCAGATCGGAGAAGAAGTCCATTTTGAGCGACTCCACGAATTCTTCGGCATCCTTGGCTTCATGCTGCAGCTCCAGGATCTCGCGGAAGAACGGCATTCGGTTCTCGGGATTGACGTTGTTGCTGCTGCCTTCCTTGTACGCCCAGTGCGCGGCGATCCCGAATTCGGCCGTGCGGTGCATCTCCCAGGTGCGGATCTGCACCTCCGTCGGCTCTCCTCCCGGACCAACTACGGTTGTATGCAAAGACTGATACATGTTCGCCTTGGGCATAGCAATATAGTCCTTGAAACGACCGGGCATCGGCTTCCAAAGCGTATGAATAATACCCAAAGTGGCATAACAATCCTTAATATTGTCGACGATAATGCGGATAGCGAGCAGATCATAGATCTCGTTGAACTGCTTGTTCTTCGTGTTCATCTTGTTATAGACACTGTAGATATGCTTCGGGCGTCCCGAGAGATCGCCTTCGATGCCCATTTCATCCAGCTTGGCGCGGATGCGGCCGATGACACTGTCAATGAACTGCTCACGTTCTGCCCGTTTCTTGTGTACAAGGTTGGCAATCCGGTAGTACTGCTGCGGATTCAGGTAACGGAGCGCAATATCCTCCATCTCCCACTTGATCGCAGAGATCCCCAGCCGGTCCGCAATGGGACAAAAGATCTCCAGCGTCTCATAAGAAATCCGGCGCTGACTCTCTTCGGACTGGTATTTGAGCGTACGCATATTATGCAGACGGTCCGCCAGCTTAATCACGATTACCCGGATATCCTGCGCCATAGCGATGAACATCTTGCGGTAGTTCTCGTTCTGCTGCTCCTCCTTGGAGCGGAAGCGGATGCGTTCCAGCTTGGTCAAGCCGTCCACAAGCATTGCGCAGGTATCGCCAAATTTCGTGCGGATCTGCTCCAGGGACACTGTCGTATCTTCCACCACATCATGCAGCAGCGCAGCAATAATGGATATGACATCCATTTGCATATTGACGACAATATCTGCGACCGCGAGCGGATGCAGAATGTATGGCTCCCCCGACTTCCGGACCTGCCCGTGATGAGCCTGATCGGCGAATTCATAAGCTTCACGGATGCGGAGAAGATCTTTTTCTTTTATATAGGCGCCAGCCTTTTCGGTTAATTGCTCTATGCCCATTCTCGTCGTATCCGTTTCCCTTCTATAATAAAATGAACCTGCAAGCATGCAGAATTTGCAGGTTCCGTGCGTTCCCGGCTGCATTACGCTCAGGTTAAAGTTGTCTATAATTATGACGCTTACGAGGGATTCCGTCAACACTTGCCATAGCGTGGTATTCCTGTCAGGGAAAGGGTCAAGAAAAGACAATTTTGTGGCACGGGTAAAAATGTTGTTGTAAAAATCCGCCGATCTATTTAATCTAGTAAAGGCGGTTTTTTATAAGATAAGAATTGTCAAATCAAATTAGATCAGAAAGAGAAGTGAACTCCATTGCAACGCGAAATTCAAGTTAACGAAAGACTCCCTTGGGGCCCGGGCTTCCTCCTGAGTCTTCAGCATCTGTTCGCCATGTTCGGCAGCACCGTGCTTGTTCCCAACCTGTTCGGGGTAGATCCCGGCATGATCCTGCTGATGAACGGTATCGGCACCTTGCTCTACATTCTGATCTGCCGCGGCAAAATCCCCGCCTATTTGGGTTCAAGCTTTGCCTTCATCTCTCCCGTGCTGCTTGTGCTCAAAGAGCATGCCGGCGATCATGAGCGCGGATATTCGCTTGCACTGGGCGCTTTTATCGTGACTGGCGTTATATTCATTCTTGTGGCCTTAATTGTACGTTATGCCGGTACCGGCTGGATTGATGTCGTGTTCCCTCCGGCAGTTATGGGAGCAATTGTTGCCACGATCGGACTTGAGCTTGTGCCTGTAGCCGCACGGATGGCCGGACTCATTGCTCCTGAGGGTGTAGCTACCGCTGAATGGACGCCTGACGGCAAAGCCATTACCCTGTCGCTCGTCACACTCGGTGTTACCGTGCTCGGCTCCGTGCTGTTCCGCGGCTTCCCCAAAATCATTCACATCCTCATCGGTATCGTTACCGGTTATGTACTCGCTTATATCTTGGGTGAGGTGAATACTGGTGCCATCTCTCAAGCAAGCTTCCTCTCGCATCCCACTATTATTACCCCATCCTTCAACTGGCAGGTTATTCTGACGATCATTCCGGTATCACTTGTAGTCATTGTAGAGCATATCGGCCATTTGCTGGTTACCAGCAATATCGTCGGCAAGGACCTGACCAAGGACCCGGGACTGGACCGCTCACTGATGGGAAACGGGATTTCTACTGTACTGTCTGGATTCCTGGGGTCTACGCCTAATACCACTTATGGTGAGAATATCGGCGTAATGGCTCTGACCAAGGTATACTCGGTATATGTTATCGCGGGGGCTGCTGTAATCGCCATTGTGTTGTCGTTCTCCGGAACATTCTCCTCGGTCATTGCCAACATTCCTCTGCCGGTCATGGGCGGTGTATCCCTGCTGTTGTTCGGGGTTATTGCGGCATCAGGCCTGCGTATCTTCGTTGAACAGAAGGTCGATTTCTCCAAAGCCACCAACATGATTCTGGCTACGCTCGTC
Source organism: Paenibacillus sp. FSL H8-0048 (assembly GCF_038002825.1). Taxonomy (NCBI): domain Bacteria; kingdom Bacillati; phylum Bacillota; class Bacilli; order Caryophanales; family Paenibacillaceae; genus Paenibacillus; species Paenibacillus sp. FSL H8-0048. The sequence goes on along the minus strand of NZ_JBBODF010000001.1, from coordinate 6,302,140 downwards.
CTGGTTGTCGGCATCAGCGGCATTTCGCTGAAGCTTGGCGGTGTAGAACTGAAGGGAATGGCACTGGCGACTATCGTCGGTATGGTTCTCGCCCTGCTCTTCAAGCTGATCGAGGTTCTGGGCCTGTCCAATGAACAGGAAGCTGACAAATCGGCACATTAAGTAACTCTCATCCTTTATTGTCCACCCACTTCGGCCAATAACTAAAAAAGCGGACTGCTGTCTTCATTCGACAACAGTCCGCTTTTTATTTCCCGGGAAAAGTTGCCGGGCACCGGGATTAATCCTCGTAAGTCAACAAGGTAACCACTTCAATATCGGACAGCTTGTCCCGTCCGGACAGAGCTGTCAATTCGATCAGGAATGCAGCGCCGACCACCTGGCCGCCAAGCTGCTCTACCAGGTTAACAGAAGTAGCAATCGTACCGCCTGTAGCCAGCAGATCATCCGCAATCAGCACCTTCTGGCCTGGCTTGATCGCATCGGTATGCACAGCAAGGGTATCCTTGCCGTATTCCAGATCATAGCCTACTTCGATTGTCTCATAAGGAAGCTTGCCGCTTTTACGGATTGGCACGAAGCCTACCCCCAGCGCATAAGCCAGCGGCGCACCCACTACAAAGCCGCGCGCCTCCGGTCCGGCAATGACGTCGATCTCCAGGTGGGCTACCAGGGCCTTAAGCTCATCGATGGCAGCACGGTATGCAGCGCCGTCCTTCAGCAGCGTAGTAATATCTTTGAAGCTGATTCCTGCCTGGGGGAAATCCGGAATTACGCGAATATTGTTTTTGAAATCCAACATCATCATCTCCTAAAAGTAAGCGGGGATCACCCCGCTGAAGTTACTCAAACCAATGACCGTGACAGCATGTACAGCTGTTATGAGGCCCCTAAACGTCGTGACAGCATGAATTCCTGCAATTCACTGCGGCTGCCTTCCATGAAATACTGCTCCATCTCCGCCGTCTTGCCCAGTCTGACGAAATGCTCTGATGTGCTCAGACTCTTGGCGGCAGGCTGCGGAACAAAAGTAATTGTGCCGCCGCTGCGCTCAATGAAGTCAAGCTCATCGAATACATCCAGCATTCTGCTCACCATACGCACACCAAGCGCCGACTGGCGGCTGAGCCGCAGCAGCACTTCATGCTCAGGAGTTGGAGCTGCAGCGATTGCGGCAATCCATTTATATAACAATTTGAAATGATCACGGGTAGGAACCTGCAGACGGTCACGCCCGTCACGGATCGAATGCAGCAGGGCAATGTTCTCCGCCTCAGGAAAAGCAGTAAACAGCGCTTCCAGCTGTTCCGGGGACTCGGGCATATCCAGCACACAGAGCAGCGACAGTCCCTCTTCATCATGCGCGCCTTCCGGCTGATGTACAGCAGAGATCCCGGCAGACTCATCGTATACCCAGAGGGACATGCCCTTAAGATCACGCAGCGGCGTCGTCCGGCTGTTCTGGAAGACCGCAGCACTCCGGCCCGGATTGCTGCCGCTATAGGTGCGGAGCAGCTCCTGAATATGCGCTGCCTGCTTGACAGCATCAGCTGCGCCGCGCAGATCGAACAGCTGCGCCTTCGGCACCGCCAGATCCTGCAGCATCAGCTGAGGCTTGCGCGAGCCGTTCCATTCATTGACGGACAGCTCTGCCAGTACATCCACGGCTGTGCCGTCCGGCAGCAGCTCAGCCAGTGGACCCTTGCCGAAGGCTACAGCTTCAATCGTCAGCTTGTCCTGCTGGAGCACAAGCTTCAGGTGCTTACCCTCCTGGCCCATCTTCCTTGTCTCCTTCACAACCGCTCCGCGCAGAATGAATCTTGGCAGCGGATTAGCCATGCCGAACGGCGCAAGCCGCTCCAGCTCAAGCGCAGCCTGGAGGGTCAGATCGGCAATGGAGACTTCGCCGTCCGCAGCTGTAACCGCTACGAAGTCCTCCGGTGTCAGAACAGACGCAGCATAGCTATTCAGCGCAGCATCGAAGGCTTCCAGCTTGCCCTGCGGCAGACTCATCCCGGCAGCGGCCGGATGTCCTCCGAAGTGGTCCATCAATTCGGCGCATGAGGATAAGGCCGCATAGATATCGAGACCCGGGATGGAGCGGGCAGAGCCCTTGCACATCCCGGTCTCCGGATGAATGTCCAGAATAATGACCGGACGGTAATACCGCTCCAGCAGCTTGGAGGCCACAATGCCGACTACGCCGACATTCCAGCCCTGGTCCGCCAGCACAATAATATCCGGCAGCCCGCTCCGGCTGATTCTCTCCTCCAGCTTGGCCGAGGCTTCGGTGACAATTCGCTCCACAACCAGCTGGCGTTCCTTGTTCAGCAGATCCAGCTCTCCGGCAAATTGCTCAGCTTCTGCCGTATCTTCCGTGGTCAGCAGTGTAACAGCCCGGCCTGCATGATCCAGTCTTCCGCTGGCATTAATACGCGGAGCCATCCCGAAGGCGATATTCACCGCACTGACGGTGTTCATGGCAATACCGCCCACCGAGAGCAGCGCCCGGATGCCGGGGAACGCGGAATTCCGCATGCTGCTGAGGCCTCTGCGCACCAGACTGCGGTTCTCGCCCAGCAGCGGCATCAGGTCAGCTACGGTACCGATGGCGGCAATCTCACACCATTCCTCCGGCACTTCGCTGCCCAGGAGCGCCTCAGCCAGCTTGTAAGCCACCCCCACTCCGGCCAGACCCTTGAACGGATACGGGCAGTCCGGCAGCTTCGGGTTAATCAGGGCATAGGCCTCAGGCAGCAGCTCCGGCGGCTCATGATGGTCCGTGACAATAACATCAATGCCAAGCTCAGAGGCGTAGGCAATCTGATGATAGGCACTGATACCAGTATCAACCGTAATGACGAGAGATACACCCTGCTGGACCGCCCAGTCCAGCGCATGATTATGCAGTCCATAGCCTTCATTGGAGCGGTGGGGAATATAAATGTCAAAGGAGGCGCCGAGATGACGCAACAGGTAGATCATCAGCGCTGTGCTGGATACCCCGTCTGCATCATAATCACCGTACACCAGAATATGCTCTTCCTCTTGCAGTGCCTTCTGAATCCGCGGCACCGCTTCCGCCATTCCTTTGAGCAGGAATGGATCATGTCTATCTTCCGCTCCTCCATCCATGAATACTCGCGCCTTGTCAGCGGTATCCATACCTCTTTGCACCAGCAGTGAAGAAAGGAGCGGAGAAATAGAAAGGCTCCGGGCCAGTTCCTGAATACGCTCGGAATCGGCTGCCGGAGATTGCCAGCTTGTTTTTGAATGAAGCAATACAGCTCACCTTTCTCTCACCTTGCAGACTACTGAAGCAGCGTGGGAATATCGTTGTCCACGAGCTCGTGATTGCTTTTATAAGGATAACCCGGATCATACGGCACAACATCCATATGAACCTCACCGACATGAACGAACCGGTGCTGCAGCAGCTTCCTTGCGCATTCCGAAATATCCTGTGCCTCCATCACGCTGATCCGCGGATTCACACTAATCTTCACATGCAGATTCACATAGTTGCCTTCCTCCAGCGCCCGGAGCTGCTCCACCCGGATGACTCCGTGTACCCGCTGAACCGTCTCAATGAAGCTGGCTGCTTCCTCGGAAGGAAGCTCCTGAATCTTCTTGCTGTATACAGAGGAAGCAATTAATGAATAGCCTTTGCGGAGAATCAGACATCCGGTCAACAGAGCTGCGATGGGGTCCATGTAGAGCAGAGGATGCCAGTTCAAGTATCCTCCGGTTATGGCCAGGGCAATCCCGATAAATACAGTTATAGATGTATACAGGCTGAACCGGTGGCTGTCGGCATAAGCCGCGTGACTGCCGTCACCCTTTTTTTTGAAATAACGGTACTGGTATTGAAATACAGCCTCTTTGAACACAATGCACAGCAGGACAGCAACAAGTGCTGACTCCTCCGGTGCCGACAGATGTCCCCTTGTCAAATCACGGATAGCCGAGAAAGCAACCTGCAGCCCGCCCATAATAATCAGCACGGAGAACAGAATAGCCGCCATCGGCTCCCTGCTTCCTTGCGCAGTCCGGCCGCGTTCCGCTGAGCCTGCCGCCTTGTGACTCTGCTTCAGGTTCCACGGAATCACCCCTGCCGCTCTGGCAGCGGCATCTGCTCCGGAATAGATTGCATCCCCCAACAATGCTTTGCTGCCTGATATATAACCGATACTTCCCTTAGCTACAGCGAGCAGAACATCACTTAGGATTCCGGTCCAGGCAACAGTTTGTTTCCGGGGTAATGGTTTGTCATTCATAACGAGGCCCTCCTTACCACTAGCAAGTAAACTCATGATGATGAAATCAAGCAAGACGCCCTGACCCGAAGATTCCGAAAAGCCGCGTCGCTACAGACGCGGCTTTTACAGAATAACCGGTTATTAGGCTTTGGCCGGGGTCTTCGCCGCAGGCTTCTGATTCTTTTTCAGGAGCAGCCAGAGCGGACTTGCAATGAAGATCGATGAATATGCTCCGAAGAGCAGACCGATAACCATGGCCAGCGAGAACATGCGGATCGACTCCCCGCCCATAATCAGCAGGAAGAATGCAGCAATAAATACGGTGAAGGCTGTATAAAGAGAACGCATGAGTGTCTGCATTACACTTTTGTTAACCAGGTGCTTCAAGTCCTCATACGACTTCTGCTTGCCGAAGCGCAGATTCTCGCGTATCCGGTCAAAGATAACGATCGTATCATTAATCGAGTAACCGATAATGGTCAGCACCGCGACAATGAAGGTAATATCAACCTCCAGACGGAAGATCGAGAAGACCGCCACTACCATGAATGCGTCATGAAGCAGTGCCACAATGGACGCCAGCGCAAAACGCCATTCAAAACGGATACTTACATAGATGATAATCCCGATACTGGAGAGCAGCACGGAATAGATCGCATTACGGGCCAGCTCCTTAGCCATCTCGGTATCTACGGTATTGATTTCAAAAGACGCCTTGTCATCAATCTTGTTGATTGACTTCTTGAGGGTCTCACTTTGTGCATCACTCAGCTCTTGATCATAGCGGATGTTGACGCGCTTGTCGCCGACGGTAATGGTGGGTTCATGCTCGATGCCCGCATCCTTTAAGGCTGGCTGAAGCTCAGCCAGCGTAACACTCTTCGAGAGCGCTACGTCTACATTGGACCCGGCCTTGAAGTCAACGCTGTAGTTCAGGCCGAAGGTTGCCAGAAAGACCAGACCCGCTACAGTAAGGGCAATCGAGAAGATATAGAAGAATTTACTTAAATGTACGAAATCAAGCTCTTTCTTAAAGCGCACTGATGTCACTCTCCTTTACCCCAAATTGCTTCGGCTTGTTGAGTGCGCCGGCTTTAACCAGCACTGTCAGCAGCCAGTGGGCAAAATAAAGGTTTGTTACGATACTAAGTACAATTTCCACGATCAGAATCAGCGCGAAGCCTTTGACCGCACCAGTACCGAAGGCGAACATGACAGCCGCTACGATAATAGTGGTTACATTCGCATCCATAACTGTACGGAAGGAGGTCTTGTTCCCTGCTTTGACGGAAGACATAATGCCCTTACCGCTGCGCATTTCTTCCCTGATCCGTTCATTGGTAATGATATTGGCGTCGACGGCCATCCCTATACCGAGAATGAACGCGGCGATCCCGGGAAGTGTCAGCGTAAAGTCCGCCAGGACAAATACCAGAATCAGCAGCCAGGTGTGCAGGATCAGCGCGAAGCTGGCCAGTACGCCCGGAAGACGGTACATAAGCAGCATGAAGATCAAAATAATCACAGAACCGACAATACCGGCTCTGACGGTCTCATCCAAAGATTGCTTACCCAGTGTAGCCCCTACGCTCTGGGAATATTTCTCTGTCAGCTTCAGCGGCAAAGCACCGAGGTTGATCGTATCGGCAATCTCACGGGCTTCATCCAGGGTATATCCCCCGGAGATCGAAGCCTTACCATCGGTCAGGACAGCTCGTACCGTTGGAGGCGCAGATAACAGGTTCTCATCCAGGTAGATGGCAAGTTCCTTACCCAGCAGACGCTCAGTAATCTCTGCGAATTTCTTCTTGTCTTTGATGGAGATGCTGATTTCGGGACGGTTGAGCTGATCGCGTTGAACCTCTGCCGCACCTTCCACGAAGTCACTGCCTACAAGCTCAATCTTACTGAATACTCCGGGAGCATCCCCTTCCTTGGCACTGCGGAAGGTGAGAACTGCGGGTTCTTTCATTTTCTTGCGGACCTCTGCTTCGTCGGTAACACCTGCGATCTTCAGACGGATGCGGTCCGTTCCTTCGGTGGTCACCTCAGGCTCGCTGGTTCCGAGTGCATTCGCCCGCTTCTCGAGACTCTCAGCAGTCTTCTGCAGCGAAGCGCGGGTCAGAGTTCCTCCCGTATCCATTGGCTCTGCGTGGTACAGAATTTCGAATCCGCCCTTGAGGTCAAGACCCAGACGGACTCTGTCCAGCAGCCCGGGAGTAGTAAATACCATGACGCCTGTTAGAACGACCACGGTAATGATAAAGCTCAACATTCTCTTCATGCTCTAGCTAGTTCCCCTTTCATTACATCAATATTCCTATTATAGCTACGTGCGAAATGACCGTCAATTCAGGAGGAATGACGGTGTCTTGATTCACACAAAGAAACGGCAGGTTCTGCTGCACAGCGAGGATACCTCCGTTTGATAGGACAAGTCTGAACACTCTTTACTTACTTTACTGCTTCCCGTACCCGTTTGCAAAAGAAAATCGTTCCTTTTGGCAAATCCCCCCGTTAATTCAATCCCCGGTAGGCCGCCAAGGTCAGATAAGTCATATAACTGCCTGACTTAAGCGAGTAGATGTCATTGACCAGCCTGTGCAGGGGAGGTCTTCCCTCCTTGGCATAGTTGCGGCTGATGCAATCCCAAATATCCTTACCGGTCACATATTCATAGCCGAGGAGCCGGAATTCCTCCGCTTTGCTGATGCACATGGCTTCGATCTCTTCACTAAGCTCGTCATATGTCCATTGTTCCGATTCCACGTGCAGGCACCTCCAAAGATTCCTCAATTACGTATGCTCAGTGGTACGTATTCGACCTTGCGCTCATACTTTCCTGCTTTCGGCCAAAAAACTTGTCTATAGAATGCTTGTCATGCAGCGCACCGGTACCGGCATATCCTTATACAAGCCTGGCTTGATAATTGCGGTAATTCACCTGCAGTTTCATCTCATATGTAGGAAGAAGGAGTGCCCTGTGAGAAAACAGACCTTTATACAAGGAACGATCATCCTGCTGCTCGCCGGTATCATTAACCGGATGCTTGGCTTCATTCCCCGGATTGCCCTGCCCCGGATCATCGGCGCTGAGGGGGTGGGTCTGTACCAGCTCGGATACCCGTTTTTTATTGTCCTTATTACGGTAATTACAGGAGGAATCCCGCTGGCTATTGCTAAGCTGGTAGCGGAAGCCGAAGGGGAGAACCGCCCGGAGCAGTCCCGCAAAATTCTGCAAGCCGGCCTTGCCCTCAGCTTATCGCTGGGCATTGTGTTCACCTTCGTCGCCCTGTTCAGCGCCTCCTGGGTATCCAGCGTTCTTCTGACGGACCAGCGTGTCTACTACACCTTCGTCAGCATGACCCCCATGATCGCCATCGTCGCCGTCTCATCCATCTACCGGGGATACTTTCAAGGCAGGCAGAACATGATTCCCTCGGCCTTCTCCTCCGTGCTGGAATCGGTCATCCGGATCTTCTTCATGCTGTGGTTCTCCTGGATGCTGCTGCCGAAGGGCATCGCCTTTGCCGCTGCAGGTGCCATGCTTGGCGTGACTGTGGGGGAGATCGCCGGAATGCTGGCCCTGCTGGGACAATATTATTTTAACGACAAAAAAGACAGGTCCGAACCCCCGCCTTCCGTGGATGTAACTGCTCAGAATATACAAGGCGGTGCCGGAAGCGAGCCCGGACAGACAACCACACCTGTCTTAAAACGTCTGATCGGTATTTCTGTGCCGGTAACCGCCGGACGGCTGATCGGCTCATTCTCTTACCTTCTGGAATCCATTATTACCGTGCGTAGCCTCGCGCTTGCCGGAATCGCGGCCGCCGCCGCAACTGCACAATATGGTTCCCTGCAGGGAATGGTGATTCCGCTGCTGCTGTTGCCAGGTGTGCTTAGCTCCTCGCTGGCCGTCTCCCTCGTCCCTTCCTTATCCGAGGCCGCCGCCCGCAACGACCTCCCCACGATTCATAAAAGAATGCACCAGGCGCTGCGGCTCGCCATGGTGACCGGTGCCCCGTTTGCTGCCGTTATGTATATTCTTGCCGTACCGCTCTGTACACTAATGTACGGCAATGCGGCGGATACGGCACCTATGCTTAGAATGATGGCCCCGTTCGCTGTGTTTCTCTACGTACAGGCTCCATTGCAGGCAGCCCTCCAGGCCATGGACCGGCCGGGCAAGGCTCTGATTAATACACTGATAGGCGCCGTTGTCAAAATCCTGCTGATTCTCCTGCTGGCCTCCCGTCCCGAATACGGCATTCTGGGCGCCATCATCGCCATTATGGTTAACAGCCTGCTTGTCACGCTTCTGCACGGCTACAGTGTGGTCAAGCTGACCGCCATGTCCTTACGCTGGTCGGACCCGCTCAAAATCCTGGCCGCTACGGTCATCATGGCCGCCGGGATGTCATATGTCTATACATCTGTTCCGATCTCACAGTCGCAGTGGATACAATTTCTGGCCGCTGGTACTTGTGGCATGGCCATCTATCTAAGCATCTGCCTGTTATCCGGGCTGATCTCCAGGCGTGACCTGGAACGGGTGCCCTTTTTTAGACGCTGGCGCAGTTAGGTCTGCTTCCCCTTATGGGGACTAATCGGGGCAATATAGAGCTCCCCCTTATGATCCACAGAGCACAGGAACACATCCCGGAAATCAGAGACACCCTTCTGCCGGATCTGGGTTCTAAGCCAGAAACGGTTCTTCCCGATCATCTCCAGATTGCCGTCCTGCACCTTCCCGTCCATAATCAGCGGAATCGGCAGACCTTCATAACGGATCTTATGCTTCGGCAGCTTCACAGAAGCAGAGTCACCGCCGGATGATTCAGCATCGCCGGAGTCCTTCTGGTTATCGCCGTTCTTCTCCTTCCGCTCTGCGCCGGAGCTGCTGTTGCCCGACTGATTGGATGAGGTGACATTGGCATTCTTCTCAATCACCGTTAACTGCCCGCTTGTCTCCAGGATCGCGAACTCCACATCAGCGGGACTGACAATATTCTGCCCGCGGAGCTGCAATAGCAGATCATCAATGTTATACCGCTGCCTGCGCATTTCGCCCCGGTGAATCTTCCCGTCCGAAATCAGGATGCTGGGTCTGCCATCCACCAATAAGCGCAGCTTCCGGCTTTTCAGACTGAGCTGTGCGACGATAACCTGAATCAGCACCAGAGTCGCCATAGGAACGACACCATCATAGATGGGGCGCTCGATATCCTCAATTACAAAGACAGCGATCTCGGCAATCATGATGGAAATGGTCAGGTCAAATACAGACAGCTTGCCGATTTCGCGTTTGCCCATGATGCGCATGCTCAGGAAAATGAAGATATACATCAGCACGGTGAGAAAGACATGGGTCGTAATATGCTGGAACATATTCTCTTCGCTCCCCTTCCGCTACTCCACCGTATAGGCGGATTAATGTAACCCTATTCTGACCTGACCTCCTAGGGAACATTCGGAAAGCTGCTGCTTAATTACTGGTAAAAGTCATCCCGCCTATTCTTGTACTATTGGGGCAAGCCTCCCCATACAATAATTAGTATCTTGGTTAACAAACTTTTAGGGGGTTTTACCATGTCTCTGATCAGGCGTCTATTCTCATGGAAAATATCTAGTCCGGTATTATCGGGTTTAATCCGCTCGTTCCTGTGGATGATGCTGGGTGCGTTCATCCTTTCCCTCCTGCTCTGGGGCAGCGGACTGCAGGAACAGGACCTCACGATGTACACCTACATTGTACACGGCGTCGCTGCCGCATTCGGAGGCCTCACCGCAGGCAGCAGAGCCATCCGCAGAGGCTGGTACCAAGGAGGACTCACAGGCATGTTATACGGACTGGCTGTGCTCCTGATCGGATTTCTCGCGCTTGACAGTTCACCGGGAGGAATGGACTTCCTGTGGGTTCTGGCGGCTGCAGGCATCAGCGCACTTGGAGGAATGTTTGGAGTTAATTTACAAAAATCCTAATTAATATAATTTTCGAAATTTGAAACCTTCCCTTGAAAATATGGTACACTACCTATATCTGACTTCATAAGAGTGATTATCAAGGAGGCTTCGAATGCTTTGCTGTACCAGTCCATGAATCTTGTAGTTGTGTATACCGTAGCCATTGTTGTAATCCTAATCTGGATCGGCGCAGGGCGCAATCCGCTGATGGCCTTAGTTGAAATCGGGAGAGAGCTGCTGCGGTCCTATAAATTTACACTCATTATTATAGGAATGTTCAGCATTCTTGCCCTGAATAAATATGAGCTGCAGATCGAAGAGAAGATGCGGCTGACCGCAGATTACACCGGCTTTATCTTCGGCCTGGAGGGGCATTTCGTCCGGATGGTTCAAGAGCTATTCTACGCTCCCTGGCTGACACCGGTAATTGTCTTCTTCTATATCTTCATGCTGCAGGCCGTGCTGGCGGCCTCGCTCGGGGTCTATCTGCTGGACAAAAACCGTGTGATCCTCTATGCGACCTGCTACACCATTATTTTAACCTATGCTATCGCTATTCCGTTCTATCTGTACTTTCCGGTTAACGAGGTATGGTCCTATGCGCCTGCAGGGGTACGGTTTGTCATGCTTGATGTTTTCCCGAAGTTTGAACAGGAATACCGGCCGCTATCCGGTCTCAATAACTGCTTCCCGAGCCTGCATACCGCTATTTCCGTATCCATGGCCCTGCTCGCTTACCGCTCCGGCAACCGCCGCTGGATGGTGATCAGTACAATCTCAGCTGTTATTATCGTGTTTGGAATCTTCTATCTTGGCATTCACTGGCTGACCGACATGATTGGCGGCACTTTGCTGGCTGTGCTGTCCACGGCTATCGCCGTACCGCTTGCCAAGCTTACCCTGCGCAGCGGGGAACAGGGCCTTAGAGTGCGGGGCCGGGTCACGAATACACGGTAGTGCCAGCAATTGATAAGCATTATATAAAAAAATCGGCGTTTTCTCCTAGGAGAAACGCCGATTTTTATGTAATTTGGCAGAGAGACTATTACATCTTGTCTTCTACTTCCACAACCGCGTGACTGATCGAGCCCCGGTCAAACGTCAATCGGGTCACATCATTAACCCGCAGAATAACGATGTCATCCGAAATCTCCATGATCGTTCCGTGCAGACCGCCGATGGTAACTACCTTATCGCCCTTCTTCAGCGCTTTGAGCATTCCGTTGCGTGCCTTGGTCTTCTTCTGCTGCGGACGAATCAGCAGGAAGTAGAACACGACAAACATCAGTACAAAAGGACCTACTAGACCCAGAATACTGCCTCCGCCGCCTGAACCTGCTGCCATATAAAATTGTGACATATCATTTCCCCCCTTTCAAGAATAAACATGAACACTCCGTACGCTCTAGAAGCCTTTTAGATTATCATATAATCCGTATTGTGCAAAAAACTCATCGCGAAAATCAAGCAGCCGATCTTCCATGATGGCTTCACGCACTTTACGCATCAATTCCAGCAGGAAGTGTAAGTTATGGTACGTTGTCAGCCGCAAGCCGAAGGTTTCGTCGGCCTTGATCAGATGACGCAGATAAGCACGGGAATAGTTCCGGCAGGTGTAACAGGTACACTCCGGGTCCAGCGGCCCGAAATCACGGGCATACTGCGCATTGCGCACGACGAGTCTCCCCTGACTGGTCATCGTTGTTCCATTACGGGCAATGCGGGTAGGCAGAACACAGTCGAACATGTCTATTCCGCGGATTGACCCTTCCAGCAGCGCATCCGGTGAACCTACGCCCATCAAATAGCGCGGTTTGCCTTGCGGCAGCAGCGGAACCGTGTAATCCAGCACTTCATACATAAGCTGCTTGGACTCTCCGACGCTGAGTCCCCCAATAGCATACCCCGGGAAATCCATGGAAGTCAAATCAGCCGCACTCTGGCGGCGGAGATCCTCATGCATGCCCCCCTGCACGATGGCGAACAGCCCCTGGTCATTTGGACGGGCATGGCTCTTGAGGCAGCGTTCGGCCCAGCGGGTGGTGCGTTCAAGCGATTTTTTCACATACTCATATTCTGCCGGATAAGGCGGGCATTCATCGAAGGCCATCATAATATCGGAACCGAGCGCATTCTGGACCTCCATAGCGACTTCGGGAGACAGAAACTTCTTGTCCCCGTTCAGATGGGAGCGGAAATGAACCCCTTCCTCGGTGATCTTACGCATATCGCTCAGGGAGAATACCTGAAAGCCGCCGCTGTCGGTCAAGATCGGGCGGTCCCAGTTCATGAACTTATGCAGGCCGCCCGCTTCGCCGATGATTTCATGTCCCGGACGAAGGAACAGATGGTACGTATTGCTCAGAATAATCTGCGCTTCCATCTGCTTAAGCTCTTCAGGACTCATCGTCTTGACAGTAGCCTGAGTGCCGACCGGCATGAACGTAGGTGTCTCAATAATTCCGTGCGGGGTGTGGACTCTTCCGAGCCGTGCCCCGGATTGCTTACAGGTCTTAATGTGTTCGTAAGTGATGGCTGCCATTAGTTTAACCCTTCCTCTTGCTTAATAAATGAACATTGCATCGCCGAAGCTAAAGAACCGGTACTGACGCTTAATCGCTTCTTCATACGCAGCGAGAATCAGCTCCCGGCCAGCCAAAGCGCTTACCAGCATGACCAAGGTTGACTTGGGCAGATGGAAATTGGTGATCAGTGCGTTAACAACAGTGAATTCATAACCCGGATAGATAAAAATATCCGTCCAGCCGCTGCATGCCTCAACCGGCCCGCCCTGGCATTGTCTCCCTACGGTCTCCAGGGTCCGGCAGGAGGTTGTGCCTACAGCTATTATTCTTCCGCCCCTTGCTCTGGCTTCATTAAGCGCATCTGCCGCAGCCTGGGACAGCTCGAAATACTCGGCATGCATGACATGCTCTTCCACGGTCTCAACAGACATTGGACGGAAAGTCCCCAGACCGACATGAAGTGTGATATAGACGATATTCACACCGATGGCTGCAATCTGCTCCAGCAGCTCTGTGGTGAAATGCAATCCGGCTGTCGGTGCTGCCGCTGAGCCTTCATGCCGGGCATACACGGTCTGATACCGCTCACGGTCATCCAGGGTTTCCTTGATATAGGGAGGGAGCGGCATGGAGCCGAGCCTGTCCAGAATCTCCTGGAAAATCCCCTGATAGATGAAGCGGAGTGTCCGCCCGCCCATATCCGCCTCATCTTCAATCACGGCACGAAGCTCTTCGCTGAAGACGATGACCGCTCCGGTCTTCAGCTTCTTGCCGGGCTTCACCAGCGCTTCCCAGCGGTCACCCTCCAGATTCTTAAGCAGCAGGACTTCTGCCTTGGCTCCGGTATCTTCCTTGACTCCGAACAGTCTGGCGGGAATAACCCGTGTATCATTAAGTACAAGCGTATCTCCCGGGCGGAACTGCCCCAGTATATCCGTGAAATGACCGTGGTCCAGTTGTCCATTCTCCTTGTCTACCAGCAGCAGTCTGGATGAACTGCGGTCGGCAAGCGGAGTCTGGGCAATCAGCTCCTCCGGCAGATTGAAATCATAAAGTTCAACATTCATAATAGGATCTTCATTCCTTAATTCTTAATTATAGTAACGTTATTAAAATAGTGTTGCAATATTTGCTTATAATCATACCCTTTGTCGGCCATTCCCTTCACGCCCCATTGGGACATGCCGAGTCCGTGCCCGTAACCCCAGCCGATGAAATAGAAGCCCGGACTGCCAGTGACGACTCTTGCGGTCTGATCCGCGCCCATTACAACCGTTCCGCTTCCGCTGGACGTCACTTGACCCGATGCAGACAGCACTCCGGCCGAGCTTGTTCTGCCGATAGCAGCTGTAGAGCCGTCAGCGCCTAATACAGTATAACTTCCGGCAGGTACAATATCAAACAAGGTGCTGGGCAATCCGCCGAAGGAGGAACGGAACAAATCGGGGTACTTCACCTGCAGGATCTGGCCGTTCGCCTTGACCTCCACTGCTCTTCCCGATGGTCCGCGCCGGGTAACCTCCAGAGTGGTTATGGAAGAGGGCAGAGTGCCGCTGGTCTTGCCGGCCAGGCTCTTCAGCAGCTCTGCTGAAGAATACGGCCCCTTAATCCAGCTGTAGCTTCCAGATTCATAGACCTGATTCAGCACGACGGCGTTCTGGCCGGGATTCAGCTTGCCTGCCGGAGCAGCACTGCTGTCAACAACAGGAAGTGGCCGGATATTCACATCCTTGGCTGTGGCTGTGGCAATGGAGAGCCCTGCGGCTGTCTTATCGCCTGTTAATTTGATGTTATCTTCCCGGGCATAGCCGGAAACGCCGCTGTCCAGCAGTACATAGTACCACTTCTTGGCCGAACCCACCGCAGCCACATCCTCTGCGCTGGCCACACTGGCATAATTGCCGCCGCTGTTCCATACTTCCGACGGGTCAGCCGTAACGCCGCCGCTGTTCGAGGAGAATACCGCCTCTACGACCTTGCCGCCGCTCTGCAGCACTTCACCTGCGGTTGCATCGACTGCCTTGATGATAGTGGGTGCTTCTGCACCAATTCCGTTATAGACCTGGCTGAGCGTTGTATCCACCACATTGGCAACATCAAAACGGTTCCCTTGGGACAACGCGTAGCTGCGTGCCGCTACAGCCTGGGCCTTGAGCGCTTCTTCCGGCCAGCTAGAGGATACCTCTCCTCCCACTACGGCATACAGATATTGCTCCAGCGGAACCACGTTAATGACTGACAATGAACCATTCAGATTGCCAAGCTCCATATCGCCGCGATAGATCCGCTTGGACCTTTCTGTAAGCATAATTCCCTTATCATTGCCGGACAAAATGAACTTTGCGTTACTTCCGGATAACAGATAATGAAAGGCCTGGACTTCGCTGTTGAAATCAAGCCCTGCGTCCATGCGGATCATTACTCCCGGTGCACCCGGAGCCACAGGCGTCAAAGCAAGCTGAGGAAGCAGCGCAGTTGCCGAAGCAGAGACCGCTGCCAGCTCGCTGTCACTTGAAGCCTCGCCTACCCATACCTCGGTCCGCGCACTGCCGCCCTCACCGGATATGAATACCGGCCAGGCATCTAAGCCGGCAGTGGTCAGACTGCTCACTACCGCCTGGGCTTCCTCAAGTGTAGCGTAGGAGCCCGCAGACAGATGCTTGGTTCCGGCCACCGCCGGTGTCTGCCCCTCAGGAATCGCCAGACCGGCTTTGAGGACTGCGTTCAGCCCGTTATTGGCTGCACTCTCACTGGCATAGCCTCCGGTATATAGCTGATATACCTTAGCTCCGCCTCTTGCAGCCATGAAGATCTGCGGCTTATTGGAAGAAGACTGAAGCTTCTTCGCCGCATCCGCAGCGGTCTGCCAGCTTGGCGTCTCCAGCACCTTCACCCGGAACCCGTCCAGACTGACACGGACCTTATTCTGGGCCGGAACCGACAATAACGGGCTGCCGCCGGCTGCCGGAAGCAGGCTGAAGCTCTGCTCGGACTGCAGGGTTACCAGCGGTACGGTAGATTTATATTTGCTGCCAATGTCGGCATACAGTGCAACCCGGATAGGCCCGCCGGAATCGGCGCGGGCGTGATCTGCCGGAATGAGCAGACTGCCTGCTGCAAGCAATGCAGCCAGAGCCCCCCGGCCCAGCAGCCCGATTCCTGTTGTTGTCCACTTCGCAAGTTTCATTGTAGGCCTCCTATAAAGTATTAGTGATAAATCAACTTTGGTTTGTAGCCCAGATCCTACGCAAGATGTTGTACTATGGGCAGGCTTCTCAGCAATCAGTTCTGCTGCGGGGGAAGCGGAAGGCCCAGATGGTGATACGCCGCAGGCGTAACAATGCGGCCGCGCGGCGTACGCTGCAAGAAACCGATCTGCAGCAGATAAGGCTCGTATACATCCTCAATGGTCTGGCTCTCTTCGCCTATCGTAGCGGCGATGGTATCCAGTCCGACAGGCCCGCCCCGGAAAGAGCTGATCATGGACTGCAGCATCTTATGGTCGATGCTGTCCAGCCCCCGGGGGTCCACCTGGAGCATCTTCAGCGATTCGGCGGCAATCTCCGGGGTGATGATTCCGTCGCCCCGGACCTGGGCGTAATCGCGTACCCGCTTCAGCAGGCGGTTGGCAATCCGCGGCGTCCCCCGGGCCCGCAGGGCAATCTCCTCCGCTGCATCGCCCAGAATCTCGATGCCCAGCAGTTCAGCGTTGCGCGCCACGATGAAGCTCAGTTCATCGATGGTGTAATACTCCAGCCGGCTGACCACTCCGAAGCGGTCACGCAGCGGAGCAGACAGCAGTCCCGCGCGTGTCGTCGCCCCAATGAGCGTGAAGGGCGGCAGATCGAGCCGGACCGACCTTGCACTCGGCCCCTTGCCAATCATAATATCCAGCGCGAAATCCTCCATCGCCGGATACATGACCTCCTCCACCGTCCGGTGCAGACGGTGGATCTCGTCAATGAACAGCACATCGCCTTCCTGAAGGTTCGTCAGCAGCGCCGCCAGATCGCCGGGCCGTTCAATTGCCGGGCCGGAGGTGGTCCGCAGATTGACTCCCAGCTCGTTGGCAATAATATTGGCCAGCGTCGTTTTGCCGAGACCCGGAGGTCCGTAGAGCAGAACATGATCCAGTGCTTCGCTGCGCATCTTGGCCGCTTCTATATATATTTTCAGGTTCTCTTTCACCTGGTTCTGGCCGATATATTCACCCAGATAACGGGGGCGCAGACTTAATTCCACCGCCTGCTCGTCCATCATCAGATTAGCCGATATAATCCGGTCATCCATTCTTCCTCACTCCGTTCTTCAGGGACCTATCCTATTTGGCGATATACAGCAGCCCCAGCGCCTTCTTCATCAGCACATCCACCGGTCCGGTGTCCGTGCCTTCCTGCTTCATCTTCAAGTGCACCCGGTCCAGCTCGGCATCGGTGTAACCAAGCGCCTTCAGCGCATCCCGGGCTTCTTCCCACGGCAGTGCCTCTGCCTTGCTCTGCGCTTCAGCCGCCACTGCGAACAATCCTGTCTGCAAGGCTGCCCCGCCGAAGCCGTCCAGCTTGTCCTTCAGATCCAGAATCATCCGCTGCGCCGTCTTCTTGCCGATCCCCGGCAGCTTCGTCAGGAAGGTGATATTCTCCTGATAGATCGCCGCGATCAGCTGGTCCGGCGTTCCGCCGGTCAGAATGCCCAGCGCGACACGCGGGCCGATGCCCGATACCTCAATCAGCTTGCGGAACAGCCTCTGCTCCTCACGTGACGGGAATCCGAACAGCAGCGTAGCATCCTCGCGGGTCTGATAATGAATGAACACAGTCACCGGACCCTCAGTCTTGGCGAAAGCATAAGGGTTCGGGCAGAATACCCGGTACCCTACGCCCTGCACATCCAGCACAACATATTCCGGCTCCAAATGTGCAACCGGCCCTCTAAGAAAATCTATCATTTTCGCAATACCTCATTTAATTTGGAATTAAGACTCACGGAATGGGCATGGCATACGGCTACCGCCAGCGCATCCGCCACATCATCGGGCTTCGGCACAGCCGTTAGCTTGAGCAGCAGCTTGACCATCTCCTGCACCTGCTTCTTCTCCGCCTTGCCGTAACCGACCACAGCCTGCTTCACCATCATTGGGGTGTACTCTGCCACCGGAAGCCCGCGCTGCACGGCTGCCAGAATCAGCACCCCGCGTGCCTGCGCCACCGGCAGAGCCGTGGTCACATTGCGGCTGAAGAACAGCTTCTCTACCGCTACCGCATCCGGCTTATATTTATCTATCAGCTGTACCATGCCTTCATAGACATGCAGCAGACGCTCTTCTTCCGGGGTATGTGCCTCGGTCTGGATGCAGCCGTATTGGACGGGTGTTAATTTGTTGCCAACCTTATCTACGAAGCCAAAGCCGACAATCGCCAGCCCCGGATCAATCCCCAAAATGCGCAAGATCCTTCTCTCTCCCCTATGCCCGGGCGGATAATCCGGCCCTAAAGCGAACATATGTATTCCTTCCACCCATTATAGCAAAAAAAATTCCCCGGGAGACAAAAAGTTTGTCCCCGGGGATTTGTAACGCTATTGTTTGTCTACATGTCAGGGCCCAGGAGATTCAGGGGCACTAATGCTCCTCGTTTGCTCAGTTGGCCCGTTTCTGGTGAATTCAGGTGTACTAATGCTCCTCGCTACGATCCTTTAGGCGCACTTGGCGCACCGTATGGGATTTATCCCTTTAAATTTCACGTTTGCCCCTCTTTCAGCCGAATCTATGGGATTTATCCCCTTTATTTACTCATTCAGCCTACTTTCTGCATCACCAGAGGGATTTATCCCTCTCATTTACTCATTCAGCCCACTTTCTGCATCACGTATGGGATTTATCCCCTTCATTCCCCGCACAAAAAGACCCGCAGGCCACTTGCGCGCCGCGGGTCTTCATGCTGCCGCTAATTCTATAGTCTCCCTCACTCCGGATGCATCACCTGTTCCGAGGAATCACGCGCATAGTCGCTGAAGGTGGAGAGTACGCTGTTGTACTCCTCCAGATCCTGCACCCGGATGCCTTGATGAAGCTGCTCCCAGATGCCCTTGGGCAAAGAGGATTTAATCGAGCCCATGTCCATTTGGAAAAAGGTCTTCATGACCCGCTCCGCCTCGGGCGGTCCTTGGAACAAAGTCAGGTTGCCTTGCTCGTCCACCCCGAAGTAAGCTTCCTTCTTGGTCAGCGGCGACAGGTCATTGACCCGCTGCTCCAGCCACAGGTCTCCTTCCCGGCTAATCCTGCCGCTCCAGCCCGCATGGCGGACAATCAGCTCGTTAAGCTGGGCCGGGGTCTGCTTGCCGGGCAGGGTCTGCACCTCTTCACCAGCTACAAAGAGGGTCCTGAGATGCACCGTTCTGCTAATGGCTTCCTTGCCCACAGCCTTCAGCAGCTCCTGACTGTTCATCACGGCGGCATCCTCTCCGGTATCATCGTCTGTATGGTTATATACGGCGGCTACAGCCGGCAAGCTGCTTCCGGGCTCCAGGTTCTGCCCTGCGCTGCCGCTCAGGAATGACGAAGATTTAAGCAGCGTGCTGATCTCTTCCGGAACCTGCATGCCGCGCCAGGCGAGCAACGTCAGCACGAGGCATGCCGCACCTACCCAGGGAGCTTTTTTCCAGCGTCTCCACCGCCGCCACAGTTGTTTTTTCAGGCGAAAAGCATTCACGTTAATCCCTTCATTCTGGTTTTTTCCTATTGTGACCTGTGAAGGGATCATTTATGCGTAAATGCTTGAAATTCATCCCAGGGCGGATTCAATCCGTGCGCTGCGGATTCTCAATTGCTCCAAGAAACAGCACGACTCCGGTCTGCGTGTCCCGGATAGCGTACAGGAACGGCCGGTTAACATTCATTTCAAAGGGCTTATCTGCTGGAGGCGCTGCTCCGGCATCCATTTGAATTAGAGTAGAGGCCGCTGCCTCCGTTCCCTGCTCGTTCACATCGATATAGGTTCTGTGGATGACCTGTGCAAAATATATCGGGTCGTCCAGATCCGCCATAAGGGAGAAATCGCCCCGGTTCGGATCAAAAGCCAGCTTCACGCCCAGCGCCTGCAGCGCCTTGGAGAGCTCTGTCCCATAGCTGGCCGTAAATCTTGGCAACAGCAGCGTCCCCGGGGTACTGGAGAACCCTTCATCCAGAGGCAGAGTCCCCTGCTCCAGATGACTCACAAGCTCCGCGAGCGAAGCTTGTTCACCCGGGAGAACCACTACCATCTCCAGCTGTCCCTCTCCGTAGGGAAGCTTTACCGCCTGCCAATCCTCATGCGCTGCATACTCGAACATTCCGCCCCGCTTCATCATCATCACCTGCACTGCCGGTCCGTCCGGTGGATAAAAGTCCGCCTGCTTCGTAGCCTCTTCCTCGAACACATCGGTCCAGCCGCCTTTGAAATACAGCGCATTGACAAGGACGGCCACAGCCTGCGGTCCGGGCGGCTCCGTGAGCATCTCCTGAATCTTATCCCCCGTATGGTCTGCCACCCATCCGTTAATCTCCTTCACAGACTTCTCTGCAGCCAGGTCCGTGGTCTTAATCTGCGCATCATAGAAATCCTTACCGGTCTTGAGATAGTCTCTGCGCAGCGGCAGGCCCTTCATCCCCCAGACCGAATTCGCGATCTTCAGCTCCACGCCCGGTCCTCCATGATTCATGAGCTTCATTAATGACTGATGGCCGGTATTCAGCTTCTGCCGTTCGCCCGGCGCATAGCCCAGCAGCTTCCCCAGCTCCTCTGCCGTCTCGCCGGCACTGCCGTTATAGGCCAGGGCCAGAGCGGCAGCTACACTGTAAGGGGATATCGTCAGGTTCCCGCCCCCTTGCTTCCATAACTGGCTGAACAGCTTCACGCCCAATTGGTTGCTGCTCTCAGCCAGAGCCGGATCAAGCTCTGCTGCGGCAGCCTGTCTCTCCGTGTAATTCATGCCCGAACCTCCTCCACTGCAGCCGCCCAAAATCAGCACGGTTAGTATAAGTACGGATAATCTTTTACCCATGCCAAGCCCTCCCCGAATTCTCCATAGCCTCTCTATCCACTGACGCTGCGGATTGGGAAAAGTTGCAAATTATTAGCGGCAGGCCTACAAAATTGCTATTCGTTATATTGAAGGCTTATCTTTCTATGCCATCATTTGCTATACTCTATATTAACGAAAAAAGTTAAAAACTAAAACAAAGGGGATATCCTTGATGATTATTCAGCCAAAAACACGCGGCTTTATCTGCACAACAGCTCACCCGGAGGGATGTGCCGGACAAATACAGGAACAGATTGATTATGTACGTTCCCAAAAGAAGCTTACCGGCCCGGTGAACGTGCTGGTCATCGGCGCTTCCACAGGCTATGGACTGGCTTCGCGGATTGCCGCTGCCTTTGGCGCGGGCGCGAACACCATCGGCGTCTTCTTCGACAAGGCTGCTGAAGGCACCCGCACCGCCTCCGCAGGCTGGTACAATTCTGCTGCCTTTGAACGTGAAGCAGCCAAGCAGGGGCTGAAATCCTTCAGCATCGTCGGCGATGCCTTCTCGGACGCCATCAAAACCACAACCATTGATCTGATCAAAGCCGAATTCGGCACCGTTGATCTGGTCGTGTACAGCGTGGCCTCCCCTCGCCGCACCCATCCGGTAACCGGGGAGTTGTTCTCCTCGGTAATTAAGCCGGTAGGCCAAGCCTATTCGAACAAGACGATGAACTTCCATACCGGAGAGGTCACCACCGTTACCATTGAACCGGCTACAGAGGATGAAGTCCGCCAGACCATCGCCGTGATGGGCGGAGAAGACTGGGGCATGTGGATCAGCCAGATGCAGGAGGCCGGTGTGCTTGCAGATGGAGCAACTACCGTAGCGTACTCTTATATCGGCCCCAAGATTACGCATCCTATCTACAAGGACGGAACTATCGGCCAGGCGAAGAACCATTTGGAGCAGACCGCTATTGCCTTGAACGAACAGCTCTCCGCTACCGGGGGCCGGGCCTTCGTATCCGTGAATAAGGCACTGGTTACCCAGTCCAGCTCGGCGATCCCGGTAGTGCCGCTGTATATCTCTGCCCTGTACAGAGTCATGAAGGAGAAGGAGCTGCACGAGAACTGCATCCAGCAGATGTACCGTCTGTTCGCGGACCATCTGTATAACGGCGGTGAAGCCGCTGCGGACGGCAGCCACCTGATCCGCATTGACGACTGGGAGATGCGCGAGGATGTGCAGATCGAGGTCATGAGACGCTGGAATGAGCTGGAGACGGGTAATGTGCCTGAGCTGGCGGATCTGGCAGGCTATCAGGACGACTTCTTCCATCTGTTCGGCTTCCGTACCGAAGGCGTAGACTATGAAGCGGAGACAGACCCTGCCGTAGAGATTCCTAATATGGTGTAAAAGCTTGAAGTTTGCTGTACGCAGCGCAAGAAAGCCGCCCCCTCCCGGGAGCGGCTTTCTTGGCGTTCTATCCAGCCTTCGGCGCGGCCTGCGCCATAATCCGCACAGCACCGCCAGTCTATTCGTCGCGGAGCCGCTTCTGGTACAGCACTACAGACACAAGCGTCAGCACAACTGTCCATGCCGCAATAATCAGCAGAGGCGACCACACCTCTGCTGCCGGATAACCGGCAGGGCTCAGGTTCAGCAAATGTATTAATTGGCTGCTTGGCATATAGTCCAGCACTCCTAATACTGGATAATCCTTCGCCAATACTGCTACCAACGGTGCACCCATGAAGATGCAGGCTACCGGGATGATCGATAAGGACGCATCCAGCAAGGTTTTGGAATAGAGACCGCAGATCGTCCCGGCTGCCGTGTAGAGTACAATGGAAAGCACGATCGCGGCTATAAATGCCCCTATATTTGCAGGCTCATAGCCAAATAACAAGGCAGTGATGGTGAGAACCACCGCTGACATGACAAAGACCAGACTGCTTTTGCCCATGAGCACATCCATTGTAGTAGCCGGAGTCATCATAAGGGACCGCAGCGTGTTACGCTCCTTCTCTTCCGCAATCAGACAGGCTTGAGCGAAGCAGGTCAGCAGCACAAACGAGCTGTTGAACAGAAGTCCGGCGGCTCCCGGCAAGGATGTACCTGCACTTTTGAACAGCAGCGCAAACATAATCGGAAACAGCAGCATAATGGATAGCGCATAATTGCGCGAGAATTCCTTGTAATCCTTCACAAAGATCGCGCCGGCCCGCTTATAGGAGATGTTCATAGCAGCTCACTTCCCGTCATTTTGATAAAAATATCACCCAGACTCGGTTCCTTCGTCTCTACCCGCTCAATGAGCCCCCGCTTCATCCAATCCGCGATCCGGTCCGCCGTATCCCCGTCCACCGGAAGCTCATGAGCCTCTCCGCTGGTCAGCTCCACCCGGATCACGTTCTCCCGGTGCTGCCGCTTCAGCTCCCGCGGAGAGCCGATGGTCTGGATGCGTCCCTGGTAGAGAATCGCCACACGGTTACAGAGCAGCTCTGCCTCCGCCATATCATGCGTGGTGATGAAGATGGTCGTGCCCTTCTCATTCAGATAACGCAAGCCCTTATAGATATGCGCTGAATTCACAGGGTCCAGTGCCGAGGTCGGCTCATCCAGGAACAGCAGCTCCGGCTCATGGATAATGGCGCAGGCCAGCATCACCCGCTGACGCATTCCTTTGGACAGCGTATTTGTTTTCTTTTTGCGCTCACTGCTCAAATTAACGAACTGCAGCACCTGATCCACCGCAGAGCGGGGAAGCTCATACAGCTTCCGGTACAGCTCCAGATTCTCCTCTATGGACAACCGCTCGTACAGGCCGCTGTTATCGGTCAGAATGCCAAAACGCATCTTCTGGGCCGACTGCTGCATCGCCTCTGCCGGCTGATCGAATACTTTGGCCGCTCCGCCTGACGGCTTCAGCTGTGCAGTCAGAATCTTAATCAAGGTGGTTTTCCCTGCACCGCTCGGACCAAGGAACCCGAAAATCTCCCCCTTTGGAATACTGAAGGACACCTCTGTCAGCGCATCTCTCGCCCCGAAGGTCTTGCGGACCTGCTCTACCTGAATAACCGCCATCTCGCCACATCCTTTAGTTGTTGATGGCTTAACGTTATCCAGAATTCAGCCTTTCAGCCACCAAAACCGGGTGAATTGTACCCATTCCGGCCTGAACGGTACCTTTTACAGCTTAAGCAGTGCCTTAAGTTCCTGCAATTTGGAGCGGGATAACGGGACCACGGCCTCCTTGCCGGTGTTCAGCCGCAGACTGTAGCTGTTCTTCGTCCAGGTAATGATCTCGCGTACCTTTTGCAGATTGACGATGTAGGACCGGTGGCACCGGAAGAAGCCGAAATTCAGCAGCCGCGCTTCGAGCTGGGTCAAGGTCAGGGCACAGTCATAATGCTCACCGCCGACATGCACCAGGATAGAGCCTTCTACACTTTCAATAAAATCAATCTCAGGCGGGTCAAATAAGATCACCTTATCCTCCCGTTTGGTCGAGACCTTCTGTAAGGTGATGTTGGCCTCATCCTGCTTCTGTGCCTCCTGCCTGTCCTCTTCCGAATCGCGGATATCCAGCTGATGAAGCCCGGACCCGCTCAGCCGGTAGATGACATCACAGGAGATCAGCGCATCCTCCAGATTCGAGGTCAGAATGAGCAGCCTTTTCTGCTGCGCCAGGTCATCCAGTATCCGCTTCAGCTGGCGGCGGTCCTGCTCCTCCAGATAGAAATACGGCTCCTCCAATACGAGCGTGGACTGATGGGCGAAAAAAGCCCGCAGCAGGGTCACATACACCCTTTTCGAAGAGCTGAGCTGCATCAATCTGACCTTCCGTTCCTCCTTCAGCGCAAAATAATCAGTTAACACAGCCGCCCGCTCCTCGCGTCCCGACATCCGGATCAGAAACGAGATCAGCTCCTCTACCGTGAGCCGCATATATTCGTTCTGCCCGGCCCACGACAAATAATTGCCGGAATCCCGGGACAATTGCTCCATTAACAATTGCTTGCGCCTCAAATCTGTGATAATACCAACCGAAGAGTTCGCTGACAGATCAAGCTCGAGCTTCGGCATTATTAATTCTCCGTCTTCATATATAGGTTGAAATTGCATGTCTTCCTCCCGCTCCAGGCTCTCTAGGATATATAATGCAATTATAGAGTTTTGCCATGTATTTGTCAGGTATGGTCACTATCTATGCAAAGGAAGAAGGATTTCTGCGATGGGACTGCATGCTCAGGGTTTTATCATCTCATTACTCGTATTACTGCCGAATCTGATATTCCTATTCTTCCCGCCCCGGAGTGTTCCTGGCTCCCTGGACTCCGCCCCGCTGGTCTTCACGCTCCTGGAACGGGCAGGCCAGATCACCTGCTTCATGATGCCTATTCTCTTCGGCCGAATGATTTCTGCTCAGCCCCTGGGAGTATCCGCTGGAATGATGGCACTCTGCATGCTGGTTTACTACGGCTGCTGGGTGCGTTATTACCGGAGCGGGAGAGCTTTTGCGGTGCTGTTCAAGCCTTGGCTCGGCATCCCCATTCCTATGGCCGTCTTCCCGGCCCTCTATTTCCTGCTGCTTGGCGTTTGGCTCCAGTCCTGGCTGTTCATTGTTCCGGCCTGTCTGTTCGCCGCCGGTCATTCAGTCAACAGCTGGAGCGTCTACGGGCAGGTCCGTTGATAGCAGATCCGCAATATATCTATAGATTTGTGCAACAAACCTACAGCTTGATCGGCTTATAATGTGGTTGAGCACACTATAGCGATATTATGGAGGTTATGGCGGGTATGATGAACTGGGAGCAGGCGATTGAGCAGACGCTTACGACTACGCGGCTTAATGTGAAGCGATTTGGGGAGAGGTTTCCGATTGTAAGTATGGGGGACGGCAAATATCATCTGACCGACCACACCAACTGGACGGAGGGCTTCTGGCCCGGCATTCTATGGCTAAGCTATGAATACAGCCGGGACCCGGAGATTCGTGCCGCCGCCATCCAGGCGACTGACTCCTTCCGCCAGCGCATGCGGGACGGGCAGGCGCTGGATCACCACGACATCGGCTTCCTCTACTCGCTCTCGGCCAAGGCCCGCTGGATTGCAGACAAGGATGAAGCCTCGCGCCTGCTCGCCTTGCAGGCAGCGGACCAGCTAATGAAGCGCTGGCGCCCCGGTCCGCAGCTCTTTCAGGCTTGGGGGGCCGAGGGCGATGAAGACAACGGCGGACGGATCATTATCGACTGCCTGATGAATCTGCCGCTCCTCTGCTGGGCCAGCGGACAGACCGGCGACCCGGCCTATGCCAGGGCAGCCCGTATTCACGCCGAGACAAGCCGCCGCTTCCTGGTGAGGGGCGACGACTCTTCTTACCATACCTTTTATTTCGACCAGCAGACGGGGGATGCCCTTCGCGGGGGAACAGCACAAGGGTATCAGGACGGCTCCACCTGGACGCGGGGACAGGCCTGGGGTGTCTACGGCTTCGCTCTCGCCTACCGCAGCTTCCAGGAGCCTCATTACCTCGAAGCCTCCAAAAGAATGGCCCGCTACTTCGTGGAGCATCTCCCTGCTGACCATGTAGCTTATTGGGATTTCGATGCTCCGCAGGAGGAAGGTACCCCGCGCGACAGCTCCGCCTCCGCCATCACCGTATGCGGTCTCTTGGAGCTGCTGGAGCATCTGCCGGGGAATGATCCGGACAGGGACTATTTCAGTAATGCTGTGAACCAATCCATGGACTCGCTGATCAGTCACTACTTCACCGCAGGCCACCCGTCAGAAGAGGGATTTCTGCGGCACGGCTCCTATTCGGTCAGAGGCAACGCCTCCCCGGATGATTTCATGATCTGGGGCGATTATTTCTTCCTGGAAGCACTGCTGCGTCTTGCGCGGGGAATTCCGGGGTATTGGTACGAGCGGGGAGGCCTATAAGAAATTGCGGTCTCCGATTAGTCCCAGTTGCTTGGCCTTCACCGTAGCCTCGGAACGGGAATGAACGCCAAGCTTCTCGAACACCCGGGTCAGATTATACTCTACGGTACGCTGGCTCATCAGCAGCTTACTGGCAATGTCCTTATTGCTGCGGCCGTCCGCCACCTCCTGCAGAATCTCCTGCTCCCGCTCGTTAATAGAGATATCTTCCATCTGCTGCTCATCACGGGAGGCAGACACCCGCATGTCACTGCGGCGAAGCTGCCTGAGCAGGCTGACAGGGATAACGGATTCTCCCCGGAGCGCACAGCGGATGGCGGTAAGCAGCTGTTCTCTGCTCGCTGTTTTGCTGACTATGCCCGAGACGCCGGCTTCCACCAGAATGTTGAAGTTTGAGCTGATCTCGTAGCCTGTATAGATCAGAATCCGGAATTCCGGATTGATGCTGATCAGCCGCTTGGTCAGCTCAAGTCCGCTTAGTACAGGGATATTCAGATCAAACAGCATCAGGTCGTATTCCCCCGATTTAGCCATTTCCAGGGCCTCCGGTGAGCTGTACGACACGGTTACATCCATCTCGGGGTCCTGCTCGATCATATTTTTGGTCCCTTCGCAAACCGATGGATGATCGTCAACCAGTAATATACGAATCATCATCATAACCTCCTTCTTGAATGCCGGCTGTCAGCGGAAGCACAAGCCGTACTTCAAAACCCTGATCCGGCGCCGATGCAAATTTGATCTCGCCGTCCAGACTCCGCACACGCTCCTGAATACCAGATATCCCCATGTGACCGAATGAATCCTTGAGCTCCTTGAGATCCAGCCCTTTCCCGTTATCCTTATAATAGAAGTATAATCTACCGCTATGGGATTCCAGCGACAATATGATGTGTGAGGCCTTGGCATGTTTGTCTGCATTTCTGAGCAGCTCCTGAACGATGCGGTACACCGCCAGAATCTGGACATCATCCATTTCTATGGTATCAGGCTCCGTCTGAAGCTCTACCGTGTAATCGGAACGGATCTGCTCCTGCTGGATCAGCTGCTTCAAGGCTTCCACAATCCCCATCTCCATTAACAGCGGCGGCCTAAGCTCATTGCAGGTCTGCCGGATCTGATGGATTACATCAAGGAGCCCTTCCTTAATCTGGTCGAGCTGAACAAGCAGGCCAGGCTCCATCGGGTAGTCCAGCATCAGCGATTCCAGCTTGCGGTACCAGATCAGCTGATCCTGAAGTGCCGCATCATGCAGGTCGGAGGCCAGCCGGCGGCGTTCGTTCTCTGACAGGGTGAAGATCAGACGCAGCACCCATGGCGGAGCCAGCGCATTGCGGTTCTTGATTTCACCCTCCAGATTCTCAATCAATCCCGCTACAAGATACAGGTTCTCGTAGATAATGCTGCTATAATGCGCTAAGGTTTTCAGCCAGTTTTTCTCAGCATAGTTAAAACTGGTGTAGTTTGTTTTGTCATCGAGCCAGAGAATATGCCGGGAGGGACCATAATTTCCAATCACCAGGCAAATCCCCTGATACATCCGGGTCATTTCACCAGCGGCAAGACCATTGACCGCCTGCTCCAGGTCCTGCTCTATCCGCGGATCGGCTCTCCCGTCACTGGTCACACTCGCCTTACCCTGCTCACTCCCGCGCGTAATCTCCAGAAAAGAAACCGTACGTACCGCCAGCACCAGTCCAATCTCCCGCTCCAGAAATTGCTCCAGGTCCGACCGCTTCATCACCTTCGAGATGCGTTTGGAGAAACGGTCAATACTCCCCTGGAAATCCTGTAAATCCTTCATGAAATAAGGACGCAGCCGGTAATCCATCAGTTCCTTGAAGAACAGAAACAGCGTGATCATCAGATATACCGCGAGAAAAATTTGCACCCAGACAATCCAGCCGTACGGATTCTGGTGAATCAGCAGGCCCATAACACCAAGGATCAGCAGCGCGGGAACCAGCGACAGCGCCGTATAATAGAACAGCCGGTTAAGCAGAAAATCGATATCAAACAGTCTATGGGTCACGAAAAGGTAAAAGTAGACCACAGGAATCGCATATACAAAGATCGCGGTCATTTCTGCGGAAATAAACGTCACGCCAAACAGTCCTGGCAAAGCGTTAAACAGCAGGAACGGTGAAAAAGCCACCGCATGCGCCGTCAAGGCAAACTTGAACAAGGTATGCAGCTCACCTGCCCGGTGCTGGCGGAAGCCCGAAATCAGCTTATAGACAATCAGGAAATTAGCGGCTACAAAAAAGATCAGCAGCGTTTGCGTTTCAAGCGGATGAATCCGCCGGGTCAGCGCCACATCCAGAATCATCAGCACACTTACCAGACCTGCACAGACATACATAACGTTCAGAACGGCTCTGGACAGGAACGGCTCCTTGAACCTTTGAAGATAAGCCTGCATAAAGTGAACGAAAAAAACGGGAACAACAGCGAAGCTGGTACCCAGACACACTCTCCCAACCTTATCCGCCATCCCGGAGGGCGTTGAACTGAAGTAGCTTAGCCCGATACTGAGAAAAAACAGAATGAGCTGCAGCGCAGCACGGTCATTCCGCTTTTTCCGGTATACGTATACGGAGAATCCGAAGAGCAGCAGCAAAGAAATGCCGGGGATCACCAGACGGAAGATCAGCTCATGCGCAGACAAGCCCGGCTCAACCTCCAAGCTGGAAGTCACCGGGTTGCCGCCCGGTTCCGTATGCTGAATGACGAGTGAATCCACATTCTCAATACTGTTGTATTTGCGGATCGTCTCCAGAAGCAGCGGATCTTCCCCGTTAGCCTTAAGAACCGTATCTCCGGGGTGAATTTTATGCTCGCTCCAGCTGCCCGCTGCAACGCTAGTTACAGTAACTCCGCCTTGCGGCGTTAACTTCACATCGATTCCTATCACAGGGCGTGATAGAATCACATAGGTCAAATATGCGGCCAAGAGAACAAAAATGGACAGGCCCGCAATAATTTTGGGATGATGGCTAGATAATTTAGGCAATGAGACAAGCCTCCAGGAATAAATTATATGCTTTTAACACCAGTACATCTCTCTAAGAAGAGTCTGGCCGTTATCTTTATCGCGGCTGTTCATAACATCCATCAGGGCCCGCTCTTCCAGCACAGACATTCCGGCAAGCTGAAGCTGTCCGCTCTGTAGCTGCATTAGGGACCCCGGCTCTTTTACCAGCTTACGGATGATTTCTTGTAACATAATTTGCTCCCCCTTATTATTGGTTCGTTTCTTCTTCCTGCAACCAATATATCAGGTTATCCCCCCGGGCAAAACGACATTATAGCCCGTAATTACCGCCAATCTGTTGCGGTTCCCCGCATGCGGTATTGCGTGGCTCCGGGCACTACATTGCGGCCTCAATAATGAGATCCCGCCACTTGGAATCCAGTTCCATACGTTCAATGACCTCCAGAAACCGGTAATAATGCGAACGCATCCGCACCGAGGTATACAGCTGGGTGCCCGTACGTTCCACCGCCTCGCCGAATTCCGCGAACCGGTGCAGCACATCCTCCGGCTCCAGGCTGCCGGCAAAGCATTCCGCAATCCACTTATCGTTCTCCCCGATCTCTGCAAGCAGGAACAGCAGGGGCAACGTCCGCTTGCGGCGGATGAAATCATTTTTGCCATCCCAGTTCAACAGATCCCGGTAGTCATTCTTGATCTGGGCAGCAATTCCGATCTCTTCGGCATATTCGGCTACGCGCTGATCTGCACTTCCCGTAGCCAGAATTACACCGGTCATACAGGCACATACAAGGAGCGCCGCTGACTTCTGCCGCACCATGCTGAGGTAATCCTCTTCGGTCTCAATTTCATTGAGCAGGTCTAGCGTCTGTCCGTTAATGGCTGCCAGAAGCTGATCGTTGAATAATGCTGCAATGCTTCGGACCTGTTCGGCAGGCCAACCACTGCGGAGCAGAGCCTCCTGGGAGAGGCTGAGGAAACCGAGGGCCAGATTAAGGGCGATCTCCTTGGGCATCCGGCACCACGGCATATCTGTATGATCCTCATCCTGTATGTCATCGATAATATCAAGCGCCAGAATCATCATTTCCACGGCAGCAGCCGCTTTATATATCCCGGTATCCTTCCCGCCGAACATCCGGTAGTGCAGCAGGGTCATTTTACCAAACAGCAATGATTCTGAACACTTTATCTTGATGGCCGCCTGGGCCGCTTCGTGCAGCAGCTTCACCCTGAAGTACCGGTCGATCTGAGTCTGAAATTCGGTCATTACGTTTACTATAAAATACTCCATGAACCGTCCCCCGCCTCTGTATCTATCATCTTCTGCTTCTCATGGTTCATTTTAATAGATACGGCCCGGGAATTCCATTGTTTTCCTGTAAAAGAAATCCTCTCATTCTCTATTTCTGACATTGACAATGAGCGGAACGCGGGGAAATCAGGCTGGTGTAATGCATTGCACCAGCATCTAATACAATTTTACGCTCATGTACGTTAGAGAGAAGCGTAATGTATGAGCTGTAATGATCGACCAGCGCGCGCAGGAATTCCTCCTCCAGCACAGCAGACCGTTCCCCTGACAGGGGGCTTGTCCAGCGGATATGATAGGTCTGAAGCCTGTCGATAAGGCAGTCGAAGCAAAAGGATGGATGCAGCGCGTAGACCGGCCCGATCTCCGTAATCCCGCCTTCTGCTACCCGGCAGAGAAATATAGTATCCCTGCGTTTCAAATCAACCTCCTTACGCAGTCTCCGCAGCTGCAAGGGATCACTGTACATTACAAGATGATGCTGCGGGGCATTCTCATCCTTGATTAAAGGGGCTGAAGCATAAGCAAAGGGGACACCGGCTCCGGCATACCGTATGACCCGAATCTCGGAGCGCAGATACCCGCTGGTCAGCACAAGTGATAGAGCATACGGGTCCACGTCGGCATCCACACCTGTGAACATCTCTTTGAAGCGCTCAAGCGCCGCCAGATGAACAGGGTCCACCAGGATGCCATTCTCATACAGCCGCCCCGCCCCCTTGGAGTCAGCAGAGAGCTGACGGTCTTCAAGCACCCGCTTCAGCCGCACCGGATCACGGTGGGAGATCGTGTAGAGCGGGCTGGTCCGGCGGTAGCAATTCATGACCTGAAGAGTATCCTCTGCTGCCTGCAGTTCAAAAAAAGCATTCAACATGTTCTTCTCCTCCTTCGTTTAGCCAAGCACTATGCCATACACACAGTGCTGGTATTTATGCTCCCTTAACAGCAGAAGCTCCTCAACCTTGTCCGCAAAATACCCGCAGATCGGCAGCGTATTCTTATCCATGGCGGTGCTGAGCAGCTGTACATTCTGGGCAATATGGCCGGCTTCGAGCAGGGCAAGCTTATAGGCCAGACGGCCGTATTTCTTGAAGCTGTATTTCAAATCCGCCATGAAGAACAGCAGAATGGATGCCCCTTCCAGCGCCAGGCTTCTCGCATCCGTCTTGTACAGGGTCATGGGGAAAAGACGCTCCAGTTCTTCCGGCGGCAGTGCGCTGCGGAACCGGTACAGCTCTTTTTGCAGCGGCGCATAATAGTACACACCGTCCTCAAGCCCTTCCACTCCGCGGATATACATATACAGCTTGATCGAATACATCGCCCCGCCCGAAGGATAGGTCCGCATGGAGATCTGTTTGCCTGCATGATGGCTGCCCATATGCCGCTGCTCATCGCGCGGTCCGGCGGACCAGCACAGCAGGGCAGCCAGCTCGCCCAGTGACCAGGACGCCCCCATCTGGCCCAGCAGTGTAGATCTGCGCTTCAGCAGCAGCTTGTCGAGCCGTACCTCGTATTCCTCCGGCAGGGACGGGCCGCGTTCCAGGCTGACCTTGTCCAGGTATTCCTCCAGCGGGACTTCATTGCCGGGGAACTCGTAGTTGTCCAGCGGCCGCTGGTTGAATCTCCAGGCCACAGAGCGAGGCTCCTCCCCGGCTATTTCCCCGAACAGCAGATCATAATCATAGAACTCGGATATCTGATTATGGGACGGTAACATTTGAACCCACCTCCTGATTAATTGTGAGACTAGAGAGCGTCCGGTACAGCGCATATTCATATTCCGGACTGATTCCGCAGCGGTTGTTCAGCATATGCAGGTGCGAATACAGAATGGATCTTACCCGCTGTTCATTCTGCTCCGCTGCTGCAATGGCGGCATAGCCCTCCAGCAGAGCGGTCCGCAGGTGTCCGTAATTCCCCTCGCTGAGCAGCAGACGATCCACCGGTTCCCGCCAGTCCGGGTGCGCTGTACACCAGCGGACCAGCTTGGTTATCAGCTCCATGTCACCGAGCTGATACAGCCGCTGCCAGCTCTCCGCACTCTTGCGGTAAAAGGATTGGAGCTCCCCCAGACGGGGAAGTCGTGTAAAGAGACTCTCCGCAAGCTCTTCCAGCACCCGCATTCCCGTCAGCAGGCGCCGGGTGAAGGCACTGCCGGCCGTCAGCTCCAGGATACAGGCGGCCAGCCTGCTGGACTCCATGAACAGGGATTCCGTCAGCGGCATCAATGCCGTACCGCCGTAGCGCTCAAATTCCGGTTCATACGGCTTGCTGATAATCTCGCCCTCCTCATACCAGTCCAGTTTCTGCAGCTCCAGCGGCTCCCCGTCGAATTTATGACCCTGGAAGTATTCTTCCTTGCTCAGCCTGCGGGCCGAGGGATAACGCTGTATATAGGCTCTCACCCTGTCAAACAGCTCGTCTTCCCCAAGCTCTCCATCCATCAGATACCGCACCCGGATATGCGGGCCGTCTTCCCAATACCTCAGGAAGAACCATTTCGAGATTCTTCCCGTGGCCGCAAGCCGCTCCAGTTGTTCGGCCAGCAGCAGAATCAGTCCGTCATACCCCGGCTGGAACTGGTAATACACCCTGTAGCTTTTCCACGTTTGCATAAATGTCCCTCCTTACGGGAATGGATGCGGATCGGGGTTCACCGTGAAATCTTTTCCCAGCCCCCGCCGCTCTCTTTCCCGGATCAGTCTTTCCATAATCACGCGTCTATGCTGCTCCCCGAACGTCATGGGCAGCATGCCGGGAACCAGCACCTTGGCCGCGCGGTACCCGAAGTCCGCCACTTCATCCGGAGTCACATCGGCTATATACAGCTCCCCGTAATGGTCAATGACGGCAGCGGCCAGCTCCTCCAGATCACCGGCCAGATCATCATGAGTGAACCGGCCTCCGGGGTCATAGGCATCCGGGTAGAGTTCCTCCAGAGAAGCTTTCTGCCGCCCATCCCCCCGCAGTACAAAATCCAGTCCCTGGCGGCAGTTGCTCTCGCTGGCATAATACAGAACATGGTCCTCGAATTCGGTGACCGCCCCCGGATTATTCTCAAGCTGCTGCGCTCTTGTGAATGCATGGCCGCCTTCCTTCAGCTCTGCCGCATAGATCGGCAGCGAGGTGATGACTTCCATCGCTGCGGATTCCACAGCCTTACCGGGAATAATATGGGCGGCGGCGGCATTATAGGCCTTCATGACAGCCCCCTCGCGCGTATCATACGCCAGCGCCCATACACTGGGCACCTTAAGCTCCATTGAAATATCGAAGAAGCGGATTTGAATGCCTTCCAGCTCCAAGAAATAGATGAGCTGCTTCAGCTCCTCCAGCGGACTGCCGGAAATGTCAATCTCCCGCAGGGGAAGCCGGTTGTACCAGGCGCAGAGGAAATTATCGCGTTCGATGACCTCGAACAGGCCATGCAAGGCCGCCTCTTCCCAGGTGCTGCCCAGTGCCAGGCCATTGGAGCTGTCGTAGACGAACCTGTTCGTTCCGCTTCTGAAATGTCCGTCTGCGAAGTACACCAGCTGCTCCGGCACCAGTACTTCCCTGCGCTCCTTCATGGAAAGCACCGGCGTCCAGTATACAGGCAGATTTTCCTTGTACTGCAGCAACCTAAAGGCCGGATGCGCCATGGCTATAACGTCGTGCAGACCGAATACCGCAGGGTCCACCGCCTGCTCAGAGACCTGCTCATAGGAGAACCTCTTCGCCGCAGGTGCGGTTCGGTCACACATTCCGCAATACCGCTCCAGGGCTTCAAGCACCGCCAGCTTCATGGCATCCTGCCGCCGGTAAGCCCGGCCGAAGCCGGTCTCCACATAAGCCGGACCGATCCGCAGCTCCATTCCGCCCGCTTCAATATAGGAGGAACGCAGTTCGCGGTAGCGGTGGGTGATCGTTCCGCCATCGGGATCATACCACTTGCGCAGGATCGCCTCTGTATTCATCTCTGAGCGCAGCCGGTAGATACGGCTGCCCTGCTTCACCGTATCTGCCGTCTGTGGATGGCGCGGTGCAGTCACAGATGGAGCCGTGCCGGAGCATACGGGACAGCCGTCATGCCTGCGCAGCAGAACCCCCTCCACGCGCAAGGCATCCCAGTGGATATGCTCAACATGGCCTATGTAACGGTGAAGATGATCCGCCGCAAGGAGGGCACCGCGGATACAATCGGCAGCGAATCCTGCCGCCTGCGGCTGAGGCACATACTCCGTCTTCTCGCCATAGAGCAGCGGCAACAATCCTTCCCTTCCGGTGTCCTTATATTTTTGCGCCAGGCAGGCCATGCAGCCCCCGGCGTCTGCCTGATGGTACAGGGGACCCGCAAGCAGCGTGTCCAGCAGATGATGGAGGAAGAAGATTCCGCCCGGACCGGGAGTCTCCCGGTAGAAGGGACTAAGTTCCTCCGCCAGCAGTTGATCCAGGATGACAAACAGCACGGAGCCGTCTGCTGCAGACCGCTCATCCGTCAAACGGTAAGGGATCTCCTGCTTCTCCAGCTCAAGAACAACCTCCCGCAGAAACAGACTGTCCGTCCGGTATAACACGGCTTCCTTCATAGCCCCTCCTCCTTTCGCTGCACCTGCAAGATGGTTATTCCCGTATTCTCCAGGACCGGGATCAACAGCTCCCGGCTGTCATATCTGTCCTGAAAGGCTTCCGTGAGCTCCTGCTCCGGCTGTCCCGCCGGTGCAGCGCTGGTCTGCTCACCTGCGGAATATGCAAGCGAAGTGCGGATACCATTCTGCTGCACCTGAGCGTAGAAGCGGATTAACGCTTCCTGAATGGCTTCCTGCTGATCGGGAGCGCAGCAGCAGCCGGTCCAGGCGCCGCCTGCTCTCCCGGCAGCAGCACGGTAAGCGCGGATTCCCGGAATCCGCTCCACATAGATCTCAAGCTGCTCCGCATCAGGTACGAAACGGCGAATCATGGCCTGTATCCGCGTATTCCCCGCAAGCGCTGTGAAAGCAAGCATCCGGCCTTCCAGCGCTGCCGGGCCTTCCTCAGCTTCCCATGCCATGAAGAGCTGCCCGGCCAGCCGTTCCAATCTGTGCTGCCGCCCGGCCGTAACCAGCCATTGTCCGGGCGGGCCGGGATGAACCTGATTCAGCAGCCGCTCCAGATTGCGGCAGGAGGCGCGGACGATCTGCTCTGCATTCCCCTCGCCGCTATGGTAGCTTCCGTCTGAAGCGGTGGCTATTTTATAGGGAATCTGCAAGAGATCATTTCCATGAAACACAAAGCTGTGCACAAGCTGGTTCTCCAGACGCTCCAGGGCATCCAGGCAAGTGGTCCAATTCACAATCTCCGCCGGTTCTGCAGAACAGCTCCCCTCTTCCCGCGCAGCAGAACGCAGAATATCGGCCAGCAGCCGTTTGGGCTCAACCACTCGCTTAGCGCCGCTAAGGTCAAGCTGAATGACGCGTTTGGCTGCCTGTGCTTCCTCCCCCTTCAGTCCTTCGCAGGCCGCTGCTATACTTCCGGCATAGCTGAGCAGGAGCGGCTGTGCCGCTGCACTCTTCCACTGCGGATTGCCTTCCTCCACGGCAGCGCTGATCTCCGGTTCGTCATCCGGGGACAGATTGCGCAGCAGCAGCGCTTTGTCCGGAGTGATCACCCGCAGTTGCCATTCCCCGCAGGAAGTAAGAATACCATCTGAATTCCCGCCAGCAGGCACAGAGCGCTGCTCCCCGGGAAGCAGCCGCGCCGCCAACGCCTCATCAACCGGCATCCAGTTTGCGGAGCGGTTACCGAACACGGCCTCCTTAAGCTTCCCGGCGGTTTGCGGGTTCACTTTTAACTGGTGCAGCCCCTGCTTGCCATATAGATACAGCCGCTCCTCCCGTCTAATGAACCAGTGTGCCATGTCCGCTCTCTCCCGCCATCTTCATCTCCAGATAACTGTAAGCATCCTTCCAGTCCATCCCGTAGCCTGACTCCACGCTCTCGGAGGCCACACCGGTGATACGCTGCTTGCGCATAGGCGAGATTTCCAGCATCGGCATTAAGGAATACAGGACAGCGGCTACGAAACGGTAGACGACGAACCCTTTGTCGTGATAATGCTTCAGGAAATCGGGGTTAGAGAAAAAAGTCTGATGAAACGCACTGACCTGATCATGCCGCTCGAAGAAATCATCGCCGTAATACAGCTTGTCATGCACCAGCTCTCCCCGCTCATACGCCTGCTCCAGAATTGTCCACAGTGAACTGATGAAGATCCGCAGCCGCCCGAAAATAAACTCCCGCTCAAACCGGCCTTCTGTGAAGCTTTGCACTCCGCCTGCTATAAATTCCTTTTCGGTATCCGTCCGTCCGTGCAGCGCTTTGTGAATTCTGGACTCCATCTGTTCATCTTTTCTGAACTCGGCCAGCTGGGTTTTGAAATATTCGAAATTGGAGCGGAGTGACAGGTACCCTATCTTAAGCCCCCCTGGACTGTGACTGCCGGTAATAAAAAACATCTTGGCCGCCTCCACATTCTGTCTGTCTTCAGGCAGCTCCGCCCAGGACTCATAAATATCCGCAATCAGCCGGCTCTTAAGCAGCTCAATGCTGTAATTCACTCTGGCGCTGCACAGCGGGTTCCCGTGGGTCAGCATACTGCCCTCCTCAACCGTCACCTCACCGTCACGGCGAAGCGGCAGGAACGTCCCGGAATACTCCTCCATCAAGGCCAGCTTATTCACCATACGCTCGTATTTCACATATTCCTCCTCAGACCGCTCACGGGAATATCGCGCAGCATGGCGGCGGATCAGCTCTTCAAGCTGCGGATTAGCATTAGAGGCATCCAGCGTAACCTTAAGATGGAACCCATAGACCCAGCTTTTCTGAAGAATGAGATTCTCCAGCTTAGAGGTCTGAACGAACGACAGGATGGACCGGACCAGTAAGGCAACCGCTTTGCTGTCGTATAAATAACAATTAATAGTTCGCAGCTGCATATTCCTCTTCCCCCCCGCATGTAATTTCGTAGGTATACTCCAGCACATGATCCCGCTCCGGGTCCGCCACCGGATATTCCTCTTCGATTAAGAGATGTTCTCCCTTGGCCGCAAGCTGCAGGAAGACCTGGAAGAGCAGCGGCGAGGACAGATTGATGAATTGCGGCTTACGTTCCGTCGCCTCTGAAGCCGGTTCAGTGCTTGTGCTGAACGGCCTGGCGAAGAAGCGGGCAGGAATTCCGTTACTGTCACAATAATCAAGGGTGCGCTTCCAGGCTGCGAAGCGGTCCTTCTCACTGAGCGCTCCCGATAAGGCTGAAGTACTGAGCAGCCATTTCTCCCGGGAAACCATCAGTTCATGTTCGCCCAGCCAAATCCGGGGAACATGGATAACCGTCTCATTCATTCCTGCTTCCGGCTTCAGCCGTTCACGCAGAACCAGCTCCCCAAGGTCGAAGTAACTGGTCCCATGCGAGGACAGGATATCGAAGGTCGTCAGAATGGCCGGGGCGGCTACCAGCACCAGCGTACCCAGAAATTGCGGACGTACGGTGTTACCCGTCGCAGGATCAAAGAACTCAGGGCTTTCTGTGGAGGGATTGTACCGGAATCCCAAATCCAGCCATGAGAGGGACTGCCCGCTCTCGGTCATAGACTGAATGGGCAAGGCGATCTCTTTCTGCACCGTTCTCTTACGGATATTGGCATTGAAGCCGAAGGTATTGCGGATATCTGCCACCTGATTACCATCGAAGCATTCGCGCAGATAAGCGGCGTATTCGCTGCCGGAGTCCTCCAGATATTTCAGGAAGCGGGCGAAATAAATCGAGAATCCCTTATACATATGGTTCAGTACCATACGCTCACCGCTCTCCTGTACAAAAAACGAGTGCGAGAGCAGCCGGTCCCCGAGCACCTCCTGAATCTCACTCTGCCAGGCTGCTGTCTGTGTGTCGGAGATGAGAATCTCATCCTGTGCGGCGGCTTCGTTCAGGAATCCCGTCAAGCGGCTGGCGATATTGTGCAGACGCTGAGTCTTCTTATGGCTGAAGGCTTTATCCCAGTTGAACAGTCCCGACGTCTCCTTCAATAACTCCGGGTCCGAGAAGAATACCTGGGCCATATCCCGGAGTACTCTTGAGGCCTCCTGCGAGTTCCCGGGAACGTAACTTGTACCGTAATGGCTCTTGAAGAACTCCCCGGCGGCGAATTGCATCTTAACGACCGTATCAAAGCACATCATCAGCCATTGATAACGGGACAGCTGGGCCAGCCGGCCTTCACGGCCCGGATAGTCCTGGGTCTGCACCGTCTCATTGATGCCGTCAATATACAGCAGGCTGCGGCGGGGCATCGGCTCCAGACCGAACAATGCGGCCAGCGCTTCAGCACAAGCATACAGGCGGTCCGTAGCTTCCACATCCAGTGTGTCGCTGAATTGTCCGGTCAGGGCGTTCAGTTCGTGCAGCAGCGGAATACACGCATGATCAACCCCGTAATACTCCAGCTTCAGCAGCAGCTCTTCCGTCAGATTGCCGGCCTGCTCATTCAGATAGTCCGTCCGCTCCAGCACTCCGTTACTGATCAGCTGGCACAGCGTATTGTCTGCCTGTTCACCGGAGACACCAAGAGCACCGAATACCTCCCGCATCGCCGGATACGGGAGCACCTCCGCCTCCTTCAGACTCCCGAACAGCTCACGCAGTGCTTCACTGGCGCGCAGTGTGACCAGCCCCTGTCTGGATTTGTACAATTGGCGTTCACCCTTGGTGTTCTGCAGCACGGTAATATAATATTTCCCCTCAAGCTCCACGCAAGTAGCATTCAGGCGGTATTCGAGCCGCGTAATCCACTCCGGCTCCAGAAATAGCTTGTCGTAGATTTGCAGGATCAGCGAATCATTCAGCCGGGGATAGAGCCGCTTGGCGCCTGTCTTCCTCACTCCACTGAAATTCCCGATTCCGGAATAAGTGAGATTCGCGAAGGGGCTGGTCTTCATACTGGCCCGCGTCAGAAATTTAACCAGGGTATAATCCAGCTTGCGCAGATTCCGGTCATGCTCCTCAGCCGGAGTCCGCAGGTATTTATCAAGCTTGGCGGTAATCGCACTGTTCACAAACGTCAGCGCATCCCGCAGCTCCCGGTCCTCCAGATAGATTCGCTGCAGCCAGCGGCGGTCCGCTGCGGCAAGCGCCTCGAATGCCTTCTGCACCTCTTCCATCCGCTCCCGTTGCTGCTGCCGCAAGGCGAAGACCTGCCGGATCTCGCCGCGCAGCTCCTCTGTGAACAGAGCCTCCACTTGGCTGTACCGCTTCTCGGCACTGGCCCGCTCATTGAAGAAGTCACGCTTGAACCGGATCGCCTCCATCCGCTCGTCATCCTGCTCCAGGCTGCCGATCTGGCGCTGCATTTCTTCCGTTATCTCAGCCAGCCGCAGCGCCGGTTCTCCCGCGCTTTGCCGCACCGCTGAATACTGTCCGCTAAGATTACCCATATACTGGGCTACATATCTAAGCGGGAAATTGGTTTGTCTGTACATATAAAGGGGGGCTACCCGCATTTTTCCCACTCCTGTCTATTATTCGGGGACCCTCCGGGACCGGCCGGCCTGCCCGAACATTTGAATAATGGCCTGATAACTTTGGAGTCCAAACAGCAATGCATGCTCGTCAATGTCAAAAGCTCCGGTGTGAACGTTGTTATTCTCCCGCACATAAGCGCCAATGAAATAGTAACAGGTCTTCACGCCAGGCAGTTCCCTGGCATAGAAGGCAAAATCGTCGCTGGAGAACAGGAACGGTGCCTCCAGCACCTGCTCCCGGCCAAACCTCCTGCCAAGCAGCCGGGCGGTGAGCCCCGCAAGCGCCGGATCATTCACGCAGCAGGGATACTCGGAAATAATCCGGCTACCCAGAATCCCCCGCACCTGAGAGGAGGCGGATACGGCATCTATTAGCTGCTGGTACCCGTCCCGGAGTGCGGCTGCTTCCGCAGAGCGGAGAGTAAGATACAGCTTCAGCCGGTCCGGGATCACATTGTAGTAGCCATTCGTTTCCACATGCGTAACCTTGCAGAACTGCCCGGCTGTATGATAAGCCTCTTGGAAATGCTGCACCTCAGCAAGTACCTGGAGAACATCCGGCTGGTCAGAAGCATGGCCGGAGGCCAGCTCCAGCAGCAGCTCAGCGTTCAGACAGCCTGCCAGAGCAAGACCGGGCCGCAGGGAGAAATACCCGGCATACAGATCTGGTGTGACATGAAGCGAATACAGGTATTCCAGCTTCTGCGCCTGAAGCAGGGGGAGGAGCTCCCGCGCTCCCGCCATCACTTCCTCGGCTGCCTGAAAGATAAAGCAGCAGTTCACGGCCGGTGCGCTCCGGTCCACCCAGCGGATGAGCTGCAGCAGAATGGACATATGGGCATCATGTCCGCACGCATGGCTTAAGCCGGGATGCATGCTCCGGTAAGGAGCATCCGCCTTGGCATCCTCAACCGGCAGGGCATCCAGCTCTGCCCGGAATCCAATGACCGGCAATCCGGCGCCGCCCTGATATGAAGCAATGATCCCTTTATCCGAGGAATGCTCGATCCTGATTCGGCTGGTATGCCTAACGATGTAATCTTCAATATATGCCCGGGTCTTCTTCTCCTGCCGGGCAAGCTCGGGGATACGGTGCAGCGCCCTGCGGGTCATCCGCAGCTCTTCCAGCTCACCGGCTCCTGGCTTAAGCGGCGACTGCATTCTTTTTGTAGCGGTAGACTACGAGAGTTACGATCAGCAGCAGCCCGATGTTCAGCGTCATCATCAAGATGCTCTGAAGGGCATCGCCTCCGGTATAGAGTGTCTTAACCGCTTTGCTCAGATAATAGCCCGGGAAGAAGCGCTGGATATGGGTCATGAAGCCCGGCACCGAGAAGCCCAGATCATTCGTGATGTTCATAGACATGAAGGCCAGGTACAGCGGGAAGGAGATGGATTGCAGCGACACAATGTCCAGCAGGAACCCGAGAATCAGGCCGAGGAAAATATAATATAAGCTGGAGTACAGCGCCAGCAGCTCCATCTTCAGCAGCACCGTGTCCATTCTCAGGTGGAAGACAGCTGCGCCAAACGTGATGATTACAGCCGCGATAACCACATTCAGAATCAGTTGAACCAGAGCGGTGACGAAGATGAACTTGCCCTGCGAGTAAGGAGTGACAGTGTAGATGCTGCTGATATATGACTTCTCTTTGGCTACCCGGGTGCTCAGCGTATTCAGCCCGCTGCCCGCTGTTCCGAACAGGGTACAGAATACCGCCAGATAAGTAATAAACTCCCCTTGGCTGTGATCCGGCTTCACGAAGGCATTCAGTGCAAGGAAGAACCCAAGCGGCATCACGAGTGTGAAAAATACAAATCTCTTGTTACGCAGCACCTTGAGAATTTCATAGCGGATAATTGTAATCATGCCTGCATCACTCCTTCTTCATAGTGGTCATAAATTTCACGGTAGCAATCCTTAACTTCCTTAAGCCGTTCTTCATAAGGAATATGCCGCTCCTTCAGGACATCCACCAGCCGGGATTGCTCTGCCGGATGAAATACATACAGCCGTCCATCCTCCACCAGACCGCCGAACCGGCGCTGCAGCTCCTCTGCTTCCTCTGCTTGCGCGGGATGCACAACGAGGATTTTCTGGGCATTCAGATCCTCCTTGCTGACAACCGCAGCGACCTTTCCTTCTTTAAGGAAAATAAACCGGCGGCAAAAGTCGTTCAGCTCATCCAGATGATGTGAGGTTACAAATATGGATTTGCCCTGCCCCTGCAGCTCCTTGATCTTGCTCCAGAACATTCTGCAGGCGGTGACATCCATGCCGACCGTCGGTTCGTCCAGGAACAGCAGCTTCGGATTGGCCGCCAGAGAGAGGGCGAAGGACAGTCTGCGCTTCTGCCCGCCGGACAGGCTCTGCACCATGCTGCGGGTCTCTTGCACCAGATCCCCGGCCTTCAGCAGCTCATTCGTATCCACCTTGGATCTGCTGTAGCTCTTATGCAGCTCAATCAGCTCCTTGACCCGCAGTCCGTCGGGAAAAAGATCCTTTTGCAGCATTATTCCGACATCCTTATGGTTATCGAAATGCCGCTCTATGACCCCGGCATCGATACTGGTAAGCCCCAGAATGGAACGGATCATCGTCGTCTTCCCCGCCCCGTTCGGTCCGATTAAGGCGATACTTTCGCCTTCCGCCACATCGAAGCTCACTCCGGCCAGCACCTGCTTATCCTTGAACCGCTTCTCTACATCTTCTAATTTCAGCAGCATTTGCAAGTTGTTCTCCTTCTTTCTGTTATCGTTTATTGTGTTTCAGGGAAATGGATGGGGCGCCTGATAGGCCTCTGCCGAGTCCATCCTCCAGTGCTGCGCAGCCTGCCGGATACGCCGTCCGCAGAGCATCCGGCTGGCTTCACCGAACCACATGGGCTGCATCTGAGGCACAAGCACTTTGACTGCCTCCAGTTCAAGCGCCTTGTATCCTTCGGGTGTCTGACGGACGATGAACACTTCGCCGTAATGCTCTGTCATCCGGTCCAGCAGCCTTGAGGTTTCTTCTGCCAGATCAATCACCGTATGCTGAAGCTCCCCGTAGAACCGGGCAAACCGCTCGCGGATGCCATATTGACCGCCACCGGCCAGGAAGCCGAAGTGATGCCGTTCCTCCTGAAGGAAATAGAGAATCGGATGATCCTCGACCCGCTGTACCCCTTCATGGCGGATGCGCCGGGCTTTCTCATGAATCTCTGCGGTATGAGTGCCGTAGTATTCCAGCGCCAGCAGCATTTCCTCCAGCGCCGAGAGGATGGCCTTCTCCGGATCGGGATGGGCACCCGCCGTACTGTAGGCCGCGAACTGGTTCCCGGTCTGTCCCAGACAGAGAGCCCAAATGACAGGAATCTCTGTCTCCATCGTGATGTCGAACAGCTGTACGGTATACCCGAGTGCCGTAAGCCGTCCGGTCATATAAGTGATCTGTGCATTCTCTGCCGAATCCGGCAGAATCTCAGGCGGTGA
This sequence comes from Paenibacillus sp. FSL H8-0048, assembly GCF_038002825.1. NCBI lineage: Bacteria > Bacillati > Bacillota > Bacilli > Caryophanales > Paenibacillaceae > Paenibacillus > Paenibacillus sp. FSL H8-0048. Next base: position 6,258,117 of record NZ_JBBODF010000001.1, on the reverse strand, counting down.
ACGCCGCAGGTACCAGTGATTCAGGAAAGCATCCCGCTCAATCAGCTCCAGACAGGCATAATAGATACCGTCAAGCACGGTTGTGCCCAGTGCATTCCCGTTGGAATTGCCTTTGTAAATCCGCGGCCCGGCTGAATATCCGTCATCCGGCTTATAATAGGCCAGGCATTCCGGGACATAGACTGTGCCTTGCCGCTTCCAGCCGAAGGCAGGTATCCAATTCAAGGGCAGCTCCTCATGGTAAGCGGCTATCTGTCCGCTTCCCTTCACCGCACCGGTGAACAGCAGCGGATCGATGGCTGTCTCCCGCTTCTGCAGACTCCGGGTGCCGGATCTGATACTCAGCCCTTCCCTGCCGCGCGGGTGCATTCCCGCATAACGTTCCAGCGCCTCACACCTCGACTTTAGCTCGCTGGCTCTATAATCAGTAGAGCTGCCGATGCCCAGCTCATAGGTCTCCTCCCTGTAGATCCTGAAGAAGCTGGTCAGCGAAAAGAAGGAACGGGTATTTCGATCCCGATAAATCATAAAATTGGAGTCGGCATTGCCTGGCGCGAACACGGCATCGCATACCGCAGTGGACTCAGCCCGGTATGAACTGCCATACCGGAACATCGCTTGCCGTTCGAACGCCTGGCGGATCACGGCGGTGTCGTCCTCCGGTTCAGCTTCAGCACAGGACTTGCAGCGCTGTGCGGGCCAGAAGGAATACCTGCGGACATTACCGCCGCCAGGCTCCAGCCGGTAATAATCCAGCACTCCGGGCGTTCCAGCCTGCCGGAGCAGCAGAGCCAGACACTCCTGCACCAGCTCTTCATCCACGCTGTAGCTGCCAACAAGTTCGCTTCGGCCTTCATCTCCAGGCAGCCGCTCATTCGCTCTAAGGTTCTCGTTCCTCCGTTGCGCGAAGCAGGACGGACAGCCTATCCCGCCCGGATTGAAGACAGGTCCGGCAAGCACTTCGTGAACATCCACGTGCAGAAGTGCAAATCTCTCCTCCCGGGGCCAGTTCCGCTCCCTGCCCCGCTGGTGGGCGTAGGCTATGAAGCATAGCAGCCGTTCCCCGCCGAGCTCAAGCACTACCTGTTCCTCCAGGCGGTGTATCGCCTGATCCAATGTCATTGCAGCTGTCCTCATCGCCATTCACCCCCTAAGAGAGCGAAGCCGAATTTGCGGGACAGACCGTCCTCATACCTGCACAGCGTACCACCGGCCGTCTCAGGAGAAGGAGACGGGTAAGGCCAGGCAGGATCACAATCCTCTCTACGAATCCGGCTCCATACCCGGAACACCGCATCTTCCAGGTCTTCACCAATTGCCCTGTACAGCTTCCCCTCATATTCAGCCTCCATAAGATACACAATCATCAGGGCTTGTAACTTCTTATGCCTGACCTGTGAAGGAACCGGCTGCTCCGTACCGGGCCAGAAGGCAAGGCAGCCTGAAGTCCAATCCCCCTGCTCCAGTTCTTCGGCATCCCCGGCTCCGTGGCGGTTCAGGTAATGCAGGTAGGCGGCCTGGTCAGTTAACCCCGGCGATAGCTGACGATAGCTGTAGCATTGCTCCAGTACATAAGCATACAGATCCTCCAATACCCGGCGTTTGCTGGACCCGGCGAAGCTCACCACCCTGCCGCAGACTTCAGCGTCCAGCCTCCAGTAACGGTCGAAACGGAATTGAATGTTCTGGACCACAGCGCTTACCAGCTCCTGTGAAAGAACCCCCTCGTCAACGGCTCTCTCCTCCAGATGCTCCAGCGGACTGCAATGAAGCGGGCAGCATTCGGCATGAGCCACTTCAGGCAGGGACTGGATGGACTGAAGTCCGCAGGCATCCAGTCTGACCAGCTTGTTACCGGTATACTTCCTTGCACTCATAAAGGCAGGAAGCTGTAATCTGAACCGGCTTGCTACAGGATACTGCAAGCCAAGACAGCGCGGGCAGACTCCGGCGGACAGAATCACCCGGTCACCCAGTTCATACGCAGCTGCCTCTATGGATATCTGCTCTTCTCCGTTCAGCTTGTGCCGGAGATCCTTCAGCCGCTGTGCTTCGGCAGGAGACGGCTGCGGATTGGTAAAGAGCCGGACAAGCGGCTCATAACCTGCCGTTTTGAGCCTGAGCCTCCTTTTGCGGCCAATGACTTCAGCGCCATCTTTCGTTTCCAGAATACGTACCGGTTGCTCACCCATCGTTTCATCCCCCCATTCTGAGCGGTTCTTCATGCATTTCGTACACAACCTCAGCGGTATATTCATTGTCATACGGGTCGGGAAGCGCCTCCTCGAACACAACAGCTAATTCCCCGTACTTCCTGCGGCAGCGTTCCATATGCTTAAGCCATTCCATACAATACTGCGGCTCCTCAGCATCCAGAAAGATCGGCTTGTGCAGCCCGGACTCCCCATATTCGATGTGCAGCCTGTTGTTACGGACAGGAAACAGCCGGATGAATGAATGCAGCGGGACAGCATGGGCCTCAAGCACCTCATGAAGCCGCAGGTATCCGTCCAAATCCGGGGTCACTCCGGCAAACAGCTTCTCATGAAGAATAGTTCGCCTTCTGTGCAGGATCAGCTTCCCGTAACTGATTCTGCCGATATGCCGGTATTCATCAATGCCGAGCTCATCATAGTCCAGCCCGGTTCCCGTGATGAAGCCGGATTGGGTGAGCAAGGCAAGATTCCTGTACTCCTCCGGCAGGCAAGCCGGTGCAAGTGATCCTGTATATAACGGAACAATCCGCTGCTTTCCAAGCTGGAGCTCGAAGCTATGACGTTCAGTATTCCAAATCAGCCCGGCAGCCTTAAGATCAGCAGCGATACTATTGCCTTCTGCAAAACCATTCATATTGGGATTGAACCCGCAGGAGGGGGAGTAGGTGATTAGCTGCGCCTCGTCCCCGCAGTGGAGCACATCTTGCAGCCGTTCAGCTATGGCGTCATGACTCTCGGGCAAATGATACATGGCATAGGCCAGATAGCTGTTCTTGCAATCATTCACTACAAGCTCTCCCGTACCGCTCCGCTGAAGCCAGAATCCTGCTACAGCAGGCTGGCGGATGCGGAGTTTCCGCAGCCCTGCCGTAAGCGGAGCCAGATCCGCACGCTCCAGCACAACATCCTCTCCCGCTGCTGCCGCAGCCAGCTTCATCCGGTATTGATCTCTGAGCTCCTCCAGGCGCGCTACTGCGGGAGCATTCTCAAATATACTTCCTTTGCAGGTTCGGTTGAGTGCCACATGCTGCTCATACTCTGCGGCATACCTGGACAGGCCGGGCTCAAGGGAGGTATACGGCACAGGGAGCGTATCATGCAGCTGATGCTCCATATAGAGCCGGAACTTCAGACGGTTATCGAAGACTGGCAGAACTTCAGCCCATTCCGCAAGCGGATCACCGAACGGCTCCACTATAGCAGACGGTACACCTGCTTCCGCATAGCTGTCCTCATTGAACGGGTTAGCCGGATATTTGCCCTCCCATCCGAGCAACTTACAGCAGCGGTTCACATGCTTCCGGGTAATTTCCAGCAACCGCTCCCTCTGCGGAACCTCACTTGTCTGTTCGAGCTGACCGGACAACAGACGGATGGCTTCCAGATGCTGAGCCAGGGACTGTATCCTGCTGCTTCCGTGACGCAGTGCAGAGACGGCTTCGATGAATAACTCCAGCGTAAGCGGCTCGCTCTCCCTGTAATTCGCATGCTTGAGGTATCCGCAGCGCAGCAGTGCAACAGCCTTGGCTGTCATAGCTTCTATGCTTTCATTCCATATCTGTGCCAGCTCATCCAGGCTGACTACGCTGCCGGGTTTGATCTTAGCCGCAGCCGGTGTCTTCAAGCGGTAGCTTCGCTTCGTTCTGCTATATATTCCGGGCTCCGCCGTTTGCGGTCCGGTACTTCCCTCCGTCAGGAGGGTCCCTTCTTGCTCCCTGTAATCCACCTTATAGCAGCTGGCCCGTATCACCTCAGGAAGCAGCAGCCATAACTCATACCAGTGAAGGAGAATCCATTGAGCGAAGCTGATCCGGCTCTTCTCTCCTGTTCCCGGTCCCCGGCAGATGGAAGTGAAGGAAGAGAGCGGGGCTGTTTTGGCAAAAGAACGCATCATTATTTTCCATACCTTTCCGCTTTTTTTCGAGCTATACGATTTGTTCAATGAACAATACATTTCATAGTTAGTTAGCAGCAGTGCATTCTGCACACTCGGTTGCTCCCGGAACAGCTTATACAGCTCCTGTTCCTGCATTTTACATTCACTCTTGAACCGGATGGTTAATGCCTGATACCGCTGTATCAGTCCGCTGCCGGTCTGCTCCAGAGAGAGTGCCTCCTCCATGAGCTCCGGTGCGATTAGGTTTACCTTCGGAATCTTTCCGGGCTGGATATGTCCTTTGCGGACTCCCTGTTGCAGCCGGATATAGGCAATCCGTACCTCCGGCTCTTGTTCTATGCGCTCAGACAGCCGCTGGTGCAGCCATTCCTTACGCTGATTGAATCCTTTACGTTCTTCACAATAAGCTAGAAGCTCCTGGTAGAAACCATGCTTAATCTGCATCAGGTCACTGGAAGGAACATGATTCCGTCTTTCAAACAGGAAGGTTCGACTCAACACGGCTCCCCCTTCTGGGATTGTTTTTGGATGGGCGCGGCTGATGCCGCCCCATCCATGGTTTAGCTAACAATTAGGCACAGGAAGAGGAACACGACGAACATGACGACGAGCCGCAGGTGGAAGAGCTCCCGCTTCCGCTGGATGCCGCCGTTGACGGAATAGCCTCCACTTGATCCAGTTCAATCAGCTCCAGGTCCAGATCTTCCAGTTCTTTATTCAAATCTTTCATGATTTATCATCCTTTTCATAATTAGTATTTTATTATCATTACGATACTGTTAATCTTAAGCACAGGAAGAAGAACACGACGAGCATGAGGACGAACCGCAGGTTGAGGAGCTGCCGCTGCCGCTGGTTGCCGCTGTTGACGGAATAGCTTCCACTTGCTCAAGTTCAATCAGTTCCAGGTCCAGATCTTCCAGTTCTTTGTTTAAATCCTTCATTTTTTCATCATCCTTTTCATAAAATTAGTGTTTAAGTATTCTTGTGAATCGGTCTGTCTTACGCGCAGGAAGAGGAACATGACGAACATGATGATGATCCGCAGGTGGATGAACTGCCGCTGCCGCTGGTTGCGGCTGTCGATGGAATGGCTTCCACCTGATCGAGTTCAATCAGCTCCAGGTCCAGATCTTCAAGCTCTTTTTCGAATGGTTTCATAGGTTACTTCACCTCCTTCAGTCCGTCCGGAATGCTGCTTATCAGGCGCTCCGTTTCAGTGGTTATTTTCTTTCTGAAGTAAGAGTATCACAGCTTATTCAAGCCTTCACCGACTACCATTCCAGTAATTCCCACAAATAAATTGCGGTGCGGCTGCAGGTTTTTTGCGGGTTAACACGCTCATTCAGGTGTCAATACTGATAAAGCTCAACAAATATATCCATAAGGGGAAGAAGACAATGAAGGCAGACGGAAGACAAGTACGGAGCAGAAGCTATCTGAATAAAAGAGTGTGCGGATTGTGGCTCATCTGGGTGGCCGCCATCCTGTTTGCGGGGCTGCTTGCGGGGGGAGCGCAGCTGATCTCCATGCCGGTATTTTCACTCGGGTATATGGCCGGTTTTTTCTGGATCCTGACCGGCAAAACGGTCAGCCGCAAGCTGTCCTACGGACCGCAAACGGCCTTTCAGGGCAAGATGACTCTCTACTCTATCCTTCTAATGTTCGTGATTATGGTGCTGGTAGGCGGTCCTCACTTCGGGGACGGCAATTACCGGATGGTCTGGCTGGGGGCTTTTTTGGCAATAGGTCTTCATTTCATTCCGATGGCCTGGGTGCATGGACGTTCCATGCTTCTGCTGGCTGTCCTGCTAAGCGCTAATGCTGTGGCGGGGATGGTGTGGCCTGAGCTGTCTTTTCACACCCTGGTCTATGTGGATCTTGCTGCCAAAGTGCTCTGGGGGACTCTGCTGCTCTTGTCTGGCCGCCCGGCTGCTGCAGAACCGTTCGCAGGCTCTTCGAATATCGCCAACTAAACGGAGATCAAATGGAAATCCAGAAAAATATTGTCTAACAGACTGAGATAGCGTATAGTATATTCCCATGTTGGAAGGGAGAGATTACTATGCTCAACAGGATTGAATCATTTCAAGGCTCCAGGCATTTCCGTCTGCAATATATTGCAGATAGCACCGTTGCAGCGGTTGCGGTTCCAGGCACAGGCTCACTCGCAAACGCGGCCATTATTGACCTGGGGGGACTCACGCTGGTGGTAGACACATTCGCGACGCTGGAGGCGGCTCAGGATTTGAAGGCTGCGGCTGAGCATCTCACAGGGAACCCTGTATCCTATGTGATCAACACACACTGGCACAGCGATCATACCACTGGCAATCAGGTGTTTGTGCCTGGTGCTCAGCTGATTGCAACATCCGGCACCCGTGAGACGATGAATACATTCGCCAGAGACCGGGTAGCCCAATACCAGAACAACAGAGAGAAGATGCTAGAGGCGATCAGAGAGGCAGAATTGCAATGTGCGCAGGAGACGGATCCTAAGCTGCAACAGGAAATGGCCTGGGAGAATGCAACAGACCGTGAATTTGTGAATATGCTGCCGCAGCTGGTGCATACGGTACCGACGATCACTTTTGACCAGCACATGACCCTTCACGGCAGCAACCGCAGCGCTCAGCTCATTACATATGGCGGAGGGCACACGCAGAGCGATGCTATTGTGTACCTCCCGGAAGATAAAGTGCTCATTATCGGGGATCTTGTGCTCTCGAACCACCATCCGGTGCTGGCTAATGCCAACCCTCAGGAGTGGCTGCATATTTTGGAGCAGATTGAATCGCTGGACGTGGAGACGATTATACCGGGGCATGGTGAGGTCTGCTCCCTGCAACAGCTTCATGCGGTGAAAGGGTACATAAGCAGGATGATCGCCATCGTGACCGAAGCCGTTCAGAATCAGCAGAGTATTGAAGAGATCGAAATCCCCGAAGAATACCGCGCTTGGTATTTCACAACCTATTTCAAGACAAATTTGAATAAGCTCTATGGCCTGATTACTGCTTCAGGGGAATAACAGAGAGCATTCGGCGTATATCGTGTAACCAGTAGAGGGAACAAAATCAACCTCCGGATGAATAATGCTGGCGCCTTCTTTTATCGGTCGCTTGTGAGGAACAGCATTGTTGCACATTTTGCAGGATTCCTTTATAAATGTTACTGACTGAAGTACAATGTTGCATGATTTGCACAAATTCAAGTGTTTAGAGCAAGTTAACGCTGAATTTGTTGCATTGCTTGCAGGATTTCAGCAGAGACTGCTTCTATGGTGCAATATTCTTGCACTTTTTGCAAAATTCCTCTATAAATGTTATTGGCTTTAGAGCATAGATTTGGCCCACATACCTATGTGGTAGTCATAATTTCCTAAACTACAAGAAAAGAAGAGCATATCCCTTCTTTTCTTGTTTTTCTCTATGCAAGCTATCCCTTCCTAAGTACAAAACATAGTGTGTCTGCTCCCCCCGTATACGGACTGCCGCAGCTATCATCGTAAACACTGTCCAGCTGGAATCCCCAAGGCAACACTTCCTCCGCAAGGGTCTCCTGTGTAAACACCGTGTTCCAGATCAAATAATGATGCAGCCTATGATCGGTAAGGATGACGGTCTGACGGGCCTCCACGGTATGCTCCTCGAAGAAATAAGACGCTTCGAGACATACATGCGGTTCAGCATTCCAAAAGCCTCCGTCTGGCTGAACCGACCACGAAGTGCTATCCTTCTTACTCTGAATCGTCTGATGCGTAAATACATCCATAATAAACAAACCCCCAGGCTTTAACGCACGGTGCAGCTTGCCCAGCAGAGTGTACCGCTCACTCTGTGTAAGTGCGCCATAATCACAATAAATCAAGGTAATCATATCGAACGCTTCCGAATAATCCAGCTCTAAATAATTCTGATAGATGTACCGGCTCCGCGTATCCTGCTCTTGGGCATAGGCGATGGAGCGGCTTGAGAAATCAAGCCCCGTTACGTTATATCCCTGTTCAGAGAGACGCTTGGTATAGAGTCCAGGTCCACAGCCAAGGTCAAGAATACGGCTCCCCGGCAGGATCAGACCGCTAATCCACTTCACTGAACAGTCAATATGCAGTGCCTGCGGCTCGCCGCTTCCCAGTCCGGATTCAGATGTGCTTCCAGCATTTTCTTCGAGATATGCCCGTCATTCCAAAACGGTTCAACGCTTCGTTGCCACAGCACAGGTTGTACAGCAAGTGAAAACAGGTGATTTAGCATATGGTTTCCTTTCATAAAAAGATTCCGGGCCGTTATACTCTCATTAACTCCCTGTCCTAAATGGTAAGCGATCCTCTATGTCTGTCTCCAGGCACAGAATGAGTATAATAAAAGTTGCTGGTGCAGGGCAGTGAGCCCATTCGTATAGCCGCTTCTACCCACTCTGACTCCCCCTAACTTCCCTTACACCCTCACCCGTGTTATATATGTACTTAACTGAACAAGACAAGGAGAGCCGTGAAGATGTCCAGAATCATGATTGTAGAAGATGATCCGAAGATTGCAGACTTGCTGCACTCGGCTGTTGAGAAGTACGGATATGAGGTCGTCAGGGTCAGAGACTTTCGCCTGGTATTGCAGGAATTCGAGGAGATGGGACCGGAGCTGGTGCTGCTGGATGTGAATCTGCCCAGCTATGACGGTTATTACTGGTGCCGGCAGATCCGCAAGGTCTCCACTTGCCCTGTGCTGTTCATTTCGGCGCGGGACGGGGAGATGGACCAGATTATGGCGCTGGAGAACGGCGGGGATGATTATATTCCGAAGCCCTTTCACTCCGGGATTGTACTGGCCAAAATCCATAGCCACCTCCGCCGGGCCTACGGGGAATATGCGGCAAAACGCGAGGAGCTAATGCTGGAGAAGGAAGGGCTTAAGCTCTATCTGGAACGGCTCGAGTTGCAGTATGAACAGTCGGCCGTGAGCCTAACCCGCAAGGAAGCGGATCTCACCCAGAGCCTGATGGAGCGTTATCCGCGGGTGGCCAGCCGGGAAGCCCTGCTGGAGAAGCTGTGGGACCCGGAGGCATTTGTGGATGAGAACACGCTGAATGTGAATATTGCGCGGGTACGGAAGAAATTTCAGGAGCTTGGGCTGCACGATGCCGTGCTTACAGTCAGAGGTTCGGGCTACCGGCTGAACCCAAGCTGGACCGAGGCTAAGCCATGAAGCTGTTTATCCGGGAGCACGCGCTATTATTCGCAGTTCAGCTGATGCAATTCGCTGCTATATTGTCTATTTACTGGCTCGACGGCTACCGTGATCTGCCCACCGCGCTCTATGCAGTCTTCATAGGCTTCTTCTTTCTCGGCTGCTATCTGATCTATCAATATATCAGCAGGCGGCGTTATTATCTCCGGCTCAGCAGACCGCTGGAGGCACTGGACGAATCCTTCCAGATCCTGGAGGACCAGCCTGCCTCTAAGGCGCTGGAGCAGCTCCTGCACTCTCAGTACCGCCATTATCAGCAACAGCTCACTGCGGTGAAGCTCCAGCAGGAGCAACACCTAACCTTCATAGACCAGTGGGTGCATCAGATGAAGACCCCGCTGTCGGTGATCGAGCTGACTGTACAGAACCTTGACGAGCCGGAGGCTGCCAGCATCCGGGAGGAGCTGGAGCTTATGCGGCGGGGATTGCACACTGTGCTGTACATGGCCAGGCTGCGGGCGTTTGAACAGGATTTTCACATTAAGCCTGTGGTCCTGCCGAAGCTGGTAAGCGAGGTGGTCCATGATCACAAGCGGCTCTTCATCCGCAACTCTATCTTTCCCGAAGTGAAGGTCTCCTCTCCCGGCATTACTGCCCAGAGCGATGAGAAGTGGCTGTTCTTCATGCTGTCCCAACTCATAAGCAACGCCATCAAATATTCCGCAGCAGCGGACAAGACCGGTAACGGTCAGAAGGTTACGGTATCCTGCTATCTCAGGGGAGCACACGCGGTCATTGAAGTGAAGGATCACGGCATCGGCATTCCAAAGTCCGATCACAAGCGGGTGTTCGGCCCCTTTTTCACCGGTGACAACGGGCGGGGACTGCGGGAATCTACGGGAATGGGACTGTACTTGACCAAAGAGGCGGCCGACCGCCTCGGACACCGGCTTGAGCTGGAATCGGCGGCTGGTGAGGGAACGGTAATCAGGATTATTTTGACGGCCCAGCCTTAGCTTACCTTACAAGCGTGTAATAAAAGTGAAATCTTAATCGATAGCTGCACGGCTGCTGTCTCCGCTATAGTGGTCCTACAACCATTCTATTGCTTATACAGAGAAGGAGAGAACCCTATGCTGGAGGTACAACAGGTCAGTAAAATATATGAAGGAAACGTAGCCTACCGGGCGTTGACCAACATTGATCTAACGATAGAGTCCGGAGAATTCGTAGGGATTATGGGTCCATCGGGAAGCGGCAAAACCACGCTGCTGAATCTGATTGCCACCGTTGATGCTCCGACCACAGGAAGCATTGTGATTGGCGGGAAGGACACCGGCACGCTGGACAAAAATGAACTGGCGGTATTCCGCCGCCGCGAGCTGGGCTTTGTCTTTCAGGATTTCAACCTGCTGAACACCTTGACGGTGGAAGAGAATATCGTGCTTCCGCTCACACTGGATGGAACAAAGGTGCGTGTGATGAGGCAGAAGGCGCAGGAGATTGCGAGGAAGCTGGGCATTGAAGACATTATGAAGAAGCGTACCTATGAGATCTCGGGCGGTCAAGCCCAGCGGACAGCGGTCGCCAGAGCGATGATTCACTCTCCGAAGCTGCTGCTGGCGGATGAGCCTACCGGCAATCTGGATTCGGGTGCAGCCAGGGATGTGATGAATCTGCTGGAGACAATCAACGAACAGCAGGGAACCACCATGATGCTCGTGACGCATGACGCTGTTGCGGCCAGCTATTGTCACCGTGTGGTCTTCATTAAGGATGGCCGATTCTATACAGAGATCCACCGCGGGGACAACCGCCAGAGCTTTTTCCAGAAAATCATTGATACACTTTCGCTGTTAGGGGGGTATAGCCATGACGTTCCGCCAGTTCGCATTCCGTAATGTCACCCGGAACAAACGGCTGTACACCGCCTATTTTCTCAGCAGCATGTTTACGGTAATGGTCTTCTTCACCTTCTCCATCTTCGCCTATCATCCGGTATTCAGCGCAGACCGTCTCCAATCCAGCGCTGCTCTGGCGCTTTCGGTCGCCAAATGGATTATTTATGTGTTTTCCTTTTTCTTCGTGCTGTACTCTATGAGCTCCTTTCTGCAATCGCGAAAACGGGAGTTCGGGCTGATGATGATGCATGGCATGACTACCCGCCAGCTGCGGCGGATGATTTTCCTGGAGAATATGATGATCGGGGCGGGGGCTACGGTCAGCGGCATCGGGCTCGGCGTGATTTTTGCCAAGGGGATTCTGCTTGCCGGAGAGCGTGTGCTTTCCCTTCATGAGCGTCTGTTGTTCTATTTCCCGGTGAAGGCGATTGTGCTGACCCTGATTTCCTTCATGCTGCTGTTCGCCCTTATCTCCCTCTTCATTTCGGCGGTGCTGCGCAGCGGCAAGCTGATTACGCTCATCAAGGCAAGCCGTCAACCCAAACCGGAGCCAAAGGCCTCTATTCTGTTGTCTCTGCTGGTGGTCCTGCTGCTGGGAAGCGGCTACTTCCTGGCGCTGCGGACCAGCGGACTAAATGTAATGCTGATGCTCGTGCCCGTTGCCGTTATGGTGATCATCGGCACCTATCTGCTGTTTACACAGCTAAGCGTCTACCTGATCCGGGAGCTGAAGGCGCGGGAGGGGCTGTTCTGGCGCAGAACCAATATGCTGCTGCTCTCAGATCTCTCCTTCCGTATGAAGGATAATGCCCGCTCGTTCTTCCTGGTGGCTATTATCTCTACTGTTTCTTTCAGCGCTATAGGAACCCTCTACGGATTTCAGTCCATGCTGAACGGGGCGCTTAAGGAAAAGAATCCTTATCTGTTCACCTATCTGTCTGCACAAGGAGACAGCAAGGCAAAGGCCCATATCCAGCTGATTGACGAGAGCCTGCTCAAGGCCGGGATTACAGCAGGCAGAACAGGTCTGGCGCTGAGCTATTACAAGACCGCGGACGGGGGCCGGTCACTGATTCTGGTGAAGCAATCGGAATATAACCGCCTGGCGGAGCAAATGGGAATGAAGCCCATCCGGCTGAACAGCGGGAAGGCGGCCATTGTGGATTTCGGACTGTCCCGTAAGGGGGAAGAGCTGCTTAACCAGCCGGTAAAGCTGCAGTCAGGGGCTGTAATCGAGGCGGATCAGGCCGTCGTCTCTGCGGCGCTCCGGGCGGTCAGCGGGTATTATGTCGTCTCCGACGAATGGATGGCCCGGCTCGCCCAGCCGCTCAAGGTAAGCCATTATTACGCGTGGCTCGGGGAGATTGGACAGCCAGGGATTGAGAGTATAGGGCAGCGGCTGACGAACAAGCTCCCCTATAATGAATTCTATAATTTCTATGCGCTGGAATATGAGACCTCCAGAATTAATGATTACTTTGGCCCGCTGATGTTCATAGGACTTTTTGTCGGGATCGTCTTCTTCGTCTCCGCCGGCAGCTTCCTCTATTTCCGTCTGTACAGTGATCTGGATGAGGATAAGCTGAAGTTCAAGGCGATTTCTAAGCTGGGGCTGAGCCACAAAGAACTGGGTCGCATATTGAACCGCCAGATCGGCCTGCTCTTCTTCGCCCCTATTGTAGTCGCTCTTATCCATGGAGCCGTCGCCCTTACAGCACTGTCCCATATGTTCCAGTATTCCCTGTTCAGGGAATCTCTGCTTGTGCTGGGTCTGTTCTTTTTCATCCAAGTTATCTACTTCCTCATTGTCCGTTTGTTCTACACGAGACAAATCCGGTCGGCCTTGGCCGGATAAAAACCTGCAAAACACAAACAAGGGGCTGTCCCAAAAGCCATGAAACGGCTGCTTGGGATAGCTCTTTATGCTGGAGCAAATTCAACGTGAACACTTGGGGGAGTGGGGAAGCTCCGATTCGGGCCTCACACCTGCGTGAGTGCAAATGTATGCTGTTTTCCACATACATTTGGCTCCTCGCGCCTTCAGCAAGCCCATTGTATGCTGTTTTCCACATATATTCGGTTCTCAGGCCTGCGCGTCAGCAAATGTATGCTGTTTTCCGCTTACATAATTCCCGCAATAAAAGGAGCTGTCACTTTTGGGACAGCTCCCTCTTTCCGCTAAGACTTAAGGCAGAACCGAGAAGACAATATCGTCGAACAGCATGTAGGCGAAGCCGCTGGTGTAGAAGCCGACCTTGCCGGACGGGCGGTGGCCCGGATCGCTGCCGGAGAGCCTTGGTGCGCCGTCCACGGTTACAGCGATGTCCCCGCCCTTCGCCGTTACCTTCACCGCGTACTCCGTATCCGGCTGCAGGTCATGTCCCGGCAGCACCGTCTCGGTCAGCTTCTGCCATGCAGTGTCATAGAGTATCCAGGCCGAAGATCCGTCTGCCCGGGTCCGGTAGCCGATCCGGGTCGAGCCGCTGCTGTCCTGGCGGTCGAAAATGTACAGGATGCCGTTATCCGGCATCACCGCCGGTGTCTTCAGCTTGAAGTCCAGCTGATAGGCGGTGAAGCTGCGGTCAAGCAGTCCGGTCGCGCCGTTCAGCAGCTTATATTTGCGGTTGCCGTCCGGGTCAGCGGCAATGCTGCGGTTCGGGTCGACCGGCCAGCCGTTGCCGCCGTTCTCGAAGTTCGTCTCATGCATGATATTGGAGACTGTTACGGCAATATCAGCTTTTATCAGCGGATTTACCACCGACACAGCGGTGATTACCGTATCCCCTTCATACACTGCGCTGACCACTCCAGTCTGATCGACTGTTGCCACCGCCGGGTTGGCGGACTGCCAGGTCACCCCTGTATCCGGCGTATCCGCAGGATCGTAGGAGACCTGCAGCGGCCGCTGCTCTCCGGCGGCCAGACGCACGCTGTTCTCTGCCGGGATAATCCCGGCCAGCGTAGTCGTCAGCTCCTTGAACTGGATGTCATCGAAGTGCATCTGGCTGACACCCGCGACATAGAAGCCGACCTTCCCTTCCGCATTATGCCCCGGGTCACTGCCCTTCAGGCGGAACGCTCCGTCCAGATAGACGCTGATGTCGCCGTCCTTCACCAGCATGCGGACCGTATATTCCGTATCCGGCTGCAGGTCATGTCCCGGCAGCTTCACTGCCTTCAGCACCGTCCAGGCAGAATTGTACAGCAGCCAGGCGGAGCTTCCGTCCGCACGGGTCTTATAGCCGATCCGGGTAGAGCCGCTTCCGGCCTGACGGTCGAAGATATACAGAGTCGTGTTATCGCCCATCACCGCCGGGGTTTTCAGCTTGAAGCTCAGCTCATAGTCCGAGAAGGATTTGGGGCTAAGGGCGGAGGCTCCATTCAGAATCTTATACCAGCGGTTCGTGCCGAGCTTCTCGATGCTGCGGTTCGCATCCTGCAGCCAGCCGTTCGCGCCGGACTCGAAATCCGTGTAGTCCATCACGCCATCGCCGGCCTCCACGTGAACTGTAACCGTGGCACTCAGCAGCGGATTCTCCGTTGAAGCTACCGTGATCACCGTGGTCCCGACCGCCCGGCCGGTAACAACACCTCCACTATCTACAGCCGCAACCCCAGGATCTGCCGATGTGAAGGTCAAGGCGGGATTATCCGCATTCCAGGGCAGCACTGCCGTGCGCAGCTTCACCGTTTTCCAGCGGTCTACAGTAATCTCGCTGTCATAGACACTTACCCCCTGCACGGGATAGCTGTCCGCACCGGCTGTCGTGCCTGCCTTACCGATAACGCCGATCTCAGCAAACGGAATTTCCGGGAAGCCGGGAATCATATCATATACGTCCGCATCCGGCCGCAGCGACAGATCGCCTCCCGCCAGATCGGTGAAGCCGGGATCACCCGCAGTCACCCAGTTATTCGCATACTGGACCAGCCCGAATTTGTCGTACGCGCCATACACATTAGTGGTTACACTGCGCGGAACCGACGGGTTGTAGACGACATTGCCCTGGAAGGTATTCGTGTCAGGATAATAACGGTTCTCCGTGAAGAAATCCGCCAGCTCGGGATACTTGGCCAGATAAGGCGTTCCGGTGAAATTATTGTTCGCCGCGAACAAAGCCTGCCACTTCGGCATATAATTCAGCGGCACCTGATCATCCGGCTCATCGCCAAGGAACATATCCGCATAGTCATACGGAATCTTGCTGTCAATGAAGATATTGTTGCGGGTCAGGATATGGGCACCGCCGTTATTTTTGATAGCCGAATTGCCCATCTTGTAAAATATATTCTCGTCGATCGTCAGTCCCATCGTGAAATTATCCGGGTACACGCCCTCTACCCCTGCTTTGCTCTCGCCGATGTTATGGAAATAATTGCGCCGGATCACCGTGCCCCGCTCATGGGGCTGCTCCCCTGCGTTCATGTAGATCGCTCCAAGATCGGAGAAGGTCGTACATACATCATAGATCTCGTTATACTCCACGGTATGGTCATTGCCGAAGATCAGCACGCCGGGATGGGGCGCATCATGCAGCTCATTGTGCGACATGCGGTTGCCGACACCGGACAGCAGAACCCCCGGATTATAGGCTTTGTGATAGTAGGCAAAATCGTGAATATGCGAATTCTCCACCCTGTTGTTCCCCGGCGCAAGCGTGGTTTTGTTGCCGCCGGTCAGCGTAACGGCCGTGCCGCCGATGTGGTGAATATGGGTGCTGATAATAGCGTGGTCTGTCCCCGGTGCCCCTTCAAAATTATTATAGTAAAACCGGCTCTGGGTGTTGACCAGCACTCCGCTGTTGGTGAAATTGTGGATCTCGCTGTTCAGGATACGCAGCTGCTTGCCGCCCATGAACACCGCTGCCGAATCGCGGCCGTTCTCCAGCACCAGCTCGGAGAAGTCGATGTACGAGGCGTTCAATGCGTTGATCATCGGCGTCTTCAGCATCGTGACTTCAATATCCGGGTCCGCTGAGGCGGCAAATCCGGCATTCGGCAGAAAATACAGCTTCCCGGCCTGGCGGTCAATATAATATTCGCCGGGCATGTCGATCTCCTCCAGCAGGTTCTGCGCGAAGTGGAAGTCCGGATACCAGTTCTTGAAGATACCGCTCATTTCGCCGTAGCGGAGGGTGATGCTTTTGGCCGCGGTATCAATAGAAGCAATCTTGTTATACGACCATTCCCAGCTGTAGCCGAAGATCCCGTCCAGCCAGATGTCGTCGGCCTGCGTCCAGTATTGGGGACGGTCATACGTATAGGTGAAGGTGCCGCCGCGTGTATGCACCTCCCCGTTCGGGTCCTTGCGGGTCGGGCCGGGATCGAGAATCTCGTCCATCTGGACCGTGCCTTCATTCGGCCAGCGGGCCAGCGTCATTCCCTGCCCAGCCACGTACAGCTCCATCGGCGGGACCTTGCTAAGGTCATTAGCCAGATAATAGCCGTGGCGGCTGAGCTCGCCGTAATCGGTAATCCCGAGACCCGCGAGATCCGCCTCCAGCACCTTAGTTCTCGCTTCAGTGCTGATGATCCGGCTGAGCACGGCGTTGTCCGTGACCGGAACGAACGCTGATTTCTCCAGCTTCTCCGATCCTGACAGAGTGACCTCTTCCCCCGGATATGCCGTGTACGTGATGGGCTTATTTGCCTCGCCGGAATCCTGCTCCCGCAGCTCGAAGCTGCTGGTCCGCTCATACCTTCCTTCCCGCAGATACACGGTAACCCCGCCCTCAGGCAATCCCTCCTCCGCCTTCAGCGTACGGATCGTATCGCGCGCCTTTTCAAGACTCTTGAATGGGGCATTCAGCGTCCCGGAATTGGAATCGCTTCCATTGGTGGCTACATAAAAAGCCGTCCCGGACGTCCCCCCCTCAGCATAGACAGGGGCTTCAAACGGCAGAGACGGCATCAACAGCAGACTGGCTGCAAAGGCGGCAAGCAAACGTTTTTTCACCAAGGCTCCTCTTCCTTTCAACTTGGGATGTAGGGGCTTACGCCAGCTTAAGCCTGGCGAAGTCCCTCATGAGCAGCAGGTTTCTTTCGGTTCTCCTCAGCCGTGCAGATCTATTCTGTTTCCTTACACCTTATTTCTTCAGACCTTTATCCTTCAGGAATTGTTCAAACTGCTTAGTAACCTCAGCCACATACTTCTCTTCGCCCGCTTCCTTCAGCTTGCCATAGAGGGTAGGCCAGGTTTCTTCAAAATCAAGCGTACCGGTCACAAGTCCCCGCTTATATTCCCCCCACACCGCATTCAGATTGGCGATTTCGGTATTCACCGGCTCGGAATTGAACTTGAAGGCACCGACCGGGTTCACCTCTGAATCGGAATTGATCTTCTTGGTCTCTTCCCATACATTCTCCGGCTGTCCTTCCTTCAGGTAGGAGTTGAATACGCTGCCGAACACCCAGTCCATATTCGGCAGGTAGCGGGAATCCGCTTTGGCCTTGATGTACTCTCCCTCTGCCTTATCATAATGCTCACCGGCAATCCCGTTACAGAGCAGATTGTACAGCTCCTTGTCGGTATTCACCAGATTCAGGAACATCATCGCGCGCTCCGGATTAGGGGCGGTACGGCTGATCGATTGGTTGGTGGTAGCCGAATAACCGTTGGAGAACCAGTCGCTGAGCGGTACAGTGATGACGTCATTGCCGCCGTTTTTGGCCTTCACCTCAGCCTCAACGCCCGGCTTCAGCGTCACGTTGAAATCGACTGCAAGCTGGCCTTTGGCGAGGTAATCATTCGCTTTTTCAGTAGCGGCATCCTTGTAAATATAGCCATCCTTATACCACTTGCTGGCCAGCCGGAAATTGTCCAGTTCTTCTTCCGGGTACCGCTGGAGCGTATAGGAAGGATCATCTGTCTTAATATAGAAATGGTCATCCAGACCCGGAACTACCCAGTACTTGTCGTCATGCGACTGCGGATTGATGAAGGAAGTGCCGAATACGCCAAACGGAATGATATCCTTCTCGTTCTGCTTAATCTGGGCCAGGAACGGCTCGATGTCTGCGATTTTTTTGATGGAAGCGGTGTCAAGTTTATACTTGTCAGCGAAGCGCTTCTGGATGATGAAGCCGTACCGGGAACCGTTAATCTGCTGGTTCGGAATGCCGTAGATCTCCCCGTCCACCGAGAGGCCATCCCACATCACCTGCGGCACCTCCTTCTTCAGCTCCGGCGCATACTCCTCAAGCAGCTTATCCAGCGGCTGGATCGCACCCTTGCGCACCAGCTCCTCCGGCTTCAGCATATAACCGGTCCAGAGAATATCGAACTTCTCGCCCGCTGCAAGCACGGTGTTCATCTTCTGCACGTAATCCCCAATCGCTACAGGCATCAGCTTGACGGTGGCGTTAATCTTGGCCTTCGTAAGCTTGTTTACTTCCTCCTGCACTTTATCCTGATCGGCCTGAAGCTGGGACAGCGGATAGTACCAGGTCAATTCTACCGGCTTCAGCCCGCTTGCATTTCCCGATTCAGGAGCCGCACTTTGCGCGGCATCCGTTCCGCCGCCTTCCGTACCTTTCCCGGCATTCGTGCCGCCATTATTGTTGCCCCCGCAGCCTGACAGCACAGATGCAGCCAGCATTACAGATGCCAATACGCCAACCAGCCCTTTTTTCATGTGAGTGACCTCCTGTACTTTGTACATGTAATTGTATGTTAACCCTTTAGGGAGCCAACCGTAAGCCCTTTGACGAAAAACCGCTGAAAAAACGGGAAGATGACCAGCATCGGTCCGCCGGCCAGTACCGCAATCGCCATCCGGGCCGAGCTGTTCGGAAAACTCGACAGATCAATGCCAAGCTGCCCGGTGAATTCCGAGTTCGTCGTCAGAAACTCAATACTGTTCAGCGTCCGCACCAGCAGCAGCTGCAGCGGCACCTTGTTCGGATCGTCAATGTACAGCATCGCGTTGAACCATTCGTTCCAGTAGGTGAAGGAGATCAGCAGACCCAGCGTCGCCAGCGCCGGAGTGGACAGCGGCAGGATGATCCGGAAGAAAATGCGGAACTCCCGCGCCCCGTCGATTTTGGCCGACTCAATGATCTCCAGCGGAATTTTGGACATGAAGCCCTTCATGACCATAATGTTGAACGGCGACAGCAGAATCGGCAGAATCAGCGCCAGCAGGCTATCCTTCAAATGCAGGTATTGCGTAATTAGGATGTACGAGGGAACAAGTCCCCCGCTGAACAGCATGGTGAAAAATACATAGAACGTCGTCGCCCGGTTATACCGGTAATCCTGCCTTGAAATCACGTAGGCGGTCATCGCGGTCAGCAGCAGTCCGGCCAGCGCGCCGATAATCGTCACCGTGAACGTAACGCCATAAGCCCGGAGCAGAATATCAGGAGCGTCCAGCAGATAGCGGTAGGCATCCAGACTGAAGGATGAAGGAATGAACTGGTACCCGTTCTCGGTCAGCGACTTCTCATCCGTCAGCGAGACCACGATGACCAGCAGGAATGGCAGAATCACCACCAGCGACAGCACGATAAACAGCAGATTAATGAACAGCTTCGAGAATTCAAATTTTTTGCCCACGCTTCGGGCACCTCCTTACCAAAGGGAATTATCGGGATCGACCTTGCGCACAATTCCGTTAGCCGTCAGTACCAGCACCAGACCGACAACCGACTGATAGAACCCGGTAGCCGCAGACATGCTCACATTGCCGACCTCACGCAGCGCACGGTACACATAAGTATCAATGATATCCGTAGAGCCATAGAGAAAACCGGAGTTATTCGGGATGAAATAATGCAGGCCGAAATCCCCGCGGAACATATTGCCGATCGACAGAATCAGCATAATAATAATGATTGGGGCCATCAGCGGGATCGTGATTTTGAAGGCCATTTGCCGCTTGGTTGCCCCGTCGATCCGCGCCGCCTCGTAATACTCACTGTTAATGCCAATAATGCCCGCAAAATAAATCAGCGTGTTGAACCCCACCACTTTCCACAATTGAACCAGAATCAGAATGACCGGCCATGGTCCGGGGTTCTGATACCAGCTCACCGGATTCAGCCCGAAGGATTCCAGCGTGCGGTTGATGAAGCCGTCCGAGTGGTTCAAGAAGGCATAAGCCACATAACCTACCAGCACCCATGACAGAAAATGGGGCAGAAACAAGGCCGTCTGATAGAACTTGCTCCACTTAGCCTTAATCTCATTCATCAGAATAGCCAGCAGCAGCGCCGCTGAGGTGCCAATCAGAATATAGGCGGTGTTATACAGGACGGTATTCCGGGTAATCCGCCACGCCGTGTCCGTAGTGAACAAATACCGGAAGTTGTCCAGCCCTACCCATTTACTGCCGAAGATCCCAAGATCATACCGGTAATTCTTGAAGGCGATAATCAGACCAATCATCGGAATATACGCGAAAATCAATTTGTACAGCAATCCCGGCAGCGAGAGCAGGAACAGCTCCCGGTTGCTTTTGAAATGAGTCAGCTCCCTTCGGAGCCAGGATTTTCTGCGCGTGGCCGGCAGCGCTCCTGAACTTGCCTGCTGTTCCGCCAGCGGAACCTTATTCAACATAACCTTGAGCCCCTTCCTTTCCTTCCTTAGCTGCAGCTGTGTGCCTATTGTCCCAGGCTTTGCACGACTAACAATAGCGCAGAATCAGGCCGCTGCGTTACTGTACAATTGCAAGAATGCTGTAAAGCCGGGCTGTATTGTTGCCAGATTCCTGTCTAGCGGGAAGCAGACTCCAGCGCGGCACAGCAAAAAGCCCGCCAAATGAATAGTGCTCATGTAGCGGACCCTGCTTTACGTATTGGACGCTGCTTGACCCATTTGGGTAAAGGAATCATCTGCTGCGGTCAATGGCTGATTTCAGGCGGTACTCCTTCGGCGTGGTGCCATAGCAGCGCTTGAACAGGCGGTAAAAATAACTCTCGTTCCCGAACCCGACCTTCTCCATAATCTCTGTTACGGTGAAGTCCTCTTGCTCCAGGTACTTCTTGGCACTGGCCAGCCGGGCGGCGTTGATCTGATCCACCACGCTCGTGCCTTCCTGCGCCTTGAACACCTGGCCCAGATAGACCGGACTCATCTTGAGCATATCGGCAATCCGCTTCACATTCAGGTCAGGATCGGCGTAATGCCTGTCAATAATCTCCTTCACCGTGTCCGCGAGCAGCCGGTTCTTGTCCTCGCGCCCGCTCCGGCGCTGCCCGGCGACTTCCCGCACCACCTCCAGCAGGACCGTCTCCATCTCATCCAGCGTCTCCTTCTCCAGAATCCGGCGGTTGATCGCCTGCAGGTTAAGCGAGACCGGATTGACACTCCGGCTGTTCATCTCGGCTAGCGTCTGGCTCAGAGTCACGGCCAGATGAAGCACCGCAGAATACATATTCTCATAGCTGAAGCCGCCAAGCAGCGCTCTCCACTTGCGGATCGTCTGCTCAGTCTCGGCCAGATCCCCGCCCTTCAGCCCTTCCGTCAGCTGCCGCTCCAGCTCCTGCGGAATACGCAGCGCTTCATTCTCTTCATTCGCCCGGAGCATTTCAGGCTCCAGCACTGCTCCTTTGCCGTAGATCATCCGGTAATTGGCATGGCGCTGCGCCAGATTATAATGCGCCGTGATGCTGCGGTAATCCGTGAAGACCTCGCTTAGCGTGACTGTAAAAGTAATATGATAATAGTTGCCGATCGTCTGCTGGAGCTCCCTGAACCGCTCCTCCAGCTTCGCCAGCTCCCCGTCCGCACTCCCGGCAATGAAGACCAGATGCCCGCTCTTCATATCTGCAGCTTCACAGGAGCCCTGAAGGCGCAATAATTCCTGTCCGATGTTGGAGATGGCGAAGTACAGCAGCGATTCCATCGGCAGTCCCGGCTCTGCCGCCAGCCCCTGCAGGTTGTCGATCTGCACGAGCGCCAGCCGGAGCGGAGACGGATGGGCAATATCGATGCCGTGCTGCTCCCTAAGCTGCAGGAAGGACTGCTCATCCAGACTATGGCTTGAAGCGATCAGGCTGCGGAGCTGATAGAGCTTGGCAATATTGGACTGCGAGGCCCGCTCCAGCTCCAGCCCCTTCAGCTTGCTGATCATCTCCGTAAGGTTGGCTGCAATTAGTGACAGCTCATCCTTAGCCTGCGGCGCACCCCGCACATCGCCTGGAACCAGAGTCAGCAGCTGGCCTACCGGCTTATACAGCCGCACCGCGAAGAACACGGACAACAGCACGGCCAGCAGAACAACAGACAGCGTGACCGCGATCTCCGTCCATTTCATCTGCCGGACACTGCCCAGCACCACATCATAATCCTGCATGCTGATAATCTGCCAGTTGTTCAGGGCTTTGCTCAGATAAGTCACTTTATATTTCCTGCCGTCATGACTGTAGTTGAAGGAATCCAGCGGTCTGCCCGAAGCACTGATCCGCGGCAGCAGCTCTCCCTTCAGGTTAAGCCCTTCAGGAACCTGCCCGCCGGTTGCGATCAGCACCTCACCGTCGGTATCGGTCACGAATAACACATCATTCTGCCGTTCCGCTACTTGGTTAAGCGCTTTCATATTATCAAGCATCCATCCCGGCTTGACCGTGAGGATCAGCACATTGTCATTGATTGAACCCAAGGTATCCCCGTCATACAGGAAGAAGGCAAAGACATCAATCCCCCCGCCCTTGCCGTCCAAGTCGAGCGGAATGAGCTGGAGCTTCGGCAGATCTGCCCGGGAATCCATATAGTTCTGCAAGGAGCTGTACAGAAGACTATTGTTAATCTCATGATTCAGCGACGAGAAGAACCGGTGCTGGGCCCCATTATAAAAGACGGCCGCATGCAGATACGGTGAGGCTGCGACCGTATGATTCAGCCGCTCAATCTTGAGGATGCTCTGCCTGTAATCCGCGCCGGACTTCAGCGCCAGCAGCTCCTCGTCATTGTACAGGGAGACCGCCAGATCTTTTACAATTCCGTTCATGTTCTCGATATTGTAATTGATCTGGGTCAGCAGCTTGCGGTCCGCTTCATTCTGGAGGCTGAGCACCTTGCTGCGGGCACCCGAGTTCATCAGCAGCGAAGCCACAGCCAGAATGGCGACAACAAGCATAAAACTGAGTAGGATCCGCTGCAAGTATTTACGCGAACGGATCGTCTGCAGTACGTTCATGTGATCCCTCTCCCGGCTCTTAAGGTGTCCTTACTATAATCCCGCGCCAAAATACTTGTCAATCTGCAGTTCCGGCTCCCCGCCGGACAATTCCCGAAGCAGCGTCCGTGCGATCACCCGGTGCCCCGGGGTGTCCGGATGGATACCGTCGCCATATCTGTAAGCGGTGTTCTGCGAGCGCTCATGCCGGATCAGCTCCAGCAGCGGTGTGCGCAGATCGATTACTTTGTCCGCAGGGCAGCCCCCGGACAGCAGCCAGTCCGCATAACGTTTCAGCACCTGATCGTAGTCCCTGTATGGCGCAAGATAACTGAAGTCCGCCGCGTCTGTGGGCTGTAGCTCCCCCGTCATGGAACGGGCATCGAACGGCGGAGGTGTCATGAGTACGATCCCGGCTCCTGCTTCACGGATCCGGGTGCTGAGTGCCAGCATACCCGCCTGATAAGCGGCGAACCGCTCTTCCGAGAAGGGATGATAGATCCCGTCATTCATGCCATAGCAGGCTATAACCACATCTGGAGCAGCCTCCGCCAGCTCTCTGGCCAGCCGCTCATGCACGCAAGGGCGCGGATTGGGATGCGCCGCTTCGCTCAGACCCGAGACCGTCTCGCTGGGAACACCGGATGGAATCAGCTCGGCGGTCCATTCCGGCCGGTGCGTGTTCAGCCATTCCCGGATCAACCTTATATATTGTCCGTCAGCAGTAATGCTGTCCCCGAGGAACAGTATCCGGGGATTTCTGTTATTCTGTGTAATTCTATCCTTAAGTATATTCCGCATTCTTTGCCCTCCTGACCTTGGCACAGGTCTCACTGCCGGCCACAGCCGGGCCGGTACACCCGCCACCCTAATGGTAGCGCCGCCGGCACCTTTGCGCCTTGACGATCCCGACCTTCTTTAGCATAATATGGCCATGACTACCAAAATCCTAGCGCGGGATATCGGCCTTGAGCCGGGTTTTACCTTTC
The DNA here is from genome assembly GCF_038002825.1 of Paenibacillus sp. FSL H8-0048. NCBI lineage: Bacteria > Bacillati > Bacillota > Bacilli > Caryophanales > Paenibacillaceae > Paenibacillus > Paenibacillus sp. FSL H8-0048. Next base: position 6,233,809 of record NZ_JBBODF010000001.1, on the reverse strand, counting down.
GAATCCAGAAATGCCCGCTGACCCATGATTACTACGTCCACAGCCATGATTTCTCTGAGCTTGTCGTTATTCTGTCGGGACACGCCATACACATCATTGAAGGGAGAGAGGTGCCGGTTAAGGCCGGACAGGTTTTTCTAATCCACAGCAACGTTTCCCACGGCTACAAGAATGTTGACGGAATTGAATACGTGAATGTGATGTTCCAGCCGGAGCAGCTGCTCCAGCAGTCCGAGCTGAGGCTCCTGCCCGGCTTTCAGGCCTTATTCTATATTGAGCCGTTCTACCGGAAGGAGATGTATTTCAAGGGGATGCTCTCGCTGGAAGCGGGACAGCTCCGGGAAGCTACACGGCTGCTGGATGAGATTCTTGAGGAGCATGACCGGCAGCCTGAGGGCTACCGGCTGATGATCCGTACCTATTTCACCGCTCTGGTAGGCATGCTCTCCCGCTATTATCAGAACAGCAGCAGTCATGAGGATAACAAGGCGCTGCGGATCGGGGAGACCGTCACCTACATCGAAGAACACTTCCTGCAGCCGATCACGCTGCAATCCATGGCAGACCGGGCCTATATGTCCACCCGCCAGTTCCTGCGGGTCTTCACCCGCAACTACCAGACCACCCCTATGGATTATGTCATCCGTAAGCGGCTGGATTATTCCTGCACCCTGCTGCGCAGCCCGGGTCTGAGCATCTCACAGGTGGCGATGGACAGCGGCTTCCATGACCAGAATTATTACTCCCGCCAGTTCCGCAAGGTATTTAACTGTAGTCCCAGCCAATACCGCGAGCGGATGCTGGGTTCCTGACGGCTTCACGGCCGGGTGCTCAGCCCTCCCCCGGACCGTTCACGGCAGCAGCCTCATCCCGCTGGCGCAGCCGCTGCCGATAGGCTCCGGGGGTTACTCCGAATCTGGCGCTGAACAGCCGGGCCATATAATTGGGGTCCTGAATGCCTACCCGTTCGGCAATTTCCGAGATGCCAAGCACCGTACCCCCCAGCAGCTTCTTCGCTTCTTCCAGCCGCAGGTGCAGCACATACTGCAGCGGCGTGGTGCCGATATGCTGCTTCATGCATCTGGTAATGTAATCAGCCTGGAAATGCAGCTCCTCCGCAAGCCCCGCCAGATGAAACGGCTCCCGCCAATGCTCCGCCAGATAGGCTGCGGCCGCCCGGGCCAGCCGGACCGCCGGCTCCGGCGGCTGAGCTGTACGCTCACATTCCGCCTGAAGCGCCGCCAGCAGCCCGGCCAGCAGCAGATGAAGCCGCATGGCATTCTCTGCGCTGAGCCGGTTATGAAGCTCGTTCATCTCCTGCAGGATCGGCTCCAGCCCCCCCAGATCAACGGCTGTGAACTTCGGCAGATATAGCCGCTGCTGTACCGAAGGCTCCTCATCCTCCACCGTTCCCTTTGCCAGTAGTGTAGACCAGGGGATATCCCCGCGCCGGATATACGCCGGTTCAGGAGCGTGAATGAAATGCACCCAGTAAATCTCCGTATCCTCCTCACAGGCACGGTATCCGTCATGCGGTAATCCAGCCTCAAGCAGCAGCACCATCCCCGGCCCCACCGCATATTCCTTATCCGATTCCATCATATAGAGCGTCCCCCGCTTGACCAGCAGCAGATCATATACATTGAAGGTGCGGGCGAAATGCCGGTCCCCCGGCGACCAGACGGCATGCCCTACCGTGACAAACTGCGGCAGCGGCGGAATCGGAAACTCCAGGCACAGCATGCTCTCCCCCTCCTCTCCAAAGTCGGTTTTGTGCTATTCCAAGTCTATATTATCACTGGCTGATCCCGCAATAAAGAGGTACAGTGACTGGGAATCTTCTTTTCATTCCATTCCATAAGGGGTTGTGTATCCATGCGTTTTCGTCAGGTTCATCTTGATTTCCATACCTCAGAAGCCATTCCCGGCATTGGCCGGGAGTTCTCCAGAGCCCAGTTCCAGTCCATGCTGCGTACAGGTCATGTAGACTCGGTCACCGTATTCTCCAAATGCCATCACGGCTGGGCCTATCACCCCAGTGAAGCCAATGAGATGCACCCTGAGCTCACCTTCGATTTGCTGGGTGAGATGATTGAGGCTGCCCATGAGATCGGAGTCCGTACACCCGTGTATTTATCGGCCGGCCTGGACGAGAAGCTCGCCCGCCGCCACCCGGAGTGGCTGATCCGTGACGCCGAGGACCGGACCCGGTGGGTGAAGGATTTCATGACACCGGGTTACCACGAGTTCTGTATGAACACCCCTTATCTGGATATTCTGCTGGCTCAAATCCATGAGGCGGCTTCCCGCTACGATGCCGATGGTATCTTCCTGGATATCGTTGGTTGCCGTAAATGCCGCTGCCAATATTGCGTCGCCGCTCTGCGGGCTGCGGGCCAGGACCCCCGGGATGAAGCCGCCGTCATCGCCCTCGGGGAGCAGACTTACCTCCACTATGCCCGCCGTGTGCGGGAGACTCTGGATGCCGTGAAGCCCGGACTTCCCGTCTACCACAACAACGGCCATCAGCAGCGGGGACGCCGTGACCTTGTACAGGTCAACAGCCATCTGGAGCTGGAGTCCCTGCCCACCGGCGGCTGGGGTTATGATCATTTCCCGCTGTCCGCACGCTACGCCCAGACGCTGGGCATGGAATTTCTCGGCATGACCGGCAAATTCCATACCTCCTGGGGAGAGTTCGGCGGCTATAAGCATCCGAACGCGCTGCGGTTTGAAACTGCGCTTAGCCTGGCTCACGGTGCCAGATGCTCCATCGGTGACCAGCTCCATCCCTCCGGCCTGATGGATGAAGCGACTTACGCCCTGATCGGCGCTGCCTACAGCGAGGTAGAGGCGAAGGAGGAATGGTGCAGCGGGGCCACTGCTGTGGCCGATATTGCCGTCTTATCGCTGGAAGCGGCACGGGAGGCCTGTCCCGGCGGGCAGGCACGCAAGGGAGAGCGTAATCTGGCTGACGCGGGAGCAGTGCGGATGCTGACCGAAGGGCATTACCTGTATGATATCGTAGATACATTCAGCGATTTGAGCGCGTACAAGGTGCTGATTCTCCCGGATGAGGTATCTGTATGGCCTGAGCTGGCCGATGCCATAGTGAACTTCACGGCTGGTGGCGGCAAGGTGCTGGCTACCGGACGCTCAGGATTGAATCTGGCCGGGGATGCCTTTGCCCTGGACCTGGGAATCACCTGGCTTGGAGAGAACTCGTATCAACCTGCGTATTTCAAGCCCTATTTCACTCCCGGTGCGCTATTGCCTGCCTCTTTTGTCATGTACGGTGAAGGGCAGCTAATTGAATTACAGGAAGGCCGAGGAGAAGCACTCGGACATCTGGAGAACCCTTATTTTAATCGTGACGTCTTCACCTTCTGTTCCCACCAGCATACCCCGGGCGCCATGGCGAACAATGGTCCAGGGATGGCCGAGAGCAGCAGCGGCATCTATATCGCCTGGAAGGTATTCAGCGAGTACGCCGAAGCCGGCTCACTTATCCTGAAGGAGCTGGTACTGCATGCCCTATCGCGGCTGCTGCCTCAGCCGTCACTGCGTACGAATCTGCCGGCCCGCGGCATAACGACCCTGCAGTATCAGCAGGCAGAGCAGCGTTATGTCAATCATCTGCTTTATGCCGCGCCTGCCCTGAAGGGCCGGATTGAAGTCATCGAGGACCTCGTGCCGCTCCATGATATTACCGTCAGCCTGCGGCTCCCGTCTCCCGGCCCCGTCCACAGGGTCTATCTGGCCCCGTCCATGACAGAGCTGCCGTTCACGTTCAGTGAGGATGGCGAGATTACCTATACCCTTCCTTACCTGGAGAATCACCAGATGGTAGTGGTTGAGCTGGTGTAGATCAGGTCACTGGACTCCAAATGTATCTCGCAGATAGTGATCAAGAATCTGAAGGGGCTCCTGTAACGCCTGGTTGGGAAACTTATGAGTGACCTTATAGCCTACTCTGGGGGGCACTGACACCGCCAGCTTCTGAAGAACAAATTCTCCCATACCCATCATATGGACGCCAATCGAAGCAGGCACAATCGTCCATTGTCTGTCATTCGTCAAAAAAGTAGTGATGAGTCCCGCTGAGTCCAGATGTACACGGGAAGGACACAGCGGGTCCCACCACTGGTCATGCCTGAATTGAAACTCCCGATTCCAATTGACGAGGACCTCATGCTCTGCCGCCAATTCTTCCATTTCCACCGTATCTCCAGCCAGCCGCCCTGGTGCAGCTAAACGCAACAGCACCATTTCTTCAGTGAAAAATGGTTGAACAGTAACGCTAGGCGATACAATTTCCCGTACCACAAACGCCACATCCATCTCACGCCGTTCAATACTGTCAAAGGCCTCCTGAGTATGCTGCGTACGAATCTGCAATCGGATGGAAGGAGTGTGCTGATTAAGCATTCTATATACCGGAGGCAAGACGAAGTGGCTTATACTTTCGGCAGCGCTTATGGCCAGACTTAACTGCGAACCATTCGCCTTTAAAATTTGAGTTTCCCTCCAGAGCGCCTCCCATCTTTCCGCAATACTAAAAAAGTTCTCCCCTTTTGGGGTCAGGCTGATTTTGGCTGCCCCTTTTCTCCGCTCCACCAACAGGCCGCCCATCCCCTGCTCTAATATCTTTAACCGGTAGCTTACCGTTGCTTGTGACAGGTGCAGCAGTTCAGCCGCTTTACTTATACTCCCAGTCCGTACGATAGCTAAAAACGCTTCTATCCCAGGAAAATACATCGAATACCTCCTCAATATATAGAAAATATTAATATAGTTCACAAAATATTTGCGTTTTACAGCATTATTCTTTATGTCTAAAATTATCATTAACACAGACAAGGGGTCAAATAGTCCAGGTTAGGAAAAGGTGGTTTAGCCATGAAGGTTCTCATCGTTGGTCATTTTAACGAAACTGCACAATCAAAGATTGCCGGACATCTTCCGCAAGACTGGAACGTTGTCATTGTCCCGCCCGGACAAGAGATGCTGCATCATATTGAAGATTGTCAGGTCCTCATCCCTGAACATATCCAAGTGGACCTTAGCCTGCTCGCTAACGCCAAAAAATTAAAATTAGTACAGACAGGTGCAGGTTATGATAATGTCGATATCCCTGCCTGTACAGAGCTCGGCATTTGGGTGGCCAATGCGGCAGGAGTGAATGCACAGGCCGTGGCCGAGCACGTAATGGCACTAATGCTGGCTTATTATAAAAACATACCGTTTCTTGATCATTTCATGAAAACCCGGATGGATGAACACCACTTGGAGTACACAGGGAGTGAACTAGAGGGCAAAACCATTGGGATTATCGGGCTAGGGGCTATCGGAAAGAAAGTCGCTGCATTTTGCAGCGCTTTTGATATGAAGGTGATAGCTTATGCGCGAAAGACAGTAGTACAGGCCGACGGTTTGGTAACAATGACGGATCTCGATACTCTTCTAAGCACATCGGACATCGTCAGTGTACATGTACCCTTGACTGAGCAGACCAAGCACCTGATCAACCAGACAGCATTTCAGAAAATGAAAAGTAGCGCTCTGTTCATCAACACGGCCCGCGGCGGGATTGTTAACCAGACAGATTTGATAGATGCCTTAACAACCGGAGTTATTTCCGGCGCCTGCCTGGATGTGTATGAATCCGAACCGCTTCCCTCAGATAGTGAGTTACGCACACTGGGTAATGTGGTCCTTACTCCCCATACCGCAGGAATGCCTGACGGCCGGAAATTCCACCAAAAAAGATATGATTTCTTCATCAAAAATATAAAGCGTGTACAAAACGGGGAAGAGCCTGAAAGCAGGCTAAATCAGTTAGTATAGTTGCGGTATATTAAAAATAGAATAAATCACCCTAAGGACTGCTTGTATCGCATTGTTGCACACTTTGCAGGATTCCTCTAAAAATGTCACGGGCTTCGGTAGATTGTTGCATCATTTGCAGGAATTCCGGTGTTTAGTGTAACTTAATGCTGGCATTGTTGCGTTTCATGCAGAATTTTCACCATTGTTTGCTTCGATTGAGTAGAAATCCTGCACTTCTGGCAGTATTTCTATACAATGTTACGGGCTCCGGAGCATGGGGCCTCCCCCTCTTCGCAGCAGTACCGATTGTATTCAAATTTCAGCATACATGTGGCCGCTTATCCCCAACAAAAGAAAATTATACTTTCCTAAATACTAAAAAAGCTTATGACATTGTACAAAATACAATGTCATAAGCTTTTTTAGTACCGGCGAGAGGACTCGAACCTCCACGGTTTCCCACTCGATTTTGAGTCGAGCGCGTCTGCCATTCCGCCACGCCGGCTTAATATTATATATACCCACTATGGATAATTAAATTTTAGATCGTTCGAATCTGAAGGATACTTTGATAAATCAGAGAAGTATTAATGGCGCGCCCTGAGAGATTCGAACTCCCGACCTTTTGATTCGTAGTCAAACGCTCTATCCAGCTGAGCTAAGGGCGCAAAATATGGAGCGGACGACGGGAATCGAACCCGCGACCCTCGCCTTGGCAAGGCGATGCTCTACCGCTGAGCCACGTCCGCACACGGTATGTATTCAACTGCTTCAACGAACCCAGGGAATTCTCATTCCTTAAGCCATTAAAATGGCGGAACCGACGGGATTCGAACCCGCGATCTCCTGCGTGACAGGCAGGCATGTTAGGCCAACTACACCACGGTTCCAAGGTAAAAGGGTTTGGGGCCCCCGTAAAGTATTCGGAATATGCTACAGAGCACATCTTCACTTTGTGGGGATTAATTGCGGGGGCAGGATTTGAACCTGCGGCCTTCGGGTTATGAGCCCGACGAGCTACCGGGCTGCTCCACCCCGCGTCAGTAATAAAATATTCTCTTCTGGCTTGCAAAGTCTGCATGGTGGAGGCTGAGGGGTTCGAACCCCCGACCCTCTGCTTGTAAGGCAGATGCTCTCCCAGCTGAGCTAAGCCTCCATCGAAGAAGCAACTTAATGATCATAACACATATCCATAAGATATACAACCATTAATTTATCAAGATAAATGTGGTGACTCGTATGGGATTCGAACCCATGTTACCTCCGTGAAAGGGAGGTGTCTTAACCCCTTGACCAACGAGCCAGATAAGTAAACAATCTTTCGACAACAAAAGATATTATATCAAATATATGAGAATAGTGCAATAGGAAACAACATTATTAATAGAAAACTAATGAGCTTCTAGTTCAACTTCAATGCTAACCTGAACAGACGATTCACGCTCTCACTGTCCTAATCCTGTGTTTCTATCATAGCTATAATAATCTCAGCAACCTGTGAAATCGACTTATACTCCGTATCCACATGATGTTCGAAGACCTTGTTCTTAAGCCCTTTAAGACATCTCTGCATCTGTAGAGCAGCCCAGGAGTCCTCTGCCTTCTCCACGGCTCTTAAGTCTGTCAAGCAGGGTCTCAGGTGAAGCAAACAACGTAAAATGACGAACTTGCCGGCCATCCCTTCTTAGTCTACCCACTATCTCCATAAAATAGTCCGGATCCACTAGAGTCATAGGTACAATAATCGTTCCTTCATACTCTGAATAAATGCATTTAAGCATCGAATAGGTAAACTCACGCCACAGATAGTGATTTTGGAAATCATCCTCTGCCATTTCAGCAGGAATATTATCACGGATATAATACCTGCATTCTCCGGGTCGAATACATAAGAATCTGGAATTCTCCTGTGGAGCTCAGCCGCCGTCTGAGTCTTCCCCGAACCAAAGGTTCCATTCAGCCAAATAATCACACCTGCACCTCTTTCATACATATATCCCTCCACCTTGTTGTACTAAATACAACTTGGCTTCCCCGAAACCATTGCACAACCAATCAGCTCATAACCCCATCCTGAGTGTATCAAGTTACGCCTGTTACAGAAATAGCCAATAGCTCCATATTCCCTAAGGTGGAAGTTAAGATAAATGATAATATGTAGGTTCAGCTTACCCACAACAAAAAACCACCATTGATAATCAACAGTGGTCTTAAGTGCTTGGCAACGTCCTACTCTCCCAGGACCCTTCGGTCCAAGTACCATCGGCGCTGGAGGGCTTAACGGTCGTGTTCGGGATGGGTACGTGTGGAACCCCTCCGCTATCGCCACCAAACGGGCATTTGAATATCAAATGCTATTATTCAGGTCTCAGCATCGCCAAATGCTGAAAACAAATTTTCTTTACCGAGCTACTTGAGCTCCATAAATTACAATTTGATTCCTGAAAACTGAATCCGAAACGAATCTGCGTGATCGAAATTTGGATAAGCCCTCGACCGATTAGTATTGGTCAGCTCCATGCATTGCTGCACTTCCACCTCCAACCTATCTACCTCGTCGTCTTCAAGGGGTCTTACATGTTGGGAAATCTCATCTTGAGGGGGGCTTCACGCTTAGATGCTTTCAGCGCTTATCCCGTCCGTACGTAGCTACTCAGCCATGCTCCTGGCGGAACAACTGATGCACCAGCGGTACGTCCATCCCGGTCCTCTCGTACTAAGGACAGCTCCTCTCAAATTTCCTGCGCCCACGACAGATAGGGACCGAACTGTCTCACGACGTTCTGAACCCAGCTCGCGTACCGCTTTAATGGGCGAACAGCCCAACCCTTGGGACCTACTTCAGCCCCAGGATGCGATGAGCCGACATCGAGGTGCCAAACCTCCCCGTCGATGTGGACTCTTGGGGGAGATAAGCCTGTTATCCCCAGGGTAGCTTTTATCCGTTGAGCGATGGCCCTTCCATGCGGTACCACCGGATCACTAAGTCCGACTTTCGTCCCTGCTCGACTTGTAGGTCTCGCAGTCAAGCTCCCTTATGCCTTTGCACTCTGCGAATGATTTCCAACCATTCTGAGGGAACCTTTGAACGCCTCCGTTACTCTTTAGGAGGCGACCGCCCCAGTCAAACTGCCCGCCTGACACGGTCCCCGTACCGGGTTACGGTACTAGGTTAGAACCTAGATACGATCAGGGTGGTATCCCAACGGCGCCTCCACAGAAGCTTGCGCTCCTGCTTCAACGGCTCCCACCTATCCTGTACAGATCGTACCCAAATTCAATATCAAGCTGCAGTAAAGCTCCATGGGGTCTTTCCGTCTTGTCGCGGGTAACCTGCATCTTCACAGGTATTAAAATTTCACCGGATCTCTCGTTGAGACAGCGCCCAAGTCGTTACGCCATTCGTGCGGGTCAGAATTTACCTGACAAGGAATTTCGCTACCTTAGGACCGTTATAGTTACGGCCGCCGTTTACTGGGGCTTCGGTTCACAGCTTCGGACTTGCGTCCTAACCGCTCCCCTTAACCTTCCAGCACCGGGCAGGCGTCAGCCCGTATACTTCGCCTTACGGCTTCGCACAGACCTGTGTTTTTGCTAAACAGTCGCTTGGGCCTTTTCACTGCGGCCCCCTCGGGCTATTCACCCTACCGAGGCACCCCTTCTCCCGAAGTTACGGGGTCATTTTGCCGAGTTCCTTAACGAGAGTTCTTCCGCGCGCCTTAGAATTCTCTTCTCGCCTACCTGTGTCGGTTTGCGGTACGGGCACCTTCTCCTGACTAGAGGCTTTTCTTGGCAGTGTGAGATCATGACCTTCGCTACTGTAATTTTCGCTCCCCATCACAGCCCAGCCTTCACGGTGTGCGGATTTGCCTGCACACCAGCCTCACTGCTTAGACGGACATCCATCAGTCCGCGTCACTACCCTCCTGCGTCACCCCATCGCTCATAGCGGATTACGGTGGTACAGTAATTTCAAACTGTTGTCCTTCGACTACGCCTGTCGGCCTCGCCTTAGGTCCCGACTTACCCTGAGCGGACGAGCCTTCCTCAGGAAACCTTGGGCTTTCGGCGGATCAGATTCTCACTGATCTTTTCGTTACTCATACCGGCATTCTCACTTGTATGCTGTCCAGCGCTCCTTACGGTACACCTTCAACCCACATACAACGCTCCCCTACCCCAGATGCAAAGCATCTAGCCATAGCTTCGGTGGTGTGTTTAGCCCCGTTACATTTTCGGCGCAGAGTCACTCGACCAGTGAGCTATTACGCACTCTTTCAATGGTGGCTGCTTCTAAGCCAACATCCTGGTTGTCTGTGCAACTCCACATCCTTTCCCACTTAACACACACTTGGGGACCTTAGCTGATGGTCTGGGCTGTTTCCCTTTTGACAATGGATCTTAGCACTCACTGTCTGACTCCCGGCAAGAAGTAAATGGCATTCGGAGTTTGACTGAGCTTGGTAACCCTTGCGGGCCCCGCACCCAATCAGTGCTCTACCTCCACCACTCCATTCACCGAGGCTAGCCCTAAAGCTATTTCGGGGAGAACCAGCTATCTCCGAGTTCGATTGGAATTTCTCCGCTACCCCCACCTCATCCCCGCATTTTTCAACATGCGTGGGTTCGGGCCTCCAGTGCGTGTTACCGCACCTTCACCCTGGACAGGGGTAGATCACACGGTTTCGGGTCTACGTCCACATACTCATTCGCCCTATTCAGACTCGCTTTCGCTGCGGCTCCGGCTTCTCACCTTAACCTTGCATGTTAAACGTAACTCGCCGGTTCATTCTACAAAAGGCACGCCATCATCCATAAAGAGGACTCTGACTTTTTGTAAGCACACGGTTTCAGGTTCTATTTCACTCCCCTTCCGGGGTGCTTTTCACCTTTCCCTCACGGTACTGTTTCACTATCGGTCGCCAGGTAGTATTTAGCCTTAGCAGATGGTCCTGCTGGATTCATACGGGGTTTCACGTGCCCCGCACTACTCGGGATCCGTCTCGGAGAGAATACCATTTCGGCTACAGGGCTTTTACCTCTATCGCGGGCCTTTCCAGACCTCTTCGCCTACCGTATTCCTTTGTAACTCCATGTGAGACGTCCCACAACCCCAAGAGGCAAGCCTCTTGGTTTAGGCTGTTCCGCGTTCGCTCGCCGCTACTGACGGAATCACTATTGTTTTCTCTTCCTCAGGGTACTTAGATGTTTCAGTTCCCCTGGTCTGCCTCTGCGTATCCTATGTATTCAGATACGAGTAACTGCGAATTACCACAGCTGGGTTTCCCCATTCGGACACCCCCGGATCAAAGCTTGCTTACAGCTCCCCGAGGCAGTTTCGTTGTTCGCCACGTCCTTCGTCGGCTCCTGGCGCCTAGGCATCCTCCGTGTGCTCTTAGTAGCTTAACCAAATCGCTCCGGTATTGGCTTATTCGCTCATCTTGTTTTGAATAGCGCAACCGGATTACTCCGCCTGCTAGAATATTCAAAGCCAAAAGTCCCTCATAATCCAAAACCATCGCTCAGTATCGCTAAAAACTTCAAAACTTGTTTACACAAGTTCAGCTTAAAGGAATGTTCTAAAACGCAAATTCGTTTCGGTATCCAGTTTTCAAGGATCAAGTTGTAGTCTGAAACGTTTAACGGCACTTTCGTGATCGTCCAAACCTTTCAGAAACTGAGAGCTTAAACTCTCAAAACTGACCAACGAGTGAGTAACTAGCCGACCGGCTAGATTTAAAATTTGAATGTCTTCATTGCAGAAGACGATTCTCCATAGAAAGGAGGTGATCCAGCCGCACCTTCCGATACGGCTACCTTGTTACGACTTCACCCCAATCATCTACCCCACCTTCGGCGGCTGGCTCCCTTGCGGGTTACCCCACCGACTTCGGGTGTTGTAAACTCTCGTGGTGTGACGGGCGGTGTGTACAAGACCCGGGAACGTATTCACCGCGGCATGCTGATCCGCGATTACTAGCAATTCCGACTTCATGCAGGCGAGTTGCAGCCTGCAATCCGAACTGAGACCGGCTTTGCTGGGATTGGCTCCACCTCGCGGCTTCGCTTCCCGTTGTACCGGCCATTGTAGTACGTGTGTAGCCCAGGTCATAAGGGGCATGATGATTTGACGTCATCCCCACCTTCCTCCGGTTTGTCACCGGCAGTCACTCTAGAGTGCCCAGCTTCACCTGCTGGCAACTAAAGTCAAGGGTTGCGCTCGTTGCGGGACTTAACCCAACATCTCACGACACGAGCTGACGACAACCATGCACCACCTGTCTCAACTTTCCCCGAAGGGCACCTGATGCATCTCTGCTTCGTTAGTTGGATGTCAAGACCTGGTAAGGTTCTTCGCGTTGCTTCGAATTAAACCACATACTCCACTGCTTGTGCGGGTCCCCGTCAATTCCTTTGAGTTTCAGTCTTGCGACCGTACTCCCCAGGCGGAGTGCTTACTGTGTTAACTTCGGCACCAAGGGTATCGAAACCCCTAACACCTAGCACTCATCGTTTACGGCGTGGACTACCAGGGTATCTAATCCTGTTTGCTCCCCACGCTTTCGCGCCTCAGCGTCAGTTACAGCCCAGAAAGTCGCCTTCGCCACTGGTGTTCCTCCACATATCTACGCATTTCACCGCTACACGTGGAATTCCACTTTCCTCTTCTGTACTCAAGTCACCCAGTTTCCAGTGCGACCTCAGGTTGAGCCCAAGGTTTAAACACCAGACTTAAATAACCGCCTGCGCGCGCTTTACGCCCAATAATTCCGGACAACGCTTGCCCCCTACGTATTACCGCGGCTGCTGGCACGTAGTTAGCCGGGGCTTTCTTCTCAGGTACCGTCACTCCGGCAGCAGTTACTCTACCGGACGTTCTTCCCTGGCAACAGAGCTTTACGATCCGAAAACCTTCATCACTCACGCGGCGTTGCTCCGTCAGGCTTGCGCCCATTGCGGAAGATTCCCTACTGCTGCCTCCCGTAGGAGTCTGGGCCGTGTCTCAGTCCCAGTGTGGCCGTTCACCCTCTCAGGTCGGCTACGCATCGTCGCCTTGGTGGGCCGTTACCCCACCAACTAGCTAATGCGCCGCAGGCCCATCCCCAAGCAGCAGATTGCTCCGCCTTTCATTCTCTCCTCAGGAGAAGAAAGAAATTATCCGGTATTAGCTACCGTTTCCGGTAGTTATCCCAGCCTTGAGGGCAGGTTGCCTACGTGTTACTCACCCGTCCGCCGCTAAGTCTGAAAGGAAGCAAGCTTCCTCTCAGACTCCGCTCGACTTGCATGTATTAGGCACGCCGCCAGCGTTCGTCCTGAGCCAGGATCAAACTCTCCAAATTGGTATTTAGAAAGAGCGATTGCTCATTTTGAAACATCTGACGAGAATTTACATTCTCACGATGAATTTCTAAAGCGTACAAGACGCTGTGAAAATCATCATTTTTGGATCTCACCGAAGTGATCTCCAGATACTCACTCGTTGTTCAGTTTTCAAAGATCAAGCTCGTTGTCAGTGCCGCTCACCGCGTCACCAGCAACTTTTATAATATAACACGTTCATCTTCTGAATGCAACACTTATTTTTGAAGAAGCGAAATGTGTATTCATCAGAGCAACATGTCCAATCTTCTTGCAAGGCACCCGCCTTGCGACTGGATATATAATATATCATGATATATACCTGCTAACAACCCTTAATTTTATACCATTTTTCAGATAGTACTATAGCCTTTCATAGATATCCTATACAAGCCTCTGTACCTGCATAACCACGTCCCAAAAGCACATGCCGGCCCTCATATCCAGCAGGACCTGCATGTGCCGCTCTCTCCTAAGGGGACTCCCCCTCTTAATTCGGAATCCAAGGAGTCTGATTCTTTTTAGCTGTACTAGAACGCCCATTTGAGTTCGAACGCGGCTTGGCGTGGGCTTTATCTTTGGCGGCAGAAGCCTGGCTGGAAGTTTTCGCTTTTGCCGCTGCCGGTTTCGACTTCCCTGGTTTTGTATCCTTTGCCGCTGTGGCTTCAGTGCGCCCCTTATCCGGCAGTTCCTCCGCTTCCTCCACCACAGGCTCAGGAATCTGAATCTCGGGTACGCGGTTGTGAGCGAAGTTCTCCATGCCCGGATAAGCCGGATATGGCGGAATGTTAGATACCATAGGCTGTTCATACACCGGTGACACCGCGTTAGGCATGGCATTCATTCCTCCAGCATAAGGAGAAACCATCCCCATCGGCGGCATGCCGTACACCGGATACCCGTTATACATCGGCTGCTCATAAGGATAAGGCTGAATCGACATTGCGCCGCATCCGCAGGAAGGCCAAGGAAGGTAAGCCTGCTCGCTCAGGTACTGCGGAGCAAACGCAGCATTGTCACTGACAGGGCTGACTGCAGACATATTCATATTATCATAATCCGGCGCTGCATTAGGATACCATGCTCCGGGATATTGTCCAGGTGGACAAGGATTAACCGGCTGGGCATAGAACGGCGGGCAATCCGGCATAAATGCTGCAGGCTGAACATAACTCGGAGCGTTATTCATATTGTTCATACCCATATTGTTCATATCCATATTGGCCATGGGCTCATATACGGGATACACCGGTGCATAATTCATGAAATACGGATTCTCGCTGAGGCCGGGATAGCCATCGGTCTTTCCCCACGGTGATGTTTTACCCTCATCCCAGGCGGTAGGCTGAACCTCGGTCTTATTATGATGCACTTCCTTGGTTTTCTCCTCCTGCGCGGGAACAGAGATTTGTACATACAAGCTTTGTTTCTCATGGACGACTTCCTGAACCGGCTTGACTTCCGGCGCTTTATTAGGTGCAGGGTTAGGTGCAGGAACCGCCAACGGGATAGGGACTGCTTCTGCAGCAGGTGCAGGAGCTGGCGCAGGAGCCGGCTTTTCGATCACACCGGTGTAGGTTTTACCGCCAATGGCCGTTTTATCAACCACTGCCGGAGCGGTGGACTGAGCCTGAATGGGGGTCGTATTAGCTTTTACCGGATCGATGGATTGGGCCTGGATTGGAGAAGTACTGACTTTCTTAGGGATGTTCACGACTTCCCCAGTCATCAGCGCATTAGGGTTCTTAAGCTGCGGGTTGGCATCAATCATATCCTTGAGTGTAATACCCCAAGCCTTGGAGAGCTTCCATAAGGTATCGCCTTGCTTGACTGTATGCTTATAGTAGATATCGTTGTTGTCCGGAACAGGCAGAGCTACGGGCGCAGCCGGGATCTTAACCTTGTCTCCTACCGCAAGCACATCCGGATTGGTGATTTGCGGATTGGCCTCGATGATTTTTTGCAGCGGCACTCCATACTTCTGTGATAACGCAAACAGCGAATCACCTTGCTTAACAATGTGTATTTTCACGCAGCATTTACCTCCTAAAAGTATCTATTGATCGGCACTGCACCCCGGTTCAGGGATGATAGCCCTCCAGATTCGGTAGTTGCGGTACAGCCGCCTCCTTCGTTACTACATCTTATGCAGCCCATGGGCGAATGACATCCCTATATGCAAAAAAATCCTTCCATGCTTGGCATGAAAGGATTTTTCTCTATTCGCTCCCGCGAAATTAATGTGCTATTCCCAAACCTTATAACCGTCTTTATCAACCACATTGCGGAATTCTTCCAGCAATTGCAGGGTAATCGGCCCGGCCTGGCCGGAACCGATGACTCTGCCGTCGATCTCACGGGCAGCAATAACTTCAGCCGCTGTTCCGGTGAAGAAGACTTCATCGGCAATATAGACATCATGCATGGTGAACGGTTCTTCCTTAAGCGGCAGTCCCAGCTTCTCACACAGCTCAATGATCGCCAGACGGGTGATTCCCTCCAGGGCGCCCAGGTAACAAGGCGGTGTATAGACTACGCCTCTTTTGATAATGAAGATATTATCGCCTGAGCCTTCGGTTACATAACCCTGAGCGTTCATCATGATTGCTTCATCGGCTTCCGCCAGATTCGACTGAATCTTCACCAGAATATTATTCAGATAGTTCAGCGATTTGATCTTAGGATTCAGGGCATCCGGGAGATTGCGGCGCTGGGAGACCGAAACGGCACGAAGTCCGTTCATATAAGCCTGCTCCGGATAGATGGCAAGCTGCTCAACAATGATGATTACACTTGCTTTGGGGCAGCGGCGCGGATCAAGACCCAGGTTGCCGGGACCGCGTGATACGATCAGCCGGATGTAACCGTCCCGCATGTCGTTCAGGCGGATGGTCTCAGCCATTGCCTCTAGCATCTCGTCATACGTCAGCGGAATGTCCAGCATTATCGACTTCGCCGAATCATACAGCCTGTCCAGATGCTCCTTGCACTTGAAGATGTTGCCGTTATAAATACGGATACCTTCGAAGATTCCGTCTCCATATAAAAAACCGTGATCGAATACGGACACCATTGCCTTGTCCTTTGTTACATGTTGTCCATCCAGATAGATCCATTGCTCAGCCATGAACTACTGCACCTCCGCTTTCTCTTCCTCATAGGTGTATGTGGGATAGGACCCCAGAATCCGTACCTGACAGCCCAAGGCTTTGATCTCTTCGATCGCGCCCGGTAGCAGTACCGACTCTATCGGTTCCAGCACATCAATATAGAAATAATAAGTACCCAGCTTCTTCTTCGTCGGCCTTGATTCAATACGGGACAAGTTCAGCTTACGCCAGGCAAAAGCAGCCAATACCTGATGCAGGGCACCAGGGAAATCCTCAGGCAGCGTAACAAGAATACTCGTCTTGTCTCCACTGCTCTTCTGCGGAAGCTCCAGCTTCTGCGGGCCCACCAGGACAAACCGCGTGTAATTGTTATTATGATCTGTAATCTGTCGTTCCACAACCTCCAGTCCGTGCGTAGCGGCTCCAAGTGCGGTACCGATGGCAGCCCAGCCTTTGCCGGGATTGCCCTTCACAATCTCCACCGCTTCAGAGGTGCTTCCCACAGACTCCAGCTCAGCCCAGGGCATAGCCTTACGGATGAACTGCGTGCATTGGGCCATAGCCACCGGATGGGACAAGATTTTGACAATCTTCGTATAATCCTTATCCCCGTTCTCCTTCGTGAACTCCTGCGGACAGCTGATCAGATTCTGTATCGACGGGAAAATCCACTCCGCCTGCATCGGCAGGTTCACTTCATTAATGAGCCAGTCGATATGCAGGCTGACCGAGCCTTCTATCGTGTTCTCAATCGGAATGACACTGTAATCGGTGACTCCGCCAGCCGTGGACAGGAAGACATCGGAGATGAGCTTATGATGCTCCAGATGAACAGGGTTACCGCCAAATAAATGCAGCAGCGCTTCATGCGAGACAGAACCCTGAGGCAATAACGCTATCGATTTCATGGCTGTAATTCTCCTTTTATCATATCCAAAAATGATTCGTTGTGCATCCCGTTTCTTTCAAGCAGCTCCGCAGTGACACCTGTGGTGCATGGGGACAGCCATACGGTACGGGCAGAGATCCCGTTCTCCTGCATGGTCTCTGTCAAAAACAGCTCCAGCTCCTGCTTCCGCTGCTCGCTGCGGTCCACCATACATAACAGAGTCGGGCCAGCACCGCTGAGCGCAATCCCCAGCGCGCCGTGGCCCGGAGCTTCAGCCAGCAGCTTCTCCATTCCCGGCACCAGCGGTGCACGGTAGGGCTGATGCAGCCTATCCTGCATCGCTGTACCAATCAGATCCAGACGTCCTGCGGCTAACGCTGCAGTGAGCAGTGAGGTACGGCTGATGTTATGGACAGCATCACTGACCGTAACCTCAGCAGGCAGCACACCTCTTGCCTTGACAGTCTCCAGCTCGAATTCAGGGATGACCACAAGCACTTCAAGCTCCTGAGGAGGCTCGATCCGGATGTAATCGGCATGTTCGCCGTCCCACACGGCCGTAATAATTCCCCCGAACAGCGAGGCCCCGACATTATCGGGATGCTTCTCGATCGCTGTAGCCATATCGAACAGCTTCGCCTGACTCAGCGGTGAACCTATCATAGCATTCGCCGCAGCCAGCGCGCCAATAATGGCCGAAGCACTGCTGCCAAGCCCGCGGGTCAGCGGGATTTCCGAATACATGGAGATGGACAACTCCGGAACCTGAACCCCGGCCTCTGCAAAGACCATTTGCGCAACCTTGTAGAGCAGATTGCTTTTGTCCCGGGGAACGCCGGCCATCTCATCTCCATGCAGCTGAAATACCGTTTCAGCGGCTTCCTCCATTTCAATCCAGGCATACAGCGACAGAGCCATGCCCAGCGTATCGAAGCCCGGACCGAGATTGGCGGTACTCGCAGGGACCTTCACTCTAGACCTTCCGTAAATACTCATGGCGGGTAAATCTCCTTCATTATATTTGCGCGCAGGGCTGTGTTCCAGGGAACCTGCGATATTTAGCCTTCTACACGGTAATGGCTTTTAATGCGGTGAATGACATTCAGTTGTTCCAGGTGGCGCAGCACTTTGTTCATACTGGCTCTGCTGGCGTTATGGGTGACAATGATAATTTCGGCATCAGGATTATTAGGATTGGCCTGCTGCACTACGGAATCCAGACTCACATCATATTCGGCAAACACCTGGGTAATCTTCGCCAGTACCCCGGCCTTGTCGTCGACATGGAGCAGGAGGAAGTTTTTGTAATAGATATCCTCGTCGCTCTTCAGCTTCTTCTGCTTATACGGCACAATCTGCTTAAGCCCGTTGACCCCCAGCTTCAGGTTCTTGATGACCGCCACCAGATCCGCCACAATCGAGGTTGCCGTAGGCATCGCCCCTGCCCCCGCACCGTAGAACATCGTCTCTCCTACAGCCTCACCATATACATATACCGCATTAAACACACCGTTAACGGAGGCAATCGGGTGGTTCGTACGGATCATCGTCGGCTGAACGCTAATGCTGAATTCTTCATCCTGGCGTTCAGCGATCCCGAGCAGCTTCATCTCGTATCCCAGCCGTTTGGCAAAAGCCATATCCTCCTTGCTGACCGAGGAAATTCCGCTTACACTGACGTCGCTCAGCTCCACATTTGTCCGGAAGCCCAGCGTGCCCAGAATGGCCATCTTGCGGGCTGCATCCAGCCCCTCCACATCGGAGGTCGGATCAGACTCGGCGTACCCCAGCTCCTGCGCTTCCTGCAGGACGTCCGCGTAAGATGCGCCTTCCTGGCTCATTTTGCTGAGGATGTAGTTGGTTGTCCCGTTCACGATCCCCATAATCTTCATAATCTTATCCGAGGAAAAGCCTTCGATCAGGGTGCGGATAATCGGAATGCCTCCCGCCACACTCGCCTCATAGAACACATCGCACTGCTTCTCCTGCGCCTTAGCCAGAATCTCCGAGCCGTGCAGGGCCATCAGGTCCTTATTGGCGGTTACGATATGCTTGCCGCGCTCCAGCGCCTCCAGAATGTACTCCTTCGTCCCTGCGATCCCGCCCATGACCTCAACAATAACATCAATCTCTGGGTCACGGATAACCGCCCATGGATCATCGGTAATCTTGGACGGGTCCACTTCAATATCACGCGGCTTCTCCGTATTCTTCACGGCAATACGTTCAATCAGAATCGGCGAGCCCACCTGGCTGCTCAAATCCTCCTGATTCCCTTCCACAATACGGACAACGCCCGTACCCACAGTACCCAGACCCAGCAGACCTACTCTAACCGGCTTCATTCGTATTCTCACCCCTGACCAATAATTAACGCACGCTTCACACCGGGAATTGCCTTGAGACTATCCAGCAAATCGCCCAGCTCTTCATTCAGATGGGAGATCTCGACAGAGATCACCACGTTGGCCCGCCCTTGCAGCGGGATACTCTGATGGATTGTCAGCACATTCGCCCCGTGGACCGCCACGGAACCGAGCACCTTGGACAGCATACCCGACTCGTGCTCCAGATCAATCGAGATCGTCACAATGCGCTCGCGCTCCAGCTGATGAATTAAGTGTATCCCATCTTTGTATTTATAAAAAGCACTGCGGCTAAGCCCGACCTGTTCCACGCCCTCGTGTACGGTTTTGGCATCTCCTGCTTCCAGCAGCTGTTTGACCTGCATGGTCTTCAGCACCGCATCGGGCAATATGTCCTCCCGGACCAAATAATAGCGTTCTTTCACGAACGTCCTCACCCCAAAGACTTTTGTATGTACATAGTGGACATTATACGGGATTGAAGGCTTTTATTGCAATAACTTTCTGCAAACAAGCGAAAAAGGCTATTCCCCCTATCATCTAGGAGGAACAGCCTTCTGAAAAAAGTAATACTTACCGCGCATGCTCAGCTGTAAGCAATGGTCGTCCCGCAGTAATCACAGCTGGTGGACTGGTTAGGAGCTACTGTATTCTGTGCCCCGCAGCCCGGGCAGCGTACCGATTTCGGCAGTTGCTGCGGACCGCGCTGCTGATGTTGCGGTCCGCCGGCAGGCGGCGAGAACGGAGATGACGCCGCCTGGCCTCCCTGCGCCGCCGAAGCTGCTTCATCCGCCCCTTCATGAAAGAGGAGGCCGGAGTCCAGCACTCCATACTTCTGCAGATAGAGGAGGTCTCTGTTCACATCCGCTTCGCTCTGTCCGCTCCGGTCTGCCAGATCTCCGGTATAGCGGACTCTCTCCACCGTGATCAGATGTACATACTGATTAGCGAGCTGCGAGAAGCGGAATCTGGCCTTGGCTGCGCTTCTGGCAAATACGGCCGCAGGCAGAAGCGTTATCAATGAGAACATAATTAACATTCCAATCAACGTACCAGTATCAACAGCGACTTCACTGAAGATGGAAAAGACGATAAATCCCATCATCTGCACGAAGCCGCCCACAAACACATGATGCATCAGACTATAATTCACAGCCTTGCGGTAATTTTTATAGTGGGTACTTAACATGCGTACCAGTGCAAGCACAAGTCCGAGCGGCATAAACAAATATCCTGCACCGATAGTTACAACATCCAAAGTAGTCCGCTCATACTTAGGCAGACTATCAGACGGTTGCCCTTCCCGGCCCGGCAGCAGTCCGCCCGGCTGATTCCCTATCCCCATTGCTGTCTACTCCTCCTATTTAAGCGCCGCCAGCTCCAGGTTACGCCGCTGGAGCGTGCCGGCAATACTCCCGGTTAATTCTTCTGTCTCCGTGTCCCAGCTGGCCGGCAGCTCCTTCAGGACAAGCAGCAGCGCCACATGGTCATGCAGCAGAGAGATCTGCTGCCTAATGATATCTTCCGTTGCATATAGTCCCGGTCTCGATACCGGGTCACTGTAGAGGAATTTCTCCTCCAGAGCCCCGATCAGCTCCACCAGCCTGCCTGCTTCAGGATGCTTCCAGCTGCCGGCAATCCCTC
Organism: Paenibacillus sp. FSL H8-0048; assembly: GCF_038002825.1. NCBI lineage: Bacteria > Bacillati > Bacillota > Bacilli > Caryophanales > Paenibacillaceae > Paenibacillus > Paenibacillus sp. FSL H8-0048. Next base: position 6,212,612 of record NZ_JBBODF010000001.1, on the reverse strand, counting down.
TGATCTCCTGCAGCTCCTGCATATGACTACGCAGGCTCCGCGAAGCGTCCGCAGCCCTGCGCTCCCCGGAGGCGGCATTCCAGCCATATCCCGCTGTAGCTGCAAGCACGATCACAGCCATAATCAGGATAAGCAGCTGCTCTCCAGCATACCAGAGCGGGCTCAGCTCCAGAATCCAGTCCAGCAGAATAGCCGAAGCTAGTACCGCAGCCAGATAGAAGGCTATAATTACAACTCCGCTGATGAATACTGGCGAAGTCCTGCCTGCTTCAGGAGCACGGCGTAGCCATAGCATACAATATACGTAAACCACAGTCTCTGCCATACCTACAGCAAGCAGAGTCACTACGAAGCGCAGCAGCGATTCCGAGAATCCAAATGTGAAGAAGGTGCCCGCAGTAACTGCCAGAACAGCAACATAAATGCCAGTGACAAGACCGGTATATGACCTCTGCCTCTGCATTCCGTTCACCCGTTAGCCGCTCTGGTACCGCACTCTGGACAGAATTTCTGTCCGGGCTTCAGCTCATGCCCGCAGCCTGCACATTTCAGGATCAGGCCTTCTCCGCAATGCGGACAGAATTTGGCACCAGGGATGACCGCCTTGCCGCAGCTGGGACATACCTTATTCTCCGCTTCCGGCGGCGGTTGCAGACTGCGGCCGCAGCCGGTACAGAAGCGTGCATCTGCCGGATTAAGGGTTCCACAGCCCGAGCAGGATTTAGAAGCAGCAGATGCCGGCTGGCTGCCCGTACTGCCGTCCAGGGACATGCTCCGGGTCATCCGGGTGGCTATCTCAGCCGCAGGTCCGGCCAGCCCGAAGCCCATGCCGAGCCCCAGCCCCGCATTCATCATGCCCACGCCTGCGTTGCCCGGATTGCCTGCGGCCTCCTCCATAGCATCGAAGCTACGTTCCTGCTGATAGGTGAAGCCGATAATGTCCATCTCCGCTTTTTTGGCCAAGGCCTCCTTAAGGCGCTGCGTTGCCGGATCATCATCGGGAATATTGATCGAGTCAATATAGAAATTATTAAGCTCAATCCCGCTGTCCAGGAACGTGGAGAATAAGCGCCCTTGAATGTGCTTGGAGATTTCAACCACGTAGGCATTGATCTCCAGGATGCTGATTTTTTTGTGCACCAGATAAGAAGATATAAGTTCATTAATATTGGACATCAGCAGCCCGCGGAAATAGTTGATCAATGTATCCTGATCGAAGACCGGCAGCGTTCCTACCAGCTTCAGCAGGAATTTGCGGGGATCTTCGATCCGCACGCCAAACTGCCCGAAGGCACGGACCGCTACCATGATCTTGTATTTAGGGTCCTGCAGCTGAAGCGGTGCACTGGTCCCCCACTTCACATTCATGGAGTTTATCTTGTTCACAAACCATATCTCTGCGGTGAATGGAGACTTGCCGCCGAACGGCAGGTTCACCACATTCGACAAAATTGGAATATTCGCTGTGCTTAAGGTGTGGCGTCCGGCTGTGAAGGAATCCAGCGCCTCTCCACCCTTGAACAAAATCGCTTCCTGAGATTCATTTACGATCAGCTGTGTCCAGGTCCCCAGCTCCTGATTCGGATACTTCCAGGCGAAGACACCCGGAGGTCCGTCATATTTGACTACTTCAATAATTGCCATCTGTCCATTCCCTCTTTCCTGACAGGTATGTATGATATACGCAGATTACACCCTTTGGATTCAACTTAACATCACTTATATAATGATTGTAGTAAATTAATCCAGATATATAAAGAAAACTTTATTAATATAAATGGCTAAACCCTCTGTGAAGCCCACCTGACTCCCATTAAAAAAGGCCGCATCCCCCTCTCGGAAGATACAGCCGGTATACTTGAGTCTCTATTAATAGTAGCTGCTGTTCTCGACAAATTCGAATTCAAAATCAGCAATGCGCACGATTGTACCTTCAACAGCGCCGCGTCTGCGCAGTTCGGCATCCACACCCATGTGACGCAAAGTACGGGCCAGCCTGAGAATGGCATCATGTGTGCTTAGCTGCATTCTCTTAATCATCCGCTCAATCCGCGGACTGTTGACTACAAAGGCCTCGTTGTCACGGGTAATCGTGAATGAGTTATCCTCTTCCGCTTCGAGCTTATACACCTTGCGCTCTTTGCCGGCTACTTCTTCAACCACCGGAGCCACAGGAATACTGTCAAGAATATCTGTAGCACGGTAGAGCAGCTCCTGAACGCCCTGACGGGTCAGGGAAGAGATCGGCATAATCTCAAGGTCCGGACGAAGCTCCGCGATACGTTCACGGAAGGAAGCCAGGTTCTCCTCGGAATCAGGCATATCCATCTTGTTCGCCGCCACGATCTGCGGACGGTCAATCAGCGCCGCATTGTATTGCTTCAGCTCATCATTAATCAGTACCCAATCTTCAAAAGGATCGCGGCCTTCCGAGCCGGACATATCCACGACATGAATGATGATACGCGTGCGTTCAACGTGGCGCAGGAACTCATGCCCCAGGCCCACTCCTTCACTCGCGCCTTCAATCAGTCCAGGCAGATCCGCCATTACAAAGCTGCGGCCATCCCCGACATCAACTACACCCAGATTCGGGGTAATCGTGGTAAAGTGGTACGCTCCGATCTTCGGCTGGGCAGCAGATACGACCGACAGCAGCGTAGATTTACCTACGCTAGGGAAGCCTACAAGGCCTACGTCGGCCATGACCTTCAGCTCCATTACGATGTACCGCTCCTGGCCCTCTTCCCCATTCTCAGCCAGCTCCGGCGCTGTATTGTTCGCCGTCGCAAACCGGGTATTACCCCGGCCTCCCCGGCCTCCGCGGGCCACTACAACCTGTTGTCCATGACGGGTTAGGTCGGCAAGGATCTCCTGGGTATCATCATCAATCAACACAGTTCCTGGTGGAATCCGCACGATCATATGCTCGGCGTTTGCCCCGTGCTGGCTCTTGTTGCGTCCCTTAACTCCCTTATCGGCCTTGAAGTGCCGCTGATAACGGAAATCCATCAGGGTCCGCAAGCCTTCATCCACGCGGAAAATCACATCTCCCCCACGGCCGCCATCGCCGCCGGCAGGACCGCCATCCGGTACATATTTCTCCCGGCGAAACGCTACGAGACCATCTCCGCCGTCTCCGCCTTTTACATAAACCTTAGCCTTATCTACGAACATAAATGTTCACCTTCCTTACATCTCCAGCGGTAACCGCAGTTCCAAATAACCCTTGGCAGGCTGAACCTGCTCCGCCTTCATGATTTTTCCTTGTACTATATTATAAATTTGCTCCTGAAGCAGTTCGGGATTCCCTTGTTCTCCCTCACCTTTGAAAGAGATCAGAATGTCCCTGCCCTCCTGTGAAAAGCTGAGTTCAAGCTTCCGCGTGTCTCCATGCTGTGTTATTCCGCTGTACTGGTACGCCCTGACCGTCTGCATAATGACCGAAGTCAGCTCAGCCCCTGCCTCAGGACTCAGCTTGTCCTCCAGCTGGAGCTCTTCTTCCACCTGTATGTCCAGCTCCAGACTGCTTCTGAACGTACGGAAGGATTGCAGGTAGAACACCAGGGAAGGCACTCCCAATTTGGCAATACGGCTGTCGAGCGCAATACGCTCCTTTATTCTTTCCACACATTGTACGGATTTATCAGGCTTGCCCAGCTGGATATATCCGTAAAGCACCTGCAGATCATTCATCCAGTCATGACGATGATGATTCAGTGTCCGGTTTGCCGCCTGCTGCAGAGTATTCTCCTGTATACGCAGTTCCTCTTCATATTGACGCCGGTTGTAAACAAAGCTGAATGCAAGCACTGCCGCTACCCAGACTCCGAGCAGCAGGCATGTGAAAAGGGAGGTTTGCCAATACACGAGACCTAAAGGAAGCACTGCGGATAACATGACTGCCCAGACCTTACTTTTCCAGGATTTCATTCCTTCTCCCCGTCCCTTGGTTCGCAAAATTGTTTCCAATGTAAGCACTGCTTATCTTGCTTCATATTCACCATTTCCCAGTATAACACAGGCTTTCTCTGCAATCACCAGAATCCCGTCACAAAGTGGGGCTTAAGCTTCGATGCTTACTCAGGTGCTTTATAAGGACCCCGAAACATATAGATTCACTTTACATTTCAAAAAAAGCCCCCGGCACTGATGCCGGAGGCTTCTCATCTTCATAGGTTCCGTAAGCTTACGCTTCCAGTGCCGCTGCTACCGGAGCGACATCCACCGGATATACGCTCACTTTTTTGCGGTCGCGTCCCCAACGTTCGAACTTCACTACGCCATCCACAAGTGCGAACAGTGTGTCATCTTTACCGATGCCCACGTTCGTGCCCGGGTGGATTTTGGTTCCGCGTTGACGAACCAAGATGTTGCCGCCGGTTACTGCTTGACCGTCAGCCCGTTTCACGCCAAGACGCTTAGAGTGGGAATCACGTCCGTTCTTTGTGGAACCTACACCTTTTTTCGATGCGAATAATTGAAGATCCAATTTCAACATGTTGTCAACCTCCTTCTTCAAATGATAACTTCCTGTATCTGAATATATTTCTTATAGGATTTAGCAATATCCTTGAGCATCAGCACCATGGATTCCAGCAAGAGCTGTACCTTGGCGGAGACTTCGGAATCATTCACGGGAACCAGCGTTCCGCTTAAGAACCCATCCTTCATCGAAGTATCCAGAACTACACCCGTCAGGCTCTCAATCGCATTCACTGTTCCAACGGTAACCGTCGAAACACCCGCGCAGACGATATCCCTGCCATTCCTTGCGTATTCCGCATGCCCCTTGACGGCAAAACCGACAATGACACCCTGAGCAGAAGCCCGTGTAATCCGCACGTTAATCATTAACGCACCTTCTTACGCTTGAATCTTCTCGATAGTTACTTTGGTGTACGGTTGACGATGGCCTTGCTTCTTGTGGTAGTTCTTCTTAGGTTTGTATTTGTAAACTACAACCTTCTGTCCCTTACCATGTTTCTCGACTTTGGCTGTTACAGACGCGCCGCTTACCAGCGGAGTTCCTGCAGTCAAACCACCTTCGTTAGAAACAGCCAAGACACGGTCAAACGTTACGCTTGCGCCGTCTTCAGCTTCCAGCTTCTCAATGAACAAAACATCGCCCTCTTGGACTTTGTATTGTTTACCGCCAGTTTCGATAATTGCATACATTGTACTTGCACCTCCTCATGTCTCAGACTCGCCTAGTCAAGGTGGCAATCCCCGGAGGAATCACGCTTCATCTACCCGATCGGAGCGGTTACAGCATGTGCAGGAATGGAACAACCAAACACATACTTGAAGATATTATCACACATATGGGTCCTAGTCAATATCCCCTTACAAAACATATACAACCTGACTGTCTCTTCCTACTCCAGCCAAGTCCCGACCTTGCCTGTACCGCCGCAGCACTGGCAGATCACCGGGGCAAACCCCGCGGAATCATGTCTGGCCTTCTTACGGGTCATCTCCAGCAGACCGAGATGGGTCCAGCCGAGAATATGCGTCTTGGTCCGGTCGCGGCTGATAATGCTCTCCAGCTTGTCCGTCACCTGCCTGCGGTGCTCTTCCCGTTCCATATCAATGAAATCAACAATAATAATACCGCCTGTATCCCGGAGCCGGACAAGCCGCCCGATCTCCTCCGCAGCCAGCAGGTTAGTACGTGTTACTGTATCCTCAAGGTTCGTCCCGCCGGTGTACTGCGCTGTGTTAACATCAATCACAGTCAGGGCTTCTGTCTCGTCCCAGATCAGCGTAGCGCCGCCTTCGAGGATGATTTTACGGCTGAAGCTCTTGTGCAGCTGATCCGTCACCCCGTAAGCAGAGAAAATGGGCTCCTGTCCCCTGTAGAATCCCACAGGCTTGTACCCTTCCGGAGCCATATCCGTCAGGAAGGCTTCCGCTTCCTTAACCGCCTTGGCCGAATCAATCATCAGCTCATCACGCTGCGGATTGAAGGCATCCCGGATGAACCGCTGGACGATGCTCAGATCACAGTGCAGCAGAGCCGGCGCCTCCACTTCCTGGGAACGCCGGGTAATCACTTCCCACTGCGCCCGCAGAAAAGCCAGATCTCCCTCCACGGCTTCCACCGGCTCATCCTCGGAGACGGTGCGCATAATGAGTCCTTCCTCACCCTGACGCAGCCGCTCGCCGATGCCTTTAAGCCGGCTGCGCTCGGATTCCCGGCATATTTTCTTGGAGACCCCGACATATTCGGCAAAGGGCATGTACACCATCCAGCGTCCGGGCAGCGTATAATGCGTGGTTACCCGCGCGCCCTTGCCGCCCCGCGGTTCTTTTCTCACCTGAACCACAATCTCCTGACCGGGCTGCAGCAGCGTCTCAATCGAAGGCTTGACGGCCGGCTGCTTGTCCAGATGGGGATGGAGTACATCATCTACGTATAGAAATGCATTCTTTTTCTGTCCGATATCTACAAAGGCCGCCTGCATACCAGGCAGCACATTCATTACCCGGCCTTTATAATAACTCCCGACCAGACCCTGCTGCTGATCGCGTTCAGCCGCATATTCCACCAGCCTCCCGTTCTCCAGAAGTGCCATGCGGGTAATATGCTGTGTACAGTGAACGATCATTTGTTTCATGGCTTCACCTCTGGTTTGAATCGTTTCTCGCTTGTTACTTTCCGAAATACGAAGCAATCAGACGCTGCTCCGGCACAACGGCTACGATATCCCTATCGTTGTTCATCACATAGATATAATGATAATGGTTACGTTTAAATAGACGCAATATCTCATCCAAAGGTTTCGCGAGCGTGGCAACTATTGGGCGGGCAATGTTCTCCGCCACTAGATACCGCTCATAAATCCGCTCACGGTTCATCAAAAACCCGACAAACCGGTACGGCAAATTGCGCTGGTCCGTCCAATTAGAATAGAGCAGAAACGCTCCGATCATGAGGAGGTTAAGCCGGAGTCCATCTCCGTTCCCAAGCGGAAGCAGAGCGAACCCTATCACAAGCAGACTGGCCGCAATGCTGACTCTGCCGGTCCACAGCAGTGTGTAATAATACGGAAGCAGCAGACTCAGGGCCGCCTGAAGAATTTTGCCACCGTCCAGCGGAAGCACCGGAAGCAGATTGAATAGAGCGATCATGGCATTAGCTCCGATAAAATAATCCAGATAGGCGATATTTCCATACTCCACCTGCTTAAGCGCCAGCGCCATCAGAATCATAATTCCGTTCTGCAGCGGACCAGCCAGGGCAATCCCGATCTCACGGACAGCTGTAAGCCGTCCATGATCCTCTATAACCGCAACGCCGCCGAATGGCAGAAGCTCCACCGATCTGACGGTAACGCCGGCCAGCAGCGCCGCACATACATGTCCAAGCTCATGAATGAATACGATCAGGAACAAGGTGAGCAGCTCCAGGAACTGTCCGGTAAGCACGGAGACCATGAGAATCAGCACGAAGAGCGGATGCAGTGACAATTCAATGCCGAAGACCCTAATCAAACGATACCACTTCGGCCGGATCAATATAAGTCTTGTCTTTCATAACTGCAAAAAACAGCAACGGGACCCGGGCATCCTCCGTCCCCTGAATCCAGCCTATTTCGTCTCCGCTCTGCACCCAGTCATCCACTGCGAGCCGTGTCCCGCTAAGATGACCGTATTCTGCCGTGATCTCCCCGGTATGCCGGACCGTAATACGGATGCCTCCCCGGGCTTCCTTCGAAACGGCCAGCACACGGCCCGTATCTACACTTTTCACCGTGACGCTGGCACTTGAATCGTCTGCCGGTATAATTTCGATGCCATTAAGCGAAGCAGCAAAGGGACGAACAATGCTTCCTGCAAGCGGAGCGCTAAGCTCATGAGCAGCCGTCACCTTCTCCGCCGGTACCTGTTCATCTCCGAAAATCGGAATAAAGGACGGGGCTCCATTGAAATGTTCCTCGTACCACACCTGTGCTGCTGCAAAATCCATATCATTGCTGAGGATGTCTGTAACAAAGTACTGTGCCTTCACTGCCCACGGCTCCTGCACGGCAAAAATGCCCCATACAGCGCCGAAGACCAGCAGACTGGCCACCGTCCGCCGCAGCAGACCAGCACGGAAGCCCTGCCCCGGTCCCTTGCTGCCTTCATCTTCCCAGTGGTTGCGCTGCTGCTTCCACATTGTCTCGGGGTCAGGCTCAAGGGAAGAGTCAAATTCATTCCTGTCCCCAGCCCCCCATGCTCTGAATGAGGAAGGACTGCCCGGCAGACCGAGCCGCTCTGGTGCTGGTGCTGCTCCGGCTGCCGGCTTCTCCTCCAGCAGATTTTGTATACGTTTCTTACGGCGGTTCTTGGACTCTCTCGGGTATTTCATATTGATCCCTCCGGCGGGCTTGTTTTACTTCCATTTTATGAGTGGCGGAAGCCGCTTTAGAACAAGCCCTGTCCAAGTTACTGCACAACAAAAATAAGCCCGCCAGCGATTTCTCGTCAGCGGGCTCCTACGGAAGAATGCCATATATAAGTGCCTGGCCGGGATTCAGCCCATTCCAAAAAATTTCTTGAGCTTCTTGAAGGCGCCCGTCTTCTGATCAAGCTGCATCAGCGGCACCGCATCGCCCAGAATACGCCGGGCAATATTACGGTAAGCTATCGCAGCCAAGGAGTCCGGATTCATCACGGTAGGCTCTCCGTTGTTCGCCGCCCGGATGACCTGTTCATCATCGGGTACAATCCCGATCAGATCGATATTCAGCACCTGCAGAATGTCTTCAATATCAAGCATATCCCCGGACTTGATCAAGCCCTGACGAATCCGGTTGACCACCAGCTTCGGAGATTCCACCGCTGACTGCTCCAAGAGACCGATAATCCGGTCTGCATCCCGTACCGCAGCATGCTCCGGAGTGGTGACTACAATTGCTTTGTCGGCACCGGCAACCGCATTGCGGAAGCCGTGCTCAATGCCGGCCGGACAATCGATCAGAATATATTCATACTCCTTCTTGAGCTCCAGAATGATATCCCTAACCTGCTCCGGCGTAACTGCAGTCTTGTCCTTGGTCTGGGCAGCGGGCAGCATGTACAGCTCATCGAAGCGCTTGTCCTTGACCAGCGCCTGATTCAGCCGGCAGCGGCCCTCTGCCACATCGACCAGATCATAGATAATCCGGTTCTCCAGCCCCATGACAACATCCAGATTCCGCAGTCCAATGTCCGTATCCACCAGACATACTTTTTTGCCCTGCAGGGCAAGCGCGGTCCCAATGTTGGCTGTTGTGGTTGTCTTGCCAACTCCGCCTTTACCCGAGGTTACGACAATCGCTTCTCCCATGGAGGCTACACCCCTTTAAACACATTTAAATCCTGACGTAACTTCACTATATTATGAATTTTGTCGATTTGCATAGCACCGCCCGATAAATAGGCAAATTCCATACTGCTCTCCCGGGTTCCCCATTCATCAGGCGGTCTGCTGATAATCTCAGCAATCCGGAGTTGGGTAGGCGCCAGAAGGGAAGCGGCAATAATGGCCTCCTGGTTACCGTTGATTCCGGCGTGTGCCATTCCTTTGAGTGCACCAAGAATATAGATATCTCCTGAACAGGTAATCGTGCCTCCCGGATTCACATCGCCGAGGAACAGCAGATTGCCCTCATGATGCAGTACCTGGCCCGAGCGGAGCATTCCGCTCATCATGAACAAGGCCTCTGTATCCTTCTCTTCAGGATCTTCAATAGCTTCAACCGAACGGATCAACAGATTTCCCTGACTCTTGAGGATCTCAAGTACCGCCTCTTTATCTTCTTCGGTAACAGCACGGTTGCCCAGCTTAATATCCACATGCACAATCGGTCCGGTCAGAATATTTTGATGGCTGTGCTCCAGCTTGTAGCGAAGCTCGCTTAAGAGATCTTCAAAGGGACACTTGTCGTCTAGCAGGAATACCAGGCCATCCTTGATGCCCTTAATCCTTACGTGCTTGGATTTAACTGTCATATGCCTGTCCCCCTATCCTCATTCATTCGTGCCGGGCCGGGCAAATTCCTTCTTTGGGCGATAAGAAAAAACCGCTGCCGCTTAGGCAGCTTCCTCATCAAGTGTCTCTTTCTTCAGCAGCTCCAGCTGTCGCCGGAGCGGAATGTAGAGAAGCAGGCCTGCAGCAAAATGAATGAGCATGGTAGGCAGCATATGATGCAAGAGCGCCCAATTATATGGCTCCTGGCTTAGATTAAACACATTATAGATGGCAAAAAGAATGCTGTCTTCCAGCAGACTGCCCAGCAGCACCACTGTCATCATAAGCGGCAGCGGCGCGCGGGGAATCTGGAATACCAGCCCGATCAGGTACGCAGATAGGCCCATAGCGAAGGAATGAGCACCCAGTATGCGACCATAGAAGACCACATCATGCAGCATACCGAACGATAAGCCCAGAATAAGCGCTGTATGCCGGTGATGGTATACCGTTACGAACAGAATGACGATGAAGACGAGATTAGGAATAATCCGCATCTGCCAGCCGTCAGGAATCAGCCAGGGAAGCACTGTGCCTTCCAGAATAAATAAAATGAATAACAAAAGTACCAGGACAGGTCTGCGCATCCTCACTATTCTACACGCTCCTCCGTATAGACAACGAAGAGTTCCTTCCAGTCCTGGAATCCTGCCGCCGGCTTGATAATCGCTGTAGAGGTTAATCCGAATTGTCCGATCTTCACTTCTTTCACCGTACCGATAGGCATACCGCGCGGATAGCGTCCGCCAATCCCAGAGGAGATAATGACATCATCCTTGGCAATCGGATCGCCTACGGGGATTTTGTTCATCAGCAGCATCCCGGTCTGCTGGTCATAGCTCTCAATCATTCCAAAGGTCTTGCCTTCCTTGTTAACAGCGGTTGCTGCTATAGGAGGCTGTGAGTTGGGGTCGTTGATATCCATCATCGTCATCAGCTTCACGGTAGAGGTGAAGTTACTTACATTGCTTATAACTCCTACAAGCCCCTCGATAGAAGTTACGGACATATTCAGTCTAATGCCATCTTTCGCACCCAAATCAATAACAAGTGTATTATTCCCCGGTTCTGTCGTAACACTGACCACATTGGAGATCAGATATTCATATTTATACATGTTCTTTTGAGCTTTAGTGAATTGAAGATCCTTTTCATATTCTTCATTCTTGGCTTTAATGAAATTAAATTGCGCCTTATCCCGGGCGTACTGTGCAGCCAAAATCTTAAGCCGCTTGTTCTCTTCGGCCATTTCGCGGAGATTGCCAATATCTTCGAAGAAGCCCGCTACGTATCCAGCGGGCTTGTAGAACAATTTCTGCACGAATCCGGTCGTATCTCTGAGGAAATTCTCCGGCCAGGACAGGGTCTTCCTCTGCCCCAGGCTGAAGCCCATCAGAACGATAAACGTAACCAGCGTAATCAGCAATATAAACAGTCGTTTATTGTTAAACAGCTTGAACAATCTCGAGCACCCTCTAATAACCGTATTTCTCCAACCTCAGGGGTTGACGTTCACAGTCCGCATGTTCCTAGCGTTTGGAGCGGAGACCCGAACTGCTGCGGCTCTTGAACAAGTGGATATTCTCCAGCGCCTTGCCTGTGCCGATTGCAACACAGTCCAGCGGATTCTCGGCCACAATCACCGGCATTCCGGTCTCACGCGCCAGCAGCTTGTCCAGGTTGCGCAGAAGTGCGCCGCCGCCCGTAAGCACAATGCCGCGGTCCATAATATCGGCGGCCAGCTCCGGCGGACATTTCTCCAGCGTAACCTTCACGGCTTCAACAATTGCATTCACAGTGTCGGACAGAGCCTCACAGATTTCATCGGAGGTAATGGTCAGCGTCTTCGGCAGACCGGTTACCAGATCGCGTCCGCGGATCTCCATCGTCTCAGCCTTCTCAAGCGGCAGGGCGGAGCCCACATCCATCTTAAGCTGCTCGGAGGTGCGTTCACCGATCATAAGGTTATACTGGCGCTTGATGTATTGGATGATAGACTCATCCGCATCATCTCCAGCGACACGTACAGAACGGCTGGTAACAATACCGCCGAGTGAGATTACCGCAACCTCGGTAGTTCCGCCGCCGATATCTACAACCATACTGCCGGTTGGTTCCCATACCGGAAGATCTGCACCGATCGCAGCAGCGAATGGCTCCTCGATAATATAAGCTTCCCGTGCTCCGGCCTGCTTCGTAGCATCCTCGACCGCACGTTGTTCAACGGCTGTAATTCCGGAGGGCACACACACCATGACATTCGGATGGCGCTGGAACATCGAGCGCTGCTTCTGGGCCTGGCGGATGAAATATTTGATCATGGTTGCTGTAGTATCGAAATCAGCGATGACCCCGTCCTTCATTGGACGGATGGCACGGATGTTGCCCGGCGTGCGTCCGATCATTTTTTTGGCAGATTCTCCTACGGCTTCAATCGTCTTGCTATCTGTATTAATGGCTACCACGGACGGCTCTCTGACAACAATCCCTTTACCGCGCACGTAGACAAGCGTATTCGCTGTCCCCAAGTCAATTCCTAAGTCTTTCGTAAAACCACCTAACATCTTGTATGCTCCTTTTCCATGTGAATCTAGACAATTGTATTACATGTAGCCTTTCTCTTTCAAACTTACGTAGCTGCCGTCTCCGATCACCAGATGATCCAGCACATCAATGCCGACAATCTCGCCTGCCTGCATCAGCCTTGCGGTCAGGGAGATGTCTTCAGGGCTCGGCGTAGGATCACCGCTCGGATGATTATGTGCGCATATAATTGCTGCGCTGCTGCATTTCATGGCTGCCCGGAACACCTCGCGGGGATGCACAATGGAGGCATTAAGGCTACCCATGGACAATGTTTCCTGCGCAATAACATGATTCTTCGTATTCAGGAACAGGCAGATAAAATGCTCCTTCTGCAAATAACGCAGCTGTTCGGTCAGAATCTCCGCCGCGTCCTGGGGACTGCGGATAATAACCGGTTCGGTAAGCCGGGAATTCGCCATGCGTCTTCCCAGCTCTATGCCTGCTTTGAGTTGCACGGCCTTGACAGGGCCGATGCCGTTGATTGTTGTCAATTCTTCAATGCTCAGATCCGCCAGTCCGCGGAGACCGCCTGCATGGCTCAAGAGCCGCTGGGCGATAAGAAGGGCTGATTCACGGTGCGCACCTGTGCGCAGCAGAATAGCCAGAAGCTCCGCTTGACTTAATGATTCCGCCCCATAATGCATCATGCGCTCTCGTGGTCGTTCTTCATGGGGGAGGTCACGCAGCATAAATGTTTGCGACTCCATCCCTAACCTTCTTTCTTCGGCTACCCTTACCGGTTCAGCACTGAAATGCCAAACCCGGACAACATGCCGCTCAGCAGTGACAGCGGCAGACCGACCACGTTAAAATAGCAGCCTTCAATTTCTTCCACCAGGGTGGCGCCCAGTCCTTGTATCGCGTAAGAGCCGGCTTTGTCGGCAGGCTCCCCGGTCGCTATGTAGGCGGAGATTTCCTCTTCGCTCATTGCTCTCATAGTTACAGAGGTTACCCTATGATCTACCAGGGTACGTCCCTCTGCGGAACCGATGCAGGCCACCCCGGTGTATACCTGATGCGTCCGGCCTTGCAGCATCTCCAGCATTCTGGCGCTGTCCTGCTCATCCGCCGGCTTGCCGAGCACCATTCCGTCAAGCACAACAATCGTGTCGCTGCCGATAATAACGGCATCACGGTCTCCGGCAACAGGAACCACAGCTTCTGCCTTACGCAGAGCCAGATTCCGTACAATAGCTTCAGGATTCCATTCGGGCGGTGTACTCTCATCAGCATCACTGGACAGCACCTCGAAAGGCAGTCCAAGCGAGGCTAACAGCTCACGCCGCCGCGGTGAACCTGAAGCCAGAATAATATGCCGTGAATTGTCATGCTCCACTGTAATTACGTCCCTTCCTGATGCTGCCAGCTAAGGCTACAGCCTGCGGTACAGCCATACGGCTGTAATAATTCCGGCAAGACTGAGCAGGCACAGTTTCAAATGGATTGTGATGTCATAGGTTATGATGTCTAAATCGGCTTGCGGCGACCACTTGAGAACAGTCGAAGCTGTAAGAAAAGACAGAGCCCGTACAGGTTCCAGCAGCTTGGCAATCCAGGCTCCGGCCAGCCAGCCCAGAATAAGAAATAACAGCAGTGTTCCTACATTTTTCTTCTTCATTCAAGTCTTCCCTCGCCATTTTTTGACACCCTAATTATTATACGGTGAAACGGAGTGCAATACAAACTCAAAATCCATCCAGGGAATGTTTACCACGTAACCGGCAGCCTCTGGAAATGCAACACTCCCCCGCCGGGCATATGCCATACGGGGGAGTGTTTATTTAGTCTATAGTCAGCGGTTCGTTACGCCTCTGCTGTCAGCTCATGGCGGACAACAGGCTTTTCTGGCCGGTCAGGAAGCTCATCATGGCCTCCTGCACCTCCCAGAGCAGCCCCTCCGCCTTATTCTTATTGTATTCGTTCAGGGCGGCTATCCCCTGGCTCATGGATTTCTCCAGCCCGTCAGCGATTCCCTGCCCTTCCGGTGTGAGGCCCGGCTCCAGTGCCTTGACTGCCTGGGTCCACTGCATATGGAGATCGCTTACCGCTCCGCCAGCGTCCCCGCTGCTCCCCCCGCCAAGCAGGGAAGCGGACAAGCTGCTCAGCCTGCTTAACAGCTGGCTGCTGAGCGCGAAGTAGCTGTCTACTGCCGCTGCCGTTCCGGTATAGCGGACCTGATTCACAGCGGGCAAAGCCACTTCTCTCACATACAGCTCGATGCCTTGGCCCTTGAGCCCATTGCTAAGCAGTTTGGCCTGTTCACGGTCAGGAGACATTCCGGCGTACACACGGTTGCCGTCTGCCGGGTCAAGACCTGCGGCAAGGCCGGCGGTCAAGAGCTCCTGCCGGGCTTGCTCCGCTCCTGCCGGTGTGCTGAACACGCCATATTGCAGCAGATAATAGCTCTGGGGCGCAACCTGAACCGGAATCTGCGCGCTCACCGCTTCTCCCGTCTGCTCAGCAGGCACGCCCGTTATGTCTGCTGCATTAGTGCTGGTTGCCGCCTTCTGCCCCTGAGTGATTCCCGCCTTAACCTCCGCATTGCCGGGAGCTTCAGCAGTCTCCCCCGTCCCTCCTGTGATGAACGACAAGGCTGCGTATCCGAGCAGAATCCCCGTTCCCAGCGCTCCAGTTATGGACAGTGCGAACTTCCACCAATACGAGGGACGGTGGGTATGATAAGAGCCGCCGTAGCTATCCCGGTGAGCGCCGGATTGCTCATAACTGTCTGTAGCAGATTCACGGTTATCTTCATACAGCGGATAGTGGTCGTCTGTTGAATGCAGCAAACCTTGTTCATCCGCCCCTCCATAGGGGGAATCCTCCTCCGAGTCTTCCCTCTGTTCCCACAGATTCCTTGCAGAAGCAGGACGGACAACAGAATACAGTCCCAAATCATAGTCATCCTCAGGAGCTTTCGGTTTCCGGCGGCCGGCGCCCGGGGGCTTCATGTAAGCTGTCTCTAATGGCCGGGGCAACTCCACCTTCTCCAGATCCACAATATATTCATCGGCCTTGGTATAGGAGGATGCCTTCCCCCCCCCGGGCTGTACCTTGTAAGTCCCCTTATCCTCAAGAACAACACCGGTTTCGTTCACCACCCGGAGCGCTGCCTTCTCTGTCCGCTGCCTGCCCTGGTCCCCGTCGAAGCGGAAAGTCATTCTTCCGTTATTCAATGCCCTCACCTCGCGATCTTCAGTTCTATACTGAAAGATATGAAAGATGCGAGAGAGATATGCTATTTTAATATATTTACACCAGACTAAGCAGCTTCGCCTTCACTCCGTCTGCGGCATAATGCCTGCTGAGCGTACGGTAGGCCTGATCCGCAATAATAGAACCAAGCTCCGGCGACGTCAGCAGCCTGATCAGATGATCGGCAGTGCCCGCCGTTGTTCCTGCCAGCAGAATGTTCCGCCCCGGCTCGCAGATCAGCTCCTCCGAGCCCTTCGGGGTGCTGACCACCGGCGTGCGGAGGGCCCAGGCCTCCAGAATGCTGCTCTGACTGCCGCAGTCCTCACAGCATGAAGCAACCACAGCTCTGGCCCTGCGGATATAATCGGCTGTCTGCATAGCTTCTCTGATGATTAGAATAGAAGAGTTCTTCTCGGCGGCAGCTGCGACCTCAGCATGCACCTCACTGCTGATAATGCAGCAGCGGGTATCCGGCACTGCCGCCCGAATCAGCGGATATACCTTCTTGAAGAACACCAGCGCTGCATTCTTGCCGTTAGTGGAATGCATGTCCCAGTGCAGAACGATGGAGTTATCCTTGGCAGTATCTCCGGGAGCCGCATACGGCGGGGCGCTCAGATCAACGTACGGAGGAACTACATGCACCTTGCCTGCGTCGGCAAAGGATAACGCCTTAAAGGACAGTGCCTCTTCTTCTGAAGCGGCCAGCAGGAGGCTGGTCTTGTTCATTAACCGGCGCTCTTCCCGGCGGATCAGCGCATCGTTCAGCTTGCGGTAGCCTGTGCTGATTCCCCGCTTGACAGCCGCCCGTCCCTGCAGCCGTATGCCGCCTGCACGCCGGGCATCGGTGACGATAACAGCTTCAGGAAGCAGCGAAGCGACCAGGTCCAGCCCGTTGCCGAGCATGGCATAGGAGACAAACACATGGCTGTAGGCGTGCTGGCTGCACAACTCGCTAATTACCGCCCGCAGCGACTTGTCATTGCCGAGCATCGAGGCATCCGTACGTAGTCTGTTCAGCGGAAACAGCAGGCTTCTGCGGCTGGACGCAGGCCGCTTCACCTGATGCACGGTCAGGGCAGGACTGCGCAGAATTTGCGTCTCGCGGCGGTGGTGGCAATACTCCAGCAGATCAATATCAAACCGCTCCAGCAGCATATCAAGGAAATTCTCTGTTCTGATGTCTCCCTCCCGGTCTTCCGGCGTGTGACTCCGGGCAGAAAGGAACAACATTCTCTCTCTCATGGCTATAGCTCCTTGGTTCTATGTAAATGTGTATGAATGTGTACGAAACAAAAAAGGCCGGATGACATCCAGCCCAGAAATGTGAAACTATCGATGTAGATCTATAGTAACGCAGTCCTCCTGAGAAGGTTGTCGATTTATGGGGAAAAATAATTATTTTACATTCCATACCCCTTCAGACCAGACGAAGCAGCTTATCCTTAACACTTTCCGCCTCATAATTTACCAGCAGAGTCTCGTATGCACGGTCCGCGAGCACTATTCCTCTTTCATGATCCTGAAGCAGCAGTGTCACACTGTCGGCAAAGGAAACCGGGTCATCGGCAATCATAATATTCTGCGAATGCTCATAGAGCAGCCCTTCTGCCCCTTTGGAACTGGATACGACAGGGGTCCTCAGGGCCCAGGCCTCCAGAATTTTCAGCCTTGTCCCGCTGCCTTCCAGGAGCGGAGCTATGACTACCTGCGCCTTACGTATATAATCCGCCACACTGTCCACATACCCGGTAATGACGATAGAGGAATCCTCCAAGGCGAGCGCCGCTAATTCCGGGTGTACGTCCCGTCCGACAATATACCACTGGATATCCGGCACGCTCGCCTTAACCAGAGGATATACCTCACGGTAGAAGTAGAGGGCTGCGTTAATGTTAGGGAAGTAGTTCATATTACCCGGAAGAATAATCCATTTCTCCTTGGGCAGCTGCGTCTTGGTCCGGTAATCCTCCATACGTATGAAATTGGGAATGACATGGACCTTCTCTGCCTGGCTGGGGGCCAGTGCCTTGAAGGCCAGAGCATCCTCTTCCGAAGTGGTCAGCAGCAGATTCGTCTTGTCCATCAGCCTCAGCTCATCCTGGCGCGTCCATACAGCATTAAGGGAATAATAGACCTTGGCGATCCCCTTTTTCCCGCCTGCCAGCTGTGCAGACAATCCGCTCTCGAAATTATGCGCATCGGTAATGATCACAGTGTCAGGCAGGCAGCGCTGTACAATGTCGATGCAGCAGCCCAGCAGGCTGTGCGAAATGAATACATGACCGTAGGAATTCCGGCTGCAGAGCTCTATAATCTTCGCCTTCATGTCCACATCCACATGGCTCATATACGAGCAGTTCCGCCAGGTATACAGGGAACGGAGAAGCGCTTTGCGGTAGGTGACCGTACGCTCTACTTCATGCACTGTAAGTGACGGAAGTCCCTCCAGCGTCCCTGTCTTCCGGGAATTGGCATAGGTGATGAGCTCTACCTCATATTTGCCGAGCAGAAGCTTCAGAATATTGCCTGTTCTCAGCTTGCCCCCGCTATCCTGCGGATATGGATTCTCTGCAGAAATGAATAGCAACGGTTCCTTCATGGCCTCTTCTCCTACTTTCCATTGATCAATTGGCCCTGGACTCTCCGGGACACCCTAGGATCTATTACCCAAATTCAGGTGGTGCCGTCATACAAAAAAGGCGGTCCCCCGATAACCGGAGAATCGCTGTCATGCGGCATACTATTGAAAACCGGCCCTTCCTATTTCGTCAGAAAACCGGCTTCCGGCACCTTCCCCTTGTAGCTGTCACTCCTGACCACGCAGTTCCTGCCCCGCTGCTTCGCCTCGTATAGAGCGTTGTCGCTCAGTTTGTATAAGGTGCCTAGCGGCACTCGTTCACCTGAAAGAATCGTAATCAGACCGATGCTGACTGTATAGGACAGCGGCATGCCTTCGACCGTCGCACCAAGCACAGAGCAACGCAGCCGTTCCGCTATTCGTTCACCGTCTTCCTCATCCGACCGGTGCAGCAGCACCGCGAATTCCTCGCCCCCGAATCTTCCGAAGAGATCTCCGCTGCCAAGCTGGCGCTCAATTCTGCGGGCGAAATCCTGCAGCACCCGGTCTCCCGTATCATGGCCATAGGTGTCATTCACCTGCTTGAAATGGTCCACATCCAGCAGCATGAACGAGAAGGGCGTCATCTCCTTGGCCGCGGCAGCAATCAGAGGCTGGGCGCGCAGCACGAAGGCCCTGCGGTTCAAGACGCCCGTCAGCTCATCATACGTTGCCACACGCTCCAGCTCCGCATAGGACTGTTCCCGGGAGAGCAGCATGAAGCCCGCAGTTCCGAGGAACATCAGCAGATAGATCCCGGCATAGTAAAAGCTCTGCAGCCACACCGCTGCAATCGAGCCTGCCGGCGGAAGATAGAACAGGCTGCTGGCCTTACTGAGCAGAGCGAGGATCGCCACGCCGTACAGCATACCCGTAATTTCCTGCAGCGGGGTCTTTCTGACCTTCCAGGATAACAGATAAGCCGGATAGAGCAGCAGAATCGCACCCGTAAGTGCAGATACTGCAATCAGACGGGGGACATCCGAATGCATCAGGTAGAGTATGAGCAGACCTATCGCAGATATCCCCGCCAGCGTGTAATACCTCTGCTTCATTCGTTCGGAATCGGCTTCAAGCTTCTTCAGCAGAGCCAGAATCTCCGCAGTACCTGCAGCCACGCTCAAGAGAATAAGACTTGGAAGCACGAACGGAATATCATGAATTCCCTGTAATAACAACAGCTGCAGAATAGCAAGCTGCAGAATTTTGGCTGTCAGGAACAACGGGGTTGTCTTCTCTTTCGGATAACTGGGCCGGTATGCCAGAATAAGCAGAACCGTAAATAGATTGCCGAAAAAAAGACAAGCCAGCAATGTCTTCAAATCCAAGCCGGCGGTCATCATGTCCACCCCTTTGTTTAACGATATATCTATTATGATATGTATTTGAGGGTCCGTTTACCCGGACCGGACCACACGGTCCCGGCCTGCCTGCTTCGCCTGATAGAGCGCCAGATCACAAAGCTTGTAGAGTGCGTTCAAGCTGGTCTGCTGATCAGGCAGCACAGAGACTATACCAATGCTAACCGTATACCCGCAGGGCAGGCTGTGCACAGAAGCCTCCTTAAGCGTCTCCCGCAGCGCTTCTGCCTGATGGGTGCTGCTCAGCTCATCCTGCCCGTACAGCAGAATGGCGAATTCCTCACCGCCTACCCGTCCGAGCAAGTCACCGCCCGCAAGCGTACTCTCGGCAGTAAGGGCGAAATCCTGCAGCACACTGTCGCCGGTGTCATGCCCGTAGGTATCATTCACTTTTTTGAAATGATCCAGATCCAGCAGCAGCAGGGAACAATATTCCCGCTTCCTGGCGGCAAACGCCAGCTTCAGTTCGGCTTCCAGCAGGAAGGCCCGGCGGCCCAGAATCCCGGTTAGGCTGTCATAGGTGGCGATACGCTTCAGCTTCTGGTAGGAATGCTCATTGGAGAGCAGGATGAAGGCGGCAATGCCACCAATCAGCATCAGGAACATCCCGAGATAATACAAATACTGCGCCGGATTAGCCGTGAGCGGGCCCATATCCGGTTCCACCGCCAGCGCAACGAACGACCTGAGCAGCATCACCGCTGCAATCGCATAAAAAACGGTGGCGAGTATCTTCTGAAGCGGAGAGCGCTCCGGGCCCGCTGTCAAGCGGCAGCCAGGGTAGAGCACAAACAGCATGACCCATAATGAGGTCGTTGCGACCCGTATATTCGGATGGTTAAAGAACAGGGCAACGATAACGAAGCTGAGTATGCTTCCTGCCGTAATTGCCAGATAAAAGAGCTTCGCCCTGCGGTCCAGCATGCCCATCATCAGCAGCAGCGCAGCGATCTCCAGCCCTCCGCCGGCCAGAATGAGCGCATTGCTCAGAGGTACAGCAATTCTATGGGGAATATAGTCCCACAGCAGAATGGAGCTCCAGAAGACCACCTGAATCCACTTGGAGGCAATAAATAGACTGGAGGCAATGTCTTTGGGGAAGTGGTAGCGGTAAAACGTAATCATCAGACCGGAAAATAAATTCCCCAGAATGAACAAGTATAACAGCGACTTAATATCAAGCTGAAAGCCCATCAACACACCACCGAACTATCCGGATATACCTGCTCTATTCCGAACGATAACATTCACAGCTTATATCGGCAATATCATTATTATCTATGACCTCTAATTTCTTGTCCGCCGGATGCAAAAAGGAGCTGTCCCAATTAGCCTTTTATGGCTTATGGGACAGCTCCTTTTTTAAAATTCAACGGTTCCTGAAATCTTACCGGCTCTTCAGGCTGTCTGCCAGTGCATAACCGACCTTCCAGATATCCCCCGCACCCATTGTGATAACCAGATCACCGGGAGCAATGCGGTTCTGCAGATCTGCCAGCACAGCTTCCTTGGTCGGGAGATGACGCGCACCGGCATTGCTGTTCTGCACAATCAGCTCTACCAGCTTGGCTGAGGTGACGCCCTCTATCTGCTTCTCACCCGCAGGGGAGTAGATATCGGTAATAATCACTTCGTCCGCTTCGCTGAACGCCCGGCTGAACGCATCCAGCAGGAAGAAGGTACGCGTGTAGCGCTGCGGCTGGAACACGGCGATAATGCGTTTGCCTGTTGCCTTAGCGGCGCTGATCGTAGCCTGAATCTCTGTTGGATGATGCGCGTAATCATCAATGACGAGAATCTCGTCAACCTCGCCCAGCACCTGGAAGCGCCGTTTGGCGCCGTGGAACTTCACAATCGCAGCCGCAATGGCTTCAAAGGCAATGCCCGATTTCAGACAGGAAATCACTGCCGCCATGGAGTTATACAGATTGTATTGTCCCGGAATAGAGAGCTCAATACGGCCTAATACCTCTTTTCCATGATTCATGGTATAAGATACCTGGCGGTCACCGAGCACAATATCAGTCGCTGTATAATCGGCCGTCTCCGATTCGATCCCGTAGCTGATCACTTTACCTTGCACCTTAGGCAGCAGGGATTTCAGATTCTCATCATCCGCACATACGATAGCTGTTCCGTCCTCGCGCAGCTGATTCATGAACTGAACATAAGCATCCTTCAGCTTGCCGAAGTCGCCGCCGTAATTCTCCAGATGGTCAGCTTCAATGTTCGTCACGATTCCCAGCCAAGGATGGTATTGCAGGAACGAGCCGTCGCTCTCATCGGCCTCGGCCACGACGAATTCCCCTTGTCCCGCTTTGGCATTCGTGCCGACATTCATAATCTCCCCGCCGATAATGTAGGTAGGGTCCACGCCGCAGTCTTCCATAACCAGAGCAATCATGGATGAGGTGGTAGTCTTGCCATGCGCTCCGGCCACCGCTACGCCCTTGCGCTCATTCAGCAGCCGGGCCAGCATCTGCGAGCGGTGCAGAACCGGTATCTTCAGACGCTCTGCTTCCACCCATTCCACATTATCCGCGGCAAGCGCCGTGGAATAGACGACCAGATCCGCACCTTTTACCTGCTCCGCCGTATGCCCGATGAACACCTTGGCACCTTTGGCTATCAATTTCTCCGTTAACTCCTGGGCAGCTACGTCAGAGCCTGTAACTGTATATCCCATCTCCAGCATCACCCGGGCAATCGCGCTCATACCATAGCCGCCGATCCCTATAAAATGCACACGTTCAGTAGTATCCAACAGTTCGTCACCAGCCTTTTTCAGAATCGGGTTGCCGTAAAAGCGTACTGCGCACATCAGAAATCAAATACAGCGTTCCGGACACAACTGCGAGGTCATCGTCCGCTGTGATCGTCTGCAGCTTCTGCAGCGCTTGGCCCCAATTACGTTCTACTATGATTTCCAAGTTTTCCTTGGCATATTTACTCCGCAGACTTTCTGCGATCGCCTGCAGATCTTCCGCGTCCATTTTCTTACGGAAATCCGGTTCGGTCAGGATGAGCGTATCCACTATAGGCAGTATATGCTTGAGATACGACTCGTGATGCTTATTTGCCAGCATCCCCATGAGCAAATTTAATTTACCGTAAGGCTGGAACTGCGGAAGGCTCTTTGCGAGGCTCTCAGCCCCTTCCGGATTGTGCGCGCCGTCCAGAATAATTCTGGGCGAGGTGCTCACTTCCTCCAGTCTTCCGGCCCAGAAGGTGCCGCGGAAGCCCTCCAGCACATCCTCGTCCTCCAGCATGAAAGCCATATACTGACGCAGCACCTCAAGCGCCATCATTGCTCCGGCTGCATTCTGCAGCTGGTGTTCGCCTTTCATGGCAATGTCCAGCTCAAGCCCCCGGAATGGCCCGTTGAAGGTGAAGTGCTGGCAGCCATCTCGCTGCTCAACTCCGCTATAGCTGAAGTCTTCTCCCGCTAAATAGAGTGTCGAACGGGTAGCCGCCGCCTTGGCCTTCAATACAGCTACAGCTTCGGGCTGGCTCACACAGCTGACTACTGGAACGCCCGGCTTAATAATCCCGGCCTTCTCGCCGGCGATCAGTTCCAGCGTATCTCCCAGCACATCGGTATGGTCATGTCCCACGTTAGTAATGACCGACACCACCGGAGTAACGATATTCGTTACATCCAGCCTTCCCCCAAGCCCCGTCTCCCATACGACTACATCGGGATAACAGACTTCGCCGTAATAGAGAATCGCCAGCGCCGTCGCCACCTCGAACATGGTCGGTGAGCCCAGCTCAGTGCCCGCAATCTCCTCTACCAGCGGACGCAGCTGATTGGCAAGCGCAAGCAGCGTCTCCTCAGGAATATCCGTCCCGTTGTACTGGAACCGGTTCGTGAACTTCGTGATATAGGGAGAGGTAAAGGTCCCCACCGAATATCCGCTCTGAATAAGGACCGAGGTCAAAAAGGCGCAGGTCGAGCCCTTGCCGTTCGTCCCGGCCACATGAATGAACTTAAGCTTACGGTGCGGATGTCCCAGCTTCTCCATTAGAAGCTCTATCCGCTCCAGGCCCGGCCGGATTCCAAAAGGAATCAGACTGTTGATCCAGTCTACCGCTTCTGTATAAGAACTTAAGGGAGCGGCAGCGCCGCTCCGGGTGATCTCTTCCATGTCTGTTATCCTCTCAGCTCTGCAATACGGGCCAGCACTTTCTCGCGTCTGTCGGAATAATCCGCCTGCTTCGCCCGTTCTTCTTCGATGACTTTCGCCGGAGCTTTGGCTACAAAGCCCTGATTACTGAGCTTCTTTTCCACACGCTCCACTTCGCTGTTCAGGGTCTGGACTTCTTTCTCCAGACGGATAATCTCCTGATCGATATCGATCAGACCGGACAGCGGCAGGAGCAGCTCCGCTCCGGTAACCACGGCGGACATCATTTTATCCGGCGTCTGCGGCGCAAGGCCTGCTTCGAAAGAAGAGGTGTTGCAGAAGCGCCCGATGTAATTGTCGTTGCGGGAAATAATGTCCAGGGTGTCCTGGCTGCCGGCCTTAATGATCAGCTCAACCTTCTTGCTCATTGGCGCATTCACTTCCGCACGGATACCGCGAACAGCCCGGATGATATCCATCAGCAGGTTCATCTCTGATACCGCCTGCGGATTCTCAAGCGCCGCATCGTACTTCGGCCATTCGGCCAGCGTGATCGATTCTCCTTCATGCGGCAGATGCTGCCAGATCTCCTCCGTAATGAACGGCATGAACGGGTGAATCAGGCGCAGTGTACGGTCCAGCACGTAAGCCAGAACAGACTGGGTCTTGGCCTTGGCGGCTGCGTCCGCTCCGTACAGTGAGAGCTTGGCGAATTCGATATACCAGTCGCACAGATCATCCCAGATGAAGTTGTAGAGCAGGCGTCCGGTCTCGCCGAACTCATACGAGTCAATTAGACGCGTAATATCGCGGGAAGTTTCGTTCAGGCGGTGCAGAATCCAGCGGTCTGCTGTGCCAAGCTCACCTGTAATGTCAATATCTTCAAAGGCTACGCCTTCCAGATTCATCAGCGCGAACCGGGAGGCATTCCAGATCTTGTTGGCAAAATTGCGCGCCTGCTCTACCTTTTCCATCCGGAACCGCAGATCCTGGCCCGCTGTACTGCCGGTAGTAATCATATAGCGCATGGCGTCAGCGCCGTACTGCTCGATAACATCCAGCGGATCGATACCGTTGCCCAGCGACTTGGACATCTTGCGTCCTTCGGCATCGCGTACGAGTCCATGCATCAGCACATCCGAGAACGGCTTCTGTCCTGTGAATTCCATGGCTGAGAAAATCATGCGCGCTACCCAGAAGTAAATGATATCGTAGCCGGTAACCAGTACGTTGTTCGGATAGTAACGCTGATAGTCACTGCTCTCCCCGTCAGGCCAGCCTAAGGTAGCGAACGGCCAGAGGTTGGAGCTGAACCAGGTATCCAGAACATCCTCATCCTGCTTCAGGTCGGACAGCCCGCTGATACGGCGTGCTTCTTCCTCGTCGTGCGCAACTACAAGCTCCCCGGTAGATTCGGAGTACCAGGCCGGAATCCGGTGACCCCACCACAATTGGCGGGAGATACACCAGTCGCGGACATTCTCGATCCAGTTCAGGTACGTCTTCTCGAAGCGGTCGGGCACGAAGTGGACCCCGTCACCGTCCTTCTGTGCAGCGATGGCTGCTTCTGCCAGCGGCTGCATTTTGACGAACCACTGGGTGGACAGATAAGGCTCTACAACAGCCCCGGAACGCTCACTGTGCCCAACCTGGTGTACATGATCCTCAATGGAGATCAGCACGCCTTGCTCCTTCAGGTCGGCTACGATGGCCTTACGGCAGTCGCTGCGGTCCATTCCCTGATAAGCGCCCGCTTCCTCATTCATCACTCCGCCTTCATCCATTACATTGATCTGCGGAAGGTTATGGCGGACACCCATCTCGAAGTCGTTCGGATCATGCGCCGGTGTAATCTTAACCGCACCGCTGCCGAACTCCTTATCTACGTAATCATCAGCAATAACCGGGATCTCCCTGCCAATAATCGGCAGAATCAGCGCCTGGCCAATCAGATGCTTGTAACGGTCATCCTCCGGGTGTACGGCTACGGCTGTATCGCCCAGCATCGTCTCAGGACGCGTGGTAGCCACCGTGATATGGCCGCTGCCATCCTTAAGCGGATAACGCAGATGGTACAGATGCCCGTTCACTTCCTTGTATTCTACCTCGATATCCGACAGCGCTGTACGGGCAGCCGGGTCCCAGTTAATAATCCGCTTGCCGCGATAGATCAGACCCTTCTGGTACAGCTCCACAAATACCTTGCTTACCGCCTTCTTCATTCCATCATCAAAGGTAAAGCGTTCGCGGGAGTAATCGAGGGACAGGCCCATCTTGGCCCACTGGTCATGAATAGTCTTGGCATACTGGTCTTTCCAGTCCCATACCTGCTCCAGGAACTTCTCGCGTCCCAGATCATGGCGGGAGATTCCCTGCTGACGCAGCTTCTGCTCTACCTTGGTCTGTGTAGCTATCCCTGCATGGTCCGTACCCGGCAGCCATAGGGTATCATAGCCCTGCATCCGCTTGGTGCGGATCAGCACATCCTGAAGCGTGAAATCCAGCGCGTGTCCGATATGCAGCATTCCTGTTACATTCGGCGGCGGAATCACGATGCTGTAAGGCTCCGCATCCGGACGCTTGCCGGCTTCGAAGAAGCCCTTCTCCATCCAGTAAGCATACCATTTCTTCTCTGCCGCTCCCGGATCATATGTAGTCGGCATATCGCTCTGCTTGTGATTAGCTGAAGCGGTAGCTTCTGCCGCATCCTGCCCGTTCGGCAGCTCTGCTGCTGCATTGTTGTTATCAGCCATTGTGAACCCTCCACTGTTAAATGTATTGAGTAGCTAGCGGTTTTTCGAGAATACAAAAAGGCCCTTCGTCTCAAAGGACGAAAGGCCATTCTTTCGCGGTACCACCTTTGTTTCGCGCCAATAAAAAATAAACCACTGCCTTAAGTTCCCTTGCAGGTTCCCAAAGCTTAGCGCGACACTCATGCAGGGTAACGGCTGCAACCGGCCGCATCCTAACCGGTCTTCATGATGAAGACAAGCTCAGAAGGGCAACTCCGGGGCGACTTCGGGGGCTGCATCCTGCGGAAATTCACACCAATGATAATCCCGCTCTCTGAAGGGCTGACCGCCTACTCTTCCCGTTCCCAGTCTTTATGCTAGTTATTACTTAGTTCAATAATACATTCAGTGTTATCCCTAGTCAACCAGCATATACACAAAGGGCGCGCAGCAGACGTACCTTGGCGCTTACTCCCCGCTCCAGATCACTTGAACCACGTTGAAGCCCTGGCGGCTGCCCGTTCCGGGAGCCCCGTCCACGGTAACAGCAAACGTGCTGCCTGCATCAATAATCTGGAAGGCGGCCGCAGAGACTTCTTCCGATTTGGAAGTGGCGCCCTTTTGCGCAAAATAGTCCTTGTACGTATTGCCGAGCGTCTCCAGTCCTTGCTTGGTGGTGTAGCTAAAGGTAGCTGACGGCTTGCCGGTCGCCGAGCCTTCGATCAGATCAAATATCTTCGCGTCCGCCGGAAGCGGGAAGTCCGCCGGCAGACTCTTCGGCCGCTTCACAGAATCGGCTGGTGTTCCTGCGGACGAGCCGCCGGAGGAGACAGCCGGAGCAGCCGCATCACCGATGATGACCCGGCTGGTCGCAGCATCGTAAGTGACAGCGGTGTTCAGCGCTTCGCCGATGGAGCGTACAGGCAGATAAGTGATGCCGTTGTAGGTAATCGGGGCGAGGGTTTTGCCGTTGCCGTCTTTGGGCGTATATGCCTGACCGTTTACGACGATCCCGATTTTGTTGTTCAGGAGCGCCTTGATCTCCTGCAGATTGCTGGCGGCGTAGACACCGGCCGAGACTGTGAGCGTCAAGCTTAGTGCGGCCGCAGTGGCTGCCACTTTTCTCTTCATGTGAGTTATCATCCTTCCAGAAGTGGTGTACCAGCGCATAGCTGCCTGAATGTGTAATGTATGTAGGCCGGTATTGACTATTACCCCGGCTTAAGCGTTTTGTAAACCAGAAGCGGAAATCATACACAGAAACAGGAACAGCCCCATCCGTAAGGCAAGGGCTGTTCCTGTTAAGCCTGAATTCTCCGCACATCATCAATCTCAAGGGATGTATAGTACCTGTCCCTCTTCTACAATCTGACCGGACAGCCGGTTGTACATGGTCAGCTCCCGGGTGCTTAGCTGGTATTTCTCGGCTATGGTGTCCAGCGTCTCTTCCCGCTGCACAATGCAGAGCCTTACCTTGCGGAACAGCTCCGTCCCGCCCATGCCGCCGATGAACCGGCTCTTCCACGCTGTGTCATTGCCGGCCTCAGGAACAGCCTCCGCTACAGAGTCTAAATTGCCCGACAGCAGCTCCTCCTGCTCTCTGTTGGCACGGCTTGCGCTGAGCAGCGAGGAGAAGGTGAGCGGCTCCTGCTCGGCGGCTCCCGGTTCTTTTTTGCTGCCAAGGGCAACCTTGAGATCCTGCTTCTCCTCAGGGGGAGTCAGAGATTCCGCAGACAGGAAGACTTCATTGTCTGTGGCCTGGATCTCCTCTGCCGCCTCGCCTTCTTCGTTCCCGGCAAACAGCGCAGCAGCATCATTGGCAGCGGAGGTTAGCACCGGCTCCGGCTGCGCGGCGGAATGAAGCTTCGCATTGCCCCAATGATCCACTGTGTTCAAGGCGGCGGTGCCTGCCGGAGAAGCCGTATCCAGGCTATGTGTCCTTGCTCTGGGTTCCTTGTCCTTCAGGGGTGGAGAGAGATAGGCGGCGGGCTGGGTGTACGTAGTCTCTTCAGCATACAGAGGTTGGACTACAGCCTCAGCCGGGTTAGCGTAGCTCTGATCTTCTTCAGAGCCCTCGGCTGCCCCCTCGCCATAGGTCCAGAGCGAATTCTCATACAGGGTATCATTCTCCGGACTGCGGAATTTCTCCTCAGAGGCATTACCGTCTCCTGCCTCCGGCGAATAGGCTACCGTATATTCCTCCTGCTGCCAGGCCGGCTGTGCATCTGCACTTCCGATTCCGCGCAGCGAGAGCACACCGGTAATGTTAACGGTTCGCATCGTCAGCAGATCAATATCGAAATTCTCGATCTCCACCCCTATGTCATCAAGTGAGCTGACCCGGGTCAGCGGAACAGTGATTTCAACAGGAATTGCATGCTCCAGACGCTGTGTAAGGTCATCCTCCCCCCGGTAGAGTCCGGTGAGCAGCAGTTGTCCGTGCAGCTCGGCCCGGTCCTCCCGCTGGATGACCTGGATGTCGGGAACCAGCTCGACTTCCTCCAGCTCTGCTATTCCCGGAAGCTCTTCCGAAAGGTGAATGCGTTCATAAATATCAAACCGCAAGCCATGGGACTGGTCAAACACGGGAAATGTCCTCCTTCTTGGCATAATCTATCCCTGAGACAAGCCCAGAGTATAAGCCCAAAATGTTACTCCCCTCATGTATATGCTTCAATCAGGCAGGCATGACAACTTTGCCGCTTCAATTGCGGACAGCGCCTATGCCAGGGGAGGAAGAGCCGTACGTGCATCAGGAATAGAGTAGTGGTGTGGAAGCTTGACACGCAGTGTTACGGCAAGCGGATTCCCCGGACTACACTCGTTAACCACATCCGCCGGATGAAAAGCTGCCGGCAGCGCACCCGCTCCCGGTTCTTCCTCAAAGCGGAGGTGATCCGGAATTCCCGGCCGGCCCGCCCGCAGACTTAGCGCTCTCTGGTATACATTAAGTGTACCCGCAGCCATAACATCCAGAGAACGGGTCTGCTCTGCCCACTGCTTAGCCTGGAGGCCGGTGCGTCTTCTCAGTTCCTCATTCCCCAGCAGCTGCTCGATCTGCAGGGCAAGCTGCCCGGCATCTCCGGGAGGAACAATCCAGCCCGTCTCTCCCTGCCGGACCATCTCCGGCATGCCTGCCGTTCCGGCGACAATCGGCGCGATCCCGGCAAGCTGCGCTTCCGTAACCGAGAAGGGCTGCGTGTCCTGGAGGGAGGGCTGCACATAGATGTCGGCTGCCCGGAGTGCAGCGGGAATGTTGTTCAGCTTCCCCGTGAAATGGACCTTCCCCGCGATACCCAGCAGGCGGGTCTGCTCCATGAGCTCCTCCAGGAGGCTGCCGATTCCGGCCACTGCACAGATCCATTGCTGACAGCGCTGCTGCAGAATGCCCAGCGCCTCTATCAGCACATGGACGCCTTTGATATATTCAAGTCGTCCGGCATACATGATCACAGGAATTCCTTCTGCAAATTGAAGCGGCGGTGTCTCCGCAGCACGGGCTGCGTATTGATGCAGGTCCAGCCCGTACGGCAGGGTATGGATACGGTCTTGGCTGACGCCCAGGCTCTGCGTAAGCTGTCCGATCCACTCCGAAGAGACCAGAATCTGGTCGGCCGCCTGGGCCCCCAGCGTCTCAAGCCTGCGGAAATATCTCCAGATCGGCCGCTGCTCATAGGCCTCCCGGGTCAGTCCGGGCTCAAGTCCCTTGTACTCATAGTAGGTCTCCTTGGTCAATGCCCCATGCACACTTGTAACCAGCGGAACAGGACGGCGCATGATCCGCCGCAGTGCATAGGAGGCGATAGGGTCCTGGGCATGAATGACATCATAGTCCTCCAAGCCCAGCACAGCAGCGCCGCCCTCGAATACATAACGCCCCAGCTCAAAGCTGAAGATGCCGTGCTCCAGATGCAGCGAGGGAAACCGGCCGATATCAAGCTGCGGCAGCAGCAGCGAATAGAACGCTTTTTTATCAAAAAACTCTGTCCGGTTCAGCAGATACAATGTATTGTTCTCCACATGGCTGCCCATCACTGTAACGGAATGGCCCTGCTCGCCCAGCTTGTCAGCCAGT
Organism: Paenibacillus sp. FSL H8-0048; assembly: GCF_038002825.1. Taxonomy (NCBI): domain Bacteria; kingdom Bacillati; phylum Bacillota; class Bacilli; order Caryophanales; family Paenibacillaceae; genus Paenibacillus; species Paenibacillus sp. FSL H8-0048. The sequence continues at coordinate 6,181,916 of NZ_JBBODF010000001.1, read as the reverse complement.
TGCTTCATATATGTCCAAATTCCGCCCATATTGGTAAGGCCCCAGTAGGTGACCAGCAATATCTTCATGCATTCCTCTCCCCGGCTTACAGATTTATTTAGACACAGGTGCAGTCTGCTCCACCTTAATCAGAATAGTATATGTAGGCTGCGGGCAGGCGGAAAGGGATATATGATCATTCCCTGCAAAATTTCAAAAATATCTTTTAATCAAGATTCATCTTTTCGGGTATAATCGGTATAAATCCTGAAAGGAAATTTCCGACATGTCAAAAGCGAGGGTATTTGACCTTTTCCTATTTGTCGCAGCCCTGGCTATAGCCTTCATTCCCGCGCATGCTGTAGTCCTGGACGCTACCTATATAAAAGCATTATTGCTATACACTATCTTCTCAAGCATCTATTTCCAATTGCGGATTGTGACCCGGAGCGGGAACTCTACAATCGATTATGCGATCAGCTATACCTCCTCCTTCGGGATTTTTGCCGGTCCGCTTGGCACGCTCCTGTTCGAGACGGTATACCGGTTCATCGTATATTTCTATAAAAAGAAAACGAAGACCGCCGATCCCGGAGAGTTCCTGGATACCTTCTACAATATCGGCTCGTTCACACTGGGCGGCTCTGCTGCGTACTATCTGTATACGGCGCTATCTCCTCTGGCGGACAAGCTTCCGCTCGGATACTGGCTGCTGTTCCTGCTCGTGGTCTGCGTCACCACCCTGCTGTCATCCACCTTCCTGGTGCTGACCTTCGCCCTGTCGGGAGATATCAAGACACGCCGGGAAGCGCGGAACCTGTTATTTCGAAGCCGGAATCTGCTGGACTTCAGCAAGGTGGCCCTGAGTAACGCCCTGCTGCTGCGGCTGCTGCAAATGGAGAAATGGGAGATGCTGATCGCCTTGTTCGTGCTCAATTATGTAGTCAGTATCTCGTTCTATTCCAAATCGCAGAGTGCCCAGCACAAATATGAACGCGACAAATTCGAGCAGATGGCCTACCGCGACTTCCTCACCGGAACCTATAACCGGGCGCATATGGATAAGATGATGAAGGAGCTCAACCAGAGCGGGGAGTACATCGGAATTGTAGTGGCGGACATCGACCGGTTCAAAAAAATCAATGACACCTACAACCACGCCGTAGGCGACCGGGTCATTGTTCATTTTGCGCAGACGCTGCAGAAGCATCTGCAGGAGGGAGACATCCTGTTCCGCAGCGGCGGGGAAGAGTTCACGCTGCTGCTGAGGGACAAGACCTTCGAGGAATGTCAGATGCAGATTCAGGATATTCTGGACAGCCTTCACGATCACAGCGTAAGTGCGGAATTCGAGGAGCAGATGATCCGCGTGCCGTATTCGGCATCCTTCGGACTCTTTTACTATAAGGCGGACCCGGACCAGAAGACTTCTATGGAAAAAGGGTACGTCTACGCCGACCAGCTCCTGCTGGAGTCCAAGAAGCTTGGCCGCAACCGTCTCTCTTACCGGAACGATGTGCAGCCGTAAACACACGTTCCCGCGCAGGGGGGCGGGCTGTGCGGGCCGGTCCGAAGGTATGCTGTTTTTGGCATACATCCGGCCCGGGCGCTTGCGCGGCGGCCATTGTATGCTGTTTTTGGCATACATCCGGCCTGGGCGCCTGCGCGGCAGCCATTGTATGCTGTTTTTGGCATACATTTGGCCCGGGCGCCTGCGCGGCAGCCATTGTATGCTGTTTTTGGCATACATTTGGCCCGGGCGCCTGCGCGGCAGCACAATGTATGCTGTTTTTGGCATACATTCCAGCTGCCCGGTGGAGCAGACACGGCTCCTCATCATAATATTCCAAATAAGAATAAGAGCCGTCCTCCGTCAAGCGGATGGGCGGCTCTTATGTTGACAGAACAGCTGCAGGTTACAGCTCAGCAGCTTTGAAGGTATCTCCGCCGGCAATCGTGCCGGAGTTGAAGCCCTTATAGAACCAGCGCTTGCGCTGTTCGGACGTTCCATGTGTGAAGCTGTCGGGCACCACATATCCCTGCGCCCGCTTCTGGATCGTATCGTCCCCCACCGCACTCGCGGCAGTCAGCGCCTCCTCCAGATCTCCTTCCTCCAACAGATTCTGGCCCTGGACATGATGGGCCCAGACCCCGGCATAATAATCGGCCTGCAGCTCGAAGCGGACCTGAACCTTGTTGAATTCAGTCTCGCTCAGGCGCTGGCGCTCTGAATTCAGCTGCTCGGAAGCGCCCAGCAGTGTCTGCACATGATGACCCACCTCGTGGGCAATTACATACGCCATGGCGAAGTCGCCAGGCGCCTTGAACTGCTGCTGCAGCTCATCATAGAAGCTGAGATCGATATACAGCTTGGCATCCCCGGGACAATAGAACGGGCCGACGGCTGAGCTTGCGGTTCCGCAGGCAGAGTTCACACTGCCGCTGTAGAGCACAAGCGTCGGGTCCTGGTAAGTCATCCCCTGCTTCTTGAAGATATCGGACCAGACATCCTCGGTATCGGCCAGCACCACGGATACGAACTCGGATAGCTCCTTCTCCTGCGCGCTCTGTTCATAGGGAGCACTTGAGTTCGTACCCGAACCGGTTGAGGTCAGATTCCCCATAATATCGCCGATATTCCCGCCGCTCAGCAGCGTAACAATCACTATGATCACGATCCCGCTAATTCCGCCGCCAATCAGCTTGCCCCCGCCCCCGCCCCCGCCCCCGCGGCCTCTGCGGTCTTCCACATTAGAACTGCCTCTTCTGCCCTGCCATTTCATGGCCTTCCCCCCAGTTATGAATACTCGCGTATACTGACGCCTTTGTACTTATTACTGTTATACCCATAATTGCAGGGGTGCCACTCTCTTGAATAGCGGAGCCGGTCTGGTGACAAATGGAAACCGCATAGCAAAACCCCTCCACAGCCGCAGCCATGAAGGGGTTAACATCGGTTAAATGATGGAACAGCCGTTTATTTTGCAGCTTTGGCTGCGTCTAGAATCGCTTTCAGGTAGCCCTGGGTATCCACCAGAGTTGCACCGCTTACAGCATCAACGACTTGCTCTTTGGTTTTTTTAGTCAGTGTAGCTTCTAGGGATTTAATCGTTTTGCCAGTTGCAAATTTCTCGATGGCCGCCAGGTTCTTGTCATAGGCTACTGTCGATTTGGCTTCTTCCTTCATGTGCTCACTGTAGTATTTGGCATTGGTCTTCTTGGAAGCCAGCACCATGTTCGGATCTTTGTAGTTCTGGCCAAAATCCTTGTCCGAGTTCGGTACGCCAGTGGCTACATCGGTGCCCAGGAACTGATAATCATCGAGCGAAGCCGCAACGATTACGCCATTCTGTACTACAGCAACCGCTACAGTGAAGCATTTGGTGCCATGGGCAGCCGCTTCCACCCGGCCTACCTTAAGCGGTGCGCTCGCTGCCGAAGTGACGTTGTTCAGGGCGCCGCTGTTCCCCACCCCGACAAGTGCCAATGAGATGCCGGCCACGAGCATTAACTTTGTAATTTTTTTCACAATAATTCCCCCAGTTCATCGATTAGACTGCGCTTACACTCTATATTTATCAATATATTGGAAGGCCGTCAGTTACAAATGTTACTAGGAATCTGCAAATATATGGATTACTTATAGATTAGCTGCAGTTTTGTTCGATTGTCACCTTGTCATTCGTAATAATAACCTTGGAATATCCGGATAAAGTCTCGGTGTAGGAGCATACTCCGATGGTTTTGGGAACGTCGGGTTCCCTAGAGTCTGAATACTTCAAATAAATACCGCCCTCACCGCTTAAGGTTAGCTGGGGTTTAATTTTTACTGTTTTTTCGCTTTTGAGTATCTTGCCAACTTCGTCTACTGACGCCTCCGCTGCTGAGCTGGTTGCCACTCCTGTCTCCAGTATACGCAGCTCAAAGTCCGATTGATTGTCTACCCTCAACTGGAAGCTCTGAAGCTGGGCAACCAGACCCAGAACGCCATATTTGTTGTCCAACTGCACAACCCTCATTATTCCGGCGGCAATCACCAGAGTGGAGGCGGTTAAGATCACTAACACTAAGCGATTCCTTCTTATTCTCACAGCCAGATCATCTCCTCATACTAGTAAGACAGGCTTGAGCGCGGAAATGTATCAGAGGGGACGCGGGCTAACTGGTGGCTTCAATGAAATAAGTGGAAAAAGAGCAACTGTTCAACAGTAAGTCTACGAATATCCGGCAACAGTTGGATAAACAACACTTAAATAAGCTGAAAATAAATATATAGGACATATTGAGAAAATTAGATGCCCTAAATCCACTTAACGTTCCCTGGAGAGTACTGTTACGTAAATTAAATAGCATAAATCCACTTATTGTTCGATGTTTCGGCTGGGGGAGGCCGCACTGGACAACAACCAAAAAGCCGGGCCGCACTCCTCCAGAGTTCAGAGAAACGCGGTCCGGCTGGGCATGGCATGTATTGAGTTAGCTTAACCTCACAGAACCCAATGGTTAATAGTCTACTCCTGATCTACGCCGCCGATTTGCTCACGCAGACGCCGCATATCCTTCGGCCAGGGATCGGCTACCTCCAGCTTGCTGCGGGTCCAGGGGTGGGCGAAGATCAGCTTCTCTCCGTGCAGCGCCTGGCGGTCAGCACTATCCTTCTTCGCCTTGACTCCCGGCTTGGAAGGTGGAGCCGGCTGCTTGCCGGGGACTTGCAGACCCGGGGTAAGGCCTGCCTTCTCCTGCTCTTCAAACCAGGCTGTAATGGCAGACTTCACCTGACCTGGCTTCGTACGCGGGGGCTTCTCATCATATAAAGAAGGAATACCCGCAGTATGCCAGCCTGATCCGCCGTAAAGGTCATCCCCGAAGAGCGGATGCCCTGCATGGCTGAGGTGGACACGAATCTGGTGCGTCCGGCCCGTCTCCAGCTGCAGCTTCACTACGGTTCCGCCGGGGAGGGCTTCGCGCCCTGCAATCCGTGTTACCGCCGGCTGCCCTCCAGAGGATACCCGTCTGCGCGCCGCATGATGGCGGTCACGGCCGATGGGGGCATCGATCACCGTAAGCTCAGGCGGCACTGTGCCTTCAACAATCGCGGCATACAGGCGGGCTACCTTCTTCTCACGCATATCTTCATCCAGCACAAGCTGGGCGTATTCGTTCTTCGCATACAGCACGGGTCCGGTAGTATCCTTGTCCAGCCGGTGGATATGGCGGACGGCAATCCCTCCGCCGGAAGCCGCATAATGCGCAGCGACGATATGATCCAGCGTCACCTCGGTGCTGCTGCCGTCCGGATGAACTGCCATACCCGCAGGCTTGTGGACCACGAGGCAAAAGTCGTCCTCGAACAGCACCTCAGCCGCAGCTTCCTGCCATACCGACTCTATTCCCGCTTCCCGGCGGGGGAACAGGGCCAGCCGCAGCCGGTCGCCCCTCCACTGGATGCCATCCTCGTGGCGCAGCCGGGCGTGCAGCTTCTCCGGCATCCCGGCTACGCCCAGCAGCCAGGCATCGATGGCTGCCGGTCTGTCGGCAGCCCCCGTAATGACCCGGCCAGGCATGGCTTCCAGCCATTCCCCGCGCCGGGTCCACTTGCCGCCCCCCGCGAAGGGGGCGCTGGCGGTATCACTTCCGTCTTGGCCCGCGCCGCTGCCCTGCTGGCCGGACAACTCCTCCGGTCCGGCCGTCATAGCGATTTCAGGGCCTGGTAATGGCCCGCAATTGTATCGTCAATATCCTGCTCGCTATGCGCAGCGGATACGAACATTCCCTCGAACTGGGACGGCGGAACGCTGATGCCCTGATCCAGCATTTTGCCGAAATAACGCTTGAACAGCTCCAGGTTACTGGTCTTGGCTGTCTCGAAGTTAATGACCGGCTCCTCCGTGAAGAACGGACATACCATCGAGCCCACGCGGTTAATCGTCAGCGGAATTCCCGTCTCCTGCGCATTGCGTTTAAGTCCGGCTTCCAGCCTTGCGCCAAGCGACTCCAGACGGGTGTAGACCTCAGGGGTCAGCAGCGCAAGCGTGCTGTAGCCCGCCGCCATCGCCAGCGGATTTCCGCTGAGTGTGCCTGCCTGATAGATCGGGCCGGACGGGGCGATCTGCTCCATGATCTCTCTTTTCCCGCCATAAGCCCCTACAGGAAGCCCGCCGCCGATCACCTTGCCGAAGCAGGTCAGGTCCGGGTCCATTCCGAACAATCCCTGCGCACATCCCCGGTCCACCCGGAAGCCGGTCATGACCTCGTCAAAAATCAGCAAAGCCCCGTACCCCGTCGTCACCTTGCGGAGACCCTCCAGGAAGCCCGGAAGCGGAGGTACAACGCCCATATTCCCGGCGATCGGCTCAACGATGACAGCGGCAATCTCGTTGCCGTAGCGTTCAAACGCGATTTTGACCCCGTCCAGATCATTATAAGGGACCGTGATCGTGTTCACTGCCACACCTTCCGGCACGCCCGGACTATCCGGCAGCCCCAACGTAGCCACCCCGGAACCGGCTTTTATCAGCAGGCTGTCGGCATGGCCGTGATAGGAGCCTTCGAATTTGAGGATTTTGCTGCGTCCGGTGTAGCCGCGGGCCAGTCTGATCGCGCTCATCGTCGCCTCCGTTCCCGAATTCACCATGCGGACAATGTCCACCGAGGCTACGCGTTCTACCACGGTTTTGGCCATTGCGGTCTCAAGCAGGGTCGGCGCGCCGAAGCTTGTCCCTCTGGCCGCAGTCTCCTGCAGCGCCTTCACCACCTCAGGATGGGCATGTCCCATAATCAGCGGTCCCCACGAGCAGACGTAGTCAATGAAGCTGTTGCCGTCAATATCGTAGATCCGCGAGCCTTCGCCCCTCTCCACATAGACCGGGGTCAATCCTACGGATTTGAATGCCCGGACCGGACTGTTCACCCCGCCGGGAATATATTGTTTTGCCTCTTCAAAAGCGGTGCGGGAAGCCTCTTCCCGGCGGTTCAACGGAATATTGCCCATATTCGTTCCCTCCTGATCCTAGCCGCGCAGCCAGCGGGCTGCGTCCTTGGCGAAATAGGTAATAATTATATCTGCTCCGGCACGCTTCATGCCGGTCAGCATCTCCAGCACCACCGCCTGCTCATCGATCCAGCCCTGCTGCGCAGCTGCCTTGACCATCGAGTACTCACCGCTGACATTGTAGGCTACGAGAGGCAGATCGAACTGGTCGCGGATCGTACGGATCACATCCAGATAAGCCAGAGCAGGCTTCACCATCAGCATATCCGCGCCTTCCAGCACATCGGAATCCGCTTCGCGGATGGCTTCCCGCAGATTGGCCGGGTCCATCTGATACGTCTTGCGGTTGCCGAACTGGGGAGCGGAATCCGCCGCTTCGCGGAACGGGCCGTAGAAGGCGGAGGCGTATTTTACCGAATAGGACATGATCGGCACCTGCTCGAAGCCATTCGCATCGAGTCCGGCACGGATCGCCTGCACGAATCCGTCCATCATGTTGGACGGCGCGATAATATCCGCCCCTGCCCGGGCCTGCGAGACCGCTGTGCGGGTCAGCAGCTCAAGCGAAGCATCGTTGATTACATCCCCGTGCACTACACCATTCACCGTATGGGTATGCACCATGCCGCAATGGCCGTGATCGGTGAATTCACACAGGCAGGTGTCGGCGACGACCAGCAGGTCGGGATACCATTTTTTGATTAACCGTGTTGCCTCTTGCACAATGCCATCATCTGCGAAGCCGGACGAGCCAACCGCATCCTTCGTCTCGGGAATACCGAACAGCAGCACCGCCGGAATGCCCAGGGAAGCAATCTCATCCACCTCCTCCTTCAGCGTATCCAGCGAGAAATGATAGACGCCGGGCATGGAGCCGATCTCATTCTTCACACCCGTTCCATAGGTTACAAAAATCGGCTGGATGAAATCCAGCACATTCAGCACCGTCTCGCGCACCATGCCGCGAATACCGGCCGACCCGCGCAAACGGCGGTGTCTGGTTATTGGAAAGCTCATTGCTGTAAACCTCCTGTTCAGTAAGTAGTTAATAAGCAGTTTAAGTAGTTACACACATCTATTCGGCTTAAGCCGTATTGAGATGTTAAAGTTAACGAAGCTAATAGGCCGGACCCGATTGTAACGCTCAGAAGCAGCACTGACAGATCTGGCAGGAACAGACTAGTTAAGCCTCGTCGATTCATTCCAGCGGCACAGCTCCTGCACCAGCCCTTCGATGGTGGATTCCTCCGGGAGCAGTCCCGGAGTGAGTCCTGCTTCGACTGCGGTCTGCTCGGTAACCGGACCGATGCAGGCAATCTTGATGCCCGCCAGCATCGCCAGCGGATCTTCCAGGCCCATCCGCTTCAGGATGCCGAGGAAGTTGCGCACCGTGGACGAGCTGGTGAAGGTCACCGCATGAATGCGCTTCTCCTCCAGCAGCTTCACCAGTTCAATATCATCCTCGCCGGTAACCACCGTCTCATACGTATCCACTTCGGTCACTTCCAGCCCCAGCTCCCTCAGCTTACCAGGCAGCCATTCACGCGCCAGGTCGCCGCGAGGAAGCAGCACCTTTTGCCCTGGCAGCAGCTGTGAGCCAAAAGCTTCAATCATCCCTTCCGCCTGGAAGCGGCCGGGCAGCTCCTCGGAGATCAGCCCGCGCTCTGCGAGCGCTGCGGCCGTACCCGGGCCCACCGCGCACAGCCGCGCCCTGTGCAGGCTGCGGATATCCAGCTTCTGCTGCGTCAGATGACGCATGAAGAAGTCCACGCCGTTCGGACTGGTGAAGAACACCCAGTCATACGACGCAAGCCCGCCAAGTGCCGCAGCGATCTCCGCCTGCTTGTCCGCATCGCGCTGCATCACCGTCTCAATGACCGGGAACTCGTACGGCTCGCCGCCCAGCTCCTCGATCCGGTCCACCAGCTCACTTGCCTGGGCGCGCGCCCGCGTCACTACAATGCGCTTGCCGAACAGGGGGAGCGCCTCCACCCACATCAGGTGCTCCCGCTGGAGCACAACATCACCGACCACAATAACCGCCGGCGGCTGAAAATCCGCTGCCGTAACCTTTGCCTCAATATCGGCCAGCGTGCCGGTCAGCGTCTCCTGATCCGCACGGGTCCCCCAGCGCACCAGCGCCACCGGTGTCTCCGGCGGACGGCCGTGCTTCATAAGCTGGGCGCTGATGTAACCGATTTTGGCGACACCCATCAGGAACACCAGCGTGCCGGTCGCATTCGTTACTTTATCCCATTGAATGGAATGATCCAGCTTATCCGGGCTCTCATGGCCGGTAATAATCGACAGGGAAGACGACGCCTCCCGGTGGGTCACCGGAATACCGGCATACGCCGGGACGCTGATGGCCGAGGTAATGCCCGGCACAATCTCATAGTAGATACCGTTCCTGCGCAGCAGCTCTGCTTCTTCGCCTACCCGGCCAAAAATCACAGGGTCCCCACCCTTCAGCCGAACCACCGTTTTGCCCTCAAGCGCGAGATCCACCAGCAGCTGATTAATATCCTCCTGCTTCATCGTATGGCGGTCCGAGAGCTTGCCTACGTATATTTTCTCACCGCCGGGCTTCATCCATTTCAGCAGCCTTGGACTGGCCAGCCTGTCATAGACCAGCACATCGGCCTTCCGGATACATTCCAGCCCCTTGACTGTAATCAGCTTCGCATCCCCCGGACCTGCACCTACCAGATATACCTTCCCCGCCATCTCCGTCATCCCCTTATCCCTATACACATGCGATTCTGCCCTGCATAAGCTTCTCGGTAACCTGCGCTGCTCCCCTGTATAACCCGTACCCCATGTACTCCTTATTCCCTTACATCGGCCAAAATCTTCTCCGCACCTCGGGCCACCAGCTTCCGTGCAACCTCCGCACCCAGCTCCACCGGATCATTGCCGGTGCAGGTCTCCTTCAGAATAACCGTACCGTCCGGTGTCCCGACCATTCCGGTTAACGTTATAGACGGCCTCGCAGCTTCGCCTTCCGGCTCAAGGATCGCGTAAGCGCCAATCGGTACCTGGCAGCCGCCGTTCAGAGCGCCCAGGAAGGTACGCTCCGCCGTCACCGTAAGCGCCGTGCGCTCATCGTTATACAGCGCCAGCAGCCTGCGCAGCTCCTCATCGTCCTCACGGCACTCAATACCCAGTGCTCCCTGGCCTACAGCGGGCAGGCAGACCTCAGGCGGCAGATATGCCGTAATCCGGTCCTGCCACCCCATACGCGACAGCCCCGCCGCTGCCAGCAGAATCGCGTCATATTCGCCGCTCTCCAGCTTCTTCAGCCGCGAATCAATATTGCCGCGTACCGGCTCAATGAGCAGATCCGGCCTTAGCGCAGCCAGTTGGCTGGAGCGCCGCAGACTGCTGGTGCCTACGCGAGCACCTTGCGGCAGACCCTCAAGTCCTGCGCCGCTGCCCGAGATCAGAACGTCGCGCGGATCTTCCCGCTTCGGCACCGCACCATTCATCAAGCCTTCCGGCAATTCGGAAGGCATATCCTTCATACTATGTACTGCCATATCAATGTCCTTCGCCAGCATCGCCTGTTCAATCTCCTTGACGAACAAGCCTTTGCCGCCCACCTTGGACAGGGTCACATCGAGAATCCGGTCACCCTTGGTAACGATCTTATGCACCTCAAAAGTAAAATTAAAACCATGCTCCACGCTAAGCCGCTCCAGGTCAGCAATCACATGCCCCGTCTGCGTCAGAGCCAGCGCACTTTGTCTGCTGCCCACGATAATCTTCCGCATGTCCATTCCCCCTGTTCAAGTCAGTCCCTTATTCCAGCCCCAGCCGTACAACTTTACCCTGGATTTGCTCGCTTGAGCCGCTTTCGCTAAATTCAAGGGTATTTATACTCTTCATTTGCTCAATTGAGCCGCTTTCGCTAAATTCAAGGGTATTTTTACACTTCATTTGCTCGCTTGAGCCGCTTTCGCTAAATTCAAGGGTATTTTTACACTTCATTTACTCGATTGAGCCGCTTTCGCTAAATTCAAGGGTATTTATACTCTTCATTTGCTCGCTTGAGCCACTTTCGCTAAATTCAAGGGTATTTATACTCTTCATTTGCTCGCTTGAGCCACTTTCGCTAAATTCAAGGGTATTTATACTCTTCATTTGCTCGACTCGGCCGCCCAGTCACTTCCGCCGCCTATTCCACCCGGTTGCGCGCCACCCAAGCTTCAATCTCCTCGGGCGTCCACGGTATAAAGGTTCCCTGCCGCAGCTCATTCAACACATCCAGCTTCCCCAGCCGCCGCAAGAGCCGCGCCCGGGTCTCTGCCGCTGGCTCCAGCTGCTTAATCGCCGTCCGCAGCTCATGCAGGAAATCCAGATACGGCTCGTAATCCTCGCCGAGCAGCCCCGCAATCTGCTGCGTAATCTCCGCAGCCGCAGACGGTCCCGCCCCGGAGGTCGAGACCGTAACCGTCAAGCGCCCGCGGCGGAGCACGCCGGGCGTAATGAACGTGCCCGCCTCCGCATGGCTGGCCACATTAACAGGCAGCCCCAGCTGCCGGGCTTCCGCAGCAACAGCCTCGTTCACCGCCCTGTTATCGCTGGCGGCATAGACCAGAACAGCTCCCTGGAGATCCCCGGGAGCATACGGGCGGCTGATCCATTCCAGCCGCCCCTCATCAGCCAGCGTCCCGCTGAGCGAGGGGCTGATCACCACCAGCTCCGCGCCCGCTTCCAGCAGAGGAGCCGCCTTGCGCATAGCCACCGCCCCGCCGCCAACGATCACCACCCGCCGCCCTTCCACATCCAGCATAATCGGCAGATACTTTTTCATCACGCTCACTCCACCTATCCCAGCACTTCCAACTCGCTCTCATCCAGCGTCCACCCCACTGGCTAGCCTCTCCATCACGCTCACTCCACCCATCCCAGCACTTCCAACCCGCTCTCATCCAGCGTCCATCCCACTGGCTAGCCTCTCCATCACGCTCACTCCAGCTCCCCAGCACTTCCAACTCACACTCATTCTACGTCCATCCGCAAGCTACTCTCCAGCCCGATCACACTCACTCCAGCTCCCAGCAGTCCCAACCCGCTCTCATCCATCTTCCTTCCCACTGGCAAGCTACTCTCCATCACGCTTCACTCCCCGCCCCAGCCATGGAACTCCGACCAGGAATTCAGCAGGAAGTTAAGAATAATGAAGCCGTACCCGGCAATCGCCCAGCGGGCCATGACTGTACCGCTTCGGCGGCCGGAGAACTTCAGCACAAGATATACAATGTAGACGCCAAGGCCCGTAAGCGTAGTCAGGACCTTCGTATCCTGAAACAGCGGCGTCCGCCCTTCCGCAACAATCGACAGACCCGCCAGAATCAGCGAGGCCAGCAGCAGCGGAACTCCGGCCAGGATCGCCGTGTAGGAATATTTGTCCATCGTCTCCAGGCTGGGCAGCCTGCGGACGCGGTCATCCCACTTCTTATTCTTCAGCTTCGTATGCAGGAATAGATACATTATCGCAAATACCGTCCCCAGTGTCAGTGCGGCAAAGCTCAGATTCGCCAAAATCACATGCATTGCCAGCCACCCGTGCACCGCACTCCAGCTCTGCAGCGTATGATCCTCAGCCGTCAGCCATACCCGGTTCAGCAGGAATACGCTGAAGCCCGCCATGCTGAGCAGCAGCACCGTGAACTCACCGCCGCGAGTATACGTCACTGCGAACGAGGTAACCACCATGCTGAAGGAGAACCAGAACAGGAAATCGTAAGGTGTGAAAATCGGCAATCCGCCCTCCTGGGAGAAGCGGATCGCAAGTCCGGTCAGCTGCAGCAGGCCCACAACAGCAAGAAGCCCTGTGCCCAGCCGCTTTCCGCCCGGATTACGCCGAAGGCAATCCGAGAAAACAAACAGCAGGCTCAGGGCATATAGCAGCAGAGCGGCATCATATATTCCGTTCAGCAGTAGCATGCGGCTCACCCGCCCAGCAGACCGGCTGGGGTAAGCACCGCTCCCGGCATACGGATCTCTCCGCCGGAGGGCCGTTCAGCAGCGCTGCGCTGAAGCGGTTCAACACTTTCACCGGCCGGACCTGCATCCAGCTGCTCCTGCAGGGCGAAGATTTGAGTGAAATACTCCAGCGCTTCATTGCCCTGCTTGCCGCCGGACATCTCCTTGATTACGTTGATCGGATCATGCATCATCTGGTTGACGATGCTCTTGGTCAGCCGGCGGATCACCTTGCGCTGATGCTCATCCAGCTCAGGCAGCTTGTTGAACAGGCTATCCATCGTTTCTTCATATATTCCATTCGATTTGTCCTGCAGCGCACGGATTACCGGTCTGACGCCCAGCGTCTTCAGCCATTGCTGGAAATCCGCCATTTCGCCTTCAATCATAACCTCGATCTTGGCAGCTTCACTGCGGCGCATCTCCAGGTTGCTCTCCACAATGCCTTCCAGATCGTCGATATCATAGAGGAATACATCCGGCACACTGGCAGCAGCAGGGTCAATATCGCGCGGTACCGCAATGTCGATCATGAACAGCGGCCGTGAAGGGCGGCGCTTCATGCCCTCGGCTACCTGGGCAGCCGTCAGCACATAGCCGTCCGCACCCGTGGAGCTGATCACAATATCCACTTCATCCAGACATTTCAGCGCCTCTTCAATTGTGCTGGGCTTCCCCGAGAATTTCTCGGCCAGCTCGATGGCACGGGACAAGGTACGGTTGGCGACAATTACTTCCGCCGCGCCGCTGCTGTACAGATGCTTGACCGTCAGCTCGCTCATTTTGCCGGCGCCTAGAATGAGCACTCTTTTGCCGGTGAACATGCCGAAGATCCGCTTCCCCAGCTCCACAGCCGCATAGCTGACCGACACTGCACTCTCGCCAATCGAGGTCTCACTATGCGCACGCTTGCCGAGCGTCACCGCCTGCTTGAACAGCCGGTTGAACCAGGTTCCGGTAACCCCTTCCGCCTGAGCCGTCAGGAAGGCGCTGCGCACCTGACCCAGAATCTGTGTCTCGCCAATCACCATGGAATCCAGACCGCAGGTGACACGCATCAGATGGGCAATCGCCTGCTCGTCTTCATATATATACATATGTTGCGTAAATACATCACTTCTTACTCCGAACCACTGCTCCATGAAGCTGCGGATGAAATATCCGCACATATGAAGGCGGTCCACGACCACATAAATTTCCGTCCGGTTACAGGTGGCGACAACGACCCCTTCCAGAACGCTCTTCGTCTGCAGCAGCTGATGAAGCGCGGCAGGCAGATCCTTGTCAGCAAAAGCGAACTGTTCCCTCACCTCTACGGGAGCCGTACGGTAATTCAGGCCAACGACGACAATATGCATCGCTTGTTCACCATCCTAATCTATATTCATTGGTGTAGGCGCTGTTACTGCTTATCAGCTAATAATAGAATTAATTTCACAAGATCTCAAAACGCTGTGTTAAGTATATCACATCAAAATACGGCTTTTAACAAAACCTTTGAACTATTTATGAATTGCAGATAATAATTATTATAAATAAGCGCATAAGTAAATAAATATAACATATTGATGAAATATTGACACACTTTATTGCGGATGATAGCATATAACAAATGATCCGAGTTAACTTTTATGACATATGTAGCAAAAACGATCTGATTATCTGTTCCCAAGTTAACATCGCGTTAGTTATGTCCTTTCAAACCTCTCTTGTATAAGCCCGTTAATCCGGAATGGGCGTATCTACAGGCAACCGTAAATTGCCCCAGGCTACAAGAGGCCAGACCCCTGCTGGATAAATCAGTGTGAGCTTACGGGTGAAACCGGGCTTTTCTCTGCTGATGTATCCTGCTTTGGACTGCGCCTCCTTTAGCCTGGGTTTTTTTGCATCCATTATATATAGAAGGAGTGAGGGCAAATGAGTGCATCCTACGCAAGCTTAAGTGAATCAATCCGTAAGGCCAGAAATGTGAGGATCTATAAGAACAAGGACACCGCCTATGACTTCAAGCTCTACCCCTTCGGAGAACGCGGTACGTATATCGCCCCCGAGCTGATCCGTGAAATCACTCACAAGCTGGCGGATGCGGTAACGGAGCAATTTCCCGATTTTGATTACATTGTCTCCCCTGAACCCGGCGGTCATACCTGGGGGATGCTGGCTGCGTACAAGCTGATGAAGCCGATGAATATTCTGCGCCTCAGCACTGAGCTGTATGAGAATTATGAGGTTAGTATCCGGCGCGAGACGGCGTATAATGAGAATTATATTTATTTTGACGGCTTCTCTTCCGGTGACCGCGTGCTGCTGCTGGATGATGTGATTAGTTCAGGCGCTACGATCCGCTGCATTGCTGCTCAATTGTCCGTGATGGGCGTTACACTTGCCGGAGTGCAGGCTATCTTAGCCAAAGGAGAGCATTACAAGCAGCTGGAAGCGGACATTGGAGTACCCGTCAGGTTCCTGTCCCAGGTATGAGTTGTCCAAAAAATCGCAGGGGAGTGACAAGCTATGGCTTATTATTATGAGCAGCCTTCAAGAACCTTCAGTGAGTTCCTGCTGGTGCCCAGCCTGACCACCAAAGATTGCATTCCCGGAAATGTGGATCTTAGCACACCGGTAACCAAATTCCGCCGGGGAGAGACTCCGGCATTGACCATGAACCTCCCTGTGACTTCAGCGGTCATGCAGGCGGTGTCCGACCATAACATGGCAATCGCGCTGGCCAAAAGCGGGGGCATCTCCTTCATCTATGGCTCCCAGTCTATCACGCAACAGGTCGAAATGGTCCGCCGGGTCAAAAAGTTCAAAGCCGGATTCGTCCTCAGCGACTCGAACCTGCGCCCGGAAGATACGCTTAAGGATGTGCTGGTGCTAAAGGAGCGCAGCGGCCACTCCACTATTGCCATCACAGACAACGGAGAACCGACAGGCAGACTGAAGGGCATCGTCACCAGCCGGGATTACCGCGAGAACCGCCTCCCTCCGGAGTGCCCGATTACAGAGTTCATGACCCCGCTTGCTTCGCTCATCTACGCCGAAGAAGGCATCACGCTGACAGAAGCGAACGACATGATCTGGGATCATAAGCTGAACTGCCTGCCGATTGTGAATGCCAGCGGCCATCTCGTCCATCTGGTCTTCCGCAAGGATTATGACAGCCATCAGGAGTATCCGCTGGAGCTGCATGACGATAACAAACAGCTCATCGTGGGTGCCGGAATCAATTCGCGGGATTATAAAGAGCGTGTACCGGCGCTGGTGGAGGCTGGAGCAGATATCCTGTGTATCGATTCCTCTGACGGATATTCGGAGTGGCAGGCAGAGACCATCCATTATATTAAGGAGACTTTCGGGGAAAGCGTGAAGGTCGGCGCGGGCAATGTTGTCGATAAGGAGGGCTTCCTGTATCTCGTGGAGGCGGGAGCTGATTTCATCAAAGTCGGTATAGGCGGCGGCTCCATCTGCATCACCCGCGAGCAAAAGGGCATCGGCCGGGGCCAGGCCTCCTCCGTCATCGAAGTGGCGGCGGCGCGCCAGGAATATTATGAGCAGACCGGCATCTATGTCCCCATCTGCTCTGACGGCGGAATTGTTTATGACTATCATATTGTGCTGGCGCTGGCGATGGGCGCGGACTTCGTGATGCTTGGGCGCTATTTTGCCAGATTCGATGAGAGTCCCGGACGCAAGCTGCTGGTCGGCGGGAACTTCGTGAAGGAATATTGGGGCGAGGGCTCCAGCCGGGCCCGCAACTGGCAGCGTTATGACTTCGGCAATGCTGATAAAGAGAGCAAGCTGGAATTCGAGGAGGGGGTGGATTCCTTTATCCCCTATGCCGGACGGCTGAAGGATAATCTTGATCTCAGCATCAGCAAAATCAAGTCCACCATGTGCAATTGCGGCGCGCTGACCATCCCGGAATTGCAGCAGAAGGCCAAAATCACCCTTGTCTCCTCGACAACGATCTTTGAAGGAGGCGCACATGATGTTATGCTTAAGGAAAAGGACAGATCATCTTCCTGATCCCATCCTGATCCATAAGGAGCGTCAACCATGAGCCAAATTACCAAAGTTCTCGTCAGCAAAGACCAGCTACAGCAGCGAGTACAGGAGCTGGGCGCTGAAATATCGCGCGACTACGAAGGCAAGGAGCTTGTGCTGATCGGTATTCTTAAGGGCGGCGCTGTATTCATGTCCGACCTGATGCGCGAGATTACTTTTCCGGTTGGCATTGATTATATGTCGGTCGCAAGCTACGGCGCCAGCTCCACCTCGTCCGGTGTCATCACGATCAAGAAGGATATCGACCTGGATATCCGCGGCAAGCATGTCTTGCTCGTCGAGGATCTGATTGACACCGGCCTGACGCTTCAGCATCTGAAGGAGCTGTTCGCCCTGCGCGAAGCTGCCAGCGTGCGGATCTGCACCATCCTCAGCAAGCCTTCCCGCCGTCTGGTCAATGTTCCGATTGATTACAGCGGGATTGATATCCCGGACGAATTCGTCGTCGGCTACGGTCTCGACTATGCCGAGCAATACCGTAATCTGCCGGAGGTCTGGATCATCAAGACTAACGAATAGGCAGCCACCGCGCAATGAAACACCCGCAGCCGGAGATCATCTCTCCACTTCTGCGGGTGTTGTCTTGTTTCTTAATTTTATAGCTAGTAGGTGCGGCTATCCTGGACATGAATATAATTTACGCCCTGCGCCGTCAATTTGGAGCCGCTTGTATCCACGACGCGGACCGCTTTTTTGCCTTTGCCGCTGAGCGAGAAGCTGATATTATTCGCCAGCTTGTTCTCAACAATCTGCTCAAGCGCACTGTGGAAGCCCCCGACCGTCACTCCCTCCAGGTTCTCCAGCACCGGTTCTTTGCCCTCTTCAATCGTCTTGAGAATTTGATAGATTAACGACTTGCTACCGTCCATCCTGTTCGCCTCCTGCATCTATTGTGAGCGTTTACAACACAACCGCCTTGCATGCAAGCTTTTCCATTATTATGTATATTCTCTTATTCGACAACGCAGAACGATTACCTCTTACCTGGAAATTACACTTTAATAAAAAGTTTCATCGATATGTCTCCCGTACATGCTGCTGACTCCGACGAGTCTGAACACTCCATTCACTTTGGCATAGGTGTAATGCTGATCCGGTTCATCCTTATACCTTACCTCCGCTTCATAATCGCCCGATTTCAGGCTATAGACTCCCCGGATCGCTTGAATATCCGCTTCGGGATATGCTCTGATATGAATCAGGTAGGCTTTGACCTCATCAGCGATTTGACTTCTTTTATAAGGTAATCCGGTTAGCGACAGGTAGATCCCACCTGCTACGACAACGAGTACCACAGCAGCAATTATCGTACCCCGGTTAGTAAGCCTCATGCCGATAACCTCCATTCATAAATATAGTTTTAGCTCAGAGTGATAATTACACATTTTTACATATACTAATTCATTTTACCACACCGGTGAATGCCGGCAAACAAATTGTATTCGGTTTTTCGCATACACTCGGCTACTCGCCTACTCTCCAGACTGAACGCAAAAAAGCACCCTTCAAGGTGCTTCCTGCCACTAGCCGCTTCTCCTGCGACTTTCCATCCTTATGCGTTCTGGCGGTATATGGGTGCGCCCAGCGGAGAGCTGCCGGCTCCGCCGTCGACGGCGATATCTGCGCCCTGGATGTACGACGAATCCTCGGAGGCCAGGAACAGCGCTACCTTGGCAATCTCCTCGGGTACACCCGCGCGGGCCAGAGGAATCGAAAGGGCCATGCCCGCCTCAATCTGCTTCCAGTTATCCATTGCCGATTCGCCCCAGATCGGAGTGCGTGTTACGCCAGGCGCGATGTTGTTGACGCGGATGCCTAGCGGGGACAGCTCGGAGGCCAGTACCTTGGTCATGCTGCTGACCGCTCCTTTGCTGGCGGCATAGGCAGAATTACCGGGTCTTCCGGCCTTGGCTAACACAGAGCCCGTCAGAATGACGGAGGCTCCGGCCTTTAGATGAGGCAGCGCAGCCTGGACGGTGAAGAACGTACCGGTCACATTGACCCGGAGCACTTCCTCGAAGGCGGCAAGCTCTGTACTGCCCAGCGGTGTAGAGCCGGCGATCCCTGCATTTGCATAGACCACATCCAGTCTGCCGAAGGCCTCTATCGCTGCATTCACAGCCTTCACCGCACTCTGCGGATCAGTAGCGTCCGCTTGAACAGCAACTGCATGCTCCGCGCCCAGCTCTTCTACCGCCGCATGCAGGGATACCGGATTGCGGCCGGTAATGACCACTCTGGCGCCCTCCGCCACAAACAACCTGGCACTTGCCAGCCCAATCCCGCTATTCCCTCCAGTAATCAAGGCAACCTTCCCGTCAAGCTTCCCCATCGTTACCACTCCTCATCGTTTTTATTTGAGACCGTACGTTCTAATATAATCAAAAAAATAATTTCTTTCGTATCCGCATCTTAGCATATTCGAGAACGATCAGTAAAGAATTATTTTTACCGGACGTTCTCGAATAGCATCAGCCATGCAAACAACAGAAAATATCCCGCAAGCCACAACAGTGCCCCTATTATGATGAAGATTCCGATGTACCCCGCCCAGCCTGGCGGTTTCTTAATGTACTTCAACAGAAGAAGCGATGCAACAACCAGAACCGCAGAGGGGATGCCTAATATCTGAAACATCAATATATTTATGACATCCAGGATGAACCCTTGGCTGAACCCTGGGTTCGTCAGCAGGACAAAGAGCGCCAACCCTACGATATTAGCGACGACAGCAATGATCCAGAGTATTCTAACGGGTCTAACCATGCTTCACCCCCTATGCTATCCCATTACCCGCTACTCACAAATATTACACCAATGCTAACGTCACTCTCCACAATACCTGTTCTGCTGCTGCACTACAGTAGAAACGACTTTGCCGTCCATTTAAAAGACGGTATCGTTTCAGCCGAACACATCGTATGCTGTTTTTCGCATACATTCAGGCCGGGGGCCTGCTTGAGAGCACCGAATGTAATCGAAAAACCGATTACAATGGGACGGCGAGCGGCACGTGGGCCGAATGTAATCGAAAAACCGATTACAATGGGACGGCGAGCGGCACGTGTCCTATTACAACAAGCAAGACGGGCCCTCCCCCATAGGAGAAGACCCGTCTCGCCACTCATCTTCGCCACTCATTCTTGCCTTCGTCATTCATCATTACCTTAAGGACAACCTACCGCCCAGCCGTCTCAAAAGAAAACCGTGCTGTCCAGGTAGCGCCTGCATCCTTCGTCGCATAGAGGGTGGAGCTGTTCATATCCTTCACAGCCATCCAGCCCTGATTGGCATCGGTGAACGAGATCGTTCCTTCGAAGCCGGGAACGGTCTGCTGATTCTTCCAGCTCTGTCCGTTGTTCTTGGTGACCCCGATGCCCACCTGCTCCGCTGCCGGCTGGTAGCCTGCCAGGAAGGCAGTCTGCGTGCCGATCAGCACCATATTCCCGGGGGTGCCCGAAGCCGGGCCTTTCTTCGCTACGGCTGCTCCGCTGCCCGGAGCCGGACCGCCGCCTGCGGTCTCCTGGGCAATCACCCGCTTCCAGCTGCCGCCGGAATTAGAGCTGCCGTAGAGGGAATACGAGGTCTGCGACATGCCGACGCCGCCATACAGCAGCGCATACACCTGACTGCCCTTGGCGTAGATCTGTCCGTAATTCGCCTCAGGGGCGGAGGCACTAAGCACCTGCTTCCAGGCTGCTCCGCCGTTAGTTGTCTTCATTACCCGGTAGCCGCTGCCGGGAACGACCACCACAGCCCAGCCGTTATTCCGGCTGGTGAATTCCGCTCCGCGTGTGTTGGCAGGCGTCTTGATCAGACTCCAGCTCTCCCCGCCATCCTTCGTATAATATGTAGATGCGCGGTTGTAGCCGAAGCCCTGGCTCTTGTCCAGGAACTCTATACGTTCAAAGGCTACTGCCTGGTTCGACAGCCTTGTCCAGGTAGAGCCGCCGTCTGCCGTTCTTAACAGATATTTAGCCTGTCCGTCCTTAACCGCGGCAAGCGCCCAGCCGTGAACATTATCGGGGAAATCAATCTGCTGGAAGCTCCACTGTCCTTCATAGATCTTCTGGAAATGGCAGCCGCCGTCCGAGGTTCCGATCAGGAAGCCGTTCCCGGCTGCACGCCCGATATTCGCATTCAGAAACTCCACATCCGAGAAGGTAAGCGGAATGCTGTCCGATCCGCTGTGTGCCTTTTGCAAATCCTGAAGCAGTCCGTGATCTCCAGTCCCGCAAGCCGGTGCTGCGGCCGAAGCTGCTGCCGCCTGAACCGGGGAAGCCGCCGCTCCCCAGCCTGACAGGGTAAGCAGACCTGCGGTAAGAAGAGTTACGGTTATCTGCTGTAATCTGGTTGTTCTATTCATCGGTAACACCTCCTAAATATATATACCCTCTCTACAGAACGCTACTCCGAAGGTATATGATTATTGTAACCAGAGCTCCTGATTCACATGATACAATTGGAAACGGCTTTACCATCCTTTTATTCTATATTTTAAAAAGACCGCATTCCGTCACTAAAGCAACAGAATGCAGCCTATTCATTAGGTATAAAATATCTGTCCGCTACACCCTCACACTCTGGGTCAGAATGCAGTATTGCAGCGTAAGCTCCCGCTTCACAGATTTCAGTACAGCCTGCGGTGAGCTCTCCCATACGTACGTATCCTGCTTCAGATAATGGAGCACCGTCTTGCAGCTATGATCGAAGCTGTTCATTTGGCATGGATTATTCCGCTCCTCCAGATCCATACGCATCCGGGTAACCAGAATCATATAATCCTCAATCAGGGCATTCTTGGCCAGGGAGCCAGCCGTACCAGTCTCATCCCACTTATAGATGCCGCCTTCAATGGCTTCAGGAGAATCCTCCACCAGTACCAGTCGTGAATTCACTCCAAGCAGCCACTGTATCCGCTCACTGATCTCTGCATAATCCAACTTGAATCCATGACTATCACTCATAGCACTTCCCCCTCTTCAGACAGCGCTATTAACAATACACCCCCATCAGCCGAATGTATATAAGAAATGGTACAAAACTGTAACCAATTTTGCTGTTAAAATCTCCTATCCGTGTTTAATAATAAGTACAGAGGTTTACAAGCACACTGCATTCAAGGAGGAAGTGGACGGTATGATTAAACAGGATATTCAGCATGCACTTCTCTCCAATCTATGGCAGCGCGTGCATTTAATCAGCGGAGAAACGTACACCGGAATATGCCAGATCGACCACTCCGCAGATGCACTGCATATCGAAACGAATAAAGGGACCCTCACCGTCCCCTATTGGACGATCAAGCGATTCATCTAATCACATAACTACAACCCAAAAGACCTCACGGCCACATCAGCAGATGTGAAGCATGAGGTCTTTCTTGTATACTCAAACAACCGGATTGGGTATCATAGTGCCGCCCCGGCAATGCTTCAGGTAATTCAGTGCATGGACCTGGCCTGTCATCTCCAGCTCGTCCCGGTAGATCCCGGTAGACCGGATCATGCCAGCCTTCAATATCAATCGTGCCCTGATAGCCGCCCTGCCGGAGAATCGTGATGATATCCGTCCAGTTCGTATCCCCGAAGCCCGGCGTCCGGTCCCACACATAGGGCTTCGGACCATGAATCCCGTACTCCTTGACTATGTCCCAGGCAACCGTTGCGTCCTTGCCATGAACATGGAAGATCTTATCCACCCATTTGCGCAGCTGCGGAACCGGATCAATCAGCGCGGTCAGCTGGTGGGCAGGCTCCCATTCCAGACCGAGGTTATCTGCCGTAACGGCGTTGAACATTTTCTCCCAGGCTGTAGGGTTATGGGCAATATTCCAGTCCCCCTTCTGCCAGCTCCCGCCCATCGCACAGTTCTCAAAAGCAATCCGCAGACCCTTATCTGCCGCCCGCTTCGACAATTCCCCGAACACCTCGGCGAATCTCGGAAGCGATTCGTCAATCGACGAGCCGGGCAGCCGGCCGGTAAAGCCGCCGATAATGTCCGTCCCGAACAAGTGCGCGTGCTCAATCAGCTGCTCCCAGCCTGCCAAGGTGGCCTCTGTCTCAGCCTCCGGCCCGCCGCCCAGCGGATTGCCGTAGATGCCGACAGCAGAGATGACGAAGTGATGCTCCGCCGCCAGCTCCCGGACCCGGACTGCAGTCTCCACCAGATCGATTCCGCCTGTCGTCTGCCAGAAATTCAGTTGAAAGGATTCGAAGCCATGCTCCACAATCTGCGGAATGACCTGGACGGCTTCACCGCCGCGTACAAGCGTCCCTATTCTCAGTGAATCTTGCATTGTTGTTGTCAACTCCAGTTGGTTTTATAGTCAGCGCCCTGCTGTTAACGGCTCTTAATCATCTTGCAAGAGCCCCGTTTGAGCAATACCGCATCATAGACAATGTGCTGATGGGAGGAATGTTTGGTAATCAGGTCGAACAGCACGCCCACACTGGACAGTGCCATTTCAGTGCCCGGCTGGCTGATCGTATCCAGCGCAGGATGATAGTACTCAGCCATCTCAATACCGTCGAAGCCGATGATGGAAATATCATCAGGGATGGATAAGCCTGCGGTAAGCACAGCTTTGGCCGCACCGATCGCAATCGTATCGGAGGCCGCAAAGATAGCGGTTACGGTTCTGTCGCGGTTAAGCAGTCTGCGTGCAGCATTGAAGCCTGAGCTTGGACTGTATTCACAGTCCTCTACAAATCCCGGATTATAAGGTATGTTATGTTCTTCCAGCGCCAGCTTGTAGCCAAGAAGGCGGCGGCTGCCCGTGGTGTCTTCCAGTAAGGGAGATTTGGCGAGAAAGCCGATGTTCCGGTGTCCAAGTGAAAGCAGATAAGAGGTTGCCTTATAGGCTTCCTTGGATTCATCGATCGTTACGCTTGAGAAGATGGACGGGTCCACCTCCTGTGAGGTGGTAATTGTTGTGAGTACGAATGGAACGGTTAATTGCTTGAACTTCTCTTCGGAGTGATTATAGGTACCGCCCATGAAAATAATCCCGCTGAGATTCTTCTCCTTCACCAGCTGAATGGCAGCGTTAATCTCATCGGTGCCGTCCTCTACCTGATGGATAAGAAACGGATATCCGCGCAGATTGACCTGACGTTCAATCTCCTTGATCATAATGGAGAAGAACGGGTTAGTAATCCCTTTTACCATAAGTGCAATATTTTTGGATTGGGTTGTTTTCAGATTTCGGGCATTGGAATTGGGAATATAGTTATATTCCTTGACGACACTCAGGACCTTCTCCCGGGTGGCATCGCTCACCAGCCCCTTGTTATTGATCACTCTGGACACTGTTGAGATGCCGACACCGGATATCCTGGCGATATCCTTAATGTTTACGTCCACTCTACTCCCCCATTTACAGGTAAGGGAGCTATAAGATATAGCTCCCCTGTAACCTATACAATCTTTTAGTTAACAGGTGTAAATTCTGCCAATTGTTTCTCTACTTCGGCAATGACCTTGTCAACTCCTGCTTTTTTCAGCTGATCACGGTATTCTGCTACAGCCGTTTTTGGATCTTTGCTTGTTTTACCCAGCATGAGCTGAATACCAAGCTGTGCATTTACGTTCGAAATGGAAGCAATTTCGGTAGTTACATTAGCCGGGTCGAAGCTGAAGCCGTTGTACGGATCATCAATGGCTTCTTTATCCCATGCAGCGAACAGATCTTTACGGATCGGGTTCTCAGTATCACTAGGAATGACGAACTTGTCGTTTCTGAGCGACCAAGCCGAGAAGCCGCCGCCGTCTGTCTTTTCATTGAAGCCTGGAGGCTGTTTCTTCACGCCGTCTTCAATGATGTAGTGCTTGCCTTCAATACCGTACTGCATCAGGTTGTAGTAGCTTTCATCGGTCATGAATTTCTCAATAACCATCAGAGAACGCTCTGGGTTAGAGGAGTTCGCGCTGATAACTGTCGAGTTATCTACACCCATCTTACGTTTGATTTTCTTATTGGCTTCAGCAAAAGTATAGAAGGCTGTAGGAGAGTCAGGCAGCGCCTTGATATCTCCGCCGTATTGGCCGATCCAGTCCTGGGCATGAGTCAGATAACCCGCAGAGTTCGCGGCTCTGAAGTTGTCTTTGCTGCCGAGGGAAGCGGACAATACGTCTTTGCCCCAGTAGCCCTTGTCGCCCCACTCACGCATTTTCACAGCCCAATCCTCGAATTCCTGGGTGAAGGCCGGATGGAATACCGTCTTGTAATCCTCTGGGCTCTTAGTGACCAGGTTCAATTCATTCAGCGAGATACCAGGTGCATTCAGCCACATGCCTGTAGTATCTACGAGCATTCTGTACATGTTCTGTGCATCCTCAGCCTTACCGTTAATTGGCGGGAAGGATTCATTCGCAACCACGTTATCCATGTATTTAACCATATCATCAATGGATTTAATGTCAGTCATACCGTATTTCTTCAGCAGATCGGTACGGTAAGCATAACCGGCAGGCGTATATTCACTGAACAGACTCGGTACGCCGTAGATTTTGCCCTTCACCTTGGTGTTCTGCCAGGAGGATTCTGGAATCTCAGCCTTCAGCTTAGGCGCTACCTTGTCCAGCATGTCGGTAATGTCAGTCAGCGCACCTTCAGTTGCCAGGGTGTAGTAGGACACAGGAGCACCAGGAGAAGCATGCGACAGATCGAACGCCTCACCGGAAGCGAACAGCAGCGGATACTTCGTCGCTACGTCCGGCCAGTCAATATATTTGATTTCAAGGGTAGTATTCAGATCAGCCTTAAGCTTCTTGTTAATCTCAGCCAGAATGTCTTTATTGGTAACTCCCTCACTGCCCCACAGGTAATACGTCAGCTTCGCTTCCTTAGAAGTGTCTACGCCTCCGGAATTAGTGGAAGTAGATGGAGTATTCGACGAACCCGTATTTCCATTTGCATCATTGCTTGACGAACAAGCGGATAGCACTCCAGTAAGCATGAGGACAGCAGCTAGAGAAGAAGCAATCTTTTTACCTTTCATTCGGTAAGCCTCCCTTTTCTTTTCTATAATATGGATCTTGCATCTATAACAAACACCCTTCAGTTGAAGCAGGCGTCCATTAACCCTTAACAGCACCGATGGTAAGACCGGTTACGAAGTAACGCTGAATGAATGGATACAGGAGAATAATCGGGCCTGTGGCCAGCACGGCTGTAGCCATTTTAATCGATTGGGTCGGAAGATCGGCTGTATTAATGACCGCCCCCGAGTTGATGAGACTGCCCATATTGGCCTGATTGATCATGCGCTGCAGGAAGTACTGGAGCGGGAACTTGCTCTGAGTGTCCATATACAGCATTCCGTTATACCACTCATTCCAGAAGCCCAGTGCCGAGAACAGTCCGATCGTTGCCAGTGACGGAACCGCCAGCGGCATGAAGATCCGCCAGTAGATGCGGAAATCACCTGCGCCGTCAATCGTCGCTGATTCATACAGGGAATCCGGGATCGCCTTCATGAAGTTACGCATCAGGAAGATCGACCACGCCCCTACCACCGCCGGCAGGATCATAGCGAACAGGTTGTCCTTGAGATGCAGATGCTTAACCATCAGGATGTAAGTCGGAATCAGTCCTCCGCTGAACAAGGTGGTGAAATAGATCAGGAAGGAGAAGAAGTTACGGTATTTGAAATCCTTGCGGTTCAGGACAAATCCGGCCATGGACATCATGAACAGCCCGAGCGCCGTACCGACGACTGTGATAAAGATCGTTACCTGATAAGCATCCACCAGCTTGGAGGAGTTACTGAGCAACAATTCGTAAGCTTTGAAAGAAATCTCATTCGGAATCAGCTTGTACCCCTCGCGGACAATCTCCTGCTCATTCATGAAGGAGGAAGAGATCATCAGCGCAAAAGGAAACACACAGAACAGGGCAAACACGGAGATGCAAATGTAGCTGATCACCTTAATGAAAATGCTCCCTGAATCCTGTTTAATAGTATTACTTGCCATATTAACACCCCTGTTTCTCATCTTGTCTTAGAACAACGCGCTGTCCGGTTCAACCTTGCGCACAATAAAGTTGACGACAAGCACCAGAACCAGACCGAATAAGGATTGGTAGAAGCCTACAGCAGCACCCATGGAGAAGTTAAATTGTCCCACGAGCGACCGGAAGACATACGTATCTATAATATCCGTCTGCGGATACAGCACGGAGTTTGTTCCAATCAAATTGTAGAAGAGGTCGAAGGAGCCTTTGAGAATTCCGCCCATACCGAACAGGAGGAGCAGAATGAAGGTTGGCTTCAGAATCGGCAGAGTCATATAACGGATACGCTGCCAGGTAGTGGCGCCGTCCATATAGGCTGCTTCATAGAGATCATGGTTAATCCCCGTAATGGCTGCCAGATAGACAATCATACCGTAACCGGTACTTGCCCAGATCTTGAACGCGACAATGATGTATTTCCAGATTCCAGCATCGGAGTAGAACTCAATCTTGTCTAAGCCTGTACTGGCAAGCATCGTATTGATAAACCCGGAGTTGAAATTGAACAGGTTATACGCGAACACGCCGACGATAACCATCGAGATGAAGTTCGGAAGCAGAATAACCGACTGGGAGATCTTCTTGAACCACTTGCCTGCAATCTCCGACAGCATGATGGCAAATACAATCTGGATGATGTTACCCAGTGCAAGGAACACCAGATTGTAGAGCAAAGTATTCTTGGTGATATTCCAGAGGTCTCCGTTCTGAATCAGGAACTCGAAATTCTTGAGTCCGATAAAGTCACTGCCGAAGATCCCTTTGTTGAGCTTGTAATCTACGAATGCAACGTAAGCGCCAGGCATTACCGCGTAATGAAACACAGCAAAATACACAATGACAGGCAGCAGCATGAGATACAGCACTTTGTTCTTTAATAATTCCCGGACAACATTTCCGCCCGATTGTACAAATCTTGCCAATGAACCCACCTCCAAATTGAACAATGCATTCTACTGCAACTAATTAACCCTTTTCGTCCATATAGAAACGTTTCCATTATTTCTTTGTGTTTCCCCTTGCTCAGAGCATACTCCTTCCTTGTATACGCTGTCAAACATTTTTTATTTTTAAATAACAAGTAATAAAATTACATTTCATCGATCATAATAGATAAAAAGGCGTTTTTTTTATAGATAATTGACTTTTTTCGGTCAAAAGTCTAAACTCGAAATGTATCGCCTATGGAAACGTTTCTATTTATTCTTTACATGGACATGTCAGCCCTTTTTTTGTGACATCTGATGATGAATTCCCCCGTTCTGATCGATTTCATGTCCTAACTTAAGCACTGGAAAGCGAGGCTCGATATGATATTCAAACAACAAATGAACATGATTACCTTAACCCGGGATGACCTGTCGTATACATTCCTGCCTACAGGAGATATTTTTGAATTCACGCAGGGCTCCACTCTTATTAATCTGTTCCAGGGTAATCCGGCAGAAGGCTCTTCCAATAATATCTATCTGCGCGTATATACGGAGCAAGGAATCCAGAGCTATCCGCTGCTGGGTATTCAGTCGGGCTCCAAGCTGTCCCGTACCGATGACAAACTGATTTTTGAAGGTTCTATAGAAGCAATCAGCTACCGCGTTACCTTCGCACCGGCCAATGACGGCATCTGGTTCTGGCAGCTTCAGCTCTCCGGCAACGGCGAGACTGTAGATGTAGTGTACGGCCAGGATGTCGGCATTGCAGAGAAAGGCGGCATTCTCGCCAATGAGCTCTACATGAGCCAGTATCTGGATCACAGCA
The DNA here is from genome assembly GCF_038002825.1 of Paenibacillus sp. FSL H8-0048. Taxonomy (NCBI): domain Bacteria; kingdom Bacillati; phylum Bacillota; class Bacilli; order Caryophanales; family Paenibacillaceae; genus Paenibacillus; species Paenibacillus sp. FSL H8-0048. Next base: position 6,153,114 of record NZ_JBBODF010000001.1, on the reverse strand, counting down.
TCTGGGAAGGCCCGCAGGGCTATGCTGTATGCTCGCGCCAGAACCAGCCGCAGGGAACAGAATTCCCGTATCTCCAGCAGGGTGTAGTCGGCTCACGGGCTGTAGGCTATTCCACAGATGGTATGCAGTTCTTCGGCATTTCCTATAAAGGCAGCTATGTGCCTGAAGCGCTTAACGGCAATCTGCAGAACCGTAACTATCAATACGAGCTGGCTTATACCGCACTCCAGACCGAGACTATGGTCCTGTCGGCTCCGGTAGAATTCGCCTTCTACGGCCTATACCGCCCGAATCATCCCGCTGCTGTAACTGAGCTCGAATTCCAGGCTGAGCTGCAGGCAGCTTACGCAGAGATCGACTGGAGCGGCAAGGAAGCCGTGCCAAGCCGGGATGTCCCTCTACTGAGTGGCGATATCGGCAAGCCTTATGTCTCCGCGCAGTGGTCACAGGCCGAGATCGATGCTGCCTTCCCTAACCGGAAGCTTGAGGAAATAGAGAACGGCCAGCTGCTCTCCTTCTTCACTGACGGGCATGTCCATGTGGTTCTGCAGCCTAAGGAGCTGCTGGTGGAACGTCCGCATGGCCATATCATCACCTCGCTGCTGGGCGACAAGCAGGTAGACAACAACCTGATCTCCTCCACTAACTATATGTACGGTATCTTCAACGGGCAGACTGTAGTGGGGAATACCTCCTTCCATAAAGGGCTCTCCACGCCGCGCGGCCTGCTGAATATTCAGCGCAACAGCGGTCAGCGGATCTATGTCCGCATGGACGGGGTCTACCGGATTCTTACACTGCCGGCGGCTTACGAGATGGGCGTGAATTTTGCGAAATGGCACTATCAGCTTGAGGATGATGTACTGACCGTTACCTCAATTGCCGCAGCAGGCCAGCCGGATGTTGCCCTTCAGGTTCAGTCGAAGCTGGGCAGATCCTACGATTATCTGATCACGAACCAGCTGGTCATGGGCGAGCATGAATTCCAGCATCCGGTACGGGTGGAAGAGAAGGACGGCATCCTGCAGCTGCTTCCTGATGAAGCATTGCTTCAGAAGCTTCCTTATCCGGGCCTGCATTTCGATATCCAGCTGCCGGGAACTTCCTATACGTATAGTGACGACCGGATGTTCTATGCCGACAGACAGCCGCGCAACGGCACTCTGCTTACCTTGTCGGTAACGCAGTCTTCCGGCTTCCAGCTCGTGCTTCAGGGCAGACTTACAGCAGCAGAGGCTCTTCCTCTGACGGCCCCTTACACACTGGAGAAGGAGCAGGCACAGTATAACGAATTCTACGCTTCGTTCACTTCCGGCTTCCAGCTTGAGCTGGATGGAGCCGAGCAGTCACGGATCGATATTCTGAATGAAACGGCATGGTGGTACACCCATAATGCGATGACCCACTTCATCATGCCGCATGGCCTTGAACAGCCGGGCGGAGCAGCCTGGGGGACACGCGATGTCTGCCAGGGGCCAATGGAGTACTTCCTGATGACCCAGCATTATGAGCTGGCCCGCAATGTTCTGCTGAAGATCTATTCGCATCAGCTGTGGGAGAGCAAGGAATGGCCGCAATGGTTCATGTTCGACCAGCATCCGGTTCAGGCCCATGAATGGCATGGCGACGTTGTACTCTGGCCGCTGAAATGCATCAGCGATTACATCATGGCTACCGGAGACTACGCGATTCTTACCGAAGAAATCGGCTATCACCATCTGGCGAACGCTCAGCCAAGCCAGCAGACCGAGACTGTCCTTGAGCATGTGAAGGCTGCCGTAGAGACCATCCGTGAACGCTTCATACCGGGCACTGCTCTGATCAACTATGCCGGCGGCGACTGGGATGACACCCTGCAGCCAGCCAATGAAGCGCTCAAGACCAAGCTGGTCAGCGCATGGACGGTCGCGCTCGCCTTCCAGGTGATCCGCAATCTGTCCCAGGTGACTTCCGCCGATCCTGAATTCTCCGCCAGCCTGGCAGCTATGGCTGAAGAGATGAAGGAATCATTCCGGACCCTCCTGATCAAAGACGGCGTGATCGCCGGCTTCGCTTACTTCCAGGAGGACGGCAGCATTGATTATATGCTTCATCCGCTGGATCAGCAGACCGGCATTCATTACAGGTTATTGCCGATGACCCGCAGCATTATTGCCGAGCTGGTTACGCCGGAGCAAGCGGCAGCCAATCTGCGCTTGATCGATGAACACCTGAACTGCCCGGACGGCGTGCGTCTTATGGACCGTCCTGCCCGCTATGAAGGCGGCGTAAGCACCATCTTCCGCCGTGCAGAGCAAGCAGCCAGCGTGGGACGCGAGATCAGCCTGCAATATGTACATGCCCATATCCGCTATATCGAAGCTTCCGCCAAGCTGGGCGAAGCGAAGCGGGCCTGGGACGGCCTGTTCCAGATCAACCCGATCAACATCCGGCAGAGCGTGCCAAATGCCCAGCTGCGCCAGAGCAACATGTACTTCAGCAGCTCGGACGGCGACTTCCCTGACCGTTACAGCTATCAGGAGAACTTCAACCAGCTGCGTGACGGCAGCGTAGAAGTGAAGGGCGGCTGGCGGCTGTATTCCAGCGGTCCAGGGATCTATCTCAATCAGCTGATCTCAGCCGTTCTGGGTATCCGCTTCAGTGAAGAAGAGCTGATTATCGATCCAGTCCTTCCGGCCAGCCTTGACGGCCTGCGCTTCACTTATGAGTGCTTCGGCAAGAAGATGACCTTCGTCTATCACATCAGCGCAGGTGAGGCCCTCACCCCGGAAGTGCATGCAGCAGGCGTTGCTGTTACCGGCCAGGTTCTGCCGAATCCATACCGCCCGGGCGCGGTAAGCATTGCCAAGAATCACCTGCTGAGCCTGCCCGGCGATGAGCTGCATCTCTATGTAACACAATAACTTTCAGTACGCTTACGAAGGAGTTAGCCATGACTAAACCGTTTATCCAGGATCTCGTGAACGATATGACACTAGACGAGAAGTTAGCCCAGCTTACCCAGCTTGGTCCATACTATTGGGGTCTGGATGATACCGTGGATTTGACGGGTCCATTCAAAGAGCTTAATATCGAGCCGCAGGTGATCAAAAGCATAGGAAGCGTTCTGAACGGCATCGGCGCACGGAACGTCATTGAGCTGCAGACCCGGCATCTGGAATCCAGCCGCCTGAAGATCCCGCTCCTCTTCATGGCCGATGTCATTCACGGCTACCGGACCATTCTGCCGATTCCGCTCGCTATGGGCTGTTCCTTCGATCTCGATGCCTGCGAGCAGTTCGCTGAGGTAGCTGCGCGGGAGAGCGCTGCCGCCGGCATTCACCTCACCTTCTCTCCGATGACCGACCTCGTGCGCGATCCGCGCTGGGGCCGGGTCATGGAGACCTCCGGTGAGGACCCTTACCTGAACGCCCGGGTGACCGAGAGTATGGTCCGGGGCTACCAGGGCAAGGATCTGAAGGAGCCGGGCCGGATCGCTGCCTGCGTGAAGCATTTCGCCGGCTACGGCGCGCCGGAAGGCGGCCGTGAATATAACACGGTGGACATGTCCACCGGCGTGCTCCGCGAATTCTATCTGCCAGCCTACAAGGCGGCAGTAGATGCCGGTGTCGCTATGGTGATGGCGGCGTTCAATACCATTGACCGCATTCCGTCCAGCGGCAACAGCAAGCTCCTGCGCGGTATTCTCCGCGAGGAATGGGGCTTCGATGGCGTCACCATCGCCGACTTCAACTCCGTGAACGAGCTGGTGCCCCACGGCGCAGCGCAAGACGGACGTGAAGCCGCTCTGAAGAGCCTGGTAGCGGGACTGGATATCGAAATGATGTCCACCCACTATCTGAACCACGCTGCTTCGCTTGTCGAGGAAGGTCTTCTCGACCTCCGCCTGATCGACGAAGCGGTTACGCGGGTACTGGAGCTTAAGGATGCCCTCGGCCTGTTCGACAATCCGTTCAAGGATGCCGACCCTGTAGCTGATGAAGCCGATAAGCCAAGTCCCGAGCATCTTCAGGCGGCACGTGAGATGGGCGCCCGCTCAATCGTTCTGCTGAAGAACGAAGGCGGAGTCCTGCCGCTTACGCGCGGGATGAAAATCGGCCTCGCCGGTCCCTTCGCTACCTCGATCAATGTTCTTGGCGGCTGGGCCGGTACGGAGAAAGACCCGGCAGTCTCCCTCTACACCGGCATCACCGGTAAAATCCCGGCAGCAGACCTGCTCACAGCAATGACAGGCGAGCTGGGAAGCATGCTGGAGGGTGTATTCGATGTGGAGGATGCTTCCGAAGCGGCTTACGAGCAGTTGAAGGACTGTGATGTGATTCTTGCCGCAGTCGGCGAGAATCAGCAGGATACCGGGGAAGGCGGCAGCAAGGCCAGCCTGCGGCTGTCCGCCAATCAGGAGAAGCTGATTCACCGCCTCAAGGAGGCCGGTAAGCCGGTGGTTACCATTGTGTTCAGCGGACGTCCGCTGGAGCTTGCGCCAGTGCTCGCGTCAAGCGACGCGCTGGTACAGGCCTGGTTCCTCGGCACCGAGTCGGGAAATTCCATTGCAGATGTGCTGTTCGGAGATTATAACCCGTCCGGACGCCTCTCCATGAGCTTCCCTTACTCTGTGGGACAGATTCCGGTGTACTATAACGCTTATCAGACGGGACGCCCTTATGATCCGCAGTATCCAAATGTGCGTTATGTAACCCGCTATCTGGATATTCCGAATGATCCGCTGTTCTGCTTCGGCTATGGCCTTAGCTATTCCACCTTTGCTTACAGCGGCTTCACTGTAGAAGCTGCGGCAGACGGCAAGGTACTGGCCTCTATCCAGGTGGAGAACACCTCGGAGGTTACCGGCAAGGAGACCGTTCAGCTCTATATCCGCGATGTTACCGCAAGTGTGGTCCGTCCCGGCAAGGAGCTGAAGGGCTTCAAGCAGGTTACCCTTGCCCCGCATGAGAAGCAGACGGTATCCTTCGAGATCACCAGAGACATGCTCATGTTCTACGGCCAGGAGGATCAGCTCGTGTTCGAGCCAGGAGACTTCGACATTATGCTTGGTGCAAACTCTGGCGATCATAGCACGCAGCGGATCTGGATCGGCTGATTATACTAACCCATTAGACATAATAAATAGGGGTGTCCCGTAAGCCATAAAATGGCTGGGACACCCCTTGTTTTGGAGTTGGATGGACGTTTGCGCAAGGTGAGGACGCTCCGCGGACGAAACGTTGTTACAATCGCTGTCCTCGTAAGAATTTTTTTCATTCCCCTATTCGGTGAAAATCCGGAGACCAAGGCGACCGCTGACGCTTTTCCGCGGGTCATTTCGTTCTCTCCGCTGTTTAAGCGGGAAGTGCAAGCCTGTGCTCTGCATTACGCCCCGGTCAGCAGCTCGATATCCAGCCTGGCGAAGGTATCCTTCCATTCCGCAGAGCAGCCGCTGTCGGTCAGCACCATGGAGATATGCTCTAGCGGGGCGATCTGGGCAAAGGTAGTGATGCCGAATTTGGAATGATCCGCGACCAGAATGGATTCCTCGGCCCGTTCCATCATTTTGCGGGAGATGAGAGCTTCCTCCAAGTGATAGTCGGTAATTCCCTCCGAGAGCGAGATCCCTCCGGCCGAGATGAATGCCTTATTCACCTTGAACTGGCCGAGCAGATCATGGGCGGTTCCCCCTACTGCTGCCTGATACCCTGCATTCACCTCTCCCCCGGCAAAAATAACCCTCCCCGCAAACTGCTCCAGCGCACAATTCAGCACGGGGACAGAGTTCGTAATCACCGTCACCTGTGTACGGTCCTTCAGCGCGCGCATGATCTCAAGGGTCGTTGTCCCGTTGTCGAGGATGACCGTCTCGCCGTCCTGAATGAGTGAGGCGGCCAGCCTGCCGATGGCCTGCTTGTCCTGGAGATGCATCTGCGCGCGCTTCATGAACGTCGGCTCATGATTCTCCGAGCGGATTCGTACCGCTCCCCCGTACACCTTGCGCAGCCGCCCCTCCTTCTCCAGCCGGTCCAGATCGCGCCGGATCGTCTCCGTCGTCACCCCGAACCGCTCCGCGAGAGAATGCACCTGCACCTTCCCCGCAAGCTCCAGCTGGGCGAGAATCGTGTGCTTGCGTTCTTCATAGGTCAGCGACATTCCTGCTTCCTCCAGTTCGTTGTGGATTTTATATAGATTGTACTTGGGATTTGTTCTGTATTGGGATGGCCGTGTCTCCAGAGAATAGTTGGCCTTCCAGCCGCTTTTGTCCCAGATTCCCAAGATTCAGCCACTTTTCGCGGGAGAAATCCGGTGACGGCTGCTGCACGAAAGTAACCAGGCCCGATGTATGTCAAAAACAGCATACAATCCGCCTACGCGAAGGTATCAGACCCAATGTATGTCAAAAACAGCATACAATCCGCCTACGCGAAGGTATCAGACCCAATGTATGTCAAAAACAGCATACATTCTGCTTGCGCGAAGGTAATCAGGCCCAATGTATGTCAAAAACAGCATACATTCTGCTTACGCGAAGGTAATCAGGCCCAATGTATGTCAAAAACAGCATACAATCCGCCTACGCGAAGGTATCAGACCCAATGTATGTCAAAAACAGCATACATTCTGCTTGCGCGAAGGTATCAGACCCAATGTATGTCAAAAACAGCATACAATCCGCCTACGCGAAGGTATCAGGCCCAATGTATGTCAAAAACAGCATACAATCTGCCTACGCGAAAGTATCAGACCCAATGTATGTCAAAAACAGCATACAATCCGCCTACGCGAAGGTATCAGACCCAATGTATGTCAAAAACAGCATACATTCTGCTTGCGCGAAGGTATCAGACCCAATGTATGTCAAAAACAGCATACAATCCGCCTACGCGAAGGTATCAGGCCCAATGTATGTCAAAAACAGCATACAATCCGCCTACGCGAACTAGTTAGTAAATTCAAATTTTTGTTGGGTACCTCTAGTCAAAATGTTGTTTCTAGTGTATTGATGTTGTTTTCACCAGTATATGAATCTGAATTTCACTTGTCAATGCGAGACCCCTGCCACAGAAACATCCTACATACATAGCTATGTAGGTCTAGCACACATTGTACTTTATACAGCAGATTACTCCAAAATCGTCCGAAAATAGCCTCTGCTGCACTTTGTACACTAGAATTCTGCTAAGAGGAGGTTTGGAAGCTATATTAGTAAAATCTAATGTATAAACTGCAGCAGAATCAGCTTTTGCCCAATATCGCGCTAATTCTATTGTATGGAATACAATCAGCAACAAAGGCGGCTTGACAGAATAACTAAACGAGCCTAAAATCAACATGAAACAACATAAAGAAACATGAATCAACAACAGATCAAGTCGACAACTCTACACTGTTACATCACCACACGCCTTACTGCCTTACCCATAATCGGATTGACAAGAGAGGGGATTTCCCGCATGAACAGTAAATTATCATTTCGGCCAGACGGTACCTTCACCATCGTACAGTTCACTGACCTCCACTGGATGGATGGAAGAGCAGAGGACCAGCAGACCCGGGAGCTGATGGAGCTGGTGCTGAAGGCGGAGCAGCCCGACCTGGTTATTTTTACAGGGGATACCATTTATACAGGTCCGGTCCGTGAAGGCGAGCTTCCTTGCCAGGACCCCAAGCAGGCCTTCCGCGATGCCGTGGCTGCTGTAATGAATTCCGGTGTACCTTGGGCGTTTGTATTCGGCAACCACGACACAGAGAACGGAGTGACCTACAGCGAGCTGATGGAGATTGCGCAGGAGTCCCCGCAGTGTCTGGCTGAGGCTGGTCCGGCGGAGCTGGCCGGTTCAAGCAATTACGTCCTGGAGATTGAAGGCACGGGCAATCATGCGGGAGCCATCCTCTATATGCTCGATACAGGTGCCTACTCTCCGCTGGAACAGATTCCCGGGTATAGCTGGGTCCGGCGTAACCAGATGGAATGGCTGGCAGAGCAGTCTGCACGGCTGAATCCCGGAGAAGGTCAAGCGAAGCGGCCGGCGCTGGCGTTCTTCCATATCCCGCTGCCCGAATATGACGAGATGTGGAACACCCAGGTTTGTTACGGACACAAGTATGAACGGGTCTGCGCTCCGGTTCTGAATTCAGGATTATTCGCTGCGCTTGTAGAGATGGGCGATGTGGCGGGCACCTTTTGCGGACATGACCATATCAATGATTTCACCGGCACGCTGCATGGCATCCGCCTAAGCTATGGCCGGGCAACCGGCTATAATACTTACGGGCACGACAACCTCAAACGGGGGGCGCGTGTCATCCGTCTGAAGCAGGACCATCCGTCCTTCGATACCTGGCTCCGGCTGGCAGACGGCTCCCGTTGTACCGAACAGCCTGCCCATACACCTCCCCTGCTGCAGGGTTCACAACACTAACTTACTTCTTGAGGGGCTGACAATCTATGCTGCTGCCAATTCTTTTGGTGCTGGCTTCCGGAATGTGCCACGCGGTGTGGAGCATGTTCACCAAAAGAAGCCTGAATAAAAGCATCTTCCTGTGGTCGATCATGATGGTCTCCACAGTGCTGCTGCTGCCGGTGCTGCTTATCGAGCTGTGGACGCAGCCGCTGGCCGCCGGCGCTTACGCCCTGCTGCTGCTGTCTGTAGCGCTGCAGGCCTTGTATTCCTGGCTTTTATCCATAACCTATGAGATGGGCGATCTGTCCCAGATCTACCCGGTGATGCGGGGGACAAGCACGCTGCTGATCCCGCTGATCGGCGTTATTTTCCTGAAGGAATCCTTGTCTGTCTACGGTTGGATCGGGATCTGCTGCATGCTCGGCGGCTTCGCTGTCCTCAGCGGAATAGGCTCCAGAAGAAGCCACCCGGCTTCATCCGGCTCTGGGTCTGTGTCCGGCACCCTGGCTTCATCCGGCTCTATATCTGTGTCCGGGACTCCAGCTGCATCCCGCCCCGGCACCACCTTAGGCTATTACACACCGATGCTCATGGCCCTCTGCGTGGGATTATGCACTACCTGCTACGTGTTCGTCGATAAGCTGAACCTTCAGCATATGTCGCCGCTGGCGCTGCTTGAGGTGACCAATATCGGCTTTGTTGCCGGACTGACCCCCGCCGTCCTGAGATCGCGGAAGCTGCTTGAAGAGTGGCGACGCAACACATTCACCATCCTGCTGGGCAGCGTGCTCAACCCGGGCTCCTATCTGCTGTTCCTGTTCGCACTTCAGCAGGCGCCGCTCGCTCATATCAGCCCGCTGCGGGAGATCGGCACCATATTCGCTACGCTCCTCGGTGTGCTGCTCTTGAAGGAGCGTCAGGGCGTGCGGCGGATGATATGCTCGGTTGTCATTTTTTGCGGAATTCTGTTAATTGGCATCTGGGGGTAAGCAGGATAAGGATCACAGATGTCGAATTGAAACCGTATGATGAAGATAACCTCGATGAGTACACACCTAATGAAGGCCCGAGCCAGATTCAACCCCAAGCAGGCTCTGTTGCTGCTTCTTTACTTAACCATTCTGATCAGTCTGCGCTATCTGTGGTTCAATGCCAATACAGCGTCTGAGCATCCCGAGGCACAGCAAGGTGTGCTGGATATGCGGGGCTGGGACTTCGGGAATTCCCCGTCCATCCAGCTCGATGGAGAGTGGGAGTTCTATCCCGGCCAGCTCCTGGGCTATGAGGATTCCGCCCTACTTGCTGCGGCCACACCGCATGTGGTCCAGGTTCCCGGCGACTGGAGCAGCGGCTTCCCGGAAGGAGAGCAATCCTCGCTGGGCTATGGCACATACAAGCTGCGTATACTCGTAGACCCGTCACAGACGGAGTCTTACGGCTTCTGGATTCAGCGCATTCAGGCCACCTCCAGCATCGATATTAACGAGCAGAGAGAGACGAGCTTCGGGAAGCTGTCCACGGATAGCGGGGACTATATCCCTAAGGCGGTCTCTTACACAGCAGCCTACGAGAATCCGGGAAGGCAGGAGATTGTTCTCCTCGTCCGGGCAGCCAACTACGACCATCCGGTGGAGGGCGGGATTGTAAGATCGATCCGTTTCGGCTCCCAAGCCGCGGTGGATACGGAACGGATGTATTCCATCGGCTTCCAGCTGGTGGCGTTCATGATCATGCTGCTGCACGCGCTGTATGCGGGGATTTTATTCTTTTTTAACCGGAAGCAGCGGGCGTTTCTGCTCTTCTTCCTCCTGCTGATGGCAGTAGCAGCTACCATTGTAGTGGATAACGATACGATTCTGCTGATCTGGTTCCCTATTAACTATACATGGGCACTGAAGCTCAAAATGCTGGCCTATCCTGCGTTGTCTCTGTTCATGCTGCTGCTGACGCGCAGCTTCTCGGCCTACGAGCGCCCCGGCCGTCTGTTCAAAATCTATCAGCTGGGTCTCCTGCTCTATACCGCTTATGTTCTGATCTTACCAGCACATTACGTGGTCTATGCCAGACCGTTCTTCTCCGTTTTCTACCTGCTTCCGGTAGCCGGAGTCATCTATTCTATCGGCCGGATGGTCATGAGGCAGGAGCAGGATTCCTTCTTCCTGCTGTTTGCTGCCGCGGCCATCGGCTCCAGCATCATTGGCGGGGCCTTGGAATCCAATGCCAAGGGGAGTATTCTGTATTATCCTGTAGATGTCATTGCAGCCATTATCGGCTTCTCTTCTTACTGGTTCAAGCGGTACTTCCGCAATGCGGAGGAGAACCGGCTGCTCAACCTGCAGCTGAAGGAGAGCGACCGGAAGAAGGACGAATTCCTGGCCAATACCTCCCATGAGCTGCGGACACCGCTGCACGGCATTATCAGCATTGCCCAGACAGTAGCCTCCAAGGAACAGCAGGTGCTGGACGAACAGAGCTCTAAGGATCTGGAGCTGCTCATTACGATCAGCCACCGGATGTCCCTCATGCTTAACGATCTGCTTGATGTGACCCGTCTGCAGGAGAAGCGGATTGTGCTCCAGCGCGAGCCGCTGGCCATGGGTTCACTGGTCTCGGGCGTGCTGGGGATGTTCGAATTCATGATCGAAGGCACACGGCTGCAGCTGCGTAATGAGCTTCCCGCTTCATTGCCGCCGGTCTGGGGGGATGAGAAGCGGATTGTGCAGATCCTCTATAACCTGCTGCACAATGCAATCAAGTACACGCAAGCCGGAACGGTCACCGTATCCGCTGCAGCCGACGGCAAGCTTGCGTGGATCAGCGTAGCCGATACCGGAGCAGGAATCGACAAGGAGACCCAGGCGCGGATCTTCTCGCCGTATGAGCAAGGCAGCAAAGGCATCATTGACGGCGGCGGTATCGGCCTCGGCTTAAGCATCAGCAAGCAGCTGACCGAGCTGCACGGCGGTAACCTTACACTAGACTCTGAGCCGGGAAAAGGGTCCGTGTTCACATTCACTCTTCCGCTGGCCTCCTCTGCCGGTGCACGGGAGAACACCGATCAGGATACAGCCGCCGCAGGGCAGCCGGACAACCCGGATCTGCAAGGGCTGCTGCTTGAGGAGAGCCGGCTGCTATTACAGCAGTCCGATATCCGCAATCTCACAGTCCCTGTGGAGTTAACGAATCCGCCGAAGATACAGGATGCCGCCCAGGAGGCCAAGTCTCTGATCCTGGCCGTCGATGATGATCCGGTCAATCTCAAGGTGCTCTCCAGCATGCTCTCGGCAGAGCATTATCAGCTGGTCACCGCCACCAGCGCCGAGGAAGCCCTGGAGCTGCTGGGTACCGAGCCGTGGGACCTGCTGATCGCCGATGTGATGATGCCGTACATGTCCGGCTATGAATTGACGCGGATCGTCCGGCAGCGCTTCTCCCTCTCGGAGCTGCCGATCCTGCTGCTCACAGCCCGCAACCAGCCGGCAGACATCTATACCGGCTTCCTGGCCGGAGCCAATGATTATGTTGCCAAGCCGGTGGACGCCCTGGAGCTGAAATACCGGGTCCGCTCACTGACCGGACTGAAGCAGTCCGTTACCCAGAGCCTGCGGATGGAGGCAGCTTATCTCCAGGCACAGATTCAGCCGCATTTCCTGTTCAATACGCTGAACGCGCTGCTGGCGCTGAGTGAATTCGACCTGCCGAAGATGCGTGGTCTCGGCGAGGCCTTCTCCTCCTACCTGCGCATCAGCTTCGATTATATGAACTCACAGCAGCTCGTCGGATTATCCCATGAGCTGGAGCTAATAGAGTCCTATCTCTTCATTGAGAAGGCGCGCTTCGAGGAACGTCTGCAGATTGAAAGGGAGGTTGATCCCGGCATTGAGCTGCTGCTTCCTCCGCTCACCCTTCAGCCGCTTGTGGAGAACGCCGTCAGACACGGCCTGCTGAGCCGCAAAGCCGGAGGCAAGCTCCAGATCCGCATTCACCGCCAGCAAGGATACACCTCCTTCGAGGTGGAGGATAACGGCAAGGGCATGAGCGGGGAGCAGGTGGTCCGCCTGCTCGACGACACCTTCCAGGCCCACCGCGGCATCGGCCTGCTGAACACCAACCGGCGCCTGACCCAGCTCTACGGCGAAGGCCTCGTGATCCGCAGCCAGCCTGACGTTGGCACTACAGTATCCTTTGTGATTCCTGAGCGGAGGCAGGGCTGAACCGCCCGCTCCATAACGGCAGCATAAATAACCCGCAGTTCAGGAGAAGACTCCAGAGCTGCGGGTTATTACCCGTGTACTTCAAACTACGGCAGCAGCTTGTCCCACTGCTCTTGATATACCTTATAGACCTGAGGATATTTGCGTTTCATTTGACGAATGCCTTCCTCCATGAAATAATCGGTTGTTCCCGGTCCACCCAGGTCATCGAGGAGATCCATTGGATTGAAAGTATCATCCATCTCCTCTGCTTCCCCTTCAGCCTTCCTACGGATTTCATCCTTGAAGAAGGACACTGCCTGCATTTTGATACCGGGATAGATCTGCTTATCTCGCACCAGCCGGTCAATCTCCAGAATCAGCTTCGTTCCGGCTGGGTCTCCAGCGCCTTCAGATATAGCTCTTCCGCCAGCGGGTAATTCCCTGAAGCGAATGCCTCTCCAGCCTGAGCGAGAATCCCTTCCACGGAGTCGCCATATTTGCGCGTGAAATCATATTCCGCGCGCCGGGCAGGATCACGCAAGATATCATAAGCCTTGCGTATATTCTGGAATTCCTCCGGATAACGCTCAGGCGGGAATTCCTTGATCTTGGAGACATAAGCGACTTAATCGATTGCGGGGTCCCATTCACCCGTACCCCCAGCAGCTTGTAATAATCTGCTTGGATCTTGTGCGGGTACCGTGTCTGGGCGCAGTTGATGATGTTGAATTCATCCTTCAAGCAGGCTTGTCTCTACACCTTCCAGCACTTCCCGGGCCTGCCGTACCAGCCATCCTGCCCCACGATAATGTTCCCCTTCGGATCAATCAGCACTACAGAAGGCAGCAGGTATTGCCCGGTCGCCGATGCAATAAGCTCCGGCTTACCGCCACGAATGTAAGCAATAGCAGAGTTGGTAGTCCCCAAGTCAATCCCTACGACAGGATGGCTTGTATGTTCCTGATTCATGACTGCCCCTCCTTAAATAATGTAATGACTTGGGCCTTACGGTACAGGCTGCCATCTTCCAGCAGGTAGCCTCTTCTTAAGACGGACATCACCTCATAAGCAACCGCTGCTTCTGAATTCGGAGACATAGGGACGGTCCCAGCCCCGCCTCACACAGGGCCGGATCGAATACCTTGCCTAGTCCGAGCATCTGCTCCTGCCAGTGCAGGTCAGCAGCGCCCATCCATCGGAAGCGCTCCCCTCTTGCTGACTGCGTCCAGCCGTGAGGGCGTCCAGATCATCCAGCCAGCCAATTATAGCTTCGGCTGCTGATTGCAGCACCGCAGCACTCTGCTGCCGCTGTGCCTGCTCCTGCTCATACGCAGTCTTCCAGCCAGACTCCTGGTTCTCCAGCAGACTGGCGAGCCGCTCCAGCTTGTCCGCCGTGTCTTTTCCACTCTTATACGTAAGCCGTGCCAGCTTATTCCCCTGCTCACCAATACCGGTCAACTGTCCCTCCACTTCTGCGGCTGAACCCTCTACTAAGATACGCCTCCTGTCTAACACCCTGTTTGAATTCAGTTATTATTATTCCGCAGATCCACAGATCTGGATTTCGTAATTGTAGGCAGGTCAGTTAAAGACTTCACCATTTGTCTGTATGAAGCTACAAACCATGATAGATATGGCACATAACTTCCTGTATTGTAATACTCTAAGATTGCTTCAATATAACCGCTACTCTTCACATATCCTGCCAGCAGAGGCATTTCTCCATTGCCCAGTAGTGAGAATGTCTGCACCATGCGTGCTGTCCGTTTGTTTATATCTTGAAAATACTGTAGATAACATAGGTTAAGCTTCAGATAAATGGCGCGTTCAAACGGATTGTTGATGGTTCCAGCCACCTCAAGTAGATACTTCAATTCCTCATTTAAATAATCTCTGCCCACAGGGGGGGAGTAGTCCGTTCCAGATATTCTGACAGCATCCTCACGTGGAGCTCCGCAATTTGCTGCTGGCAATAAATCTTTGGCCAGGATGGAATGCACATCAATTATAAAGTAACGATCTATTGCTTTATCTTTTGAAGTAAGCACAAAATTATAGGCATCTCTTAAATTCAGAATCATTTGCGCATCAGAATATAACTTACCTCCAGCGGTGATGCCCATTTTTAGAAGATTGATGGTGTCCACTTTGGAGTATGTATTTCCCTCTAACTTAGCAGAAGAATATACAAAATCAATTCCAATCTCCTCTACATTTCGGTAGTTCGTCAGAAAAGACTCCAGTGGATATCTCAAAGAGGCCTCCTGAAGTTGTTTGCTTTGAGAGCCTGTTAATTGGGGAAACTTATTTAATCGCTCCGGATCATAACCTGACATTTCAATTCCTCCTGCTCTACAGAAAGTTCTTCATCCTAATTTTTCATTTTAACATTAATTCTATAATACGTATAACGGATTCTCCCCAACCCATAGCAAAAAAAGACGAGACAGAGTATTCTCCGTCCCGCCTTCGAATCAGTTACTTCAATGTTTTCATCCTACTCTTTACTCTCCTCCGGCGTATAAACCACCATCTTCTCAATCGTAACCACCTTGCCGAAGCTGTTGGTCACCTTGAATACGAACGTATTACTGCCCTCGGTCAGCGTCACCGACTCATAGAAGCTGCCATAGCTGCTGATCAGTTTGTCATTCAGATAGACTTTGGGACTGCTGTCGTTTGCATCCGTTGCACTCCCAGTCAAGGTAAGCTGCTTCGTCTTGGTCGTCTCAGGAATATAATCCAGCTTCAGCACCGGCTCACTCACGTTAAACGTAATAGTCTTGGTCACAGGCTCCGAGCTTTTGCCCAAGCTGTTAGTCGCTTTGAAGGTGAACGTATTCGTTCCTTCTTGGAGCGTTACCGTCTTGTTGAAGGAGCCATATTCGCCTACAAGTGCGTCGTTCATGTAGATCTTAGGATAGCTATCATTCTTGTCACTCGCCTTACCGCTTAAGGTAACTGTCTTGCCGCTGCTCGTCTCGGGAATCAGATCAAGCGTCAGCACGGGACTGTCCACAGCAAAGGTAATCGTTTTGGTGGCAGTGGCCGAACTTTTACCCAGACTGTTAACAGCCTTGAAGGTGAACGTATTCACTCCTTCCTTAAGCGTTACTGTCTTGTTGAAGGAGCCATATTCGCCTACAATTTCGTCATTCATATAAATCTTCGGGTAGCTGTCATTCTTGTCAGTCGCTTTACCGCTTAGGACTACCGTTTTGCTGCTGCTGGTCTCCGGGATCAGATCGAGCGACAGCACAGGTCCGTCTACATTAAAGGTGATTACCTTGGTAATAACCGCTGAGCTTTTGCCCAAGCTGTTCGTAGCCTTGAAGTTAAACGTATTCGCCCCTTCTTTCAGGGTAACCGTCTTGTTGAAGGAGCCGTATTCGCCCACAAGCTGATCATTCATGTAGATCTTCGGATAGCCGTCGTTCTTATCGGTAGCCTTCCCGCTCAGGGTAACCGTCTTGCTGCTGCTGGTCTCCGGAATCAGATCCAGGGTCAGTACAGGCCCGCCCAGGGTCACGACAATCTGTTTCTCCACCACTGCTTTTTTATCATTTTTGTTGACTGCGGTCACCACAATCTTGTTCAAGCCTTCCTTCAGCGTTACATCCGCACTGAATTCCCCGTTGTAAGACACGTAGGCGGTCTTATCATTAACCGTAACCTCTGGATTCATGTCGCCGCTGTCCTTGACTTTACCGGTGATCTTGGCTGTAAGCTGATTGGACGTTTCGGGAACCTGCACCGTAAGCTGCGGCCCGGAGGTCTGATAGGTCACCTGCTTCGTCACTGTATTGGAGCGTCCGTTCGGCAGAACCGCCTTGAAGACAAATTCGTAGACCTTCTCTCCCCCATCCAGTTCATACGCCTCGGCAAAAGTGCCCTCCACATTCTCGACTTCTTCATCGTTGATGTACACCTTGGCATCCGCATTCACTTTACCCGTAAGCTTAACCGTTTTGTCCGACACCTGTGCCGGAACTTGTACGTCCAGCTTCACATCCTGTGTAGCGGTAGTATAGGAGGACTTCAGCACACGGTACAGCAAAGTAGCTACAGAAGCCCGGTTAATCGGACTAGTCGGCCCGAAGGTTCCGTCCGGGAAGCCCTGAATCAGCTTATTCTCCACAGCCACCGCTACTTCCTTCGCCAGTTGTGGAGTCACATCCTCATAGTCATCGAATCTGTACCGCAGAATATTGTCCGCGTCTACATTATCCGTCTCCAGTCCCATCGCACGTACCAGGGCAACAGCCACATCTTCACGTGTAGCGCTCGCCTGAGGATCGAAGAACGGCTTGCCTTTCACTGGAAAATACCCGGTCAGATAATCCTTGGCTGTCTCCACATATTTGTAGGCCCAGGAGGAAGGAGCGACATCCGAGAATGTCTGCGTTCCATCCGAGACCAAATCAAGTCCAAAGGTCAATGTAATCAGCTTGGCCAACTGCTCTCTGGTAATGGCCGCTTCAGGCTTAAAGGACCCGTCCGGGTTCCCCGTAATAATGCCTTGATTCGCCATACTCTGTATCGCTTCATTGGCCCAGTACGTGGTCTTCACATCCACGAATACATAAGACGTCTTCTGCTCTACCACCGTTGCTGCACTAGCCACTCCCCCGCACAGCATACTAAGCAGCATCACCCATGCCGATACTACTCTCCATCTTTTCGCCATCACACTAATCGCCCCCAACCATAGTAAGCAGCCCCGGCCATCCACTCTTCTATTAATATCCTTAAGAGAGAACAGCCTGCTAGACTCGCAGAGACAATTATACTCCAAATAGTTCCAAGGTAATAGTTCCTAAGCTATAAAATATTTTCCTCACACCGCCAAAGCCGCCGTCTCCCGCTTCAGCCACGCCCGGTGCTCCTCATCCAGCAGCGGAGCCAGCTTATCGTACACCTCAGCATGATAATGATTCACCCAATCCAGCTCTTCCTTGCTTAGCATAGACAGCTCAATCGCCCGGGTATCTATCGGCAAATAACAGAGGTCTTCAAACTTCAGGAATCTGCCAAACTCCGTAGTCACATCCTCCGTAATCAGCAGCGTATTCTCCGTGCGGATACCATGACGGCCTTCCTTGTAGACTCCCGGCTCTACCGTGATAATCATCCCTGGCTCCAGGACAACAGGATTCGGCTTGAAGCTGAACCGCTGCGGCTCTTCATGCACATTGGAGTAATACCCCACGCCATGCCCGGTTCCGCACTTGTAATCGAGGCCGTTATCCCACATAGGCTTACGTGCGAGAATGTCGAGCGTAGATCCGGTGGAGCCATAGAGGAACTTGGCCGTAGACAGCGCAATCACAGACTTCAGCACCAGTGTAAAATCTCTCTTCTCCTCATCCGTCAGCGGCCCAAGCACCAGCGTGCGGGTGATATCCGTTGTCCCGTTCTGGAAGTGCGAGCCCGAATCCAGCAGATACAGGCCTCTGGCTTCCAGCTCTACCGGATGATCGGCGGACGGCGAGTAGTGCATCATCGCAGCATTCGCGCCGTAGGCAGAGATACTGGAGAAGCTTAGCTCAGCGAATAAAGGCTGCTGCCGCCGCAGCTCCAGCCCCTTCTCATCGGCTTCAAGCTCGGTCACCGGACGAAGCGGAACCGTCTCCTGCAGCCATTTGAACAGTCCGACCAGGGCAGCCGCATCCTTCAAATAGACATCACGGATATTACGGATCTCCACCTCATTCTTGATCGACTTAAGGGCCACCACAAGGCCCGGCGCTTCTATAGGATGAGCGGATTCCGGTATGGCTGCCGCCAGGCTATACCCGGTTTTGTTCGGATCATACAGCACGGAAGCCGCTTCAGGGAGCGTCTGCAGGAACGGAAGGATGTCCTCATACTCTCTGATCTCCACGCCATCCCGGGCCAGCGTCTCCTTATCTCCCGGGGTGGCCTTATGTCCTCCGGCGAACAAGATTGCATGATCTACCCCTACTACGGCAAAAGCGGTCACATACGGATTGAACGGGATGTCCCGTCCCCGGATGTTGAACAGCCAGCACAGATCATCCAGTGCGGACAGCACATAATAATCAGCGCCCTTACGCTTCATCCCCTGCCGGACCTGCTCCAGCTTGTCCACCCGGCTGAGGCCCGCATACTGTTCATCATGCAGCATTAGCGGCTCGGCAGGAATCGCCGGTCTATCCGTCCAGATCGCGCCTACCGGGTCGAGGTCTGTAATCGTCTGAATCCCTTTCGCCGCGAACTTGGCCTGCAAGCCCTTCATAGCGGTTACGGACAACGTTCTGCCGTCTACGGCCATACGTGCGCCCTGCGGTAATTCCTCAGCCAGCCATTCATCCCATTGCGGGACGCCCGGCTCTGCCATACGGAACATACGGATACCGGAACCCTCCAGCTCCCGCTCCGCCTGAATGTAATACCTGCCATCCGTCCACAAGCCTGCGTCCGTTGCCGTGATTACAGCCGTTCCTGCGGAGCCGGTGAAGCCGGTAATCCAGCGGCGGCTTTTCCAGTGCTCCCCCTCATATTCACTTAAATGCGCATCCCCGCTTAATACCACACAGGCCGCTATCCCGCGCTCCGCCATCCATTCTCTTAGCTTATGTACTTTCTCCTTAGGCAACATATCAGCATCTCCTTCTCTCTATCTAGTCTACTGAACCATCATACACCTGCCTCTCAAGGAAAAAAAGGAAAGACACCTCAAAAAAAAGATGAAGACCCTCAGGTCTCCATCGTGTCACTATCGCCTTTCCGTACCAGCTGCCGCCGCTGCTTCCCCTTCTTGATCCACAGCCGGTCCTGGTCATCCCGGTAGAATCTGATCCCGAACAAGCGCAGCGGTGTCCACACTTCCCTAAAATAATAATTAGGCATGGTCCATTTCTCCCAGACTATAAATAGATTTGCTCCTAATTATAGACCGGGATACCTGGTTTGTTTGTCGCATTGTGGAGGGCAATGGGGAATAGCATTACTTTTTTTGTAAAAAGACACTTTATAGGTAGGCTCCAATTTGAACTTTGTATTGTTCGTTCTCTTCTTCATCTGCTTGATTCCGATGCTGCCCAAACAGATCGACACATTTGATTACATTGCTCTCGTTATTGATTCTAGCGGACGATTCCAAGCTTTGCAGGATGAATCTAATTCCTTCTTTGCGCTTGTTATTTAAATAATAGGCTGCTAATTCAGCAAGGAATTGAGTGTGTTGGTCCAACATAACCTGCCTATTATAATCGCCAAATTCTGTAGAATACGTCCGGTAAGGAATATAGGCTGCAAACCGCTCCAGAATAGAATCAACATTCCAATTGTAGCGGTTAGCCGATGAGATAATATTGTGTAAAGCTATGAATATCTCATCTGGTCGCTCAGAGATAAATTCGACATATTCAGAGAGGCCCTCATATTGGCCTCCCATCACCCGATGGAGCAGTCTATTTGCGGTACCCCACTCCTGGAACTGAGCCATAGTCCGCTTCACTTCTTCATTGTCCTCCTGTATCCAGCTCCCATCCATATAGAGGAACACCCAATCTAATGCCGATTGATAGTCTCCTAATTTCTCATACACAGTTGAACGGATAAGCTGAGCGTAAAGGATATAAAAGTACAGGGGTTTTTCGGGTTTTTTCTCGTTACTCTCTCTACGGTCCGACTGAAGCTGAAGATTATAATGAAGAGTTGCTAAACACAGCATTTTCTTCGCCAAATCATCCACTTTATGCCACCGATGCATTGTAGCATATACATGACCCAAATGCTTCAACCCGTCCAATTGATCCGCTTCATCCAGCCGGTCCAAGTAACTTTCGAAGAGTAGCGCCGCTTGCAAATTCTGCGTCTGGTCATCACCAATGGCGATACGGAACAGACGGTATTGGCACAACGCAAGTCTCTCAGAATTCTGATATTTCTCACTGACACTCACATTCTTATACAGCAACTCGGCAGCTTGCCACAGCCCCTCTCGAAACAGTCCTTCGGCCACTTCAAACAGCATGGGGGCATAGACCAGATTCTCCAGCAGATTCTGAACCACCTGTTCAACGCAATCCAGACGGCCCAGCTCAGCCGATCGCACAAGAAAAGGCCGCAGACGCCGCCAATTGGGTGACGAGAAAAAGAAACATTCATCCACGTATAAGCTGTAAAAATGATCCTCCGGTAGATCCATTGCCTTGGTGATTCTCTCCAGATGGTTCATAGCAATGGGCTGCTGACCACTAAGTATCCGGCTGAGCGTTCCTGAATTAATTCCGGATTGTCCAGAGAATTGATGAATAGACATTCCCTTCTGCGACAAATGCAACGCTAATAGATCACGAATCATAGTTCTAGTAGTAGGGACCACGCAAACACCACCTAACTGGAATCTAATATAATTTCTTTTATAGTTGTAATAATATGTCACATTGTTCTGATGGTCAATAACGTAGAATACTACAGATGAGTATAATCCGTGAACTACAGGCAACCCATTTGCATTATGGTAAAAAATTAGAGACCCTATTGGTCTCATAGGGTCTCTATCGTTTCGAAATCATATTTGCTTAGCCGCTGTCTCTGCTGTTTCCCAAGCTTTGAAAGCATATCATTGCTGCCCGGTGAGCATCAACCATCACCTAAACCGTGCCCCATAGTTTGAATAAAAGATTGAGTGCTGATATTTGCTACGAGCTCAGTAGTACCAACTGGTATAATAATTGCAATAGCCAGACTACAGGAAGCTAGAAGTTTGATAAGTTTCCTTTTCATGTGAAACCTGCACCTCTCTAATTAGAAGTTTGTATTGCTCTTTCTCTTCTTCATCTGCCAGATGCCGATACTGTTCGAATAGATCAACACATTTGAGAAGATTGCTTTCGTTATTGATTCTAGCAGATGATTCCATACTTTGCAGGATGAAGATAATTCCTTCTTTGCGCTTATTATGTAGATAATAGAATGCCATTTCAGCAAGAAACCGCGAGTACTGGTAGGCTATGACTTGTTTGTTATGAAGAATGCCGTACTCTACAAGATTTGTCCGGTAAGGAATATAGGAAGCAAATCGCTCCAGAATATAATCAATATTCCAATCGTAGCGGTTAGCCGACAAGATAATATTGTATAACGCTATAAATATCTCATCTGGTCGATCGGATATATATGCAACATAGTCAGAGAGCGCCTCATATTGTCCTCCCATTACCCGATAGAGCAGTATGTTTGCCGTACCCCACTCCTGGAATTGAGCCACAGTCCGCTTCACTTCTTCATTGTCTTCCTGTATCCAGCTTCCATCCATATAGAGGGATACCCAATCTAATGCCGATGGGTAGTCTCCCATTTGCTCAGACACATTTGAACGGATGAGCTGTGCGTACAGGATGTAGAAGTACAGGGGTTTCTCAGGTTTTTTCTCGTTACTCATTCTGCGGTCAGACTGACGCTGGAGATTATAACGTAGAGTCGCTAATTGCTGCATTTGCTTCGCCATCTCATCTACCTTATGCCACTTGTTCAATGAAACATATACATGAGCGAGATGCTTCAACCCGTCCAATTGATCCGCTTCATCCAACCGGTCCAGGTAACATTCGAAGAGATGTGCTGCCTGTAAATTCCGTGTCTGATCATCACCAATGGCGATACGGAACAGACGGTATTGGCACAACGCGAGTCTCTCGGAATTCTGATACTTCTCACTGACACTCACATTCTTATACAGCAATTCGGCAGCTTGCCACAGCCCCTCTTGAAACAGGCCTTCAGCCACTTCGAACAGCATGGGGGCATAAACCAGATTCTCCAGCAGATTCTGAACCACCTGTTCAACACAATCTAGACGACCCAGCTCAGCGGAGCGCACAAGAAATGGCCGCAGACGCCGCCAGGTGGGCGACGAGAAAAAGAAACACTCATCCACATATAAGCTGTAGAAATGGTCTTCCGGTAGATCCATCGCCTTGGTGATTCGCTCCAGATGGTTCATAGCAATGGGCTGGTGACCACTAAGTATCCGGCTGAGCGTTCCTGAATTAATTCCGGATTGTATGGAGAATTGATGAATAGACATTCCCCTCTGCGACAAATGCAACGCTAATAGATCGCGAATCATAGTTCGAGTAGTAGGGACCACGCAAACACCACCTAACTGGAATCCAATATAATTTCTTTTATAGTTGTAATAATATGTCACATTATTCCAATGGTCAATAACATAGATTGCTGCAGATGAGTATAATCCGTGAACTACAGGCAAGAGGTTTGCCATTATGGTAAAAAAATAGAGACCCTATTAGTCTCATAGGGTCTCTATCGTTTCGAAATCATATTTGCTTATCCGCTGTCTCTGCTGTTTCCCAAGCTCCACCCACGCCGATCCGCAACATCCCGGTAGAACCTAACGGTATCCATCGCGAAGGTGTCGTGCCTTATCAGCGGAACCAGCGCTTAATCTGCTCAAGCGACCCCTTCGCTTCAGAACCATTGTAGCTGAAGGCATTGCCAATCATCTTAATTCAGGTTAAAAAAAGAAGAACGTTTCAATTGTGAAACGTTCTTCTTTTTTAAAATTTGTATTGTTCCAAAAAAGTTGTTACAGAATTAACAGCTCTATTCAGTTCTTGAAACTCAATGGGTTTATCATTAGATATTATAGTTATTTTAATCAATATATTATTATAAGATAGTATACATTCGTTAAACTTTTGAAAGAATGGATTTTCTCTAGAAGTCTCTGTAGATGCTGGCAAGAAAATCATATCTTTA
Source organism: Paenibacillus sp. FSL H8-0048 (assembly GCF_038002825.1). NCBI lineage: Bacteria > Bacillati > Bacillota > Bacilli > Caryophanales > Paenibacillaceae > Paenibacillus > Paenibacillus sp. FSL H8-0048. The sequence goes on along the minus strand of NZ_JBBODF010000001.1, from coordinate 6,129,773 downwards.
CCTACTGAAGAGTGTAAATAAATCAAATCAATTAGAGCTAAGTTTTCATTCTTTATATTCGTATAAATGATTCTTTCTTGTGTTTCTTGATTAGTTTGTTCACCTGTCAAAGTTAAAATAGATCTCGTACCAAATGACGATTCTTTGTCAATTGCAACCAAGTTAACATTATCAGTTTTTTCAGTTATTTCCGAATCTGCTATCTTAAGTTCTTTTATCATATTATCAAATAAAGATCTGTACTGATTATAGGATATAGGTGATTCACCATTCTTGAGTACTTCATCATGAGATTTAACATCACAGGAAGAAACGGTTAAAGCTACTAGTATAACTAAAAGAAGAGGTAGAGTTCTTCTATAAAACTTAAATTTTATGATCTGCATAGACATACTTTGTAACTGAATCATTAACAGCCCAACCAGACTCACCTGTGTAGTACAATCCAACTAAAGAAGAAGTGCCTTTGATATACTTTTTCCATCTCGCTTGTCCTTGACCATAACCGCCACCTTGATATTTAGTGAAGGATGCAGCCCATCCTGAAGGAACATTTACTGGTCCCATTTCAATAGTTGTACTAGCGTATGATGTTTTAGATTTACTCCAATTTCCACCTAATGAAACTGTTAAACTAGACAAAAATTTCGGGCCAAATTCAGCTTCAGCTGAAATATTGGCACCAACTGACCATTGCGTTGTAATTGAGTTTTGTTGGGTGTATTTTAGTGGCAATGGTTGAGAACTATGGTTATCAATAGACACTTTAGAAACATAAAATCTATAGTCATCTAGTTGTGTAGAACTTAAAGTCCAGCCGTCAAAAGCGTAAGTATAGTTGCTATCGCTCCAAGATTGTGTCCCAATAGTGCCCTTAGTTGCATTTCCTAATGCAGAAGGGACAATGTACGGTACTGTTTTTTTATTACCATTTAGATCAACTTCCCAAGCAGTAGGGGGGGCAGGTTCGTATTGCTTCTGACGTTCAATCTCTTGTTGATCAGGAACAGAAGTAAATACGTTAGTTGGTGAAGTGGTTGAAGTATCAACATTTGTACTGGATTCAGCATTAATGCTGGCAGGGTAAATAGAGCACAAAAGTCCAAAGGTAGCTAGCATTGTCAAAGCTTTCTTGTTCATAAATACACTCCTGATATTGTATTTTAGATTGGAATGTTTAGAAAAAACCATTTTTCGGTTTAACAAAATATTCCACTAATGATCTTGATTATACATGTAATATCGTAGAAATCAATCCAAAAGATAGTATTTCGTTGTTAGTTCTGTGTCCGTTTGGCTTCTCCCTCCAACTGTTCCCTAAGGTCGCACACTAGCCTTGTATTTTTTTCACATATCAAAGAATTCGAATTCACTCTCTTGACATCGTGTAGCACCATACACTGTTCCTATAAAGGCCATACGCTTACGGAATCCTGGCGAATCTACCTTCATTATTACTACAATATCGATAAAGATCCCAATTCAGAAAGAAATCCGGTGTATTGGTTGGCTATGACTTGTTTGTTATGAAGAATGCCTTACTAATTAACATTCTAATCATAGCGGTTAGCCGATAAGATAATATTGTATAACGCTGTAAATATCTCATCTGGCCGGTGGGAGATATATTCAACGTATTCAGAGAAACCTCATGCCACTTGTTCAATGACACATATACATAAGCAAGATGCTTCAATCCATCTAACTGATCCGCTTCATCCAGCCGATCCAGGCAACATTCGAAGAGTAGCGCCGCCTGTAAATTCCGCACCCGGTCATCACCAATGACGATAGGGAATAGACGGAATTGGCATATCGCGAGTCTCTCGGAATTCTGATACTTCTCACTGGCACTCACATTCTTATATAGCAAATCGGCACTTTCCACAGTCCCTCTTGAAACATTCCTTCAACCACTTCGAACAGCACGGAGACATAGACCAGATACAATGGGTTGCTGACCACTAAGTATCTGGCTGAGCGTCAGATTAGTATAATTCATGAACTACAGGCAACCGGTTTGCCATGATCGCAAAAAAATAGAGACCCTATGGGTCTCATAAGGTCTCTGTCGTCTGATATCATATTTGCAAAGTCGCTGCCTAGGCTGTCTCTGCTGTTTCCCAAGCTCCACCCACGCCGATCAGCAACATCCCGGTAAAATCTGACTTGTTTCTATCGCTAAGGTATCCGCACTTCTTTTGTTGTCAGACCTGCCTTATCGACGGAACCAGCGCTTAATCTGCTCAAGCGACCCCTTTGCTTCCGGGCCATTGTAGCCGAAGGCATTGCCAATCATCTTAATATATTCGTTAAAAGTCGTCTCCCGGCTATACCGGTCACTCCACCACGCCTTCGCGTTATAGCCCGAGTCCGCCCCGATATACGTCAGCTCAATCCCCGACTTCCTATACACATGATCGAAGATAAACTTCACCCGCCGCATATGAAAATCCGACGACACCACAATCGCCGACTTAAAGCCCTTCTGCTTCATGATTGGGAGCGTGAGCTGCGCGTTCTGGTAGGTACTCTCCGCAGCATCTTCCGTCAGAATAGAGGATTCCGGGATGCCCAAGGAAAGAGCCGTTTCGCGCATGTCACCGACAGGACCTGCTCCTTCCTTAGCGTTAGACAGCAGGAGCTGCGGAGCATAGCCATTTTGAAACAGCTGAACCCCTTGCTCCACCCGCCCTCCCCCGCCACTGAGGATGATGATGACGTCTGCTTGCTTAGGAGCCTCGGATACGTGAAGGAATCGCCCGGCGCACAGGAACAGCAAGAGCATTAACAGAAGGGGCAAGTACAGAAAGAGAATTCTTTTTCTACGCTTGCCCATCTTGGTCCTAGTTAGGTTACGGCTCATAAGCTACTTCCGGTACTCGCCGCTAAGAATCTGTTCCCACCACTGTGCATTTTCCGTATACCACTGAATGGTCTGGGCGATCCCGGTCTCAAACGTGTACGTAGGCTTCCAGCCCAACCGCTCCAGCTTCGTTGGATCAATCGCATAACGTTTATCATGACCCAGCCGGTCAGTAACGAATTCAATCAAATCCTCAGATTTCCCTAAGGTATGAATAATCGTCTTCACAACCTCAAGATTGGTGCGTTCATTATGCCCGCCTACGTTGTACACCTCACCGCTTACGCCCTCATGCAACACCAGGTCAATCGCAGCACAATGATCCCACACATGCAGCCAATCCCGGATATTCGCGCCATCTCCATAGACAGGAACCTTCTGTTCATTCAGGACCTTAGAGATCGTAAGGGGAATGAGCTTCTCCGGGAAATGGTACGGGCCATAATTATTAGAGCAGCGGGTAATGTTCATCGGCAAGCCGAAGGTCTCGTGATACGCACGGACTAACAGATCGGACGACGCTTTGCTTGCACTATAAGGGCTGTTAGGCTGCAGCGGGGTCTCCTCAGTGAAGAATACAGCAGGGTCCCAGTCCAGTTCACCATACACCTCATCCGTAGACACATGAACGAACTTGGTCACTCCAATCGCACGGGAAGCATCCAGCAGCACCTGGGTTCCCATCACATTCGTACGGACGAATACCGCCGGATCTGTAATAGAGCGGTCCACATGACTCTCGGCTGCGAAATGAACCACATAATCAAATCGCTCCTCTGCAAAAAGAGACTGAATAGCCTCACGGTCCGCAATATCCGCCTGAACGAAGTGGTAGTTATCCCGGTCTTCAATCTCCTTGTGCTTAGAGAGGTCACCGGCATAGGTCAATAGATCCAAGTTATAGACATCGTAATTGGAGTACTTATCGATCATGTACTGCACGAAGTTCCCGCCAATGAAACCGGCACCTCCGGTAACCAGCAATTTCTTTCTATTCATCAATTACACCTCAGAATCATTCAATTGGATTTCGTTCTGCTTCAGGGAGTATAGGTAAAATTCAGAACAGCATCTTGCAGGAGCGGAGCCTGCTCATCTTTGCCGGAGAGAACGGGGGTAACGTGGAGCGGCCACTCAATCCCGATAGCCGGATCATTCCAGAGAATGCCGCCATCACAGTCTGGAGCATACAGCTCATCACACTTATACTGAACTTCAACATCCTCGGTCAACGTCATGAACCCGTGGGCGAACCCCTTGGGAATCAGCAGCTGCTTCTTATTCTCTGCGCTTAGTTCAACACCAAACCATTTGCCGTAAGCGGGACTGCCTGCTCTGACATCCACAGCCACATCGAATATGGCCCCACGGGTACAACGTACCAGCTTGGTCTGAGCCTTGGGATTGAGCTGATAATGCAGGCCGCGCAAGGTGCCTTTAACCGCAGAATAGGACTGATTATCCTGGACAAAAGCAATATCAATGCCCTGCTCTCTGAACTTCGCAGCACTGAACGTCTCCATGAACCAGCCCCGGTGGTCTCCGAATACCGCAGGTTCAACTATATACACGCCTGGAAGCGCCGTTTCTGTTAACTTCATATCCTCTACACCTCTACTGCTTAATATTGAATTTTTCCGGTAGCAACCTTAATCAGGTATTGGCCATACCCCGTCTTGCTTAGCTTCTGCCCGCAACTCAGCAGGTGCTCCTTCGTAATCCATCCGTTAATATATGCAATCTCTTCCAGCGCGGCAATCTTGATCCCCTGATGATCTTCAATCGTCCGTACAAAATTGGTGGCATCCACCAGACTCTGATGAGTCCCCGTATCCAGCCAAGTGAAGCCGCGGCCCAGGAGTTCGACATCCAGCTCTCCCATTCTAAGATATGCTTCATTAATGGAAGTAATCTCAAGTTCACCCCGGGAAGAAGGCTGCACGTTCTTGGCAATCTCCACCACACGGTTATCATAGAAGTAGAGGCCCGTAATCGCATAATTAGACTTAGGCTGTACCGGCTTCTCTTCCACACTCAGTACCTTACCTTCATCATTGAACTCCACCACACCGAACCGTTCCGGATCTTGCACATGATACCCGAACACAGTCGCCCCCTGCGCCTTCCCGGAAGCACGCTGAAGCATCTTACGGATGCCATTCCCATAATAAATATTATCTCCAAGAATCATAGCCACAGCGTCATTCCCAATAAACGATTCGCCCAAAATAAAAGCCTGAGCCAAACCGTCAGGACTGGGTTGTACTATGTATTGTAGAGAGATCCCAAACTGAGAACCATCCCCCAAAAGACTCTCAAACCTCGGAGTATCCTCAGGAGTGGAGATGATAAGGATATCTTTGATTCCCGCAAGCATTAGAGTAGATAACGGGTAATAGATCATAGGCTTGTCGTAAACAGGCAGTAGCTGCTTGCTGGTAACCATGGTTAATGGGTAAAGACGGGTGCCTGAGCCTCCGGCTAGGATTATGCCTTTCAAAATAAACCAACCCTTTTCAAATTTTTAATAAACAAAATAAAAACACTTCAAGAACTCCTCCCAGTAGTAAAATCACTTGTTACATCTTTGTTAAAGTCTCAAAGTTTAATGGTGAATTTAGCCAATACCTCTATTTGTATTCCACTTTAGTTTTCCCAACTTCTATAATATTGGCAAAACATAATGCTATATCACCCGATGATCAGCGGTCTACTTAACATTAAACCCTGCCTCCAATAAAGCAATACAAGTATGCGAATCTATGCAATCCACACCGACTGTCACTGTGATAAGCACAAGAACCTCCTAATTAATAATTATCTAATCTATCATCAGACAGATTCTGAAGTCTACTACAAAGAATTATAAATAGAAACGAGCGCACTCCCCTTAACAATTTCATAAAAATAAATTTAAAGTATTGAGTTTCGTTAAAATTGTTTAAAGAGCATTCCTTCCTTAATAATAATTCAATTACGTAGTGTTTTTTTCAAACGCAGCTTATGAACTATTTTTATCATTAAGGAATTAAATTCTTTCGTTTTTTTAAACATTATTAATATAATTACATTAGGAACAGTTATACTAATCATCAATTTCAACATAAAATCTCCAATTGTATTTTCTAATGTAATAAAAGTTCCTATCCTGTATGTTATTCCTACAACTATTAAACTAAGTAAAGTGTAAACTAATTGTTTTATATAAAACTCTTTGGAACTTTTTTTAAATACATATTTATATACATTCCATGGAATAACATAGGTTGGTAGTAGTGTACTTAAAGAAGTAGCTAAAAATATTCCAGTCATACCCATATTTAATCCACCTGCTAAAATTATAGCTAAACACAAATTTACTAATGCTTCAACAACTATCCAATATTTAAAAAATGGGTAAGGACTATAAAGACCAGCGGCACTTTTTACTAATTCTACTGCACTTCTCATTGAATCAGAATAAAAATTATAAACTAAAATGACTACTATCACCCCTGGAAGTAACATACTACTACCAATCCACAAATGAATAAATGGATTAATTAAAAGTAGAAGGGCCGAACTACAAAAGGTTGAAAGCCAAAAGTTGATAAAAAACATAATTTTAAATATTCTATCAGCATCATCAAGCGTTGTATCAGAGGCCAACAAGTTACCAAAACTTGCTGTAGTTCCTACAAATACTTGTGACAGAAATCCTTTAACTGCATTAAGAATCATTGTATAGTTAGAATATAAACCCACAGTAGTTACATTTGTGAAAATAGACAATAGTAGATTGTCTGTACCAAAAATAAAGTACACGGAAATATTAGCAAGCAATAACGCCTTTATATTTTGTATTATATTTTTCTTTACTTCAGGGTCTAATGGTTTTTTTGAAGCACCTCTCAAATATGGATAATTTTTATTCGTAATATAATAAATAATTAAATTTAACCCTACTCCAAACACTAATTTAATAGATATAAAGAGAATGAAATTTTGTGTTAGATACACAATAGATACTTGACTAAAAGTCAACACAATTGAATACAATATAGTTAATTTATTAAGAATTGAGGCTTTCTGGTCAGCAATTAACAAGGTTCTTCTATAGGCTAAAAAGTACGACATCATTGTATCAACCAATAAAATTAAAAATATTAGTCTTATATATGACGAAGAATAACTAGATTCAATTACACTGCCCATAAATGGTAATATTAATAAGCCTATAACTAATACTGTTAGAGCAACATATTTGTAAAATTTCGCATACAATCTAATAATAGTCTTAACCTGATCTTGATCATTTTCACTTAGCGGTTTATACAAACTATAGGAAATTGCTATACCAATCCCCATTTCAACTAACCCCAACATAGATATTATGTTCGTCAAAACACCATGTACCCCTAAAATCTCCACACCCATGAAATCCAAGAAAATCTTTCTAGAAATAATATTTAGTCCAATTGCAACAAATTGCAATATAATACCACTGACAATATTTTTAAGTGAATTATTAACTCTCATTTTATCCTCTTGTATCTTTTTTAATTAATGGCAAACTTTCAGGGGACGTTATAATGCCTAAATACTGCTCATAGCAATTTGTTAAATGTCCTACATCAAGTGCTTGAATCCCCTCTTTAGAAAGATCAAAAGCTAAGACAGTTGCAGTTGGTCCAGCAGCAATTAAAAATAAACTATCCATTTTTTCTAATAAGCATTTTTTTAAGGTATTTTTGTAATCACTAAACGCATTAGTCGGTGAGATCAGAATTGTTTTTTTGCTGGACACATTATCAAACAATGGACTATTAATATCAAATCTACCGCCTTCACCATATACAAAAACAACATCCCTATTACTCCATATTTCTTGAATTATATTAATATTATTTTCATAAAAGACAGCATCTCTTGATACAAAAGAGTTTCCGTAATTATCGTTCTTTAAAAGAGGAGCTATGTTTTTATACTTCTTAAGCCAGTACCATTCCCAAAAAGATAATTTCCCAAAATAATTCTTTATATTATTATAATTTGAATTGAAAGGAGGAATACATATGATTACATTATCTGATCCTTTATAACTAAGAATTTCAGTCAAACGATTCGTTAACTCATTACTTGGATTTTGATAAGGATCTAACTTATTTTCTTGATTGCAAATATCAAATTCCCCATCTCCAAACCTAGATATTGATGCTTTTTGACTTACAATCAATTGAATAGTTTCTGCGGTAGACAAGACCTCAGGAAATTTATCATTTATATTTTTTAATATTTCCTTTTCAGTTTTTGAAATACGTTGTAAAAATATTTTTGCAATGGTTTTTATTCTCATCTTAATTTTATTCATCATAACCATTCTCTTTCAAAATATTAGTAAGGTAGTTTTTCAACTCATCATTTTTTACTATTATATTTTCTTCGATAAACTGCTTATGATATTTAGAGGCAATTGACTTATCATATTCTTCATCCAAATTGAGAGTTCCTTCCTTCCAACCTTCATAAAAATATCTCCAATGTTCTCCAATATTATTCTTGAGTTTACTATTCCGTTCGTATGCCTTACCGCCATTAATCATTTTATTTTTAAAATGTTCCAAACTCCTAATACTAAAATGGTATATTTTTATGTCCGAACTAATTTCTTCTCTTTGTAATTTCATTTTCACAAAATGATTTCCAGTAAATATTTGCTTATAACCCTTTGATCGATGAATTACTTTCGGTATTTGTTTAGTAAAAATATTGAATTTTGACAAATTATAATTCTGCATAGAATTATCAACATTTTTTTCCACTAACCAATCACTTAAATAAAATTTCCCCACTTCAGTAGGAAGCATATTATAAATGTTGCATTTAATCACATTTGAATTAGAATTTTTAATATACTTTTTTAAATTCCCACTTTTACTATACCAAAACTCATCAGCGTCAGCATTAATTATCCAGTCAGCTTTATACTTATCAGCAGCCAATTTAATCATTCTATCTACCCACTCTTGTTGAGAAATATCTTCTCCTTTCTCTTCAATTATCTCCTTAATCCAACCTTTATCTTTATATTTTGACAAAATCTCTTTAGTCTTATCTGTTGAATTGTTATCTGTTACTATAAAACTATCTACTCCCATACTCTTATGAAAAATTATATTTTCCTCTATAATATCTTCTTCATTTTTCACTAGTAGTGTCATTACTAGTTTCATTTCATTGAATTTGGGATGTATTAACACTATATTGCTTATTTTATTTTTAAACCCTCTTAACGCAATTCTAACTTTCATTAATTTCAACTCCCTTGGAAATCTACGGCTAATTCCACTCACAAACTATTTCGCTAGATATAAAAGTTTGATTTTCTGCAATGCATATTTTATTTTCAAATAAAATTTCATAAAATACAATTCAAATTTCGATTTATATACAGGCTCAATATCACTTGCTTTTACTTTATATTTTGCATATAAATTTTCATGATTTTGGACTATTTGTTTTATCATTTTTAATCTTTGCTCTAAGTTCCCAGTAGAAGTTTGAACATTGCGAGAAAATGATTTAATACGATAGAAGAAAAGAATTTCGTTAATTCGAAAAAATTCATTCTCATTTTCAATCATAGATAACCAAAAATCCCAATCTTCATATCCATAAATCATATTACTGTTATAACCTTTAGTCCGGTCAAAATCAGATTTTCTAAACATCGCACTACAAAAAACCAAATTTTGTTTAAGCATTTTGCTTACAGAAAAATCATCTAAAACAAAAATACCATTTTTGTAGCCAAAACATTTACCGATGCAATACACTATATTTAGTTGGCTGTTATCATCTAATATTTGTACACATTTTTCAATATAGGTAGCTGCAATTTTGTCATCGCCATCTAATGGAAGGATATAGTGCCCCCTACAATTCAAAATCCCATTATTTCTGGCATTACAAACACCGTTGTTACTCTGATTGATTATTTTTATATCCTTTCTAAATTTCTCTAATTCATTTAGAAAATTTATAGTTATTTCATCAGTAGAACCGTCATTAACAATTATAACTTCGATATTTTTGTAGGTTTGCTTATCTATACTATCAATACATTCTCCTAAATATAGACCTTGGTTATAACAAGGAATAATGATGCTGACAAGTTTTTTCAATTGAATCACTCCGAATGAATCTTATTTATTCTGCAGAATAAACCTTCACTTTCTCACATTCGATATTTGTATTTACATAAGCGACCTGCAAAATTAGTAAAGGTAAAAACAAGATTAACAATCTATCGAAACTATATAAATAGGGATTAGTGGCATTAGAGAACATAAAGGTAGAAAAACCAACTAATACAGTAAAACAAATTATTTTAAGATTATTATTCAACTTTATTAGTTTTATCCCTTCAACATATATCCAGATAATTTGCAATAAAAAAATTAAACTTCCAACAAGACCTCTTTGCATTAACAAAGCAAGGTAGGATAACTCGTAAATCCCTCCTAAGTCATTTCTAGTTGGATTAATTGATATTGCTGCATCTCCCCAACCTAAGAGAGGTTTATAGGTCCAAGTTTTTATTAAATCTTTAAATTGATTAATTCTTATACTGCCACCCGAATCTATAATTCCACTGTTATTAATAATATTTTCAGAAGAAAAAGATCCTGAAACTTTTTCGAACAAAAGTTTAAAGTCGACACCCAAAAAAGTAACCAGAAGAACTATGAAAAGTAGTGAGTAAAATACAATTAGCATTAACTTCCTTTTATCGATGAGAATTTTCGATTTATATGCTAGAAATATTATTACCATGGGAGTAATGATTAAAGTTATAATAAAAGCCGTTCTTCCAGAGAAAACTGCAGATAAAACGCCTAAAAACATTAAGATCAAATACATATTTTTCCTTTTTGTATTTTTCTCTCTTATTAAATAGGTTGCAAGTATCATTGGAACGAAAAAAATAAAATAAGAAATGCTCTCGCTTGAGTATTTAATAAAACCTAAATCCATTCCACCTATATTTTCATTAATGTTAAAGAAAATATTTTTTGGAATAAAGCCAATATATCCATTAATAACAAAAACATAAACAATATTGTAAATTAATGTGATAGAAAAAGATGCAATACTAGCCTTAATAACATACTCAAAATATTGAGAATTGCTAATAACTATTATAAAAATAAAATAAATTATAGGATATATAAAATAGACTCCAAATAAATTCAATGGTTGTGGGTTATTATTATAAATTGAAATAAAAGTAAATATAGCACTAGCAGTTGTGTATATATAAAACCATTTAAATACTCCTGGATGAATTTTTATTGTGCTTCTGTGTTTAATTAAATAAAGTATGCTTATTACCATAAAAATAACAACTAAAGCAATTTTCATTTTCATCATCTGTGCAGGAGCAAAAATCATTAAAAATATTAAGCTGAATATCAAAAATTTTAAAAGATTAAATTTATCAATCAATTTTGCTATTCTCCTTTTGATATTTACTCAAGAGAAATATATAAAAAATAATTGTCTCTAATAAGGAATTTTTTTTAACACTAAATTTATATGCTTTAATAACTCGGATAAAAAAATCACTTAGTAAAATGTTTTTATACTCTAGCAATACTTGATTATTATCTTCTTGATACTTGGTAATAAAATTTAAGTTTTGTTTAATTTGCTGTTCATAAGATGAAAATTGGTTGTTAATTTTTTTAATTTTTGATTTTAGACTTCTATTATTTATACCTCCCGTTACATTTGCTTTATGCTGTCTATATAACATTGTTTCTTTTTCTATATGATAAATTATTCCTTTGTGGGCAGCATGAAGGGCTAACCAATAATCATGATTTTGAGCTGCTTTACTTATAGGATAAGCTTCATTTATTAATGCACTATTAGCGATTATGGTGCAACCCCATATAAAATTAAAGCTTAACAGTGTACGAAGATTTTTATTTTTAGGATTAGAATTTTTTATGTTTAATGGCTTAAGATCTTCAGTAACATATTTCAATTTTGAATAAGCAATAATAGGTACATTTTCGCCATATCTTTCTTCAATATTTTTTATATTTTTCAAAGAAATCTCTATTTTAGAATCAAGCCAAATGTCATCTTGATCTGCAAACATAATATATTTTGAGGAAAGTGAATCTTTAATTAACTCATTAAAATTTAAAACTGGACCTAAATTTTTTTCTCCACTTATAAATTTAATTCTAGTATCTCTTAGACAGTATTCTTTTATAATGTCTGGAGTATTATCTTTTGAGCAATCATCTCGAATCACCAGACACCATTCTTTATACGTCTGCTTGATAATACTATCTAATTGTTCTCTTATAAATCTCTCGCCATTATATGTAGCCATAAGAATTGTAAGCGTTTCTTCCATAACAGCCTCTTCCTTATACCTTTTCATTTAAATTATGGAGATTAAACGGAAAAGTTGATATCTCATTAAAATAAACCTATTTATTCCATTATAATTCCCAACCATGAATGATTGGAATTAAATTTTCTATTGAAACTAAATACCTCTTGAATTTTCAGCATTCCAAAAATTGATTCGGCCCATTTTTGTGAATCATTATGATCTACAAAGGTAACACCATTATATCCTTCCAATGCTTCTCTAGCATATTCTAAGTCTGATGCAACTATGGGCTTTAAGAGTGAGGCTGCTTCAACTAATGGAAGACCGAATGTTTCAATATAGCTAGGGAAAGCAACTAAACTACAATCTTCATAGTATTTCATTACTTCTTCATGTGGCAGATTACCTACAAAAGCAATTTGATCATCTACGCCAACTTGCTTTGCTAAGTGTTGTAGTGCAATTGCGTATTGACTTTCTAAAGATAAAGTGAACATAAATATTAATTTAATCCCATAATATTGTTTAATTATAGATGCGGCTTTTATTAAAACTTGATGATTTTTATAAAATTGTCCTGATGCAGGAAAGAAAACAAAACTATTTAAATTGTTGTTAATGAATCGATTTTCATTAGCTTCAACATAAGGCTTAATGATATATATATTATTCTCTTTTATATTATGAAGATCAGAAACTCTTTTTTTCAACCACTCACTTTGGACAACAATTTTTGTTTCTTTAGTTAGTGAAAGATGAATCAAATATTTGTAGATATTTCTGTAAAACCAATAGGGTCTCTCTTCTTTTTTTGACAATTTCCATTTGTACTCTTTATAATATGGTAATGATTGATGTAAATAAACGACTTGTTTTATACCCTTGAAATTATAAACTCCTGTATTTTGCAATGAAAGTATCAATGACGGAATTATTCCATTCTTCTTGCTCCATCTTTTCAAACCATAAAAATCCCAATAAATTCTAAAAAACCAATTTTTGGAACTGTTCAACACAATCATCTTAATATTTTGATTTTCATATTTAATTAAATCATTGGAAGAACAAAAAATAAAAAAGCTAATTTGTTTATTTTTTTGTGCAACTTGTTCAATAAATTGTTTAAGAATTGTTAATGCTCCTCCACTACTAGCTGCTGGATTATTAACAAAAACTATTTTATTCATTTATAATTTACCTTTCAGAATAGTCATTTTATTGGATTTTGTTCCACACTGTTTGATTGATAACTCTAACGAAACTTTGTACAATTTTGATCACTTTTACAGAAAAATTACTATCTTGATAATCATCTGCTAATACTATTTTCTCATGATTTTTCTTCATTGAGATTGCAAGGTTAATAGACTGCTCAATACTTCTATTATTTATCCCCCCTATTATGACTGTACCTTTATCAAGAACCTCTGGTCGTTCAGTAGAAGTTCTTAGTAATATACCTGCAAAATTCAACATAGCACTTTCCTCAGAAAGAGTGCCACTGTCAGAGAGAACACAGTAACTATTCTTTTGCAATTTATTATAATCCAAAAAACCAAATGGATTCATAATTTTAACTAAAGGGTGAAATTGAAAGTTTCTACTTTCGATATATTTCATACTTCTAGGATGCGCAGAGTAAATGACCGGAATTTGATAACTTTCGGCAATTTTATTGATAGAGTCCATTAATGAAATGAAGTTATGTTCATTATCAATATTCTCTTCACGATGAGCTGAAACAATTATATATTTCCCTGACTCTAGATTTAATCGTTCAAGAATATTACTTGCATCGATCTTATCCATGTGCGCTTGAAGAACTTCCTGCATTGGGGACCCAGTAACAAAGATATGCTCTTTACGGAATCCTTCCGATAGAAGGTATCTCCTGGAATGCTCTGTATAAGGCAGATTAATATCCGAAATATGGTCAACAATCTTACGGTTAATTTCTTCAGGTACATTTTGATCAAAGCATCGATTTCCTGCTTCCATATGAAAAATCGGTACTTTAAGCCTCTTTGCAGCAATCGCACTAAGTGCACTGTTTGTATCACCTAAAATCAGCAACGCATCAGGCTTTTCCTTTTCTAAAACTTCAAAGGATTTTGCTATTATATTCCCCATCGTTTCCCCTAGATTTGTTCCCACTGCTTCAAGGAAATAGTCAGGTTGCCGAAGTTCAAGTTCGTCGAAGAACACTTGATTTAATGTATAATCCCAGTTCTGTCCAGTATGAACAAGAATGTGATTGAAATATCTATCACAAGCTTTAATACACTCAGACAAACGAATGATCTCTGGTCTAGTCCCCAGGATTGTCATGACTTTAAGCTTTTCCATTTATTAAACCTCCAAATAATATGTATCTGGTTTCTCAGGGTTGAACAGTTCATTAGCCCAAAATAGGGTTATTACATCAGTCGTACCTATATTAGTTATGGAATGTGTGTATCCAGGCGGAATATCTATTACCCGTAGTGATAAACCATTTACCGGATATTCTAGGGTTTCTTCTCCTTCAATCTGACGGAATTTCACGACAGCTTCTCCTTCAATAACAAGGAATTTCTCCACCTTAGTATGATGCCAATGATTCCCCCGTGTGATGCCTGGTTTGGTACGAGATATAAATACTTGGCCAGAATGTTCAGTTTTAATGAACTCTGCTAACCATCCCCTATTATCATGCTTCATTTCTAAGTCATACCCGAAATCATTCTCAGGCAGATAAGATAGATAGGTACTATAAAGAAAGCGTTCAAAATCATTTTTCAAATCTGAAATAACAAGTGTATGCCGGCTTGATTTAAAGGAAACTAAGCAGGCTTCAATATCTTTAAGCTTAACTTTGAAGGAACGGGAAATATCATGGTAATCACTTATATAGGATGCGTCTGGATCATCCATCGAACCTATGAATGTTTCAATAACATCATCAATATAAACTAATGTAACTTCTGCATCAGGATTATTTACCTGTATCGGTATTTCTCTGCTAATATTGTGGCACCAAGTTGCGATAACAGAATTATAATTTGGTTTGCTCCATTTTCCAAAAACATTAGGCAACCTGTACACAAATGTATTTACTCCTACATTATGACCATAAGCAAAAACCGCTTCCTCTGCTGCTCGCTTGCTGCTCCCATACGGGTTATCTTGTTCCGCTTGAATTGATGAAGAGAGCAATATAGGAGTCTTTTTTTGATTCGAGGATAAAATATTTATTAGATATTGGGTGTAACCCAAATTTCCCGTTATAAATTCCTCAGTATTCTCAGGTCGATTAACACCGGCAAGATGATAAATGAAATCTGCTTTTAAGGCATATTCTGCTAATTCCTCAAGTGAGTTTTTGGAGTCGATCCTCATAACTTCAACGTCTTCTCTTCTGCTTAAAGTAGCGACCAAGTTACGTCCAATAAATCCATTAGCACCTGTTACCAAAACAGTTTTCATTATAGAATTCCCCTACCATTTAGTTCATTTCGGATTAAATCTAGACTTAACAAGAGTTCTTTTATTCCTTGAACATCTAATCTTTCTGTATTATGCGAATTGTATTCCCAACCTTCAGAAATTTCTCTATTACCTTCTTCAAAGAACTTGTCATAGTTTAAATCTCTTGTGTCTGCAGAAATCCGATAATAGCTGCCTAAGTCATTAGCTTTAGCCATTTCTTCACGCGTCAGCAATGTCTCATATAACTTCTCACCATGTCTGGTTCCAATAACTCTTGTGTGGCTATCTGATTGAAATAGTTCTTTCAGGGCGATAGCCAATTCCCCTATTGTTGAAGCAGGGGCTTTCTGAACAAAAATATCTCCTTGTGCAGCTTTGTTAAAGGCAAACAATACTAATTCCACAGCATCCTCTAAGGACATGAGATATCGTGTCATATCAGGATCAGTAATTGTTACATCCTCATAATTTTTGATCTGATCAATAAATAATGGAATCACAGACCCTCTAGAACACATCACGTTTCCATAACGTGTTCCACAGATTAATGTATCTTCAGGAGATACCGTTCTCGATTTAGCAACCATTACTTTTTCCATCATTGCTTTTGAAATACCCATAGCGTTGATAGGATATACAGCCTTATCTGTCGATAAACATACAACTTTCTTTACTCCAAATGCTATAGCTGCATTAAGAACATTCTCAGTCCCAATAACATTTGTTTTGACAGCTTCCATAGGGAAAAATTCACACGAGGGCACTTGTTTTAGTGCAGCCGCATGGAACACGTAATCTACATTGTGCATTGCAGATGCCACACTGTTATAGTCACGAACATCTCCTATGAAGAATTTAACTTTATCGTTTCTTAGTTCCTTACGCATATCATCTTGTTTTTTTTCATCTCTGGAGAATATTCTAATCTCGCTAATTTCTGTGTCTAAGAATCTCTTTAGAACTGCATTCCCGAAAGAACCAGTCCCCCCAGTTATCAATAATGTTTTTCCAGTAAACATACCAATACCCCGCATCCAATTTTCATTTAATGAGCAACAATGATTTCATAAGTTTTATCCACTGTAAAGTTTTCTTCCAGGTATCCCCTTCCATTTGAACCCATCTCCAGACGTAACTCCTCATTGCTATTCAAGCTAATTATGTTGTTTCTGAAACTATCTAAATCTCCACTCTCAGACCACAATCCACATTTTGCTTCGTACAGCATATCCTTAACATCCGTATTGACATCTGTTGCAGCTAAAATCGGTATTCCGAACTCCAAGTAAGAATTGATTCTTGAAGGGAAATTAGGAATTGTAAATCTTTTATCCAAGAATACTAGTCCGACATCACTCACAGACAAAATCTCATCAAATTCATTCTTAGGCATGAATTGTTCTAGCCTAACATTAATTTGATTACTCAAAGCTATTTGTTTCTTAATCTTATCGAACTCAGTACCTGAACCTATTATTAAAAAATATATATTTTTCAAATCTTTTATACTGTCTAAAATATCAATTAAAAAATCTACACCCTGTGGCTTTCCTAAATTGCCGCCATAAATATAAACAACAGAATCTTTAGGAATCTTGTACTTAATTCTTATGTCCTCTTTTTCTTTTAAAGAATGACTAGGTATGTCCACTGGTTTAATAGAGTTAGGACAAACCTCAATCTTACTACTACTAACTTCATTATTATGATTAATTACGTAATCCACATTTGCCTTTGACATGCATCCAATATTATCAGATATTTGGTAGAGACTCTTTTCTTTATTTCTGAAGTAATACCTTATCAAGCTTTTCTCTTTAATAATTCCTAAATCAACCGCATTCTGCGGGAATATATCCTTCAATAATAAATAGGTCTTACTTCCATCTCTTTTTTTGAAATATTCAACGACTTTCACAAAAGTAATTGGTGGAGTTGAGTAGAGTATTAAATCAAATTTAATTTCTTTAAAATACTCTTTTGCTGCCTTTATAAACTGTCTTTCAATTAACAAAGTAGATATTCCTTTTTCAAGGAAGCCTGTTTTAGTTACATTCCCTGTTCTCACTCTTAATACTTGTATTCCATATTCATTACTTATTTCTGTTTCTTTATCATATCTTTTCTCGCGCTGACAAATAACATAAACTTCGTCTCCACGATCTTTAAACTCATTCATTAAGTCAACGTATAAATTTCTAACGGCTCCCCCTTCTGGATAAGCCAGTGTAAGAAACAGCACTTTCATTGCTTCACCGATTCAAAGATATCTTTAAGTGTATCTATAACTAGTTCTAGCTGTTCTAAAGTCATGGAAGAGCCTGAAGGAAGACAAATTCCATATTCAAACAAATTGTTACCAATACACTCTGTTTCACTGTGATAGAACATAGGTACATCTATGAAAATCGGCTGCAGGTGCATCGGTTTCCACAATGGTCTAGATTCAATATTTTCCATCTCTAATTTATTGATTATATATTCAGGATTCAATTCAACATTTTCTTTCAGAGTCAGCACTGTTAACCAGTAATTAGGATTTCCTAAATCAGAGATTGGCATAAAACAGATTGGTAATTCTTTAAGTTTATTTTTATATTGTTCGAATATAAACTTTCGGTTATCTATAAAACTATCCAAAGCCTGGAGTTGCCCTCGGCCTATTCCCGCACTTATATTGGAAATTCTATAATTATAACCTACCTCTTTATGCTCATAATGCTTTGCTGGCTCCCTAGACTGCGTGGCCCAGAAACGCATTTTCTTAATTGCTTCTTCATCGTTAGAAACGATCATTCCACCGCCAGAGGTAGTGATAATCTTGTTCCCGTTAAATGAAAAGATACCAATGTGACCAAATGAGCCGCACTTTTTCCCCTTGTATGAGGCTCCGAGGGCTTCTGCTGCATCTTCAATGACTGGTACACCATAATGCTCACAGATCGGAAGTAATGCATCATAATCTGCACTTTGACCATATAAATCTACTATAATAACTGCCTTTGGCATTTTATTTTCTTTTTTGGCCCACTCGAATGCTTTCTCTAAAGCAATGGGTGACATGTTCCAAGTTTCCGGTTCGGAATCAATGAATACTGGATTCGCATACTGGTAAAGAATCGGATTACAGCTTCCTGCAAAAGTTAAATCTGAACAGAACACATAATCACCAGGACCTACACCAAAGTATTTCAGTGCCAGGTGAATTCCTGCTGTCCCCGATGACAAGGCAAGCCCATGCTCCATGCCAACATAGTCGCAGATCTCTTCTTCGAACTTATCAACGTTAGTACCTAAAGGAGCAATCCAGTTACTATCGAATGCCTCCTGTATGTATTTCATTTCATTTCCACTCATATGTGGAGGTGACAAATAAATACGCTCCTGCATTACGTTTCATCTCCAAAGCATTTTTTTATTTGTGCTGGTACACCTGCTACCATTACACTATCAGGAATATCATTAATTACTACAGCGCCAGCTGCAACAATCACATAGGAGCCTATAGTGATATTATTTACGATCTTCGACCCTACACCTAGCCAAGTGAAATCATTAATTGTAACTGTTCCGCTAACATTCGTGCCAGGAGAAATATGAACCCCGTTCCCAATCACACAATCATGATCAATCGTACTTGAAGTATTGAGGATGCATCCCTTTGCGATTCTAGCGTTTGCATTGACCACAACACCAGCAAGTACTACAGTACCGGACTCAATTTCACAGAATTTACTTAATATGCTGGAGGGATGAATTATTACAGGAATTTTGTAGCCTGCTTGTTCAAGTGTAGTCAGCCAAGTCAATCTACTGTGATTATTCCCAATGGCAACGATCGCACTAGAATATGTCTCTTTATGGTTAGGATAAGTATCGAAACCCCCAATAACAGGAATCCCTATTACCTTATTAAGAGTACTATCATTGTCTAAAAAAGCTATTTCATCCCATAGACCAGTACGCAAAGCTGTTTCTGCTACAACCTTACCATGTCCTCCAGCCCCCAAGATCAATAAGTTTCCCAATGAATTCACCTGGCCTTGATAGAATAATCAGCTTTCAATTGTATTGCCACCGGTAAAGACTGGCATCGTATCTGTCTGAGAATTGTTAACTCCTTCTCTAATCAAAACATTCTTAACCGTTTTCCAGAAAATCCTCATATCGAGCTTTAAATTAATATGATCAACATACCAAACATCATAATCGAACTTTTCTTGCCAGCTGATTGTATTTCTTCCATTCACTTGAGCCCACCCTGATATTCCTGGTGTAACTTCATGTCTACGATTTTGTTCAGGTGTATAATATTCAAGATATTTGACTAGCAGAGGACGGGGCCCAATGAAGCTCATATCCCCCTTAAGAATGTTAAACAATTGGGGCAGTTCATCAATGCTCGTCTTACGCAAAAAAGAACCTACCTTAGTCATTCTTTGAATATCGGGCAAAAGCTCTCCGAGCTCATCCGTCTCTAGAGACATTGTCCTAAACTTATAAACCGTGAAGATTTTGCAGTTTTTCCCTGGGCGTTTTTGCTTAAACAAGACAGGCCCCTTAGAGCTAAACTTCACAGCTATAATTGCTGCTATCATAAAGGGGGAACTTAATACAACAAGCACACATGCAATGAGCCAATCAACAACCCTTTTTACTACTAAGTATGGCCTCATTCACTATCAACCTCTGTTTTCAGATAATGAAAATAGCGGATGTTAACCCGCCATCTTCTCGACAATCCCTCTTTTTTGATAAAGCAATTCAACACCTGCTATTTCCCCATACCCTCAGCGATAGCTCTTCCCTTATCCAGGTCAGCCTCGAAGGCCGCTCTATACTGAGCAATAATAGCCGTGCTATATCCATTACTGTTTAGTTTTTGTTCAGCGTCAGCGATTATACTGTTAAATGAGGCTTTAAAAGAAGCTAGTTGCTGTATCCCTTTTGCCTTGATACTTTGCTTGGTTCCAGCATCTGTAGCACTCATATATTCAAAGGCAGTTGCTAACAATGTAGAGGTGCTCTGCGACTGTAGCGAGCTCAGCTTCGCCTCAGTCTCACTAGTGATACTCTCATAAGAAACCTTACCAGACCCTGTTCCTGCCGATCCTGAGCCGCCTGCTGCTCCACCTGGTTCAGCCGCTGGAGTTGCTGCCGGTGCCGGGGTTGCACTTGCAGATGGGCTAGCTCCCTTGTCGGTTGGTTTCGCAGAAGCTGTATTTTCTTCGTAGTCTTTAGAATTTGCTGTTATGGTCTTTGTTTTTGGATTCCAGCTAATGGAATTTCCTACAGATTCCGATAAGAATCTTAGAGGGACATAGATCGAGCCGTTCAGTAGATAACTAGATTGGCCCTTGGGTAACGCCTTCGTGCTCCCGCTAAATACATAACTTGCATTAACGTTGTTCAGGGTAATATTTTTGGCTGCAAAAGAAGGACTGGAAGTCGCATTCATCAGGTATTCCTTAATGACTACCATCTCTGAGCTGCTTGGCTCAGCCACGGTTACTTTCAGATTCTTGGCATCCCAGCTCACGCTCTTCTGCAAGGCATAAGACATGAAGCGCAAAGGAACATAGGTGGTGTTATTGTACATGAACACATGTTGTCCGGCTGGCGGCTGTAGTGCTACACCATCGAATAGCATGGTCACATCCACATTCTGCACTTTGATAGAATTGGACGCTTTGATGGGCGCTGCTGTTGCAGTGGTTACAGGAGTTGCTGCTGCTACTGTGGTAACTGGAGCGGATGCTGTCAGTGGCTCACAGCCCATTAAGGCTACGCTCAGAAGTGCTGCTGCTGGAATCTTGATCTTGAACATGCCTATTCACTTCCTTTTTCTTGGGCTTTGAGTTGTTCTTCTTCAGCTAAGATCTGATCCCGGGTCTTGCCTTGGCTGACGCCGTATTTCTTGGCAATCTGAGCTAATTCGTTATATTGCTCCTCTGAGACTTTACCGAGGATGATGCTGCGGGCTTCCCGCTTCTCCTCAGTTGTTAGTCCGCCTTTGGCTAACTCTTGCAATCTCTTAATATCTGATACACTGAGCTGTGAGGCTACGATCGCTGCCACATTTGCTTTATCTGTGATCGTTACGTTCTCTTGAACTTCCTTAGCCTTGTCCGTTGAAATATGTGCTAATCCATCAACTCCTGCGGGTGTGGGGACAGGTATGCTTGCGGGTTTGTCAGTACTTACCGGCTTATCCTTGTTTGCAGCTGCCGGAACAACCGTATTACCAGATACAGGTGTGCTATCTGGTGCAGAGCTTATTGCCGGAGCAACAGAAGCTGCTGGCTCCGCAGACGGATCACTATCTGCTACTACAGGCTCAGTCACTTGTCCTTGAGGGACACTGGTCGTATTACCAGCTTCCATATCGAAGCCGCCCGACATTGAGTTCATCAGCTTATCGACAGCATAATTAGCCGCGAACACTCCGCCAATACCTAGCACCACGATGACCGACAGCGTCCAGATCAATACTTTTGTCCATCTTTTCACTTCAGGTACCTCCACATCTCTAATTAGCTAATGGCTGCCTGGATGACTGGCTGCATCGGCACGATCTGGTTAATCACTTCGCGGATGGCCTCCGCATCTTCTGTAATAACCCGTTCTAACCGTTTGAATTCAAGCTCCATTTGGCTCTGAGTAAAGACATTAGGTCTGCCAATGAAAATCCGGTCATGATGAGTGGAACCCAGGTTCTCCTCATCTGTCAGCAACTCTTCATACAGCTTCTCGCCTTCACGAATTCCTGAGAATGTAATATCAATATCTGTATACGGTTCATAACCAGATAAAGTAATTAGATCCTCGGCAAGATTAAGTATCTTCACTGGTTCACCCATGTCCAACACAAATACCTCTCCACCCTTGGCAAAAGAACCAGATTGAATAACTAATTGAACAGCCTCAGGTATTGTCATGAAATAACGGACCATCTCCGGATGAGTAACGGTTACTGGTCCCCCAGCAGCAATCTGCTTTTTGAAAGCTGGAATAACACTGCCTCGACTGCCAAGAACATTTCCGAATCGAACTGCCGAGAACTTCGTTTGGCTTGAGGTATTTAAGCTCTGCACATACATCTCGGCAATCCGCTTCGTGGCCCCC
The DNA here is from genome assembly GCF_038002825.1 of Paenibacillus sp. FSL H8-0048. Lineage (NCBI taxonomy): Bacteria > Bacillati > Bacillota > Bacilli > Caryophanales > Paenibacillaceae > Paenibacillus > Paenibacillus sp. FSL H8-0048. Next base: position 6,106,920 of record NZ_JBBODF010000001.1, on the reverse strand, counting down.
ATGACGCTGGTCGGGTTCACGGCCTTGTCGGACGAGATCATCACGAAGCGCTCTGCGCCATATTTGTCTGCACAGTCAGCTACATTGCGGGTCCCGAAGACATTATTCTTGATTGCCTCCGAAGGATTACGCTCCATCAGAGGAACGTGCTTATGTGCTGCCGCATGAAAGACGACCTGCGGCTTGTAGCTCTGGAATATATCCATCAGCCTTGACCGGTCCTGAATATCAGCAATCACGGTAACGATTTCCAGGTAAGGGAAGCTCTTACGCAGCTCCATTTCAATTGTATAAATACTGTTCTCGCCATGTCCCAGAATCAGCAGCTTATCCGGTGCAAAAGGAGAGATCTGGCGGCATAGCTCTGATCCGATTGAACCGCCTGCGCCCGTAACCAATACGGTCTTGTTATGAACATAGCCCAGAATACTGTTCATGTCTGCCACAATCGGCTCACGGCCCAGAAGGTCTTCTACACTGACATCGCGGAGCTTCTTGACAGAAATCTTACCTGCAATCAGGTCATTCAATGCAGGGATAATCTTCAGCTTGGCTCCTGTTGTCTTGGCCAGGTTAATAATCTCGGATATTTCAGTTCTGGAAACTGAAGGCATGGCAATAATAATCTCATGAATGTTCTTTTCCTTCACCAGACGGGGCAGATCATATCTATTTCCCAAGACAGGCAGTCCCAAAATAGACATATGATATTTATTGGAGCTGTCGTCAATGAAGCCTACCAATTTCGTATCGGCAAACGATGGACCCATCATTTCCTTAGCAATTAACATTCCACAATCTCCGGCTCCGACGATTAAAGCATGGGTCTCTCTATTCTTGTCATTAATCCGTTCCTTTCGAAGGAATCTCCATAGGAAGCGGATGCCACCAACCAGAACTAGAATGGTCTCCATAATCCGAACCTCTACTCCGAAGGGTACACGCGCTGGTAGAATTAATAGAGCTATACCATAAGCTATGATTGCCCCAGTCATTATAGCCTTAAGAATAGATACTATTTCACCAATACTGGCATATTGCCACATCCGGCGATATAACCCGAAATAGACTAAGTTCCCACCAATCGCAACAGTAGAAATTATTCCAAACTGAATCATCTGTACAACATATTCATGAGGAATGCCATCAAAGAAACGGAACATATACGAAGTGACTACACTAAACCATATGATCGCAATATCAATTAGAAACAACATAAACACTCTTGTTTTGGCTGTCATTTTCAGTGCCTCCAAAAATAACAATTTATCTCAATTCAATTGCCATAGTAGTAATAGTAGTAGCCTTCACTGGCCTTGCGCTTCACGTTGTTCAGAACCACGCCCAGCATCTTGGCTCCGACCCGGTCGAGATTGTCCTTGGCCTTCGCTGCAATATCGCGCTTCACCTTACCGTAGCTGACCACCATAATTACGCCGTCACTCTTGGAGGCCACAATCTGTGCATCTGTAACGGCCAACAGCGGAGGTGTATCAATCAGAATTACATCATATAACTGGCGCAGCTCCTGCAGCACCGCACTCATCCGGTTGGAGGCCATCATCTCGGCAGGATTCGGAGGAATCGGGCCGGAGGTCATCAGATACAGGTTATTCACACCGGATTCCTGAATAACTTCAGACAGATTCGCCTGCTGCGAGAGCAAAGAGGATAATCCATACCGGTTACTCAGGGAAAAAGTCTTATGCGCTGTAGGCTTACGCAAGTCACCGTCGATCAGCAGCACCTTCTTATCCGCTTGCGCGTACGCAGCGGCCAGGTTAGCGGTTACGGTTGATTTCCCTTCCTCCGGTCCGGAAGAAGTGACCATAATAATCTGGATCTGTTCATCTACAGAGGAGAAATCAATGTTCGTGCGCAGTGCCCGAAAGGCCTCGGATACCGGCGAACGCGGGTTGGTCACGGTGATCAGATGGCGTTGTTTATTTGGCTGCTGTGACATGCTCTAGTTCCCCCGCCTTTCTGCTCTGTGTCTGAGCCTGCTGCCCGGTGGTCTTGGTTTCTTCCTGGCCCAGCCGGGTAATCATAGCTATAGTCGGAAGTCCAAGGTATTTCTTAATGTCGTCTTCTGTCTTCAGCGTATCGTCGAGATACTCCAGCAGGAAGGCAATCCCCAGACCGATCATCAGGGATACGATAAAAGCAATCGCGAGGTTCATGACCACATTCGGCTCCACCGGTCCGGGTGCAACTGGCGGATTAAGCTTGGCTTCGTTGAGGATGGACACATTCTGTACGTTGAACAAGGACGGAATCTCCTGCTTAAATACAAGTGATATGGCATTCACGATCTCTGCGGCTCTCTGGTATGAATTATCTCGAACGACAAGTGTCATCACCTGCGTATTATTTACGGAACTCACGTTAACCTTCTTCAGCATCTCCTCTGCCGTAATCCCGAACTCAGGATAGTTCTTAGCCACAACATCGAGAATCGCCGGAGTCTTGATAATTTCCTTGTACGTATTGATCAGCTGAATGTTGGTATTAATCTGATTCAGATCCAGCTGCGCCGCCGTAGCTTGGGTAGGCGTCTGATTAACAATGATCTTGGTTGAAGCTTCATAGACGGGATTCTTGATATATAAGCTGTAGATCCCGGCAAGAACACAAGCCACGATAACAATGCTGATAATCATCCACAGTCTCTTCCTGACAATCTGGAAATAATCGCGCAAATCCAATTCTTGTGCTGACAAGTGCATTTCCCTCCAAGCTGTAAATTCTTATTCCCTATATCCTAAAAAGTGCCTCCTCTCTATACGACGAGAGGAGGCTCTCCACAATACTATTTACTTACTTGAAGTTGATCGTACGGTAGATAATCACTGCAGCTTCAGCACGTGTAGCTGTGTTGTTAGGATTGAACTTGCCGGCGTTGCCGATAACCAGGTTATTGCTGGCAGCGAAGGCTACTCCGTCTTTCAGGGAAGCAGCGATCTTGCCTGCATCGGAGAACTTGCTCAGGGAGCTGACATTCGTAGCAGCTTCCGGCTTCTGCGACTTCACGGCACGGGCAATCATTGTTGCCATTTCGGCGCGCGTAATCGTTGCATTAGGATCGAACTGGGCTGCACTGCGTCCAGTAATGATGCCCTTCTCAGCAGCAACAGCTACATAAGGAGCATACCAGGCAGTGGAGCTTACATCGCCGAAGCTCTGCTTCGCGGAGTTATTCTCCAGGTTCAGTGCGCGGATCAGCATCTTGGCGAATTCTGCACGGGTCACGTTGTTCTTCGGAGCAAAGTTGCCGTTACCTACGCCTTCAATAGCACCCTTGGCTGCTACTACAGAGATCTGTCTTCCAGCCCAAGCCTGAACACTGGCAACATCCTTGAAGCTGACTTTGTTCTCCAGTACAGCGTAGGAAGAGAAGCTGTCACGCGGTTCAGTGATGTAATCACCATCTACAACACCGCCCTGGTATTGCAGTTCTTTGTAGACTACCTTAGCAACGGACAGCAGTTCACGGTCAACGCCTTCTGTATTCTTAAGCGGCAGCTTGATGATGATTGGCTGCTTGAAGGTGGATGTAACCACACCGCCCACATTCAGTTGGAAGTCATACACGCTGGATGTCAGCTTATTGCTGGACAGGGAAGTTACGGTTGCATCTGCTACAGTGGAAGTAGTCAGTGTAATAGCTTCACTGAACTGTCCTACTGGAATCGTTACGGTCAAGCCGTTGAAAGTAATTGCAATGTTGGCAATGCCTTTCGCCTTGGCTGCTTCGATAATTGCTTTGGACAATGGCACTTCTACAGTTGCCGCGTTCACTGTGCCCAGGTTCAGGGTAAGCGTAAGACCTGTCTTACCGGCATTAGCTGCAACCAGTGCGTCAAAGGCTTTCAATACGTCAGCATCTACCAGCTTCAGGGTTGCTTTGTCGCCTACAATCGTTACCAGCTTGGATACATCATACAGGCCTGGTGTAGCTGTAGGGTTCGTAACTGGAGTTGTTACTGTGCCGTTGCCGCCGCTAGTGCCAGTTCCAGGAGGGTTAGTAGTACCGCCACCGCTGAAGCCGTAAGCTTTGATATAAGCTGTAGCCAGGGCTTTCACTGCTGGCTTCGTTGCTGGAACTGCAACACTCAGGTTCTTCAGGCTCTCCTTAACATCAGCAGGAGAAATGTGAAGATTGTACACTACTTGGCTTACTGTAAGGGCTCCAGTACCTGTCTTGTGGTTAAGCACTGTAGTAATGGCATCATTAATCAAGTTGTCCTGGCTTGCAGGATTAGCAACGATGTCCAACAGTTCCGAGCTAGTTTTGCTGCTGAGTAATGCGCGGAGCTGGGCTTCAACACCATCCGCGCCGAACAGGAATTCAATGAAATCATCCGTTGTAAGATTCTTTACGCCAGCCTCAGCAGCAATCTTCTTCAGCAGGTCCACATTCTTCACATCATAACGGATATTCTTGATTGCCGTGTAATCCTTGTCATACACATCATAGACTACACTGGATACGCTCTTGAATGCTGCATGGGCAGTTATCACGTCAGCTTCTTCCAGGAAGGTAAGCTTCTCAAGTACTGGCTTGAAGATTTCTCTGAATGCTGCAAGATCCACAGCGTTTGCTTGATTTTTGTAATTCAGAAGCAATACTCTGTCGGCTTCTGTCAGCTGAGCATAAATCTTCTCAACCTTAGCCTTCACATCTGCCTGCGATACTGCTGCTGCGGAAGCTGTACTCACTCCAAAATGTTCAGCCAGCCCCTTGCTGCTGAACGGGAATCCGGCAACGGATGCCGCTGCCATGCTTACTGCTAGTGTAGATACTGCCAGTTTTTTCTTCAAAGTCACTTGTCATCCACCTCTTTGTATGTATTTGTATTAAGAATAGTGCAAGAATCCAGTAATACCCATTCTACCATTAATGACACGGAAGGTCACCCCTTACGAGAAAAAAATCCGAACAATCTATGAAGTTTGCTGTTAGATTGAATAGAATTAACTCGATTAATCTCCTTATTTGCAAGGATATCGCGCGAATTGTGTAGAAAAAAGTCGACTGACTCTGCTCCTAATTCCCGCCTCACCACCCCGTAAGCCTCGCTTAATCCAAAGGGACGGTGCAGCGAATCATGCGCATCGGATGCAATCATATGCACGGCTTGCTGCCGGCATAATTTGAGCGACAGCTTCTGCAGCTTACTCCCGAAGACGCCGGCGATGCTCTGTGCAGTAACCTGTCCCATGGCACCGAGCTCTATTAACCGCAGCAGCTTGGACGGATCGGCAGCAATCTCCGCGTTGCGCTCCGGGTGGGCGATAACCGGCACCATTCCCTGGATGACCAGCTCATGGCAGGTCTCTTCCATCGTGCGGGGCACCCGTGAAGAGGGCATCTCCAGCAAAATATACCGGGAACCGGCAAGCGTCAGCAATTGTCCGCGCTCCAGATCATCGAGCAGCTCCCCGTAGATCCGGATCTCCTGCCCCGGCAGCACGACCAGCGGATTGCCTGCCTCCTGCAGCTTCGCATTCAGCACCCGTACCGCCGCTTCAATCTCCGGGGCCGGATTCATATAGACTCCGTTCGCATGGTGGGGGGTAGCTACTACAGTTGTAATACCATCGTTATGGGCGTCAAGCGCCATGGCGAGAGCGGCGTCATAATCAGCAGCTCCGTCATCCATGAAGGGTAGAATGTGGCTATGGATATCTATCATATGTTGTTTATCGGTCCTTTCGTAGAGGATATGTATAGTTTTCGCAAAAAAATACAACCATTTCACTAGGAAATGATTGCCATATTTTAAAACAATATCACCTACGCTTCCAGTCGGAACAGCCGGCCGGCCGCTTCTGCAAGTCTCTCATCTACTTCGTTAATTACTGCCTGCTGCCTGCTGCGGTTGCGCAGATCGAGCAGTCTATCAATCTCTTGCCGGAGCTGTTCAATCTCACCTTCTACGCTCTGACGCTTGTAGACAGCCAGCATCTCTGCCACTGAATATTTATGCTGATAGATCAGCTTGGTGCCTTCCGGCCTCACTTCCGAGATCCGGCGCACCGAGCCGCCTTCATAGTAATACATCATCGTTAGATCCTTATAAATGCGGTTTACGGTTCCCGTGCCTTTATAAGTGAAGAATAATTTGCGGACTGCATTAATCAGATGAGGATTCACCACCCTGCAGGACAAGGAACCCATATAGATGCCGCCTTTGCGTTCAAAAGACAGATGGACCTCCTCGCCTCCGGCCTCCTCCAGCACAATCTCCTGTTCTCCCGCGCCCAAAACCTTCACACGGTGACTGATATAGCTGGTATCTGCGGTCAGCAGGAACTGGTTCAGCTGAAATTCGGTCATTTGCATCGTTGCATTCACATATTCCATCGCCAGACGCTGAGCCATAAACATCCCTCAATTCTTAATGACAAACCCTTAAGTCTCGGAAGGCGCTTCGTGCTGCGGTTCATCCCCGGAATTCGGATCATCCGGTTCTGCCGGAAGCTCTTCTTCGGTGGGTAGAGTGTGTCTATCTATAAGTTCCCATAATTCGTCTTTGCCAAGTCCAATCTCTGATGAATACGCAATGAAGCTGTCTCCCGGCAGCACACCGAGCTCCTGCTTCATTACCTTGATATGCTTCGGCCAGCGGGTCTTCGGAATTTTGTCCGCTTTGGTGGCCACTACGCAGAGCGGCAGATCGTAGTGCTTCAGCCAGTCGAACATCATTTTGTCATTGGCTGTCGGCGGGTGGCGCAGATCCACGACCAGCAGGACCATCTTCAGCGTCTCGCGTTCCGCCATGTACTTCTCGACCATTTTGCCCCAGGAGGCGCGCTGTGTCTTCGAGACCTTGGCATAGCCATAGCCCGGGAAGTCAACGAAATACATGCTCTCATTCACCAGGTAATAGTTCATATGCTGCGTCTTGCCCGGTGTAGAACTGGTGCGGGCCAGATTCTTGCGGTTAATCATCCGGTTGATCAGAGAGGACTTCCCTACATTGGAGCGCCCTGCCAGAGCAATCTCCGGCAAGGCATCCACAGGGTATTGGTCAGGGCCTACGGCACTGATAATAAATTCGGCGTTGTTAACTTTCATATGACTTCCTTTCTAATGCACACTACTGGGCGCTTCAATGCTTATTTCTGTATCTGAGTCTGAGCCGGTATTGATGCCTTCTTCATGATCTACGAGCGCGTGCTTCAGTACCTGATCCATATGGGATACCGGCACGAACTCGACATCACTCCGGACACTCTCAGGAATATCCTTGAGGTCGCGCTCATTGTCCTTCGGGATAAGAATCTTCTTGTAGCCTGCACGGTGGGCGGCCAGCGATTTCTCCTTAAGACCACCGATAGGCAATACGCGTCCGCGCAGCGTAATCTCACCGGTCATGGCTACATGCTTGGAGACATAACGCTTGGTAAGCGCGGAGATCAGCGCCGTGGCGATGGTAATCCCTGCGGACGGGCCGTCCTTGGGAATCGCACCTTCGGGAATATGGATGTGAATATCGTTCTTCTCGTGAAAATCAGGGGCAAGCCCCAGCTCCTCCGCCTTAGAGCGGGTATAGCTGAAGGCAGCCTGCGCCGACTCCTTCATCACATCGCCGAGCTGGCCGGTCAGCGTCAGCTTCCCGGTGCCCTGGACCACCGTTACTTCAATCAGCAGCGTATCGCCGCCAACCTCTGTCCAGGCCAGCCCGGTAACGGTACCAATCTGATCCTCCAGCTCTGCCATTCCATAGCGGAACTTGGCGGCTCCCAGGTAATCCTTGATCTCCTCCGGAAGAATGCTGACGCGCTCCTTCTCTTCGGAGACAATCTGCTTCGCCGCCTTGCGGCAGAGGGCAGCTATCTGCTGCTCCAGATTCCGCACCCCGGATTCGCGGGTGTACTCGCGGACAATCTTCAGCAGCGTATCGTCTCCGATGGACAGCTGCTCTTCCGCAAGGCCGTGGCTCTTGCGCTGCTTGGGCAGCAGATAACGGCTGGCAATCTGCAGCTTCTCCAGCTCCGTATAGCCGGGAATGAACAGCATCTCCATCCGGTCCAGCAGCGGACGCGGAATGTTGTGCACGGCATTCGCTGTAGTGACGAACATGACGTTCGACAAGTCGAACGGCAGCTCTACGAAGTGATCGCTGAACGTATTGTTCTGTTCGGGGTCCAGCACCTCCAGCAGGGCCGCCGACGGATCGCCGCGGAAGTCCGCCGCCATCTTGTCGATCTCATCCAGCAGGAAGACCGGGTTGATGCTGCCTGCCGTCTTCATCCCCTGGATGATCCGGCCCGGCATTGCGCCGACATATGTCCGGCGGTGACCCCGGATCTCAGCTTCATCCCGCACGCCGCCCAGCGAGATGCGGACGAACTTGCGGTTCAGGGAGCGGGCGATGGAGCGGGCGAGCGAGGTTTTGCCGACGCCCGGAGGACCTACCAGACACAGAATCGGCCCCTTCAGCCCCTTGACCAGCTTCTGCACGGCCAGGTATTCCAGCACCCGTTCCTTCGGCTTCTCCAGACCATAGTGGTCTGCGTCCAGCACCTCTTCCGCCTTGCGGATATCCAGATCATCTTCCGTGGCTTCGCTCCAGGGCAGACCGAGCAGCCAATCCACATAGTTGCGGATGACGCTGCCTTCGGCTGAGCTTGCCGGCATTTTCTCCAGCCGGTCGATCTCCTTCAGGATCTTCTCCTGCACCCGCTCCGGCAGATTCTTCTCTTCCATCTGGGTGCGCAGCTCATCGGCTTCACCGGCCCGGCCTTCCTTCTCGCCAAGCTCCTTCTGGATCGCCTTCATCTGCTCGCGCAGGTAATACTCCTTCTGGGTCTTCTCCATCTGCTTCTTCACGCGCTGGCTGATCTTGCGTTCGAGCTCCAGCACTTCGCGCTCATTATTGAGGATGTCGAGCAGCTTCTCCAGACGCTTGCTGACGTCAATGGTCTCCAGGATCTCCTGTTTGTCCTTGATCTTCAGCGCCAGATGACTGGTGATGACATCCGCCAGCCGCCCAGGCTCCTCGATATCGGAGACCGCAGCGAGGGTCTCTGGCGTTACTTTTTTGGACAGAGTGATGTAGTGTTCGAACTGGCTCAGCACGCTGCGCATCAGGGCATCGCTCTCCTGGTCCACATCCTCCTGCTCCGGCAGCTCACGCGCCATCACCTCATAATACTCCTCGTTGTCCGTATAATGAATAATCTCGGCCCGCTCTACGCCCTCCACCAGCACACGGATCGTACCGTTGGGAAGCTTCAGCATCTGCCGCACATTCGCCACCGTACCCACGCGGAATATATCCTCTTGCCCCGGCTCCTCAATATTGACTTCAGACTGGGAGCAGAGGAGAATCAGATTATCTTCAACCATAGCTTTCTCTAATGCCCGCACGGACTTCTCACGGCCTACATCCAGATGCAGAACCATACTGGGATATACAAGAAGACCTCTAAGCGGTAATAAAGGAAAACGACGACCTTTGGATTTACTTTGTATCATCGCTTTCGCACCTCCCATGGTTCATAAGTAGTGTCATATGCATTCATTCTAACAAAAGCCGCATGAAAACACCAACCACCCGTGTCCGCAATTGGTGCAATTGGCGTTATTGGCACGCTCACCCATCGGTGTGTAGTATTCGCTGAACGTTCGTGTCCTATGCCGCCGAGCCCCCTGCTCATCCACCAAAAAAATCCCCCGGCAGCTGCCCGCCAGGGGATTCCTTCCTAATGTGCCTGTCTTAACCGGGCAACCCCTCGCCCGAAGCGTCCGCCTTCAGCAGTGAAGGCGCGGAAGAGAAGGTCTCGCCGGATACGGCAGGCATTCTGATGTCTGCTGTATCGGTGCCGAACAGGTGGCGGAAGACCTCCTCCACCGTGTCCACCGGGATCACCCGCAGCGCGCCGAGATCGGCGAACAGCGACTGCCAGTTCTCCTTCGGAATCAGCACGGTCGTTGCTCCCGCCTGGAAGGCCGCCTCCACCTTGGCGACCACGCCGCCGACCGGCTTCACCCGGCCATGGATGCCGACCTCCCCGGTGATTGCCACCGTGTTGTCCACCGGCAGCTGCCGGATGGCCGAGACGATGGCCACCGCCATGGCCACCCCGGCGGACGGCCCGTCAATAGGCGTCCCTCCGGGGAAGTTAATGTGCAGGTCATACTTGTCCGGCTCCAGCTTCATGGAGCGCAGTACGGTCAGCACATTCTCAATGGAGCCCCGGGCCATGCTCTTGCGGCGCACAGTCCGCGAGCCGCCGCGCGTCTCCTCTTCATCGACTACCCCGGTGATGTTCAGCCTGCCCGGCCCGTTAAGCACAGGCGCGGCGGAGACCTCGATCTCCAGCAGCGTGCCCATGCCGGGGCCGTAGACGGCAAGGCCGTTGACCAGTCCGACCTGCGGGGCGGAAGGAATCTTGCGTTCCGTCCGCAGCGGCAGCTGGCTGCTGCTGGCGACCCATTCCACTTCCGCAGCGCTCAGCGAGTCCCGGCCCTCGGTCAGCGCAAGACCGGCAGCCAGCTGGATCATATTCACCGCCTCGCGGCCGTTCGTCGCGTACTGCTGCACGACCTCCACCGCTTCCGGGCTTGGCTTCAGCCCGATCTTCTGGACGGCATCCCGTCCAATCACGGCAATCTCCTCCGGCAGCAGCGGACGGAAATAGATCTCCATGCAGCGCGAACGCAGCGCCGGTGAGATCTCGTCCGGCGACCGTGTTGTGGCTCCGACCAGCCGGAAATCGGCGGGCAGGCCATTTTGGAAAATATCATGAATATACGCGGGTGTATTGCTGTCCTCCGAGTTGTAATAGGCGCTCTCCAGCAGCACCTTGCGGTCCTCCAGCACCTTCAGCAGCTTGTTCATCTGAATCGGATGCAGCTCGCCAATCTCATCGAGGAACAGAATTCCCCCATGCGCCTTGGTTACTGCGCCCGGCTTCGGCTGCGGGACTCCGGCCACGCCCATGGCCCCCGCTCCCTGATAGATGGGATCATGTACGGAGCCGATCAGCGGATCGGCAATTCCGCGCTCGTCGAAGCGCGCCGTAGTGGCATCGATCTCGGTGAATTTGGCGTCACGCTTGAACGGCGACAACGCATTTTTCTTCGCTTCCTCCATAACCACCCGCGCCGCTGCCGTCTTGCCCACACCCGGCGGCCCGTAGATAATCACATGCTGCGGATTGGCGCTGCATAGCGCGGCCTTCAAGGCGCGCAGCCCGTCCTTCTGTCCGACGATATCGTCGATGGAGGCGGGGCGTGTCTTTTCTGAGAGCGGCTTGGTCAGAGAGATCATCCGCATCTTCCGCAGCTTATCCAGCTCCTTGCGCGATTCCCGGTCCACCGCCGTCTTGTTCGTCTTCTGTCCCCGCAGCAGATTCCAAAAATAAACGCCGATGACCAGCGCGAAAAAAAGCTGCACGACCATCAGCAATATACTTAGTTCCATAGGTCACCCTCCTGTATCCTTCCGTCTGCCAGCTCTGTATTCAGCTACTACTAGGTAGTATAGCCGTTTCAAACATTCGTAAACTCCCGCAGCAAAAAAACCGAATCCCATTCTCCTTCCGTGCTCATAGATTGCATAGGATTTCCACAAACGGAAAGACTATACCGGATGATTGGAGGTGAATGATCATGACACATCTGGAGAATACACAAGGTCCGCAGGAGAAGCTGCCGCACGCCCTGTCCGCGATAATAGAAGGAATGCAAAGCCGCCTGGGCAAAAGCACAGATATCATCTACCGGTTCATCACCCTCGGCCCTTCGTCCGCAGTCATTATCTTCATTGAAGGACTCGCAGATCCGCAGGAGATGATTCAGGCCATCCATGAGGACTCCAGTCTGTATCAACAATTCAGCCAGCCTCATCCGGAGAGCTGCCTGAAGCTGCTGCAGGAACGGACGCTCTCCCTCGGCAAGGTCGGGGAGGTCAGCAACTACACGGAGCTGGAGCGTGAGCTACTCGCCGGTAACTCGATCCTCATCATTGACGGAGCTCCGAAGGCGCTATCTGCCGGTACGGAGGCACTGAAGCAGCGGGCAGTCGAGGATGCCGGCTCACAAGCCGTTGTAAGAGGGCCGCGTGAAGGCTTCACGGAATCGCTGCGGGAGAATACAGCGCTGATCCGGCGGAGAATCCAGAACCCGAAGCTGCGCATTGAAGAGCGAACCCTCGGGGAACAGACGCAGACGAATGTAGCTGTAATGTATATAGAAGGCAATGTAGATCCCGGGGTGCTGAATGAGCTGCGCAGACGGCTGGATGAAGCCAGGCTGGACAGCGTACTGGAGAGCAACTATATCGAGGAGATGATTCAGGACCCGCAGTACAGCCCTTTTCCGACGGTGTATAACACGGAACGTCCGGATTCCGCCGCATCAGCACTGCTGGAAGGACGGATCACGATCCTGGTGGAAGGTACGCCGTTTGTGCTCATCGTTCCCGCCTTGTTCGTACAGTTCTTCCAGTCCAGTGAGGATTACTATCAGCGGAGCGATTTTGCCAGTCTGGTCCGCATCCTGCGTTATTTCTGCTTCGCTGTAGCACTGCTGACCCCGGCCTTTTATATTGCGATCACCACCTTCCATCAGGAGATGATTCCCACAACCCTGCTGGTCAGCCTGATCGGGCAGCGTGAAGGCATCCCGTTCCCGGCGTTTCTCGAAGCCTTTCTGATGGAGATCACCTTCGAGATTCTGCGTGAGGCCGGTATCCGCCTGCCCAAATCGATGGGCCAGTCCGTATCTATCGTAGGTTCGCTGGTCATTGGCCAGGCTGCGGTAGATGCAGGGCTAGTCTCGGCTGCTATGGTCATCGTCGTCTCCATTACAGCCATATCCAACTTCGCCCTTCCCGCCTTCAATATCGGGATCTCGGTACGGATTCTGCGCTTCGTGATGATGGGCATTGGCGCTTCCTTCGGCCTATACGGGATTGTTGTCGCCTTGATTATTCTGGGTCTGCACTTATGCAGTCTGGAATCCGTAGGTGTTCCTTACATGACTTCCTACGCCCCCTGGCAGTGGCTTAGCCAGAAGGATAGCCTCATAAGGCTGTCAAGGCGCAACATGAAGAAGTATACCGGACATAACTGACAGAGAGGAGCAACCTTCTATGCGTATTCAACAAGCAGTCTGTCTGCTCCTGGTCTTCAGTCTGGCGGTGTTGCCCGGATGCTGGAGCCGCAAGGAGCTGAACGATCTGGCTGTGGTCATGGCGATGGGAATTGATGCCGCACCTGAGGGTTATGCCGTTTCTGCACAGGTGCTGAATTCGGGAGAAGCACGCAGCACCAAAGGAGCAGCAGGCAAAAGTCTGCCTATTCTTACCTACAAAGCCGTAGGCCAGACGGTTCCCGATGCTCTCCAGCACATGCTCAGTACAGCGCCGCGTACTCTCTACTTGTCCCACATCCGGGTGCTTGTCCTCGGAGAAAAGCTGGCGCGGCAAGGTGTCAGTGACATCCTTGATTTCATCACCCGGAATCATCAGCTCCGCAGTGATTTCTTCCTGTTGGTCGCGAAGAATTCCCAGGCCTCTGACATTCTGGAGATTAATACGCCATTCGAGCAGATTCCGGCCAATTCGCTCTACTCCTCCATTCTGGTCTCCCACAAAAATTGGGCAGCCACCGGTAAAGTCACCTTGCAGCAGTTCATTCTTGAACTGGAGCGCGGCGGCTCCAATCCGATTATGTCCGGCGTAAGGCTGCACGGCGATGTGTCAGAGGGAGGGACAGTCAAGAATATAGAATCCATTGTCCCGAAGACCCAGATCATCCAGGCGGGAATTGCTATTTTCAAAAAAGACCGTCTGGTCGGCTGGCTGGGCGAGAACACCAGCAAAACAGTCAACTATGCGCTTAATGAGGTTAGCTCCTCTAACGGCGATGTTACCTGCCCGGATGGTGGCAAGGTCGGCTTCATCGTCACCCGTTCCGAGAGCAGTATCCAAACCAGTCTGAATCCGGAAGGGCAGCCGGAATTCAAGCTCATGATCAATGTGGAGGCTGATCTCACTACGATTCAGAGCACAATTGATCTCACGCAACCCTCCAATATTGAGATGATTCAGACCGAAATCGAAGACAAGTTCAAGTCCAATATGCAAGGTAGTATTCAAAATGTGCAACAGCGCTACGCCTCCGATATCTTCGGCTTCGGCGAAGCGCTGCACCGCAAATATCCCCAGGTCTGGAAAGCTTACCGTGGGGATTGGGATGAACATTTCAAGCAAGTGAAGATTACCTCTGACTGCCGAACCCATATCCGGCGGATCGGCTCCATTATTCAGCCGCAGAGACGGGAGATGGAAATGAAATGAGCTGGAATTGGCTGCTGCTTCTGGTCCTGCTAATCACTGCCTTTACACAACTCCCTGCATTGCTCCGCCTGCGTTCTCCGCAGGATACTGCGGTATTCTGCGTGTTCTGGCTGATCACCGCTTCGGTCACTGTTGCTGATATGGCAGGCTCCACTGCAATTCGTCCGATGAACTGGGTATACAGTATCATTAAGCTGCTCTCCTTCTGACCTGACCACTAACCACTAACCTGCCTGAAAGGAGACGGACCTGTGAGCAAGTCTAAGAAGCTCTCGTCTTTACAATTATTCATCCTGACCTTCGGTCTGACGACCGGAAGCTCCATTCTTGACCTCCCTGGTACAATGGCACAAATCGCCAGAGAGGATGCCTGGATCGCCTCTCTGTTCTGCCTGCTTATCAACCTTATGATGGTTGTCTTATGTCTTATGCTCTCCCGTCTGTACCCGGGGCAGACCCTGTTTGAGATTCTAGAATCTGTACTGGGCCAATGGCTGGGCAAGGCAGTGTCGCTTATCTACTTATTCTATTTCCTTATCCTTACCAGTGCCTTGCTGGGCGATCTGGGTTCCTTCATCACCACTGAGGTCATGCCCGAAACTCCGACCGAGGCGATCAAAATGATATTCCTGATTGTCATCATCGTCAGCGCATACAAAGGTATCGTCATTGTGGCCCGTTTAAGCGAGCTGCTCTTCCCTTGGTTACTGCTTCTGTTGACGCTGCTCGTTCTGGCCCTGATTCCCCAAGCGAACTGGACACATATCCTTCCCATTCTGGAGGATGGCCTGAAGCCGGTCATGTCTGCCGGCATCCAGTCCGCCATGTTCCAAGAACCTATTGTATTGTTGAGCTTCCTCCCTCTGATGAAGCAGTCCGGTAAGCAAGCCCGGGCCTTACTCGGCGGAACTGCTCTGGGGGGGCTGATTCTTTTCGTGCTGACATTGCTTAGTGTGCTGGTGCTCGGCATTGAGCAGACCTCCAACAGCAACTACCCTGTGTTCATTCTGGCAAAGGCTATTAATATCGGCAACATCCTGCAACGCGTCGAGGGAATGTTAGTAACGATCTGGATTATGACCTTCTTCATCAAGATCTCCTTACTCTTCCTGCTGATCCTGCAGAATTTCCAAGCCGTGTTCAGCCTGAAGCGGACCACCTACCTGATCTTTCCGCTCGCAGTTCTGTTATTCGTCTTCGCCTCCAATATTTATATCAACCTCATCTATCTTATACATATGGTGCAGACGGCCTGGTGGAAATTCGCTGCCATCCACCTTGTATTCCTGCCTGTGCTGGTGTGTCTGATTGCACTGATCCGCCGTAAGCGGACTGCCTCCGCAGCCAAGTCTTAAGACCCGGTTGTACGTGCTAACTTACTGAACCAGGCATACAAATGCTTCTAATTCAAAAAAGCCCTGCCCGTTTGCAGATCATCCGCAACGGGCAGGGCGCTGTTATATATAGAATTAGTTCTCTGTGTTGCCAACTGGTGTTGCCGGAGCCAATCCAGCGTGGCTGCGGCCGGGAATCTCGCCGGTCGCCTCGAAATGCTCGACAATAATGTCAATCTCTTTCTTCAGCTCGGAGACGAGCTCTGCCTCAGGCACCTTGCGGATCATCTTGCCGTAACGGAACAACAGCCCTTCCCCGCGCGCACCGGCGATGCCGATATCCGCTTCTCTGGCTTCCCCCGGACCATTCACCGCACAACCGAGCACGGATACCTTAATTGGCACCTTCAGCTTGGAGATGTACTCCTCAACCTCGTTCGCAATCGAGAAGAGGTCAATATCCAGGCGTCCGCAGGTCGGGCAGGAGATCAGGGTAGCGGCGTTCGAGATCAGACCGAAGGTCTTCAGCAGCTCACGCGCCACCTTCACTTCCTCCACCGGATCAGCACTCAGGGAGATCCGCACCGTACTGCCAATGCCCATGGAGAGCAGCGCACCGATCCCGGCCGAGCTCTTCACTGTTCCGGCGAACAGAGTGCCGGATTCGGTGATACCCAGATGCAGCGGATAAGGAATTACTTCTGCAGCTTGACGGTAAGCCTCGATGGCCATCGGCACATCAGATGCCTTCAGGGACACGATGATATCGTGGAAGTCCAGCTCTTCGAGAATGCCGATATGATACAGGGCACTTTCAACCATAGCCTCCGGTGTAGGATAACCGTATTTCTCCAGCAGATGATTCTCCAGTGAACCGGCATTCACGCCGATCCGGATCGGTATTCCCTTGTCCTTACAGGCCTTAACGACAGCTTCCACCTTATCACGGCGGCCGATATTGCCGGGATTGATCCGCACCTTGTCGATGCCGTTCTCAATTGCCAGCAAGGCCAGCTTGTAATTGAAATGAATATCCGCTACTAGCGGGATATCAATCTGCTTCTTGATTTCCTTAATCGCTGCTGCCGCTTCCTCATTGTTGACCGTTACACGCACCAGCTGACAGCCGGCTTCCTCCAGCCGCAGAATCTCGGCCACGGTTGCCTCCACATCGGCGGTCTTGGTCGTACACATGCTTTGAATTGCAACCTCGTTGTTACCCCCGATAATTACTCCGCCAACATTGACGGGACGGGTCTGGTGTCTCAGGAACATGATTTTCTCCCCCATAACGATCAAAGCTCCACCCTCTCCGCCCCCGCAGGTCATGCGGGATGTGCGGGAGAAAGTGGAGACCCTGAGCTGTATTGTTAAGCCGGGTCAGGCCGGGTAATGAAGCCTGACTTACGCGCTTTCTTCTTTTTTCTTATCCTTCTTGAGACTAAGCTCCGGCAGGGACTTCTCCTTAACAACCTGCTCGGTAATGACACAGTCCTTAATGTCATCACGTGAAGGCACCTCGTACATCACATCAAGCATAATGCTCTCAATGATGGCACGCAGTCCACGGGCACCGGTGTTGCGCTTGATCGCTTCCTTCGCAATTGCTTCAAGAGCAAGCGGCTCGAACTTCAGCGCTACATTATCCATCTCCAGCAGCTTCACATACTGCTTCACGAGCGCATTCTTAGGCTCGGAGAGGATACGTACCAGTGTAGTCTCATCAAGCGGCTCCAAGGTCGAGATGACCGGCAGACGGCCCACGAACTCGGGAATCAGACCGAACTTCAGCAGGTCCTCAGGCAATACCATGGACAGGTATTCACCGGCCTTAAGATCCTTCTGTCCTTCAACCGCAGCATTGAAGCCAATGACTTTTTTGCCGATACGGCGCTTGATCATTTGCTCCAGTCCGTCGAAGGCACCGCCTACGATGAACAGAATGTTCGTTGTATCGATCTGGATGAATTCCTGATGAGGATGCTTGCGTCCGCCTTGCGGTGGAACCGAAGCAACCGTACCTTCCAGAATCTTCAGCAGCGCTTGCTGAACGCCTTCACCGGATACGTCACGGGTAATGGACGGGTTCTCGGATTTACGCGCTACCTTATCAATTTCGTCTATATAGATAATGCCGCGTTCGGCTTTCTCCACATCATAATCTGCCGCTTGAATCAGCTTCAGGAGAATGTTCTCGACGTCTTCACCCACATAACCGGCTTCCGTAAGGGAAGTGGCATCTGCAATGGCAAAAGGCACGTTGATGATCTTCGCCATCGTCTGAGCCAGCAGGGTCTTACCGGAGCCTGTAGGTCCGAGCAGCAGAATGTTGCTCTTCGTCAGCTCCACATCTTCAATCTTGCTCTGGCTGTTCACACGCTTGTAGTGATTGTATACAGCAACGGAGAGCGATTTCTTGGCTTGCTCCTGGCCGATCACGTATTGATCCAGAATATCGCGGATTTCCTTCGGTTTCGGAATATCCTTCATATCCAGCTCTTCTTCGTGGCCCAGCTCCTCTTCCACAATCTCCGTGCACAGCTCGATGCATTCGTCACATATATAAACGCCAGGTCCCGCTACGAGCTTACGAACCTGCTCTTGTGATTTGCCGCAAAAGGAACATTTCAATTGCCCTTTTTCATCATTAAATTTAAACATCTTACCACCCCTTTAAGATATGATCGGTGAAGAGAGAACCTGGTCAATGAGCCCGTATTCCTTCGCTTCTTCAGCGCTCATGAAGTTATCGCGGTCTGTATCCCGTTCGATTTTGTCAAGGGGCTGACCTGTGCGCTCTACATAAATCTGATTCAGCTTCTGCTTCGTCTTGAGAATCCAGTCGGTGTGAATCCAAATGTCGGACGCCTGCCCCTGAACGCCGCCGAGCGGCTGATGAATCATGACCTCGCTGTTGGTCAGCGCATATCGCTTGCCGGGCGCTCCGGCTGTCAGGAGCAATGATCCCATACTGGCTGCCATCCCTACGCAAATCGTTGAAACATCCGGTTTGATATATTGCATCGTATCATATATACCCATGCCGGCTGTAACAGAACCACCGGGCGAGTTGAGGTACAAGTGAATGTCTTTTTCGGGGTCATCTGCTGCCAGGAACAGCAACTGCGCAATAACCAGATTGGCGACATCATCGTCAATCGCACTGCTCAGGAAGATGATGCGATCCTTGAGCAATCTGGAATAGATATCGTATGAGCGTTCTCCCCGGCTTGTCGTTTCCACAACCATTGGTACCAGACTCATGCCACCAACCTCTTTTCTCTATACAGATTAGTCTTTCCGTTTCAGAAATATTTTAACACGTTCAAAGCGGGATGTCATTTATTCACTGGGTCCCTAAACCGCATTGTTCATGTGCATGCCATTATAACGCAATTCCACGGACAATGCCAATTGAAGGGTTCATGATATGTACTGCCAAACGCCCGGCCCCCGATAAAAATAAGGCACGTAACAAAAACTTACGTGCCTTATCAAATCTCTATGGAGGCTAATGAATAGCCGTTCTTAGGTAAAGGATTGAAGCTTACTCAGCCTTTGCTTCTTCTGCTGCTGCTTCTTCTACTGCTGCCGGAGCTTCAACTTCCACGCTGTTACTAACGAGGAATTCGATTGTCTTGCGCAGGGAGATCTCATCATTCAGGCTGCTCAGGGAACCATTGGCTGCCAGGATGCTGCGGATTTCTTCAGGAGTACGCTTGTAAGCTTCAGCCATAGTAGCCAGCTCCTGCGTAACTTCTTCTTCCGACACTTCGATGTTCTCTTCCTTAGCAATCACTTCCAGAACAAGGTTGTTACGAACGCGCTTCTCAGCATCGCCCTTCATTTGTCCCTGCAGATCTTCACGGGTCTGGCCGGAGAAGCTGAGGAACATGTCCATGTTCATGCCCTGCTGGCGGAGACGGGTATCGAAGTCACGAACCATGTTCTCCACTTCGCTGGCGATCATCGCCTCAGGAATTTCCACTTCAGCATTTGCTGCTGCTGCGTCAACTACTGCGGATTCACGAACGCTCTTCAGCTCTTCCTGCTTGCGGGATTCGAGCTGTGCCTTCAGGTCTGCTTTGTATTCTTCCAGTGTGTCGAATTCACTAACGTCCTTGGCGAATTCATCATCCAGCTCAGGAAGCTGTTTGCGCTTGATTTCATGCAGCTTCACTTTGAATACAGCAGCTTTGCCTGCCAGTTCAGCAGCGTGGTAAGTCTCAGGGAAGGTTACTTCAACATCCTTGAAGTCTCCAGTGGACATGCCCACTACCTGCTCTTCGAATCCTGGAATGAAGGAATTGCTGCCCAGCTCCAGGGAATGACGCTCAGCCTGTCCGCCTTCGAATGGAACGCCGTCAACCGAACCGTCAAAATCAATTACAGTGATGTCGCCGTCCGCAGCTGCTCCTTCTTCGATAACCACAAGCTCAGCATGACGCTCCTGCAGACGCTTCAGTTCAGCATTCAGCTCTTCGTCAGTTACTTCTGCCTTCTGTACTGGTACTTCCAGACCTTTGTACTCGCCCAGCTTCACTTCCGGCTTAACTGTGATCTTCGCTTTGAAGATGAACGGCTGGCCCTTGGCGAATTGCTCGATGTCCACTTCAGGACGGTCTACAGGGAAGATATCAGTCTGTTCAACGGCTTCACCGTAAGCTTCAGGAAGAAGAATGTCGATAGCATCCTGATACAGGCTTTCAACACCGAAACGGGATTCAAAAATCGGCCGTGGTACTTTACCTTTACGGAATCCAGGAACGTTTGCTTTCTTTACCACTTTATTAAAGGCTTTGTCGAGTGCTGCAGCTACGCGTTCCGCTTCAACTTCGACTTCAAGAACTCCGAGGTTCTTCTCTATTTTTTCCCAAGTTGCTTTCATAATATACTTTTCCCTCCAAAAATAGGTTACATGTTTACTTAAATAGTCCAACATTTCACGCACAGAATAACCACTATATTATATACAACATTACTTTATTTATCAAGTAGAGAACTCTTTACAAATCCCCTGAGCGAACGGTAGGCACCCTCAAATTGGAAGCGCATGCTATCGGTGATGCCGTACATGCTCCGTGTTTCCTCTTCTTTGCGGTTCCCGTTCAGGCTCTCCGACACCATCTGGTGCAGGGCTCCCGCCCAAATATCCAGCTGCGAATACTCCCCGTCCAGCAGCTTGCGGTAATCCGCCGTCCCGTAGATGGACATGACGAACTGCCCCCACAGCTCCTGGGCAAAATAATACAGCGTCGGCTCATGCACCTCCGCCTGCTCGGCCACCCGTTCCAGCACTTGGCTGATCTGCGGCGGGAACTCGTCGTTCTGCAGCGGCACGGTCTCGATCTCCACCTCAGCGGCCTCATGGCCCCGGCTTAGCCTGATTGCCCCTTGCGCCCCTCTGCGCCGCAGCGTCTGCAGTGTGCGGAATTGCAGCAGCGGATGCACCTCGGCCTGCTGCAGCCAGCCGGTCAGCGCTTCATCTACCCCGCTCCCCTCCAGGTAGGAGAGCTGCTCCAGCGCCAGCACTGTCGCTTCGGACAGCGGTTCATTCATGACCCGCTTCAGCAGCTTATCCGGGTACTCCGCATCCTCCTCCAGCTTGGATCTGGCCAGAATCCGGGCCATATCCTCTTCCCCCAGATCCATCTCCTCCGCATCCGGGGCACCGTTCCCGTCACCGCCCTGCGCCGCGTAGGGGAAGGCCGCCACCAGCCATTCCAGCAGCGACCGCCATTCCTCGTAGTGCCGCTCTTCCTGTCCCTGGCACTGCAGCAAAAAACGCAGCAGCTCCATCGCTTCCCCGTAACGTTCACTCTCCAGCATAACTGTGAGCTGAATCTGATAGTAATCCAGGGTCTTGGGAAACAGCACGATGTTCTCTTTGGCGGGGGAATTGAATTGATTCATGAGGGCACCTCCTTTTCTCCGAACTGTAATCGCTTCTGAACCTTAATCAATTGTAGATTATAGCATATCCCTGCACGGTTTCAAAAAAACAAGTTGAAAAAGTTAACTATGTATGATAACATAATTTTTGCTTGCTTTTCAGTCTATCTTCATGTCCCGGTAGCTCAGTTGGATAGAGCATGCGCCTTCTAAGCGCACGGTCGGGGGTTCGAATCCCTTCCGGGACGTCACAGTAAACAGCCTTCCTTCGGGAGGGCTGTTTTGGCGTCCGGAGGATGAGAACCCAACGCGTCAGCGAGGGGACGTTGGAGCATAAGCTTCGATAGCACCACTTCGCAATCAGCCCGAATGGGCTGTATCCCTTCCGGGACGTCACAGTAAACAGCCTTCCTTCGGGAGGGCTGTTTTGGCGTCCGGAGGATGAGAACCCAACGCGTCAGCGAGGGGACGTTGGAGCATAAGCTTCGATAGCACCACTTCGCAATCAGCCCGAATGGGCTGTATCCCTTCCGGGACGTTACAGTAAACAGCCTTCCTTCGGGAGGGCTGTTTTGGCGTCCGGGGGATGAGAACCCAACGCGTCAGCGAGGGGACGTTGGAGCATAAGCTTCGATAGCACCACTTCGCAATCAGCCCGAATGGGCTGTATCCCTTCCGGGACGTTACAGTAAACAGCCTTCCTTCGGGAGGGCTGTTTTGGCGTCCGGAGGATGAGAACCCAACGCGTCAGCGAGGGGACGTTGGAGCATAAGCTTCGATAGCACCACTTCGCAATCAGCCCGAATGGGCTGTATCCCTTCCGGGACGTTACAGTAAACAGCCTTCCTTCGGGAGGGCTGTTTTGGCGTCCGGGGGATGAGAATCCCCTTTTTATTTTGAGTAGGATCAACGTGGGTGCTTGGGTAGACGCTGCGCGAACGGACCGTTGTTCCAATCGCTGTGTTTTCCAGATTTTTTTCATTCCCCTAAGCGGTGAAAATCCGGAAACCAAGGCGAACGCTATCGCTTCTACACAATCGTTCCGTCCTCTCCGCTGTTTGAGCGGGAAATGACCTCCCAAAGAAACCACCACTCTTTAATAGTGGAGGAAGCGAAACATGCACGCACTATGCGGACTGGAGATCCCTTATTCAGGCGGATCACGCCTGTCCGCAGGGTTATGCGGACTCAGGGGCCGTTAAGTAACCTGTTTCTCCGCTTTTTCTGCTCGAATGCACAGTTTAGCGTCCTCTGAGTCCGTTTATGACAGAAAAGTTGGTTTTTTCGACGAATAGCGGCTCCTCAGTCCGGATAACTCTGCTGGCGGCTACTTTTCTATTCCCGGAGCAACAACGCCCTTTCCTGCAAAGAGTCTCTTAACAATTTGACCGACTTTCTTGTTCAATTCCTGCCTATTCACGTATACCGTCCTCCGTATTCCTGCAATGCCCGCACTTCTCCGGGAAGTAAATGCCATCTGCCCGGTAGCAGCTAAAATCAAGGTGATCGAATACAAACGGACCGTCGCATTCCTGACACATAAGTATAACGGGATCTCGCGAACGTACAATCAGCGATTGCGCACGTTCACGCAGCAGCTCATGCCACTCCATCTCCCCCAGCCGTTCACACTCATTCAGATCTGCAATAACCTGCCTGATCTCAGCCTGTACCTTCCTGAACTCTATGGGCTGCCATTGCTGTAAAAAAGGGATGTATTTCCGGTCACCGGAACACAGGACTTTGAACAGAAACATCAGAATCATGCCCCGGTTCCGGTCCTTCAAATACTCCATACTGACCGGCGTGATTCCTTGATCCAGCCAGTTCTCCCACTCCCGCAGCAGTTCCTCCGCTCTTCGTTCCCGCTGGACGGTCCAGCCGTAGACAATGAACACGATCATGGGAAGCTTCCCGGACAGCTCGGTCTTCAGGTACCCGGCTTCTATAAGGACGTCCACCTTCTCCATGGTCTGCTCCATCGTCAGTTCGCGGTAGAAGCCATAGGCGGGAATGTGGTCCAGGCCGAGTTCAAGCAGCTTCTTCTCCTTCGAGCCCTTCCCCCGGCGGCAATAATCTCATCGGCTGTCTGCAGAACGGCTAGCAGCTCCGGCCTTGGCAGCGGTGTATTCAAGCGATACTCATTCGTCTGCTTCCGGTTCGGCTTACGGCGGTTGGTCTTCTGCATACTCACAGCGTTCTGCCTCCTTGTCCTTATCATGGGCACAGGTTAGTCCACCTACCAGTATGGTCGGATTATAACATATCCAGACCCGGAAACAGGAGATTTAGAGATGAGTTTCAGCGCTTCCCGGAGCACTCAGAAGCTCCAACCACTTCACAGCAAACAGGCCGCCCGCCATGAAACTTCCATAGCAGAGCAGCCTGTTCTTCCAGGATATAGCTCTATTCTCCCGTTTGCATCCGTCTCAGCGTCCCCGGCGGCGGTTGCCCAGCCACAGCGGGAAGCGGAACATAAAGTTGATTAGCAGCACGACAAAGACCAGCACAGCGGCAGACTTATCCGCGATTTGCCGTGCATCCTCGACAATGGCCTCAGACTGCACGTACCACAGATGCACAGCCAGAGTCTCACCCGGCGAGAACAGATTGAAGTCCCACATCTCGCCGGAGGTGCTGAGTCCGGCGGTCAGGATGATGACCGCTGACTCCCCGAAGGCGCGTCCGGCCACCAGGCAGACGCCGGTGACAATCGCCGGAAGGGCTACCGGCACGACAACCTTGCGGATGACATGGAACTTCGTCATGCCGAGGGCATAGCCGGCTTCACGGATCTCGCCGGGCACCGCGCGCACCGCCTCCTCTGTGACGCGGGCCAGCATCGGCAGATTCAGCAGCGCCAGGCTGACACCCCCGCCGAGAATCGTCAGGCCGATGCCGAGATACTCGGCGAAGATCGCCAGCCCCAGAAGGCCGAACACGATGGACGGCACCGAGGACAGGGATTCCACGCAGATGCGCAGCGCACCTGTGAAGGCATTATCCGGTGCATACTCCGCCATATAGATCCCTGCCCCGATCCCGAGGGGAATAGAGATCAACAGGGAGATGAACAGGATATAGAAGGAGTTGAACAGGACGGGACCGATCCCGCCGCCGGGATCGATCTCCTCCGGCTGCTTGAGCAGGAAGTCCAGTCTGAGCGAAGGTAAGCCTTTGCTAAGGATGGTGAACAGCAGCCAGAAGATCAGCAGCATGACCAAAACGCCCAGCGTATAGAAGCCGATGGTCGCCAGTTTATTGCGCCGCTGGGCTCTGGCCGTATGGCGTGTGCGCGTGAATCCGTTCATCAGGCATCCCTCCGTTTGCGGCCCAGGAGCCGGATAATCAGAATCAGTACAAACGAGATCAGCAGCAACAGGAAGGCCATCATATGCAGGGAATAGTTCCAGGTGGAGTCGAACTCCACGTTGGAAATCTGCATCACGATATTACTGGTCAGCACCGAGGTGGGTGCGAACAGGCTCTTCGCCAGCTGCGGCGTGTTGCCGATGACCATCACCACCGCCATGGTCTCTCCGACTGCACGGGTCATGCCCAAAATCACAGCCGAGATAATGCCCCGGCTGGCAGCGGGCAGCACGACGCGCATAATGACCTGAAGGCGGGTCGAGCCGAGCGCATAGGCAGCGTCGCGGTATTTACGCGGAACCGCAACGATGGCATCATCGCTGATCCGGCAAATGGTCGGCAGTACCATGAGTGCCAGCACGAGTGCGGCGGCGAGCAGCCCGTCTCCGAGACCTTCTCCGCTGATTCTGCGCAAGAAAGGTAACAGCACGGTCAAGCCCAGATAGCCGTATACAATAGAAGGAATACCGACCAGCAGATCCAGGACCGGACGGATAAAGCTCTTCAGCCACTTCGGGGCAATCTCCGCACAGAGCACAGCCATCCCAACCGAGACGGGCACGGCAATGACCAGGGTCAGCGCGGTAAGCGACAATGTATTTACGATGAAGGCGGCGGCGCCGAAGGCATCCTCTTCCGGCGTCCAGTTGAACGAGAAGAAGAAGTCCTGCGGGGAGATGCGGGTGAAGAGCAGCAGCGCCGTTTTGCCGATGAATACAATAACTAGTCCCAGCACAAGACAGAGCGCAAGGATGCTGAATAAGAAATAATAACGGGAGATGCTGTTGCCGAGCAGATGTCTGCGGTGCCGCTTGGTGTTACGTTTAACTTCTTCCAGGCTTGTCTGTGCCTTAGCGCTCAGGCCATGAACCGGTGCCCCCATACTTTCCCTCCTGTAAGAGGCCAACCCCGTAGTTCCCGGAGCTGGCCGCTGTTACCTATCAATCTATTATGCTTGCTTGGTTCAAGAATCTTAGGATTGCATAGCAGAGATTGGAATGAACTTAAGCTTCTTAAGCGAGCCCTGCTGGAACTTCTTGCTCTGTACATATTCGATGAATTCTTTGGTCGCGCCGGTCGGCTGGCCCTTCGTCATGTAGTAGCCGTAAGCCCAGATCTTGTACGAGCCGTTGATTACGTTATCCGTGTTAGCTTCCACGCCGTTGAACTTCACAGCCTTGATATCGCC
Organism: Paenibacillus sp. FSL H8-0048; assembly: GCF_038002825.1. Classification (NCBI taxonomy): domain Bacteria; kingdom Bacillati; phylum Bacillota; class Bacilli; order Caryophanales; family Paenibacillaceae; genus Paenibacillus; species Paenibacillus sp. FSL H8-0048. The sequence goes on along the minus strand of NZ_JBBODF010000001.1, from coordinate 6,080,815 downwards.
GCCCGTTACATAGACAAGGTCGATGTATCCGATAGCGTTAGGAGTGGTGCCTACTGCGGTTTTCATGTCGCCGCTGGAGCCGGTTTCCTTGTAGTTCTTCTCTTTCTTCACGATATCTCCGCCGCCCAGCGCTTTGGCCTGATAGTTAACGCGGGTCCCGGAGCCGAAGGCACGGGTGATCACTACGATGTTCGCATCCGCTCCGCCGACCTCTTTCCAGTTGGTGATTTTACCGGCGTAGATGCCTTTGAGCTGCTCTGTAGTCAGGTTGTCGACTCCGACATTCTTATTAACGATGGTTGCAAAAGGAATCACAGCGACCTTATTCGCCACCTGTCCGTCAAAGGCCTTGAAGCCCGGAACATCAATGCTGGCATCCCAGTCGCAGGCTCCGATATCGGCAATCCCCTTCTTCACGGCCTGCGGTCCGGTCACGGAGCCCTTGCCGGAAGCGGCGATCTTCACTTTAGGATGAAGCTTCTGGAATTCCTTAGCGGCCTGCAGCGTCAGCGGAAGCAGGGCCGTAGAACCGTTAACGGTGATTTTACCCTTGAGGCTGTCCGCTGCTGCGGCTACCCCTGCAAAGGATGCGGTAACCGCGATCACCGCGGTAAGTGCTGTAACTGTGAACTTTTTGAATAGCTTCATGTCTGAATTCTCCTCCCGGCGGTGTGCGCCGATAAATGTTGTAATTAATTTGCTACTTCCGGTGATACTGACAATTGCAGCGCTTTGCCGTTCTGAATGACCATTACCTTGCCGTCGCTGATCATCGCCAGCTTGCTGCCATCTGCCGATACTGCTACTTCCGATACATCTTCGGCTGTCCGGTACAGCTCAACCGGTGCTGCGCCGTCTGCAATAGAGTAGATTACCGTGCTGCCATCCGCTGTAGTTCCGGAGACTACGAGGCCCGTGCTAACCCCTGTGGACCAGTTCGCCTCTGTACCGAGGGCGACATCTGTGCTTTTACCGTCTGCTGTGATCAGCTTCAGCGTGTTGGCGGCATTGCCGTCTGCATCCGCACTCAGGTAGGACACGCTGCCGCCAGCCAGAATCTCTGGGTACAGCTTGTTGTCAGGTGTAGTCGTCAAGGCTACTGGCTTAGCACCTTTGGTCGTTAGATCCAGCTTATAGAGCTGTTCTCCGGCCTTGCTGAAGTCTACGGTAAGTGAATCTTCTGTGCTGTCGGCATCATTCTTCGCAGTACCGGTGATGTTGACAATGTACACCGCGCTTTTGCCGTCTGCCGATATGCGAAGCTCTGATTTGTTCTCTACTTTATCTTCAAGCAGAGTCTTAACCTCTCCGGTCTCTACTGAAATCTGTGCCAGCTTCTCCTGCTTGTCGCCCTGGATGAAATAGAGCGTCTTGCCGTCACTGGACCACACGATATCTGTCTTCACGCTGGTATCCTTGCCGAGTGGACTGATTAGGCCGGTGGACAGGCTGATCAGCTTCAGCTGGCCGGTCTCATCGCTGAATGCGCCCCACTGCTGGTCGGCGGAGACTGCGAAATCCACCGCGCTTTCGCTGGAAGAGAACAGGTCATAGTTGCCTGGAGTCTGGGTGAATTTATAGAGCAGTGTGGCCTCAGCGTCGTTCTGATTCGCAATCAGACCACCGTCAGCGCTCCAGTGAAGGGTGTCAAATGAACCGGCTGGCCGGGCGAAGCTCAGAATGGTATGGGCATCCGGCTCCAGCTCACCGCCAAGCGCGATAACCAGCTTCGTCAGCTCCACATACGTCTTGCTGTTACGCACGACGGGGGCCACTGTGAATTCCAGGGTTTTGCCATCCACCTGATAGCTTTTCACGCCTGCCTGGATCTGCACACTATGTAGACCTTTGCTGTCATTCAGCTGGATTCCGCTGCTGCTATGCACAAGTCCTGCACCCAGCTCTGCGGCTACCTGGCTCAATGAATAGAGCTTGTACCCTCCGCTGTTGATTGTGCTGAGTGTAACCGGCGTACCGTTGATGCTCCAGGACATGCTGCCCTCTACAGCTGCTGCTGTGTTGACTGCTGCGGCACTTACTTGACTGCTTGTCGCCAGAACACTAACAGATCCCCCTGTTACGAGAAGTGCAGAAGCCAGAGCTGCGCCGATCCATTTACTATTCTTCAATTAGATTCACCCTTTTCCTATAGGTAACTGCTAATGTTATTTTCGTCTACGAGTGTCAATTCTGTTGCGCAGGAATGTTATGGAAATATTAACTGTAAAAATAATTACAAGCCCAAACCAAACAAGGCCCGCCCGGGAACCCTCCCGGACCGGCCTATTGTAAACCCTGTGTTAATTCACAATCCAAGTCACGATAATCTCATTTCCGCCGCGCTCTGAATCCGAGGGGCTGCCAATAATAGAATACGAATAAGAGCCGTTCACTTTGCCGTTGATCAGCAGGTTGCGGCTGTCCACAATCTCTGTCCCGCGCTCCAGCTCCTTCTCTCTTACATACTTCTGGTATGTAGTTCCAAGAGCAGCCATACTCTCCTTCGTCTGATAGATCAGCATGGAGGATTTCTTCCCCTCTGACTGTTCACCTTGGGTAAAAGTAATACCTGCCCCTTCGGGAATCGGCAGATCCTCCGGCAGATATTGCTTTGCCTCCGTCTTCTCCTCAGCCAAGGTATGAAACCGTCCGCCGCCAGCCGACTGGTCTGCATCGCCGCAGCCGCTAAGTCCAGCCGAAGCCAGCAGCACGCCTAGAGCAAGGAACAGCTTATGTCCTGCCATAATTCCACCGCCTTTAGTGAATTGGGTCTCAGGATGCCGGTACACATAGGATGTCCCTTTTATTACCCGGATCAAGAGCGGGAGTAACGGATAATCCTTACAATTTCATTTACTTTTGAGCAGGAAATCATTAGTATAATGAGTGAGCACTCACTCATTATCATGAGGAACGGAGGAGAGTATTATGGATGAAGGGAAGCCAGTCATTGCGGTTACTCATGTGAACCGGGCTTTTGGCAATAAAACCGTGTTGAAGGATATCACTCTTCAGGTGCATCAGGCAGAGACGTTCGGAATTCTGGGACCCTCCGGCTCCGGCAAAACCACGCTGGTCAAGCTGCTTACGGGCATAGACGAGGTAACCTCCGGTGAGGTCACCGTGCTGGGGGTGCGGATGCCGAAGCTTGCCATGCTCCAGCAAATAGGATATATGGCCCAGTCGGATGCCTTGTATACCGAGCTTAGCGCCAAGGAGAATCTGGAGTTCTTCGCTGCGCTGTATGGACTCAAGGGCGGCAACCGCACGCGGCGGATCGGGGATGTGATGGAGCTGGTGAATCTGCAGGAGCATCTGCGTAAGCGGGTGGACCAATTCTCCGGGGGCATGAAGCGCCGATTGTCCCTGGCGATTGCCCTGCTGCACGAGCCGCCGCTGCTGCTGCTGGATGAACCGACTGTCGGCATCGATCCGGTGCTGCGCCAGTCCATCTGGAAGGAGCTGAAGGCGCTGAACCGCAAGGGAACAACAATTGTCCTGACCACGCATGTGATGGATGAAGCAGAGAAATGTGACCGGCTGGCGATGATCCGGGACGGCGTGCTGCTGGCGGCCGATACTCCGGCCGGACTGCTTCACGCTACCGGTGCCGCCAGCATTGAGGAAGCCTTCCTCTATTATGGAGGTGCACGCCGGTGAGAATACGGGCCATTACCCTGAGAATTCTGCAGCAGTTCATCCATGACCGGAGAACCATGGCGCTGATGTTCATCGCCCCCCTGCTGGTGCTTAGCCTGATGAGCCTGGTGTTCGGCAGCGATGCTTATGAGCCTAAAATCGGTGTCTCTGGGGGCGCGGCAGTATTCAGTTCAGCGCTGGAAGCCCAGCAGGCTGAGGTTACCGGCTACGCCGAGGAAGCAAACGGGCAGGCCGCCATGAAGGCGGGAGATATCGATGCTCTCCTTACAATGAAGGGAGACGCACCCGCTGTTATTCTTGAAGGCAGCAATCCGGCGGCTAACCGCGCTGTAATCATGGCGCTCCAGGAAGCTGCGCAGAGCCTCCGGCCGCAAGCGCCGGGCGGAGGACAGCTCCAGCCGCAGATCAGCTATCTGTATGGCGCGGAGGATATGAAGACGATCGACCGCTTCGGCCCGATTATGATCGGGGTGTTCGTGTTCTTCTTTGTCTTCCTGATTGCCGGTGTCTCCTTCCTGCGCGAACGGACCACGGGCACGCTGGAGCGTCTGCTCTCCACCCCGCTGAAGCGCTGGGAGATCGTCACCGGTTATGTCTGCGGCTTCGGCATCTTCACCGTCTTCCAGGCTCTGCTGATCTCCTGGTTCTCCATCCAGGTGCTGGGGATTATGATGACGGGCAGCTTCGGCTACGTGCTGCTGATGACGCTGCTGCTGTCGATGTCGGCGCTGACCCTCGGCACCCTGCTCTCGGCGTTCGCCGCCAATGAGCTGCAGATGATCCAGTTCATCCCTCTGGTCATTGTGCCGCAGATCTTCCTGAGCGGATTATTTCCGCTGGATACCCTTCCCCTCTGGCTCCAGCGCATTGGACTCGCCACTCCGATGTACTACGGTTCACAGGCACTGATGGATATCATGGTTCGCGGCAGAGGCTGGAGCAATATCGCCGGGGATGTGTTCATGCTGATCGGCTTCTCTCTGCTGTTCATGCTGCTAAATGTGCTGGCTCTGCGCAAGCACCGCAGAATGTGAAGAGTGAACGGGCTATGGTACACTAGAAGGAACTGCAAGAGTCTGGAGGTTCTATTGATGGAGAATAACCCTGCTGCCGATCAGGAGCAGCTGGAGCAAGACCAGTGGATTCAGGAGCTGCTGGATCTCAGCGAGAAGGAGCAGGTCACGCCCAAGCAGCTGTCCATTCTGCGGGCGGCGATTGATGTGTTTGCAGAGAAGGGCTTCTCGGCGGCCGCCACCAGTGAAATCGCCCAGAAGGCGGGCGTGGCCGAAGGCACGATCTTCCGTTATTACCGGACCAAAAAAGATCTCCTGCTTGCCATCGTGGTCCCCACCATGAGCCGGATGATCGCCCCGTTCGTGCTGCGCAACTTCAGCGGTGTGCTGGATGTGCCGTTCGAGAGCTACGAGGATTTCCTTAAGGCCTTCATGGTGAACCGGCTGGAGTTCGTCCGCAGGAATCTCAAGATCGTCAAAATTCTCATTCAGGAGATCCCCTTCCAGCCTGCGCTGAAGGAGCAGCTGACCGAGAATATCTTCGAGCAGGTCCTGGCCCGCGTTACTGCAATTACTGAGCACTTCAAAGCGGAAGGTGAAGTGATTGACGCGCCAACGCCTGCAATTATCCGCTTCACGATATCGGCGATTATCGGATACCTGCTGACGCGGCTGGTGCTGATGCCCGAGCAGGACTGGAATGATGAGGCTGAGATTGAACAGACTATAAGCTTCATTCTGCATGGGATCGGCGGGAATGGCTTAGACAGAAGCAATAAAAGGAAGTGAGTATACGTGGGTTATCAGGTGCCGGAACGGGTAATCAAGCTGCTGTGCGGCAACGCCGCTTTTGACCAGGGGGCAGCTTATTATCATGCCCATAAGGTGGACCTTGTCTATACGGAGCATAATGAGGAAGACGAGTATTCCAAATACCGCGCTGAGGTCCATGGGCTGGACAGCCATGAGATTGCGCTGATCATCGACAGTGACGGGGATGTGCAGGGAGAATGCACCTGCCCGGCTTACTATCACGGCGGCCCCTTTTGCAAGCATATTGCGGCGGCGCTGGTGACGGTTCTCTACCGCAGCCGGACAGCCGGAGCTGAAGAGGCTGAGGAGATGCAGGCAGATGCGGGGGAGGCTCATCCCGCACAGGCCGGCAGTCCGCCGCTGGCAGAGGACAGCTTCGGCCCCGCCGGGGCAGAGCACCGGGAGCGCAGCGGAGACCGGCAGCTGGTGAGCAGCATGCTCGGGATATTCACCGGAGGACGGCAGCGGCCAAGCGGTGCAGGCACGTATATCGATCTGCGGACACCGCTTCAGGTGGAGTTCATCTGCCGGCCCTTCAACTTCAGCTACGGCAGCACGATGCTTGGGCTGGAAGTGAGGCTTGGTCCGAAACGCCTTTATATTGTGCAGAAGATCAGATCTTTTTTGGAGCAGGTGCACCGGGGCGAGCCTTATGAATTCACGGCGCATTTCAGCTATGATCCCGCCCTGCACAGCTTCTCCAAGAAGGATAATGAGGTCCTGCAGAAGCTGATTGAGATCATGCTCAATGAGAAGGTCTACAATAGTCTCACCAGCCCGTATGGTTCCCGCACTAACCCTACCGGGAATGACCGGCTGCTGCCGGTTGCCCCTTTTTTCTGGGAAAGTCTGTATCCCCTGCTAGAAGCAGCGCCTGCCGTTCGCCTTCAGCATGGACAGCTTCTGATGGAACGCTTGTCCCTCTCGGAGGAGCTGCTGCCGCTCAGCTTCCAGTTCGACCAGGCACAGGAGGACGGCTACCGGCTGGATGTCCGGGGACTTGAGCAGCTTACGATTCTGGAGAGCTACGGGCTGGTCTTGACCGAGGGCAGGCTGCTGAAGCTTCCGGCGCAGGAATGTGGGCGGCTCTCCGAGCTGAAGCGGATGCTCAGCGGCAGCCGGCGGGACAGCCTGGCGATTGCACCTGAGCAGATGGAGCCCTTCATGGAAACCGTCATCCCCGGGCTGAAGAAGCTGGGCAGGGTGAGCATTGCCGACTCCATTGCGGATAAGATCGTCCAGACCCGGCTTCACGCCAGACTCTACCTGGACCGGGTAAGGGACCGGCTGCTGGCCGGGCTTGAATTCCAGTACGGCGGGATTGTTATCAATCCGCTGGAGGAAAAGGCCCATGAGCGGAGCAGCGAGGTCATTCTGATGCGGGACGGGGAAGCCGAGCGGCGGATTCTGGACCTGATGGCCCATGAGTCCTTCTCGCGGACGGAGAGCGGATATATCATGCGTGACGAGGACGGGGAATTCGACTTCCTGCATCATACCATCCCGCTGCTGGAGCCGCTGCTTCAGGTCTATGCGACCACTGCAGTCAAGGATCGGGTGCTTACGGAGCATGCTCCGCCCAAGGTCAGCCTGAGCTGGAACGAGAAGACCGACTGGCTCGACTTCAAATTCGCCATGGATGGCATCACGGATAAAGACATCACAGAGGTCCTGAAATCTCTTCAGGAAAAGCGTAAGTATCACCGGCTCAAGGACGGAGCCCTGCTCCCGCTGGATACCTCAGAGTTCCAGGAAATTATCGACCTGATGAACGAGCTCGGCGTCCGCAGCGTGGATATCCGGAGTTCGGAGTTCTCCCTGCCGCTGGTCCGCGCCCTCCATCTCCATGCAGGCACCCTCCAGGGGCAGACGATCGAGACCGGCCGCTCCTTCCGGCGGCTGCTCGCTAATATGGCGAGTCCCGAGAATCTGGACTTCCCGCTGCCGGAGAGTCTGGCTCCCGTGCTGCGGGATTATCAGCAGTACGGCTTCCAGTGGATGAGGACGCTGGCCCATTACCGCTTCGGCGGGATTCTGGCGGACGACATGGGCCTCGGCAAAACACTCCAGAGCATCGCCTTCCTGCTCTCTGAGCTGGAAGACATCCGGCAGAGCGGCGTACCTGCGCTGGTGGTTGCCCCTGCTTCCCTGGTCTATAACTGGCTTAATGAGCTGAAGCGCTTCGCCCCGGAGATTAAGGCGGTCATTGCTGACGGCAACTCTGGTGAACGCGGACGGATCGTGCGGAACACGGCCGGGCATGATGTCATCATCACCTCGTACCCGCTGCTGCGCAGAGATGTGGACGAGTACGCCAAGCGGTCGTTCCATACGCTCATTCTGGATGAAGCGCAGATGATCAAGAATCATGAGACCCAGACTTCACAGGCGGTCAGATTGCTTCAGGCCCGTTACCGTTTTGCGCTGACCGGTACACCGGTGGAGAATGCACTGGAGGACCTGTGGTCGATCTTCAGCGTTGTCTTCCCCGGCTTGTTCCCCGGGAAGAAAGCCTTCCATGACCTTCCCCGGGAGACGGTCGCCAGGCGCGCCCGCCCCTTCCTGCTGCGCCGTCTGAAGAGCGATGTGCTGAAGGAGCTGCCGGACAAAATCGAGTCCCTCCAGGCCTCCGAGCTGCTGCCGGAGCAGAAACGGCTCTATGTCGCTTATCTGGCGCGGCTACGCAAAGAGGCGCTCAAGCATCTGGACAGCGACAGCTTTGGGGGCGGCCGGATCAAGGTGCTGGCCGGACTGACCCGGCTGCGCCAGCTGTGCTGCCATCCGGCCCTGTTCGTGGACGGATATACCGGAGGCTCCGGCAAATTCGAGCAGCTGCTGGAGATCATCGATGAGTGCCGCAGCTCCGGCAAACGGATGCTGATCTTCTCACAGTTCACGCAGATGCTCGGTATGATCGGGCGCGAGCTGGCCCTGCTCGGGATTCCGCATTTCTATCTGGACGGACAAACCCCGGCCTCCCGGCGGGTTGAGCTGTGCAGCCGCTTCAATGAAGGCGAGCGCGACCTGTTCCTGATCTCGCTGAAGGCTGGCGGCACCGGCCTCAACCTGACCGGTGCCGATACGGTCATTCTCTACGACCTGTGGTGGAACCCTGCGGTCGAGCAGCAGGCGGCCGACCGCGCCCACCGGATCGGGCAGAAAAAGATCGTCCAGGTTATCCGCCTGGTAGCCCAGGGTACAGTGGAGGATAAGATGTACGAGCTGCAGCAGAAGAAGAAAAATCTGATTGACGAGGTGATCCAGCCGGGGCAGGAGGCGCTGCCCGGCCTGAGCGAACAGGACATCCGCGAGATCCTCTCTATCTGAGGCATCTGCGAGTTGTTGCCAGACCCGGCCTGGGAGATTTTCTGCTGTATTTTGTACACTAGAATAAGGCCATATTGGCTGAGAAATCGGATCTGTTGCACTTTGTACACTAGAGTTTTACGTATCTGCTGTTTCCGAGCAGAAATTCAAAAATCAAATGTATGAAATGCAGTAGAATGGTTTTTTGCGCCCAAAAGTACAGTTTCTATTGCACAGAATACAATACCAGCAAAATGCGTGCTTTGAAGACGGGACAAGAACCTGAAGCGGAACCCGGTTTGGACGCATCCGGCAAGTCCGGTATACTGCGTGCCGGCCAACTCGATTGGCTGCAATGTGAAGTGGGAGGGCCAGGATGCCCACTGGATGCCTGCCGAGGCTTGCGTTCCGGTATAACCCAAATATAAACAGGGACCTTCTGAGCGAGCAGCTCTGCAAGGTCCCTGTTTCATTTTACAGCTGGCAAGTCCAGAATAATATCCTAACCCTCTATACGTCTGAGCTTAATTTCTCATGCGTCACTACACGGTGTGCATTCACCAGCTGGCCGGTCGATGTCTTGCCCCACACGGATATTCCAATCTCATCTTCATCTACTTCTCCAGTGATGAACACAAATTCAAAGGCATTGAGATCGGCAAAATAATCCCGGGTTACCACCTGATTCGGAGCAACATCAATCACCTCACTGACATACAGCGTTCTGGTAGCGCCCAGCACGTATCCCTGAATACTAATAGAGGTGCTGCCTGGGGCACTCCGCTTGACAATTCTTACCGTCACCGTCTGCGTAGGTCTGACTCCCGAAACGGCATTGTTCTCTATCGGTCCTGTTGACAAAATCGCCATCCTGTCTCGCCCTCCCTTGAAGTTCTAGTGTCAATGCACGATATATTCATATTCGGACGTTCCTGTAACGGTGTGGACACAGGCCTGAGCCCAATCACCAATGACCGCAGGCACGCATATCCTTGAATAAGGAAAGACTGCCCATAGGCTGAGCTTTCTGCATACGAATGCCGAACGGAAGAAGGGACTCCCATGCCCCCTCCAGGAAAAGGAAAGAAGCCCGCCGCCAAAAAAACATCATCCAGCTCCAAAACCCAGACCCCTAAAGGGCTTGAATTCGCCGTAGCCGCACTTCTGTTGACCGGCAAGCTGAAAGTAGACTCTATCCAGATGTACACGGACGCATCGATGTTCGTCAGTCTGGTAGGCAAATATAAAACCCTAAGCGATCTGAGTAGTGACAATGTCGATAAGCTGGTCAGCTTCCTCGATGACAACAGCAGCCTGACGCTGAACGAGATCATGACCGCTTTGAAAAAGAAAGCCGGGAACATCTGAACACTTACGAAAGTAAAATGGGAGGGATGGGGTTATGGACAGTTTTGACGGAGAAGGATTTGCCGGCGGGCTCCTGCTGGTCATTGTAATTATGCTGCTGATTTATGGTTCAACAGACATTAAGAATCTGACAGGAGCGCCCAATGACGAGTAATTATTAACCGGAGGACGCCTGCTGCACAGTAATCTGCTCTTGCTTTCTCCCAGAAATTCGCTATACTGATACAAATCCATATTCAATCGATGACCGGGAGAGTAATGGTCTTATATCTAGTCCCCAGCGAGCCGGGTTAGTGGAAGCCGGTACAGATTAGAACCATGAAGCGCACCCGTGAGATGGACTTCTGAACCTTAGAGTAGGAAGCCCCGGCCGAGGACCGTTAACCTGTAAGGTGGCTGAACCGTAAGGCTTCAGCAACGAGAGTGGTACCGCGAGCGCACAAGCCTCGTCTCTTAGGAGATGAAGGCTTTTTTTGTCGTTATTTTATTCAGGAGGTTGTTATTGATGCCAATGTTAAGTGAGCTTATTCAAGAAAGCCTGAAGCAGTCTGTTCACACCATCGCGTTAACCCTGGGCGTGCCCGACATCGCTGAAGTCCATATTGCCCTGGAGCAGCCGGCGAGTGCCGACCACGGGGATTATTCCAGCAATATCGCTATGCAGCTCGCCCGCCCCTTGCGCAAAGCTCCACTGGCTATCGCCGGGCTAATCGCCGCTGAGCTCGAAGCTTCGGGCTCTGTGCACGGACTGGTGCTGAGAACCGAGGTAGCCGGTCCGGGGTTCATTAATATGTATCTGGATTGGCAGGCCTGGGCACGGGCGAAGGGGAATTTCACGCTTCCTCAGCATGCTGGGGGGTCGAAGGTGATCGTCGAGCATACGTCCGTTAACCCGAATAAAAGTATGCATATCGGCCATTTAAGAAACTCCTGTATCGGGGATGCGCTGGTGAGAGTACTGCGGGCGACCGGCCATTCTGTTGAGGTACACAACTATGTGGATGATCTCGGCAATCAGCTGGCAGATACCGTTGCCGGTCTGCTGAATGTTCCGCTGGCGGGAGAGCATGTAAGATTCGGAGACTACTGCTGGGACATCTATGCCGAGATTAACAAAACGTACGCACAGCAGCCGGAGATGGTGCAGAAACGGACCGGGATTCTTCATGCGCTGGAGGAAGGCCATGGTAATACTGCCTGGATTGGCAACCTCGTCGCCGGGCAGATTGTGAAAGAGCATGTGGAGGAGATGCGGGGGTTCGGCATTGACTACGATCTGCTGGTGTGGGAGAGCAGCATTCTGAAGGAGGGCTTTTGGGCCTCCGCGTTCGAGCTGCTGTCGCAGACGAAGATCTTCGTGCAGGAGACCGAAGGCAAGCTGGCAGGCTGCTGGATTCTGAAGCAACCCGCTGAAGACGCTGCACCGGACATGCAGGAGGAGCATCAGAAGGATAAGGTGCTGGTGCGCTCGAACGGAATTCTGACCTATACCGCCAAGGACATCGCCTATCATCTGTGGAAGTTCGGACTGCTGGAGAAGGATTTCAGCTACAGCGAATTTCAGAGCGGGCTGTGGACGACCGGCTTGAGCGGACAGGCTCTGCCTTTTGGACGGGCGGACCAGGTCGTGAACGTCATCGATTACCGGCAGGAATACCCGCAGCTGATGGTCAAGCAGGCGCTCAAGGCACTGGGATTCGGTGCGCAGGCAGACGCGCTGCATCATGTCAGCTATGGGGTGGTCTCGCTGAGTCCCGCTTCTGCAGCCAGTCTGGGCATTGATACCTCCAGCGGCAAAAGCTCCTACGCCATGTCCGGGCGCCAGGGAATCGGCATTAAGGTAACCGAACTGGTCCGGCTCATGGAAGACATGATTGAATCCACCCGTTCGGATAAAAACGGCCTATCCAGCAGGCTCATCGCCACCGCTGCCATCCGTTACTACCTGCTGCGCTTCAATCTGGGCACCGAGATTGTGTTCGACTTCAAACAAGCGATGGAAATCTCCGGCAACACCGGCGTTTACCTGATGTACGCCTACGCCCGGGCGCAGCGCGTACTTAGTAAGGCTGCGACGGGTGGCGTGGGCGAGTCTCGCGCTGGCGGGTCTGGCGCTGGCGGGTCTGGCGCTGGCGGGGCTGGCGCTGGCGGGGCTGGCGCTGGCGGGGCTGGCGTGGGCGGGGCTGGCGCTGGAGAGTCTGGCGCTGGCGGGTCTGGCGCTGGAGAGTCAGGCGTGGGCGGGGCGCCTCTGTTCCCGGCGCAGCTCGAAGCAGCTGAGCTTGCCCTGCTGAGACAGCTCAGCTTGTGGCAGGACACACTCTATACAGCAAGCCGGGAGCTTACGCCGAATACGATTTGTAACTATGCCTATTCCCTGGCCTCGTTGTTCAGTAACTTCTACTCAGCTTGTCCGATTCTCAAAGGCGGGGAAGCCAGCATCACCTTCCGCCTGTGGCTGACCCGCAGCTTCACCGATACGCTGGGCGAAGCATTGGATGTGCTCGGTCTGCCTAAGCCAGAGCGGATGTAGACACACCGATCCTTCATCCTCTTAAGAACCAATCGCTCTAGCGGATGAATGAGCAGCAACCTATGCGGGTCCGTGCAGCTTGCACGGCTCCCCCTTCTCCATCCGCACACTTCTGCGTGCATCCTGTGTAATGAGGTGCACTTCTGCACCTCATACGCTCATTTTGCTCAAATCTGGTGAACTCAGAGGAACTTATACATTACATTCGCTTATTTGGGCTGCATTCAGTAAATTCAGCGACAGGTAGTCCATGCTAAATTGTGCGTACTAAGAACGCTACTTGGGGATGAATGGTTTTTGAGCTTTAATAATGTTATGTATTTCGCATCCTCCAAACAACAAAGCAGCCCTCCCGAAGGAAGGCTGCTGTTATGACGTCCCGGAAGGGATACAGCCCATTTGGGCTGATTGCGAAGTAGTGCTATCGAAGCTGATGCTCCAACGTCCCCTCGCTGACGCGTTGGGTTCTCATCCTCCGGACGCTGAAACAGCCCTCCATATGGAGGGCTGTTTCATATACGTCCCGGAAGGGATTCGAACCCCCGACCGTGCGCTTAGAAGGCGCATGCTCTATCCAACTGAGCTACCGGGACACGTAGAGTAACGTGGGACAACCAAAGCTTTTAAATAGTTATGTATTAATGCAACGTTATTTATTATACCTGATTCGCCAGAATTAGCAAGACCAAACTCTTCCAGTTAAGAAGCTTCCCGTGACGTGATACGGAAAGCCTCCTGCTCTATATTCAAGCCTGGACATGAACTGCGGAAGATGCGGACTCAGGGAACCTGCCGGAAATGCTCGCCCAGCTGCCGCTTCAGATCGCCGAAGATCAGCAGCTCGCGCTGGAACTTGGAGCGTTCATCCTCCGGGGTCATCACGGTGCTGCCGGTGAAGCCGCTGACCGTAACGTCCTGGAAGGCATCATGCAGATTATTGTCGAACCAGTCGGTGGCCGTATCCGCATCATTCGTCAGAATCCGGACAATTTCATAGCCCTCCTCGCGCTGATCCTCAACAATATACACCAGCAGCGCGGAATCGCCCACAGCTCCAGGCAATACGCCAACCTCTGCGCAAGGCGCACCGTCGTAATCAGTCATTCTGCGGATTTTGGCGTCTTTAATGTAATACACTTGTCATCATCCCTCCTGGCAAATTTCCCTCTCCCCTAGTGTTCGGATAAGGACATACATTTTATCCCTTCAATCGGCATATATCTGTATTACTTGGCAAAAAAGAAAGGACAGACAACAATCGCACAAAAGAGAGGATGAATCAGACATGTGCGGAATAACCGGATTTGTCCAGTGGCGCGGTGATCTTACAGGGCACTCGCAACTGCTCGTCAGAATGACCGAAACGTTAGCCAACCGCGGACCGGATGCAGCCGGAACCTGGATTTCAGGACCTATTGCCTTCGGTCACCGCCGACTCAGCGTCATCGATCCTGAGAATGGTGCACAACCGATGATTGCCCGCCATGAAGATAAGCTGTACGCAATAGTATATAACGGCGAGCTATATAATGCCCCTGAGCTGAAAAAAGAGCTGAAGCAGCGCGGGCATCATTTTCTCACGGAATGCGATACCGAGGTTCTGCTGCATGCCTACATCGAATGGGGGCCGGATTGCACGGAGAAGCTCAATGGCATCTTCGCCTTTGCCGTCTGGGACAGCCTACGCGATCAGGTATTCCTGGCTCGTGACCGCCTGGGCGTGAAGCCGCTGTTCTACAGCCAAGTCGATGACGTTTTCGTCTTCGGGTCGGAGCCCAAGGCGCTGCTGCAGCATCCCCTCGTCCAGCCGAAGGTCGGACCGGAGGGTCTGGCCGAGATTTTCATAATCGGTCCGGCACGGACTCCGGGACAAGGGGTATACAAAGATATATTCGAGCTTCGCCCGGGTCATGCCATGATTTACAGCCGCAGCGGAATCCGCAGCTATGCCTACTGGAAGCTGGAGAGTGTCCGGCATACCGATAACGTGGATGAGACGGCAGCACGGGTGCGCGAATTGCTTCAGGATACGCTGGAGCGCCAGCTGGTCTCTGATGTCCCTGTCTGCTCACTGCTCTCCGGCGGACTGGACTCCAGCGCCCTGACCGCGCTTGCCGTAGATTATTACAAGCGGACCGGCCAGGGCCGGGTCGATACCTTCTCAGTCGATTATGTAGACAACGACAAGCATTTCAAAAGCCATACCTTCCAGCCCGGAGCCGACGGTCCCTGGATTCAGCGGATGGTCGACGAGCTGGACACGAACCATCACTATATCGCTTTTGACACACCGGAGCTGGCAGCCGCACTCGATAATGCCCTGTACTCCCGCGATTTGCCGGGGATGACCGACGTGGATTCCTCACTCTATTTGTTCTGCCAGGAGATCAAAAAGAAAGCCACCGTAGCCATCTCAGGCGAAGCAGCAGACGAAATCTTCGGCGGCTATCCCTGGTTCCACCGTGAGGAGATGTTATCCTCCGGTACCTTCCCCTGGTCAGTGGCACCCAACATGCGTGCCGGATTATTATCGCCGGAAATCCGGGAGTGGATACGTCCGCTGGAATATTTAGGAGACCGGTACAGCGACGCGGTGGCCGAGGTACCGAAGCTTGACGGTGAGACCGGCAAACAGGCACAGATGCGTGTGATGTCCTATCTCAACATTACCCGCTTCATGCCGACCCTGCTGGACCGCAAGGACCGGATGAGCATGGGCGTGGGACTGGAGGTACGCGTTCCGTATTGTGACCACCGGCTGGTGCAATATGTTTTTAACATTCCATGGGAAATTAAGATGACAGGCAACCGGGAGAAAGGCATTCTGCGCAAGGCGCTGGAGGGCGTACTGCCGGACGATGTGCTCTACCGCAAAAAAAGCCCGTACCCCAAAACGCATAACCCTGCCTATCTGAACAAGGTGCGCTCACAGGTGCTGAGCATTCTGGACGATCCCTCCTCCCCTATCCTCCCGCTCATTGATCCGGCCAAAATCCGGGAAATCGCCGCGTCACCAGAGTCTTCGACCAATCTGCCATGGTTCGGCCAGCTGATGTCCGGCCCGCAATTATTCGCTTATCTGGCCCAGGTCAACCTGTGGCTGAAGACTTACAATGTGTCGATCGGCTGATTACAGGCGGGATCTGTGATCTTTGCCGCAGACTCCCCGGAGGCTACCCTCTACAACAATAAATGAAGCACATCCGGTGATTTAGGGGTCTGATCCAATGCAGTCTATCGTCAAATCGGATTCTCCGTCCAAAAGCAGGCTGACCCTCTTCATGCTGGTCACCTTCGGGTTCACCTAGCTCTGCTGGCTGCCGCTGCTGCTTAACAAACAGTTCGCAGCTGGCCTGCCGGTCTTGCCCAGCCAGTTCTATCTCGGCTCCTTCGGCCCGCTGCTCGGCACATTAATCAGCCTGAAGCGGTCTGGAGAGGAAGGCATTCTGGTGTGGTGCAGAACTGCATTTTCTCTGTCTTTTTCTCTAAAATGGCCCCTGATCGCAGCCGGTCTTCCGCTCGCTTATGGAGCAGCTGCGGTGCTGGCCCACACCTTAATTACCGGCAGCTTACCAGATATGCAGCAGTTCGGTCTAACCTCCGATCTTCCTCCCCGGTTCGGCATCGGGATGACTTCCCTGGTGTGGATGCTGACCTTCGGCATCGGGGAAGAGAGCGGCTGGCGCGGTTACCTGCTGCCGAAGCTGCACCGGCACTATTCACTGTTCACTTCGGCCCTGCTCGTAGCCCTGATCTGGATGGCCTGGCATCTGCCGGCGTTCTGGTTCAACGAGAACTATCTCGGAATGGGCTTTGGGGTGCTGGGCTGGGCAATCAGCCTGGTCTACGGCTCAGTTGTGTTGGCCTGGATCTGCGCCGGAAGCCGCTGGAGCATTATTCCAGTCATTGTATGGCACGGGATCTTCGATCTGCTGACTGCCAGTGATCAGGCGGCCGATGTTATGGCGATGGTCTGCAGTATGCTGGTCATCCTCCACGGCATCCTGCTGATGAGGATTCTCCGCCGGAGAGGCCGTTAATGCACAAGAGCAGACCGCCCGGGGCGGTCTGCTCTTGCTTTTGCTCCAAATTCTCATTCTATAATCAGAAATTGAAATTATCCGGGTCCGGGCCGAAGCGGTGGTTCTGATTCAGCTCCTCGATGGCCTTAACATCCTCATCGCTAAGTGTGAAGTCAAAGAAGCCGGCGTTCTCAATGATCCGCTCCGGATGGACCGACTTCGGAATGGTGATGACGCCCTGCTGCAGATCCCAGCGCAGAACAATCTGCGCTACCGTCTTGCCGTACCGCTCCGCCAGTTCCTTCAGCAGCGGCAGATCCAGATTCCCCTGCATAAGCGGACTCCAGGCCTCCAGCTGGATATCATGCTCCCGCGCATATTTCAGCAATTCACGCTGGGTCAGCAGCGGATGGAACTCCACCTGGTCTACCACTGGCACCACGCCGCTGTCGTCGATGATATCCTCCAGATGATGCGTCTGGAAATTGCTCACCCCGATGGATTTGACCAGCCCTTCCTTTTGCAGATGGATCAGCGCTTTCCAGGTCTCTTTATATTTGCCGGCCACCGGCCAGTGAATCAAGTATAAATCTACCTGCTCCAGACCCAGCTTCTTGCGGCTGACTTCAAAAGCCTTCAGGGTCGATTCATACCCCTGATCCGGGTTGCGGACCTTGGTGGTAATGAACAGCTCTTCCCGGGGAACGCCGCATTCACGGATCGCCTGCCCCACACCCTCTTCATTGTTA
The DNA here is from genome assembly GCF_038002825.1 of Paenibacillus sp. FSL H8-0048. Classification (NCBI taxonomy): domain Bacteria; kingdom Bacillati; phylum Bacillota; class Bacilli; order Caryophanales; family Paenibacillaceae; genus Paenibacillus; species Paenibacillus sp. FSL H8-0048. The sequence continues at coordinate 6,063,354 of NZ_JBBODF010000001.1, read as the reverse complement.
TAGCCGGCCGCTGTATCAATACTGCGATACCCCGTCTCCACCGCAGACTTCACGGCGCGGATAACCTCTTCGCCATCCTTAGTCTGCCATACACCGAGGCCCAGCCACGGCATCGTTACTCCATCGTTCAAGGTAGGCCCGCCTGTAAATGGTGCGTTCTTTTCAGTCATATCGATACCCTCCAAGCCTAATTTGAATTCATCAAGCTTCCTTAACCGTATTACCGCTCTCATAATCATCCAATTGTGAAATCCGTTCACCGTTATAGCGAATAGGTTGCCAAATTGTGAAGATTGTATGCCCGCTTGTACAAAAATGAAAATGGAGCACAGCCCCTTCCCGGCCGCACTCCATTACAAAACAGCTTATTTCTTGTCAATCAGCTTGAAATCGTCAAAATGGAACTCCGGCGATACGATGCAAGAGACCAGTGCCGGCTCTTCGCCGAGCGGACGCGCGGCCTGCCATACACCGGGAGGAATCACTACCTGCGGCTGCTGGCCCGCGGCGATATCCAGACCCAGGATAACCTCTGTTACGTTCTCCGGCTCTGCGCCGTTGCCTCCCAGACTAAGCACGATCGGGCTGCCGGAATGATACAGCCAGATTTCGGAGGACAGCACCGTATGCCAGTCCGAAGTCTCGTCAGCATGAAGCAGGAAATAGATCGATGAAGCTGAAGCGCGCGGGCCCGAGTATGCCTCTCCCAGCGTGTCCTTGGGAATCTCAAATGGTGAATTCCACAGTCTCTTGTACCATCCGCCTTCCACGTGGGGCTGCAGCCCCAAGGTTTCTACGAGCGGGGAAATCTCTTTTTGCGTCATGGGTTCTTCTCCTTCAAGTCTTGCACAGCGGCAAAACAGTCTTCATAAGCAAAGGCTTAAGAGGTACAAGCGTACCTGCTAAGCCTCGGCCTGATTGTGCTATTAACTGTAACGGATACTGCAGCAATTGTAAATTGTCTTAAGCTTATTTGCCTTCTTTGCCCGCCTTGAATACTTCGGCAATGGCTCCCAGGCTGCCCAGCGTTTCCACTGCACTGGTTGGCAGGAATATTTTGTTCGCTGGTCCCTTAGACATATCAGTCAAGGCTTCAAAGGACTGATAAGCCAGCACTCTTTCATCCAGCCCTGCGCTGGCAATCATGGCAATCCGTGCCTTCTCGGCCATCGCCACTGCTTCGATTGCCTTGGCCTGGCCGAGGGCTTCCAGCTCCTGCGCCTGACCGAGACCTTCCGCCTGACGGATGCGGGCTTCCTTATCCCCTTCCGCCTTCAGGATCTTACTCTGCTTATCCCCTTCGGCACGAAGGATCATATCCTGCTTGGCGGCTTCCGCCTCCAGGACAATCGCACGCTTGCTGCGTTCTGCCTTCATCTGTTTGTCCATGGCTTCCTGAATATCAAGCGGCGGCTTGATGTCGATCACTTCGACACGCTCAATGCGCACGCCCCACTTCTCTGTCGCTTCATCCAGCGCGAGACGGATATCGGAGGAGATTTTTTCACGGCCGGACAAGGTTTCATCCAGCTCCAGCTTACCGATAATCTGACGCATGGTGGCTGTGGAGATATTCCGTACCCCATACACATAATCGGAGATTCCGTATGTTGCTTCTTCCGGACCCACTACCTGATAGAAGATAATCGTATCGATCTGCACCTGTACGTTATCCTTCGTGATTACCGTCTGCGGCGGTACATTCGCCTGTTGAATCCGCAGGTCATGATAGACCCGCACCTGGTCAATGACCGGAATCAGAATGTTCAGACCCGGTGTGAGCAGCCGGTGGAATTTACCCAGACGCTCTACAACTCCAACTCTTTGCTGCGGGACAATCTTGATCGTCATTGCGATAAATACTACGACTACAACAAGAATAATTCCGATAATCACCAATTCCATTAGTACATATCCCCCCATCGTTCTACTTCAATAATGGTCGTGCTTCTTCTTACTACAATTACCTGCTGACCCTTGCCCAGTGCGACTGTAGAGGTTGCACTCCATGTATCGCCGCCAATCTTGACCTGCCCGTAACGCCCAGGCTCAATCGGTTCAACGACCAGACCTTGCCTGCCGATAATCTCGGTACCCGTATCCTTGAAGCCCCGCGCATTGCGCAGCCGCTCAGACAATGGCTTGGTGAAGAACGTCAGGACCAGGGCTAACAACGAACCCGCTACAACCTGCAGCAGCCATGCATCCGGCAGCACAAGCGCAACCAGTCCGGCAGCCAAGGCTCCCAGGCTAAGCCATAACAAATAGAATGTAAACGTAAACATCTCTACAACAAACAAGACGCCAGCGGCAATCAACCACAATACCCACATACTCATTGGTGAACCCACCACCTTCCGCTATATACTACTATAACGAAATAATCGGCATCACGTTTCACAAAATTTTTGGAGGCCGGGACAGCCGCCTGTCTGTTTATTATACTTCACCCTATGGAAGCTTATGAACAGCAAAGGTAAATACAGTACGGCTAAGATGTATTTAAACATAAATATATCCAATCGAAGCAAGTGGATATTGTACGTCTAATTCGGAGTAATTGTGGCACATTTAGAAATTAGTTGGAAAAACAACACTTAATCGGTCCGTTCTTTCGTGAATCGAGAAAGTCCGGCGGATTAACTGTACTTTTTCCAACTCTTCCCTTTGCGTAATTCATTTCGGAGAAATTAAGTGCCTTTTTTCCAGTTATCTCCACTCACTCCTCCTAATTAACAAGCAGAATCATGCTCTGTAACGCATTCTATTCGAAAGAGCACTTAAAAACGGTGCCAGCTTAAAGCCGGCACCGCTCCTTCTTTTATACTTAGGCATACTTATGCCCTATGGCTGGATTCCTATGGATGAACGTTAACGCTGTATCACCCTATAGTCAGCTTCTTCCTATCCTCCTCCTGAAGAGCGCTGTCCGCTCCGCCATTAGTTCAGCTTCCAGAGCGCAGGCGCGACATTCGGCTCCCAGCCGGCAAGGGCGGTATGCGCCTGCAGGCAGGTGTAGGATTGCCCGCTGAAGGTTACGATACTGCCGACACTATAAGCGGTGCCTGCTTTCCAGGCAGCAACGCCTGGCGTAGCCGAAGGGACTGGCGTCACTACAGGAGTTGAAGTTGGCGCTATCGTCGGCGTAGCCGAAGGACTTACTGTCGGGAGTGGCGTAGCTGTCGGCTGTGGGGTAGCGTTACCGCAGGTACCGGTCACCCGCCACACTCCGAAGGCACCGCTGAGATCCGGCCGGTCTCCCTGCGTCCACCACTGGGCCTGATAGATCAGCCCGCCATAGGAGACTTGCTGGCCCTGTGTGTAGACAGCGGTGGAACTCCAGGCTGCCGTAGAGCATTGCCCCGGCGTTGCCGTCGGTGCCACTGTCGCGGTCGGCGTAGCCGATGGCTTCACCGTAGCCGTCGGTGCCACTGTCGCGATCGGCGTAGCCGATGGCTTCACCGTAGCCGTCGGCGCTACCGTCGCCGTCGGCACCGGCGTAGCTGTTGGAGTTACCACTCCGCCGCCCAGCTCAGCACTGAGCTTAGTCTGCAGCGTCTTGTTGCGGTCTCCGCTGGTCTCCCAGAACATTGCCCCGGCGAGGCCTTTGCTCTTGAGATAACTGGCTTTGTAGCCGATGGATTCGGCATCATCATAGCTGATGAAGGTCTGGTTGGTCGGGTTATAGAGATAAGGGACCTTGGAGGTGTTGTTCCAGTAACGGGTGTAGCCGTTCTTATTGATATAATTGGCTTCCAGATCACTGAAATCGTAGTTGCCCTTCTCCCAGGTTCCGGTCTGGGAGATCCCGGCAGATACCTGATACTGACCGTTGCCCGCAGCAGGAGCCCCGCCCCAGCCCCGGCCGTAGAACGGCATGCCGAGCACCAGCTTATTAGCCGGTACGCCTGCACTCAGATAGCTGGTCACCGCCTTGTCGATGTTATAATTCGCCGGTTCGGTCAATCCGGATGAAGCGGCAGCCGGATCATAATACAGCGGTGCATTGTGGCCGGTAGTAGGGTTCCAGCTGCCGTTGAAGTCATAGGTCATAATGTTGATCCAGTCCACCACAGAGGCGATTCCGCTGAGATTGTTATTCTGGATGTAGGTCGGACCTGCACCCGAGGCAATGGTCAGGAGATAGGTTTTGCCGTCGGCAGCTCCGGCGGCATTCAGCTTTTCCCGGATCTTTTGGAGCAACAGGATGTAGTTCTGTTTATCCTCAGGACGGTAGCTGTTGCCCGCAAGCCCGCCACTGACCGGGTATTCCCAGTCCAGATCGACGCCGTCCATCTTGTATTTGCGGATGAAATCCACGGAGGAGCTCGCGAATACCTCACGGGTTGCCGCTGTGGCAGCAACATCCGAGAAGCGGTTGGACCAGGTCCAGCCCCCGACGGAGATCATGGTCTTCAGATTCGCATTCTTCTCCTTCAGCTTCCAGAGCTGCTTCAGATTCCCCTTGATCGGGTCATCCCATTTATCATCACCGAAGCTTTTCTGGGCATCGATCCAGGGATCGCCCAGCACTACGGTGCCATTGGGAACGCTGATCGCCTGCCCCTGCTCGTTCTGGCAGGACCAGGTAACCGGATTCGGTCCGGTCGGGTCGGGATTGCCGTGTATTCCATTCCAGCAGATGTCGGCAAAGGCATAGTTGATGACATTCATTTTGCCAGGGTCGATATCCGTTACATTATAAGCCCGCCCATAGGCGGCCCAGGAAGCATAATAGCCGACAATCTTGTAGTCACCGGCTGCCTGAACAGTTCTGCTATTTGCACCAAAAGCCGAAAAAAGAGTAAGGAAAAGGACTGCCGCCAAGCCAAGCACAAAGGATTTTCTTTTGATAAAGGCCATTTCGTGATTACCTCCCCGGTTCAATGCGTAACCTGTAAGCCTGCTTCATGGACATCCATGCGCCTCTGCCATTAAGGATATTAAGTGACCGTTCTTCCCTTGCCGCGAATGAGAAAGCTCAGCGTTCACCTCCCGGACCCGATTGGCCTTGACCTTCACCCTGTGAAACTATTAAATTCCTGGCAGTTGTAACTGGTAGACTAGGGAAACACAGCCAAGTGGAAACGGCTTCGCCGTCCTTTTAAAGAACGGTACCGTTTCTGCGAGAAACTTATATTTTCAGAAAAAGCGCAGTTCAGCGGCATACGGATCACTCGCACCGCTGCGGGTGGGTTGTTGTTTGGTACTGGTCAGGATGGGTAGAATGCGGCGATTTGCGGGAGGATGCAGGATCTGCGAAGGGGTGAAGTCAACTCTTATTCTCATACAAAGCCGGAGGATATGCTAGGGATAAATTTCCATAATCAGGGGGGATTATTATCTAAAAAACAGAAGCAGCCCCAAGCATAATCTGCTTAAGGGCTGCTTCCAGGGTTCCAAATCTTCTATTGACCGCTGCTCTGCGCGGCAGCAAGCTTCTCGGTCAGACGCCGCAGCGCCGTCCCGCGGTGGCTGATCGACTGCTTCTCCGCAAGCGTCAGCTCAGCCATCGTCTTCTCGTATTCCGGGAGATAGAACAGCGGGTCATAACCGAAACCGCCGGCGCCCGCCGGCTCGGAGGTAATCCAGCCTTCGACCGTCCCCTCAGCCGTCCATTCCCGGCCGTCCGCCGGATCATAGAGCGACAGGGCACAGACGAACCGGGCGGGACTCAGCAGCGGCTGTCCGGTATCCTCGCCCTGCTTCAGCCGTTCCAGCTCGCTCATCAGCTTCAGATTATTCGCCTCATCATCCGCCGCCTCACCGGCATAGCGGGCCGAGTACACGCCGGGACTTCCGTCCAGCGCCTCTACGCAGAGACCGGAATCGTCTGCCAGCACCGGCAGTCCAAGAGCGTCCCCTACAGCGCGGGATTTCTTGAAGGCATTCTCGGCAAAAGTGGCCCCGTCCTCGACCACATCCGGCAGGTCCGGGTAGTCATACATGCTTTTGACCGTAAGTCCCAGGGGAGTAAAGGCATGCTGGAACTCCCGCACCTTACCTTTGTTCTTCGTCGCGACAATCAGAACTCCGCTGCCGGACTTCATCCTACACCTCTTGGCCGGTCTGGCCGGCAGGGATTTTGAGCGCGATGGCGCCAAGGACTTCTTTTTGCACAGCGATCAGCTCGTAGATTCCCTTCTCTCCGAGACCGAGCAGCTGATCCAGCTCCTGGCGGGTGAACGGCCGCTCTTCGCCCGTGCCCTGAACCTCAACGAAAGCGCCGCTGCCCGTCATGACCACGTTCATATCCACCTTCGCCTTGGAATCCTCTTCATAATTCAGGTCGAGCAGCGTCTTGTCGCCGACGACCCCCACACTGATAGCCGCCAGGTAGTCCGTAATCGGGAAGACCGTCAGCTTATTCTGAAGGGCAAGCTTATTCATAGCGAAGGCCATCGCTACAAAAGCGCCCGTAATCGAAGCCGTCCGCGTTCCCCCGTCCGCCTGAATCACATCACAGTCCAGCGTAATGCTGCGTTCGCCAAGCGCCTGCAGGTTCACCACCGAACGCAAGGCCCGTCCGATCAGACGCTGGATTTCCATGGTCCGCCCGGTCAGCTTGCCGCGCGCGGCTTCACGCTGGTTGCGGGTCTGGGTCGCGCGGGGAAGCATCGAATATTCGGCGGTTACCCAGCCCTTGCCTTGTCCTTTCAGAAACGGCGGGACCTTCTCGTCCACGGTTGCCGTACAAATGACCTTGGTATCTCCCATCTCAATGATGACGGAGCCTTCTGCATATTTGTTGGTCTGGGTCGTTATTGTTATTGGCCGGAGCTGATCTTCGTTGCGTCCGTTTGATCTCATCTTTTCTGCCTCCTACATCGTATAGCGCGAAGTTTGTATATACATTCATCCGTATCTTATACGCAGAAACGGGTGCCGCCCCCTGTGGAAGAGAACGGCACCGCTGCTCCTGACCCGTTATTCGGATGAACAATACTTTATTCTATCAAAGAGTAGGCACAAAAGCATCTTTTTAAGCCGGGGGGATTCGCTCTAAAGCGGCAGCTCATTCACATATTCCGGCGCGGAGACCGGCTGTCCGTAATCGACATTATTGGTGCCCGTAACGGTATCCTTGCCGTTCAGGCGGATCTGCACCAGCGAATCATCTGTATTCTGGGCCACCGTCAGCACGACCGACTCCAGCATCTCCTCAGGAATGCTTGTGCTGCCATCGAACATATCATCGGTCAGCGATACGGTGACTACCCCGTTCTGCCCTGCTTTTACAGAATCAACTATCGTCCCCTGCGTCATGACCATCTCCAGACCGTTCTCGGACTGCGGTCCGGCAATCAGCTCGCTCAGCGCCGCCTTCACCGTATCCCCGCCAGCGGGTACAAAGCGGGTAACCGGAACATAATACTGGTGGCCGCTATCCGGTGAAGCTGCTGCGAAATAGACCGTGACTGCGCTGGAATTCATCATCAGTGAGTTATTCTTCGGCAGGTTAATGCCCATCGTACGGGACAGCGGACGATCCAGCGGTGTGCCTTGCAGCGGCATTTCGTTCAGCTTTTTGCCATCAACCCAGAGCTGCACTCCCTTGATGTCATCCTGACCGGTCAGTGTCCAGGTCAGCGCTTCTAGGATTTTGCGTTCATCTGCAGGATCGTAGTCGTTAAACGCCGAGTTGAATTCAACAATGGCGACATGGTCCTGGCCGACAGATACACTATTCACTTTCGTCCCTGCGGGCAGTACGCCCTGGAAACCCTTAGGCAGTGCAGAGGCATAATCCCCCTTGCTGACCAGTGCCGTGAGGGAATTCTTCAGCATGGCTGTGTCCTCGCTTTTCGGAAAAGACAGAGCCACCGGAGCCAGCAGACCATTCTGATCCTCCAGATACACAGTGGTCCGCTCCCCGGCTACAGCAGGCGCACCGGTATCCTTCACCCCGGCGGACAGATCCGTCTCATCCAGAGAGGCCGGCCCGAATACACCAGTATCCAGCGTATCTTCCCCGCTCACTTGCAGCATTTGAGCTTCTACGGCGGCGGGCGGCGGGTCCACAGCGGCGGATTCTGAACCGAACAGACTGCAGCCGGAGAGCACAAGCGGAACGGCCAGCAGGCAAGCCGCTGACGCCCCGCGGAGGTGTTTCACAGGTTTCATCAATCTTCATTACCCCTTTCTAGCGTTAAGATCAGTTTGTACTGCTATGTATACGAGCCCTGTGTCCAAAAAATAACAACAGCTTATCCTAAATTACAGAAGATCTGCCGGAACCCCTGAGTGGGGGCAGAGCCTGCTTGCGAGATACAAATCCGGACGTTTCTGGACATCGGTCTTGCGCTTGCGTACAATTTAGTACATACCCAAATCACACCCGACTCACGAATGGAGGACTTCCTATGACTGATGCCAAAATTCCTTACAGCCTCAACAGCAAAGCCGTTGCCGAAGCGACCCGGTACTGGCTGCACAAGCGCGGAGTCACCCTGGAGGAGATCGCCGAGCTTGTCATGCTGCTGCAGAAGAAATACTATCCGGGCCTGACTATGGAGGAATGTATTCATAACGTTGAGATGGTACTCAGCAAGCGTGAGGTGCAAAATGCGGTGCTGACCGGCATCCAGCTCGATGTACTGGCGGAGGAGGGCAAGCTGTTCTCGCCGCTCCAGGATATGATTGAGAACGATGAAGGCTTGTACGGGGTAGACGAGATTCTCGCCTTCTCGATCGTTAATGTATATGGCAGTATCGGGTTCACCAACTATGGTTACGTGGACAAACTCAAGCCCGGCGTACTGGAGAGGCTGAATGACAAAACCACCGGCCAGATCCATACCTATCTGGATGATATCGTAGGGGCTGTAGCCGCAGCGGCCAGCAGCCGTATTGCCCACCGCAAACAGGCGGAACGTGAGCAGGAGCTGGGTCTGCCCCATGCCCCGGAGGACGCGGAAGAGGCAGCGCGGCGCAGCCGGTTGGAGGAGACGTTGCCAGAATAAGACGAGAGCAATTATTTATAAAAGGAAAGGTGCGAAGTGTGCATGACCTATTCGTTCGTAGTGGAGCCGCTGGCTGTCCAGGAGTTCGAGAGTGAGGATGAGCGGATTGAGCGGTGCAAGGAATGGAATCTTCTGCCCGGTTCAGCCACCCGCGTCAAGACTTATCTGTACAAGCGTCAGGGCGTGACCCTGCCTTGTGAAATTGTCGGGTTTGTGGATAATCAGACGGTCGTGGTCGAGTTCGAGAATAAGCAGCAGCACTGCATCCACCCGGCTTACCTCAAAGAAATGCAGACCGCAAGCTTCGGCCAGCGCGCGCAAGCGGCGGCGGATGCACGGTCCGAGGACCCGGCAGACGCTGCCGGAGAAGCCGGGGTGCTGGAGAACCAGCCGGTTGAGAATGATGCGGAGGTTCGCGGTGAGGCTGATGTGGAGGGCGCGGGAAGTGCTGGTGCTGTGGAGGGCGCTACTGCGGAGCGTTCAGAGAGTGGGAGTGCTGCGGGGACAGCTGCTCCTGCAGAGAAGCCGCGCAAGCCAGCCGCCTCCAAAAAGAAGCCTGCCCTCCAGCTGCCGGAAGACAAGCTCAAGGTTACAGCGGTTGTCAAAGAGTTCACGACTGTTCCCAACCACTTTTCGGATAACGATGATGAAGTAATTATTTATGACAATGTAGCGATAGAAGGACATGAGCTGGCCATTGACGAAGTCTGGTCAAGCCACAGTGCCACGCTGAAGAAGCTGGAGCTTAAGGAGGGCGATCCCGTTTCTTTTGAAGCGAAGATTGTAGCTAAGAAGCTCTCCCAGCATCCGGTCAAATACAAAATCAACAACCCGTCCAAGATGAAGGTGATCCAGCCGGATTCTTAAGATTGGGAATAACCGCAGGCCGCAGGCCACTGAACGACACCGTCAGATTATTGTCTGGACAGAGCGTCCAGCGGCTGCGGTCCCATTTGGTTGCGTTCGAGGAGGATACTGATATCCTCCATCAGTTTTTTGGCCGAAATCGGCAGCGAGTGTGTAATCCACCATTCCATGACGCCCACAGCAGCCGAAGCCATAAAATGCAGCAGCATCTCCTTATTCATCCCCCGGTTCACACCATCCATATCGATCTGCTCCGCCAGTCCTTCCATCAGCATGGCATGCAGACGGCTTCTGAAGGCAGGAATGCCGCTGTTATTAATTAATGTAATGAAGACGGTGGCATGCTGCTCCACATATTCAGCAGTACGCAGCAGAGGACCCGAAGAGGTGAAATCCAGATTCTCCTGGACGCCCATACAGCGGTCACGCAGCTCCGTCATTTCCTTCTCCACACACTGATCCAGCAGATCATACTTATCCACAAAATGCAGATAGATAGTCCCTCTGCTGACATTGGCCCGCTCCGCAATCTCTTGAACCGTAAGCTGCTCAAAGCTCTTCTCTTCCATCAGACTAATAAACGCCTTAAAAATAGCCTCCCGCGTCTTCCCGATCCGCCTGTCCACCGCCATCCCTCTTACCTCTCCTTCGCCTGAGCACTAATGTTGCATTTATTATATTTAACAGTTGTTCAAAAAACAACAGGCGTGTAGAATTCAGGTGTATTTGTGCTCTTCATTTTCGCTTCCCGCCCACTTTTGGCTAATTCAGGTGTATTTGTGCTCTTCATTTTCGCTTCCCGCCCGCTTTTGGCTAATTCAGGTGCACTTGTGCTCTTCATTTAGATTGCTCAAAGGGATTTATCCCTTTCATTTCGAACCATCTGCCACTTTCAGCTAGATCAAAGGGATTTATCCCCTTCATTTTGGACTATCCGCCACTTTCAGCTGAATCAAAGGGATTTATCCCTTTCATTTCCACCAATCCGCCACTTTCAGCCAAATTAGTGGGATTTATCCCTTTGGATATCACACGCCATCACACGCCACCTGCTTGCAGCCAACTTTGGAGGAAGGATGAGTAGTATTGTTTACAAGCTGCAAGCCTCGCCTACAAATCAACCATTTTTTTCAAGTATTCCAGTAGTTGAAGTTTCCAGAATAGTGTGAGGGCAACAATAGGCAAATGAGCCGTTTTCGGCCAGCGGGTTGTACGCAGCAGGGAATCAGCAGCGGGTTATAAGCGGAGGATTATGAGCATTGAATTAGGGCTACGTGTTGTGAGCTGTGAGTTGCGTGTTGTGGGCTACGTGTCGTGAGTTACGTGTTAAGCTATGTGTGATGAACTGCGTGTGATGAGCTACGTGTAATGAGTTACGTGTTATAAGCTACGTGTTATAAGCTATGTGAAATGAGCTACGTGTGATGAGCTACGTGTGATGAGCTACGTGTGATGAGCTACGTGTAATGAGCTACGTGTAATGAGCTACGTGTAATGAGCTACGTGTTATGGGCTACGTGTTATGGGCTATGTGTTATGGGCTACGTGTCGTGAGTTGCGTATGATGAGCTACCTGTAAGTGTTATGAGCTAAATGTCATGAGCTATGTGCATGTGTGATCAGCTACATGTTATGAGCCGCTGGTTAGCGGCAGCAGATTACAGTATCTTAGTAATCTGCTGCCAGCAGCCTGCAACGTTCCCCGCGCAGGCTTACTCCACAGCCGTGAAAAGCAGGCCGCCGCCAGGCCCGGCCTCCGTCTCGGCCGCCCGCCCCCGGCGCACCAGCTCGGCCAGGTGGGCCAGCGCCTCGCTCATGGCAAACCGCATCTGGTGCGCTGTCGCGACCCGGCTGCGGAACAGCCCCTCGCAGACCGCGAACCCGCTCTGCGGTCCGCCTGCGAGCAGCGCGGCTGTAGTATCCAGCCGCTCCTCATGATGCCGGAGCAGGCTGTCCGCCCGCGCCGTGAACCCCGGGAACGGTTCCCGGTGGCCCGGGAACGCCAGCGTAACCTGCAGGCTGCGCAGCTCCCGCAGCCCTTCCAGGAACGTCAGCAGCGGCTGCGGATCGCTGCCCGGCTGCAGGCCGACATTGGGCGAAATCTGCGGCAGCACAGCATCGCCGCAGAGGATCTGCCCGCTGCCGCCGTGGTAGAACGACACATGCCCCGGCGCATGCCCGCCTGTGATAATGGGCTGCCATTTCCGGCTGCCCATTACAAACGGCTCCGCGGCATTGATGTAGGTGACCTCCGGCTGCGGGGTCACCTCGGGCAGGAAGCTATCCAGATGCTCCCGGATACCCTCAAGCCACTCCTCCGGCATCCCATGCCGCCGGAAAAAGAGCGGCAGCGCCTCGTTCAGAATCGCCGCGTCCCCCCAGGCCAGACCGGCCTCAGCATGTGCCCGCTCACTCATCCATACCCGTGCTCCGCTGCGGGACTGCATCCAACCGGACAGCCCGTAGTGGTCGGGATGATGGTGGGTCACCACGATATCCCGCACCTGCGTCCAGGTAAGGCCCAGCGTCTCGAGCACCTCCTGCCAGGCAAGCTCGGCAGCCGGTGTATGCGGGCCTGGATCAATGACCGTAACTCTGCCGTCCTTATCCGGCAGCAGATAGCTGTTAACCTGGCGCAGCGGCAGCCCCATCGGTACGGATACCTGAAGAACTCCGCCGTCCCAGGCTTGAATGCTCTCCTTGTTCAACCTTCCTTCGCCTCCTCTAAGCCCTCTCCCTGATGCCATCTCTAAGGTCTACCTCCCATGAAAATCATGCGGGCCGAGGCCTCAGCGTCATATTCCTCTTCATCGTAGCCGCCGTGAACGGTATCCAGCCGCAGCCCGGCAGCGTCAAGCATTCTGCGGAAATCCTCCAGCGTATAGAGCTTTACCCGTTCCTGGCACTTGCGGGCCGGAGTGCTTCCGGCCTTCGAGGTCAGCAGGATGTCCTTTTTCACATACCCCTCCTCGATCCGGCGGGTTTCATCAATCCGAACATCTCCGTCCTCCCGGACCGAATGGGGCACCAGATGGCGGATGACGTAAGCCGGGTTCAGGAAATCAATGATGAACCGGCCCCCCGGCTTCAGCATCCGGCAAATCTCCTTAAGCACCTTAATCTGCTCCTCATCCTCTTCAAAATACCCGAAGGAGGTGAACAAATTGACCACAGCATCGAAGCCGCCCGCAAGCGGAAGCTCCCGCATATCCGATTGCAGCCAGGTTACCTGCTCTGCCCCAGCCTGCGCACGCGCCTCACGCAGCAGCACCTTCGACAGATCCACGCCCGTCACCTCATAGCCAGCCTGCGACAGAGCCAGTGAATGGCGGCCCATGCCGCAGCAGAGGTCCAGCACCTTCGCGCCACGGGGCAGGCCAAGCCACTGGATCATGCTCTCCACCTCATGACGCGCACCGCTGAAATCCCTGTGTCTGTATACAATCAGATAGTCCTCGCCAAAACATTTCTCATACCACTCACTCATCTCTCTTCTAACTCCCTCCATACTCCGCTTCACCGCACGGGCTTATCCCTGTCTCTAATAACGCCTATTGTACCGCCTTTTACTGTAGAAGCCCAGCGAAGTCACAGACCTGCAACACATAATCATTTATTTATAATTAAAGGAACAGGATCACTGTGCGGATAAAAAACATATGATCTCCCGGCGTATATGTATTCAGTTTTCCGCATACCAAACAGCAGTCCCCGTAACCCGCCGGGACTGCTGCACATCTCTAGGTTTGATTACAGGCTCAACTATCGCCTCATTTCGGTTATGCAGAACCCGCCTCTATCCGCTGCAAATACACGCGCGCTTCATAAGGGCGGAGCTTCAACTGCTGGAGATCCTCCCCCTTGGCAGGCTCATAATTGGAGATCAGCAGCTCCAGCTTCGCGGCGGGCCGGAATTCCTCCGGCAGCTCGAAGACCGGCTCATGTCCGAAGAAATTCAGAATTACGAGCAGGCGCTGATCCTCCAGCGTCCGGGTATAGGCATAGATTTCGGGATGCTCCTCCAGCAAGAGGCCGTATTCACCATAGACGATGACCTGATGTTTTTTGCGGAGCTGGATCAGCTTTTTATAATAGTTGTAAATGGAATCCGGGTCCTTGACGCTGCTGGCTGCGTTAATCTCCCGGGAGTTCGAGTTGACCCTGATCCAGGGCGTACCTGTGGTGAACCCGCCTTCCTCGCCATCATCCCATTGCATTGGAGTCCGGGCATTGTCACGGCTCTTGGTATGAATCGCGGCCATGATGTCGGCTTCGGGAACACCGGCGTTGCGCTTTTCCTCATAATAGTTCAAGGTCTCCACATCCCGGTAATCATCGATCGACTCGAAGGCTACATTGGTCATACCGATCTCCTCGCCCTGATAAATATACGGCGTGCCCTCAAGCATATGAATGAAGGTGGCGAGCATTTTCGCCGACGGGACCCGGTAGTACAGGTCATCACCGAACCGCGAGACTGAGCGCGGCTGGTCGTGGTTACACAGATAATTGGCGTTCCAGCCCCGGTTATGCAGAACGGTCTGCCAGTCGCTGATGATCGCCTTAAGATCTGTCAGCTTCCAGGGCACCACATCCCACTTCCCGCTGCCCGGCGAGGCGGCATCCAGATTCATATGCTCGAACTGAAAGGTCATATTCAGCTCACGGCGTCCGTCACCGACATAATCCAGCGCCTGCTCCGGCCCAAGCCCCGAGGTCTCCCCTACCGTCATAATGTCGTAATAATAGAGCACCTGATCGTGCAGATTCTGGAGCAGGGTATGCACATGATTCAGGTTCGAGAACATGTCATAGGCGCGGACCGTCGGGGTACCGCCAGGATTCAGGGCGTCCGGGTAGCCCTCCGCCTTCACAATATGGGCAATGGCATCGAAGCGGAAGCCGTCCACCCCCTTCTTCAGCCACCACTGCACCATCTCGTGCAGCTTATCGATGACCGCCGGATTCTCCCAGTTGAGATCGGGCTGGAACCGGGAGTACAGGTGCAGATAATATTCATCCGTCCGGGGGTCCAGCTCCCAGACCGAGCCGCTGAAGTAGGATTCCCAGTTGTTCGGGGGGCCGCCGTTTTTACCTTTGCGCCAGATATAATAGTCCCGCTTTGGATTGTCCTTCGAGCTTCTGGATTCCACGAACCACGGATGCTCATGCGAGGTATGATTCAGCACCAGGTCCATCATCAGCTTCATACCGCGGGAATGCATCTCGCGCAGCAGCTCATCGAAATCCGCCATCGTGCCGAATTCCTTCATAATGTCGCAGTAGTCGCTGATATCATAGCCATTGTCATGGTTCGGGGATTTATAAATCGGGCAGACCCAGATCACATCCACGCCGAGCTCCTGCAAGTAATCAAGCTTCGACAAGATCCCGCGCAGATCTCCAATTCCATCGCCGTTACTGTCCATGAAGCTGATCGGATAAATCTGGTAGACTACGCTCTCTTTCCACCATTTAGGGTTCAATTCAGACGCCTCCGCTCTTGATTCCTGTTGTATAAGACATTTAATATATCTTAACCATACTGGCTGAAGTGAATAACAATTTATGCTCAATAAGCCTCCGCTGCTCCACGCACAAAATACCCCCACAAAGTGAAGTAATGCTTCGGAGTGAATTCAAATACTTTGCGGGGACCCCAAAACATAAAAGCAGGATACCCGGTCCGGTACCCTGCTTCCTTCACTCGCTGCATCCCCTTCGTTCTCCTGCCTAGAGCAGCCCGACCATCTTCAAGCCTTCAAAGATGCCGTCCTCACGGACAGACTTCGTAATGAAGGAGGCGGCAGCCTTCGCTTCCTTCTCGCCGTTGCCCATGGCAATGCCATACCCGACATACCCCAGCATCTCCACATCATTCAGCCCATCGCCAAAAGCATAGACCTCTTCCTTCTCCACCCCGATCACCTTCAGCATCTCTGCGATCCCGTTCGCTTTGGAGCCGTTGCCGGGCAGCACATCCATACACAGCGGGTGCCAGCGGATGAAATTCAGCTCTGGGTACCGTTCGGCATATACCACCTGGCTCTCCTGCGGACAGAAGATCATCGCCTGGTAAATATCATTTTTCAAGAAATATCCCGCATCATGCGTCGGAAATACCAGCTTCAGCGAACCAACGCTCGTATTGATGTACTCATGATCGGCCACATTCACTCTCATGCCCGCCGTATCCGTATACGCAACAGGGTGATCCAGCTTCTCCGCGAACAAGGTCAGCTCCTCCAGCACACTGGTCGCAATCGGGTTCTTGTACACCGGCTTCCCTTCATAGACCACATACTGCCCGTTCAGCGAGACATATGAGTCAATCCCCAGCTCCTCGCGCAGCCCCTCGAACATATAATCCGCTCTTCCGGTAGCAATCGCTACATGATGCCCGCGTCTCTTCAGCTCCGCTATCGCTTCTCTGGTGGAAGCCGGAATATTCTTGTCTTCATCATAGATCGTACCGTCAATATCGAAAAATACCGTTTTCTTCAAAGTGATGCCTTCCCTTCTCCATACGCTCTGCCTATTTACAGCCTGCTCAAATTGTAACAAAATCCTCCGTCAAAGTGGAGTCTATTCTCCCCGCCGCCCTGCCAGACCAGGATATCATCTGCCCAGATATTCCAAAAAAGCTGCGCCGCACTCCACATGGAGGACAGCCCAGCTTAAGCATCAACATATATATAACGCT
This sequence comes from Paenibacillus sp. FSL H8-0048, assembly GCF_038002825.1. NCBI lineage: Bacteria > Bacillati > Bacillota > Bacilli > Caryophanales > Paenibacillaceae > Paenibacillus > Paenibacillus sp. FSL H8-0048. Next base: position 6,046,821 of record NZ_JBBODF010000001.1, on the reverse strand, counting down.
ATCGCTCCTACAATTCCAAATTTCCCCTCCGCTTCTTTTTGCTTTTTGTTATCTATAGTGCGTTGCCTACACCGCATTCTGCGCGCGCTGCTGCTCTTCCATCAGCCATTGCAGCAGCATGACTTCCGGCACAGTGCCCTTGCGGGCCTCCGCGTAGGCCCGGACCTTCTCCAGCAGACGGCCGGCCGTCTCGGCGCTGACCGCAAGTCCCTGCTGCTCCAGCACATGGGCCACGCCGCCGCTGCCGGAATGCTTGCCCAGCACATAGCGGTGCACGCGGCCGACCACCGCCGGATCGAAGAACTGATACGTCTCCTGCTCCTTCATCAGCCCGTCCACATGAATCCCGGATTCATGGGTGAAGGCGAGCTGCCCGACGACCGGCTTCGCATCGCCGACACTGCGTCCGGACGCGGCAATGACCTTGTCCGCGAGGCCCTGGAGCCCCTCCAGCCGGACCGCACATTCCCCGCCGTACAAATAGCGCCAGGCCATGGCTACTTCCTCCATGGCCGCATTGCCGGTCCTCTCGCCGATCCCGGCCACCGTCGTACTGGCCCACACCGCTCCGGCAGCTATGCCGCTGAGCGTGTTCGCGCAGGCCAGCCCGAAGTCATTGTGACAGTGTACCTCCAGCTCTACATCCTCAGGCACTTCTCCCAGCAGCCGGCTTACCCGCTCTGCCATCTGGCCCGGATGATGGGCCGAGACGGTATCTGCATATCTGAACCTGCGGATGCCTTCCTTGTACAAGGTATTCACCACTTCAATCAGGAAGCTCAACTCCGCCCTGGAGGAATCCTCCATGCCTGCCGATACAGTCATGCCCTGCCGCAGCCCGTACTCCACGGTACGCAGCAGCTTATTCAGACCTTCCCGGGGCGTCAGCCCCAGCTTGCCCTGCAGCTGAATCTCCGACACCGGAATGGAGATATGGCTCCAGTTCACGCCGGTAACCTTGGCCTTGTCAATATCCCCGGGGACCGAGCGGTTCCATGTCATTAGCTTCATGGGCAATCCCAGCTCAGCAACAGCGGCAATATCCTCCTGCTCATGCTTGCCCATGGCAGGAATGCCTACCTCTGCCTGCTCTACTCCGTTCTCCGACAGCAACTTTGCGATTTCCAGCTTTTCCGCCCTCGTGAATGAAACTCCAGCCGCCTGTTCACCATCCCTGAGTGTCGTGTCACATAGCTTGAGACGTTTCACGGTTTACCTCCCTCTCCGCAGCAAGCGCAATTCGGATTACGGGCAATACGGACGCTATAACAGGCGAAGTCGAGTGAGCTGAAGCGATGCATTACGCCCGCGTAAGTTGTCCCTACCCCTGTAATCCATTTTACGGCCTCCAGCGCTGCCAGACAACCGGCAATCCCGGAGGTGGCGCCCAGAACCGGGAAGCCGAGCGGCTCCCACTGCGGCGGCAACTCCGGATACAGGCATTCGAGGCAAGGCGTAAGTCCGGGAATCACTGTCGTGAGCGATATTTCAAAGCCGTACATGGCCGCCTCCACCATCGGTGTATCCGTAGCTACACATAGCCGGTTCAGCGCATAACGCTCCGGAAAGTCGTAGCGGGCATCGATGACAATATCGGCTGCCTCCACCCAAGGCCATGCCGCAGGATATTCAATTCTGGAATTATAGCCTTCAATTTCTACATGCGGATTCAGCTGCTTCAGCCGGGCAACCGCCGTACTCATCCGCTCCTGGCTGAGATGCTCACTGTCCATCAGAATCTGCCGGTTCAGATCCGGGGCCACAATCACCCCCTCATGAGCCAGAATAAGCCGGCCCACGCCAGCCGCCGCCAAATAGAGGGCAGCCGTTCCGCCAAGCCCGCCGATGCCGGCTACCATAACCGTCGCTTCCTTCAGCGCCTTCTGCCCGTCTTCCCCGAGCAGCTTCAGCTGCCGGGTGTACCGTTCCAGCTCCAAACCTCCGGCAAGCTGCTCCATCCCTGACTCCCCCTGTGACTGAATTCATATACTCCTAGCCCTCCAGGCTAAGCAGGCCGTGCTCTGAAGTCATCTCCTTATACTTCTCCAGAAAAGCCATTCCTTCTTCAATGCACTCCACCCCGTACGAAATCGTCTTCTCTGCCGAAGTGAACGGGAAGGGGAAGCCGGCCCTCAGGCTCTTAAGCACCAGAATGACTCTGCCGCTATAGAGCAGCCCCCGTCCGAAGCCCTCGCCGTTAATCTCCGCTGTACTCTGAATCATAAGGGCGCTTCTCTCCTCCATAACGCCTGCCATGGCCTGGAACAGCAGCGGCACCTGCTGGCGGACCTTGGGCGACACCGCGCAATTAAATTCCGATTGATCCTTATCCCCGGCAGATGCCAGGAACAGCTTCGCGATCTTCTCCAGCGGAGGAAGACTGCTGTTACGTCCGAAGAAGTCTCCGGCGTCCAGCAGATGACACAGACGCCGGATCAGGGCATCTGCGGTCTCCGGATTCAGCTCCTTGCGTGCTCTGGGACTGCGCTGCCTCGCCGCCGCAGCTCCCGGAATCACCATACCCTGCAGCGCAGCACTCTCATTAGCCATGGGTTCCATCCGCTTCTCCTCCTTCATTCTCTTCCGCTTCCTCTGCCCGCAGCACCTTGGCCAGCCACATCGGCGGCTTGCCCTGAAGCATCTCAACCAGCCGCTTCAGCTGCTCCTCGATAGGGCTGCCCAGCGGAACCTTCACCGGCATAATCTTCCGGCGTGTTACCCGCGCAGCGGCCGATGCGCCGATCTGCATGATGAAGATCAGAGTGCAGTCGCCTACGGAATCCAGGCGGCTTTCGATTTTGCCCGCTTCATCCTGGTGCGGTACGGCAGACAGTCTGCGCAGCTCCACCAGCTCGGCCCCGGCTTTCGTTACATTATATACAGCGAACATCGGACTCTGTCCGAAATGCGCATTCACACGGCTTCCATCATCTGTGGCGAACGCTACTTTCACGGCTGCCTGCCTCCCTTTGCATTAACAGATTCCCTGCTTTATTACTCCATTCCATGGCTCCCCGGTACCCGGCCGAGACGGACATGTACGCGCCTAGCTCATTCCAGACCGGGAACCCGGCCGGCATGAACGCAGCCCCCGTCCGCTTCGCCCCGGCGATCCCGTGGGAATTGCTGATCCAGAGATCCGCCCCCTTGCCCAGCACCTCGGCATCATCCAGGTCGCCTACCCACACCTCGCGCTCCATTCCGGCAATGAGCGGAGTCTCGAACGAAGTGATCAGCGCCTTCTGCTCGACGCCCAGCTCCTCCAGCCATCCCGAGACCGAATGCAGATGATCCGGTTCCAGTGCGGCAACAACCGACATTCCGGCAAATTGAAAATGGGCGTCCAGCATGCTGTCGAGCAGATTCTCCCGCTGCCAGCAATACCGCAGCGGTACCGGCTCCCCGCTGATCTGATGCAGGAAATGCAGCAGTTCATCGGTTGCTTTAAGCCCCATCGCCCCCTCGAATACCTTATACGGGGTACCTATGGCATTATGCAGCCGTCTGGCCGGTCGCTCCATGCTGCCGCCCACCGCAATTGTCAGCCCGGACTGCAGGCTCTGGAGCATAGAGTCCAGCGGAACCCCGCCGCGCGTCAGCGGCGAGAAGCCGGTAAGCAGATGGCCGGACAAGGAGGTCGAGATATCCGGCAGCGCAATCACCTCGAAGCCGAAGGAGGAGATGATTTCCTTCAGCTCCATCACATCCGCCGGGGTTAAGAACGAGCCCGGCAGCAGCGTAATCTGCCGGGTATTCATGCTTCGTTGCCCCCGGTGTCCTACCTGCTGGATCATCTCGTCAATCATAGACTCCACCGTAGAGCTGAAGCCCGATTCCAGCGATCCGCGAAAATCAGGCAGAACCACAGAGAAGGCGAGACCTCCGCGCATATTCCGCTCTCTTTTATACGTCTTAAGCATGTTCTGATAATCCACTCCGGCTACATCCGTCAATTCCGTTCCAATGATGCCGATAATATCCGGGCGGTGCTTGCTCAGCACCAGATTCAGCGCCTCCTCCAGATTGCGGTTGGCATCGAAGATGACATCCATCTCCTGCAGCGCCGAGGTCTGCACAGCAATCGGTTCCCGGAAATGACGGGTCAGAAGCGCCTTCGGAAAAGCAGAGCAGCCCTGGGAGCCGTGAATCAGCGGCATGGCCCGGTAGCAGCCCTGCAAGGCCAGCACGGCACCCAGCGACTGCCCGATCTTCATCGGGTTGACCGATGCGGGCTTTTTTCTCCGGTTAACGGTCATAGGGCGGCGCCTCCTTATCCCAGGGAGCAGGGCTTGCCGCCAGCTTCCAGATCGGGTTCGCAAGTGAATAGGTCAGCTCTTTGGCCAGCCGCAGCAGCCCTTCATATCCGGCATACGCCTTGTGGCGCTCCTGATTAATATCAATGAAGGGGATCTGCTCTTTCATCGCCACATACATATTGCGGCCCCCGGCAATCATAATATCCGCCTTGCGCTCTCTTACCGTCTTGATAATCCGGCTGGCCCCTCCCTCGGGAATGTATTCCGTATCATCGCCCACACGGTCAGCAATCCGCCGCACATCATCCTCCGTGCTTTTGTTCGTGCCTACCCCGACGACCTGAACGCCCAGCTCCTTCAGCGCCGAGATGACGGACCAGCTTTTGACCCCGCCCGTATAAAGTACGGCCCGCTTCCCCCTCAGCAGCTTGCGGTAAGGCCGCAGCTCCTGGCTTAACCTGGCTTCCTCCCGCTCGGTGAGCCGGTCCACACGCCGCTCCATCTCCCGGTCATTCATCAGATAGGCCATCTGGCGCAGCGAGTAGGTCGTCTCCTTCGCACCATAGAACGAGCCTTCGAAATACGGGATGCCGTATCTCGACTCCATCTCCCTGGCAAGGCCGAGCAGCGCCCGGCTGCAGACCACCATATTCACTCTCGCCCGGTGCGCCCACGTAATCTCCTTATAACGGGCATCCCCCGTAATCCGTGAGGTTACGGCGATCCCGGCGCTGTTCATCAGCTTCTCAATATCCCACATCTCACCGGCGATATTGTACTCCCCGATCAGATTCACCCCGAGATCCGTCTCCGGCTCCGGCTCTCCCGTCCCGATGACATACTGCAGCAGCGCATCCCCCGCCAGCCGGTTCCCGAGATTCTTGCTCCCGACGAAGCCCGGGCTGTTCACCGGGATCACAGGAATCCCGATCCGGTCCGCCGCCTCCTTGCAGACCGCATCCATATCTTCGCCGATCAGCGCGGTCACGCAGGTTGAATATACAAATATTGCCGGAGGCGCAAAGCGCCCGGCAATATAATCAATGCTGTCCTTCAATTTCTTCTCGCCGCCAAAAATAATATCAGAATCCGTAAGATCCGTAGCGAAGCCGTATTGGGACAGGGAGGGGCCGCTGGATAACGTGCCTCTGCTCTCCCAGCTGTTTCCGGCGCAGGCAATCGGTCCATGAACCAGATGTGCAGCATCCATAATCGGCAGCAGCGTGATCTGGGCTCCGTCGAAGGAGCAGCCTCCAGCAGCTTCACCCGGCTTAGGCCTTGGACAGGGCTTCGCCTTAGGCGCCATGCTCCCGCAAGCCTGGGAATCAAATTCATCTTGCCGTAAAGGGTCCATTGGCTCTTCATCTCCTTCGCTTAAGAGGCTTGTGTTCCACACGAATCTTGCGCACTCCCTGATGAGGCAGGTGCCCATGATGGCAAGAATCCCGGCCCTTCGCCGCCCCTTCCGGATGAACTGCAGCCGCAACAACCGCTGCTGCATATTCCGGGGGGAGGAGAAGGCCAGGTTAGCAATCCCATCCTCATATAATGGCTAAAGACAAACAGCCCTAGCGCACCAGCTCAAAATTAAAGCCGGAGTTATGATCATCAAGCTGCTGCAGAATCGTGTTCACGATCAGGCTGAGCAGATTGAGTGTTCCCTGATACCCTATAATCGGATAACGGTGCATGTGATGGCGGTCGAAGATCGGGAAGCCGACCCGCACCAGCGGCACCTCCGCATCCTTGGCGGCAAATTTCAGATGGGAGCTGCCAATCGCCAGATCCACCTTGTCATTCAGCAGCAGCGAGCGCATATGCCACAGGTCTTTGCCGACATGCACAGTAGCTTCGGTGCCATACGGACTTGCTGCCAGCAACGCTTCGGCCTCGTCCTTGAACTTCACTTCATTGAAGTCCACATCACCATTCGAGCAGATAATATGCACCGGCTCCATCCCGGTCTCCAGGCAGAACCCGATCAGACCAATAAGCAGATCCGGGTCACCTACCAGCGCTACCCGCTTGCCATGCAGGTAAGGATGACTGTCCATCAGCGCATCCACGACACGGCCGCGTTCTTCCGTAAGCGTTGCTGGAACCGGCAGGCCGGTCAGCTCACTGATCGTAGCCAGCAGAGTATCTGTGCCCTTAATGCCCAGCGGTGTGGATAATGCGGCCAGCTGCTGGTTCCAGGTACCGCTGATATATTCCTGGGTCTTCTTCAGCGTATACTTTTGCAGGGACAGGGTTGCAAGCGCATTGGCTGCCTGCGGAACATCCGCCAGCTTCGTGCCGCCGTAGTAGTATTCATACTCTCCGGTTGCCGGTGAATCGTAGTTCCCACTGTGGTCTCCAAGTATGGTGTACTTGGTATCGAAGGCTCCCAGAATCTTGCGCAGCTCTGCAAAGTTGCCGGTGTACGGCTCAAAGCCCAGCATCACATTCAGCTTCTCTCCGCTCTCCTCGCCGCTTCCCGGCTTGCTCTCTATACCCGAACGGGTGTAGAGGTAGCTCAGGATACCCTTGATCATGGCATCGTAGCCAGTGATATGTGAGCCGACGAAGCTCGGCGTGTTGCAGTAGGCCACCGGATATTCCTCACTGATCACCCCTTTAATGCGGGCATTGCCGATAAAAGAGTTCAGGTCATCCCCGATGACCTCAGCCATACAGGTGGTACAGATCGCAACCATCTCCGGTTTGTACAAGGCGACACTGTTCTCCAGACCGTCAATCAGGTTGTTCATCCCGCCGAATACGGCTGCATCCTCTGTCATGGACGTGGACACGGACGGCGTAGGCTCCTTGAAGTGGCGGCTGAGATGGCTGCGGAAGTAGGCGTTGCAGCCCTGCGATCCGTGTACGAACGGCAGCGTCTTCTCGAATCCGAGTGCGGCCATCACCGAACCCAGCGGCTGGCACGCTTTATGGGGATTGATCACCACATTCTGGCGGCTGAAATTCTTCTCCATATATTCGGCAGACTTGGAGTACGCGAGTGCTTCGGCGGTCTCCTGCTCGCTGCAGGGCGCTTCGAACTGCTTCTTGTTCTCCCGCTGCTGCACATAACGCTCTTCCTTGAACAAGCTGGTATTATCTTTAATGTTCAGTTCATCCCTGCTCATACGCCCGCCTCCTTCGGCTCCATTGTTCCTTTTCTGCTCACCAGATCCCATACCGGGCTGTTCACAGTCATATCCATATCCTTCGCAAACACCTTAAAACCGTCGAAGCCGTGATACGGGCCGCTATAATCCCAGGAATGCATCTGACGGAACGGCACACCCATCTTGTGATAGACATATTTCTCCTTCACGCCTGAGCCTACCAGATCAATGTTCATCTTCTTCGTAATTTCTTCCAGCTCGTAAGCTGTGGGATCATCCATGACAATGGTTCCCTCGGCAAGCATCGGGAGCATCTTCTCATAGTCATCCTTGTGGGCGAATTCATAACCGGAGGCTACGATATCCATCCCCAGATCTTCATAAGCTCCGATGGTATGGCGGGAACGCAGGCCCCCGATCATCAGCATGACGGTTTTATTTTCCAGGCGCGGTCTGTATTTGCGGATTACTGCATCCATAACCGGCTTGTATCTGGCGATCATCTGCTCACAGTTCTCCTGAATCGTAGCATCGAAAAGCGCTGCAATCGCCCGCAGGCTCTCATACGTCTTCGTAGGCCCGAAGAAATTGTATTCCAGCCAGGGGATGCCGTAGGCCTTCTCCATATGGTCCACCATATAGTTCATGGAGCGGTGGCAGTGGATCAGGTTCAGCTTCGCCTTGTGGGCTACCTCCAGCTCGTTCAGAGAGCCGTCACCGGACCACTGGGCAATAACGCGCAGGCCCATCTCCTCCAGCAGGATACGGGAGGCCCAGGCGTCGCCGCCAATGTTATAGTCGCCGATGATATTCACATCGTAGGGACCGGTCTCCGCCAGCTCGGCACGGCCCATCACGAAGTCACGGATCGCATCGTTCGCAATATGATGGCCCAGCGATTGGCTGACCCCGCGGAAGCCTTCGCAGCGTACCGGAACAATCGGCATTTCCAGTTCCTTGGACATCTTCTTCGACACCGCTTCGATATCATCGCCGATCAGACCGACCGGACATTCCGACTGGACAGAGATCCCCTTAGCCAGCGGGAACATCTCGGTAATCTCACGCATAATGACAGCCAGCTTCTTATCCCCGCCGAACACGATATCCGTCTCCTGAAAATCACTGGTAATCTGCATCGCTGTAAAGTTATCGATGCCAAGCGTCCCGTTCGCAAAGTTACGGCGTGAGCCCCAGCTATACTGTCCGCAGCCCACCGGCCCGTGACTGATATGGACCATATCCTTGATCGGACCCCAGACCACCCCTTTGGAGCCGGCATAGGCGCAGCCGCGCGGGGTCATCACACCCGGACGGGATTTGATATTGGACTTCACCGCACAGGTGCTGCAATCAATGGCCTTTTCATCCGCCACCTGAAAATGCTTCTCGCGGTCCTTCCGCGCCTTTTTGGGATAGGCTTCCAGAATCTCCTCAACCAGCTTCTGATTCTCTTCAATATTCAGTCCCATGATTTGACCCTCCTTTTCTCTGCGCCTCAGAGCTTATTGCCCGGAAGCCTGCAGCTTCTTGATCGCAGCTTCTTCATCTTCAATGATGCCGAATTCCATCAGCAGCTCTTCCAGCTCTTCCATCGAGATCGGGGTAGGGATGGTCAGCATTTTGTTATTGAGGATTTTCTCGGCCAGGATTTCATATTCTTTCGCCTGCTGGTGCTCAGGATTATATTGGGCTACGGTCATTCTGCGCAGCTCGGCATGCTGAACGATGTTGTCGCGGGGAACAAAGTGAATCATTTGTGTGTTCAGGCGGCGGGCCAGCTCCATAATCAGCTCATCCTCACGGTCAGTATTCCGGCTGTTACAGATCAGGCCGCCGAGTCTTACACCGCCGCTGGTCGCATATTTCAGGATACCGCGGGCGATATTATTGGCTGCATACATCGCCATCATCTCCCCGGAGCAGACGATATAGATCTCCTGGGCCTTGCCCTCACGGATCGGCATGGCGAATCCGCCGCATACCACGTCACCCAGTACGTCATAGGAGACGAAATCCAGATCCTGATACGCCCCCTCCTGCTCCAGGAAGTTGATCGCAGTAATAATCCCGCGTCCTGCGCAGCCTACCCCCGGTTCCGGTCCGCCGCACTCTACGTTGATAATGTCGCCGAAGCCTGTCTGCAGTACATCCTCAAGCTCAAGGTCCTCTACGGAGCCAAGCTCAGCCGCCAGCTCCAGCACAGAGTTCTGGGCTTTGGTATTCAGGATCAGACGGGTGGAATCCGCCTTCGGGTCACAGCCTACGATCATGACTCTTTGTTCGAATTTGGTGGCCAGCTGAGCCAGGGTGTTTTGTGAAGTTGTCGATTTACCGATACCGCCTTTACCGTAGAACGCTATTTGTCTCATTGTTCATCATCCCTTCGAAATGTTTATATTTTCAAAATAAGAGCTGTACTTCACGCTTTCGAGAATGGCTTCCTGAATGCCGCCTTTGCGGACAAGAGGCAGGACACCGATTTTGTTCAGGCTGGCCCTTGGGGCCTCGCCGATGCCGGAGCAGAGAAGAATGCGGCAGTCACTTAGAATCGATATAATTTCTTGCAGCGTAGCTGCTTTGTCACCGTTACAATCGGCCTTGCCATGGCAATAGGCTTGAATCTTGCGGACACCCAGGAGCTGTACATCCGTTCCGTCGGTGTCGTAGACCAGGAACTCGGTGGCATGACCGAAATGCTGATTCACCTTGTCGCCGCCTCTGGTGGCAACCGCAACCCGTGTCTTCGGCCCTCCGGCCTGAATGCGTCTGGCCTGTTTGGCTAAGACACGCTCGCGGATCTTGGTGTCCAGCTCACTCTGGAACATCGCCCGGGCTTCTTCATTAATGACCGGCTCGGCCTCCATCGCTTCCAGCGGGAAATCCTGATTGCGATCCTGGCCCAGCAGCCCGATCGCATCGGCCCGGCATTGCCGGCAGTGGCGCATAACCTTCATCCCGTCGCGGCCCAGCTGCTCCTGCAGGTTAAGCAGTTCCTTCGGACGGGGCGCCTTGCGGCCATCCGCTTCATACTGGCTGCCCGGTGCGATAATAAGAGGTGTTACATTGTGCAGTGTGGCCCCGAGCTCTTTTACCCGTGCTGACACTGCAGTCAGATGATGATCGTTAACTCCCGGAATCATAATGGAATTTACTTTGACCAGAATCCCCAGCTTCGCCAGCATTTCCAGTCCCAGTAATTGACGGCTGATCAGCAGCTCGGCTGCCTCTCTGCCTTCGTACCGGACCCCTTCGTCGAACACCCAGGGATAAATCGCCTGGCCGACATCAGGGTCGATGGCGTTGATGGTGATCGTGACATGGCGGATGCCCAGCTCCATAATCTCATCCACATACCGGTACAGCGTGAGTCCGTTAGTGCTGAGACAGAGGGAGACATCAGGCACATGCTTCCTGACCCGGGCGAAGGTATCGAAGGTCTGCTCCGGGTTCGCCAGCGGATCTCCGGGTCCGGCCACACCCACCACTGAGAGCTGCATCAATTGGGCGGCAACTCCCCGCACCTTGCGTTCCGCCTGCTCTGGAGTAAGCACCTCACTGACCACGCCCGGCCTGCTCTCATTCACACAGTCGAACTTGCGGTTACAGTAATTGCACTGGATGTTACAGGCGGGAGCAACCGGGATGTGCATCCTGGCATAAAACCGGTGAGCCTCCTCGCTGTAGCAAGGGTGGCGGCTAATCTCCTCCTCCGCTTCACTTGATAGACATGACGGCTGCATCATTTCCCACCTCCTAAAAGTTTTGTAAGCTAGGCTTCTCTGCGCATTCTACATACAAAACTCGCTTCGGAAGCATTAACTTAAGTTTTACGGAGCATTTGCTCCTTGAAACCACTTCGCAAATCTACTTTTTTCCTATACGACGGTTCAAACAGCCTTTGATTTGGTTAATGTTATTTTATCTAACACTTAACTTACTTGGCCGCTTTATTTAATCTCATCATATTTTCATTACAGGGGGTCGTCAATTACTCCAACGTTTATTTCGCCCTTCTTTTCCTTTTGTTTGCAGTTTCGCCATATGATATGTCAACTTATATGACTCAAACTTATCATGTTTCCGTTTTCAGGCCTGTCATTTCCTAATGATATTTGTTCTCAAAAGGCATTGACAACGCCTCTTAACTCGGATATGATACTTTTAGCCAGAAACGAAACACCTAAAATTTCATATAATCCCGTAAAGGGGAGTAGCTGTTAGATAAAATCGTCAATACGAGAATATGAGGATATTCTCCGGTTTTATCGGCAATAGATTATTGTTAGCGAGACCTTTACCAACCAGGTTACCTTTATTCCAAAGGCTAATCTGTTTGGTAAAGGTCTTTTTTATATATATTTTTGGTTAAACTAAGGGTATCACCGTTAGTTTAAGCACAAAGCAGCTAAACCACTTGAGGAGGAAACAGCAATGGATTGGGGACTACTATTAGAATACGGATGGGTATTGCTCGTTCTCGTAGCACTGGAAGGGCTGCTAGCCGCAGACAACGCACTTGTACTAGCGATTATGGTTAAACATCTTCCTGATGAGGAACGTAAAAAGGCATTGTTCTACGGATTGGCCGGAGCATTTGTGTTCCGGTTCGGATCACTGTTCGTCATCTCCTATCTGGTAGATATCTGGCAGGTACAAGCTATCGGTGCGCTATATCTGTTATTTATCGCGGGGAATCACATCTTCCGAAAAGTGTTATTCGCTAAGCCGGTCACGGAAGACGCCGCTGAAAGCGGAAGCCCTGAGGCTGTAAACAAAAAGAAAGCCAGCTTCTGGTTCACCGTACTTAAGGTCGAAGTAGCAGATATCGCCTTCGCCGTAGACTCCATCCTCGCAGCCGTAGCCCTGGCCGTTGCTCTTCCTGCCAGTGGCATCCGCAACATCGGCGGCCTCGACGGCGGACAGTTCCTTGTAATCTTCGCGGGCGGCTTCATTGGTCTGGTCATTATGCGTTTCGCTGCTTCCTTCTTCGTCAAGCTGCTTCACACCCGTCCGGGTCTCGAGGTTGCTGCCTTCTTCATCGTCGGCTGGGTTGGGGTTAAGCTCGCTGTCATCACGCTGGCCCACCCTGCTCTGGGTGTATTGTCCGAAGACTTCGCACACAGCACCTGGTGGAAACTGACCTTCTATGTAGTTCTGATCATCATTGCGGCTACAGGCTGGTTCATGAGCAGTGTCAAGACCGAAGAGAATGCCTCTGAGAATCCGGTCAAGGAAGTCGACAAGCAGCTCGGTAAATAATCTCTATTATTAAAGAAAAGCTGGTCCATAAAATAAAAAGAAATCGCCCCTTTGGGATGGACGGTAGATCTTCCATCTTACAAAAAGGGCGATTTCTTTTTTAAGTATGTGGAACTTAGGTGCATCGCAACCCGCTTAAACAGCTATCTCCGCCACTTCATGAATCGGTAATCCAGCACATCCACCAGCAGGAACAGCACGAACCCCACCAGACTGAACAGCATAATTCCGGCATACATCTCAGGGTAGTCCAGCCGCAGCCAGGCATCCATGATAAAGAAGCCCATGCCATGCTCCGTACCGTAGATTTCGGTGAAAAAGAGTACGGAAATCGCTGTACCCAGCGATATGCGAATGGTACTGAGGATCACAGACAAAGCGCCGGGAAGGGTCACATTCCAGAATTTCTGCATCGTGCTGGCACCAATACTCGTCAGAACATCATAAGTACTCTCGGGGATAGCCTTCACACCATCACGTACCGAGATAATGACCTGGAACAGCAGAATCAGCATAATCATCAGTACCTTGGAGGTTTCTCCGAGACCGAAGAAGAGCATGACCACGGGCAACAGCGCGATTTTGGGAATCGGATAGGTCAGATAGACGACCGGGTCCAGTATTCGGTTCCAGAAGGGGGAGCGGCCCATCAGCAGACCGGCCAGCAGACCGAGCAGCAGAGCCAGCAGCACACCTTCAGTGATCCGCATCAGACTGTATCCGACATTCAGCACCACATCATGGGCCCCCAGCTCAAACATCGCGTTATAGACCGCGCCCGGGCTGGGCAGAATTGCGTGATTCATGAGCAGATAAGCCACATACCAGACAACATTCATTCCGGCAAAAACGAGCAGCAGGCGCAGCAGGTGAATCAAATGCCGTCGTTTCACCATTTCTCCATCATTACCTTTCGGATTCTCTTGGACTGCATGAAGTATTCATCGCTCTCCCGCTTCTCGGCATGCTTCATGGCAAACACAGCGGCGTTATCAAGAATCTCCGGCGGCTCCTGCTGTCTGGGCAGCATGATGATAATCTTCTGTCCCAGGAGAATCGCCTCCTCCACATCGTGGGTGACGAACAGTGTGGTCGCCGGATGCGCCTGCCAGCTGTCGATAAAAATCTGCTGCAGCCCTTCCCGCGTAATGGCATCCAGCGCCGAGAACGGCTCATCCAGCAGCAGAAGGGTCGGCAGAATGGCGAAGGCGCGGGCAATGGCTACCCGCTGCTGCTGACCGCCGCTCAGCGAGAGCGGAAACCGGCCGGCGAGCTGGGCAATCCCCATGGCTTCAAGCCATTGCATAATTTGCCGGTCCTGCTCCCGCCTGCCCCGCCCTGCTCCGTCCGGACGGGCGATACGCATCGCAATCCGGATGTTGTCCCGGACCGTCTTCCAGGGCAGCAGGCCATAATTCTGCGGCACGAGCCCGATCAGCGTCTCCTTATCATGAACAGATCTGCCATTGAACAGCAGCTCCCCCTCATAACCGGGCAGCAGGCCGGCAATCGCCCGCAGCAGCGTAGATTTGCCGCTGCCCGAGGGGCCGATCACCGTATAAATCCCGTGCTCCGGCAGGGTCAGGCTCATCTCACCCAGAGCCAGCTGCCCGTTCTGATAAGCTACATGCAGCTGATGAATGCGGAGACCGCTATTTTTTAAACTGGACATCGGAGATCACATCTTCAGCCGATAGCGTTTTGGTCAGCAGTCCTTTTTCACGGGCCCAGGCAAAAGCAGCCTCCACTTCCTTCACATCCACCTGGTTCGCAGGCAGATACTCCGGCACCTTAATTTCATTCTTCAGCGTTTCAGGATAGCCTACTTCCTTAATAATCAGGTCGATATATTCCGATTGGTCATGCGTCTTCATATAATCAACTGCCTCATCATAAGCGGCGTACATATCGCGGATTCCCTGCCCCTTGGCATCAATGGCACTCTGCGGAAAAGCCAGCACAAACGGATTGATCCCCGCACTATGGGTGGAACTGAGAACGCGCAGGCCGGCAGTACGGCCCATGGTTACAAAGGGCTCCGGCAAAACAGCCGCATCCGCCTTATTATTCTTAAGCAGCTCCAGACGCGTTGGAATCTGCGGCACTTCCGTTACGGTAATATCGGCTTCTGCCAGGCCTGCCTGCTTCAGCATCATGGCGACGGTATACTGGGTTGAAGTGTTTTTGGACAGGATGACGGTCTTCCCCTTCAGATCCTTTACCTCTTTCACTGCATCATTTCCGGTCAGCAGGTCGAATTCACCTGTGGTGGTGCTGGTGATTTTGACATCGAGTCCTGCTTCATTATAGATTGAGATCGCCACCAGATCCGCACTGAGGCCATCTACCTTACCCGCCTGAAAAGCCACATCACGATCCTTCGCGCTCTTGAAGGTCTGGATATCCAGGTTCACATGATGCTTCTGATCAAATCCCTGCTCATGGGCAATAATAAAAGGAATCGCATCGATGGATGGCAGCAGTCCCAGCGATATCGTAACAGCCTCAGCAGGTGCAGCTGCAGCAGCTCCTGTATTTGCATTCTTGGCATTTCCTGCCTGATTTGCGCTACCGCATCCGGCAGCTGTCACGCTGACAGCCGCAGTCAGTACGACTAGCTTCATAAGGTGTTTCCAGTTTCTTGTCTTCATGAATCTTAATTCCCCCATCTCTTATCGGTTACGCTTCATGCGAATTTATTCACATACATAGTACACCCATTGTCCTATTTTGTATATTTATAAATTTAAATATCAGTTCTCTAATGTCCAATAGCTTCATGGAATTCTTTTTACAGCAGCACCCAATAATGACGCAAATATGCTATAATGACCTGTACCTATTCCGCAGGTATCCCCCTTCAAGCAGCAGTCCTACTCCAACCTATCTAAGGAGCTGTGCCCTATGAGCGATGTAATTCTCCAGCAGATTCTTGCCGAGCTGCAAGGCGTAAAGTCAGAAATTACAGGAATGAAGTCTGAAATTTCAGGAATCAAATACGAACTTTCCGGATTGAAAGCCGATGTTCAAAATCTTCAGTCAGAATTCACTGCATTCAAGTCTGAAATTACTGCCGAGCTGGTGATCATCAAGGATGAAATCGAAAATATCAAAACCGACATCGTTACCATCAAGGATGATATTGTTACCGTCAAGGCTGACATTGTTACCGTCAAGGCTGACATCGTTACCGTCAAGGCTGACATCGTTACCGTCAAGGCTGACATCGTTACCGTCAAGACTGACATTGAAAGCATCAAGGAAGATACGAAGCTAATTCCGCTGATTCAACAAGCGGTGGCCGAAGTCAACACCGAAGTCGTTGCCGGCCGGGATTCTCTGGAGCGGATCGACCGGAGCCTGCGAGGACATGACGCAACGCTGGATATCCTGGCCCGGCGTTCTATAGATCAGGAAGCTGAATTGAAACGGTTAGCTGCATCTGCATAACATCCTGCCCCGAAGCGACCGCCATCCCGGCTGCCGCTTTTTTTGTTTCCCTCGGGTAGTCCATCCCACAAGGACATTGTTCTCTTAGATAAATACAAACCCAGTTATCACAACATTATTCCTTATTTATTTGTCTTTATCAGGCGGACATTTCATTGCTTTATGAATTATATATGTTATAATGAAAGCGTAACCAAAAGAGATGTCCCAGAGGTTCATTACCGTATTTCATCGCCAAGGAGGATGAATGCAATGCTGGCAGGAATTAAGGAACTGAAGAATTGGGTAACCGGGATGTGGCAGCCGGGGATGGCTTCCGGAGAAGAGGATTACCGGAAGATGGAATATAGCGCACATCGCCATCTGCACACACCACCAACCCCAAGTCCGCTTACTTACGAACAGGAATCACGCATCAAGACCGTCAAATTCCACTAATCTCTAGTTAGATGTATATATAGAACACCCTTCACCTATCAAATCAAGGCCGCTAAGGAACGGGAGCATCCCGGTTCAAGCGGCCTTTTATTTGTTGCACTAGATTCATTATCTCGCCAACCACCGCAGGATCGTCTGTGCCCCTTCCAGATAGCGCTGTCCTACGAGAAGTCCGGTATGGGTGGTGCCCCAAAGACCTGCGTAGGCTGCGCGGAAATACGCTGCATTGGCTCTGCCCCGGCGCTCATCCTCATCACTGTTAACCGCATGGATGACCAGACAAGGACATGCAATGTTTCTGCTGTCTACGGATACCCCTTCTGCCCCAAAGTGATAAGAGAAGGTTCGAAACGCCTTGGCAGACTCCATCGTCAGATACTTCCGCTGAAACGCTACGTCTTCTGCCGTCTCATCCAGGCTGGTCTCCTCATCGCGGACCGGAGCGGGCACTACGTTGCCTGGTACCGTGCTGACAATATCCGTATAAGGAACCTCCTCATGTACCTCTCTGCATAGACTTGAATCAATCAGCACAAGTCCGGCCAACCCGGCCCTCTCCGCCACCTTCTGGCTAAGAATCCCGCCCATGCTGAACCCGATCAGGACAGGAGCAACTCCGCATTCAGCTTGGATCACCCGCGCCACTTCATGGATATCCTCCAGATAATCTTCGAAGGTAATTTGCGTCATATCCAGCACCCGGCTCCGGTAATGACTTCTCAGATTCATCACATAACACGTCCAGCCTTCACGGATGAAATGGGGAATGTACTTGCTCCACATCCAGCTTCCGGTATAGGCACCATGTACAAACAGCAGGGGTACCTTATTCTCCTGTTCCTGGCCTTTTCTCGCCTCTTCTCCCTTGTAAATCTCCAGATAGAGATCATGCTCACCGACATATCTCTCTGTATGCGGCGGTAACTCATCAGTGTAGTCTCTCATTGTAATGTCCTTTCCATAATTAGTTTGACATCAAACTATCATGCAAATTTTTTAGAAATTATGATTGATTTTCATTAAAATTGCCAGCAGAGTTATCTGCTCCTCTTCCGTAATATCGCGGTAGAACTGCTCCAGCATGGCAGAAGAGACCGATTCAAATACCGGCTCCAGCTCCTTCCCCTTCCTGGTTAGAGTAACATATACGTACCGGGTGTCCTCCTGATCCCTCTCCTTCATAACCAGTCCCAGCCGGACCAGCTTATCCACAAGTGCTGTAACTGTAGATTTGTCCTTATGAATATGTGCCGAGATCTCGGCCATGGTGAGTCTGTGCTTAGACAGCAGCGCATACAGAATATCCCCGTGCGAAGTGGCAATGCCGTCTACTCCCTGCTTCGCCATCTCTTGTAGGATGAACCTGTTAACCTTCTCGCGGATCTTGGATATAAGTGAAATAGCATCTCTGGTTTCCATAAAGGAATTATAGTTTGACGTCAAACTATTGTCAATAGATCAGTATTTCCGCGTGCTCCTATTCGGGGTCCTTATCAAGCAGCATGACTTCCTCACCCCGCTGCTGCCGGATCGCAATATTGGTTCTGCCCCAGGAGCACATCAGGTTAATGATCTCATTGGCTGTGATCCCATACTCGGTGATGTAATATTCCACTTTGGGCGGCATTTGGCTATAAACCACTCTGCCGATGATCCCGTACCGTTCCAGCTCGCGGAGCTGCTGAATCAGAACCTTTTGCGAGATACCCGGAATACTGCGCTGCAGTTCACTCGTCCTCTTGGTCCCCGACATCAGTATACATATGATCAGCGACTTCCACTTCCCGCCGATAATCTCAAGCGTCGCCTCAATCCCTAAATGATATTGCTTCATCCCCGGCACCTCCCCAGCAGTCATAACAATGCGCTGATCTAATGATTTCTATTCTGCCACAACCGGCACCCGATTCCAATGCATACCTGGAGGTAACTAGGTTACTTCATTGTGTGTATTTACATTTTCAGGAATTTACAAAATAATAGAAGCACCTGCACAACACAAACTATACACCAGAAAGGTGATCCCTAATGACAACCCTGGTAATCCTGGCGCACCCCGATATAGAGGCTTCAAGAGTGAACCGGAGATGGAGACAAGAGCTGCTGCTGCATCCGGAGGACGTTACGGTCCATGAGCTCTACAAGGAGTACCCGGACTGGAGCATCGATGTTCCGCAGGAGCAGCGTTTATTGGAGGCGCACGACCTGATTATTTTTCAATTCCCCTTATACTGGTATAGCTATCCCCCGCTGCTAAAAAAATGGCTGGACGATGTGTTCACTCACGGCTGGGCGTACGGCTCAAGCGGCAACAAGCTGAAGGATAAGAAGCTGGGCATAGCTATGACCATCGGCGATAAAAAAGAAAACTACCTGCCTGCCGGGTCCGTTTCTTTTACAGTAGAGGAGATCATCGCCCCGTTCCAGGCCAGTGCCATCCATGTCGGCGCAACCGCCCTGCCTTACTTCGCCGTGTTCGGCGCTTCCTTCCAGGCGAGTGACGATGATATTAATCAGAGTGCCGTGGATTATTGGGAGTATATCCTTCGGAACCGTTAATATTCCGTTATTCCCGCTTCTTCCCGACCGCGCCAAGATAGATCACAAATTCCTCTTCGCCATCCAGTTCGAGCACCTCATCAATCAGCTGTTGATCATAGATTCCGATGGCACAAGCCCCGGCACCGATGGATTCACTGGCCAGGTACAGATTCTGGCAGACATGCCCGGCATCGATGAGAATTTTTTTGTGCGCGGAGATATCATATTTCCATTCAGACCGGTAGGGTGTGGTGCTCCAGGCGAACAGAACCGCAGCTTTCTTGGCGAAGTTGGGGACAAAGGGCTGCTCCAGCGTAATCGCATCAATCTTCTGTTCCAGTTGGTCTAATTCAAACATAAATAACAGCTTGTGCTCTACAGGAAGGTACCGGTAGATGCCCTGTGGTATCCCTTCTACCCGCATAATCATCAGGTAAGTCTCAAACGTATGGGTCGCCCCGCTGCACGGTACCGTCCGCAGAGTCAGTCCGTTCTTGCTCATCCCCGTAATGCCCTGGGTGGCCCATAGTAAATAGGATAGCTCCTCCAGACTTAGCGTGTCGGCCGAATAGAATCTTGTACTCCTTCTTTGGCTGATGCAATCCATAATATTGTTCTGACTCACAACGTCCCGGCTGACCTCAGGCAGCTCAATGATCTGTGCCCCCTCATTATAGGGCTTCACAATCGGCGGCTGCGCCATGCCCTTAATCTTATCTGTTCGGATATGCTTGAATTCTTGAAAATTCGATTTCAGCAGTTGTCTCTGTTGCTCGTATCTTGTCATGTTGAATCCTCCCGGCGTCCCTTGATCCTATAAATTTATCATGTGTTTTGAATTAGTTTGTGATTATAATCACTATCTTTGCAAATACAAAGCTATTTTTGCAGCGATGACTGTCCAAATTGAAAAAAAGACCAAATGAGGCCCCCTTTGCCGGCGGCAATCACTTGGTCTATTCAATATTGTAGCATGGAAGCGATATCATTAATGCGAACGCAACTCCATCTTTTGCATATCTATGATAAAACCATGGGTCTGTAAGATATCCAATCCAAGCAATCCTTTGTGAGACTTCGGAAGTATTGCAGCGTTCTCCCTTGGTAGCATACGGAAATATCTATTGTCAGGAGTTGTCCATCATAAGCTATCTTCATGACCGCCGCCTCACTCTCATCACTGGGTCTCTGCGCAGATGAATAACGCACTCCTCATTGGCAGTGTGATAGACAAGATATCCTGGTTCAGCGCTGAAAAATTCCTGGTTGGCGTTCTTCTCAGATACTGCACGAACAGGAGCTACTTCCGTTATAATTTTCTTATCATCTTCCTCGCGATAGTCAAGAATGGAAAGCAAAACAAATTGGTCAAGTAACAATTCTCTTACTTGCTGCCATTTCATTCTTTCACACCTCCCGGGTAGCCATCGATAAAAAAGTGGTTCTAATGAATTCATTTATCATAATTTGAAATCGGATTGAGAGTTGGCAAACAACAAAAAACCTCCCCTCACCCCAAAAAGGTAAAGGAAGGCTTAAACGCATCACCTCTGAAGCAGGGCAGCTAGATTTTCAGCTCCCCAAGCTTGATCAGCTCGACAACCGCTTGCGAACGGCCTTTTACGTTTAATTTTTGCATTACGTTGGAAATGTGGTTGCGGACGGTCTTTTCGCTGATGAATAACAGTCCGGCAATATCCCGTGTAGTTTTGTCCTGCACAAGAAGCTCGAATACTTCGCGTTCACGATGCGTCAACAAAAATTTGCTATGATGTTCGTTGCCTTTCAATGGTGTCACCCCTCCTTGCCCTGGGTTTGTTTGGTATAACAAGGTAAAGGGATACAGTCAAACCATACTATGTGGGGGGGCAGTTAATGGTGCTGTCACAGCATTAAATTGGGCGGGGGCAGGCGCGGAGTCTGGACAATCCCGGCACATCACAGCCAGGACGCAGCAAAACCGGCCGCAGCACCTTACGCGTTAAGGGCGGCAGCCGGCGGGCAAATACTATAGAATTTGCGTCACAGCAGCAAGCTGTACCGGTCCGTCACGCCCTTGCGGTCACGCCGGTTTCTCCGGTAGAGCTGTTGTTGCACACCCAGTGTAATGTATGAAATGGATTCCATAGCAAGCTTTTTTATCGGCCGAAAAGCGGTTCATTTCTATGTTAGAATAAGGTCATACGAGTCTCACACAGGGGGCGTAGACGAACGTGGCTAATATTAAAGAAATCGCCCGGATGGCCGGAGTATCTGTAACGACCGTCTCACGGGTGCTGAATAATCATCCGTATGTCAGCAAGGACAAAAGAGCCGCTGTACTGCAAACGATTGAGCAGCTCGACTATACCCGCAATATGAACGCCGTTCATCTGATTACCGGACGTACCGGTGCGGTGGCGGTGATTCTGCCGTATATTCATGCTTTTTATTTCTCGATTATTATGAATGGCATTGCCCACGAGGCGCTGCTCTCGCAATACCGGCTGATTCTGTGCCAGAGCAATTATCTGGAGGAGGAAGAAATCAAAGTGCTGGAGATGCTGCGCCATAAAGAAATTGACGGTGTCGTGATTGTATCTACTGCGCTGAAGCCGGACATCATCGAGGAGTATACGGCCTACGGTCCGGTTGTCACTTGCCAGGACAGCGGAGAGCGGCGCTATTCTTCGGTCTATATTGAGCATTATGCGGCTTTCAAGGAAGGGCTGGCGTACTTGACCGGCAAAGGTTACCGCTCCATCGGATATTGCGAAGGACGGAGTAATGGCAGCAGTGCCGTGATCCGTCAGGCTGCTTACCGCGAATTCATTGCTGAGCATAAGCTGGCTTTTGAAGAGGAATGGATGATCTATGACTGTACAACGGAGGAAGACGGCGCTGCCGTTGCACAATCTCTGCTGATGATGCCGCAGCGGCCGGAAGCCATGATTATTACGGGAGACCATGTAGCTGCCGGGCTGATTATTGAAGCGCGCAGAGCCGGCCTTAGCATCCCTCATGACCTCGCAGTGATGGGCTTCGATAACCAGCCAATCGGACGTCTGCTTCAGATCACCACCATGGATAACCACCTGTATGAGATGGGGGCCGCCGCCTTCCGCATTATCCATGAGCAGATTCATTCGGAGCACCTGGGGCCGGTCTACCGCAAGCTGGACTACCGGATTATTGAGCGGTCCACGGTGTAGTCACGGATATGACGGTTGGTTGAGCTATGATAGGATTTCAGGAGTTTCCGCGATTACACATCGTTGTAGGTATTACAACTCTATTCTTGAATACCCGGGTGTCCGGGGGGAATGTTGTACGAAATACAGGAATTTCCCAAATTTTCTCGGAAAAACATAGAAATTGCTGCCTTTTCTACAACAAAACTTGATTTTTCCCGTTGTTATGAGAAAAGTATTGCATTTTGTGCAGGAATTCAGATAATATCTGCGTCTTCTGGGTAGCCGAAGGCGTTTTTTGTTATTTCATTTGTGCGCTTCTGGATGGATATGATAATTATCACATTTTTATTGACAGCTAATAGCTGTGGAATTATGATAAGTCCATCATTGATAACGATTATCATTTTCATAAGCGAAAAGGGGGTTCCACCGGATGAAAATAGGTTATGCAGTACCTGCGGGTCTGCTTGCAGCGTCCCTCCTGTTCGGCGGATGTGCGGGCAAGGACAACAGCAATAACAATGCTAATAACAGCAATAATTCGGAAAGTAATGCCGCAGCCCAGGCAGGTAGCGGGGCAGAAAGTGTAGCGAAGGCCGGAGGTGAGGCGAACGCAGATTTCACCACTGCCATCGACGAATACCGCAAATACGTCATTGAACAATGTGATGCGTTCGTCAAGCAGACCGAAGGCTTCACGGATGCCGTCAAGGCAGGCAAGCTGGAAGAGGCTAAGGCGCTGTATGCTCCGGCGCGTATGCATTATGAGCGGATCGAGCCGATTGCTGAAGCACTCGGAGATCTGGACCCGAATATTGATGCCCGCGAGAATGATGTGGATGCCGCGCAGTGGCGCGGTTTTCATAAGATTGAACAGGCCCTCTGGCAGAATCATACCACGGAGGGCATGACAGATGTCGCGGACCGCCTGCTGAAGGATGCGCAGCTGCTGCGCGCCAAGGTGGAGACGGCCGGGATTGATGCCAATCTGCTCGTTACCGGGGCGGTTGAGCTGCTGAATGAGGTCTCCTCCTCCAAAGTAACGGGGGAAGAGGAGCGTTATTCCCATACGGATTTGTATGATTTTGTGGCGAATGTGGAGGGGGCCCAGAAGATCTATGAGCTGCTGAAGCCGGAGCTGGCCAAAAAAGACCCGGCCCTTGAGCAAACTATCGGCGAGCGGTTCACCGCCTTGATGAATGAGCTGGCACCGTTCAAATCGGGGGAGGGCTACGTCTCTTACGAAACGCTCAAACCGGAGGAGATCCGTAAGCTAAGCCAGAATCTCGATGCCTTGGCCGAGCCGCTATCCAACATGGGAACGATTCTGGGAGTGTGACGAGTATGAACAAGAAAGATAAGAATTCCCGGAATAAGGCTGACGCGGATCATGGAATTCCTGCGCCGGAGACCCAGCTGTTCAATACCAAATTCAGCCGCCGCGATATGCTGCGGCTGACCGGTGCCTCAGGTCTCGGGCTGCTGCTGGGCGGAGGCGGTGTAGGCGGCTTTATGGCGGCACGCCAGGCAGCGGGACGGGCAGTCCCGGCCGCCGCAGCCTTCGGGCAGAATGAAGAACAGGCGGATACGATCCCCTTCTACGGCAAGCACCAGGCGGGGATTCTTACGCCTGCACAGAATTTTCTGTGCTTCGCTTCATTTGATCTGACGACGACCATGATCAGTGATCTGAAAAAACTGCTGGAGGACTGGACTGCCGCCGCCGCTGCCCTGACCTCGGGTACGATGATCGGCACGGCGAACGACAAGCCCAATCTCCCGCCTACCGACACCGGTGAGGCGGATGGCCTCACCCCCTCTAAGTGTACCCTTACCTTCGGAGCTGGTCCGGCCCTGTTCGACAGCCGCTTCGGGCTGGCCGGGAAGCGGCCCGCCTCCTTCACTGAGCTTCCGTCCTTCCCTGGAGACAGCCTGGAGCCGCAGTGGTGCGGCGGTGATCTCTGTGTTCAGGCCTGTGCGGACGATATGCAGGTGGCGTTCCATGCCATCCGCAATCTGGCCCGCATCGCCCGGGGCACAGCGGTGCTGCGCTGGACGCAGGAAGGCTTCCAGCGCAGCGCCAGCGCCGATCCGTCAGGCGGCACCCCGCGTAATCTGCTTGGCTTCAAGGACGGTACGGGGAATCCGGACGTCACCGATGACACGCAGATGCGAAATATTGTCTGGAGCGGCAGCGCCGATGGCCCGGCCTGGATGAACGGGGGCACGTATCTTGCGGTGCGGCGCGTACGGTTCCGTATTGAGGTCTGGGACCGCTCCCCGCTGAGCGATCAGGAAGCCACCTTCGGGCGGCACCGGCAGAGCGGCGCACCAATTGGAGCCCGGGATGAATTCGCTGAGCTAAATCTGGCAGCAGCCGATGCTGCCGGCAAGCCGCTCATCCCGCCGGACTCCCATTCCGCTCTCGCCCACGGAGACGGCTCGGTCAAAATGCTGCGCCGCTCCTACTCCTATTCCAGCGGCATGGATCTCAAAACCGGCCAGCTTGATGCCGGTCTGGTGTTCATCAGCTTTCAAAAGGATCTGATGAAGCAGTTCGTCAGCATCCAGCAGCGCCTCTCCAAAAATGACCGGCTGAATGAGTATATGGTTCATACCGGCAGTGCTGTCTTCGCCTGCTTCCCCGGTGTCCGGGAAGGCGGTTATATCGGGGAATTACTGCTCGAGGGTTGAAATACCTAGGCTGTGACGGGTGATGCTGAGGAGGCTGGGGCCCAGGGATTCTGAGGCTGGAAGTGCAACCGCGATTCGGACACCGGTGCTGCGGCGATTCGGGCACCGGAGAGGACGGACAGGTGGCTGATCGCTGCGGACTGAGAGGCCTTTATTTTCTCTTTCGAGCATATTCAGCTACTCGAACGGACTACACGGCGCTTATTTCCGCTACAGCGGGCGTTTTCCTCCCAATTTTTTGTACATAAGCTCCACTGAGTCCGTTCAACTTGCAGAAACGTTAATAGTGCTAAAATAAGCGCAGCTGAGTCCGTTGCAAGTGACCCCTACTCGCTAAACTTGAAGGGAATGATCCCGATGAAGATCACAGTTACACATGGTTCCTGGCGGCAGATCAGGGCAGCGCTGCTGCTCCTCTGCCTGCTTGTGCTGCTCCCCGGCGCGCCGGCTTCTGCGTCAGGCGCGCCGCTGGATGAGCTGCTGCCGCCTGTAGGCAGCGCGCTGGTCGAGGCCGGCCAGAGCCGCTGGGAGGCGGCGGCGGCCGATGTCGAATCGTTCGCGGCGCTGTGGCGCAGCGCGAACAAGAGCAAGCCGGACCCGGCACTCGCCGGTCCGGCTGCTGTGGTGGACGCCGCGCTGGACGCTGCGGCGGAAGCCTTAGCGGGCGGCGGCGGAGCGCCCGCCAAGGCGGCCCTGTCCACGCTCGCCCGCAGCGTGGACGCTTATGTTACCGCCGCCGCAGGCGAAGGCGGCGGTAACACGGGCACCGCCGGACGCGCAGCGGCGGCGAAGCTGCTGCCCGCGGCGGAGCGCACGCGGGATGCGGCGCGCAGCGCCGACTGGGCCGCGGCGGCGGAAGCCTACCGCGCCGTGGTGAACGGCTGGACGCCGGCGGAACGCGGCATCCGGGCGGACAATCCCGCCGTCTACGGCTTGCTGGAGACGAAGATGAGCCTGCTGCGCATTGCGCTGCAGGCAGAGCCGGTCCGCGGAGAGGCCGCGCAGGCGGAAGCGGAAGCGCTGGTGACGCTGCTGTCCGGCTACAGCGAAGGCAAAGCCGTCGATACCGGTGGTGCGCCGAGGCCAGCTTCCATCGAGGGGCTGATCAGCTATCTGAAACAAGCCTCCGCCTCCGCCCAGGCCGGAGACAGCGCAGCAGCCGCTGATATCATGGAGCAGTTCATCACTGCCTGGCCTTCGGCCGAAGGCCAGGTCCAGCTGGCTTCACCCAAGGTCTATGCCAGCATCGAGAACGAGAGCACCGCCGTCACCGGTTATCTGCTCTCCAGCCCTCCGAAGCTGGACCAAGCACTATCACTTATGGATACGATGCTCTCTGAGCTGACGCCGCTGGCCGGGGAACAGACATATACCGCATGGGATGCGGCACTTATTCTGCTGCGGGAGGGGCTGGAGGCGATTCTTGTACTCGCCGCCCTGCTTGCCTATCTGCGCCGCGAAGCAGTACCGGCAGCCAGCCGCTGGGTATGGTCCGGCGCGGCGGCAGGTCTGGCCGCAAGCATCGGCCTCGCCGTGTTGCTGACCTATTCCCTCTCCCAAGCCGCCTCCGGCGGCGCACGCGAGCTGATCGAAGGCATCACCGGTCTCGTCGCCGTGGTCATGATGCTCACCGTCGGCCGCTGGCTGCATGGCAAATCCAGCACAGCAGCCTGGAATAAATATGTAGACCTCCAGATGCAAGGCGCCCTTGCCAAAGGCAATCTGTGGTACCTGTTCTTCATCGCTGCGCTGGCCATTTTGCGCGAAGGGGCGGAGACTACGATTTTCTACGCAGGGATGGCACCGGCCATTGACACCTCTCAGCTGCTGCTCGGGATTGGCAGTGCCTTGGTGATCCTGATCATCCTCGGCTATGCCATGATTGCACTGAGTGCCAAATTGCCGCTTGCTGCCTTCTTCCGCGCTGCTACAGTGCTGATCTACTATCTGGTGTTCCGCTTCCTCGGTGAGAGTCTTCACGCCTTGCAGATCGCCGGCAAGCTGCCAGCCCATACCGGGCACAGCCTGCCCTCCATCGGCTGGCTTGGCATGTATCCGACCTGGGAGACCACCATCCCGCAACTGCTCATTCTTGTCCTCATCCTATGGGAGCTGCTGCGCGGCAGACGGGCTGCCAACAGAACGAAGGCCGCAAACGGGATCACTAAGTAAACATACTAATTATGTAAAAACTGCAATCTGTGCGTGTGCCTTCAAACGCGCAGATTGCAGCTTTTTGTATTTCCTGCCATATGGGTTAGCCGCATTCCTCTTGCCAATGCCTTAAGCAGAAATGAATAGGTGGAAAAACGTCACTTACTAAAAGAGTAGAATCCTTTTTATAGATGATAGATGGAAAAACAGCATTTATTTATTGCCGCAATCAGCTCAAAATGGAATTTGAGTAAAACTAAGCAGCAAAAATCCAATTAATTTTCACAAAAAACTGAATGATGAGTTAACAAGTAACAAAAATCCAACTGTTTCCTCTTATCAATACTCCTTCCTTCCTCCTCCTTCCACCCTCCCTCCACTCCCCTATCACAAATCCACACCTCCCTCTCCTTAATCCAGCCCAAGAGCAGCCTTAAGCCAAACTGCCTATTGCAACCTTCCGCAATTTGTTTTATTCTGATTATGAAAATAATTTTCTTAATTATTGTGTTTATTATGTAAAATAATTTCAGGAGTAAGCTTTAGGCCAAAACTTAACCTGCCCATTTCCGCATGTCGATTTCTACATTTTCATTCGGGTAAGTAGAGAAAGCTACATGAATCTGAATCTATAGTAAAGAAGGTGAGTGCTTGTCTCCCATTCTGCATGCTCTGGAGCATGACAAGCCCAAGCTGTCGCAAATGGAACGCAAGCTGGCTGAGCGCATTCTGGCCTCGCCCGGGGAAATTGTCCATATGGGCATCACGGAGCTGGCGGAGGAATGCGGCATCAGCACGGCGACGATTACGCGGTTCTGCAAAGCGCTGCATTTCAAGGGTTATCCCGATTTCAAGCTCAAGCTGGCGGCTGAGCTGGCGCATAGCGACGGCTCGCCGGAGACCGGCAGCTCCTCTTATCAGGACATCGTGGCCGGCAATCCGCTGCAATTCATTGTAGAGGCCATGCAGGCCAACCACCTGGCCTCGATCCGGGACACCACCTCGCTGCTCGATCTGGGCCGGCTGCAGCAGGTCATTGATCTGCTGTGCAGAGCCCGGCGGGTCGATCTGTACGGGATGGCGACCTCATCCATCGTCGCCCAGGATTTCTATCAGAAGCTGATCCGCATTGGCGTGAACTGCACCGCTTTTGCCGATTCCCATATGCAGATTACTTCCGCTTCCTCACTCTCTTCCGGCGATGTGGCCTTCGCAGTCTCTTATTCGGGGGAGACCCCGGAGACAGTGGATGCCTTAACCTGTGCAGCCGCGAGCGGTGCAGCCACGGTATCGTTAACCTCCTATGGAAGCAGTACTCTGGCTACACTCGCTGATATTCCCCTGTTCTCCTCGTCTCTAGAGCAGGGCATGCGGCGCGGTGATATGGCGTCACGGATCGCACAGCTGCATATTATCGATATTCTGTTCACCGGCATGGTCAGTGCCCGGTTCGGGGATTTCATCCCCAGGCTTGAGCAATCTTACCGGAACGTCCAACATTACCGTCATAAACGGGGAGGTCAAATCTAATGAATATTTTGAAATTTCAGCATGAAGAAGATTTCGCAGCCACAGGAGCTAACCTGATCGCCAGTCTGCTGCAGAGCAATCCCAGAGCTGTTCTCGGGCTGGCTACCGGAAGCTCCCCTGTCGGGGTGTACGAGAAGCTGGTGGAGATGCACCGCAAGGGCAATGTCAGCTTCGCCAAAGCCTCATCCTACAACCTGGACGAATATGTCGGACTGCCTGTGGATCATCCGCAGAGCTACCGGAGCTTCATGAATGAGCATCTGTTCAATCATATCGATATCGACCTGGCCCGCACCCATGTGCCTAACGGAAATGCTCCCGATCTTGCGGCCGAATGCCGTGCGTATGACAAGCTGCTGGAGGATAACGGTCCGGTGGATCTGCAGATCCTCGGCATCGGCAGCAACGGTCATATCGGCTTCAACGAGCCGGATGCCAGCCTGAGCAGCGGAACGCATGTCGTCGATCTGCTGGAAGAGACCCTGGAAGCCAATGCCCGGTTCTTCGACCGTGTAGAGGATGTGCCGCGTCAGGCGGTAACGATGGGCATCGGCGGCATTCTCAAAGCGAAGCAGATTGTACTGCTTGTCCGCGGTGAAGAGAAGGCGGAAGCGGTTAAAAATGCGCTGAAGGGCCCGATCACCACCCAATGCCCCGCTTCGCTGCTTCAGAGCCATCCGAATGTGGTCGTCCTGCTGGATGAAGGAGCCGCCAAATGGCTGAAATAAACGGTATGAACGGAGAACTTTTGTACGGCAAGGTGTTGACTCCTGACGGAATCATAGAACAGGGTGTAATTGCCGTAGCGGATGGCTTGATTCAATATGCCGGAGAAGCTTCCTGGCTGCCCGCAGCTTATGAGAGCTGGCAGACAGTCACCCGGGAGCCGCAAGGTCTGCTGATCCCCGGATTCGTTGATGTACATGTGCACGGCGGAGCCGGACATGACTTCATGTACAGCGATGCAGATGCTCTCGACACCATCACACGGTTCCATGCCTCACACGGGACGACCTCTATGCTTGCTACAACCATGACGGCTTCCAAGGCAGACATCGATCAGGTACTGGCCGAGGTGGATGCTTATCGTTCCCGTGAAGGCGGCATGCCTTATGCAAGGCTGGCAGGTGTCCATCTGGAGGGACCGTTCATCAGCGTAAGATGGCCTGGAGCGCAGAATCCTGAGCATATCGTTCCGGCTAATATAGAATGGCTGGAGGAATGGGAGCACAAGTATCCGGGAATGATCCGTCAGGTCACCCTGGCTCCTGAGCGTGAAGCTGCCCTGGAAGCGATCCAGTGGCTGCGCAAGCATGGCATTACGGCTGCGCTTGGCCACACAGATGCCACATTCGAGCAGGTAATTACCGCTGCCGATGCCGGACTGAACCAGGCGGTGCACATGTTCAATGCCATGACGCCGCTGCATCACCGCAAGCCGGGAACGGCCGGTGCCGTACTGTTCGATCCCCGGATCAGAGCCGAGGTCATTGCCGACGGTATCCATGTTCATCCGGCAGCCATCAGCCTCATTACCCGTCTCAAAAACAATCATAACCTGCTGCTGATCACAGATGCCATGTCAGCAACCGGACTCAGCGACGGAGAATATGCGATCGGTGACCTGCCTGTGATCGTTAAGGACGGCATAGCCACGCTGAAGGAGCATCCTGAAGCACTGGCCGGAAGCACACTGACGATGATTAGCGGGTTCCGTTATCTGGTTCAGGAGGTCGGTCTAAGCCTGCTGGAGGCCTCACAGGCTGCCAGCCTTAACCCGGCGCTCTCGCTCGGCATGCAGCGGTCTATCGGAACGCTGGAAGCAGGGAAGCGCGGCGATATCCTGCAGCTGGATCAGGACCTGAATCTGCGCGGCGTCTGGATCGGCGGACGCAAGCTGGAGGCCTAAGTCCAGGGCAGCAAGATACTACTTCATGTCCATATAAACACAGACAATGCAGCCCTCTCACCCGGCTTTCCGGGTACGGTGGCTGCATTGTTTGCGTCCATCTTCTTTTACCGTTTGCCTGCCCTGTGCCCGTCCTTTGAATAAGCCTCATATCCCTCTGGAATACTATCTTCATTCAAGGCATGTGCAGTAATCTGCTTACTGTCCGCTGCGCGCAGGGAAAATCCGTTCCGCCATGATGCGGAATTCATTCGCGAAGCCTCTGAGCGGATGTCCTGCACGGAATTCCCGGGCATAATAATCAGCCCGATCCACGAAATCCGGGTTCGCCGAGACGTACACATTGCCGATGTATGTGTTACCTTTTTTAAGCTCTGCGGCGATTTTATTCTTAATCTCCCCGGGAATCAAGTCTGTATCATCCCCCATATTGCTTCTGGACATAATCCCGTTATTGCCATTCCCCGGATAATCCTCGGGAGCCGCCATGCCTGTACCGCCAACAGTGCCGGTGCCTGTCAGACTCCCTGGAATGCCGGCCATAGAGCCGCCTGTTCCCGTCATTCCGGGAACACCGGCAGCAGTTCCTCTTCCGGTAGCTTTCTCGCGGGTGGTACTACGGGTGTGTACTCCGCCTGAAGCATGCTCCAGCATTACAGCGACATAAGCGCTTCGGCCAACCATAATAACGTTAGCGGAACGGACTTGCGGCATAGCCGCTACACGGTCAGCCAATTCCTTGCTCATCTCCATGCTGCCGAAGTCATCATCACGCTTCATGTCCCGTGTGGAGTTCACGTGGATTCGCCCGTCTGTCCCCCGTACACTTTTCGTCTGCATATTGCCATTATCTGCCGAATGGCCGGCACTGCAGCCGGTCATACTTAAGGCGCCGACCAGCAAGGCAGCAGACACGGACAAGCCGAATTTCGAGCGCAACATTCCTTCATCTCCCTTAACAGAATAATGTAGTGCAGCGTAACAAGCCTTAGCATGGCTCCTCCACTGCCGGGCTATCCAGAAAGGATTTGGCAATGCCGCCCCCCACAGTCACATGCAAGAGAAATCAGGCGTATCTTATATAACAGCAGACTGTGTTTCTCCGCAGGCAGTCCAGATCAGGAGGGGTAAGCTTGAAAATTCTATTTACGTTTTATGTACCGAGCGGCGGGGTGGAGACCCTGAACAGGCTGCGGTGTGAGAGTCTTCAAAAGAACGGCATCGAATGCCATGTACTCTATCTCATGCCGGGGTCCGGCACTCACAATAGTGTAAGCTTCCCGGTATTCATCACTCCTCAGGATGAAGATATCAGGGCCGTACTGAATGCCCATCATTATGACGCCATCATCGTAACCTCAGATTATCTGCTGCTGGAGCGCTTGCGCCGGCTGGGGTATGGAGGCATCCTGATCTACGAGTCCCAGGGTCTGGGAACACGAAGCGAAGCCCGTAATGTGATTATAGATTCTGTGCCTTATCTGCAATCCTTCTGCAATGCTGTGCTGATTCCCCCCACCGATCATTTACTGGAGCTGTTTATCGAGATCTGCCCCTGGCTCCAACGCTATGTTATTCCGAACCTTGTGGATGTACAAGGATTTCGCTATATCCCCGCCGAGGCGCCGGTTGATCCTGTCATCGCCTGGGTAGGGCGGCTGGAACCCAACAAGAACTGGAGCGAGTACCTGAAGATTGCCCACCATATCCGCAAAGCAAAGCCCAACCTGCATCTCTGGATGTTCCATGATCCAGGCTTGGCCTCCGATGAACAGAAGGCGGCATTCAATGAAGAGCTGCATGCTCTTGGCCTGAATGACCGGCTGAATGTGTTCACGAATATGCCTAACCAGATGATGCCTGTCTACTATTCATCGATTGCCGCTTCAGGAGGCTTCCTGCTGTCCAGCTCGGTCACAGAAGGCTTCGGATATGCGGTAGCTGAAGCTGTCTGCTGCTCCTGTCCTGTACTCAGCACGGATTCCGACGGGGTCAGATCCTTCATCACTCATAATATTACGGGCAAGTTCTACCCCATTGGCAATATAGAGGCTGCCGTTAACGAAGGATTAGAGCTGATGAATAATATCCCGCTGCGTGAAGCCATCTGCTATCAGGGCCGTCAGCATATGGTTACGCATTTCGGATTCGATCAGTATGCACATTCCTTCCGCGAGATGATGAATTCCTTCTCTATCTTTTAGCCATTACAAGCTTCATATCTCCCCAGTCTTCCGGCAAGCGGAAACGGCTTTGCCGTCCTTTTATTCAAAAAAACCTTCAATTCCAGACGTTAGCCTGGGTTGAAGGTTTCTGTGTGTTGTATTGGCATTCTGCCCGGAGGCATCATATCCCCTGTCTGGATACCATCTCAAACAGCTCAGCCTGGAAGACCTGCACACTTCTCTCCCAGGTGAAATTCAAGGAATCCTGCTCTCCCCTGGCGGCCAGACGCCGGCGAAGCTCCCCGTCGTTAATGAGCGTCACAATATCCGCAGCAAGACGGTTCTCATGACGATACGACATCAGGCAGTTTTGCCCGTGTGCACAGTATTCGAGATTTCCTCCTGAATATACAGTAACCAGTGCAGCACCGCAGCGCATCGCTTCCAGTCCCGGCAGTGAACCGGCATCATTGGTACTTGCGCTGACAAAAATATCTGCCTCATTGTAATGATAAGCCAGTTCATCATCATTCCCGGGTGTCCGCAGCTGATAGCTCCCGGTGTTAAGCAAGGCCTGCAGACTCCTTGAAGCGGCATATTCAGCAGGGGGAGTTATAATATAGAGCTCCACCTCAGGATGAAGCCGCTTGACCATATCAAGCTGCTGAATCAGGTATTCCTGTTCCCGGTGGCCGGAGAATCCGCCTTCTGGACGCCGCATAATAGCCGAGACGATCAGCGGCTTGCCCGGGTTGTCTCGGAAATGCATATTATGGAAATCCGGGTCAACACCGACCGGAACAATTCTCCCTTTAATGCCGTGATTGATCCGTATGACCTCCTGCTGCCAGCGGGACAATACAAGCAGGTTGCGGGTAATGCCGTAGGAGGCGAACGACTGATTATTATCCGGCAGGAAATTCGGCTCATAGCATAAGGCCAGCCGGATATGCAGTCCTTTGCCCTGACGGCTGGCCCGCTCAGCAACCGGCACGGTTGTATAATAATTAGAGATAATGACATCCCCGTATGGGAAATGATCTTCTGTAAGGACCGGGGCGGGCACAGGGATAATCGGACAGTTCATCTCATATTCCACAACACCTAAGCTGGGCATCAGAACAACAACTTCATGGCCTATTAATGTCAGGGCGTTCGCCAGCTCCGCTATCATCCGCTGCGCACCGCCTCTGGATAAGGTCAGAACCGGAAAGGTCAGTCTCAATTCCTTCTCTCCTTTCTCAGCAGCTCCGTCAATTTCCCTCTGTGCATGAACTGCACCTTGGCAATTTCCCGGTTCTGCGCTTCGCTGTGCAGAACCGAGCCCATTTCATTATGAACGCGGTAATCCAGCAGCGGCTCTTCTATATAAGACCACTCATAATGAGGCAGAATCCGCAGCCACATATCATAATCCTGTGTATACAGGAGGCTCTCATTAAACCTGCCCACCCCGGAGAGGATCTCCATATCGAGCAGCACCGTGCTGCCGTTCACCGGACAGCCGGACATCATGGTCTGTATGAGGGCCGGTCTGCTCAAGGCCGGCATTCGGACTATATCGGAGAACCGCTGCCCATGCTCATTAATATAGTAGTAAGCCGTATGGTTGAAGGAGGTACCCGAGCTGCGGATGGCTTCTATCTGCCGTCTGATTTTATCGGGATGAAACAGATCGTCCGCGCTTAACCAGGCAAAATAAGCTCCGCTTGCCGCCTCAATTCCCTTATTGAGGGCCGAGCCGGTCCCTCCGTTGGTCTTGCGGATATATACAATCCGGCTTCTATAGGCGTCAAGCTTCTCCGTATGGAGCGTTGAACCGTCATCCACCACGATCAGCTCAATATCCGTGTAGCTCTGGGCCAGCACGCTTTCGACCGCCAGATGTACGTAAGGACAATTGTAGAACGGAATCACCACCGAGACCTTGGTCTTCTGATTCATGCCCCGGCCTCCTCCCTGAGTCATTTATACGGTCTTGCAGGCGAGCAGGGCGTCCAGCGGCGCGTGATTCTCACCGAAGGCTTCCCGGAATGAAGGATTCTCCGCATGGTGGAAGCCCTTCAGTACAGTTACAGCGTAGCCCAGCTTCAGAAAGTCGTCAGGCTCCCAGCCGCTCCAGTGTTTCTGGTAATACTCTCCATGCAGGTTGAAATGGTCCTTCCCCTCCTGCGGGAAGAAGCCCCGCGGTGTAAATACGACGACACGGTTCGCAGCGATGAGCTCTGCCTTACGCAGCAGCTCCATGCCTTCACTCATCGAGAAATGCTCCAGCGAATCGATCAGAGTGACCGCAGAGAAGGTTCCCGGCAGAAACAGTTTATCGATATGACCGGCATCGGCATGAACCGGAATGATATGGGGAGCCTTGTATTTGCGGTGCAGCAGATAAGGTCTGTGGATATCCAGTCCCAGCACCACAGCGGCTTCATACCGCTCCAGCAGCGTACCGGTACCGCTGCCGATATCCAGTATACTCTCGGAGAATTTCAGCTGCTCCAGCAGGACCGGCAGGAAGTCTTTCACTTCGATTTCCCGGTACATATGCTCTCCCTCCTAAGCGTGAATTGCCTGACCCTGGGCTGTGCTGCAGTGCCGGCTGTGCGCTCCGGCGAGCTAGCCGCCCATGGAAGCAATCAGGGCACTTAACGGAGCGTGATAACGGGCACTGGTTGCTGCAGCTTCAGCCATAATGACATCGTAGTGTCTAAGCGTGCCCATTCCCTCATGCCGGCGGTAAGCCGTCAAAGACTGGTTCAGCATCACCGGTGCATAACCGTTCAGAATCGCCCGGTACCACAGATCATAATCATGGGTATACGGCAGTGCTTCATCGAACATTCCGATGGCTCCGAAGATCTCCCGCTTGAACATTACCGTACAGCCGTTGATGGGATTGCCGTACAGGAAGCAGCGCAGATATTCAAGCTGGTTCGGGAATACGGCCGCAGCATTCAGCTCCGTCGCCTGCGAGTTTTCGTTAATGTAGTTGAAGTTGGTATACGAGATCAGCAAACGGTTCTGTTCCATGAACAGAACCTGATTATTGATCTTGTCACGATAGAACATATCATCCGAGCTAAGCCAGACTACATAATCTCCCGTGGCATGGGCAATGCCGTGGTTAAGAGCCGAAGCAGTACCTCCGTTGGCCTTGCCCAGATAGTGAATGTGGGGTAGATAGGGAGTAATCCGCTCTGCATGCATAGTTGAACCGTCATCCACTACAATAATTTCATAAGGCTGCCAGGATTGGCTCATGGCGCTCTGGAGCGCTTGCTCAATATAAGGACAATTGTAAAAAGGAATCACTATGGATACTCTGGGCTTCATAACAACCTTCCTTCCTTACCGGCCCTTGTATAGCCGATAATATCCGCCAGTGAACGGTCCAGTGCAATCTCCGGCTTCCAGCCGGAAATAACAGCATAGTTTCCCGATTCTTCAGGCGTTTCTTTAGTATCAGCAGATTCAAATGGAGGCTTCGCCGGAACGGCAGATGACAGGGAAGGATTGCCCCGGCTGTACTCCTCCTGCGGGCCCCAGTCCACCCTTACCGGAGCCGCAGCATGAGCCAGCAGCTTTGCTGTAACCTCTCCCAGTTCACGCTCTGTCCCCGAATCGATGCGGTAGATCCTGCCGGTCTCGCCCGAATCCAGAATGAAACCATACGCCCTGACCGCATCACGTACATCCAGAAAATCACGCAGCGCATGGCGCGAGGAGAGCCGGAAGGCAGCTGGAGCAGCCGATCCGGCTGCAGCGGCTGCTTCACTGCGCACAATATGCTGCGCCAGCAGGGAACAGAAGCCGGTGGACGGACCAGGGCCAATCAGATTCGAGGGCTCCGCCATCAGCACAGGCTGTGCAAACAGCGTTCCCCAGGCCAGCGATACCAGCTCTTCCAGCGTCTTACTGAGGCTGTAAGGATGAGGCGGGTCTGCCGCACCCGGTCTGTACTTAAGCCGGGAGCCGGCCACCAGAATACGGCTGGCCGGCTGGACACGCAGCGCCTCAAGCAAATATAGAGTAGCCATTACATTGGTTTCCATATAGAGCAGCGGGTCCCGCCAGGACTCCGGGACCGAGTTCCTGCCTGCCAGGTGCAGCACCTGATCCGGCTTCACCGCTCCAATCATTGCCGCCACAGCCCTGCGGTCCCCCAGGTCACAGACAACCTGCTGAACACCCTCCGGGAACAGCTCCGTTTCTGGCTTGCAGCGGACTACAGCAGTAACCTCCGCTCCTCCGGCAGCGAAGTAGGCTACGGCATGCCTGCCGGTAAAGCCGGAAGCTCCGGTAATAAGGAGACGCCGCCGTCCGCTCATGTCGGCAGCTCTGAGCGGCGCATAAAGCCCTCAAGCTCGCTAAGCATACGGGGATAGGACGGCAGCTCAATCGTAACATCGCTTCTCGTGCTGATCAGCGTCCGGTCCTGGACCGGCGTCGGCTGCGGGATGATCTCAACATCCTCTTTATGAAATGCTGCCTGCATCATCTGCAGCAGCTGATATTTGCTTACAGGCTGCGGGTGGGCCAGATGAATCAGCCCGGAGAGATCCGAGTCCAGCAAGGAGTCAATGGCCTTGGCCAGCTCCAGGGTAGTGACTCCATTCCACATCACGCATTCATATCCCGTTACCCGGCCCTTCTGGGCCAGGAACCATTCCATGAGGCCGATTCCGCCGGAGCGGATCTCAGGCCCGATAATGGAGGTGCGGATCGTAAGATGTCCGGGATCACGCACTTCTCCAAGACTCTTGGTAAGGGCGTAGACCGAGGTTCCATCCGCGGCATCCTCCTCTGTGTATCCGCCGCGTGTTCCTTCGAACACGCAGTCGGAGCTGATGTGGATGAGCCGGGCATGAATCTGGTCCGCTGCCCGCCGCAAGCGGTGGGGCAGGAATCCGTTGACATGGTACGCGCCGATCCGGTCCCGTTCGGCGAATTGATTGAGTACCCCCATCGCATTAATAATGCAATGGGGGGAGACGATTTCAACCAGCTTTTCTACACCGGCGATGTCGTCGGCGTCTACATACAACCCTCCAAGATCCTTCTTATCCCGGGTTGTATGGAAGATGTGGTGCTTGCCCTGGCGGCGGAAATACTCCGCCAGCATATGACCTGCCATACCATTTCCGCCGAGAATAAGGAGCTTCACTGGAGGAACCCTCCCCGGATCAGAATGTCCTTGATTTCAGCCTGCTCCATCAGATGATTCTCCGAGCTGAAGCTGCTGAAGGACACATGGGGGTAATGACGGTAATGCTCCTTCAGCTCCGGCATATCAAGCGTAGGCAGAATAACGAGGTACTGCTCGTCGTAGACCACCGTAGTCAGGCTCTCGAAATCGCTCATCAGGATCTCATGGATTTTCTCACCCGGGCGGATGCCGGTCTCAATCATACTGACATCCGTCCGCCCGGAAGCTTCGATCAGCACATCGGCCAAATCCACGATCCGGCAGGTCGGCATGGTCATGACGAAGATCTCGCCGCCGATACTGACATCGGATGCCTTGAACAACAGGGTAATGGCATCGCGCAGGGTGAAAAAGAACCGGGTCATGTTCATATCCGTAATTCTTACCTGTCCCTTGTCCTTGATCTGCTTCATGAACAGATGGACCACGCTGCCGTTCGTTCCCAGCACATTGCCTCCGCGCACGGTAACAAACTTGGTGCCTGAGCCGATCAGATTGGCATAGACGAACAGCTTCTCACCGATAGCCTTGGTCATGCCGTAGAAGTTCGACGGATTAGCTGCCTTGTCGGTAGAGATGTAGATCGCCTTCTCCACATTGTTGGCAATCGCCGCTTCAATGACATTTTGTGTGCCGACCACATTCGTCTTAAGTGCCTCGTATGGCTGGTCTTCGCAGACAGGCACGTGCTTGAGTGCAGCCAGATGAAAGACATAATCCACACCGCGGCAGGCAGCCACCAGCGCATCCTTGTCACGGATATCGCCGATGATGAAGCTGAGATGCTTATCTTCAAATTCACGGCTCATGGCTACCTGTGCAGACTCACTGCGGGAGAATACGATGATTTCTTTGGGATGCTGCGGCAGCAGCTGCCGGATCAGCTCATGCCCCCAGGAACCGGTACCGCCTGTAACCAGAATCCGTTTATTATTGAACATGCAGGTTCCCTCCAAGCAGAAATTTAACTACCTTTACCGAGACACCTTGGGCAAGGTACCCTTCCGGCGCCTCCCAATCGGGCTTAAGCGACGTCATCAGCACGGTGCAGCGCAGAATGCTGTTCTGTTCTACCCCGGACACTACATTACTTCCGCAATCGACGGTCTCCGGGCGTTCTGTCGTCCGGCGTATGGTTACCGTAGGTACTCCCATCAGGCAACATTCCTCTTGAACGGTGCCGCTGTCGGTAATGGCGCACAGGGCATAACGTTCCAGATGAACAAAGTCAAAAAATCCGAAGGGTTCGTGAAACTCCACCAGCGGGTTCATAGTCAGCGGGAACTGCTCCGTAAGCTTGGAGCGTGTACGGGGATGGATGCTGCAGATCAGGCGGAGCCCCAAATGCTCAGCCACCAGGTTCAGGCCGGACATAATCTGGTGCAGCGACTCCGGATCATCGACATTCTCGGCCCGGTGGGCGGTCACCAGCAGATACCGGCCGGCTTCAAGCTTCAGCCGGGACAGGATGCCGCTGGCTGCGATTCGCTCTTCGTAATGCGTAATCACCTCATGGATGGGATTCCCGGTTAACACGATACGCTGGCTGGGGAACCCTTCGCTGAGCAGATGTCTTTTACTCTGCTGGGTATACGGCATATTTATGGTAGAGACGGCATCTATGACACGGCGGTTTTTCTCCTCCGGCACTTTCAGATCGTAACAGCGGTTGCCTGCTTCCATATGCACCACAGGGATGCCCATCCGCTCGGCCAGAACGGCACACAGCGCACTGTTGGTGTCACCCAGCAGCAGCACCCGGTCCGGCTGCTCCTGGAGCAGAATGCTCTCCAGGCTGCCGAACATGGCGGCCAGCTGGCCCCCGAGTCCGGCCTGCTTATCCTGCAGCACGTAGTCCGGTGCGCGCAGTCCCAGCTCGGCGAAGAATACCCCGCTCAGGCTGGCCGTGAAATTCTGTCCCGTATGCACCAGCACATGCCGATCCGCATACCGGTCCAGCAGCGGGATGATGACACTTAAGCGGATGATCTCGGGCCGTGTGCCCAAAATCGTCATGATCTTCATGGGTTCACTCCCCTTTGATTATGGCCTGCCCTCAGGAACCGGGCAGGCTGCTCAGGATGCCTTGCGCCGCCGCTTGCTCCGGCGGCTTCCGGCATGGCCCGCGCGGCGCTTCTTGCCGCCGCCGCTGGCCCGCCCGCGCGCGGAGCCTGCCGCGCGCTTCTTGCGGCGCGGGCTCTTTCCCGCCGCGCCGCTCCGGGACTTGGCGCGGCGCAGCCTGCCGCGCCGCAGCTTCGCGGCCCGCAGCCGTGCGGCGCGTCGCCCGGACTTGCCCCGCGGCGGCTCGGCCGCGGGGGCGCTCTTCCCGTCCGCCGGCGCAGCTGCGGGCGGAGCTTCGGGGCCGCCGCTGAGCTGCGGCGGCTGGAGGCAGTAGCGGAGATGCCATCTCTCCGCTAAGCCTTGCAGCCGGGCGCGGTAAGCCGCCGGGCCGTAGACGGCCTCGATGTGCTCCCGCGCCTGCCGGCCAATGCCGGCCGCCATCGCCTGGTCGGCCAGCAGCGTGTTCACCCGCCCGGCCAGCGCGTCGATGTCTCCCGCCGGCACAAGCAGCTCGCCGCAGCCTGCGGCGTTCAGGATCTCCCGCAGGCCGCCGGAATCATAAGCGACGACCGGCTTGCTGAAGGCATAGCCCTCCAGGGCCGTCATACCGAAGCCTTCCCGGATCAGGCTGGGGACAACGAGCAGATCCATCGCGCAGTAAGCGGCCGGCAGACATTCTTCGTATCCGACAAACCGGAAGCGTGAGGTCAGTCCCTCCAGCTTCACCTTGCGGACACAGCGCTCATAGTAGCTTTTATCACCGGGAGTCCCCACTACGAGGTAGCGGGCAGCCGGATGCTGCTCATGCACCAGAACCGCCATCTTGACGAAATGCTCCAGCCCCTTCTCCTTATTAATGAAGGAAGAGACATAGCCGATCAGCGGGTCCCCCGGGGCAATCTTCAGCTCACTCCGCCGTTCTCCGCGCAGCTTGCTCCAGGCCTCGAACATCAAATCCGCGTCACTCCATGACGGAGGCAGCTGGGTCACCTTGCTATCGCGGATCTCCTCGGGGAAGCACGCTGCCGCTGTCTGTGAAATCGCCAGAATCTCATCGCTGTGTTTGTGGATCAGCTCTACGCTGACCGGGGTGAACTCGTTGTCTGTAATGGTCTCCGAGATCTTCCAGATCACCGGTATGCCCAGTGTCTTCGCCGCGATTGGCGGCAGGGCATGCACACAGGTGCTGGTAATCACGAAGGACGGGCGGAGCTCCGCAAGCCAGTGCGTAAGCTCATGATATTCCCGGCCCTCCTGCAGCTTGCGGATGTCTGCCGGCAGACCGGCATAAGGGGTGTACACTCCATAGACCAGCGGAATAGACATCAGCCGGACCTGAAGGCCGTAGCTCCGGGCCAGCTGTGTCAGCTTCCCGTCCTGCGGAGCTACGAGGATACAATTGAAGTAAGGAGACAGCTCCCGGCTGAAGAATAACAGCAGCTTCTCCGCACCCGTAATACTGCGTGTGTTGGAGACATGGGAAAAGAGGACGATCGTCGCTTTGTCGGCCATGGTGTCTCGGCGCTCCCCTGCGAAGGGCTGTGGAGCAGCCATTCACCTCCTAATTTTGAATGCACACAATCAACTATCACTCAGCAGTGCTCCTGCTTGGGACGGGTATATTAGCTGACAGGCTAACATCTCTCTGCCCGGTACTCCAGTATATTGAGGGGGCACAGATGCCGGCACGACACCTGTCCCCTGTGATACGCACATTTTGCTGACAGCCTGTTCTACGATTGCCCTGCTGGCTTACCCGTAAATTATAGTGAGCAGCTGACTTAGACGTCTGGTATACGTGTGATCCCTCAGCGTCCGTTCGAAGGCGCGGAGGGACATCTCCCGGCGCTCTTCCTCGTGCGTCAGATAGTACTGGATTTTGTCCAACAGCTCGCGGGGGCTGGAGTAGGTGTCGATCTCTTCGCCCACCTTGTAGAAGGAGCCGAGATCGTCACGGGCATCGCAGAGCTGCAGCGTGCCGCTGGCAGCAATCTCGAACGTACGCGGATTCGGCGATACGGCCGGAATATACAGCGTGTTATTGTTGACGGCATCGTCGATATGCGAGCGGTGAAGGTTGATCACAATCTTCGAGCCGCTGTAAGTTACAGCCGTCTCCTGAGGGGACATCCACTTGCCGATCTCAATCCGGTCGCCATAGAGCGGCGCTTCAGGCAACCGGTCCCACCAGATTCCGTTAATGACCGTGTTGTAGCTCATCAGCTCCGGCATAATATCGCGGAAGAAGTTAATCCGGTTCCAGTACGCGGACCCGATGAAGCTGACATCCCGGCTGACCGGCGACCGGCCGGTAGTCGGACGGTAATGCTCACGGTGCGCGGCAAAAGGCAGATAGTGGACCTCCGTGCAGCCAAGGCCGCGGTAGATCTCTACGCAATTACGCTCCAGAGTGAATACATAATCATAATGGGCCACAATCTTCATGGTGAAATCCGTGTAATACGGATCATCGGTCAGCCAGATTGCGGTCTTGATGCCCTGGCCGCGCAGAATAGCCACCTGCTCCAGCGGCAAATCCAGACCATCCAGCACCAGCACGAGATCAGGACGCTGGGCGGCTGCCAGCTCCACCAGATTCTGGCGCACATCGGTAATCGTGACCTGAACCGTCTGCCGCTGCAGAGCGAAGAGCACTGCATCATCCAGCGGTGAATACGGGTATCCCTTGCCTGAAGCCACGTACATCACATGGATATTCCTTACCGGCTGCGGCTCCTCCGGGCGTCCGTCCAGCACAGCCAGCCGGCCCCGCAGATAACCTTCGTCATAACCGCCTTTGAAGCCGGTCAGGCGGCCCCGCAGCTTCTCTTCCTCCGCAGGGGTTCTCGGCAATGGCGGGGCAGGCATAATAAATTCATTGTTCATGAGTATTCGCTCCTTTTGATCCATAATGAAATTCACCCTCTTGAAGTAAGAACACCCAGTAAATGAGGCAAACGTGAAGCAAAGGTATGCCGGCGCAGCGTGGTCTGCAGTGCCCGCAGCGCATACCCGCGGCGCTCCTTCTCGTGCTTCAGGTAGTAATCAATTTTGCGCTTCAGCTCATCGGCAGAAGCGAAGGTCTCCAGATCCCTGCCCGGCTTGTAGTGGATATCCAGATCCTGCCGGATATCGGTCAGCTGCATCGTCCCGCAGGCGCTGATCTCATAGGTCCGGGGATTAATGGAGAGGGACGGAAGCTGGAACGTATTCCGGTTATCCATCCCTCCTTCCCAGGGCCGGTGGATATTGATGACCAGCTTGGCGCCGCTGTAATAATTGGCGGTCTCCTCCGGCGGGATGAAGCCCTCTCTGATGTACGGAGACAGCTCCTGGAAGTGGGCCAGCCGCTCCCAAAATCCGCCGGCGATCAGCACCTTCTTCCCCCGCAGAAAGGGGACCAGTTCATCGAACAGCTCCGTACGGTTGCGGAAGGCATTGCCGATGAACACGACATCATAGTGATATTGCGGTCCGATGTGGCGCGGATAGAACATCTGGGGGTTGACGCACAGCGGAAGGTAGT
The DNA here is from genome assembly GCF_038002825.1 of Paenibacillus sp. FSL H8-0048. Taxonomy (NCBI): domain Bacteria; kingdom Bacillati; phylum Bacillota; class Bacilli; order Caryophanales; family Paenibacillaceae; genus Paenibacillus; species Paenibacillus sp. FSL H8-0048. The sequence continues at coordinate 6,003,346 of NZ_JBBODF010000001.1, read as the reverse complement.
GCACAGATGCCGTCCCCAGCGAACGGTAGAATTCCACACAGCCCAGCTCATGCGTGAATACATAATCGTAATGCCGGCAGATGACGGATGTGTCCTCGGTGAAATAAGGATCATCCACAAACCAGATCGCCGCCGGAATACCCAGCTGCCGTATTGCCGTAATTTGTTCCAGATGATTCTCCGGAAATACATGCAGACCGTTCATCACCAGCACCGCCTCCGGCATTTCGCGCGCAGCCACCTCCAGCATAGTTTCCGGAGAACAGATGATCAGCTCGCTTACCAGCAGCCGCAGCGCTTCTGCGACTCCCGTATCGATAGCCTGAAACCCCTGGGGAACATACATCAGTTTTAACGGCTGGCGTTCCCCCGCTTCAGGGGTATTCAGGCGCTTCACGGCTTCGCACAGGCCGAGATGGTACCCTTGCAGATAACCATCCCGGTAATCCCGTGGAAGCCCGCCTCTCTTTTTTGTTTTCACGGCCTTCACCCTGCCCCGTTAGATTCTCAAGACAGTAGTACTATATGCGGAGTCAGCATCCGCCTCATGGACATCTGTCTGTGTCGCGGTGAAATTGGCTGATGCCCCCCGTCATTCGCCCGCTTGGCCCGAACCTCTGCAGAATTCATCCACTCTTGTCCAGCGAGTGAAGAGCCTGCACTCTGAAGCCTATTCAAGTCCTTTGCGGGTACAGCGGAAATCATCTACAATTAAAGGCATCACCTTTCGAGGAGGCACTAAGATATGAGTTCAATCTATGGCCCTATGCTGTATCTCCGCCATGTCGAGCTGCTGCGCGATGCGGTCCCTTCCTTCGGAAGCTATCCGTTTAATCTGCCGGTGGTACGTACCCTGGAACGGCTTGCTTTTCAGAAGCAGGTTACTTTTCTTGTAGGGGAGAACGGCAGCGGAAAGTCTACCTTGCTGGAGGGCATTGCTGCTGCCTGGGGGTTCAATCCGGAAGGCGGGACGCTGAATTTCTCGTTTAATACCCGTGCCTCGCATTCCAGTCTCTATGAATATTTGCGGATTGCCAAAGGGGTGAAGCGGCCGAAGGACGGCTTTTTCCTGCGTGCGGAGAGCTATTACAATGTAGCTTCTTATATCGATGAGCTGGATGAGGAGCCGGGCATGGGGAACCGGATTAAAGACTCCTATGGAGGAAGCTCGCTGCATGAGCAGTCGCATGGAGAATCCTTCTTCTCCACGTTCGTTCACCGCTTTGGCGGACAGGGCATCTATATTCTGGACGAGCCCGAGGCTGCATTGTCTCCCCTGCGGCAAATGTCACTGCTGGCGCGGATGCATGAGCTGGCGAAGCAGAATTCCCAGTTCATCATCGCCACCCACTCCCCAATCCTGATGTCCTATCCAGGTGCGGATATTCTTCAGCTGGAGGGGGAGAGTATTACGCCTGTTGCACTGGAAGATACGGCTCATTACACGGTCACCCGCGCCTTCATGACTAACCGGGAGAAGATGCTCCGCGAGTTGCTGGACGACCGTTAAAATAACCCAAAAACTTAAAAAAGACACCTCAAGGCGTTGAACGCCCGAGATGTCTTTTGAATTGGCATAGCTGCTCTGTATTTCTCTAATAAAGCTGGTCATCCTTCTCTGTATTACAATCACTGTATTCATTCAGGAGCGCATCCAGCTTCACCGATTGGCGGAGAACCCGGACATCCTGCATCCCGTACTCCAAGGCCAGTTTGTTCAGTTCCTGTCTTGCCTGTTCGATCTTATCCTTGTATTCTTCATTCCCCATAGCGGCCCCCTTGTAGGATGAGGCTGTATCAAGCCATTTCCACTCTTTTACTAAAGTTCCAAACACATTGTATTCTATAATCCGCTAGGGGTCAATTAAGGGTTTGACATGACAGGTTATTTCAGCAGCCTCGTCAGCTTATGCAGCGTCCAGCCCAGCATCGCTACCGCCATCATATCGAAGCAGACATTGAACAGGAACAGATGCTTGCCGATATCCGCACGGCCGTCACCGAGGATCGGAACCAGGAACGAGAACAGCCCGATCAGTCCCAGCAGCATCATCAATTCTCCGGCGATCCGCCCCGCTGCCTCCTTCGTACGGAAGTATTGATAGAGCACTCCGGCGTAATACACTAGATAGAAAATTGCCAGGAATCCGAGGGAATGCGGCAGATGCTTGTTCTTAAGCTCGCTCCACCCGCTGTACATTCCTGCTACCGCGCCCGCAGGCTTGCCCTCGCTTTTCTCATAGCTTCCGAGATAGTAGGGACGGATCGACATGCTGTTAGCAGCCGCATGCTTCATATTCTCTATTAACCGGCCGGGATGCTTCATATAAAAGAAAAGCACATCCTTATGTGATACACGGTCATAGAAATCCGGACCCAGCGATGGATCATCCTGCTTGATCGCCGTATCCCCCTGGAAATAATTCGTCCCCGCCAGTACTTCCAGGTGCTCCGGCAGCCCCAGGTCGCGCAGATCCCCGCGCACATCCGGTGACTCATTCAGAATGCCGAAGAACACCGTCTGATACAGGTTGATATGCTTAAGCTCCTTCGGCGCTGTCACGTACATAATCACGGATACCAGTGCTGTAGCCACCCCAAGCCCAAGTGCCAGCTTACGCCAGTTGCCTGTTCCATGCAGCGTCCGCAGGCGCAGGAAGATCAGCGCGAAGGCGAGGCCGACGGGGGCATTCTGGATTTTGGAGCAGATCAGGAACAGCACAGCCACGAAGAACAGCGTAAGTCCTTTGGAGGACGGCTGCTCCTGCCCGGTAAGCCTCAGACCCAGCGCGAACGTAAGCAGCATGAAGACCATCGACACGGGTTCGCCGAACAGAGAGTTGAAATAAGCCAGATAGCCGATATCGTAGAACACAAACAGCATTCCCGCACCCAGCAGCAGTCCCGTGGCATAGGAGCTTTTCGCGCCCAGTTTGACGATCATCCACGTGGCAGCCAGCAGCAGCACTGCATATACAACTGCCAGAAGACGGATATCGAAGTAACTGCCGTGAAATACCCCCGCAAGCAGCCTTGGCACCAGCACCAGCAGAATTTGCGAGGACGGGTAGAAGCCCTTGAACAGATCATCATAGGCAAATTTAGAATGACTGTAGCTGAAGAAGCGGTCCGCATAATCCTCCCCGGCATCAAAATAATTCAGTCCCACTGTATTCATCATCCGCAGAAAATCGCCGTTATCGGCAACGCCTATGAAGGGCCGCACGAACAGCAAATATAGGATCAGCACAGCACCGGCCAGCGAGATGAGAACCTCGGGTTTCCATAATCTTTTCATAACATCCTCCTAACGCTGCGGAAGCAGCTTCGCATATTCATCAGATAAGCCCATCAGCTTCAGGATGTAGTCGTAATCGCTCTGATAGGCACTGAAATCTTTAACGGGCTCATGCGTATCCAGCGAGACTGCCACACCGTCCGCGAAGCTTTTACCGGGCACGAACAATACTTCATCATTGAAAAAAGAGCCTGTCGGCAAATAATAGCGCATGCCCACCACGTTGCGGTCCACATTCAGCAGATCATGCCCGAACGCTGTGAACCCTTCGTCCTTCAGCGATACCCCGAGCAGATTGGCTACCGTCGGCAGCACATCCAGCTGTCCGCCGGTCCGCTCCACAACCTGTCCCTGCTTCATGCCGGGCACATGGATCACGAGCGGAATGTTGAACCGGCTGATCCGGTCGTCATACTTGATGCCCAGCGCGTCCTCTACCTGCTCCGCCGGGACATCCTTCGGCTGGAGGCCGAAATGGTCTCCGTACAACACCAGCACGGTATCATCCCACATCCCCTGCTGCTTCAATTCGTCAATCAGCGTGCCTATCGCATAATCCGTATAGTTCACTGCGGTCAGATAATCGCCCAGCATCGTGCCCTGGAGCTTGTCCGGCACCTGAATGCGGCGGAAGCTGTCCGGCACCTTGAACGGATGATGGCTGGAGGCCGTCACCAGTTGGGCATAGAAAGGCGTGCCCTTCTGATGCAGCACCGCCAGCTTCTCCACGGCAGTAGCATAGAGCTGCTCATCGGAAGCCCCGAACGAATTGAAATGGTCATTTTTGAAGGAGCCCTTGTCATAGTATCCATTGAAGCCAAGCGCCGGATAGAGCTCATTCCGGTTCCAGAAGCCCACCTTGTTCACATGGAACGTATACGCCTCATACCCCTTATCCCGTAAAAGCCGCGGCAGTCCCGGCAGCTCCCGGTCCCCGAAGCCTGTGGACATGGCCAGCGAAGCGATCGGATAGATTGAGGTGTTGCTCATGAATTCCGCATCCGAGGTATTGCCCGGACCTACCTGCTGATACACATGCGGGAAATAAAAGCCCTCTGCGGCCAGGCCATTCAGCACCGGCGTCAGCTCCTGACCCTCCAGTGACTGATGCAGCGGGAAATTCTGAAACGCCTCCATCTGGATGATGATGACGTTTTTCCCTTTTTGCGATCCGAAATGCTCCGGCAGTCCGCCTGTCGCAGCCTTGTATGGATAGGTAGCCTCCAGCGTTTGCACCTTAGCTATCGTCTCCTGAATATCACCGGTCCCGATGAGGCCGTTATCCTCCCGGGCCTTGATCGCCGCCACCACCTCATAATTCAGGAATCCGGCCGTCTCCGCCTGAACCAGCTCATTGGTAATTCCCCGGGCCGAATGAATCGAATACGCTGACAGCGAGCCGCCTCCAAGGATTGCCACCAGCAGCACCACCAGATATACGCTTCGTGGTCTGCGAGCAAGCTGACTATCCCTCTGCCACTGCGCAGAGCCCTTCTTCCATCTGCGGAATAGCGAATAGATCATCACTATCAGCAGATCGGCAAAAAACAGATAGTCGATCCACTCAATCGTAGATTCCACACTCTCTTTTACCTGAAAGACCTGGTTCAGCTCATAGAGCGCCAGATAGGTAGGTACCGAGCCGAAATGATTGAAGTACACACTGGCCGCGAAGAACAGCAGCGACAATAGGCCATTTAAACTCCAGAAGACCCCTTTTCGCATCCGCCGGGGTGTGATTACAGCCAGTACACCCAGCAGCAGGAGTACCGGCGCCAGATCCGCAGCGATCCACTCCCAGGCAATCCGGTCGAAGAACAGCCCTCTCAGCAGCATCAGCTTCAGCCACAGCAGTCCCGCCACGATATAGAAATGAGCCTGCGCAGACGCAGGTTTGCCCTCTCTCATTGCAATCCCCTCTTACTCTCTTCATTAATAGTGGTGTAAAATTAATTCCTTGTTTCTGTAAAAAGCTCACGTTGCTCTAGTATAGCAATACTTGTAAAGGGAATCAAAAGAGGGCCACCCTATTAAACAACCGAGCGGGAGAAAAGGTTCATTATTCTTTTCTGGTCAAAAAAAAGCAGAGGCACGAAGTCCCCTGCTAGGCTACGGTTTGAATCTAAGAGCTGACGGTGAAGCCCCTTCCGTTCAGGATAGCCGCGCGCTGCCCAGCAATCTTTTGATGGAACGGTTTGCTTCATGAAGTACGACTTCCTTATCGATGGTCTTCAGCCGTCCTGTGTGCATGAGAATCTCACCGTCAACCATCGTCGTCTCCACATCAGCACGGGTGGCGGAGTATACGATCCGCGAGATCGGGTCCACATCATAGGAGGGGAAGGTATGGAAATTATAGAGGTTAAGGATAGCCAGATCCGCTTTCTTGCCGACCTCGATGCTGCCGATCTGATCCTCCATCCCCACCGCCTTCGCGCCTCCGATGGTCGCCATCCGAAAGACGCTCCGGGCATCCATCGTAGTCGGGCCATGCCCAGGCTTCTGGATGACTGCCGCCAGACGCATCTCGTTGAACATATCCAGGTTATTGTTGCAGGGCGCGCCGTCTGCACCCAGGCTGAGGTGGATATGGTCATGAAGCATGCCCGGCGTGTCAGCAATGCCAGAGGCCAGCTTGAGATTCGAGCCCGGGCAGTGGCTGACATGAACCCCGCGGTCCCGCAGAATCCGCTTCTCCTGCTCATCCAGCCAGACACAGTGCGCGAGAATCAGACGTTCGTTAGCCAGCCCCAGGTGATCCAGATAGACGACATTGCGCATACCGGTCATCGCCTGCACAAGCTCGATCTCACCCAGGTTCTCGGAAGCATGGGTATGCACCTTCACCCCGTAACGGGCCGAGAGGCTCTGCACCTCCCGCAGCAGCGGCTCCGTACAAGAAATAACAAAACGAGGGGAAAAAGCATACTGAATCCGGCCGTTCGCATACCCGTTCCATTTCTCCAGCAGATCCACACTCTCCTGCAGCGAAGCTGCCGTCTCCTCCTGCAGGGCCGCCGGTGCATCGGGGTTCTTCCGGTCCATCATGACCTTCCCTGACAGGGCGCGGATACCGCTCTTCGCAATCGCCTGGAAGGCATAATCCGTATGATGTACCGTCTCCATATCCACGATGGTCGTTGTGCCGCTGGTGATTAATTCCCCAATACCAAGCATGGCCGAATAGTACAGCGACTCCTCATCATGCGCCGCCTCCAGCGGCCAGATCCGCTTGCGCAGCCAGTCCATCAGCTCCAGATCATCTCCTTTGCCGCGGAACAGCGTCTGGCAGAGATGAATATGCGTCTGGATGAAGCCGGGGATAACCGTCCGGTTCCTGGCGTCGATGACAAGCTCATCCCCCTTCACTTCAAGGCCGGTGCCAATCTCCACAATCAGATCACCTTCGATGCGGATATCGCCGTATATAATGTCTTCCTGCTTGTTCATCGTAATAATCTCCGCATGCTTGATCAGGATATTCGCCATTGTCTTCTCCCCCTAGTCTTGTTGATGTCCGGCTGATCACTAACACAAAAAGGCCACAAAAATATGCCTCAGCATATTTTCGTAGCCAGAAATTTACGGTTCCCGGTAGAGACCCTTAAACCAATTATTAAGGATATACGAAAAGGACTATTCCATTGCTTATGAATAATCCCATCATAATCGAAAGACAACTTTCCTGTCAACAAAAGTTATTAAAGTTACCATAAATATCTGAATCAATGAGGATAGGGCACTTTTTAACATTTTAACACTTGAAAATCAAGGTTAAATGTAATATTACCTCACACAATTGAAAATTAGTTCTTCATATTCTCTGTCAGCACCTTCTCAAACACCGGAAAAGCTGCGGTACGGCCGGGAAAGCGAATCTCGCCTCTCTGCCAATACCCAAGTGAAGGATACAGCTTAAGCGCCCTGTCATTCTTCGCATATGTATCGAGCCGGATGCTTCTGTACCCGCTGCTGCGGGCGAAATCCTCGGCAAAGGCGATCAGCCGCCGGGCAATCCCTCTCCCCTGAATCTCGGGATGTACCGCAAGCCGGTGCATGATCAGATGCGGCCCCTGCTGCTGTTCCCATTCGATGCCTGCATATTGCTCCGCCTGGTTCTCATCCAGCACAAGAATTCCGGCGATCGCCTCATGCTCCAGGCAGACAAACAAGGTTCCCTTAACGATATCCTCACTAATGATTTCCCGGTTAGGGTACCCTTCATCCCATTGATCGCTTCCGCCTGCCTGCATAACTTGTACACATTTGGCAATCAGATTCATGATCTCCTGGATCTCTTCACTCCGTGCTCTTCGTATCTCATTCCCCATCATGTGCGTTCCCCGCTTTCCTGCCCGAATAGTGAACCCGGTAAAGATTCTGTTAAGAAGTCTACCATATCCGGCCGGAAATTCCGATAGCCCGCCTTATCCCAAAGTTCCCCATGTGCTATAGGGGCGGCGCAATATGCGCCAGCCCCTGTAGCCGCTGTATCGGCCTGCATGCTGCTGTGCCTGCGGCGCTGTCAGCCAAGCTCCAGCTTATGCCCGTCCTCGAAGCCCTTGGCGAAACCTGCGTCGAACCCCACGTTGTATGCTTCGGTGTAGCCCTGCTGATAGGCGTCTCCCGGCGGCAGTTCCGGCGGGACGCCCAGATCCGGGGGGAGCGGAATCACCTGAGGCTCTAGAGGGGGCTCGATAGCCGGGATGACCTGTACCGGCCTAACCACTCGGGATTTGCGGAGCAGCCGTCTGCGTAGTCTTCTTTTTCTGCGCAGCTGCAGGGATTTCTTCCCCGGCTTGCCGAGCAGACCCTTGCGCGATTTGCGTCCGGGACCTTTGCGTATTCGTGTCTTCCGCGACAGCAGCGGTCTGCGTCTGCGCCCCTTGCCCGTGGAACCAAGCTTGCCCTGTCTCTTTCTCTTCATCTTCTACGCCTCCTGTACTTCATCTACTCCTGGCGTTCCCCTCTGAGCAGACCTTGCTCAGCCAGGGGGCTGCAGGCACTCCTTCTTTGGGCTCATGCAATGAAATACCGGATATCATCCGGCACATTGAACTCTGGTACCCGCTAAGAATCCTGATATTGTCGCTCAGCTTGCGGGCTGTCAGCTCCGATTGCCCCGTCACTTCAGCAATACTCTCGAGGATGGCTGCGAGCGCTGCCTGGCTGCGGGCGATCGAGCGGATCATCTCCAGCTTGACGGCATGTTCGGAGAGCAGCCCGCCGCTCATTTGCTGTCGTCCCCGAAGCTGAAGCCCTCGCCATCCCCGCCGAAATCGCCGCCCTCGTCTTCCCCGCTGCCCAGCACCGCCTTCAGGTTGCTGTACAGCCCGTTCTCCAGCTTCGTCAGCCCCTCTACCATTTCCACGATCACCTCGTGAATAGAGATGGATTCCTTCAGCTGGTCTTCGTGGGAGTCGAATGCTCTAGCGTGGATGTGATGATGGGTCCACTGCTTCACTTTTTCCGCTTCCACCGCTTTGGCCTCGAGAATCATCGCGATGTTCCACTGGATGGCAGCGGTTGACTCCAGCATTTGCAGATATGCCTTTTCTCTGCTCATCCTCCGCCTCCTTGCTCAGGTTACACGTTACCCTTACTCTTCTTCCTGACCGTTTAATTCCTTGATGACCCTGCCCACTCCCTCTGCCATCGCCTCTTCGAGATCGGCAAGTGCATTGAGGTAAGCAATGATGTTTTTGTTGACTTGGCCTGAGCTTTCCACCAGCCCACTGAATCCGCCGAAATCAGGGTCCGCATCCGGCAGATCGTGAACTATTTGCGACATACGGACGGCTACATGGCGTTCGGCGTCGAGAATCCGTGCCATTTGTTCGTGCGTATGGGCCATGTGCTGCAGGACTTTTGTAATTTTACTCTGCACCTTCATGTCTCCTTTGCTCAAACGCCCTGCTACAGCATATGCGGCATCCGCCTTGGCGGTGCCGGAGAAGCGCCGCAAGTTGGGCTGGAACATATCGCACGATGACCATTAATTTAGACGTCAAATCCCCGTGTCCGCTTCAAGGTATGGGGAAGGCTGTAGGCTGGAGTATATTGACAAGGAACGGGACGGCAGACTATGCTTGGCTGAAAATACATCCAAATGATGTATGTCCGCGTATGTACCGATTAGAACTGGAGGTAATCTATGAAACTAACAGGCGAACACCTGGACCTATCCCCCTTGGGCGCTTCAGAGCTGGCGTTAGCCTTACAGGATTACGCCGGGCTGGAGCAGAGGCTGGACCTGAACGTGACGGGCACCGCCACCCTGCTGGATGATGAAGAGATGCGCTATGCGATGCGGGTCAGGCATGCCAAGGTGCTGCAGGATGAAGATAACTACCGCTGGCTGACCATGTGGGCCATCATCCACCGGGAGCAGAAGCAGCTCATTGGCTTCCTGATCCTCAAAGGCCGCCCGAACGAACAAGGGGAAGTCATCGTCGGTTACGTCCTGGACGAGAGATACCGGGGCCAAGGCTATGCCACAGAAGCGCTGCGGCAGATCACCGCCTGGATCTTCAGCCATCCCGGTGCACGCTGGGTCATTGCAGATACAGAGAAGGATAACTTCGCCTCCCACCGCGTCCTGCAACATTTGGGTGCGGAGCTATACCGCGAGACCGAGGATTTGTTCTGGTGGAGAATCGCCCGGCCAGCCAATAGCTGATGGTGATATTACTGAAGGCGGTATGCTGAGGGCTGCAAGCTGGGGCGATATGTGCGGACGATATGCTGAAGGCGGTATGCTAACGGCGGTATGCTGGCGGCGATATGCTGACGGCGGTATACTGGCGGCGATTTGCTGACGGCGGTATGCTGACGGCGGTATACTGGTGGTGGTGATAGTGACCGCTGTGGCAGTTCGGCCGCCTTTCGCCCCCTGCGCCCGCTTGCGGCGGGATTCAGGGGCATTTGTGCCCCTGATTTCAGCCTCCAGCCCACTTCCGGCGAATTCAGAGGGATTTATCCCTCTCATTTCAGCCTCCAGCCCACTTTCGGCGAATTCTAAGGGATTTATCCCTCTCATTTCAGCCTCCAACCCACTTTCGGCGAATTCAGAGGGATTTATCCCTCTCATTCCAGCCTCCAGCCCACTTCCGGCAAATTCAGAGGGATTTATCCCTCTCATTTCAGCCTCCAGCCCACTTCCGGCGAATTCAGAGGGATTTATCCCTCTCATTCCAGCCTCCAGCCCACTTCCGGCGAATTCAGAGGGATTTATCCCTCTCATTTCAGCCTCCAGCCCACTTCCGGCGAATTCAGAGGGATTTATCCCTCTCATTTCAGCCTCCAGCCCACTTTCGGCGAATTCTAAGGGATTTATCCCTCTCATTTCAGCCTCCAACCCACTTTCGGCGAATTCAGAGGGATTTATCCCTCTCATTTCAGCCTCCAGCCCACTTCCGGCGAATTCAGAGGGATTTATCCCTCTCATTTCAGCCTCCAGCCCACTTTCGGCGAATTCTAAGGGATTTATCCCTCTCATTTCAGCCTCCAACCCACTTTCGGCGAATTCAGAGGGATTTATCCCTCTCATTCCAGCCTCCAGCCCACTTCCGGCAAATTCAGAGGGGTTTATCCCTTTAGTTACCTTTGACCACTCAAGTTTACTTTAATCCCCATCCTCTTCCTATGTAGCCAACTAATTGCTCTTGCCTTTCCCGCTCTCCCCTCCCTTTCCCCGTCCTCCATAATCACCCTAACTTACAGATTGGAGACGGCTTTGCCGTCCTTTTAAAGGACGGTACCTTTTCGGCGAGAAATAGAAATATAGTGTATAGCGTGAAACATATAAATTCTTCTATTTCAAAAAAACGCCGCCCCTCAGGGCAGCGTATCTCTCAGCTTATCTCCGGCTTCGCGCAGAGACTGGAAGGTTCCTGCGTCGCTCCACCAGCCTTGCAGCACATCATAGCTCAGCTTGCGTTCTACGGCATACAGGTTGTTCACATCGGTAATCTCCAGCTCGCCCCTCCTGGAAGGCGAAATCCGGCGGATGATATCGAATACAGCTTCATCATACATATATATGCCTGTAACACAGAATTTCGTCTTGGGCTGCTCCGGCTTCTCTTCAATGTATGCAATCAGGGAAGCATCGGCGCTGTCAAACACCGGAACCCCGTATCTGCGCGCATCCTCGACAGGCTTCAGGAGCACCTTCGCGGTCCCCGCCGGCTGCTGCAGATAACTTTTCACGTAAGGCTCCAGACTATCCATGAACAAATTATCCCCCAGCAGCACGACAAACCGTTCTCCCGGCAGGATGAATCCTTCCGCCAGCTCCAGCGCTTCTGCGATGCCGCCTGCCGCCTCCTGGATTTTGTAAGTCAGAGAGACGCCGAATTCCGCGCCGCTGCCCAAAAAGTCAGTGTACTGTCCTGCGGACTGTTTGCTGATAACCAGGAGAATATCGGTGATCCCCCCCTGGCGCAGCCGCTCAATCCCGTAGCACACCATAGGGTATTTGCCGACCGGAAGCAAATGTTTATTCATCAGCCGGGTGAGCGGGTATAGCCTTGTTCCTGTTCCGCCTGCCAGTATGACTCCTTTCACTTACGTTCCTCCTCTTTCTCTACGTCTTTTGCCTTCGGCCAGCGGCCTCAGATGAACTGCGACGGGTCCACATGCCATTTCTCCATAAAAATCCTGCGGTTGCGCTCCACCAGCTCCTGCAATGAGGCGGAATACACCTCCTTGAAGCTGGCGCTGCCTTCATGATGAACCAGGCAATCTCCGGCAATCAGCAGCCGGTACCCCTGCAGCCGGGCGCGGTAGCAGTAATCGTCATCCTCATAATGGCCCGGCGAGAACCGTTCATCGAGCAGGCCGATCGCGTCCATAAGCTGTCTTTTGAATAAAAAGCACAGACCTACAAGCCTGCGGGTCTCCTGCCACTTCGCTGCATCAGGAATATTAGTCCGGAGCGCCTCAGCATGGAAGCCTGCAATATCGGTATAGCCGGTCTGTACCTGCTGCCGTCCGCTGGCATAATTCGTCACCGGTCCGACAATTCCTATATCAGGGGCACTGTACAAAGCGCTCTTCAGATTATCCAGCCAGCCTTGCGACACAATAACGTCATTGTTCAGCAGCAGCAGCTCCTCCCCCGCAGCCAGCTGCAGCCCGATATTGCAGGCCAGCGGAAAACCGCGATTCTCCGGGAGGGAGATGAACTTCAGCTTGCTGGCGCGGCAGTAGGCTTCGGTACCATCATCCGAGGCATTGTCCACTACAATAATCTCAAAGGCAGACCGGGTATGCGCTCTGATCGATTCGACGCAGGAGCGCAGCAGCCCGAGCCTGTTATACGTAGGAATAATAATGCTCGTCATTGTCATAGCGCATTCCTCCAGGCGGCAATCTGCCTGCGGTGCTCCAGCAGGTTCTCGGCCGGCAGCTGTCCGCTGCTCTGCTGGTGGGCAATCACGCACACCAGCGCTTCCGCGTGATCACCGGCAATCAGCTGCTCCATGGCATTGCCGGCTCCCGTGTTGCCCTGACGCAGCCGGTTCTGCTTAATCACATTCACCCCTCCGGCCTTTTCCACCCGCAGACGGCCCAGAATAGAGAGCGCCAGCGCCCGAGGCGGCACCATCAGCTCGCGGTAGCCGATTCTCTCCAGTGCCCGGCGGGATAAGGCATGCGGAACGGCTGTCATGGAGCTTGCTCCGAGATCCGGGCGGCCCAGAACCTGATTCAGGTAGAGCTTGCAACGGGTAACCGCATCACTTAGCCCGAAGGGCGGCAGAAGCGGATCAAGATCGTTGAGCGCCACATCCACCCCCCGGTCCACCGCAGCCACAAAGGAAGACAGCTGCCCGGCAGAGATCACCATATCGCCATCCAGAAACAACAGGATATCCCCCCGGCTGAGCTTGGCGCCCAGCGAACGCCCCACATCATGTCCGGCAGATTCCGGAATGTACACTATGCTCGCCTGAGTGCATAACCGGGTCCGCTGAAAGCTGCGGTCGCTGCAGCCGTTCAGCACCACAATAATCTCCTGCGGCTTCAGGCGTTCCACCTGCTCCAGCAGCTTCGGCAAAGTCTGCTCCTCATTCCGGGCCGAGATAATGACCGACAGCGAGCCTTGCGATGCCGGCAGCGGCAGGCCCCCCCGCCCGGAAGCGGGCTTCCGCTTGGAGCGGGAAAGGCCCGGCCCGTTCCCCGCAGGCTTGCTGCGGCGCTGTGCAGGCCGCTGCTTGACCGCGCCTCTGCGCACTGCAGTGCCGCGTCCGGCGGTGCGGCCTTTAGAGCCGCTGCTTCTGGGGGCTGTACGCCCTGCTGAAGACCGGCCGCTGACGGATACTTGCCGCTCTTCCATCATCTCACCAACTCCCTTCGCCGGGTGCCGTCCCCGAAGCCTGCCCGGCCGCCCTTGCGCTCCAGCACCAGGGCAACGGCATCCAGGTGGTCTCTGAGGATAGCCTCCTGCAAAGGATCGCTGCCGCTGTGCTTCCGGCGGACCGCGTTCATCCTGCCTACAGGCACGTTATGCACCGCTGTCACAACCAGGCCCTCCAGCACCGCCTGCGCATGGGCGAGCGGCGGTCTCGACAGCAGGCCGCTGCCCAGCACCTCCAGCGCCCTGCGGCTAATCGCATGTGGAACGGCAGTCAAGGAGCAGCCCTTCAGTTCAGACCTTCCGAGCAGAAGATTCAGCGCATGCTTGGATAACACCACCGGATGCGGAACTCTGCTGCGGACCGGGCCGGAGTAATCATTCAGTGCCAGATCCGCTCCGCCGCTGACCGCGGTCACGAAGGGACGCAGCTGCGAGGCGGAGATGACCAGATCCCCATCCGTGAACAGCAGAACCGTTCCCTTGGCCGCCGCAGCGCCTACGCTTCGCCCGACATCATGCCCGAGCGGCTGTTCATAGACCATTACGTTCGCTCCGCAGGAGCGCGCAATCTCTGCGGTCTGATCCGCAGAACCGTTAACAATCACAATAACCTCACAGCGGGGATGAACGCCTCTGGCTCCGGCGATTACCGCGGCAATCGTCGCCGCCTCATTCATGGCCGGAATAATAACCGACACCTCAGGCTGCGGATGATTCACCGCAGGCGGCGGTATAACAGGCCGTACCGGCCGTGCCACCGGCCGCCGTGCTGTCCGGGTTGCCCGCCGCCCCGTGCGGCGGGCAGATGTTCCTTTTCTTTTCATGCTCATCCACCTTCCTTCACAGGGCTGCTCCCGGGCTGAGGGTTACACCATAGTCTATGTATCCCGCCACCCCCGGTAACGGCAAGTGTCTCCCCGAGCGCAGATAATTGGACAAATGCCGCTATATGCCTCCACCCGGCAATAAGCCGGAAAGGGATCGCTTACAGGAGGAAAACTTCAGATCATAGCCCCTACAACATTTCTCCCGGCCTCCCTGCTTCTACAATTAGCAGAATTGTATAGCGTGAAGCCTATATATGCTGGCGTAACCATGCACAAAAGGCGCAGCCCGCGGCTGCGCCTCATGTACAATATTATCCTGCCCTGAATCAGTCAAAAGCGCGATGCTCCACAGCAGGTTTGACCAGCGGAGTGCCTAGCGCAATCCATGACAGTACGCCATAGAAATGCTGGGTCTCACGCAGCCGCACTACCTCAATCGTTGCTTCACCGCCCGTTCTGTTCTTCAGCGACGCATGGAAGTACGGCTGGTTAGCCATGGCAACCAGCACATAGCCGGTATGGCCGAAGCTCTCGTCAAAAGAAACCGTCACCTCCACACTCTCCGCCTCACCATTGAACATAAACGCCGTCATCCCGAACTGCTGCAAAACATCGCGGTTCCCGACACTCTGTACGGGATGGAAGGACAGATGCTCCGCATTGACTGATCCCGGAGACAGATGATCTCCGTTCACTGCACCCTGAGCAATATGGTGGCTCTGGATGCTGCCTTCTTCCAAATGCCGGGACTGGACGGCAAAGGGAGCGATTTTGGAAGCCTTAACCGCCTCATCCTGCAGTTCAGTGCTGCCTACCGCACCTTCAGCCAGATGTCCGGTGCCGACGCTGTGAATCGCAAGCTTCGCTCCGTTCACACTGTGGTCCGGGAGCAGCTCAGGGGTCAGCGCATCCCCGGCCAGATGCTCCAGGCCGATGCTGCCGGGCCGGATATGGCGCCCGTCAACGATTCCGGGAGACAGATGGCCTCCGTAGATGCTGCCCGGAGCCAGATGATTAGGCCCCACCGCTCCTGGCGCCAGCTTGCTGCCGTCTATGCTGCCTTCTCCAAGCAGCTCAGAGGTTAGTGTGCCCTCTGCCAGATGCTCACGCTGGATGCTGCCCGCGCGGAGATGGCTGCTATCCACTGAATCAGGCGCCAGATGATCCCCGCTCACCGCATTTTGAACAATGTGGTAGCTCTGCACGCTGTCTTCTTCCAGATGCCGGGACTGGATGGCAAAGGAAGAGATTTTGGACCCATCCACTGCCTCATCCTGCAGCTCTGAGCTCCCTACTGCGCCTTCCGTCAGATGCCTGGTTCCAATGCTGTGAGGTGCAATCTTCCCCCCTGTAATACTGCCGTCCTGCAAAAGCTCGGAGGTCCGGGCATCCTGAGCCAGATGCTCCAGGCTGATGCTGCCGGGCCGGATATGACAGCTGTCCACAGCTTCAGGCGCCAGGTGACCGCCATAGATACTGCCGGAAGCCAGATGGATAGAGCCCACAGAACCCGCAGCCAGCTTGCTTCCTCTAATACTGCCATCCGGCAGCAGCTCTGCACTTTTCGTCTCCTCGGCCAGATGCGCAAGCCGGATAATCCCTGAACCCACATGACGCTCCTGAATCACTCCGCCTGCCAGATGCTCTCCAGACACACTCTGCGGCTGGAGATGCTGCGGTCCCACTGCGCCTTCGGCCAGCTTGCTTCCACCTATGCTGCCGTCCGGCAACAGCTCCGCACTTCTCGTTTCCTCCGCCAGATGCGTAAGCCGGATAATTCCTGAGCCCAAATGACGCTCCTGAATGATTCCGCCTGCCAGATGCTCTCCATACACACTCTGCGGCTGGAGATGCTGCGATCCCACTGCGCCTTCGGCCAGTTTGCTTCCACCTATGCTGCCGTCCGGCAACAGCTCCGCACTTCTCGTTTCCTCCGCCAGATGCGTAAGCCGGATAATTCCTGAGCCCAAATGACGCTCCTGAATGATTTCGCCTGCAAGATGCTCTGCGTCCACGCTCTGCGGCTGGAGATGCTGCGGTCCCACTGCACCTTCAGCCAGCTTACTTGCGTCGATGCTTCCATCCGGCAGCAGGTCCGCTCCCCGCGTATCCGAAGCCAGATGACTGAGCTGAATGCTGCCGGCGCGGATATGCCGGCTGCTTACCGCATCCGCAGCCAGATGACCGCTATACACACTTCCCGCAGCCAAATGGAAGGCACCTACTGCCCCTGCTCCCAGCTTGCTGCCTGCGATGCTGCCATCCGGGAGAAGATCCGCGCTGCGCGCCTCCTTGGCCAGATGCGCCAGCGTAATCTCTCCGGCACCGATATGCCGGGCTTCCACCGCTGCCTGCGCCAAATGAACAGCCTGCACACTCGCTTCAGCTAAATGAACTGATTCTACAGCACCCGCTGCCAGCTTCTCTGCGCCAATGCTGCCGTTAGGCAGTAGCTCCGCACTGCGGACCTCCTCCGCCAGATGCGCCAGACTAACACTGCCATCCGCGAGATGCCGCCCTTCTACTGAGGCCTCAGCCAGCTGGCTTCCGCCAACACTGCCGGGAGTGAGATGGCGGGAAGCCACCGCTCCCTCGGCCAGCTTCGTGCCGCTGATGCTGCCATCCTGAATCTGGATGGAGGAGACAGAGCTTGGAATAAGATGCCCGTTGCCAACCGACATCGGCCGGATATGTGCACCACCCACGCTGCCCGCTGCCAGATGTCTGCCTTGCACAGAGGTATCCTTCAGCGAATCCGGGCCGACTGCGCCTTCCGACAGATGCTCGCTCTGCACTGCTGAGGCTGCCAGCTTCTCTGCACTCACACTGCCGTCCGCCAGTTTAATGGAAGTGACGGCCAGATCACCGAGCTTATCCGTTGAGACACTCTCCGGCGATAGCTTCAGGGAAGTGACGGCATAGTCAGCCAAATGATGCGGCTGCACAATCGCCGCAGCAAGATGGGCCTCCTTGACGGCACCGGAGGACAGCTTATCTGCCGTTACTGAACCGGATTGCAGCGCGGATGAAGTCACACTGCTGTCTGCCAGATGCCGGCGTTCTATAGCACCGGATGCCAGATGACCGGCATCTACTGCCTCCTCCTGCAGCGCACGCCCACTGATGCTGCCGTCCGCCAAATGCTTCTCCTCCACGGCGCAGACCGCAATATGCTCTCCGCTGACCGCTTCTTTGGCAAGAATCGTACCTCCGACCGCGCCCATGGCCAGCTTGGCGGTAATGATGCTGCCGTCCGCCAGCTTGGCTGCGGTAATACTCTGGGGGCTAATATGTTCTCCTGTAACAGATTCATACCCCAGTTGTTCTTCTGTAACTGCCCCTTTGGCCAGATGGCCGGTCAGGACGGAATGCTCCTGCAGCTGGTCTGAGCCTACAGATTCTGCAGCCAGATGAGAATTATCCACGGCCTCGCGCTGCAAATGCGCCGAAGTGACAGCCTGTGCGGCAATCTGCGCACTGCGCACTGCAGATTTCGCAATATGGCGCGTCATCACGGCTTCGTCAGCCAGCTTATGGGCGAGAATGCTCTGATCTGCGATTTTGGAAGAGGTAACCGCCTGCTCAATCAGCTGTGTAGTTCCTACCGCACCGTCCGCCAGTTTCACAAAAGAAATGCTGCGGTCTGCCAGATGACGGCTGCCAACCTCACCTTCGGCGATATGGTCCGCATGGATGCTCTCCGGGTTAATGTGCTGGCTGCGGACAGCCTTCGCCGCGATCTGCCGGGACCCGGCAGCCCCATCTGCAAGATGCCCGCTCTCAATAATACCGGGCTGAAGCTGCTCCTTGCCGATCAGGCGTGCCGCCAGCTGTTCCCGTCCAATAGCCCCCGGTGCCAGATGCCTCGCGGTAATAACGCCTTCCCCTACATGCCGGCTCTCGATCACCGCATCACCCAGCTTGACACCGCTGATCTCGCCATCGGCGATTTTGTCGGCGGACACCGCTTCGTCAGCCAGCTTAGAGCGGTCAATACTGCCGTTGCTGAGATGGCGGCTGTCAATGCTGCTGCTGAGAATCTTCTCACCGGTCACCGCCCCGTCATCCAGCAGCTCCGCTGTGATAATGAACTCACTAAGATGCCTGCTGCTGATTGCTCCATCGGCAATATGTTCTCCGCTGATCATCCGGTCTGCCAGCTTCTCGGGACCAACGCTGCCATCCTTCAGCTTCTCGCCGCCAATGGAGTGATCCAGCAGTTTGCCCCCGCTGACACTGCTCTCCGCCAGATGCTCACCGGTAACGGACTCGGGCGCTATCTTCGAGGAGGTAACCGCCCGGTCCGCAAGGTTGATGCTCTGCACCGCATAATCCTGCAGCCAGGGTGTGCCGATAATGCCATGCTTCAGTCTGGACCCGTCAATGGTCCGTGGAGCAATCTTGGCACCGGTGACGGCGCCATCAGACAGATCATCGGTGTATACGGGCTGCAGGCGTTCTTTTTCCAGAGGAGCCGTTACCTCAGATTCAAGCAGGGCAGCACGGTCCTCCTGCACGCGTAACTCTTCCGTCACCGTTCCCTCTTTCCCCTCCAGTGCAGGTACAGTCTGCCGGAGCGGCGTGGTCACTTCCAGCATCTCCACCCCGCTCACCTGCAGGGTAATATCTTCTGCCTCTGCCGATTCCACCGCTTCCGATTGTTGGGGTTTCTGTGTTTTGGGACTGCTGTCTATCATGCTAAGTTCAGTCGTATCGGGATTATCCACGTAATAGAGCGGTCTTTTGGCACTGCGCTGCTGTTTTCGTTTGGGACCCTTCACAAGCAGTCTCCTCCTTCCATCTAATGTATCTTCTAGGCATCATATGCAGCAGCATAGGCGGATGACACCCTTCTCCTTACCGTCATCCAATCTTCTCCTTCCAAAAAAGGGCATCTGCCGCCGCGCATCCGTCCAACCCTTACGGGCACGTACATACATACAATGACAGGAGACATAAAAACAGCCGGGAAGTACTTCAAGATAACAGGAGGAACGAACATGGGGCAAAAGCTCGTTGGGATACTGCTAAATGCCGCTATGCACGGGGGCGTTCCCCGGTTAAAAACCGGACAGGAATCTCTGGCCAACTACGAAGAGGCCGCCGCCGCATACGGATTAACCCCTTGCTTTGTGAAGCTGTCCGACATCGACGTGGCGTCCGGCTTCAGCAGTGTCTATATGAAGAAAGGTCCGCAAGGCTACCGCAGACAGACCGTCCCTACGCCGGAGGTTATCCACAACCGGGCAATCTATGCTCCCGGCAGCACCGGTGTTGAGCGCCTGCTGCGGCAAGGGATTCAGGTCTACAACAGCTGCAACCGCTACGGCAAGGATCAGATTCACGGCCTGCTGGAGCGCAGCTCCGAACTGCAAGCTTATCTGCCGGTCACTGCAAGCGGACTCTCCGGCCTGAGGGAGATGATGAGCCGCTACCCGGATCTGATCCTCAAGCCTTGCCGGGGCAGCGTAGGTAACGGCGTTATGCGGCTCACCCGCAGCGGCGAAGGCCGCTGGCTCTGGAGCTACTCTCTCTCAGGCTCAAGACGCAAGATTAGCAGAGCCGTTAACCCGGACGCCCTTCCCCGGGTCCTCCGCGCCCGGCTCTCTTCTGTGCCTTATCTGGTCCAGGAACGGATTCCGCTGGCCGAGATGAACGGACGCCCCTTCGACCTGCGTGTCACAGTACAGCGGGGCTGGGGCGGAGCGTGGCAGGTCACCGGCCTGTTCGCCAAGCTGGCTGCGCCCGGCGGCTTTGTATCGAACATTGCCAGAGGGGGCGAAGCCCTGAAGTCCTCTTTTGCCCTGGAGCAGGCATTCCCCGGAGAAGAGGCAGCCAGAATCCGTATGTCCGTCCTCTCCCTCAGTCTCGCCATCGCCCGTGAGCTGGAGAAGAGTCTGCCGGGGCTGGCCGATATCGGTCTGGACATCGGTGTCACGAAGCACGGACATCTGTATTTCATTGAATGCAACGGGCGCGACCAGCGTTACGGCTTCCAGAAGGCCGGACTGCGCGGGGTATGGAAAGACAGCTACCGCCAGCCTATGGGCTATGCCAGATATCTGTACGAAGAAGCATTAAGAATGAACTCTTATTGATTTGTCTCCTATTCTATGTCAATATAATGCAGAGCGGGTGGAGTCCCTTGGCACGGGATTTGTACTGCTGCATGATGGAAGGGAGATGGGCATGGTTAAACAATTGCTGCGGCTGATGACCGAGCTATCCTCGCACAGATGGCTTTCCAGGTTGATGGGGGCTTTATCCCACAGCAGACTCAGCCGCCTTATGATTCCGGTATTTATTCGTTCCTATCAGATTCCTGCCGCCGAGGCGGAGAAGGCTGCCGGAGAATACCGTACACTGAATGAATTCTTCAGCCGCCGCCTGAAGCCGGGAATGCGCCCGGTGGCCAGCGGTGAGCATGCCGTAGCCAGTCCTGTAGACGCTATGATTACGGCAATGGGCGAAATCAACTGCGGCACGATAATGAATGTGAAGGGGCAGGATTATACACTGGAGGATTTGCTTAATCACTCGCCACACCTCGAACTGTACAAGAAAGGCTATTATTTTGTCCTCTACTTAAGCCCTACCGATTATCACCGGATTCACTCCCCGTTAACCGGACAGCTGAGGGAGAGCGATTATATCCGCGGACGGGCTTACCCCGTGAATGATTTCGGCATGCGCCATATGAAGAGTGTCCTGAGCCGTAACGAACGGCTGATTACTTATATAGCCGGCAGCTATGGCGAGACCGCCGTGGTCAAGGTAGGCGCAATGAATGTGAGCAGTATCCGCTACACCGATGAGGCGGCCAAAGAATGGCAGCGCGGTGACGACCTGGCTTATTTCGAATTCGGTTCCACGGTTGTTCTGTTGATGGAGAGCGGCACCTTCACCCCGCGCCCGGGGCTTACCCCGGACACGAAGGTGAAGATGGGCGAGCTGCTGGGAGAGATGCGGCGGCCGGTGTAACACCAGGTGCTCCCAGCCTGCATAACAAGACTAATCTACAGAATAACCCCCGCCCAAGGACACGAAACCGTGGCCTTGAGCGGGGGTTATTTGGATGTAATTGAATCCACTACTTGATTATGAGAAAAAAAAGGAGTATCCTAAGAATCATCAAATGGTCCAAATGTTTAAACATTTAATCATAAAGCAAAGGAGATGACCACATTGAGCAAACAGGCAATTGCGATTTTCCGGGAAAGCCTGCCGATTCTTCAAGTCCTAAGCGACCCGCACCGGCAGGATATTCTGCTCTATCTCTCCGAGAGTGGCCGGAGGACAGTTAATGAAATTACAGAGCAGCTGACCCTATCGCGTCCGGCGGTCTCCCATCATCTCAAGCTGCTGAAAACTGCAGGGGTTGTCACGGTCGAGCAAGCAGGCACTCAACGCTATTATGAGCTGTCCATGCAGGAGTCGGTGGATCTGTTAAGAAGATTATTAACCGCCCTGGAGCAGGATTGTCTCTAAATCATTATCTAAGTATAAGGAGGAGCATATGAAACAGTGGAAGCAAGAGGAGGTCACAGAGCTTCTGCAGGAGCATCGCAAGAAATTCCGCAGCGGCTACACTCTTAGTGCGAAATTTCGTCAGGAACAGCTTCAGAAGTTGTCGGACGCGATCCGGCGGTACGAGCCGGATCTGTTATCCGCTCTCTATCAGGATCTCCACAAAAGCGAATTCGAGGCCTACTCGACGGAGATCGGCTTCACGCTGGACAGCATTCGAAACACAAAAAAACAGCTTAACCGGTGGATGACGCCGAAGAAGGTCAAAACACCTTACTTTCACGGTCTGTCCAAGAGCCACATACACAAGGAGCCTTATGGTACCGTTCTGATTATCGGACCGTTCAACTATCCGTTCCAGCTGTTAATTGAACCGCTGATTGGAGCGATCTCAGCCGGGAACACAGCCGTTCTGAAGCCTTCGGAGAATACCCCGGCTGTTGCAGCAGTAATCAAGAAGCTGATCGAGGAAACCTTCGACAAGGACTATATTAGTGTAGTCGAGGGCGAGAAGGAAACCACCTCACTGTTAATTCACGCTCCCTTCGACTACATTTTCTTCACCGGGAGCGTGCCGGTGGGCAAGATCGTCATGGAGGCGGCCGCCCGCAACCTGGTTCCCTTGACCCTGGAATTAGGCGGCAAGAGTCCGGCTATTGTGGACCGGACGGCTAATCTGGAGGTTGCCGCCAAGCGGATTCTCTGGGGGAAGATGATGAATGCCGGACAGACCTGTATCGCCCCTGACTATGTTCTGGCTCATGAAGAGATTAGGGAACCGCTTCTTGATAAGATGAAGACCGTCCTGACCGACTTCTTCGGAGCAGATCCCCGGCTGAGCCCAGACTATGGCCGGATCGTGAACGAGCGCCAATTCGAGCGGCTTGCTGGCATTCTCGAAGCGGACCGGGCAAAGGTATACGCCGGCGGCCACACCGTCAAGGAGGAGCTCTATATCGAGCCTACGCTGCTGGATCAAGCCTCCTGGTCTGACGCTGCCATGCAGGATGAGCTCTTTGGCCCGATTCTGCCCGTTATCGGTTATACGCAATTGGATGAGGCCATTAAACAGGTGAATGACCGGGCCAAGCCGCTCGCGCTATATCTATTCACCGAAGACTCCCATGTACGGCAGGAAGTGCTCAGCCGCGTATCCTTTGGCGGAGGTTGTGTCAATGACACTATCAGCCATGTGGCCAATCCACATCTGCCCTTCGGTGGAGTGGGCCATGCCGGAATCGGCGCCTATCACGGGAAATACAGCTTCGACCTGTTCTCCCACACGAAGAGCGTGCTCAGCAAGAGCACGAAAATAGACATTTCATTCTTGTTCCCGCCTTATGGCGACAGGGTGAAGTGGGTTCGAAAGATCTTGAGATGATGCCAGAGAATCGGCAAGAAGGAGGAAAATAGGATGAGTACCTTACAATTAGCATCACTGGATGAGGTGAAGAAAGAGCTGCTACAGCTGGAGGGTAATGAGGATATTCCGACCAGCCAGTGGCCTCTCTACGAGATTCTGGCGCACTGCGCCCAGACTATTGAGTATTCTATGACGGGCTATCCTCAACTGAAGCCCAAGCTGGTGAGAAACACGATCGGGCGGGTAGTTATCCGAAAATTTCTGAAGCAGGGCTTCATGAAGCACAACCTGACTGCCCATGTGCCGGGTGGGGCAAAGCTCAAGACTTCAGGAACGGCCAAGGAAGGAATGGAGCTGCTGCGGCAGGCCATTGACACCTTCCAGGCTTACCAGGGTCCGCTCGCCCCCCATCTGATCTTCGGTGAGCTGAGCAAGGATGAATATGACCGGTATTTCGCCATGCACATTGCCGATCATTTCTCGGAAGTTCAGCATTAAAGCCGCCTTACTCCGTAACCTTACTCTGGTTCGCAACGTCGCGGGCTTTCTGCTGCACCTCTTCCGGTTCGCCGAGGTAGAAGCGGCTGATCGGCTTCACATCGTCGTCGAGCTTGTAGACCAGCGGAACGCCGGTCGGGATATTTAGATCCAGCAGTGCGGTCTCGTCGATATCCTCCATATACTTGATCAGGGCCCGCAGCGTGTTGCCGTGCGCCGAGATCAGGACCCGCTCCTTCTTGCGGATGAGCGGCACAATCCGGTTGGTCCAAAAATCTCCAACCCGGTGCACGGTATCCTCCAGACTCTCGCCGTGCGGAATGTCGCCTGGCCGCACTTCCTTATAACGGACATCATGTCTGGCATAACGCGGATCATCCGACTCCAGCTGCGGAGGCCGGACCGAGAGGCTGCGCCGCCAGATGTGGAGCTGCTCCTCGCCGTATTTCAGCGCGGTCTCGCTCTTGCTGAGGCCCTGCAGCGCACCGTAATGGCGCTCATTCAGCTTCCACGACTTCTGCACCGGAATCCACAGCAGGTCCATCTCATCCAGCACATAGTTCAGCGTCTTGATCGAACGCTTCAGCACCGAAGCGAATGCAAGATCGAAGGTGTATCCGTTCTCCTTCAGCAGCCGGCCCGCTTTCTTGGCCTCCTCCACGCCCTTCTCCGTCAGATCGGGATCACTCCAGCCCGTAAACAGATTCTGCCGGTTGTATTCACTCTCACCATGCCGTATCAGAACGATTTCGTACATAAGTATGCTCCTTCTCCCGTGTATATATTTTGCTGTGCTTTCCTTTATTGTGTCACAGTGCAGTGTGCGCTTCAACTTCAGGCCTGACTCGCGGACTGGGAAGCCGCTATTTCAGCTATTCTGCCAGATCACGCAGGGCAAACGGACTCAGCATACACAGCACACACAGCACATCTAACACCCGAAGTACCTATACCACACTCAGCACGATACTCCCCGCCGCTTCAGCGGATCTCCGAAGGACTTTTCCCGGTGTGCTGCTTGAATTGGCGGCTGAAAAAGAAGATGTCCCGGTAGCCGAGCGCATCCGCCACCTCCGTGACGTTCATGCCCGCATACAGCAGCAGATGCTGCGCCCGTTCGATCCGTGCACGGATCACATAGGACTGGACCGAGGAGCCGGTGATCTCCTTGAACTTGATTGAGAAGTAACGCGGGGACAACCCCGCCCGGGCGGCCAGATCCTCTACCCGGTGCGCCGCCCCGGGATGCTGGCTGACATAGTTGGCGACCTCGTGGATCACCTCCGCCAGCTGGTTGCTGACATGGCGCTCGACCGGCCTTGCCTGATCCTGGCGCAGCAGATGAATCATGAGCTGCTTCAGAATCAGACGCCCCTCCTCCTCCGCCGCATAAGTCTGCACCAGGAACAGCCGGACATAACGGGCCAGCAGATGCTCGAACTCCACCGTCTCCGTCAGCTCATGGTAAGGGGCCGGCAGCTCTGTGACCTCCTCCGTCACATCGAAGTGAATATATGTAATGACAAGCGGTTTCTGCGGATTATGTGTGGCACTGGTATAATCCCCCGGCCGGAACAGGAAGCAGCTTCCCTTCCCTACCTGATAGGGCACGCCGCTACGCACAACCGTACCCTCTCCACTCCAGACATAGAACAAGTCATAGTTTTGCAGCGGCTTCTCTCTTTTCTGCCATTTCCAGCCCGGTTCACAGACAATCTTCGCCAGAGCCGGGAGGATGACAAAAGAGGATGGCGATGCATGAAGCATATCGTTCCCTCCTATAAATGTAGCGTAAGCTTACTTTTCATAATACCTTGTCCGGTTCCTGTTTGTACATCTTCCGCATGCCGCAATGGAGCAGACCGCCGCCGGATTCCAAAACTATTTATCAAATCACCGCATTACTCAGTGACGGCGGCAATCCACGGTGTTATAATGTTAGGCAATGTTAACGTATATATCCCAGAAGAATACCGGAAGGATGAAACTGATGAATCCACTGGCTGGACAATTGAATGACAGCATCAAGGCAGGCAATGAACATGTATACGATATGCTCTCGAGTCTCGGTAAAGCCATCTATTTCCCCAAAGAGGGGATTCTGAGCCAATCCGCAGAGGCAACGGCTCATGCTAAAAAGTATAACGCCACCATCGGGATTGCTACCGAGAACGGGTTGCCGATGCACCTTGGCGTAATCCAGGATAAGCTCTCCGCTTACAGTCCCAAAGACCTGTACGGTTATGCGCCTCCAGCAGGCAAGCCGGAGCTCCGCTCCGTCTGGCGGGAGAAGATGCTGCGTGAGAATCCGTCGCTTGAAGGCAAGTCTTTCAGTAATCCAATCGTCACGAATGCGCTGACCCACGGGCTTAGCATCGTTGCCGATCTGTTCGCAGAGCAAGGAGATGCCGTCATTTATCCGGACAAAAACTGGGAGAACTACGAGCTGACCTTCGGCATCCGCCGGCTGACCGAAACCGTGAATTACCCGCTCTTCACGGAGGACATGAGCTTCAACAGCGAAGGCCTGCTGGATGCCCTGCTGGCCCAGAAGGACCGCGGCAAAGCCATCGTCCTGCTTAACTTCCCGAATAATCCAACCGGATATACGCCAGGCCTTGCAGAAGGCGAGGCCATTGTTGCCGCTATCCTGCGTGCTGCCGAAGAAGGCATTAATGTGGTAGTGGTGAGCGACGACGCTTATTTCGGACTCTTTTTCGAGGATTCACTCAAGGAATCCCTGTTCGGCAAGCTGGCGAATCTGCATCCGCGCGTGCTGGCGGTCAAGATTGACGGAGCCACCAAGGAAGAATTCGTCTGGGGCTTCCGCGTCGGCTTCATCACCTACGCTTCGGAGAACAAGGAGCTGCTGGCTGCGCTGGAACAAAAAACGCTCGGCATTATCCGGGCTACCATCTCCAGCGGCGCGCATCCGTCGCAGACCTTCGTACTCGACGCACTCAAGGCACCGGAATTCTCAGCCCAAAAGGAAGAGAAATTCCTGATCATGAAAGGCCGGGCCAACAAAGTGAAGTCGCTGCTGGACAGCGGCAAATACGGTAATGATGTGTGGACCTATTATCCGTTCAACTCCGGGTACTTCATGTGCCTGAAGCTCTTTACCGTCTCAGCGGAAGATCTGCGGCTCCACCTGATCCACACCTACGGCCTGGGCACCATCGCCCTTGGCGAGAGTGACCTGCGTATTGCTTTCTCCTGTATCGAGGAGGATCAGCTGGAGGATCTGTTCGATCTGGTCTATGCGGGCGTCCGTGATTTGGAGAAGGCCTGAGCATCCCTTTGCATACCTGCGTCAGCCCCGGAAGGCCGGGGCTGATTTTTTTTGCCCGTGGCTATGGCATTGGCCTATACACGTTCTTCCCTCCGCACATACAATACGATGTACTCAAGTACAACACACTCACACGCGAAAGGGGAATGAACAATGAGCGAAGAAGTTAGAGGCGGATACGGATACGGCGGCGGGTTCACAAGCACTGGAGCGATTCTGGTTCTCTTTATCCTGCTGGTTATCATCAGCCGTTCACTCTTTGTCTAACAGGGAGTGAGTCCCCTGGAGGGAGCTGCGCGCTCTCTCCGATCCACGTGTTATAGCATTCCCTGCTCCAGCTGATATGAAGAGGGAATTCCCTTGCATACATTCTTTGCTTCTGAAAATGGCCTCAGACTCCGCATCCGCGAGAGCCTGAGGCCATTTGTGATAAGCACACCCGCTTGCGGGTGTCTACAGGTCGTCTTCATCCATACGCGCTTCCTTGCGGGTGGAGTTGACCTTGAACAGATACGCCAGCAGGAATCCGCAGGCGAAGGTAGCCAGCACTTCCAACGGCCGCTGCCCGGCCTGAAGCAGGAGCGGCAATCCGGTCAGCAGCGCCAGGACCAGATGGGCCCGGAATACAAACTGGATCGTTCCCTTGCCCTTGCTGCCCTCCGGCAGCGGGTAGACGGTCAGCCAGAACGATTCGCTGTGCAGCTTGCGCAGTGCCGTCAGCTGAATGCCCATCAGGAAGAGGAAGAATACATAGATGCCGCTGCCGAGGTAGCTGTCCTTCATCATCCAGACCAGGAACAGATCCAGCACAGCCATCCGCAGGACGATGCCGAAGACATCCCCCCGGGCGAAGCTTTTGGTCAAGAGGAACCGGTAGGCGGAATCCCGCTGCCAGCTCAGTCCGCTGCCCCAACGCGACAGATAACGGCGGGCATAGACCCGCTGCTCGCGTCCCGGAACATCGACGAACCAGCCAAGGACCATCAGCGCCCGGGTCCCCTGATTCTTTTCCATAGTGATTAGGCGTTCCCACGGAACAGCATGCCGTCCTGGAACAGCCAGTGCGGCCACATAGGCTGCGGCCAGAATCAGGATGAAGATCAGGGCGCGCATGGACGGCTGCCATAACCATGCGGCAACCATTAGACCACCTACTGCCCAACGCAACAAGTTATAACCTGCCGCAGCGGGGCGGGAGAGCATCGCCGTCTCCCGCCATAACCCGTAGCTGGATAACAGCTTGACCAGAATCAGCACCAGCAGGGTAGCCAGCAGTCCCCGGGGTGACTCCTCGGTGCGTATGTACAGCGGCCATAATGTAATGAGGATGAAGGCCATGCGCAGAATCTTCCACACATTGCCGCTGACCCAGGACGGGGCGAAATACTCTCTCATCCGGTGGCCCTGCGGCAGCAGGAAGATCGTATCCGGGGTCTGCAGATACGTCCGGAAGCTGCTGTGCACCGCCGCAGGCACCAGCAGGACGAACATAATCCAGCGGATCGGTATGCCAGAGGGAATATCGCGCAGCAGCGCTGTATACCAGGCGGAGAACATAATCAACACCAGCAGGAACACCATGGCTACCCCGCTCTGAATGATATATCCGGCATAAGGGATCAGGCTGCCTGTGAACCGGCTGCGCCGCTGCCGGCGCAGCTCCTTCAAATCCATATCATTTCCCTCCCTGAACCAGCTCGTAGAACAGCTGCTCCAAATTCAAGCCCTGCCGCCCGGCCTTCGCGGTCATCTCGGCCAGCGTTCCCTCCGCAATCACTTTGCCGCCATGCAGCACAATGAACCGGTCACAATAGTTCTCAATCGTGGAGAGAATATGCGAGCTGAGCAGAATTGAAGCTCCGGACTTCTTCAGGTCCAGCATGAAATCCAGCAGAGAGCGGATACCCAGCGGGTCAAGGCCGAGGAACGGCTCGTCGATCACATACAGGGCCGGGCGCGCTACGAACGCGCACATGATCATCACCTTCTGCTTCATTCCCTTAGACAGATGAGAGGACAAGGTATCCATCTTGTCCTCCATATTGAAGAGTGCAGCCAGCTGGCTGGTGCGTGATTCATAATCACTGCGCTCCACGCCATATGCTCTGGCCGTGAATTCCACATGCTCACGAACCGTCATTTCCTCATAGAGCAGAGGGGATTCCGGCACGAAGGACAGCGCACTGTGGTAGCTCCCGGGATCGCTGCTGCGCGTCTTCCCCTGTACCGTAATCTCACCCTTATGCGGGGACATCAGCCCCAGGATATGCTTCATTGTAGTGCTCTTGCCCGCACCGTTCAGTCCGATTAACCCAACCATCTCACCGGGCTGCACCTGCAGGCCGATGTCATGCAGCACCGGCTTGTTCAGGCTGTAGCCTCCGCTGAGGCCCGTAATTTCCAATACGGGAGCTGTATTCATTGACCGTCACCTCTCGGGGTTTTGTTCTTGAGCCATTTCGGGGCTCCCTTATTCTTGCGGTTCTGCTCCCGCTCCGCCTGGCTGCGGGCCTTGCCCCCCGGCCCCGCCGCGCTGCGCGTGCCGGCGCTCACTCCCGGCCGGTGCTGCTCGCGCCGCACCGTAACGCCACTGCCGCCGGTAGCTAGCCCCGGCTGGCCTGCCGGAGCGTCGCCGCCCGTCCCTCCGGCTGCTGTTCCAGCCGCCGAGGTCCGCACCTGCGGCTTGCCGGTGCGCGGCGCTGCAATGCCGCCGCGTGGTTCAGCCCCTTCGCGGCGCTCCTTCACGCCGCCGCTGCGCAGCTCGGCGCGTTCGCCTTCCGCCAGCGCCTTGCCGAAGGCCATCTCCCGCTCGTCCAGCTGGATATCCAGCTCGCGGGCGAATTTGCGCATGATGAACGTCTGCTGCTCCGTAACGATCGTTACGGATAAGCCGCGTTTGCCCATGCGCCCGGTCCGTCCGGCACGGTGGACATAGTGCTCGGAGTCAAAGGCCGGATCGAAGCTGACGACAAGCGTCAGATTCTCAATGTCCAGGCCCCGCGCCGCTACATCACTGGCGACCAGAACCTTAAGCTTGCCGTCCCGGAAGCGGGTCAGCACGTTTGCGCGCGTCACCTTGTCGGCATCGCCGTACAGCGCTGCGGCCGGAAGGCCCAGGTGGTTCAGCTTCGCCGTTACTTCAGCGATGTCGTCGGTCGCATTCACGAAGACAATGGCCCGGTCCGGCTTATAGTGGCGGATCACCCGGCGCAGCATATCGATCTTGTTCCGCTCCTCGCACACCACATAGTGGTGCTCCAGGCTCTGGGCAGTCATCATGCCGGGATCGATGCCGACCTCCGCCGGATTCTTCATCTCCCGGTTCGCCAGCAAACGGGTCTCCGGTCCAATCGTAGCCGACAGCATAACCAGCTGCCGCGTACGCAGCGCGCTGCTGACGATCTTCGTTACTTCGCCCGCGCCGCTAAGCTGGAACATCTGATCCGCCTCATCGAGAATAATCGTGCTCACCTCATGCATCTTGAGCTTGCGCAGCCCGATCAGCTCACGGATGCGTCCCGGGGTGCCTACCACCAGATGCGGATGCTCCCGCAGCTTGTCAATCTGGCGCTTAATCGCCGCCCCG
Source organism: Paenibacillus sp. FSL H8-0048 (assembly GCF_038002825.1). Classification (NCBI taxonomy): domain Bacteria; kingdom Bacillati; phylum Bacillota; class Bacilli; order Caryophanales; family Paenibacillaceae; genus Paenibacillus; species Paenibacillus sp. FSL H8-0048. The sequence goes on along the minus strand of NZ_JBBODF010000001.1, from coordinate 5,972,595 downwards.
CCGATCAGCCCTATGGCCCGGATGCCCCGGTGTGCCCCGTAGCGCTCTGCTTCACGGAGAATCTGCATCGCCAGTTCCTGGGTTGGGGCCAGCACCAGCTTTTGCACCGCTTTCGAATCCGGGTTAATCCCTTGCAGCAGCGGCAGCAGATAAGCCAGTGTCTTGCCTGTTCCTGTCTGGGATGCGGCCAGAACATCTCTTCCTTCCAGCAGAAGCGGAATCGTCTGCTCCTGTACAGGGGATGGTTCGGTGATGCCGAATTCAGACAACCGGGCAGCAAGGTCTTCCTGGATGCCGATAGCCGCAAAAGAAGCTTTATTCATAATAGGGTTTCATCCTTTTCACTTAAGATAATATGTTCATTATATGCCAAAAAGGCCTCTCCACCAAATGGAAGGCCATAAAATCTAAGCTGGGGCCGTATTTAAACGGTCTTACCATCCTGTATACCAAAGGGGGACAAGTCTTCACGCCATACATCGAAGCTACAATTTATTCATTTTCTGTTCATCAGGTTATAGGTCAGCTTGTCTGCCAGCCGCGGGAACAGGCCATAGAGCCGGATGCCGAAGCCTGCCAGAGCGGGCAGGTCCACTTCCTCTTTACCCTTATCCATCAGCTTGACGATCTTCGCGGACACATGCTGCGGCGTCATCATGATCCGGCTTACGCTTCGTTCATAATTACCGGAAGGGTCGGCGGTCTTGAAGAATTCGGTCGCGATGGGGCCGGGGTTCACAGCCGAGACAATAATCCCGCTCCTCCGCAGCTCCTGCCGGAGCGCATTGGTGAAGCCGAGAACGGCATGCTTGGTGGCCGTGTAGGACACTGAGCGTGCGGTTCCGATTTTGCCGGCCATGGAGGCCACATTCACGATCTGACCGCTGCCGCGCGTAAGCATATGAGGAACGACAGCCTTGGTGCAGCGCACAATTCCCATATAGTTAACATCCATCATATCAGCGAACTCTTCAGACTCCATCTCTGTAAAAGCCGCAAACCTGCCGTAACCGGCATTATTGAGCAGAATATCAATTCTGCCGTATTGCTCCAGGATCTCCGTAAAGGTACGCTTCACCGCCGCCTCATCGGTCACATCACAGACGAACAGCCCATGCTCCCCCTGGATGCCCGCCGCAACCGCCTGCAGCTTGTCCCTGGACCGGGCCAGAAGAACGGGAATCGCCCCTTGCCCGCTGAGCATCTGCGCCGTAAGCGCGCCAATCCCGCTCGAAGCTCCTGTAATTACCACAATCTTGCCTTGTAATGCCATGGAATAGATTCAACTCCCGATTATCCGCCTAAGAGATCATTACCTGAATATCAAGCTCCCCAATGCCTTCCATCACAAGAGGAATACTCAGCGCTTTGCGCGGCAGAACAGTCATGCTCTCGGACTTCATCAGCTTCGGCGGGGTAATGTCTACCGACACCCCCTGATTGGAGAGAATAGTACTGGCATTGCCGCTGATCATATTGCCCAGCTCGGAAATGGCGCTCTGGCCCATCTCATCCATTTCTGTTATCACATAGCCGCCCATCATGGCAGACACGATCTTCAGCGCTACCTGCTCGGCAATCCCGAAGATAATATCCCCGCTGAGCTGACCTGTCATTCCCACTTGAATCCATATATGATCATCGATCAGTTCAATATCCTTGATCCCAAGCATACCGGTGGATGGCGAGACTTGGATCACCTGTTCAATAACAATGCGCGCAGACTCTAAAAACGGATTGATTACTTCTGCTTTCATGAAAGTGCTGTCCCCCTCGACCAGTCTTTAGTCATATACCAAAAGTCCTATGCAATAATGATTTATTATACTTCATATATCGGCATTATTCACCAAAAATTAATGGTCTGCTCGAATGATTTATGAAGATAGTTTGGACCGCAACATTGCCCTCCCGGGAGGAATCTCCTATAATTTAATCAATAAACGTAAGATCTGCGGCGTCACACCCTCCGAGTGCAGCACTCACAGCGACCCTTGTACCTGTCTACTTTGTCAGAATCCGCGGCTTGCAGACTCTAATTCTGGAAGCTTGCATGTGCACATATGCCCTCCGGAAAGCTGCGGCTTTCCCTGTTTGTACAAATATACGGCGGCACCATCCGGTAGCCATAAGGGGGACAGTCCATGAATATCAGCCAGCTCGAAACACTGATCACCATCTCCAAAACCATGAGCTTCCGCAAGGCGGGCGAGCTGCTCAACCTGACGCAGCCGGCAGTCTCGGCCCAGATCAAAAGCCTGGAGGAAGAGTTCAAAACCCAGCTTGTTGACCGGAATCAGCCGGTGACGCTGACGGACAGGGGCAAGGTCTTCCTCGCCCACGCGGAACAGATTGTTGGAATCGTAGATGAGCTTAAGCAGCGCCTTGCCGATCTCGAAGAGAATCCCCAAGGGCATATTATTCTCGGTACGACCACCTCCATCGCCATCCAGATTCTCCCCCGGGTGCTCTCCTATTTCCAGGATCAGTTCCCTCATATCAAAACCTCGATCTCATCCATGTCCTCCTCCCAGATCTACCAGCAAGTCGAGAACGGGATTGTGGATGTCGGCATCGGCTATCTGATCGGCCGCAATCCGGGAATGACGACCTCGGTCCTGTATTATGATACTTTCGAACTGGTTGTTTCGCCCCGCCATCCGCTGGCCCAGGTCAAAACAGCCGGGATCGAGGCACTGGGCACCATCCCGCTCATCCTGCTCTCACCGGATACCGTCGGCCGGAAATTTGTCGACGAGGTGCTGGCAAGGCACGGTATTCAGCCGCTGGTGATTATGGAGCTGACCAGCAGCGAGGAAGTGAAGCGGATGGTCGAGCTTGATCTGGGAGCGGCGGTCATCTCCAAGCAATCGGTCACTGCCGAGGTCAGAAGCGGTACCCTGCGCATCGTCCCGATCATTGAGCTTGAGGTTACCCATCCTGTAGGTGTCATCACCAAGTCCGGCAAGTATGTCAACTCTGCGATGAGACAGTTCCTGAGCGACCTTAAGGGAATGCCCGAGACCCAGTTCATCGGCTCAGAGTAACCTGCACCCTATTTTGCCATATTAGCCTAAGGAGATGTTCCATTATGAAGTTCGACCTGCATACCCATCATTTCCGCTGCGGCCATGCTGACGGCACGATCCGGGACTATATTGAAGCCGGAATCGCGGCGGGGCTGGATGTTATCGGGATTTCCGATCATTCGCCTTACTTCGGAAGCCCGTCCGAGCAGGCTTTTCCGCGCATTGCCATGGCCAAGTCAGAACTGGTCCATTATGTGGAGGAAGTGTTATCGCTGCAAAAAGAATACGAAGGCCGCATCGATGTCCTGCTCGGCATGGAATCCGACTTCTTCCCGGAGCATGCGGAGCTGTACCGCAAGACCTACGCCGCATACCCGTTCGATTATGTAATCGGCTCCGTACATCATGTTGAAGAGGTCAGTATCTTCAACCAGGGCCGCTGGAAGGGACTGGACCCCGGGCAGATGCTTGCCTCCAAGGCCGAGTACTACCGGCTGATTGCCGAATCCGCACGCAGCGGCATCTTCCAGATTCTCGGCCATATCGATGCCATGAAAGGCAATTATCCGCCCTTCTCCGGGATCGCTGCTCCCAAGGAGATTGACGAAGCCTTGCGCGTGATCGGCGAATGCGGTCCGGCCATCGAGATCAACACCTCCGGCGGCACCAAGCTGTGCGGCGGCTGGTACCCTTCCGATGAGATTCTGGAACGGGCCCTGCACTTCGGCGTGGAGGTCAGCTTCGGCTCCGATGCCCATCTCCCTGCCCGTGTTGCCGACCAGCGCAATCAGGTAGCTGCACGGCTGAAGGAGATTGGCTTCGAGTACTGGGTCTATTACAAGCGGCGCGAGAAGGTTAAGGTCGCACTGTAGGGAACCGCATACTTCATTTCAAAAACCCCGCCTTGCCAAAGTCTGCATCAGACTTGCAAAGCGGGGTTTCTATTAGGCTAAGGCGATACTATTAGAGCATCGGACAGACTACAAACTATTAGCTGCTACCTTCCAACTCTTCACTCCTAGCATCTAACAGCCACCTGCTCACGAACCGAGTCGCAGGTCCCGGTTGAATCTGCAATCCTCCGGCCCTTAACTAGTTACTCCTTATTTAGATTCTCACAGGTGAAGCCCTGCTGCTTCAGCGTACGCTGCGAGTCCCCATACTGCGGATTCAGCGCGTAGAAGCGGGCAATTATGCTGGTCCAGCTCCGCTCCGTCATTCCTTGGGACTTGAGCAGCTCCCGGTGGGTCTCATTGTATTCTTCGATCAGGTGTTGCTGATCCGGGTTATAGACTTCTTCATGATATACCGCCGCTATAGGCAGGCGTGAACTCTTCGGCTGTTCTCCCGCCGGATAGCCGATGCAGAGTCCGACCACCGGGAATACATACTCTGGCAGCTGCAAAAGTTCGATCACCCCAGCCGTATTGCGGCGCACGCCCCCAATCGGGATAATGCCCAGTCCCAGTGACTCGGCGGCAGCCACTGTGTTCGCTAACGCAATGCCGACATCCGTAGCCCCAACGAGCAACGCGTCTACATCCGCAGCCGTTTCGAACGGCTGGCCTTCCAGCTCCGCTGCAAGCTTCGCCCGGTAAAAGTCCATGCAGAACACCAGAAATACCGGCGCTTCCGCCACATGCTTCTGGTTGCCGCTCAGCGCCGACAGCTGCTGCCTGCGTTCCTCGCTGCGTACCGCAATCATCGATACCTGTTGGCCGTTCACCCAAGAGGGTGCCGCCTGGGCTGCCTCAATAATCGTCTTCAGCTTCCAAGGCTCCACCTCCTGCCCGCTGTAGTTCCGGAACGAACGGTGGTTCATAAGTAATCTAATCACATCATTCAAAGGTTCATTTCCTCCCCCATCTATACTTGTCATATCCACTGTATCATGTACACTATCATAGCCCAATCCCCTTGGAGACTGCCAGCCCACAATGTTTGCTACCGCACTAATGCTCCTCAATTGGCTATTTAGCCGACTATCTACGAATTCAGGGGCACTAATGCTCCTCATTCGCTCGCCCAGCCGACTTCCGGGCCAATTCAAAGGGATTTATCCCTCTCATTTCCCCGTACAGCCCACTTCCGGCCAATCCAAAGGGATTTATCCCTTTCATTTCCCCATCCGGCCCACTTTCGGGCCAATTCAAAGGGATTTATCCCTCTCATTTCCCCGTCCAGCCCACTTCCGGGCCGATTCAAAGGGATTTATCCCTCTCATTTCCCCATCCGGCCCACTTCCGGGCCAATTCAAAGGGATCTATCCCTCTCATTGGGAAGCCCATCAGGAGCCCATACCCACACAAGCCCAAAAAAAATGGACCCGAATCATCGGGTCCCAGCAGCAGTTATATTTTCAAAAGGGGGTCATGTACTTAGTTTAACCGCTGACTGTTAGAATTTGATAACGGCATTATTTCATTTGTATGACAATGTGAAGACTTTCATTACATCGCCCGAGCCGTCCGCCATCGGCAGGGTCCGCTCCAGCGTCAGGCCGTTCCTCAGCATGACCTGGGCGGACCGGTAATTGTCCCCCCGGCAGCGCCCCTCGACCCTCTTCAGTCCAAGTTCCCTGAAGCCGTAGGCCAGCAGCAATCCCAGTGCCTCAGTCGCATATCCGCGGCCCCACCATGACGGATTCAGCATATAGCCCAGCACGGCATGGCCTTCCTGCCGGTTCCAGTTCTGAAGGGAGACTGATCCGATCAGCTCCGGCTGTCCCAGGATATAGATACCTGCATGCAGTGAGCCGGGATCATAGCCATGCAGCATCCGGGTCACCAGCTTATCCAGCACGCCCTGCCGGGAAGTCGATGCATGACGCAGCTGAATATGCGGCTGTACCTCCGGGTGGGAGAGCAGCGACTTCAGCAGCGCTCCGTCGCCGGACGCCATATTCTTCAGTTCCACCCTGGACCCTTGCAGCGACATCCCCATGATCATCTCATAAGTGCTCATGAACTTCTCCCTCTTCTTCTCCCGCTTATGGCGCCCCTCTCTTGCAGTCCGGCTATCCCCGGCGCAGAGTCAGCACGGTAAGCTCCGGGCGGCATAAGAAGCGCAGCGGCATCATGGTCTCGCCGAAGCCCCTGTTCACATACACCGGCATCGCCTTATTCTCTGTATAATACAAGCCGTCTATGTATTTCTTAGATCCGTAAGGCGTGAACGGCGCTCCGACCAGCGGCAGACGAATCTGACCGCCATGACTGTGACCTGAGAGCTGAAGGTGAAAAGGATAGGCTTCCGCCACCTCGGCGTAATCCGGTTCATGCATCAGCAGCACCGTGAAGATGCCGTCTGGAATATCCCTGACAGCTGCCTCCGGGTCCGGCTTGCCGTGCAGCATATCGTCCAGTCCTGCTACAGCAATTGTTGCTCCGCCTTGCTTGATCAAATATGACTCGTTACGCAGGACGCGGAATCCGGCCTCCGTCAGCAGACGGGTCAGCAGCTCCGTATTCTTGTAATCATGATTCCCGAGGATGGCATACTTCCCAAGCGGAGCCTGCAGCTCTGCCAGCAGGGGGACCGAGTCGGTCAGATCTTCGGCATAGCTGTCTACGATATCCCCTGTGAAGCAGATCAGATCCGGCTGCTCTTCCTTGATGTGCTTTGTCAGCCGGGCCAGATCCTTCGCATCCTTGTTGAAGCCCAGATGCACATCGCTGAAATGGACCAGCCGGGTCCCGGCGAACGCGGACGGCAGCTCCGCAAGCGGCAGCTCCCGGCGGGTCACCTCTAACCAGTTCGGCTCTCCCTGCCAGGCATAGCCGCCGGCGAGGAGGCCTGCGCCGACTACCGCGCCTGCTCCCCGGGCCAGAAACTGGCGGCGGGTCATCTTACGGCTGCTCCGGCCTTCCGGCTTCGGGGGGCCTGTTCCCGCGCCATCCGCAGCCGCAGAAACTGTACGTTCGGGAGAGCCCCCGAACGGATTTTTGCTCATAGGGAGTATCTCCTTTCTGTACTCTAATCTATTCCGTAAATCCGCTGAGGATTGTATATCGTCCCGTTACCTGTCCGCACGCTGGCTGCTCCCTGACTTCACCGCTGTGTCTTCCTCCGGTCCGCTTATGACTCTGATCCGGCATTCTTCCTCAGGAGCCTCGCGGTAGGCGCGGGCAATTCCCCTATCCATAATGTCTGCCCGGCTGACCCGCCGCTGCTTGAAGCTAACTTCAACCTCCTGCGTGAACGGGAACGGAGTCAGAGTCAGCGTAGAGCTGTCCTGCCACTCCGCCTCAATGGCACGGCCAGAGGTGAAGCTGAACTCCTCACTGCCGGAGAAGCCGTCTACGAACCAGGGATGCTTCTCGGATTCGGCGCTGCCCGGCTTGCTCAGCGCCAGGAACAGCGACAGATCATCGCAGAATTGCAGCAGTCTGGCGTCATAATACAGCTCGCCTTCTTCAAGCGGCTGGCTCTGCTCCAGCGCCCGGTGGATACGGGCCCGGCGGTCCGCTTCACCCTCCAGATATTGTGTCAGCTCCGGGCATTCCTCCCCCGACACCTCAATCAACCGTTCAAAATGCGAGCTGCACAGCAGCGCCCCGTATGGCGTCTGCGCTTCAATCTCATCGATGCCCCGTCTATAAAAGGTCAGCTTAGGCACAACGGGGAAATCGAGGAAGCTGTACGGCTGCCCCTCCGCATCATTCCAGAACGGTGTCTCATCCAGATCAATCCAGCCCCGGTCATGGTTGCTTACTGCCCACAGTACCTCAGCCCGGCGGCCTTCCGCAGGCGTATGCTCTTCCTTGAACCACTTCGCAAATTCTCCGGCCAGCAGCCCGTGCTCATGCTGCTTCGTCATTACAAGCGTTCCATCCTGTTCACGGCAAATCACAGTCATTCCTCCCCGTTATCCGCTACCCTGGCGGTTATCTTCAAAATATAAGAATTTATAGGTTTTACGCTATAAATTATCCTTCTATTTCTCGCTGAAACGATACCGTCCTTTAATAAGGACGGCAAAGCCGTTTCCACTTGGCTATGTAGATTATAACATATTGACCTATATTTATCGGAACCTGCAGACGTATGGCTATTCTATGCAGCTTCAGGCTCTTCATTACAGGCTGTCTATACATGTACCCTTTTTCCAGCCGGCCAGAAACATCCGTACCTGTCACTATGTCCGGTGCAGCCAAACAGGCCACCCAGGAATGACACCTGAATGGCCTGCTACGATTCTGCTTATAAACGAATGGTCTGAAAAAAGGTCAGACACCCAGCCAGCGCTTGAACATATGCTTCGTTGTCTGCTTGTTAATCTCGGCAATGGAGGTTGTGAGCGGAATGCCCTTCGGGCAGGCCCGCACACAGTTCTGCGAGTTGCCGCAGCCGTCGATGCCGCCGTCTCCCATGACCGCATCCAGGCGTTCTTCAGCGTTCATCTCACCTGTCGGGTGAGCGTTGAACAGGCGCACCTGCGAGATGGCTGCCGGCCCGATGAAGTTGGTCTTCTCGTTGACATTCGGGCAAGCCTCCAGGCAGACGCCGCAGGTCATGCATTTGGACAGTTCATAGGCCCACTGGCGCTTCTTCTCCGGCATACGCGGTCCCGGACCGAGATCATACGTGCCGTCAATCGGAATCCAGGCCTTCACACGCTTCAGGGCATTGAACATCCGGCTGCGGTCAATCACCAGGTCGCGCACGACCGGGAAGGTCTTCATCGGCTCAATGCGCACCGGCTGCTCCAGATTGTCAATCAGCGCTGCGCAGGCCTGACGGGGCTTGCCGTTGATGACCATGGAGCAGGCGCCGCAGACCTCTTCCAGACAGTTGGATTCCCAGCATACAGGAACCGTATTATCGCCTTTCGCATTCACCGGATTCCGCTGAATCTCCATCAGCGCACTGATTACGTTCATCCCCGGACGATAGGCAAGCTCGAACTCCTCCGTATAGGGGCTGGTCTCCGGTTCATCCTGGCGGGTAATAATAAATTTCACATTTTTGGGAGCTGCTGCTGTTTCCGCCATGTCAGTTACCTCCTAGAAAGTTTGGTTGGTCTAACCGGTCAGTCCTTCGAGTAATCCCGCACGCGCGGAGGAATCAGCGAGACATCGACTTCCTCGTATGAGATCTGCGGGCCGTCTGCTGTCCAGGCGGCTTTGGTTGTCTTGAGGAATTCCTCATCATTACGCGTCGGGAATTCCGGCTTGTAGTGGGCGCCCCGGCTCTCATTGCGCAGCAGCGCTCCAAGCGTCATCGCCTCCGACAGCTCCAGCATGTTCCACAGCTGGCGGGTGAACGCTACCCCCTGGTTGCTCCAGCGCGAGGTGTCGCTCATGCTAATGTTCTTGTAGCGCTCCTTCAGCTCTTTGATTTTGCCGATGGTGGCTTCCAGCTTCTTATTCTCACGCACCACGGTCATGTTCGCCGTCATCCACTCGCCAAGCTCCTTATGGATCACGTAAGCATTCTCTGTGCCAGTCATCCCGAGCAGCGACTCATATTTATCTTCTTGCGTCTTGTGGAAGCTGTCGAACACCGTGGAGGAGATATCCTGCACTGATTTCTTAAGACCCTTGATGTATTCCACAGCCTTCGGACCGGAGACCATCCCGCCATAAATGGCAGAGACCAGGGAATTCGCACCCAGACGGTTGGCCCCGTGGTATTGATATTCACATTCCCCTGCTGCGAACAAGCCGGGAATATTCGTCATTTGATTATAGTCGACCCACATGCCGCCCATTGAATAATGCACAGCCGGGAAGATTTTCATCGGAATTTTGCGGGGATCATCTCCCATGAACTTCTCGTAAATCTCAATAATCCCGCCCAGCTTGACGTCAAGCTCCTTCGGGTCCTTATGCGACAGATCCAGGTAGACCATGTTCTCGCCGTTAATACCCAGCCCCTGATCCACACACACATTGAAAATTTCACGGGTAGCAATATCGCGCGGCACCAGGTTACCGTAAGAAGGATATTTCTCTTCGAGGAAGTACCACGGCTTACCGTCCTTATAGGTCCAGATCCGTCCGCCTTCACCGCGAGCCGATTCCGACATCAGCCGCAGCTTGTCATCGCCGGGAATGGCCGTCGGGTGAATCTGAATGAATTCCCCGTTCGCATAATGCACACCCTGTTGGTACACGGCGCTTGCGGCGGTTCCTGTGTTGATGACCGAATTCGTCGTTTTGCCGAAAATAATCCCCGGACCGCCGCTGGCCAGAATGACCGCGTCCGCCGGGAAGGTCTGAATCTCCATCGTCTTGAGATTCTGGGCGCTGATGCCGCGGCAGACCCGTTCGTCATCCAGAATCACCGAGAGGAATTCCCAGTTCTCGCTCTTAGTAACCAGGCCTTCCGCTTCCCAGCGGCGCACCTGCTCATCCAGCGCATAGAGCAGCTGCTGGCCGGTAGTCGCACCTGCGAAGGCTGTGCGGTGGCGTTTGGTTCCGCCGAACCGGCGGAAGTCGAGCAGCCCCTCAGGGGTACGGTTGAACATTACGCCCATCCGGTCCATCAGGTGAATAATGCCCGGTGCCGCTTCGCACATGGCTTTCACCGGAGGCTGGTTGGCCAGGAAGTCGCCGCCATAGACAGTATCATCGAAATGCTCCCAAGGCGAGTCGCCCTCGCCCTTGGTATTGACGGCGCCGTTGATGCCGCCCTGCGCGCAGACGGAATGTGATCTTTTGACAGGGACCAGTGAGAATAGATGTACATGCGCGCCGGATTCAGCGGCCTTAATGGTAGCCATCAGGCCGGCCAGACCGCCGCCCACGATGATGATATCGGCTGATGCCATGATTGTTCCCCTCCTAAAAGTTTTGTGAGCGTTTGCTTCCTGACTCCTCATCGTACAAAACTCGCTTCGGAAGCATACGCTTTAGTTTTGCGGAAGATCCGCTTCTTCGAGATAGCTGTGCAGCAAAACTTGCCTCGGAAGCATAGGCTTAAGTTTTGTGAGCGTGTCCGCAGCATAAGTTAACCGCTTCCACTCACCTTTATATCCTTAAATGAAACTGCGCACTGACTGCATCGCCGTAGCGGCAGTTTGGAATTCATCGTTACGGAAGGTAACCAGCGACAGGACGAACATGAAGGTAACGATAACAAAAATACCGAGGCAAAGTACGGACGATACTCTCTGCGAACGCGGACCCACCGTGATTCCCCAGCTGATCAGGAACGACCATAGACCGTTGGAGAAATGGAAGCAGGCAGCCACGATTCCGACAATATAGAGAGTCATCAGCAGCGGCTGGGTCACAATGTTATGCATCACTCCGCCAAGCTGATCATGCTCCACCTTGCCGAGCGCAACCTGGACGCGGGTGTCCCACAGATGCCAGACAATGAAGATGAAGGTGACGACTCCGCTGATCCGCTGCAGCGTATAACGCCAGTTGCGCTCAAGATTGTAGCGGTTCAGGTTCGGCTTCGACTGGTACGCGATGTACAGGCCGTATACTCCGTGGTACAGCAGCGGCAGCCAGATGCCGAACAATTCCAGGAAGAAGACCAGCGGCAGGCTGTTCAGCCACAGCACACTGTCTGTGAAACCAGAAGCGCCACCCTCTACTGCTGCGAAGTTCGTCAGCATGTGCTCAAGGAAGAATGCCCCGAGCGGGATAACGCCGAGCAAGGAATGAATCTTTCTGGAATAAAATCCTCTCATGCAAAGTGTCCCCTTTCCATATAAAACAGCGTTTTCACAAGTCTTTTTAAAGAGCATACACCGCCGGGAGTACAGTTGAAACAGGGCAGCGGCAGGCTTGATTTAGCGGCTAACAGTCTGTTTGCACCACTATCCATTGTTTTCCCGGACTTTGCTGAATAATTCACAATATGTGAATATCCTGTGTCACTTTTCATGTTACTCTTTTTTTGCTTATAAGGGAATTGCAATCTAATTATTAATCGTTATACAATAATTGCATAAGAATATTTTTAATATGATAATAATTCTCATTTAGCTTCGTTTATAACTTACAATATAGGGTTGTCTTCCTGCACATCAGGAGAACCTTCGCTCATCGGCTATGCCATTTATCACAGTTGTATGGAATTTGGAAGAGAGGAGCACTATGAAATGTATGATGATTTAGATGCTTTTGCTGCGGTGGTGGAGCACTCCAGCCTGAACCGGGCCTCTCGCCAGCTCAACCTGTCCCAGCCGGCCCTCTCCCGCAAAATCTCCAAGCTGGAGGAGCGGCTCGGCGTCGCCCTGTTCAACCGCTTCGGCAAGCGCCTCGAGCTTACAGAGGTAGGCCGTCTTACCTACACCTATGCGCTGGAGCAGCGTCAGCAGCGTTCCAAGTTCCTGGAAGCGTTATCGAAGTTCAAGGAGGGCGAGCCGCAGCTCGTAACCCTGGGTGCCAGCCTGACCACCTTGCAGACAACCCTGCCTCCTCTGGTAAAAGCGTACACCGAGAAGTATCCGGCAGCCGAGCTGAAGCTCATCACCGGGAAGACCCATGAGATGGTCACCGCGGTCAGCGAAGGCAAATGCGATGTCGCCATCATCGCCTCCCAGGTTCAGGAGCCGGGGCTGCGCTGCATCCCGCTGTTCGAGGACCAGCTCCGGCTGGTCGTCTCCGAGCAGCATCCGCTGACCCTGACGCCGCGGCTCACCATGGAGCATCTGTCCCGGCTGCCGATGATTCTTTTCTCCAAGGGAACCTGGTACCGCCGGACGACAGATGATCTGTTCCAGCGCTGCGGGGTTGATCCCGATGTACGGATGGAGATCGACTCCTTCGAGGCCATCGTCCGCCTGCTGCCGACGATCAAAGCTGCGGCCCTGCTGCCGAACTCTTACTTGCGTCCGGAGCTGCTGAACGGCGGGGGACTGGTCTCCCTGCACATCAAAGAGCTGGAGCAGACCCAGCGGACCACTTGCCTCATCTACCAGAGCAGCGGCGGACTCAGCACGGCAGCGCGCTGTCTGGTGCAGGTGACGGAGGATGTCTTCCTGAACAGCCGCGAGTAGCGGCGGGGAACACAGCAATCACCCGGCAAGCCTCCGTAATACTACGGATCGGCCTGCCGGGTGAGGATACTGCCAGGTACTTCTTTTGCTAAACTAAGCCAGACTTACACTGCATTAACGGAATTTGCCTGCATCAATTGCTGCCTGCTTCTCATCGAGAATCTCCTGGTAGCCTGCCTCCAGATACGTCTTCTTGGCGGCTTCATACGTAGCATCGAATTCAGCCTCCGGAGCAAGCACCACCTTCACGTACAACTCCTGGAACAGCGTGTTCAGATCGGCCTTGTATTCGTTCACCTTCTCCAGCACCACATTGAACAGCGCATCCGGTGTACGGAATTCGGCAACCTCGTCATAATACTTCACCAGATCATCCGCCAGCGGCTCATAACCGGACGGTGCCCAGTTACGCAGGTTGGCCTTGCGGGTCTTGGCTTCATCCGGGTACTGGGCGATTTCCGTCACCAGGCCCCAGTAGTCCTTGTTATTGTTCTGTGCCAGCACCGCTTCTCCCTTATAATCCGGGTTCTTCAGGGCAATGCCGTCTGCGTCAAGCGTATAATTCTCCCCTTCGAGCCCGTTCTGGAACTTGAACAGGTTCTCCGGCTGGCTGAGCCATTCCAGATACATCCACACGGCTGCACGTTCTTCCGGCGTGGATTCATAGTTAATGCCCATAATGAAGCCGAACGGCCAGTAAGCGCGTCCCTGAGGCTTATTGCCTTCCGGAACTCCCGCATACGGAGGCACTACCGCAAATTTGGCATCCGGGTTATTCTGCAGCGTAGCCGCAAAGACATCGGTGTTGTTCGCCAGATAGAAGCCGAAGTTGCCGGTTTTGCCTGCCACGAATTCAGCCTTAATCTTAGGTTCATCGTTGCGCAGATAGAATTCCTTATCAATCAGGCCATTGTTATACTGATAATTGAGGTTACGCAGGTAAGCCTCAGTCTCCTTCGTAGTCAGATCAGCTACGCTGAGATCGGAATACAGCGCCCGATATTTCGCATCCACCGGCCATTCACGGAACGGATAGTTGAAGTTGAAGAAGTTCTGCTGCAGATTGCCGCCGCTTACGCCGAGTCCGGCTTCCTTCCACTTGGCCAGCATCTCGTTATACTTTTCCAGTGAGGTCAGATCCTCAACCTTCATGCCTACCTTTTCCACCCAGTCCTTGCGGATAATATTGACGAAGTTGTCAGCTTCAGGGCGTGCAGCGAAGAAGAAGGTCTTCTGATCATCCACGGTACCATACTGTTCAATCGTATTACCCATGTTCTTCCAATAGGTCGGCGCATAATTTTGGATCTCTGCATAGTCGAGCGGCTGCATCACATCCTCGCCATAATAAGTAAGCGCTTGCGGCATATCATAGTGGAAAATAATATCCGGAGCCTTGTGCGAAGCCAGCAGCTGCTCGAAATCCGTTACTTCCTTGGAGCGGGTAATCGGCACATAGTTAACCTCTATATTATATTTGTCGCCGAACTCCGCCTGCACCCAGCGGGTATAGTAGTTATCGGACACGTTCCAGCCTTCATAGGCACGCTCATAGACCGGAATATCGAGCGAGACTTTTTTCTCGAAGCCCTTGGAATAATCAGGATAGGCCCCTTCGGCCTGGTTCGTAGCCGCGGCGGTCTCGGCCGGCTTATTGCTGGATTCGGCTGTATTCTTGGTGTTATTTCCCCCAGAGCACCCGGCCAGCAGGCCTGCCGTCATGACGGATGCCATCATTAACGAATACACGCTTCTTTTACTCATCGCAATTCCCCCATTTTTTGAATTTTCGTAATTCCAAAGAATGACTATATACCAGGGACGCAGGATTACTCCTTAACGGCTCCGAGCATAACACCTTGAACGAAGTACTTTTGGACAAATGGATACACACAGAGTATTGGCAAGGTAGCGAATACAACAACTGACGCCTTCAGGACTTCGGGATTGCTGAGCTGTACCTGACTGGCCTCCAGCTGGAAGCTTTCACTGGCCTGAATGACCAGATAATACAGCTTGAGCTGAAGCGGCCGGAGGGAGGTCTCATGCTTGATATAGAACAATGCGTCCTGATAAGCATTCCAGCGGCCTACCGCATAAAAAAGGGCAAGTGTCGCCATAATCGGCTTGGATAAAGGCAGCACAATGCTGAACAGAATCCGGAAATGCCCCGCACCGTCGATCCGCGCTGACTCTTCCAGACTTACGGGAATCCCGTGCGTTAGAGAAGTCTTCATAATTAACAGATTGAAGGCGCTGAAGGAGAGCGGCAGCACCAGTGACCAGATGGTATCCATCAGCCCCAGATTGTTGATGTTCATATAGTCGGGGATAATGCCTCCGCTGAAGTACATGGTGAACAGGAAGATGAAGGTGATCACCCTGCGGCCCTTGAACTGGGTTCTGGACAGCGGATAGGCAGCGCAGATGGTCAGGATCATGCCCAGAATGGTGAACAGCACCGTCACGATGACCGAGATGTACAAGGAACGGAGGATGCTGGCATCCGCGAAGATTTTTTTATACGCTTCAATGGTGAAGCCCTGCGGCCACAGAAAAACCTTATTGGCAATGACGAAGGAGTCAGAGCTCAGCGATTTCGATACGACATGAATGAACGGCAGCAGGCAGAATAGCGACACAACAATAATGACGAGACGGATCAGCGTTTCCCAAATATCTATACTTGCTTTATGGGGTGCGGCAGGGCCTCCGGCTATGGCTTTCATGGTTCCTCTCCTTTCTACAAAATCCCATCCTCGCCAAGCTTCTTGGCTACGCGGTCCGCGGAAATAACCAGAATAATTCCGATGACTGACTGGAATAATCCGATGGCGGTTGCCCGGCTGAAATTGCCGCTCTCAATCCCCCAGCGGTATACGAGGACCGGTATGGTGGTAGTGAACTCCGTGGTCGCTTTATTTTGCAGCGCATAGATCCGCTCGAAGGAGCCGTCCATTACTTTGCCCAGCGCCATAATCAAGAGCGTCACAATCGTTGCCCGGATCGAGGGAAGGGTGATATTCCAGACCTTTCTCCAGCGGCCCGCCCCGTCTACCGTAGCCGCTTCGTACATCTCGGGGTTGATCCCGCTCATCGCCGCCAGGTAGATAATCGTGCCCCAGCCCATGCTCTGCCAGACCCCGATCACGAGATAGCTGATCAGCCAATTCGTATCCTGCTGCAGGAATGGAATCCGGGTGCCTCCCATCAGTTCTATGAGGTTATTGACAACACCGCCCCCCTCACTGAGCAGCTGATAGGCGATGGCTCCGATAATGACCCAGGACAGGAAGTGGGGCAAATAGAGCACCGTCTGATTGATTCTTTTGAACCGTACGCTCTTGATCTCGTTCAGCAGCAGAGCCAGCACAATCGGCATCGTGAAGCTGAAGATCAGGTCAAGCACGTTCAGCAGCAGGGTGTTGCGGACGGCCCGGATGAAATCAGGCTTGGCGAACAGGTCCTGGAAGACCTGCAGTCCGGCCCATTCGCTGCCCCAGAAGCCTCTGGCAATCTTATAGTCTTTGAAGGCGATTACAAGTCCGGTCATTGGCAGATATTTGAATACGATGACAAAGGCCAGCGGAAGCATCACCAGCAGATAGAGCTGCCAATCCCGCTGTAAATAATAGCTGAACCCCTGTTTCCTTCTTAATAAAGGACTGTGATTCGTTTGTGAAGCGCTTGCAGCTTTCAACATCTTCACCTCCTGCCTTGAATTCTTCTTGCCGTCTGCCGGCTCAGGTTCTCCGGCCTGACTCCTATGCTACCGCCTTTGCTGGGGCTTGAATATCATGAGTATTGATGATTACCTATCACAATTGATTCACAAATGATTGTTGCCCGGCGCACCAGGCCTCAGCCGCAGGTGAATAATCAAAACTGATAGGCATTCCCAAAAATAATAAAGCGCTTTCATTTGGAGAGTCGGGTCTAATTAGGATAAAAATTGGATGGTGAGGGAGGGGGCCAGGGGGGATTAACGGGGGATTACTCCTCATTTACTCGTTTTAGCCAACTTTCCTGGAATTCAGGGGTACTAGTGCTCTTCATTTCCGATCAATGCCCACTTTCAGCTCCATCAGAGGGATTTATCCCTCTCATTTCCCCATCCAGCCCACTTTCAGCTCCATCAGAGGGATTTATCCCTCTCATTTCCCCATCCAGCCCACTTTCGGCTCCATCAGAGGGATTTTGGACTCCTGTCAAGAAAGTAGACAAAACCTACAACGTTTTTCGCTTAAATGTGGCTGCAAACTGAACCGGAGAAACGTACCCCAGTGCCCCATGGATTCGTTTACGGTTGTAGAAAAATTCAATGTACTGGAAAATGGCATCATACGCCTGTTGCTTCGTTTTAAATCGATTCCAGTACACCAACTCTTTTTTTAAGAGGCTGTGAAAAGATTCGATACAGGCGTTATCATAACAGTTTCCTTTGCGGCTCATGCTTGCGGTCATCTGGTACGTCTTTAGGCGTTCCCGGTAGTCTGCAGAGGCGTACTGGGAGCCTCGATCCGAATGGTGAATCAAGCCCTTTCCGGGGCGTTTGGCCTGGTAGGCAGCGTCCAGAGCGCCCTGTACGAGGTCAGTGGTCATCCGGTCGCTAAGCCGCCAGCCGACAATCTCCCGGGTACACAGGTCCAGCACGCTCGCCAAGTACATTCGTCCTTCCCGGCAGGGAATGTAGGTGATATCCGCTACCCACGTCTGGTTCGGCTTTTCCGTGTGAAATTGCTGGTTTAACAAGTTGGGGGCAATGGGTAGCGGATGGTTGGAGTCGGTGGTGCATACGCGAAATCTCTTTGCGACACAAGAGCGCAGCCCCAGTTCTTTCATGTACTTGCCTACCGTGCGTTCACTGACCTGGTGCCCTTCACGCACTAGGAGAACCTTGATTTTGGGGCTGCCATAGCGACCCTTAGAGTCGTGAAAATGATAGGCAATCCGCTTTAGCAACAAGGCTTTACGAGTGGCTTGAGGGCTGGGCTTCGCTGTTCTCCATTTGTAATACCCGCTCCGGGACACCTGAAAGACACTGCACATCTTCTCCACGCGGAACTCGGAGCGATGATCTTCAATAAACCGAAATCTCAGTTCTTTGGATTGCTGAAGATGTGCACGGCTTTTTTTAGGATAGCCATCTCCTCTGTCAGGTCTGCGAGTTCTTGCTCCCGCTCCTTCAGTTGACGTTCCAGCTCTCTGTATTTGTCTGGAGTAATGATGGGCTCATTCTCAAACTGCCGGTACTGACCTAGCCATTTATGCAACGTTTTGGCGGGGACATCCAGCTCCAGGGCCAATTCCGCCACCGTTTTCGTCTGCTCCTGGATGTACTTTACGGCCTGTCTTTTGTATTCTTCATTGTAGCTTCTCCGTGTTCCACTCATGCGGACACCTCCTCGTTAAACTCATTATCTCTATTCTCTTAACGGGTGTCCACGGTTAACACTAACAGCATTTATCCCTCTCATTTCCCCATCCAGCCCACTTTCAGCTCCATCAGAGGGATTTATCCCTCTCATTCCCGCCGCCTGCCCACTTCCCAGCTCCATCAGAGGGATTTATCCCTCTCATTTCCCCATCCAGCCCACTTTCGGCTCCATCAGAGGGATTTATCCCTCTCATTTCCCCATCCAGCCCACTTTCGGCTCCATCAGAGGGATTTATCCCTCTCATTTCCCCATCCAGCCCACTTTCCAGCTCCATCAGAGGGATTTATCCCTCTCATTCCCGCCGGCTGCCCACTTTCCACCGACAAGCCGAAACAACACGGTGCTTGAAAGGAGTTACCATCCGCCAGGGATAATGTTTTTATCGGATTTTATAGGTTTCTATGGGCTTTTTTGGGCTTTCAAGGCCATCAATGAGCTCCTAAGAACTCTTGCTCTTCGCTGACTTGTAGCCGCTTGGCGGCATGCCTTCATATTTGCGGAAAAAGCGGTTGAAGCTCTGCACATTGGCGTAACCCACCTCAGCGGCAATCTGCTTGATGCTCAGCCCCGAATCCAGCAACAGCTCCTTGGCCTGCTCGATCCTTAACTGATTGACGAAGTCAATCATGCTGCTGCCGGTCTGCTCATATACAAGCTTGCGCATATAGGAGTAGCTGATGCCTATCTGCTTGGCCATATCCTCGAAGACGATCTCTTCCCGGTAGTGCTGCTTCAGGTACTCCATGATCCGCTGCGCATAATTGGTCTCATGGGCACTGCGGTCCAGGCTCTGTACAATCTCACAGTAGAAATCATACAGGTACTCCTCCAGCTCATCCAGCGTATCCATGGCGGCGAGAATCGAATACACGTTGCCCCGGCCCACAATCATCCGTCCGGTCCCGAGGTGATTCTCGCGCAGATGCTTGATCGTCGCGCCCATCAGCTGATGATAGATGAACATAATATTATCGTAGGAGATATTATCCTCTGCGGAGATCTGGCTACGGATGCTCTGCAGCTCCTTGAAGATTCCCGCCAGGTCGCCGGCATCCAGGAAATTCAGAATTCGCCGCTCGCTGCTCTCAGAGTCGACGTACTTACGGCTGTTATCTTCCCCGTCATGCCAGTACATGATGCTTCCAGCCCCTTTGATCATCCGGCGCTTGATCACCTCCATCGCTTCGAACAGCCGCAGCGCCACCCTCTCCGGAGCATCCGTCCGCTCACTTACCCCAATCGTGACCGAATGCTCCAGCAGCTCAAGGGACTGGTCGCGGATCTCCTCCAGCGCCTGATGAATCAGAGTGCTGTGCGCCTCTCCCTCCTCCGGCGTATAGTTCAGAACAATCACCGTACAGCCCTCATTATGATAGACACAGCGGGCTACCAGCGCCTCAGGGAAAAGACTCTCATACTTGGCACTCAGCAAATACCGGTGATAGCTGCGTGTCTCTACATTGGTATGTCCCACGTATCTTCTGTATTGGTCGATGGAGACCACCACCACTCTGTAACAGGCATGCGGAAAAACCTCCGTGATCCGCGGCGGAATTTCACCGCGCAGCAGACGGTGTACGGCCAGACTGCGGGTATCCTGCTCACGCTCCTGCAGCAGCTGGAACAGGCTCTCTTCCTCCTCCTGCATCCGTTTGAAGGCCAGATCCAGGAAGGCCAGCTCATTCCTGTTCACTACGCCCACATCAATCTTCGTGCGTATCGTCTGCACCAGCTGCCTCAGGGGCCTGGACAGCCAGGTGGCAAGGAAGATGGCCAGCAGTGTCCCCAGTACAATGATCGCCCCCGTCAGCAGAATAATATTCCCCTGCATCTCTCTGGATTTGGTCATCAGCTCATCCATGGAGCTCCAGCTTACATTCCACCACCCGGACAAGGAGGAACGGCTCCAGGCATACACCATCCGTTTGCCCTCCAGCTTGCGGAAGGTGTAGCCTTCACTGGCTTCCTGATTCAGAATCTCCTGTAAGAACGGCAGCTTACGGCTGTCAGAGAGCAGCATGGACCGGTCATTGAAGGAGATTACCGTACCCGCAGCATCCAGCAGCAGGTAGTTACTGTCACCCACCTCGGTAGCATGCAGATATTTGCCGATCTGGCTCTCCTTCATGTTGACGACGATTACTCCCCGGGTGGTGGTGGACAAGCGGTTGAGCGGGTACACATAAGACACCACATTCTCGCCCGACGCAAGCTTACGGGGCACCCATACCCCGCTGATCCCCCTGCGCCCCTTAAGCGCTTCAGTAATCCATCCGATAGGCTCATAGCGGGCAAGTGTCGTGATGCTGCTGTCGGTAGAGAAGACATAATCCGAATCCTCCAGAACAAAGAATGAAGAATACACACCATCCACCCGGCGGTTCAGGTTCAGCAGCTCCTTAGTCACGGACAGAGCCAGACTTACATTGTTATAGTTGGCGTTAATCTCATCGTAGGTCTCGAAGCTGCGGATGCGGTCAAAAATATTTGTCGCCGCCAGACGCGACGTATCCTGGGCCAGATTGGCTAGCGCGTTCTCATTCAGCCTGCGGTTGGCATTAAGCCCGGCCAGCGTGGATTCCCCGATAGCGGCTTCAGAATTCTGTATAATCTGTGACCCGCTGTACCAGGTCAGGACTGCTGTAGGAATAGCCATAATGCAGAATAGAATCAACGCCAGCTGCAGGATCATCGGTGCTTTTTTCATCACATATCCCCCTAAGGATTTCAATGTTACCGCTTTCAATATTTTTATTTTATCATTTCAGGATACATTTTACATATGTGTATAGGAAAATTTTTCAGTCTCCGCGACGCATGCCACGGGCTGGTGTACAGCGTTCTAATGTGCGGCTGCAGACTTACGCAGAAACAGCAAAAACGCCAGGAGGTATGGCTATCCGGGCGTTTATAGCTTTCTTTTATCGGGATAGGCTGGCTGACAGGAAGTGTTTACTCCACATTCACCGCTTCATCCTCGAACTCCTCGATGCTGTCGTTGGAGCCGATCACCACCATGATATCCCCCTGATGCACATAATCATGCGCGGTCGGGGCTACGATGATGCCATCCTCGCGGTTCAGGGCAATGATGCTGCAGCCGTATTTGGCGCGGGTGTTCAGCTCGGAGAGACTTTTGCCGTTCATGCAGGCAGGCACCGTCAACTCAACGACCTTGTAATCCTTGGAGATCTCAATATAATCAAGCAGATTCGGCGTCACCAGCTGGTGTGCCACGCGGATACCCATATCCCGCTCCGGGAAAATCACCCGGTCCACCCCCAGCTTCGACAGCGCGCGGCCGTGCAGAATGGAGATGGCTTTGCCGACCACCTGCTTGACACCCAGCTCCTTCAGCAGAATCGCGGCCAGAATACTCCGCTCCATATTATCGCCGATCGCCACAATGCCGCAGTCAAAATTACGCACTCCGAGCGAGCGCATAATCCCTTCATCCGTAGCATCCGCCATGACTGCATGCGTTAGCCGTCCGGTCATCTCCTCCACCCGCTCCTCCTGGTGGTCAATGCCGAGCACCTCGTAGCCCATGGACATCAGCTCCAGCGCCAGACTTGAGCCGAAGCGGCCCAGGCCGATTACAACAAACTGCTGTGGTTTCATGACTTGATTCCCCTATCCAATTATCATTTTGCCTTCCGGATATTTATATAATGGTTTACCCTGTCTCGGACCGAGCGCATACGCCAGCGTCAGCAGTCCCAGCCGTCCGGCGAACATGGTCAGGCAGATCAGAACCTTGCCGACCTGCGTCAGCTCCGGGGTCAGTCCCAGACTCAGTCCAACATTGGCAAAAGCCGAGATCGTCTCGAACAGAATCATCAGATACGGCAGCCCCTCTGTAGTCGAGAGCATCATCGAGACCGTAACGATCAGCAGCAGCGCCAGCAGCGTGATGGTCAGTGCCTTGAACACGCGCTCCTGAGCCAGCCGGTAACGGAACAGCACGATGTCTTCGCGGCCGCGCAGCATGGAGATTACAGCTCCGATCATCAGCGTGAAGGTCGTGGTTTTGATGCCGCCGCCGGTAGAGCCAGGGGATGCCCCGATGAACATCAGGATCACGATGAAGAACTGCGTGGCCTGACGCAGGCCCGTGATATCCAGTGTGTTGGCTCCTGCCGTACGCGGTGCTACCGATTGGAACAGGGACGCCCATAGCTTGCTTCCGAGATTCAGCGGTCCCAGGGTCCGCGAATTGGTGAACTCAAAAATGAAGATGACCACCATTCCGGTCACAATCAGTCCGGCCGTCATCGACAGTACCACCTTGCTGTGCAGCGACAGCCGCCGGGTACGGCGGAAGTCGGCCAGGTCAGAGATGACGATGAAGCCGATCCCCCCGGAGATGATCAGGGACATCACCACCAGGTTAATGACCGGGTCGCCGACATAGCTGATTAAGCTGTGATCATGCCCGCCGAACAGATCAAATCCGGCGTTATTGAACATTGATACCGCATGGAACACCCCGTAATAGACCGCGCGGCCAAATGGCATATCCACCGCCCAGCGGATAGACAGGAGAAGTGCTCCCGCTGCTTCAATGACCAGGGAATAGAGCAGCACCTTGCGGATCAGCCGCACAATCCCTTCCATCGAGCTCTGATTCATCGCTTCCTGAAGAATCAGCCGGTCACGCAGTGAGATTCTGCGTCTGAACACCAGCGCAAACAGCGTGGCCATCGTCATGAATCCGAGCCCGCCGATCTGGATTAGCACCAGTATGACCGCTTGTCCGAAGCCGGTAAGATGGGTCCCGGTATCCACCACTGCGAGCCCGGTCACACAGGCGGCGGAGGTGGCCGTGAACAGCGCGTCCATGAAGCGGAGCGGCTGACCGGGCACGCTGGATACCGGAAGCATAAGCAGCAGTGTGCCGATGAGGATGACCGCAGCGAAGCTAAGCACCAGAATTTGCGGAGGAGCCAGCTTCAGGAATCGGAGGCCGGTGATCTTGGAAGACGGTGACGCCAAACTTCTCATCCTTTCAGGGTTTCTTATTTAGAAGTTACGAATCGGTCAGTATCAGATAAGCATACAAAATTATATACGTTATTGCCTAACTTCACAAAGACTCATTTTTATAACCAAGCAAACACAGCTTGAGAAGCACATGAAGTCCTGCTTTTCAAAAATATGGCTTGAAATTGTATGGTGACTGGTGGTACACTTGGTCCATAAAGTGTATGGCGAGTATCCACACACACCATAAAGAGAGTTATAGAAGGGAGGACACAGGTGGATTCTACCTTTGAGCTATTACCGGAGCACTTCCTGATTAACCCGTCACTTCCGATCTATGAACAGTTTGTTGGCGCTATCCGGGAACGGATTGTTAGCGGCATCATTCCACCGGGAGCACGTTTACCCTCTGTCAGGGACCTGGCAGCCGGCAGAGGTGTCAATCCCACTACTGCCGCCCGGACGTACCAGGAGCTGGAGCGGATGGGGCTGATTGTGACCTACCGTGGTCAGGGAACCTTCGTCACCCGGGAGGAAAGTGTCATTAAGGATGCACGCAAGGCAATCATCCGACAGGCTGTACAGCAGTTCAAGGACACTGCCGCTGCGCTCGGGCTTACCGCCGGGCAAATGCTGCAATTCGATGAGGAGGATTGAAATAATGAATATGAATAGATCGGCACAAGAAGCGCCCGCCCTTCCCGCTGCGGTTGAGTGCAAGGATTTACGGTTCGAGATTAAAAGCCGGGTGATCCTGGACGGCATCAGCTTCCACATTCCCCAGGGCAGTATCACCGGCCTGCTTGGACCCAACGGTGCAGGCAAGTCCTCCCTGCTGCGGATTATATCCGGGCTGATCCCCGCAGGGTCCGGCACGGTCAGCATTAACGGGAGACCCGCTGGTGTTGAGCGGCTCGGAGAGCTCTCCATGCTTCCTGACCGCAGCAGTCTGCCCGGCTGGCTGACCGTACAGGAATGGCTGGGCTTCGCCGCGGGCATCTACCCGGACTGGGACAGCGGCAAGGCCGCAGAGCTGCTGCTCAGCCTATCCGTCACACCGGACTCGCTAATCTCCACCATGTCCCGCGGCGAGGAAGCCCGGCTGCAGCTCTTAACCTGCCTCTCCCGTCAGGCAGCGCTAATTATTCTGGATGAGCCGTTCACCGGCGTGGATCTGATCTCCAGAGAAGTGATCGCCTCTGCTGTGGTAGGAGAGATGGCAGGCGGCGGGCGGACCTTCCTGATTGCCACCCATGATATCCGGGAAATGGAGCTGCTCTTTGACCGGCTGATTCTGATCGGCGGCGGCCGGATTCAGGGAATTGATGATGTGGATCAGCTGCGGCACTCCGGCTATTCTGTGGAGTCACGCTACCGGGAAGTGTTCGCATGACGGCGCTTAAGACGCTTGTGAAGCTGGAATATAGCCGCTATCGTCTGAAGAAGGTACATGAGCTGCTGGCTTGCTTGGCACTCCTGGCTGTATTGCTGCCTGCCGGTCTGTTCTTCCCGTTCTCCGGCAGCGCAGCGCAGTCTCCGTTCCTTACGGCTGCGATGCTGCTGTGGATCATTGTGATGGGTGTATCCGCTTTACATATGCTGACCTTCTACGGGCAGCGGCACAAGGATTGGTTCCTTACTTTTCCGGCTCCGCGTCTTACTTTGCTGCAGGCCAAGGCGCTCAGCCTGCTGAAGCTCAGTCTGAGAATAGCCGTTCCCGTCTTCACTGCTGCCGCTGCGCTCTACGGACTCTCTGTTCTGTCCGGCCGGTATGAGCCGCTGTCCGCCTTCGGGTTCATCTATACATTGATAACTTACGGCTTGCTTATTCTCACCCTCTTGCCTCTGGCCATCATGAGCGGCCTGCTGATCTGTGTGCTGATGTCTATCCGCAGCCTGGTTCTGAATCTGCTGCTTGCCGTTCCTTATTCGCTGCTCTGGCTGGCACCTATAACCGCCGCCATCCTGCTGAATGATACCACTACAGCCGCTGCCTTCTACGGGTCTGAGTATGTATCGCTGCAATTTATGCTAATATATAGCGTGGCGTTGCTTGTTATCGACCTAATCGCTTGCTATCTCCTGTTGCCCGTAATTGCCGGCAAGGGATTCCGTTCGCTGCCGCAGCCGGAGAGCAGGCTATCTGGAGCCTCGCCCCTGCGTTCCGGCTCTACGCAGCCCCGGAGAATAGTCCGTTCTGCACGATCTACAACCAGCCCTTCTCCCTTGCTGAGCTTATACAGACTGGATGCCAGCCGGCTCCACTCCATGGAAAGGCACAGGAGTGTAGTGGTATTGAAGCTCGCTCTTCCGGTTCTTATGATGGTTGCCGCTTATTTCTTAACCAGCGACCTTGAGGCATTCCTGACATGTATCGGAATTCCCTTTACTCTTCCTGTGATGTTCGGGTTCTTGTGGATGCTTTCCCGGAGCAGCCTTGAACAGAAGCAGTTGTCCTGGTGGCTGCTCTTTCCCCAGAGCCGGCTGCGTCTGCTGCTCTCTGGAGTTGCCGCTGTATGGGTTACGGTCATGCGTATCCTTCTTGTGCTGGCCTGCTCCATGCTTGTCGGTATTTTGGCAAGAATGGTTATCGGGAGTCCC
Source organism: Paenibacillus sp. FSL H8-0048 (assembly GCF_038002825.1). Lineage (NCBI taxonomy): Bacteria > Bacillati > Bacillota > Bacilli > Caryophanales > Paenibacillaceae > Paenibacillus > Paenibacillus sp. FSL H8-0048. Next base: position 5,946,583 of record NZ_JBBODF010000001.1, on the reverse strand, counting down.
GCTCCATATCACATCAGCCTATATCTATCCTGGCTGTGGTATTCCCTTGTTGTCTACACACTGGCCTTGACACTGGGGCTGGGTGTGCTGCAAAGCATCTATTACCTGATGAAATCCAAGACACTGGCACCGTTGCTCTTTGTAGTGATAATGGCCGTCTTGCTCATCCTGCCCCAGATCAACAAATACCTGATCCCGGAGCAGTTCGCCAGCGCCCCTTATCCGTCCTGGACCATCCCCGGTCTCGCCGCCTTGATCGGTCTCCCGCTTGCCATGTGCTGCACCGCGGCTGGCGCCAAGTATTTTCACCTGGCACTGGGAACAAATAAAGAGCAGGCGGCCAAGAAACAGGCATAAGCCCGGCCATCTTCACGTAAGAGGATAGTACGGCTTTTCAAGAAAGCAAGATAAATTCAGACCAAGGAGGCGTTCCATGAATCCCGTCGGCCAGCCCCTGCACCAGCGGCCCCTTACTGCCAAGCTTATCCTTGCCGGAATTCTCGGACTCATTCTATTTGTCATGTTCCAGATCGCTCCCCAGCTCATCTCCAGTTCAGATGGGGATACAACTATTCTCAGCAAAAGTGAAATCCGGGAGAAAGCCGCCGCGTTTGCCGCCGGACAGCTCGGCTACGAAGCCGCAGCCGGAGATGAATGGGTGATCCTGTACAAGACCGACTCTTCCTTCTACGGCTATATGTCCCGCGAGAAGCTGCTCCCGGACTATTCCAAGAATAAGCTCGACCAGCGTTATCCATTCGATGTGTACCATGCGGTGCTCTATACGTCCGGAGAGGCGGCAGCCCGGCTGGCAGTCGACCTCAATATGTATAACGGCGAGCCCGTAGCCTTTGCCGTTGGTGCCGATGCCGATGCTGCGGCCGGGCTGAATTACGGGGAGCGGCCCACGGCTGCAACCAAACGTACCGGTACTGCCAATCCTGCAAGCAGCATACCGGATCTGAGCCTGGAGGCAAAAGAGAGGCTCGCCCTTCCCTGGCTGAAGCTCTGGGGGGCCAATCCCGCCAAGCTGAAGATTGAGGCTAACCTTGACGGCTACGGTCTTGTCTATTCCGACAGCTCCGTCACTATAGGTGAATTACCGCTTAGGTACCAATTCAATTATCTCAACGGTGAGGTCTCGTACTTCCGCGCCGGATTCTCGGCTCCTGCCTGGCATGACACTTATGTGGACGGACAGACCTCGCTGGCCAAGAAGCTGACCTTGTACGGCTATGGCTTGCCGACTCTGTTGCTAGGTCTCCTGGCACTGATCTACGGCATTCTGCGCAGGAAGCATACTTCCTGGAAGCGCGGAATATTCCTGAGCTCCGTTCATTTCCTGATCATGATGGTCAGCAGCTACAATGTAGTGTCTGAATCCGGCAGCGGCAGCGCTGAGGCAAGAGTTACAGCCGTAGTCATGTTCATCATCTATGTTCTGTACAGCCTGCTGATGTCGCTCCTGCTCTACTTCTCTCTGGTCGGAGGGGACGGCTTGTGGCGCTCCGAGGAGAAGCTGAATCCTTGGCCCCGGGCCTCCGAGCCCGGCTACGGCCGCTATGTACTGAAGAGTATCCAGGCAGGTTATATCTGGGCCTTCATTCTGCTTGGCGTGCAGACCGTCATGTTCATTATTCTGTCCTATACGCTGGATAACTGGTCCACCACAGACGCCAGCCAGTCGCCTTACAATATGAAATATGCCTGGCTGCTGCCGATTGTCGCCTGGCTGGCCGGCCTCTCGGAAGAGGCGGTCTACCGGCTGTTCGGGATTCAGATGCTGAAGAAGCTGGTCAAGAATACACTTATCGCTTCACTGATCACGACCCTGATCTGGGCGCTTGGACATACGCTCTATCCGATCTATCCGGTCATCTCCCGGCCGATTGAGTTGACGGTGATCGGTCTGCTGTTCAGCTATATTTTCATCCGGTACGGGTTCATCGCCGCGATGTTCAGCCATGTCGTATTCGACAGCATCCTGATGGGGGCAACGCTGATCTTCATGAAGGATACGGTGAATATCGGAGCCGGTATCGTCACGATCATCCTGCCGTTCATTGTCGGTTATCTGGTGTACCGCTTCAACCCTCCACGTAAGCCTGATCCGGCGGAGCCGGTCCATAGTCAATAAGCACATACAGCGGCTGCGCTTCCTCCTCCGGGATAGCGCAGCCGCTGCTGTTGTATAGCTATAGCTGTTGTGCCTCTTCCATCAGAGAACGATACGGGCGGCAGGAAAAACGGAGCCAGATCAGCGTTCCTTCACCCAGCGAGCTATGAATAGCTACACCATACGGTCTGCCGTACTGCAGCTTGATCCGCTGGTCCACGTTACGGATGCCGTAGCCGATGCCCTGGCCCGCAGGCTCAAGGATCTGCCCGATCAGCTCCTCCTTCATTCCGAGCCCGTTGTCCTCCACCTCGAAGACCACATCCTCCTCTTCCCTATAAGCACGGATAATCAGTGAGATATCATCGTCATACCAGGCGTGCTCCAGCGCATTCTCTACAAACGGCTGCAGAATAAATTTCACGCCCTCGCTCTCCAGCACCTCCGGTGCAATCGCATAGGCGACATGAATCCGGTCCGCATTCTTGATCCGCTGAATATCGAGATACGACTTTGCAATCTGCAGCTCCTGTTCCACCGGAATAAGCATCTCTCCCCGGTGCAGCGTCAGCCGGTAGAACCGGGCCAGCGAGCGGATGACCTCATGCAGCTTATCAATCTCCCCAAGATCTGGTACAGCCTGCCGTCTTCACTGCGCAGCATGTTCAGCGTCTTCTCGCCGACCGTCTGGACGAATTCAGGATATTGCTCCAGATAAGAGTCCAGGGCCACCAGCTCGCCCGCCTTCTGCAGCCGTTCCACATCTTTGCCGCGATCCATAACCAGTACATCGGGAAGCTGATCCGAGACAATCATCGCGTTCAGCTTCTGGGCGGCCGCCTCGCCTGAGGTACCGGCAGAAGCGTAACCTTCAGATGATCGGTGATCCAGCAGCTATGTGGTCCGCTCTCCCAATCCGGCGCGGTATACCAGTCATAGTTCACAAAGACGGAGAACCGGACCGGCTTCACCTTGGCGGCCAGCTCTGAGAGGGGGGCGGCTGAAGGATGGCCCGCAGGCAGCGGATGCCGGAACTGCTGCTGTCTGCGGCATCCCTGCGGTTAGCGGTATCAGCATTGCCGGTGGTACTGGCGTTAGCGGTGCTGCTTGCCGTGGAGAGCCCCCGGCTTCTCCGGGAGCCTGTCTGAGCAGGCACTAAGACTGCCCAGAACCAGCAAGAACAAGAGTGCCACAGACCTGTTCATTAATAGACTGACATTTCCCATAGAGAATAGCCGTATTGTGTGCCGCGCTCCGTCCCGTTCACCTTCACATACCGCGCGCTGACTGGAGTGAAGCTAATGTCATCGATATCCCCGTCTCCGGTTGTTGTCGCATAGACCGTTGCCCAGTTCGTTCCGTCTGCCGATGTCTCGATGGTATAGGCCTTGGCGTACGCGCCCTCCCAGTTCAGCAGCACACGGCTGACCGTCTGGGCAGAGCCTAGGTCAACCTGAATCCACTGCGGATCACTAAAGTCCGATTCCCAGCGGGTGCCTGCATTTCCGTCCACAGCTAGGGCAGCAGGCTGCTTCGGATTCTCCGCAGCAGTAACCGCTTTGTTCAGCGCAAGGTTTCCGGACGGTGTTGTTCCGCCAGTAATCACTTGCTGCACCGAAGTATCGGTGTATCCGTCTGCTGTTACTGTAACCGTGTAAGTCTTCGCTGCGGGGAACAGCGCGGTGTTCAGTGTGATTTTACCGGCTGCCACGGTATAATTCGTCGCTGCCGCTACAGTTCCATCCACCTTCATTGCAGTGATTGCATTTCTCCAGGCCGCATTCTCCGTGAATGTCAGCTCAATCGGCTGGCCGGCTGCGTTCCCGGTGATATCGGCTGTTAGGGCAGGCGGAGTAAGCGGTGTTACAGCGCTGCCGCTGCCGTACACCTCCAGCTCCCATAAGGAATACCCGTACGGCGTACCGCGCTCTGTGCCGTTCACCTTCACATACCGCGCGCTGACTGGAGTGAAGCTAATGTCATCGATATCCCCGTCTCCGGTTGTTGTCGCATAGACCGTTGCCCAGTTCGTTCCGTCTGCCGATGTCTCGATGGTATAGGCCTTGGCGTACGCGCCCTCCCAGTTCAGCAGCACACGGCTGACCGTCTGGGCAGAGCCTAGGTCAACCTGAATCCACTGCGGATCACTAAAGTCCGATTCCCAGCGGGTGCCCGCATTTCCGTCCACAGCTAGGGCAGCAGGCTGCTTCAGATTCTCCGAAGCGGTAACCGCCTTGTTCAGCGCAAGGTTTCCGGACGGTGTTGTTCCGCCAGTGATCACTTGCTGCACCGAAGTATCGGTGTATCCGTCTGCTGTTACTGTAACCGTGTAAGTCTTCGCTGCGGGGAACAGCGCGGTGTTCAGTGTGATTTTACCGGCTGTCACGGTATAATTCGTCGCTGCCGCTACAGTTCCATCCACCTTCACCGCAGTGATTGCATTTCTCCAGGCCGCATTCTCCGTGAACGTCAGCTCAATCAGCTGCCCGGCTGCATTATCGGTGGTATCGGCTGTCAGGGCAGGCGGAGTGAGCAGCGTATCTGTGGTTACCTTTGTCGGGTCCACCTTCACCAGCTTCCGGGCCTCGACCAGAGCTGAGCCTGTAACCCCTCCGCTATTGCGGAACGTAACGGTTATGGCCGCTTTCGTCGGATTCCAGACCAGCGCGCGGTAGTCCGAGCCTTTTTTATACACCGTTGCACTGTATCCGTTCTCTGCCCAAATGTCCTTGGTGCGTGATCCAAGCGTGGCCATATTGTGCACGAACCAGTACGTGTTGAACAATTCGTTCTGCTGCGGCAGTGCCGGATTCCATTTATTCAGTACCGCCTGCGGATCGCTCAGCGCCTGAATCGGCCAGACAATATGATACCAGTCCGGTTCCGGCCCGCCGTTATCGGCCACGAATCCGCTGTATAATCCGGCCGCCTTGGCCGTATCGAACCCGTAGCTGGTCAAATACTCTGCTGTAGGCAGCCAGTGAATGCCGTAGACATACACCGGATTCCCGTTAAAAAAGGTGCCGAAGAAATTGGAACTCCCGTAAATCTGTCCCACCGTTTTATGCGTATAGCCCGGCAGCCAGTTATCCTGGTCGTAGTTGAACCAGTACTGCTGCACCGCTCTTAGCTCCGTCGTGAAGCCCATAATGGACGCATCGCGGAAGGCTGTGTTGCCGGTCAGTGTGCTCCACATATACTGGCCGACCCAGCCGAACAGCGATTCTCCGGCCGCCTCCTGGTTATTGCCGCTGTCATTGTCGGCATAACCGCCGGCCCATGAATGACCTTCATACAGGTCGAAGTTGCGGAAGTAAGGATATTTCGGATCGCTCTTCGAGGGATTGGCATAATCCCGGATCAGCTCATCGACCATCCCGCTGAATTTGTTCCTGAAGTCGGTATCGTAGGTGGCAAGCACGGCGGAGGCAAAAACATAATAGCCATACGTGAAATGATGATCCGTGATGCCGGAGTTCGCACCGAACTCGCTGTGCTTATAGATCAGTGTTCCCCAGTCGGAGTTGTAGTCGAAATAATAATCGGGTTCACCCGAGGTGTACGTATACCAGTCTGTAAGCACTGCCTTCATCCGGGAGAGGAACAGATTCTTGTAGCTCTCATTCCCGATCTGATCGGCGATCAGCACGCCCATGGCCAGCGGATGCAGCTTCTTGCCCTGCCAGTACGCATCGGCCTGCATCAGATTGGTGGCGGTATCCGTATCCAGCAGCGCCAGGTAATCAAGCAGATCCTGACGGGAATAGGTGGAATCGCCCGGCTCGGTGAACTGCGGCACAATACCATAGAATTTATCCGTAGTGGCAAACGAATTGCCCTCTGTCACCTTCATCGTTCCGCGGATGGACGGGAAGGAGACGGCAGTCAGCGGTGTTGTGGTAACCTTCCACTGGTGGGGAAGCTGTGCCATCAGCGCGGTATTCGGGAAGCCCGAACGCTTGAGTTCTGTTACCGCGTTGAAGGTAGTTGTGACATCCGAAGTCGTCTCGTTGAAGGTATAGGCCACCTTGGTGTCCGTCACGAAAGCGTAGCCGTGCTGGTAGAAATAATTCAGATTGGACGGTGCCGGAAGTGCCGACAGGGACAGGTAATTCTGGCCTCCGCCGAGCTGGATTTTGAGCTTGGCGCCGACCCGCTTGAAGGTTGTACCGGCCGGAGCATACAGCCCATAGTGTCTGGTCACCATTACAGGCGTTGGCGCCCCGTTGGAATTGGTTACTGCAATGCCGATATGGTCTGCGGTCAAGGTGTCACCGTCAGCAGCCAGAACCGTTGTATTGCTCTCATTGAAGAAGCGTGCCCCTGCCGGCAGATACACCTCAGGACTGGACGGATCGCTGAATTGTGAATAGAGATAAGGCGAGCCTTTGACGAAAGTAGTCTTCATCTTCTCCGCAGCGCCATCGCTTAATACAGCTGTCGCCGACCAGTCGCCGTAACCGGTAATCCGGTTCGACATCCCTGAAGTATTAATGTTGCCGGCCATCAGGAACAGGTCCGGGCTTCCCGCCGCTTCCTGCGCCTTGCCGTCAGTGATTAAGTAGCCTGCGCCCGGATTCAGAATGCTTAGGCCCTGCTTGGTATATTTCGATTTGAGCGGAAGCGTGATAATGCCGTTGCCAAGCTGATTAATCATGATGGATTGCCACCAGTCATTGGAAGGCAGCGGCGCAGTCAACGTATCCGATTTATACAGCGGATATTTGGGCTGGGGAACCGAGAGATCATTCGCCGCATGGCTGCCCTGGCCTACGGCCACAGTAGTCAGCTCCGGCAAGGCCGGAATGTTATAGACCGGCTTCGAATCGCCTGCCACATAATCGTAGGCCTGGAATTCAAAGATCGAGTAACCGAAGGAGGTGGCTCTGCTGATGCCCTTCATCCGCAGATAGCGGCCGCTGGCATAGACGGGGAGATTAAGGGTGCCTCCGTCGCCGTGAAGCTCCCGGTATACCGTAGTCCATGAGGTTCCGTTATCCGAAACCTGAATATCATAGATCCGGCCGGCGGCTGCTTCCCAGTTAATAATCACCCGGCCCAGCGTGCGTATGCTGCCGAGGTCAACACTAATCCATTCATTATCGGTAGCGTTGGAGGACCAGCGTGTGTTCAGGTTACCGTCCACCGCCAGCTCCGGCAGGGTCGAGCCGGGAGGCAGATAGTCGGCCACCTGATAGGATGAAGCCGTCGCGGGCTTGTTCAAGGCCACATTTGGCCCCAGAACCACCGGAGGAGGATTTACGCCGCCGGTACCATATACCTCGAACTCATAGAGGGAGATGCCGTATTGCATCAGGATTCGCTCCGTGGCAAATACCCGGACATACCGGCCAGTGCCACTGAGCGTGAGCTCATCTACACCGCCATCACCTGTAGTTGTGGAGTAGATATCGCTCCACGTCAATTCGTCAGAGGATACCTGGATTTTGTAAGCCTTGGCGTAAGCCCCTTCCCAGCGGAGCACCACACGGTCTACGGTTGCGGTTGCCCCGAGATCTACATAAATCCAGTTCGGGTCCGTCCCCCATGAGCTGCTCCACCTTGAACCCGCATTGCCGTCCACCGCCAAATCCGGGGTATTATTACCCTCCGTGCCCGAGGCATACGCCGGCCGGTCTTTGGAGAGCAGATATGAGTCCGCAGCATGTGCCCGCCCGGGCGGAAGCGTCAGCACGACACTCAGCAGCATGATGATGCTCAGGACAAGAGCGGTCCCGCTCATTCCCTTACTGCGTCTTACTGTTTTTGAATATGCCATTCCTTAGTCCTCCTCTTTACGATTGAATTGCAGCTCTTCAGCCGGTAAATCTGGCTTTCTCGCTGTACACCTGGCTTTTTCCGGAGCTCTTTGCTCGGAGTTCATTTCCGGGAGTACTTATCCTGGAGTCCCTGTCCAGGAGTCCTTTACCCAGAGTCCTCATCAGCCCCCCCTTACCCTGCTTCTAGAAGTCTTGACCTTTTACACAAACGCTTTCATAGATTCATAATAAGTATCCATAATAAGCGTACCCTTTACCGAAACCGGTTGCAATTGCACAAATCAACGATTTTATGCAGAAAGTAAAGATTAAGTTAATTATGCAGCAACTCATCGTGTTCAGTCTACTATGTACCTTCCGCCCACGCTCCTACACGCCCATTGGCCTACACAGCACCATCCGGCGCATTGTAATCGGTTTTTCGATTACATTTGGTTCGCACACGACCACCCGGCGCATTGTAATCGGTTTTTCGATTACATTTGGTTTGCACACCACCATCCGGCGCATTGTAATCGGTTTTTCGATTACATTTGGTTCGCACACGACCACCCGGCGCATTGTAATCGGTTTTTCGATTACATTTGGTCCGCACACGACCACCCGGCGCATTGTAATCGGTTTTTCGATTACATTGTGCTCGCACACCGCCGTAACTCCGATTATGTTCGGTTTTTGGCATACATTTGGATCGCGCCGCCGCCGTAACTCCAATTGTGTTCGGTTTAATACGAAAATAAAAGTACCGGAAAATGCGCAGCAGAACGGGTTTTGACAAAAAAAGACCCACCGCCCCAAAAAAACGTTTCGTTTTTTTTGAAAAAGGGAAGACTATTGGATAGGATTTAATTGCACGCTATATCCTAACTGCTGGATATAGTTCACGTACCTATCTAACGTGTTTTTCTTGGACGTCTCATCGCCTAGTGAGACGTCTATTTCTTGGTATGACCTCTTCTCCCGCATCAGGGCATGGAGGATTCGAATCAGCAAATGCGCGGTGGCGACGTTTGCTTTTTTATCGCCTCTTCTCTTACGTATTCGTCGAAAAAATTGGCCGATCCGGTTCGAGGAGCGAGAGTTCGCCCAAGCCGCCTGACACAAGGCCCCTTTCAGATGCTTGTTCCCTTGCATCGTTTTTGACTTTCTTCGCTTTCCCGCGCTTTCGTTGTTCCCTGGACACACCCCCGCCCATGATGCAAACTGCGCATCACTCGGGAACATTTCCGCGACATGCGGCCCCACTTCGGCAAAGATGGTCACGGCAGACGTCCGCTCAATTCCTGGAATGGAGTCAATTTGTTCAATCACCTCCAGGTACGGTTCTGCCTTCGCCTCGATTCGAGCTTCCAGCTCCGTGATCCTTTTCTCCAAATAGACCAAGTGGTCCCAGTGGTCTCGAATCATCTCGCGGTGATGACGGCGCAACTTGCCATTGAGCGCGTCTAGCAACTGCGGAACTTTCTTTTTCAAACGGGTTTTGACCAGGTTTTTAACGGTCCCTTCGTCGATGACCTCGCCGTCCATGATCTTCTGGAGCAGGCCCCGTCCCGAAACCCCATATAGATCGGACATAAAGGTGGTTAGCTTAATGTTGGCATCCTGCAGGATTTTGTGAATGCGGTTTTTCTCCGCCGTCACCGCCTGCACCATCTTACTCCGGTAACGGGTCAAGTCTCGCAAATCCCGGATGTCTTGTTCGGGCACCATACTGCCTTCAATGAGCCCGCAACGGTGCAATTGCGCTAACCAGCGCGCATCTTGCATGTCACTTTTTCGACCCGGCGTATTCTTTACCCGCTGGGCGTTGGCCAAGACCAGATCACAACTGCCCTCTAAGATGTTCCATACCGGTTTCCATAACACGCCCGTACTCTCCATCACCACCTCCCGACAGCCTTGTTCACTCAGCCAATCTTGCAGGCCTAGCAATTCTTTGGTTGTCGTCCCAAAGGTTTTCAGGTGACATTGGGGTTTCTGTTCGATCGGTCCTTTCAACACGCAGGCCACAACGGTTTCCTGGTGCACGTCCAGACCGGCGCAACACATACGTACAGCATCCATTCCAATCATCCTCCATCGTCAGCTTACAAATCATGCGCTCGAGTGAGTGTAATTTAATACACGTACTTTTGGGGGCTACAATAGGCGATGCTCGAAAAGCGCAATAGAACAGTTTTTCGCACGGGGTGTATCCCAGTAACCGTTTCCGCCCTTTGATTTGTATATGTAGTGTTGACGACTACAGCCTCTTTTAGAATGGATGCGACGGATGCCACCCACTTATTTTCATTCCTGGGGGTGACAAGGTCTCTGTCTTGTCATGCCTGTTTAATACGAAAATAAAAGTACCGGAAAATGCGCAGCAGAACGGGTTTTGACAAAAAAAGACCCACCGCCCCAAAAAAACGTTTCGTTTTTTTTGAAAAAGGGAAGACTATTGGATAGGATTTAATTGCACGCTATATCCTAACTGCTGGATATAGTTCACGTACCTATCTAACGTGTTTTTCTTGGACGTCTCATCGCCTAGTGAGACGTCTATTTCTTGGTATGACCTCTTCTCCCGCATCAGGGCATGGAGGATTCGAATCAGCAAATGCGCGGTGGCGACGTTTGCTTTTTTATCGCCTCTTCTCTTACGTATTCGTCGAAAAAATTGGCCGATCCGGTTCGAGGAGCGAGAGTTCGCCCAAGCCGCCTGACACAAGGCCCCTTTCAGATGCTTGTTCCCTTGCATCGTTTTTGACTTTCTTCGCTTTCCCGCGCTTTCGTTGTTCCCTGGACACACCCCCGCCCATGATGCAAACTGCGCATCACTCGGGAACATTTCCGCGACATGCGGCCCCACTTCGGCAAAGATGGTCACGGCAGACGTCCGCTCAATTCCTGGAATGGAGTCAATTTGTTCAATCACCTCCAGGTACGGTTCTGCCTTCGCCTCGATTCGAGCTTCCAGCTCCGTGATCCTTTTCTCCAAATAGACCAAGTGGTCCCAGTGGTCTCGAATCATCTCGCGGTGATGACGGCGCAACTTGCCATTGAGCGCGTCTAGCAACTGCGGAACTTTCTTTTTCAAACGGGTTTTGACCAGGTTTTTAACGGTCCCTTCGTCGATGACCTCGCCGTCCATGATCTTCTGGAGCAGGCCCCGTCCCGAAACCCCATATAGATCGGACATAAAGGTGGTTAGCTTAATGTTGGCATCCTGCAGGATTTTGTGAATGCGGTTTTTCTCCGCCGTCACCGCCTGCACCATCTTACTCCGGTAACGGGTCAAGTCTCGCAAATCCCGGATGTCTTGTTCGGGCACCATACTGCCTTCAATGAGCCCGCAACGGTGCAATTGCGCTAACCAGCGCGCATCTTGCATGTCACTTTTTCGACCCGGCGTATTCTTTACCCGCTGGGCGTTGGCCAAGACCAGATCACAACTGCCCTCTAAGATGTTCCATACCGGTTTCCATAACACGCCCGTACTCTCCATCACCACCTCCCGACAGCCTTGTTCACTCAGCCAATCTTGCAGGCCTAGCAATTCTTTGGTTGTCGTCCCAAAGGTTTTCAGGTGACATTGGGGTTTCTGTTCGATCGGTCCTTTCAACACGCAGGCCACAACGGTTTCCTGGTGCACGTCCAGACCGGCGCAACACATACGTACAGCATCCATTCCAATCATCCTCCATCGTCAGCTTACAAATCATGCGCTCGAGTGAGTGTAATTTAATACACGTACTTTTGGGGGCTACAATAGGCGATGCTCGAAAAGCGCAATAGAACAGTTTTTCGCACGGGGTGTATCCCAGTAACCGTTTCCGCCCTTTGATTTGTATATGTAGTGTTGACGACTACAGCCTCTTTTAGAATGGATGCGACGGATGCCACCCACTTATTTTCATTCCTGGGGGTGACAAGGTCTCTGTCTTGTCATGCCTGTTTTTCGCATACATTTGGCCCGCGCGCCGCCGTAACTCCAATTGTGTTCGGTTCTTCGCATACATTTGGCCCGCGCGCCTCCGTAACTCCAATTGTGTTCGGTTTTTCGCATACATTTGGCCCGCGCGCCCCCGCAACTCCAATTGTGTTCGGTTTTTCACATACATTTGGCCCGCGCGCCTCCGTAACTCCAATTGTGTTCGGTTTTCCCCATACATTTGGCCCTCCCTTTGCCTTCCAGGGGTACCTTCACTGCCTACCCAAACCCAAAAAAAGCCGGCCCTATGTGGGCCGGTTACCATTTCGTTACCGTTCTAGCCTATCTATATTGACGACTCCTCATCATTGAGCGCCTCCAGAATCTGACCGGCCAGCTTCTCGCCGATGGACAGCACCTTGAAGTCCTCGATGGAGGCTTCCTTGATCTTCTTAAGCGACCCGAAATGCTTCAGCAGCAGCTTACGGCGCTTATCCCCAATGCCCGGAATCGAATCCAGCTTCGAGGTGACCATCGATTTGCCGCGCTGCTCCCGGTGGAACGTAATGGCGAATCGATGAACCTCATCCTGGATACGCTGCAGCAGGTAGAACTCCTGGCTGTCTCGCGCGAGCGAGACCGGCTCGGCGGAGTCGCCGACCAGCAGCTGGGCGGTTCTGTGCTTGTCATCCTTGACCAGACCGCAGACGGGAATGAACAATCCCAGCTCATTCTGCAGAATATCGATCGCCGAAGAGATCTGGCCCTTCCCTCCATCGACTACGATCAGATCCGGCTGCGGCAGATTCTCCTTCAGCACCCGTTCATAACGCCGCCGGATCACCTCGCGCATCGTCTCATAATCATCCGGCCCCTGTACGGTGCGGACCTTATACTTACGGTACTCTTTGCGGGCAGGCTTACCGTCGATGAAGACCACCATGGCCGAGACCGGATTGGCCCCCTGAATATTCGAGTTATCGAACGCTTCGATCCGGTTCAGCGAGTCCAGCCCCAGGCTCTGCCCCAAACTGCTGGCCGCCCCGGAGGTACGCTCTTCGTCCCGCTCGATCAGGCGGAATTTCTCATTCAGCGCAACCCGGCTGTTCTGGCAGGCCATGCCGATCATCTGCTTCTTCAGCCCGCGCTGCGGCACCAGTACCTTGATGCCCAGCCACTCCTGCAGAGCGGCTGCGCCTCCGGCCGCATCCACGGTCCCTTCAGCTGCCGCCTCCTGCTCTGTCAGCCCCTGCACAGCTTCAGCCGCCTCTTGCTCCGATTGCTTTTGCAGCATTTCTGCCGCAGCCAGAGCACCCGCAAGGGCCTCCACTGAAATTCCCGTCTCACCGGTCTGCTCCCCGGCCTTCGTCTCACCGGCCTTCGTCTCACCGGTCTGCTCCCCGGCCTCCGACTCATCCTCTGCGCCCAAGGCCGCCATCAGCGCCTGGCCGCTCGGCATCACACCGGCTGCCTGCACACCGCTTTCCTGGCCAGACACGCCTCCCCCTTCCGGCGGAAGCATTCCGGCGCTTGCCATATCCGGCAGCAGGATTTCCTGCGGCAGTGCGGGATTATCGCTGTAATACTGCGTCACATAAGACATGAAGTCACTGTACGCCTCCCCGTAGAACGGAAAAGCCGACGAGTGGCGCTGAATCATTTTCCCCTGCCGCATGTAGAGGATTTGCACACACATCCAGCCCTTGTCCACCGCATAGCCGAACACGTCACGGTCCTTGGTGTCAGCCGTATTGATCTTCTGCTTCTCCATGACGGCGTCGATGTGTTGTATCTGGTCGCGCAGCTCCTTGGCCCGCTCGAAATACAGCTCCTCGGCGGCCTCCTGCATCTTCTTCTGCAAGTCCTTCTTCACCGCATCATGTCCGCCCCCTAGGAAGGAAGAGATATTCTGTATAATCTCCTCGTAGGCCGACTTCGGCACTTCCTTCTCGCACGGCGCAAGGCACTGGCCCATGTGATAGTACAGGCAGACCTCCTTCGGCATCACCCCGCACTTACGCAGCGGGTACATCCGGTCGAGCAGCTTCTTGGTCTGCTGGGCGGCGTAGCTGTTCGGATACGGTCCGAAATATTTAGCTTTATCTTTCAGCACCCGGCGGGTAACCTCCAGGCGCGGATGGGCTTCGTTGGTGATTTTCAGATAAGGAAAGGTCTTATCATCCTTCAGCAGCACATTGTAACGCGGCATATGCTTCTTGATCAGATTGCACTCCAGAATGAGTGCTTCCATATTACTCGATGTCACGATATATTCGAAATCAACAATATTGGCAACCAGCCGCTGCGTCTTCCCGTTGTGGCTGCCGGTAAAATAAGAGCGCACCCGGTTCTTCAGCACCTTGGCCTTGCCGACATAGATGATCGTGCCCTCTTGATTCTTCATCAGATAGCAGCCGGGCAGATCAGGCAGCAGCGCAAGCTTGTTGCGGATATTATCCATATAATCCATAAGTTCTCCCCCACCTGTTACTACACGGTTATAAGGTAAGTTTAGAATAGAATGTACTACACATTCAAGCCTTAATATAGAACACCCGTTTCTATCGACAGACAAAGCGCCCCCGGAGTACCGAAGGCGCTTTGTCTGAAGGGGCCGTAAGGCCCCGGTTACAGCAGGTTATATCAATTATTGGTGCTTAGCTACGATATTCTTAAGGGAATCCTTGGAGTTCAGTCCTACGACTTTGTCCACAGGCTGGCCGTCTTTGAAGAAGATCAGAGTGGGAATACTCATTACTCCAAAACGGGAAGCTGTCTCAGGATTCTCATCCACGTTCAATTTAGCGATCTTCACATCGTCACCCAGCTCGGTAGACAATTCCTCGAGAATAGGGGCAAGCATTTTGCAAGGGCCGCACCAAGGTGCCCAGAAATCTACTACTACAGTACCTTGACCTTCCACTTCATTCACGAAGGATTGGTCAGACACGTTCACGATAGCCATGATATTGTTCCTCCTTAGATAAGTTTTGTGAGCCTAAGCTGTACGAAATAACCTCCGCTTCTATAGCCTGAGCCAAGTCCGCAGAATTTACTCCGAAATCATAGCGGGATAAAATGCTTCATGTAATATGATAACCAGATTATCATTTACCGACACATCCTCAGTATAACATAAATACAATGCATTTGTTATATATTTTAAAAAATTATATTGTATAAAATTAATTTGTAATATCCAGCTTCATCGTCCAGGAGGTTCCAGAAATTCCGTGAAACTGAAACCCGAGTCTGTCATATAACCGGACGGCCGCCTCCTGCGGTTCCATAGGTCTTATATGTATCATTAAATCACCCTTATTATCTTTACATCTTCCCTGCATCTTCGTATACTTGAAGAAAGCGCATTAATTGTCAATGACTTCTCTCACATGTATAACTGTAACCCACTTCACGCAGTCATGCAACAGCAAGGAGGAAGAAGCGAATGGACGTCAATGTCAACGCACAGGTCCGTGACCCGCGGGAGCATATTAATGAGGAGCCCCGCAACGATCTCGGTGATCTTATGGTCGGTTTCTTCGGAATGACCGGCTTCATGACCGTGGTCTTCTTCGGAATGGTAATCATCAAGTATTTGTCCGAATAGCTGCTTAAGCGCAGTGTCCGGTATTCTTCGCCCGCGTCAGGGCAGGATGCCGGATTTTTTTGCGTTCAGGTTGCGTTTTATCACGAATCATTAATAATAACATAAATTTACAATTTAATAAAAAGAAAACACATTTTTGTTTCACAGGAGCCGTGTTACTCTGTATGCGAAAGCGCTCTTATACCTATTTGGAGGAGGAAAAAAGAATGAAAAAGCTTGTCAGCCTTGCTGCTGCAGGCTTGTTGGCATCGGCGCTGTATTCCCCGGTATCGTTCGCTGACAACCCTGTTGTACAGACCATCTACACGGCAGACCCGGCCCCGCTGGTATACAATGATACGGTCTACCTGTACACCGGACATGACGAAGACAACTCGACCTACTATACGATGAATGATTGGAGGGTCTACTCTTCCAAGGACATGGCGAACTGGACAGATCACGGGTCACCGCTATCCTACAAGGCGTTCAGCTGGTCGAGCGGAGAAGCTTGGGCCAGCCAGGTTATTGAGCGCAACGGCAAGTTCTACTTTTATGTCACCGCCAAAAGCACTTCGCTCGGACGGCCCGCCATCGGCGTAGCCGTCTCCAGCAGCCCAACCGGCCCGTTCGTGGACGCTATCGGAGGGCCGCTCGTCTCCAGCAGCTGGGGCGACATTGATCCAACGGTATATGTGGACAGTGACGGCCAGGCTTATCTCTACTGGGGGAACCCTACACTGAAATATGTGAAGCTGAACCCGGATATGATCTCCTACAACCAGAGCACAGGTATTGTGCAGGTGCCCATGACCACAGACAGCTTCGGGGTGCGAAACGGCAATGCTGACAGACCAACCCTCTACGAAGAAGGGCCCTGGTTCTACAAGCGCGGCAGCTTATACTACATGGTCTACGCCGCAAGCGGCATTCCTGAGAATATCGCTTATTCCACCAGCTCTTCACCGACCGGACCGTGGAAGTACAGAGGGATCATTATGCCCACCCAGGGCGGCAGCTTCACGAATCATCCCGGCATCATCGACTTCAAAGGGCGCTCCTATTTCTTTTATCATAATGGGGCCTTGCCTGGAGGGGGCGGCTTCACCCGGTCAGTGGGGGTCGAGCAATTCACCTACAACGCGGACGGAAGCTTCCCGGTCATCAACATGACAACCGCCGGGCCGCAGCCCATCGCCACTCTTAACCCCTATGTCAGAACACAAGCCGAGACCAGCGCATGGGCAGCCGGGGTAGAGACCGAGACCACCTCGGATACGGACGGGGGAATAAATGTCGGCTTCATCGATCATGGCGATTATCTCAAAATCAAAAATGTGAACTTCGGCGCCGGAGCTTCCGGCTTCGAGGCCCGGGTAGCGTCAGCAGGCAGCGGCGGTACTATCGAACTGCGGCTGGACAGTCCAACCGGAACCCTGGTCGGCACCTGTGCGGTTCAGAATACCGGAGGCTGGCAGAGCTGGGTAACCAAGACCTGCACAGTCAGCGGAGCAAGCGGCACTCATGACCTCTACCTGAAATTCACGGGCGGCAGCGGATACCTGTTCAATATCAATTGGTGGAAATTCAGCGCCAGCTGAATCTAAGCATACCAGTGGAAACGGCATTGCCGTTTTTTTAAAGAGACGGGAACGTTTCAGCGAGAAATAGAAGGATAATTTATAGCGTAAAACATATAAATCTGCAAAAAAGGGACCCCGCTCAGATGCAGGGTCCCTTTTTTATATTATTAAAAACTCAGCCTCTGGCCTTGCCCCGCTGGTTCTCTCCATGCAGCGGAATCACCTCAACGAACGGGGCGATCCGGTCCATCAGCCGCTGGCCCTTGTAGACCTCTTCCCCGTCCTTGCTGGTGATGCTGAGATGCTTCTCCAGCCCGTCCAGCGGATAATTCGAGGTGTAGAAGGTCGGCTTGCGGTTCATCCGGTAGTTCAGGATCGCTCCGAGTACATGGTCACGCGCCCAGGGATTGAGATTCTCCGCTCCGATGTCATCGAAGATGAGCAGATCACAGTTCTTCATCGTATCGACCATTTCCTTCAGCTTCTGGTTGTCCATCATGATCAGCTTCAGTTCCTCGATGAAATCCGGCATGTAGACAATCACGCCGCTGTAGCCCGAGATCGCCAGCTCATGGAGCAGATAGCACATCAGGAAGGTTTTGCCGGTGCCGAAGCTGCCCTGCAGATAAATGCCCCGCGAAGTCAGGCCCTCTGCCCGCACAGCTGCTATATAGTCAAATATCTTGTTCACGGCTGAGGCCCGCCGGGGGTCCTTGCCCATAATATCCATCTCATCATATCCGCCGTTCAGCACCCGTTCATCCACATAGAAGCTGCGGATCCGCTTGCGGACATTATCCTGATTATCCTGTGCAATCTTCAGCTTGCACGGCGTCTTGCGTTCATACAAATCCGTTACACCGTTCACCGTCTCCACCGACAGCTTGCTGTAATGCCCCTGGAAATCATTCGGGCAATTCGCCAGGCCGGGGCAGTTCTTACAGTGCCGGTCCTCCTCGACATACTGGTACAGACGGCTCAAGTGCAGCCGCAGCCGGGACTCGTCCAGCTCGGGATGCTCCGCCTGAAGCTCCTTGACCAGGGGATGGTTCAGCAGGGTCTGCTCCAGGTCACGGGAGCGCTGGCGCAGAGCAGGGTTGTTCATCGAACGCAGCACTTCGCCCATGGACTCCATCGCTGCACCTCACTTTCTTCAGGGCGTCCTCAGAACGCCTTTTTTCTTGCTGGCCTTGATCTCGGCCGCTTTCTTCATCATCGCCGCGAATTCCTCTTCCGATACGGTTCCGGCACTGCCGTCATCAAGCACAATCGGAATCTCCTGCTTGCCGGACCGCCCGCCGCTCTTCGTATAGGAACGCTGGCGTGTTCCAGCAGTGCCTGTGCCGGAGGAGGCGGAGGCCGCCCCCTTGCCCTTCACCTTGGACTGGTCGCGGATATAGCGCACGGCCTTCTCGTAAGTATTCACCTGCTTCACCAGCATATTGGAGGCAATCGCCTCCACGAAGTTGCGGTTCATCCGCTGATCGCCGCCGGAAGCCACCATCGTCATCAGATAATGGATCAGCACATTGATCACTTCGCCGCTGAGCTTATAGTTCAAATCAATCTTCTCGAAGATATCCATCAGCTGGCCCGGAACCGCCCCGGGGAAGAACGTCTGCAACAACCGTGTATAAGGCTCGTTGCGCAGCATCATATTATATTGGTGAATGTCGCATTTGGACAGAAATTGCGGAGGCACTTCTACATAGAACTCCATTTCGACAGCCTGCTCCACCGGCACTGCGGTGGGATCATTCTCTTCCTCAGCGGCGGAGCGCAACGACACCACCTTGGCGGCGGCAATCTCTCTTTTCTCCTGGCGCTTCATATCCTGACGGAAATGCTGGCTCGCCTTGTATTGCAGCGTATCCAGAATCACCTCTCCGTCCGGCGTGAAGACATCATCCTCATCCAGCAGGCGGCATACATCCTGCGGGCCAAGCTCGTATTTGCGGGCCACATAATTAATGACGCCCATCTGATTATGGTCAAAGCGCAGCTTCTCGACATGCGCACGGTTCACCGATTCACGCGGGAAGCGCAGAATAATATCGCTGTAGGCTATATTCGGCTCAGCGTCTTGGGTGGTGCCAGGCTGACGCACGGAGGCTACCTCGGCCAGGGCCTGCTCCAGCTCATAGTCGATCACATGGGTATTCAGCTCAAAAATATCATAAAAGGGCAGTGAAATATTCTCTTTTCCCATCGACCGCCCGCTCCATTCCTCGGGTTCCCGGTGCCAGAACTGCTCGCGCAGCGACAGCACAGCGAACTTGCCGATCTTATCCCGGAGCAGCAGCGTCAGATGCTGGGTTGCAAAAAAATCAGCCGGCGACAGCGGCGGCATTAGCTCGTACTCGTACATATAATCATCGTTCTCCGCGGCATACAGCCGGCAGGTCTGCAGCAGGCCCACCGCTTCCAGCCGGGAAGCCTGGTCTACCATATATTTACGGCCCTTCTCGTTAGGTTCAACGCCCAGGGTCATAAAGAGCCTGCGCTGCTGCTCCACACCGGAATAACCGATAGATTCAGCCGGAATATGCTCGAACAGCAATCTGTACAGGCTGATGGCGAACGCGCCTACCATTGGCTGATAAACAGAGCCCAGCATCCGTCCGTCCAGCTGGCTTAGACCGAATTCGCGGGACACGCAGTACCGATGATGTTCAGTGAAATGATGCAGGTTGCTCATACGCATCTGCGGATACCTCCCCCTCTTCTATACGATATACGAATTCATATAGATTTCTATTCTATCACAAAACACCCGGCCGGAAATGTAAAATAAAGATGAATCCTTGGCACTTCTGGCGGAAAAAGCAAAAAAACGGCTCCCCCCTTTACAGGAGATTAGCCGTTACTTGTTGTAGCGCCCTTCAGGCAGCGCTTAGAACATTTTGTATCCGCCCAGCCTCAGCTTCTGAATCGTCCAGCCGCTCAGCACCGCTCCGGCAAGACCGGCGATCCCGGTAAGATAATCCACGATGTGGAAGGTAGAGAGGTGCTCCCATAGGGACATCGCGCTCCGGTCCCAGATGGAATAGACCACCACCGGAAGAATAACAATGACGAACAGATAGGCAGGGAACCAGGTAGTCTTCATCAGCATGTTAAGAATGAAGCCAATGCCGAACATCATCACAAAGAATAAAACGGCCAGAACAAACACCGGAATAAATCCCATCGTACCGCCATCCCCTCTCTCTATAAAGAACCGCACACTCAAGCTTATATAATAGTAAGTTTACTAGAAAAAATGTAGCGAAGCAATGAACATTATCGCGCTAAATACCGGAATAAGCGTGAAAGGGGGCCCCGGCGTTTGCTCTCTGCCGCCCGCTGCGCTACAATGCAAATAGCACCCGACCTATGTTCATACATATTTAAGGTATGCGGACAAAGAAGATTTTACGCGAGGATATTCCACCGATAATTGATAAGGAGTGAACAGCTTGAACGAAGCCGCTTTGACACTGGAAGGCTGGTATGCGCTGCATGACTTCCGCTCGCTGAACTGGACAGCCTGGACGGCAGCAGATGACGAGGAACGGGCAGTTGCCCTGGAGGAGCTGCATGCCTTCATGCAGGAATGGGGGCCTGTCGAGGAAGCGAAGGAAGGCAGCACTGCCGTCTATTCCATCGTGGGCCAGAAGGCTGATTTCGTGATGATGTTTCTGCGGGAGAGTCTGGAGGCGCTGAATGCGCTGGAGACCGCTTTTAACAAAATCGCCTTTGCCCAATATACAACGAAGGCCTACTCCTACGTAAGCATCGTTGAGCTCAGCAACTATGCCGCAGGAGGAAGCGCCGGAGACGGCAGCGACCCTATGCAGAACCCGCATGTGGCTGCCCGGCTGAAGCCTGTACTGCCGCAAATGAAGCATATCTGCTTCTACCCGATGAACAAGAAGCGTGAGCTGGCCGACAACTGGTACATGCTGGATATGGAGAAGCGCCGGGAGCTGATGTATTCGCACGGCCTGATCGGCCGCAGCTATGCAGGTAAGGTGAAGCAAATCATTACCGGCTCTGTCGGCTTCGATGACTGGGAATGGGGCGTAACGCTGTTCGCCGAGGATGCCCTGCAGTTCAAGAAGCTCGTCTACGAGATGCGCTTCGACGAAGTCAGCGCCCGCTACGGCGAGTTCGGCCCCTTCTACGTCGGCAACCTGCTGAACGAGGAATCGTTCGAGGAGATGCTGAAGCTGTAAAAGTATACATGCAAATAGACCGCCCCCCCTCTAGCAAAGGTATGCGGTCTATTTGTCGTATACTGTTTGTTCGAGCCTACCGCCCTTAAAAGCGGCTATTACACCCGAGAGCCGTGTTACAAGCACGGCTCTCTTTGCATTGTACGTCTTTTCTACCTCCACTATACCGCATCACTTATGCCGAAGGTTCTTTATCGTCCTCGTCCGCTTCATCCTCATCCCGCAGGCTCTCCAGATATTCCGCTGTCGCCTGGTCGCGGGCGCGGCTCTTCTCCTTCAGGCGCTCAATCGCCGGGAGGATCAGCAGGTCGATCTCCTTCTGGATAGGGTAGGCCAGATCGTACCGGGTCTGATCCTCCAGATAGGTGCCTACCTCAATCAGAGCATTATAGCGGTCCAGCTCCTCGCGCGTCAGCAGTCCGCGTACTTGCACGCTGCAGTGGCGCATCTTAGAGGAATCTTCCTTTTTTGAGGACGAGCGGAATGCCGCCGATAATGAGCAGGTAGCGCATATCAACAACCTTCTTCAGCTGCGCTGCCTTCCAGCCTTTGTATGTCTTCTCGCCGACTACGGCAATTCCCTGGCCCTTACCCAATGAAGCTACCGTCCCCTTGTTGCTGAAGGCGAATTTCTTCGGCTGCTGGCTGCGGATGGCCGCTACGAGATTATGCGCACAGCATTCTCCCTGCTGCATAGCAATCTGTGCTGTCGGCGGGTATGGACGTCCTTCCGGATTAATCATGAGGGAGCCGTCACCAATAATGAAGATGTTCTCATGTCCCGGAGCCCGCAGATATTCGTCTACCTTCACCCGTCCGCGCATCGCTTCGAAGCCGGCCGCTTCAATCAGACGGTTCCCGCGGATACCGCCGGTCCATACGATCGTGGAAGCTTTGATCTCCTCACCCGTGGCCAGAATCACGCCGCCAGGCAGGCATTCCTTGATCGCTACGCCCATCTTGAAGGTTACGCCCTTCTTGGTGAGCACGGTCATGGCGTGCTCCACCAGCTCAGGCGCGAACCCTGGCAGAGCCGTAGGCGCAGCTTCTATATTATAGATGTTGACCATGCTTGGATCGACATCAAATTCTTTGCATAGCGCAGGAATCCGGTCAGCCAGCTCCGCTACAAATTCAATCCCGCTGAAGCCCGCGCCGCCAATGACGAAGTTGATGTGCTCCTGTGCATTATTCTCATTCTTGTATTTGGCGAACTGGTACTGGATATGCTCCCGGATCAGCCGTACAGAGTTAATGCTGCGGATGGTCAGCGCATATTTGTCGAGTCCCGGAATCCCGAACGTTTCAGGCTCACCGCCAAGGGCAATCACGAGGTAATCATACGAGAGCGTTCCATCCTCCAGAATAACCTTCTTCTGCTGGGTGCGGATCTCCTGCACCGAGGATTTGACGAGATCGATCTTGAACTCATCGATTAATTTGGAGATAGATACGCGTGTATGCTCAATGCTGTCCGTGCCCGCTGCAGGCATATGCAGATGGGTCGTGAAATAGTGATATTCATGGCGGTTAACCAGGGTTACATCAGCTTCATTATAGTTCAAAGCTTTCTGTAGCCGCTGGGCGGTCAAAATCCCTCCATATCCCGCGCCTAGAATAACGATTTTGGGAATACTGCTCATGTTCCGGCTCCTTCCAACAGGTGAATCTGTCTATGTGTTATTTTTTGTTAAAAAATCAGGTTTCTTTTGTGAATTTATACACTTAAATTCAGAAGAATTTCCAATAAAACTTAAAGGATTTCTAAAATAACCATATCCATTGTAAACCTTAGTATCGTTTTAATCAAATATAATCATACAACAAAATGTCACATTTTTCATTGATATCAAAGCCTTTGCAGGCAGGTGAGACTATGTTTATAATGAGTAGGTACGCTTGTATGGCAAATTGAAACTATCAACTCGGAGGTGTAATATTACGTGACATTAGAGCAAACCGTTCCTATGAGCGATCTGCTGATTATAGGCGGAGGACCAGCCGGTATGTTTGCCGCTTTTTATGGCGGGATGCGCCAGGCTTCAGTAACACTTATTGAGAGCATGCCCCAACTTGGAGGGCAGCTTGCAGCTCTGTATCCTGAGAAATATATTTATGATGTCGCCGGCTTCCCCAAAATTACTGCACAGGAGCTGGTGGATAACCTGTCCCGGCAGATGGAGCTGTTCCAGTCCGATATCCGTCTGGAGGAGAAGGTCGTATCGGTTGTGAAGCAGGATGAACGCCATTTCACTGTCACCACCGACAAGGCAGAATATCACACCAAAGCTATCATCATCACGGCAGGCGTAGGCGCCTTCGAGCCGCGGCGTCTGGAGGTGCCGGATGCACAGCGCTTCGAGAAAGCCAACCTGCATTATTTCGTAAGTGATCTGAATGCTTATAAGGATAAGAAGGTACTAATTAGCGGCGGCGGCGATTCTGCTGTGGACTGGGCGCTGATGCTGGAGCCGATCGCTGAACAGGTAACCCTGATTCACCGCCGCGATAAATTCCGTGCGCATGAGCATAGTGTAGAGAACCTGATGGCCTCTAAGGTAAATGTGATTACGCCATCCGAGATTACCGAGCTGCATGGTGAAGAATTCATTACCAAAGTCACCTTGTCCCATATCAAGACCAAGGAAACTCAGGAAATCGAAGTAGACAGCGTTATTGTCAATTTCGGCTTTGTCTCCTCCCTGGGCCCGATTGCCGAGTGGGGAATCGATATTGAGGGTAACTCCATTGTGGTTGACTCCCGCATGGAGACCAGCATTCCGGGAATCTTCGCCGCTGGCGATATCACGACCTATCCGGGCAAGCTGAAGCTGATCGCTGTCGGATTCGGAGAAGCGCCTACAGCCGTGAATAACGCCAAGGTGTATATTGATCCGGATGCGAAGCTGTCTCCGGGACACAGCAGTAATCTTAAGCTCTAGGTTGTCTATAACCTTATAACCACAATAAAAGGGTATCCTTTCAGGTTGATTCCACCTCAACTTGAAAAGATACCCTATTCCTTGATGCTTGCGGTTAATGAAGTCCAATGCTGCAGGATGTGCTCTGATCTTTAATGAAGAACCGCATGGTCTGGAGAGTGTAAGTTCCGTTTGCGAATTTCAGCGAGAAGCAGGGCGATGAAATCATGCTCTAAATGCAGCTCTATCGCTCTGTGATAAGAGTCAAGCAGCATCTCATCCGACAATTCAACCATAACGTTCACCTACCTTTCCTTTATTTGGATCTGAATCTATCATAGCAAACTATCATTTTTCGAACAAGCGTTCTCATTATCCACAAGCTGCTGTGGAAATCCTGTGTATAATATGTGAGTAAGGGTTATAATGTCAGGAATTGCACAGTGGACTATGGGGATAACAGTTATACACAGGGCTGAAACCTGACATCTCCACACAAAAACTTTTTTAGAATGTTCATAATTGGCTGGGATATTTCTTGTTGTATTACCTCTGAATCTGCACAACTAAACGCAATATTAGCCTATTACTGTATTTATCGTCAAATATAAAAATTTTATTAATCATTTTGGTCTTGTATTTACTTCCAGAATCCAAATCTTCCCCCGATGATCTACGGCATAGTCGAAGCCCAGTTCACCGATCCCCGGGAAATGCCGCTCCAGCAGTTCGGTGCAGACTAAAGTCAGCCTGCGCATCTCCGCCTTTTTGGATGAGGTCCCCACTCTTGGCAGTGATCTCCGCAATCCCTGGCGGCAGCTTAGCATCGTGCCCCCTTTGCAGAGATTCGTAACGAACAATCCCGGCCGGGCTACTCTCCCTACCATGGAGCGGAACTCCCAGTGCTCGCCGTTCTTTACCACCTTGACCCGGTAATCAATCGGACGCCCGGAGATCCGTGCAAGGGAGATCCCCTGCTGGATCAAATATTTCCGTTTCACCTTGAATCTGTCCAGTGCCTGGCGCATGGAAGTGAAGTCCCCATAGATACGTGTGCTCTTCATATACGTGAAGCCGTACCCCCTCTGATCCCGGAACACCTTAATGACACCATATCCTCCTCCGCCTACAACCGGCTTGATGACTACATTGCCGTATCTTCCAAGCATCGCGGACAATCCGGCAGCACTATATTCCCGCGTTCTCGGAATGTAACCGGCAACCCGTGAATCGCTAAGCAGCGCCGCCGTCTTCAGCAGCTTGCTTGCCAGTTCTCTCCCCGCCATTATTTGCCCTCTCCTTTCGCATTCCCAGCCTACCCTATAGATTACTCACGAAAGGCCGTGCCCTCCTGTATGATTGTCCGTGGTTTAGCAGTCCACAGCAAAAAAGGGCATATGGCTGCGGGCCTTATGTCCCTGATTCATTTGACTGGAAAATCATTAAAATTCGTTGTATTATTGCCTCAAAGGGAGGGTTTCCTAATGGCAGAGTTTTTTGAAATCCTGTATTGGTTTGCAATGATCGGCATGTCTGTTGTACTGGCAGGAACGACAATACTCGTCTGTGCGCTTGGCTTCAAATTCATCAAAGACCGGCGCAGAGTGCTCGGTGCCGGCTGCATCGCCTTTTCCCTGGGTGCCTCCGCCCTGATCGTATTCATGATTAACCTGAAATTTATCATCCCCGCCTGAAGCTTGTTCCCGGCAGCAGTGGCCCGGGAAGCGGATCGCCTAACTCCTGCCGCCACTGCATTACATAATTCATAGATTCGCCCCGCTACCTTATTCTATGAAAACCGCGGCAGGCTGGCCTGTGCGGACAGACTGCTTCATTCGCTGAGCAGGTTCCGGCCTATTCCCCGCTTTTTTGCTCCCTCCCCTCCTGTAAGACACTCCAATCTTTGAAATTTCCGTTCATACAACAACTTTTTCACTTTATCTCCGTAATATGTATGTGCAATAAATTGGAAGAACCAATATTTTGAAAAAGGAGATTCTATTGTGTCGAAACCTGTGTACGGAAAACAAGCGGCTTCTGTCCAAGCCACGGACAAGCTTTCAGTAGCAGCTTGGACGCTTTGTGCTGCGTTTTTGCTGTTCCTCGGCTGGGCCGCTTTTCAGATCGGATTGTTCAATGGAATGACGGCGGATTTCGAGAAGCCCATTTATGTTGCCGCATTATTAAGCTGTCTGCTGCTGCTGGCTGCTGCCGTCCTCTATTTCAGAGCCTTCCGGCTTGAGGGACAGCGTGATCTGCTCAGCCTAGCGGCTCTCCTTCTTCCCTTAACCTATGCGTTGTCGCTATTCGGCGCTGCTTCGCGGTATATGGCAATGAACATGCTGTTCACCCAGTTCACCTATGCCGCAGTCTTCATCGTCAGCATCCTTCTGCTCCGGCACAAGCGGCTCAATTCCGCCGTCCAGCATTACGTGCTTGCCCTTGCTTATCTGATCGTCGGCTTTGGACTGCTCAACTGGCTCGGAAGCTGGAAGCTGGCCGGCAGCCTGGTGGGCTGGTTCTCAAAGACTGTAATTAACGGCCAGTATAATGCTGCCGTCATGACTGACTCGAACGGCCTGCGCCTGACTTCCGTTTTTCAGTATGCCAATACATATGCAGCTTTCCTGATGGCTTTTCTGTTCGTGGCTGTCTTCGCGCTGATCCGCTCCCGCAAATGGCCCGGACAATTGCTGCACGGCTTCATGCTGGTGCCCATCATCGTCTCGCTGCTGCTGACCTTGTCCCGCGGAGGCCTGGTGCTGCTGCCGGTGGTGTTCATACTCCTGCTGCTCTTCCTGAAGCCGGTGCAGCAGATTCTGTGGATTGTTCATCTCGCTATTGCCGGCCTATGCTCTCTGCTGATTACCAGCCCGGTCACGCGG
Organism: Paenibacillus sp. FSL H8-0048; assembly: GCF_038002825.1. Classification (NCBI taxonomy): domain Bacteria; kingdom Bacillati; phylum Bacillota; class Bacilli; order Caryophanales; family Paenibacillaceae; genus Paenibacillus; species Paenibacillus sp. FSL H8-0048. The sequence continues at coordinate 5,919,579 of NZ_JBBODF010000001.1, read as the reverse complement.
CTGGGCCTGGAGCTGAATGCCGAGTTCAACTCGTCTGCTGCCCTTAAGGGCTGGGGCTATCTGCTGGGAGCCTCGGCCATTGCAGCTGCACTCTGCCTGGTGGTCCAGCGTTACCTGGCGCCTTGGCTGAGCCGCAAGCTCGGCAGACTGGAGTCCCGCCGTATGAGCGGACTTTGGATTCCTGCCATCTCTGTGGCTGGCGTCGTGATCATCGCCTTCCTGTTCATCGGCACCAGCGCCCGCAATATTCTCCCGGCGAATATCGGAACACGGCTGGAGAACATCAACTTCAAGCAGCATAGCGTCCTTGAGCGTTTTACCTTTTACAAGGATGCCATGAAGGTTGTCAAGGATTATCCGGTACTTGGCACGGGCGGCGGCGGCTGGGCCACACTCTATGAGCATTATCAGAACAACCCTTACCTGAGCCGCCAGGTGCATAACTTCTTCCTGCAGTATCTGATTGAGGTGGGCATTGTAGGCCTACTGGTGTTCATGGGCTTCATCCTGTTTATCTTCTACAAATTCAGCAGGGAGTATCTGAAACGGAAGACCGATGACTATAGCAACGGATTCTTCTATCTCATTATCGCCTTGTCCATTCTGGTGCACAGTATGCTGGACTTCAACCTCAGTTTTGCGTTCATGGGAATGCTCGTCTTCCTCTCCCTGGGGGGAATGGCTGTGGCCATGGAGAGCAAGCCGCTCCGTCTTCAGTGGAACAAGCTATGGATTAGAGCGGGTTATTTCACAGTACTCGGAATCGGCACGGGCTACTTGCTCTTCCTGTCTATGAGTTATACTCGTTCCAGCTCTGAAGCCGGTGCAGGCAAGAAGCTGATCCAAGTGAGCCAGTCGTATGAGGAGATCAAGGCCCCTTTCGTAAAAGCACTCAGCATCCGACCCTACCATCCGGAATCGGCTGTGTACCTGTCCATACTGGACCAGAAGGTGTATGAGCAGACGAAGAACGAGCAGTTCCTGGAAGAGGGCTATGCGGTATTGACCCGTGCACTAAAGGATGAGCCGTCTAACAAAGAACTGCTGACCCAGCTCGCTAGCTACTATGACCTGAAGGGCCAGAGCGCCGAAGCCTATCAGGTCTATCTGGACAACGCGGACAAGTTCATGTGGGATATTAACTGGTATGCCGATCTGATTAGCCGGGCCTCTCTCCTTGGACAGCAAGCTTATTCCAAGCAGGATGAAGCCGGGCAACAGACGTATTTCGCTTCCGCACTTGCTGCCTACAGACATGTAACGGACGGCATTGCCCATTTGAAAAGCCTCCCTCCCGAGCAGATGCAGGGCCGTGAATTCTTCGCTACACCTACGATTGGCCTAAGCGCAGGGAGAGTACAATTCCTGTCCGGGGACAAGGACGCCGCGGCTGCAGCTGTGAAGCAGGGCTTCGTGAACGGATACGAGGATCTGACAGACAGCGGAGGCCTGTGGACAACCGCCTGGTACAGCGGAGTTATAGCCCGTTCGCAGGAGCTGGGAGCCGCAGCCTTGAAGCGTTCACAGGAAGCCGCGGCCGAGGGCAAGCTGGAGATCAAGGACCAGGAGAAGCTTAACATGCAGCGGTATTTCAAAACCGGCCTGGACGCTTATACCTACGCCGCCGCAGACCGGGATGCACAGCAGGGAATCACAGTGACACCGGAACTGCTGCTGAACACCGGTAAGATCCAGTATATGTCCCAGGACATGCCGGCAGCAGAAGCCACATTGAAGCAAGGACTAAGCGAGGATTACAGCAACCCTGTCAACCGGGAGGTTGCCCGGTGGTTGCTTGCTGTGCAGCAGCGGATGCAGAGCGTCCAGGATCAGGCGCTCTATCAGAAGCTGATCGCCGCTGATCCGGAAGAAGCGGCAAGAATCAGTGAGATAGCGGGTATGCCGCTGTAACCTTACAGTGTCACTTATCCCTCAAATAACTGTAAAGAGAGCGCCTGCCTGCGGCAGTGCGCTCTTTGCTGTGCGGGGCCTTTGCCGCCGTCATCCCTCCATAAACCAAGTGTCATTAACTCATATCCTCGCTCATTTGACCAATATATGGCAGGTTGTGAAGGATTGATTATAGCTGTACTTTTCATCGGCACCGTATACTTTCAGTGATCAGCCTTAGATGTTGATCCAAATCGGTCCCATATAAGGAGAGGTTGTAATCATTGTGAAGAAACTACAACGCTTGTTATCCGTGTTCGTAATCGTACTGCTCCTATTCACATCCATTCCTTTATCTCTATCAGCCGAAGCAGCAGAGACTTCCGGACAAGCAGAGCCTGGGCCTTGGACCTTCAGTGCGTTCGGAGGTAATACATCCCCGGGCAAGAACCCCGAGCCTGCCATAGAGAATCCTTCCACCGTAACGCTGACTACTTATGGAGGCAAGATTTCAGGCACCGATGAGGGACTCTCTTTTTATTACCGGGAGCTTCCGGCCACCGCGAACTTTGAGCTCAGAGCCAGGGCCACCGTTATTGCCTTTAACAGCAATTCCGGCGTCAATTCGCCTAACCAGAAGTCCTTTGGCCTGATGCTAAGGGATACGGTTAATCCTCATGGAAGTTCAAGCACCACCACCTCCAATTATGCTGCGGCCGGTGCTTTGGATTTGGTGATGAAGGGTTTTTATAAAAAAACGGCACAGGTCAAGCTGAACCCGTTCGCCGGGCTGAACGCCCCTGCTGCGGGCGAAGTCTACGATCTCAGCCTCCGCAAATCGGGTGATACCTATCTGCTGAGCGTTAACGGCCAGACCGAAATCGTAACCTTGGAGGACACTTTTACGGATACAGTCTTTGCCGGGATTTACGTCGCCAGAGATGCAACCGTGACCTTCAGTGAGCTGAATCTACAGATCGATGCCAAACATGTAACAAGCTTGTCTGCCGACACGGGCGGGATGACGAAGACCTCTTATCTGGTGGGTGAACCGCTGGATCTGACCGGGCTTATCGTGAAGGCTGTATTCTCCGATCACAGTGAAGCCACTCTGTCTTCTGAGGAGTACATTGTAACAGGATTCGACAGCAGTAAACCCGGGGAGAATCGAATCCAGATTAACTATAACGGCGCCTCTGCAAGTATTCCGCTGCAAATCATCCCGCTGACCGTCAGCTCATTATCCGTCAAATACGAGCCTGTCAAAACCGTCTATTATCCAGGCGATTCTTTTGATCCGCAGGGGCTTGTTGTTGCTGCCCATTATAATAACGGCTACCTGATTAAGGAACTTGCGGATAATCTGTACACCCTCTCCATTGACGGGCAACCGGTAACAGATCAGCTTCCGTATACTTTTGCCGGGCCGGGCTCCTATGAACTATTGATCGCTTCCACAGCGACTCCGTCTGTCACCACAGCATTGAAGCTTGAGGTCATGGATGCTACCCTGTCCGAATTAGAAATAAGACATGAGCCTAAGCAAACCGTCTATTATATCGGTGATACCTTACAGCTGGAGGGACTCTCCCTTTATGCCCATTATTCAGACCTTACAGAGATCAGGCTGGCCAAGGACGAATACACCGTCTCCGCCTTAGACACAACGACTCCAGGAGACAAGGAGATCAAGGTAACCTACAAGGAATTAACGGCAAGCTTCATGGTTAAAGTCAAAATCAAAGAGCTGACCGGCATCGAGGTAACTGGCTATCCCAGAACTACCTTTTTTGTAAACGAGCCCTTTGACAGCAGCGGTCTGACCGTATCGAAGGTGTATGACAACGCTGACCGGGAGGTGCTAAGCGGGTTCACGCTGGATCAATCTGCATTCGATAACCGGCTTGCCGGAGTATATCCGGTTCAGATCATCCCTGATGATTCTTCCATACAACCCATTACGTATACCGTCACGGTAAAAGAAAAGACCACACCCGTCTGGCACAGTATCACCTTCGGCCAGTCTACATCCGCTGCGAATAACAAAGTCGTCACCCAGGACGACGGTACGCTCCGGCTGATCGCCTTGGAAGGAGGCGGTAAGGTCACTGAAGACCACGATGGCATAACGTTCTACTACACAGAGCTTAATGCCCTGGAAGATAACTTCGTGCTATCTGCGGATATTGAGGTGCTGAACTTTGCCAAAACCCCTTATGACGGGCAAGAATCCTTCGGAATCATGGCGCGGGACGCGATCGGGACACCCGGAACTTCGAGTGTATTCGCCTCGAATATCGCGGCCATCGGCGGCTACAGCGGCGGAACAAGAAGCGCTCTGGGTACCCAGCTGTTCGTCCGTTCCGGTATCGAGAAGCCGGATGGAACCGGAAGCAAGGGCATTAAGACAATCATGCTCAAAAATGAACGGCCTGCACCCGGCAACACGGCCCCTGCTGCACCATACCGCTTAACGCTGTCTAAGACGAACAGCGGCTTCACAGGCCGGATCAATTCGGAGCAGGAGGCTATCCATTTCGAACCGGATATTCTTAGCGTACAAGACTCCACGATGTATGTCGGCTTCTATGCGGCCCGTCTTGCTACGATAGATATCCGCAATATCCAGTTGACAGTGACAAGCGCTGCTACTGATGCGCCTAAGGTGGAGCCACCCGCGGCTCCTGTAACGCCAGATTTGAGCATACTGTCCCGAAGCAAAGCATCTACACCCGAATATGAAGTGATTGTCCGCCCTAACGTGAACGGAACCGTAACGGTGAAGCAGGGCTCCAGGATTATCGCACAGGATGTCGCGGCAACAGCCGATAAGCGTCTGGCGATTCCTGCGGTACTCAGCGGACATGGGGATACGAACTTCAGTGTTGTCTTTTGGCCGGAGGATACCCAGTACTTGACCTCTTACGGTACAATCGTCCGCAACTTCACTGTTAATATGAACAGCTATGGCGATGGGGAAGACATCTATGTATCACCTGCCGGAACAAGTGCCGGGGACGGGACGATGGCTCTCCCGCTGGATCTTGATACTGCGATTGATTATGTGAAGCCGGGACAGCATATCCTTATGCTTGATGGGCATTACGTGCGGAAATCGCCGCTGGTCATTCAGAAGTATAACGACGGTACCGAAGCTGCCAGAAAGGTTCTCGAAGCGGCACCCGGTGCAAGGCCCATTATCGATTTTGACAAAAAGTCAGAAGGGGTTCTGCTCAGCGGGGACTACTGGCATGTGAAGGGACTCGATTTCACCCGCTCGGCGGCCAATACGAAGGGATTCACGGTTGGCGGTAACCATAATATTGTTGAGAACAGCCGCTTCTATGCTAACGGCGACACCGGCTTGCAAATCAGCCGCACCGACGGAACCGCCAGAGACATCACGGAATGGCCGTCCTACAATTTAATTCTGAACAGCACCTCCTTCGATAACCGCGATCCGTCTGACAATAACGCAGATGGCTTTGCGGCCAAGCTAACCGCCGGCACCGGGAATATTTTCAGAGGATGCCTGGCGCATAATAACATTGACGATGGCTGGGATCTGTACACCAAAGCAGGCTCGGGTGCAATCGGTCCGGTACTCATCGAGAACAGCGCCGCCTTCAACAACGGGTATTTAACGGACGGAACCGTTGGGGCCGGCGATAAAAACGGATTCAAGCTCGGCGGAGAAGGCATTCATGTCGCGCATATCATCCGTAATTCGGTCGCCTTCGGCAACGGTGCCTACGGGTTCACCAGCAACAGTAATCCTGGAGTCATTGCGGTTAACAATATCGGCTATAACAACACCCGCGGCAACCTGAGCTTCACCACATATGGTCAGATTACTCCAGACTTCAAGATTGACGGCTTTGTATCTTACCAGTCGGGCAGCATCGGCAAGGATCAATATCCGGCTTCCTTAGCAGCGGAGAATAACTTCATGTACAATGGCACCGCGTCAGTTAATCAATCAGGCAAACAGCTGACCGATGCCAACTTCGCAAGTCTGCTGCCGGTGACCTCTTATCTGCGGGATGCAGAGGGTAATATCATCTGGGGGGAATTTCTGAAGTTTATTCCTTTTGAGAATCAAGAACAGGAGCCAGAGCCGGGAACTCAGCCGGAACCAGAGCCTCAGCCAGAACCGGAACCTCAGCCGGAGCAGGAACCTCAACCGGAGCCAGAGCCGGGGACCCAGCCGTCACCAAGTCCTTCCGCTGCGCCTGTTCCTTCTGCCACACCAAATCCAACCTCTGCACCTAATACAGGCAGCACTGGCACTGGATCAGCCGCCAACGATTCTATTACAACGGTTCTTTTGCTGGACGGCAGCGTAAGCATGGAGTTACCTGTAAGTCATACCACGGGAAAAGCAATAGCCCAGTTAAGTGAATCCGTTCTGCGCCGAATAGTTCCAGTAGCCAAAGCCGATTCCACAGGTACCAAGACTCTGCGGATTCAACTTACTGCTGATCCGGCCCAGGACATGAAGGAAGTTGAACTAAGCCTCCCCGCTGCGGCATTTCGTTCAGAAGAAGCTCCCCTCAAGCTTGAGATCCGTTCTTCCTTAGCGACTCTCGGGTTGCCTGACAGTATTTTCACAGCAGAGGCGCTGAACGGCGTAAAGACTGTTACTTTATCGCTAAGAAGCATTACTCCCGGCGGGCAGCTCCAAGCCAAGCTGGGAGACCGCCCGCTTATCGGGTGCGGGCTTCAACTGGATGGGGCGCCGCTGCAGCCTGACCGTCTTCAGTCGGCTATAGAGATCGGAATTCCCCATCCGCCAGCAGTTCCTGCAGCGGATAATGCCTATATTGTTGTGTGGGGCATCCAGGAATCGGGAATCATCCAGCCAGTGATACACGGGAAGTACAACGCAGATAAGCAGCAGGCCATTTTCTCAACAACACAGGCCTCCGGCCAGTATGCAGCAGTCTTTAATCACAAGACATTCCAGGATATCGCCTCAACCTATTGGGCCAAGTCCGCAGTGGAAATACTCGCCTCCCAAGGGGTGATTCAAGGCATCACGGCAGCCGAGTTCAGACCGGAGCAGTCCGTTACCCGCGCAGAATTTGCACTTCTGTTAGTCCGGGGAATGGAATTAACAGCATCAGAGGGGCCTGGCTTCACGGATGTATCACCGGGGGATTATTATTACAAGGAGCTTATGACTGCCCGAAAGCTTGGCATCATTACAGGTCTGCCGGGAGGTCTATTCCAGCCGGATGTACCGGTATCCAGGCAAGAAATGTTCGTTATGGCAGCTAGAGCATTGCGGGCAGTAGAGCGCATGAATCCGGGGGAGAACACTTCTTCTGTATTAAAAGACTTTACCGATCACCAGCAAATTGCCAGCTATGCGGCAGATGATATTGCCGCTCTAGCCGCAGCCGGTCTCGTTAAAGGAGATGCACAGCAGCAGCTCATGCCCGCTGCCTCCTCGACACGTTCCGAGGCAGCTATGCTGATCTATCGGATGCTTGCGCTATAGTTCAAGGCAGAATTAATTCAGCCTCTTACGCTTGAAGCGGGCTGAGAGAGGTATTCAAAGGGATTTATCCCTTTAATTCAGCCCGAAGTCCTTTGGAGAGGGTATTCAAAGGGATTTATCCCTTTAATTCAGCCCTAAGTCCGTTGGAGAGGGCATTCAAAGGGATTTATCCCTTTAATTCAGCCCAGAGTCGGCTGGAGGGGGTATTCAAAGGGATTTATCCCTTTAATTCAGCCCGAAGTCCGTTGGAGAGGGCATTCAAAGGGATTTATCCCTTTGGTTCAGCCCAGAGTCGGCTGGAGGGGGTATTCAAAGGGATTTATCCCTTTAATTCAGCCCGAAGTCCGTTGGAGAGGGCATTCAAAGGGATTTATCCCTTTAATTCAGCCCAGAGTCGGCTGGAGAGGGCATTCAAAGGGATTTATCCCTTTAATTCAGCCCGAGAGTCGGCTGGAGGAGCGGCTTGGGCAACTTATTTGCTCCCGTGGTTGTTCCTGTACTCATCCTCCAGAATCGAATATTGATAGGAGTCCATCCACTTCTCTTTATGATACATGTGTCCTCTAATATGCCCTTCGTATGTCATGCCCAGCTTCTGCATCACACGGGCGGAACCTGTATTCCCGGGGCGGCAGGTCGCATAGATCCGGTGAAGCTCCAGCTTATGAAAGCCCAAGTCCAGCAGTGCAGCGGCAGCCTCAGTTGCATAGCCCTGTCCCCAGTACAGTCTGTTGTAGCAATAGCCGATCTCTCCCTGTCCTGTTCCGGTAATATGCAGGCCGCAGCCGCCGATCAGCCGCCCGTTCTCCTTCAGAACCACCGCATACTCGAAGCCCTTGCGGGGCTCCTCCTGCTGCAATGTCAGCGTATGGCGGATATATTCGCGGGTATCCTCCAGTGAATTCGGCCCCCAGATTGAATGCGTTACTACTGCCGGATCGGACGCATATTCATGTACCTGCCCTACATCCTCCTCGGTGAATTCCCTAATCCACAGCCGTTCTGTCTCAAATTCCATATCTCTGCGGCCTCCCTGCTCTTTCATTTGTCAAATAATCCTCTACCAATCAGATTAGCCGTCACCGGCGGCCGGCCAATCTCCCGTGACCATACGGAGAGCTGGCCGGTATGATGGATCTCATGGGCAATCACGTGCCGCATCACTTCTCCGTAGGGGTGGGGCTCACGCTCTCCTTCATCCGTAATATCCACCATGATCCGCTCTTCCAGCTCCTCCGACCAGCCATACACAAACGGAGCCAGCTCTGCATGGCAGCGGGCAGAGAAATTCTGCACAAGCTCCAGACTCGCCACTTCCCCGAACAAAGGGATGTCAATGGCTCTCTCCTGAATCCCTCCGCAGATCCAGCCGTATTCAACCGCAACAATGTGATACAACGTGGGCAGGATATACCCGATGCCGCCGGTGCGCGGCTTCATCAGCTCTTCCTTGTCCACCCCGCTGCACCAGCGGAACCAATCCTCGCGCACTTGCCAGTTATACTCAAATAGCTTCTGCATCTGCCGCCTCCAATTCCCCATAAATTTCCTCACTCTAATCTTGTGTCACACTTTAACACAAACAGGACAGGCCCGCTACCGCTAATTGCGGCAACCAGCCTGTCCCATATCCTTGTCCTGCATTTATTCAAACACGTACTCGCCTTCACCCACAGTCAGAGTCTGTCCCTTCAGCTGAGGGGAATCTGTGCGGAACACGATCCGGCTGAGCCGGTTCTCCGTGCCCTGCACGAACTTGAAGGTCTGCTGATCTCCTGCCTTAAGGCTGTAGCTGCCGTCCGGACCATCCGCAGGTCCGCTCACCGGGAGGCCGAACAGCTCACTCCAATGGCTGGCGGCAGCGGCCGGATCGGAGACACGGAAGACAGCACCCGCCATGTCTACCTTCCCGGCAGGATGGGGCTGATTGATTCCGGCAGCATTCAGGCTGTCCAGCCGCTCCTCATCCGTCTGACTCCACTGGATAATGAACGGATAGACCAGTCCCTGAAAATCGCCGTCAATGGTCATCATCCGCCACTCAATTAACCTGCCCTGGTTGTCCAGACGGCGGCCGTCAATGATGGGTGACAAGGCTAAGCCTGCAGCCTTCAATTTACCCTCCACTGCCTCAATATCATCTGTCCGCAGCACCACTCTGCTCAAGACCTCGTGCTCCGGCAGAAGCGTAACGGCATCCCGCACAACTACATTATGCTTGGTCGCCCGCGCCAGCTCCAGATTCTCGATCCCCAGGAACTCCAGGTAGGTGAGCCCGAAATAGCTTAAGGCGTTATACGTTCCCCAATCCTTATGCGATCCGCCCCGGAAGGCCGTCAGGCCATGCTCCGCGAAGAGCTGCACCGGCTGGTCCAGATCGTTGACATAGTGCACCAGATGATCCCATTTGAGCAGGCTCATTACTTCTTCACTCCCAGCTCTGTCGTCCGCTTCACAGCCGCCAATACACTCCGCTGTAATCCGGCCGCGAAGTCACTGTTATTCAGCTCGTACAGCCCGTGCATCCCAACCCCGCCAGGGGAGTTGTTGATATCCAGCAGCTGTCTGGGATGAAGGCCAGTCTGCTCCAGCATCGCCACCGCTCCCCGCATATTCTCCAGCGCCACCTTCCAGGCTTGCTCCCGCGGCAGTCCGGCGAGGACTCCGGCATCCGTGAACGACTCAATAAAATAATAGATGTAGTTCGGTCCGGCAACTCCGAAGCCGGTGAAGATATCAATGTAGGACTCGTCCAGAACCTGCACCTTGCCGAAGCCGAGCAGGAATGCTTCCACCTGCTCCAGCGAAGCGGCTGCATTCAAGGCTACACCGCTGTATCCGTAGCCAGTATCGGTCAGAGTATTCGGAATCACCCGGACAATCGGACGCTCCGCTCCGAAATAATCTCCGAGCTGGGCAATCGTCACCCCGGCCACAATCGATACAATGACAGCAGCCGGTGCGGCATACTCGCGAACCTGTGCTCCAAGTGCAGCCAGATCATCCTGCGGCCGGACAGCAATCACAATCAGCTCTGCACCGGAGAGCGCCTCTTCCTGCGTGCTCTGCGTGTCTACGTTATATTTGGCTTTTAGAAGCCCAAGCCGGCCCTCATTAATATCCGACACACTGATCTGTCCGGCAGCCAGCGTGCCGCCTGCCAGGCAGGCCCGAACGATTGCTTCCGCCATCTGCCCGCCGCCAATGAAATGAATCTTGCCTTTTGACACTTCCATTCACTCCCTGATTAGATTAGTTATTAGCCCAAGCTTCCGGCAGAATGAACCCGGCATATTTCTCTTGTCCGAGGATGTATTCCTCGAACTCCTTGGATTCATAGGCAGCCTTTAGATCCTTGGCCCACTGGGTATCCTGGTCCTTCTTGTTCACCGATACAATGATTCTATGCTGCATAGGCGTATTCTCAATCTTCAGCGCATCCGTAATCTTGCGGTCGGGAGCGTTCGCGATATAATTCCCGTTCACCACACCGTAGTCAACATCCTGCAGCGAGACCAGTATCTGTGCCGGGTCCAGCACCTTCAGGTCAATCTTGAACTTGTCCGGCTCCACGCTGTTCACATTGAAGTCCGCTACCCCGGCGCCCTCTTTGATCTTGACCCAACCCAGCTCCTCCAGAATCCGCAGCGCACGCTCCTGATTAACCGGGTCGTTCGGAATCGCGACGGTTGTGCCGTCCTTCACATCATCAAGCGTCGTGTGATTAACAGAGTACAGCCCCTGTGGAGCACCTGGAACATAGGCAATCCCCACCATATCGGCACCAATTTCCTTATTGATCGCATCCATGTAGGCGGTACTCTGGAAGATACTCGCATCAATCGAGCCTTCCTTCATCGCCGGATTGACCTGCATATTCTGCGAGAAGGTTTTGATATCTACAGTATACCCTTTTCCTTCCAGGATCGGGAGAATGGATTGCCGGAACTGCTCCTCATACGTACCTACGCCGAATCCGACTGTGATTTCCTTCTTGTCCCCAGAGCTTGACGCTTCCTTATTGTTACCGCAAGCCGCCAGCACCGCCATCGAACTAATCAGTAGAATTGCCAGTAATTTTTTCATCACTCTCATCCCCTATCCTAATACTGTGTTTTTAAAATGCACTAATGCCTCGTCTGTAACCGTCAGCGGAATGGCGCAATTGGGCGACAGAATAAACGGCTGCCCCTTCATCTTGGACAAAGCGTCCTTCGCCTGCTGTTCAATCTGATCCAGATCATTTCCGGCAAACAGCCCGTGATCCACTCCGCCCACCTTCGTAGCCTTGAGATCGGCGTCCAGCCCGGGATTGCCTTCGGCTGCCGTATCCCAGCTGATCCCGTCGATCCGGTAATCATTGAATTTCGCAGGCTGGGCATGAGCACCGCAGGTATGTAAAATATTCTTGCCATAGCTCGCCGCCTCCAGCACGATAGAATCATAGGGTCTGGACAGCTCATCGAACATCGCTTCATCGAATAGTCCAGGGTGGGCTGTGCCTGTCACCGCATAGAACAGACCATCTGATCCCGCCTGCCGGAGCTCCTGCACATAATCGGCCAAGGTTAAGGCAATCGCATGCAGGGCATGATGCGCGGCGGCACGGTGTTCCTTGAAGAGTGACTCCAGCGTCACCGGCTGCTGAATCCCGAATACGGTCTCCGTAACATAAGCAGAACGTCCTACAATGAACAGCAATACCGTGAGCGGGGAGAACACTGTCTGAATCAGCGGTGTATCCGGCAAGCCCTGACGAATCTTCCTTACGGCCTCCAGATGCTCCAGCAGGGAAGGGGTTTGCACGGCTTTTTTCACCTCAAGATCCCAGAGATTCGCGGCTGCCGGAACCGCCGTAGTCAGCTGTCTCGGAAACACGGTCTGATAATCCGCGAAGTCGTACTGATTCCCCCAGGCTTCAGCGAGGTAGGTCGCTCTCGGGTTGATTTTGACCCAGTCCCAATTATATTTGTCCGTAAAAGAAATCGTAGACGACGCCAAGTCCTCCGCATTCTGCTCCTTGTCAATAAAGTGTCGCCATCCGCTAATGATCGGCCGGTCGGCAAGTTCCCCGGATAAGATCGCCTGAAATCGCTCCTGCTTGCTCCATACACTCATCTGCCTATCCCCTTTGTCTTGTAATCTCTAATAACGGCGAATTTTGCGCGCCAAGGTGTTGCCCAGGGACTGAATACCCTGCACCAGAATGATCAGAATAATGACCGTCGCGAACATGACCACCTCGTCAAAACGCTGATAACCGTAAACGATGGCCAAGTCGCCGACCCCTCCGCCGCCTACTGCCCCGGCCATTGCCGTAGCCCCGATCAGCCCGATCGTCGCTGTGGTCAGGGAGAGAATTAACGAGCCCACCGCTTCCGGCAGCAGAAAATACCAGATGACCTGCAGCGGAGTTGCGCCCATCGCTTCCGCAGCTTCGAGAATACCCGGATTCACCTCCAGCAGCGAATTCTCGACCAGCCGTGCGATATAGGGGGCGATATAGATAATCAGCGGAACAATTGCGGCACTGGTCCCAATCGACGTGTGAACAATTGCTCTTGTTAGCGGAATAATGGCAAACAGCAGAATGATAAACGGAACCGAACGGATGACGTTAATTAACGGATTCAGTAAGGTATAGAGCCACTTGCTCTCCAGGACGCCGCCCGGACGGGTAATAACAAGCAGGATGCCCAGCGGAATACCCAGCAGCGAGCCGATGAACAGCGATACACCCACCATCTGAATCGTTTCAATAATCGCCTTCAGGAATTGCTCACTTGTGATCGATGTCGAGAACATAGGACTTCACCTCCTCTATGCGGACCTCATGCTGCTTCATATAATTCAAGGCTGCTTCCATCTGGGCCGGTTCACCCTGCAGCTGTACGATAATAGTACCGAGCGTCGTCTCTTGAATCTCTGTCGTATTCGCAAACAGAATGTTGACCTTGACCCCGTAGGTACGGATAATCTCGTACAGCACAGGCTCAGAAGCGCTCTCCCCGGCAAAATTCAGCTTGTACACCCGGCTCCCCTGCTCAGTCTTCAGAGTTCTGCGGACGCTTGTAGTCATGCTGTTCTGAATGACCGTCTTGACGAAATTCTGCGTTGTCTGATGCTTCGGTGCTCCGAACACGTCCAGCACGCTGCCCTGCTCGATAATCCGTCCCTCTTCCATCACGGCTACTTTGTTGCAGATCTCCTGAATCACTGACATCTCATGCGTGATGATCATCACCGTGATGTTGTATTCCGCGTTGATCCGCTTGAGCAGCTGCAGGATGGACTGTGTCGTCTGCGGGTCCAGAGCGGAAGTCGCTTCGTCGCACAACAGTATCGAAGGGTTCGAGGCAAGCGCCCGGGCAATCCCGACCCGCTGCTTCTGTCCGCCTGACAGCTCGCTTGGATAGCTTCCAGCCTTGTCGCTTAGTCCGACGAATTCGAGCAGCTCCTCCACCCGCTTGCGGATTTCCGCCTTGCTCTTTTTCAGCAGCACGAGTGGAATGGCCACATTGTCGAACACCTTTTTGGACTCCAGCAGGTTAAAATGCTGAAAAATCATGCCAATGTTTTTCTTGGCTGCCCGCAGCTCTTTGTCGCTGTACGCTCCCAGATCGTACCCCTCTACCAGCACCTGGCCCTCAGACGGCCGTTCCAGGTAATTGACCAGGCGGATTAACGTGCTTTTTCCGGCTCCGCTGTAGCCGATGACCCCGAAGATATCGCCCTTTTCAACCTTCAGGCTAATCCCCTTCAGCGCTTCAATCTTCACCTCTTTGCGGGTGAACGTCTTATACACATTCCGTAGTTCAATCATATTTGTTCCCCTCAATCATCTGGTAAATTTAGGATTCAGGATTTGATCCAAGTCTGCTGCTTCAGCTTCGCAAGCGCCTCTTCTGCCAGCAGAGCGAAATACTTGGCCGCCGGCAGGATAGCCGCCTCATCGACATCGAAGCGGGGATGATGCAGCGCATGGTTCGGGCCAGTACCAATGTTCACAAAAGCACCCGGGATCTGCTGCAAATAATAGGCGAAATCCTCGCCGCCCATCTGCGGCGGAATATCATGTACCTCATAGCCTGCCTGGGCTGCGGCTGCTTTGGTGAAGTCTGCCCATTCCCCGTGGTTCACGGTTGCCGGCGGGCCGGGATACCAGTGCAGCTTCGCCTCGGCCCCGGCAGCGGCGGCAATGCCTTCAATGATCCGGGTCATCTGCTCCGGAATGCTCCGCCGGATCTCTTCATTGTAGGTGCGCACTGTCCCTTCCAGCTCCACCTTCTCCGGCAGGACATTCCAGGTGAAGCCGCCGTTGATCCGGGTCACACTCAATACTACCGGCTCCTGCGTACTATTCAGACGGCTGACAACGGTCTGGAGCATGGTAATGATCTGCGCGGCAGTGACGATAGTGTCTACCCCGTTCTCGGGGTAAGCGGCATGAGCGCCTACGCCTTTTACCGTTATCTCGAACCGGTCTACCCCTGCCGTCAATGCTCCCGTTCTTGTTCCGAATGCTCCTGTCGGCAGCTCCGGTGAATTATGTAATCCGAAAATCGCCTGGACCCCGTCCAGCCCGCCGGATGCCAGTACGTCCTCCGCACCATGGCCCGTCTCTTCTGCGGGCTGGAACAGGATTCTGACCTTGCCCGGCAACTCATGCTCGCGCTTCTTGAGCAGCAGCGCCGCGCCCAGGATCACCGCAGAGTGGAAGTCATGGCCGCAAGCGTGCATTTTTCCCGTAATGGTGGAGGCATAAGGCAGCCCTGTCTGCTCCTCAATCGGCAGGGCATCGATATCGCAACGGATCGCTACGATGCTGCCGTCACCTTGTCCCACCTCGGCGATCAGCCCGGTCTTCAGCGGAAGGTCTAACACCCGTATCCCCGCTTCAGTCAGCCACCCGCGCAGTTTCTCTGTCGTTCTGAACTCTTCATTGCTAAGCTCCGGTTCCCGGTGCAGGTTCCTCCGCACTTCAGTCAACCGGGCTGCCAGTGCTTTTTCCGTCTCATGCTGTGGTCTCATAGGCCTGTTCTTCCCCTTTCATTACGTATGCTCAATTCCTCTAATCCGCTCCAGCGCAGTCGCAAGGCTGCTTAAGATATGCTCCCGCATCGCCCGCTCAGCTCCCTCTTCATCCCTGTCTACAATCCTCTGCAGAATCACAAGATGCTCCTCATCCGCTTGCGTATTCCAGTCTCCGTGCAGAGAGACATAACGGCAATACCGGAGGGAACGGTCTCTTAGCTGGTTCAACACCTTCTCAAAAGTCTTCAGCGCGCTGATCTCCCACAAGTAATCATGAAATTCGAAGCCATAGGATACCACATCCTGCTGGTCCCCCATCTGGAAGGATTGCTTCAGCTTCTCCAGGATCAGCGTTAACCGCTGAATATCCTTGACGGTAGCGTTTCTGGCAGCGCTTCTGGCGATATGGCCTTCAAGCATGCTGCGGATCTGGAAGATCTCTTCGACCTCTTTAATTGTTAAAGGGGCTACCCGCAGCCTGCCGTTGGGCTGGCGTACCAGGAAATCCTCGTTCTCCAGCCGCTGAATCGCTTCCCGTAGCGGTGTCCGGCTGACCCCGAGCAGTGCCGCCAGGCTCTCCTCGTTAACCGCCTGATCCGGTTCCAGCTCGCTATCTATTATTTTTTGCTTAAGTGCATAGTAGGTATTATCCTTCGACAATCTTCGCGAACGCATTTCCATAGATTTCATTGCTCCTCGCTATTCAATTGCGGGTCGCCCGGTTAACTGTATAATTGTATACAATTATTTAAGATGAGAGACTTCCAAGATAATATGAAAGCTTCCGTTGAAAATCTCTCTGTGCAATCAAGCTTTTTTTCATACTATAATCCCATTATCCCCACTAGTCAAGTATGTTTTATAGGGGAATTAATATCCGACACTAATTTGACAATTAAAGTCGTATTTTCACAAAAAAAACCCTCCAGCACCTATTAGGTGTGGAGGGCTATTCACCTTACTAAAGTTCAAATACTATCTCATCACTTGCCTCACTCTTCTTGAAAGGGAAACTGTATTCTTTGAACCTAAGTTGAATTCCCGAAATCTCATCAGGCAATGGCGGAGAAATCACGTATTTGTAAGATGCATGATCAGATCTGCTCCCGCCACCAATCATTCGGCAGTCATATTGGTCATTAATATATAGTTCGTAATGACTATGCTGATGAGATTTGGATTCAACCTCCGGCTCACTGTCCCAATCTATATTCAGTGTTAATACACTTGCATTGGTGTATTGTTTCATAGAAGTTAGAGTATAGAATCGATCACCTATCACGACTGACTTCAGAATTGCAATATGTTGTCTGAATCCAGCTGGTTCGATCATGGGTTTAAATTCTTTTTCATTCATCAGGCTTCCAAATATCGACATCAAGAATCCTTCATAAAGTCCGTGTTCCTCTGACCATTTAGAAATATACTCTAACGGAGGAAATCCTGGATTATTATCCGAGACTTCCTTTCTCTTCTTGATCAAAGAGCAAATTTGTTTATCCATATCAATAATTCGTTCATCATAATGCTCTGTTGGGCGTACAAATGGCATTCGTATCATTTTTTATCCTCCTCGCAGATCCATTAAATGTTTCATCACCATATTTTAACATATAATGGTTTGAGTCAACATAAAAAACCTCCTAATAAGTACAGTTTGCACCATACAAATTAAGAGGTTTTGAAATCCGCAATCCACGCTTACTTTATCAATCATTCAGCATTTACAGGTTTAGCAAGGCTCCGCCGCCGGATTCCCCGCTTCTTCCTTCGTGCGGAACGATGAGCCGCAGCCACACGTGGCGGAAGCATTCGGATTGTTGATGGTGAAGCCGCCGGTCATGCCGGATTCCTCGAAGTCGATCTCCAGGCCGTTCAAATAACGGATATCGTCTTTGCTGACGACTACCTTCAGGCCTGCAACGTCCATGTAGACGTCCTGTTCGCTCTCGGTATCGTCGAAGCCCATGGCGTACGAGAATCCGCTGCAGCCTCCGGGGTTCACACCCAGACGGAGAAACATATCCGGCACTTCCTGCTCTGCCAGCATGGCCTTCAATTGACCTGCTGCTGTCTCACTTATGCTAATCATAATTACAACCTCCTTAGAATTCACTGTATTGGAATCAAGCAGCCTTCTGGCTGTGTGTAATGAAATCAAAGCCTTGCGCGGGAAAAGAATGAGTATGATGTATATCATTTTCATCGGCTCTTGAAATCAGTATACTCCACTATTCTTCTGCCCTCAAGTCGTAAACGGGGCGCAGTTAAGCGGTTTGTCCCGGAAGACCTGCAGTTTCTGGCGGTTGCTCACCCTACGAGAGAAGTTTATAATGAGAAAAGCGATAAAATTTCGATAAATTGTCACGGGGGTTGCAGTTAACCTCTATTTATAATGCCGGCTGTTGCCGGATATTCTCAGGTACACGATTATGCGATGCAACCGCCTCGCCAACCTTCAGGAGGAACTTATATGTCTACCCTTATTACACCCCACACGGATGCCCGGATGGCGAACATCATTGAGAAGGTTCGCGGCGGAGAACGATTGAATTTGGAAGATGGCGTTTATTTATATGAGAGTAACGATCTCTTAACGATCGGACAGCTGGCCAATGAGGTCAATCTGCGAAAGAACGGGAATAAAGTCTATTTTATCGAGAACATGAGTCTATATTTCACCAATGTCTGCGAATCCCGCTGTGCCTTCTGCAACTTCCGCAAGGATGAAGGTGAAGAAGGGGCTTATACCCTCTCCGGCCAGGAGATGGTGGAGTATGTGAAGCAGCATATTCATCCCGGTGTGCGCGAGTTCCATATTGTAGGCGGGCATAATGATAATGTGCCCTTCCAGTACTATGTTGATTCGCTACGGGCTCTGAACGAGCATTTCCCGGAGGTGACGCTTAAGGCTTATACAGCGGCAGAGATCGACTTCTTCACCCGCATCAGCGGACTCAGTATCCGTGAAGTGCTGGAGCAGCTGCGCGCCGCCGGACTGAAGACTCTTACCGGAGGAGGAGCAGAGATTCTGTCTGACCAGTACCGCAAAAAAATGCGCGTCGACAAAGCCAACGTCGAGGAATATCTTGAGGTGCACCGCACCGCCCATCACCTTGGCATGAAGACCCACACTACGATGCTGTACGGGTCGATTGAATCCCGTGAGGACCGCATCCGCCATATGCTGCAAATTCGTGACCTGCAGGACGAGACAGGCGGATTCATGGTATTCATTCCGCTGTCCATGCAGCCTAAGAACAAGAATGCGGGCATTATGCGCCGCAACTCGGCGAATGAGGATCTGAAGACCATTGCCGTCAGCCGTCTGATGCTGGACAATTTCGATCATATCAAGGCTTACTTCATTAATATCGGACCCCAGTTGACCCAGGTTGCCCTGAACTTCGGCGCTTCCGATGTGCACGGAACGATCCTGAAGGAACGAATCAGCCATGCTGCCGGCGCGCTTACACCGGAGGGGCTGACCCGCGATGAGCTGATCTGGCTCGTGAAGGGTGCGGGACGGATTCCGGTAGAGCGGGATACCTTCTATAACGAGATCAAGGTATACGAATAAGAGAAAGAACTAGCTTCCCTCAGCCAGTGAACGCAGAACTGCCTTGTCCATTACGTACCCGAAAGGAAGATCAGTTCGCATGAGAACCTTACTTGTCCTGGGCGGCGGCTACGGCGGTCTTGCCCTCATTCAGCAACTGCTGGATCATCATCTCCCTTCTGATGTGGAGATCATTCTGGTGGACCGGATGCCCTATCAGGGGATCAAGACCGAATATTATGCACTGGCCGCAGGCACCGTCACCGATTACCATCTGCGGATTCAATTCCCGGTACACCCCCGCCTGACCGTTCGTTACGGGCAGGTGGGCTCCATTGATCTGGAGAGCAGGCTGGTCCTGCTCGACTCCGGGGAGCCGGTAGCCTATGATATCCTCGCGATTGCCCTCGGCTGTACGGATAATTACCATAACATTCCTGGTGCCGAGGAATACACCTGCAGTATTCAGAGCTTCGCCGGAACACGGGAAACTTACCGCCGGCTAAATGATGTGAAGCCTTATGGAACCGTCAACATTGTCGGCGGGGGGCTGAGCGGCGTAGAGATTGCTTCGGAGCTGCGGGAGAGCCGGCCGGATCTGAACATCTCCCTGATGGACCGGGGAGAACGTATTTTATCTTCTTTTCCGGCCAAGTTATCCAGGTATGTTGAGGAATGGTTCAGTGAGCATCAGGTGCAGACGATCGGCCGGGTGTCGGTCTCTCATGTTGAAAAGGATGCCATCTTCAATGGCACCCAGGCTATTCCGGCGGACGTTACGGTATGGACTGCCGGTATTCAGCCGGTGAAGGTCGTGCAGCAGTTGGAGCTTCCGAAGGACCGCGGAGGCAGGATCATTGTAGGGGAATATTACAATATTGCTGAGTACCCGGAGGTATACGTGATCGGGGATTGTGCCAGCCTGCCCTTCGCACCCAGTGCACAGGCGGCGGGTGCCCAGGGCGAGCAGGTTGGCCAGATTATTCAAGCACTGTGGCGGGGAGAAACCCCGAAGCTGCATAAGATTAAGCTGAAGGGAACCCTCGGTTCACTCGGCAAAAATGCCGGCTTCGGTCTGATGGGCCGCCGCTCCGTCATGGGCCGGGTTCCGCGCCTGCTGAAGAGCGGCGTGCTGTGGATGTCCAAACGCCATTTCGGCTGAAGCTTAGCCGTATAACAGGCAGCATTCGGTCTTAGCCTCTATCCGGCTTAATCAATCTCCAGGCTGTCCCAGGCCTCTGCTTCTCTTATAGCGGCTTCAATAGCCTCTTCCAGAGCAGCGGGGGAATCAGCCTCTATGATCTCCCCGTCAACCATGGCGAACGGCTGAAGATAACACGCTCCGCAGTTGTTCAGACAGCCGTACTCCACTACATCATATTCAGGGTTTTGTTCCAGCTTAAGCTTGAGCGGTTCAGTGCCGTGGCCGATGTTGCTGGCACAGAATTCTATAATTGGTCGCATGATGATCTCCCTATTCTGCCTTAACCATTTTATTTTTTAACTTTTTGTACTATAATAAACATACGAAAGGAGTGATTGAGAAATGAGTGAGAATGTACAAAGCGCAACCATGTACGATGAAGTACTGGAAGTCCTTGATAAACTTCGTCCGTTCCTGCAGCGCGATGGCGGTGACGTGGAACTGATTGATGTTGAAGACGGCATCGTTAAGCTGAAGCTTATGGGTGCATGCGGCAGTTGCCCAAGCTCCACGATCACGCTGAAAGCCGGGATCGAACGCGCCCTGATTGAAGAAGTAGAAGGCGTGGAAGAAGTCGTTCAGGTATTCTAATCCCGTTTCATAAACCATCCCGGCCTCCGCTAAGAGGCCGGGATTTTTTTTATTATAGAGGATTTCGTCTGCAGGATCAACCACCGGGTTCGCAAAAAAAACCAGAAGCGGCTCCGCCAGCCATTCCTGGCTGCCGGGCTGCTTCTGGTCTCATTAGGATTATTCAGCTTGCCTAAGCTTAAGCTTAAGCTTAGAATGCTGGAATAATCGCTCCATCATATTGCTTTTCGATGAATGCCTTCGCTTCCGGGGAAGTCAGCGCAGCTGCCAGCTTCTGAATGGCATCCGAATCCTTATTGTCAGGACGGGCTACCAGCAGGTTGGCATACGGGGAATCTCCGCCTTCGATGAACAACGCATCCTTCGTTGGAGACAGCTTGGCATCCAGGGCGAAGTTGGTGTTGATCAGCGCCAGGTCTACCTCATCCAGCTGACGGGGCAGCATGGCTGCATCCAGCTCAATGATATCCAGCTTCTTGGCGTTCTCGGTAATATCCGCTTTGGTGGAAGCAATGTTGGTGTCATCCTTCAGCTTGATCAGACCGTTCTTCGCCAGCAGAATCAATGCGCGGCCTCCGTTCGTTGCATCATTCGGAATCGCAACCTTCGCACCCTCTGCCAATTCGTCGATCGACTTGATTTTTTTGGAATAAGCGCCAAATGGCTCTACATGAACAGCGGTTACAGCTACGAGATCTGTGCCGTTCTTCGAGTTCTGATCATCCAGGTAAGGCTTGTGCTGGAAGAAGTTCGCATCGAGCTGCTTCTCGGCAAGCTGTGTATTGGGCAGGATATAATCCGAGAATTCTTTGATATCCAGCTTAATGCCTTGGGCTTCAAGCTGCGGGGCAATCGCTTTGAGGATTTCCGCATGCGGTACAGCAGAGGCACCAATCACCAGGGTTACCGGTTCTGCAGCAGGCTCTGTAGTCGCTTCTGCACCAGCCGCTTCCGTAGGTGCCGTTGTTGCAGCAGAATTCGCGGCGTTATTCGCCTTGTTGTTTCCGCAAGCGGCAAGCACCAATACCAAGGTCAGGCTGAATAATGTAAGCAGTACTTTTTTCATCTGTAAATCCCCCTCTAATCCATATGGTTTATTGAATAAGGCTATATGTGGACGTACCTTATTTCCGTGTAAAATGTCTTACCAGCCGGTCGCCGGCCATTTGCAGCAGCTGCACCAGAATGACCATCAGCGCTACCGAGATGATCATAACTTCCTTCTCATAACGGTAATATCCGTAGCGGATCGCCAGGTCACCCAGACCGCCGCCCCCGATCATGCCGGACATCGCAGTATACGAGACAAGGGTCACTACAGTAATGGTTACTCCGGCCAGCAGACCCGGACGGGCCTCCGGCAGCAGCACGCGCATCACAATCTGCCCGGTGGACGCTCCCATGCCCTGCGCTGCTTCAATGATTCCCCGGTCAACCTCCCGCAGTGCCGTCTCCACCAGTCTGGCGAAGAAGGGTGCCGCGCCGATCACCAGTGCCGGGATCGTTCCAAGTACCCCTATCGAGGTTCCCATAATAGTCTTACTTAACGGAATCAGGGCAACCATCAGAATGATAAAAGGAACCGAGCGCAGAATATTCACAATAAAGGATAATACCGAGTAAACAACCCTGATAATAATGTTTTTTGACTTCCCCCATAAATATAACACAATTCCGAGCGGTAAACCAAGGATTATTGTGAATATTCCTGAAATAGCGATCATTTTGAGTGTAGCAATCGTAGCTTCCAGCATTTCTTCCCAATTGATTGTGCTAAAATCCATTACGAAATCACCTCCACATCAAGCCCCTGCGCTACTAACTCACGGAGCGTGTCTTCAACCGCACCCTCAGGTCCTTCGAACCGTACAATCAGCTGCCCGTAAGGAACATCCTTGATCGTAGAGATAGTGCCATGAAGAATGGCGAAGTGGACCCCGGTTCCCTGAACCACCTGGGAGAGCGTGGACCCGTAAGTCTTTTGCCCGAGAAAAGTGATTTTGACAGACTTCGTGAAGCCTGGCTGCACAGCATCAATCGCTTGCCGGAGCGGTCCGTCCGACTGGGTCTCACTGCGGATGAATTCCTTGGTGACCTCATGCTTCGGCTTCAGAAAGACCTCAGCCACTTCACCCTGCTCCACAATGCCGCCGCCATGGATCACGGCAACACGGTCACAGATGCTCTGAATCACATGCATCTCATGGGTGATCAGCACGATGGTCAGATGGAATTTGCTGTTGATGTCCATCAGCAGGCGCAGAATGGAGTCTGTCGTCTGCGGATCAAGCGCCGAGGTCGCCTCATCGCATAACAGAACTTCCGGATCACTCGCCAGCGCCCGGGCAATCCCGACACGCTGCTTCTGTCCGCCGGATAGCTGGGCCGGGTACTTATTCCAGTGCTCCTCCAGTCCGACCAGCGCGAGCAGATCCTTGACCTTGCGTTCAATCTCGTTCCTTCCGGCTCCGATCAGCCGCAGCGGAAAGGCGATATTGTCATAGACTGTAGCCGATGAGAGCAAATTGAAATGCTGAAAAATCATCCCGATCTTGCGCCGCTGCTCCTGCAGCTGTCCCTGGCTAAGCGCTGTCAGCTCCACACCGCCCACCCATACTTCTCCCGCAGTCGGGCGCTCCAGCAGATTAATGCAGCGGATCAGCGTGCTTTTGCCGGCCCCGGAGTGACCGATCACCCCGAAGATTTCACCCTTCTTAATCGACAGGCTCAGCGCAGAGAGTGCAGTTGCCTGCTTACTGCCTTTGCCATACACCTTAGTTATATCCTTCAATTCTATCAACCGCTGCGTCCCCCTTCTGTTCTAGCTTCCATCATTGCAATAAAAAGACCCCTTACGATCCATGCAGATCGCAAGAGGCCCTGTGTGTATAATGACAATGCCTTCTCATCTGCCAAATACCCCGTAACCGGCGGCATTGTAGGAATTAGCACCATGACATTTGGATGCAGCGCTTCGCTGTATTCAAACCGGTTGCCGGGCTTCATCGGGCCTATCCCTCCGCCGCTCTCGATAAGATAAAGTATGAGGTTATATATTCCGTATCCTGTCAGAAGTTAATGTATGCCTTAGTATAGTTCAGTTTCGAGTTTTTTGTCAAAGGTAAGTTTTTACGTACGTTCATGTCCGGATTTCGGGCCTGAGGCCGCTAGTTTCTTGTGCCATTGTTCATTCCCGTACTTGTATGCGGCGGTCAGGGATTGGCATACCATCTCCAGACTCTGCTTCAAATCCTCCAGATGGCTGTCCAGATCCTCCAGACGGATCTTGTCATGCAGTCCCTGGTGACGCTGCCAGAGGTCGTCGGTCATCTCCGCGTTCATGTAATGGATCTCGGCATTACGCCGCTTGCGCAGATTCTCCACCGGCTCCCGGTAGGAATTCCTGATCCGCTCCAGTTCGTCCGCGAGCGGATGATGCGGGTGAAGCAGCTGAAATTGCCTCAGCACCGTGAAATAGGAGAAATGCGTCTTCACCTTGCCTGTATTGAGATGGTACAGATTATTGAGCACCGTACCCAGCTTGTCCAGCAGCGAGAAGACACGGATGAAGCCATCCTTGTAGAAATACACATATCTGGCGTACTCCCCCTGCTCGGTGGACGACATATCATCCATATAACCGGCAATCACTGACTTCCGGAAAAAGGCGGCTGCGAACCAGCTCTGCTCCAGCTCATCCAAAGAGGAGATCAGGCCCCGTGTCCAGATTTCCAGCTTGCGGTATTCATGGTCATGGTCTTCATGTGCCGCCATCTCCTTGCGCAGCATGGAGGCAGCCTTCGCCATGGACTCCATAGCTTCAGCCAGCACACCGCTGTTCACGCGGGGCGGCTCTCCCAGTAATGTCCGCAGCATATTTTGACCCTCCTTAAAGTTCACTTCTACGCTAGAGGAAAATAACGGTTCCAGCCCCGCGCTACCCGCTTCGCAATATCCTCGCTTGGAGCCAGCTCCTCCGGGTATCCCGGCTTCATCCGGGCATCTATAATGATCGGCAGCGTATAGCTGATACTGCCCCGGCGTACCCCGGCCGCCGAATAAATATCATCCGCCGGATTGAAGCGGGTGAATACAGACCACAGGAATGAGGTCTGTGTTCTTACCGCCTCTTCCGCCTGATCGACCAGCACAATCAAAGGCCAGGAGGTCTCCCTCTCCTTGAAGGCAGTAACCAGCCGCTCTGGCAGCTCCGGGTCCTCTTCATAGGATGCACCGGAAACGGCTAAACATCCTCCGCAATAAGGCACAGCGGCGGTGATTGATGGAAGCAGCCCCTCTGTATAGGTCCTCGGCAGCTGACGGACCGGGCTTCCGATGCCCGCCATCACCGCCTTACTGCCATGGTTCAGCTTGCGTCCGGTATAATCCAGCGTATCCATGGAGGTATTGGCAAAGATCGTCAGATCCGTGTGCGGGTTGAAGCGCTCAAGCACCGTTTCCAGCAATTTAGGGAAATCGGCAAGCTCTACCTGAACATTAGTCAGCAGCAGGAATTTGGTTAAGGAGAGCTGGCCTTCCCCTAAGATACGAAACGCAGACACCATATACTCACGCGGATAGCTCTCCCTCACGACCGCTGAGGTCAATGAATGCGAACCGGATTCGGAATAGGACCATAGCGCTTTGACCGAAGGGATCAGCAGAGGATAGGCCGGAGCGAGCAGCCGCTGCAAATAATCCTTCAGATAATAATCCTCCTGGCGCGGCTTGCCGGTGATGGTCGCCGGGTAGATGGCATCCTTGCGGTGCCACATCCGCTGAACATGCATGACTGGGAAATCATGCTGCATGGAATAGTAGCCGGACTGGCTGCCATACGGTCCTTCCGCTCTCCGCTCCAGCGGAGACACACGTCCCCGGATGGAGAATTCAGCCTCGGCCGGAATCCGGTGCCCGCCCAAGGGGTCCTGCACCATGGGAAGCTTGCCGCCCAGCATCAGCGACGCCAGCATCAGCTCCGGAATCCGTTCCGGGACCGGAGCCACTGCCGCAGCAATCAGGGCCGGCGGCCCGCCGATGAAGACAGACACCGGCAGGGTCTCGCCGAGATGCTCTGCCTGCGAGTGATGGAAGCCGCCACCCTTGTGAATCTGCCAGTGGATGCCTGTGGTGCTGTCGTCGTACATCTGAATCCGGTACATTCCGAGGTTATGATCCTTGGGGTTGGTGATATTCTCCGTATAGACCAGAGGAAGCGTGAGGAATGCCCCGCCATCCTTAGGCCAGGCTGTAATCCGGGGCAGCTCCTTCAGCGGATCACTGCTGCTGCAGACGCCGAGCACCGGAGCCTCTCCTTGCGGTACGTTCTTGGTTCCTGCCCTCAGCAGCTCAAGCAGCACCGTCCTCTCCCGCCATAAGCCGGCGGCTGAAGGCGGAATCAGCTGCTCCATCGCCGTTGTCAGCGACTTCAGCAGCTGTTCTGGTCTGGTCCCGAAGGCCTTGTTGACGCGCCGGACTGTGCCGAACAGATTCGTTGCAACCGGGAACGGTGTTCCTTGCACGTTCGTGAACAGCAGAGCCGGGCCTTCCTCCTCGACCACCCGGCGGTGAATTTCGGCAAGCTCCAGATAAGGATCAACAGGCGTATCTATCACTGCCAGATCCTTATCCCTGCGGAGCTGCTCGATCCATTGTCGTAAATTACTGTATCGCACTATAGCGTTCCTCCTCAAACAGGACCTTATGCTTATCCCGTCCACCGTTGCCGTTACCTTATCACTTGCTGCCCTTGCCAGCTCCGCTTAACTGCCAGACCCTTACACTCATATAGCACAGAACCCCGAAGAGCCCGGAGATCAGCACAATATGAGACATTGCAGCAAATATGTACAATTTTTCATTATTCAGTGTGTATACCACAGCCGCTCCGCTGAATACCTGCATCAGGCATAGCAGGACTGCCGCTACTCCCAGAGCCCTCAGCTCCGGCAGCTCCTTATACTTCCAGAAGGCCAGATGCCCAAGGATAGCCGTAAGCAGGAACAGAATCGCCGCCGCAATCCGGTGGACGAATACGATCCCTACTCCGCCGCTCATCTCCGGAATCCACTGTCCGTTACACAGCGGCCAGCCGGAGCACCCGCCCTGGGAGCTGGTGTGGCTTACGTAGGCCCCAATGTAGACAACGATATATGAATATACTGCAGTAACCCAGGTTAAGTTGCGGAAGGCAGGGCGGACTTTGGGACTTCCTGTGCTGAGTTCCGCTCCCGGAGAGAACGCCCGCCAAGTCCCAAGCGCCAGCATCAGCGAACCGGCGAAGGCAATCAGCGAGAAGCCCATGTGCAGGGCCATAACCGCAGCCGACTGCGACTTCACAACTGCAAGCGCTCCCATTCCGCCTTGAACGATGACGAATATCAGGGTTAGCAGAGCGTAGGCCAGCAGATCCTTGCGGTGCCTGGCATAACGCCAGAAGGCAACCATGGAAGCCAGTGATAACAGGCCTGCCAGGCCGCTGAACAAGCGGTGGGTATATTCAATCAGAGAGCCGATGGTATAGGCCGGGATCAGCTTCCCGTGGCACAGCGGCCACTCATTCCCGCATTCCAGCCCCGAGCCGGTCTTCGTCACCACAACCCCGCCGAACAACGCCATGAACATAATGAGACAGGTCAGATAGCTGAGCCATTTTAATTGAAGTGTCGTCAATAGTATCACCCGTATTGTATAGGAATGAGTATGAAGCAGTATAAATTCTATATTATTTATATTATTAGAAAAAGCACCGCTTCTGCTCAAAATAGGGCGAAAGCGGTGCTGCGTAATTACTTGTGAATGCTGAGATAAACGTCCAGCGCCGTATCCAGAAACTTCTCGATTTCCTCCCGGGACTTGCGGAGCTTGTTCACGAACCGGACCAATTCCCGGCCATCGGTGTACGCGACAAAGCTTGGAATGCCCAGTATATTCTGTTCCTGGCTGACATCTCCTACAGCATCGACATCCACTTCGACCAGGGTAAGGCGCTCTGCATATTTCTGTTCCACATCCGGCATGAACGGATCAATGAATTTGCAATCCACACACCAATCTGCCTTGAAGACTGCCACCGTCAGGCGCGGAGACTGAATTGCCACCTGGAACTGGGCAGGGGAGCTGATTTTGTCCATCAATTGACCATTCCCTTCTATCAGAGAGTTCCACACGAAGCTTGCTCTTTAAGTGAATCAAAATGTACGGAATAAGTCAAACAATAATGACAAATCAAGACAATAGTCATATCATTATTCACCGGAACGTACACGGGCCGGCTGCAATCTCATCAAAGGACCCAGCACCTTGCGCAGCGGACGGGGATAACCGGCAATCTCCTGGCTGCTGAGGACGCCCAGAATGATCAGGAGAACGAGATACACAACCACAACTGCCGCTCCCACCACCAGACAGGTAATCAGGAAGGCCAGACGGGCTGGCATCAGCTCAGTCAGAAGTAGCCCTGCTTCATTCAAGCCATAGCCAATTCCTGCGGAGGCCAGAACTGCAATGGAGAAGCCTCCCCAGCGTTTGCCAAGAATAGAGAAGGGGACGATTTTTTTGAGCATCCGCAGGTTAAGCATTGTAATCACTATGAAGCATAGCGCCGTGGAACCAATAATGCCATAAATGCCAAACCACTGGCTGAACAGGAAATTGGAGCCGAACTTCACGAGGATCCCCACAAGCACGTAATACATGGATATCCG
Source organism: Paenibacillus sp. FSL H8-0048 (assembly GCF_038002825.1). NCBI lineage: Bacteria > Bacillati > Bacillota > Bacilli > Caryophanales > Paenibacillaceae > Paenibacillus > Paenibacillus sp. FSL H8-0048. Next base: position 5,891,092 of record NZ_JBBODF010000001.1, on the reverse strand, counting down.
CGATTTGCCCATTCCGAGCAGGATCGAGTTAGTGGTCATCATCGTAATCTGGAAAATAGTTCCGAGCGTCAGCATCGCCACAATGCCGCTGCCGTCCAGTGTTTTGAACAGCAGGCCGTTAACGGAATACGCCGCCACGACCAGCGAGAGAACAACCGGTGTTCCGGTCAGAATGGATACCCGCATGGCGAGTGTGACCTGACGCTGCAAGTGCTGTTCATCTTTGCGGGCGAAGGCGGCAGAGATAATCGGAATCAGCGATGCACTTAGGGCGATCGACAATACCGGAGGAATCCCGGCCACACTCTGTGCCCGGCTGCCGAAAATCCCCAGCGTCCACGTCGCTTCCTTCAAGCCGATTTGCCCGCTAAGCAGCGGCACAATAAAGGTAGTATCAATGAAGTTCACTACAGGCACCGTAACGGAAGATAAGACAATCGGTATGGATAACTTGAAAATATCCTTATAAATCTTCAGCAGCGGGATACGGGCCTCGTTTGATTCATAAAGTGCGACCTTCTCCTCGCTGCGGCGCAGCTTCATCGCATAATACAGCATCACGCCGAAGGCGCCGATACTGCCGAGCACACTGCCGAAGGATGCGCCTGCCGCCATCCAGGTATTGCTGTAGCCCTGGCGCAGCAGGATGAAAGCAAGCAGAATGGCCGTGGATACCCGTGCAATCTGCTCGACAATCTGTGAGATGCCACCGGCCATCATATTGTTGCGGCCCTGGAAATACCCGCGCATCATCGCGATTGCGGGGAACAGCAGCAGCGCCGGGGCAATCGCCCGGATGGCCAGCGTACTCTCGGGAACCTTGCTGGATTCCGCGTAATAAGGAGCAGCTATGTAGAGCGCCACACTCATAAGCACACCAACCACAGCCGCAAAAATCAGCGCCGCCCGGTACACCTGCTGTGCTTCCTGCGGGCGGTTCAGCGCATAGCGCTCGGACACCATTTTACTAAGCGTACTGGGTATTCCGGCTGTCGCCAGCGGCAGCAGCAGCAGATATACGTTGTTGGCTTGTGTAAACGCAGCGTTACCGACTTCATTGAATAAATGCTCCAGCGGCACCCGCTGGGCAAGCCCGAGAACACGGGCCACCAGTGCGGCCGCCGCCAGAATAAGCGTGCCTTTAACAAAAGATTCCTTCTTGGTGGACAAGCTGTTTCGCCTTCTTCACAATAAATTTAGTAACGTCCGATCCAGATAAAGAAGAGGACGATCATCACAATCTGCAGAATAATCTTGACGACTGTGCTGCTGAACAGCCCGAGCAGAGCGCCGAAGCTGACCTTCACCGCTTTACCGGCCTTCTCGCCGGCAATCAGCTCGCCGATGAAAGCACCCAGGAACGGGCCAATCAGCAGGCCGAACGCCGGAATCAGAAACGGGCCGATAATCAGACCGATGGTGCTGCCGATCACGGAGGCGCGGGAGCCGCCGAACTTCTTGACGCCCCAGGCCCCGACCACATAGTCGGCAATGAACAGCACCACAACGATCAGCGTCTGGGCAATCCAGAACCAGGGACCGAAGGAGCCGAAGGAAAAGAACCAGCCATATACAAAGAAAGCCAGGTAAATCGCAAGCGCCCCCGGCAGGATCGGATATACCGCCCCCGCCATCCCGATTGCGAACAAAGCAATGATCAGAATCCAGCCCAGAATTGTCAATTCCCTCAACTCCTTAAGTTTAAGCTCGTTTCGACACTCTACCGGCCGGGGTTCCGGCCTCTGTCAGGATGTACTTCTGAATCACTTCCGCGATTCCGTCTTCGTTGTTCGTAGCTACTACTGCATCCGCTTCCTGCTTAACAGCTTCCTGAGCATTGCCCATAGCCACTCCGAAGCCGGACTGCTGGATAGCTGCCAGGTCGTTAAGGCTGTCACCTACGGCAACAACCTGGGACATGTTAATCCCCAGCAGCTTACAGACCTCAAGGATGCCAGAAGCCTTGTTGACGCCCAGCGGATTAATCTCCAGGTTGAACGGCGAGGAGTTGGTGATCTCCAGCCCGCCCAGCTCCTGCAGCCGCATCAGCAGCTTATGGCGGATATCGTTATCCTCAGTGGAATAGCCGAATTTCAGCCATTCCCTGCTGTCAATCTCCCCGTCCCAGGTATCCCGGTTGTACACCTCATCTACAGAGTAGGCCCAGAACCAGATATCGAATTCCTCAGCAATTTTGTGCATCTCCTTGACCAGCTCCACATCCATCAGAGACCGTCGGTACAGCTCATGGGGCGCACGCCAGACTTCACTTCCATTTACCATAATCATCGGAGTGTTCAGGCCAAGCTGTTCAGCATAAGGCATCGCACTGCGCGAAGAGCGTCCGGTAGACAGGCAGACATGTACACCGGCCTCCATCGCTTTTTTGATCCATTCCACCGTAAGCGGGGTAATCTTCTGTTCGTCGTTCAGTAAGGTTCCATCCATATCCAGTGCTAGCAGGCGGTATTTGGCAGTCATTTGCCACCCCTCCATTCTTGGTCGCTCTTTCGTGTGAAGGCAACCGTATATTTGGTGTTCTCGCTAATCCATCTCCATCCAGGCTATAATATCATCAGTTTGTTGCGGGAGTATTATCGGAAGGGTCACCGGAAGCAGCGCCGTCATTCGGGTTCGCTGTTTTCAGGCTTTTCTTAGGCACGCCATCCAGCCCGTATTCCCAGTCGTATGCATCGAAAATTTTACGTGCAACCGGAGCGGCACTGTTAGAGCCGAATCCGCCTTCGGGGATGACTACAGCAACAGCCAACTTAGGATTATTACGCGGGGCGAAGGCAATAAATACCCCGTTATCGCGCAATTGCCCTTTACCAAGCTGCTGTGAGGTCCCTGTCTTACGGGCAAAATCATAAGGGAAATCTGCGAATGCCGAGACCTTACTGTTCATACCCTTTTTAATTTCTCGCCAAAAGGACTTGTCAAAGGTCGTCACTTCATCCAGCACCTCGCGCTCAAATTTCTTGACCACCTTGCCCGATGAATCCGTGATCTTGCTGACAAGCTGCGGCTTGATCCGCACCCCTTCATTCGCAAGCGTAGAAGCATACTGAGCTAACTGCAGCACCGTATAACGGCCCTGCTGTCCGAAGGAGGCATAGACCAGCGCGGCTTGCGCACTGCCCGCTGCCTTAGTATCCGTGTAGTTGATCTGTCCCAGGTATTCGTTAGGGAGACCGCTCTGCGTAGATACGCCCAGGCCGAACTCCTTCATATACTTATCCCAGACTCCAATTCCCTCGCCTTTATATTGCTCATAAAGCTTCTTGCCGATCATATCCACCATGAACACATTGGAGGAATCCTCAATTGCCTTAGCCGCATTCATCCGCCCATAGACGTGCCCTGAGGCATTGCGGACGGAGGATTTATCATCCTTGCCGAAATAGGCAATCCCTTTGTCAGTGTAAGTATACGAAGTGCTGAAGAATCCTTCATTCAGACCGATCAGCACCGTCAGCGGCTTAATGGTGGAGCCGAGCAGTACCGTGGAACCAAATCCATGACCGGACATGCCGGAAGAGTATGGAGTGATCGTCCCGTTCTGATAATTACCCATGATTTTATTCCAGGTATCCGAATCCAGCTTCTCCGCTGTCCAGACATTGGTATCGTAATCCGGCATGCTGGCCATGGCTACGATATTGCCGGTATCGACCTCCATCGCCACCGCATAGCCTGTCTTGGCGTCAGGATGAGTCTTGCCTTGTACAGCGTTGCGGTGCAGCCAATTAATCTGTTCGGTGATGGCCTGCTCCGTCTTAAGCTGAACATTCTTGTCAATCGTCATCCAGATATCATTTCCCTTGACAGGCGGAACTACCTCTTCCACCTTCTCGGCCATGTTCTGCGGATTTACCGAGATGACCTGATAGCCGTTCTTGCCGCGCAGCTCCCGCTGATATTGCAGCTCCAGACCGTCGAAGCCGACGAATTCATCGTCTTTATAATTCAGGCCGGGATCTGCGCCGATCTTCTTCATGGCGCTCTGAATATTCTTGTAGATGTTGAGCGTATTGGAGGATTTGAAGGGCTTGATATATCCGACCGTCTGCACAGCTACGGTATCCTTGTCGTAATGACGTACGCCTTCTTCCACGATCTCAAGGCCGGGGAATTCGCTTTTGTGCTCCATGAAATAAGCGATTTCCTTGGTGGTCAGACCGGACTTGATCTTACGGGCCATATAGCCCGAATATTTCTTGAAATATAAATCCAGTGAATTAATTACTTCATTAACAGTCAGCTTCTCGCCGTTCGGGTCGCCATATTCATCAAATTTCGCAACCAGATTATTCGCAAGTGCGTACGCATTGGCTCTGGCCTCCGGCTTCAACGAGCTGATGCCCGTCTCCTTGTCTACCGCTTTAGCTGTATATTCCTTTGTAAGCGTAACATACAGCGTTTGAACGGAGGTCGAGTAGGCGATTTGCTCGCCTGCGGCGGCGCGAATGCCTCCACGGATGGAGGCGAGGGGGACACTTTTGGTATCCCGGCTGGTCTCCACCTCGGTCAGTGTGGGTCCCTCAACGAATTGAATAACTGCGAGACGAATAATAATTACACAAAAAATAACAAACGTGCTGAAGAAAAACACGTTAAGCCGCAGGCCAAGCGAGCTCTTGCTGTCCTTCTCTTCCGGGGGGGAGGCCTGCTTTCGGAAAACACCCACAGTTTTTCACTCCTCTACATCAAAATAAACCGTTTAGTCCACCCTTGACTCGGGCACATTCTTCTTAGGGACTCCATCCAGCCCATACTCATGGTCATAGGCTTCAAAGATCTTCCGGGCTACCGGTGCGGCACTGTTCGCTCCAAAGCCGCCCTCCGGGATGATCACGGCCACTGCAAGCTTAGGATGCTCACGCGGAGCATAAGCAATGAATACCCCGTTGTCACGGGTGGCCCCGAACGCTTCCATCTCAGAGGTTCCGGTCTTGCGGGCGAAATCATACGGGAAACCGTCAAACGCCTTAACCTTAGTATTCATCCCGCGCTTGATCTCCTTCCAGTAAGCAGGATGAAACGAGATGCTGTCGAGGACTTCCCGCCCAAATTGCTTAACCGTATTGCCTTCGGGATCTGTAATCTTACTGACGAGCTGAGGCTTAATCCGCACGCCTTCATTCGCAAGCGTCGCCGTGTACTGGGCAAGCTGAAGTGCAGTGTATTTCCCCTTCTGGCCGAAGGAGGCATAGACCAGCGCCGCTTGGGCAGAGCCCGCCTTCTTCGGATCAAGATAATCGGCAACTCCGGCGCTTTCACCCGGAAGCCCGCTTTGCGTAGACACCCCAAGCCCGAATGCCTTCATATATTTGTCCCATACGGCAATGCCCTCTCCCGGATACTTCTTGTACAAGGCATTACCGACCCACTCTACCATAAATGCATTCGAGGACTCCTGAATAGACTCCGCCGGACTAAGCGGTCCCAGGACATGGCCGGAGGAATTCCTGACCGAGGAGCTGTTATCCTTACCGAAATAAGCGAGCCCTTTATCCGTGTAAGTATCACCGGTAGTGAATAAGCCTTCTTCCAGACCGATCAAGACACTTAACGGCTTAATTGTGGAACCCAGGAAGATCAATGACTTCAGCCCGTTGCCGGAGACACCGGAGGAAATATCGTTAATTGTCCCGTTCTGGTAATAATCCTCAATTTGGTCCCACACTTCGGGCACCAGCTTCTCGGCATTCCAGACATTCGTATCGTAGTCCGGCATACTTGCCATTGCCACCACATGGCGCTGCGGATGTTTTTGTATAAATTATACCCTTTTTCTGTAGAACGGAATTGCTTCATATAACCAACCGTTTGGACGGCCACCGTGTCCTTGTCATAATGGCGGATACTCTCCTCCACAACAGACACCCCGGGATAACGCTGCCTGTTCTCCATCAGATGGGCGACTTCCTTCATCGTAAGACCGGTCTTGATCTTGCGCGGGACATACCCCAGTGATTTCTTATATTCAAGATCAAGCAGCAGCAGGATATCCTCCTTAAGCAGCTTCTTCGCAGCAGGATCGCCATACTCTTCAAACACAGATGACAGCCCCGCCACCAACGCCTTCGTATTCGCCTTGGCTTCAGCGGTGGGTTCATATAAGCCGGTCTTCTTATTCTTGACCTTCGCAGTGTATTCTTGGGTTAACGTAACGAATAAGGATTGAATCGGTGTGGAATGGGCAATGTCTTCCCCGCCCGCCGCATGAATAGTCCCCCGGATCGCCGCAAGCGGAACATCCTTGGTCTCCCGGCTGGCCTCCACCTCGCTAAGCTCGGGACTCTCTACAAACTGCAGTCCTGCAAGCCGGATCATGATGATCACAAAAATAAAAAAAGTGCCGAAGAAAAACAGATTTATGCGTAAGCTCAGGTAGTTGCGGGTATCTCCATCACCCGGGCCGGAGCCCGGCTTACCGAACCATCTCACAGCAAGTCCTCTCCTTATGTTGCATACGATAACTTATCCTTCTATTTCCCGCTGAAACGGTACCATCCTTTGAAAGGACGGCACAGCCGCTTCCACTTGCCCACTGTTATTGTACCATAGATAAAAGAGCATCCGCTCCTTCTCAGAGGATGTTTTCCTTGAGATGCGTGGAGTCGAAATCCCTGGGATTGAACCAGTCGCCGCTGCTGGCCCAGGTGGAATCAAGCGGAATCCAGGCTGCACGGCTGCTGATATAGACCTCATTCCAGGCATGCGGTCCATAACCGCCTTGCCCGTCATAGCCTTTACCGGTGACGACACGCACCTGGAGGCCTTGCGAACGGGCCATCATGGCATAGAGCCGCGCGTAATCAATGCATACCCCAAGCCGTGTATCCATCGTATCCTGCGGGGTCTGCTCATGCCAGATCCGTCTCTCTTCATAATTCTCTGCTTTGTTATAATCGTACGCAATACGCGAGCCTACCCAGTCATAGAGCAGTCTGGCCTTCTCTTCATCCCCGCTGGCTTGTCCGGCAATATCTGCGGCTGCACCGGCAATATCCGCCGAAATATCATGGTCAATCACCTCATATTTGCGCCGGAGAATATCGCTCATCTCGGCGGCTACCGCCTTAGTCAGCACTGGCAGCTTTCCTCTGACCTGTTCACCGGCCAGCGGCTCAAATACCGCTTCCGCACTCTGGCTGTAGACCGGTGATGACTGCACGTAGCGGCTGAAGCCGCTGTCCGGGTTCAAGGCGACGCTGATGAACAGGACAAAGACCAGCACCAAGGCGCGGGTAAGCCCCGCGGCGGTGCCAAGCACTGCCCCGACGAGCCGGCTGAAGCCTGTGATCTGCCCCGAACCCCTCCCGGACTGGCGCGGCAGGCGGAACGGCAGAAGCAGGAACAACAGCCCCAACAGCAGACGAATCAAGGTATAGCACAGTAAGAGCAGCAGCAGAAACCGCACCACTGGTGAATTCGCCAGTACGGAGGCTCCGGTGTAATATAACTGCTGCCATTGGCTAAGCTTGGCATCCGGCGGAGTAACGCCCGAAGCCCAGTTCCCGGCAGCAGGTGAGAGATATACGGCTGCGGGAATCGCCATCACCAGCGAAGCTGCCGCAAGCACGCCTGATCCGAGCATGCCGAACAGCCCTCCGGCTGCTCTGCGGAAGCCCCGGCCCCAGCCTTGCAGGGCAGAGAAGAGGACCACCAGCAGCAGAACAATGGAGATGATATTGGCTTCCCGAAGACTTTCTATCCAGCTGTTCAATGAATCACTCCTCCTTCTGCTGCTGCAGGTAACCCTGAGCCAGCTGCACTGTTACTTGCCCGCCTGTTTCCTGGCTTCATCGATGAAGGTCTTGGTTGTATCCGTAACGCTCCACTTCCCGAGGCTGACTCCGCGGAAGACCACTTCCACCTTATCCTCTGCGGCAGAGCCCTTCACCTCCAGATTAGGAGTAGTGATGGTGAAGGTGCCGTCACCGCCGGAGGTATAAACCGCTTCCTGCGCTTCTTTGAGCATGACCTCCTGCGCCTCATTCTTCAGCGTACTGACCGTCCCGTCCGCCACTTTGTTAACGGCATTACCGATCTGGTCCATAGTTACCCCGCTATAAATGAACAGCCCCACAATAATAACGACGACGATAGCCCATTTCAGCATAGTCTTAACGATGTTAACGACTGCGAACAGCAGGACAAGCGCAATAACGATAACAAGCCAATTCTCTCTGATAAACTGTGACCACACTTCCGGATTCATCAATTTCACAACACCCCAATCGCAAATTTCGCCACTCCGGGACGCTGTCCCGTCAGACATTTCATTAATATTAATTATTATACATGAATGACCCTTATAATTCATGGTTGCCGGAATGCAGAACTGCATACAGGGCTGGCCAAGAAAATGGTATAAGCCCCCGCTGCCGCACGTAAAGTACAAGTAGGCTGTTCCCTCTGCTGGAATCCGTTCCGTCATCAGCGGCTGGCCGCTAATCTGGAGGTGTTATCCGTGAAAACTGCAATGTGGCTCTACCTCTTCATGTTCCTGGCGTTCTTCGATTTGCATGCCCAGTATCCTATCCTGACCCCCTTTGCCATGTCACTGGGAGCGGGCCCGGCCTTCATCGGCTGGATGATGGGGATGTATTCCCTGACCCACCTCCCGGGCAATCTGCTGGCAGGTGTACTTGTAGACCGCAATGGCAGCCGCCGCTATATCGTGTTCGCCCTTACTGTAGCAGGACTGATCCTGCTCTTGCAGGCGCATGCCCAGCTGCCCTGGCATCTGCTCCTGCTGCGGGCAGCGAGCGGGTTCGCCCTGGCGTTCCTCTCGCCAGCCTGTATGACCCTATTAGCCTCGCTCTCCTCTGATCCGGCGACCCAGGGCAAATACATGTCAGGCAACGGAATTATTCACACGCTGGCTTCGGTGGTCTCCCCTGCTGCCGGAGCCTTCATCGTAGCCAAAGCCGGTTACTCCGGCACCTTCAGTACATTAGGGTGGCTCCTGATCTTCACCGGTGTGATGGCCTTCTTCAGTGTGCCGAAGCATAATCCCGCCCTGGTACTGCATAAGCCTGCACTCCCGGTGAAGCAGAATCTGCAACCCGGGGCGGTAGATACCGCCCAGCCTGCTGTCTCCAGGCGTTATTATCTGCTGCCCTTCTTCGTATCCTGCTCTCAGGGCGTACTGTTCTTCGAGCTTCCGCTGTCACAAGGACAGGACGGAATGGTCTCTACAGGAATTCTGCTCTCTCTGCTCAGCCTTGGAGCGCTGGCGACCCTCTGCCTGTTCTTCCTGAACCGGCTCTCGCCAAGCATACGTATTGCTGTTGCCCTGCTTGGGATGGCTCTTTGCTTCTTCACCTTGGCTGCCTTCCGCAGCATCCCGGCCGGAGTCGTTCTCTTCCTGCTCGGCTCTGCCAAAGGGGTATTGTTCCCGGCTATGGCCTCCCTCTTCATCAGTCTGGGCGGCGCAGGACGGCTGGGCCGGACCTTCTCGCTGCAATCCATCGCCATGTCCCTTGGGGCCTTCGCCGGACCTGTAACCGCCGGACAGCTTAGAGGGTATGTTTCGCCTTACTTCATCGCCTTCGTGCTGCTGATGACAGCTCTCCTGCTGCTGCCTCCGGGCAGATCCAGCCGTCTCTCTTCTTATGCTCCCGGCTGGAACAGTCCTGCCGCCTGAATGCGACATTTCCCGGGGAATGAATACATATTGTTCCGCTACGCTGTTAAAAATAGCGCAGCTTAGGTACAATATCGTCATAACAACTATGATCCGGGGGCTGATTGCATATGTCCATCACCATTATTGTCGAAGGCAAGAACGACCGCAGCAGACTGAGACGGCTGCTTGATCCAGAGGTCGACATTCTGTGCACCTTCGGTACGCTGAATACCCTGAAGCTGGAATCCCTGCGGAATACGATCCGGGACGGGGAAGTCTATCTGTACATGGACAATGACAGCTCAGGCAAAAAAATCCGTGCTGTCCTGCGGGACGCCTTTCCCGATGCTGTTCATATGTATACCCGCAAGGGTTATGCCGGTGTGGAAGGGACTCCGGATGAATATAACATCACCCAGCTGGAGAAGGCCGGACTTGAAGATTTCATTATTTACCCCCAGCCGTATCCTCAGGGCATAGAAGGATAATTCATCGCATGAAGCATATACATTCTTAACCTTTCACCACAAAACGAGGGTGTCCGGTGCAGCAGCTCCACTGCTTCACGGACACCCTCGTTTATTGCGTTCCTGTACTATTCACGGGCCAGCTTCTTAACCGTTCTGGCCAGGAACTCCGGCGTTACATTCTCCGTATCCCCCGCATCGTACAATCCCCGGAGCTGATTATTCTTGTCCACCAGACCAATGAGGTTCGCGTGGGCGAAATCATCCTTGCTCGTGCCGTAGATCAGCACCTTGAAGGACTCCGCTGCCAGCTTGCGTACCTGCTCCTGATCCCCCCGCAGAAAATACCAGCCGCTGTAATCAGCATGGAACTTGTCAGCAAAGGCTTTGATAGCTTCCCTGGTATCATTCTTCGGATCGAAAGATATCGAGACGAATTCAACGTCTTTGCCGAAGCTGCCGTCTTTAACCAGTATATCCTGAGTCTCTGACAGCATATAGGTGGTAATCGGACACACATCAGGACAGACCGTGAAGAAGAAATAGACCAGCCTTGCTGTGCCAGCCGTATCTGCCAGACTGATCTGCTTCCCGTCCACATTCTCCAGGGAGAAGTCCTGTACCTGACCGATGACCGGCAGCTTCTTCTCACCGAACCCAAATGACTGGACCGCCAGATAGGCAGCCATAATGATTGCAATCAGCAGCAGCAGCCAGGTCCACTTGTAACGTTTCAAGGTCTGCACAGGACACCTTCCCTCTCTATCCTAAGAATGCTTACACATGAATGGTATTCAGCACCAGGGCAATCAGGCTTAAGGTCAGATAGTTAATGGAGAAGAGGAAGCTTTTCTTCGCCCAGATCTCATCATCCTTGGCCTTGAATCCGATGAGGGTTAAGTAGAGCCAGCCAACCGACAAGGCCAGTGATACAATAAGATAATAAATACCTGCATAATCATAGGCGTACATCAGCACAGGCACCGGAAGCAGCAGAGCCACATAAGGAATCATCTGAAATTTGGTGCGTCGCGTCCCCTTCACTACCGGAAGGAGAGGAAAGCCTGCTGCTCTGTATTCCTCCTTGCGGCGGATACCGAGTGCCCAGAAATGGGGCGGCTGCCACAAAAAGAGCATTGCGAACAGCAGCCAGGCTCCAAGATCCACAGTTCCTGTAACAGCCACATAGCCGATGACAGGAGGCATGGCCCCCGAGATCGCACCTACCGAGGTGCTCCAGGTAGAGGTTCTTTTGAGCCAAAGGGTGTACACTACAACATATACGAACATGCCGACTATGCCGAACAATCCGGCCAATACGCCGCAGAATGCGAACAGCACGCCCAGCCCGGCAATGCCGAGTCCAATGGCATAGATAAGTACTGTTGTAGGCTTCAGCCTTCCTGTAGGCAGCCCGCGTTCCCGGGTCCGTTCCATCTTCATATCCAGATCGCGGTCAAAATAATTATTGAAGACACAGGCCGAAGCCATGACCAGCATGGTGCCGAGCAAAGTAAGAATCAGGCGGCCATACTGCACATCCCAGCCTGATGCCACCCAATAGCCTGCAAATGCCGCAATCAGATTGGAGCGGATAATGCCGGGCTTCGTAACGGTAATAAAGTCGCGCCAGCTTGCACCTTCCGGTGGAGACTTGGCAGACATTGATGCGGAATCAGAAGAAGCTTGATATCTCAATTGATTGTCCACGTATCGGGTTCCTCCTTCTAGGGAACTTCTAACACTCCGCTATTAACTTTATCATAGCAAACTGGGAAAGACTTTGACAATCATTGACCATGATGTTCATTAATTCGACAATTACGTGACGATATTTATTTCCCTGTCCTTAAATAACTTAGCCCAATAATGGGTAGTTATTAATAGAGAACTTCCGTACAAAGGAGATCTGACTAATGGATACTGCCACACATTTTGTTATGGGACTTGGACTTGCAGGTCTGTCCTTCGTCGATCCGCTCGTCGCTTCGAATGGAACGCTGGCCGGAGCGGTGATGGTAGCCACTGTACTGGCTTCTCAGGCACCGGATGCCGATACCGCCCTGCGTCTGAAGGATAACGCGGTATATATCCGCAATCACAGGGGAATCACCCATTCACTGCCCTTTTTACTGCTGTGGCCGGCATTGATCACAGTGGTCATCGGGCCGTTGTTCGGCTTCACAGACCTTGGTACCTTAAGCCATATCGCGCTCTGGAGCTTCATCGGCGTTGCCGTCCATGTATTCTCCGATCTGTTCAACACCTACGGGACTCAGGCTGCCCGCCCGTTCACCGAGAAATGGATCGCCTGGAATATCATCCATATCTTCGATCCGTTTATCTTCGGCAGCCATGCAGCCGCGATTATTCTCTGGATCAGCGGAATAGTGCCGCCCGCTCCACTATTCATTACCTTGTACGCCTGCATCGTCTTGTACTACATCTGGCGGACCCTTGTTCATGCCCGCATTACGCGCAGCATCAAGAACAAGGATGTTCACCACCATGCAGGTGACCGGTATTATGTGATCCCCACCATTTCGCCAGCGCGGTGGAATGTGGTCAAAGCCAAGCCGGACGGCAGCTATAATGTCGGACTGCTGAACAGCGGGCGGCTGGAATGGTTCAAGCATGCGGTGTGCTCCACTCACCCCGCTGTCGAGCATTCCAAATCCCATCCGGATATTCAGGCCTTCCTGTACTTCACCTCATACGCTGTCGCGGAGGTGGAGGAGCTGCCCTCTGGTTATATTGTACGCTGGGGAGATGTCCGTTATTTACACCGTAAGCAATTCCCGTTCGTCGCTGTCCTGGTAATGGATCATGAGTATAAACCGCTGAATACTTATGTCGGCTGGTTAAGCAGCGAGAAGCTCGATGAACGCTTCGCCATTGACCCGGGAACCGTCAAGCTGTAGGAAGTTTTTTTGAAAACAGGTGGCATCTGCCGGGGCAGGTGCCACTTTTTTAATTACATTTACCACCAAAACCACCCACATGTGCGGTCAGGGATCACGCCGAGATGTTGTAAATATTGCAACTTTGAATAAGGGATATAAGGGTCTCTGTAAGGAATGTTGCATGAAGTGCAGGAATTTCCCCGCTCCGCTGATTGGGGGAGGAAGATTGCTGCCTTTTGTGCAACATTTTTTGATTTGGGGTGATTTATAAATCGAAATGTTGCAATTTGTGCAGGATAATGCAACTCATCTAATACGTTATAGACTATATTTACCGGGGGATCTATTCTCTTGCCTGCCCCTTGACGCCCGGGACGGCATAAGGCACAATCACCATAAAGCGGTTACAGCGCAAAGCAAGTGCTCACCTACTACATTTATTTACATTTGAACTGAAAGCTTACTTTTGAACTAAAAATCCCGGCATGCTGCGAGGCACACCGAGATTCACTTGTACACTATTTGAAGCAGAAAGGAAGGCTGGAACATATGGGTAAAGGTCTGTCACTGTGGTTCGCCTGCTCTTCAATTCTACTCCTCACAGCAGCTTCCATCTCGATCAGCTATAACATTTGGCTGGCGCTCCTGCTCGGCGCGCTGTGCGTGCTCAACATCGGCTGGGGCTTCATCGTCAAGGCCAGGCTGAGACGCAAGGCGGAGAGTAACCAGCCTACCCCTTAACTTAACGGGTAGGCAGGAAGCCCATCCGTTCCTTGACGCCCTCCAGGGTCCGGGCAGCACTGATCCGTGCACTTTCGGCACCCTGAGCCAGAATATCACTCAGCATCCCTGAGCTGCGAATGTCCTGATATCTTTGCTGGATCGGCTCCAGCAGGGCTACGACCGCTTCAGCCAGCTCTTTTTTGAAGCCGCCGTACATTTGGCCTTCATATTTGTCGGCAATCTGCTGCAGGCTCATTCCCGAGCACTCGGCATAGATGCTCATCAGATTGCTGATCTCCGGCTTAGCCGCCGGGTCGAAGATAACCTCACGGCCGGAATCCGTTGTGGCCCGGCTGATCTTTTTGCGGATCACATCAGGCGGGTCCAATAGTCCGATTCTGCTGCCGGGGTTGGGATCGCTTTTGCTCATCTTCTTGGTACCGTCATCCAGGGACATAATCCGCGCGCCGACCTCCGGAATGTACGGCTCAGGGACAGTGAAGAAGTCACCGAACCGGTGATTGAAGCGTCCCGCCAGGTCACGGGTCAGCTCCAGATGCTGCTTCTGGTCTTCCCCTACCGGCACCAGATCCGCATTATAGACCAGAATATCGGCGGCCATCAGCGACGGATAGACGAACAGACCTGCGCCCACGGATTCTTTGCCGGCCGATTTGTCCTTGAACTGTGTCATCCGTTCCAGCTCACCCATGGCAGTGAGCGTAGTCAGAATCCAGCCCAGCTCGGCATGCTGCGGCACATGGGACTGCATATAGACATGTGCAATGGACGGATCGATGCCTGCAGCCAGATACAGCGCGGCTACTGATTCGGAATTCTCACGCAGAGCCGCAGGGTCCTGGGCTACCGTAATGGCATGCAGATCGACCACCATGAAGTAACATTCGTATTCCTTTTGAAGCTTGACGAAATTCTTGATTGCCCCGATATAATTACCGAGTGTTAGTGAACCGCTGGGCTGTATGCCCGACAATACTTTTTTAGCCATTTCCTTATCCTCCATCATCATAATTAATATCCGCTGGCGCATAGAACGCAAAAAGGCCCCACATCCGCAAGGGACGTGAGACCGTGGTACCACCCTTATTCGCTGCCTGGAGTCCCCGCAGGGATCTGTGCAAACAGCCTTGGCTTCCGTTAACGGGGAAGAGGCGGCCGGTCTACTTAAGGCTTAAACAGCCTGTTCGAGCGCGGCGCTCAAGGGTCCATTCAGTCAGAGGTGCACCACCGGTTCACATCAGCCACCGGCTTTCTGGAGGTACAGTCCATGCTTACTTGTCCCTGTCATCGCGTTACCTGTGTTACTTGATGCCTCCATCATAGATCGGCCCGGAGAAGTTGTCAAATCCCTAACCTCCGCCGGATAAATCTGGTATGATAAAGATATTCGTGTGTATGTAATCTGATTACAGCTTATCAAAGGAGCATATCTCTTATGAAACAGGTGACCAAAGGGCAGTGGAACGGTTATGATACGTACATTTTGCATAGCCGGGAACTGGAAGTCACGCTTCTGCCCCGGCTGGGTAATAACGTAATTTCATTGTGGGACCTCACCATGGAGCGGCAGATCCTCCGTCAGCCTGAAGAAAGCGACTTGGCATCATATATGCAGAAACCTTATCACTTCGGCCTGCCCCTCCTGGTGCCGCCTGGCCGCATACGCGGCGGAAGCTTCCAATTCGACGGCACAAGCTACCAGTTCGACCGTAATGCAGGAGAACATCATATCCACGGACTGCACCGCACCCAGGCCTGGTGTGTCAGTGACATTGAAGAGGACGAGGATGGCTGTGCGGTCACCACTGAATTCCTTACTGCGGATGATCCCGAGTGGATCAGACAATTCCCCGAGCCGCTGAAGTTTGAAATGACCTTCCGGCTTCAGGATGCCCGGCTCCAGCAGACGCTCAGAGTCACTCATCTCGGCAGCAAGCGCGTCCCCTTTGGCATAGGCTATCATACGTGGTTCATGCTGGACGGAACGCCCTCCCGCTGGAATGTCACCCTTCCTGCCGGGGCCGTCTGCGAGCTTAGTGAGGATCTCTTGTCTACAGGACAGCTGTTGCCGCTTGGGGAGCTTACGAGCCTGCACACCCGGCTGAATCTTGAAGGTGCGGACCTGGATACTGTCCTGCGTATAGCAGAAGGCCAGCCTGCCGAGGCCGTACTGATGCGGGACGATGGGTACGGGCTGCGTTACTCGGCCAATCCTGACCTCTTCCGCCACTGGATTCTCTATACCAAAGGCGAAGCCGACCAGTTCCTGTGCATTGAACCGCTCACCTGGCTTCCGGACGCCCCTAATCTGGAGCAGGACGCCTCCGCTACCGGGCTGATCACGCTTGAACCCGGACAGACGCTGGTTCTGGAAGACACGCTGCAGATGATCTATCCGGAGCGCTGAATTTTCATATAATTACCATCCTATAAACCTTCAAAATTCGTGTATGAATTCTTCCTCCCGCGCTCATACTATCTTCACAACGGGCGAAGGAGGTGAGCACACATGGGTCAAGCAGGTCAACAAAGTCGTGGTAGCCGTTCTAACAACCTGGTCGTTCCTCAAGCGAATGCAGCGCTGCAGCAGTTGAAATATGAAGCAGCACAGGAGCTTGGAGTAACAATCCCGGCAGACGGTTATTATGGTAACTATACTTCCCGCGAAACTGGTTCTTTGGGAGGATATATCACCAAACGTCTGGTGCAACTGGCAGAGCAACAACTGTCCGGTCGTTCGTAATCGCTACCCTTATCTTTAAGATCCGTCTAAGCCGTGAGGCATAGACCGAGCAGCATCACAGCCCTCCCGCGTTTCTCGTCGAAACGCAGGGGGGCTTTTCTATATGTATATAGAATCAGCCGAAGGATTGATCCGAGGCATCGCTGTGACTGCTGCGCGGATAGCGGATCATCAGATTCGCCATATTGTAGTTGGACTCCAGTGTAGCGTCCACCACCACCATTCCCTGGCGTACAGCAAATTCGTAGCTGATCTCTCCATGCGTCCACCGTTTCTTATACTTCAGGCTCTCCAGCGCCATGACGCGGAATGAGGATTGCTGTCCCGAAGTCAGCCCCTCCTGTTCGGCTGCGAAGCTTCCGCTGCGTCCGGCGAGCGGATTGTGGCGGACCCCGAATTTGCCGATAATATTATTCCTGATCTGTACAAATACCGTCCCTGAATTCAGTCCTGACAATTCCTCCTGCAGCTCATGAAATACCAGATCGATCTGTCTTGCAAGCGATAATTGTTCCGTCCTCACATACATTTCCTCCTAAAAGTCTTGTGGGTGATGCAGCCTCATGGCTCTGCCTCACACAACACTTGCTTCGAAAGCAGTTGTTTGAATTTCGTGGGTCTAGCAGCGCTTATATAAGGCTTTAGGCTCATTATAGGGTACTATTCAAACACCCACAACATTATTCAACATAATTGGGTTATAATCCCTATAAATGCGCAAATTATTTAGTATTTATAGCAAAATACAAACTTTTGTCGCCATTTATCGACAAATACACAGCATAAAAAGACCCCGAAACCGGGGCCTTTGCGCATTCACACCATTTTCAACCGCCATCATTATACTGCAAAAAACCAATTCTTCTCATTTTCGACAAATCCTTAGCCGTGTTGTTCTGTCATTTCCAGGAATTCATTGATATCGGCAACGATTAAATCCGCAGCCCCCTGCCAGAAATCCGACTTGGACAGATCAGCGCCCAGATGCTTCGACACCAGATCCTCCAGCGTCATCACCCCGGTATCCTGCAGCAGGCTGTCATACTTATCGGCAAAGGAGGTCCCTTCTTGCAGTGCAAGCCGGTATAGACCGGTACTGAACATATACCCTACTGTATACGGGAAGTTGTAGAATGGCACATCCGTGATATAGAAATGAAGCTTCGACGCCCAGAAATGCGGATGATATTCGGAAAGAACCCCGCAGAAGGCCTCCTTCTGGGCTTCCTCCATCAGCGCCGACAATTCCTCACTGCTTACAAGACCTGCCTTGCGCTTCTCATAGAAGCGGGTCTCGAACAGGAAGCGGGCATGAATATTCATAAAGAACGCCACACTGTTCTGGATCTTCGCTTCAAGCAGCGCCAGCTTCTCTTCGTTGTCCGATGCAGACTTCACCTGCGCGTCCGACACAATGACCTCCGCGAAGGTGGAAGCGGTCTCCGCCACGTTCATCGCATAGTTCTGGTTGAACAGCGGCTGGTCCTCCAGCAGGAAGGAGTGATAGGCATGGCCCAGCTCATGCGCAAGAGTGGATACATTGGACGGCGTGCCGCTATAAGTCATGAATATACGGGATTCCTTGCTCTCCGGGAAGGAGACACAGAAGCCGCCCGGACGCTTCGCGGCCCGGTCTTCGACCTCAATCCAATCCTTGTCGAAGGCGCGCTCGGCGAAATCCGCCAGCTTCGGACTGAATTTGCGGAACTGGGTCACGATGTCGGCGGCTGCCTGTTCATAGGGAATTTTGCCGGAGGACTTGCCGACTGGCGCATCCACATCGACCCAGGCGAGTGACTCCAGACCCAGAATTTCTGCCTTGCGCTTCAGATAGGATACCAGTGCAGGCTTACTCTTCGTGATCACATCCCACATGACATCCAGAGTCTCACGGGACATACGGTTGATGCCCAGCGGCTCCTTCAGCACATCCTCCCAGCCGCGGCCCTTGTACAGCTTCAGGCGGAAGCCTGCCAGATGATTCAAGGTATCTGCACAATAGTCGGCCGCCCCGCCCCAGGCTTCTTCCCATTTGCGGAACATCGTACGGCGGACCTCAGGATTCTCATCCGTCAGCTTGTTGAACGCTTGCCCGGCAGAGAGCAGCTTCTCTTCCCCGTCTTCTTCACAAGGAATCTGGATCTGTCCGACAATGGTCTCATAATGCTCGCTCCAGCCGTGATAGCCGTCAACTGCAAGCTCAAGGGCCAGGCTCTCCAGCTCCGGGCTCATCTTCTCACGGGCCAGACTCCGGCTCTCACTGAGCACGAAATTCAGCGGGGCAATCTCCGGCCGGGCCATCCACTCGGCCCATACCGCGTCAGAGGTCTGGCGCAGCACGTTATCGAAGGCAGAGCTGATGCCCTCATAACCGGCGCGCAGCCCCGTTACCTTGGAGGACAGTCTCACCGCCCCTTTGTCGAGCTGATTCTGCGCACCCAGACAACCGGCGAATTCAGAGGCCTGTGTAAGGCGTCCGGCACAGCTCTGCAGCAGCTCAATGACCGGGTCCAGCTCCTTCGTTGAAGCCGCATCAGCCGGTGCAGCAGCAGCGGCCACCTGTGTGCGCAGGCGTTCAATATCGGATTCGAGCACGCTCAGGAAGCTCTCGAACTGCGGAGAGGCAGAGCCTCCCGGAAAAATCGATTCCAGTTCCCATGTCAGTGATAACGGTTGTTTCATAGATACTCACCATTCCTTTGTTATAGAGTAGTTTTCTTTGTAATTGAGGTAGAGCCATGGTAAAGTGAATCATGATACTCCACTAATTGTAAGGAGGGCCTCCTAATGAAGCCACTGCAAATATCGCCGGAGACGGCCATCACCTTATCCAAACAACTCGGCGTTCCGCTGGAACACCTGATGCATATGCCCCAACATATCCTGCTGCAAAAAATCGCTGAATTATCCAAGAAGGCCGTAAGCGAGCCCCCCGAAGGCAGCGCAGCCCCCTCCGACGAGAAGGACAAGCAATGATCCCCTTCAGCCATACCTGGCCTTATGACATTATTCTTGGCGACATGTACGTGCAATATTGCCCCTTCTGCGACCATGAGAATGTTCTTCTGCCGATGAAGCCTAAGGAGCTGCAGCACGTGCGCGACGGCAAAAAAAAGCTGCTGGTCTTTCCTTGCTGCAGTGCAAGTCCCACCGTCATTGATAATGACAATGACTACCTGCTGTTTGACCGGGCGGTCCGCTAAGTGCGGATGTCCGGCCGTTCGCCCCGCTTAAGCGGGCAGAGGCGTAGAAGAGGCATCCCTTCTACGCCTTTTTGCGTTCCGGTATACCGGATAGACGCTCTAACACCCTACTCCGCCTTCTATGTACCTGCGGGAAGCCCATCCGGATCAACGTCCAGCCCGCGCATCTGCTCACGCAGTATGGCCCATTGCTCGCGCGAAGCCCGAATCATGGCCGCGTCCGTAATGCGCTGGTCATTAATGACCCTTGAGAACCACCGTACAGCAGCGGCGAACTCCCCGATCCGGCGGTTCAACTCACCAATCAGATACATCAGCCGCGCATCATTACCGCCGGAGGAATCATTCTCGAACACCTTCACATACTCATCCAGCGAATAGGTCAGGAAGCGCTGCTCCTGCACCGTATCCCCTTGATACCGGTACAGCCAGGCAATATGGTGCAGCAGGCTTGCTATAATACGTTCCTTGTCTTTAATGCTCTGCGCGCAGATCAGCGCCAGCTTGTACGTCTCCAGCGCTTCCTCCCAGTTACGCTTCTCTCCGAAGCTGCGGGCCTGCCACCGTCTTCCTACCTGGGCATCGAAGGACTTCCGCTGCCAGTCAGCCAGCTTGTCTGCTGAATTCTCTGTGGAGGCGAAGCCGCACTTCGGACAGACCCGAACCACATAATAATCGGGATTCTCCGCCTTGTAGTAGGAGCAGAAGTCCGCATCGCGGCGGATGGCCTTTTTGAGGCTGGGACGTACTCTTGAGGTAGAAAATTCATGTTCACAGTTACAGCAGGTAACCTTAATTGAGTACAGCGGTATTAATTCCGGCACGGGTGCCCTCATCCTTTCACAACTACACTTTATTCATGGGGCATATTGACAAAATGATGGGCGGGACCAGCCAGCCGGCTCAGGACAAAGGTACGCAGGGACTCTTCCACACCAACCTCTGCAAGCGCCGCCTTCATGCAGGCAAGCCAATCCTCCGCCAAAGCAGGAGTGATGGGAACATGCATATGTCTGGCTCTCATCATGGGATGGCCGTGCTGCTCGGAGAACAGGGCAGGGCCGCCAAAGAATTGGCTTAAGAACTGATATTGCTTCTCCAATACCGGAGTAATATCTTCAGGGAATAACGGGCTGAGCTGCGGGTGAAGCTGCACCTTGGCATAAAACACAGTCACTAGACGGTGTATCCCCTCAGCGCCTCCCAGGCTGTCATACAGGCTCTCTTTCGGATTCATGTGGAGGTTTCGCCTTCTTCCATATTAATCTGATAAGCAGTTGCTTATCATTATACCAAAAAACACGCTGCACGGTTATCCCTGCCTTAAGACATCCCCTTATTCCGGGACAAGAAGAACAATACGCTGCCCTTGTGCAACAGAAAGCCCAGATTATTTCAAAATTCAGACAAAAAAAGGCGCCAAACCGGAGTTCAGCGCTCGTAAGCTAATCAGTATGTTCTAAAATCTTCATCACCAGGCGGGACAAGGGAGACCCGGATCACATATACAAAAGCACAAACGAGCACTCCGGCAACCACACTCATCACCATCACTCCATCCCTGAAAATCTAACTCAACAAGATGTGCATTAATTAAGTTTATAATATCATAATTTCAGTGAAAAAGCACCGGTAAATGTAACCGTTTTCCTCGTTTTTTTGTGCTGTTTGTCCACCTTCCGGCATACAACTAAGCATAGAACTGGAGGCGAGAAACCGATGACTCTGAACAAAATCGCAAGCCCGCTGCTCGGGATCGTGCTGGCGGGCTGTCTGCTGCTGATGCTGGTGCATCCCGCAAGCTCTCTGGATGCGGCGCTGCGCGGGCTCGCTGTCTGGTGGGATGTGCTGTTTCCCTCACTGTTCCCTTTCTTCGTCATCTCTGAAATTATGCTGGGCTTCGGCATTGTCCATCTGTTCGGCGCACTGCTTGATCCGCTGATGCGCCCGCTCTTCAATATACCCGGCAGCGGCGGCTTCGTAGCAGCGATGGGATATGTATCAGGATACCCTGTCGGCGCGAAATTAACCGCCAAGCTGCGCGAGCAGGGAATGATTAGCAGAATTGAGGGCGAGCGTCTCGTCGCCTTCACGACCTCCTCGGACCCGATTTTTCTGCTGGGCGCGGTCTCTGTGGGGTTCTTTCATGACGCTTCGCTGGGGCTTGTGCTTGCCCTTGCCCATTACGGGGGAGGACTTATCATAGGTCTGCTGATGTCCTTCCATGGCCGGGGCAGGCCGGAAGAAGCAGCTACGCCCCTTTCCCTCCCTCATTCAGGCAGCTCTTCTGCGTCTCCGGAAGGACAAGGTCCCGGAAGGTTGCGGACTGCGCTGAACGCGATGGCAGGTGCACGCCGGGCGGACGGCAGAAGTCTCGGCGAGCTGCTGAAGAGTGCCATCACCTCCTCACTCCAGCTCATCATCGTTGTCGGCGGTCTGGTTGTCTTCTTCAATGTGCTGATGGAGCTGCTCGCCCGTGCCGGCGTAATGTCCGCTCTGTTCAGCATGACCGGCCGCCTGCTATCGCTGGCCGGCTTCCCGCCAGAGCTCTCAGCCGCACTGGTCAGCGGCTTATTTGAAGTGACGCTTGGCGCCAGGTCGGCGGGTGAAGCTGCCGGAGGCGTTCCACTGCAGTTCAAGGCAGCGGCGGCAGCGTTCATTCTCTCCTGGGGCGGCTTGTCGGTTCATGCGCAGGTCGCCAGTATCCTGAATGGTACCGGACTGCGCTATCTCCCGTTCATGGCCGCCCGTCTGGTACATGCCCTGCTCTCAGCGGTCCTGCTTCTCCTGCTCTGGAAGCCGGTTGTCAGCTCGGGACTGGCCGGTCAGTGGTCCGCATTGCCTGCCGCCTCCGGGCTGGCCGCTCCAGAGGCCGCCCTGATCAGCAGCATCAGCCTGCTCTGCCTTCTGCTTGCAGGCATGCTGGCCCTGTCGCTGGTGGTCTTTCTGCTCGGGAAGCTGTGGCGGCAGCCCTATGCGCGCCGGAGATAATTCAATATGCCTCAGTTCTGCCGCTGCAGCACTGCGGCGTATTCCGGCTTTTCACAGCGCTAATATTGTGTTCCGGGTCAAGATTGATTATGATCGGTGTATGACTGAATTAGACAAAGGAGCCTGTACATCTTGAGATATTATGTTCTGGACCGCGGAGATGAATTATCCATCCAACTAGCGGAGCAATTTCACAAGCTGGCGCAAGGCCGGAATCTGGAGCTGGATGCCAAGTCACCTGAAATCGTGATCTCTATTGGCGGTGACGGCACGATGCTGCACGCCTTTCATACGTTTATCGATCAGATCCCTAGTCTCGCTTTTGTTGGCGTGCATACCGGCCATTTGGGCTTCTATGCGGACTGGCAGGCCGAAGAGCTGCCGTCCCTGATTGATTATATGTGCGGAGAGGTAGGACCTCATAAACCCCGTATCGTACAGTACCCGCTGCTTGAACTGGAAATACATAAGAAATCCGGCTCCAGCAAGCATATTGCCCTGAATGAATTCACCCTTAAGGGGGTGGACGGGACGGTTGTAATTCAGGTGGATATTAATGATGTAACCTTTGAGATGTTCCGCGGGGACGGCCTGTGTGTGTCCACACCTTCCGGCAGTACCGCTTATAACAAAAGTCTGGGAGGCGCTATGGTGCACCCCTCGATCGAGGCGCTGCAGATTGCTGAAATTGCCTCCATTAATAACCGGGTATTCCGGACCATGGGATCGCCGCTGTTGCTGCCTAAGCATCATCACTGCGATATCTTCTCGCGCAAGGAGCAGCGCCTGCTGCTGACCATTGACCATAATAACATTCCGGTGGATGATCTGATTTCGGTACGCGCTCAGGTCGCGGACCACAAAATCAGCTTCGCCCGTTACCGCCCTTTCCCGTTCTGGAACCGTGTCCGGGAGGCCTTCTTAGTCTAGTCTGATCCCTGATTCTCATGAACAAGCGGAAACGGCTTTGCCGTTCTTTTAAAGGACGGCACCGTTTCAGCGAGAAATAGAAGGATAATTTATCGTGTCAACATATAAAGTCTTATATTTCAAGCGAGGATGGTATTGCGCCCTTAGCGGGGACATTCCATAGCCTGCTGGATATCCTAAGATAAAGCCGGAGACGCCCCTGATCTCCGGCTTTATCATGCCGGTTGAGGGGGACTCTACTAAGCCTAGCAGCATCCCGCAGAATAAATAGACAGACGGAATTTTCTAATGGTATAATGGTTCTATTTTACAAAGTTTTCTATTTGAAGGAGCGAATCTATTGAAGAAATTAGTATCCCTGCTAGGCATCAGCCTGCTGGCCCTTGTGCTGGCGGTTCCCGCTTTTGCCGCAGACCAACCCATCAAGGTGTATATTAACGGCAGTAACCTTGCCTTCACAGCAGGGACGCCTTATTTGAAGAATAATACAGTGCTTGTGCCTTTCCGCGTTGTATTTGAGAAGCTTGGCCTGCAGGTACTGTGGGACTCCAAAACAGGCACGGTAACCGGCACCGGAACAGGCCTTACTATCAGCCTTAAGGTAGGCAGCAAGCGGGCCAGCGTCAATGGAACCGTCAAGCAGCTCACAGCCGCTCCCGTCTCTAACGCCGGGACCACCTACATACCCTTGCGCTTCATCGCCGAAGCCACCGGGGGCACAGCGACCTGGGATGCGGCCAGCCGCAGCGTGAAGATTACCGTATCACCGTCCTCCGCCTCCAGTGAGCAGGAGATCAAGGCAATCATTCAATTAGCTAACCAATATTATAATGAAGAGAAGGCCAGCAGCTTCTATTCGCTTGTGGATGCAGGATCAGACCAAACGGAAGCTATAAGCGATATGAATTCCCAGTTCGAGCTATATGACATCAAGGATACGATCGAGAGTCTTAAAGTACTCAGTCTAACGGGCAACGAAGCAACCGTCCATTCCGTCGAAAAAGCAGTGCGGACCGGCGGGTATTATACACCGGATGAACAGTACGAATACCTATATACGCTAGTCCGTCAAAACGGCGCCTGGAGGATCTCTGCCATGGATCTGCAGGAATCCTCCGTGCTGCTGACGCGGGAACAAGGCATGAAGCCGGCTGTGCTGCCACAGGGCGATCAGACCGGAATTAAGGATACGCTCAGCAAATACTACCAGGGGATGAATGCCCGCAATGCAGATGCAGTCCTTGCCGTGATGACCTCGTACAATAAGGAGGATGACGACTCTTACAAAGAGGAGCTGCGTGATTATTTCAAAAATTATGATCTAAGTTATGCGGTGTCTTCCTCCAATGTCTTCTATTACACGGACTATGAAGCCGCAGTCTATGCGGAAGTGGTCATTACGGACGGTGAATCGAAGGAGACCTATACCCAGTCTCTGATCCTCCTCCTCTCCAAGACGGAGAGCGGTGCCTGGACAATTGACACTACTTATCATATCGGCTTCGAAGCACAGTCCTAAATTCAAAAAATTCATCTAAAGGATGTCATGAACTCATGAAATCAGCCAAAATTGTTACTGCACTTTTAAGCAGCTGTCTGGCGCTATCCATCGCCTGGGCTCCTGCTGCTTCAGCAGCAGACGCGGCCGCCACCGACGCGGCACAAGCCTCAAAGACGGAGATTATCAATGAAATTATGCAATATCTGGAGTATTACAACGTCGAGGGTGTAGACCAGGATACACTTATCCGCGGCGCAATTGACGGTATGGTCAGCACATTGGACGATCCCTACAGCCAATACTTCACGAAGGAGGAAGCCGCGGACTTCGGTCATCAGGTTGATCTGCAATATGTCGGCATCGGCGTCCGGCTGATGTATTCGGGCAAAGAGCTCTACATTGAAGAGGTCATGAGCGGCTCCCCGGCCGAGTCCGCAGGACTAAAGCGCGGCGACTCCATCCTCAAAATCAACGGGGTGCGGGTGGCTGATACGAATGGCGACGAGCTGAGCGGCAAAGCGGGCACCAAGGTCTCACTGCTGATTCAGAGAAACGGGGCTAACAAATCCTATACGGTTACCCGCAGCGAGATTGCTACAAGCTCCGTAACCAGCAAGATGCTTAGCTCCAAAATCGCTTACATCTCCATCAACGGCTTCACTCAGACTGCCGATGAGGAATTCTCCGCAGCGCTGGACAAAATGCGTTCAGGCGGCATGAAATCGCTGGTTCTTGATCTGCGCGATAATACAGGCGGTTATATGAACAGCGCCCAGAATATCGTCTCCAAGTTCATGGATGCCGGTATTATGATGTACACCTCCGACCAGACCGGTACACTCAAACCAGTCGCAATTACGAACGGCAGCAAGATCGGCGTACCTGTGGTCGTATTGACCAATGAATATACGGCCAGCGCCTCCGAAGCCTTGACCGGTGCACTTCGTGACAATAAGCTGGCTACAGTTGTAGGCACGCGCTCTTACGGAAAGGCCCGGATTCAGAGCCTGATTCCCATGTCCGGCGGCGGCGAACTGAAGCTGACCACCATGAAGTATCTGACTCCGAACAAGGAGGATTTCAACCATATCGGACTTGCGCCTGATATCGAGGTCAAGGGCAAAACTGCCCAGTTGATTACCGCTCTGCAAATTGCCGGGATGAAGGAGATTGTCGCCTCTGGTGACCGTCATATTCTGGATATCAACGGCACTGCTTTTGCCGGAAATGTAGGCCTGATCCAGCAGGGCGATAAGGTGTATGCCGCCTCCCGTGTTCTCTCCGCGCTGGTGGAGAATGAGGTCTCCTGGGATGCCAAGAACAAGAAGGTGCTGCTGACCACCGGTGCCGGTAACGTATCCGGGTTCACCCTGGCTTCCAAGGAGGCGCTGTTCCAGGACGGAGAGACCTTCATCGAGCTGAATGCCTTCAAGAAAAGGTTCCCTGCGCTCGTATGGAGCTACAATGCTTCACTGAAACAGCTCAAATTAGCTGTGAAATAGAATTAGCCCGGCGACAACAAGGGCTGTCCCAAAAGCCATAGAATGGTTGAATGGGGCAGCTCTTTATTGTGGGTTAGAATCTACGTGAGCACTTGGGTGGACGATCCGCAAACAGAATGTTATTCCAATCGCTTATCCGCGGGTCGTTCTGTCCGCTCCGCTGTTAAGCAAGAATTGACTCTTCCAGGCTTAGGGCTTAGTTTGTTCCGTAAACGGTAGGCGTCAGCACAATGTATGCTGTTTTTCGCATACATTCGGGCCATACGCCTGCGCACCGGCACAATGTATGCTGTTTTTCACATACATTTGGGCCGTACGCCTGCCCGCCAGCAAATGTATGCTGTTTTTCGCATACATTCGTACCACACGCCTGCGCGCCAGCAAATGTATGCTGTTTTCCGTATACATTTGGCTGGTGCTCCCTCGCTCGCTCATTAGAAAAAGCCCCTTCAGCTAATGCTGAAGAGGCTTTTTGAGTTGCATTTTAGTGACAGGGGGTGTACGACTGTCCACCATGGCTATCGTTCTAGTTGTCTTGCTTGCTCTGGTTATTGTCCTGTCTATCCTGCTTCTCCGGTCTTTCCTGCTTATTCTGATTTGCTTGCTTGTTAGACCGGTTGTCTCTGTGTTCTCTGTTCTGCTTGGAATTATTCGGCTGGCCTTGCTGGCCTCTGTTCTGGAACTCTTTATGATTCTTCTTGCCCTGGCCTTCTTTGTTGCGGTGATTGCGGCTCTGGTGCTCACGAACCGGTCTGTCCTTGGTTGCATGCTCGCGGCTGGAGCCGCCTGCGCCATCCCTGTCCCGGCCTGCACCCTTCGTCGGCTCCCGGTGTTCTTTTACCGTTACCACCTGTTCAGCTTCCTGCTCCTGATCCTCGTCCAGCCCGGGCTCCGGGACTTCCTTAATCAGAATATCCTTGAAGATTCCCTCCTGCGGGGACTCCTTCAGCTTATGCAGCACAAAATACGCACAGCCAAAGTTACAGTATTCGTTAATATAATCCACCATGCCTGAGATGGCTGTGTCCCGGTTCACTTTAGGGTGATTATCCCGGTAAAAGCCTTTGAGGCGCAATTGGCTGTAGCCCCAGTCACCGACTATATAGTCGTACCGGTCCAGCACTTCGCTGTATCTTCCGCGAAAAGCCTCCGGGTTCCAGCCATCCTTATGATCGAGCATCAGCTCGTAACCTTTTCCACCTATAACGATCAAGCGTGTGTCGCCTGCCTTTCAATAATATCTGGGGGGGGCGCGTTGATAAGCCGTCATTGCGCGGGATTTTGAATTTCCGGCCGCTGTTGTGGTCTGATTTCTTCCATTTAACCGCTAGGCGGTGAAATCAGACCACAGCTTATGCTTACGATGCAAGCTTTCCAGAGGAAAGCTCTCAGGCGGACGCTGCCGCTCCTACAATTTCAAAATCCCTCTCCATGACTCCATCAACGCGAAGGGGGTGCAACCGCCACCCAAGAACCTCGCCGCTATTGCGGCATTGGTTCTTTCAGCCTTTTCAAACCCCTTTTTAAAACCTAAAACCACTTAAAACCGAAAACCATAAAGCTTAAAACCTAGAACGTTAAAACCCTAAAACGTTAAAGCCCTAAACCTTAAAACAAAAACCTTAAACAAAAAACTGCCTGTGACTTCGTCATGCGGGGAATTTGCCCTAGCAAATTCTAATAAAACTTAAAGGCTCGGTATTGTGAGGGGCGTAGTTGCCGCTAAACATCTATGCCTGCGAAACAGAACGCGCCTCACGGGCCACGGCAGCAGACTTCACCTGCTCATGTGCACGATAAGAGCTGCGCACCAGCGGGCCGGCCTCCACATGGCTGAAGCCGCGCTTCAGGCCCTCTTCCTTCAGCACAGCGAACTCCTCGGGCGGATAGTATTTCTCCACATTCAGATGCTTCGGCGAAGGCTGAAGATATTGTCCTAATGTCAATATATCACAATCTACGGCTCTAAGGTCATCCATCGCCTGCAGAATCTCATCCCACTGCTCACCGACGCCAAGCATAATACTCGATTTGGTCGGAATCTCCGGCTTCATCTCCTTGGCCCGGCGCAGCAGCTCCAGGGAACGGCGGTATTTGGCCCGGGCCCGGACACGGTCAGACATCCGTTCCACGGTCTCAATATTGTGGTTCAGGATATCCGGGCGGCTGTTCATCACGGTCTCCAGGCTCGCGCGGTCCCCCAGGAAATCAGAAATCAGCACTTCAATGCTGCATAGAGGAAGGCGCTTACGGATCGCGGACACGGTCTCGGCAAAAATCGCCGCCCCCCCATCCTTCAGATCATCGCGGGCGACGCTCGTAACCACACAATGCTTAAGCTGCATACCTTCGGCAGCCTCTGCCACACGTTCCGGCTCCAGCAGATCCAGCTCGGTAGGCAGGCCTGTATTCACCGCACAGAATCGGCAAGCGCGCGTACAGATATCCCCCAGAATCATGAAGGTGGCCGTGCGGTTAGCCCAGCACTCATAAATATTAGGACAGCGTGCTTCCTCGCATACGGTATGTAACGTCTTCGAGCGCATCATACCCTTAATTTCCTGATATTCTTCACCGGTGGTTAACTTGATTTTGATCCAGTCTGGCTTGGGCTGTTTGGCTGTTCGATTAGTCAAAGTGATGAGACCCCGCTTTCGATCTGAATGTCAATGTCCATTTCTTTCACAGTCAAAAGTTGCTGCCTCATATTATAGCATGTGAAGTAGGCGTTTGCCTGTTTTTGTGAACCTTGGAGCGGTCATGGATAAAAAAAGTCCTTTTGCTTCAATCTAAAGAAAAGCACCCGGCCCGGGTGCCGCTTCCGCAAACCTATATGCAATTCATGCGCCCAAACGCAGGAGGATGAGATTATGCTGGCCTTATTAAAAAGCCCCTACACCCGCAGAACCTTGATGTGCATATCTGCCGCCGCCCTGCTCTGGAGCGGTAGTCCTGCCGAACATGCCCAAGCTGCCCGTTATCATAAAATTCCAGAACTGAGCTCAGGTAGTCCTTCTCCCGCTCCCGCAAACAGCAAAGAGACTGCCGCCGCTGACCGCAAGCAGCTCTTTGAGCAGATGGGCGCGGCAACCGGCATTCCCTGGTACCGCTTCGCTGCCATCGATCAGTACGAACGGACCATTGCCAGGAAGAGCAAAAAAACAGCCGCCGCAGAACCCCCTTCTGCAGCGGCTAAGCCACGGCTTACCGGAATTATGATTCCGGCGCCGGTATGGTCCGGTCCGCTGAACCCGGATCAGAACGACAAGCAGCCCGAATCGATCCGCTTCTTCGGCGGCTTCGGGCTGGACGGATCAGGGGACGGCATCGCAGATCCCGAGAGCGATGCAGATGTGCTATACAGCATGGCTAGCCACTTGCTCAAATACGGGGATTCCGCTACGGACTTCAATATTGGGATCTGGGAGTACTATCACAACGGGCGGGCCGCCCAGCGCGTCTCCCAGTTCGCCAAGCTATATGAGCATTTCGGACGGCTGGACCTGTCCGGCAGTGCATTTCCGCTGCCGATAGGGACCAATTATGCCTACCGCAGCACCTGGGGAACGGGCCGGAGCTGGGGCGGCGCGCGCATTCACGAAGGCACGGATCTGTTCGCGCCGCATGGCTTGACGGTGCGCAGCACCTGCTTCGGCATTGTTGAGACCAAGGGCTGGAACCGCTACGGCGGATGGCGCATCGGTATCCGCGATATCGAGAACCGCTACCATTATTATGCCCACCTGATGGGGTATGAGAAATCCCTCCTGCGGGGGGATATTGTCACTCCGGGACAGACCATCGGCTGGGTCGGCAGCTCCGGCTACGGCAGCCCGGGCACACAGGGCAAGTTCCCGCCCCACCTGCATTATGGCATCTACCGTGACCGCGGAATTACGGAATGGGCCTTCGATCCCTACCCGTTGCTCAAGCAATGGGAGAACCAGGAATTCCGGCAGCTGCGGCAAAACAAAAAGAAGAAATAACACCTGCAGGCTGCCCCCTCAGAGTCCTTTACTCTCTTGCCCGGGACAGAGGTTACAGGTTAGTGCAGCATCAGACAGCCAAACGGCCCGATCTCCACAAGAAGCTTGCTTGAGCTGCGGAGGGTGTGTCCGCTTAACAGCTCGGTCAGCACTTTGGTGTCCGAACGGTAGGCCGGCAGCTCCAGATGGTAGCGGTTGGGGGAGTTATTGATAATCAGCCCCATCTGGTCCTGCCCGCTGCGCCGGACATAGCCAAGGATACCCCGCGTCTCATCTGTGAACCAGGGGCGGAAAGCCCCTCGGTGCAGGACCTCATGCTCTTTTCTCAGCGAGATAAGCCGCTTGTACCAGTCCAGCAGTCCGGTATGCTGAGCCTGCTCCTCCCAGAGCATCGGCCTCCTGCAATCCGGGTCTGTCGCACCTTCCATTCCAACCTCATCCCCATAATAGATCATCGGCAGGCCTATATAGGTCATCTGGAAAAAGACAGCCAGCCGCATCCGGCTCATTGCCGTAGCTTCCCGGTCCCAGCCCCGCCCTCCCTCCTTGCAGGCAGTCAGGAAACGCAGTGTATCGTGGCTGCCCAGCAGCTGGAACATCGCCGAATTGGCCTGATCATTGTACAAGGCCTCCTGATGCAGCAGTTGTTCCATGAACCGGGTCGGACCCGCAGACTGCGCTGCAAAAAACTCCAGCACCGCATCCCGCAGCAGGTAATTCATGCCGCCGTCGAACTGGTCTCCCCGCAGCCAAGGCCCGGAAGCATGCATAATCTCGCCGATCAGCAGAAGGTCCGGGAATTCCGCCTTCAGCTCCCGCCGCAATCTTGTCCAGAAGGCCGGAGTCACCTCATTGGCCACATCCAGCCTCCAGCCGTCGATACCTGCTTCCCGCACCCAATACCTGGCTACGTTCATCATATAATCCGCTACCTCGGGATGATCCATATTCAGCTTCGGCATACTCGCCTCCGCCTTGGCGAAGGTCTCATAGCCGGGAGCCGGCGTAGTACTGACCGGGAAGGAATGGATGAAGAACCAGTCTTTGTAGCGCGAGGCCTCTCCATGCTCCAAGACATCCCGGAAGGCAAAAAAGGTATCGCCGGAATGGTTAAAAACCGCATCCAGCAGGACCTTCATCCCCAGCCGGTGTGCAGTCCCGACCAGCGTCTTCAGATCCTCAAGCGTCCCGAATCCGGGGTCTACCTTATAGTAATCGGAGGTATTGTACTTATGCCCGGAAGGCGATTCAAAGATAGGCGTCATATAAATAGCAGTTACGCCAAGCTCTTGCAAGTATGTAAGCTTGTCAGTAATGCCTTGAAGCGTCCCCTGATGGTAGCTCTCGGGATAAATCTGGTAGACTACCGCATCTGAACTCCAGGCAGGCAGCGCGATGGCGTGCGGGCGGTGAATATAGGCATACTGAAAGGCACCCGCCTGCTCCCTGTTCTCCGAGCATCCCCGCTCCCCGTACCATATGTATTCGCCCGCTGGATTCCCGATGTGGAACAGATAACGGCATTTTCCAGTCCCGGCCGGAACCAGGGCTTCATGTATGTCATACGCTCCGGCACAGCCGGTCCGCTCCATCTCCTGTGGAAGCTCATGACCAGGTGAATCATAACGGTCAGCGTGGACAACCGTGCAGGACAGGGACTGTCCGCTCTGCACGAATAGTCTGAGTTTAAGCAGGCGGGGGCCTGCCGGGAAGGCGAAGGGGTCCTCCGCTGTGTGATAGACGAATAACCGGTTAAGCATACTGTATAGTCTCCTTTTATGCCGCATAGAGCAGCTTCAGCAACTGTGTTATTATGACAGGTAGAACAAAGTTCGCCATTAGGGCGAACCATACCGTAAGGACGGGAGGGAAAGCTATGAAAGTTACTATTAAGGATATCGCCCAGGCAGCGGGTGTCGCGAAATCCACTGTATCCAAGGTCATGAACGACTCTCCCAAAATATCCGAGGAAACGAAGGCCCGGGTCCGGGACATCATCAAGCAGATGAACTATACTCCGAGCAGCATCGCCACCGGACTAGCCAGACAGAGCAGCAATACGATAGCTATCCTGATTGATATGTCTAAGGAAAGCGAGTTTCTCAACCAGTTCTTTTATAACATTATCGGCGGGGTGGAGAGCGTCATCGGTCCTCTGAAATATGAGCTGACCATTGCCAATATCCAGCATGACCATGCGGAGGGGCATTTCCTGCAGAGGCTGGTGCTGAATAAGCGGGTGGACGGCATTATTGCCAACACCTCAGTGCTGACTCCAGACCTGTGTGCGGAGCTGAACCGTCTTGAGTTCCCTTATATCTCCATCGGTGAGATCAACGCTCCGGGAATCTGGGTCGATTGCGACAATGAGCTGGGCGGATTCATGCTGACCCGGCATCTGCTGGAGCAGGGCTATCCGTCTGTGGCCTTCATCGGCGGTGAGAAGGATGAGCCGCTCTTCCTGCGCCGTGCAGCCGGCTATCAGCGGGCACTCGGCGAGGCGGGAATGGCTGTGCACAGCGGCTGGATCATCAATGGCCGTGCGGCCCAGGAGGATGGCTATCAGGCAGCCAAGCAGCTGCTGCAAAGTGCGAATTCCCCCGGCTCCATCGTCTGCATGAGCAACTTCTCCGCTTACGGTGTGCTGCAGGCGGCCCGGGAATTGAATATCTCCATTCCT
This sequence comes from Paenibacillus sp. FSL H8-0048, assembly GCF_038002825.1. Classification (NCBI taxonomy): domain Bacteria; kingdom Bacillati; phylum Bacillota; class Bacilli; order Caryophanales; family Paenibacillaceae; genus Paenibacillus; species Paenibacillus sp. FSL H8-0048. Next base: position 5,857,799 of record NZ_JBBODF010000001.1, on the reverse strand, counting down.
TCACAGCTGGGCATTGCCACGTTCGATGATTATCCCTTGTCTCCCTACACTACTCCTCCGCTGACTTCACTCGATATGGATACCTTCCAGCTCGGCGCATCCGCAGGACGGCTATTGATGGACAAACTGGATAACAAAGAAGCTGCCGTGAGCGGACAACTGCTGGAGCCGGAGTTAATTCCCCGGTTATCTTCCAAGCGAAGCGGCGGGGCTGCTGCGGAATAACTAACAGAATCACGAAATAACGGAATAGTAGAATAGCGGAGGAAGGTATTCATCCCCTTTTAGCAAGGAAACCGGTTTCCTTAAGCTGAAAATACCACGCCCCCTCCGCAATGTCAATGTATATCATAGAGTAAGCGACAGACAGAAGAACCCTTTCCAGCCCTGGAAGGGTTCTTCGTTTACCCGGACTCGCCCGAGCGGCGGATAAACCGGAGTACTTCATCCATCATCGCAGGACTCTCCGCGCTATGGCAGACCATATGTCCGCTTTGCTCCATAATCAGCACCTGTTTGCGTTCCGAGGGGATCGTCTGCCGGAGATAGCCCGCACTTTTGAATCTCACCAGATGATCCCGACTGCCCTGTACAATCAAGGTCGGCACCTCCAGCTGCGGATAGACCTGGAAGCTCTCACGAACCAGCCGCTGGAACTCCCGCGTGGCCTTCATGGGTGTAGAGCCCCATTTGCTCAGATAATTCCGCAGCATCTCCGGGCGGACCAGTGTGCGCAGAATCTCGGCCGGATTGAGCGGATACACCGGGGTAGACAACAGAGTGAGCGACTGAATCCGGGAAGAATACTGAACGGACAGACACGATGCAATCAGCGCTCCGGTAGAGAAGCCGATCAGATGTACTTTGTCGGAGCTTGGGAATAGCTGCTTGAGTTCCTCCTCGGCGCTTAGCTGCCAGTCCCCCCGGCTTGAGTGGAGCAGCTCCCTTCTGCCGCCTCCATGTCCATGCAAGGTAAACATTCTGGACACATAGCCATTCGCCTCCAGATACTGCGCAAGCGGAGAAATCTCGTATTTGCCTCCGGTGAAGCCGTGTATAAATAGACAAGTCTCCATCCTTCCTCCTCCCCAATCCTCTATTTCATCCATTTATAGAAAAATAAACCTTAGACATCCTAAAGTCAAGCCGACACGGGTTCGGCCTCCTTGTAGCGACGGTATTACTTCAGCAAGAAATAGAAGGATAATGTCTAGCGTGAATCATCTATAGAGGTGCTGAAGCACCAACCTGCTATCTCTCCCACCAGTTCAGGCTTAATGCAGATATAATTGTCCCGACTGCCGCGCTTGAGGAGCTTACGCTGATGCTGATGACATTGTTCGGAGGGACGATAATGCTGCCGGTAAAAGCCGGACTGAACACACCCGGCGCAATCTGAACATTCGCCAGCACACTGCCCCCGGAAATAGCTGCTGCGCTGGACTGGACCGTCATGGAGCTGGCTGCTGCGCTGGCCAGATTATTATTCACCGGCGTCACCGTGGACGGCGAGGATATCGTCCCTCCTTTGACAATGGTAAAGCTGCCGGAGATCGAGGTCAGCACCGAGGTACCGCCAATACTGCCGCTGATCCGGGACAGATACAAGGTCCGGCCGCTGCCCGCAGGATTACTGATGCGGACCGAAATAACGGCCGAGAGAAGCGACAGCACGATCGTTGCCGAGTTCGAGGCATTCGCCGAGAATAATACGGCTGCCTGCGAAGCGCTGATCTCTGGCGGGGCGCTGATATCCGGTGCACGGAAGGTATTCGTCATTTCCACATAGACCGGCTGGTCATTGTCATTGATTACATAGTTATTGGGCATGGTTCATCCTCTCCCCTTCCGCTCAGAATTCCCACCAGCTGATATTTCCCGTTGCCGCAGTACTCCCTGATGCAATCGTTACCGATAGTGTAAGCGAGTTGCCGGGTGGCAGGATAATCCTGCCGTCCATATTAAGGATGACCGGGCCTATAGCCAGCTGCATCGACATTAATGTCGCCGGAGAACCTGTAGGCGCGGCCGTAGCGGTCCGGGCAGTACTGATGCTGGTGACTGAACTCCCGAAGTTATAGTTAACCGGAGTAATTGTTGAGCCGCCCACCGTTGCATTGCGCAATAGTGTTAAAGTGACCGACGCTGTACCCGTGCTTGCGATAATGCGGGAGATATATAAGGTACGTCCGCTACCGCCGGGATTAGCTACCTGCATGACAAGCGGGGTGGAAGTACCCACCGTGGAGGCAAAAGGAATTCCAAACAATAAACCTGACATCGCAGCTCCCGCTTCAGGCAGAGTATCAATTCCGGGTGCAATATAGGTGTTAACCTGCTCGGTATACAGCGGCTGGCTATTCTGGTTAAATACAGTCTCATTCGGCATATTCTCACTCCTTCTGTCGGTCTAGCATATGTTCATAGTATGCGAGGCTGTCCGGCAGGTTGTTTGGCAGCTGCGTATTTTTGCAGAGGTAACCCAGTCATTCTCTTAAAAAGCTCCATATCCTAATATCACACCATTCGAATGGTTCCTGCCCAGCTACACGCTCCTCCCTCTATTAACTGGCAGACTATACATGCTTAAGGACCCAGACGACGGTTTGGGTCTTTTCATGAGCAGGCTGACAGCAAAAATTGCCCACAGAAAGGATGACTCCATTTGCCAAATTTCAGTTCATTTCAGGCAAACCCGGATAATTTGCGTACGCTTATTTTTGGCCGGGACCCCTCGACCCTGATCGACCGGCCGTTAACTACGGATGCCAGCGGGAACCTGACCACCGTCATTTTGAACGGCACCATCTCTAGTGTACTTGGCGCAACGATCACTGCTGGTACATTAACATCTGCTGGTACAGTAACCAACATCCTCGGCGGTACGATTACTAGCGTGCTTGGTGCGACTATCACCGCTGGTACTCTATCATCTGCTGGTACAGTGACTAACCTGCTAGACGGTACCATTACTAGCGTGCTTGGTGCGACTATCACCGCTGGTACTCTATCATCCGCTGGTACAGTGACTAATCTGCTAGACGGTACCATTACTAGCGTGCTTGGTGCGACTATCACCGCTGGTACATTAACATCCGCTGGTACAGTGACTAACCTGCTAGACGGTACGATTACTAGCGTGCTTGGTGCGACTATCACCGCTGGTACTCTATCATCTGCTGGTACAGTGACTAACCTGCTAGACGGTACGATTACTAGTGTGCTTGGTGCGACTATCACCGCTGGTACTCTATCATCCGCTGGTACAGTGACCAATATCCTCGGCGGTACCATTACTAGCGTGCTTGGTGCGACTATCACCGCTGGTACTCTATCATCCGCTGGTACAGTGACCAATATCCTCGGCGGTACCATTACTAGCGTGCTTGGTGCGACTATCACCGCTGGTACACTGAGCAGCGTGACCTCCATTTCCCAGCGCAGCTTCGTTGAGCTGCCTACATCGGCAATTGCTACTTCGGATACCTATACGCCGCTGCCTGCCAACAATACCAGTGTCCTTGGCACCTATTCCTACTTCATTGTGAATACCGGGGCCAATCCGGTGAATACACGGGTCGAAATCAGCGCAGACGGAACCAACTATTTCGTCGATACGACCGGAGACAACCCGCTGGCAGCAGGTTCTGTAGACGTAATTGTGCCTGCCCGGTTCCTGAAATACACCCGCCTTTCCTATCAATCCGCCACGCCGGGTGCAGCTTCTACGCTTAATGTTATTTTTGATGCACAAGGAACGTAAGCCTAGTTACCGTCATACGATGCAGAAGAGAGGAGTGCATGGGTACCCATGTACTCTTTCCTGTGCGGTATTCCGCATCTACATAAGACGGCACGCTTATACATGCTTATTTTTGCAGAATACCCGGAGGAACTAAGGCCCGCGAAGGAGGAACAATCTTGAATCTATCTGCCACACCTACACTCGGAGTACAGCTCATTGTCAACAATGAAGCCGAGCTGCTCCCCCGTTGTCTAGCCAGCCTGCAGGGCGCCGATGAAATCATCGTTGTCGATACCGGCTCAACCGATTCGTCCGTGGAGATCGCCCGCAGATATGGGGCAACGGTCATTGAAGCCCAGTGGAATCATCATTTCTCAGAAGCACGCAATACCGGTCTCTCCCATGCAGCCAGCAGCTGGATACTGGTTCTGGATGCAGATGAAATCCTGCAAACTTCCATAGCGTCAATTAAGGAGATTCTCGTGGGCAGCACAGCCGAAGCGTACACGGTGCGTATAGAGAACCTGCTGGGAAGCAGGCCCGAGGATCGTCTGTATCACTATCCGGTGCGGTTGTTCCGGGGTGGGCAGGGCTATCTTTTCAGTGGAAGAATTCATGAGAGCGTGGAGTCCTCTATTCTCACAAAACATGGGTCCGCCGCCACCTGGGCCAGTCCAATAGAGATTCTTCACTTCGGCTACCTGCCCCCGGTCATGAGCGCCAGGCATAAAATCAGCCGCAACGAGCACCTGCTGCGTCTTGCACTTGCGGAAGAGCCTGACGATGTGTTCACCCGTTATAATCTGGCGGTCAACTGCTGTCAGGGCGGGCGGCTGAAGGAAGCCGGAGAACTGCTGCGCCAGAGTCTTACCCTCGCTCCGCTTCAGGCCTCTTACCGTCCCTCGATCATTCGCGATCTGTGTACAATTGATTTGGCCAACGGTCATGTAAAAGCGGTCGACAGCCTGCTGACCCGCGAGCTGACACGTTATGGAGATTATCCCGACCTGCATTACATGCAGGGCCAGTCCTGGGAGAGCCAAGGGTTCTATGAACGCGCTGTCCAGTCTTACCAGCACGCCATAGATACCACGTCTGCCCCGGCTCCGCGCAGAGCATATGTCACTGAACAGGGCATGGACAGCTTCCGCCCGCTGCACCGGATGGGGGCCATTTTCCAGCAGCTCGGGAAGCAGAAGGAAGCCGCGCAGCTGTACCATCGAGCGCTACAGCAGCACTCCCTGTATCTCCCCGCTCTGGAGGGGATCACTTCTGCTTTTCAGGAGCTGGAGGTGCCGGATGGAGAGATTGCCGCACTCTTGATACAGCTAACCGGTACAGCGCAGCGTGCTTCAAGAACCGCAATAATCGGAACATTGTATCGGCTGGACGCTTATAAGGCGATTGCAGAGCTGCCGCCCGCCGTCTGTCCGCTGGAAGAGGACACCTTGCTGTTCCTGCTGTCTTCCTGGATCATTACCGGAAATTATCATACATTCAGGAAGACTACCGCCAAGCTGCGGGCTAATCCCACCCAACTGTCACCGGATGGCCTAAATGCGGAGACTCTGCGGCAGCTCTGCCTGCTTGAGGCCGTCTTAACGTGGGAGCTGGGCGGGAGGCTGCAGGAGGAGCTGTGGCTGCAATTCCCTGCGGAAGTGCGCTTCGCAGTGCTTGAGATCGACAGGGAATTGTCTCTTGATTCCGCTGAGCCGCAGGGAGACTTCGCTAGCACCGGGGACTCTCCGCTGCTTGCCGAGGTGATAAGGCTCGCTGTGAAGCACCAGTTCATCGCGCTGGGCAAGCGGCTGGTTGGACGCCTCCCGGCACATACACGCACTCTGGCAGAAGCGCTGTATGAGGAAGGCTGGCGTGCAGAGGCGGGGGAACTATTCATCAGCCTTGCAGACAGTAAAGACGCTTCGGGCGCAACCCTGCGGTATCTCGGAGAACTGCTCATAGATAAAGGGCATTATGCGGAGGCTGCGGGCTGGTACCGGCTTGCCCTGGGGGAATCGCCTGCAGACGATGCCGTCAGCACCGGACTGGCGCTCTGTTATCTGTATCTGGCGGAGCAGCGGCTCGCAGAAGCTGTAGAACGTCTCCAGGGGGCGGGACAGCCGGCTCAGGGGCCGCTTCAGGAGGACAGGGCAGCGGTTGCCCAATCCATCGCGGTGCTGCGCTGCACCCCCTGGCATACGAAGTGGAATTACACCCAGCGGCAGAGAGGAGCGGAGCTGAGCTTATGACCACGAAACCAGAGCAACTGTTGATCTCCTTGTGCATGATCGTCAAAAATGAAGCCGACAACCTGGCCCGTTGTCTCCGGAGTGTGCGCGGGACTGTGGATGAAATCATCATTGTGGACACTGGCTCCACCGACGCCACCCGCCAGATCGCCCGCAGCTTCGGTGCCCGGATCATCAATTACCCGTGGAACGGGGATTTTGCCGCCGCACGCAATGCCGGACTGGCCCTGGCGCAGGGCACCTGGATTCTGGTGCTGGATGCAGATGAGGAGCTGGAGCCGGGGAGCCGGGAGGAGCTGCTGGTGTGCGCGAAGCATACGGAGTATGAGGCTTTTTTTGTGCGGATTCATAATCATCAGGGGACGGAGCGTGCTTCGCAGACGCTTACGGTTAACCCGATCCTCCGGATGTTCAAGAACCGTCCGAATTATCGCTTCAGCGGCATTATTCATGAGCAGATTGCGGCTGTCATTGTGCAGGAGACCCCGGATGCCGCGATGCATATGGGCACCGTCATTGTCCATCACTATGGCTATGCCGACGGGGTCGTGGAGCAGAAAGACAAAATCAGCCGTAATCTCGGATTGCTGAAGCAGCAGCTGGAGCAGAGTCCCGGAGATGCTTTTCAGCATTTCAACCTGGCGGTTGAATATATGCGGCTGGGCGATTACGGGCAGGCGCTGGAGCATATCGGCACCTCGCTGAACCTGGCCGAGCCGGGTACCAGCTATGTTCACCTGCTCTATAAATACAAAGTCCGCTGCCTGGCGGTAACCGGTGATTACCCGGGTGCATTGGAGGCTTGCGGGCAGGGAAGCACACTCTTCCCGGATTACTCCGATCTTCACCACCTCAAAGGTGCGCTGCTGCTACAGGTGTCTGCCTTAGCCGAAGCCAAGACCGCGCTGTGCCGGGCACTGGAGATTGGAGCCTCCCCTCCCCTCTACCATACGGAATCCGGGTTAGGCACCTATCTCACCCACACGCTGCTGGGGCAGGTCTGCCAGCAGATCGGCGAAGCGCAAGAAGCGGCAGCCTGCTTCACCAGAGCAGCCCAGCTCCAGCCGGACCCCTGGCCGCTGATCCCCCGGCTCACGCGCCTGTTCAAATGCACAGGCCGCGAGCCAGAGCTCCACGGCTGGCTGGCCGGGCAGCTGCCTGGCATCCTGACAGAGCAGCGCCAGGAGCTATTGCGCCTGCTGGTAAGGGATGGCTGTTACACAGCGGCGGCTGCTGTGGTTGGGGGCGGGGCTGCTGCGGGTGAGATGGACGGTACGGCGCAGAGTGCGGGTGTGGTGGATGCGGCGGTGCAGAGTGCGGGTGTGATGGATGCGGCTGCAAAAGATGCGGGAACGTTGGGTGCAACTGGGCGAAGTGCGGGTGAGAACGATGCTGGAGCGCGGGGTTCTGAAGGGATGGATAGTGTGATGCAAGATGTAGGGGCGTTGGATGCGACGATGCAGAGTGCAGGTGAGAATGATGCTGGGGCGCGGGGTGCGGGAGTAATGGATAGTGTTATGCATGATGCGGGAGCGTTGGGTGCGGCGGCGCAGAGTGCGGGAGTGATGGATAATGTGTTGCACGATGCGGGAACCGTAGATGATGCAGGGCCTGAGGTGCCGCCTGCCGCTGATTTGTTGAAGCTGTTGCAGCGGGCGGAAGCAGCTTCCGCAGCGGAGCTGGGCTACGCTGATATCACCGGGCTGCTTAATCATCCTGCAGTTGTCCCGGCGGACCGGAACACCACCCTCCCCTTGTCTGATGTTGCTGCGGCTGTGCAGCCCTGGATTCTGTTGGCTGACAAGGTTCTGGCTTCGCTCGTAACTTCGGCCATATACTCACCGGCGGCTGCGGCTGCGCGCCTCACACTTCCGCTTCCCAGACCAGCCGATTAGTACATCATCAGATGATCGGAGTTGCGATAGCCTTAATTGTATTTGGTACAACTAAAACGCCTGATTGCTCACCAATATCCCGTTTAGTTGTACTTCGTACATTTAAACATCCGCCGTTTCTTCCCTCTCCTCTTTTGGGCCAGTTTTAGTTGTACAGACTACATTTATCCATAAAAAGTCTACCTTTTCGCTCGTTTTAAGTGTACGTTCTGCAACTATCCTGCATCTGCATCCGGCTTTTTATCAGGAGAGTGCCGGTGTGACTGGTCGCTCGCGGACTGAGGATCGTTTATTTTGGAGAAAACGCATGATTGGGAAGAGTTACGGACTCCAGTGCGCTTAAAGACGGATCTGCTGCCAAAATCATCGGTTAGAGAGACAATAGGGTCCTCTCAGTCCGCCACTCCGTAAGAAGTGCTGTTTTTGGGGAAATAACGGCTCTCCAGTCCGGCAGGAATATACCCGCTCCGCTTGCTGTACACTCCCGCTTTTTCAATCAGCTACTGTTAGAAAGGAGCTTACAGACCATGGATACCCCCGGGATCTCACTCTGCATGATCGTCAGGAATGAAGCGCAGCATCTGGAGCGATGCCTGCTGTCTGTTCAGGGCATGGTCTCGGAGATCATTATCGCTGATACCGGATCAGAGGATAACAGTATAGTTATCGCCCGCAGGTTCGGTGCTAGGGTGATCCGGCTGCCCTGGGAGCATGATTTCTCCAAAGCCCGTAATCAGACCCTACAGTTGGCCTCCTATGGCTGGATTCTGGTGCTGGATGCAGATGAAGCCCTTGCTGACTGGAAGGTGGAGGAGTTGGAGCTTCTGCTGGAATCGGAGCGTGCGGACGGGTATTTCCTGCCTTTTATCCATTATGTGGGGGAGGGCTCCGGGCGCGAATACGTGACAGACAATGTGTGCCGGCTGTTCCGTAATGATTTACGTATCTGTTTTCGCGGCAGCATTCATGAAGAGGTGGCCTCCAGCATCTGGAGCCTCCCCGGAGGACATATCGCTTATGCCCGTCTGCCTGTGCACCATTACGGCTATCTGGATGATGAGCTTCAGCGCAAAAATAAAGCCAGCCGCAATCTGGAGCTGATCCACGCTGCTCTGCGGCTTGAACCGGACAGCGTTCCTCTGCGGTACGCACTGGGCACGGAATATTACCAGCAGGGACAATATCAGGCGGCAGCAGATCGTCTCCTGCCGCTGCTGGAGGAGGCTCGGCCAGACTCCGGGTATACCGCTGACTTGTATCTTAAGACAGCCTTTGCGCTTCAAGCGGGCGGGCGGCCTCACGACGCGGAGTCTGTCTATGAGGCCGGGATTGGGCTGTACGCAGATTTCACCGATCTGCTGGAGAGCTATGCGGGGCTGCTGCTGGAGCAAGGTCAGGTATGGCGGGCGTACCCGCTGCTGCAGCAGGCGCTGGACAGCGGGGATACCGCACACAAATACCCTTCCTCCTCCGGCAGCGGAACCTACCGCACCCGCCTATTCGCCGGGCGGGTCTGCGAGCGGCTCTTCCTCTACGAGGAAGCCATGGAGCATTACAGGCAGGCGATCGGCTGCTCGCCTGACGATCTTGCCGCCTGGGAGCAGCTGGCCACGCTGTGCCTGCTGTCCGGGCAAGCGGAGCAGCTGACGGTGTTCACCCGTCAGCTGCTCCCTGCCCTGCCCCGGCGAGTGCTGAGCAGGCTGGTGCCTGCCGCACTCAATGCCCGCGCCGCCCCATGGCTGGCGGCGCTTCTCGCAGCACCGCAGCTGCCGGAGGATATCCGGCAGGTGCTTCAGGTGCTGCTGGGGACGCTGTTCCGGGACCCGGAACAGCCCGGAGCCGCATCCGCCGGGCTTGCGCGGATGCAGAGAGATGCGCCGGATAACCCTTGGGTATCCGGCTATCTGTGGGCCTTGTCCTGCCGCAGCGGCGGAATCGCCGCGGCAGGACAAGGCCTGGGGCGGCTGGCGGAGCTGCCGCCCGGGCTCGCTGCCGCGCATCGCAAGCTTGCGGGGCTGCAGGCAGGCCCTGCGGAGCATGGGGCCGATGGACAATCGATCTCTTCATTTCCAGCAGGATGCTCCACTCATCCCCCTTATACTGGCAGCCTGGCCGATTCGGAACACCGCGCAGACACACCGCTTAGCTTTGCAGATTTTTCTTACGCAGCACAGCTTCTCCTTCAAACAGGTGCTTGGGACACATTGCTCGTGCTTGGCAGGCCCACTAGCGCTGCACGCTTTCTCTGGAGCAGACTTCCCCTGCCGCTGCTGCGAGGACTACTGGATGCCCCTGCTTCTTTTAAAATGCAATGGTGTGCGAATTACACCCGGCAATCACAACACTATAGCCTTCCTGGTGATGCTGCGGAATGGCTGCTCTATGCAGCCATCGCCCAGTCTTGCGGGCAGGCCCCGAAGCTTACGTCCACCGATGAACAGACACTGCTGCAATCCGGCTGCGCTGCCGCAATCACTGGCCTCAGCTACCACATGCTGCTTCTTGCGGCGGAGGTTCACTCACAGGGCAACCTCCCCGCTACAGGCAGCATTCCGTGGCTGGTGCTTGTGAAGTCGGCGATTCAGAGTGGGGATGACAGAGATAAGAATGTCTGAAGCGGCGCTAGACTTCCCCCCACTCCACCAGCCGGGGATGCTCATCCAGAATGGAGCGGTAGTGCTCCAGGCTTCCCCATTTGCCCTCGGGATCGAGCTCCATGTAGCGGTCGTACTTGCGGCGCAGCGCGTCAGGCTCCAGCGCCCAGCCGTAGTGCTTCACCCGCAGCTCGGCCAGGAAGCCGGGCAGCACCGCATACGATAGCGGCAGCCGGGGAACGTGATGATCCATCTGCGGGGTGTAATAATAGAAGCCGGGCAGATAACGCACCAGTGTGCGCGTATGCCTCATGTGCAGGTTCCAGAGCTCATCTTCCCGGTAATGGGTCGTGCCGCCCCAGAAATCATATATCCGGAAGGCCACCCAATCGTAGACATCCTGGTCAATCAGACGCCGCATTTCGTGCTTGGCCCGCTCTTCGTAGAACTCATCGGCATCTACCGACAAAAGCCAGTCCGGCCGCGTGGATACCGCCAGATCCCAGAGCGTCTGGCGCAGCTCCCATTCCCGCCCGAAGAGGGAGTGCTCCAGCGTCACCACCTTGCTCACCTTGGCAAAAGAGCGGCACACGCGCACCGTATCATCCGTGCTGCCGTCATCCACAATGACGATCTCATCGGTAAATCCGCTCAGCTCCTGCAGCACCTGCTCCAGATACCGGCCGCTTTCATTGCGCACCTGCATCATCGCTGTCAGGCGGTTGCCTGAAGCCTTGCGCAGCGGTTCATTCCCATGGTCAGCCACCCGCAGCCCCTCCTCTTAACTTCTGCACTGCTTCTTCCAGATCTGCCATTTCGGCAAAAAGCTGCCGGGCCCCCTGATCCGCACCCGCCGAGCGCAGGAAGCTGCGGATAGCCTCATGGCGCCTGCCGTACAGGAGATGCAGGGTCCCCTCAATCACAGACATCTGCCCGGCCATCCGTTCTGCCAGCTCATCCGCAGAAGAAGTCTCTCTTCCCGGACTTGCACCCTTTAGATTCCCCGCCAGCCCCGGCAGTCCCGCACTTCCCGCTTCCGCCACCGTTCCTTCGGCCGTCAGCTCCTGGTGAAGCTGCAACGCCTTCTCCCACTGGAAGGTGGCGATATAATTGTGCAGCAGCCGCTGCTGGGCCTCCGGGCCGGGCAAGCGCACCAATAGTCCGATGGCTGCTGCGTAGTCTTCATTCACCGTCATAAGCTCTGCACAAAGCAGCCCCTGCTGGACTTCACCCCCGTGCAGCCATTGCTTCATCTGCGTAACCCTTGCCCGCTCCTCTTCCGTAAAGGCCGTAATCTCATACTGCCGGAGTGCAAGCGCAAGATTCCCCTTTTTCGCTTCAACCGCTGAGAAGAACCGGTAATGTGAATGCAGACACTCCGTATAATCATGCAGCAGCATCAGCTCAAAGGATTGGGCCAGAAGCTGCGCAGCTTCCTCATCTCCTTGCAGATATAAGTAAGAAGCCGCTACATAATGCACCGAAGGCTCACCGGGCAGCTTGGCGCACATCGAGAGATAGTAACGGGTACGGAGCCTGCGCTGAATATCCAGATACGTCTCCCCGCCGTTCACCGCATCAGGCGGATGCCATAGCTCCGCCAATGCCCTGTTCCAGACCGCCTCAGCATCCGTGAGAAAATACAGCCGCTCCCCCCGGCGGAGAAGTCCGTAGGACACCGGCTCATCTCCATTGAGATAGACCACTTGGCCCCGGCGCAGATTCTGCTCCAGATAGATCCGTTCCGAGGAGGTGCCGGCAAGATCAGCCAGCGCTCCAAGAGATGCACTGTATTTATCCCACAGCGCAGCATCCTCCCCATCCGGACAAGGCTCCAGTAGAGCCACAGTATAAGCAGGCTGCAGAGCCAGCACATCCGGCAGCCAGTAAGGCGATGAGACCAGCAGCGTGTACTCCCTGGCATTCAGTTTGTACACTTCCGCCAGCGTCACAGACCTGACCTGGCTGCTCCGCTGCTGGACCGGGGTCATTGCTCCGGCGAAGCAGACCTCCCCGCGCTCCGGGAGGAGCTCCAGCATTCTTTTATACTCATAATCCTCCCAAGCCGTGCGGCTGAGCACAATGTAGTTCATAAGCGGCCCTCCCCCGCTACGGCTTCATCAAGGCTGCCCGCTCCCGTTGCTGTTGTCTCTCCTTCATAATCTATAGACAACCCCGGGTCCGGCACAAGCTCCAGACTAGGGAGATAGCCCTCCCGCTTCACAATTCTTCCGGGTGCTCTTCCGCTTCTATGCGCAATGCGTTCAAGCAGGAGAATTTGCGGAGTCCCTTCGCCTGTGCGCGGCAGCCCTGATTCTGCGGCATTACCGTCTGAACTGACAATCAGATCCGCCCGGCTGTACTGAAGAACCCGAACCATTCTCTCCACATAGCGGTTATCGTACGATGCGGAAGCCGATAAGTAGACTATGATCTCACTGCCGTAGAGTGCCGAGATATTCTCCAGCGCATGCAGCCATGCCTTCTCGCCGTGAACGGTAATAACCGCATCCCGCTCATGCACCGGAAATTCCGGAAAAGACTGACTCCAGCTGTCCCTGACCCACACCCAGCGGATATTCCCGTAGCTCTGGCTCTCCTGAAGTATCTGCTGCCGTTCGCGGGAATCTGCCGCCGTCCAGTTCTCTTCAAAGTACACGACCGTTGTAACCAGCGCAGCGGCAGCCGTATCCCGGCTAAGCGGAATGACCGGCTGCAGAGGGCAGGCCGTAAGATCACGGGGAATCTGGAGCGTACCCGCAGGGGATGGGGTGCTTTGCAGATTCCATTTTTGCAGATAAGCCTGTTCCCTCTGCCCCCTGACTTCACTGCAGCCCGCCTTCACACTCTCCGCTTCCAGCCTATGCAGCACATGAACATAGCCCGAGTCACTGCGCGCCAGCTCCGCTCCCAGCATCCGGGCCCGCAGACACCAGTCCGCGATGATCACGCGGCGCTCGCCCAGAGAAGCATCGAATCCGCCTACCCTCAGCAGCAGCTCTGTAGCTATAAGCAGGCAGGAACCGGTTAGCACCTCCGCATAACTCCATTTCCCTTGCTGTTTCTCCTGTGTATGGACGGTGTAAGCGGACAGCTCAGGATATCCGGCAAAATGCAGCTGCCGCTGCCCGTCTCCCCGCTCCGTGGAGGAGCAAGGAGCCACAACTAACACCGCAGGATCATCAATCGGCGGCCATAGCAGATGCCCGAGCCAGCCCGGAGCCACCATGACACAGTCCTCCAGCAGCACAGCAAAAGAGGTCTCGGCATAAGCCAAGGCCTCATTCACCCTATATTCCCCCTCGCTGCAAGGCAGGAAACGCATTCCCGCTTCCCCGGAGAACTGCTCCGACAACGCTTGCAGCGGATAATCAGCGGTCATGGCAACCGCAGTCACCCGTACCGCTGGCCCGGAATGCTGAAGCAGCAGCCGCAGGCACTCCGCCGACCAAGGCGCATGCCGCAGCTCCACGACCAGCGTAATGCCTCCCTGCACCGGCAGCGGCAGCAGACCTTCCCGTTCCAGATAACTGTACCTCGCAGCCAGCCGCCCGGTACGGTCCGCTTGTGCATCAATAGCCTTCTCCGCACTCCGGTCCTCCATCGCTCCATAAGACACCCGGCATCACGCTCCATTAGTCAGACTATGCTGTCTATAATGTATGAGTGTGACGGGGAATATATCCATATAATTACCATTCCTACTCACTTCCACCGCCCGCATTCCCGCTCCCGGCATTCGCACCGGGCGCAGAGCTGCCGCTTCCGGCGGGTGGCTCAATCTCATCGCTGCCCGCATGTCCGCCTGAGCCGCCGGAGCTGGAGCTGTTGTTACCGCTGCCTGCTGGTGTGCCGCCCGCACCGGTGCTGTTCTTCTCGGTATTCAGTGAAGGGGCCGGAATAGCGATACCTGGGGCGCTGTTGCCGTTCTCGCCTACAGGCTTGCCCTGATTGTCATAGTAGTACATCGGAACGTCACCGACTACCATCAGGTAGGAGACGGGGATCTCTGTATCCACCACCTGCGGCTCCATATCAAATGGAATGACGACCGCTACCTCAGTAACAATATGGATGAAGACTTCAACGAGAATCATATTGATTCCGGCATTCTGCTGCCGTGTGTTCAGCTCGACCTTCACTGCACCCTGAGGCTCCACCTTGATCGGAATATCCGGACCATAGGAGGCGATCAGCGGACTGCCGAGCGCCTGGCCGAGCGGAATATATTCCGTCCGGTTATGCAGCTCCTGCAGGGTGGACTGGATGACCTCGGCGGCCTGCGAGGTAATCCGCATATGCTCCTTGTAGTTGAGCATGAAGCCCGAGATTTTGCCGTTCTTGTCCGTCTTCCAGTCGATCAGCGCTTCTGCGTTCCCGCCATCCGCCACCTGGGACGTAATCGCCTTGTTAATCGATTCGGTGGCAATCTGCTTCACCCGGATCTGTGCCAGATGGAGAATCGGCGGCTTCAGATGCTGCTCCACATAACGCAGCCCCTGCAGCACCGCCAGAAGCAGCAGCAGGCTCAGGATGAGCCAGAATCTGCCCCGTCTGCGCGGCTTTTGCCCCTTGCCCCCGGCAGCTTCCTGCCGCTTCCCGTCCCTGCTGCCGAACAGGCGGAAGCCGCCCCCGCGCCCGGACTTGCGCCAGACCCGCTGGCCCGGAGCGCCCGCCGCTCTCCCGGATGGCTTCGCTGCCTTGTAATCCGCTTCGCTCCCGTCCAGCCGCACGCCGGACCTGGAGGGCTTCGCCACGAAGCCTCCGCTCCGCCCCCAGCCCCGGCGGGGCAGACCCGCGCCGGATCTTGACGGCTTCGCTTCGAACCTTGCTCCCGAGCCCGCACCCGGCGGCCGGATTCCCGTTCTGGACGGTTTGGCCTTGAAGGCCTGGCGGCGTCCGCCCGGCCCCCTCAGGCCGCTTCCGCTGAAGTCCGGCAGACGCAGACGCCCGAAGAGCGGCACACCTGCGCTCCGTTTCCCCCATTTTCTGATTCTACCCATGCCCTGCAGTCCCTCCCGACATTCCTGCGGTCAAGCCGCTCCCTGTACTAATAGGCTATTCGGCGCACACGCAAAATAACCCCACAAAAGTGGAGTTAACTTGAAGTGAAGAACCTAATGTCCCGCCCGCTTGCGCTTATCCTCCTGGAGATGCCCCCAGTGCAGCCGGACAAAGATAGCGAGCAGAATCAGCATGAATACGCCATACCACAACAGAAAACCGTTCCAGTCCTCACGCGGGACAATTAGCGAGGAGCTGAGCGTACCGAACAGCCAGATGAAAGACAGATTGCCGAGCACCGTCCCCCATACAAAAGCCGCCGGCTTCATTGGAGACACAGCTGACATCAGGTTGATGATATTGCTGGGCACAATCGGAATCGTACGCAGCAGCACTAGGGTCCAGATGCCGTAACGGTCCAGATAGGTCTGCCATTTCTCATACTTCTTGAGCTTGTAGCCCCATTTGCGGTCGAACCAGTCGAAGAGATAACGCCGGAAGAGGAAATAGACGACTACCGCACCCAGGTTGCAGGCCAGCCAGCTGACAGCCATCCCGCCGATCACTTCGAACACAGAGACATGGAGCACAATCAGAATCGCCAGGGGAAAAAATCCGAACAAGCTTTGCAGCACGGCGAGCGGAAAGGTAGCGAAAACAATATACGGGCCGCTAAGTCCCAGGCTTTGCAGCAGCCAGTCAATCCAGGCATTGATGATCTCGGTCATAGAGCGCTCTCCTTTCCTGACTCATAGCAGCATGTAAAGGAACCGCTCATTAATGAAGATTGAATTGGTGAAGAAAAACACCCCTTGCGGGGTGTCTATTGAACATGTACCTATATATTTTGCTTAAAAAAGCGTACAAGTTACAGAATTGTTGCTTATTTTCTCTCATCATAGCACACATCGGTCATCGCCGCCAGATCACTGAACCCTCCAGATTTCAATTATGAAGAGACGCCAGCCGTCCACTCGTTAACCTTGGCTTCATTGCTCTCTACCCATTCCTTGGCTGCTTCTTCAGGCGACTGTCCGCCTTGAATTTTGACCATAACCTGCTCCATATCCTCTGCGGTCCACTTGAATTGGCTCAGGAACTTGTGCACATCCGGCATATCCTCCTGCAGCCCCTTGCGGGCCATGGTGTGAATCTGTTCGGCTCCGCCGTATACATTCTGCGGGTCATCCAGATACTTCAGGTCCATGTTAGCGAACATCCAGTGCGGAGTCCAGGCAGTGACGACAATCGGTTCATTCTTGTCAAAAGCCTTCTGCAGCTCCTGTGCCATCGCCGCAGACGAGCTCTCCAGCAGCGTATAGTCGCTCAAGCCGTAGGCTTCGAGCGCTTTTTCCGTAGCCGTCATAATTCCGGCCCCCGGCTCAATCCCGATAATCGTCTGATTCAGGGAAGAGGCTACATCGGCATTCTTCAGGTCATCGATGGAGTTAATGTCCATATAGGCCGGAACGGCAAGCCCCGTCTTCGTACCCTCCAGATTCACCCCTACATCCTCAATATCCTTGCCGTATTTCTCCAGATAAGAGGCATGCGTGCTTGGCAGCCAGGCGGCTACCATAGCGTCCGCGCTTCCGTCAGCAATCCCTGCCCACATCGGTCCGGCATCGACCTGCAGCATCTCCACCTTCACGCCGAGCTTCGTTTCCAGCACTTCCTTGACTACGTTCGTACTGGCGATCTCGGAATCCCAGGCTACATAAGCCAGCTTCACCGTGCTGTTATTATTGGACGAACAACCGGCTACCAGAATTACTGCCATCAGCAGCATAAGCAGCATGAGCGGTCTGCGCTTTATCGAATGAGTTCTTTTCATATTAATAATACACTCCTATCCTTGTTGTTTGGGTTTGAACAGCTTCTGGGTCAGACGATCCAGCAGGATCGCGATAATGACAATGGCAATCCCCGCCTCGAAGCCCGCACCAGTCTTGGCCTGCGATACCGCACGATATACATAAGCCCCGACTCCCTGGGCGCCGATCATGGATGAGATGACCACCATCGACAGCGACAGCATAATCGTCTGGTTAATACCGGCCATAATGGTCGGCATGGCAATAGGCAGCTGCAGCTTGAACAGCTTCTGCCCTGCTGTAGAACCGAAGGCATCCGCCGCCTCCACTAGCTCGGGCGAGACCTGACGGATACCCAGATTAGTGAGCCGGATGGTTGGCGGAATCGCGAATATAATAGAAGCAATGACCCCGGGAACAACCCCCAGCGAGAAGAATGACACGGCCGGAAGCAGGTACACGAACGCCGGCATCGTCTGCATGAAGTCCAGAATGGGGGTGGCAATATTCTGAAAAGTCCGGCTCTGCGCGCACAGCACACCCAGCGGAACACCGATGACCACCGCCAAGATGGACGCTGTCAGCACAAGGGCCAGCGACTGCATTGAAGGGCCCCATAATCCGAGATTATCGATTAGCAGGAGTCCGACCACTGCGAACAGCGCCATCCGCCATTTGCCGATCCAGTAGGCTAGAGCGGCGATCAGAAGGGTCAGCACAAGCGCCGGCAGGAAATTCAGTGCCGTATCAATTCCGCTGACCATTCCGCCGATCACCGCATGAATGAAGTCAAATATCGGGCCGAAGTAGGCAGTGAGCCAATCCTCGATCCATTCTACGCCCTTTCCGAGCGGTATTTTAGGTAAATTCATGAATGAAGCCCTCCTTCCGGAACTGCGTTACCGGCCAGGGCAGACAACACAGCCCCCTTAATCACAATCCCCTTCAGCTTCTCGCCTTCCCCGACTACCGCCACCGGCAGATGCGTCTCCGACATCAGCTCGAACAGATCATTCAGCAGGGTGTCCGGCTGGACACGGGGAATCTCACGCTGCATCACTTCGAGGATACTGCGGTTCTCCTTCAAGGCCTGAGAGGCGTTATCTGCTGTAAGCAGACCTTGCAGCCGCATCTCATTATCCGCCACATACAGGCTGGATACCCCGCTGTCCCGCATAAGCTGCAGGGCTACCCGGGGTCCGCGTTCCGGGCGGATCATCTCTGGCTGACGCATCACATGGGAAGCCGTCAATACCTTGGACAGATCCACATCCTCCACGAAGCGTTCCACATATTTGTTCGCAGGCTGAATCAGAATTTCTTCCGGCGATCCGATCTGGACAATGACCCCGTCCTTCATCAGGGCAATACGGTCCCCAATCCGCAGCGCTTCATCCAGATCATGCGTGATGAAGACAATCGTCTTCTTCACTCTGGATTGCAGCTCCAGCAGTTCCTGCTGCATATCCTTGCGGATCAGCGGATCAAGCGCACTGAAGGCTTCATCCATCAGCAGAATGTCAGGATCATTGGCCAGACCGCGCGCCAGGCCGACACGCTGCTGCATGCCTCCGCTGAGCTGATCCGGACGGTGATTCTCCCAGCCCTTCAGCCCTACAAGCTCAAGAGCCTCCATGGCCAGCCGGGTTCGTTTGCTTTTCTCCACACCCTGGACTTCCAGTCCGTATTCTGCGTTGGCCAGCACACTGCGGTGCGGGAACAGCGCGAACTTTTGAAAGACCATGCCGATATTCTTCCGCCGGAATTCCCGAAGCTGCTCCGGATTCATCTTGACAACATCCTTACCCTTGAACAGCACCTGTCCTCCGGTCGGCTCAATCAGCCGGTTCAATAGACGGACGAGTGTAGATTTACCACTCCCCGACAATCCCATAATGACGAATATTTCTCCCTCTTCAATGCTGAATTCGGCTTTATTCACACCGACTGTCAGCTTGGCTTCCTTGGCAATTCTTTCTTTGGACCAGCCTTGTTCTAATAATGGAAGCGCCCGTGCTGCATCATGACCGAAAACTTTGGTTAACTGTTTCACCTCTATAATTGCCATGGTGACCTCCTTCTCTCCCCTTGAACTTTCAGGTTAATGCTACTGACCTAGTGTAACGGACTTACGAAAAAATAAGCAAAGCGCATATTCGGTTGAAATTTAGTGTACAGTTTTAACTTTACAAACTTTACGTATAGAATACTCTGTTTAACGCCAAATTCCGTTCCGGATGAATTCTTTACTTCTGGATGGGGATTTGATTACAATACAGTAGGAGAGGCATGTAGCCTGTCAGCCTATTCCTCAGGAGGGACATCATGAACGATTTAGAGGGGCTTCTGCCCGAGCAAATAGAGAAAATCAGCAAGGCCCGCGAACGGGTCATCGATTCTATCGGTAA
Organism: Paenibacillus sp. FSL H8-0048; assembly: GCF_038002825.1. Taxonomy (NCBI): domain Bacteria; kingdom Bacillati; phylum Bacillota; class Bacilli; order Caryophanales; family Paenibacillaceae; genus Paenibacillus; species Paenibacillus sp. FSL H8-0048. Next base: position 5,838,090 of record NZ_JBBODF010000001.1, on the reverse strand, counting down.
AAATATGGATTTATACGGCATTACCTTATCGATTGGGCATTTATACGGTTATATGTACTTTAATGAGGGCCCGGTTACACTGGATGAGCTGAGCCGCACCATGGGTATGAGCAAGACCTCCATGAGTACTGGAGTCCGTACACTGCTTGATTTGAAGATGATCGATAAAGTCTGGGGCAAGGGCACCCGCAAGGATCTGTTCGAGGTGGTTCCCGACTGGCACCAGAACTTCAGCGATTACTTCTCTATTAAATGGAGAAAAGCAGTGGAAGGGAATATGACCGCCCTTAACAAATCGCTCGCCGAAATCCGGCAGATGCAAACCGATTATGCGGACGAGCCGGGCCTCTCGCGACTGCTCCACACCGACGAGCTCAAGATTGAGGAAGCTATCAAATACTACCGCTGGCTGCTGAAGCTGATCGAGTCGCTTGAAACCGGCAAGATCTTTGAATTAATTCCTAAGGAATAATATCAGCTATAGGCGTTCGAACTATTCTGCTCATGCTCAAAAAGCTGTCACCAAAAGCCAGGAAATGGCGCTTGGGACAGCTTTTTGTTTTGGAGTAGGAGGAATTGAGGAGTAGGATTAACGTGGGCACTTGGGTGGACGCTGCGTGAACGGACCGTTGTTCCGATCGCTGTTGTCCCCAGATTTTATTGATTCCCCTTAGCGGTGAAAATCCGGGGAGGCGAACGCGGCCGCTTCTACATAATCGTTCCGTCGACTCCGCTGTTTAAGCGGGAAATGGCACTACCTATTCTGGACACCCGCACGTTGGCAAATGTATGCTGTTTTTCACTTACATTCGGGCCATTGCCTGCATTTGGACACAATGTATGCTGTTTTCCGCATACATTCGGGCCATGCGCCTGCGTTTGAGCCAATGTATGTTGTTTTCCACATGCATTCGGGCCATGCGCCTGCGTTTGAGCACAATGTATACTGTTTTCCACATACATTTGGTCCATATGATCTTCTACCAGGGGAATTATAGTTTCCCTACAAGCATCAAAACGGGGCTGTCCCAAAAGCCATGAAGTGGCTGCTTGGGACAGCTCTTTATTTTGTAGTAGGATCAACGTGAGCACTTGGGTGAACGCTGCGCGAACGGACCGTTGTTCCAATCGCTGTGCTCTCCAGATTTTTTTCATTCCCCTTAACGGTGAAAATCCGGAGACCAAGGCGACCGCTGCCGCTTTTCCACAATCGTTCCGTCCTCTCCGCTGTTTAAGCGGGAAAAGGTTCTTCAAATCTTTCTAAAATCACACAAAGAAACCTCTCTTTTGTTAAAATGGAGTTACCACACAACCATTTCAAAGGAGAGGTTTCTTTGTACATTCAATATACCATGGACCAACTTTGCTTGCCAATGGATCTGGAAGAAGATATCCCGAAAAATCACCTCGTTCGCGTCGTGAATGCCGCCGTCAACCGGCTGGACAACGCCATTTTTAACGCGGCCTATCCTGGCGGCGGCCGTGACAGCTACCATCCTAAAATGCTTACCAAAGTCAAAGCTGCGGAGGTTGTCCGCTAAAAGAAAACTGCACGAAGGGAAGCGGAAACCGGGAAATCGCAGTCAGTTTGGAGCGGCTTAGATACCAGAAACAGGCGAAAGAAATCCTCCGAAGCGAGGAAGGCTATCTATTGGCCGTACGTCGAATGACGGAGCCGGAAAGTGTATTTGGACAATTAAAGAATAACCGGGGCTTCCGGCGCTTTCTGCTTCGCGGCTTGGAAAAAGTGACGCTGGAGGTCGGTTGGCTTTCGCTCGCCCACAACCTGCTGAAGCAAGCAGCAAATGACCAGAAATGCAAGGGAGCGATCCTCCAATAACGGAGAATCGCTCCTTTTTTTACTTGGTAAGCTTTGAAAAAGTTGCAGGTTTTGTTTCCACCTATAGAATATTTACTTTTGGGACAGCCCCGTTCTCACATGCTTCGGTGCCGTCTTTCGTTAGCTTACGGGTTCTCCACCAGACTCACATCATCGATGTAGATATGATTGCCTGCCTCGATAGCCGCATTCGTCTCTGCGCTGTTTCCGGGATTCAGCCCCAGCAGAAAGACGAGATGAACGCCTGCATCCGTTCCGCCGTTCATGGTGAAGGTGTAGCTGAAGCGTTGAATTTCGCCAGTCAAGGCAGCGGCGGTTGTCTGCAAATACTTCGTGTAATCTCCTCCGAAATGCTCGACTGCTACTTCAATATGACGGTTGATATCCGAACGGGCGCTGAAGTTCAAGGTATAGCTTTTACCCTGAGTCAGCTTCAGATCCCTATAGTCTACCTGGGCGGCGTAGTTGGCAGATCCCGTGAAGCCCAGCGACACCTCAAGCTCCCCATTCCGGACTGCGGCATTTCCGGCACCCTCGAAGTACTGGGTCCAGCCCTTAAGAGCCGGCTGCGCATCGAATGTGCCGTTATCCAGTGTGCCGCTGGCAGGCTCCGTGTCCGGTCCGTCTGTTACTTTCCTAAGCACGATATCGTCAAAAGAAATCGTATGCGGCGTATGGTTCGCCGTCTTATCCTCACCCAGCGTCGCGCCGATCAGATAATTCAGCTTCAGCGGGTTGCCGTTCGTCACACTGAACTGTGTGCTGTAAGTCGCCCATGTGGCCGTAATGCCGAACTTCGCCTGAGCCGCCTGGGCAGAGGTTCCGCTGTACTCCACGACAATCTGCCGGGGAACGGTAGATTTCGCTCTGAAGCTCAGCTCATAGGTTGCACCGGCTTCCAGCGGGATTTTCTCCTGATAGAGCTGGGTGTGCCAGGCTTGTGACCCCGCCGCCGTGATCAGCACCTCCGCTGCTCCGTCCACCACTTGGAAGGAAGAAGCTCCGCCTTCGCCGGACCAGATAGACCAGCCTGTGCTGCCGCTGGTGAATGATCCGTTGACGACCAGATTGCCATCACTCGCCAGAATGGTCTGCACCACACTAGCGTTAACATAACCTTCAGCTTCCACGGTAATGATATAGCTTCCCTCTGCGGGGAAGGCGGCAGGCTGAATTGTGATTGCTCCAGGCTCTACATCGTACAGCTCCGCCGCAAGCGCGACGCCGTTCACCTTAACGGACTTAATACTGCCGGACCACTCCGCTTTCGGGATAAAGGTAAGCTCAATTGGCTGTGATACCCGGTTGGCTGTGGAATCTGCGAGCAGCTCCTGCGGCTTCGCCGGTGCGTCCTTGATCTCGAATCGTACATTGTCGATGATGATGTCATGACTCTGCGGAACGCTCACCCCGCCCACCTTGCCAAGCAGGAATTTCAATGACAGCGTATCATTCGACCCCTGCCGGAATTCGAACCGGTAATGCTTCATCTCTGGTGTCAGCTCCACCGTCTTATCCATGGAAGGAGAATAGCTCGCATTCTCTGCCTTCACATTGATCTGCCGGGCCACGCTTGAGCTGGCATCGAATTCAACCACATAATCCAAGCCCGCCGCAGCCCTCAGGTTATTCTGGAAAAGCATCACCGAATACGCCTGATTGCCGGTGTTCGTAATACTGAATTTCGCTGCCCCGTCCACCGCAGCCGCAGTGCTCTGGCCGCCGTCTTCTGTCAGCAGCCGCTCCCAGCTTGTAAGCCCGAAGCTGAAATCCCCGTTCAAGAGCGGGTAATAGGTCAGATCAGGGTCATAATAGGAGCTGGTGCGTACCAGTACGAATTGATCCAGCAGCACCGTTCCGGTGCCCCCGCTTAGACGCAGAACGAATTGTCCAAGCCGGTCGCTGCCTCCCGGGAAGTTCTTGAACACCGCTTCAGCTTGCTGCTGTCCCACATTCAGCTGAACCGGCTGGGAAGCATAGACAACGCCGTCATAGCCGCGCAGTTCAACTACTGCTGTCCGTGCGGAGGAGCTATCCGCCTCGAAGGTCAGCTTGTAATCCTGGTCTTGCACCAGGAAAATCCCCTTCTGTTGCAGCGTAACCTCGCTGCCGCCAGAGTCCGCGCCTGTAATGTCCAGCTTCAGGCGGCCTTCAGTGTCGACCTGCGGATTAACCTCCGCACCTCCTGAAGCATCAATATGCCAATAGCTCATCCGGTCCGGCTCGCCCAGATCGAAGCTGCCGTTGTACAGATGGTTGCCGCTGCCGAGCGGCGTCTTGGCGCTGTCATGATCGAAGGGAATGCTATCGATTTCTTCAAGCCGTGCATTGCCGAGCCAGACCGGGGAAGCATTGGTCCCCAGGTTGAACTCAATCCGCGCGGCATTGTCCGAGCTCTCCTTCATCTGGAACATCGTCTCGTAATGCTGAAGCTGCGGGGTCAGCACTGCCTTGAATGCCGGGGAATAGGACGGGAAGCCCAGCGGTGCGCCTCCGGTCAGCCGGGCTGTGAATTCCCTTGCCGTATCCGTTCTAGCGTCGAAGCTTAGCTTGTAATATCTGCCCTTTGCCAGCGAGACAATGGCCTGCGGCTGAATTGAATAGGTGTTGCCGCCCGGCTTCAAGATGTTTACCTTGAGGAGATTTACGCCGCCTGCCTGCTCCAGGGATAGGGCTGCATCCGCGCCTTCCTCCTTGTACATTACCCAGTGGGCTGTATTCGGAATGCCCATCCCGGGATCTCCCTCCACCTGCTCCGTGAACCCGCTGTTATAAATGAAGTTGCCGTCCGCCAGCGGCGGCTTCGCTCCCTCCAGATAAGGCTCCTTCGCCAGCTCCACTGGTACCGGCTGGCGGTATTCGCGTCCTGTCAGTTCATAGATTCTGACATAGTCAATCTCCATGGAACTCGGAAATACCGTTTCTTCCGTAGGATTACCATCGAAGTTGCCGCCGACTGCCAGATTCATCAGCAGGTGGAACTTCTGGTTAAACGGTGCCGGATACGCATTCACCGCAGGCTGTCCGCTACTCTTGCTGTACCAGTCATTCTTGGTAGAGAACAGCACCCCGTCCACATACCAGCGGATCTCACCCGGTTCCCATTCAATGGAGTAAGTGTGGAATTCTTCAATAGTAGAACCGCCCGGCAGCACATATTCCTTGCCGGAATAGACATTATCCGGCCACTGGGAACCATAATGGATCGTTCCGGCAACTACATTCGGACGGCTGCCCCAGCCTTCCATAATATCCAGCTCCCCGGAGGCCGCCCAATTGCCGTACACATAATTCTCCGGCAGCATCCAGATCGCCGGCCACAGCCCCTTGCCTGCCGGTGCCTTCGCCCGGATCTCGAATTTGCCGTACATTTTGCTATACAAGCCGTTGGTCTTAATTCTGGTGGAAGTGTACGGCTTGCCGCCCATTGGCTCCTTGCGCGCGGTAATGATTAGCTTGCCGTCCTGCTCCTTCACATTCTTCGGATCATTCGTATAATACTCCAGCTCATTATTGCCCCAGCCCGGATTTCCGACAACGGTGCCATCTCCGAGATCATAGGTCCACTTCGCAGGATCAATGACATTGTCATCGAATTCATCATTCCACACCAGACTCCAAGGATCACTGGTCGGCGCTGGTGTTGCCGTCGGTGTCGGCGTCGGCGTAACCTCTGGCGTTGGTGTCGGTTCCGGCGTAACTTCCGGCGTTGGTATCGGCGTTGGCTCCGGCGTCGGTATTGGTGTCGGTTCCGGCGTAACTTCCGGCGTTGGTATCAGCGTCGGTTCCGGCGTCGGTATTGGCGTCGGCTCCGGTGTGACCACTGGTGTTGGTATCGGCGTTGGCTCCGGCGTAACCTCTGGCGCTGGTGTTGCCGTCGGTGTCGGCTCCGGCGTAGCCGTTACCGTCTCCCCGCCCCCCGCAGCAACAGGCGGCTGGCTGGCCTGCGGCGAGGCCAGATTCAGATTGCTGCGGCTGCCCGGCTTGAGCGCGATGTCCCCGGCCGTCACAGCCTCGGCCTGATTCAGCACGGTCCCGAAGCTGCCGCTGCCCGTAATCGTAGTGCCCCGGGCACCGGCTGTAAGTAGCAGCTCAGCCACCTGCGCTTGTTTCAACAGCACCAGCTTGCCGGGAGTACTCCAGATCAGCTTGGACAGCTGGCCTGACAAGCTCAGCGTAAGGTTGCCTCCGGCGGCATCAGCGGTGGATACAACCCCATAATTGCCAATAAGAGTGACCGCCCTCTCCCCTGCCGGGAGTACAACATTGGCGAAGCCCTCCCCGGTAAGCGCGCCTTCTTCCAGAATAGCACCGGAATCAAGGTACACTGTTCCAGTAGCTGTCGTCCCGCTGGCAACGATGCGGACGCTGCCCTTCGGCTTCGCCACCTGAACAGGCCCAAGAGTACAATTCACCAGGCTCACGCTATGTTCACCGCCGCCGCGGATATAGGTGGTGCCCTTCACCTGCACTCCCTCCAGCCGGAGCTCTCCCTCCCCGATCCCCTCGGTAAGATAGAGATTCCCTTCAATGATGCTGTCGCTAAGTGTAATATCCTCATGGCTCAGCACCACATTGCCCTTCACCTTGCCCAGCTTCACTTCCCCGGCTGCGGAGCGCAGCTCCGGCACCAGTGAATCCGCCAGCTTCGCCAGCTCGGCCCGGGTGATCCTCCCGTCCGGCTTGAATAAGCCTCCGGCATAGCCGTGCATATAACCTGCTGCCGTAAAAGCATCCGCCGCAGCGCTTACTGCACTGTCGGCTCCCGCCAGGTCGCTATACATGTCCTTCGCTTGACGTTCCGTCTCCAGCCTCAGTATCTGCTGAAGCGCAAGAACCGCCTCCCCGCGCTTCAGCGGAGCTGCAGGTTCAATTCGCTGATCTGCATCTGCACTCAGATACCCCGCTGCTACCGCTTTAGCAATATCGTTCTTATACCAGGCCCCCGCCGGGACATCTGCCGGAAGCACGGCCGCCATGTCCTTATAGCCGAAAATCCGGTTGATAATGGCCGTGAACTCTGCCCGGGTCACCTTCTGCTCCGGCCGGAAGCTGCCGTCCCCGTAGCCTGAGATCACCCCGCTGCTGCTCCAGCGCTGCACTGATTGAGCTGCCCAGCTGCCCTCTTTCACATCGGTAAACGCTTTCAAATCGCTAATCCCTGAGCTTCCGCCCTGCAAAGCGGCCGTTGTCTCCGCAGGTGCTGTCAGCCTGCTCAGAGCAGACGCCGCCTCAGCCCCGCCGCTGCCCAGCGGCGATAGAAGTCCGGTAACGATTATTGCGGCTGCTAACAACGCCGGTATTTTCTTTTTCATTCTGTGTAAGCCTCCTCTGAATTAGAGTCTCAACTTAGCTCAATAACACCGTCCGTTACTCTCCAATTACCTTCAAGCTCCGGATCGAAATCGGTTTCGATTATCTCCGTGCCATTCCTCTGAATGCAATTAACCTTTGACTTGTTTCGGCAAGTTGAATAGACTCTAGAAAGGACTGCTGTTTGACAGCAGAGAGTGTCCAAGTGAACGGTCAGTAGCCTTGAGTAACCCTGGCATACCCGTCTTTTGGCCCTGTTATAACTATCCAGCGGGGGTGAGCATAGACATGCAAATGAATATCAAAAAAATTGCCGAAATGGCCGGGGTCTCTGTATCGACTGTGTCCAAAATCATGAACAATTACAGCGATGTTTCCGAAAAAACGAAACGAAGAGTGCTCGAAATCATCGAACAAACCGGATATACCCCCTCAAGCTCCGCTAAGACGCTGGCTACCAAGAAGTCGAATCTGATCGGGGTTATTTTTGCCGGTGAGCTGAATGTGGAATTTACCCATCCCTTTTTTGTAGAGGTGCTGAATTCGTTCAAGAAGCAGATGGGAGTGCTGGGGTATGACCTGATCTTCTTCTCGAATGAGAAGTTCATTAACAGCGGAGATTACTATTCGCGTTGCCTGCATTTCCATGTGGACGGCTGTGTCATTATCTCGGGAGAGCAGATGGAGCCTGCAATACAGGAACTCGACCGGAGTCAAATTCCCTGCATCGGGGTCGACCTTGAGCTGACCGGCAAGAAGTCCGGCTATGTTATGTCAGACAATTACCAGATTGCCTCCAAGGTGGTGGAGCATTTCTACCTGCTCGGACACCGGGAGCTTGGCTTCATAGGCAGTACAGCGGATTCGGACATCTCTAACCTGCGGGAAGCAGGGTATGTCAGAGCCATTGCCGGCTTCGGCCTGGTCATGAATCCTAAGTGGTTCGTGCATGGCGACGACTTCTTCGAGCCCAGCGGGTATGCGGCAATGAACTCGTTAATTGCATCGGGAGATTTGCCAAAAGCGGTCTTCGCCGCTTCCGATCTGCTCGCCCTCGGCGCAGTCCGCGCCCTGAAGGAACAGGGCCTGCGTGTTCCCGAGGATGTGGCTATCATCGGCTGTGACGATATCGAGGCTTGCAAGTATACCAGCCCTACGCTGACTACCATCCGCCAGAACAAGGAACGCTTGGGTGTGCTCGCCGCCCATATGCTGTTCGATCTCATCAATAACCAGTCGGAAGGCGGCTCGTTTGTCGTTGAACCGGCGCTGATCGTCCGTGAATCCTGCGGCAGCGGGCTGAAGCACTTGAACCGCTGAACGCTTGAACCAATGGATCGCCGTAACGCTGAATTTCTGCCTCTCCGGACCCGCCCTGCGATCCCTCCCCTCCAGCTCAGAATTTCGCTTGGCTGCATGATGCACCTACACGAAAACGCTTTCGATACTATAATCGCTCATTTAACGGGCTGCTTCAAGGCACCGTTTTTCTGATTTTGGGGACCATTTTTCGGCTTGGCCCCCACATTGGCCTGTCCTTGCTTCTTTTGCCTCAATCCATCACAGCGCGATAGGCTCAGCTACCTGAGGGTCCAGCGACAGCCTAACCAGTTGACCCGCATGACTAAGACCCGCACCGAATCCGTACAGCAGCACCTGCTGGCCGCTGCGCACCTTCCCTTCACGGATACCCAGATCAAGCGCAAGCGGAATACTGGCTGCCGAGGTATTGCCGAAGGCTTCAAGACTGTAAAGTGCCTGCTCCAGCGGATAATTCAGCCGTTCACAGATGGGTTCAATCATCCGCAGATTGGCGCTGTGCGGGATGAACCAGTCAACTTCCGCAAGATCTGCTCCGGCATTCTTCAGCACCTGCTGTACTCCCTGCGGAACCGTACGTACCGCCCACTTGAACACTTCCCGGCCATTTTGCACCAAGAGCCCTGTCCCGGAGAGCTCTACTCCGTTCACCTTGTCCGCCAGCCCTGTGCGGTAGACATGCTGCGCTCCGCTTCCGTCACTGCCGAGATGGTATCCCATGAAGTCGTCCTGCTCCCCGCCGCTCTCCACCAGCACGGCCCCTGCACCATCCCCGAACAGAATACAGGTGCTGCGGTCCGTATAATCTGTGATCTTGGACAGCGTATCGGCACCGATGACCAGCACCTTATGATGCAGTCCAGAAGACACCAGCGCGTGAGCCGTATGCAGAGCATACACGAATCCGGCGCAGGCAGCGCTCAGATCTATCGCTCCCGCAGTCAGCGGAATGCCAAGGGTATTTTGTACAATCGAGGCCACAGATGGAAAAGAAAAGTCAGGCGTACTGGTCGCCACAAGCACCATATCGACATCCTGTACGCTTTTGCCATAACGCTTCATCATATCCAAGGCGGCGGCTGCACACAGATCACTGGTATATTCATCCTCGCGGCTGATTCTGCGCTCCCGGATACCCGTCCGCTGCACAATCCACTCATCATTGGTATCCACCATCTGCTCCAGATCCTGATTCGTAAGTCTGCGGGCCGGCACGTAAGAGCCGATCGCTGTTATTTTTGCACCTGTCATATGATCCACCTCAGCTTTTCGATTTATTAGTATCAGATATTAGTACTTGGTACTAATTATAACCTGCTCCTGACTATTTTGCAAAATGTATACCCGGAATCGCCTAGCGGCAATCACATCTTGACATTGTAAAGATCGCAAACACATGCTACAATCTTTACATTGTTAAGATATCAGTCAAGAAGGAAAGGAAGAACGGTACCTTTGAAGGCTAAACCCTACCACCACGGAAATTTACGCAATCAGCTTATAGAAGCAGGTATCAAGCTAATTAATTCGGACGGCATCAGCAGCTTTTCCCTGCGGAAGGTTGCCGCCGAATGTGAAGTCAGCCACACTGCCCCTTACAGCCATTTCAAAAATATAGATGAACTGGTAGCCGCCATGGGAGAGCATGTCACCGGTCAGTTCATGGACACCCTGCACGCCTCGGTTCAAGGCCTTACGGGGAAGCCGGAGGCGATTACCCTGCTTGGGCAGGCCTACATTGATTTTTTCATAGAGCATCCACAGTATTTCCAGTTCCTGTTCTACCATTCAGGCATTGTCATTGATCTGGATAACTATGAGTCTGACAGCTATCCGCCATTTGAAATTTTCAGGACTACGGCCTATGCAGTGTTCCGCAGCTGCGGGCTGCCGGAGACGGAGTTCACCCCTCAGCTAATCACACTCTGGTCCATGGTGCATGGAATTACGGCATTGCTTACCAATAACGGGGTCAAGTATTCGGGCAACTGGCGCGATCTGCTGGAGCTTAAATCTATCTTTTAAGGAGATGAAGTCTTGAGAACGATCATTCACGATCTGCAAGAGCAAGAATTCGCGGGCTGGCTGGGGGATACGGCGCAGGAGGAGGTGACGGTCATCTCGGACAGCGGTGCGATCCGTTCGTGCATGGGCTGCTTCGGCTGCTGGACCCGGACTCCCGGGACATGCGTCATTAAGAGAGATGGCTACGACAATCTGGGTGAGCTGTTCTCGCGCAGCGACGAGCTGATCATCATCAGCAAATGCATGTACGGCAGCTATAGCCCCTTTGTGCTGAACGTGCTGAACCGGAGTATCTCTTATATGCTTCCCTATTTTGTCACCACTGACGGAGAGACGCATCACCGGCCCCGCTATGACCACCAGTTCACACTATCCGTTCACTTCTATGGCAATGACATAACGGAGGGTGAACAGAATACAGCCAGAACGCTGGTTGCGGCCAACAGTCTGAATCTGTATTCGGCAGGTAACAACGTATTTTTCCATACCAGCCCGCAGAGCATTAAGGAGGTCCTGCAATGAACATCGCGATGATCAACGGCAGTCCCAAGCCGAGCGGCAGTAACTCAGGCCTTCTGCTGGGCATGCTGGAGCCGCTGATTGCGGACGGGAATGAGCTGCACGCCTATACACCGAATAAAAGACCGCTCACTTCAGAAGAGTACCGTGAGCTATGCCGCATGGATGTGCTGGTCCTGGCCTTCCCGCTCTATAATGACGGTATCCCCTCGCATCTGTTCCAGCTCCTGGTTACTCTCGAAGGATACCTAAAGGCAGAATGCGAACGGGAGATATACGTCTACGCACTGATTAACAACGGCTTCTATGAGGGGGAGCAGAACCATATTGCGCTGGAGATTCTCAGACACTGGTGCTTACGCGCCGGTGTACACTTCGGGCAAGCCTTAGGCCAAGGTGCCGGTGAGATGCTAGGCTCCCTGGGGAAGGTTCCGCTCGGCCGGGGGCCGCTGAAGAATCTCGGCCGTGCCATGCACAGCCTGGCCGGAAGCATTCGGTCCAGAAGCAGCGGGGAATCCCAGCTGTTCAGCCCGAACTTCCCGCGCTTCGCCTGGAAATGGAGCGCCACCCACTCGTTCTTCCACGGAACGGCCCGGAAGAACGGGCTGAAGCCGAAGGATCTGCGGCGGCGGATGTAGGATATACTGTAGCCAATCGCATACTTGCGGGTTGCCATACCCGGTAAAGGTGCAAGTGGAGGACTTAAGGGAACAAATGGATTACTAAAGGTATAAGTGGTGTGCCTAATTGTACTTTGTACAACTAAATCATCAGATCTTCCACCTAAGATACGTTTAGTTGTATTTCGTACATCTAAATTCCACCAATACCGGGTTTTTCCCCCATTCGGGCAGATTTAGTTGTACAAACTACAGTTAGAAGCAGAAAAACCTCCTTTTCACTGTTTTTAAATGTATGGAATACAACTATCTCCTTTATTTGTTTTTTACAATCATAGTTTAGAATACCTACTACATAGTCTTCCGCAAAAGGGGATGCCTATGAACCGGATAGGAAAGTTATTATTAGCACTAATTCTTATAGTGATAATCACTGGGTGTAGTAAGCTTAGCTCTATGCCTTTACCCGAAATGAGCGCTACTTTGGATACCGGTGAAGTTGTTCCTGTGGAGATTAGTACATATAGTTGGGGTGCCAAAGAATTATACGGTGGTCCATGGGAAGCTATGGAGGAGAAAGATGCGGAAATTGTTCCTGCTGGAGCTGAAATTCATATCAAATTCGATAATCCGCCGGATTCAATGCTCGTAAGAGAACACTTCAGTAAGTATAAATTCAAAGATATTACTGACTTGAATCAATTCAATGTACCGGGTAGTGCCGGCACCTACATCTACGGGGTAATGGCCACCTGGAAGAAAGGTACTGCTGTTTATGCCTTGAAAATCCAAGTTAAATAAAAAAACTTCTTTTTACTCTTAAGAGCCCGGTCCCTCAACAGGACCAGGCTCTTCTACCTATAACCCTATTAACACGCCCGAAGAAATGACTCCGCCAGCTCTCACCCGGTCTCGCCGGATCTCACCGAATCCCCAGGCGTTATCGTTCCGCCAGCTCCACCGTAACCTGCTCCACCAGCTTCTCCGGCTTCTCCGTGTTCCTGGAGCGGCAGTTCAGGAACTCCACTTCCTCCCCATTCTCCACGTAAAAGGCCGGGCCGTCGTGGTTCTCAATAGTGACCTGCTGGAACTGCACCTCGCGGACATTGCCGAGGAAGAAGCCCCGGCGCTGCATGTCCTGAAGTCCTGCCATCATGTCCGGCTGGCCGGGCACCGCATGCTCCGCCATCGAGATATCGATGTTGGTGAAGGTGATTTCCGAGACGGACTGCTCCGCCAGCCCGTACAGGAATCCCGCCGCCGCATGGACATTGCGGGCGGTAATGTTGGCGTAATGAATCCGCCGGAACAGCGGCGTCTCCTCCGTTACCGGATAAGGATTCTTGTCCCAGACATATTTCTCTTTGCCCCGTGGGCCGCAGAAGTAATAGAGATTCAGCGTAAAGGGACAGATGACATCCTCCATCACAATATTGCTGATCCGGATATCCTCAATAATCCCGCCCCGCCCGCGCCGTGACTTCATGCGGATGCCGCGGTCCGTCTGCTTGAACACACAATTGCTGATTGTCACATTGCGGATATCGCCGCTCATCTCACTGCCCAGCACCACCGCGCCATGGCCGTGAACCATCACACAGCCCGTAATCGTAATATTCTCGCAGGGAATGCGCTCCCGGGTATCCTCGGTGCCTGCCTTAATGGCAATGCAGTCATCGCCGACATCGATATGGCAGTTGCTGATACGCACATCGCGGCAGGATTCAGGATTGATTCCATCGGTATTCGGCGAATCGGCCGGATTCAGGATCGACAGATTGTCGATCATCACATTGCTGCAATGAATCGGATTCACCGTCCAGCTTGGGGAATTCACCAGCGTCAGATCGCGGAGCGTCACCCGGCTGCAATCATCGAAGCCAATCAGTCTCGGGCGCGGATACTCCAGCTCTTCCGGGCGGCTCCGGTGCTTCTCCCACCAGGGTTCTCCATTCCCGTCAATGGTTCCGCTCCCGGTAATCGAGACATTAGTCAGACCCGCTCCGTAGATGCAGGCGGCATGAACCTCCCGCTTCACCCCTTCCCACCGTGATTCCACGACAGGATAATCCGCCGGATCGGTACTGAAGGATAATACCGCACCGGGACTTACATGCAGCTCGATGTTACTACGAAGGCGCACCGCTCCGGTCAGGAAAGTGCCAGCCGGAATATACACTGTACCTCCGCCGTCACGGTCCGCCGCAGCTATAGCCTCCGCAATCGCCTGCGTTGCTGGTATTCCGCTGTCCCGCTGTGCTCCGTAGTCCACTATGTTATACACTGTCTGCCTCCTCCTCTCATCCGCTGCCGGTCTATGCAGCTCCAGCTCTATTGCGCCAATGCCTGAACCGGCAGCTTCCAACTCTACTCTGCTTATGCCTTATACAAATCCTGCATCTCCACACAGGCCATTACCAGCGCTCCCACCCCATGCAGATCATTACTGACTCTCGGGCGGGTAACATAGTTCCGGTAATCTCCCGCCGAGGTTCCGATGCAGATATCAGGCAGCAGCAGCCGGCCCTGCTCATCCCACTGGAGCACCTGAATTAAGCCTTCGTAGCCTTTACGCGCGGCTTCCTCCGCTTCATTCATAACTTCAGCCGGAAGGATACCAAGCTTCACTGCTCTGGCAATCGTGTAGACGAACAGACAGGAGCCGGAGGTCTCCAGCCAGTTGTCCGGCTCATGTCCCTTATCCACGACCTGATACCACAGGCCGCTCTGCGGGTCCTGATAGCGGATTAACGCCTGTACGAATCCGCTCAGCTCGGCGGCAAGCTCCGCCCGGCCCGGATCAGTCGCCGGCAGTTCATCCAGGAACTGGGATACGGCAAGCCCGTACCAGCCAAGTGAACGGCTCCAGAACTCCGGCGAGCAGCCGGTGGCGGGATTCGCCCACGGCATGCGGCGGCTTTCATCCCAGGCATGGTAGAGCAGGCCGGTCGCCTCGTCCTTCATATATTTGCGCATCAGGCGCTCCTGGTGCAGGACCTCGGCCCGCAAGGCATCGTCTCTATACGAATTCGCGTACTTCAGCGAGAACACCCCGGCCATGTACAGCCCGTCCAGCCACATCTGGTTCGGATATTTGTCCTTATGCCAGTACCCACCCTCTGAGGTGCGGTTCAGTGTCAGCAGCAGATGGCGCAGCTTGACCGCCGCCTCCCGGTATTTGCGCTTGCCGGTCCGTTCATACAGCGTGAAGAGCAGCAGCCCCGCCTGTACGGCATCCAGCTCATCCCGGGCAAAGTCGAAGTTCCCCTGCTCATCCACCAGATCATCCACATACTGCTTAATATACTCGATATAGCGGTCCTCCCGGAGCGTCTTCCACAGCAGCTCCATCCCGCACAGGAACACGCCCTGATGATAATGCCAGCGGTGCGCAGGCGGGAGCTCTCCCGCCTGATACGTATCCATCAGTGAATCACAGGCCTTTTGCGCCCATTCGATCGGTGTTTGCGGCAAACTGCCTATCATCGTAATACCCCTTTCATCTTGTCAGAATAGCCCGCCCGTCCCAAGGAATCAGCCCTTCATCGAGCCCAGCATCGCACCCTTGGCAAAATGCTTCTGCAGGAACGGATACACCATCAGAATCGGCAGCGTAGCGACCACGATAACGGCCATCTTGATCGTCTGATCCGGCGGCGGAACCGTACCGTCCAGTGTCGCACTGTGATCCATCCCGCTGGCCAGCACGACAATCTGCCGCAGCAGGACCTGTATCGGCCATTTAGCGCTGTTATCCAGATAGAGAATGGCGCTCATATACGTGTTCCAGTACGTTACGGCGTAGAACAGAGAGATCGTCGCAATCGCCGGTAACGACAGGGGCAGCACGATTTTGAACAGAATCCCGAAGTCATTGCAGCCGTCAATCTTGGCCGACTCCTCCAGCCCCTCCGGAATGTTCTGGAAAAAGTTCTTGAGGATAATCATATTAAACGCACTGATCGCAGAAGGAAGAATCAGCGCCGCATACGAATCGATCAGCCCCAGCTCCTTCACCACGAGGAACGTAGGAATCATTCCCCCGTGGAACAGCATCGTGAACACCACCAGGAAGTTGAACACCCGGCGGCCGTCCAGATCCTTACGGGAGAGACCGTAGGCCATCAGCGCCGTGATGAACATACTGAACAGCGTACCTACCAGTGTGACTCCAATCGATACCCCCAAGGCTCTGAAGATCGTATTTGTGGAGAAAATAAATTTGTACGCCTCCAGGCTCCACACCTTCGGAATCAGCACAAACTTGTTGGCGGCCAGCTCGGCGCTGGTCGTGAAGGAGCCGGCCACCACGTGGATGAACGGAAGCACCGTTACCAGCGCGATCAGGGCAAGCAGTATAAAGTTGACGGCAGAGAATAGTCTGCCGCTGAATGTACGGTCTTCTACCATTTAAATTCCTCCTGCGGCATTTTAATAAACGCCTTCTTCTCCTATTTTTTTGGACACCTTGTTGACGGTCATGACCATAATCAGGCCCACAATCGACTTGAAGAAGCCGATAGCTGTACTGTAGCTGAACTGCCCTTGCCGCAGACCGGCGGTGTAGACATACGTATCGATAATTTCCGCAACCTCGCGGTTCATGGAGTTGAGCAGCAGGTAGACATGCTCGAAGCCCAGATCGAGAACGGAACCGATTTTCAGAATAAACAGGGTGATGATCACTCCCCGGATGGCCGGAAGCGTAATATGCCAGACCTGTCTGAGCCGTCCGGCTCCATCCATGCGCGAAGCTTCATAGAGCCCCGGATCAATCGCCGCAATGGAAGCCAGATAGATAATCGTGCCCCAGCCTGCTTCCCGCCAGATGACCTGAAGGATATACATCGGCCGGAACCAGCCCGGACTCAGCAGGAAATTAATCTTGGCGAAGCCGAAGTATGCCAGCAGCTCGTTGATAATCCCCCCGTCCATCGTCACCATGACGAAGGAGATCGAGACGACGATAACCCAAGACATGAAGTGCGGCAGATACACCAGGGTCTGGAAGAATCTTTTGAAGAAGGTGCCTCTGAGTTCATTAAGCATCAGGGCCAGAATAATCGGAATCGGAAAATAAATCAGAATATTCATCCCGAACAGAATCAGCGTATTCGCCAAAATATTCAGGAAATCAGGCTCGGTGAACAGCCGGCTGAAATGCTTCATGCCCACCCATTCGCTGCCGGTAATCCCTTGGTAAGGCTTGTAATCCTGGAAGGAAATAATCAGTCCGTACATCGGCAAATACTTGAAGATAATGAAATACAGCACGCCGGGGATCAGCATGACATAGAGCAATTTGTTGCGCCACAGCCGCTTTTTCAGCTCACTGCTGCTCTTATATTTCTTCGGCATGGGTTCGGGAACTACGCGGGGCGGGGCGGTTACTTCCTGCATGATTCTCTTCCTTTCTCTGTAAATTATTCGGTAGTGGAAAAAAGGCTGCCGGAACGCTAACCCGGGGCAGCCCTCTTCCTGTTCAGTCCGCTGTTATAGCGGCTGTGTTTTGCTTATTTTTTGTACGCGGCATTATATTCTTCGATGATCTTCGCCCCGCCCCGGCTCTTCCAGTTCTCGACTTCCTTCTCGAAGCCGGCCTTATCCAGCTGACCGTACATATATTTGTAAGTGGCATCCGCAATAATCTGCTGCAGCTCTACGCCCTTGGACGTATAGGTTGCCGAATCGAGTGCCGCCGTAGGATCTGCGACCCCGTATTTCACGTTCTCCAGTACCAGCTCCTCTGCATGAATCCGGCCCGGCAGCACGTTCAAGCTCTGGTACATGCCGTTCGTTTCGTATTCACCGATGACGCTGTCCTTGAAGCCTTTGACTTCGCGTTCGATCAGCTCTTTATTGTCGGTTGCCTTGGCCTTGCCGTCCACGACGGTGTAGTGTGTGCCTTCAATACCCCAGTACATCAGGTTCGATACTTCAGGAGTCATCATGTAGTCGAAGAATTTCAGAATCTTCTTCAGCTCTGCTTCATCCTTCACCGCCGATTTCGGGAACAGCACTACGTTGTTATAGCCGGGAATCATCCACTGGGCGAATTTGCCGTCAGGTCCAGCCACCATGCTGTGCGTATCCAGTACGGCATCCGGCACGTTCTTGATCAGGTCCTTGTTCAGGGAATCGATGTCCTGCATCGAGCCGCCGATATACAGCCCCGCCTTGCCGCTGGTGAACATATTGACCGCATCCGTCTTACTGGTTGCCGCGAAGTCCTGGTTCATGTAACCGCCTTCGCGCAGTTTTTTGAAGAAGTCCATGGTGTCGATGTATTGCGGAAAAGTGAACTCCGGCGCAAGCTGGCCGTCCTTCTCCGCCCAGTTGTTCGGCGTGCCGAACCAGGAGGAGACCGTCTTGAACGCACCGTACACCAGCTCATTGCGGTCCACAACGCCGATGGTATCCTTTTTCCCGTTGCCATCCGGGTCCTTCTCGGTGAAGGCTTGGGCCATGGCGAACAGCTCCTCGGTATTGGCCGGTGCTTTCAGACCCAGCTTATCCGCCCAGTCCTTGCGGTAGATGATGCCTTGGCGGGCCAGCGGACGGCCGATGTACAGGGTATACAGCTTGCCGTCTACCTTCGTGTTGTTCAGGATCTCCGGCTTCAGCTTGTTCAGGTTCGGGAATTCGCTGAGCAGCGGCCCGATCTCCCAGAACTGTCCGTCCTTGATCGCTTCCTTCATCTGCAGGAAGGTCGTCTGGTTCTTCAGGTACGTCACCTGCGGCAGGGAGCCGGTGGCGAACGAGGAGTTCAGCTTCTCTTCATACGTGTCAGCCGGGAAGAATTGATAAGTCAGCTTCGTATTCGTCAATTTCTCCACTTCATTCTTGATCGTATCGGGCGGAGTATCTGTCGTATTCAGCGGCAGCATAATCTTGATCTCTGTCGGCTTCTCCGGCTCTGCGGCCGGTTCGGTGGTTGCGGTTGTGTTCGTCCCGGCGCTGGCGCCCGGGTCTGTGGTAGCTGCCGCCTCTTTGTTGTTGTTACCGCCGCAAGCGGACAACATGCTGAGTGTCAGCAGCGAGCTCAGGAGCAGGGTGAAGGATTTTTTCGTCATTCCTTTTTGACCTCCGTTTAACTTGTATTGGTTACAAGCCTCACATTACGCTCTGCACCGGATTACGAAAACAATCATTTGCTCATAAAAGCAGGCGGGGCGCGGGGGTGTGGGTTAATGATTATCGTGTGATGGGGGATAGGCATTGAAAGCTAGGGCGCGGGAGTGGGGGTAGCATGGCGGGCGCGGGACTAGAGCATAGTGGGACTGCGTTGCGGGTGCAGCGGCGGGCGGGACTGTGTTGTGGGCGGGTGCGGCGGCGGGCGGGACTGCGTGAGCTTTGGACTTCCGGCCGCTGTTAGGTTTGGATTTCCTGATTCGGACCGCTAGTTGCGGTAGAAATCCAAACCTAAAGGCGGACGCTCCCGCTCCTACAGTTCCAAACCTCCCTCCGTCCCTTTCTGCCGCTCCAGGGGTGGGCCCTTTCAATGCATATCCTTGAAAGGGGGCAAAGGAAATAGCCCCGCTGCTTCGCGCGGCGGGGCTTTGAAGTATGCTGTGTAGCGGGCGAGGAAGAAAAGGATAGAGTGAAGGTGCTGTAGGAGGCCGGATTGGGTCAGCTTTTGCTGCCTTAGGTGAGCTGAATAGGATTAAAGGTGAACAGTTCCTCTATTACTCAAAATCCTGCACAAAATGCAACACTCCGCTCATGAAACTAACCATTATCAAAAAATGTTGCAGAAAAAGCAGCATTCCTTCTCTTCTAAGCCGCCCAAAGAGAAAATTCCTGCATTTCGTGCAACATTCCTTTGTAGTGTCCTGATATAGGCGATCCAGAGATGCATTATCTGCAACATTTTAATGAAATAGCTTAATGGGCATCGCTTTACAGATCATAGTTTGGTGCGTATTCTGTGTTCGCTTAATTAGATTCCTCTTACAGCTTTCTTTATATAACTCTTCGCTTCAGCCAAGGTTAACTGTGTAGATATAACGAATACGTTCAATTCTTCTTGAGTTGTTTCATTGTATAGTGATTTTTCACCCAATGAATCAAGATCTCCAATTAATTTGTTTCCTAAGGAAGGGAGTTTATTTTGAACCTCAATGATGGAAAAATAATTATCTTCAGTCTGTACAGCAAAAAAACCTAACCGTCTATACTCCACATAGACTTGACCTCTCATTAACCCACTCCTCTCCCTTTTACCATTATTCTTATCTTGTTCTGCACTTTTATTATTGTTAGCTTCATTATTCGGCTGAAAAATAGATTAATCATGAAGGAACTCATTGACTTTTTGTCCTGATAACAATACATTATTATCAGGACAAAAAAAGGGGTGATGTAATGTCCTCTAAAAAGTTGGGGCGTCCACTATCTGATAATCCCAAAAGCAAAAAGATTGAAATACGTGTCGATCAGGAAATTCTGAGCAAGCTTGATGCTTCTGCAGAAAAGCTTAATATGTCACGTTCCGCAATCGTTCGCAAGGGAATTGAAAAGGTGTTTGACGAGCTCCAAAAATAAAAAAGGAAGCAGCGTAAGTCCCGCAAAGAACACCGCTACTTCCTACCACGCAACCGCTTGGATAAGCAGACTGCATAAATATCCTACCATGTGCAGGAAGTTCATTCAAGCGGGTGCGATGAACATAATGGGAGGACAAACATGAAAACAATTTTGGAAGCCCTGTACCATGGGAAGCTTCAATCCGATATGAACAATGTGCCGTCACATCCAGAGTATCGTTCTGCATGCAAACAGGTGGCAGCAGAGACACAGCAATGGCGCGAACGGTTAGGGGAAGAAGTGTTTCGAGAGCTAGAGGAATATTTAGACTTGTGCGACAGCGTGAACAGCATGCAAGTGGAAGCTGCCTTTCATCATGGGTTCAAGCTGGGAGCAAACTTATTAATTGAAGTTATAGGTGATCGGGAAGCACTATTATCTTAAGGGGCGTCCATCTATGCGGAGAATCCGGTCAATCACAGACCGGATTGCCCCGGATTCGATATATAATCGACTGGCGCGTATCATTCCCTGAAGATGTGCAGCATTAGACCAAATCCGAAATAAACATAGGCGTAGCTCCATGCTCACTCGAAAATCCACACTTATAATAAAATTCCACTGCACTCGGATAAGAAATCAGTACTTTATTTTTATATTCTTTATATCGTTCGAGCATAGTGGTCATCATTTCTCTACCTACCCCTTTCCCCTGATAACTGGGATCGATAAGCATATAATGGAAATACACTGTTAAAATACCATCAGACAGAGCATTTACCAGCCCAAAAAGCCTATCTCCATCCCAAGCCGCCACAATGGAATGGGAGTTTTGAATGGCTTGCAAAAGCTCATTCGGATATTTCCCGGACTCCCAATTGACCGATAGAAATAACTCTTGAAGCGCCTCCTTAGTGATAAACTCAATATTTGAAGTGTAACGGATACTCATCTCAGCACCATCTTTCATTCATGTTGGTTAGATACAAATCTTTTCCTCTGGTCAGATTAACATTGAACAGATATAAAGATAATGGAATGTTTGAAGAAATATTTGTACTAATCAGCATAGCTGCCTGTGATTGTAGGATAACAGGACGAACATAAGATGAGAGCACCACTCATCCAATATTACATGAATATCATTGGGGCAAAGAGGATTTCTTCTACATTTATGCTTATAGATGAATCTGTCGCGGAACGCCTGATTATGCTATATTTATCCTAATGAGGTGATTATCATGAAGAAGAAATTAAGTCTTGATGCTGATGCTCGTCGGTTTGCAGGCGGTCATTACGTTGAGCAATCGATGCCCGGCCCCAATCCCAAACGTGACAAAATGGTTAGCGAGGCAATAGCTAAATTAAAGCAGGGTCAATCTGCTGGAATGGTTCGCCAATAAGGCGGATCTTTTTTATTTAAGATGTACAATTTAGGTAAATTGGGGAAACGAGTTGGCTGATGTCACTGAAAAATCCCACCACAAGAATCTGTAGCAGGACTTTAGGTTGAGCTTATAGGATGATACTGTTCTAAGGGTTGGAGGAATTAATCAGCCTTCCCCGTGATTGTATAATGAAAATCCAGGAGAGCTAGGTACATTAGGCCCAACCACAATTGGCACTAAAACAATGCTAAGAACCGTAAGAAGTATAACGACCCTTTTCTTCATGAGAATCTCCTCCCAAAAGTAAAGTTTGATACTGCAGTTTGATCTCTTGACTAGCATTACTTCTAAATTTTTCAAATAGAATTACACTTTCCAGTATATACTTTTCATTGTTTATCTGTTGGAAATTTTTAATTGCTGTTAATAATAAGTCAAACCCTTTAGGATAATCACCTTTATATAAATAATAATATGCGAGTTCATATATTAAACTAGCTTGGCGATCCATGGCAAGGTTTCTAGAATATCTCCCTTTAACAATTTCATTTAATATTTCACTTAATTCTTGCTTATAACACTCCAGCGTATAATCAATAACAAACTGATTTTTATTAGCGGCTCTTAAAATATGTAATAATCCCATGACTAATTCATTTCTGTGTTTATTAATGTAGTCAACGTAAGATTCCAAGACAGTAGTATCGCCACTTAATAACTTTGTTATATAGATATTTGCGGTTGACCATTCAAAGAAAAGAGCTTTCCACTGTTCCACTTCTTCTCCCTGCTCACTTACCCAACTTAAATCGGAGTATGCATACTTGTAACCCAAAGCTCCCTCATAGTCCCCCAACTCATCACAAACATTCCCCCGCAGCAAATCACTGTAAGCAATGTAGAAGAACAGCGGTCTGCCGGGGAGCTTCACGGGTTCGGATGCTCTGCGTTCGTGCTGGACCTTCAAGTCATATTGAATTCTGGCCTTATGTCCCATCTTGGCAGCACATTCATCGACCTTGTCCCAGCGCTGTAAAGACCGGTATGTATTGGCAAGCTCTTTGAGTGCATCCAGTTGATCGACTTCATCGAGCCGTTCCACAAAAGGCTCAAACCGGTTGGCTGCCCACAGGTTCCGGTTCTGATCGTCACTGAGCGCAATAATAAACAGCCTGAACTGGCATAGCGCCAGCCGTTCCGAATGCTGATAACGTTCAGCCTCGGCGACAATCTCATAGATTGCGGCAGCGGCTTCCTTTTTCCCGGCCATAAATAATTCTTCTGCCGTCTCAAACAGCAGGGGCGCATACATCAGATTGTCCATAATATGGCGGGCCAGGCGCTGAATACTGTCCAATTTGTTCAGGTCAGCACAGCGGAGCAATAGCGGTCCAATCCTTCTCCAGTCTGAGGAACCGCGGATAATATAGTCATCGATATACAAGTCATAGAAGTACCCTTCCTCCTGTCCCATGGCCTGGGTAATCCGGTCCAACTGCTGCATCGCAATAGGCCGGTGCCCGCGAAGAATATTGCTGAGTGTCCCGGAATGAAGCTGAGAACGCTTGGCGAATTCCGTAACCGATAATCCCTTCTGCCGCAAATACTCCTCCAGTTCCGATAACATCGTAGTCGTTGCCTGCAAGTCCTAACCACCCTTCCTCTTTAATTTGTATTTATAGAATAAAATCCCTTTTATGTTATACAAAATATACCAGCGGTCGATTCATTAATCAAGTACTAATTATGTATTTTTCCTAAACTTTAAAATTTTGGCATTACGGTTGCCATTCTGATGAACAGGAAGCTGTATTTCACCTTGTGCTGGCGCTCCAATCTTGTAAGCCTCCGGGTGACAAGTGATGAAGAGATGGTTGGCTTTATCCTGTTTGACAATGAAGCCTATACAGACGGCTACTATTGGATTCTGAGGTTTATGATTGACGGGAGATATCAGGGACAAGGTTATGGGAAATCGGGATTACACCATGAATATTAAACTACATAAGATTTAATTAGCTCATCTCCGAACTCGAGAAAGAGCTGACTCATACTTGCAACAAACTCAGATAGTTCATTTTCTTATGAGTCTATAAATCCTGTCAAATAGATATTACCGAAATAGTTATTTTGTATAATGTTTATAATTTGACCCAAAGACATATACCAACCTCATTTCATGTTATTTATACAAGGTCCATTATTTTGCCTGTTTTTTCGTATTCTCCAACTGAATAGGGCAATATACGGTTGTGTAAAAGAAATAATAAAAGAAAGACCTTGAGAGTTCCCGCTCCCAAGGTCTGTACAATAACTAATAATAAAGCTGTTTCCCTCCATCAACTACTAGCAAATCATCATAAATTTCCCCTGACATCCTGAAAAACAACTCATACCTTCCAATTTCTTTGCCATCATAAACGATTGGAACTAGGGCAACAATGTGTGAATATTCAGACTCTCTCCAATCTATAATTACATAGATCTTTTTGAGTTCTAACTTTAACTTTTCAGAGCAGTACTCTCCAAAATACAGCTTCACATCTTCAGGAGAATCCTTAAAGTAGTTATTGACACATTTAAGACAATAGCTTAATGCGGTGGACTCAACATCAAAAGACCTAGCCCACTCATTTATTCCCTCTTTATCGAACATTGTGCTCTCCTTTAATACTTAATTAGTTCGAGATTAGCCCTTTCTACAAAAATAACTTTTATTATATTTTAATATAAATAATCCAATTAAACCCAATAATTTCCTACTCTTTCGCCCTCAATATCTGTGATATCCCTCTCCCCTTCGTTAATAATAAACTTGAATCAGGGATGGTCGAAGGTGGAGTAGCTCTCGTCCTTAAAATTTAAAATTCAATGATTGTTGATTAAGATCGGTATTCTTTTATCAAATTATTATTCTGACCCTAGAATCTCCTATTATCATCCCAATATTTATCCCAAAGAATTTGGCATAACAATAGTGTTATTTGTTTATGGACAACTTTAAAGTATGGCAGATAATCTCATCTCATTGCTTTTCTGAACATGTAAAATATTAGGGGGAATATTATACAGGATAATGAGGATTAAGTTCTTTCAGTAAGCACCCATCAATTCATTCAGCATTTGGAGTAAGGAAAAAGAAGACCTTGAGAATTATGTCCTCAAGGTCTTTAAATATCTGCTTATGGTAACCTGTTATAACTTTAAGTCCTTGTCATTTATCTAGGTTAACTCTTGTTTGTACTTCCTCACTCGACAAGTATTGAATGTTATCGTATTCCCATCTCAAATATCGATTAATCGCTTGCCCCACTTCATCCCAAGTAGGACGGATGCAATCCTTTAAAATCTTATTAACTTCTAGTTCCAAAAAAGTTAGGTCAAATTTATTAACAATGAATATTGCCCTTCCATTAAAAAGATTATTTTCCCTTAAAAATTTCGCCAGAAATTCTGTCGAAATCACTTGGAAATGAAAACAGTCCGCCCCCTTATCATTTTCTTCTGAAATATAAGCCGTTGCTCTCACATTAAAATCAGTCTGCTCTTCTGGGTTTCCAATAAAATCAATACCTTTAAGTACAGGTATTATCACACTAATTCCACCTTTCAAATCATTTAACTTTAATATGAAAATTTCCACCATTATTATTCTCTAAGTTCAATTCTAGTGATCCATCTTTCTTATAGCCATATCTAGCAACAAATTTCCCATCTTTACTAATATATGTTGTATACCCATTTTTGGAAACACCTGTAGAATAGCCGCTACCCAAAAATTCTTTAACAATTCCCATAACCTTATCTTTAGCAACATAATCATCTGCTAATCCAGCAATACCTCTGCTTGTTTTCCCCATTGTAGCAAGTGTTTTAGCGCTCAAGCTACACTCGGAGTTATGAACCCATATCCCTATATCGCTAACAAAATAAGTATGGAACTCGTCAACCGTTATATTATAAACCATAACACGCTTTTGCAATTTTTCAATGTTGTGTATTATTAAATTACTACCGTCAGCTTGAACAAGTAGATCACCGATTTGAAGATCTTTAACAAACGTCCATCCTTTTCCATCAACCCAAAACGGATGATTATAAGTTGATTCGATAATTTGGTCGCCTATATAGATTTTGTATATCTCATTCGTCTCATGGTTAAATGTAGTGGTAACCCTTTTAAAAGCCTTTTCACCTGTTTCATCATTCTTCGAGAGAACCATATCTCCGACTTCAATGTCTTCAATATTCTTCTCCCCTTCGTCCGTTTGAACCTTCGTTCCAGCGGTGAAGCAATTGCATGCTTTTTGGGCTGCCTTTAATGCGTCGCCAGCTAGCTTGAATTCTTTTTCAACAACTTTCCCTTCTTTGTTGAGCAGTTGTAGCGTTAACTTTCCGCCCTTTACAACCTTTCCTAGGGGTATAAAACCTGCAATAGCTAGACCTTTGGCTAACGCAGAGGAATCAGGGTCTCGAAGGGTGTTTATATCATCTAAGATTAAGAAATTAGCAACGCTTCCTACCGGCCCACTCCAGCCTTTCCATGGATCTGTTGCTGAATATCTGTTCCCCGCAAAACCGCTCCAGCCCGCTCCCCATTCATGTCTATTTCCCGTTGGGTCTGTATAAATCAGCGGATTATTAATTACGTATGTGTACAAATTCTGCGTCAGCGGATTATCAATTTGTCCCTCAACCGTATCCTCGTTTAGGAACCGTCCCATACTAGGATCATAGTATCGCGCCCGCAGGTAATACAGTCCTGTCTCAGCATCATACACTTCACCAGTGTACTTGAAGGAGTTAGAGATTCCTTCCACTTGACCTGTAATGTTCCCCCACTCATCATAATTGTAGTTATTAACCACTGCTCCACTCGTATTCACAATCTGCACCACGTCGCCGTGGCCATTGTACAGGTAGTAATAGTCTTGGGCAGTCTTTTTGTCTTTCTTGACCAGTACCCGGTCACCACGGACAAAGTTCGCCTGCTCCACCAACACCCCGTTAACAAGTTTCCCTTCAGTGATCACTTGTCCCTGGAAGTTATAATCCACTTGCGTCTGCGTACTGCCATTAGTCTTCATAAATCGTAAGCCATCTGCATAATACTTGAAGCTCGTTGCTGAGCCTCCCTTAGTCATGCTGGTAAGAGTGTTCTGCAAATCATACGTATAATTGGTATCCATCGATTCAGGGCCTACGCTGCTTGTATCAGATACAGTCAGACGGTTGCCTCGCACATCGTAAGTATATTGAATCTGGCTGCCATTCGGACGTGTGATGGATGTCAACCGATTTAATGCATCGTATCCATAATAGGTCGTCTGTGCCGCCGCCCCGTTCCTTGACTCGCTAACCGAGGTACGGTTACCATTATTATCATAGCTGTAGTTGTAGCTTGAGAGAACCGAACTCCCCTTCGTATTCGTCAGCGTCTCCGTCCAGCCCATCGTCTTGTTATACGTATATTTGCTGATGAGCTTGCTTCCATCTGTCAAGGTTGGATATACAATGGTGTCTACCAGGTTATTGGCATAATAGCTATATTGTGCATTGACGTACGGATCATTGCTCAGCGTAGAACTTCCATTAGTCTGCACCTTTTCCAGGCGTACCTTGTTGTATTGAAACTTGGTGTAGAAGCTCATATATGAGTCATTTAATTCTGTCATACGGCCCAGAGTGTCAAGCTTGTTAGCAATGTATGCTGAGTGAGTACCAGATTGTACATATGCGGATCTGACCTGACCCAAATTATCAAAGGTTTGGGTTAGAGTAGCAGCAATGGCCCCATTCTTAAGAGCTTGTATTTTCTTTGTCTGGGAATTGCCTGCAGATTGGATTATCTTTGTTTCTTCGGTTTGCGCTACATTGTTAATCTTTCCGCTAATGAAACTTTTTTTCAGTTGGCCGCCTTCGTCATACGTATATCCGAACGCACTTCCGTTGCGGTCTGTTTTGGATTCCAGTTGACCAAGATTGTTGTACGTATAGCTCTCACTCTGTGAGGCTCCATCCTGCTTCACATTAAGGAGACCCAATTCATTGTACGTTTTGGTATTAAGCATTTGCGGCGAACCATTGTTGGCTTGGATGGTTACTGCTGACAGCTGGCCGTTACCATCGTATGCGTACCTAGTTGTTTGATTCAAAGCATCCTTGACAGCAATCAACCGGTCGAGGGCATCGTAAGTATACGATGTTGTAACACCATCTTCATTTAGATTTCTATTCGGATCGGTATAGCCAGTGACGTTCCCTCTAATATCATACCGATAGGACTCACTAATTCTTTGCTGATTGGCAGGCCAGTCTTTAAAGGTGGACGTTGAAATTAAATTGCCCCATTCATCGAATTGCTGCTCGGAATAGTTTAGAGCTTCGCCTGTGATCTTATCACTGATATATTTAGTGCTCAAACGCATCTTGGTATTATAGTCACTAACCACGAGATCTCCATTGGCACTGGTTGCGCGGTTCTGTTTCCCCCAAACATCATACGTTGCTGTAATCTCATTACCTTCCGTATCCTTCTGATAGGTTGCCCGTCCCTGGTCATCGTAATGATAATGGGCAAAGACCCATTTTCCAACATTACTGTTCCAATGCTCTTCCATAAGGCCGAGACCGAGTCCGTTATAATACACAGCTGAATTAATCGACACCGAAGTGTTCGTGGCCAGATAAGTCAGGGTTTTAATGGTATTCACTTTTAAAACGAACGTTCCATCATTGACAGAATCAAAGTTTACCGAAGATTGATTATAATAATTGTAATCGATAACCTCTCTGAAGGTCTGACCGTCACTGTTGGTACGGATCGGATACGTTTCTTTTTTGGGACGGCCAGCTGCATCATATTCATACTCTACAATCTGGTTATTTCCATCTTTTTGGCTTTTTAAATTCCCCGTCCCAAGATCATAAGTCATATAGGTTTTGACAATTTTCTGATCCGGTTTGCCGATATTGAAATACTGTTGTTGTTCAGTAGGATACGCATAACGGCTTTCCGGCCCATACAGAGTTATATTTCTAGCAACAATTTGACCGTTGGCAATCTTCTCTGTCGTTACTTGAGAGATTCCACCCGATGTATTGCGGCTATCATAACTGTATGTGGTTTGCTCACCCAAAGCATTGGTTACCGTTGCCGGTCTGCCCTTATCTGTATACGTGTACCGTTCAGTCTTTGGAGCCGGGTCAGATTCATTCTGATACCAGGATGTTGTATCCAAGAATCGATACTTTGGTTCATATTGATATGTTGTAGTATAATGCTGCTTAATTCCAGGATTGTTATACTTGTCACTGGTTAACGGTTGTGTCTGACTTTGAACTAGCCCCCACTCATTAAGCTCTGTTTCGGTGTACTTCCGGTCAGCAGTGGCATCACTGTCTTGAGCGGAATATTCCGAGATCGTCGTGCGTATGGGTGATTGAGTAAATAACCCGTGAAATACTGTATTTTCAATTACTTTTCGTTCTCCGCCAGCTTCCCGGGTCTCTGTCCGCAGAACTCTTCCATCTTTATCAAAGGTATTTGTAGTTTGAATTCCGTTGCTAGGCGTATTACTTACTATTCTTGAAGTAGTACTAAACCGGAAGTCATTAGGTAAGTGATTAGGATATTCGTTAACTCCATTTCCGGTATAATCACCGTCATAGGAGTAATTCATTTGATAGTATGCCTTACTTCCAGTATAATCCCCTCTCGATTTCACACGATATTCAGTGACATAATCATACTGCTGGATTTTACGTGAAACACCTTCCATTTCATATTTAGTCGTAGAGTGAGGGTAACGAATTTCTTTCAGCAGTGAACTGAGATTATAACCATAAGTATTATAAAGATCTACCTCATTCCAGTAATCAAAATAGGTTTTCTCCCCGTTTTGGTCTGTGAAAGAGTACAGAACAGGGATAGCCCGTTTATAGGGTTCAACCAAAGCGCCGTTAGGCATGCTAGCGATCACTCTGCCTTTGGTTAAAACTACCTTCTGTACTTCACTTGGTCCATCATACACACTGAGGACAATATCATCTCCGTCAAAATTAGATGAGTTAAGAGTGTCTTCATAACTTATTCTAACCACTCGTCCAAGGGTATCGGTGATGGAAGACATATATCCAGAAGAAGAATAATTAAAAGTGATGGCATTACCGAACCGGTCAACAATTCCAATTAAATTACCACCGGTTGAATAATACTCTCGCGTCATGTCGGAGTGCTCAATGTATGCTGAAGATCTGTTTTGACCATTGCTGAATTGACCGTTATTCCACTGTTCGTTAACAAATCTCTTGTCTTTGCCTTTGTAATTAATCAATCCTGTATAATTTGAAAGTTCATCTATATTTCCGAGTTTATACGTATTTCCTTGTCCATCATGGTAATACGCAGTGTAATCATCACCGGAGTTTTGAATATAGGGGAACTGGAACGACCATCCATTTCCTATAGTGGGTACTCCATAGTTATAATCATGATCATACATTCCGAAATTCTGATTCCAATAGTAATTATGTGTGAAGGGAACCGTTTGATTGGAGTTGTACATAATCCCTACATCAAGATCCAAACCATCTACACCTGGCAAATGAAGCAGGTTTTTTTTGTAGTTCAGGCTGCCTGACACCGGGTCAACGACTTCACCGCTTTTATCGCGGTCGTTATACTGAGGCTTCTGAACCTGATTTATTTGGGCTTGGACAATCATATCATCAAGCACACTAGACACTGAAGCATCAAAAGCAGTAAATGAAGTTGGCGCAAATGCATTTTGCAGAGTCTTATCCTGTGTTTCATAAACGTCAGAAATCACGGAAGAGCGAGCATCTAAGGGTAGATCGCTTATAATTTCATCATAAACGTTCTTTACAACCGAGGAGCCAGAAGAGTTATCTTTTGACTCCAGTTGCATCAATGCTTGTACATCTTCCCAGTTAAGCTGCTTGTCCTGCTTCAACTTGAGAATGTCCACGGCTGTCCATTGCGTCTGCCCCATAACCAGGAAGTTCAGCCAGTACAAATCAATCATAGAGGCACCTGACTCGACTAGAGCTTGAATATCGTCCCGGCTCAAATCGGCAACAACTTGCAAAGCTTTCCGGGAAGCGTTTGGATTAGTTTTTTGCTTACTTGCTCTGGTTTGCAGAAGATTTTTTTTCTGGAGGATCTTATCTCTTAATGTCTGAAGAGCCTGTTGATTCGTGTCAGCATACACTTCATTGGATACTGAGACTTCTTCATCGGCAACAGGCTGCCCAGAGTTTAATAATTTGAATTCTCCGCTCGGTGGAGGTGTTGCGCTAGGCATAGGAACAAGTGAATCGGAAAAAAGCTTGTCCGGTGATTCCGGTGTAGGGGATGGAGTTGGTACAATTTTAGCTGAGAGTTCTTGGCTACGTTCTCC
Source organism: Paenibacillus sp. FSL H8-0048 (assembly GCF_038002825.1). Lineage (NCBI taxonomy): Bacteria > Bacillati > Bacillota > Bacilli > Caryophanales > Paenibacillaceae > Paenibacillus > Paenibacillus sp. FSL H8-0048. Next base: position 5,807,117 of record NZ_JBBODF010000001.1, on the reverse strand, counting down.
TGCAGCCGTTACTTGATTAACCGGCGGGAAACAGGATAACAACAAGACAATTGATAAAAGAATCGCTAGAGGCTGTTTTGCTTTCTTAAAGAATTTCAACATAAACTCTCCTGTCTTAATGAAGTTGTATAATGAATAGCTTTAATTCCTTACATCAACCGACAGCATTCCAATAATTCGGCTATTACCATATGCGTCATAGGAATAAACATGGGTAGAATAGGCACCTATTTCATTGTTATGTTTGTAATAAGGAATTCGAATTCTCCAGCTTGTACTGCTTAAACGTTCTCCCTCTATCCATGGTTCTTCAATATCGTCATGGCCATTTTTTTCAGTCCAGGTTGGAAAACGTACTGTTGCTACATTGGAAGGAATCCCATTAACGGTGATATCATAAAAACCGCTGCTAAGATACGCTATGTTTGAATACGTATATTTAATTGTATCGACTACATTAAACTCCCAAGCTCCACTATACTTTCCGTCTGCATAAACATGGGTTATATATCTGCCGAGCTCTGAGTTATGATTGGAGTAAATAACGGTTCCTTTCCAAACACCATTAGCTACTTTAACCCCTTCAATCCATTCAAGATCATCCTGATCTTTATTTGCAGTCCATGTCGGAAATTGAACTTTCTGTGTTTGGGGATCTAGGCCATATATGTATACATCATAGGAAACTCCTGTAATATCGGTCTCACTGGATCCTCCTGTTCCACCTTGAACAATAACAGTTGGACCATTTAAACCACTTGAATTGTTATACTTATCATAAAAATAAATATCAGTGAAGTAATTTCCTGTTTCAAAGTTATGCTTGCTGAATGGTACACGTATTTTCCAGGTAGTATCATTTAACTTTTCGCCTAAAATCCATGGATTCTCTAAGTCATCTTGCCCCTTATTTTCAGTCCAGGTAGGGAATCTGACTTCGCTGATGTTTCTTGCTACTCCTTCTACACTAATTTCGTAACTTCCATCTGCTAATGATGTAGTCTTGGGAGAAGTAACTTTTGCCGTATTTTGGACTTGTACAGTTAACATTTTCAACAATGTTCCGTCAGCATAAATATGGGTATTGTAAATCCCGGTTAATCCCCCGTGTCTGGAGAGTACTATTGTAGCTTTCCAGACTCCCGGCGCAATCTTCTCTCCATTAATCCATTCGATATCGTCCTGTCCGTATAATTCAGTCCAGGAAGGAAAGATTACTTGTTCTAGGTTTTCCGGGACTCCCTTTAAATAGATATCATAAGAGGCCGCAGAACTGCTAATAGTATAGGGTTCAGTTGAATGTGTAGTATATTTCTTTAAAACGTTCCCATTACTATCATAGCTATATGAAACAAGAGAATTATTCGGAAGAATCTCTGTTTCCAATCTTCCTTTATTGTAAATATTTATTTGTTGCTTCTGAATCGCTTCTCCACTATCAACCAAGATATATTCAGACACTGCTTCATCAGCAGCCATAACATATTCGCTCTGAACGATTGATAAGAAACAGAGTGAAAAACAAGTATAAATTTTTCTTAATAATTTTAATTCCCCCAAATAAAATCCACTCCCCTTTTAACTTTTTCATCACTCGATATAAAAGATATAATGTTATCTTCCTTACAAAAGCACACAAAAAAAGCCCATATTTCAATTCACAATGGGCAATCGTCGTAAGATGACTTAAGAACTATTGAATAGTTCCTTCTTATGCACTCCCCAATCCCAATCATATGACAATAATATAAAATTGGAAATAGTGGAATATTGTCGAATCATAGGAATTTTTGAATTATAGTGTCGAATCATTCACTCCTCCCCCCTCGCCGCCTCCCCATACTCCTGAATAATCAGCCTTCCGCCGCTGGTCTTCCATTTCTCGACCTCACCGGCGAAGCCGGCGGCGTCGATGTTGCCGAGAATATAGTTGTACGTGGCATCTGCGATGATGGCGGAGAGCTCGGCGTTCTTCTCATCATAGGTCGGCGAGGTTAGCGACACCGTGGGGTCATCGACGAGAAACTGCTCGTTATCCCGGCTGAGCTGGTCGGCCAGGGCGGTGAGCTGCTCCTTTTGTGCGACCTCCTTAATATGCGGATTGCCCACATCGGCGATCATCAGAGAATTGAGCGGATTGACCTCATACACCCGCAGCTGGGATGTCTCTTCGGGAAGGATCACTTTCCCCTCCCCGTCCAGCTTATAGTGACGGCCCTCGAAGCCGTAAGCCATCAAGTTGGCTACATCCTCATCCATCGTGCGGTCGAAGAATCCGAGCACCTGCTTCAGCTCCTGCTCGGTAGCAATGGCTTTACGTGAAAAGAGGTACAAGCCATTGTACTTGGGTATGGACCATACCTTATATCCGTCCGGACCCTTAATCCGGTTAATTAACGTCAGCTCCGCCTTGGGGTTGATCGCCTTGGCCTCAATGGATAGCCGCTGCACATCCGTCATGCTCCCGATGAAAATCCCCGCTGTTCCCTGGATGAACTTGTCGCGCTGTACCTCTTTGCTGGTCAGGGCAAAATCCTGGTTAATGATATGCTCCTTGTACAATTTACGCATGAAGTTCATCGTGTTCATATATTCAGGCGTGGCGAATTCCGGGACGAACTGTCCCTCTTCAATTTTCCAGTTATTTGGCGTGCCGAAATAGGAGCTTAACGTCTTGAATACCCCGTACACCAGATCGTTGCGGTCCACCAGTCCGAGGGTGTCTGCCTTGCCGTTGCCGTCCGGGTCATTCATAGTGAACTGCTTCATCACCTCATACAGCTCCTCCAGCGTTCCGGGCGGACTGAGGTGCAGCTTCTCCAGCCAGTCCTTGCGGATAATAATACCCTGCCGGGAGGCTGGTCTTTCTGTATAAAGGCCATAGATCCCCCCGTCCACCGAAGTCTGCTTAAGAATCGCCGCATTGAGCTGACTGAGATTCGGAAATTCCGCCAGATAGGGACCAATCTCCCAAAAAGCGCCGGAGCGGATCATATTCTTAACCGGATTATAATCGGTGAATTTCACGAACGTCACTTTGCCGAGGGAGCCGGTGGTCAGTGCGGTATTCATTTTGTCTGTGTAGACGCCCTCCGGCACCCAGGTGATATCGAGCTGAGACCCGGTCAGTTTCTCAATCTCGGCGATCAGCTCCGCCGAAGGCGTCTGCGGAAAATGCAGCGGTGCCAGAATCGAGATCGGCGCCGGGGCACCCGCTGAATCGGAACGCTCAGACTCCCCCCCGCTGCAAGCGCTTAACATCATGAACGATAAAAACAGGATGAAGCACCCTGCTAGAGTATTCTTCCTGCCCGTTAACCGGTTGAACATTCCATAACCCCCTGAAGCGTAATATTTATCTGCCTTAGAAGCCTATCTATTGAATAATGTAGCTTATGTATGAATGATTAGAGAAAATGATTATTGCGGCACCAGATGATTATTGTTATTATCCTTCGTGATGCATACACTTAAGACAGTGATTTCCATATTTCATGCAAAGGTGCTGAACGCTGTTGAAACGTCTTAGCTTTCTCAGTAAATTAACTATGTTCGCGTTCGCCATCAGCATCCTGCCGGTGCTGTTCATTGGTTCGTTCTCCTACTTCACATCCTCCAGCGAAATTCAAAAAAATGTTAACGAAAGCAAAAAGGAACTCATTTTACAAATCACCTCAAATGTAGAACATAAGCTGAATACTGTCAACCAGACCTTGAACCAGGTCGTGAACTCTTCGGTGCTGAAGAAAGCGATGAACAACCCTCTAAATGAAAACGATTTCATTTTATATAACGACATCCGCAATGAGATCCGTAATATGCAGTCCTTCGATACGCGGCTGGAGGATGTCATCCTGCTCAATCAGCGACAGAACTGGATGATCAAGAATTCCGGGCTCTACCGGTTAAATGAATACCGCAATTACGAGCAGCTCACGAATCTGCTGAATGTAGAAGGCAGCTCCTCCTGGGTGCTGAACCCCTCCTCCCTGTTCTACAGTGAAGAGAGCATTAACGTGACCGGCTGCAAGTACAGCATCAGTCTGATTAAGAAGCTGCCGACGACCAAGCTGCAGAAATACGGACTGGCTCTGGCCAATATTCCGGCCTGCAGTCTTCAGGACTTCATTAATCCTGATATGCAGCCGCTGGACAGTATTATGGTGCTGGATAAAAGCGGGCGGATTCTGCTGCATCCGGACCGCAAGCTGATCGGAGAGCCTGCCACAGCGGCCGGATTCACAGGCTTCGAGCAGATCGCCACTGCCGCCGAGCCGTCGGGACAGTTCAAGACCAAGCTTAATGAAGCCGATTACTCGATCACCTATATGCGTTCCCAGCTGAACGGCTGGATCTATCTGTCGGCCACCTCCATCAAGAGTCTGACCCGCGAATCCGGCAAAATCGGCACCTACACGGTATTCGTCTGCACGTTCATGCTGCTGTTGTCTGTGCTGCTGGCGTGGCTGGGCTCCAGGCGCATGTATACACCTATTGAACGGCTGCTCACACAGATTGGACTGCGCCGTCCCGGACTGCGGGCAGGGCGTACGGATGAATTCCAGCTCATCGGCGAGCAGGTGCATTCCCTGTTCCAATCGAAGTCACAGCTGGAGAAGGAGGTCAGCCAGCATCTCGGACAGGTGCGGACCTTTTTTCTGATTCAGGCGTTCGGAGGCAATCTGAGAAGACGCGAGCTGATGGAGGAGCTGGAGCAATACGGTTACGGCAAACAAGTCGAGGAATGGAAGACGATGGCTGTCATTACGCTGAGCATCGACTTCTCCGAAGAGAACAGCTATGAGAAAAAGGATCTCAATCTGCTGTTATTCGCAGCGCATAATATGACTCAGGAGCTGGTCTCTGCGCAGCACAGGCTAACCCCTGTGATGATGGGCCATGCCCTGACTGTCGTCATCGGCAGTGAGGATGAGAGTACAGAAGCTTTTCACCGGATGCTCTATGCGCTTACGGAGAAGCTCCAGCAGGAGATTAACGAGGTCCTGAAGCTGCAGGTCAGCATTGGGCTGAGCCTGCCGTTTCATTCGTTTGACAAAATGTCCATTGCCTACCGGGAGAGCCTGGAAGCACTAAAGCACCGGATTACTCTGGGCAAAGGCATCATTATCCAGTACGAGAATATTAACTCCGGCAAGCATTATCTTAATCTGAACTATCCGACCCATACGGAAAATGACCTGATGGATGCCATCAAGCTGGCGGACAGCGATAAGGCGAAAGAGCTGCTGCATAAGCTGTTCAAGTGTATTTTTGCGCTGGGACTGTCGCCGCAGGAATATCAGATTCCGCTGACCCGGCTGCTGAACAATACGCTCATTATGATGCAGGAATCGGGAATTACGCTGAATCAGATCTACCACGCGGGCGGTTCCCTGTTCGAGGAGCTGACCGATCTGCATATCGTGGCCGAGATTGAAGACTGGTTCTGGACCATCGTGATCCAGCCGGTTATCGTCATCTTCCACAGCAGGCAGAACGCCCAGTATCATAATATCTCCGAGAAGCTGATCGATATCGTCCAGCATGAGTACGACCAGGATCTGACGCTGGAGGAGTGCGCTTCGCGGCTGCATTATAATGCCAACTACATCAGCAGTGTGTTCCGCAAGGAAACGCAGTATTATTTCAGTGATTACCTGACTATGTACCGGTTCAAAATGGCCAAAAAATGGCTGGAGGAGACCGATATGCCCGTGAAGGATATCGCCTCCCGCCTGAGATACAACAATTCACAGAATTTCATCCGTTCCTTCCGCAAGCAGGAGGGGATGACCCCCGGCCAGTACCGGGACAGCTTCCACACGAAGCTTAGAGCGGTCCCGGGCGATGAGTAGGTGCCGTGCCTTCAGGCGGGGCCTTGAGCCTCTTCAGCTTTCTTTTTCTAATAAACCATGTAAGAAGTACGGCCAGAATAAGCAAAACAACGCCTGCTGCAATCGCAATATTCCTGATATCCGGTACATAGACTGCCAGCCGGATAGGCTCGGAATCTGCCAGCGATACATGCCAGGTCAGCGTGTTGCCGTCCTGTTCAGCCGCATTATTCTCACCGTATAGGTCATAAGGAATCGTTAATTTGAAATCCACGGAGAAGCTGCCCATCAGCAGGCGCACCAGTGACTTAGGGACATTCAAGCTGCCAAGGCCGTCAATAATCTCATCGGAGTAAGCGTTCAGTTTAGGCTGGGCCACCACGTCATATTTGGTATACAGCCACCTGTGCGTCTGTCCCACCTCAGCCTCCACAATATCGAAGCCGCTGCTGCTGTTCTTCAATTCCTCCATGGAGGCGTAGGATTTCTGAAATTGGTATTCGGTGGATTTGCCGCTTGCTGTCTTCTTCAGCTCTATGCCGGCATCCGCCAGCCGCTCCGAGAGCAGATCCTCCACCTTGCCGCTGACCAGCTTCTCTGCCCGGGCATCCAGCATAAGACTGAAGGCCAAATTAAGGGAGCCGTCCTTCTTCACGGTTACATGGGCCGTGCCTTGCGCGCAGCCTGTAAGCAGCAGGACAAGCATAAGCATAATCAATATTGCCTTAATTCGAGTACCGTTCAACCTGCGTTTCTTCAACCTCTGTCCCTCCATCCGCTGACTGTTGCTGGTGACTTAACCGTGTCTTGCCGGGCGAAGTCCCGCTCACTCTGAATTGCGGATCTGCAAATCGCCAACCCTCATTGTCTTGCCGGCGTGCTCTGCACGATTGCAGTCCAGGAGCACTTCTACTCCGTATGTACTTGTACCCGATTCCCGGAACCGTATCACCTGTGAACCCAAATGAATGTTCAGAGTATCTCCCTGCTGCTCGCAATCAGGGAACAGGGCATGAATGATCTCCAAGTCCTCCAGCGTTAAGGTCCCCTCAACCGTCACCTCGGCAATCCCCACGATATCATTCTCTCTGCTATTCGGTACCATGTACTGCTCCATGAAATGCCTTGATTTCTCATCGTTCATCTGCTGCAGGAAGAACTGAAACGGCACTCCCTTGAAGGCAGGAAGATAGCTGTTACGCCAAGGCATCGTCCGGGTCAAAAGATTAAAAAACCAGCGGAATCGCAGCGGCTCCGGCGCGGTGATCTCGATATTCAGCGCCTTCAGCCTCTGATATGTCGCATCAATATCGTCTACTTCCAGAGCGAAGCCGACTAGCCCCCGGTGACCTTTCAGATAACGGGTAGTCCACTCGCTGATCCATCCGCCGCCGTCTCTGGTTTTGATTCGGACAAGCTCGAAGTATTCCCGGCCGATCCACAGATTGGATACCTTGAAGCCTCTTGTTCCCTTCCCCCATTTGGGCTTATACGGCAGTCCCATGGCCTCGATCTGCCTGATAACCTGTTTATCCTCCTGCACAGATGCATCCACATTAACAACAAGGTGATCAATTTTCAAGCTAACTCCGCTCCTGTCTGCTGATATCACTCAGAGTCAGCTTACCACATCCTTATAATTGGATAAAAGCACAGAAAGCCCCCAGCCTGCGGATATCCGTAAGCTGGAGGCTTCCCTGCGCATAATCCTGTTATTTTTTCAAATGATAAGGGACGGTAGTAATAATGACATTGCGCCGGTACAGCAGATGTGCGCGGATCAGCAGACTGGACTGGTTATGCAGAATGTTATGCCAGCCCTTCTTCGGTATGAATTGAGGGACGATGACAGTCACCTGATAATTGGACTCGCTTGCCTTGCGCTGAACCGTATCGATGAACTTGGATAATGGATGAATGATACTGCGGTAAGGCGAATACAGCGTCACCAGCCGCACCTCCGGATGGAATTTTTTCCACTTCTCTTCGAATATAGCGTCATCCTCCCGCTCGAACGGGATGTGGACGGCGATGATCTGCTCTGCCCCCAGCGACTTGGCATACCGCAGAGAATTCTCCACCACATGGGTGATACCAGCCACCGGCAGAATGATGATATTCCCCTCAATCGCCAGCGGGGGCTCACCGCAGGTGGCGATCCGCAATTGATCCGCAACCGATTCATAATGCTTGTAGATACGGTAGAAGAACAGGATAATCAGCGGCAGGAAGACCAGCACCGGCCAGACCTGCGTGAATTTGGTCAGGAAGAACATCATGGTAACAACGAAGCTGATCAGCGCCCCAATCGCATTAATGATCAGCTTAGGCAGCCAGCCCTCCGGCTTGTGGCATAGCCATTTGACGATCATGCCCGTCTGCGACAGAGTGAACGGGATGAAGACCCCGACGGCATAGAGCGGAATGAGATGCTCGGTCCGCCCCTCAAAGGCAATGATCAGAATAATCGACAAGATGCCCAGGCTGAGAATTCCGTTCGAATACCCCAGCCGGTCGCCGCGCACGGTGAACATCCGGGGAATGAATTTATCCTTCGCCAGATTCACAGCCAGCAGCGGAAACGCGGAATATCCGGTGTTCGCCGCCAATACCAGAATTAAGGCTGTCGTTCCCTGCACGACATAATACATGAAGCTGCGGCCAAAGACATGCTCGGCAATATCGGACACCACCGTGACCTGTTCGCGCGGAGCAATGCCGTAATAATAGGCCAGGAAGACGATGCCTGAGAATAACAGCGCGAGCAGAATCCCCATCGCCGCCAACGTTTTGGCTGCATTATTCGGTGCCGGCGCCTTGAAATTGGGGATCGCATTCGATATGGCCTCGACCCCCGTCAGCGCCGAGCTGCCCGAGGAGAACGCCCGCAGCAGCAGGAACAGGCTGATTCCGGCCACCGGCGTTCCGAGTGAGGTATGAAGCTCCGCCGGTACTCTTCCGGTCAGCACGTTGAACAGGCCCAGCCCGATCATAATGAACATCGCCAGGACGAACAGATAGACCGGATACGCAAGGAAGGATGCCGACTCGGTGACCCCGCGCAGATTAAGTGTCGTGATCAGCAATACGAAGATGATGGCAATAAGCACATTGTAAGGATGCAGGCTCGGAAATGCTGAAGTGATTGCATCCGTTCCCGCAGAGACACTGACCGCTACGGTTAGTATATAATCGACGAGCAAGGAGCCCCCGGCAATCAGACCCGGATATTTGCCCAGATTCTCTTTGGATACGACATAAGCCCCGCCGCCCTGGGGATAGGCGAAGATGATCTGCCTATAGGAGAGTATCAGGGCCAGCAGCAGCACCAGTACCCCGCCTGCAATCGGAATGGAGTACCAGAATGCGGCTGTACTTACCGTGATCAGCACCAGCAGGATCTGCTCCGGACCATAAGCCACAGAGGACAAGGCATCCGAGGACAGGATGGCCAGGGCCTTGGTTTTGTTAAGCTTCTGTTCTCCCAGCTGATTGGACTTTAGCGGCCGTCCGATCAGGAACCTTTTTACCGAAGACATCATCATCACTCACCGACTTTTTTTAAGTTATATTACCCCTGATGTACGAATACAATCTGGACCTTTAACTGGATACATACACTATTTTTGCTGCCGTTCGATACTACATTAATTCTTTTATCACCATCTGTATATATGCAGATATCCTAGACAAACACCAAACCATGAATAATAAATGTAATCCGCCGAAAGACACAGCAAAAAGGACCAAGCAGGCTTTCCGCTCCGTCCCAATTGCTTATTTCAGCTTTTTTTGCTATATTCAGCCATTTTCAGCCCGTCTCAGAGCCAGTCCTGTATAAGCAGCGTCCGCAGCAGCTCCGCCTGCTCCCTGCCGATCCGGGCCGTGATTTCGGCCTCAATCTTCTGCTTGATCTCCAGCATACTCCGGCAAGCCGCTGTCCCCTTCGCAGTGAGCACGATAGGCTTGTCCCGGCTGTTCCCTTCCTTAACAGCTGTATTTACATAACCTTCGGCCAGCAGATGGTTGATCGTCTTCTGTGTCCCCTGGCGGGAAATGCTGATCAGTCTGCTGATCTCTGAAATGGATAGAATGCCGTGTTGCTCCAGCATCGCCAGAATATGCGTCTCCGTCTTATTCAGCGGCTCGCCGCTCATCTGGTTCACCTTGTCCCGCAGCACCTTATGCTTTTCGCTAATCATATCGACCAGATTCAATCCGCTTATGTATTCATTCATTTACAAGACCTCCATGATAGAAATGCAGTTGCGGTACCCCTTGCCCATATTGTCAACCAGGTTGACAATAATCCTTCCTGCTGCTACTATAAGTGAAGTTTGAAAAACCTACATTTAAGGGAGTTCTGTAACATGGGCAGTAACAAAAAAGAAGCTTTAATTTTCACCAGTATGATGTGTTTTTGCATGGTTGTCTTTATGTCTTTTTACAATGTGATTATAGCGAACGGATTCAACAGCAGACTGTTTATGGATGTGGCTGCGGGCTTGCTCCCGGCACTTGCCGTTGCCCTGTTCTGCGATATTGTGGTGGTAGGCAGAATTGCCAAAGGGCTGGCCTTCAAAATAGTGAAGCCGTCCGCACCCCAGATCCGCAAAGTACTGACGATCTCGTGCTTCATGGTCTGCGGCATGGTCATCCTCATGTCTCTATACGGCACACTAGCACACTTCGGATTCGGGGGCAACTTCTTCCGGCATTACTTCTCCATCCTGGGGCTTAATTTCATCTGCGCCCTGCCGCTCCAGCTGCTGGTGGCCGGTCCGCTGATCCGCTTCCTGTTCAGCCGGATGTTTCCGGTCCGTACAGCAGCACCGGGCATCTAAGGCTGACTGAAACCAGCTCCCCACATTCCCGTATACGTGCATGTCCGTGAGGCCATGGCTGCGGTGTTCCCGCCACACCAACAAGGGTGTTCCGCCAGCCATGATCTCACGGCTGTGCGGAACACCCTTGTCCCGGGTTCATCCTATTGATTATTTATTCCATGAAAGACAAGCGTCCCTCCCGCAGCCGTACACTGCCGCCCTTAGCATAAAAGCTCAGGCCCGAGCAGATGCCTCCGGGGAAGATCAGGCTGGTGATGGCGGCGAGGCCGTCATTAACGAATACCTCCACCGAACAGGTATCCAGCAGGATACGCAGGTTCTCCAGGCTGCCAATTCCTATGGCGTACTGGGGATCGGGGAATATCTCGGAGAAGCCGGTCTCGCCGGACTGATCTCTGCGCAGGGTGAAAGTACCTTCGGCAGCGGAATAGACGAGCTCGGTATACTCGGTAGCGGTATGATGAATAATAAGACCGAATTCTTCCGCTTCGTTGTCCGCAAGCGCAAGCCGCAGCTCCAGGGCTGAATCCTTGCACTTGATATCCTGGGGCTCGCCCGGTATCAGCAGCATCTCCGGCAATGTCCCAGACTCTGCCGCAAAGTAACGGTCAAGCTCCGCTACCGGATGCTGGCGGATCAAGGTCCTGCCTTCTGCATTCTGCAGCGTCAGCACCCGCGGAATCGTCATCGCGCCGCGCCAGCCCTGGCTTGGAATCTGATTGGCATATCGCCAATTATTCATCCAGCCGATGAAGATCCGCCGCCCGTCCGCTGCCGGAATACCCGAGAAGCTGACCCCGGCATAATTGTCTTTGCCGTAATCCAGCCAGCGGATATCGCTGTGCTCAGGCGTGAAGACGGAGCCGTCGAACCCGCCGACGAAATATTGCGTCCGCGAGCCATATCTCTGCCCGCTGTTATCACCGATGCTGACCAGCAGCACCCACTTGCTGTCTTCTGTCCCTTCCACCGGGAGCTGGAACAGGTCCGGGCATTCCCATACTGCATCATGCGATCCTGCACCCTCGCCGAATTCACTCTCCAGGCTCCACTCCCGCAGATCCGGCGAGGAGTAGAACGTGATCGTCTGATCCGTCGCCAGCACCATCATCCATTTCCCGTAGGCCTCGGACCAGAACACCTTCGGATCACGGAAGTCAGCCTTGGAAGGATGCGCCAGCACCGGGTTACCTGCATACTTGCTCCAGGTCCGGCCATTGTCATGACTGTAGGCCAGGCTCTGTCTCTGCACGGAAGGCGACGTCTCCGTCGGCTCCAGATGACTGGTATAGATGGCAACGATACCCGGCTTCTCCGGGAACAGTCCACTCGTGTTCTTCCAATCTACGACTGCGCTGCCGGAGAACGCATAGCCGTGATCGTCCGGATACAGCGCAATGTCCAGCTCCTCCCAGGTGATCAGGTCCTTACTTACAGCATGACCCCAGTGCATAGGCCCCCAGATGGAGGAATGCGGATGATACTGATAGAACAAATGATATTCCCCTTCGAAGTACACCAGTCCATTCGGATCATTCAGCCAATGCTGCCCCGGCGTAAAATGCAGCGCCGGCCTGTGTATGGTTCTCCCGATAATCTCCACTCCATTACCACCTTTATCTGTTTATAGGTTATCTGTTCTTCATGTGCTGCAGCTAGTGCAATCTCAGCCCTTGTTCTTAAGGTAGCTGTCATATCCGGCCTGCTTGATCTCCAGCCATTTGTCCAGCCCGAGTCTGGACAGCTCTGCCTGATAATCGTTCCATTCCTCTTCCACTTTACCTGTCTTGGTCCATTCCGCACGCTTGCGGTTGACATAAGCGAACAGGTCCGTCTCGATATTCGTGAGCGTCTTCTGATCCTCCAGCGAATAGAAGACACGCGGGAAGTTATTATCAGCCTTCATATAAGGTACAAGTCTCTCCTTCATGAGGTCCAGCCGCCAAGCGGCATCATCCGGCTTCGTGGTCACCTTACCGTAGTATTCATCCAGAATCGCCAGCGGTCCGCCGATGCTGGTCTTTTGGCGCAATTCAACCGGGGCCGCGCCTTCCAGCGGCAGATGCTTCAGCATTTTGGCCGATTCATCGTATTCAAAAATATTCTGCTGCGTCTCATCCCCATACGTTCCCCAGTTATCCTCCACCGACTGCTGCGGCTCATAGAGCTGGTCAATCCACTTGGCGGTAAGCTCCAGATTCTTATTCGAGCCTGTAATCACCATCCGTCCGCGGTCAAAGCCGAAGTTATTCGTCCGGGTCACATTAACCTCTCCGTCCGGCCCGGCAAGCGGCTGCATCAGATCATATTTATCATTGAAGCCGGTAATATTGGATTTATCCCACTGGAAGTAGACGCCGTAGCGTTCACTCTGCCCTTTGGCCAGATAGGTATTGTAATCCTGTTCGAACGCCTCTTCATCGATCAGATCGAGCGCATACAGCTCGTTCAGATACTTAATGCCCTCTTTATATCCGTCCTGGCCCGCGGTGAAGACCACTTTGCCGTCATTGGTAACCACCGTGTGATCGCCGTTATCCCCAGGACCGAACGAGCCGAACAGGAAGTTCATATCCTCATTGCTGTTATTCAGCACAAAAGACAGGGGAATCTCATCCTTCTGGCCGTTCCCGTTCGGGTCATCATTCTTGAAGGCGACCAGCACCTGCTTCAGTTCCTCCGTCGTGGTTGGCATAGCCAGTCCCAGCTTCTTCAGCCACTCCACATTGATCCACGGCATCCCGTTGACCGAATGAATGCTCTCCTTGCCGGAGCCCAGCTCCTCTATCCATGGAAAAGCATAGATATGCCCGTCCTGCGCGGTCATCATCGATTTGTACTCCGGCGCGGCAGCCAGCACCTTCTGCAGATTCGGCATGTATTTCTCAATCAGCTCCTCCAGCGGCACAATCGTTCCGTCCTTGCCCAGGGTCAGCAGATCATAATCCGAGTAAGCAGCGTCGATGATCGCATCCGGCAGGTCGCCGCTGGCTACAGCCAGATTTCTTTTCTCGATAAAAGCGTCGTTCGTGTAATTGGTGAAATCGATGTGGACCCCGGACTTCTCCTCCAGCCGCTTGTAGATCAGCTTCTCGTTCGGATCGGCAGGCGCCAGCGCGGAGCTCTGAGACATGAAATGCAGCGATACCTTCTCTTTAAGCGGCAGCGTCACGTTCTCCAGCTTATAATCCTTAGAGGCCGAGGAATTACCGTCTCCGCCGCCGCAGCCCGCAAGCACGGAAGCCGAGAGTGCCAGCACAGACAGGGTTTGCAATGATTTTTTCATATGAGATTCCCCCTATTATTATTTAATGGAGCCGACCATAGCACCCTTCTCGAAGTACTTCTGGAAGAACGGGTACATCACAATAAGCGGCAGGCTGGAGATGACGATCGAAGAATACTTGATCATTTCAGACAGCTTCTTCAGCTCCGCCTGGGCCAGTGCATCGGCAATCATGCCGGGCTGCACCTGATTCTGAATCAGGATCGAACGCAGCACCAGCTGCAGCGGGAACAGCCGCGAATCGTCCAGATAAATCATGGCATCGAAGTAGGAGTTCCACTGCCCCACGAAGGCATACAAGGCCAACACGAAGATAATGGGCTTCGACAACGGCAGGACAATCCGGAAAAAAATACCCAGATCCGAAGCCCCGTCAATACTCGCCGCCTGAAACAGCTCCTTGGGCAGACCCTGGAAATAGGTCTTCGCCAGAATAATATTGAACACGCTGATCGCCCCCGGCAGAATCACTGCCCACACCGTGTTCAGCATCCCCAGATCCTTCACGACCAGATAGGTCGGAATCAGACCGCCGCCGAAGAACATCGTAATCAGGAAGAAGATCATCACCGGCCGCTTCCCGGCCAGCCCCTCAATAGACAGCGGATACGCCGCGAAGACGGAGAAGAATACCGTAGCCAGCGCGAAGGCGGCAGAGTAGAACAAGGCGTTGAAGAAGCCGCGGATCATCGCGTCGTTGCTGAGAATCCGGACATAGCCTGTAATCGTCCAGTCCGACGGCGCAATAGCCAGCCCCTTCGTAATGAGCACATTCGGTGTTAAGAAGGAGGCCAGCACGACGTATACCAGCGGGAACAGAATGACCAGGATGAACAGGCCAAGCAATAGATAAGTGACAACAAGCAGAATCCGGTCCTTCCCGGAATATTGAATATCCATACTTTCCTCCTTTTAATACAGCCCTTCCCCTTCGTTCAGCCGCTTGACGACCGTATTGACGAAGACCAGCAGGATTACGTTAATGACGGAATTGAATAATCCGATAGCGGTGGAATAGGCATAATCGCCCGCCTGCAAACCCACCTTGTAGACATAGGTGGCAATAATCTCCGAGGCAGGAGTGTTGAGCGCTGTCTGCATCAGGAAGGCCTTCTCATAGCCGATGGACATGATGCCGCCTGCGGCAAGGATGAACAGCACGGCCATCACCGGCCGGAGCGCGGGCAGATCGATGTGGCGGATGCGCTTCAGCAGGGAAGCGCCGTCAATCGTCGCCGCATCATGAAGCTGCGGATCTACACCCGCCAGCGTAGCTACATAGATAATCGAGGACCAGCCTGCTGTCTGCCAGATGCCTGACAGAATATACACGCTGCGGAAGTAAGCAGGATCACTCATGAAGGACACCGGCTTCCCTGTAAAAGCAGTAATAAGCGCGTTCACCACCCCTGTCGGCGACAGAAAGACAAACAGCATCCCTGCGACAACCACGACCGAAATAAAGTTAGGCGCATACACAATCAGCTGGATGTTCTTCTTCAGCTTCGCGCTGCGGATCAGGTTCAGCATAAGCGCCAGCACAATCGGCACCGGAAAACCCAGAATCAGCCCGTAGGCGCTTAATTTAAGCGTGTTCATTAGAATATCGTAGAAATTCGGCGAGGAGAGGAACCGCTGGAAGTGCTCGAAGCCCACCCATGCGCTGCCCATGATGCCTTTGCGCGGGCTGAAATCCTTGAAGGCTATCATCGCGCCGTACATTGGAACGTATTTGAATATAACCGTGAGAATTACAGCTGGAGCCAAGAATAAATACAGGATATAATTCCGGCGCATATAGCTTAGCCACGACCTATGCCTGGTGAGCCCTGTTCTCCCGGGTTGAGCCATCGGATTTGCCAATCTTCTTCCCCCTTCTTAATTTTTTGCATTCGCCCCTAATGAATAGGTTTTCATTTTTACATTTGACCATGTTTTGCATTTACAATTTATCAGAGAATCTGACAAGAAGTCAATGCATTTTGTGCAAAAAAATAAATAAATTCGTGCATAATACGATGCAAATGTAACAAATACATATAAAACAAGCATTCACTAGTTATTATTCACTTGAATATGTAAATATAATTTGTGCATTTGTAAAATTACGTTGTCAATTTTGCTGTTATGCTATATATTAGGTAACAGAGACTACAAATATGGGGAATTAAAGGTGGAACACAGTGATGAAGAAAGCCAAGGTCACCATTCAAGACATTGCCGATGCCCTGGGAATCTCCAGAAACACGGCCTCCAAGGCATTGAACGGCGCAGAGAGCGTTCCTCCAGAGACCCGGGAGAAGGTACTCAGCAAGGCCGCCGAGCTTAAATATAAACAATTCTCTTATATGGAGACCGCAGGCAGCCCCTCCGAGCAGCAGGGCAATATCGCTCTCCTGACCAGCAACCTGCCCAACAGCTCCCACTTCGGCTCCCAGCTGCTCAGCGGACTGGAGAAGCGCATCAGCACAGAGGGCTACACCCTGTCCATTTATTTTGTCCGGGAGAACGATATTAACGCCATGGCTCTGCCCGGTAATTTCGAGCCCTCTAATGTGGACGGGATTATCTGTATTGAAATGTTCAATACGGAGTACAGCGGGCTGATTACCGGCCTCGGTATCCCCACGATCTTCATCGACTGCGCGGCGGACATTGTCTACCCTGAGCTGAAGGCGGATCTCTTGCTCATGGAGAATGAACACAGCGTGTATGCGATGACCCGTAAGCTGATAGACCACGGTGTGCAGAGCTTCGGATTCGTCGGCGATTATAACCACTGCCGCAGCTTCCATGAGCGGTGGACCGGCTTCAACCGCGCCCTCTCCTCAGCCGGTATCCCGCTGGATCCCGAATCCTGCATTGTCGGCCAGGACAAGGATTACCTGCTGGAGGCGAACTGGATGGATCAGCAGCTGGAGGCGCTCGGCCAGTGGCCCTCCGCCTTCATCTGTGCGAATGACTTCATTGCCATCAGCGTGATGAAATCGCTTAAGAACAGAGGGGTCAAGGTACCCGAGCAGGTAGCGGTCTGCGGCTTCGATGACGCTTCGGAATCGCGGGTCATCGAGCCTCATCTCTCGACCGTACATATCTACAGCAGCCATATGGGGATTGTCTCGGCTGAGATGCTGCTCTCCAGAATCAAGGACCCGGCCCGGCCTTATCAGGTCACACATGTCGCCACTGACGTTCTATTCAGAGACTCTACTCCCGTTCCGAACTAATTCCGCAGGAGGTTACTATCGTGCAATCCATGAATACAGTCCTTTGTGTGGGCGAGCTGCTCATTGATTTCTTCTGCACCGAGGCGGACGTAAGCCTGACTGAAGGACGTCATTTCGCCAAGCAGGCGGGCGGGGCACCAGCGAACGTAAGTGCAGCCATCGCCCGGCTCGGCGGTCACTCCGCCTTCCTCGGCAAGGTCGGAGCCGATCCCTTCGGCCTCTTCCTGAAGCAGACGCTGGAAGAACAGAGCGTAGACACCTCAATGCTGCTGCTTGATCCCGCAGCACCAACTACACTGGCTTTCGTCTCACGGTCAGCCAGCGGGGAACGCGATTTTGTGTTCCACCGCGGGGCAGACCAGCTGCTTAGGCTCGAAGAGCTTGACCGGGCAGCTGTACAGGACGCTTCCATGCTTCACTTCGGTTCGGCCACTGCCCTGCTCGCCGAACCCTTCCGCGAAGTGTATATAACGCTAATGGATGATGCGAAGGCGAATGGGCAATTCATCTCCTTCGACCCCAATTACCGGGGCGACCTGTGGGCCGGCCGGCAGGAGGAATTCATTACGCTGTCCAGAGACGGTATCTCCAAGGCCGATCTGGTGAAGGTCAGCGACGAGGAGCTGCAGCTGATTACAAGCCAAGCGGACTGCAATGCTGCCCTCGATCTGCTGCATGAATGGGGAGCCAGAGCAGTAGCTGTTACTCTAGGCAAAGATGGCACCCTCATCTCCTCCCCGGACTCCCGGTTGCTGGTCCCAAGCATTACCATAGAGTCCATCGATTCCACCGGTGCCGGCGATGCCTTCATCGGAGCACTGCTCTGCCGGATCAGCCAGCTGGCCCATCCGGCAGAGTTCACCCGCAGCGCGGAGCTGCAGCGGGACTTCGTCACCTTCGCCAACCGGGTGGGGGCGATCGTCTGCACCAAGATCGGGGCGATTGCTGCGCTGCCGACACTGGACGAGGTCCAGGAGTATGCCGGGTAAGCTCAGGAGCTTAGATGTATCGGTATCTGGTCTTGGTACCTTAGTATTACAAAAGGTGTTCCTTAGCCGTCTGATTGCAGACGGCCAGGGAACACCTTTTTGTGTAGTAAGCTTTATTGCTGCCAGGACCGGTGCCGGAGAACCGCTGTGGAGTCGCTGCTAAACCAATCTTTACCTGCTGTTTTCATCACAGACACAGGAGCTTGGCACGTAATATGATAAGCACAATATCATACGACTGAAGGAGCAGTAGGTGCATGAGTGCGAAACAAGAATTCGATAATCTCATGGCGTTTGCCAAGGATTTAATCAATGAGAATCTCGGCTTTTATTACGATATTAATTATGGCTACTTCCAGCCGGAGACCCACCCGGTTGTGGACTTCATCCGGCTGATCGGCAGACGTATCCAGAGCCAGCTTATGCTGATGCCCGCGCTCTACGGGGAGGTTAATCAGATGGAGCGGATGTTCTCGGACAACCTGTTCTTTGATGAATGGGCCGAGGTTACGCTGGATGGACGGAGCTTCCACTTCCTGATGCGGCAGATCGACAATAGCAGCAGGATCATCAACCTGGCACGTGACCTGGTCTTCCCCTCCCCCTGGGTTCCCCGCAAGCTGCGCGACAGCCTGATCCGCATCGGTGAAGGCACCCTGAACGGAAGCTGGCGGCAGGATAAGGATCATCAGGTTACCCTATGGCTTCCTCTCGGCATTTCCTTCGTGGAAGGCTCAGGCCATCACTCCATAACGGCGGGAATCGCCAAGGGCGAAGGGGAGCTCTACCCCACCTCAGTGTATGACATCAGTCTCATCTATGATCACGTGTACACCGACGGCAGGTATTACTACAGAACGCATGATCATTCGATCATCTCCGAGGTTCATTTCGTGGAATGTGCCGCCATCTTTGAGATCGGCCGGATCATGGCGGCGCAGAAGATTATTTTCTGAGGAACATGCTGCGGAAGGAGATCTTAACAGTGGCGGTGGGGATGATGATGGCGGTGACGATGGGTAGTGACGGTGGCGATGTGGTGGTGGTTATTCCGGAAATAATTGGATTCCCCACACTTGCTATGTAGTTATTAGCAAGCGAACCCTTCGGGACTCAGGTGCGCTTAATTGCCGCAACAAGCAGGACTTCACGAGGCTTGCGGACTCAGATGCAGCTATTTACTGAGCTTCAGCCGAATTCCGTCCAGCAATGTTGTGATAAACGCACTGGAGTCCTTTGCCCGGACAAACTACGCAGAATTCAGTAAATAAGCGCGCTGGAGTCCGCAACTCCTCCCCTTATCTCTTGGGATTATGGCCCATGTACTGAGCCAAATATTATTTTCTATGCATCCTCCTGTCCAAATCGAACATTCTCGGCGTTTTTAAGTAGTAGTTCTCTCCACCAGCTGAAATTCCAGCGGCTCCTGCTCCGCCTCTCCCCCCTTCAGCTTACAGAGAATCAGATGCAGCGCATTCTGTGCCTGTGCAGCGATCGGATTATCAATCGAAGTGATCCCTAGCGTATGGGCCAGCTCCGTGTTGTCGAAGCCGACCACCGCCAGCTCCTCTGGCACCTTCACCTTCAGTCTTCGGGCTTCGCTCAGCACCCCTGCCGCGACCATATCATTGGCGCAGAGGATGGCATTCGGAGGCCCGCCTGGAATCATCAGCAGCCTGCGGATCAGCTCCTCACCCTGCCGGATGGAAAAGATCCCTGTATGCGACCATTCCGGGTTCACCTCCAGATGATAGTTGCGGGCAGCATCCCGGTAGGCCTGTATCCGCCCGGAGGTATTCATGCTGGCCGGCCGGCCCCAGGCATTGGCAATCCGCGTATACCCCTTTTCAATCAGATGTTCAAGCCCTAGCATATATCCGTCATATTGATTCATGGCTACACTCTGAATCTCAGGAAGCTCCATCCGCTGCCAGGAGACAATCGGCCCGTATTTGCAATAGGAGCCCAAGAGCGCCTGATCGTTAACACAGGTACTGATGACGAGCGCATCGACTCTTTTGCGCCGCATATCCTCGAAGGCTTGCAGCTCTTTGGCCGGATCGCCCCCGGAGGTATAGATAATCGTCTGATATCCGTGCCGGCTCGCAGTCTCCACGAAGCTGTTCAGGAAGGGCAGCATCACCTCGTTGATCCCCTCCGTCACCATCCCGATCTGCATGGTCTCCCCTCTGGACAAGGAGATGGCATTGCCGTTCGGCACATAGTCCAGCTCTTCCATGATCTTCAGAATGATCTCCCGCGTTGCCTGGCTCACATGGGGAGAACGATTCAGTACTCTCGATACCGTAGCTTTGGAGAATCCCGACAGTTTAGCGATTTGATCCAGATTCGACATGATGGCTCTCCTTACATAAATTTTCATCTTTATAATAATACTTGACATGTAACGCGTTACAACATTTAGCATGGAATTATAGGACCTATGAACAGCTTACCATATCTGAATCCATAACTAATAAAAGGCGGGATTATCGATGAATACACCATTTCCTGAAGGCTTCCTGTGGGGCGGCGCAGTCGCTGCGAACCAATTGGAAGGCGCATACAACGAGGACGGAAAGGGCCTGTCCACCCAGGACGTAGCTCCACAAGGAATCAAGGGCCCCATCACCGAGGTGCCTACCGAGGATAATATGAAGCTGGTCGGCATCGACTTTTACCACCGGTACAAGGAAGATATCAAGCTTTTTGCCGAAATGGGCTTCAAGGTCTTCCGCACCTCGATCGCCTGGTCCCGGATCTTCCCGAACGGCGACGAGCTGGAGCCTAATGAGCAAGGCCTGCAATTCTACGACGACCTGTTCGATGAATGTCACAAATACGGTATCGAGCCGCTGGTGACCCTCTCCCACTACGAAACTCCGCTGCACTTGTCCAAGCAGTATGACGGCTGGGTGAACCGGCAATTAGTCGGCTTCTATGAACGGTATGCCCGAACGGTATTCACCCGCTACAAGGACAAAGTCAAGTATTGGCTGACCTTCAACGAGATCAACTCCATCCTGCACGAGCCGTTCATGAGCGGCGGGATCTATACACCTAAGGACAAGCTGAGCAAGCAGGATCTGTATCAGGCCATTCATCACGAGCTGGTTGCAAGTGCCGTTGCGGTCAAAATCGGACATGAGATCAACCCGCAGGCCCAGATCGGCTGTATGATTCTAAGCATGCCTACGTACCCGCTCACACCTAACCCGGACGATGTCATTGCGGCCATGAAGTCAGAGCATATGAACTATTTCTTCGGGGATGTGCATGCCAGAGGCGTGTACCCTGGATATATGAAACGTTACTTCAGAGAGAATGGCATTGAGATTCACATGGAGCCTGGAGATGCAGACATTCTTAAGCATACCGTTGACTTTATCTCATTCAGCTACTATGTGAGCATCTGTGAGACTGGAGATCCCAGCAAACGCACCCAGGAAGGCAACCTGTTCAGCGGAGCGGCCAATCCATACCTGAAGGCCTCCGAATGGGGCTGGCAGATCGACCCGCAGGGTCTGCGCTATGTACTCAATATGTTCTATGACCGTTACCAGAAGCCTCTGTTTATTGTGGAGAATGGACTCGGGGCCAAGGACGAGCTGATTACCGGCGAAGACGGCGTGCCGACCGTGAATGACAACTACCGGATCGAGTACCTGAATGACCATCTGGTGCAGGTTGGCGAAGCCATCGAGGACGGCGTTGAACTCATGGGCTACACTTCATGGGGCTGCATTGACCTGGTCAGTGCGTCAACCGCACAGCTCAGTAAGCGCTACGGCTTCATCTATGTGGACCGCCACGACGACAATACCGGAACCCTGGAGCGTTACCGCAAGAAATCCTTCCACTGGTACAAGGAGGTTATTGCTACCAACGGGCAGAGCCTGCGGCGCTGAGGCGAATAGAATAGCCATGACAATACAGGTTGTCCCGAAAAGCCTTACAAAGGCTGATTGGGACAGCCTTTTTTTGCATATGGAAAGATAACATCTTGCGTTCTTCATGGCTTCAGATACAGGCTGCAATGCCCATTCCGCCCAGCCTGGATTAGACTGTAGGAATGGTAGCGACAGCGGCCCATTCCGCCGTCTTTGCCTGCCCCTCCCCCGATAACTGAAGATATCAATTTCAGTTGAATACGCCATTAACAAAAAGCGGGAAGGAGCGGAGGGGAAATTTGGAACTGTAGGAGCGATAGCGCCCGCCTTTGTATACGGATTTCAACCGCAAACAGCGGCTTGAATCAAGAAATCTGTATACAACAGCGGCCGAAAGTCCAAATGTTCACCGCAGTCGACGAGTTTAAGCTTTGCGTTTCTGTCATTTCATCTCATATTCCATCTCATATTCCATCTCATATTTATATCTTCACTTATCCCCCTTTACCATTTTGAAACTAATTCCCCAAAAGGTTAGGATATACTAGCCACAGATGAATCCTAAGGAGCGTAACTTGTAATGAACAAATATACCTTCGGCCTTAGCAGCCTCTTATTCTTAAGCCTGATCGCCTCCGGCTGTGGCACCATGAAGACGCCGAGTGATCTGCTTCAAGCCCCGTCACAGGGGAGTAACGACGGCAATCTTACCGGAATCGTCCGATCCTTTCTACCGGCCAACGCGCATTTAACGGTACCCATCCACTCGGCATCCGGCAGTGCGATTCAATTACAGGACCTGGACAAGGATGGGCAGGAGGAACTCCTGGCTTTCTACAAAACAGACAAAACCGATTATGAAATCAACACCCTCCTCCTCACACAGCAGAACGGCAATTGGACCAAGCTGGCTAACCTTACCGGGGTGGGCAGCGAATTAAATGAAGTGTCCTTCACAGATGTTACCGGTGACGGAGCGGAGGAGCTGCTGCTCGGATACGGCGGCGGAGAGGGATTAAGCAAAGAGCTGGCGGTCTACAGCCTAAGCGGCGGCAAGCTGAACGAGCTGCTTAAGCAGCCTTACGACCAGCTGGTCCTTGGCGACCTGACCGGGAGCGGGCATACCGACATTGCCTTGCTTCAGAGCACCTACACCACGGATAACATCCGTGAGACACATCTCCTGCTGCTCCGGCTCAAGGACGGTACGCTGCAGACTTTATCCGACCAGAGGCTGGACGGTAATGTGATCGAAGCCCAGTTCGGCAAGGCATCCCCTACACGGGACGCAATCGTCATCGATGCCGCCATTGGCGCACATGCTTCCTATACTTCACTTCTGATTTGGGAAAAAGACAGATTTACTGATATACTGGCAACAGATGATTATCAGCGTAACGCGCTCGCTGCAAGCAAGGATCTGGTGCTGTCTCCGCCAGCTGTCTCTCCTGACCTGCTTGGCAGCAGCAGTATTGCAATCAAGGACTACCCGCAGTCCAGCCTGGATGTGAACAATGACGGGATCTTGGAGTTCGGCTTCCTGGTACCGCCTGCCGGTACGCAGAGCATGGCTCCCTTAGCGACCCCATTCATCACCAAATATTATCAGTGGGACGGACAGTCCCGCCTGACCTTTGTGCAGGAGCAGTTCGACCGCTGGGGCTTCAACTTCCATATTCCCAAGTCCTGGGCGGGCCAGACCCTGCTGGAGGTTCCGGGAGAATCACCGCAGCCATGGGAGAAACTCCAGTTCAGCTATAAGAATGCCGGATCTGCTGTGACGGCTCCGCTGCTTGAGCTTCGCCTGCTGACGAAGAAGGCCTGGGCTGCCGCAGAGGTCCAGCTGAAGGCTGAGAATAGAGAATATACGCTGCTGTATGAGCAAGGGATCTCTAATAATGACACGGAGCCTACCCTGTTCGTTGCCGTAATGCCCGCAGCGGATGCCGCCGGCAAGCTGCAAGGGGCCGATCTGCAGAATTATAATCAGCTGAAGCTGACACTGGATGAAGTCGTTCAGCTGGCCGGCACACCCCAGAAGCCCCGGCAATAAGAAGGAGAGCTGTTCATGAAAGTGCTGATACTGGAAGACGAGAAGCCGATCCGTGATCTGCTGTGCATCAACCTTAAACGGGCAGGCTTCGAGATCGCGGAGGCTTCTACCGGTGAAGAGGCGCTGAGCATTGCCCGGGAGCAGAGGGATTTCGACATCGCGATTCTCGACCTGATGCTGCCCGGACTCAGCGGGTTCGAGGTGTGTACGCTGCTGCGGGCACAGTTCCCCCGGCTGGGAATCATTATGCTCACCGCCAAAAGCCAGGAAATCGACAAGGTCATGGGCCTGGAATCCGGCGCAGACGACTATGTGGTCAAGCCCTTCAGTCCGGTGGAGCTGGTCGCCCGGGTGCGCTCGCTTTACCGCCGGATGTATCCTGGAGAAGCGCTGCCGCAAGAGAATCTCATCGAGCTTCCGCCTTTTATTCTGATGCTTGATGAACGGAAATTATTGAAGGACGGGCAGGATATCCCGCTGACCCCAACCGAGTTTATGATCGTTAAGCTGCTGATGGAGCAGCCGAACAAGGCCATGAACCGGGACGATATTCTAACCGCCGTATGGGGGCAGTACTTCATGGGGGATCTTAAAATTGTAGATGTGAATATCAGCCGAATCCGCCAGAAGATCGGACAGGAGTCCTCCGGGCCGCAGTTCCTTGAGACGGTGTGGGGATTCGGATATATTTGGAGGGGCTAATCGTGCTGAAGGGAATCAGGTCCAGACTTATCGTCTATATTACCCTTATGCTGCTCCTGATCGTGCTGCTGCTGGAGGGGGTGTTCATTGCCGCTGTCCACTACTATTATCTGGGCAGTGCGATGGAGACATTGAATACAAGGGCCACGACTTCAGCGACCTTTTTCAATAAGTATCTGGAGAGCTACAGCTTGAATGAACGGGCGCGTTATATTCTGGAGAATCTCTCCCCTGAGGAGAGCAGTAAGGTGGAAGTGCTGACTCCGGCCGGGCAAGTGGTCATCAATTCCTTCGGCTTCTCCAGTACAGAGCAGGTGAATACCCCTGATGTCAGAGCAGCTCTGTCCAGCGGCAAAGGAAGCTTTCAGAGCATCAAGCCGGTGAACGGGGAACGAATTATGGCGGTCTCTATCGCGCTGAAGGAGTCGGGGAGCACAATTGGCTTGCTGCGTTACTCGGTCTCGGCAGAGCCTTTATATCATGTTATTGTGCGGATCGCGCTCAATGCAGCCGTCATCGGGCTGCTCGTCATTGGATTCGGCTTCATGCTCAGCCTGATTATCGCCAAACGGATCGTAGGGCCGATCCAGCAACTGACCGGGGTCGCCAAGGAAATGGCCACCGGTAATTTTGCCGTCCGGGCAGAGAGGCGGTATGACGATGAAGTCGGCACCCTTGCGGTAACGCTGAATTATATGTCGGAGGAAATTCTCAAGAGCGAGAAGCTCAAATATGATTTCATCTCCTCCGTCACCCATGAGCTGCGGACCCCGCTTACCTCCATCAAAGGCTGGGGGGAGACGCTGCTGGTCGGTGATTTGTCGGACAGGCAAGAGACGCTCCAGGGTCTTGAAGTCATGACCGGGGAGACAGACCGGCTGATCGGCCTGGTGGAGGATCTGCTCGACTTCTCCAAGTTCCAGGCCGGAGAGATCCGCATTGTACGCCAGCCATATGATCTCAGAGGCCTGCTGGAGGATCTGCTGCTGCAGTTCAGATACCGGGGGCAGACGAAGCAGATTCGCCTATATGCCGACCTTCCCGATCAGCCGCTGCCGGTGGACGGTGATTTTAACCGATTGAAGCAGGTCTTCGTCAATTTGCTGGATAATGCGTTCAAGTTCACCCCTGCGGGGGGTGAGATCCGTCTTACCGCAGTGCTGGAAGGTGAGCGGATAACCGTCACCGTTGCTGACAACGGCGAAGGCATCGAGGCTGCGGATCTGGCACAGCTTGGCACCAAATTCTTCAAAGGCCGCTCCCGTCAATCCGGCAGCGGCCTGGGCCTCGCCATCTGCAAAGAAATTATCGGGCTGCATGACGGGCAGCTGCGGATCGAGAGCGAATTCACCGAGGGAACCACGGTAATTGTAGAGCTGCCGCGCTACGAGGTGGAGCAGCATTTTGCCTCAACAGAGTAGCTCTAGCTTTGTATTCCGCTGTGCTTCTATGACTCTATCCGGGCTTGTCCGTTCTCACAAGCAATTTCCACTACTGGCTTAGCTTCTATAACGACGTTCCCGGCCACGGCTCTGGAGATCATGCATGAGACTTCAGCCTTATGTGCCAACCGCTCTGCCAGCTTGAGCTGCGCCGGTGTCGCATCAGCCTGAAGCAGAATGCTGGGCTTATGCACGATCCGCTCGTACGTAAACACATTATTCGTGACATCTACTGTCGCCTCAGACGCCAGAGTCAGCCCCTCTGGAACAATCTCCGAACGCTCCAGCATCGCGGCCAGGGTAATCAGGTAACAGGTCGCTGCTGCGCCCAGCAGCATCTCGTCCGGGTTCGTGCCGGTTCCCGGTCCGCCCATCTCCTGCGGAATCGATATGACCGTACGCAGTCCTCCTGCATCTATATGCCCTTCGCTGTTACGCCCTCCATTCCATACCGCCTTCAGGTGAAAAGGATGCTTCATCTCATTACTTCCTTTCTTTCTTTTCTGCTTAGCATAATTTACAGCCGTTCTTACCTCTACTGCAACTTAATCTCCTCAAAAAGCCCCGTCTGCGGATCAGGCTGATCCAGATATGCAGCCTCGTTCGCCGGACCGCTTCCGCCCAGATATTTAGCAAAGAGCGCCTCTACCTGAGCCATAGTGACCGGCTTTGCGGAATCCTGCAGTTCATATCCCAGCTGGCCGTTAGGCTCAATCGTCGCCGTTTTAACATCGCTGAGCCTGGAGATGCCCTGTCCCCGCAGGCTCATCTCCAGCTCATCGACGGTTAACCTCAGCTTCCTCAGATTCTTAGGCTGAAGCTGTCCCTCCGCAATAACAATAACCGCAGGCCCCTTAATCAGCCGCTCAAAAGCATTCCACCGTACCTGCAGCCATTCCACCACGATTAATACAGCAATGAAGACTGCTGCTGCCACTATGGTAATCAGGATACTGTGATCCGCTATCGGCTGCACAATAATGGTTCCTATCGAGATCATCGCGATCGTCGTTGGAATGGTCATTTGCGAGATAGATTTCCGTCCGGCAAGCCGAAGCACCAGCATTCCAACTACAATCAGGACCAGCGCCTTCCATATTTCACTCCAGATTTCATGCATAGCCAGGTCTCCTTTGATAGGGTTGATTCCAGCTATTTTTTGTCATTTAGGAGATTAATATTCATTGTAGGATTAGAGAAGGGGTGCCCGGCAGACACCCGCTTGAATGCCTATGCTGTTGTAATGCTGTTTGATGTTAATTAGGGCATGGCCGTTGAACACCCGGGAGACCCGCTCTTCGATGGGACCAGCCTCCACCTGTTCCTGCCGCAGCAGCCGCTCCACTGCGGCCTTGATCTCCCGGGGGTATATATTTCCAGCCACACTGGAGAGACCATTGCAAGGGCCTGAGTCGAAATTCTCCACAAGCTTCATATCCCCCGCAGCAAAAAGAATGAATTCCTCCGGGTACTCCACCCCCGCATGCCGCTGCAAATCGCCTGTTTCCTTATACCCTACAATGTTCGGATAACGGCGGATTAATGTGTACAACGACTCCGGGGTCAGATCGAATCCGGTTCTTCCCGGATTATTATAGAGAGCAACAGGTTTAGAGGTGTGACTAAGCAGCTCCTCCACATAAGCGATTGCCTGCTGCTGCGTAGGCCGGATGTAGGGCGGGAAGCCAATCATAATGGCATCCATCACCGATGTCTCCAGCGCCTGCACCAGCGTTACCGCGTCCCGGGTTCTGATAGCTGAAGCCCCGAAGACCAGCTCTATCCCTTGGAATCGCTGCTGATTGAAGTACTCAATGATCTCCAGTCTCTCCCCGATACTCATCGAATGCTGCTCACCGGTGCTTCCTGAGATAAGCAGCGATTCGATACCATTCTGCTTCTGGTAGGCGACAATGGCTTCGAATCCTTCTACATTCAGACCTTCATCCTTATGAAAAGGCGTAGGGATCGCTACATTTAATCTTTTCATATTACACTCCTTACTGTTAGTAGCTGTACTTAAGAAGTTCTGGACAAATACTTCTCTTCCATCGCATCCAGGAGTATGAACAGCAGGGTATTAGACGCTATTATTCGCTCTGCCTGATCTGTCATTTCGGACGGTGCTTGAATATACTCGCCAGGCTCCAGCTCTCCGGCACAATTTGTAATGATTTTGCGGATGCTGGATTCATTAACCTCCAGATGGAACTGCAGGCCGACTACATAATCCTCATATTCATAACACTGATGGGCACAGCCCAGGCTGGAAGCAAGCCTCCTCGCTCCGGCAGGCAGACTGAAGGTATCTCCATGCCAGTGAAACGGCACCCATTGCTCCGGGAACCCTTTGAAAAAGGCAGAAGCCTGCGCATCTCCCGTTAGCCTGACAGGGAACCAGCCGATCTCCTTCCACTTGTTAGGGTAGACCTCTCCGCCGATTTGTTCAGCAATAAGCTGCGCCCCCAGACAGATTCCCAGCGTCAGCTTATGCGAGTGGATCGCTTCTTTAATGAAGGCTTTCTCTGCCGTCATCCAAGAGTATAGTGCTTCATCATATACTCCCATCGGGCCGCCCATCACCACGAGCATATCGAAATCCCGGATAGCAGGCAGAGCCTGACTCTCATACAGCCGTGTTGTTGTTAGCTCATGCCCCTTGACCACTGCCCAACCTGAGATTTCCTCCGCCGCTTCAAACGGAACATGCTGCAAGCAATGAATTCTCATGCACTCCACCCGCTTTACATTTTTTATACGATCATCTTCTATCTACAATGTAACAAAAAATCCTGATGAATCAAGAAATACTTGATCATCAGGACAAATTCACTTCTATAACCGCTCAGCTTCCTGCTTATTTAGCCTTATCGGCAGGCTCATAGATCAGACAACGCAGCTGCTTACCCGGATAGCGTAATTCCGCATTATATTTGCTGCCGTCTTCCAGTAACACATCCACGGCTACCATTCCGCGTTTATTGTTTTTCTCGGTGTCCGTCAGATACGCCTTCACTATCTTTCTTTTCTCTCCCTGCTTGTCCTTTACAATCCGGGTTGCTTCCTTTATCCAGCTGTCATCCTTCTTAACGGCAGCCGCTGCTGCCGCATCGATAGGGGTTCTTTTAATAACAGAGTTAAAGGCTGTCGTATCTACCACCACCCCGGTGTCCGGATCAATCCGCACATCATATTGCCAGTATTCCTGGCCTTGTCCACGCAAAGTACGTGACTTATATGGAGCGGAGTGAACTGTCCAATAGGAAGGCCTGCCAAAATTATAGTCCGGTTGAATCAGCATAACATTTGTTTGCAGCTTGGATACATCGGCATCGAACAGCTTGCGCACACTTTCAGCTGCCCTCGCCTGTACTTCAGCCTGGCTGAATTTATCCGGTACGGCAACGGGAGGGGCAGTTATATTACGTTTGGAGGCCACAAGATTAAGCCGGTAGTACCAGTCAATCATTTGCAGCATCTCTTCATCCGTCCAGGTGTGCTCCGGTTGATGGTACGTATTGTTCTTTATATCGAAATACACCTCTCCTTGCCCCGCCTGTAGCGGCAATGGCTTCTGTGGCCGCACACCATCATACACATACTGATCCTCCAGCACCAGCCAGCGGTTGGTCTCCGCTTCGGTCATGTTCCGGCCTGAACTGTGGGGGTCACCCGGAAGCTCCATATAGTCGTAGATTTGCTGTATCTCTTCCTCTGTCATCTGCTCCAGCAGCAGATCATCATTTACGGTAGACACCGGCACGGCTGCCTCCACCTTCAGTACAGGAATAGCGTCTTCAGCCGGACTTGCCTTAGCATTGACCTGGGTCGCCGTACTGTACTTCGCGATGACTGCCGAGTTCGCCAGACTGGGGACAAGAAGTCCGCTAAATGCGAATATACCGCCTGAGCATAGAACAACTGCCATAGTAACAGACCACTTTTGCTTGTTCAATTGTATGACCTCCATCGGGATTCAGAATATGAACTCTTTCCATAGCTTAATCCCGGGATATTATAGAGTAGAGGAGCAGTTGTTATGGAGTTGTAAAATAGCTTCACAAAGTTGAGCTTAAAAAAAGGCGGATGCGCGTTCCCTTCCCGAGAGCAGATAGCAGCTCAATTCTGGCCTGATGCGCTTCAGCAATCTGGCGGCATAGAGACAGACCCAGACCTGCATGGCCATAGGCCCGCGAACGTGAAGGATCTGCACGGTAGAACGGCTCAAACGCCCGCCTGCTCTGCTCTTCTGTCATTCCGCTTCCGCTATCCTGTACTTCAAGCACCCCTTCTCCGTCCTGCTGATAGGCCAGCACACGGATCGTCTGCCCTGGCGGGGACACCGGAATTGCATTTTCGATCAGATTCACCAGTAAAGCCGCCAGAAGATCAGCATCTCCCCATAAGGCAGGAATGGAGCTATTCATCTCCAGCAGTAATCCGTTATCTGTCACCCTCTGTTGCTCAGTCTGGGCCACAGTGTCAAATAGCGAAGCTACGTCTACCTCTGCCAACACCAGCGGTTGATGCCGCAGAACGGACAGATCCAGCAGTTTAAAAGCCAGATTCTTCAACCTCACCGTCTCACTTAAGATATAATGGCCTGCCTTGATCTGATCCTCCCGGTCGATATTCGCCGTAGTCAGCAGCTCTGCGAATCCCTGCATACTGGTCAGCGGTGTCCGCAGCTCATGGGCCAGATTATCGACCATCCGCTGCTTGTCCTCGGCCATGTCCGATAGATCGGTAATCCGCTGCTCCACCACCGAGGCCATCCGGTTGAAGTTTACGGCCAGCTCCCCGAATTCATCCCTGCTGTTCAGCTCCACACGGTTGGAATAATCGCCTTCAGCAATCGTCTTCGTCGTCTCTGACAACAGCTTGAGCGGCTTGGTCAGATGCCGGATCAGAAGGTAGAGCAGCACCACAAGAAGCGGTCCCACAATCCAGTTAATCATTACAAAAAAACGGTTAAGCTCCTCCTGCTGGGCATACAGCTCGCTGATATCACGATTATAGGCCAGCTCCAGATGCTGATAGGGGGCCGGGAGCGGCATCGCTAACGTCATGATATGTGCTTCCAGTGCTGCACCCGTCTCTTTCTGACCGGAACTCCCCCCGTCCTCAATGGGATAGAGCAGCCTCCCATTCTCCCGCAGCTCTAATCCTATTCCCTGTTTGCGGTAATGCTGACCATAAGATTGAGCCACTCTCAACAACAGTGCCGGGTTGAGCGATACTCCTCTTGCCCGAATCGAATCCAGATTCTCATAGATATTATTCATAATTAGCAGCTGCTCGCTGGCCGCACGATTGCTCTCACTGGCCATGTTCAGCTGCCAGCTTTTTTTCATCACCATTACGACACTTACATCAAGGGCTGCTATAAAAAGAACCAGCACAGCAAGCAGAATCTTATGCCAGAACCGCATGGCTAGACCTGAACTTCCAGCCGGTAGCCCAGCTTGAACACGGTTTTGATCCGTTCTTCCCAGCCCAGCTTTTTGCGCAGCTGCCGGATATGTACATCCACAGTACGGGTATCACCGGCATAATCATAGCCCCAAGCCAGCTCCAGCAGCTTCTCTCTGGAAAGAGCAATATTCCGGTTACGGATCAGCACTTCAAGCAGCTCGAATTCTCTGGCCGTCAGATCCACTGGCAGCTGATCCACCCAGACCTGACGCTCTGTGAACCGGACTTCAACCCCATCGCATATATAAGCAGAAGCGGCCTGCTCATTCCTCCGCAACACGACATTAATCCGGGCCAGCAGCTCCAGAATCTCAAAAGGCTTAATAATATAATCATCCGCCCCCAGCTCGAAGCCCCTGATCCGGTCAGAGAGTGCACCCCGGGCTGTAATCAGAATCACCGGAATCCGCAGTGGCGCAATCTGCTCCATCACCCCGAACCCGTCCAGACCGGGAAGCATGACATCCAAGAGAACCAGATCCGCACGTTCCTTCTCCAGCATGTCTGCTACCTCCGAGCCGCTATAGGCTTTGGCATACGTATGTCCCACCAGCTTAAGGTTCATAGTTATTAAATCATTAATCGCCTGTTCAT
Organism: Paenibacillus sp. FSL H8-0048; assembly: GCF_038002825.1. Taxonomy (NCBI): domain Bacteria; kingdom Bacillati; phylum Bacillota; class Bacilli; order Caryophanales; family Paenibacillaceae; genus Paenibacillus; species Paenibacillus sp. FSL H8-0048. Next base: position 5,774,778 of record NZ_JBBODF010000001.1, on the reverse strand, counting down.
CCTCAACAACAAGTATATGAGCCATCTGTAGAATATCCTCCTAACTTCTGTAGCCACGAGGTGACTGTTCATAGGTAACCTAATCTTAATCATACCAGATTCCATAACATCCATAACCTTTAAGCCGAACCTGACCTTACCCACCCACCTGCCAAAAAGTCCTGACGAATCAAGAACTGCTTGATCGTCAGGACTACTTTGTTCATAGTACATAAACTTCCCGTTTATTTTCTCATATCGGCGGGCTCATAAATGAGGTAACGCAGCCCAGTCCTTGTCCCCGCATGGTCCGCTCCTTGTAGGGTGAGAAACACACCCACTATTGGGGAGGAAAGCCAAATCACGGTTTTCGCAGACTAGTGGATATTTCCAGCTTGGACACATCCGCACCATAAAGCTTACGTACACTTTCAGCCGCACGCATGATAAATTCAGACTCGCTATACTTCTCAGGAAAAACAGGTTTGTCCGGATAGCGTAGAGAGGATACATAACCCTGCCGAAACGAATAACCCCCCGGCACATAACAGGACAACTATAGAAAAACAGACCACATTTTCTTATTCAATAGGATAACCTCATTAGGAATATAGTACTTTCTCTACCACTATCCTACTCTCAACATGTTATAAAATAGAGTAACAGTTGTTATGGAGTTGTAAAAAGTAACAGGACCGGCAATGACTCGATCCAGATTGGAACCAAGACGGCTTCTACAGCACGCAAATGGAAAAAAGTATCTTATTGCTTAAGTTTCCGACAGACGGACCGAAGCAAGTGGACAAACAACAACTATTTCTGCGTGCGAACTCTTCTTTGGCTGAAATCGAATCTATTAAGTGTTGTTTTTCCAACTCCTGTCCCTGCATCGGTCATTTGCTTATCAGCAAGTGGATAAAATCTAACTATCGGCCGTAACCGTTATATCGTTGCTTATCTGGCTGCGCCCAGGCTTCTCCGGAAAATACAAAAAGACCACTATCAGAAAATCAACAGTGGTCTTAAGTGCTTGGCAACGTCCTACTCTCCCAGGACCCTTCGGTCCAAGTACCATCGGCGCTGGAGGGCTTAACGGTCGTGTTCGGGATGGGTACGTGTGGAACCCCTCCGCTATCGCCACCAAACGGGCATTTACAGCGTAAATGCTTCAGGAATTTGATTCCTGAAAACTGAATCCGAAACGAATCTGCGCTCGCCCTTCTTACGGGGCCCCCGGAAAGTACTCGGAATCCGCTTCGTCAGCGTCATCTTCACTTTTTGGGGTAGTTTTTTGGATAAGCCCTCGACCGATTAGTATTGGTCAGCTCCATGCATTGCTGCACTTCCACCTCCAACCTATCTACCTCGTCGTCTTCAAGGGGTCTTACATGTTGGGAAATCTCATCTTGAGGGGGGCTTCACGCTTAGATGCTTTCAGCGCTTATCCCGTCCGTACGTAGCTACTCAGCCATGCTCCTGGCGGAACAACTGATGCACCAGCGGTACGTCCATCCCGGTCCTCTCGTACTAAGGACAGCTCCTCTCAAATTTCCTGCGCCCACGACAGATAGGGACCGAACTGTCTCACGACGTTCTGAACCCAGCTCGCGTACCGCTTTAATGGGCGAACAGCCCAACCCTTGGGACCTACTTCAGCCCCAGGATGCGATGAGCCGACATCGAGGTGCCAAACCTCCCCGTCGATGTGGACTCTTGGGGGAGATAAGCCTGTTATCCCCAGGGTAGCTTTTATCCGTTGAGCGATGGCCCTTCCATGCGGTACCACCGGATCACTAAGTCCGACTTTCGTCCCTGCTCGACTTGTAGGTCTCGCAGTCAAGCTCCCTTATGCCTTTGCACTCTGCGAATGATTTCCAACCATTCTGAGGGAACCTTTGAACGCCTCCGTTACTCTTTAGGAGGCGACCGCCCCAGTCAAACTGCCCGCCTGACACGGTCCCCGTACCCGCTAAGGGTACCAGGTTAGAACCTAGATACGATCAGGGTGGTATCCCAACGGCGCCTCCACAGAAGCTTGCGCTCCTGCTTCAACGGCTCCCACCTATCCTGTACAGATCGTACCCAAATTCAATATCAAGCTGCAGTAAAGCTCCATGGGGTCTTTCCGTCTTGTCGCGGGTAACCTGCATCTTCACAGGTATTAAAATTTCACCGGATCTCTCGTTGAGACAGCGCCCAAGTCGTTACGCCATTCGTGCGGGTCAGAATTTACCTGACAAGGAATTTCGCTACCTTAGGACCGTTATAGTTACGGCCGCCGTTTACTGGGGCTTCGGTTCACAGCTTCGGATTGCTCCTAACCGCTCCCCTTAACCTTCCAGCACCGGGCAGGCGTCAGCCCGTATACTTCGCCTTACGGCTTCGCACAGACCTGTGTTTTTGCTAAACAGTCGCTTGGGCCTTTTCACTGCGGCCCCCTCGGGCTATTCACCCTACCGAGGCACCCCTTCTCCCGAAGTTACGGGGTCATTTTGCCGAGTTCCTTAACGAGAGTTCTTCCGCGCGCCTTAGAATTCTCTTCTCGCCTACCTGTGTCGGTTTGCGGTACGGGCACCTTCTCCTGACTAGAGGCTTTTCTTGGCAGTGTGAGATCATGACCTTCGCTACTGTAATTTTCGCTCCCCATCACAGCCCAGCCTTCACGGTGTGCGGATTTGCCTACACACCAGCCTCACTGCTTAGACGGACATCCATCAGTCCGCGTCACTACCCTCCTGCGTCACCCCATCGCTCATAGCGGATTACGGTGGTACAGTAATTTCAAACTGTTGTCCTTCGACTACGCCTGTCGGCCTCGCCTTAGGTCCCGACTTACCCTGAGCGGACGAGCCTTCCTCAGGAAACCTTGGGCTTTCGGCGGATCAGATTCTCACTGATCTTTTCGTTACTCATACCGGCATTCTCACTTGTGTAGTGTCCAGCGCTCCTTACGGTACACCTTCAACCCCTACACAACGCTCCCCTACCCCAGATGCAAAGCATCTAGCCATAGCTTCGGTGGTGTGTTTAGCCCCGTTACATTTTCGGCGCAGAGTCACTCGACCAGTGAGCTATTACGCACTCTTTCAATGGTGGCTGCTTCTAAGCCAACATCCTGGTTGTCTGTGCAACTCCACATCCTTTCCCACTTAACACACACTTGGGGACCTTAGCTGATGGTCTGGGCTGTTTCCCTTTTGACAATGGATCTTAGCACTCACTGTCTGACTCCCGGCAAGAAGTAAATGGCATTCGGAGTTTGACTGAGCTTGGTAACCCTTGCGGGCCCCGCACCCAATCAGTGCTCTACCTCCACCACTCCATTCACCGAGGCTAGCCCTAAAGCTATTTCGGGGAGAACCAGCTATCTCCGAGTTCGATTGGAATTTCTCCGCTACCCCCACCTCATCCCCGCATTTTTCAACATGCGTGGGTTCGGGCCTCCAGTGCGTGTTACCGCACCTTCACCCTGGACAGGGGTAGATCACACGGTTTCGGGTCTACGTCCACATACTTAGTCGCCCTATTCAGACTCGCTTTCGCTGCGGCTCCGGCTTCTCACCTTAACCTTGCATGTTAAACGTAACTCGCCGGTTCATTCTACAAAAGGCACGCCATCATCCATAAAGAGGACTCTGACTTTTTGTAAGCACACGGTTTCAGGTTCTATTTCACTCCCCTTCCGGGGTGCTTTTCACCTTTCCCTCACGGTACTGTTTCACTATCGGTCGCCAGGTAGTATTTAGCCTTAGCAGATGGTCCTGCTGGATTCATACGGGGTTTCACGTGCCCCGCACTACTCGGGATCCGTCTCGGAGAGAATACCATTTCGGCTACAGGGCTTTTACCTCTATCGCGGGCCTTTCCAGACCTCTTCGCCTACCCTATTCCTTTGTAACTCCATGTGAGACGTCCCACAACCCCAAGAGGCAAGCCCCTTGGTTTAGGCTGTTCCGCGTTCGCTCGCCGCTACTGACGGAATCACTATTGTTTTCTCTTCCTCAGGGTACTTAGATGTTTCAGTTCCCCTGGTCTGCCTCTGCGTATCCTATGTATTCAGATACGAGTAACTGCGAATTACCACAGCTGGGTTTCCCCATTCGGACACCCCCGGATCAAAGCTTGCTTACAGCTCCCCGAGGCAGTTTCGTTGTTCGCCACGTCCTTCGTCGGCTCCTGGCGCCTAGGCATCCTCCGTGTGCTCTTAGTAGCTTAACCAATGCGTTTTCCGTTAGGAAAATCGCTTAGCATCACTAAAATATTGAAACTTGTTTACACAAGTTCAGCTTAAAGGAATGTTCTAAAACGCAAATTCGTTTCGGTATCCAGTTTTCAAGGATCAAGTTTCTTGCGTGAGAGTTTGAGCTCTCAAAACTGACCAACGAGTGAGTAACTAGCCGACCGGCTAGATTTAAGATTTGAATGTTTCCGTTGCAGGAAACGATTCTCCATAGAAAGGAGGTGATCCAGCCGCACCTTCCGATACGGCTACCTTGTTACGACTTCACCCCAATCATCTACCCCACCTTCGGCGGCTGGCTCCCTTGCGGGTTACCCCACCGACTTCGGGTGTTGTAAACTCTCGTGGTGTGACGGGCGGTGTGTACAAGACCCGGGAACGTATTCACCGCGGCATGCTGATCCGCGATTACTAGCAATTCCGACTTCATGCAGGCGAGTTGCAGCCTGCAATCCGAACTGAGACCGGCTTTGCTGGGATTGGCTCCACCTCGCGGCTTCGCTTCCCGTTGTACCGGCCATTGTAGTACGTGTGTAGCCCAGGTCATAAGGGGCATGATGATTTGACGTCATCCCCACCTTCCTCCGGTTTGTCACCGGCAGTCACTCTAGAGTGCCCAGCTCAACCTGCTGGCAACTAAAGTCAAGGGTTGCGCTCGTTGCGGGACTTAACCCAACATCTCACGACACGAGCTGACGACAACCATGCACCACCTGTCTCAACTTTCCCCGAAGGGCACCTGATGCATCTCTGCTTCGTTAGTTGGATGTCAAGACCTGGTAAGGTTCTTCGCGTTGCTTCGAATTAAACCACATACTCCACTGCTTGTGCGGGTCCCCGTCAATTCCTTTGAGTTTCAGTCTTGCGACCGTACTCCCCAGGCGGAGTGCTTACTGTGTTAACTTCGGCACCAAGGGTATCGAAACCCCTAACACCTAGCACTCATCGTTTACGGCGTGGACTACCAGGGTATCTAATCCTGTTTGCTCCCCACGCTTTCGCGCCTCAGCGTCAGTTACAGCCCAGAAAGTCGCCTTCGCCACTGGTGTTCCTCCACATATCTACGCATTTCACCGCTACACGTGGAATTCCACTTTCCTCTTCTGTACTCAAGTCACCCAGTTTCCAGTGCGACCTCAGGTTGAGCCCAAGGTTTAAACACCAGACTTAAATAACCGCCTGCGCGCGCTTTACGCCCAATAATTCCGGACAACGCTTGCCCCCTACGTATTACCGCGGCTGCTGGCACGTAGTTAGCCGGGGCTTTCTTCTCAGGTACCGTCACTCCGGCAGCAGTTACTCTACCGGACGTTCTTCCCTGGCAACAGAGCTTTACGATCCGAAAACCTTCATCACTCACGCGGCGTTGCTCCGTCAGGCTTGCGCCCATTGCGGAAGATTCCCTACTGCTGCCTCCCGTAGGAGTCTGGGCCGTGTCTCAGTCCCAGTGTGGCCGTTCACCCTCTCAGGTCGGCTACGCATCGTCGCCTTGGTGGGCCGTTACCCCACCAACTAGCTAATGCGCCGCAGGCCCATCCCCAAGCAGCAGATTGCTCCGCCTTTCATTCTCTCCTCAGGAGAAGAAAGAAATTATCCGGTATTAGCTACCGTTTCCGGTAGTTATCCCAGCCTTGAGGGCAGGTTGCCTACGTGTTACTCACCCGTCCGCCGCTAAGTCTGAAAGGAAGCAAGCTTCCTCTTAGACTCCGCTCGACTTGCATGTATTAGGCACGCCGCCAGCGTTCGTCCTGAGCCAGGATCAAACTCTCCAAATTGGTATTTAGAAAGAGCGATTGCTCATTTTGAAACATCTGACGAGAATTGTTACATCCTCTAATTTGGATCTCACCGAAGTGATCTCCAGATACTCACTCGTTGTTCAGTTTTCAAAGATCAAGCTCGTTGTCAGCGACAATTACCGCGTCACCAGCAACTTTTATAATATAACATGGATCAAACAACTATGCAACTATTATTTCAAAAGTTTCTGCTGAAGCAATACCATCAGCTCTTCCGCAGTATCCCAAACCAGAGGACGTATCTCCTGAAGATGTATCCTTAACAGATCTGCCTCATCGCTTCTGACCGTCCAGATTACCGGAATGTTCAGCCCAAGCGCATAGCCCGCTGCCAGATACACCTCAGATGACTGGCCTGTGAGGTCCGCAATAACCAGCTTGCTGTCCGCCACAGACTCCAGGGAATTCGTAGCTTTGCTCCTGCTGGCAAGCAAACGGGGTAAATAGCCAAATTGCTCGATTTTGGCCCAAAGCTTGTCCTGCCATTCCGCCTGCAGCTTCTCATCATCCGGCAGAAGAACCAGGCATTGTTGTAAAATCCGGCCGCCTGCGATTGCAGCAGCTTCCTCCCACCCCATAGGGGTCAAAGAGAAGTTCATACCTTCCCGGACTAACAGCTCCTCATTTTGCAGCCTGTCAATAATATAGACCAGCTCCTGCAGATTGGGAGAGTACGTCAGATTGTAGCTGCGGGACAGGGGATGAATGACCACCGGCTCCCCAGGGCCACCGCAATGCCTATGCAGATACTGCAGCAGCCTGTTTCCTTTATCCTCAGCAGTTACCGGAATACCCGGGGCATTCACAATCTCCTCCAGATCACTGAACGCAAGGACCACCTTCCCGCCACAATCCATTTTTTCGCGGATATAGCCTGAGATCAGATGCAGCATGTCCCGCTTCTGCTGGAACGAGAGCGCAAGAATCGATTCATAACTGTCTCTAAGCAAGCTGTAGCTTCCCCCAGGAGAGCAGGAGCAGTCGAAATATTGATCATACTCACCGTCTGCTGCAATGCGGACAATCTGATCGCAGAATGCACAATGTTTCTTTTGCATAACCATCACCTCTTCAGAATAGCAGTCTCCCTACCTTACCAAGAATGGATGGAAAAGTGGACCGGAAATTCCTTCCTCCCCATACAGCGCTTAGCGTTTCTTCACCTAATAGGTGCCGGCAAGCGGGCGGGACATCAGATGGGTCTCCGAATTCCGCAAAATGCAAACCATGACGTGAAACTGGATGGTTTACACGCTTTTATGTTATACTCCTTCGTATATTTAGGTGGGGAGGTGAACAATAAATGGGAAGGCGATTTTGCAAATGGATTGTGCTCATGAATTGATTCACTTCTCAAGCGGCTGTTCATGTCCATCGTTAAGTTCTATAGGATATGCAATCTAACCATAACTTGGAGGTGAATCCCTCTTCATGAGGGGGAAAGCTTGGACCTAATAACGATCACTAATTTAATTATTCTTGCCATATTAATTGTTTTAACCGCTTTTTTTGTAGCTTCGGAATTTGCGGCCGTCAAAATCCGCATGTCGCGCATTGAACAATTGATTGATGAAGGAAATAAGAAAGCCGTCATTGCCAAAAAGGTTGTCGGTAATTTGGACTATTATCTTTCCGCCTGCCAGCTTGGAATTACCGTTACAGCCCTTGGTCTGGGGGCGATCGGTAAACCAGCCGTGGAACGCATTCTTTACCCGGTCTTTGATTTCTTTAACTTGTCCGGCGCAACCGCTTCCGTTGCTTCCTATGCCATTGCGTTTATTTTTGTTACCTTCTTACACGTCGTTGTAGGTGAAATGGCACCCAAGACGCTGGCGATCCAGTTTTCTGAAAAGATGACGCTGCTGCTCTCTCCCCCACTGTACTGGTTCGGCAAAATTATGCATCCTTTTATCGTTGCCCTAAATGGAACTTCCCGGGTTATTCTGCGCCTGTTTGGAGTAAAACCCGCCGGACATGAAGATCATTATTCAGAAGAGGAACTTCGGATCATTATGGCTCAAAGCTTCAAAGGCGGGGCGCTGAATGAAACAAAGCTGGAATATTTAGATAATGTATTTGCTTTTGATGAACGTATCGCCAAAGACATCATGATTCCAAGAACTGAAATGGTAGCTTTGGATTACGCAATGTCGTATGAAGAGATCACAAGTGTCATTGATTCCAATAATTATAGCCGTTACCCGGTCACCCAGGATGGAAACAAGGATATCATTCATGGTGTGGTGAACATCAAAAAAATGCTTCCCCACATTATCGCCGGCCGGGAGCGTCATCTGAAGGATTTTGTACGCAGCCTCCCCGTTGTAGCGTCGACGACTCCTATTAAGGAAGCTATGCTCAAAATGCAGCAGGAACAGATGCATATGGCCATGGTTGCTGATGAATATGGAGGTACAGCCGGAATCCTGACCTTAGAGGATATTCTGGAGGAGCTTGTAGGCGAAATCCGCGACGAGTTTGACGCAGATGAACTTGCTGATATTCAGCTTATCGGCGAGCAGATCTATAGGATCAATGGACGTGTCTTGCTTGAAGAGATTGAACAGCAGTTTGGATTAGTCTTTGAGGACAGGGATGGCATAGATACTATCGGAGGCTGGATTCAATATAAGGCCGGCAATCCCGTGACCCCGGGGTATGAGCTTCAGGATGGTGGTCAACACTGGGTCATTACTGAAATGGATAACCTGCAGATCAAGCAGATTGTTCTTACGAGAGCAGTAGAGCAATCTTCATAGCGTATAATTATAACTTTTGGAGGTGAATCCCTCAGCCGGAGGGAAAAATTTGGACGGAGTCATTACATTAAACTTAATTCTGGTAGCTGTCTTTATTGGCCTTACCGCTTTCTTTGTAGGCGCTGAGTTCGCTATTCTCAAGGTACGTATGTCCCGGATTGATCAACTGATCACCGAAGGCAACAAGAAAGCGGTGACCGCCAAAAAGGTTGCCCGCGATTTAGATTACTATCTATCCGCTTGTCAATTAGGGATTACAATAACCGCTTTGGTGCTCGGTGCGCTGGGTGAGCCTACCGTTGAACGGGTTTTGCATCCGCTATTTGACCAAATAGGTGTTCCAGCCGCCTTGTCTACCGTCTTATCTTATCTGATCGCCTTGTCAATCATCACCTTCTTGCATGTAGTGATTGGAGAGCTTGCCCCCAAGACCCTGGCGATTCAGTTTGCTGAAAAGATGACCTTACTGCTTGCTCCTCCGCTCTATTGGTTCGGCAAAATCACCTATCCGTTCATCGTTGCCCTGAATGGATCTGCAAGACTGTTGCTCCGTATTTTTGGAGTGAAGCCTGCGGGGCATGAAACGGTGCACTCTGAAGAAGAGCTGAAGTGGATTGTGGACCAAAGCTTTGAGAGCGGAGAAATCAACAAGACGGAACTTATCTATTTGAATAACATCTTCGCTTTTGATGAACGCAGACTTAGTGAGATTATTGTGCCCATTGAAAAAGTGGTAACTGTACAAATGGGAATGCCCGTCGATAAGTTAATTGAAGTAGTGGGTGAGCATGACTACACCCGTTACCCCGTTGTAAGTCCAAATGAAAGCGAACCGTTTACGGGTTACATTAACACCAAAGAAATGTTGACCAGTATTGCAGCAGGACGAAGCGCGGACTGGCAAAAATTCGTTCACGAGATTCCAACATTTACGGAGACTGAGAACCTGCGGGATGTATTGTTGCGAATGCAGCATACCAGGGTCCATATGGCAAAAGTGACGGACAGCACCGGCAAGACTACCGGGATTGTGACCATGGAGGATCTTCTGGAAGAGATTGTCGGCGAGATCCGTGATGAGTCATTAAATATCAATGTTTCTCCAGTCTCATAAAGAACGTTTAGCATTTCACAAAAAAAGGCCTGTTTCAGGGCCTTTTTTTGTTATGCAGCTTAATTAAACTGCCAGCAGCTTAAGCTTAGATTACCATATTGATAACTCCGGTGAAGAAGCTGCGCATTACGCCCCGGGTCCCCCGCTCCCATAGCGATGAACAGCGGAATAAAATGCTCACTCGTCGGGACCGCCATCTCTGCATAGGGAGCAAGCTCATCGTATTTAAATAGAGCTTCTGTATCCCATGCTTCCAGCTTCTCCTGAACCCAGTGATCGAACTGCTCGGCCCATCCGTTGACCTCATCCGAATTCCAGTTCAACCTCCGCAGATTATGAACGGTTCCCCCGCTGGCAATAATAAGCACATCCTGTTCACGCAGCGGCGCCAGCGCCTTGCCGATCTCGTACTGCTGTTCATTAGGCAGATCACGATTCACAGACATCGCCACAACCGGAATATCCGCTTCCGGGTAGAGCAGCTTGAGTACAGCCCATGCGCCGTGGTCAAGGCCTCTTGTCTCATTCCGTACATTCTCAATCCCATGCGCAGTGAACAAATTCTGGATTTGATCTGCAAGCGTCTGGTCACTCTTCGCCGGATATGTCATCTGGTACAGCTCGTCCTGGAATCCGCCAAAGTCATAAATGGTATCATACGTTGCCGCCGCGCCTACTGACTGCACGTGTTCCTCCCAATGCGCTGAGAAGAGAACGATAGCTTTCGGTTTGGGCATATGGTCTTTGAACTCTTTTAACAGTTTGGTGTAGGCATTATCTTCCAGAACAATAGATGGAGCTCCGTGTGCAAAAAAATAGGAAGGCATCATCGATAATCACTCCTTATTAAGGGTTAATCCGGCATCCTGCTTGAGCCATTGCAGGAAATCACGCTGGTTCTCTTCAGTTACGCCGTGGTCGGACGGATAGAGTCTGAAGGTCAACCGTTCGGTTTGCCCCTCCAGATAGGCGGCAGTCTCATGTCCAATGCGCACCGGGAATACCGAATCGTATTCACCATGCGAAGCGAAGACGGACACGTTCTTAAGGCTGCGGAGGTCATACTCCTTTTTCACAAAATCAGGAATATATCCATTCAGCGCGACAATACCCTTGAGCTGCTCGCCCATCGTAAGCGCAAGCGTCATGGACAGAATGGCCCCTTGGCTGAAGCCGAGCAAATAACGTCTGTCCGGATCGACCGGATACTGCCGCGTTGCATAGTGAATGAAGGCCTCAAGATCGCTGACCGCTTGGTCAAACATCTCGCGGATGGGGTTGCCCAGGCTTTTCAAATCATAATATTGATACCCCGTACCCAGCGGCAGATTCCCGCGAACCCCGATAATAATGAACTCCTCAGCCAGCGGCGCCACCAGACCGAACATATTGTGCTCATTAGAGCCCTTGCCGTGAAAAGTAAAGATCACCGGGTACCTCCTGCCTTGCAACAGCTTATCCGGTAAATGAACATCATATGAATATTTAGGATTCATCTTATTTTCCTCCATACTTAATATCCATAATTAAATATTAGTTATAATAATATATTTTCTATATGAGTAATTTATCGTAGTCCGCATTGACTTGTCAATAATAAAATTGTTAATATAAAAATAAGTTTAGTATTACAAATATTATTAAGGTGTGATCCCATGGATATCGGCGCTACAATACGGGCAATCCGCAAGCGGAAAAATATCACCATCGCGCAAATCTGCGACACTACCGGCCTCTCCCAAGGCTTCATGAGCCAGGTCGAAACCAATAAAACCTCGCCTTCGATTTCAACGCTGGAGAATATTGCACAGGCCCTAAAAGTGCCTTTAGCTTATTTGCTGTTAAAGAAAGAGGAGCGAATGCAGATTGTCCGCAAGAATGAACGGAGAATCACCACCAGCGGCGCAGCTAAGCTCAAGGTCGAGCACCTCAGTTCTACCCAGAACGTACGCATGTCTATCGTGGAGTTCCCTCCCAGTGCCATGATTGGGGATGCCCCCCATGCGCATGAAGGACAGGAGGTCCATATCGTCCTTAAAGGGACCATCTATGCACAGCAAGGGGAAGACGGCGCCGAATTTACCGAAGGTGATTCCTTTAGCTGGAATGCCTGCACCCCCCATTCCGTCAAAAATACGGGGGAAGACACCGCGATTGTGCTAATCTCCATCTACACAGAAAACGAAAACGGACACGACGTCCTCTGAACAATCAAAAGCCCGTACTCTGGCCGGATAGGCGGAGTGCGGGCTTTTATTCACATATTCGCTATCTCATTATATTCAGCATGTTTCTCTATCTCCGTCACGATCATCTGCTGATTGATCTCTTGAATCCTATAGGCCTTGGCCTGCTCTCTGGAGGAGATCACTTTATATACGTCATCTTTATAAATAATGGCGCAGTGATTCTCAATGGCTATGCCTGTTGTATCCATCCCCTTAACCATCTCCAAGAAATCTGCCTCACGGTTGTCTTCATTATAATGAGGACAGTGAATCCCTGGTAAGATCCCCATCGCCTTCAATTTGATATAAATCCTCTCTCCTGAAGTATCAAACGCCTCTGTATCACTATGACCGTATTCGTACCAGCAGATCGAACCCGCACTCATCCCTGACAACACAACCCCCGAGTCGTACGCTTTCTTCAGCAAAAGATCCACACCATGCTCCCGCCAGATATCCAGCATCATCCTCGTATTACCGCCACCCACATAGATTACATCGGCGAATAAAATCATGTCCTCTATTTCTTCTCGTGCATATGTATTTTTCGTCAGCAGCAAATACTTGACCTCACACCCTAACCGGTCACCGTACACTATTTGAAAAGAGTCACAATATCCTTCCGCATCCATGCTTGCTGTAGGAATGAACAATGCTTTGGGCTTCCTTTTATTCGTTAGATCTACAATCGTCTGATCGATGGCCAAAGTCTCCAATTCGCTAATCTCTCCTCCGCCAATCGCCACAATAATCCCCATCTCCATCACTCCTATTTATAATATGGAAGCAGAACAAGAATACAAAAAAGCCCCGGATGCATGACGTCTTATTCAGACACACCGGGACTGACTCTGTTGTGACAAGCTATATAGGTTGGTTAAGCACATTATACTTCTAAATTGTTGTAGGGTACAAATTCATTTATAAAGAACTCCATTAAGCACGCTTATTATTTCCAATAATCCACTTCCATCAGCGATATGGAACCAGTTTAAAAATTATTGTCGGCCTGACAAGCCCTTAATTTTCCCTTTAACCCTAGAAATAAACGAAGGATTAACTTTATGAGTTTCTGATTGTTCATTTTGTATTATTTTTTGCCCAATTTGCTCTTCGAGAGAAGAATTTTTCTTTTCTTCTACTATTTTCTTGTCTTGCGAATTCGCCTGTTGAATCGGTTTATGACGTGAAAGATCCCTAGTATGTAATATTGCTTGCTTCAATTGCTCCTGTCTCGAACTGATACTCATTGGAATATTAGGTCTATCGTCTAATAATGTTTTATTAGTGTACTCCTCACTCTCTTTATTACAAAGTGCAATATATTCATGCACTAATGGATGGTCTATTAACGCTTGATATTTCTCCCCTATTCTGTATTTTCCAAACTTAGTTACATCGTCTGCTACAAAAACAATGCCTTTAGTAATAGATATTTGTGGCGTAACATCTACTTTTTCACCATTATCTTTAATCCAGATGGCATGATGGACAGCTTCAATCATGAATTTAGGTGAAGGATCGGGCACAACTTGAATGCGCCAGCCTAACTGCCTCTTACCACCAAATTGTTGTACCATTTGTTGTACATTATCGTAGCATTCGTTTTTTTTAGTCCATTTTTCAGGGATCACTTTTATGTACTCTGGTTTTTCTTTTGGTGAAATGGACTTACAAAAGTTGATTACGGTATCGTCAATTTGTCTTGGTACATTAATTCGGCTCATTAATTCTTAAGCCCCCTTGTCAAAACATAATTAGTCTATAACTTTATTTTTTACACCTTCATCTAATTTTTTCATGAGCGAGTAGGTTTGTCTAGTAGCTGCACTACAAAAAAGGCCGCCATTTCGGGTAATGGTAAGTACGACCAAACCAAACCGAAATGAGGCGACCTCATAATAGTTATACCCCATTCTTGACCGTATTCAAACAAGTATTAACTTCGGAAGAAGTCTAAAGGATGGCCGTGTAAACCAAGGACTACGAAATACAGGAACCAAAATGATGCCGTTTTGTTGTTCGGCTCCTTTGTCCAAGCCTGTTACCAAAAATGGCATGGCCTTCGTCAAAGTACTCGCGTGGCTCGAACTACGATTTACTCAAGGTTCATCACTCCACCCTTTAATTCCCCCGCTGCCGCATTCCCTCAAAAAGCAATATCGTCGCGGCCATCGCGGCGTTCAGCGATTCGGCGCGGCCGGCCATGGGGATGAGGATGCTTTTGTCGACTAGCCGGGCTGTCTCGGGCGAGATGCCTTGGCCTTCGCTGCCGATCAGCAGCCACTGGCTGCCGTGAAAATCATGGGTGTAGCAGGAATCCTCAGCCGTCAGCGAGGTGCTGACCAGCAGCGCCCCGCCCTCCCGTGCCTGCGGGAGTATGGTACTTAGCTCTCCCTCCACTACCGGGAGATGGAACATCGAGCCCATCGTGGACCGGATGGTCTTCGGGTTGAAGAGATCGGCGCAGCCCCGGCCGAGGATCACGCCGTCCGCGCCCGCCGCATCCGCGCTGCGGATGATGGTGCCTACATTGCCGGGGTCCTGGACCCCGTCCAGCACCACAACCAGGCTGTCCGGCTTCGACAGAATAGCCTCTAGGCCCTGTTGCTCCTTCCGCACAATGGCGAATACCGGCTGCGGGGTGCCCGTGCTGCTGCACTTGGCAACCACTGCCGCCGATACGCCGATGACCTCCATGCCCTGTATGGCCTGAAGCAGCGGCTTCAGCTCAGCCGGCATGCCTTTATCAAGATCAAAGGCCAGGCATTCCACATCTGCTTCCGCCTGCAGGGCCTCCTGCACCAGATGAATGCCTTCCACGATATATTTGCCGGACCGGTCACGGTGCTTCTTCTCCTGTAGTCCGGCCCATTCCTTCACCCGCGTGTTCTGCGGCGACATAATTTCCATAGGGTCCTACCTTTCTGTTGCTTACAGATTCCTATTGATAAGCCATTTCCAGCTTCGTCAGGTTATCCTTCCGTCCGACAATGACAAGGACATCACCATCGGTCAGACGGTCCTCCGCTCTGGGAGAGATATTCATTTCCTCGCCCTGACGGATCGCCATCACATTGCACCCATATTTGGCGCGTATATCAAGCTCCTGCAGGTTCTTACCCAGCATTGGCCCCGAGACCTTCATGTCGAGAATGCTGTACTCCGGTGACAGCTCGATGTAATCGAGGATGTTCGGAGAAGCGAGATGATGCGCCACGCGCATCCCCATGTCCCGCTCCGGGTAGATCACCTTATCTGCTCCGATTTTGCCCAGTACCTTGCCGTGCAGCTCACTTTTGGCTTTGGCGATAATGGCAGGTACGCCCAGATCCTTCAGGATCAGCGTTGTCAGAATGCTGGCCTGAATATCTTCACCGATGGCGACTACCACCACATCGAAGTTACGGATGCCCAGCGCACGCAGCGCCTCTTCATCCGTGGAGTCCGCAGATACGGCATGGGTCACAATATTGGAGATTTCCTGGGTGCGCTGTTCATCCGCATCAATGGCCAGCACCTCATAGCCCATCCCGCTGAGCGCTTTGGCCACACTTGAGCCGAAGCGGCCCATGCCGATGATCGCATACTGTTTTTTTGCCATTAAGCCTTGTCCCTCCCGCACATATAATACATCTCACACAGTATAGCATAAGCCGTTATAAACTTGAATGTTCAGCGCTCCCGCAGGGCACCTTATAAGAAGGCTGCTTATACCTGACTAAGCTCCTGCTTTCGAAGTCAGTTGTGCGATGCTGATTCAGGAAGCAGATGCTCACAAAACTTTAAGGAGGCCGATTATGCCAGTCACCCTTGATTTGCGCCAGGCCATCATTCACAAGGTGCACGGCCAGTCCGAAGAAGGTCTGCGGGAGGTCATTGAGAATTCCGTAGACGGGCCGGAAGCCGCGCTTCCCGGACTGGGTGTCGTCTTTGAGATGATCTGGAAGGACCTCGACCCTGCGAAGCAGGACCGGGTTCTCTCTATGCTGCACAGACATCTGGACAAGCTTACCCCAGGGTCCATCACCTCCTAGAGGAGGCCCATCCCGCCAAAAACCTCCGCACCCCACCGTGCAGCTGCACGGGTGGAGGCGGAGGTTTTTTATAGCCTAATCATGCATATGCTAAACTAAGCATCTTACTTCTATAACACCCATCAAGGAGCAGTCTCCAGGAACTTCGCGGTCGGATTCTTCTCCATCGCGGTCCGCATGGCGTATTCGTTCTCGAACAGCACTACGTAATTGCCCTTCTTGTCCGTAACCAGAGTGGAGTTGATCCGGAACTTGCTGGCATCCGGCTTGTTCTCATCCACGATCCAGCGTGCGAACTGGTAGCTCATACGCTGCAGCTGCACATCCACGCCATATTCACCCTTCATACGGTACTCGAACACCTCGAACTGCAGCTGTCCGACTACACCCAGCAGAATATCATCGAAGTTGACGGTACGGAACACCTGGATCATGCCCTCTTCGGTCAGCTGGTCAATCCCCTTTTGGAATTGCTTCGATTTCAGTGCATTCTTGATGGTGACTTTGGAGAAAATCTCCGGCGAGAAGGTCGGCAGCTCATCGAATTCGATATCTCCAGCCTGACTGAGCGTATCGCCAATCCGGAAAATGCCCGGGTCGAACAGGCCGATAATATCCCCCGGATATGCCTCTTCCACAATGTCCCGGTCTTGGGCAAGGAACTGCTGCGGCTGGGACAGCTTGATGTCTTTGCCGGCACGTACATGCTTCACACTCATTCCGCGCTCGAACTTGCCGGACACGATACGCAGGAACGCGATACGGTCACGGTGTGCGGGATTCATGTTCGCCTGAATTTTGAATACATAGCCGGTGAATTTCTCATTCGTCGGTTCTACAGAGCCCGCTGTACTGCGGCGCGGTTCAGGCTTCGGCGCAAGCTCCAGGAAATTATCCAGGAACGTCTGCACACCGAAGTTGTTGATCGCACTGCCGAAGAATACCGGAGTAATCTCCCCGCGCAGCACCTTCTCATAGTCAAAAGGATCGCCCGCTACATCCAGCAGCTCCAGATCCGCGCATAGCTGATCATGCAGGTACTCCCCCGCCATCTCACGGATAATCGGGTCGCGGTAGCTCTCTACCTTCTGTACTTTAATTACGGAATGGTCATCGCCCTGGAACAGCTCGACCTGATTCTTCATCCGGTCATAGACACCGCACAGCTCACGGCCCATCCCAATCGGCCAGTTCATCGGCACCGAGCGGATGCCCAGCACATTCTCCAGCTCCTCCATCAGATCAAACGGGCTGCGGCCTTCGCGGTCCAGCTTATTAATGAAGGTGAAGATCGGAATGCCGCGCTTCGCGCAGACCTGGAACAGCTTGATGGTCTGTGTCTCCACACCCTTGGCTACGTCGATCAGCATGACCGCACTGTCAGCCGCAGTGAGCGTACGATAGGTGTCTTCACTGAAATCCTGGTGACCCGGAGTATCCAGAATGTTCACCCGGTGGTCCAGGTAATCAAATTGCATTACGGAGGACGTTACCGAGATTCCGCGCTGCTTCTCAATTTCCATCCAGTCACTGGTGGCGTGCTTGCTCGCCTTACGGGCTTTGACTGTACCTGCCAGACGGATGGCGCCTCCGAAGAGCAGCAGTTTCTCGGTCAGTGTAGTTTTCCCCGCATCCGGGTGGGAAATAATCGCAAAGGTTCTGCGTTTGTCGACTTCACTCTGAAGCTTATGGTCCGTTGCTTTATTCATTGCACATATCCCTTCATCTATAAATTCATGCTTACTTCTGCCTCAATTCCCGGATCGGTCAAATCGGTCTGCTATTCATGGATTCAGATCCTTTCTTATAAAAATCAACAAAATTCAACGTCTATTTCTTGAACGTAACGTTTACCATGTATAGGATCATCTATAGCGCTAGGCTTAGAAATCTTTATATTGAAAGCATCCTTCTCAGTATAGCAAAATCCGGCAGAGATTATCTACAAAAAAGCGCCTGTAGTGAAATATCTTATATTATAAATTCATGATCCAGCAAAAAATCCCCCTGCAGCGGAATGCAGGAGGATCTGTAGCCATTCTTCTTCAGGGACTAGCGGTTAACCTGCCAGACCACATTGTCTTCATCCTGGCCGTTGACCGGCCACCAGTGGAAGCCTTCTCCGGCAAGCAGCTGGTCGGCTTCAACCGGACCCCAGGAGCCTGCAGGATAGGAAGCCAAGTCGTTGCTCTCTTCCTTCCACGCCTTGGCAATCCGGTCCACGAAGGACCAGGCCGAGGATACTTCATCCCAGCGGGTGAAGTAGGTGGAATCGCCGCGTGCAGCATCATGCAGCAGACGCTCATAAGCCTCCGGCGAGTTAATGCCGATCATGCAGCTCTGGCAGAAATCCATGGCCAGCGGCTGAATCTCGGATTCCGAGCCCGGCTTCTTCGCATTGATCTTCACATAGATGCCTTCCATCGGATTGACGCGGATGACGAGCAGGTTCGGCTCAAGCTTGTGCTTCTGGCCCAAGTAGACATTGGTCGGCATTCCTTTGAATTCTACAACCACTTCCGTGGTCTTCACAGGCAGGCGTTTGCCGGTGCGGATATAGAAAGGAACTCCAGCCCAGCGGAAGTTATCGACGAACACACGGGCTGCGAAATACGTTTCTGTATTCGATTCCGGGTCCACTTTGTCTTCCTGGCGGTAAGCCGGAAGCGTCTTGCCCTTGTAGAGACCTTGCGTGTATTGGCCGCGGACTACGTTCTCACGGACCTCATCAGCAGTAGCATAAGGACGCAGCGAACGAAGAACCTTCACCTTCTCATCACGGATATCTTCAGCCAGGAGACGGCTAGGCGGTTCCATAGCAATCATCGTCAGCAGCTGCAAAATATGGTTCTGGCCCATATCGCGCAGCGCCCCCGCATGATCGTAATACCCGCCGCGTTCTTCGACACCCACCGTCTCGCCGAGTGTAATCTGAATGTTGGCAATATGCTTGTTATTCCATAACGGCTCGAAGAAGGCATTGGCGAACCGGATCACTTCAATGTTCTGAACCATTTCCTTGCCCAGGTAGTGGTCAATCCGGTAAATCTCCTCTTCCTTGAAGACCTGGCGGATCTGTTCGTTCAGTTCCTCAGCGGATTCGAGATTGTAGCCGAACGGCTTCTCGATGACCAGTCGGTTCCAGCCTCTGGCCTGCAGCATCCCGCCTGCCTTGAGGTTGAAGGATACGCTGCCGAACAGCTCAGGCGCAAGCGCCAGATAGAACATGCGGTTGCCCGGAATATGGAACTTCTCTTCCAGCCGCTCCGTCTGCTCATTCAGCTCACGGAAGCCGTCAATATTATTGATGTCGAGTGACTTGTATTCAAAATGCTGTACGAACTCATTCCATTCCGCAGCATCTCCTGCCTGATACCGGCAGAACTCGCGGATGGATTCCTTCACATCTGCCCGGAATTCATCCTGGGTACGGGGACGCCGAGCCACGCCAACTACCGCAAAATCATGAGTCAGCTTGCCTTCACGGTACAAACTGTAAATCGCCGGAAAAAGCTTACGCCGCGCCAGATCTCCGGTTGCCCCGAAGATAAAGAATACAGCACCGGGTGTATGCAGTGCATCAAGGGTTTGATTTTCAGCCATGGCTCCTCATCTCTCTGTATGTAATATAGTTGACATTCATTCTCATCGCCTGGTATGAAACCACATACGACTATAGGCGTGATGTCATTTTATCATAATTGCACGGAGGATGCCATCACATTCCTGACAGTTTCTCTCGGGATTTCGCACTTTTCCATTACTCTTTCTTATGCCTTCAGCGGATTATGCTTATATTATGTCATTTACCTCAGTATTCGATTGTAATTAATGGCATTCCAAGGGTAATCCGGTTCTCGTCCGTGTTGACGTTCTTGTGAACTGCGAGCTGGAGGGCCAGGGCGTGGTTACCGCTGCTGACCATGCGCTGAAGACCCGGCACACTATAAGAATGGCTGGATGTAGAGACGTCAGCGTAGCTCTCCTCTGCCTGAATTCCGGGAAGCTCTGCGGCCAGTAACTGCTCCGCAGCAAGGAGTGCTGCCTGCGTTCCGCCCTGCGCCTTCGCTGGTGCCTGCAGCGAAGCATTCCACTCCGCAGCAATTCCCGCCTGGAGCATCGCCTCTCCTGCATCCGCCGCTGCGTCCGGCAGCTCCGGAGAGCCCAGAAGATCCGCCGTCTCCAGCGTAACAATACAATAGCTGCGTCCGCCGCCAAGCTCACTCCAGAACAGGGTCAGCTGTGTGCCGCCGCTGAGCTGCGTCGCAGAACGCCAAGCCCGGTGTCCTTCATCATCTGCGCTGCTAATTTCACCGAGCCCTAGCCGGTTGCTAAGGCTCTGTACCGCAGCCTCAGCAGCCTCAGCAGCCTCTTCGCCGCTATATTCCCCCTGCCATTTCAATACGAGCCGGAGCGGCGCGCCGGGAGCGGAGGCCTCTCCGCCCAGTGAGGTCAGCAGAGCCAGGGATTCCCGAAGCTCTCCAGCAGTTGTAGAAGCAACAGCATTCTTCTGTACACCGCTTACTCCTGCGGGCTCTGCGCTGCGGAATCCGCTCAACAGCAGCAGCGCACAGATCCCCGCCAGCACCAACACCAGTATCCCCTTGCTCCGCCCTTTATTCCCCACTTCGCATCTCCCTCTCAACCCGTTCTAGTAATCTACTAGACAGGTTATCCAATTTCAGAGAAAGATATACGAGCGAAGGCAAAAACACTTCCAAGATCATCCGGGCGGACTCACTTGAAAGTGCTCTATCGCTAGACCGGCCCTATTCCGCCAGTCCATTCTTATATGCATAAATAGCCGCCTGGGTCCGGTCTTCAACGCCCAGCTTGGCAAGAATATTCGTGACATGGAATTTCACCGTCTTGATTCCGATAATTAATTGATCGGCAATGTCCTGGTTGGACTTGCCTTGAGCTAACAGCTTCAGCACTTCCATCTCACGTTCCGTAAGCTCTTTGTAGGCAGGTGACTCACCTCTTGCATTGGAACGGAAGCGGTTCATCATCTTGGAGGCTACCTGCGACTCCAGCACCGACTGGCCTCTTGCAGCTGCCCGGATCGCATCTGCGACTTCGCTGGCCCGTGAGGTCTTAAGCAGGTAACTGAAGGCTCCGGCTTCAATCACCGGGTACATCTTCTCATCATCCAAATAACTGGTCAACACAATAACCTTGCAATCCGGGTATAGCTTCAGTAGCTGTCTAGTCGTCTCAATGCCATCCATGCCGTCCATGACCAGATCCATCAGTACAACATCCGGCGTATACTCCTGGGCCAGACGGATGCCCTCCTCGCCGCTTCCCGCTTCCCCGACGACCTCAATGCCATCCTCGGTGCCGAGCACCGCAGCAAGCCCGATCCGGACCATCTCATGATCGTCTACAAGCAGGACCTTGATTGCATCATCTTCTTCTATCTCCATCGTTACACCTGCCCCCTATTCATTGACTACCGGTACGGTAATATCGATCCGCAAGCCTTTGCCGGGAGCGGTGATGAACTGGATCGAGCCCCCGATCTCAGTAATCCGCTCCTGCATATTCGACAGACCGTAGGAGGTCTGCTTGCTGTCATCCATCTCGAAGCCGATTCCATCATCGCGCAGCGTCAGCCGGACCGTATCCCCCCGGCGGTGCAGGCGGATCTCCATCTTCTCCGCTTTGGCATGGCGGAGCGTATTCGAGATAGCCTCCTGCACAATACGGAACAAATGGTTCTCCACGCCCTTCAGCAGCTCTACACCCTGATCCATCTCGAACACAATATCAATCGGCACCTTGATCTTCAGTTCCTTAATCAGCTCCTGCAGACCTTCCTCCAGCCCCTTGCCTTCCAGATAGACCGGTCTTAGATGCAGCAGCAGTGCCCTCATCTCCGACTGGGCTACGGCTGACATCTCCTCGATCAGTGCGATTTGCCGCTGTGCCTTGTCAAAGTCCTTCTCCAGCGTCCGGCCCACGGCCGTTGCTGTCATTGAGATGGCGAACAGCTGCTGCGATACCGCATCATGCAGCTCCCGTGCCAGCCGCTGCCGCTCCTCTATGATTGCCGTAACCCTGGCCTGCTCAGCAAGCTTCGCGTTATTGGTCGAGAGCCGCTGCAGCGTATTCACCTGATTCTCCCACTTGCCGCTGATCCGCCCGAGCTGTTCCCCGAGCCGCCCCAGCTCATCATTGCCGAGGTCAGGCATGGCCGGGGTGAGATTGCCTTTCTCCCAGGCGACCAGGGTGGCCCGCAGTAATTCCAGCTTGCGCTTGCTGCGGAAGCCCTGATAGAATCCGTACCCGATCCCAAAAGCCATAGGAAGCAGAATTAGCGTCAATCCTGTCCTTACGCCAATCCGCCAGTCCTCGAATGGCCGTAATAAGCCATATGTATACATAATATATGTAATAACGAGCAGCATGAACAAAGAGAACAGAGCTCCCTCACCCATACTTCGCGTTACCATGTTACTGCTTTTTTTGTCCATGCCGGGAGCTCTCCTTTCTCTCTTGGCTCTAACATACTCTTAAGGGAAGCGTACGTCCAGATCCCCCATCAGATAAGAAATGTTAAATTTCACTTTATGCTCGCAGCTGTCATAGTTGGGTGACTTCCAGTTCAGCCGGTTCAGCATCCCCGTATCGCGGTTACTGCCGGACTCAATCGAGCCGAACAGCACAAATGCCTCAATCTCTACCCCGTAATCCTCAGACAGCAGAATATCCACATCACCAAAAATCCCCTGATACAGCATAATCGTCTCCTGCTCTTCCGCCATGGCCAGGGAAAGATCCACATCCACCTCACCCAGCACATGCCAGGCGCTCAGGCTGCGCATCACCCAAGGCGAGAGATCCCAGTCGAACCGGGAAGAAAAGCTTTGCTTCTGCACAAACCCCGCCTTGCGCTGCATTCTTTTCGATTTGACAAAGAACATCCCCAGCGAAACCAGGCAAATGCCAAGCACCAGCAGCAAATGATCCAGCAGCAGCAGCACCGCTCCGACTCCCATAAGCTTATAGCCTTGCTTGACCCTGCCCGACGTCGTCCGGTAGATTCCCAGCAGCAGGAACAGGAGTGCGACAATGGAGAAGAAGCCGATCCATTTGCCAAACATCATCAAGCAGCCTACACCAATCAATCCGATGGCAATCAACCGGTTCCGTTTATCCATTTCCGCACCTCCTAAGAGTTTTGCAAAGCAAAACTGACTTCGTAAGCATTAGCTGAGTTTTGCAAAGCAAAACTGACTTCGTAAGCATTGGCTGAGTTTTGCGAAGCACTACATCTTCAGCCTGCTGCATCCGCTACAAAAGCCATACCGGTATGGAGAATCCATACCGTATGGCTTTACCTTGATCAGCATATCATATCCGGCTGCTCTTTAGGAACAGGGATTATTGTTCTTTTTTATTCAAAGGAGGGGCTGCAGGAGTTGAGTTCAGCTTGTTCTTAAGTGCCGCAAGCTGCTCCTCTACCTTCAGTTCCTTCTCAGGATCTACCGGCTTAGCATATGCGGTTGCCGAAGGGCTATACGGAGCGCGCATCACATCTGCTTCCGCTTCGAGCTGCATGATCTTTTCTTCCATGCGGTGGAATCCAAGGGAGGCACTTCCGCTTTCAATGGAATGTACGCTGCTGATCTGGGACATTTGCTTCTTGGCCTTAGCCATTTGAGCGCGGGATACCAGTTCATTGCGTTTGTTGCGCATCTTGTAGAACTCATCCTTCATATCATGCAGCTGCTGCACCAATTCCTTGGCTTGCACTTCAGCCTGTGCGTGAAGCTCGCCATACTCGGTAAACTTCTGGTCGAAGTAGATTTTCTCTTCCAGCAGCTTACGGGTTACTTCCTCCTGCCCGTTCTTCAGCGCAAGCTCAGCCTGTGCCCCGCGTTGTCCGGCTACCTTGGCAGCTT
Organism: Paenibacillus sp. FSL H8-0048; assembly: GCF_038002825.1. Lineage (NCBI taxonomy): Bacteria > Bacillati > Bacillota > Bacilli > Caryophanales > Paenibacillaceae > Paenibacillus > Paenibacillus sp. FSL H8-0048. The sequence goes on along the minus strand of NZ_JBBODF010000001.1, from coordinate 5,750,712 downwards.
CGTCCACACGCTGTTTCATACGGCGTTCATTAGCCATCTGCTTCGCTACAGTTACTTCAGCCTCATGAATCTCAGCCTCCATATCGCGCAGATACTGATTCAGCATCACAATCGGGTCCTCTACCTTATCCAACATATCGTTTACCGACGCCTTAGTCATATCTTTAATCCGTTTGAATACTCCCATAATTTACACTTCTCCCTTCTCGTATTTAGCAAGTTTTTGTTTGAGCTCTTCCACTTCTTTTTGCAGTGCCTTCTTCTCGATATCCTTCATCATGGCATCCAGGCCAGAATCGGGAGCTGCGTGAGCACTTGCCTTGTCATAGCCGGGATTGTAGCCCGGCTGTCCGCCATAGGGGCCATATCCCTGAGGTCCTTGGTGCGGAGCCTGTGGTCCGCGGCCATATTCAGGTCCGCCGGAGTAAGGTCCGCCGTACGGGCCACCCGGCGCGCCGGGTCCGGGACCGAAGGGATTGTACTGGTTAGGTTCCTTGGCAATCACCATTGCCGCGATAAAGTATACGAGGATCGTAGCTCCGCCGCTAAATGGAATACTGATCACCAGCAGAATCCGGAACAGGGTAGAGTCAATGCCGAGTGTCTCGGACAATCCGCCTGCCAGCCCTGTCATTACTTTGTCTCTTGTTGAACGATACAATCGGGTCATACTACTACTCCTTTCTGCCATCATTGTTCAGCTTCTCCTTTAGGCGGGCCATTTCTCTTTCGAGTACGGTTGCCACGGTCTCTCCGGCCTGCACCGCATATTCCTGTCCCATCCGGCGCAAGTCGCTCAGGCTTTTGGCTTCAAGCTCCCAGTCGGACATTTTGTCTTCCAGACGGCCGAACATTTTGGGAACATCTCCGCCGCCATAAGCACCCGCTCTTTGATTCATGCGTTGCTGCAACCGCAGCGACTCCATCCGTGCTGCATAGAACTGGCGTTTACTGTATACCGTCTGATACTCCATTTTGAGCTCGTTCAGCTGGGATTCCAGTTCGAAGAGTGATTGCTGGCTCGTCTCCAGCAGCCCGCTGTATTGCTCCAGCTTTTCCTCGTGGATAATTTTCTCCTGCAATGCCAGCTTGGCCAGATGATCTTCGCCTGCCTTGAGTGCGAGTAGCGCCTGCTCTTCACGTTTGTTCCTCATAGCGGTAGCCTGATTCACCTGCTGCTGCAATTGCTTCGTATGAGAAGCGTACTGCTGGTACAGCCGTTCGGCCTCCCCAATCTCTTCACGGGTTGAATGTAGAAATTGATCAATCAGCTTCACCGGATCCTGGCTCTGCTCCAGGCGTTCATTCAAGTTGGCTACGGTGATGTCCCTCATTCTGCGAAAAACACTCATGATTTCCTGCTCCCTCCCTGCTTCTTAATAAGTATGGACTATGTGTATTAGTATGTTCTGCTTTGTTTGCCTCTGAGTACCGAGATGCCCCACACTACCAGAGCAATACCCAGCAGCGGACCGATAATCCAGGAAAGCTTGGAGATCAGGGACATGACACCGATGAACAGCACCACCCAGCCGATAATCTTGCGGCCGCTCTTAATTCCGTAGTATCCGAGCGCAACCAGCACTGCCGGGAACAGGATACCGAAGATTCCTGAAATCAAGTGGGGCAGAATGCCAAGCAGCATTACCGCTCCGATTACAATCAGCGCAATCGCAAGTCCGTTACCTCTATTTCTTTGCATTTGTTATCACCGCCTTTCGCTGCTCTCTCTTTCTTATACCCTTATTCTAGGGCAATCCCGCATCTTTCAAAACAGACTGTGGACGGTTTTATGTACTGGACCTTAGTCGGGGATGGTTGCAGGACTTGGGCGTCTGGGCGATGCCTGTCGGCCGAAAAGCTCTATACACATGGGATAAAAGCATACCAAAAAGCCGGATGCTCTGTTAGAGTACCGGCTGTTGATACGCCCTTACTTTTAATGTAGCGGCCGCTGCTGCGGTTGTATATCAAGCGCTGCTTGAGTTGCCGCCGGCTGTGGCTTACTTCGGAAAAGAGTCACCAAAACCACGGCCCCGATAATGATCACGGCAGCGATCAGGGTGTTCAGGGTAAGCTTTTCGCCTACCAGCGCCCAGCCAAGCAGCACAGCGACTACCGGATTAACGAAGGCATATGTGGAGACGAGGGTAGCGTCAGCATTCTTAAGCAGCCAGATATAGGCTGTATAGCCGACAATGGAGCCGAAGGTGATCAGATAGGCCAGAGCCAGGTAAGATCGCATAGAAATGCCGGAGATATGAAGTGTGGACCAATCGCCGGTAAAATAAGAGAATATCACCAGCAGCGCGCCTCCTGTCAGCATCTGCGCCGCTGTCGCCATCAAGGGTGAGCCCGGCATGGTCGCGTTTCGGGAGTACATCGACCCCACTGCCCAGCTTATAGAAGCTGCCAGCACGGTAATAATTCCGAACAGATCAGTAGCGCTCCCCGTCTCCCCCTTCCCCGGTTGGAAGACCAATACAGCGATGCCGAGCAGTCCAAGTGCGATTCCTGCAATGACTCCGGTATTCGGCCGTTTGCCGCCGCGTCCAAGCCAGCCCATCAGCATCATCCAGACAGGCACTGCCGCCACAATGAGCGAAGCGATGGAGGAAGCGACCCTTTGCTCTGCCCAGGCTACAACCCCGTTGCCCCCAAGCAGCAGCAAGGCACCAACAATTGTTGAGGCGCGCCATTCACGCTTTACCGGACGCTTCGCTCCGCTTAATCTGGCTATGATATAAAGGACCACACCTGCCGTGAAAAAGCGGACCCCCGCCATCAGAAAAGGCGGCATCGTCTCGATGGCAATCTTCATGCCGACATAGGTGCCTCCCCAGAATAAATACACGGACAATAAAGCAATGGCAACTATGTACAGGGAGTTCACTTTCGCCTTCCGGTTCATATCGCTAGACCCCTTTCATCCCATCCTCATATATAGTAGACAAAATAAATGTCGTCGAGGTTTCCTTAGCATCAGGGATGCGAAGAATCTCATCGAGCAGCAGCGTAAGCACCTCCGGTGAGGTCACCCTCACTTTTAGCAGCATGCACCATTCTCCCGCCATCCGCTGGCATTCTATAATGCTTACTCCCGGAATTTCAATGCTGATGATCTTACCGGCGGCTTCCTGGAAGCTCTGGCTGACAACCTTCACGGATACCAAAACCTTGATCTTCTGATCAAGCTTCCCCCAGTCTACAATTCCCCTGTACCCTTTGATCACGCCGTTCTTCTCCAGCTTACCGACCCTTTGATGCACTGATGGCCGGGAGATATGCATCAGCTTGCCGATCTCTTCGTGCGACAGTCTCCCATTCGTTTCCAGCAGCTTCAGAATTTTGACATCCAGTTCATCCATAAGACCGCCTCCTGGGCAAATTATAGCATGATTCCTTCTGAAAATAACTAATCGTTAGCATCTATTCACTAATTCAAACGATTCGTAATTCAAAAAAAGAAATGTACAGGATATTCGTTATTTTCTGGACGCAAATTAGTATCGAGCCTAACGATTCGTAGGTGCAGGCGGCGATTCCCCTCCCGGCAGTCCGCCGCCAAAAATGCTCCCCTCCGCAAGCCCCGACACGAACCGCTGCAGCCAGGCATAGTACTCGGCCGCATGCTCCAGCTTCTCCAGATCTCTGAGGCAGGCTTGTCGCTCCTCTTCGGGTGTGTCTGCTGCATGGGCCAGTGCCTTGAGGCCCGGGACCCCGGCTGCCATCGCTTCCTGCATCACATCGATCTCCCGCTGAAGCTTCAGGGTGAAGAAGTTCCGGAAGGCCTCGAAGAAGTCTGTCTCCGCTGCATACAGCTCCTTCCGCTCACGCTTCTCCGGTAGCTTCGTAACCATCCGGGAGGCGATCAGGGAGCGGACTCCGTAGCTCATGTTGCTTTTACTCATATTCATGACCTGCTTCATTTCCTCCAGCGTCATCGGCTTGTCCTCGAAGAACATCACCCCGTACAGCTGTCCGAAGGAATAATTCGCTCCATATAAATCCATGGTCTGGGCTATGGCATCGATCACCGGGCCGAGCAGCTGCTCCCGGGGCGAACGGTGCGTATGTTCCTCGCCGAATGCGGCCTGCTTCATCAGGTGGCACCTCATTTTCACATAGAATCGTTCTCTCTACACTACACAATACCGCAGCTATACGGCAATCATCCTACAAATTTTACACAAAATCCGACCGGGTTTTACCCCCGCTTGACCACAAGGCTGGCTCATGAGTGTACAATTTTTTTTGAACAGAGGAGCTGTCCTTTGCATTATACCGCATCAACCAATATGGATGAAATGGAGAATATGGACGAAAATGACACGTTCAAAGTTAATCAGCGGCCTCAGGCCCGTGCTGTTCACTCTGCCGGCCATGATCCCGTTCGCCGTGTTCTGGCTTGCGCCACTGCTGTATGTGCTGTATCTCAGCTTCACGGAATGGGATTTCATGAGCCCGGAGAAAACCTTTGTCGGCTGGGAGAATTATACCGATCTGCTCAGCAACCCGGCTTTTTACAAAGCGCTTAGGGTGACCGTACTCTTCTGCCTCGGCAGTGTGCTGCCGGTGATCCTGCTCGGATTGGGGCTGGCCCTAATAATGAACAAAAAGCTAAAAGGATCGGCACTATATCAAGTGCTGCTGTTCTCGCCTTGGGTGACGCCAACCGTCGCTGTGTCTATCGTTTGGTCCTGGATCTATCAGCCTGAAGCGGGACTTGCGAATGCGGTGCTTAACTTCTTCGGCCTGGACTCCATCGGCTGGCTGCAGGACCCCAAATGGGCATTAACCGGTGTCCTGCTGGTCACGATCTGGAAGTCGGTAGGCTGGGCAATGATCTTTTATCTGGTGGCCCTGCGCAATGTGCCTTCCGATCTGCTGGAAGCCGGGGAATTGGACGGGGCAAGCCCGGTGCAGAAGTTCCTGCGGATTACATGGCCGCTGATCTCACCGACCACTCTTTTCTTATTCGTGGTACAGCTAGTCTCGGCACTTCAGGCCTATGACCAGATTAATGTGCTGACCCAGGGCGGCCCGTCCGGCTCCACCCGTACTCTGCTCTATCTATATTATCAGTCTGCCTTCGAATCGTTCCAGATTGGAGAGGCTTCTTCCGTAGCTGTCGTTCTGGTCTTGATCTGCATGCTGCTGTCGGTCCTCTCTTTCGGGATCAGCAAACGGACCACTCATTATCAATAGAAGCTATCTCATCCACTCCTAAGGAGGTCTCACCGCTTGCCTATATTCTCACGTATCAGCGGGCTGGTCCATCAGATTTTTTTCGCCGCGCTTGCTCTTCTGATGGCCTTCCCGTTCTATTGGATGGTTACGAGTGCCCTCAAGACCAATGATGAAATCTGGCGTTCCCCGCCCACCCTCTGGCCTGAGGTGCCGCTGTGGGGCAACTTCGCCGCTGCCTGGAACGAGGCGCCGTTCGCCAGATATATGGGTAACAGTATCTTCGTCGCTGTCTCCATTGTCCTCCTGCAATCGATCAATTCCGGGATGATGGCTTATGCGCTGACGCATATGAAATTCCGCCTGAAGGGCGTTTTTGCCGGAGTGATTCTGTTCGGTTATATGGTTCCTGCAACGGCAGTCTACCTGCCCGGCTATCTGGTCCTCTCTGAGCTGCACTTGCTGAACTCCTATGCGGGCCTGATTCTCTCCAACTGTGTGAGCATCTTCTCGATCTTCCTGATCAGGCAGGCCTTCCTTCAAGTCTCGCATGAGCTGGTGGAGGCCGGTGAAGTAGACGGTGCTTCGCATATGCGGATTCTCTGGACGATCCTTGTACCGGTCACAAGATCCTCATTCGCCGTGCTGGCGCTGATCACCTTCATTGACCAATACAACAATTACTTCTGGCCGATGCTCATTACGAAGGACCCCAGCCTGCAGCTGGTCTCGGCCGGTCTGCGCAGCTTCTTCGTGGAAGGAGGTGCTTACGGACTGAAATGGCCGCTCATCATGGCCGCCAGCGCCTTCACAATTGCCCCGCTGCTGCTAGTCTTCCTGCTGGCGCAGAAAACGATAATGCAAAGTGTCAACATGACCGCAGGCTCAAGCAAAGGCTAACACCCAAACTTCCATACCCAAGAGGAGAATGATGATGAACGTTTTCAAAAAAGTGTCTGCAGTATCCCTGATCGCCGGACTCTCCGTACTCACTGCTTGCGGCGGAAATGCCGCTCCCGGCAATGCAGCCACAGCAGGCGGAGCAGCCTCCGAAGTCCCTGTTGCCAATGCTGCTCCGGCAGGAGGCGCACCAGTCACGATTGAATTCTGGTATGGGCTCGGCGGCAAGCTGGGTGAAAACATGGAATCGCTAATTCAGAAATTCAACGCCTCCCAGCAGGAGGTTGTTGTCAAGGGGATCGTGCAGGGGGATTATACAGAGACCGAACAGAAGCTTCAGGCCGCGATTGCTGCCGGGCAGGTCCCGGCGGTGGTTCTCTCCTCCAATATCGCTTGGGCGCGCAAGGGTTATTACGCCCCGATGGATGAGCTGATTGCCGGGCAGCCGGACTTCAATAAAGAGGATTTCGTCCAGACCTTCCTGAACCAGGGCCAGGTGGACGGCAAGCAGTATTTCCTCCCGATGTATGGATCGACCCAGGTGATGTACTACCGTAAGGATGCTTTTGCGAAAAGCGGCATAGACGCCAGCCAGATTAAGACCTGGGAAGACCTCGCTGCGGCCGCGAAAAAGATGACCGTCTCCGAAGGCGGCAAAACCACCTTCTACGGCTGGGAACCGATGTGGGGCTCCGGCAATATGATTGATGCCGCTCTCAGCAAAGGGGGCAGTATTCTTAGTGAGGACGGCACCAAGGTCACGATTGATTCCCCGGAGTGGATCGACACCTGGGAGTTCTTCCGCAAAGCCATTCATGAGGATAAGACCATGCGTATCCATTCCGGCGGACAAGGCTGGGAGTACTGGTACAAGACGATTGATGATGTGATGAAAGGCCAGGCGGCCGGATACACCGGCTCCAGCGGCGACCAGGGCGACCTCGATTTCAGCGTCGTCTCCGCTATGGAGCAACCGGGCTGGGCCGGAGCCGGCGAAGGCAAACCTGTCGCCGGGGCGAGTATGGCCGGTATTCCTGCCCAAGCCGGAGACGCCGAGAAGCAGGCAGCGATGAAATGGCTGACCTACTTCACAAGCTCCGAGAATACGGCTTTCTGGTCCATAAACACCGGATATATTAGCGTACGCCAGTCCGCCCTGCAAGATCCGGCCTTCGTTGCCTTCAGTGAGAGCAACCCGCAGATCAAGATTCCTTTGCAGCAGGCGGCTCATGCTTCCGCTCCGTTCCAGGACCCGACCGGCGGCAAGATTAACGATGCGCTTAAGATCGCTGCGGACAAGGTGCAGATTGAAAATATTCCGGCAGCCGAGGCGCTGAAGGAAGCGCAGCAGACAGCTCAGGCGGCACTGGATAAGCTGAAATAGAACGTTATGCCGGTATGCAGATATGCAGGACAGATAGACCGCCGTCTGATTAAGGCGGTGGTCTGTATCTGAACAGGGAAGCTTCACTACTGTTCTACTAATAAAAGGGGGACGCTGCATGATTGAGCTTAATACTCCGCAAGGAAACTATCCCGTATCGGCCATCCTGTTCGACAAGGATGGAACATTGCTGCAGTTCCTATCCCTCTGGGGAAGCTGGGGCGAGTGCTTCCTGGACCAGTTCGCCCGGAGGCTTGAACAGCGCGGCCTGAGCTTTCCTGAGCTGCACCGGTCCTCTCTGCTGGGAACGGTTCATGATGCCGCAGGGAGAATCACCGATTACGACCGTAACGGCCCGCTCGCCATGGGCACAATGAGCGATCTGTATGCCATACTATCCTGGCAGGGCTATACTCTTGGCCTATCCTGGGCCGAAGCGGTTGAACTGGTGGACGCCTGCCGGAATGCAGCGGATGCGATGCTGGAGCAGAGCCGTCCGGTCCGCCCGCTCCCCGGGCTGGTGCCCTTTCTGGACGCATGCGCTTCCCAGGGCATACCTATGGCCGTAGTGACTGCCGATGAAACTGCGGCAGCCGAGAGTCATCTGCGCTGGCTGGGCATCCGCCAGTATTTCACAGCCGTGATCGGCACCGATCAGGTGGAGCGGGGCAAGCCCTTCCCCGACATGGCGCTGCTTGCCTGCGGGCGGCTGGGGGTATCTCCGGCTGAAGCCGCCGTGATCGGCGATACGAACGGAGATATGCGGATGGCTGCGGCTGCGGGCGCTGCCGTAGCCATTGGGATTGCCGGCGGAGTCACCGCCGGGCTGGCGGCTTCAGCTGCGGCGGAAGGACTGGCCGCAAATGCGGGCAGGAACGGGCAGGCGGCAAGCCGGGTTACTGCGGCGGCATCTGCCGCAAGCGGGTCGGGTGATGCGCACGGAGCGGCTGATGTGGGCCGAAGCGGGCTGACGGCAGACATGCAGGCTGACGGGGTTCTTTTGCCGGATGCAGATTGTGTCGTGTCCTCTTATGCTGAGCTTGGCGTACGAAGGATAGCACGATGAAGGCCGAAGGGGCTTTGGCCTGGGTATTTCTTGCCTTGGCTATTGTCTTCGAGCTGTCCGGTACGGTCTCCATGAAGCTGTCTCATGGCCTCACCCGGCCCTGGCCCTCGGTGCTGATGTTCGTATTCTACGGAATCAGCTTCACCTCGCTGAGTGTCGCACTCACCTCCATCAAGGTTGGAGTCGCTTATGCCGTATGGTCCGGGGCGGGTATCCTCCTGATTTCTCTGGCGGGGGCTTTGTTTTTCGAAGAGCGGCTGACGGGTTCCTCCCTCCTGTGGGTGACTGTAATTGTAGCCGGGATTGTTGGCTTGAACATTAGTGCCAAGGGGCATTAATCTGACTAATAAAATATTTCAAGGAGGCTTCACTTGCCTATGAATACATCCGCCACACCCGGCGTGACTGAACCGCTGTTGACGTTCCAGATTATTACTGACACCCATGTCACGTCCAATCCCGAGCATGAGTACAATCAGAACTTCGGACGGGCACTTGAGGACATAGCGGGACATGCCCAAGGCAGCAGCGGGATCATGCACATTGGAGATATTACGAACAATGGCTTCCCGGAGGAGTATGAGGAAGTCCAGCGTATTCTTGAACAGCATCAGGCCTCACTGCCGCAGATTCGTTACACCCTGGGCAACCATGACGTCGGCCTCGGACATTGGGAATCCCGCCTTGCGATGTATACTTCCCGCATGGGGATGCCAGGTCCTTATCATGATCACTGGATCGGCGGGTATCATTTCATCTTCCTGGGAACTGAGGAAGGGCTGCAGACGTTCTGCAATCTATCCGCTGAACAGCTGCAGTGGCTGGACCGCAAGCTTGGGGAATGTGCACCGGACAAACCGGAGCCTGACGGGCAAATGCAGCCGCACCCGGAACAGGCTCACCTGCCGGATCAGCCCGTATTCCTCTTCCTGCACCAGCCGTTGAAGGATACGGTAGCCGGTTCTCTGGAATCTCAGGAATGGTACGGGGTAACTCAGGATCAGGAGCTGCGCACTATTCTGTTGCAGCACCCTCAGACCCTGCTGTTCACCGGGCATACCCACTGGGAGCTGGAGGTCAGCAACACGATGGTTCCCGGCAACGGACAGACGGCTACGATGTTCAACGCTGCTTCGGTAGCCTACCTCTGGACGGATGCGGATGAACACAAGAACGGCAGCCAAGGCTATTATATAGAAGTCTATGCTGATAAAGTGCTTGTGCGGGGACGGGATTTTACAACGGGGACCTGGATTGAAGCTGCGCAATATGAGGTATCGTATCCTGTTAGCGCTCTACTGTAAGTTAGGGAATCATTGATGTTCTACTCACAATAAAAAGCTGCCCCAATCAGCCATTTGATGGCTTTTGGGACAGCTTTTTCGTTTATCAACTATTTAAAAGCAGGCAACGCGATGTCCGCGTAATTATCCTCCAGGAACTTCTTCACTTCCGGGCCGCTGATCGCCTTCGCCAGCTTCTGGATGGCCTCGGAATCCTTGTTGTCCTCACGGGCAACGAGGGTAATGGTGAAGGCTGAATCTTCACGCTCGGTGATCAGCGCATCCTTCTTCGGAGTCAGACCCAGCGGGCTCGCGTAGGCTGGCGTCATCGCTACCAGATCCGCATCATCCAGCATCCGGGCCAGCATCAGCAGATCGACCTCCTCGAACTTATAGTTCTTCGGATTGGCGGTAATATCGGCTTGCGTAGCCTGAATCCCTATGCCATCCTTCAGCGTAATCAATCCGGCATCTGCGAACATTTGCAGGGAGCGTCCAATGTTGGACGGATCATTCGCCATCACGAGCGTTGCTCCCTCCGGCAGATCGGCAATGTTCTTGAAGCGCTTGGAGTACCCGCCGTAGATGGCATCATACACAGGCTGAACGGGCACCAGCTTTGCACCTTTGCTGGCATTGAACTGCTCCATGTAAGGGACATGCTGGAAGAAGTTCGCATCCACCTCTTTGTTCGCCAGCGCTTCGTTCGGCTGCACGTTATCAGACAGCACAACAACCTCCATGTCTACGCCTTCTTCCTTCAGAATAGGCTTCACAATATCGAGGATATCCGTCATTGGCGGAATCAGCGAGGCTACCTTGATCTTCACAGGCCCGGTGCTGGTAGCTGCCGGTGTCTCTTCAGCTTCTTTGTTGTTGCCGCAGCCTGCCAGCGCAAGCGTCAATACAAGCAGTACCAGTGCAAACGTGGTGGTCATTCTTCCTGTTCTTTTCATGATCTCTCTTAAGCCCCCATTATTGTATAGTATTCTAGCGTTTGTCGAGCAGTCTGGCTATCGTGCTTCCCGTGAATTGAATCAGCTGCACCAGTACAATCATCACGAGAATGGCGTAGATCATCACTTCTGTCTCGAAGCGCTGATACCCGTAACGGATGGCGAAATCGCCCACGCCGCCGCCGCCGACAACCCCCATTACGGTTGAAAAAGAAATGAAGCTGATCGTAGATGCAGTAAGTCCCAGCACCAGCCCTGAACGGGCCTCTACATATAGAAACTTGAAAATCATTCCCGGCTTCGAGGCCCCCATCGACAATGCCGCCTCAATCGTTCCCCGCGGAACCTCCAGTAGTGACTGCTCCACCAGCCGCGAGTAATACGCAATTGCAACGATGGATAGCGGCACCGTGGCCGCCAGTGTACCGATCGCCGTACCCACAACCAGACGGGTGAACGGAATCAGCGCCACCACCAGCAGCAGGAACGGAAAGGAACGGACGACATTGACGATGCTGTTCAGCACTAGAGACAGTCCTCTATTCTCATATAATTGGCCTTTGCGGCAAAAATACAGCAGCGTCCCCAGCGGAAGGCCCAGCAGCAGTGCAGCACCTATGGAAATACCGACCATAACAAAGGTCTCTCCGATAGACTGCCACATCTGATCCTGGTATTTCAGCATGCTCTCAAACATGGGTGGCCCCCGTTCTGCCCGTGATCCGCTCCCGGAAGGAGCCTGAATGCGTTCCCGGCGGGAGGAAGCCGCCCTCCCCGCGGGAGAAGGAATCTACGATCCGTCCGCCCTCCATGACAGATACCTCGGAACAGATGCTCCGCACGACATCCAGTTCATGGGTAACGATCACAATCGTTACGCCCAGAGAAGCATTGATATGGCGCAGCACCTCCAGAATATCCGCCGTGGTGCCCGGATCAAGCGCAGATGTAGGCTCATCGCACAGCAGCAGCTTCGGATTGTTCGCCAGTGCGCGGGCAATTGCTACCCGCTGGCGCTGTCCGCCGCTGAGCTGGGCCGGATATTGCCCGGCTTTGTCCGCCAGGCCTACGAAATGCAGACATTCCTCCACCCGCTTCATCCGCCCTGCACGCGGTACTCCAGCTAGCTCAAGAGAAATCGCCACATTCCGGCTGACAGTGGCATTGCCGATCAGATTGAAATGCTGAAAGATCATCCCGATTCTCTGCCGCTGCCGGCGCAGCTCCTTGTCCGGCAGCTCCGTAAGCCGCTGCCCGTCAACTATAACCGTTCCTTCATCCGGCCGCTCCAGCAGATTAATCAGCCGCAGGAGCGTAGATTTGCCCGCGCCGCTGGCGCCAATAATACCATGAATGGCACCCGCCTGTACTTCAAGCGATACCTGATCGACAGCCGTATAAGGGCCGTCCTTCAGAGTGAAGCTCTTGCTAACCTGACTCAGCGAAAGAATATAAAGCCCCCCTACAGACTGCCTGGACATGCTCCCTAAACCTCAGGACTTATTGTACTATAATTATTTAAAATCTGTTTCATTAAAAATCTCTTTAAATAATAAGGTATTTCTTCTGCTGTGTCATCATTTTTTTTCAAAATGATTGCTAACTCCTTGGAAGAGCAGAGCATTATAAGGATGCTCGTGGCTCTATGGGATTATTCAGATCTAGTTATCCGGTGTCGGCCGTTGCCCGGACATACCGATAAATGCGCTAAGCTTGAACGGTTCATTCTTTCCTCCATTGTTAGCTGAATTTGAATCCATTGCTGTTGTCTCCTTAGCCCCCCCATAAAGCACCTACATAGTGTGCTGTCTTTATTTTGTATGCACTTACACAATTAAATTATAGAGGTAAACGTCCGCCTAAATACTACCGCACTAAAGCGTCCCCGAGAATTTTAGAATTTGGCATTCCGGTACTCATTCGGTCCCACATGCAGCTCCTTCTCGAACCGTTTCAGAAACTGTCCGTAATTGGCATAACCGACACGTTCAGCAATTTCCGATAGCTTCAGCCTGCTCCCGCGCAGGAGCTCTGCGGCCGCTTGAATCCGCAGATGATGCAGCTGCTCATTGAAGGTCATCCCGTTCTTCTTAATCAATAGCTGCCCCAGGTATACCGGATGCAGGAAGAAAATCTCGGCCAACTTCTGAATGCTCAGGCTCTCCTGATAATGCTCTCCGATGTATTGATTGATCTCCCGGACAATCCCATGCGATTTATAGTTCTGTTCACGCACCAGCAGATCTATGGCCTTTCCGCCGTAGGACAATAAGCGGCTGAGCAGCCCGCTCAGCGGGGTCATCGCCTGCTGAATCTCTGATACCTCAACACCCGAGGCCATCCCGCCCTCTTCGCTTGCGGCTTCTGCCCCGGGTGCGAGTTCGAAGATCCTGTACATGAGGTGGATGCCGAATTTGCGCACCACCTCCGGCGCCACCTGCTGTTCCCGGAAGCTGCGGGCCGCCGCCTCCAATGCCTCGCGGTAGCCGTCCGCGTCCAGAAGATTCACGCTACTCAGTAAAGCATCCGTCAGCCCGATATGGTCATAGTGATAACTGAAGGGCTTGCCCTGCACCCCACTGTAAGCCAGCACCCCAGCCTGCTCCGGCTCGTAAAAGAAATGCAGCAGAGTCTCTTTGGCCCGGCCATAACTACCCTCTATGGAGAACAAGGAGTCCTCCGGGGTTCCCAGCGCAATATGGACATTCCCTCCACCGTACTCGCGCAGCAGGATGTCCAGCACTTCAGCTATGCCGCCAGCGTCCCCGCTGCCTGCTGTCATCCCGTGCACGATCCCGAGCAATCCCGCCTCCAGATCAATCGTTATCAATGCTTTATATCCGGCCAGCAGAGAGACTGTGCGGCTCCTCACCTCTGTGTACAGCTCCGGGACCGTATGGATCAGGCAAACATTCCAGGAAAGGATTCCCTTCGAGCCGGGCAGAGTCTCCAGCCATTCCATAAGCTCGGGTTCTCCCTTTTTACCATATAACAGCCCTTTGATTAAGGTTGCCGCCTCTTCCCCGGAAGCTGTCTCATGGATTCTTCTCCGGTTCGTCTCCTGTTCCAGCTCCAGGCGGATCTCCCGCAGCTCCTCCGTAGCCTCCTCCGGGAAGACCGGCTTCAGCAGATAGTGATTAATTCCGTAGCTGATAGCCGTGCGGGCATATTCGAACTCACTATAGCCGCTCAGAATGACGAACTTCGTCGAATCCTTCCCCTCCTGCCGCCACTCCCCGATCATCTCCAGACCATTCATCAGCGGCATATGGATATCGGTAATGACCAGATCCGGCTGAAGCTGCTTCATCATCTGCAGCCCTTCCCGGCCGTTGCCGCAGGTTCCGCACAGCTCGAAGCCCAGCTCCTGCCAATCGATCCACATCTCCATACCTTCCAGAGCGCTAGGCTCATCATCGATTAGCAGCACTTTATATTTCATCGTCTATACCTCTCTTTCCGGGGAATAATTCTGTTCAAGCAGCTTCAGGGGAATGCCAATAGTCACTACGGTTCCCTGATCCGGCGTGCTGGATATCTCGAAGCGCACCTGATCTGCGTAATTCAGCTCCAGCCTGCGGTATACATTGCGAATCCCGATGTGGGTGCCCGAGTAATCCTCCTTACGCACCGCGAACATCAGCTCCTTCAGCTTCTCCGGCTCCATGCCCTTACCATTGTCAGAAACTGTAATCTGCAGCCTGTTTTCCAGCACGGCCGCAGCCACCTTGATTACCCCCAGCCCCTCAATCGTCTGCAGGCCGTGCTTGCAGGAATTCTCGACCAGCGGCTGCATGCTCAGCTTCGGTATTTTATAATCCAGGGACTGCTCATCGATCTCAAAGGTATAATCGAATTTATCCCTGAACCTGAATTTCTCAATCCTCAGATACATGTCGATAAATGCAATCTCCTCGCGCACCGGCACCAGATCCTCCTTCCAGCTTAGCAGTCTGCGCAGTAGCTTCGACAAGCTTTTCACAATATCGGTGACATCGTTATAGTTGTTCTTGGTACAGACCACCAGAATCGCATTCAGCGTGTTGAACAGGAAGTGGGGGTTCATCTGGCTTTGCAGGAAATTCAGCTCCGCCCTGACGCGCTCCATCTCCAGGTTCTTGCTCTGGATCTCAAGCTTGTACACGTCATTGATCAGGGAGTGAATTCTGGAGGTCATCCGGTTAAAATTGTGGATTAGCCTGCCGATCTCATCCCGGCCCTCATCGATAGCAATCAGCTCAAATTTCTCGTTCGTCACCTTCTGCATATGCCGGGCCAGGCGTTTCACCCGGTAATTATAGGAGCGCAACATGATGTAGATGAATATGCTGGTCAACAGAGTAAGCGTGGTCGCCAGCCCCGCTGCGTACAGCCGGATATCGAGAACCGCCTGGGAGATCCGCTCCCCCTGCGTAATTCCGATAATCCGCCAGCCTTTGAGATAATTCGCCGCCCCTACAGCCATCACCCGCACCCCCTCGCTCTCGTCCTGGCTGTCGCCCCACTGATCAAATACCGGATAGGGATTATCCGTAACGTGCTGATAACCGCTGTCCGCTGACATCACAATCTTGTTCTCCCCATTAATCAGATATAGGTTCAGGTAATCCCGTTCACGGACGATAATGTCATAGATCTCACTGATGTCCAGATCAATCCGCAGCACCTTCTCATAATTGTTCAGATTAGGGTAATTGTCCATGGTCTTGATAATGCTGAGCGTAGGGATGGACGAGACCAGATTTTGCTCCTCCGTTGTCCGGTAAGCCGCAACATATATTTGGGTGGTGGCCTTCTTCGCCTGCCGGTACCAGTCACTGTACCATACTTTATTGTTCGTCACCTGGTAATTGCCCCCGGATACAACTGTCTGGTTATTCGTGTAAATACTGATTCGTTCCAGCTGATTATTGACAGGCATATAGCTGTTCAACCGGTCTCTGAGCTGTTCGTTGAACATGCTGTAGAACTCGATAGAATCCGTATAAGTGCGGTCCAGCATCTCGTACAGGTTCTTATCCGCAGCCAGCGTGTAGCCGACAGAGACCCCCCCTTCAATAAAATCATGAATGTCCTTCCGCGCCCGTTCCATGGAAATCTCCAGATTCTGCTGTTCCCGCGATTTGATGAGATCTGTAATCCGCTCCAGAAATACCAGATTCAGCACCATGATCGGCAGGAGCACACCCACAATGTAGATAAGATAGAACTTGTAGCTTAGCGGAATATCATTGACGATGGTGCCGAATTTAATCCGTTTTGTCGTCATCCCACACACACCCGGCTTTCTTGTAATTTCGGGGTCTCCGCAAAGGTTCTGAGTAACCTTCGAAGCCAAAGCCTCGATTTGCGGGGTTAACTAGATTTATTCTTATGGGCATTCTTGTACACCGAAGGTGATGAACCCACCTTATTCTTGAACTTGTCGATGAAATAATCCGTATTGGCAAAGCCTACCTGCACCGCGATATCCGATATCTTGAGCTGTGTGCGCTTGAGCAGGCTCTTGGCTGCTTCGATCCGCTTCTCATTCAGATAATCGCTGAAGCTGCGCCCCGTCTCCTTGCGAAACAGCTGGCCCAGATAAGCCGAATTCATATGAAACTGCCGGGCGAGATCCTGGAGCTGCAGCTTGCTGCGGAATTCCAGATCGACGTATTGAATCACGTTGTAGATCGTGTTCCCCTCGTTATTAGCCCGTAGCTCGATGAGGTACGCCGCTGTCTCCAGGCAGAGCCGGTCCACATACAGACTGAGCTTGTAATAATCCGAGAGTCCGCCCAGGTTGCCATACTCCTTATGCATCGCACACATGATCTGGTCGGGATCTCCCTGCATCTCGGTAATGCTCCGGCATAAGGTCATCTCCAGATGGGCTACCTCGGCCTGTGCAGCTTCAATGCTCACCCTCTTGGCAGTCATAGCTGAGAAGGCTTCCCTGGCAGCGGCCCGGATTCTCTCCGCCACGCCTTCCTTCACCTCATTCAGCACACGCGTAAAGTATCCGTCTGTAAATTCGGGAGACAAGCGGGCCGTACGCAGATCATTGTAGTAGAAAATCCCGCCCCGCTCCTTCCGGTATTTAAGCCCCCAGACCTCAAGCGTTTGGGTGTACAGCTCCGGGATGGAGCGCAGGCCGCTTCCCCGTCCGCTGATCATTACAGCCACCGGCACCCCCAGCTTCTCTGACTGCACCTTCTGTACCTGGGAGGCGGCCGCCTCCAGCGCTTCCGGGGACAGTCCGGCTGAGCGAACCAGGAGTCCGGCCCTTCCGGACGGGTCGTGGAACACATAGCCCAGGTGCTCCGGGAAGCCTTCGGTATCCCCTTCGTTCAAGCTCACTGTGCCTGAACCTGAAATGGCAGCAGCAAGAATGCATTGCAGCTCTGTATCAGGCTGAAGCCCCAGCAGACCGGAGGCGGCATGTTCCAGTTCCTCACTCCAATCCCCCTGGACACATCGGCTGATCAGATTATGTACCAGGATGTTGCGCTTCTTCTGCCCCTCTAATCTGGAAGCGGTTTCATTTTGGATAATAGTACGGATCTTCCCCAGCAGTTCCTCAATCTCCTCATCATCCACCGGCTTCAGCAGATAGCCGTCCACTTTATGACGCAGCGCGATCCGGGCATAGTTGAAATCGTCATACCCGCTCAGGATCACGAACCGGGGCGGCGGGTCCACCGTCTCCTTCACCGCCCCAATCAGCTCCAGGCCGCTCATCACCGGAAGATTGATATCCGTCAGCAGCAGATCCGGCCTGTGCTCCCGGATCAGCCGCAGCGCATCACCGGCACTAAGCGCTTCGGCACATACCTCGAATCCGGATTTCTCCCAGTCCACCATCGTCCTGAGTCCTTCCAGAACCCAAGGTTCATCGTCTACAATCATGACTTTTAGCATGAGCTCACCCACCTCAATCATCTAAATTTGGTAAGTAATAGAATTACAAGTAATGCTAACATACAAGTTTAAGGTTGTGAATGTTAACTTAAAACTCAGAGCGTGGCCGTCCCTGCGGTGAACATTTGGACTTCCGGCCGCTGCCGTAATTGGATTTCCTTATGGGGAACGCTCCTCTTGGTAGAAATCCAAATACAGCCTATGCTTACGATGCGAGCTTTCCTTCGAAAAGCTTTCAGGCGGTCGCTACCGCTCCTACAGCTCCAAATTTCCCCTCCGCTTCTTTTTGCTTTTTGTTTATTTCTTCAGTTCTTCTTATCTACACTTACTCATTAAAAACAGGGAAGACCGCAGCCATTATCGTAAGGTTGTGGTCTTCCCTGTTCTTTTCAGCAATTAGATTTATCGTGCACTGGATATTGATTAGGCAGCACTATAGATCGATTCATACGGTACCAAACCCATTATTCAGTTTCTACCACGAATCTTTTTATTACTGTATCTCCATCAAATACATAAATTCTTTCACAATTCGCACATTTACATTGTAACCTCGCCATAGACCTCTCTCCTTTAGGATATTAGCAAATTCCTTCATTGGTCCAAATTTCAACTTTATCGGGAATTGTTCCGTTAGTATCATCATTCCAAAAAAAATACATTTTTCAGGTTAATAAACAGTGAATTTCTAAGTAAACATAGATTCAAAGCGTTTGTCTAAGTTATCACTCATTAAAGTCAGTTAGACTGCCTCCGCCTGAGTGAGCAGCTTTTGGACGTCTGTTTCCGCGGACTTCTATCCTTTATTTATCCTTTTTCGCTATCTAAAACATTAACAATCGTTTCTTTCATAATAGATACATTCCGATCTTTTAGTGTTAAAAGCTTAATAAGAACTTGTATGGCTTTTCTAAAGCTCACTGAACTTGAACCTACAGATCCATGAGCCCCTATGCATATATATATCTTGCCAGATGGTACCTCAGTAGTCATATCTTCAGATAAATCTCTTATTTCTCTTAACATAGCATCTACATATTCTTCGGGTATCCCAAGTCTTACCACTTCGGGTTGCATGGCAATTACTTCATGAATAATGTCACCTTTTTCATAACCTATTTCAACTTCCACCTCTAAATTATCTTGAACTGATGGATAATAGGAAAGTCCAACAAATCCATAGTTACTTACCATTCGAGCGGCTATGATAAGTTCAGCAGTAATTGAACATGGAGCTACACCTAATGTGTTTGAAGCAAAGACTTCCATCTTTTTTTCTCTTGATGGATACGGGGCAATTGGAAACTCATCCACCCAAACTCTTCCACTTCTACATTTACCTAAATCATCCAATTTAATTTGCATTATTTATTCAACCCCCAAAATTCTTTCCAACTACTGTTAAACCACTGTGATAATGCTTCTACTACTTCAGGATGGTAGACAGTAAACTCTGATACATTATACTTTGCAAAAGCAGCCTCATGAGCAGCTTTATAATCCATTCCTGCTGCCATCATTGTCGATTCAGCAACCCCATGTAAGTAAAAGCTAGCATCTGCACCGGTTAATTTATCTCCGTTTGCTAGAGCCTTTTCTAATCTTTGTAACATCATTTTATTCCCATCAAAATCGTCAAAGTTAGCAAGATGTGTTTTAACTATATTTAATCCCTTTTGTGAAACTATGATTGAATTTCCTTCTATTTACCAAATGCTCCCGCTTTTCCTACATACTCCGAGAAATAAGCTCCTGTGCTAACCGATTTACTAGCACCAGAGGCTGCTCTAATTTCAAGAGCCCAAGCAAGCTCTGGTCCCAATCCAACTAGTCCATCAATAAAAGAATTACATCCAAACCAATTACAGAAATCCCCCACTTTGTTATCCACTACGTTTGCAGCACGGTTTGTAGCATTATCTAGTGCTTTATACCAGCTAGGTTTTGGGGCGGCACCATCCATTAATCCGCCTCCACCTCCCCCAAAATCATATGCTTTAGCTGCATGTCCCGTTGGATCAATATAAATCAACGGATTATTATGCACGTAAGTATACAAATTCTGCGTCAGAGGATTGTCAATCAACTACTGAAACTTTATTTTCCCCTGCAGAGGGAAAGGTAAAAAAGACCTTGAAGAATGATCTCCTCAAGATCTTTTTTAGAATTACTTCAGCTCTTTAGTATAGTTTACTAAAAGGCAGTTCAAACATATCTAATTCATTTTCAACAACCTTAATTTTAAATGCTACTACAAAATAACGCTTGTCATTTGATGATAGAACTATGATATTTTCAAGTCTCACACCCTTATCAATTTTCCCTTTGATATAAAGAAGATCCTCATTCGTTGCTTCTTCAATTTTTAAATTTTTAAGGATATATGGTAATTCTACATAAGTAACATCAGTAAAAATAATGTCAATATTCTTAGCGTTATCAGCGCTTTTAATGCTTCTTACTAGTAATTCTCCATGACTAATGTGATAATACCAAAGTTTAAAGACTCTACTGCTATCAAATGTTTTGAACATGTTTTCGTCTGCCTCCCATATATTACTCAAATGGATTAGGAACTTTTTTCCCATTCTCATACCACGTAATTCTTCCCCATACTTGAGGATTTGACTTAATTTGAAGTAACTCCCAATCAGTTGCTCCCCCCGCCCCTCTAGCTGCCCTTGATACAGAAGCCCATGGACTATCTATGCCTGTAAGATTAAATTCTATCTTCACATTTGCATTATTCAGTCGTTCTAATACAGTTACTTTCCAATCCTGGTCGAAGTGTTTCCAAGTCTTCGCTCCTTGACCAGCTGCAAAATCGTCTAGATAATCCCTAAGTCCTAAAGCAAATTTTTCAGACTTGCCCAAATCATTAACTACTCGCTCAACTTTCAAAGCTTTTTTTGCACTGCTTATTAATGCTTTTACATTAGACGCTACTTTGATAGCACCATTCTCCACAAGTAAAAAGTTTCTTTTTACAAACTCTGATGCGGCTGCTCCTCTTACATCCATAGAGTATCTTCCGTCACCCATAATTTGCGTTAATTCAAACTGATTCATATCTGAAAAATGCTTAAATTCCAAACCATCGCCACTTGAACCACCATCTGAACCAATGCTGTCAGCGCCTCTTGTCATTATATGACCAGTTGGATCACTATAAATCAATGGATTATTTACTACATACGTATACAAATTCAAACTCAACGGATTTGTAATCTGCCCCTCATACGTATCCTAGTTTATAAAGCGGCACTTTGAATAAAGATGGTGGCAACTGAGAATGAAATCCCAGCTACCACCCATTTTATCATCCCGCCTGTTGTACAGGTGTATTAGGCATCACGTAGGCTGACTTTTTCTTCATCATGACGTAGATGATATTTACCAGCTTCCTCATTAAGCACACAATCGCTTGCTGTTTCGTCTTCCCCTCTGCTATCTTTCGCTCATAATAAGCATGAAAATAGGCATTCTTTGGCTCCCTCTTGGTACGGGTGACACCAATCTGACGAATCGCAAGGCTCTTAATAATCTCATGTAATACCCGATTGCCCTGCTTACTCTTACAATTTCGAAACTTATTACCTGAACCTACGATGACTGGTGCAATGCCAGCGAATCGGGCAAGTTTATCGGAGGAAGAGAACCGGTGAATATCGCCAATCTCTGCCACAAGCTGTGCTGCTGTCACCACATTGATCCCTGTCATGGATTCAAGCTGGAAACCAAGCTGCTGCATCAAATGCTCAATCTTACCCTCGATACTGACCAATTGTTCTTGGAAAAACCGAGTGGATTCCACCTGACTCACCACAACTGAATCTCTTGAATCCTGAAAATCCCGATACGTTTCTCCATCTGCGTCGATCAGAGTAAGAATTTGATTAGCCTTCTTATGAGACAATCCATTGTTGCTGTGCTTTCGCAAGAAGGCAGCAAGGGCTTCCTCAGACATGTCCTTCAAAGTATAGGGTGAAGGGTAGGTTTCCCAGAAGGCAAGCGCCGTTTTCCCCTCTACTTCAGAGAAGAACTTTTTGTAACTGGGATAGGAATAGCTAATCTGCTGATGCATCTTTTTTACCGCTTCCGTTAAAATCTTAGACAACCATTTGCGCTGTGTCACAAGCTGGCTAATTGCCCAGAACAGATCAACGGGCTGGGCATCCGGCAGACGCTCCAACTCGTCTCTGAGCACCTTGGCAACACATTCCGCATCCCAGCTATCCGACTTCTGAACAGTCACATGGCTCTTTCGTCTGGCGTTAGCGAGTTTTGCATTCACTTCCTTCACCCAGCAACGATTGTCTTTCAGATACACGGCAAGCCCTCTGCCGTAACCTCCAACATCCTCCAGTCCATAGACAACGGACAAGCCCTTCTTGATGTACTTTTTTAATTCTTTAAGCAGCAAGGGAAAGGCAGACGGCTTGTTATCGAATTTTAGTTCCCCTAGTTTCTTGCTCCAGCAGTCAATAATGACGGCTGTATGATGTTGTTTATGCAGGTCAACTCCTACATAGATTAGATTCTGCTGTTCAATCATTTTCTTTTGCTCCCTCTGTATTTGAATGGTTATTAATGGATTCGATTCGTTACATTCAAGAATCTTTGCTGTCCTTATCGCTTGATCTGTATGTATCCAGCCCATTAGTAACCACTCAAACGAGTGGCGAAAACATTAGGGATAAACAAGTTTGCATCCTCAGTTCGAGCGGTCGATGCCGCAAAGATACGTTAGCAATCTCTTGTTTTCGATAATGCTTAGAAAGCTGTAAGTTTTAACATCCCAGCAACATGTGACTTCTCCAGACGTACATAAAGCAGGTCTAGCCGCAGTTCTTCTGTGTATTCGTGAATCTTATCTATAATTCTCTCCGCTGTCGGTAAGTCAATTTCCGCAGCTTGTTCATGTGTAATTTGAAAAATGGCATTTTCGTAAGCGGCAGTGGTTCGGAGACTTGTTAGAAGCTGATTTTCTTGCTCCACCAGCAACTCATAATTGTCTTGTAATATCGTCACAAGCACATTCCCCCAGACTGTAAGATCGCTTGATGTTTACCGTCTGCTTTGATCTGCCCATAACGATACGTTCCTTGGTAAAATGCTTTACGATCTAGAATTCGTTTGACCTGTACTTTGGTAAACCTCTTCCCTTGTTCTGTTGTGAATCCTTCTTCATTTAACTTCTCAGCTAAAGCCGACAATGACCATTCAGGATGTTTATCTTTCAATTCAAATAGCCGCTGAACCGTGGATGCCTTCTGTTCGTCAATGAACATTTGCTTTGATCCCCGCTTCCCTTTGTAACCAAAAGGAATACCTCCACCTGCAAACTTGCCTTCGGAAGCCTTTTTATTACGTCCACGTCCCAGCTTTATAGCAATCTCTAGCCGCTGATAAGCATCCAGCAATTCCATCAAACCGTTAATCAAGAAGTCAGATGGATCTTTCTTAAAAATACTATAGGTTGGTTGTTCAATACTCCGAATGTCGATATTGCGCTTTTTCAGCTCCCGATGGACAAGGACTTTGACAATATCACTTCTCCATAATCTGCTTGTGTTCAGAACAACAACGTAATCCACCTTGTGACCCGATATATAGGTCAGCATGTCTTGGAAGCCCTCTCGTTCGACTTCTAAGGCTTCCTCGTCCACTTTCGCCCCACTGATGCCCTCGTCTGTAAAAACCTGAACCAGGTGCCATCTCTGCTGCTCACAGTACGACCGAATCTCGTCTTGCTGGTAGGACAAGCTGTAGCCATCCTTCACCTGACCTTGCGTACTGACCCGTGCATAGCCTATGACATTCATGTATAATCCTACATCGTTACGGAAATTGTAATCAGTGTAACTCTTAACAGTTCCACATTATGATTATATAACCTTTAAGAGTTACATTCAATGATTTTCCAGACAACTTCATGATATAATCTTTCTATATTTAGCTGCTGGAATGATGGAGGAAGACATGAAGATAAAGATTCGATTAAAAGATATATTAGATCAGCGTGGAATGTCACAAAGACAACTTGCCCGACAAATGAACCTACGTCCAAGTACGATCAATCATCTCTGTTCCGATTCAGTAGACAGAGTCTATATCCGAACGCTGGAAGCGATATGTGAAGCCCTAGACATCTCCATCCATGAACTGATTGTTGAAGATGCTGAAGCTTAAGGTTTCTAAATACAAGTCGGGTCGGACGCTGGATGTGCTACGCCCTATTCCTCAATAAGAATCATGCTTTTTGATGTAAACCACCCCCGGGTGTTTTCCTATCGTAATGGTGAACATTTTCCGGAAGGTAGGGGTTGAAATCTCTTTATTTTCAAGTACAATAGAGACTATGTTATTTTTATTTCATCCAGCATGTTGGACTTTTTATCGTTATCGGCAAAATAACGTGTCCGTCGGTGAGGATGTGTCTTCTAGCTATTTATAGCAAGACGATCTAGGCAGTTCCCTTGGGGGATTGCTATTTTTTTTGCCAAGTTTTTGCGATTGGCATACGTAGATGATGTATAAAGCTGCCTTAATACGGATTCATCAAACATGCTTTGCAGTAGTTGGAAACCAAGAACAGTTTCGATCTTGGATATGTTCTCTCTGTTCTCCATTAGCCAAGACAAATCCATATCGCTGACTTCCTCTGGATACTCAATCTGTACAAGTGTCCTCTCCATCGTGTAGTCAAAGAATAGTTTTTGGAGTAATTCTACTGCCTTTTTCGTTGGCGAGAATCTTCTCAGATCATTGTCATTAGGTCGGACTTCTAGTCGAAGGATACCTTTAGAACGTTCAATAATCTCGTTTGATTCTTCTTCCTTTCGAGTCTGCTTATGCTTATCATAAAACATAATTCTGCTGCTCTTGTTCCGGTATTCAACGGTCTGTTCTTGGTTGTACGCTATTGTATTCTTGTAAGCAAGCTGCTGCCTACTTAGCATCCGTACATATTCACTGACCTTCTTACCTACTTGAAAATTGCAACAGACATCACATCGGCTTATTATCCATTCAGAGTGTGGAAGATACACATCAAAGAGCTGGAGCAGCCTGTCTTGCAATTGTTCAAAGAACAAGGGGATATCTGCTTCTGTGAGCATCGTAACGTTGTCTCCATATAGAAACTTCGGCATGGATACTTGTACCGTGAGTGTTTGGCTACCCTCGATATACTTCATGTATGGCAACTTTTCACCTTTAAACGTATAGCTTGTGTTCAATGCACCTGTTTCTTTGCTATAGAATGTAGTTAAATTAGAGCTATGTTGATTCAATATAGCTGGATCAATAGGAATAGGTTTTGCTTTCAGTATGATAGTGTCAAACATATGAAACCTTCTTTCACTTCTATATAAATTGAACGAAAGAATCTAGCAATCAAAGTCGAACGCATAGGCGGTCAATGATTGCACCTGGGTTTTCCATAATTTCATCCATAAACTGCCCGACGCGCAGACGGATTTCGGAAACGCTGGAATAGAAGACGTTATTGATTACACTGGATTTGAGCCATTTCCAGAGACCTTCTACAATATTGAACTGCGGGCTGTAGGGTGGCAGAAACACAAGCGTTAGCCGTTTGTTTTGTTCTTTCAGAAACGGTTGAAGCAGCTTAGCATGATGAATTCGAGCATTATCTAACACGAGAACCAGTTTTCCCGTTGGATAAGCCAAGAGGATTTTCTGGAGAAAGGTAAGAAACGTTTCAGCGGTATAGTGTTCGTCTTCTTGCCAAACGATTTGTCCCGTCACATAGTCAACCGTGGCGAGTAGCTTGACTCCGCGATGCTTACCTGTGGTTGGAATGATTCGCTGTTTTCCGCGAAGAAACCAGGTTTTCTGAATCGCTTGATAATCCCGGATCATTGATTCATCTTCAAATAGCAAGTGATCGATTTCATCGTTCAGTACCTTTTTTTCAAGTCAGGAAAGGTCGTTTCAGCAAACTGGCGTTGCTTTTCTGGATCTGCTGCCGCAAGCGTGTAGGTTGGTTTCGTGTAGCTGAGCCCTAATCGTTCCATGACCTTGGAGATCCCTCGGAGCGAATAGCGGTGACTCCATTCTCGTTCCACATAAGCGGCAATGAGCTCAAGCGTCCAGTTGTGTTTAGCCGCAAAGCCAACCTCATGCGGAACCGAATAGGCGATCGTCTGTTTCAACTGATCCTGCTGTTCCTTCGTCAGCCGAGTAGGTGCACCTGATGAGTACTTCAGTTGCAAGGCTGCCAATCCACCGTTTTCGTATGTGTGGATGTAGCTGCTCACCGTCATTCGGTTTCGATTTAGAATGCCAGCGATCGCCGTCATGGATGTGCCCTTCAAATGCAAATAGATCGCTTGGTAACGCTCATACATGCGTCGCTCTTTAGCTTGCTTCATAGCCTCTGTTAGTTTTTCCAGTTCGGTATGCTTATCCATGACGTTCCCCACTTGTCCGTTTTTATAGATCTGTTTCTTATTCGACAAATGGTTCGTTTTTCCTTGCCGAGGTTTGCTAAAAACTTTGATTCAACTTATATAGTAGTCTAAAATATTGGATGTGATTGGAGATGTTATAAGAATGAGAACACACGGCTGGAGTCCGGCAATTGTTCAACTCGTGTCTATCTTTTTCATCGTGTTCACCACCTCATTAAGGTTTAATTCCTGTTTCTTCAAACAGCTTGTCAAGCTTCTCAAAGAACTGTTTCTGTTCGTATTTAGCAAAATCGGGATGTACTCCCCATTCGTTATCCCGGTGAACGAGATAATATAAGACCAATTCCAATGCTGTCTTTTTATTACGGTTCTGTTCTTGGATTACTGCCATTACATCTTCAAGCCGTTTAAAATCCTCATTTTCTTCATCATTGACCAATACTTCCAACTGTTCAATCAGCCGTTCCTTTTTTTGCTCTTCATGAATATACTCAATGAGCTGCCTATTATGCGAATAGTGCTCTGTTGTTGTATATTCATATCCTTCATCATCAACGCCTGTCAGCTCAATTTCCTCATGTTCATCTGTTTTGGTTAAGTAAACCATAAGAATTTCCGACTTTTCAGATGGAAGCAATTCCTTCTGGAATAGGGTCTTATCCTCGATCCCAAATAACTCAGACAATTGCTCAAGATGTGGTTCCGGTATCTTCCGTCTTTCTTTGATCCAGTCCTGAAATGTCAAACATTAAGTCAAAAGAAAAACCACATGTAACAATCTCACATGTGGCAAGAATGGATATTAATATTAGATTTCCGAAAGACTTATTGCCTTTAGCAATGCCTCCGCTAGAGAAAACTCATTTAATTTTCCACCCAAGAAAAAGGTGTTTTCCTCTTGATGAACATATCCCTTCTTATCTGAATACGTAGTAGGTGTAACTTGATAACCTTCCTCATCCCAATGTAAATTAACAACTTTCTTGTTTTTAATTGCTTTCTTGTAACCCTTTATTTTTAAGTGCTTCTCTATTGCAGTAATCTTTGGAAAATCGCTATCGACTTCCTATGAATAGCATCGTTTAAAACTTTCTTCTATGACAGATTGAAGTTCTTCAGTACCATAAGGATGTTTTAGCTCTACAATACTGTTAATTTCAGCAGTAACATTATGAACTACCCATATTCCATGCGGCACAAAGAACAGGTCATTACTCTTATCCACATAAACTGTCACATCTTTGAAATCAAAATTCAATTGAATCACTCCTATTCAACTATTTTAACTATTATTTGTCCTCCTCTGTTACTGCCTTCAGTTATCGCTTAATCTAGTTGACGGGAGTATAAGTTCACTTGTCAGCTATAAATTATATTACAATTATTTCAACACCGTGAAGCTAGAATTCGAACGTTAAGTAAAAAGCCATATGCAGCAAATCCGCATATGGCAAAGACAAATAATCCTATTTCTGAAAGGTATTTTTTTAGCAATACTTCAATTACTCAAGTTCATCTAACATCTTTTTAATATTCTCTATATCCTTTGTAAGACTCTTAGCCAAAATTTTATTCTCTTCAGAATCACGTGTTGTAAAATCTATTCCACCAAAAAAATCAATATGCAACAACATAACTTTTTGCTTTATCTCATTTTTAGCTCCAGTATATTTTGTATCATAAAATTTGTTTAATACATCCATTTTGGAACGGACGACACCTACATGTTGAATATTGATTTCAAATATTTCAAGAATCTCCGATACCCTCTGTTTAAAATCATTTATATCAGCATTGTTATTTTTTACATTCACCTTAGAACACCCCAATATCAATATAATTACAATAAACAGTAGTAAAGTTCTTCTCATATCATTTCTTCCCTTTTCCTGGCTTTAATTGTATGAAATCAGAAAGATCAGGTCCATAGTCAAAGTTTGCTTGTAAATAGTAAGCCGCATCAAAAGTAGTCAAATTTATAGTCTTTCCCTCCCCCAAATCCAAATAAAAATCATATAAAATTTTTCCTTTATCATGAAATGTAATATTCATTCTAAGCATATCTACGATTTCTATTCCGTATATATTTTCAAATTGTTGTCCCCTAGTTAACTTAGTATTTAAGGACGCATAATTATTAAGTTGTTCTTCAGCATTTTCATAGATACCATCATAGGATTGTTTTAGATTAAATACGTTGCTCCTTGGCTTAACCTCCCACATTTCATAATCGCTAGATACAATATCAGCCCAATAATGTTTGTTAAGACGCCACGGAATATCCTTTTCAAGATGGTACTCAAGTTGAACATCAAGCCCAGTTTGCTTATGAATCGCACTCCCTGCAATTACTTGTGTAATTTCGTGAAAAGCTTGATAAATCCCCTTTTCTCCATTTGTTGTTAAAACAGTTTGAATCATTTTCTTTGTATCATTTCGCTTGGTATAGGTGCTGAAAATTGCATTAAGAAGGTCTTTAGGCATGTTACCGCTCGGATCAGAATACCTCAACGGATTATTATGCACGTAAGTATACAAATTCAAACTCAACGGATTTGTAATCTGCCCCTCATACGTATCCTCATTTAAAAACCGTCCCATACTCGGGTCATAGTACCGTGCTCGCAGGTAATACAGTCCCGTTTCCTCATCATAGACTTCCCCCGTATACTTGAAGGAATTAGAGGTTTTCTCCACCTGACTAGTGATATTTCCCCACTCATCATAGGCGTAGTTATTCATGACTGTTCCGCTAGTATCGACAATCTGCACCACGTCACCATGGCCGTTGTACAAGTAGTAATAATCCTTAGTCGATTTTTTATCTTTCTTCACTAACACCCGGTCACCACGAACAAAATTAGCTTGCTCGACAAACTGACCGTTCACAATTTTCTCTTCCGATATGACTTGACCCTGGAAATTGTAGTTGACCTGGGTCTGGGTATTGTCCTTGGTCTTTATAGATCGCATTCCATCGGCATAGTATTGGAAGCTGGTACTGGCACCGCCTTTGGTAACACTCGTTAAAGTATTCTGCAGATCATACGTGTAGCTGGTATCCGCAGAATCCAGACTCACGGTGCTCGTATCCGATAATGTGAGCCGGTTGCCCCGCACATCATACGTATACGTCGTTTGGCCACCGTCTGGGCGGCTGATCGAGATCA
The DNA here is from genome assembly GCF_038002825.1 of Paenibacillus sp. FSL H8-0048. NCBI lineage: Bacteria > Bacillati > Bacillota > Bacilli > Caryophanales > Paenibacillaceae > Paenibacillus > Paenibacillus sp. FSL H8-0048. The sequence goes on along the minus strand of NZ_JBBODF010000001.1, from coordinate 5,721,425 downwards.
GCCGGTTTAGCGCATCGTAGCCATAATTCGTTGTTTGAGCACCGCCTCCGTTACGCGATTCACTGACAGCGACCCGGTTTCCGTTGTTGTCATAGCTGTAGCTGTAGGCAGTGAGCACGAAGTTTCCTTTGGTGTTGGTCATCCGCTCCGTCCAGCCCAGTGACGGGTTGTAGGTATATTCTGTCTTCAGTGTGCTGCCATCCGTCAGGGTCGGATAGGTGATCGACTTCACTTGATCATTGCCGAAATAGGTGTACTGTGCATTAGCCGATGCTGCTCCAGTCACTGCCGCACTCCCGTTGGTCTGTACCTGAGTTACCCGTGACTGCTGATACGTATAGTTGGTGAAAAAGCTCATATACTGGTCGCTGATCTGCGTCATTCTCCCAAGCACATCCACCTGATTGCCAATCGATACGTAGTGGCTTCCGGAGCGCCCATAGATCGAACGAACTTGTCCCAAGCTATCCCTCGTTATCGTCTGGTAAGCCGTCTCCGCCTGATTGAGCAGTGTTTGGATCGTCTGCTTTCGCGGACTTCCATCCCCTGGGATCATGACCGTCTCCAGCTTTTGGTCTACATTGTTAATCTTCCCTTGTATCGTGTTCTTCTTCAGTTGACCCGCTTCATCATAGGCATACGCAAAGCTGCTGCCATTGCGGTCGGTTTTAGCCGCTAACTGCCCGGTACTGTTATACGTGTAGCTCTCACTCTGTGAGGCACCGTCCTGCTTGACGCTTGGCAGACCCAGTTCGTTATAGATCTTGGTGTTTAGGGTTTGCGGAGTACCGCCTTTGGCTTGGATCGTAACCTTGGTGACTTGGCCGTTCCCGTCATAGCTATAACTGGTCATCTGGTTCAGTGCATCCTTCAGGGCAGTCAACCGGCCTAAGGCGTCATACCGGTAACTAGTGGTCACCCCATCCTCATTTAGATTACGATTCGGATCGGTGTATCCCGTCACCTGCCCAGCAATGTTATAGCGATAGGATTCGCTGATGGACTGTTGCTTCGTCGGCCAGTCTTTAAAGGTGGACACAGACAACTTCTTACCCCAGGAGTCATAGCTCTCCTGAATATAGTTCAGAGTCTGGCCGGTGGTATGGTCCTGAATATAGCTGGTCGCCGTGCGTGATTTGAGATCATAGTCGCTGACCATTACATCCCCGCTCGGTGTCGTCGCCCGATTCTGCCGGCCCCAGGCATCGTAGCTGGCGGTCAGTGTATTTCCTGCGGAATCTATGGAGTACACTGGACGTCCCTGGTCGTCATAATGATATTGGGTAAACACCCAATTGCTCACGTTCTCGTCATAATGCTCTTCCAGTAAGGCAAGACCTAATCCGTTATACAACACATTCGCATAGGTTTTCATGCTCATGCCACGGGTGATGTTGTTGACCGTGGTAATAGAATCCACCTTTAAGACCTGTGTGCCTGCATTTGTCGCATCGAAATTAGGAGAGCTCTGGTTATAGTAGTTGTAGTCTACTAATTCCTGAATCTGTTCACCCTTGGCGTTAATCTTTATCGGATACGTTTCTTTTTTCAACCGCCCTGCAGCATCGTATTCATAGGCAACAGTCTGATTGTTGGCCTCGGTTTTCTGAATGACCTGGCCATTGTCTTTATTGTAGAGCATTTTGGTGGTGACAGCTTTTTCGTCAGCGGTCCCGATATTGAACCACTGCTGTTGCTCTGTAGGATACGCATAGTTGTTCTCACTACCATACCGCACCACCGATTTAGACACCAAACGAGCGTCCGCCCAAATGTCAGCTGTTGCATGTTCAATCTTCCCTTGTCCGTCGATATATCCGTAAGTATAAGATGTCTGCTCATTCTTAGCATTAATTACCGTTGCCGGGCGTCCCTCCGCAGTATACGTGTAGGACTCTACCAACGGATTTGCATCGCTTTCGTTCTGGTATTTGGATACAGAAGCCGGAAAACGATAGGTAGGTTCATACTGATAGCTAGTGGTGTAGTGCTGTTTCAGATTCGGATTATTCCATTGCTCGGCCGTTAGCGGCTCCGTTTGGCTCTGAACCTGGCCCCAATTGGTATAGGTTGTCTCGGTATACAGCTGTTTCGCAGTAGCGTCACTGTCCTGCGCGGCATATTCCGAAATCGTTGTCCGTGTGGGATACTGGGTAAACAACCCGTGGAACGCTGTATTTTCGATTATTTTCCTCTCTCCGTTACCGGCAACCGTCTCTGAACGAAGGACTCTGCCTTCTTTGTCAAATGTATGGGTCGTACTTAGCCCGTTACTTGGTGTACTACTCATCACTGCGGATGTGGTACTGTAACGGAAATCATCCGGCAAATGACCTGGATACTGCTCTGGGGTATTCCCCGTATAGTCTCCCGTGTAGGTATACCGGAGTTGCTGATAGGCCTTTCCTCCCATATAGTCACTTCTAGACGTCGCCCGGAATTCTCCAAACGAATCAGAATTACTCATATGCCGGCTCACATATTCATAATTATACTTCGTGCTGGAATGCGGGTAGTTGACTTCACTTAGTAGGGCCTCAAAGTTAAATCCGTTATACGGGATTAGCGTCAGTTGATTATCATAGTTGAAGTACGTGCTTTCTCCTATTGAATTTGTAATGCTAGAGAGAACCGGCTGATACACTTTAATCGCTGGCGCAAAATTTTTCGGGACATCCACAGCTACTCTGCCTTTGGTGAGAATGACCTTCTGAACTTCTTTCGTCCCGTTCATCACCCGGAGGGTAATCCGTTCACCGTTAAAGGGTTCTTCGTGAAGATTATACTCATAGCTGAAGAGAACCATGCGACCCAGCGTATCGGTAATCGAAGACAAGCGACCATTATCAGCATCCGAATACTTGAAAGTGATCGTGTTGCCGAACCTGTCTTTAATGCCAAGCAACTCGCCTCTAGAAGAGAAATACTCCCGTTTCATATCCGAATATTCCATGTAATACCTTGATTCGTCTTGCCCGTTATTGAACTGGCCGGAGTACCTGGATTCAAAGATAATCCGTCTATCTTTTCCTTTGTAGTTAATCAAATTGCTGTAATTGGAGAGTTCATCGCCCTGTTGCCCGATGGCATAGACACTGCCATTTCCGTCATGATAGAAGCTTTGATTCTCTCCCATTTGAACGTATGGGAACTGGAAGGACCACCCATTCCCTAACTCGGGAGTCGCGTATTCATAAACGGATTCCCACATCTGCCAGTAATTACTATAGTAACTTCTATAGACAAAAGGAGTCCCCTGATTAGAGTTGTACATCAGTCCCACATTCAAATCCAGTCCATCCACGCCTGGCAAATGCAGCAGACTTTCTTTCCTCGTCACACTTCCCGCCACAGGATCAATGGTTTCACTGGAGGTATTACGATCACTGAATTGTGGTTTTTGGACCTGATTGATTTGCGCCTCTATGGCTCCTCTATCAATCACACCCGAGACTGCTGCATCAAATGCGGTAATCGACATCACCGATAACGGATCTGCACTGAAATTCATCTCCGTCTTTGATGGCTCATAGACTGAGGAACGCACTGTGAATCTTCCAATCGCTTCCTGCTGCAGTAGATTTGGGTCGTATACATCTTCTCCAACTGTAGGAACATGGAGCGTCTGCATTTCCTGATCAAGTGTGGCTTGAATGTCTTCCCAGGATGCTTGTTTATCCTGCTTCCATCTCAACAGTTCGATAGCCGTCCACTTCGTCTGCCCCATCACCAGCAAGTTCAGCCAGTACACATCAATCTTGGAGGCTCCCGCTTGAACAAGTTGTTCAATATCTGCTTGTTTCAAGTCTAGATCCTCATTATCAGGTACACTCGACAAGATCCCCTTAGCCTTCATACCTGTCAGGGCCGGTTGCAACCGTTCTTTCTTCTGAAGAATCTTCTTCTTCAATTGAGTTACAGGCAGCAGGTTGATATCATAAGCATCTTGAGTTACAGAAACAACCTCGTCTGCAATCAAGGGCTGGGAGGGTGCATTCCTTTGGGCTCCTGGTGTTATTGTCGGCTCAGGACTTTGGGGCAGGAATAGATCGGAAGGTCCTGAGGGTACTGGAGAGGGAAAAGGACTGCTTTTAACCAATTCCGCTGTGCTTCTGGATGCAGTTGTCATAGCAGGGTTAGCTGACGCCTTCCCCATAAGGTTAGGAAATCCGCTAAATAGTATAGCCAAGGATAGGACATAAATGAATAATGATTTTGCTTTTTGGTTACTATTCACTCTACAACTCCCCTGTTCATATAAGATCAAAGCCAACATACATTCGATACATATATAAAAGCTGTCGCCTTTCTCTTTCACCTCAACGAGATGATCATTTAAGTCCAAGTACTCGGATCGTTAGGATTTTCATAGAATATTTTGATATTTCGAACCCAGACCATTTGCTCTCCCATACTGTTCTCAATGACCACTTTGAGCGTGTAATTTACTGTCTTTCCGTAGTACTTTTTCGTGACCGTTGGTTTTGGAACAGTGATCTGAAAGCCAGAGCTCTTATCACCATATTGAGGGTAGACATTGTACACATCCAACCTGGAAATACGATTTATTGTTCCTGAGTATTTTTTCTCGTTGTCCAAATAAACTGAAATACTCTTAACAGGAGCCATATCCAAATACCAGCCCAAAATTTTTATTTGATTATCAGGACTTGTGCTGGCTTCACCGCCATAAAAGACCAAATTCTCTCCTTCTGTCGGTGAATCCAAATACCCTGTTGGAGATAATTTTTTGTAATTAACCGTTTTTTCATAATAGGTCTCGGTTCCACGCTTGTCCTTAATAACAATTTTTATATTGTATGACTGTGTTATATTAGGAAGCACGGTATCGAAGTGATAGCCTGAATTATGATTAGAAAATTGAGGATATGAATTGTAAACATCTTCTCTAATATCTCCGTAAGTTGCTGTCCCCTTATATTCATTGTTAATGAACACTTTGATACTCTCCACTCCATTGTCACTAAGGTACCATCCATTCACATGCACATAAGGGGAACTTATTTCGGTAGTAACTGGAGAGTCTAAATTTCCAAGAATCTGTACAGGCACCTTTTTGAGCAAATTGCCGTTTCGGTCATATTGATAAGAAATAGTTGTACCATCTTTCGACATAAAAGTAACAATTCTTCCGTTGACATCATAAACATATGTACCAGATGGGCTAAAACTCACAGCCTCTGCAATAGAACTTGCAGTACACATACTCAACAGAACTGTTAATAAAGTAAAAATGTACACCTTCAACTTATTAGTCATTTAACAGGCCCCCTTTTTTAAGTGAATTTTAAGCTGAATTTAATATTATTTTAATAAAAGGCTTTATTTTCGCATCATACAACAAAAATCAACATTTGGAAATAAATATAATTAGACAGAATCTATTAAGAAAAAACTACTGATAGGTTGGCAAGATTGCAGCCTTTGAATACTAAAAAACAACAAAAAAGCCGCCCAACCGCAGCGGATGTTTTCCTCTGAAAACATCCGCTGCGAGGCGGCCTCATAAAAAGCGCTCACATATCATTAGTATCTGTATTATCCCTGTTTCTTGTCTCCCAGCTCCGCCCGCAGCTTCAGGAACACCTGATAGCTGCGCTCCGCGACCTCAGAAATGGCGATCGGGTGGAAGCCCGGCAGATCCGCATACAGCAGGTCGTTCAGCGGTGCAGTCCAGTTGACCGGCAGCTTGGCAGCCCCCAGCTTCGCTCCCATAATAGAACCAACGGTGGCCCCGTTGCAGTCGGTATCCATTCCGGCGGATACGGAGGTGACCACCGCTTTCTCGAAGTCATCGCCGCCATAGATCAGCGAGGCGGCCACAATGGCCGCGTTGTTGTTGGTATGCACCGGGTCGTAATGGCTGAACTCATTCCAGAGGGTGCTGACCAGTTCACGCTCACTGCCGGACTGCTGTGCAATTTCTACGCCCCGCAGCACATCCTTAGCCAGTCTGCTCGTCTGCGGAATCTCACTCAGGCCGATCTGCACAATCTCTTGGTTGCTGAGGCCTGCGAACGCCGCTGAAATCATTGCGGCGTTGAACATCTCGCCGTAGATTCCATTCTTCACATGCGAGAAGGAAGCATCCCGCCAGCCCAGCTCTGCCGCCAGCTCGGGATGTCCTGCCGCTCCATAAGCGAGGGCATCCGCGCGGATTGCGGCACCGATCCATTCCCGGTACGGATTCAGATGCATCCGTACCCGCTCCTGCCGCAGCGGCCAGTCAGCCGGCTTCTCCCCGTGCAGATGGGAGGTCTCCTGAGCAAAGTTCATATAGCTCTGCGTTTCCGCCGTGCAGACCTGACTATAGGTCAGATGCCCGTGCCACAGCTTGCCGATATCCCAGGAATCCCAATTCAGCCCTTTTTGCTCCAGCAGGATAAGGCCAAGCACGGTATAACGGATATCATCATCACTCTCCATATAGCTGATCTTCTCGCGCGTGCTGGTGAACGACCAGTCGCTTAAGCCCAGGCCGTATTCCTCCCGGGCCGTAGAGAATTCCGGGGTATAGCCCGTAATCGGCCAGGCATCCGCACCACGGAACCACAGCTCGATATTCTCCCATCCGGTCCGGCCGTCCTTCCCGTACAGATAGTCCCAATATTCCAGCGGCTTGCCCAACGCGCAGCCTACACTCCGCCCAAGCCAGGCACCGTAGAATCTGTCTCTCCACTGGTCCGGCGTCCAGTCCACTGCAAGCTTACGCGGACCCTCCGGACGAAGCTGTCTGATCGCTTCCAGATCCGACGGCTCCTGGTAAGGAAAGCCCCCGTCCACGGGAAGTGCCATCAGCTCCCGGTATACCTCCATCAGCTTGTCCTCATCGCTCCCGGCTGCATCCAGCTTCTCCGCCAGGCTGCCCGGCTGGCAGCCCTCCTCGATCCGCTGCTGCAGCTCGAACCTTACCGTCTCCTGCAGACGTTCCCAGCCCGCCATCTGCTAAGCTTCTCCTGCCGGCGACTCCAGCTGCCGGTCTAAGCGGTCCAACGAATCGAATAGCAGCTTGATGAAGGCTTCGCGGTCCACGCCAAGCAGCACCTCCGTATTCGCAGGCTGCTCCGGCTTCTTGCGGCGGTCGGCCACGGTCATGCCCCGGGTAAGTTTGCCTTCGGTCTCTACCGTTACATACAGGTGCTCAGATTCGAACAGCTCCGGATGCAGCAGCCAGGCAATGGCGCAAGGGTCATGCAGTGCATTGCCGACAAAGCCCATTTTCTTCCCGTAGATCGAATAGAAATCCAGCAGCTCACCGACCATGACGGACACGGGGCCGCGCGTCTTGAGCTCCTGAATCTCCTCTTCGAAGATCGCTGCCTTATCCGTTACATCCAGTCCGCTCATAACAATCGGAATGCCGGATTCAAAAACGATCCGCGCCGCCTCCGGGTCCACATAAATATTGAACTCCGCTGTCCGGGTCACATTGCCGTAAGCCAGCCCGCCGCCCATTAGAGAAATCTTCTCGATCCGCTCCTTCACTTCCGGGTAAGCGGTAATCAGCAGGGCGATATTCGTCAGCGGAGCGGTAGGCACCAGGGTAATCTTCTCTTCCGAGGCACGGATAATTTCCAGCATGAATTCCACTGCGCCCTGCTCTACGGGCTTGAACTTGCTCGCCGGCAGCGCCGGGCCGTCCATCCCGGACTCCCCGTGGGCTTCTTCCCCGGTAACAAGCTTGCCCAGCAGCGGCGCCGCCGCGCCTTTGGCTACTGGAATATCTGCATTTACAAAGCTGAGAATCTTGAGTGCGTTGTCGGTGATTTTGTCCAGAATCTGGTTGCCGCCAACGGTTGTAATCCCCCGGATATCCAGCTCTCCCGGATGTGCCAATGCAAGCAGAATGGCAATCGCGTCGTCATGCCCCGGATCGCAGTCAATAATGATAGGTGTTGGCATCGTTGTCGCTCCCTTAGATTAGTTGTGAGTGGATACTTTATTTCGTAACAGTAGCCTTAAGCTTCTTATTCTTCTTCCGTGTCTCGGAGATGGCGTAGATAATCAGACCAATGACCGTTGCCACATAAGGTAGCGTAGCGATCAGCTCGGCTGGAATCTTCAGTACCTGCAGAGCATTGGAGAGCGCGTCAGCTGCGCCGAAGAGCAGTGAGGTTAGCGCTGTGCCCACGGTGGTGCTGCGGCCCATGGATTCAGCGGCAATGGCAATCCAGCCCCGGCCGGCGATCATATCACGGGTGAACAGCGACAGGTAGCCCATCGACATATAGGCTCCGCCCAGACTGGCGAAGAAGCCGCTGAGCAGCAGCGCGCTGTACTGAATGCGGACCACACTGACACCTACGGACTGGGCAGCATGCGGATTCTCGCCCACAGAGCGGATTCGCAGTCCCAGCGGTGTACGGTTGAGCAGATAGTAGACTACGAGCACTGACAATATAGAGAAATACGTCAGAATGTGGTGCCCCGACAGAATCGGGCCCAGCACCGGAATATCCTGCAGGAGCGGAATATCTATACTCGGCAGCACTTTACTCGCTAAGGAGGTGGAAGATCCTTTGTCGCCGCTCAGGAGATACAGAATAAAGACCGTACCGCCGGAAGCGAACATATTAATCGCCACCCCGCCGAGAATAATATGGGTCTTGAACTTCAAGGTGAAAAAAGCCAGAATCCCCGCAATCAACGTTCCCGACAGCACCGCCCCAAGCAGCCCCACCCAGGCACTCTGCGTGTAGGCACTCACGATAACCCCGGCCAGCGCCGAGACCAGCATGATCCCTTCCATTCCGATGTTGATAATTCCGGCACGGTTCGAGATCAGCGCCCCCAGTGCAGCGAACAGTATAGGCGTAGTTACACGCAGGACAGAGAAGGCAAAATCCGTAGTCAGTATGACATTCAGCAGACTGTTCATGCTTCCTTCGCCTCCTTCAGCAGCATGCGGTTCTTCCAGAACTTGAGGAACTGCTCAGCGGATATCAGCAGAATAATGACAGCCTGGATAATCGAGATCATCTCGGACGGCACATCGGAAAGGCGTGACATCATATCGGCGCCAATGCGGATATAGGCCAGGAAGAGCGCCGAGACAATGACGGAGAACGGATTATTCTTAGCCAACATGGCCACCAGAGCACCATCCATACCGTAGCCCGGCAAGGAGGTCCACTGAAACCGGCTGTACATCCCGAGCACCTCCACCGAGCCTCCCATACCGGCAATGAACCCGGCGATCAGATGGACCAGAATGATCACCTTGGCCGTCTTCATCCCCGAGTAACGGGCGAATTCCCGGTTAACCCCGGTCATCCGCAGCTCGTAGCCCCATTTGGTCTTGTAGAGGAACAGATGGGCCAGTACGATTAGCACCAGCACAATAATAAGTCCGGTGTGAATCCGCGTTCCTGCAAACAGCTTGCTGAGCTGGGCCGTTTTCTCAAATTTAAAAGAAACATTGGCAAACGCCTTGGCATCCCGCAGATGATAGTTCAGCAGATACAGCCCCACCCCGAACAGGATGTTATTGAACATCAGCGAAGTGACCAGCTCATTGGCATTCCACCTGGCTTTGAGAATACCGGGGATGGCGGAGAGCAACGCCCCCACGATGGAGCCTGCAAGAATCGCCACTACCGGATGGAACCAGCTGTTCAGGCTGAGATGAATCGCCAGTGCAGTAGTCACCACTCCTGAGAAGTAGAAGATCCCCTCCGCTCCCAGGTTGAACATATTGGCCCGGAACAGCAGAGAGACCGCAAGACCGGTGAACATCAACGGGATCGCCATTTCAATGACGTTGCCGATATGGCCCTTCGTGGACAACGGCTCCCAGAGGAAAATTCCGATCGTCTTCACCGGGTGGTCACTGACCAGCGAGATGATCAGGAACGCGATAATAAGTGCAATGACGATGACCGCCGCTGTGCGGATCGCCTCGAAATATTTGACTTTAAACATGATTTGCGGCCCTCCCGGTCTGCTCTTTGTCCTGCCGGTTGATTCCCAGCATATAGAGCCCCAGCTCTTCCTCACCGACTGCTGACGGATGTTCGAAATAGGCCACAATCTGGCCCTCGTACATCACGAGAAGACTGTCGCTCAGCTCCAGAATTTCATTCAGATCCGCTGATACCAGCAGCGTGGCACAGTTCGCCGAGCGCAGCTCCAGCAGCTTCTGGTGAATGAACTGGGCAGCCCCGATATCCACGCCCCGGGTCGGCTGCTCGGCGATCAGCAGCTGCGGATTCGTGGAACACTCTCTCGCTACGACCACCTTCTGCATGTTACCGCCGGACAGCATGCCGATCGGCTGCTGCGGACCGGAGCACCGCACCTTGAATTCCTCTACCAGCGCAGAGGCCAGCGCAGCAATTCTGGACCCGTGCAGAAATGGCCCCTTATTCATATCCTTCTGGCGGTAGCGCGTGGAGATCAGGTTGTCGGCAATGCTGGCTTCTCCAGCAGAGCCCTGGCGCATCCGGTCCTCAGGGATATAGGATACCCCCAGGTTGCGGATGTCCAGAATATCCAGTTCACGGATATCCTTCCCCTTCACCTGTACCGACCCGCTGCCGCCAACCCCGCGCAGGCCGCCGGTCAGCGCCTCGATCAGCTGCGTCTGTCCGTTCCCTTCAACGCCGGCGATGCCGACAATCTGGCCTTCACGGACCGAGAAGCTGATCTCGGAGAGCAGCGCTTTGCCTTGGCTGTCTGAGACGCTCAGCCCTTCCACCGCAAGCACCGGCTTGCCGTAGGGAAGATCGCTTTTGTCATACTTCAGCACCACATCCCGTCCCACCATCAGCCGCGAAATCTCCTGCTCCGTTACTTCCTTGGTCTCGAAGACGCCTTCACTCCGGCCGCCGCGCATGATGGTAATCCGGTCACAGATGGCCTTGACCTCCTTCAGCTTGTGCGAGATGAACACAATCGTGTGTCCCTGCTCCTTAAGCTGCTGCAGTTCATGGAACAGCTCCTCCGTCTCCTGCGGAGTCAGCACCGCTGTCGGCTCATCAAGGATGAGTATCTTGGCCCCGCGCACCAGCGCCTTCAGAATTTCCACCTTCTGCTTCATGCCGACGCTCAGGTCCTCCACCTTCGCCTTGGCATTCACCGAGAGATTATATTTACGCGCAGTTGCTTCCGTCAGACGTACGGCCTCTGCATAATTGAAGCCCACGCCCTTCTTCGGCTCCATTCCCAGCACCATATTCTCCGCCACTGTAAAAGAAGGCACCAGCATGAAATGCTGATGCACCATGCCAATGCCGCGGTCAATCGCGTCCTGCGGAGACTGAAGCTTCACTTGTTCTCCCCGAATGTAGAGCCCGCCTTCGCTCGGGCTCTCCATTCCGAACATAATTTTCATCAGAGTCGATTTACCGGCTCCGTTCTCACCCGCAATCGCATGGATCTCGCCTTCGCGCAGAGAGAACTCAACGTCCTTGTTGGCAACCACACCGTTCGGATACACTTTGGTGATTCCCCGCATTTCCAGCAGAGCATTTGCCATGGGTCATCAACGCCTTTCAACCAAAGTTAGATTCATGTCCTTAAGGTTTAACGGCATTACGGATCGCTTCCACTTCAGAAGTCTCCATACCCATTGCGTTATCCACCTTAATTTCCTTATTGATCAGCTTCTGCTTCACTTCTTCAATCTTGGTCTGCAGTTCCGCCGGGAATGCTGCCTTGTAGATCTCGTTCTCGGCAATGCCCACGCCGTCTTCAACAAAGCCAAGCACATCGCGTTTACCCATTTCAAGCGTACCGTCCTGCAGCTTCTTCACTGCACCAAGGATGGCAGAATCAATCTTTTTAATCGCAGAAGTAACGATCAGGTTGGCTTTCACACTGTCTGTATCCTTCAGCAGCATCGCCTGGTCAGAATCGACGCCGATGGCATATTTGTTCTTTTCCTTCGCTGCATCGAAGATGCCAAGGCCCGTACCGCCCGCTACGTTGAAGATAATATCCACACCCGAGTTATACTGGATCAGCGACAATTCCTTGCCCTTGGCAGGGTTTACGAAATCTCCGGCATAAGAGACAGCTACCTTCACTTCCGGATCAACATACTGTGCTCCCTGAATGTAACCGACCAGGAAGGCATTGATGCCGGGAATGTCCATTCCGCCCAGGAATCCGATCACATTGTCCTTGTTGGCATTAGGCATATCGGACTGGGTAGCAAGCGCCGCAGCCGCTCCGGCCAGGAAGGAGACCTCATTGGTCGAGTAAGACATATTGTACATATTGGCAGGCGCTTCCTCGATGTCAGTATCATAGTTGATGAATTTTTTATCAGGATTCGCTTCAGCCGTTGCATTGAACATTTCGGTAATTTCCGAGCCGCCGGAGATGACAACATCCCAATCCTCAGCAGCGATATCATTAAAAGTCGGCTCCCATTTCGTCTTGTCAGCGCCCATTTCCACAACCTTCGTTTCCGCGCCAAGCTCGCTTTTCACCTTCTGCAGACCATTGTTCGCCGCATCAAAAAACGATTTGTCCCCCAGCGTACCCGGAATCAGCAGCACCACCTTAAGCTTGTCCCCCGCAGCCGCGCCTCCGCCTTCCGCATCCGTTCCCGGAGTTGCTGCCGCACCATTTCCATTACCGGACTTGTTGTTTCCGCACGCAGCGACCAGTACCATAACTGCCAGCAACATTAAAGTGAGCATTTTCTTTTTCATTTTCTAAGTTCACACCCCTATTTGTAATAGATCCACCCTGCTGAATAGCATAAAATCCCAATTACACGTTTTGTTGGTCCCTTCGAATCGGGCAGCATGAATAAGCGACTGTTGAAATTCTGAAAATAAGCAATTTACTCTGAAAACCAAACATTTCATGTTACATTTCGCTAAAAAACCGTAAAATATCCGAACAAGATGGCCAGTCCAGTTGAGAATCTTCGGTTTTATTGATAAGATCATATCAAATGAAAACATAAATATTTATATATTTTCGGTCATGTTTTTGTACGATTCGGCTAAATGACGATCAAGGGAGGCTCATCATGGATCGTGTCCTATATATTGTAAATGCAGAACATGAAGCGGGTACCTATATCCCTCCGCACCAGCATGAGTGCTTCGAGCTTGTCTATTACATCCATGGTCAGGGCACCTGCAGCATCGGCCAGCGCAGCTATCACTTCCGGCCCTCTACCTTCGCCCTCATACCGGCAGGCTTCAAGCATGATGAGAATCATCAGCCCAGCCCGGAGGTGCTGTTCGTTGGCTTTCACTGTGGCAATCCGGTGATTAATTCGCTGTCCGGTGTGTTTGATGACGATAAAGAGCACACCGTACTACAGACCCTGCAACGGATGAGCGCCGAGTTCAAGCGCAAGCGCGACGGGTTCAGCGAGCTGCTGAATCTGCAAATGAGTGAAATTACCGTCTATCTCCAGCGGCTGCTCAGCGCCTCCGATTTCCATTCCCCGGCAGAGGATCAGATGCAGTATGTGCTCAATTATATGAACGAGCATTACCGCCACAAGCTCTCGGTGGCTTCGCTGGCAGAGATGTCCGGATACAGCTATGACCGCTTCCGGCATTTGTTCAAGGAGCGGTTCATGCACTCCCCTCACCGTTATCTTTTACTAAAACGCCTGGATTATGCCAAGTCGCTCCTCCTGCACAGCCAAATGCATATTTCCGAGGTCTCGGCTGCAGCCGGATTCGTCAACGATGCCCAGTTCTGCAATATGTTCAAACGGGAGATCGGCCTCTCCCCGCGCACCTTCCGCATTCAGAGCAGAGTTTTATAGGAATAGTCCTCCCTGGCACAAGTAGCTTTTGTACACGAATCTTGCATTTGTTCACTGTGCAGCGGTCCAGCCAGTTCACTGTTGTAAGCTTGTTCCACTGTCCTGTTCATAGGCTGGAGCTTATAATCGTACTATGAACATTTAAGACAAAGAACGGTACCCGCAAGAATACACAGTGAGTCAGGGGGGCTACTTGGATGAGACTGAACAAGATCGGCAATCAACGGGCACTGTACAGCAGACTGCTTGTGAGCATAACGCTTTGCGTATCCTTAACCTTTCTGGTCTCCACCATCATTTATTACAACTACTATATCGGCGTAGAAAAGAAACAGACCTTCCAGTCCGATCTCGGCAACCTAACGCAGACCAGCCGGGAGGTCATGAACATGACCGATGCTGCGCAATCGCTTTCTTTTCAAATCTACCGCAACAGCACCATCTCCAAAATCGTGTTCTACGATAAGCCGGACATCTACGATGTCACCGCCGCCATGTCCGAGCTGGGCAACTATCTGAGCTCCATGCCTTATATTGAATCCATCTATGTATATAATCCCAAGGGCGGGCAGCTGTATGTTGCCTCCTCCCATGGCCAGAACGGCGTATATACCGAAAAGGAGCTGGTCGACACCTCCATTCTGGATATCCTGAGCCACTATCAGAACTATAAGGCGTTCACCCCAATTCCCAGGGTCTATTCTAACGGCGCACTGGAGAATGATCAGGTCCGTGCCTACACCTTCCTGTGTCTGGATGCCATCGGCTGGGACCGGGCCATCAATTCGGCAGTGATTGTGAATATTTCGGCTCCGTGGATTAACAAAGAGATCGCCGGCCCGGCGGACTCCACCAGCGCGACCTACATTCTGGACGACCAAGGCGCGTTCCGCTCCAGCAACAGCCTGCAGCCCCAGGAGCTTACCCGGGAAGAAACGGGTTTCATTGAGCAGCGGATCAAAGGCCGGGAGGCCGGATATTTCATCGCGCCCTTTAAGGGGGTCAACTCGCTAATCTCCTATACCTCACCGGATGATTTAAGCTGGCAGTATGTGCGGATTACGCCGTATGAGATCATTACGAAGCAGACCAACAACATCCGTAACACCACCCTGCTGATTGCAGGTCTTGTGCTCGTGGCCGGCATCGGCCTCTCCTGGATCATGTCCAGAAGCCTCTACCTGCCGATGAACCGGATTGTCAGCGAGATGCATATCCTGGAAACCGAGAAGCGTGACAGCATGTTCATGATCCGGCAAAATACACTGCGGGACCTGATCCTCGGCCTGAAGCCGCTGCAATCCATGCAGCAAGTGGAGAAGCTGCGCCAGCTGGGCATTCATTTCACCTTCAATGATGATTACCGGCTGATCCTGCTGCGGATTGACCGTTACCGGGAGTTCCGGGAAGCCCGCTCTTCTTATCTGCTGGCCTCCAAGTTCGCCATTATGAACATCGCCTCCGAAATTTGCGGCCAGACCTACCGCGTGGAGACTGTGGATATGAACGATGACGGAATTCTGGTGCTGCTGAACATTATCGATCCCGTGGAGTATACGGATACCGGCCTGATCGAGGCCCTGCTCCGGCAGATTCAGCAGGCCTGCTCCGACTATCTGAAGATCAGCCTTACCCTGACCTACAGCCATATTGACCGTAATGCCAGCCAGCTGCATCAGCTCTATCAACAGGTTCGCGAGGCGTCGAATCACCGCCTGTTCTATGGACATGGCTGCATCCTTAATGCCCGGGACATCTGTGCGCTGGATTCAAGCACTTATCATTATCCGGCGGACAAGGAGAAAAAACTGGCGGATGCGCTGCTGAGCGGCAAGCTGACGGACGCCGCCGAACAGTTCAGCGCGATGATCCGCGAGACCGGGGCCTTCCCTTACCAGACCGCGCAGTTAACCGTGTCCAGGCTCAGCGTCACCGTCAGAGAGATCATGAACACTATCCAGAAGCGTAATCGCTTACAAATCGATGGAATGGCTGAGCTGCCTAGCCTGGACGCTATCGAAACGATAGACGAGCTGGAGGAGGCCTTCGCCGCCCTCTTCCATACCCTGCAGGAGCAGCTGGCCGGCAAAAAGAACACCAAGCAGCACGATCTCATCTGCCAGATTAACGCGAAGATCAACGAGGATTACATGAAGCCTCATCTGAGCCTGAACCAGATCGCCGATGAGCTGGATATGTCACCCATCTATATCAGCCGCCTCTACAAGCAGCAAACCATGAACAGCATCGTGGATGTCATTCTGGAGGTGCGGATGCGTGAGGTGTGTGCCCTGCTGGAGAACACCGACCTGCCCGTCACTGCGATAGCCGAGCGCTGCGGCTTCACCAGCAGCTCCTACCTGCACCGGATGTTCAAGCGCAGCTTCGGTACAACGCCTACCGATTACCGGCGGTTGAAGAGTGTGCGGATGAACTAGGATGGGGTTAAACAAACTAGCCTGATCGAAATGTTGCAGAAACTGCAACCTGGAGACCTGAATCCTTAGCTTCTGTGTTAAATTGTTGCACCAAATGCAGCAACTCGCTCAAGTATCCGCTAAATCTGAGCGGAATGCTGCATTCCCTGCAACATTTGCTGCTCAGGTCCCATTTATAAAGTATAATGATGCAATTTGTGCAAGATTTCGTCATGGAGCCGCTTTTGTTTTTGCTTTGGTGGAACACCAAGCCCCTGCCGTTAGCTTTTCTGGTTTAGTGAAGCACCATGCACCTCAGGTGTCACTAACCCGCACATTGTCGAGATACACATATCATCTGAACAAACTCGGCCAGTCGAGATGTTGCAGTTAATGCAACTTGGAGCCCCTATCCTTAGCTATTTAGTTGAATTGTTGCACCAAATGCAGCAACTCGCCCAAGTATCCGTCGAATTCAAGTGAATTGCTGACTTTTCTGCAACAATTCCCACCTGGAGCCAGTTTTAGAGTGTCGAATGTTGCAATTCATGCAGGATTTTAGAAATCGAGCCGTTCCATGCTTTGGTGGAACACCAAGCCCCCGCCGTTAGCTTTCCCGCTTTGGTGGAACACCAAGCCAGTGTTTTGGCACCTTGCATTTGCTCTGTTACGCTTTAGATGTAGAACAACATCAGCCCGTCTCCAAATCCATGGAGACGGGCTTCTGCTCTTCCCTCCTGCCGCAGAGGCCGTAGGGCTGACGCGGCCCTGCAGCTGTGGTCCGGTTGCGCCCAGCGCTTAAACAGCGGAGAAAACGGAATGAATGTGGAGAAGCGGAGCGTTCGCCTTTGTGTCCGGATTTTCACCGCTAAGGTAAAATCAAAAAAATCCGGACACAACAGCGATCGGAACATCATTCCGTTTTCGGAGCGTCCACCCAAGCGCCCAAACGCCCAAGCATCCACCCAAGCGCCCAAACGCCCAAGCATCCACCCAAGCTCCCACTGCAGCAAAAACAAGCCCCTAAAGCCATATGGCTCCCGGGGCTCACCTCTCTACTCCAGCAACTCTACTTTAGATTCTTCTCCGCAACATAAGCCTCCCACTGCTTCGTCCACTCCGCCTGAATTTTCTCCAGGCCCGCCTGCTTGGCCTTCTGCATGAAGGTCTCCAGGCCCTTATCCACATCATCTACCAGACCGGCCTCCAGCGGGAACAGATACTGCTTCTCTACCTGCTCAAGCGCAGCCTTCTCTGCCTGATAAGAGCTGTAGTCCTCGGCGAAGCCCAGGAACAGATCCGGCTTCTGGATTTTATCCAGCTCATCAAAGATCGCCTTGACCCCGTCAAAGCCCTTGTCGAACAGCATGAACTCCGGATTTCTCCACGCCCAGCCGTTCATGCCTTCCCGGGTGAAGCCGTTGGAGGTGCTGGTGCCAACAAGCTTGTAGTAGCCATCTTCGACCGTGTAGTTCTTGCCTTCAATGCCGTATTGCGTCAGCTGATTATACCGTTTGTCCAGCACCATCTTCTGATAGAAGGCCAGTGCCCGTTCCGGGTTCTTGCTGCTCTTCGGAATCGCGAATCCGTTGTGAATCGGATGGACCGGAGTCGCATAGCCCGTAGTCAAACCAAACGGAGAATAAGCCATTTCCCAATCCGGGTGAGTCGTGCTGATCTTCATCTTCATATCATTGAACCGGTTAGGGTTATCTCCGAACATACTGGCGGCTTTGCCGGAGGTCATCGGGTCCTGCATCGTATCCTTGATGTTCAGCACGTTCTTCGGAATGAAGCCCTTGTCCGCCCAGCGCTTCATCGTCTTCAGCTCTTCCTTCTGCTCGTCCGAGCCCCAGTAGGAGTAGACGGTTCCCGGGGAGTCATACTTCACACCCATTCCATAAGGCAGCGCGCCAATCATCTTGTTTAGCTCCGTGTAGATGTAGTGCAGGTTATTGCCCACATCGCTGTTCAGGGACATCGGCATCATATCCGGCTCATTTTTGGCAATGCCGTCCATGTAGGCCTCATAGCTGGCCAAGTCCTTGGGCACCGGTAGATTGTATTTCTTGCGCAGATCCTCGCGGTAGACGAACCCGTTGGTGACATACTCCTTGAAGGTCGCCGGAACCGTGTAGATTTTACCGTCAACCTTAACATCCTCCCACATTTGCTCAGGGACGAACTTCTGCAGCTCAGGAGCCGCCTTCGGCAGTAGATCATCCAGTGCCAGGAAGGCACCGCGCTTCGCATAGGATTGATATTGAGTCCAGTCCGCCGTAAAAATCAGATCAATCGCCTGCCCGGAGGACAGCAGCAGCTTATACTTCTGATCCCAGTCCGTCCAGCTGGTGAAGTTGAACTTCACCGTGGCGTTCAGGTCTGCCTCAGCCATTTTGTTGACTTCAGCCTGGATGGCCGGAAGATCCTTAGGAGCATCGCCGAGCATATAGAATTGCAGCTCCACCTTCTTCGAGGTGTCGATCCCGGTATCCGCTGCCTTCGCCGCTCCCTCTGATGCAGCCGGTGTGCCTGCGTTGCCGTCCTTCCCGGCACTGCTGCCCGTGTTGCCATTGCTGTTCCCCCCGCCGCAGCCGGCCAGGAGCGATAGAGCGAGCACCCCCGCTGTAAGCGTAACCACAGATCGTTTGCCTGCTTTCTTTCTCATGAATGAACCCTCCTAGAATTTTTTGTAAGCCCAGATTCCTGATGCCCCTCGTGCTGTTCTCTCCCCGGAAGCATACCGCCCTTGTGTGTGACTCTATGTTAGCCGATATAGCAGCTGTACGGTAAAGGTACAATCTGCCACACGGTTCTAACCTTTGACCGCTCCGATTGTCAGTCCCTTCACGAAATAACGCTGGATGAACGGATACAGGAACAGAATCGGCCCCGTGACCACAATGGCCATCGCCATCTTGGTGGATTCTGTAGGCAGATCACTGCCTAAGCTGACCCCGGTACCCGCGCCCATATTGGCGATGAAGGAGGCCGAATTGATGACATTATACAAATGGAACTGCAGCTGATACTTATGCGGATCATTGATGAACAGCGACGAGGAGAACCAGTCGTTCCAGTAAGCCAGCGCAAGGAAGAGTCCTACCGTAGCAATCCCGGGCATCGAGAGCTGCAGCACAATGCGCCAGTATATTTTGAAATCCCCCGCCCCGTCAATCTTGGCCGATTCGAACAGCTCCTCCGGCACCGCCGAGCGGATGAAATTCTTCATCAGAATAATCAGGAACGGCGTCATCAAGCCGGGAAAAATCAACGCCCCATAAGAATCGGTCAGATGCAGATACTTGGTAATCATAATGTACCAGGGCACCAGCCCCCCGCCGAACAGGGTCGTGAAGTAAATATAGAACGAGAAGGTATTGCGGTATTTGAAATCCTTGCGGGCCAGCACATAACCGGCCATCGTCATGAAGAACAATCCCAGCGTCGTACCAATCACCGTAGTGAACAGCGTCACCCCATACGCCCGCAGCACCTCATCAGGAAAAGTAAATACTGTCTTATAGCCCTCCAGCGAGAACTGTGCCGGGATGAAATGATAACCGTCCTTAATGATGGACTCATTAGCCGTCAAGGATGCCGAAATAATCAGCAGGAACGGAATCAAACAGGCTAAGGAGCCCAGTATAATTACCGTATAAGCTACTCCCTGCAATAGCCTGGTGTACGAGTCGTCTTTGATTTGCATGCTCTTTCTCTCCTTCCGCAGCAGGTTCCGCACAACCTAGAACAAGGCGTAATCGTCATTTATTTTACGGATGATATAGTTGACCGTCATAATCAGGAAGAAGCCGAACAGCGATTGATACAGGCCGGCCGCCGTTGCCATCCCGACATCGAAGGTCACCTTGAGCGAGCGGAACACGTACGTATCCAGAATATCCGTTGTATTGTACAGCACCCCGTTATTGCCAATCAGCTGGTAAAAGAGGTCAAACTGCCCCTTCATAATACTCCCCAGCGAGAACAGCAGCAGCATGACAAAGGTCGATTTCAGCATCGGCACCGTGATATACCAGATCCGCTGAAAAATGTGGGCACCGTCAATTTTGGCCGCTTCATAATATTCCTCGCTGATGCCCGTGATGGAGGCCAGGTAGATGACCATGCTGTAGCCGAGATTTTTCCAGAGATAAAAGAGAATAATCAGGAGAATCCAGATGACCGGATTATTATAGACATCCACAGGATTCGCCCCGAATTGCGTCAGCAGCGTATTCAAGAAACCGTTATCATAATTGAACACATTGTAGACGATAACGCTTAAGATAACGAACGATACGAAATACGGCAGAAACATAACCGATTGGGTCAGCTTCTTGAACCACTTCACCCGCAGCTCGCTAAGCAGGATCGCACAGATAATCGCCAGCACATTCCCGAGTAAAATAAACGCCAGATTGTAGCCGATCGTATTGAGCGTCAGCTTCACCAGCGTGCCGGACTTCCAGAGAAATTCAAAATTCTTCAGCCCCACGAACGGAGCGTCGAACAGCCCGGAATTGAAATCAAACTGCGTGAATGCATAATAGACCCCGACCATCGGAAAATACGAATTAATTAGAAAGAACAACAGCGTAGGCAGCAGCATCAGGAACAGAATCCGGTTATGGACCAGCTCATGCACGAAGCCCTTCTTCTTTTTCTTCCGGGTGCCGGAGTCAAGCTGCGGGGACAGCCCGCTTGTTCCCTTCAGGGGAAACTGGGCGACAAGCGGCATACCGGTCTTGCGTTTGCGGTGTCTCAAAGCCTTCACTCTCCTATGCCTATAAATAAGTTGCCGCGTCACTTGGTCCGAAGCCTCCGTCCTTGATGGCCCCTATAGCTTCGTTAAGTCCAAGTGTATGACTTGTATGACCTGAGTATAGAAGAAGCCTCCTGCGGCTGAACAGTGAAGCTTCGGGATATTCCTGTACTTTACGGCTAACCGCACTGTGCACTTATCATACATTTGTGCAGAAATCGCAAGTCCAACGCAAATAAGCCCCCGGAGTACTCCTTAAGGAGAAGAATCCGGGGGAATTCGGGAGGTCGCGCAGGACCTTTCCATAGCCTTACGATTTAAACTTGCCTGTAATAAATTATAGATGATATACTCTGGAAAATGTACTAATTCTCCAACCTAAACTTTCAATATCCAAACTTTTCTTCAGGAGGCCAGCCCATGAACCCGCTTCTGTTCCGCATCCCTCCCCTGCCGCATTATATAGCCAGCGGCCTTAATCACTGCCAGCCCGGCTATAAGCACCGGAGCCGCCAGCAGATCAAGGTATTTGATTTGCTCATTGTCCAGCAGGGCTGCCTGTATCTTGGTGAGGAGGAGCAGCGGTTCACCGTGAAGGCAGGCGATGCCTTGATTCTGCGCCCGGACTGCCACCACTTTGGAACCGAAGGCTGCAGGGAGGAGACGGCCTATCATTGGCTTCACTTCCAGACCTTCCATGACCTGCCTTCCTTATCCGCAGCAGGGTCCGCTTCCGGCAACCCTAACGAGACTACAGGAGAGCTTGCTGCTTCTCTATTCGATATCAGCTCCTTCAATCTGGTGTTATCCCAGTTTGTTAACTTACTTCTGCCGGACAGAGCTTACGGGGTATTGGAGCAGCTCACACAATTGCAGGCCACCGCCCACCTTGAAGCGGTCCGCTTCCGGCAGCAGCTCCTCTTCCAGGATCTCCTGCAGCAGCTGGCCGCTTCTGTGAACCCGGAGCACCGCAGCTCCCAAACCACCCTATGTGCCGAGCAGGCCGCCTCCTATCTCCGCACCCACTACCGTGAAGAGATTACAACCGCCATGCTGGGAGACAGTCTCAACTTCCATCCGGTCTATATTGCCCGCTGCATGAACAAGGTATATGGCTGTTCGCCCATGGAGTATCTGCTCCGCTACCGCATCGGGCAGAGCAAGCTGCTGCTGATGCAGACCAGCTTCCCGATTGCCCGGATTGCCGAAGAGGTGGGCTTCAACCAATCCTCCTACTTCAGTTCCACCTTCATGAAGCTGGAGAGGTTATCGCCGCGGGAGTACCGGCAACGCTTCTCATGAAACAGGCCATCAGCGAAGCATACGCTGATGGCCTGTTTCTATATGATCCTTACACCTCCGGCAATGCCGCCGTCAGTGTGAACTCGAATTCCAGCTGCTGATTAGCTGCGATCCGGTATTCCGGATGCACCGGTGCTCCCCAGCTGTCATCCCCGCCCACACCCATCTGCTGTCCCGCGAGGGTGACAACCGTGTAGTGCACCTTAGGCAGCTCATAAGCATGTGCTGCCTGCTCCAGTTCGAACGCTGTATACGGTGACAGCGTACATTCCAGCGGCTGGCCTGCAGCCGCCTGAACCTGCAGCCCATACCCCCGGCTGTCCGTGATGCTCACCTCACGGACGCCCGTCCGGTTGCCGGATTCCTGCGGCACCAGATACGGTGACGGCAGCTCCGTCACCTTACGCCGGAAGCGGGTGAGCCGCGCTCCGAACGCGCGGTCACTGTAGTTCTCTTCCGGTCCGCGGGCATACCACTCGGAGGCCTCGTAGTCTGCCGACATCCGGAAGGATACCGCCACAACCGGAACATCCGGCAGGCCGTCTGCCCCGGTGTAGACCATGCGTACACGGACGCTGCCATCGGCATGGACCGTGTACTGAATACTTGCCTTCAGCTCACTGCTGATGCTGAAGGCATAATCGAAGCTGACCGTAGCCCGGTCTGCTTCCGCTTGCAGTCTGACCGCCGTGCACTGGCGGGTCAGACTGGCTGCAAACCAGCCGCCGGCATGGTACCCCAGCGCGGTCCCCTTATCATTGTCGGTCGTTGCCCGCCAGAACAATGGAACCGGCGGAGTCGCAATCATCTCGCGCTGCCCGTAGCAGAGCGACACCAGCGAGCCCGCCTGCTTGGAGAACAGCGCGGAGAAGCCGCGTCCAGTGACCCCAATGTTCACATCCCCTTCAATGACGCAGAGCTCCGCTGCCGCAGGGAGCAGCTCCGTTTCTCCGCCTGTTTTTGCCCCGGCCGTTTCTACGCGAGCTGCTTCAACCCGGAACACATGCTCTCCATAGGCCGTCTCGAACCCCCGCTCCGCCCATAGCTCGGCTTCCTTCAGCGTAAGACTTACAGCCAGAGTGTACTCTCCCGGCTCTGCTGACACCTCCGGCAGCTCCAGGGGAATCCGCGCCTCCTCCTGCGCGGCCACATGAATCTCCTGTTCCCCCTTGAAGATCTCCCGTCCCTCTCGCAATAACCGGAACTCCAGCAGCAAACGCTCCGTCCCTTCGAACAGATTGCCGTTGATCACCGTCACGGCGTCCTGTTCAGGAACAAGCCGGAGGTTCTGGTAGAGGAACTTCACCTCCTGCATCTTCGGCGTGATCGTCCGGTCAGCGAACACAATCCCGTTGCCGCAGAAGCTGTAGTCCGTCGGCCGGTCATCGAAATCTCCGCCATACGCCAGATACTCTTCACCGTAACGGTTCTTGGCTACCAGCGCCTGATCGATGTAATCCCAGATGAAGCCGCCCTGATACAGTGGATAACGGCTCTCCAGCTCGATATATTTATGGAGTCCCCCTACCGAATTCCCCATAGCATGCATGTACTCACAGCTTATATACGGCTTATCCGGTTTATTCTCCAGGTATTCCACTATATCCGCCGGCTTCGCATACATCCGGCTCTCCATATCACTGGTGTCATTATATTTGCGGTTATGGAAGACTCCTTCATAATGAACCAGCCTGCCCGAATCACTCTTGCGGAAATACTCCGATACCTTCAGAATCACCTCACCCGCATACGATTCATTGCCGCAGGACCAGATCAGAATCGACGGATGGTTTTTATCGCGCTCCAGCATCGATACCGCCCGATCCATGACAATCCCCTCCCACTCCGGCTTATCTCCGGGAATGTTCCAGGACGGCTCAACAGCGCCCATCTTCTGCCATGAGCCATGGGATTCCAGATTCATCTCGTCAATCACATACACCCCGTATTCATCACACAGCTCATACCAGAGCGTCTGGTTCGGATAATGCGAGGTCCGTACAGCGTTGATATTATTCTGCTTCAGGATGATGATATCCTTAATCATATCTTCCTTGGAGATGTTCCGGCCCGTGCGGGGGGTGAACTCGTGGCGGTTGACGCCTTTGAACATGATCCGTTTGCCGTTCAGCAGCATCAGCTTGTCCTTCAGCTCAAAGGTGCGGAAGCCCGCCCGCTGCACAATCGCCTCCACCAGTTCCCCCTGGCTGTTATATACAGAGATACAGACGTTATAGAGGTACGGATTCTCGGCGCTCCACAGGAACACCTTGCCCGCATCCATACTCAGAGCCGCCTTACCCGCCACAGCTCGTCCTTCTGTATCCGCAACTACAGCGCCTGCTGCATCCTTCAGCTCCACCCGAACCATAGCCTCAGCCTCAGTTGCCATGCGAAGTTCCGCCGTTAACTTGCCTTTCTCATAGGAAGCATCCAGCTCCGCCTGAATCCGCAAATCCTGTACATGCAGCTCAGGAACCGTATACAAATACACCTCACGAAAAATCCCTGAGAACCGCCAGAAATCCTGATCCTCCAGCCAGCTCCCCGTACAGCGCTGATAGACTTCAACCGCGAGCTTATTGGCTCCTTCCTGCAGATAGGGTGTCAATTCGAATTCCGCAGGGGTGAAGCTGTCTTCACTGTAGCCGACGAAGTGCCCGTTCAACCAGACATAACAAGCCGCCTCTACCCCCTGAAAAGAAATAAAGACCGGACCCTTCTTCCACTCTGCCGGAACCTCGAACATCTTCACATAGCTGCCCACCGTATTACTGCTCACCGGAATCTCCGGCGGCCTTACAGCATCCAGACCGTCCCATGGGTACATCGTATTCGCATATTGCGGCCTGCCGTACCCCTGAAGCTGGATATGACCCGGCACTTGGATGTGCCCCCACCCTCTCGTATCATATTCAGTCTTATAGAAATCCTTAACACGGGCTGCCGCATTCACCGCATAACTGAATTTCCAGTCTCCGTTCAGAGAGTGGCGCAGCGCCATGGGGGCTTGTCTCTCCGCTTCCTCCATCGTTCTATAATAGCGGTGATCCGAATGCGCTTCCAAGCGGTTCACCTTAAATACAGTTACATCGCTTAGCCAATCCAGAATTGGTCCATTGACTGACATTATAGTATCCTCCTTCATCTTCTTGAAATGAATCTGTTCCTTATTCTACCCAAAGTTTGCCCTGGCTCCAAGAAGCGGATCACAACTTCGGTGCAGATAACTGACTTTTCAGACGGTTTTATGATTTCCGGAGGCTTTCGCTTCATTCTCCAATGATGCAAAATAAGCGATCTTATGGTCAATCTTCCGGGCAAAGCTCTGAAAGAACTTAATCTTCTCATCGATATGCTGTTTATGCTCCTGCAGCAGTCTGCGCTGGTCGGACAAGGCTTCTTTTCCTTCCTGCGAGAGTGCGATGAATTGCTTAATATCCGCTATAGCCATTCCGGTATCCTTCAGACAGCAGATTAGCGAGATCAGCTCCAGATCCTCGTCATTGAAGCAGCGGTTGCCGTTGGCATCCCTGCCCACAACCGGCAACACTCCCTCCCGCTCATAGTAACGCAGCGTATATTGGCTTAGTCCGCTTTTTTGTGCTATGGTTTTGATGCTGTAGCCCATCTGTGCAGCTCCTCTCTGTCAGCAAGCGTTGGTTTCCCTTATAACGTACACCAATCGGATGCGATGAACAACTACTCTATCAATCTATTGACTTACACCTAACTCTAAGGTCTAAGCTTAACTCAGAACCTTTCATTTAAGGAGTGAAATATTAATGGTAAAAAGAATTAACGTCGCGAACGGCACACTTGACGTCTCCGAGATTTCTCTGGGTTGTATGCGGATTGCCGATTTATCGCCCCAAGAGGCTGAGGTCCATATCCACAGCGCCCTTGAAGTGGGCATAGACTTTTTTGACCATGCGGATATTTATGCCGGCGGTCAGGCAGAGGAAGTATTCGGCCACGTTCTGGCTGCAAATCCCGGCATGCGCGAACGGCTGATGATTCAGGCCAAATGCGGCATCCGCAACGGCTTCTTCGACTTCTCCAAGGAGCATATTGTCAGTTCAGTAGAGAACAGCCTGAAGCGGCTGCAGACTGATTATGTAGATGTCCTTCTCCTGCACCGTCCCGACACCTTGATGGAGCCGGAGGAAGTAGCCGAAGCCTTCGATAATCTGGAGCGCAGAGGTCTGGTCAAGCATTTTGGCGTCAGTAACCAGAACCCGCTGCAGATTGAGCTGCTGAAAAAAAAC
Organism: Paenibacillus sp. FSL H8-0048; assembly: GCF_038002825.1. Lineage (NCBI taxonomy): Bacteria > Bacillati > Bacillota > Bacilli > Caryophanales > Paenibacillaceae > Paenibacillus > Paenibacillus sp. FSL H8-0048. Next base: position 5,694,911 of record NZ_JBBODF010000001.1, on the reverse strand, counting down.
GTCAAGCAGCCCCTCCTGTTCAACCAGCTTCAGCTCAGCATTATGGTAACCGGAATGATTGATGCTGGCTTCAACGTCAACATGACGAATGCCGGTTCCGTAGTCCACGATGGCGGTATCCTGGAGTACAGCCGCCTGCACGATATGACCATCCAGCCATGGTCGCCGTTCCAGTACGGCTTCTTCGAGGGCGTATTCCTGGGCAACGAGAAGTTCCCTAAGGTGAACGAAGTCATTAACCGTATCGCCGGGGATAAAGGAGTAGCCGATACTGCGATTGCCATCGCCTGGCTGCTTAGACACCCGGCCAAAATGCAGCCGATTGTCGGCACCACCAACACCGCCCGCCTGCTCGACATCGCTAAGGCCTCTGACATCACCCTCAGCCGCGAGGAATGGTACGAGATTTACCGCGCAGCCGGGAATGTGCTGCCTTAAGGAAAACCTTAACTTTTTGTATGACAAAACCCGCAAACCTCTTAGTATAGAGGGTTTGCGGGTTCTTTTATCACATGCAAAAATTTTTTATATCATAATAGTCTTGTCACAGACATCTAGGTGTAAATTGTAATTATTCAAAAATTATTAAATCATCTATCTCTCCTAACGCAACATACAAGAATCTCTTAAATTTATCAATCGTAACATTACTTAAAATATCAACAAAATCCTCGTAATCTTTTATTACTTGAAAATTATTAAAGTACACTATATTCAATATCTCTGCTTCGCATTCACTTCGACTTATTGGACCAAAACTATTACTGTGTACATTTATCCTTAACTCTTCTTTTAACTCATAGAAATTCACATTTTCAAGCATAAGATTTATGATTTGTTCCAAATTTAGCGTTATCTTATTTGGAGTCTCGAAAATATCATTGCTGCTCATTAATTCAAATATATAGTAAATTTTAGTAGAATCTTCATTACTAAAGAATATAACTTCAAATTTACAGTTATTTTTGACACCATAAGCTTTATCTAATAATTTGCAAATACTTATCATGTACAATTCATTGAGAATCGTTTGTTCTTTGTTAAAAATCCTAGAGAAAAAAGCGCTAGAAAGTGCAGCTTTTTTATTACTATTACCAAATACTTTTAATATTTGAAGATCTATATTTGAATTAGTTGTTATCCGTTCCAACTCTTTGTCATGGAATTCCTGCTTTTCTTCACTACCTCTTCGCTTTGTTTTTTGAGGCAAGTCACAAAAAACAAATTCATTTTTTTCATGATCAAAAATGAAATATCTTAAATTTTCTGATACATAAGTACTGCTTAAAGTATCAAATAATTGGTCAATGTTCAAACCTTTAACGTCCTCAAGTAGGCCTATGGGACGAGAAAAAATATCATTATTTAAAGAATGAATCATTACATTGATCTTTGTCGCTTCATTGTGTTTTGATAGTATCTCTTCCTCGACCTCTCTAATTGCCATTAACATTAAGTCATAATATTCATTTTTATCATTTAATATCTTCCTCACATAATTTTCAAATTCAAGAATAAGGTTTAACCCGACTTGGTAATTCGCATTGCTCCAGCTATACAAGCAATAACAGTAACTTGTTTGTCCTCTCAAATTGCTTTTTCTCTCTGGGAAAAAATCTTTGAGCATCGCCAGTATAACAAAGTGCTCTAGAACGTGAGCTAAACCGTTTTTGCTAATGCCATCTTTTTCTGATCCCGCTTCGCATAAAATAAAAAATGAATACATCCACTACCTTCTTTCTGAACTCTCAATTCATTTTTTCCTTGATGTGATTTTAACTATGCATAATGCTCACTCTAAGAAGTAAAACTCATTTTATTAAACCGTCTTTGCAAAAATAGTAGGAGTAAGAATAAAACTGCAACAGTAATGGAAGGAACGGCAATGATTGTTGAAATACCCCCATAGGATTCAAAACTTGTATAATAGCTGTTGAACTCGGCTATCTGCATGGGTAGAAAGTTACCCATGTAATGTTTCAGAAAGAAAACATCGCTCATCTGAACGGCATAAGATATGGCTATTGTGAACAATAACAGGGCGTAGCCAGTATAAACCTGTGTGACTAATATGCTGATCAATAAGGTTATCCCTGTCATCAAGGAGATTGCCACATAACCAATGACCAGGTTGATCAAAAACTGCTCGAAATAATTGACCTCAACCATTGATAAAAAAAATTGTGGGTTACTTTGTATAGGCAAATCTGCTCCTTGCAGACCATACATGAAGAATATAGGCGTAACGTAAATCGCCACCCCCACCAGATAAAGCAATAAAGAGAGTTGGAAGGCGTTGATAATTCGTATTCTACTCAGCTTACGTTTCCCAAACTTCGTGGAATTCACCAGTCCGTCCACGCCCAGGTTCTCATCCTCATTAAAAATTGGAACCAGTATAATGGAAATTAGAACCAGGACAATGAAAACACACTGACTCATTCCAGAGTTAACGTTCTTCCACCCCTCGCTATAACCCATCCGGATAGGTTCGGAGAGAGAAGTTGCTGCAAAAATCCCATTGCTACTTCCTTCCCCAGAGCTCCCCGCTTCCTTCTTTGCACTTCTGATGATGTCTGCCCTATCCTGATTGAATTGTTCTGCTGAAACATCCCGTATTCCAGTCCAGTCCCAGCCATATACCTGGATAATCATATCCAAGGCTGGCAAATCTGCAACATCTGCTTTATTTCTGTCTTCTGGTAGGCTTAGTTCTCTGTATTTATTCAAGATTTTATTAATCTCAACTTCATCCAACACCTGCGGTTGATAGATATACCGGTATTCCGTCCCATCTGTTACCTCATATCTTGCCTGATTTAAATAACCTGATTTGATGGTGCCTAGATTGTAAAAAGTAAGTATCAGAAACAAAGCCAACAAAAAACCGAATACATTAATATTTAGGATTTTACTTCTGTTCAATTTTGATAAATAGCTCATGATTTCACCTACCTTCCTCTACTGTAAATAATATCTTCTCATCCAGATAGAGATAGCGATTCGAGATAAGAGAATGTACACAATGCCCAGAAACAGGGCGACAAAAACATAGGGAAACACAGTATTACCCACAAAATATAATTTTTCTATGCCTAGAAGATTATTGATAAAATTCTGGGGCATGAAGATCATCACTTTTTCAATCAGCGCCCCCCTCCCCATTTGATAAGTATTGACGAGATAGAAATAAATCAATGAAAGTGCTAATACCATTTTCCCTCTTTTAAAAACCACAGATAAGAACAGGATAAGATGCGTCACGACAAGTGTGGAAAAGTATCCCATTAAAATATAAAGTAACCCCTCTTGAAGCTGATTAATGGAATAAAATGTAGTTGTTCCGATTTGAACCGAAGAGTCCCAGCCGTGCAGCGTATACACTGCAGTAATAAACAACAGTACAATCGCAATATATACAAAATAGGCTATCGTAGAAAACACACAGGCGGAACCAAGCTTATAGCTGAGCAACTTCCCCCTGCTCTCCTTAGTGGATAATATTACTTTGTCAATTCCTTTGCTGCTGTTTTTGGAGAATCCCTCGCATAGAATAAAGGCCAAGAACATAAAGAACAGATAGATTGTATTTAATAGACCTATTTTCAGGTACTCCCAGCCACTATCGTATTTGAATATAAATGGGGTGTGTACTTTTTGCATTTTTTGGGATATGATTTCGATTTGTTTGTCTGTATAAGGAAATAGATTTTGTTCAGTGGATAAATATTCGGTAAAGCTGCCCTTCCAATCCACATAATAATTGGCGAGCTGCTTATCCTTTAAATTCAAGCTGTTATCGAGCGTACGGTATTTTATATATGGAAAGTTCAGTTCCCAGTTCAGCGCGTCGTGAGGGAAGGTCAATCTTTTTCCCAGCTTACGGTCTGTATCCACTGTGCCCTCAATATAAGGTTTGTCTACGCTGTGTTCGTAGTTTTGCTTCATTTTTAATAAGTAATCCAGCGTCATTGTACCCTCAACCGTGCGCTCCCTCAAAATTTTCCAGCCTCCAATACCGCTATGTATGGTTCCCTCATCATCCAAGACATCGATGCTTTTGGCCGTTTGTATCCAGGGAATCAGAATAATTATGAGAAAAAGCAGGCTGATAATCAGCGTACTTTTATTTCGCATTTTTTTCAGTTCTAGAGGAATGAAATTACGCATGGCTTCCACTCCCTAAGTAGATGTAGTAATCTTCCAGCGTGGGTTCGCATTCAATTGCGCCATATTCCATTTTTCCCAAGTAACGTACATTGACAACGTTCTCTTCCTGACGGATCCGTACGACAAGGTGTTCCTTTTTAAAGGAGGCGAGCCGCTCTCTGTCCATCTCCGCGGTGAACACTTTCCCTTTAATCCCCGATAACATCTTTTGCACATTACCTTGCTCTTTAATTTTGCCCTGATTTAGGATGATCACATTGGTGGTGATTGCTTCAATGTCCGAAATAATGTGGGTAGAAAACAAAATGATCTTATCCTGCCCCATTTCGCTTATGATGTTTGAAAAACGGATTCGCTCATTGGGGTCAAGCCCAGCGGTAGGCTCGTCAAAAATTAATATCTTCGGATCGTTAATTATGGCTTGGGCAATGCCCACCCGCCTTTTCATCCCTCCGGAAAAAGTTTTGACCTTTTTATTAGCAACCTTCTCTAGGTTAACAAACTGTAGTACCTCTGGAACTTTGTGCTTCAGTTCCTTTTTTGACAGACCTTTCAGTGCCCCCATATATTCCAGATATTCTGATGCCGTAAATGCGGGATACACCTCGAAATCCTGAGGAATATATCCCACAAGATTCCGGTATTCATCGTTCATATGAAAAATGTCTTTGCCGTTAAAGGTAACCTTGCCACTAGTTTGATGGTCGATTGCCACTAGAATTCTCATCAGGGTGCTCTTCCCTGCCCCATTATCTCCCAAAAGCCCATACACGCCTTCAGGCAATGTAAAATTCAGTTCATCGTTTGCCCGTTTTAATCCAAAAGTTCTTGTTAAATTCTCCGCTTTAATTTCCATCGCTAATCTCCTCTCTCAATTGATATACGTCTCCTTCCAAGAGAACTTTCCATTCCTCTCCCGCAGACTTTCTCCCTAACAGGAGGTTGGTATATTCTCCGTTCAGTTTTTTCACTTCCCAAGCTACCAGATTTTCATTTTCGAATCCTGCTATGATACCTGATTTTTCTCCTGCATATAGAATATTTTGAATTCTCGGATCATCCGTGTTTCCCCTGGTGCCATCGTCCGCTGGTTCGGGAAACCGATCTGCATTTTTCCTCATGTACGCATCAACAGTTTTGTAGATTCCTATTACATCCTCAATAGAAAGATGCGGAACTTCTATTGTCGGTCTAAATGCTGACTCTTTTCTTCCTTGCTCCCGATAAGTTCTTTCATTTTTTTTCCTCACTTCATCAAGACGTTTGTCCAAGGCAATATCCTCAAAAGTCCTTTTATTATTTACCTTTGCATTCTCTGGATGTTTCTCATTGCCCGGATTCTCATTCTTTGTCGTTTCAAACTTCGGATTATTATCTACGGTAATTAACTCCTCCGGGATGGTTTTATCATCCTGTAAGCTTGCATATTCTGAGTAGCTACTTTGATTTTGAAAGTAGAGGCTTCCTCCAATCAAAATGGTTATAGTTAATACAATCATTAAGATTTTTTTCACTAAGACACCTCCGTCTTTAACATGTGATCCTACATTTAAACACTCCGAGTACAATCCGAGAAGAATAATTGCCAAACCTGATATTCTTACTGCATTGGGTTTGCTGTTATATAGCGGACCACATTCCCCTTTCTTCATTTCCATTTTATACCTAATACTGGTATCAGTATAGACTCAACAACTTAAAAATCTAGGTGTGTAGATCTTAAATTTTTCTTAAATAATATAATCCAACAAATTTTAAGATTAAAAAAATATGATGTCACTATTTTTAGATTGATATATTTTAATTTAGCAATTATAATAAGCACAATCTACTATATAAAGGGTGAATGATATGAAAAAACTACCAAGAATCAGTCAAAAAGAACAAGATGTAATGTTTGTTTTTTGGCGAGATGGTGGAAATATGACCGCATCTGCCATCGCAGATAAAGGGGATGGATTGGGTATTAATACTGTTCAAGCAGCGGTTCGGAATTTATTGAAAAAGGAGTATATTGAAATTGCTGACATTGTATATAGTGGTACCGTACTAACAAGAAGCTATAAGCCTGTCATAAGTGCAGAACAATTTGCTGCATACCAATTGCAAATTCTAAAAATAAATGCTAATAACTTTTCAGTATCGAGCTTTATAGAACATTTTAAAGCAAATAATGAGATAGAATGTTTCAAAGAGTTGACATAGTCATTAATGATATGCTGCAAAGTTCCCCCTTTCAACTACTCTCCTGCAATAGCAGGCTCTTTAATGAATCCTTTATAGTTGTCTGCTTGAATGTCATACAGCTCTGCGTATATTTTATTATTGCTCATTAGCAAATTATGATCACCCACAGCGTCTACTTTGCCTTTGTGTATAACAATTATTTGATCAATATTTTTTATATTAGTGAATCTATGAGTAATAATTATATTAATCCTATCTGTTTTTTTGTTCACCATACTTTTAAAGACTTCCCCTTCTGTCTTAGCATCTAGTGCTGCTGTCGGTTCATCAAATACCATAACATCTGCTTCCCGGACGAAACTTCTTGAGATAGCCAGTCTTTGCCATTGTCCTGTCGAAATATCTTCACTATTCTCCCATCCAATTAATAAATTCGTATCAAACTTTCTATTCAATTCATTAATAAAATCATGTGCTTGACCTAAGACTGAAGCTTCTATTATAACTGGCATATTGTTAATATTTTCAACCATGGAAATCCCAATATTTTCTCTTATTGAAAGCGGAAACTTCACAAAATCCTGAAACATTGCACTCATTTTTTCGAAATACGCTTCTTTGTCATACAAAGTTCTATTAATGCCATTGATTAATATCTCGCCTTTTGTTGGTGCATACAACCCTAAAATGAGCTTGATCAACGTAGTTTTACCGCTTCCGTTATATCCGACCACTGCATAATCAAATCCCTTTTTCAATGTCAAATTTATATCTTCTAAAATATAGTGACATGAGCTTGGATATTTAAAATAAACTCCTATAAACTCAATTGAATCCACGACGAAATCCTTTATTAAATCCTCCCTAACCTCCTCGTTTTTTGTTGATTTTAATTTGTTTAACCTTTCAAAACTCAACAAATACAAACAATTTTCATATAGAGTCAAAGTACAGCTTATTAAATTGATCAAAGCATTTTGCAGCTTAGTAGCAGTTTCAATGCTCATTATAATAACACCGATTGACAGTTTACTTATAACACCATTCACAACTATGATTATTTTCAATAAATATGTAAGTAAATGTTGAATAGAATCGCCTAAGGTAGATTTTATAGTCAAAGCTCTTTTTACATTTTTATCTTGCTCAATGATCTGTTCAAAAATATTATTAATAATATTCTGTATAAAAGATATATTGGAAAACAACTTCATTTCTTTGAAATTTTCATATGTAACTATCATTTCCTTCAAAGAACCATAGTATCTGATTTTTTCATACCGTTTATCATATACTTCAAATAACTTTGACATAGATTTTAAATTAATTATTGTACTTGGGACTATTGATAGTATGATGATAATCACTATACTTACCTGGTACGATGCCAATATACTTATTGTCCCAACGAATATAGTTATATTCATGATAATCTCAATAATGTTATTCAAGATGCCTATACTTCTCACTGTGGACTCATCATTTGTTTTTTGGATGTCATTATGTAGCCCCGGATCTTCAAAATCTTGCATTTCCATGCTATTTACAATTTCAATAGTTTTATTTGTTATATACTTATCAACTAATACAGTATAAATTTCCTTTACATAATTTGTAGTTTTATTAAGTATCAATTTTAGTAGTACAATAATGAAATGAAGAAGGAATAGATATATTACGATCATATAATCTTTGTTATTATTTATTAAAAGAGAACCTATTTGATCTATGATATGCTGCCATACAATTAAGTTTATGATATCAGGTAAAGCCATAACAGAACTTAAAACTAAAATTAATATGAAGTATTTTCTTGAAGAAGCGAATAAAACACCTAGAGCAGTTTTCATAATAGCCAAGTAGTTAATAACGTGTCTAAAATTGTTGAGTTTCTTCATCTGATTATCCTCCAGTATTCATTGTGTTCTAAGTACTAAGGACGTGACTACACCCTGAAGAATAATAAGGTTATTTTATTATATTCGACATAGCTCCTAGCCTACCGATGGGTAGCAACTCTAGTTGAACAACCTTAGATTTGAATACAACAATGTCTTCGCCCATTTCTGACGAAGACACTGTTGTATTATGCACTTAGTTTCTTGCCTCGTCGAAGTTCTACGTGTTTTTTACAGAACCGGCGCAAGAGCATGTTTAGTCAAGTGCTAAAATTTTAGTTACTGAATAGTTCGTTAATTGAGAATTACACATACTGCTGGTTTCTAAAACTAGTTTCTTGCTGCGTCTTGGTTAGCCGCTTCATTCACAGAACCGATGCAAGAGCATTGACAACCAGTTCCTGAAACCTTAGTAGCTGCTTGGTTATTTAATTTAGAGTTACATACACATGGTGCACGAAAAGCGATACTCTCATTGTCAATAGCTTGCTGTTGATATGGATTCATAATTTTCAGCATATTCTCACCTCCTTTCATTTATGTATTTATCCAGGTTTAAATGAGAACAATTAAACCGAGAAATCAATTGTTATAAAAGAACATCGTCATTAAAGATTGCTAACTGTTCCGGTGATGTCCTAAGTAAGTTGTGATAATTCTTTAAACTACGTTCTGTTGTACTTCTATAATATTCACACTCTGCAAGGTCAGGTTCCCTGACGCCCGAAGAATCCATTCTATCTACATAACAACTACTACAAAGTTTAGCGGCCCAACAATCAGAGCAAATATTTTCCCAAACTTCGGAAAATTCATAAACGTATTTATTATAAATCTTTTCCTCAATAATCCCTTGATTTATATCTCCTATTGAAGGACTGTTTCCTATTCTTTCACATGCAAGAAAATCGCCAACTGCAGAAACAAATAACCGTCGGGATCCAACAACACAACAACCATTCATTGGCACAAAATTAGTAGCTCTTTTGGTTACGCTTCTTTTATGAATTCTATCAAGTGAATTAAAAATAGTTTGTTCTTTAAGCTCTTCCAAATTGCTTGTAATACTGAGTTGCTTATCCTGCCATTGACGTAACGATTGATCATTATAATCAGAGCTTTTAAGCAATTCTTCCGGCACAGTGCCAGGACCGGCATAGCCTAATTGATATCGAAAATCTTCATGAGTAAAATCTAAATTTGTAAAAAATTCATCTATTTGAGAAACCTTTTCGACGCTATAGGGAGGCATGTACACCGCATTTGCACTTATGTGCATTTTCTTGCCATTTTTTCTGGCTACGCTATTTAATAATTTGAATTTCTTGAAAACGTCATCAAATGAGCCAGTGCCACTCTTATAAACCCGATACATATCATGTATTTCTTTGGGACCATCAATGCTGCAAAGAATAGATAAATTATCAACGGTAGCAAAATATTCAGCCATTTTGGGGGTTAATACAGACAAGTTAGTAGTAAAAGAAAATTGTATAGTCCTGCCCGCTAAAGCAACCTTTGAGTATTCAATAACTTCTTTTAATAGCTCGAATTCAAGTAACGGCTCTCCGCCATAAAAAGTAATAGAAACCTCCTGCTGATCCCCATAAAGTTTCATGTAATCAATAGATTTAAGCGCCGTATCAGATGACATTCTTTTTGAAGTAAAAGCCCGATTATGAGGATACCCATCATGGTAAATGCAATAGCGGCAACGCATGTTGCATTTACCAGTTAATTCTAAAATGAGTTGTGTTGTACCTGTATTCATTTCTTTTTTTATATACTCTAGGGATATGTCATTATATAAGTGTTTAATTTTGAACCCTTTGAATAAGTCCTCCTCATTAATTGAAGTCATTAATTCGTCTACATTAACGTTGTGAGCATAAATATATTGATTTAATTCATCTAAACTTTTAGTAGAGGAAATTAACAATTCAAATAACTGAGCTATATCATTGTCAAGCATCACAACCTTACTTGTACCACTATCGTAGAAGTAATAAAAGTTATGTTCTGAAAATATCTTCCCCATAGAAAGTGCTGTTTGTGCTGGTTTCTCTTTTTTGTATTCTTGGATGTAATTAAAAAGCTCTGAAAAGTTCTCGAAGTTATCTTTATATGTATCCATCCCATTCCCTCCTACCATTAAAATACAACTATTGAATATTATTATAATGACAAATTAAAAAAATATCAACAAATTATTTTTTTGACATATAATAATTTTCTTTCTTAACTCATTTGGCTTGTAAAGTTTAGTAGGCGAATACTTTGCTTGATATGACAAAAACTGAGCCCCATACTTTAATAGACAAATTCGCATAGGAACTTGCAACAGTCTAAACCAAAAAAGAGCAGCATAAGCGCTGCTCTTTTTTGCTAAACTGGGATCGAATTCTTAATCTCTAGAGTCATACTATTTACTTTTGTTGTGTGTGCTACCACGATATAAATGTTTCTTAATACTACCCTTCAACCTTCTTAAGAAGAAGCTTCATTGCTCTGCGCCTGGCTCTGGTCAAATAGGATCTAATATTAACCGCTTGGACATTCATAGAAGCAGCAAGCTCGTGATCACTCCATTCAAGAATATACTTGTTATACAATAACGTCTGATCCCGTTCTGATAACTCACTGAGTACCTTGGCAATCTCTCTATAATCCTCCTTGAGGCTATACATCTCCTCAATGCTGGGTTGCTTGTCTGCAATTTGTTCTAAACTTTCAACGGTTATTCCCGCATAGATATGATTCAGATACCCCTTTCGCTGCTTCGCATGATTAATAGTAGTATTATGTACTGTATGAACCAGATAGGAAACTTGTTTATACGGTTCCAGGGAACGCAATAATGTAGCTTTACTGATTAATCGGACGAAGGACTCCTGTATCATATCATCGACAACATGATAGTTCCGCAAGATCTCATAAGCCTTCTTTTTCATTATAGAATAATACTTATCATATAGTTCAGTTAGAAATACAACATCCTCATTAACTTCAAAAGTCGATAGGATAGTGAAGAACATGAATAATTCCGCCTCCCTTTCACTTACATTATAATACATAATTATAATTTAACTCCTTATTTTGTAAGTGACATATGTTTCACTGGATGCTACTAATACAGCATCAGCTTTAAAATAGTTAAAATATGGTGAATGTGAAGATGAGAGTCCGATGAAACCGGCAAGCAGCTGAGAGAAGACTCCGAATACGTAAGCCATAGAACTTGTAGTATCTTTATTTTCACGTAACCGCTTGCGGGACATTGCTGAAGTGGAAACTAGACTTACTATAAAATGCTAAAACTCGCAAAAATCCTTGTAAATTCAAGGTTCTTGCGAGTTTTTTTGTATCCACTAATTCTATCTTAATATGTACTCATTTATTACATTCCGTGTTATTTTGTCATAATTTGAATCCGATGATTGGTTCACTGTTGATCCCGTCAAATGTTAATGCAGCTACTGAATCTGAGAATACATCGGCTAAGATCGTGACCGCCGCGTCCTTTACTCAAATAGATTCGGGCTACAGTTCTTATCGTACATTGGCCCCTGGAGCAACAGAGTCATTCAAAATCACTAATAGCAGTCCTTACGCCCGGGGATTTCAACTAACTGTTAACAGCCCAGGAGCCAATCATTATCCATCGTACATTAACTTTACTGGTTCAGGAAGATTCCCCCTATGTCGCAGCAATTCGGACTCTATGTATGTGACATTATAATTCAGCCGGTTCAACTTGTAACATTGAGATAACCGGCGCCACATATCAGACTGGCCCCAGTAATTATGTAATTACTGTTTATTAAATTATTGCCCTTCCTTCTCAGCAACCGTTAGTTACAGAAGTCTCAAAAAACACCGCCAGACTTTAGACCTTTTCGGCTAAAGCTGGCGGTGTTTTTTTACTACCTCGTGATTGGACTTGCTTTTTTACCCATCCTATAAATTCCAATCCAGGCTAACAATAATACAATTTGAGCCAGAACGACCAGCCACAAGACTTCCGTGAAACCTCCTATGAGGCAAAATATAGTATTAACCAGCGGGAATCCTACGAAAGTAAACATGATCGGAAAATCTTTTTTGGGCGTGATTGAATAATTAGCCTTCCGGTCCCAGAACTTTATGAAGGTTAATGCTAAAACTCCGATGGTAATGACAGAAAGTGCAATCAACATCACCCATTGCATATTAGAGGTTCTTTCGAAGAACGGCCCCATATAGTTAAAGAAGTTAGATAAAGGTGAGAACATACAAGCCAATGACGCAATGGCCGCCAGAAACGGATAGATGTAACCCACGGATTTACTGTAGCCTTTCTTTTTATGCCACCATTCCCCAATTAGAATAAAGACTGTCCAATACCCCGCTATATAAATCCATCCTGTAAAATTCATCACCGGTTCCCCATAGATTTGAGGTTCACCGGCCAGCGGATAATACGTCCATCTTGCAATGGTTCCATCCATGGTCTCAAAAATCTGTTTAACAGCCACCGGGTCGAGTGAAAAGTCAAACACCATAGCGCTTAATCCCGTAATAAAGGGCTTCGTCCAGGACGGTATATTAACAGACTTTAGAACACGCAAGGTGGAATAAATGATCAGGAACTCAATAATAGGTACCGTAATCGGTATATTAAATAACATTAAAATACTCCGGCCATAAGCGTAGAAGCCTTCCCCAAGCGATGAAGCCGTAATTTCAAAAACGGCGGCGTAAAAAAACACAAAACCTATAAATTGCAATAGAACCGTTTTGGGATGCGTTTCCTTATCAAGGATATAGAACACCATTAGGACAGCAGCAATTAAGACAAGAATGTCTTGAATAACCCATACAGGCACTACAGTTATACTACCCATTTTCTTCCTCCAATTAATTTAATTTGAATCGAACGATTAAATAAATTATAATGTCACCATGTTAGTTAAACAACAGGCTGTTCGTTTGGATTATGTTAGTTATCATACAAATCATATTAGATTTGTTCATTTACTATTTTATTATTTTAAATTGGGAGGATACGATGTCAGACAAAAAAACAGATCACAGAGTGAGATATACAAAAATGGTTATCAAAGAAAGCTTGTTGAAGCTGTTGACAGAACGCTCTATCAACAAAGTTACCGTGACCGACATTTGCTGCGAAGCAGGGATTAACCGCAACACCTTTTATTCACACTATGCGAATCAGTTTGAGCTTCTTTCAACGATTGAAAATGAGCTTTACGAAGACATTAAGCAGGTCGGGATGAGTTCGTCCAACCCTCAGAAGCTATCTTATGAATTATGTAAGTATATAAAAGCGAATAAAACGATATGTGAGGTTCTATTCTCCGAGCATGGCGATAAAGAATTATTAGAAAGAATCCTGTATATCAGTCACGATCTAACCATTGAGCGCTGGAAGCAGGAATTAAAATATTTTGATCCCCAATTATTTGAGTCCTGGTATACGTTCACCGCTCATGGCAGCATAGCCATTATTAAAAAGTGGGTGAGCAGTGGTCTCAAGGAAAACCCGAGTAAGGTTGCGGCTTTTATTGATAAAGCGACTGAGGCCGTATCAAAAGCATTTTATGCCGAAAATTCATAATCTATTAAAATAAGCGGCCGCTCATTGTTGAGGGCCGCTATTCTACACTCTTACTGCTTTATCCCTTAATAGCTCCCACCAGGGCGCCTTTTACAAAATACTTCTGCAGAAAGGGATAGATGACCAGAACAGGTACCGTAGAGATCACGATGGTTGCATATTTGATCGTTTCGCCAATTTTCGCGGCCTCTCCTACGCCCGCCCCGTACGAAATATTATCCGTGGCGTTATTGAGGAGAATCTCGCGCAGGACGAGCTGCAGCGGATACAGCGTACGCTCCTGAATGAACACGGAAGGAATAAACCACATATTCCATTTGTCTGCTGCCGTATACAGTACAATAACGCTAATGACCGGCAAGGACAAAGGCAGCACGATGTTGAGCAGCAGCGTCAGATGGTTAGCGCCGTCGATCTGGGCCGACTCCTCAAGCTCGGCGGGAAGCGACAGAAAGGCGGTGCGCAGAATAATCAGATGGAACGTATTGATTGCAAACGGAAGGAGCAGCGCCCCCAGAGTATTCATAAGCCCCATCCCTTTTACCACAAGATAGAACGGAATCAGGCCTGCGTTAAAGAACATCGTCACTACAACGAATTGCATGAACAGCTTATTCCACAGCACCAGACGCCGCGAAAGCACATAGGCCGCCACAATCGTCATGGTTAAATTAAGAACGATACCGCCGGCAACAAGCTTGATTGTATTCCCGTACCCCGTCCAAATCGCCGGATTGGCAAGCGCTCGCTCATAGGCCAGTATACTGAATCCGGCCGGCTTCCACAGCAGGCTGCCGCTTGCCATAAGCCTATCCCCTTCGCTAAAGGAAGCAAACAGGACATACATTAGCGGATACAGGGTAACAACCACAAGAACCGTCAACAGAGCATATACGATAATACCAAGAATCCGGTCCGACAATTGCATAGATTTGGCCTCCTACCATAAGCTGTTTTGATTTATTTTGCGGCTGAGCGCGTTGGCGGACAGCAGAAGCAGGAGATTAATCGCGGAATTGAACAACCCAATGGCGGAGCTAAAGCTCCAGTCGTTGTCAAGCAGCCCCTTACGGTATACAAATGTGGAAACGACGTCAGCCGTCCCGTAAATGACGGGATTGTAGAGTAACAGGATTTTCTCATAACCCACCTCCAGCAAACGGCCCATCCGCAATATACCCATGACCATAATCGTCGGCAACAGCCCGGGCAGCGTTATGCTTATCATCTGACGGAGCCGACTGGCACCGTCTATTCGTGCCGCCTCGTACTGCTCCCTTGGAATTGTGGTGAGCGCAGCCGCATAAATGATCGACTCCCAGCCCATCCGCTGCCAGATTTCGGACAGTACATAGATGCCCCGGAACAGCCCCGGCTGCTGCAGCATATCCTGGCCATCCCCGCCGGTCAGCCACGTATAGGCCAGATTCACAATGCCGCCGCTATGGGTCAAGTCCTTGATCAGGCTGCTGACAACGATCAGCGAGATGAAGTAAGGCATGAACGATACCGTCTGCACAAAAGACTTGATATAACGGGAACGAACCTCATGGATCAGCAGCGCGAGGACGATAGGAGCCGTAAACTCAAACAGCAGTGAGTATAGGCTCAGCAGCACTGTATTCCCGAGCAAGCGCCAGAAATAGTAGCTGTTGAAGAAGGAGCGGAAGTGCTCCAGTCCTATCCACTCGCTTCCCCAAATCCCTTTCATAGGCGTATAATTCTGAAAAGCAATAACTGCTCCGTACATGGGCAGGTATTGAAACAACACATAATAGATGACAACCGGAAGCGCTAATACATACAGCCATTTATTGCGTTTGAAATCCCTGGCGATACTGCGTCTGTTCATCGGCTAAGGAAGCGCTCATAAGCAGCTTGCTGAATTTCGAGCGCGCGGCCGATGCCCAGTTGCTCAAGCTGGTCCGCAAACCTGCGGTAAGCGTCATCCGCAGACACTGTGCCCAGAATAATCTTAAGCGTTGTCTCGTCGACAAGTGTATTAATATCGGCCATAATACGCGCATATTCGCCTGATTCCTCCGCCGTAATCGAGACGGGAGGCAGAACATGCTTCAGATTGTCCGTTTTCCAGCGGTCATAATTATGATCCTCGTTCGTCAGGGCCAATTTGCCGATCAGCTCTTTGGATTCGACATAGGGGCCTGGATTCACAGTATGGGTATACAGAGTCAACGCTTCAAGATAGGACAGGTTGTCCGGATTTTGTGTAATCAGACCAGTTACCTCCGGCTTGCCGTCTTTCATGATATAGGACTGCCCCTCCGTCCCATAGTTGAACAATAGATAGCCCTCTTCTCCATAAGCATAATCAAGCACCTGAACGGCGAGCTCGGGATGCTTGCTGGTGGCGGACACGGCAGCGGATGCTTCAGCCCCGTATAACCAGGCTTCCTGTCCGAACTTTGGAGTCTCGCCCTTATTCAGTACGGGATACGGCGCAAACACGAAGACTGCCTGCGGATTCCCGGCGGCAAGCGCCGTCTCCCATTTATCTATATTGGCACCTGAAGAGAAGGTCGCTCCGGAAGCTCCGGTCATGATATTGGCATCCTGCGTTTTGCGGTCGTTCTGGGAGAAGCTCTGGTCCAGCAGCCCTTCCTTGTACCAGGCGTTCATCGTCTCCAGAAACTGCCTGTACCCAGGCTGCAACGGGCCATACTTCACCTTCCCGTCTTCAACGTAGAAGTCACGAATGACCCCGAACGCTCCGATGAATGCCCCGTCCAGGAAACCCTGCAGCGCACTAGATTGACTATTGAAAGTCAGCGGGGCCCGCGCTCCCTTTTGTTCCTTGAACGCCGTAAGTACTTTGTGCCACTCCTCAATAGTCGCCGGAACGTCCAAATTCAATTCCTGCAGCCAATCCTTTCGCAGCACCGGACCCGCCCATTGCGTGGTCATCCCTCCCTCTTTGAGAAACGGGAAAGCATAATAGTCTCCGTTATCCGTTTTGACCAGCTTGTCGATGTCGGGGTGCTCCTGCAAATACTTTTTCAGGTTCGGCGCGTACTGATCAATCAGATCGTTTAACCGCAGAATGTAGCCATCCTTAATCGCCTTTTCCGGTCCCCCCGGTAAGCCGGTCAGCCAGTTGTATTCGATAATGTCGGTCAGCTCCCCCGAAGACAGCATAACGCTGAACGCTTCCTTCGCCTGAGCCGAGGAGATTTCCGAGAACCGGACCGGTACGCCAATCCGCTTCTGCCATTCCTGATAAAAGGGGATATCCTTGATGCTTGGTTTAAGAGTCGTCTGAGTTAGCAGCCAATAGGTTAGTTCAGTATCCGTCTGAATCGGATAATCCGGGCCTGAGCCGTTGCCCGACTGCACCGCTTCCGGTGCTTCGCCCCGTCCTGAGCACGCTGTGATTAGGAACAGCAGAGCCATCACAAACGGCAGCACGAATGTTTTTTTCATTGTCAGCATATCTTGAAGGTTCACTCCTTATGAGCTGCGGTTGTCACTCTTGTAAACAGAGGGCCCGCTTTGCTATAATCCATAGTAAATATAGATAATTACTCGACATTCCTGCAAAAAAAAGAGGAGGCTCAACAATGATCAGGTACCGCAATCACGATTTCATGTGCACCTCCGAAATTGCCCTGGGGTTGATCAGCGGCAAATGGAAGCCCTTGATTCTAGGCCATTTATCGCAACAAACCTACCGGTTCAATGAACTGCTGCGCTTGATGCCCGGAGCCACGCAAAAAATGCTGACGATACAGCTAAGAGACCTGGAAACCGCCGGTTTAATCGTCCGCAAAGTGTATGTCGTCGTTCCGCCGAAGGTGGAATACTCCCTTACCGATACGGGTAAAAGACTTATGTCCATCTTAGTCCAGCTCTGCGACTTTGGCGCCGATTATATACAGGCATTTCCGGAGGAGGACCAGACGGCTGCGGAGCATCGCGCTTAACCTCCTCTGCTGCTGAACTCCTTCCGGTAGACTTAGGAAATGCCGCGGTGGAGCAGGAATTTAGCACCGAATTGTTTGCCTGCCCGAAGCGCCCCTGCGTATTCATCCGCCCCACCTCCGCCGATCACGACGACGTTCTGCGGGAACAGCTTACCGAGCAGTCCCAGGAGGAGAGGCGTGTTTCCTTTAGCCGAAACATAGTATATGCTGTCCCGGGAGCTGTCCGCCAGACCAGGTAGCCCTAATAGATCAGCCGCTTCGTACTCAAGCCAACCGGAACGTCCTTCACTCCCAGAGGTGGGACTGGAGGATTCTGATTCTGTGGAAATAACAGCCTCGGGACGGTACATATAGCGCTGTCCCCGCAGAGCCTGTCCGAGATCCACACCATACTCCCTTCCCTCAGAATCAGTCAACCGCAGCACAAGCGAAGCGCGTCCCGGCTCAAGCATCCGGGGTACGATATCGGCATCACTTCTAAAATGCAGACTTGCCGCATTGGTCTTGTCCCCGTTTGACTTGCCGGGCGCACAAGAATCAATCCAGCTGCGGGGCGCCGCCCCGTAATCAGCCTGCTCATAATCGAAAGCGATTGCTTCCGTATTCCCGGCTTCCGAACCTGGCAGGATTTGTGCAGGGTGCCAGCGGAGCAGGCACGGGGCTGCGGTTACCGGCGACTTCCCGACCGCTGCGGGCAGCACAGTCCCGAGCCGGTATTGGAATCCGTAACCAACCGTGACAAGCTCCGGGCACAACACCTTCTGGGTAAAGCGTACGATTTCCTTGTGTCCAATCCGTTTGACAATCAGCTCGGTGAAGAAGCTGTCCCGCGCTGGTTCAAGGTGACGCAATCCAATGACCTCGCGATCCTCTCCAATCTCCAAGGGAACCTCCTCCCAATTTTCATATGGAATCAATATATCCCTGAGCAACACAAGCTGATGCAAATACTCGTTGAACAACTGCATGACTTCCGGGCTGCCGGCCGGTCCCATCAAAATACTTACCGCCTCCAGCGTCCATAAATGCTGATCGCACCGGCTCCGATGAACGAGCCGGAGCAAGGCATCATATCCATACCTTTGCCTTCCCGTCTGCTCAGTATAAATTTCCCGCGCCCAGCCTGATAGAGCTGTTCCGATTTGCTCTGCCTGGGCGAGGAACAGGCTCTTTCGCTCCTCGCCCGCCGCAAGCGAAGCGAACGGCAGCACTGCTTCTCTCCCGGAGACCGCCAGGCTTGCTTGAAGATTCTTTAACAGCGGCCCAGCAGAAGCAGCTCCCAGCCGGGCACACACCGCTTCGAGCAGAATTCCGGCTTCACGGACAATCTCCTTGGCCCGGTACACACCAGCAGGAATATCCCACTTTGCCAGCTCCCGGACAGTTTTAGAATTCCACGATAGCGCTTCTGGTGTAGGGTCCAACTGCGTTCCAAAGCGCAGAGTTCCTCCCTCCATTCGGATCCGATAATCCACTTGCGACCTCCCCCAATCATTATGTTTGACTCAGTATAGAATCATTCCTCCAGCTTGAAAAGTACGCACTTTAAAGTATGTTAATTTCATTTCCGTAAGTCAGTTTCAATAAGGAAACTGTCCTTCCTTTTCATTCTGATTGATCTAATTGATCCTTTGCCTTTTGTAAAAGTGCAGTCTCTTGAGCGGAAAGCTCATTTAGAGTCGTAAAAAAAGGTTCTATAGGTATCATCACACCACAGGTTGAACCTAATCCCAGCATCAATCTGAGGTAAAATTGAACCTTTCTTTTCTCACTGGCAATTTGCTCTAATTCTGAGAGACCCGGTTTTTTTTCTTCATCACCTGATGCTTCCTTCCGTCTCGAATTAAATATCTTCATTTCCGTTAAACTTCCCCTCGGAGTATTCTTCGGCGCGCGCCAACAAATCACTCATGAACTTCCCAATCGTCTGTAATTCAGCCTCTGAATAAGCTTCAATAAACTGATAAAAACCCTCTTCTTTCTCTTGATGCATCTTTTGGTGCAGTTGATACACCTGTCTTCCCTTATCCGTTAGACTGAAATAACTTTCCTTTCGGTTGTTGTTCATTTGACTTCTCACAATGAAACCCATCTCCAATAACTTTGAACTAATATTTGTAATGCTTGCTTTGGACAAATTCATTTTTTGGGTTATTCCGGTATGATTAATCGGCTCATGATCACCAATGCAATCAATAACGTGCACACTGGTAATATTATTGGAGAGCATATCGATTTGAAGCTTTTGTGCTTGCTCCCGAAACACGTTAATTTCATGTTCTGTATATAATTCGTTCAAATGCAGCATTCTGATATATTGCTCATAAAGGTGGCCTTTAGAATGATTTTGAAATTCCACTTGCCGGGTCTCTCCTCTCTTGTGTTTGATTCAGCCCATGGTTAAAGGCAGCCATCCATTGCTTTTATTTTTGTTCACAACTGAACAAAATCATATTAGCACGAATGAGATTGAGAATCAATATCATTTTCATCTTTTCAAGCCGAATTGAATCTGCTATAATTCAACCAAAGTACCAAACATCCTACGTTTGCAAAGGAATGATACAATTGTTAGCTCAGACTCAACGTTTAACCTTGGTGGAACAGGTGGCCTACCAGATCCAAGAGAAGATCGAAAGCAGCGAATGGCAAGTAGGGACGCGTATTCCTCCAGAGCCGGAGCTAATGGAGCAGCTTCATGTCAGTCGTAATACCTTAAGGGAAGCGATTCGGGCTCTAACCTATGCGGGTCTGCTCAAGACCAGACAAGGGGACGGCACATATGTCTGCTCCTCCAGTGTTTTGGGGTCAGTGATTAGAAAAGTAATAGAACATACCGATAAGTTTGAGAGCCTGGAGGTCCGGTATGCATTAGAGAGAGAGGCGGCTGCCCTGGCTGCGCTCAGGAGAGACGAGGAAGATTTGGCGGCACTTCGGACATGTCTTGACCAGTGCAGACAAGCAGCCGCCCGGCAAGATCTTGAAGCTTATGCCTATTTGGATGTGGAGTTTCACAAAATGGTGATAGCCGCTTCGCATAACCAATTGATGTCGAATTTATACAATCATATTTCCGCGGCGCTGCAAAACATGATTTTGGAAATGAAGGATCTCAAAACCGTAGATTTTTATCTCGATTCTCATGCCCTGCTCTATCAAGCCATTGCTGACCAGAATAGTCATCAAGCGGAGGAGGCTGTTCGTTTATACATTGATAAAGCCCGTACACAGGAGGCACATCTATGAGTTCACCAGAACAATTGTTAAACAAGCACGATGGAATATCCAATACCGGTATTAAGAAGCAAACGACACTCTGGTTCATGATCATAGGAATTATTTTTATCGCAGCGAATTTGCGCGCCCCTCTCACATCAGTGGGACCCTTGGTCAGCCTTATTCGGGACAATGTGCATATTTCTAATACTTTAGCAGGCCTGATTACTACAGTTCCACTAATTGCATTTGCCCTATTATCACCTTTTGTACCCAAATTAGGACATAGATATGGTATAGAACGAATTATCCTGATTTCTCTGATTTTTTTAGTCATCGGTATTGCTGTTCGGTCGTTATCTGGAGCAGCGACATTATATGTTGGAACTGCAATTCTGGGATTTGCTATTACTATATGTAATGTATTACTTCCCAGCCTGATTAAACGGGAATTTCCGCAGCAAATGGGGACTATGACAGGGGTCTATTCAGTTTCCATGAATCTATGCGGGGCGATTGCTTCCGGTATTAGTATTCCCTTAGCTGTGGGAGCAGGTATGAACTGGCAAGGTGCTCTGGGAGTATGGGGAATACTTAGCATCATCTCCATTCTCTTTTGGATACCGCTGCTCAAGACTCCAACGAAACCCGCCATTATTAGTAACAGCACAGGTAAGAACCATCAGGTTAAAATATGGCGCTCTCCATTAGCTTGGCAGGTGACTCTTTTTATGGGAATTCAATCAGCCATTTTCTATGTGCTGGTTGCCTGGTTGCCTGAAATCCTAAAAGAACAAGGCATCAATTCAAGTCAATCCGGCTGGTTTCTCTCGGTTTTGATTATGGCTTCCCTCCCCTTTTCATTTATCGTCCCTGTTATGGCAGGGCGAATGTCTAACCAGCGGTCCTTAGTGGTTATTACAACAATCCTACTTTTAATCGGAACGCTTGGGCTTCTCTATAGCAGTATCCAACTGCTTCTGTTGTGGGTAATTATTCTTGGAATTGGAGCGGGCTTTGCCTTTGGCTTGTCTATGATGTTTTTCGGCTTGCGCACTCAAAGTGCCCATCAAGCGGCGGAATTATCGGGCATGGCCCAATCCATCGGGTATCTGCTGGCAGCCATCGGCCCGGCGCTGATTGGATACCTGCATGATGCCACTCATAGTTGGAGTGCTCCACTCCTGATTTTGGTTGGCGCTTCTGCTCTCCTCGGTATTGTTGGTCTAGGTGCAGGCAGAAATCAATTTGTGGGTTCGGCGAATGACCGGCGCGCAAAAAATTAAAAATTTCATAAATGAAGAGCCCATATCCGATTCCGATGTGAATTCATGAAATCAAAAAAGCAATTGATGAAATCAAAAAAGCGATAGTCATGGACGAGAAATAAATTCCCAGACTTTCGCTTTTTCATTGAAGGAAACCATAAAACAGAGCGCAGACCCTCCCCAAAGTCTTCCTTCAGCAAGCCGCGCAAAAGCACCTCCGAACCGGGTATATATTCCTCTGACGGCATGGTTGTTACATTCATCATTCCTAATTGCTGTTCCATGGGGCAGCCTCCTTTGCAATATCCCCCCCTCTCCGCCTGAGCAAACTGACAGCGGTCAGCTCATACAAGGACGAATGGGGATTGTTTCGCGGTACCACCCAAGTTCGCTGCCACCCTCGCGGATGCAGCCTCATGAGGTAAAACTAATGCCTTACTTGTGCGTTATCGAGTACCATTTCGGTTAAGCTTTATGATTATTGAGCTCTTGTACCCGGTAGGTTAACGATAGAAGTCAACCATTTCTCCAAACAACCGTTTAATAAATTCGAGCTCGCTTTCGTTATATTTTTCCAAAAATTCGTACATTCTTTGCTTTTCCTTCGCATGAAGCTCATCATGAGCAGCAAATAGCTTTTTGCCGACAGACGTTAGCCGAAAGTACACTTCCTTTTTGTTGTCGTTGAGCTGGGCTTTTCGAACCCAACCTGCCTTTAATAATTTATTTGCGATCTTGGAGGTATTTCCTTTGCTTAAATTTATTCTCTCCGCGATGGAAGTGAGATTGATCGGCTCCTGCTCACCGATGCACGCAATGATGTGCAGTTCCGTCATATTCAAGCTGAATTCTGATTCAATATGTTTCCGGATATCCTCCAGGTATGTGGCAGTTATTCGGGTTTCATACTGCTCTTTTTGCTCAAGAAACTGAACGAAAAATTCATGAATGGCGGTTTTGTTCTTACTGGCAGTATCCATGATTATGCTGGCTCCTTAACTTGTTTTTATCATTATATCACATATTGTTTTACATGAAACAAATTATCATAACTTATTATTATTGGGGTTGACAGAACAAATAGCAACAAAGTAAACTAATATTGTTTCATATGAAACTAAATAAGCATATAATTTTCATCACACTTGTTTTAACAGGCAGTAAAAAAGGTTCTAACGAAACAATAATTGATGAAGGAGGTTTACTGGAAATACTTGACCACTTTTCAAGAGAAGATTTATATATATGGGAATGGAGCCTACCTGCCTATGGAAATTGTGAATCCGAAGATATTGACGGACAAGGTTACATCTGTAATTTCTCATGTCGTGGTAACTACTGCCTCCAAATTGGCTTTCATCTCAGGTCAGGTCTCTGTAGATGAATCAGGAGCATTGATCGGTTCAGGGGATTATTACGCGCAAGCGATTCAAGTGTTCACCAATCTTAAGTATGCTTTGGAAGCCGTGCAAGCGGATCCCTTGTGCATTGCAAAAATGAATATTTTTGTCGTAAACCACAGCCCGGATTTGATTTCGATTATTTTTAAGGCCGGATTCCATGTGTTTGGCCCTAACTGGCCGAGGACAGCAAGTACCTATATAGGCGTTCAAGCACTAGCCGATCCTGAATGGCTTATCGAAATAGACGCTATCGTGATCTTCCCATAATGTATAAGAAAAGAGGTTGTTGATATGAAATATGAAGTCATCCTGATCGGTGGCGGTCCTGTCGGCATGATGTTGGCTGGAGAATTGGCCTTAGCCGGTGTAAAGGTGTGCGTCATTGAGCGACTAAAGGAGACAACCCCATATTCACGTGCGCTTACCGTACATCCACGCACGCTTGAAATATTAGATATGCGTGGAGTGAAATCACAATTAATCAAGCAAGGCCGCTTACTTTCGAGAGGACATTTCGCCGGATTAGAAACTCCTTTGGATTTCTCGGTGTTGGATTCTTCTTCCAATCACACCCTCTTTTTACCACAGAGTGAGACAGAGAAGGTGCTGGAGGATTGGGCTCTTAGTCTTGGCGCGGAGGTCTTGAGAGAGGTCGAGGCTCTGTCTGTGCATCAGGATGAGAATGGGGTCGACGTTAAGATCGCGGGACCGCATGGAGAAACAACGTTAAGATCAGCTTACGTGGTAGGTACGGATGGAGCCAGAAGCTTGGTTCGCAAACACGCAAATATATCCTTTGAAGGTACAGATGCGACCTTCACGGCTATTCTGGGGGATGCTGTTCTATCTGATTTGGCTCCTATGAGTGTCATATCCCGAATTACAGAACAAGGATTGGTCAGCATCATTCCAATCAATGATCATATCTATCGAGTCTTGATGATCGATATGGAGAGACGTAACGTCTCCAAGGATGAGAGCGTTACATTGGAAGAGTTTCGTTCATCGCTCATCCGTACGACCGGAAGTGACCTGGGATTGAACGATGTGAAATGGATGTCCCGATTCGGAAATGCTACGCGGCAAGCGGAACGCTATCGGAATGGCCGATTGTTCTTGGCGGGAGATTCGGCGCACATTCATTTTCCCGCTGGTGGACAGGGAATGAACGTCGGCTTACAAGAAGCGATGAACTTAGGCTGGAAGCTTGCAGGAGCAATCAAAGGCTGGGCTCCAGACTGGCTATTGGACAGTTATCATGCCGAACGTATTCCATGGAATACGGCCTTGCTCCGGAATACCGAGGTCCAGACCCTGCTTCTGGACGTGACGCCTCTCATCATGGAACTGCGAAGCATGCTGGCTAATCTGATTCAAATACCGGAGGCTAATTATCAAATCGCTGCACAAATTTCTGCCCTAGACGTACATTATGTACCCGACGCCGAAGCGCCTTCCCATCCTTTAAACGGGAAACGTTTCAAAGATCTAAGCTTAAAGCTGAAAGACGGGCAATTAATTAACTCCTACCCGCTCTTGCACAAAGGTACTTTTCTTCTGTTGCATTTCCATTCTGATGAACAGAATAGCGGTCAATGGGAAACGTATAGCAACCTTCAAGTGGTACATGCCTCTTTGACTGAGGCTGACGCAGATTGGAACGACGTCCACACGGCGCTGATTCGGCCGGATGGACATATTGCCTGGGCGATTTCTCTATCCGATCCCAATCCAATTCAAACCATAAAAGAAGGAATCATTCGCTGGTGCGGAGACATTACCGTGTAGTAATTCGCTTGAGGTGTGTAACAATAGATTTTGAATGATCCGAGAAAAATAAAAACGGCCCATTAGATGAAGAGTCTAATGGGCCGTTCCTTTTAAAAATAATACCGGCGAGAGGACTCGAACCTCCACGGTTTCCCACTCGATTTTGAGTCGAGCGCGTCTGCCATTCCGCCACGCCGGCGTATACATATACAATTCCTAAAAAATAATGGAGGTGCCACCCAGATTTGAACTGGGGATAAAGCTTTTGCAGAGCTTTGCCTTACCACTTGGCTATGGCACCGAAAAAATGGAGCGGACGACGGGAATCGAACCCGCGACCCTCGCCTTGGCAAGGCGATGCTCTACCGCTGAGCCACGTCCGCATATAATGGCTGGGGATATAGGAATCGAACCTATGAATGACGGAGTCAAAGTCCGTTGCCTTACCGCTTGGCTAATCCCCAACAACTTATTGAATAAAAATGGGGCGACTGATGGGTCTCGAACCCACGAATGCCGGAACCACAATCCGGTGCGTTAACCCCTTCGCCACAGTCGCCATATGAAGCTTTTAAGTTGTATTCCTATGTAATTCTTATAAAAGAAATGGGGCGACCGATGGGTCTCGAACCCACGAATGCCGGAACCACAATCCGGTGCGTTAACCCCTTCGCCACGGTCGCCATATGATTCTTTTATATGAAATTACTTGGCAGGGGCAGCAGGAATTGAACCCACACCAACGGTTTTGGAGACCGTTGTTCTACCTTTAAACTATGCCCCTAAAAAATGGTGGAGGCTGATGGATTCGAACCACCGAACACGTACGTGAGCAGATTTACAGTCTGATGCGTTTGGCCACTTCGCTAAGCCTCCACGGGATGGTGCCGGCGAGAGGACTTGAACCCCCAACCTACTGATTACAAGTCAGTTGCTCTACCAATTGAGCTACACCGGCATATTAAGTTGTATATGGTGGCGCGGGAGGGAATCGAACCCCCGACACAAGGATTTTCAGTCCTTTGCTCTACCGACTGAGCTACCGAGCCATAAAAGTGATTCTGTAAAGATGGCGGAACCGACGGGATTCGAACCCGCGGTCTCCTGCGTGACAGGCAGGCATGTTAGGCCAACTACACCACGGTTCCAGGTTTGGTACTTTGTGAAGATTGGTTGCGGGGGCAGGATTTGAACCTGCGGCCTTCGGGTTATGAGCCCGACGAGCTACCGGGCTGCTCCACCCCGCGTCATTGAACATAATCTATTCGGTTAAGATAGATGGTGGAGGCTGAGGGGTTCGAACCCCCGACCCTCTGCTTGTAAGGCAGATGCTCTCCCAGCTGAGCTAAGCCTCCATATATGACTCGTATGGGATTCGAACCCATGTTACCTCCGTGAAAGGGAGGTGTCTTAACCCCTTGACCAACGAGCCATGCTGTAAATACATTTACTCTCATCCCCTTGCAGGGAGGTAACGCTACGGAGAGAGAGGGATTCGAACCCTCGAGACGCTTGTGGCGCCTACACGATTTCCAATCGTGCTCCTTCGGCCAAACTCGGACACCTCTCCATATGGCTCCCCGAACAGGACTCGAACCTGTGACAACTCGATTAACAGTCGAGTGCTCTACCAACTGAGCTATCAGGGAATATACATACCAGGCTTAATCGCCTGAAAACTGAATCCGAAACGAATCTGCGTGATCGAAATTTGGATAAGCCCTCGACCGATTAGTATTGGTCAGCTCCATGCATTGCTGCACTTCCACCTCCAACCTATCTACCTCGTCGTCTTCAAGGGGTCTTACATGTTGGGAAATCTCATCTTGAGGGGGGCTTCACGCTTAGATGCTTTCAGCGCTTATCCCGTCCGTACGTAGCTACTCAGCCATGCTCCTGGCGGAACAACTGATGCACCAGCGGTACGTCCATCCCGGTCCTCTCGTACTAAGGACAGCTCCTCTCAAATTTCCTGCGCCCACGACAGATAGGGACCGAACTGTCTCACGACGTTCTGAACCCAGCTCGCGTACCGCTTTAATGGGCGAACAGCCCAACCCTTGGGACCTACTTCAGCCCCAGGATGCGATGAGCCGACATCGAGGTGCCAAACCTCCCCGTCGATGTGGACTCTTGGGGGAGATAAGCCTGTTATCCCCAGGGTAGCTTTTATCCGTTGAGCGATGGCCCTTCCATGCGGTACCACCGGATCACTAAGTCCGACTTTCGTCCCTGCTCGACTTGTAGGTCTCGCAGTCAAGCTCCCTTATGCCTTTGCACTCTGCGAATGATTTCCAACCATTCTGAGGGAACCTTTGAACGCCTCCGTTACTCTTTAGGAGGCGACCGCCCCAGTCAAACTGCCCGCCTGACACGGTCCCCGTACCCGCTAAGGGTACCAGGTTAGAACCTAGATACGATCAGGGTGGTATCCCAACGGCGCCTCCACAGAAGCTTGCGCTCCTGCTTCAACGGCTCCCACCTATCCTGTACAGATCGTACCCAAATTCAATATCAAGCTGCAGTAAAGCTCCATGGGGTCTTTCCGTCTTGTCGCGGGTAACCTGCATCTTCACAGGTATTAAAATTTCACCGGATCTCTCGTTGAGACAGCGCCCAAGTCGTTACGCCATTCGTGCGGGTCAGAATTTACCTGACAAGGAATTTCGCTACCTTAGGACCGTTATAGTTACGGCCGCCGTTTACTGGGGCTTCGGTTCACAGCTTCGGACTTGCGTCCTAACCGCTCCCCTTAACCTTCCAGCACCGGGCAGGCGTCAGCCCGTATACTTCGCCTTACGGCTTCGCACAGACCTGTGTTTTTGCTAAACAGTCGCTTGGGCCTTTTCACTGCGGCCCCCTCGGGCTATTCACCCTACCGAGGCACCCCTTCTCCCGAAGTTACGGGGTCATTTTGCCGAGTTCCTTAACGAGAGTTCTTCCGCGCGCCTTAGAATTCTCTTCTCGCCTACCTGTGTCGGTTTGCGGTACGGGCACCTTCTCCTGACTAGAGGCTTTTCTTGGCAGTGTGAGATCATGACCTTCGCTACTGTAATTTTCGCTCCCCATCACAGCCCAGCCTTCACGGTGTGCGGATTTGCCTGCACACCAGCCTCACTGCTTAGACGGACATCCATCAGTCCGCGTCACTACCCTCCTGCGTCACCCCATCGCTCATAGCGGATTACGGTGGTACAGTAATTTCAAACTGTTGTCCTTCGACTACGCCTGTCGGCCTCGCCTTAGGTCCCGACTTACCCTGAGCGGACGAGCCTTCCTCAGGAAACCTTGGGCTTTCGGCGGATCAGATTCTCACTGATCTTTTCGTTACTCATACCGGCATTCTCACTTGTGTAGTGTCCAGCGCTCCTTACGGTACACCTTCAACCCCTACACAACGCTCCCCTACCCCAGATGCAAAGCATCTAGCCATAGCTTCGGTGGTGTGTTTAGCCCCGTTACATTTTCGGCGCAGAGTCACTCGACCAGTGAGCTATTACGCACTCTTTCAATGGTGGCTGCTTCTAAGCCAACATCCTGGTTGTCTGTGCAACTCCACATCCTTTCCCACTTAACACACACTTGGGGACCTTAGCTGATGGTCTGGGCTGTTTCCCTTTTGACAATGGATCTTAGCACTCACTGTCTGACTCCCGGCAAGAAGTAAATGGCATTCGGAGTTTGACTGAGCTTGGTAACCCTTGCGGGCCCCGCACCCAATCAGTGCTCTACCTCCACCACTCCATTCACCGAGGCTAGCCCTAAAGCTATTTCGGGGAGAACCAGCTATCTCCGAGTTCGATTGGAATTTCTCCGCTACCCCCACCTCATCCCCGCATTTTTCAACATGCGTGGGTTCGGGCCTCCAGTGCGTGTTACCGCACCTTCACCCTGGACAGGGGTAGATCACACGGTTTCGGGTCTACGTCCACATACTTAGTCGCCCTATTCAGACTCGCTTTCGCTGCGGCTCCGGCTTCTCACCTTAACCTTGCATGTTAAACGTAACTCGCCGGTTCATTCTACAAAAGGCACGCCATCATCCATAAAGAGGACTCTGACTTTTTGTAAGCACACGGTTTCAGGTTCTATTTCACTCCCCTTCCGGGGTGCTTTTCACCTTTCCCTCACGGTACTGTTTCACTATCGGTCGCCAGGTAGTATTTAGCCTTAGCAGATGGTCCTGCTGGATTCATACGGGGTTTCACGTGCCCCGCACTACTCGGGATCCGTCTCGGAGAGAATACCATTTCGGCTACAGGGCTTTTACCTCTATCGCGGGCCTTTCCAGACCTCTTCGCCTACCCTATTCCTTTGTAACTCCATGTGAGACGTCCCACAACCCCAAGAGGCAAGCCTCTTGGTTTAGGCTGTTCCGCGTTCGCTCGCCGCTACTGACGGAATCACTATTGTTTTCTCTTCCTCAGGGTACTTAGATGTTTCAGTTCCCCTGGTCTGCCTCTGCGTATCCTATGTATTCAGATACGAGTAACTGCGAATTACCACAGCTGGGTTTCCCCATTCGGACACCCCCGGATCAAAGCTTGCTTACAGCTCCCCGAGGCAGTTTCGTTGTTCGCCACGTCCTTCGTCGGCTCCTGGCGCCTAGGCATCCTCCGTGTGCTCTTAGTAGCTTAACCAATGTGTTTTCCGTTAGGAAAATCACTTAGCATCACTAAAATATTGAAACTTGTTTACACAAGTTCAGCTTAAAGGAATGTTCTAAAACGCAAATTCGTTTCGGTATCCAGTTTTCAAGGATCAAGTTTCTTGCGTGAGAGTTTGAGCTCTCAAAACTGACCAACGAGTGAGTAACTAGCCGACCGGCTAGATTTAAGATTTGAATGTCTTCATTGCAGAAGACGATTCTCCATAGAAAGGAGGTGATCCAGCCGCACCTTCCGATACGGCTACCTTGTTACGACTTCACCCCAATCATCTACCCCACCTTCGGCGGCTGGCTCCCTTGCGGGTTACCCCACCGACTTCGGGTGTTGTAAACTCTCGTGGTGTGACGGGCGGTGTGTACAAGACCCGGGAACGTATTCACCGCGGCATGCTGATCCGCGATTACTAGCAATTCCGACTTCATGCAGGCGAGTTGCAGCCTGCAATCCGAACTGAGACCGGCTTTGCTGGGATTGGCTCCACCTCGCGGCTTCGCTTCCCGTTGTACCGGCCATTGTAGTACGTGTGTAGCCCAGGTCATAAGGGGCATGATGATTTGACGTCATCCCCACCTTCCTCCGGTTTGTCACCGGCAGTCACTCTAGAGTGCCCAGCTCAACCTGCTGGCAACTAAAGTCAAGGGTTGCGCTCGTTGCGGGACTTAACCCAACATCTCACGACACGAGCTGACGACAACCATGCACCACCTGTCTCAACTTTCCCCGAAGGGCACCTGATGCATCTCTGCTTCGTTAGTTGGATGTCAAGACCTGGTAAGGTTCTTCGCGTTGCTTCGAATTAAACCACATACTCCACTGCTTGTGCGGGTCCCCGTCAATTCCTTTGAGTTTCAGTCTTGCGACCGTACTCCCCAGGCGGAGTGCTTACTGTGTTAACTTCGGCACCAAGGGTATCGAAACCCCTAACACCTAGCACTCATCGTTTACGGCGTGGACTACCAGGGTATCTAATCCTGTTTGCTCCCCACGCTTTCGCGCCTCAGCGTCAGTTACAGCCCAGAAAGTCGCCTTCGCCACTGGTGTTCCTCCACATATCTACGCATTTCACCGCTACACGTGGAATTCCACTTTCCTCTTCTGTACTCAAGTCACCCAGTTTCCAGTGCGACCTCAGGTTGAGCCCAAGGTTTAAACACCAGACTTAAATAACCGCCTGCGCGCGCTTTACGCCCAATAATTCCGGACAACGCTTGCCCCCTACGTATTACCGCGGCTGCTGGCACGTAGTTAGCCGGGGCTTTCTTCTCAGGTACCGTCACTCCGGCAGCAGTTACTCTACCGGACGTTCTTCCCTGGCAACAGAGCTTTACGATCCGAAAACCTTCATCACTCACGCGGCGTTGCTCCGTCAGGCTTGCGCCCATTGCGGAAGATTCCCTACTGCTGCCTCCCGTAGGAGTCTGGGCCGTGTCTCAGTCCCAGTGTGGCCGTTCACCCTCTCAGGTCGGCTACGCATCGTCGCCTTGGTGGGCCGTTACCCCACCAACTAGCTAATGCGCCGCAGGCCCATCCCCAAGCAGCAGATTGCTCCGCCTTTCATTCTCTCCTCAGGAGAAGAAAGAAATTATCCGGTATTAGCTACCGTTTCCGGTAGTTATCCCAGCCTTGAGGGCAGGTTGCCTACGTGTTACTCACCCGTCCGCCGCTAAGTCTAAGAGGAAGCAAGCTTCCTCTCAAACTCCGCTCGACTTGCATGTATTAGGCACGCCGCCAGCGTTCGTCCTGAGCCAGGATCAAACTCTCCAAATTGGTATTTAGAAAGAGCGATTGCTCATTTTGAAACATCTGACGAGAATTTACATTCTCTAATTTTGGATCTCACCGAAGTGATCTCCAGATACTCACTCGTTGTTCAGTTTTCAAAGATCAAGTTCATCTTTCGTCGCCGTCTTTTGTCTCAGCAGCGACCTTTATAATATATCACAGCGTCCTCGTTTTAGTCAACCTTTTTTTTAATTTCTTTTTTCGGCTGATTTACGACTGCATTGCTGCGCATCGTTATGTCAGAGGGACGAGTTATAATTTATCATAAGAACTGCACCCTAGTCAACCCTAAATATTATGCTCTCCCTCAGCTCTTCTACAAACCCGGAAAAATAAAAAAAGAGAGTATATTCACTCTCTCCATTCCCCCGCTGATGCTATCTATATAGAGCTATTACCGACAGTAGACGATTTGTTAATTTAGAGCGTATAACGAATGGCATGACCATCTCCGGCATCCACTGCCCACGAGGCAATCTCCCGAATTAATGAACGGGAAACCAGCTTGCGAAGCACAAGCGGCAATTCTGCCTGGAGCGGGCTGAGCCCCGAATGCTGCAGAAGCTCCTTCATACTCCACGCCTCCTTACGGCTGCCCAGAATATGAAGCAGCATGGTACAGCACTCCTCCATTTTTGACATGAGGGCAAATTCACAGGCAAGCAGAATCAGTTCAATTCTCTGGTCCAGTGTCTCTGTGCTGATAGTCAATTCTTCATATAGCTTATGGACCGGGGAGTTGAGGCTTTTCACCTGCCCCCATACTGCCGGTTCCGGGAAATCCCCCGCTTCACTCACTTCAATGCGCGCCCAATGATACAAGGCAATAAGTACGCAATTATAGGCGTCCATGGTACAGCCTGCCTCAATATACCGCTTGGACTTAATATACATATGTAAAAAACGGGCGAATTCCATAAACATTACCCGTTCTTTGAGCGGGCCCTCAAACTGAATGAGCTGCTTGCGCATCTCCGCCAAGATCCCCTTCGGGTCCCAAAGTACCTCTCCGGATATCAGGCTGCTCAGCAGCTCGTTGTTATCCCCTGCCATGACAGCACGTTCCAGTGCAGACAGACCTACATGCACCGATTGTGTCCGCTTATCACCGGCAATGCTATGGGTTATGATGCGTTCCGTCTCCTGTTCCTCGTGCAGCAGAAGGACCACCATATCAAAATCATGCAACAGCGCACTTTGAAACGTGGCATCCCCTCTTTGCCGCCAAGCAACGGCTCCAAGAACATTCTCCTCAAATGTCTCCCCGCTTAATAGGGTCAAATTGGACAGTTCCATACTTCCCTCCATCAAATTTGGCGATTTTGCGTCCGTCAGTTATAATCTCTATACATAAGCTTATTCTACATATTCATGCCAGTTCCTCCTGAACAACCGAACTATATTTCAGTTAGGAGATCATACTCATGAAATTTAAATCGGCCAAAATCAATGCTTTTCGCACCTGGGGACTGCTTCTGACCATGCTGGGCATGGGTCTCATGATCATGGGAACCGCAGGCATTGTATTCTGGGGATCTGCCGGAAAAGTCGTCGCTGCTGTCGGTCTTGTCATTGGACTCGTCTCCATGATGGCCAGTCTGGCTATTTATTTCTGGGCGGGCATGCTCTCAACCAGTGCAGTTCAGGTGGAATGTCCGGAGTGCCATAAGCTGACCAAAATGCTGGGCAAAACCGACCGCTGTATGTTCTGCCACACCATCCTCACCATGGACGCTGCACAAGCTACTATTACCGCCGAAGAGCTTGAACTCCAACAGCTTAAACATTAACCCTGTTCATGAAGCGTTAACTTCAATCATTTGTTGTGATGTGGGCATTCAGATTTTCTTGCAAAAAAGGTGTTGTCCTCCCTAGGACAACACCTTTTTTATGATTATGATCAGCAGGAGATCATTCTTATTTAATAATTCCCTTCAATGCTTCCCAAGCCTCCGGACTGGCGAAGCTCCGGTTCCAGGCGGCCACTCCGCCCAGCTTCAAGGACTGGGCCAGCTCTACCCTGGCTGTGAGCGAGGTGCTGTCCTCGATCCAGATTTTGCGGAGAACATCATCTTCCTTATACTCCACGTAGTTCTGTCCGGCTTCCTTATCGAATACCGGTGTCAGCTTCTTCTCGGCGATAATCTCCTTGACCGCATTCATGCTGACGGCCTTGGAGCTTACTTTGGTCTTGCCCTTCTCGGTGG
This sequence comes from Paenibacillus sp. FSL H8-0048, assembly GCF_038002825.1. Lineage (NCBI taxonomy): Bacteria > Bacillati > Bacillota > Bacilli > Caryophanales > Paenibacillaceae > Paenibacillus > Paenibacillus sp. FSL H8-0048. The sequence goes on along the minus strand of NZ_JBBODF010000001.1, from coordinate 5,660,782 downwards.
CTTCCGTCCAGATCCGCGTATAGAGCGGCACTCCCAGAATCAGCTTCTCTGACGGCACCATATCCTCCTCGATAATCCGGTTCATAGAGGTCTTAACCCATGGTAGAGAGGCTACTGAGCCTGCAACCGGACTGGCTGCCCAGTGCTCGTCGTAGGCCATTACAATCAGGAAGTCTGATGCGGCTGCAAGCGCCGGGCGGTCGAGGAACAGGGACCACATCTCGCTCTTGGACTTCGGCGTTACGTCAATAGAGACAATCAGATTCCGGCTCTGGGCCATCGGCTTGAGTTCCCGCATGAACTGGGTTACGTTCGGTCCATCCTTGGTGTACACATTCTCGAAGTCGATATTAATCCCGTCTAAGTTATACAGGTCTGCATACTTAAGCATCTGCACAATGGCATTCATCCGATTGTCATACGTGGATAAGGCTTCCGTAGTCAAATCAGGTTCAAAGCTGTTGCTCAGCAGCCCCCATACCTCCATCCCCTGATTATGCGCCCAATCCACATAAGAGCGGTCCGCCTGGCTGCGCACATTCCCCTTCACATCAATAATGCTGAACCAGGTGGGGCTAACCACATTAATTCCAGGCAAGGCTGCAAATTTGGCCGGGTTTGGCTTGCGTTCGTACACGGCTTCCCAGAACATGTTAACCGGTTTATCCTTCCAGCTGCGCTGCGCACGTGTAGGTGTTTCGGGCTTCTTTTCTACCGTTCGGGTGCCGTCTCCGGTAATATCATCAGCCTGGGCGTAGCCCGAATAACCATTATCAAGCTGGGCGTATACCCAGTCCTTGGTGTCCGTGTTCCAGATCCGTACAACATCGCCAGGGTTCATATCGGCCAAAATCGGTGCATGCACCGAAGGTTCACTGCGCAGGGCTTTCGTTTTCCCGCCTTCTTTACCCTTCACCTTGCCAAGCGGCACCGATTCTCCCGCAGTCATTAGCAGCACCGCACCGGTATTCGCATTCTCTTCGATCTCGAAGCCGTACAGATTCTCCAGTGTATCTGCCGGAAGATAGGTCACTTTATCTTTAACCTCGGGAGCAAGGCGAAGCTGCAGAGGTTCATTGTTCAGAGCTGCGGCCTTGGATTCCTCCTGCATGTACAGCAGACTGCTGTCCGTTGAGAGGATGACTGATTTGCTCTCTTTTTCATAACGGATAGAAGGATCTACATATTCCTGCAAAAAAGGCAGCGGTAAAAGCAGACTGTCCCCCGTACCCGATGCTGAATAGCCGGTAAGCTGTCCCTTCACAAAAATCGGCTTGTCCAGCCCCTTCCAGTCCGGGTCCAGATGCTGGCGGTTCGGCAGTACATAATAAACAACCCAAAAGGCTGCGGCGGCTATGATGACAAGTCCCAATAAGCGGCGAGTAAGACTTCCACGCTTCGTGACGCGTCTTTGTCTCTGTCTTCTGTCCAAAATAGGTCCTCCAAACCGTTCGTTGAATTTTAAAAGCAGGCAACACTTCTGTTAAGTATACGCCATGCAGGCGAGCTTGGTTGCGCGAATCTCTTGGAAGGTTTGTATTTTTGTAACAGCTTGATTGTATCTCCATACAAAAAAAGCGTGCAGAATCCGTATTTGGACTCCACACGCTTACCGGTACTATTTCATTCAGTGCTGCTTCTCGCCGCAGCCTTTGCACACACCGTACAGCTCCATACGTAATCCATGAATCTTGAAGCCTGTAGCCTGTTCGGCCTGCAGCTCTACCTCATGAAGAGTAGAATAGCTGAAATCCTCAATCTTGCCGCATTCCTGGCAGATAACATGATAATGATCAGATACATTGGCGTCGAAACGGCTGGAATTATCACCGTAGGTCAGCTCACGGACCATACCTGCTTCCATGAACATCTTAAGATTGTTATACACAGTTGCCACGCTCATGCTCGGAAATTGAGGCTCAAGAGCCCGGTAGATGTCGTCTGCCGTAGGATGATTCATCGCTTCCATCAGATACGTTAGAATCGCATGACGCTGAGGCGTAATACGAACACCGGTTGTTTTGAGTTGCTCCAATGCATGCTGTACGCCACTACCCATCCATGCCACCGCCTTTGATTATACAACTTAATAATAATTCTAATGTAATTGTATGACTCTGCTTTCTACGTTGTCAATGAAGTCATTACATTATATTCATTATTATATAATAAAAATTCCTTATTTCAATATTTGCTCACATTTAAATTGCTGTTTCCGTCTACGCGCAGCTTGAATTCGCCGGTTCCGATTTGGCCGGAAAGCACCTTTTTATCAATCACAAGCCCTGGCAGGTCTGTTACGATGTCTCCATAGCCGCTGGAGCCTTCCACCGTATAATTACCCGTCAGCGGCAGGAATAGTTCAATATCCCCCACTGCACTGTAAATATCCCAGTCTCCCCCGAAATCTCCGGAGCGGATGCTGATCCGGCCGTTCAGGGATTCGGCATGCAGCTTGGATCTTGCTCCGGATACCTCCACATTGCCGTTCTTCGTGGACAGATCCAGTGTATCCCCGCTGTCATATGCCGTAATGTTGCCGACTGCCGTGGACAGCTTCAGAGCGCCTCTGACATCCCAGGCCCCCATATCGCCTCCGCTTGTCCCCAGCTCCACATTGCCCAGGACATCTCTGGCGCGTACTGCGCCGTTTAAGGTTTTACCTTTTACATTGCCGTAAATGCGGTGCAGGATCAGCTCCCCGTTCCCTGTCTCCAGCGAGATGTCTGCAATAGCTTCCACATTCTGCAGCGTAATTCCGCCGTTCATCGTACGGACGTTCAGGTCGAACCGCCGGTCTTCCGGCAGGGAGATATCGAGGTTAATCCGCGGCTGGCGTTTGCCGGATTCACCGTACGCCTTACTCTGGGGTGTAATCTTGATCGTTGTGCCCTCTGTCACCTCGACAAAAGACTGATCGGCTATGGATTCAGCCAGTACCCCGTCCAACTGGTCCACCCATACGGTTGCCGTAATCTCGATATCCTCCACAGCAGCCCGGTGAATGAGAATGTCTCCATTAATAGCGTCAATATTGACCTTGGAGGTGTTCAGTTCGACCGGCACCATTACCGGAGCCTTCGTATAAGAGCTTCCTTCCGCTTCCCCGTAATCGACCGCCGCCACGGTCAGGTTAAGACTCACCTTGTTCCACAAATGCAGATAGTGCTCCTGCTCGGTTACGATAAACACACAGGCAGCCAGTATTACCGCAGAGAACAATCCCCGCAGATCCATACGCGCTCTTCCAGCCGTACCATTCTGCTTCAGCCGGCGGAAAAGAATATAGATCAGCAGATACTCTACTCCCCATAATACCGGAATGATGGGCCACCATTTGAGCAGCAGCATCATATAATCTGTTCCATCGCGCCAGTCCAGGAGAAGCAGGATTCCGACAGCAGCCAGCGTTACTGAGGCCGTATATCTGCCGATCCGCCGTTTCTTACGCTCCTTGTCCTGACGCGCTATGGAGTCCCTGGCCATTTCTCTGATTCCCATAAGCAGGCCAAGTCCTATCAGCACCACGGAGACGGCAGCACCGGCAGAGGTCTCAATGAATACGCGAAGCCAGGGCGGCTTTTGCTGAAAAAGGAAGAGCAGCGCCCCGCCGATAAGCAGCAGGAGGCCAAAGGAAATGCCCGGCTCGCTGATCCTTACGCGTCGTCTTGAGGTGGTACCGCCACTCATGGTCTCCAGCTCTTCAGGATCATGCTCTTCAGGATAACGCAGAATCCGGTCTGCGGTCTGGAGCGCGTCAAACACATTATAGAAGTATAACACCGGGATCAGCAGCCCCAGTAAAATCAGCAGCGGTACATTAATCTGCATCCCGATAGATGAGAAATACAGCAGTGCCACAATATCCAGCACAATAAGGAAAATGACAGAAATCCCTTTGCGGAGCAGCCCGAGATAGAGATGTCCCGTGCCGGGAAGCACTGCAGCAAGCAGGCCGGCTATAAATTTACGTTTGCGCGGACGGCGCTTGGGACGGGGAGGGATGTAGGGGCGCTTCAATTCTCCGTCTGCTTCAGACAGCGGCATGTCTGCCTCGTTCTCTTCCTCCCGCACGGGAAGCTCCTCATGATTCTGATAACCGGAATTCATTCTCGGTACTCCTCCTTTCTAAAGTGGTATGTACTCTTGTCATTTCAGCCTGCCTGGCCGGTGAAGCTCCAGCAGTTCTACTCCCGGAGCCACCTCTTCGGACCCGGCAGGAATGAACCCATGCTTGGTATAGAGCGTCACTGCCGGAAGGTTCAGCTTCCCAGTAGATACGATAAACTGCTCCATCTCCGCATAACGGGCAAAGATAAATTCTAACATCCTTCCGGCCACGCCTTGGCGGAAATGATCCGGGCTGACCATCATCCGGGTAACCGTTAGCTTGCCGGGAGACTCCTCCATAACTGCAACAGCGCCGAGCAGCTCCTCCGTCTCATCGAAGCAGCCATAGAAATCCTCTGTAACCCGGCTGAGCATGTCCCTCGTCTCCAGCAGCGGCGGTATGTCACGAAACCCGATGATCTCCGCCTCCAAGCGGTATGCCTTATGCTGAAGGCTCCACAGTTCATCCAGCGTGAACTCATCCTGCAGATTCAGCTTCACGATTGTATCCATCCGTACATTCCCCTTATATACCGCACAGAGCCTGCCGTTGCCGACAAGCCCTGTGCCAAGATTCTATGATCTATTACCCAAAAGCAGTCTATCTGTTCAACACTTCTGTGAGCAGGGTGTTCGCAAGACCCGGGTTAGCCTTCCCTTTGCTTGCCTTCATGACCTGTCCTACAAGGAAGCCGATGGCTTTTTGCTTACCCGCCTTGTAGTCTTCGACCGATTGCGGATTGGCCGCGACCACTTCCTCAACGATTCGTTTGATCGCCCCTTCATCGCTGATCTGAACGAGGCCTTGCTCTTCCACAATAACCGCCGGCAGCTTTCCGCTCTCCAGCATTTCTTTGAATACCGTTTTGGCGATTTTGCTGCTGATGGTTCCGCCTGCGATCAGGCCGATCATCTCGCCCAATCCCTGCGGCGTAATCTTCACCTGGGATAATTCCAGATTATTGCTGTTCAAATATCCGAGCAGATCGCCCATCATCCAGTTAGCGACAGCCTTGGCATCCTGCGTGAAGGCCAGACTGCCCTCGAAGAAGTCCGCAAGCGGCTTGGAGGAGGTGAGCACTCCGGCATCATAGGCAGTCAGGCCGAATTCTTCGCTGTAACGCGCCCGACGGGCATCTGGAAGCTCGGGAATGGTGGAGCGGATCGCTTCCCTCCATGCATCGTCGATATGCAGCACAATCAGATCCGGGTCCGGGAAATAACGGTAGTCATGGGCTTCCTCCTTGCCGCGCATGGACAAGGTCTTGCCTCCGGCTTCATCCCAGCGGCGGGTCTCCTGTACAACGACTCCCCCGTCATCCAGGATCTCTGCCTGGCGGATCTGTTCGTACTCCAGCCCGCGCAGAACCCCGCGGAAGGAGTTCATATTCTTCAGTTCCGCACGGATACCGAATTCTTCCTGGCTTGCCGGCCGCAGGCTGATGTTGGCATCACAACGCATGGAGCCTTCCTCCATCTTCACATCGGACACATCGCAGTACTGCATAATAGCGCGGATCTTCTCCAGGTAAGCACGCGCTTCCTCCGGCGAACGCAGATCAGGCTCCGACACAATCTCAATCAGCGGCGTTCCCACACGGTTGAAGTCAACCAGTGAAGCGAAGCCTCCATCCACATGCGTCAGCTTACCCGCGTCCTCTTCCAGATGAAGACGGGTGATCCCGATCCGTTTGGTCTCTCCGTTCACTTCAATATCAATCCAGCCGCCGAGGCCGATAGGCTGATCGTATTGCGAGATCTGGTAGGCTTTTGGAGAGTCAGGGTAAAAATAGTTCTTGCGGTCGAATTTACTGACATCGCCGATCGTACAGTTCAGAGCCATTGCCGCTTTCATGGCATACTCCACCGCTTGGCGGTTCAGCACCGGCAGTACACCGGGGTGACCGAGACAAACCGGGCAGGTATGTGTATTAGGCGGCGCGCCGAATTCAGTGGAGCAGCCGCAGAAGATTTTGGACTTGGTATGAAGCTCCACATGAACTTCCAGCCCGATGACCGTTTCATATTTAGACATAGATAATCTCATCCCTTAAAAGTTTATGGTCAACTAACTTCAAGCTACAGTTGCGGGCGGGCCTTGTGATGCTCTGTATGTTGTTCAAAGGCATGCGCTACGCGCAGTACCGTACTCTCATCAAACTCCTTGCCGATAATCTGCAGGCCCACAGGCAGACCTTCCGCGAAGCCGCAAGGGATACTGATGGCAGGAATACCGGCAAGGCTGACAGGAATGGTTAGGATGTCATTCAGATACATGGTCAGCGGATCTTCAGTCTGCGAGCCCAGCTTGAAGGCTGTAGTTGGCGCAGTCGGCCCGATGACAACATCATACTTGCGGAACACTTCGTCGAAATCCTGCTTGATCAAGGTGCGGACCTTCTGTGCCTTCAAATAATAGGCATCATAATATCCGGAGCTGAGCGCGTAGGTGCCGAGCATGATCCGGCGTTTGACTTCAGGGCCGAAGCCCTGGCTGCGGGAGTTATGGTACAGATCCAGTAATCCGCCCCCATCATCCACACGCACTCCGTAACGGACACCGTCAAAACGGGCCAGGTTGGAGGAAGCCTCCGAGGAGGAGAGCAGATAATAAGCGGCTACAGCATATTCTGTATGCGGAAGAGAGACCTCTTCCCACACTGCCCCAAGGCCTTCCAGCACTTTGAGTGCTGCGAGCACCGATTCACGGACCTGGGCATCCACACCTTCACCTAAGTACTCCTTAGGTACGGCAATCCGCAGACCCGAGATGTCACCGGTCAGCGAGTTCAGATAATCAGGTATGTTAACCTTAGCTGAGGTGGAATCCTGGGCATCGTAACCGGCAATTGCCTGCAGGACATATGCGGAATCCTCCACGGTACGGGTAATCGGACCGATCTGATCCAGGGAGGAAGCAAAAGCGACCAGCCCGTAACGGGAAACCAGGCCATACGTAGGCTTAAGGCCGACTACTCCGCAATAGGAGGCCGGCTGGCGAATGGAGCCGCCTGTGTCTGAACCGAGGGTGAAGAAGACTTCCCCGGCTGCAACCGCTGCTGCCGAACCGCCGCTCGAACCGCCTGGAACACGCTCCAGGTCCCATGGATTGCGTACAGCGCCGAAGCTGGAATTCTCATTGGACCCGCCCATGGCGAACTCGTCCATGTTCAGCTTCCCCATAGTGACGGCATCAGCCTGACGCAGCTTGGAGACTACGGTCGCATCATAGACCGGCTGGAAATTGGTGAGAAATTGGCTGGCACAGGTGGTGCGCAAACCTTGGGTCACGATATTATCCTTAATACCGGCAGGCAGTCCGAAGAGCAGACCGCGTGAAGCCCCGGACGCGAGCTTGTCATCAAGCTCGCGTGCCTTGGCACGGGCTCCCTCTTCATTCAGTGTCAAAAAGGCATGAACCTTACTGTCACGCTCCGCAATAACGGATAGCGAATCTTCGGTCAGCTCACTGACCGAGACCGCTTTGGTGTTCAGCATGTTATGTACTTCAGGTAATCGGTATTGAAACAGGCTCAACTTGCTTCCTCCTCTCAGGTATGGGTTATTCCAGAACAGCGGGAACCTTGAAATGTCCGTCTTCATCTTCAGGTGCGTTAAGCAGAGCTGCCTCCTGGGCCAGGCTCTCCTTGACCACATCGTCACGCATTACATTGCTAACCTGCAACACATGGGTGGTCGGCGGAACATTCTCGGTATCCAGCTCATTCAACTTCTCGGCATATTGTAAAATAGCATTCATTTGTTCGGTGAAGGTAGCCTCTTCTTCCGGGCTTAATTGCAGTCGGGCCAGCTTGGCCACATGCTGCACATCTTTGACGGTGATGCTCATAATGAATATCCCTCCTGTTTAAAGGGCTAAAGCGCCCGGATAACGTTTTTAATTATAGGGTAGACGGCCTTACAATTCAATGCGCTTGTCGATTGAGGGGGATATATGGAGAGTAAGCTTACAGAATTCCTGCAGCTAGGGGGCGGCACTGCGATTGTTGCACATGGAGTCACATGGAGCAGGTTTAATGCAGCTTAGCAGATCAAATACGGGATTGGTGTACGTTGTGCAGGAAGCAGAGGATACAAAAAAGCCGGCATTTCGCCGGCTCTTACTTAAATCCAAGCGCGAAGATTCACCTGCTTGATGAAATCCGCCTGGGACAAACTTTCTGGGGATGTTGTCTCTATCTCTTCCGCTTCAACTTCTTCGCCGTTCATCAGGTGATGGAACAGCTTCTCGTTGTACGTTGACAGTGCATAATCTATCAGCGCTTCGTGCGTGGCTCTTTCAGCTTCTGCTACCAGCAATTGCTCCTCGGCCTCAATATCCTCTGCCGTAACATAGAAATTCCGGTTAGCTTCGGGAACACGAATGACATAATCAAACGCATTATCTGGATTGCGGTCGTAAGCAATCAGGTAGCCATAGTCTCCGATAGGAAGACTCTGCTCAAAAGCGTCTGCGACAATGACAATCTTCTCTCCTAAACGCAGCATCATCCTACCTCCTGACAAAATCTATCATGGATTTGCTTGTTTCAACAGTCTACTAAAAAAAGATAGAGCTGTCCAGCAGCAGGATGACTGTACGATGAATTTTCGCAGAAAACACTCTGAAAATTCATGAAAGATCGCTTTCTTATTGCAAAGCTTGCTAGACTGGTAATTTATTTCTTCCAGCGAGCAGTGAGGCACCGGTAATACAAATCATAATCAGGAGCAATGCAGAGACAATTGGTGCCACGCTCACTCCGGTGCCCCCATCTGCAAGCACAGCGGCAGACATTCCGGGCAGAGCAGCAGGCATCCAGTTCAGCTTAACTGGCAACAGGCCATTTACGAGACTCATGACCGCTGCCAGCAAGAGTGACAGGCCGGCAGCTGCAGGCCCGCGCAGCCAGGCACTGAAGAGCAGCGTAAGCGACACTGCACAGAGCAGCCACAGCGCATACAATCCAGACGCTACAATGACATCCCCCCAGGATAAAGCTCCCATAAGCTGTACTGTGTAATAAGCTGCTCCCGCTGCCCCAAGCCCAATGGCAATAACCAGCACCGTGAAGTTCGCGGCCCATTTGGCTGCAACAACGGATATAGAGGAGACCGGCTTAGCCATTAACAGTTCGGAGGTGCCGCTGCTGCGCTCTCCTGCCAGGCTGTTCATCGTTCCCAGCACCAGAATCAGCATGCCAATTGTTCCATACTGGCTTAGGGCCTGAGCCATTACAGAGGACGCGGCCGGTCTCTCCATATTCTCCATCAGTCCAGCCGGGACATTGGAAGAGAACGCCAGGATATCCGCCATATAAAAGCTCACCAGCGGCTGCATAATTCCCAGAACAATAAACACCACGGGAACCCATATCAGCTTATAGCTGCGCACATTCTCCAGCATCTCCTTCAAATACAGAGCCCAAAGCTTCCTCATGTTCCCACCATCTTCATGAACAGGTCCTCCAGTGTCGATGAGCCTGCTTCAAATTGCAGCAGCGGAATATCCAGCTCTACAGCTTCCTGCAAAAGCGTCCGGCGGGCGAGTGCTACATCCGTGACATTGAACATGGCCTTGCTATCCGAAATTAGCGCTTCTTCGATAAAATCCTTGTGTCTAAGCCCTTCTAGCCAGCGGACAGCCGATTCTTCCTTCCCAGTAGTGAGCCGGATTACTGGCAGACTGTATTCTGCGCGGAGACTGGACAAGGTTCCTTGAACGGCTATAGCCCCCTGGTTCATCAATACGACATCATCGCATATCTCTTCCGCATCATGCAGCACATGCGTGGAGAAAATAACGGTTGTCTCCTCCCGGATGTCCCTAAGCAGCTCCATGACTTCCCGGCGTCCGATAGGATCAAGCGCGGAGACAGGCTCATCCAGCAAGAGCAGACGCGGGCGGTGTACCAGGGCCTGGCCCAGCCCGAGGCGCTGCTTCATACCCCCGGAATAACCGCCAATCCGCCGCCGTGCCGTAGAACCCAGTCCCACACGCTCCAGCACATCGCCCGATGCCGCCGCAGCCTCCCGCGCATTCATGCCGCTCATCCTGGCGGCAAATACGATATATTCGTGCCCGCTCATCCAGTTGTAAAAAGCCGGGGCTTGCGGCAGATAGCCCAGCTGCCGGCGGTAATCCGTCCCCGGAGACCCGTCAAAAGTGATTGTTCCGGCAGTCTGCGGCAGAAGACCGGCAAGCATACGCAGCGTAGTTGTCTTCCCGGCTCCATTGGGTCCGAGCAGCGCGACACAGCGTCCCGCTTCAATTCCAAAGCTGATGCCATTCACTGAGGGATGCCCCTTAAAGCTCTTGTGAAGATCCTTAACCTCTAAGAGCGGCATCAGAACTCTTTCCTTCCCAGCGTGAAATAAGCCACGCTGCCCAGCAGGTTGCCCAAAATCAAGAACAGCACCCACATCCATTTTGGTCCGCGTACCTGCTCTGTCTTGCTCAGAGAAATCAGACCGATTATTGCCAGCACGACCTGCAGTGCAAGCAGCGGCCCAATCAAACCCCAATTCAAATCATTCATAGCCATATCCTCCTTATCTCCCCGGCAATCAGCTATTGTCTCAGCGGCTCCTTCCGGCCTTCCGTCTGCGCTTATCTGGAAGAACTACAAACAGCAGGTAACATACTGCCGGTGAGGGCGCCCCGGTAAGTCCCCAGATTCCCCACAACCAGGCCTTCATCCCCTGACCTCTGTCTCTGGCATCGTGGAACAGCCAGGTTCCCTGCAGCAGCAGTAAGGCCGCAATAATCATCCAGAGCCAAATAGGTATCTCCTGCAGCTCCTTCACGATTATGATTCCTCCCGCCCGTGTCTGATCCGCGCTGCTCCCAGGCTGCCAAGTGCGCCCAGGATGAACACTGCCTGCAGACTCCAATACAGCACCGGCGCTGTGCTTAGAACAGAAATCACTATGGTAACCAGCACAAGAGCCACCAATAGGAATAGCAGCAGCTCCTTACGGCGCCGCTTCCTCCGGCGGACAGCTTCCCCGGCAATAAGCTGCTCCAGCTCCGGCAAGGAGGGCGGAGTAACATCGGCATACAGCATATCCAGATGATCCAGCTCCGTGGACAGCTTACCCAGCAGCTCCTCGTCACTCTTAAACCTCATCCTCATTCAGCTCCTTTCGCAGTTGACCCAGTCCGGCAGCTACCCGTGATTTGACCGTTCCGGAAGGGATCTCCAGCATCTCCCCGATCTCATCATAGCTGTACCCGTAATAATGCTTCAGCAGTACAGCCATTCTGTGCGCAGAGGATAGACGCGACAAGGCGTCGAGCACTTCACTCCACTCCATATTCCGGCTCTCAAAGCTCCAGCGTAAACTGCGGTTCCCCTGCTCCTGCATCTGCCCTTCCCGCCACTGCGCCTCACGGCTCCAGCGCCGCTTACGGTCAATGTACAACCTGCTGCCAATGGTAATCAGCCAAGAAGAAAATGCCGAGGTCCCGTTATATGTCCCGATCTTCTCCATGCATCTGACCATCGTGTCCTGCGCAATCTCTTCCGCAAGCAAAGGGTCAAGTGTCGCTTTGATCAGATACTTGTACAGGAAGGGATAATGCTCCTGCAGCAGCACGGCCAGTGCAGCAGCGTCACCCTGCTGTGCCTGACTGATCATCTCCAGCGTCCTGTCGCCCATAGCCCCTCCCCTTATCTCTTCTGTCACACCTGTAATACGTCTATGTAATAGCTATCGTTCATTCAGAGTCCGAATTATTCTGCAGCTCCCACAGTCTGCGTCTCCATGGCTGTACAGCCCCCTTGCCTCCGGGAAAGCTCCAGAACAGCGTATACTTAGTATCACTCTTCCCGGTCAGATCATTCACTTCATTCCGCTCTGCTATCAATGAATCATTCGCTTCCAATTCCCCGTAATCCAGCTGGAAATGCATATTATTCTTCATTCTGCTTCCCCCTAAAAAATTCATATCTTTAGGCAAAAAAAAGAACGCAAACCGGGATTATTCCACAGTCTGCGTGCTTCGCGAGGTAAATGTTACATTTAATTAACCATATTGTAACAACCTGGCCCCGGCTTGTCTACCTCTAATTTCCCGGTTTGTGTCAAATCCAGCCAGAGGATGTCGTTACAATGCACAATCATCCCAATTGATATTCCTTCCTACATCGGAACATACGGGTTGTGCAGCTTCTCATAGCCGATTGAGGTTCGCGGACCATGTCCCGGGAACACTCTCACTTCTTCATCCAGCCGGTAGAGCTTGCCGCGGATCGAATCAATCAGATCCCGTTCTCTGCCGCCCGGAAGATCGGTACGTCCCACTCCCATTTTGAACAAGACATCACCGGCGAACAGATCATTCCCGCATAAAAAGCTGACGCTGCCCGGCGAATGTCCCGGCGTATGCAGCACACGGAAAGAAAGGCCGAGCAGCTTCAGAATCTGGCCTTCCGCCAAATCGTATTCTGCCGGATCTGTGCTGATGGGAGGCGTGGTATCAGGCCACATCAAGGAGCCGTTCAGCTTCGGGCTGCCCAGCCACTCACTCTCCAGCGGATGGATATAGACCGGGCACTTCTTGGCTTTGCGGACCTCGTCCAGCCCGGCAATATGATCGAAATGGGCATGTGTCAGCAGAATCGCCTCAATCTCCATTCCTTCGGCGCCGCGGAGAAGACCCGCAGGATTAGCCCCCGGATCAATGATGACACCGCGCTTAGGGTCTGCCCCTGTCAGAAGATAGGCATTGGTCTGGAGTGCCCCCAGATTATAGGAACGAATATTAAGCATCGGCATTAGAATCCGGAGATCAAACTGCGCAGCTCTTTGGCGATAACCGCGTGTGATTCCGTTCCTTCTCCGTAGGCTTGCCCCATTGCTTTGCGCACTTCGGTAATTTTGCTGTCATAGTCCGCTGCTTCGCGGTCCGGGTTCTCCCGTTTGAATTCTCTCATCAGGGTCTGGACATGCTCCGGACGCGGTCCCCACTGCCCCAGTACATAACCTCCGGTATCCGCAAATATCACGATGGGTACGGAGCGTCCGCCCATGGTCAGGAAGTTGTCCATCAGCTCCTGGTTCTCTTCGAGAATCAGCACTTCCGTCTTGATGCCTGCAGTCTCCAGAATCCGGAAGACGACCGGAACATTGCGGACCACATCTCCGCACCAGTCCGCAGCCAGAATCAGCACACGCAGATCATCACGGTGATTCAGGCTCTCGAAATATTCGCGGTCACTCTCGTCTTCCCAGGCGAACTTCTCATACCAGGATTCAAAAGCCTGCTGGTTCTTCGTCATGGCTTCCACGAACTGGCGCGGAGTCAGGCCTTGGCCAAATTTGGATGCTACATTCTGCTTCATACTGCACTACCCTTCTTTTTGGATTTGTACCACTTGAACAGGAAATACAGAATAATTACCGCAATGGCGCCCAGAAGAATCTCATGAGTGTACTTGGCTGCGACCTCATCAATGGTCTTCCACTTGTCTCCGAGCGTATACCCCAGATAGACAAACAACGCGCTCCACGGAATAACTGCAAGGGTTGTCAACAAAGTGAATTTGCCCAGCGGCATGCGGGAAATACCAGCCGGAACCGATATGGCATGGCGGACAACCGGGATAAAGCGGGCTGTGAAAATCACACCGGTCCCATACTTTTGAAACCATTCTTCGGAGTGGTCAATATGCTTTTTGGAGATAAAAATGTACTTGCCGTACTTCTCCAGCACAGGCCTGCCGCCATAACGGCCAATCCAATAAACGAAGATCTGGGCGACTACTCCCCCGACGGTACCGAACAGCACGGCACCAAAAAAGTTAATATCGCCTTGTGAGACCAAATAGCCGCCAAACGCCAGGACAATCTCACTTGGAATGACTTCAATCATGAGCCCGATCATAATCCCGAAGTAGCCCAGAGACTGAATCCATTCAAACAAATGTGAAATGATATCAGATATAAATTGCACTGCAGGTCTCCTCCCGTATGGCGTAATAGCCTGGTATTCTGCTGGCAGAACCCATCTGCTTAACCGCTCTATGTATCCAGCTTCTCCTAGCCTATTCTAGCATATGCAGGCTTACGACTTCTACTTAAGGAATGCAAGCGTAAACGGCTTTGCTGTTCTTTTAAAGGACGGTAGCGTTTCAGCGGGACATGAAGGATAATTTATAGCGTGAAGCATATAGGAGCTTCTGTATTGACAAAGATTGGAATCGGGTCGTATTATATATTTAGATAATTACTTAAATATCGAAAGGAGGATATGGAGTTGAATGAATCGTTCAAAGCGCTCTCCGACCCGACCCGGAGGCAAATTCTCCGGCTGCTGCGTGAAAAAGACCGGACGGCCGGGGAAATCGCGGATTTTTTCAATATGACCAAGCCCAGCATCTCTCACCACCTCAATGCGCTGAAGCACGCGGGGCTGGTGCAGGACGAACGTAACGGGCAATTCATCGTCTATTCGCTGGACTCCACGGTACTTGAAGAGGTGCTTGGCTGGTTCCTGGAATTGACGGGTACGGGCAAGGGAAACAGGGACCGCCAACCGGAAGCTCAGGCGGATGCTGGCTCAAAGGGCTCCGGGACCAAAGGGAAAAGTAACCCGCACGCTATTAAACATACGGAGGATGAACATTGATGAAGAATTTCACATGGAAGTGGCAGGATACGCTGATTGTCATTCTCGGGCTCCTCTCACTGGGCTACGCGCTGGTCAATTACGGCAAGCTGCCGGATCAGCTGCCCGCCCAATTCGGTATAACCGGCCAGGTCAATACTTACTGGAGCAAGGGTTCGGTTATCGCCTTGTTCTCTTTTTTGGGCTTGGTTTTTCCGCTAATGATGCAGTTCATACGCAATGTTGACCCCAAGGGAGAGAATTATAATAAGTTCCCGGGCGCTTACAAAATGGTCCGTCTCACCGTTGCGGTTATGTGTGATGCCGCTCTTGTCCTGTCGGTCAGCTTCGGGCTTGATGAGCAATTTGCCGCCGGAAAATGGGTGCTTGTAAGCATCGGACTGCTGCTGGCTGCAACAGGAAATTTCCTGCCGCAGATCAGAGATAATTATTTCACGGGAATCCGCACGCCCTGGACGCTCCATAACCCCGCCGTATGGCGGAGAACCCACCGCTTCTCCGGAAGGATGTGGGTGACCGGCGGTCTACTAATTGTGCTTGCCGCCTTCATGCCCGTTACGCTGTCGATCAGCATGATCATCACCGCTCTGGTAATCATGATTGTTCTCCCTATTGTTTACTCATGGCTGATCTCGCGGCGTGTTAAGGCTTGAGATTAGTTGGAGGATGGGTAGGAACTGAGACTCGGGTGATGAGCAGCGGCAGGCAGTCCTAGTAGCTCATCAGATTTAAACGTGTGAAAATTACTTTGACTAATAGCTTGCTGAGGGTTTACCTCACCCTAATTAAGGTGCACGGGGTAGGCTTAGTTGTAATTTGTACAACTAAATCACCCGATGTGCTTCCAAATCTCCGTTTAGTTGTAGTTCGTGCAATTAAAATACCTCTAGTTCTGGATTTTCGCCCATCCGGGTAAATTTAGTTGTACAGACTACAATTAGACGAGGAAGTCCACCCGTTTCACTGTTTTTAGTTGTACAGAATACACTTATCCCTGTTTTTGGCTACGAACGCAGCTTCATCCCTTACCACATTTATGAAATGAAATCGCTTGTTTGAATCTGATGTTCTACTAGGTTGAAGCTGCGGTCATTATGCTGATGTATTTACCGCAACGGCGGTCAAGCTCCGAATTACACTCTGAGATGCGTCTTATCTGTCATTGGAGCTAAGCGCCGCCCGGAACTGTAAATGTGTTAACTGAAAGTAGATCTCTTCGCTCTGCGGAAGCAGGGTAAAGTTGCGGTCATTGTGCTGCGGTCCTCTGTCCTGCTCCATGGTGGTCAGCAGGCTGTACTGCCGCAGCAGCTCTAATCCCGCCGTCGCGCTGTCCGCCGCTATACGTCTGTCTCCCTCTGCCAAGCTGCGTTCCCCCATCTCAAGCATTCCTCTTAAAGCGGCAAGCCGCCCCGCAGCATTAAAGTGATCTGTCTGTTGACTTCGGCGGACCCAGTACAACGCTGCTCCAGGATCACTGCCGTGCAGATAACTTGCCGCAAGCCCCCTATAAAGAGCAACATCCCCCGGAGAGAATGACAGGCTTCGCAGGAGCAGATCAACCCCCTGCTTCTGTGGAAGCAGCCGCGATAAAGCAACCGCAGTCTGCGGCTCTCTCGGATTCCATCTCAGTGATTGCTGCAGCAGTATAATTCGTACGGCAGGATCATTCTCTCTGACCGCCTGCTTGAATAGGGCAGCCCCCTTCATGGCCTGAAAGGAAAAAGCGCTGCACAGGAGGGTCAGCCCACAGAGAACGGTTATGCCTGCATAAATCCATAATCGGCGCGGCCGGTTCCTTCGCTGCCCATGCGGCTTGCTGCGCCACCAACGGGAGTCATGCAGAACTGTAGGCACAGCCGTCCCAGCGGTCCGGCTGTTTGCTTCGGCAATTGCCCAGGCGGGCAGCAGGAGCAGCAGCAGCCAGACCAGTCCATAGCTCCAGTCGAAATCGGCTGCGCTATGCAGCACGATTACGAGCAGAGGCGGAAGCAGTCTTGGTGACGCCTTGAATACCAACCCTCCTGCGGCCAGAAGCAGCAGGAGGACCGCAGCCAGACCCGCCATCCCGAGGTTCAGCAGGATGTCGAGGTAACCGCTGTGCACCTGGCTGCCTACGTAGGGGCGGGACTGGGCGGCAAGGTACGTATGCCGCCAGGTCTCGCCCCCGCGCCCCAGCCAGGGCGCTTCTGCCGCGAGCTTCCAGGCATCGCGGTAGAACAGCCCGCGCGCGGCGGCCGTCGGTGACGGCCCGGTGATCCGCGCGCGTACCAGCAGCAGGACGGCGCTGGCCGCCGCCGTCCAGCCCGCCGCCGCCAGCGCCAGCACGGCGGCGCGGACCCCGCCCGCCGCATGGCAGCTGCGGCGGTGCAGCCATAGGCCGGCCAGCCACGCGCCGGCCCAGAGCCCGGCCAGCAGCAGCAGGCCGGGCAGGGGCTCTGCCGCCAGCCCGGAGCGGGCCAGCTGGCGGTAGAGCAGCGCCGCCGCGGCAACGGGGGCGGCGCCGGTGATTAGAAGCGGCACGAACAGTTGCCGCTTCAGGAGAAGGGCTGCGGCACCGGCGGCAGCCGCAGCCAGCCATGCGCCGCGCGACTCGCTGAGCAGCAGCGCGGCGGCGTACGGGAAGAGCGGCAGCAGGCGCGCCGCTCTTAGCCATTGCGAAGCGGACCAGGCTCTGGTCCGCTTTGCAATGATGCCTGCATCTCCTGCACCTGACTCATCTACTCCGCCGACACCTGAACGTACCGAATTATTGCCCGCACCCGCAGTTTCTGCACCTGACTCATCTACTCCGCCGACACCCGTGCATACCCAATTATTGCCCGCGTTCACACCTTCTGTACCTACCTCACCCGCTCTGCTAACATCCGTACGCTCAGCAATATTTCCCGCCCCCGCACCTTCTGCCCCTACCTCACCCGCTCCGCTGACACTCGCACGCACCGCACTGCTGCCCGCACCTTCCTGAGACTCTCCAGGCCAGAAGCTATAAGCGGCAGCAAACAGCCGTTCCAGCAGATACACCGCCATCACCGCACCAAAGGCATTCGGATACTGAAGCAGTCCGGCCAGCCTGGCACCAGTAGCACTGACCCCGGGCGATTGGGTATAAGCCACCGCATAAGGAACCGGCAGACCTCCGCAGACCGCCAAAAGGGCTGACAAACTAATAGCAATTCCAAGCAGATGCCACACTGCCGCAAGAAGGGCCCCTCCCCGACGGGTTCGTGCCGCCAACAAAGCAAATATCATAAAGCTGGTGTAGAAGCCTGAGCGCAGCATTTCATTTAGCGTTCCTTGCGCGGATACGGGACTGCCCAGTGATTGAATAGCATACAAGAGACATAGTAGCACACAACCGCTGAGTAACCCCCAGACAGCCAGCCCCCTTACTCTACCTATACTGCCAGCCAACTCCCGGGTATTCTCTCTGCGTTCAAACTGTTCCTCAATTTGCGTCCTATTTAAGTAACCACCAGACAACTTCGGATCTACCTTGTGCAGCCTCAGCCCAGCCCCTCTGCCAGCCGCCATATAGATAATTACCAATCCCAGCAAGACCCCGCACAAGCCAAACCACACCGTCAAGAACAAATACATCTCCCCGGTGAAAAAGAAACCTCTCAGCACACAGGCCGCTGTCCCCGCTGCTATTAACGCCAACCCGCAAACCAAAGTAACCAACCATTCACTTTGCCGTTCATACCCTTTCACGCGCATCCTAAATCTCCTATTACTCATGATGCTTAACAGTCTGCCCATATATACTGGAAAACAGAAGAGGCAACTGGTCCCCCTAAGTTAACTCAAACGCGCGAATGAAGGGCACTTATACACCTGATTCAACCAAAAGTAGCTCACACGCTCAAATGAAGAGCACTTATGCTCCTCATTCCACCAAACACAGCTATCACGCTCAATTGAGGAGCACTTATGCACCTAGCAGCACAAAAACAGCCGCCCCCATCAGGAAGCAGCCGTTCTGTCATACCCTTAACTATTCATCACATAAATTAAGCTTCCGGACTGCCGGCGGGCAGCAGGTCGGAGCAGACGCGCTCCAGATAAGGCTTCGCGCCGAGGAAATCGCGGAATGCCGTGTATTCGCGCCATTTGGCGGCCTGATCGCCGCTGTCGCTGCGGACGGCGCGAATCAGGATGTTCTTCGGGGTGTGCTCCATGTCGATGAATTCCAGCAGCTGGCTGCGGTAGCCCATCAGGTCCAGCAGCTTCGCCCGGATCGCATCGGTGGCGAGCGCCGAGAACCGCTCCTTCAGGATGCCGTGTGACAGCAGCGGATTCAGCACCTCGCTCTCGACCTGCGCGAACAGCTCATGCTGGCAGCAGGGCACCGAGAGGATTACCGATGCGCCCCAGCGCACGGCCTTCTCCAGTGCAGCATCGGTGGCGGTATCACAAGCATGCAGCGTGACCACCATGTCCACCTGATCCAGCTCATTATAGTCCGCGATATCGCCCACCAGGAACTTCAGCCGGTCATAGCCCAGCCTGGCAGCCAGCGCATCGCAGTGCGCAATGACATCCGCCTTAAGGTCAAGGCCGACAATATTCAGCTCCCGCTGCTCGCGGACGGCGAGATAGTGATACAACGCGAAGGTCAAATAAGACTTGCCGCAGCCAAAATCCACAATCGTCAGCGGCCGGCCTGCCGGCAGATCGCCCAGCACATCCTGAACCATCTCCAGGAACCGGTTGATCTGGCGGAACTTATCATATTTCTTGGCCAGCACCTTGCCTTCGCTGTTCATAATGCCAAGCTCGACCAGGAATGGCACCGGCTCCCCTTCATCCAGCACATACTGCTTCCGGCGGTTATGGGCCAGATCCGGCGCTTCCTGTTTGCTGGCGGATTTGGTCAGAATAGATACCTTGTATTTCTTGCTGATCAGCACTTGGTAGTCGGCACCAGCCGTACACAGCAGACCTTGGCGGAAGGTGTCCCTCAGCAAAGAGAGCATCTCTCCAGCGGCCTCCTCTGCGGGAATGTTGCGGTGTTCGACCTTAGGGCCGATGTAATAGGCAAACTGATAATGCAGCTTTCCTTTTAGCTCAACAGGCTTAACCTGCACTTTATTGTAGGGGGCGTCGCCCTTGCTGCGCAGTTGGCTTAGTGTAGCCGTAATCAGAGTGCGGCCGGTCATCACTTGCTCGATCAAGTCCTTCAACGCTTCCAAATGGGTACATCTCACTTTCGGGTTCATAAAATAGAGCACGTAGTCTCCTGAATATCGTTACATTATAGCATTAACGGTAAGCTTGCTCCATTCTTCCATGCCCTGCCGCACTTCCTCTAGCGGAAGACCGCCCTGGTCTAACTGCTCCGGACATAACAGCAGCAGGCGTTCATACAGCGCCCTGCCTTCCTCCGCTACATTCTCCCCCTGCTCCCAGAGCCGGTAGAGACTGTCCTCCGCCTTGGCGTATAGTCCCCGGGATTCGTGGTAAGCCATCAGGAGGCGTTCGGTCTTGGCGGGAAGGCGATACGGCCCCACCTCCTCAAGCAGCTCATGGATCTCTTCCGTCATGTTCAGCAGTTCACGGTCCGCACCATGAAGATCGGCATAGATGAATAAATGCAGGGAACGCATCGCCCTGAACAGGGCTGCATCCCGGTCTCCTTTGGCCGCGTAAATCCCGCCTTCCTCCTTCAGCAGCCGGGCTACTCCTTGCAGCTTATCAGCCTCCAGCACTCCTCCGAGACGAAACATATCAATAATATCCTCTACAGACAACGAATTAAGCAGACGCGAATTCAGGCGAAAATGCCGCATCAGCAGCTCATCTACCTCCCACAGCGCCTCCGTTGTTTTTTTATCCTGCTTCAAGGTCAGCACCTTGGCGACCATCGCCGTCATATCCTCAATCATCCGTACAATATAATCTCTCCGGAACATACCGAGCTCCTTTCGTTACGCAGTTGCTTCTCTTCTGTATCAAGCTCAAAGGCTAGTCCCTAGCCCAATCCTTGCAATATCACATGGCTAGTTTCAGTAGGTTTTGAGCAGCATTTACATCCCGATCATGATGCACGTTACATTCTGGACAAGTCCACTCTCGCAAGGCGAGATTCTTCACCTCTGCGTTCTTATAACCGCAACAGGAGCAAAGCTGACTGCTTGCATAGTGCTTAGGGGCAATAATAAGCTCTCTGCCATACCATTGAGCCTTATATTCAAGCATCGAACGGAACATACTCCAAGATACCTCGCTAATCGCTTTTGCAAGTTTGTGATTCTTCAGCATATTCTTTACACGCAAGTCTTCCATCACGATAACTTGGTTTTCGTTTATCATTTGGGCAGACGTTTTATGCAAGAAGTCTTTACGCTGATTCGCTATTTTTTCATGGTGCTTGGCCACTTTCAGCCTAGCCTTATGACGGTTATGGCTTCCCTTCTTCTTCCGTGATACATCCTTTTGCAGCTTCGCTAACCGCTTTTCAGACGTACGCAAGTATTTAGGATTGGATAGGATTTCGCCATTTGAAGTTATCGCAAAGTCTTTCAGCCCAAGATCAACGCCAATCTTCGTATGCATGTTGGGCAACTGGACGATATCCGTTTCAACCAATACGGAAGCATAATACTTTCCCGTTGGTGTTTTTGAAATCGTGCATGATTTGATCAGCCCCCCGAATGGGCGGTGTAGCTTGATTTTGATGCCCGTTTTTAGCTTTGGAATCTTGAGATATCCATCCTCTATGGCCACTGCTCCATTTTGGTTATTCGTTGTGAAGCTATGATGATTCGTCTTCTTGCTCTTGAATTTAGGAAATCCCGTTTTCTGATCCCGAAAAAAATTCGTATAAGCCTTGTCTAAATTCAGTTGTGTATTCGCTAAGGCAAGACTATCGACTTCTTTCAGCCAGTCGAATTCCTTTTTGTATTGTGCGGGTGTATTCCTCAGCATCGTTTCCGTTTGCTTGTAATGTTCCATTTTATCTGCAAGCATTCTGTTGTAGATGAAGCGAACGCATCCGAACACTTTAGCGAAGTAGTGTTGTTGCCCATGGCTTGGATAGATACGGTATTTGTAGGCTTTCAGCAATGGTGATCACCCTTTCCCCCCTTGGGTTTCGATGTATTTTTGAATGACGTCTATTGGCGCTTCACCCGTTGTAAGCAAGCAATAGGAGCGTGACCAAAAAGCCTCTTTCCAAAGTGATGTTCGGAGGGTAGGAAACTCCTTCTTGATCAGCCTAGATGATGCACTCTTATAAGCGTTGAGAAATTTAGAAATGTCGGTATTAGGATGAGTTTTCATTAAAATATGAACGTGATCCCTGTCATGATTCCATTCCTGCAAAGTCACATTGTAAGTAGGCTGAATGGATGCAAATATCTCTTTCAGACGTTCGGATATGGGATCTGTAATGACTTTCCTACGATACTTGATGACTAGAATAAGGTGAAAGTGAAGGGAGAACACTGAATGGTTATTTGAGTCTAATTTCATTAACTTCACCGACCTTCCCAAGATACGACTGAACACTTTAATTATAGCATCTCAGGCGGTTAGAATCCATGTAGATTAGACCGTTTCCATTCATCCCCCACTTAAAGAAGATGGGAGAATTCTGTCAACTGAGGGTTAAACTATTCGTCTCTCCGGCGCCACTCTGCGGAGTTAAGTCTTGACCACACTATAACGATGAACTATAATCCAGTTACCCAATCTGTATTACAGATCGAACTATTTAACAGACCGTAAATTGGATACAGACTGTATACCTGTTAATACGGACCCTGCATAGGAGGCTTATTGATGACCAAACCAACCGGCAAAATGCAAGACTCCTTCACAACAGCCGTTTCAGCTCAACCGGACTTGCAGGCAAGCAACCGGCTTTTGAACGTTACCCCGGAACAGGATAAGCTGCTGGAGAGCGCCTTACGGATTAAAATTATGCACACGCTGTCGGCAGAGCCGCTTACATCCAAGCAGGTTGCGGAGAAGCTGAACAAGACTCCGGGTAATATTCACTACCATATCGTCAAGCTCTATGAGGGCGGTCTGCTGGAGCTTGTCCGTACAGAAGCCGCAGGAGGCATCATCCAGAAATTTTACCGTTCCAAAGGTACGATGTTCCACTCGGAAGCGCTTCGCAGCCTTAACTTCCGCAAAGAAGACCAAACCCGGCATTTCACTACCAGACTTACTCTCTCTCCTCAGGAGCTTGCGGAGTTCCACCAGGAGCTGCTGCAGCTGATTACCGCCTGGGAGTCCAAGGTAACGGAAGGTGACGAATACGGCGTAGAAGTGATGCTGGGCCGTTTGCAGTCTGTCGATGCTGCTGCACAGCGGGAAGAGGAGGCACAGCAATAGATGAGCACCACTGGCCCTTCCGGACAACTGAAGCATCATCCGCTTGAAGGCTTCGCGGCCCCTTTCCGGCAATCCCGCGCCTTTCCTTACCTGTGGCTGGGACATTTAGTTTCTTTTTTGGGCAGCTCGGTAACCATGGTTATCCTGCCTGTCCTGGTCTATTCCCTGACCGGCTCCACCACCATTATGGGGATGGTCATGGCCGCCTATATGCTGCCTAATGTAATTATGCTGCCGGTATCCGGCCATATTGTCGACCGCTACGACCGTGTACGGATTATGATGCTGGCCGATATTGCCCGGTTCGTCGTTATGATTACGACGGCTGTGCTGTCCTTGACCGGAGTGCTGAGCATTCCGTTGCTCTATGGACTTGTTGCCTGCTACGGCCTGCTGGACGGCTTATTCCAGCCTGCCTACGCTGCCGTCCGCGCTACCGTATTCACTCCGGATATCCGCGTAGCAGCGAATTCTCTAACTCAGATCACAACCCAGTCCGTGCGGCTGATCGGTCCCGCGTTAGGGGGACTGCTGATTACCCGCCTGTCCGCGGGCATCGGCTTCGGAATTGATGCCTTCACCTATCTTATCTCCCTCATCTGCCTGATCTATCTGCGCAGAGTGATGATGGCCCGGCTGCAATCTGCTGCCGTTGAGACGGAAATCCCGGCTAAGCCTGCTGCCGGGACCTCTGCCACTCCGCACTGGAGGAAGGATTTCGCCGAAGGAATACTTGTTCTCCGGAGCCAGCCCTGGCTCTGGATTACAATTCTCGCCTTTTGCTTCGTCAATATATGTTATACAGGGGTAATCAGCGTCCTTCTTCCCTGGCTGTTCAAGGTCCATCACGGCTGGCCTCCCTATTTCTATGGCCTGGCCGTTACGTTCTCCGGTGTCGGGGCCATAGCGGCCGGCCTGCTATACGGCCTGCGGCCGAAATGGAATCACCGCGGCATCCTGGCTTACGGCGGCGCCATGATCAGCGGGGCTGCTCTGCTGCTGCTCCCGTTCGCAGGCACTCCGGCAGCAGCCGTCACCTTATTTGCCGTAGAAGGCTTTGGATTAATGATCTTCGGACTGATCTGGGAGATCAGCCTGCAGGAGCTTGTTCCGAAGGAAGCCTTCGGACGGGTAGCCAGTCTGGATATGTTCGGGTCCTTCGCCCTGCTGCCGGTCGGATATATCTTAGTCGGCTGGCTGGCCGACCGGATCGGAGGAGTACCGACCATTATTATTTTTTCCGGCCTGGGCCTCTCTTGTGTTGCCCTGGTGCTGTGCGTTCCGGCGATCCGTAAGTTTCAATAAAATCCAGGCAAGCGGAAACAGCTTTGCACAACAAACAGAAGGCAGCACCCGCCGGAGAGCGGAAGTGCTGCCTTCTGTCCTTAATGCCTGATGTCATTTACTTCTTCACAGGCGAATATACGAAATCCTTAATAATCTTCGCCAACTGCTCCGGTGCTTCAAACATCCCCATATGGCCTACACCCGGCAGCGTCACCTTGGTGATGTTCCGGTTGTCTGAGGTGAACGTGCGCTCCGGTGTCACCTTCGAATCCTCTGCTCCGGCAACCAGCAGCACCGGCAGCGCCGTTGCCGAGATCACATCGCGGCGGTCCGGGCGCTCACGCATAGCCAAGGACGCGCCAACCGCACCTTGCGGCGGAGTCTTGTAGCCAATCTCCTTGGCACGTTCCAGCAGCTTGGATTCCGCACCAGGGGCAAAGAGTCCGGGCACCAGCTGATCCACAAAAGCAAAGATGCCTTCGCTCTGGATCATGGTGACGCTCTTCAGCCGGTTCTCCTTGGCTTCTTCACTGTCCGGATACCCGGAGGAATGAATCAGCCCGAAGCCCTTCAACCGGGAGGCATGGCGCTGGGCAAACGAGAGGGTAATATAGCCTCCGAGCGAATGTCCCAGCAGATAACATTCTTGAATCTCCAAGGCATTCAGCAGCGACAGCACATCATCAGCCATCTGCTCGATGGTATAGGCTCCAAGCGGAGCATCCGAAGCCCCATGCCCGCGCAGATCCGGGGCAATGACACGGTAATTGTCAGTCAGGCTTGGAATCACCTTTTCCCAGTACTCGGCACTCCCGCAGAATCCATGCAGCAGCACGATTACATCCCCTTTGCCTTGATCACTGTAGCAGATGTTGCTTCCCTCGCATCGAACATTTTCCATGGCTGTTTACCCTCTTTCTATGTAGTGGTCTATATTAATAAGCTAGAACAGGCTGATTTGAAACGCTCTCAATCCGTAAGTCTGAATCCCTGTGCAGCTGCCTTGGCAATCTGATCTGCCATAACCATTACCCGGTAGAGCGGGGTAGTCTGTATCGTCCGGTAAGGGCGCGGACTGTTCACGTCAACGATTGCTGCCAGACTGTAATTCCCAACAGCTGGCAGGAGTCCTCCTACCGATTCTGCCGGACGCAGCGGCTGCGCCGCCGCAAAATAACAGCCCAGTGCGGCCGGCGGTCCCAGGCAGGCATCGACAGCGATAATAATCTGCCCTTCCGGAATCTCTGTTATCCGCTGGACCAGATTATCCGCATCGCAGGGCGCCGGAAGCGTACCCGTTACATTCGGAAATCCGTACTCCAGCAGGCGGCTTCCCGTCAGCGGTCCCAGCGCATCTCCGGTGGAGCGGTCTGTTCCGATACAGAGAAAGGTCAGCTGCTCAGCGGAATACACATCTGCGATTCCGCGGAAGAAAGCCGCCAGCTCCCCGGCATTCATTTTACGCCGCTTTCTGCTCTCTTCTTCTCTGATGGCCAAAGACTCTCTCCTCCTTGCTAAGCAGCCTGTTATATTTATCTTTAATTTAACATGTTTGCGGGATCTGGACAAAAAAATGGTCATCTGCTGCCCGACATGATAAGATATTTGAACTATATCAATTCACATTCTATATTACTCAGGAAGGACGGTTATACTCAATGGATTTGTCTAACCCAAGCCAGGAGAACGTTGAATATATGATTGAAGGCATCAAAAACAAGCTGAAAATGGCCAGTGCTGCTGCCATGCAGGCCTCAGCCTTTTCGGTGGAGCAATATGAGGATATCCAGGATATTTACGAGGTGGCGATGGGCAGTGACCGGCTCAGCATCTCCCAGGTGGAGGCACTGGTCTCAGAGCTTGGACGTCTGCGCAAGAAATAACACCAGCCCATAAGAAAGCCCTTCAGCTTCATTGTCCGTAAATCCGGACGTTGAAGCTGAAGGGCTTTTATATGCTGCAATAATACTCTTACTGTCACGCTCCGGCTGTTATGGAAGATCAATCAGAATGAATTCTGCATCTCCTGAGCTGCTGATGCCTTTGAGTGTAAGCTCACAGCTCTTGCGGATACGCGCCGCATCCCCCTGCTGGAGCTGGAATGTACCATCCGCGCAGGAGATCTCCAGATTCCCGGAAATGACATACAGATGGGTGCGCCGCTCCTCCTGCTGGGGATAACACAGCTCACGGTTCGTCTGCAGCACGGACAAGTAGATGTTAACGTCATTCTCCAGCTGCAGCGAGCCCTGAAGCCCTTCGCTTGAAGCCACAGGCAGCAGGTGGTTGAGCTTAAGCTCTGCCGGGAAGAACCGGGCATCCCATTTCGGGTCCTTCCCGGGCCGGTCGGGCAAAAGCCAGATCTGCAGGAACCGGACATCCCCATGGCCTGAGGGATTCGTCTCCGAATGATTAATGCCTGTTCCTGCGCTCATCAGCTGCACACTGCCCGCCTGCAGATCTGCATGATTCCCCAGGCTATCCTGATGCTTGAGCACACCAGACACTACGTACGTGATAATCTCCAGATCATGATGCGGATGCTCATGCATGCCTTGCTCCGGCTTCAACTCATTGTCATTATGCGCCAGCAGCGCACCGAAGTGGGCATTGCTGGGGTCATCATAATCGGCAAAGGAGAAGCTGAATTCACTGTGTATCCATTCTCTATTCGAAGTATGACGCTCGGCTGCTGTAACTACTTTAATCATAATAATGCACCTCCATAGATGTTAGAAACTTATCAATATCCTAAGCAGGGAAATGAATGCTCCTTAATATGAGATGTATATGGGCGCTATAATTTACTATTTCTTACCCCCTTCTTTTCCAGGTCAATCAACATTGTAAAGCCGCAAATTCTGCGGAAAAGGGTTACTAAAGCACGTTTTTGACAGCCATGCTTCTTTATTCTCCGGCAATCTTTGCCAAGCTGTTCCGCTGTTTCAGCCGATAGCCCAAAGTTTATATACGAAGTAAGAACATTCAGGCTAACCTGAATTTGAATGACAATTCTGATAAGGAGTGATTGATAATGAATAAAGCAGAGAAGGAATTTCCGGTAGAAAGCGGCAGCACGTTCTTTAAAGGGATCTTCATCGGCGGTCTGCTCGGAGCAGCAGCGGCCCTGTTATTCGCACCAAAGCCTGGACGCGAGATGCGTAGCGATCTGTCAGATAAGCTGACTGTAGCTACGGACAAGACTAAAGAGGTTGCCGGAACGGTAACGGACAAAACCAAATCCTTGGCTACAACAGTTAGCGAAAAGGCTACCGATCTGGCCGGCACAGTATCCGCCAAGGCCTCTGATATCTTCACAACCGTTAGTGACAGCAAACAGCAGATCGCAGCTACTCTTGCGGAAACCGGTAAAAAGATTGGCGAAACAGTAACGGATGCTTCCAAGGATATTTCGGAGAACGTGAAGGATGCCTCCGGCGAGGTAGCCGACAAGGCGAAGGATGCTTCCAAAGAAGTTGCAGACGAGGCGAAGGACGCTAAAGAGGAAGTTAAGAGCACTTACAAATCCTCCTATTGAAGCCGGGGCTCCGGCTGAATAGACATTCAAGAGAGCGGCCAGATCGTCTATAGCTGGCTGCTCTCTATTTATGCATGCCTTATATTCCATTAAAGCCTGGTTCAGGCTACAGAAAGCAGGTACGCCTTATGGGAGAAGCGGACAACAGAACCAAAGCTTATGACGTAGATGAGCATCCCTTCGAGCTGCGGCATGAGGTCAAACGCTTGAATGCGAGGCTGGACAAGATCGCTGACTCACTGGAGAAATCCGAGTTCAAGGATATCCTGGAGAACTATACAGACCCCAAGAAGCGGATCATCACCAATCTGATGGCCGGCATCTCCAGAGGCCTGGGCCTCTCACTCGGTACCTTTCTCATTCTCGGTATTCTTGGCTATATTCTCAGTTTGTTTCTCAATGTACCGGTTATCGGGGAATATCTTGGAGAAATCAAAAAGTATATCGATGCGAACTAAATACATTTCCCGCGCATCCCTCCTGCAGCCTACTCTACCGTGAATAGACTGCAGGAGGGATGTTGCTACGACGCATAAAAAGGGCAGGTTCCATCCCATAAGGGATAGAGCCTGCCCTGATAAATATAATGGCATTGATATTTAATAGGATGAATTAGCCATGATCTGCTTCAGCTTCTCGGTGGCCCGCTTCTGGATACGGGAGACACTCATCTGCGAGACGCCCAGCTTCTGGGCAATAGCCCGCTGGGATTGACCATCCTGGAAGGCCAAGAGCAGCACCTGCTGCTCCTGCTCCTTCAGCTGTCCGAGCGCCTGCTGGAGATCCATACGCTTCTCCACCGTCTCGTAGTCATTCGCATCGGAGCTGATCAATTCACCGAGTGTAGCTCCACTCTCTTCCTGGGAGAGCGGTGAATCCAGAGAGACATAATGATAACACTCTCTGCCGGCCAGTACTTCTACAGTTTCTTCTACAGTAAGATCCAGATAATGGGCGATCTCTTCAACCGCCGGAGAACGTTCGAGCCGGATGGTCAGTTCATCAATGGCCTGCTGAACAAGCGCGCCTTTTTCCTTAATCCGCCGCGGAACCTGTATGTACCAGGATTTATCGCGCAGGAAGTTTTTCATATGTCCAATCATGCTCTTCATCGCATACGGCTCGAAGGGAATCCCCAAGCTGATGTCGTATTGCTGCAGCAGCCGGATCAGCGCCATTTGCCCCACCTGGTACAGATCCTCGTAGAGATCCGGACGGTTACGGGCAATTTTGCCGGCGGCCATCTTCACCATGGGTTCATATTTGCGGATGAGCACTGTTGCAATTTCATTGTCTTTCGTCTGCTGGTATTCCCAGATCAGGCTTACCGCTTCATTCATGGACTCTGGGGGAGTCACTTTGTCATTCATACTTTCTCCTCGCTGAAATTGAGCCGTTTAGTCAGGGTAACGACTGTCCCTTTCCCTGCTTCGCTAACGACGCTAACGTCATCCATCAGCGCCTGCATTAAATAGAATCCGAGTCCGCCCACTTGAACATCATTCAGCTCCTTGTCATGAAGCGTCAGACGTTCTCCGGACGCATCCAAACTATCAAAGCTCTCCCCCTCATCTTTGACAGTAATGGATAAGACGCTTGTTCCTACCTCAAAGATTACATCAACCATACCGTCTGCCTGCCCATAGGCATAGAGCACGGAGTTATTACACGCTTCTGAGACGGCTACCTTCATATCTTCAATGTCTTCATAAGTGAAACCCATCTTGGAGGCAATGCCGTATAAATTAAGTCTGACAATATCGACATATTCTGCACTGGCGGGTAACTGAAGAACTACTCTTTGTATGTCATCACTCATTCTTAGTTCGATCCTTTCCTAGTGGGAATTCTCTTGGGAGGCAAAAAACTTGGAAATGCCGGTCATGTCAAACAGCTTCTGTATTTGCGGGGGAACTTCAGCAACGGTGAATTTGACGTCCATTCCATGTCTTGCTTTGAGAATCGACAACAGGATTCCGATACCTGTGCTGTCAATGTATTTCAGATCCTTCAGATTAATCACGAGATCAAGCCCCGTGTCTCCCACTAGCGGTTCCATCACCAGACGAAAGTCAGGCGCTACAGACAGATCGAGTTCACCTACAAGATAAACCGTACATACCGAACCAACGGTTTCGGTCTTTGCGTGAAACTTTTCGCTTTTATGTGTATTCATAGACAACTCTCCTGGTTTAAATGTTTTCTTTACCAATAACCCTAATAGCCTAGGCTTGAAACAATAAAGGGACAATGCCGGCGCTGGTAATTCATGGGTCAAGCATTAAAAAGTGAAGTGTTCCGCTGGGTGGCGGGATTATCTCTGCCTGAATATCTGGAGATCATTTGTTTGATGCTGCTAAGCTTGAGCGGCTTGCTGATGTATCCGTCCATCCCGGCAGCGGTGCAGCGGTCTTGAATCCCCTCCATCACATTCGCAGTCATCGCAATGATCACTGTCTTGTCCGGAGAACCGCTGCCTTCCTGACGGATCAGGGAAGTTGCTTCCAGTCCATCCATCACCGGCATCTGCAGGTCCATGAAGATAAAATCATAAGCCGATTTCCGGGCCAGCTCAACAGCCTGATTCCCGTCCTCGGCCACATCGGCCCGGTACCCGAGCTTATCCAGCATGCTAACCATAAGCCGCTGGTTAATCGGATGGTCATCCACGACCAGCACTTTGCTCCGGTTTGCCTCGTCTGCCTGGGCCGCTGTGCCTTCCTCTTCCCCGCTGCTGCCCTCCAGCTCATGCTCAGGCACGGCTACCTGAATATTGAATACAAAGGTAGCCCCCTTCTCTTCCATTGACTCTACACGGATATCTCCGCCCATCATGCCTACGAGGGATTTACAGATGGCGAGGCCGAGGCCCGTTCCTCCGTACTTACGTGTCATGGAGGAATCAAGCTGGGAGAAGGGCTGGAACAGCCGGTCGCATTTCTCCGGCGAGATTCCGATGCCGGTATCTTTAACCGTAAATTCCACTACCAGTTTATTATCCGCTGCAGGCAGGCTGGAAGCAACCAAATACACGCCGCCCTGGTTGGTAAATTTCACCGCATTGGATACAAGGTTAATGAGCACCTGACGCAGACGGGCCATATCGCCATAGATCAGCCGCGGCAGCTTCTGGTCGATGAAATAGGCCAGCTCCAGATTTTTTTTGCCGGCTTCCGCCGAAAACAGGCTAAATACCTCCTGAACGGTGGTATGCAGCTCGAATAATTGCTCTTCCATTTCCATTTTGCCCGATTCCATCTTGGTGAAGTCAAGAATATCATTAATCACGGTTATTAGGGTGTCCGCACTTTTACGTATAATCTCTGTATATTCCTTCTGCTCCGGAGCAAGCTCGGTCTCCATCAAAAGATCAATCATCCCCACTACACCATTCATCGGCGTGCGGATCTCATGGCTCATCATCGCCAGAAACTCGGTCTTGGCCTTAGCCGCGATCTCTGCTTCTTCCTTGGCTTTGATTAATTCGCCGTTCATACGCTCAAGCTCCAGCGTCTTTTGCTGCAGCTGCATCGCTTGAATCTGCTGCTTCTTGCTGGTCAGATACATATTCACAAAGCCTTCAATCTTCGACTTCAGAATCTGCGGGATAAACGGTTTGACCATATAATCAATGGCGCCGGCAGAATACCCTGCGAACAGATGCTCCGACTCCCGGCTGTTGGCTGAGATGAAGATGATCGGAATATCCTTGGTTTTCTCCCTGGCTTTGATTAATTTGGCGGTTTCGATCCCGTCCATACCTGGCATCTGAACGTCCAGAACAATCACGGCGAATTCATATTTCAATAAGCACCGCAGTGCTTCTTCTCCAGAATTGGCTTTGACAAGCTTGTAATGCTGACTCTCAAGGACGGCTTCGAGTGCCAGCAAATTCTCGGGACGGTCGTCAACCAGCAGTATATGAATCGGTTCCTGAACCCCCATAGGTCCCTCCTTACCCGCTATTTATTTTTGCGGTATATTTTCTCAACCCGGTCCAGAGGCTCATAGCTGTCACTGTAGCGAGTGAAATGAATGGATTCCTTGGAACCGAGGACCAGCACTCCGAACCGGCTGAGGCTCTCATGGAACAAGCCATGCACATGATCGCGGAGCTCATCGTTGAAGTAGATCATTACGTTCCGGCACAGGATCACATTGAATTCATTGAAGGAAGTGTCCGTTGCCAGATTATGCTCTGCAAAAATGATATTCTTGCGCAAATACGGCTGCAGAATCACTGAGTTATATTTCGCTGTATAGTATTCCGAGAAGACACCTGTGCCTCCGGCCTCCAGGTAGTTCTTGGTGTATTGTTTCATCTTGCCGATCTCGTACACGCCTTCTTTGGCCTGCTGCAAGGAACGGGCGTTCATGTCCGTGGCATAAATTCTTGCCTTGTCATACAGTCCTTCCTCATGCAGCATAATTGCCATCGAGTAGACCTCTTCGCCTGTGGAGCAGCCGGCGTGCCAGATCCGGATATAAGGATAGGTCCGCAGGAGCGGAATGACCTTCTGACGGAAGGTCAGGAAGAGTCCGGGATCACGGAACATCTCTGTCACAGGGATCGAGAGACTGTACACGAACCGCTCGAAGCATGCACGGTCATGCAGCACCTTTTCCTGCAGGGCAGAAATGGTAGGTAAGCTCTCTGCATGGACATGATGCCAGATGCGCCGCTTCAAGGAGGGCAGGGCATAATTCCTGAAATCATATCCATACAAACGGTGTACTCCGTTCAGAAGCAGCTCAATCTCAATCTGTTCAAGCTCCTGCTTGTTCTCCGGCGGATTCCCCTGCCCCTCATATCCGTGCTCCATCGCTGCCATTGTCATCAATACTCCCTTGCCTGCGCCTTATTTCCGTACTTGGTTTGAACCTGCTGTATAGGTATTACCCCGAAATCACCCTTACGAATACAACCAGACGCGCATTAACGAAAGAAGCTGATCTGTACTGATCGGTTTCTTCATATAATCGGAGGCTCCGGCTTCAATACACTTGGCCCGGTCTTCCTTCATAGCCTTGGCTGTGAGGGCGATAATCGGCAATTTCTGGTACTGCGGCATCTGCCGGATGCGGCGCATCGCTTCATACCCGTCCATCTCGGGCATCATCATATCCATCAGCACCAGGTCATAATCAGTCTGTTCGACAAGCATGTCGATGGCCTCGCGGCCGTTCTCGGCAAATTTCACTTCCATGTGA
The DNA here is from genome assembly GCF_038002825.1 of Paenibacillus sp. FSL H8-0048. Taxonomy (NCBI): domain Bacteria; kingdom Bacillati; phylum Bacillota; class Bacilli; order Caryophanales; family Paenibacillaceae; genus Paenibacillus; species Paenibacillus sp. FSL H8-0048. Next base: position 5,627,660 of record NZ_JBBODF010000001.1, on the reverse strand, counting down.
TAGCCTTCGAGCACACTGGAGAGGGCAAAGACGTTGCGGATATCATCATCGACGAGCAGAATTTTTTTGCCGTCAAACAGCTCCTCTTTATTGTGCAGCTTTTGCAGGATTTTACGCTTATCCTCCGGCAGATTTGCTTCTACCCGGTGCATGAAGAGCGTTGTCTCATCCAAAAGCCGTTCCGGCGAGCGGACATCCTTGATGATAATGGATTCCGCATATTTGCGCAGCTTGGTCTCTTCCTTGCTGTCCAGATCCTTGCCGGTATATATAATAATCGGCAGATCGTTTAGCTCCTCATCGTCACGGATCTGATCCAGCAGCTCGAAGCCGGTCATATCATCCAGCATCAGATCAAGCACCATACAATCATATCTCTGCTTGTGCAGTTCATTCAGAGCCTCTTGACCTGAAGACACCGCCGTAATCACTACATCATCATGTCCGATAAGCTCCTCAATAGAGCGGCGCTGGATATCGTCGTCCTCGACGATCAGGAGATGCTTCATCGTGCTGGCGGTGTAATTCTCAATCTGCGAGAAGGCCCGGTCCAGCGCTTCACGCGAGGACGGCTTTCTAAGATAGGCCATCGCTCCCATCATGAGCCCCTGCTTCATCTCATCATTCACAGAGATCACATGCACCGGAATATGGCGTGTCTGGGAGTCGCTCTTAAGCTCCCTCAGAATCGACCAGCCGTCCATGACCGGCAGCTGGATGTCGAGAATGATCGCGTCCGGCAGCAGAGTCTTCGCCATCTGCAGGCCGGTATCGCCCTGCAGGGCTACCAGTCCCTTGAAGCCGCGCCCGCGGGCCATGCCCAGCAGAATCTTGGCAAAGCTCTCGTCATCCTCAATAATCAGCAGCACCTTGTCGCCGCTGGCCAGAGAATCGCGGTCATCTTCCACAACTACAGGCATAACAGGTGTAGGCGCGATATCCCCTGCTCTATCCCATGACAGTTCCTCCCGGAACTCCTCAAGCTGCAAGGGCTCCCCGGCAGGAGCGGCTTCTACCGCTCCCGGCAACAGGCTGAAGTTCCCCTGAACCGGCAAATACAGTGTGAATACACTTCCTTGCCCTTCGCGGGACTCCAGTCCGATGGCTCCGCCCATCAGGCGGGCTAATTCGCGGCTGATTGAGAGACCAAGCCCCGTGCCGCCATATTTGCGGCTCGTCGTCCCATCCACCTGCTGGAACGCCTCGAAGACGATATCCATCTTATCGGACGGAATACCGATGCCGCTGTCCTTAACGGCTATGGCAATATAATCATAATCATGCGGCAGATAGGCAGGCAGCCGCTTGACGTCCGCACGGCTGACAGAGAATTCCACATACCCTTCGCTGGTGAATTTGAAGGCATTGGACAACAGGTTACGCAGGATCTGCTTCAGTCTGTGACTGTCGCTATATACGCTGTCCGGCAGCGGCTCGTCAAAGGACAGGCGCAGCGACAGCCCCTTCTTCGCAGCCAGCGGAGCAAAGTTCTGCTTCACGAAGGTCTTCAGCTCAATCAGCGGAATCTCTTCGTGATTCAGCTCCATTTTGCCGGCATCGACCTTGGACAAATCAAGAATCTCGTCAATCATCTTAAGCAGATCTGCACCTGACATATAGATGGTATGGGCAAATTCCACCTGCTTCTCGCTCAGATTGCCTTCCTTATTCTCCGTAAGGAGCTGGGAGAGAATGAGCAGGCTGTTCAGCGGTGTGCGCAGCTCATGGGACATATTGGCCAGGAATTCGGATTTGTATTTGCTGGTTACTGCAAGCTGCATAGCCTGCTTCTCCAACTGCATGCGGGCATGCTCGATTTCATCCTTCTTCTCCTCAACCTCCTGCACCTGATCCTGCAGTGCACGGGTCTTGGCGACCAGCTCTGTATTGTAATGCTCCAGCTCTTCCTGCTGGCGCTGCAGCAGCTCCTCTGAACGCTTCAGGGCATCCGTCTGCTCCTCCAGATTCTCGTTGGAGCGGCGCAGCTCCTCCTGCTGGGTCTGCAGCTCTTCCGACTGGCATTGCAGCTCTTCGGTCAGTGCCTGCGATTCGCGCAGCAATTCCTCAACCACTAGCCTGCGGCTGATGTTGTTCAGAATAATCCCCAGATTACTGGAGAGCTGATGAAGCAGTTCATTCTGCAGCACCGAGAACGGTGTGAAGGATGCGAATTCTACTACACCCAGCACTTCATCCTCGAATAAAAGCGGGTGAATGGAAATATAACTCGGATGCGCTTCCCCGAATCCCGAAGACACCGAGATATAGTTGTCAGGCGCCTCTGTCAGCTTGATCGGCAGCTTATCCAAGGCGCTCTGCCCGATTAGGCCCTGGCCAATCTCGAAGCTCTCCTTCGGCGTAACCCCCTCCTCACCGGCATAAAAGGCACTGCTGACCAGCAGGTTCGGATTGTCCTGGCTCTTCAGGTAGACGGCACCATACTGTGCTCCCAGCACCGGCGTGAACTCACTGATGAAGGTCTGGGATACCTGATCCAGTGAGCTGACACCGCGCAGCAGCTCGGTAATCCGGGCAATGTTGGCATTCAGCCAAGCCTGGTCACTCTGTGCCTGGGAATAGGATCTCTCCAGCTCCTGCTTCTGCTCAATATCCTCAGCCATCCGCTGGAATACCCGTGCTACATCGCCAATCTCATCCTTCGATTTCACCTTGATCCTGCGGATCGCCCGCATCTTGCCGTTGCCGAAGCTGGTAATCATCATGGAGACGACGCTTAGGCCGCGTGTGATACTCGGTATCACCCACAGAATGACACCCAGCCCCAGCAGCAGCCCCAAGACCATGATCAGTGTGACCATCTGAATCGATCGGCTCGAAGCCTCCTGGGCATTGGCCGTCTCCTCGGTCATGCGGAAGGCATTATAATCAGACAACGCATTCAGACTGTTCAGCACCTCGTTCTGAACGTCCTGCCCTTCTGCGTTACGGTACGTGTTGGCATTCTGAAAGTATCCGGCTCCCAGCATCTCCAGAACCTTATCCTGATATTTCAGATACGCAGAATAGGAGTTCTCAATCCGGGATAATATTTGCAGTTCCTCTGCGGTCTTCAGCGAAGCCTTAATGTTCTTCAGATGCTCCGCTGACTTGAGAACCTTGCTGTCAATCTCCGCCTTCTGCGCTTCCAGGGTTACAGTATCGGCATTAAGCATGGAGGTGGTCAATATCCTTGCCATGTCGTTCACTTCCCCGCGAAGTCCTGAAGAAGCCCGGCCCTTGCTGTATCTCTCCTGGTAGCTGTCCAGCTGGCTGCTCATATAATGAAGCCTGTCATACCCGATCAGGGTCAGCGCAAGCATAATTGCCAGCATGGCACTGAACCCGATCAGCAGTTTAGCCTTTATCTTCATTCCATATCGGTTCCTTTCTTCAGCGAGATCCAGACCAGACATTTATCGTCATCCCGGTCCGCGTTAACAGGCTCGCTCAGGAATGCAGCGCGTACCAGTTCTTCCTGCCAGTCATGAGTGGTATTCAAATGTCCGATCATGAATTGCAGCTGCTCCTCCTGACCTCCCTCCACCATCTCCAAAAGGCCGTCCGTGAACAGCACCAGATGCCCCTCATCCTCATAGCTAAGGCTCTGCTGCTGGATATCGATCCGGTCAAACAGGCCCACAGGGTGACAATTGCTCTCAAGCAGCACCGGAGTCTTAGCGTTCCCTTCAAAGAACAGCGCCGGCGGATGCCCGGCATTCACATAATTAATCCGCTTCATGCGGGTATCAATGACAAGATAAATGGCCGTGAAATAATACTGGACCAGCTGCTTCTCAATATAGAGCTGATTGAATCGTCTGTTCAGCTCCTGAATGACTTTTTCCGGCTCCACATACGTAGTTACAGTATCCTTCAGCACAGAGGCCAGGAACATACAGAACAGGGAAGACGAGATCCCATGGCCCATCATATCCAGCAGAATCACCGCATAACGCCCGTCCCCCAGCGGATACCAGGCATACAGATCTCCGGCCAGCTCGAAGGAAGGCTGATAGATGGCATGCACCTCCAGGCTCTCCTCGGCCAGCGGCAAACTGAGTACCGCATTCTGCACCAGGGCAGCCAGCTTCAATTCATCCTGTATCCGCTGGTCCCGCTCCTTATGCCAGTCCTTCTCACGCTTCAGCCGCAGCGCGAGGCGGATGCGGGCCATCAGCTCCACCTTGTTGATGGGCTTCGTCACATAATCCACCGCTCCGGCATCCAGCGCCTCGGCAAGCTTCTTAGAGTCACCTACAGCCGTAACCATAATAATAGGAATATCCTTCAGATGCTCATATTGCTGAACTACACGGCAGGCTTCAATCCCATCCATCTCCGGCATCATCATATCCAGCAGAATCAGGTCCACGTCAGACGGCCGGGGCTGCCCGTTCTCTTCCCCTGCACCGACGCCGAGCAGCTTCAGCATATCTTTAGCGGACGAAGCCGTTATGAAATTCCGGTAATCTTCCTTCTTGAGGATCTCACGAATGATAATTACATTGGTAGGATTGTCGTCTACGATTAATATTCTCAAGCTCTTCACCTCACGCGAATGATATTAAGACCATAAACCCGCAACTCTATCGTTCTATCATACGATATTTACACGGCCTGTTACCATCCAGCTAGATATTGGCATAAACAGGTTCCGGTTTCAACAAAGTAACCTCCAGCTCCACTACGTTTAGTGGGACTGGAGGTTACGCTATTGTACTATTGAGGTCAACGAAGCTGACCCGCGATTATTGTGGGTTTCTTTTGGCAATCACCAGAACCTTGCCAGTATCCAGCTCTTTCTCGTAAAATGCCGCCTCCGCTGCGCTGAAGCCCAGTGAAGTAATCTTGAAGCGTAAAGCGTCGCCACGCGAACGGAAGAGGTTGGCAATGGCACCGAACAGCCCTTCTTCGCTCAGCCCCACTTCATTAGTATCTGCGGCGTCTACGATACGCCCTTCGCGGTCTTCATCGTGACTGATCACATAAAGATCCTCTCTGGTGTAGCCGCTGCTGCGGAGCCGATTCACTTCTTCTATCGCTTGAACGCCGTTCTCCAGCAGCTTGGCATAAGCCTGTGTACCGGTTGAATCCATGAAATCACTCTCCTTTATAATGAATAAGGGCCCAGCCACCGGATAGATGACTGACCATTCATTAACCAATACCGCCGTATTTGAATCAGCCTCAGAAGGAATATGCGTCGAACAAATCCAAGCCGTCCCATTCGCCGTTCTTCATATTACGGTAGATCTTGAGCGCGGCCTCTCCTCTAATGTAAACATCCCCATCCTCGGCTTCAAAATCAGGCGCTCCCAGCATATCCTGCACATTCATCGTCCGGGGATGGAGCATCAGCCCGTTAAGGCTCAGACCGTATTGCCCTGCCTGGGCAGGGGAAACATGTACATAGAGGACCACACCGCCACATACCCCCGCCGAGAGATCGGCATATTGATATTCAAGGCAGCCCGCCCAAGGATCTTCAGCAATCTGCTGAGGCGTTCCTTTGGCCTGCTGCAGCTTCTCTTCTGTCATATATAAGCTAATCCCGGACAGGGAATCGAAGCTGCTTATGTAAGGATCGGCAACTGCGCTATGCCCGAAGGCGAACATTGCCGGCAGCTGTGCGGCGGTAACGGGACCGGGCGTAACCGTCTCTCCTTGCGGCGGTGCAGAAATGAAGGGAGCAAGCAGACTAAGCAAGAGAATAACCATTTTCATAGAGTTCCCGCCTTTCATGTGCTGGTATTGCCCCGTCCTGTGCCCCGCCGTATATCATTTCATTAAGGTATTAGTGGCGGAATTTCTGCCAGATCGCGGCGGCTGCATCCACGCCTTTGAGGGCTGCAGCAATCTTGCCCTTGGGTTTGGTTGAACTCACTGCCTCATAGGATTGAACGGTTCTCTCCTCCGCCGGTGTTAACGGGACTTCTGCGATAGATACCGATTTTGCCTTATCCTTCAGTTCACGTGATTTACGGAATTTCTCAATTACCGTTACCGATACCTGCTTCACGGTCAATGTCAGCTCGTTCATAACATCGCCCAGATTCTTCACGGAATCCACGATCGGGTCAATCTTCTGGATTTTGCCCTGGACATCGGCAGTGATGTCATTGGCATGCCGGACTGTTGTTTTCACTTCATAGGTAAGCTCATCGATAGTCTTCTGAACCTCCTGCAGCGTCTGGCTGACCTTGTCGAGCGAGTCCTTCGCCGATTTCAAGGTTTTGATTAAAAAGAATACGAGTACTGCAAAGGCGATAGCAGCCAGTGCAACGCTAAGTTCAATGATCATAGCAGATAACCCCTTCCAAAATGTTTAAATTGTCGGTTTGCCCTGTGTGATACTGCATAGTTACCCTTACAGAATTCGGCCGAAACAAAGGCCAAGCACCTGGAATCCTCTTCCTTTCCTCCCTGTTTCAAATGGATAAGCCCCGTTTAAACAATGACTACATCAACGTACAGAAAGGATGACATCTCATGCTCAGATGGTCCATAATTCTGCTGGTAGTGGCCCTGATTGCCGGTATCTTCGGCTTCTTCAATATCGTGGCGGCGGCTGTCGGCATCGCCAAAGTATTGTTCTACATCTTCCTGATCCTCTTCGTGGTCTCACTCTTTATGGGGCGCAGGGGACGATCCATGTAGGTAAGCATACCGTTAACTGACTGCCGGCCAGGCAGTGCTCAAGGCCCGGAGTTCTTCGTCAGGAAGCCTCCGGGCTTCTTGCTGCCCTTCAAAAAGTATAGGCCTTTCCGCTCAGAATGTCATCGGTGATTCAGACCGGATGAAGCGGTTCCCGTCAAGCTGGACAAGAAAAATAAAATTTCTTGGTTACGCTGGTTCATTCAATGCAAATTATGTTTACATCCATATTAGCACAGCAAGAACATAGAACATCACACCAACATACCTAGGAGGAATCATCGATGAAAAAATTAGCCAGTTTAACAGTAGCAATGGGTCTTATGGCTTCCCTGGCAGCAACAGCTTCCGCTGCTGAGGTAGTAACAGGAACAACAGCAACTACCAAAACCACTTCTTCCGATGCAGTAACCACTGTAACCGGAGCAACTTACCTGAATCCGGCAGACCCGGTCATTACTGCAGCTAATGTCAAGCCTGCAACTCCTCAGATCATTCTGACCAAACTCACAGCATTCCATCTTTCTGCGGGAAGCACGACTGCTATTGGCTGGCTGGGTGCACAGACTGTTGATACTACTGGTGTGATCACGAGAGACACTATGGGCAACGAATGGAGAGAAATCTACACTTGGCTGGGTAAAGCCTGGATCAAGGTTCCTGCTTCCGCATACGTAATCAATCCATAAGCGATTCGACACATAAGAGTCATAGCTGCTCCACTCCTATGCTGCAGCTATGACTCAACGGATGTACCCTGACAAGGCACGTGGACGCCAATCCAAACGGCCTTTTTTTTGTGTCTAATTCATGTGAAAAAGGGTTATCCCTTCAGCAGAATCTTCTACTGAAGGGATAACCCCGCCATACACCCGCTTGTAGTTCACCCGTCACAAACTTGTACTGCCTGTCGCTTCTTGCTGTCCTGGCTGTATATATTAGCGGATGACCGAGCCTCCGTACAGGAAACGGTTCATCCAAGAAGCGCTAAGATTATCTACTCTTACACCGCCGGAGCTTACTGAATAGGTATGCAGCAGCTTCCCGTCACCCAAATACATAGCGACATGCGTAATTCTTGCCGTAGACTTGTTGATTCCGGCATAAGCAGAGGGCGAAGTTCCTTTATAATCCATGAAGAACATCAAATCACCGCGCTTCAAGCCGGAGATATCCGTAGTTACACCGCTGTTCTGCTTCACCCAGTCCCCTTGCTGCCGGGAATCGGCAGGCAGCTTGAGGTTCGCTGCATCCATGAAGATCTGGCGGATGAAATCCGAGCAATCGAAGGTACTCGTATCATTACGGCTGGAACCGAATTCATACGGTGTACCCAGATAGCCCATCCCCGCTGCGATCACACGTTCAATCACGGCCGTCTGACCGGCTGTAGGTACAGGTGCCTGTGTTGGAACAGGCGCCGGCACCGGCGTCTGAACAGGTACCGGTGTTGGAGCTGGAGTTGCTGGAGCAGACGGCGATGAAGCACCCGCTGTAATATATTGATAGGATGAGCTGGTATAACCCACCGTCCCATTTGCCGTTCTTATTTTGTACCAATAGCTGTTGGTCTCTTCAAGGATGGTTACCTGATCATTCTTATAGAGATATCCAACCACTTGACCACTGGTTGCAGGGGTCTCCCTTACACGGACCGTGGCCTGAATCACTGCTGTCCGGGACGCAGGTGCGGAAGCCGTAAGCAATCGGATGTAGGAATCTCCCGAGCTCATATACCCCACAATGCCCTCTGCCGTTCTTACTTTGTACCAGTAGCTGTTCGCAGCTTCCAGAATAACGACCTGGTCGCCTTTATTTAGATATTTCAGTACCGTGCTGCTGGTAGACGGATCTGTACGCAGCCGGACCGAAGCTTGAATAAGGCCTGTCTGTCCAGTGGAGGCCGCAAGTGTTGTAATCGATGAATCGGTTGCAGCGAAAGCCTGACTTGGACTGAACACTCCCAAGGATAATGCCAGTGATGCGGAAACCCATAACGATGCTGTAATTTTCTTGCGTGATACGATCATAGCGTTCCCCCGCTTAGCGTATTAAGAAATTCAACAACGGCGCGCGCTACGTTTGTTGCTTTCTGCCCTCATTATAGGCTGGCCCGGGATTTGGAACATGCTCCAAATTTCACAAAAAACCTTTCCATCTTATGGTAACATGCAGGTCTAAAGTCGCTATTTCTCCTTGGATTTGGTGGAAATTACAGCTAACTAGGAGAAATCATGGAATGTTAGTCCTTGGGCTCCACGTGAACTTGCACATGCATGATATTATGCAGCTTGGTCATCCGCTCTTCAATCGAATCGCTGATCTCATGCCCTTCCATGACTGTCATGCGGGCATTCACCTCTACGACTACATCCACCAGCACATGATTGCCGTGTACACGGGCTTTTAAATCCTTGATACCCTCTACGCCAGGGGTCCGGGCAATGGTGCTTCGCAGGTCAAGCAGCTTATCTTCGTCAAAGCCGTCTGTCAGCCGGTACGTGGAATCGCGGAAAATATCCCAGGCTGTCTTGATAATCAGCAAGCCGACTCCGATGGCAGCCGCCGAATCAATCCACGGCAGTCCGAACTGCGCCCCAACAATGCCTACAGCCGCCCCTACGCTTACAATGGCATCCGAAAAATTATCCTTCGCTGCAGCCATCAGCGCATGGTTATTAATTCGCTCTGCCAGACGCTTGTTATATATATATACCCCCATCATCGCTACTGCACACACCAGCGCAACGCCGGCAGACCAGAGCTGCGGCGTGGCCTTCCCGCCCTCGAACAGCGAGCGCACCGCCTCCACAATAACCTGAATGCCCACCAGCGCCATAATAAAAGAGGCCATCAGCGCCGCAATCGTCTCGGCCCGGAAATGCCCGTAGGTATGATCGGAATCCGGCGGCTTCCGCGAGATGCGCAGCCCGATCAGCACCGCCAGCGAGGCCACAATATCGGTTAAATTGTTGAATCCGTCCGCCAGGAGCGCACTGGAGGCGAACAGATAGCCGCAGATCAGCTTAAAGGCTGACAGAATCAGATAAGCGGCGATACTGACCAGCGCACCCTTCTCACCCTTGCGAATATCTTCATAAATATCGGTCATCTCTGCCTCTCTCCCTATTCCTGCCGCATAAATACAGGAAAACTTTCTTTGAGTTATTCTTGCCCTTGTAGCAGCATTTAAAAACATTTAGAATAAGGAAAAGGACTTGCTGCCTAAGGGGGTAACATAATGAGCGAGAACAACGAGAAACCAAAAATTAATTTGGCTGATGCCATCCGCCAGAAGCTGGAGCAGAAGAAACAGCATGCTTCGGGAAAACCGGGTTCAACCTTCCAGGCCGGCTCCGCGAAGCCGCTGAAAAGCCAGAATAACAAGAAGCCTAACAATCAGCGCCGCCGGACTGGCGGTTCCTAGACCTTAGATTTCAAGTGGAAACGGCTGCGTTATCCCTCCGGGGACGACGCAGCCGTTTTTCATATGAACTCATAACTGTTCATTCTGTCTATATCTGATTCTTAAGCCTCTACAGGGTACATCCGGGCCCGCATTTCCTTGATCTCCGGGTTCTCCAGATATTCGTCATAGCTCATCGTACGGTCAATGATGCCAGCCGGAGTAATCTCAATGATGCGGTTGGCAATCGTCTGGATGAACTGATGGTCATGGGAGGTGAACAGGATTGTGCCGTCAAAATCGATCAGGCCGTTATTGAGCGCGGTGATCGATTCCAGGTCCAAGTGATTGGTCGGCTCATCGAATACCAGCACGTTGGCTCCGTTCAGCATCATCTTGGCCAGCATACAGCGGACCTTTTCGCCCCCGGACAGTACGCTTGCCTTCTTCAGTGCCTCTTCGCCGGCGAACAGCATCCGGCCCAGGAACCCGCGCAGGAAGGTCTCGTCCTGATCCTTGGAGTATTGGCGCAGCCATTCCACCAGGTTCATGTTCACCCCGTCGAAGTAGCTGGAGTTATCCTTAGGGAAATACGCCTGGGTAGTTGTCACTCCCCAAGTATACTCGCCTGCATCTGCTTCCTTCTCACCCATAATCACATCGAACAGCAGGGATTTAGGCTGGGAATGCGGTCCTACAAAAGCGATTTTATCTCCTTTGTTGACTACAAAGCTGATTTCATCCAGTACCTTCTCACCGTCCACTGCCTTGGTCAGGCCGCTGATCGTCAGCAGCTGCTTGCCGGCTTCACGCTCCGGCTTGAAGTTCAGGAACGGATATTTACGGTTGGACGGACGGATGTCATCCAGGGTAATCTTCTCAAGCTGCTTCTTACGGGAAGTCGCCTGCTTCGATTTGGAAGCATTGGCCGAGAAGCGCTGAATGAAGGCCTGCAGCTCCTTCATCTTGTCTTCCTTCTTCTTGTTGGCATCGCGCTGCAGCGCCTGGGCCAATTGGCTGGACTCATACCAGAAGTCGTAGTTGCCGACATACATCTGGATTTTGCCGAAATCGATATCCGCAATATGCGTACAGACCTTGTTCAGGAAGTGACGGTCATGGGATACCACGATAACGGTGCCTTCGTAATCCATAAGGAAATTCTCCAGCCAGCCAATCGATTCAAGATCCAAATGGTTGGTAGGCTCATCGAGCAGCAGGTTGTTCGGGCGACCGAACAGGGCCTGGGCCAGCAGGACCCGCACCTTCTCGTTGCCGCTGAGTTCGGCCATTTTCTTGTCATGCATCTCACGCATGATCCCAAGACCTATCAGCATAGCAGCAGCGTCAGGCTCAGCATCCCAGCCGTTCAACTCCGCGAATTCGCCTTCCAGCTCACCGGCACGAAGTCCGTCTGCTTCAGTGAAGTCGCTCTTTGCGTACAGAGCATCCTTCTCCTTCATAATTTCATACAGGCGGGTATGACCCATAATTACGGTCTCCAGCACCTGGAACTCGTCATACTCGAAATGGTTCTGTTTCAGTACGGCCAGCCGTTCACCGGGTGTGATATGCACATCGCCGATGTTCGCTTCGATCTCTCCGGACAGAATCTTTAGGAAGGTCGATTTGCCGGCGCCGTTCGCGCCAATCAGACCGTAGCAGTTGCCGGGTGTGAATTTTATGTTTACATCCTCAAATAGTGCGCGTTTTCCGTAGCGGAGTGTTATACCGCTTGTGCTAATCATTAAGCATTACCATCCTTTTCACATAGGTTCCGGCTCATTATAGCATAAATCTAAGCAAAATGGCCCTTATTACGGCTCTTATTTAAGTAGAAGTGTTTAATACAAGCCTTCTCCGGGTTATTGCCCCTCCGGGCGTTCTTCGGGCTGGACGACCAGCGTCTCCCCATAGCCCAAGGTACGGATACGCTCCTCACCAAGCCCTTGCGCTACCCTCGCCTGCTCCATCCGGTCCAGCGCTTCGCGCGCGGTATCATCGGCCAGCCTGAAGGTTCCGAAGTGCATCGGAATCATCAGCTCGGCGCCTACATCCAGGAAGGCCTGCACGGCCTCCTCGGGATTCACATGCTGGGAGTTCATGAACCATTCAGGCTCATAAGCGCCAATCGGCATCAGCGCGACATGCAGCTTGAAGCGTCTGCCGATCTCCTTAAAGCCCGGGAAGAAGCCGCTGTCTCCGGCAAAATAGAGGTTCGGCGGAAGCAGCTTATGCTGCGCCTTGCCCTCCTCCCCCTCCGGGTGCTTCTGCGGATCTGCCGGCTGAAGCACATAACCGCCCCAGTGCGAGGAATTCGTATCGAACGGCGTTCTCCGCGTCCAGTGCTGGGTCGGGACAAATGTCAGCTTGACGGCACCCAGCGTAATCTCCTGCCACCACTGCATTTCCCGGCAGTTCGGGAAGCCTTTGCGGAGCATTTTGCGCTTAAGCCCCGCAGGCACCACAATGGTTGTCCCTGCCCGGTACAGCTTGCGGATGGACGCTATATGCAGATGGTCATAATGGGAATGGGAGATCAGAATCAGGTCGATCGGCGGGATATCCGCGAGCGGAATGCCCGGCTGACCGATCCGCTTCTCGAAGCCCAGCCGCCGCGCCCAGATCGGGTCGGTGATGATATTAAACCCTTCATATTGCAGAAAAAAGGTAGAATGCCCGATCCACGTAATCGTCGTCTCCAGCCGGTTCCCGGCCAGATAGTCGAGGCGCGGCGGATGATTCGGCACTTTATAGCTGTAATCCTTCTTTTTCCTGCGGCGCTCCTCACGCCATTGGCGGAATTCCTTAAGTGTTTTATCGGTGCTGACATTGTCGATGTTGTTGTAACGTATTCTGGCCATGCAAGAACCACTCCTTATAGCAGATTTGCCGTTTCTGTTGCCGGGCGGCAAACCACATATCTTAACTATAGGGTTCCGCAGAATCATTTGCAAAATTACAGGGCTCTGCGGGACGCTTACTACAAATTGTACCCAAATGGGTGGGCGGGAAACGTCGGGGCATCTTTTGTCAGGGATGTTGCGGACTTAGCGGCGGTATCGGGCGGGAGGGGACGGTATGGGGAAGGATGAAATCCTGCACGGATTGCAACATCCCCTCCCTATCTTCAGCCTCATACCCAAGATTATTGCATAAATATCAGCATTTCTACTCCACCGTGGGTTCTTAGCGGGACATTTCCTTCATTTTATGCAACATTCCCCAACAACCCGGTTATATATGAAGTCAAAATTGCAAAAAGTGCAACACTTTCCGTTTGAGTTGCTAATTCAACAATATTTAAAATTTTAGAGGGTTCGCGTCCGCCCCTTTGTATTCACTTGCTTAAATGAGGTAAAATGCGGGTAAAGCAAACGGTGCTTATGCTACTTAGAAGAGGAGCTGACATATGAAGATTACCTTTATTGAACCAACCCCGAGTCCAAATACCATGAAGCTTCATCTGGACGAAAGCCTTGCCCCCGGGATCCGCCGGACGTATACCCCGGAGACCCGGCGCTCCGCCCCTTCCTGGGCGCAGGAGATGCTGGAGATTCCGGGCGTGACCAGTATTTATCATGCCGCTGACTTCGCCGCGCTGGAGCGCAAGGGCAGCGCGGACTGGGCGGCGATTCTGCGCGAGGTCCAGAACCGCTTCGGGGCGGATGGCCTCAGCGCGGAATATAGTCTTGGCGATGAGAATGACGGCGCCCACTTCGGGGAGTCCCAGGTGTTCGTGCAGATGTTCCGCGGTATTCCGATTCAAATACGCGTCAAGACCGGCGCGAAGGAGGAGCGCATCGCCCTCTCCAGCCGCTTCACCCAGGCGGTGACTGATGTGGCCAGCGCTGTGATGATCAAGGAGCGCAAGCTCAGCGATTACGGCGTACGCTACGGCGTGCCGCCGGAGATTGCCCGCGAGGTCGAGCAGGAGCTGGAGGCGGCGTATCCGCAGGAACGCCTCGACTCCCTCGTGCAGCAGGCCATCGCGCACGGGGCTGCCGGCGAGTTCGTCGAGCAGCGGCACAAGAAAGAGCAGGCCGAGCTGCTGCGGGACCTGCACGATGCGGATTGGCGCGTGCGCTATGCCGCGCTGGAGGATCTGGCGCCGGGCGAGCAGCTCCTGCCGGAGCTGCGGGCGGCGCTGCACGACCCCAAGCTGCAGATTCGCAGATTGGCGGTCGTGTACCTGGGCGATATCCGCACCCCGGGCGCGATGGAGCTGCTCTATGAGGCGATGAAGGACAGCGCCCCGGCCGTGCGGCGCACCGCCGGGGACACGCTCTCCGACATCGGCGACCCGGCGGCGACGCCGGTGATGACGGCGTCGCTGAGTGATGCGAGCAAGCTGGTGCGCTGGCGGGCGGCACGCTTCCTCTACGAAGTCGGCACAGCCGAGGCCCAGGAAGCGCTTAGCGTTGCTGCCGAAGACCCCGAATTCGAGGTCGGGCTCCAGGCCAAGATGGCACTGGAGCGGATTCTGTCCGGCGAGGAAGCAGCGGGTACGGTCTGGCAGCAGATGTCTGAGCGCCGGCGGAGCTGACGTGAACCTGCCGTATTTTGTCATTGCCTGAGAAGCCGCTATGCCTTATACTGATTCCTGTTGTTCATATCGTTCAAAGATAGCCTCATCATACCTAGGATGAGGTAGAGGTCGCGGATAAGAAGAGTAAGCGCGTGGAGATGCCTAAGAGCCATCGGTGATACGCGCCCAAAGGAATATCCGCCGAAATCGTTAACTGCTGCTCTTAATCCGCAGTTACGATTGGGGCCGTTTGCCGAAAGGCGCGGAACTGTCACTGTGCATGCCGCCTGTCAGGAGACTGCGGGAGCTGCACCGTGTTGCGCTATCTTAACAGGGAGTATGATGCGGAGCCTATAATCAGGAAACCGCAGCGTCCGTCTGCGGTTTTTTTGCGTGCAGCATGCCGGGAAGAAGACACCGGCCCATGCAGGCAGCGGCACTCCCCCTGTGAACAGAACCATCAATCTAAAGGGAGTGTCTTATTCATGCAAGCACAGCAGCCTAAACGGCCGGCAGTACAGGCGGGTAACGCCAATACGCCGGGCCTGCGCAAATCCTTCAAAGCAAGACATCTGACCATGATCGCCCTCGGCGGCTCGATCGGAACCGGACTGTTCCTCGCCAGCGGCGGGGCCATTGCCTCCTCCGGTCCGGGCGGAGCCCTGCTCGCCTACACGGCCGTCGGCATTATGGTCTATTTTCTGATGACCAGCCTTGGGGAGCTGGCCACCTACCTGCCCGATTCCGGTTCCTTCAGCACCTATGGCACACGGTTCGTCAGTCCCGCCTTCGGCTTCGCTATCGGCTGGAACTTCTGGTACAACTGGGCAGTGACCATTGCAGCCGAACTCTCTGCAGCTACCGTTATCATTAAGTACTGGTTCCCGGACAGTCCTTCCTTCCTGTGGAGTCTGCTCTTCCTGGCGCTCATGTTCGGCCTGAACTTCCTGTCTGCGCGGGGGTACGGTGAGTCAGAATACTGGTTCGCCATTATCAAGATTATTACGGTGGTCGTCTTCCTGACGGTCGGCGTCCTGATGATCTTCGGAATTCTGGGCGGCAAGGCGGTGGGCTTCAGCAACTTCCACCTCGGAGGCAGCTCCTTCCATGGCGGCTTCTTCGCCTTCGTCGGGGTCTTCATGGCCGCCGGGTTCTCCTTCCAGGGAACGGAGCTGGTGGGCGTAGCCGCCGGAGAGAGCGAGAACCCGCGCCGCAATGTGCCGATCGCGATCCGCCAGGTATTCTGGCGCATTCTGATCTTCTATATTTTTGCAATTGCCGTCATCGGTATGCTGATTCCTTATACGAATCCCGATCTGCTCCGCGGCGGTATTGATGATATCGGCGTCAGCCCGTTCACCATCGTCTTCAACAAAGCAGGGCTGGCGATTGCCGCTTCGGTAATGAATGCCGTAATTCTCAGCTCCGTGCTGTCTGCCGGGAACTCCGGGATGTACGCCTCCACCCGTGTCCTGTACGCCATGGCCAAGGATGGAATGGCACCGCGCGCGCTCGGCAAGCTGAACCGCAGAGGTGTTCCTGTAGGCGCACTGCTCGTGACGACTGCTGTCGGCATGCTCGCCTTCCTTGCCTCCTTCTTCGGAGACGGCGCGGTGTACAATTGGCTGCTTAACGCTTCCGGGATGTGCGGCTTCATCAACTGGCTCGGGATTGCCGTCTGCCATTACCGTTTCCGCCGGGCCTTCGTGAAGCAAGGCCATTCCCTGAAGGAGCTGCCTTACCGGGCAAGATGGTTCCCGTTCGGTCCGCTGTTTGCCTTCGCTCTGTGTATGGTCGCCGTATTCGGCCAGAACATGGGCGCCTTCACCGGTGCGAAGATCGACTGGTACGGCATTCTGGTCTCCTATGTCAGCGTGCCGCTGTTCCTGCTGATCTGGCTGGGCTATGGATGGTTCCGCAAAAGCAGCCTGATCCCGCTGGAGAAGTGTGATCTGAGCACCCGCGCAGACTGATTCATTGCAGCATAAGTGGAACCGGCATTGCCGTCCGTTTAAGGACGGTACCGTTTCAGCGGATAAGATAAGGTAATTATAGCGTGAAGCATATGGATTTTTATTTTTCAGCAAAAGACCGGTTTTGATCCGCAGCAGCGGGCCAAAACCGGTCTTTTAAATATAGCTAGTACGTTATCAGATTTAAAATAGTGGAACAGATGCAATCCCCCTTCAAATTACATCTTTTTCCAAGCGGGTCTTGTTCTTCAGGGGCGTTTGGCTTCGCGTAACGGACTGAGTCCATTAAGCTGCAAAAAGTGGCGTTTTCGCGGGGATAAGATTCTCTCCGGTCCGTTAGATATTCGTGGGAATTCCTGCAACTGTTGCTTACGCCCAGGTTGTGATCGTATCGACCGGCAGGCGGTAAGATGGATAGCCTTCCTTGGCAGCCTTGCCAATCGAAATTAACATGACCGGCTGGAACCGTTCCTTGTCAAGGCCAAATACTTCGGCAATATGCTCCTTGTCATACCCGGCCATCGGATTGGTATCGTATCCGTGGGCGCGGGCCACCAGCATTAACTGCATCGAAATAAGCCCCGAGTCAATCAGATTCACATCCCGCAATTCGGACGCTGAGATGTTGGCATAATAAGGTTTGACCTGCTGCAGCTGCATTTCCATTACCTCGCGGGGCATGTACCCAAGCTCTACAGCTTTGCCGAAAATTTCGTCCATATATTCAGTGTTGTTAGCATCATAGAATACCGCAATTACAGCAGCGGATGTGAGTGCCTGGGTCTGGTTGAAGGAGGCCAGCGGCGCAAGCTTTGCTTTGCCTTCAGCGCTGTCAATGACGAGGAACCGCCATGGCTGCATGTTAATGGAGGATGGGGCACGGGTGGCTTCCGCCAGAATCTCGGTCATTTCCTCTCTGCTGATTTTCACCTCAGGATCATAGACCTTCACGGAACGGCGCTCCAGGACAATTGTGTTGAAATCATTGGTTGTGCGGAATTTACCTGTCGTTGTGCTCATGGTTATTTCTCTCCTTTGTATATAATGTGCTGATGTTGAATCATCACTAGGAGAATTGTAAACTATAAACTATAGTTCATAGCAAGAACAAACCATGAGGTGATGGCATGAAGATCAGTGAAGTCGCAACAAAGGTCGGTCTTCCTATTTCAACCCTGCGTTATTATGAGAAAATGGGCATCATTACGGAGGAGTATATCCTCAGAGAAGAGAATAATTACCGGAATTATGTCCCGGAAATCGTTCAATATATTGAAGTGGTAAAGAACTGTATAGCGGTCGGATTTTCAATTCAGGACATTAAAGACATGATTGCCAAGCATGGAATATCCAAGAATGAGCAAGCACGCATTATACATCACAAAATAGCAGAGATTGAAGACGCGCAGAAAAAAATGGAGGCTTCCAAGCAATCTCTGTACGAGATTCTGGATATGAACATCACGTGTGAGAACGGGTTCGGGAAAACCTGAATTCATAAGAAGCAATCCAGGCATAGAAGCGCCTTCGAAGGGATACGCTAACCAGTATTCACACCCCAAGGAGGCCGCTATGAAAATGAAAAAAAACTGGATGATAGCCTTGCTGATGCTCCTGCTTGTCACCGCCGCTCCAATTAGCCGGAGCTCCGCTGCACCTGACTATGCCCGGTGGGGTACCATCGCCGTGAAGGAGACGCAGCAGAAATACAACGCCGAGATCATCGATTACAAGCACATCGGCCGGACCCAGATCCAGCCGAAGCTTGCAGAAGAGAAGTTCAAGCTGCTGGTCCGCAGCAAGGCGGGCCGGGAATTCGGCGTAGTCGTGATGGTCCGCTTCAACCCTTCCACAAACAAGCTTCAGACAATTCAGTTCCTGGAGACCAAGGCCTGAAATAAACTCCACCCTGGCTGGTTCGCCGGACAGCTGACACTCTTTTATTTCCAGGTCACATATACCTTAAGATCTCCTGTATTCTCGAACGGCGAGCTGTTGAAGGCCAGGTTGTTCAGTCCCAGCCCGTAAAGCACCTGCAGATCCTCCCTAAGCAGCTTGTCGCTTCCGCGATAGCGGAACAGCAGCGATTGCTGTCCGGCCTCTGCCGCCTGCTTCGCAAGCGCCTTGAGCTGTTCCGCCGACGAAACCACCTGATTCTCCTCGTACAGCCAGTAGTTCAGGTCCTTCTGCAGCGTCTTGTATGCCTCCACCCCCTGGTCCCCTTGATTAACCAGCTTAGTCAAGGTCTGGGCATAACTGGTGGAGGCCGCCGGATAGGACTTGGTCCAAGTGTGGTCAAGCCGCATCTGGGCATCGGTCCTCATATAATAGAGCGTGCTGATTCCGCCCTCCGGACTCGGGTCCGGGTCATCCCAGGTGGTATCGAGGTGATACCATGCCCCGTTCAAGAGCACCAGATTCCAGGCATGGGACTGGGTCACACCGTCTGCCGCCCTGGCCGTCCCTTCCACAATTCTGTTCGGAATGCCCGCTCCCAGCAGCAGCTTATAGGTTAGCAGCGTATAGCCCTGGCAGACCGCACTTCCGGTCTGAAGTCCCTCATAAGCGGTGTATTTGCGGTGCGAGTGATCATATTCCAAATTCAGCACGACCCAGTCGTGAATCGCTTTTACCTTCTGGTGATTGTTCATGCCCGGTGTTATGATCTGCTGCAGAATAGCCTTCACCTGTTTGTTAACATATGCCGTCTGCTGCAGCGTCTCCCGGTATTCCACCTGAACCGTCACATAAACAGCCCGCGTGCTTCCACGGTAAGAGAAAGCATAGCTGTCAATAATATAATACAGGTACGGGTCGCTCCCCATCGCCTGATTAATGGCCGTCTGGATCTCACTTTTCAGCTTGGCAGTCTTACCCTGATAAGTGAAGGTAATCGTCTCTCTGCGGTTACTCATCGCTCCGGCCAGCTTCTGCGTCATTCCTTGTGTCGTCTGCACCACCGCCGAATCCGCTGCAGCATACGCATGCTCGTATCCCCAGTACATCGCAGGCGGAATAGCTGCACACACAAGCATAAGTCCAACCGCCGTCTTCATCAGCGATCTATATCTCTTCCCCATATGATCCGCGCGCCTCCTGCAATCTATATTATCGGCCATAGCCGTATACTCTATATTAAATGCCAATAATGCCCTAATTACAACTTCAACCTGAAGAATAGGCAGGCGGTCGTGCCTGTACTCTCCATTACATTATATCGGCTCTGCCCTCTCCCTGCATCATAAGCAAATCTCTCCCATTTAATTTTGAAGCTCTAGTAGGGAAATTTGTTACTCGCTCGATTTTACTTCTGACAATCACGCTAGATGTATTATCAAAAAAAATAGCAGAAATGAAAAAAACGAAGTTTAATGTGAAATATTGCACCAATTGGGCTCCATCACAATACCATAAAACATATGACTAATATAAAGGAGATGAGCATCAGTTGAATAACTATCATCAAGTATATGTTGACTCTACAAACCACTCTATCCTCCGTGCTCCTGGGGTAATGCAAAAAGATCTTTTTTCATTTGATTATCCTGAGTTTAAGGTAGCAATGTGTGTAACTGGTTGGACCAATGTCCCCTGTCCAACATGGAGTAACCCTGGACGTATGTGTAGGCAAGATATAAAACTGCCATGTACTCAAACCAGAAAGAGCAAGTTTCGAGTATATGCTGAAGTTGTTTATCCAGAAAGTTTAGAATCTGCTGTAAAGAGTGAATTGGAACGATGCCACTTGACCGCATCGGCATTAGCTACAAATGTCGTATACACTGCAGCTACTGCTTCTAGCGTTATTGGTCCAGCGGCAACTATCTCCGCAGCAGTTGGATCAATCCCAGCTGCATTAAAAACCTATCTTGAATCTTTTTCTTCTTGCATTAAAGGAATAGGTCTTTCAGATGCCTTAAGAAGACAGATCAAGGCAGACATCAAAAAGAGTGATAAAGTAATATCAGATTGGCGTCTTGGCTATGAATACGACGGCTTGAGATTATTTCCTGCAGAAGATATTCTTTACTTGCTGTAGTTGATTTTTTTAATCTATATGAAATATTAAGTACAGACAGATTCCTCATCAAGTAATGCCGCAGCTTCCAGGTCACCATCAGGGAACTGCGGCAGCAACAGCTTACATATTTTGTATATAGGTCTCCCTCATCCTTACACCCCCACAAAGTACACCCCGCCAGCCGTAACCTCAAGCACATCGTTCAGCGCCTGGCGGCGGCCGTCTGCAAGCTGTAACTTCAGCTCTTGCGTATACCTGAGACGAAGTGTTCCATCGAACCGGGCTGTAATTCGCGCGGAGACCAGTACTCCAGCCTGCCATTCCATGTCGACCGTATACCCTCCGCGCGCCTTCAGGCCGCTGATAGATCCGTTCTTCCAGACTCCCGGCAACGCCGGGAGCAGCGTAAGCTCCCCGAGATGACTCTGCAGCAGCATTTCTGCGATTCCGGCGGCCGCACCGAAATTACCGTCAATCTGAAACGGCGGATGTGCATCGAACAGGTTGGTGTAGACGGAGCGGGTTAGCAGCGTGCGCACATAGCCGTAAGCCGCAGCGCCGTCTGCGAGCCGGGCATAGAGGTTGACCAGCCAGGCACAGCTCCAGCCGGTATGTCCCCCGCCGGAAGCAACCCGCTGCTCCAGTGTTATGCGGCTGGCTTCCAGCAGCTCCGGCGTGTCCCGCCTGTTAATCCGGTTGCCCGGATACAGGCTGTACAGGTGGGAGACATGGCGGTGCCCCGGCTCAGCTTCGGCGAAGTCATAGAGCCATTCCTGCACCCGTCCGCTCTTGCTGATCTTCAGCGGAGACAGACGTACGAGTGTCTGTTCCAGCTCCTCCTGAAACTCAGCGTCTACGCCAAGAATACGAGCAGCCTCCAGGCAGTGCTGCATCAGCTCAGCGATGAGGCTCATATCCATGGCCGAGCCCATAGATATACTGCAAGCTCTGCCGTCCTCCGCGATGAACCGGTTCTCCGGCGAAGTAGACGGGCTGGTAACCAGCCGGCCCTCCGGTCCTTCCACCAGCCAATCCAGGCAGAAGAGGGCTGCTCCTTTCATTAGCGGATAAGCGCTCTCGCCCAAATACTCCAAATTGGGGTTGAATTCGTAATGCTCCCACAGGTGACGGCATAGCCACACGCCGCCCATTGGCCAGAAGGCCCAGCTGGCATCTCCGCCCGACGGTGTGGAGGCCCTCCACAGGTCCACATTATGATGAGCCACCCAGCCGCGCGCCCCGTAATGAATAGCCGCCGTTCTGGCTCCGGTCTCACTAAGCTCCTTAATTAACTCAAGGAGCGGCTCGTGGCATTCGCTGAGATTGCAGACCTCCGCCAGCCAGTAGTTCATCTGTGTATTGATATTGGTCGTGTAATTGCTGTTCCATGGTGGCTGAACATGGGGATTCCAGATCCCCTGCAGATTCGCTGCCTGTGTTCCGGCCCGTGAGCTGCCCATCAGCAGATAGCGGCCATATTGGAACAATAGGGCCTCCAGCGCCGGGTCTTCTGCCCCCTCCTGATATGCAGCCAAACGTTCATCGGTTGGCCGCTCCTCCGCCTCGTGACCGCCCAGATCCAGATCCATCCGGCAGAAGATCGCCTGATGCTCCCCGGTATGCCTTCTCCGCAGCTCCTCATAAGTCTTACCCGCCGCAGCGCTTAATCTGCTGGCGCACAGCTCTGCCGGACTTAGCATAGCTGTGGAATACTGAGCTGGCGCTGCGGCTCTATGGCTTGCTCTTGACCGCACCTCCTCATAGTCCGTTCCGGCAGCCAGCAACAGCAGCACACGCTCCGCGCCATTGATTACAAGCTTGTCTGCGGAATGCCGGATACTTCCCCCGGTGGCCTGTACATGCAGGTGCAGCTCGAACGCAACTCCAAGCCCCTCCTCATAGAGCACCGCAAGCGGATGATCCTGGCGGTAATTGTCGGCAATATGTGAGGGACAGCGGCCCTGCATTACAAGCCCAAGCCCGTTCCCCTCCAATGGGCTAACGCTATGCTGTAATTGGCTGTCCAGCTCCAGCTCTAACTGAATTCCCCGCGGCTGATCGCTTGTCAGATACACGACACCGACCTGGTCCGGCGTGCTGATGAATACTTCACGGGTGAAGTTGCCCTGCTCCGTCTGATAAGTCACTTTGGCAACCCCGCTATCTAAATCCAGCTCTCTTTCATAGGCCGTACAGTTCTCTGCGCCCGGCTGCGTAAGAATCAGGTCCCCGAGCGGCATGTAGGCCTGGGCGTTGACCCCCAGCATATGGGCATTCACCATATCCTCGGCCTCGCCATAGTGGCCTGCAGCAATTAGCTCCCGGGTTCTTTTCAAATACCTGAGCGCTTCGTAATTATTGGTATCCCGGGGGAACCCGGACCATAAGGTATCCTCATTCAGCGAGATCAGCTCTCTGGCGGTACCGCCGAATACCATAGCTCCCATATGCCCGTTCCCCAGCGGCAGCGCCTCTTCCCAGGCGGCTGCGGGCTGGCTGTAACTAAGCTTCCACGCGGATTTCCTTTGTTCAGTTTCCATATTCTCCTCATCCTTCCTGCTAAGAGTTCTGAATACAGCAAAAGGCCCTGACCTAAGTCGGGCCTTTCTGCCTCCTGCTCTACTCTAAATCATGCTACATCTCATTAATGATTACAGATTTTTGCCTGTCCACAGGGATACTCTCTTCTTCACCAGCTCAGTGAATTCTTTTTCCATATCCTGAGCGCCGGCTTTGTCCAGCTCGGCCAGGAAGGCATCATAGACTTTATCGAAATCACCCGGTTTGGACAGAATCGCTTCCGGGATACGTTTACGTACGATATCCTGGGTCTTTTTGAAGATGACCTGATATTTGCCGTCTGTCGGAACCGGCAGGTTGTACAGGGCACCTGTTTCTTTTACAGGGAATTCATCCTCTTTCGGGAACAGATCCTTCCAGGTAGTCGCCTTGTATCCGGCAAGGGATTCCTTCTCAGCTTCGGAGTACGAAGCAACAATCTGCTCAGGGAAGCTTGTGGTGTAGTAGTTGTCTGTTGAATCCTTCACTCCGTCGCCGTAACGGGCACCGAAGATCAGGTACTGGCCGATCCCGGTTGTTTTTTGAGTGTTCGCTGTATCATTGGCTAAGCCGTCACGGATTTCAGGCAGAACCTCACGTTTGCCATTCGCATCCACAGTATAGTGCTTGTCTTTAATCCCCCAGGTTCTCAGGATCTGGCCTTCATCGGAGGACATCCAGTCCAGCCATTTGATGATCCGCTCCGGATCTTTGGCAGCCGTAGTGATCGCAATCCCGTAGCCGTCGATTCCCGTCTGCATGAAGGAATGATCCTTATACTCTTCGGACAGAGTTACAGGGAAGTGTCCATAGGTATACTCGTCTTTACCAGCAGCCTTCAGCGCATTTTCGCCATCCTGGTACTCCCATTCCTGGGAGATCAGACCGAGCACGCGCCCGCTGGCCACTTTCGCTTTGTATTGGTCATCTTTTTGCACGAAGGTGTCTTTATCCAGCAGGCCCTGGTTATACATGCCGTTCAGCCAGCGGAAATATTCCTTTTCTTCAGTACGTTTATAATGAAGCTTCGCTTCAAAGGTCTCAGGGTCCACATAATATTCACCATCATCCGGTGCACCGGTTGTAATAAAGGCCGGGTTCGTCACGGTGATCATAATCTTCCAGTCATCGGCATTTAGCGTCAACGGAATGGTAGGCTGCCCATCGGTTTCCGGATGCAAGGCGACATAATCCTTCAGCACCTTTTCAAAATCAGCTACTGTACGCACTTTCGGATAGCCCAGTTCTTTAAGCACACGATGCTGAATTTCAAATCCGCCTGTGGCATCGAAGGATTTCTGGCCGACACCCATATTCGTAGGAATCTGATAGATACTCTGATCGTCCAGGCTGTACTTCAGACGGTTCATGTTCTCGCCGTAGACTTTCTTGAGGTTGGGGCCATATTTGTCAATCAGGTCCGTCATATCAATGATCAGGCCGGCATCCACCAGGGTACTCAGACTTCCTTTAGCGAAAATAATATCAGGAACGTCGCCGCTGGCCGCCATCATGGCGATTTTTTGGTCACCGCCGCCGCTGCCTACATCGAATTCTGCCTCAAGGGTGACGCCTGTCTTTTCTGTGATGGCTTTACCGACATCATCCTGCATCTTGTTCCAGTTCGGGCTGGCATCCGCTCCGAAGAAGGTGAACGTAGCCGGTGAGGTATCTAGAGCCGTATCATCTGCTGCAGCAGTAGCATCAGGTGTAGTTCCTGAGTTGTTAGGCGTCGTATTGTTGGCTGCATTATTGCTGTTGCCTCCACAACCAGCGATCAGCATCGAGCTCATCAGCAGGAGCGTGAAGATCGTCTTGGTACTCTTGCGGTTCATTGTGTATCCCCCTTATATCTTAATATGTTGCCTTTATGCATATCAGGTGAGACCTGAATATACCATTGTGAACGCTTGCAAAACTACTATAAATATAAGTTCCCACTAATTAACACTTCACCCACAGCGGGTTAGCTGCCCGGCTCTGCACTGAACCCGGCAGCTTCTCCCCTGTCGCTCTGGGTTAAGGCCTATGCCTTGACTGCACCCAGCGTCATCCCGCCGACAAAATACTTTTGCAGGAACGGATAAACCACGAGAATCGGCACGGTTACGACAATGGTAATCGCCATCTTGATCGACTCCGGTGAAATCTGGGCCATCTGTCTGGCCATATCATTCGCATTCACCATGCCGCTGCCCTGATTGGTCGAAGACAGGACCTTCATCAGCTCGAACTGAAGCGTAGTCAGATGCGGCTTGTTGCCGTTGTAGAGATAGGTAGTGAACCATTCATTCCATTGCCCCACGGCCAGGAACAAGGCGATTGTCGCCAGCACCGGCTTACAGAGCGGAAGAATGATTTTGTAGAAAATCATAAAGTCATTCGCCCCGTCCAGCTTGGCGGATTCCTGCAAGGCAAACGGCAGGCCGTCCATGAAGGAGCGGATAATGAAGACGTTGAACGCGGATACCATACCCGGCAGGATGTAAATCCAGAACGTTCCGATCAGGTTCAAGTCCTTCATGAGAATGTACATCGGCACCATACCGCCAGAGAAATACATGGTCAGGGCCAGGAATACCGAGACAAATCTTCTGGCTCTGAACTCCGGACGGCTGAGCGTAAAGGCCAGCATGGAAGCACTGACTAGCCCTAGAAGAGTACCGGAAATAGTACGCAGAATCGATATTTTGAAGCCTTGAATCAGCCCTGTATAACTGAAGATCCGCTGGTAATTCTCCAGAGTCCAGGCCCGCGGGAAGATATAGATGCCGCCCCGGACTGTATCTGTAGATTCATTGAAGGAAATTGCCAGCACGTTCAGAAAGGGATATAACGTCACAATCATAACCAGGATTAGAGCGATGTAGAGAAAAATATCGAAGACACGTTCACCTTTTGACATTTGGAATGCTTTGCCACCCATAGTTGATCCCCTCCTTACATAATGCTTTCTTTAGCAAATTTCTTCATCAGACCGTTGGCGGTAAACAGCAGGATGACACTGACTACCGAGGTGAACATGCTTATCGCTGTACCGTAGGAGAACCGTGAAATCTGTATCCCGTATTTAAGCGCATACAAATCCAGCACTTCCGAATAATCGGTAACCATGTTGTTCTGCAGCTGGAATTGCTTCTCGAAGCCGATGCCGACCAGATGGCCGATATTCATAATCAGCAGCACCATCACCGTTGTGCGGATACCCGGCAGCGTAATATTGAACATCTGCTTGACCCGTCCTGCACCGTCCACTTTGGCCGCTTCATACAGCTCTTTATCAATGCCTGTAATCGCTGCCAGATAGATGATCGCATTCCAGCCCGTTTCCTTCCAGATGTCAGCAGCTGTTAGGACTCCCCAGAAGTATTTCCCTTGGGCCATGAACTGAATCGGCTCATCAATAAGATTCGTCCAGAGCAGCAGATCATTCACGATCCCTCCGTCGATGGCAAGCGTCTTGTAGACAATCCCTCCTACAACGACCCAGGATACAAAGTGGGGCAGGTAAGAGATCGTCTGGACCGTTCTCTTGAAGACGTTCCCGCGCAACTCGTTGAGCATCACGGCGAACAGGATAGGAACCACGAAGCCGAAGATCAGTCCCAGCATGCTCATCGCCAGTGTATTTCTTAATACGAGATAGAAGCGTTCGTCCTGGAACAGCTCCCTGAAGTTGTCCAATCCGACCCATTTCTGCTCGCTGAACGATCTGACCGGCTTATAATTCTGAAAGGCCATTAGCCATCCCCATATGGGTACATAGCTGAAAATAAATACCCAGATTACGAATGGAAGGGACATCAGGTATAAGTACTTTTGCTGGAGTACGCTTTTCCAAAATCCACTATTCCGTTTCGCAGGTGGGCGGGGGGTTACGCTTTCATTTGCTGTAACACCGTTTTCAGTGAGCGCTTTCACGATCAATATTCCCCCTTCGCTTTGATAGCTTTATCTTATCCCAGCGCCGGGGGCGAGAATACCCAACAGATTTCACGTAAAAACCTATAGAAATTAGACATTCTCCCCGCCAGTATCCCCTTAAGCCTTCAAATCACTGTCCTTCGGGATTGAAAATGTAATCCGGGTCCCCTCTCCTTCCCGGCTTGAGATGTTCAGCCCGTGCTCCGCTCCGTAATACAGAGTCAGTCTCTGCTGCACATTACGCAGCCCGATCCTGCCCTGCTCCTCTTCCTCCACCTTGGCGATGACCTCCATAATCTCGGACAGCCGTCCTTCCCTCATGCCGATCCCGTCATCCATTACAATCACCTGAATCTCCTGATTCTCTGTGAGGGTAACAGCGATGCTGACATGCACGGTGCCCTCCTTGTTCTCCAGACCATGAACGACCGAATTCTCCACCAGCGGCTGGATAATCAGCGGCGGAATCATCACCTCAGCGGCGGCAGGATCGCAGGTAATCTCATATTCCAGCCTGTCCTCGTAGCGGAACTTCTGAATATCCAGATAGGAGCGGATCATCTCAATCTCTTCCTTGATCGGCGCTCTCTCCCGGCCTACTTCCAGATTCTTGCGCATCAGCTTGCCCAGCAGCCTGACAATATTGGCAATCTCCTTCTCTCCCCGCAGATGGGCGTTCATACGGATGGACTCCAGGGCGTTGAACAGAAAATGCGGATGAATCTGGCTGGCCATCATCTTCAGCTTAATCTCCCGCTGCGCAATCTCCAGTGTACTGTTCTTCTCATTGCTCTCTATCACCTGGTTAATCAACTGGTTGATGCTGGCTACCATGTAGTTGAACTGGCGCGACAGCTGGCCGATCTCGTCTGTTCCGTCTATGTGGGAGACGACATTCAGGTTCCCGAGGGCCACTTGATTGAGCTGGCGGCTCAGCCGCAGCAGCCGGTTGCTGGTCAGCAGCGAGATCGTATAGACCAGTACAAGCGCAACCAGCAGCACCCCGATTACGATAAGCAGGCCCAGCTGACTCACCTTGTTGGCATCGCTCAGAATACTTTTAGTCTCAAATACCGAGATAATCTTCAGCTTGCTGACACTCAGCTCAGGGATCATCTCATCGATGATGACGTAGGAATCCTTGTCCTTCACCTGGGTCGTGAACACACCCTTGGTCTGCGCCTGCACATCAATCCCTATGTCGAAAGCATCCACCGTGCTGCCCACCAGCTGCGGATTCTTAGCGGATACAATATAGCCCTGCTCATCGATAATAATGGTCTCGAACGGCTCCTGGTGCAGCATCTGGTTCAGCTCATTCTGATTCACCTGCACCATCAGAATTCCTGACTTGCTGTATTCCGGGTAGGGCACCTGGCGGACCAGGCTCAGCTTGTTGATCGTTCCTTTGGGACTGTTGAAATAAGGGTCCTTGTCGTGGATATACATCCAGTAGATCTGATTGTTCTGCATAGCCTGTGTATACCAGTTTCTCGTGCGGATCTCCGGCGTTACCGGTGCGATGGACATATCGTCCACCAGTGTGGGATTATCGATGAAAAAGCGGATATTGGAGATTTCCCGGTACCGCAGCACATATTCCTTGAGGTCGGTATAATTCAGGTAAGCCTTGGTCAGCTCCAGGATACTCGGATAATGCGTATTGACCAGCCGCTCCAGATCCTCATCGAAATAGAGCAGATTCGAAATATCTGTAGGAACCCGCAGCTTGCTGTACAGCTGGCTTTTGATCTTTTCCACATTGTTGGTGGCCTGATCTATCGCTCTGTTCAAGGCTCCCTCCCGAAAATAATTCGTCAGAATAATCCCGGCAATCAGCACGGGAATCATCACCACTATGATATAAAAGAAGATCAGCTTGTATTTCAGCTTCATGTTATTGACCATCCGCACCAGCTTCTTGATATCAATCTCCCCTCTCTATACAAACAGGCTGCTCCCGAATCTTCTGCAAGAAGGGGAACAGCCTGTATATCATAAGCCTCATACCTGATTTTCTGCAAGCTTGCCACTGGTCTAACGAAAGCGCACTAAAAAATTCGAACTCAAAGCTTGGTCGTCACTGCGGTGAACATTTGGAGTTACGGCCGCTGTGTCTCCAGATGTTGTTGATTATATGGCTTGCAGCAGGTTTACCGCGCCCCATTTAGTGTGCAGGTGGAGACTTAATTGCAATTTGTACAACTAAGTCGTCTGATATGCTGCCAAATCTTCGTTTAGTTGTATTTCCGAGACAATTTCATAATTCAAAACCCTTGCTATACCTGGTTTTTTTGAGCATAGAAAAAGGAGTACCTCCCCAAATTCTCGAAGTTATAGGTGACGAAACCAACACCCGAGAAGAAAAGAGGTAATCCCTATCTATTCTATTCGACAAGAAGAACTGTTTTCCTTTGAGGAATTGCTCCAGATGGCTCCGGAAGATAAATATAGCCAAATCTTTGAACACTTACATTTAGCTCCAGTTCTGTTCGCACTGCGGAAAAAGAGCCACCGTGGACGGCCTGAAAAACTAAACGTACCTGCCATGATCTACTCGCTGCTGATTGCCAAAATGGAGAACATCGAGTTTGTCTCTGCCTTGGTCCGGCGATTGAATCATAGCCACGAATTTCGAGTCCAGTGCCGGTTTACGGGCTCGGACAATATTCCCAGTCAGGCCTCCTATTCTCGTTTGATTCACGCCCTAGCGCAAACGGGAATGCTGGAACAACTTCAGGATCGCCTAGTCACCTCTGCCCTAGAAGAAGGTTTTGTGAGCGGCACCCATCTGGCTGTGGATTCCTCGATGGTTGAGGCATGGGATTGCCAATTTAGCGAATCAGCCTCCAAGCGTCGTGCGGCTCGCCGGGAGCAAAAGAAAGGCGAAGCTCCGGGGGCCGAACAACTTCAGCTCGAACATCAAGAGCCTGAGCCGAAGGCGGTGAACGCGCCGCTGAAGAAACCCAGGTACAGCAAGCCAGGTCGTCCATCCCAGGCCGAAAAGGAACGTCGGCGCGAGGAAATGGAAGCCTATGAACAAAGTCTCGGACCGTTCCAGAAAACCATTGAAGCGATGTTGCCGTACACGTACGATGAACTGCTGACCGAGTTGCCCCGGCATGCTGCGCGTTGTGATAAGAAAAATACGAAGGGCCGAATGACCAGCTATTACGGGTTCAAGGCGAATCTGCTAGTCGACACGGACAGCCAGTATATCCTCAGTGGGCTCTTTAGTTCGGCCAATCCGAATGACCAGCGTATGGCGGTCGTCCTTCTCAAAGGCCTGCTCCTAAAGTTTCCGATGCTAAAGGTCAAGCATATCTTGGGCGACAAAGGCTACGACTGCGCGGCAATCTACCAGTTGATTCATACGCTCGGCGCCTATCCTGCGATTTCCCTGATTCACCATAAAGACCCGCCTGCAGGAATGAATCTGGATTACACGCCGGTGTGCGCTCAAGGACATACGTACCGTTACGACAGTTTTGATGCCAAGTATGAGACCCTGAAGTACACCCGGCCTAGCGAATGCAAAGGCTGTGAGCTTTCCGGTTCCGATTGCCAAAAAGTGTTTAAAATTCGCATGCAAACGGATTTGCGGTTGCACACTTATCCCGCCAGAGGTAGCGAAAGTTTTACCACCCTGTACAACAAGCGGACGGCCGTGGAGCGTGTGTTTGCCTATCTCAAAGAGTATTTCGGGATGAAACGCACACGTCACCGGGGTGTCCGGGCAAGTGTCGATTTCCAGCTCAGTACGCTCGCGTACAATTTGAGTAAGTTTGCATTAGACAAATTGAATCAGCAGTTGAGAGACTCCCAGCAAGTGGCCTGATTTTTTTAAAAAATATGACCTTAGATTTTGGACCAATCTTGCTTTTCAGTAAACTGAATTATGAAATTGACTCTTTCCTACAATTAAAATGCCTCTATATCTGGATTTTCACCAATCCGGGCAAATTTAGTTGTACAGACTACAATTCGACGAGGAAGTCCACCCGTTTTACTATTTTTAGTTGTACAGAATACACTTATCCCTGTTTTTTTGCTACGAACACAGCTTCATCCCTTACCGCATTTATGGAATGAAATCACTTGTTTAAATCTGATGGTCTACTAGTTCTCCTTACGGTACGCGCTAGGGGAGACGCCGACATATTTGCGGAATTTGGCGTTGAAGTAGTCGGAGTTCATGTATCCAACCTGCTCGGCCACCTCATAGACCTTCATGCCCTGGGTCAGCAGCTGCTTAGCCTTCTCGATCCGTACCTTATCCAGATACGTGTTGAAGTGCTCGCCCACCTGGTTCTTGAACATTTTACCCAAATAAGCACTATTGTAGTTAAAAATTTCCGCAAGTGTGCCCAGCTTCAAATTCTCCTTATACCGGCGCTGGATCAGATCCGTGATCCGCTTAATCTCATCGCCGCGTCCGCCTCCACTGCCCGTCAGCCGGGAGAGCTGCTCCATGTAGCCCGACACCAGCCGCTCTGTATCATGCAGGTACCTGCTGCTGTACACCTCGCCCATCGGCGAGGCTTGTCCGGCAATCAGCGGGCGCAGCTCAGGACTCGCCGCCTCCAGCCGGGCAATGGTACTGCTGACAATCCGCAGCAGCTGATCCTTGATGTAAGTCTCATCCCGCTGGGTAAGCACAAGCTGGCGGATAATCTGCAGCGTAAGCTCCCTGGCCACCTCGCTGCTTCCAGCCTCCACTGCCAGTAACAGCTGCACCTCAATATCACGCTCGGGGTCCGGCTCCTCCTCCAGTTCCACCGCGCCTTGTGCAGGCTCCTCCCACAGGTCCGGTATTCCGCAGAGGAGGGTATTCTTCTGCCCGAAGAAGGCATCGTCCAGCCGGTCGCGTGCAGCCGCGAAGGACTGTCCGGCCTCCTCCGGCCGGACAGCTGCTCCGCCCGCTGCGGCCACGAACTCCAGCCCCTCCTTCGAGATCAGCTGGTGCAGCTCCTGCCAGAGCGCTGCCCGTGCACGTTCATCCAGGAGCGGCTCCTTCAGCAGAATTCCCATGTACGGGGGAAGGGTGAAGAAGAAGCCGCGCTCCTCCTCCTGCCAATGCCGCTCCATCAGCCGCTTCACTGCATCTTCGCGGGTATCCTCGCCCTTGTTAAGCCCTTTCAATTCCAGCAGCACCACTTCGCAGCTGCTGTCCTTAAGGCCCAGCTCGGCCGCCGACTCTCCGGCTTCCTTCGACTGCAGCAGCTCCCGCACCAGCACCTCGGTAGTTCTTGCCGGCTCCAGCGCCTGCCATTCATTGATCCGTTCCTCCAGGCTGAT
This sequence comes from Paenibacillus sp. FSL H8-0048, assembly GCF_038002825.1. Classification (NCBI taxonomy): domain Bacteria; kingdom Bacillati; phylum Bacillota; class Bacilli; order Caryophanales; family Paenibacillaceae; genus Paenibacillus; species Paenibacillus sp. FSL H8-0048. The sequence continues at coordinate 5,595,297 of NZ_JBBODF010000001.1, read as the reverse complement.
CTTCTCCCGCAGCTCCTGCAGGTAGCTGATCAGCTCCTCCTCATCCACCGGCTTCAGCAAGTAGCCGTCAATATGATAGGAGATGGCCTGCTTCGCATATTCAAAATCGGCATAGCCGCTCAGAATCAGCACATGGCAGCCTGGATTCTCCTTACGCAGTTCAGCGATCAATTCCAGTCCGGTCATGCCCGGCATGCGGATATCCGCCATTACAAGTCCAGGCTTCAGCTCACGGAATTTGTCCAGCGCTTCATAACCGTTAGCCGCTGTCGCCACCACGGTATACCCCTCTTCCTCCCAGGGAATCAAGGTGCGCATCCCTTCCCTCAGCTTGGGCTCATCATCCACAATCAGTACTTTGATCAATGGGGGCCTCCCTTCACAGAGCTTATTACAAAAATTACAGCAAGCTTATACCATAACCTATACAAGTGGAAACGGCATTGCCGTCCTTTTAAAGGACGGTACCGTTTCAGCGAGAAATAGAAGGATAAATTATCGTGTGAAACATATAAATTCTTATATTTTAAAAGAAAATAAGCTGCCACCCTGTACAGGATGGCAGTCATTCCGTGCGGATATTCTATTTACGGTAAGAAGCCAGCTTCTCATTCAGCTCGCGGGTCTGGCCGTATACATCCTGATACAAAGCGAAGATCCCGTCATATAGCGCCGCCTGATCTGCATTAGGGGTATAGGTCTCTGCAGGACGGATGAAGGCTTCCGCACATGCACCCAGGGATTCAAACCAGCCTGCGCCATAGGCTGCCAGCATAGCTGCGCCCATAGCCGGACCCTGCTCGCTCTCCAGCTTGATGATCGTAGCACCGAAGATATCCGCCTGCATCTGCAGCCAGGCTTCATTCTTGGCCCCGCCGCCGATCGCTACAACCTCGGTAATCTCTTTGCCGGATTCACGCACAATCTCGATGGATTCACGCAGCGAGAAGGTGATGCCTTCCAGCACAGCCCGGGTAAAGTGGGACAGAGTATGTCCGGAATCCATGCCGATAAAGCTGCCGCGGATGCTCGCATCCGGGTGCGGTGTACGTTCCCCGCTGATGTAAGGGGTGAACAGCAGCCCGCTGCTGCCGGCCGGGATTTCGTTCACACCCTTAAGCAATTCGTCAAAGCTCTTGTCCGCTGCAAAGGTCTCCTTGAACCAGGTCAGGCTGTGTCCTGCCGCCAAGGTAACACCCATGATATAGAAGGCATCCTTCTCACTGTGGTTGAAGAAATGCACCTTGCCTTCGAGGTTAAGATCCTTATTGCTCTCGTAGGACAGCACCACACCGGAGGTTCCGATGCTGCACATCGTCCGGCCTTCACCCAGAATGCCGGCACCCAGTGCGCCGCAGGCATTGTCTGCCCCGCCGGCGAACACCTTGGTGGTAGGCAGCAAGCCGGAGGCTTCGGCAACTGCCGGAAGCAGGGTTCCGGTCTGCTCGAAGGATTCCACGAGTCTCGGGCAGAGGGAGACCGGCAGATCGAACGCCCCGGCAATCTCCGCACTCCACTGCTTCGCTCCAACGTCGAGCAGCAGAGTTCCGGCTGCATCGGAGTAGTCCATGGCGTAATCACCTGTCAGGTGGTAGCGCACATAATCCTTCGGCAGCAGGAATAATTCAGCCTTCGCAAGCACCTCCGGCTCATGCTCCTGGACCCACAGAATCTTCGGAAGCGTGAAGCCTTCGAGCGCACGGTTCCGGGCGATATCGATCAGCTTGCTGCCGAGCTTCTTCTCAATCTTGCGGCATTCCGCAGTTGTACGCGTATCATTCCATAGAATGGCGGGACGCAGCGCCTTGCCTTCGCCGTCAACGAGCACAAGCCCGTGCATCTGGCCGGAAAAGCTGATACCGTCGATCTGTTCAGGCTTAGCGCCGGATACTTCCATCAGACGCTTCAGACTGGCGATGGTTCCCTTCACCCAATCCTCCGGATTCTGCTCACTCCAGTTCGGCTGGGGTCTGCTGAGCGGATACGCTTCAGAGTGCTCAAAAGCCACCTTGCCCTGAGGATCTACCAGTACAGTCTTTACCGCGCTGGTTCCCAGATCGACACCAATTACATATTTCATAGTTATCCTCCTAAAAGTTTTGCGGGGGCCCGCATCCTGTATTCACTTCAAGCAAAACTCGCTTCGTAAGCATACGCTTAGTTATATGAAGCATTTCTTCTTATGAAACTTCTCCGCTATTTTCCAGCGAAATTAGAGCATTCTATTGCACAAAATACACTCACACAGTTTGAGCCATACTTCATACTTACCGCGTTTACGGAATAACTTCACTTCTGCAATCCTGATGCCCTGCTTCGCAGCAAACCCTACCATCTCAGTATTAAAAAAGGGGCTGCCGAAGAATGCTCTCTTCAGCAACCCCCGTTGCGTGTATTCTCTAATGAATCTGCGGGCACTCCCGCAAATCCGGCAGCGTCTTACTCAGCAGTCAGGATGTATTGGTTAAGTGTAGCTCTCAGCAGTTCCTGACGTCCGGATTTGTTCGGACGCGGGCTCTCGTTGTTCAGCGCGTAGTCAGCCAGCGAAGCCAGTGTTGCTTTGCCGGATACGATGTCAGCGCCAACGCCTTCGTTGAAGCTGCTGTAACGCTCAGCGATGAAGTTCTCGAATACGCCGTCTTCCAGCAGCTTAGCAGCTACCTTCAAGCCCTTAGCGTATACGTCCATACCGGAGATGTGTGCCAGGAACAGATCCTCAGGCTCGAAGGAAGGACGGCGTACTTTGGAGTCAAAGTTGATTCCGCCTTTGCCCAGACCATCGTTCTTCAGTACTTCATACAGAGTCAGTGTAGCATCGTAGATGCTTGCAGGGAATTCATCTGTATCCCAGCCGAGCAATGGATCGCCCTGGTTCGCATCGAGTGATCCCAGCATACCGTTGATACGGGCTACATGCAGCTCGTGCTCGAAGGTGTGGCCGGCCAGTGTAGCATGATTCGCTTCAAGGTTCAGCTTGAAGTGCTTATCCAGGTTGTACTTCTGCAGGAACGCGATGCAGGTTGCAGCGTCGAAGTCATATTGGTGCTTGGTAGGCTCTTTCGGCTTAGGCTCGATCAGGAATTGTCCGTCGAAGCCGATTTCCTTCGCATAATCAACAGCCATGCTGAACAGGCGGGCAATGTTGTCTTGCTCCAGTTGCATGTTGGTGTTGAGCAGAGTTTCATAACCTTCACGGCCGCCCCAGAATACATAGTTGTCAGCGCCCAGACGTTTACCCACTTCCAGACCTTTCTTCACTTGTGCAGCAGCGTGTGCGAATACGTCAGCGTTACAGGTAGAACCTGCACCGTGCATGTAGCGCGGGTTGGTGAACATGTTGGCAGTGTTCCACAGCAATTTTTTGCCGGAAGCCTTCATGCCTTGTTCAAGGATGTCTACGATAGTATCGATGTTGCTGTAGAATTCACGCAAGGACGCGCCTTCAGGAGCGATGTCCACATCATGGAAGCAGTAGTACTGCAGGTCCATCTTCTCCATGAATTCGAATGCTGCTTCCGCACGTGCCTTAGCTTTGTCCAGTGTGCTCAGTTTGTCCCAAGCGCGGACTGCAGTTTCAGCGCCGAACGGATCGGAACCGCCAGCTGTTAATGTATGCCAGTAAGCCATTGCAAATTTCAGGTGCTCTTCCATTGTTTTGCCGGCTACGATTTCTGTAGGATTGTAGAATTTGAATGCATAAGGGTTGGTGGAACGGCTTCCCTCGTAAGAGATCTTGCTCACTGTTTCAAAATAAGCCATTTGTAAAATCCTCCTCGATATTTTGCTTCGCCCGCAAGCGTTTACAGCATCATCTTAACACATCTCTTTAACTTTGTATATTGGTTAAACAAAGTTTTTTTATTTTTATTTTTCCCGCTGTATTGAGCGATCCCGGTACCTGTTCCCACCTCTATAAGTTCCTTATATTTAAAAATATGTAACATCCGGATCGTCCTAATTCAATGGATGCAGTTGCATTTTTGCGCTCTTCATTCTAGACTAGGGGGCATACCCGCGCAGCGGAGAGCGTCTTCACGCTCACGTTTCAGCGGGAATTAGAACGTTAGGTTATAGTGTGAAACCTATAAATTCTTATATTGCAGAAGGAAGTGTGCCGCTTGAAAGTTACCGGTGATCAGGCGCTGGTCAAAAAAATAAACAAATCGATTATTTTACATACCATCCGTATGCATTCCCCTATCTCACGGGCCAAGGTATCCGGGGTGACAGGCCTTAATAAAGCCACCGTCTCCAATCTGGTAGCCGAGCTATGCGGACAGCAGCTGGTTACTGAGGCCGGACCCGGAGAATCCAGCGGCGGGCGCAAGCCGCTGATGCTGCATTTTAACGAAATGGCGGGAAGTGTGATCGGGATCGAGCTGCGGGTGAAACAGCTTAAGGCTGTACTCTGCGACCTGGGGGGCGGCATTCTTCATGAACGGGACAGTGTGCTGGAGACCCACGACTTCCCTTATGTGCTCGGGCAGATGCAGCAGATGATCTCAGAGCTGATTGCTACGGCCCCGCCTTCTCATTACGGGCTCGTCGGCATTGGTGTCGGCGTCCCGGGAATGGTCGATGAGCAAGGTGTTGTCCTGTTCGCGCCCAACCTGGGCTGGGAGATGGTAGACCTGCGTTCGATTCTGGAAAGCGCCTTCGCGGTGCCGGTCACCATTGATAATGAGGCCAATGCAGGCGCCCAGGGTGAGCTGAACTTCGGAGCGGCCCGCGATGTACGCCATCTGCTGTATATCAGTGCGGGGTCGGGGATCGGGTCGGGGATTATTATTGGCGGAGAGCTGTACAAGGGCGCGCGCGGCTATGCCGGTGAGACAGGACATATGACGATTGAAGCGGAAGGCAAGCCCTGCAGCTGCGGCAGCCGGGGCTGCTGGGAGCTGTACGCCTCCGAGAAAACCTATGATAACCCCGGCCTCTCCCTCCCGGCCCGTACTACGACCGGACTGGTCAAGTATGCACTTGAGGGGCAGCCCGATACGTTAAGCCATTTCAACTCCATTGGCGAGTATCTGGGGATCGGAGTTACCAATCTGATCAACAGCTTCAACCCCGAGCTGATCGTTATCGGCGGCGCTTTATCGGAGGCGGAGCCTTGGCTCGGCGAGCCGCTGCGCCGGGTGGTAGCTGAGCGTACCCTCCCCTACCACAAGCAGCAGCTCGAAATCACCTTCTCCAGGCTGGGAAGCCGGGGAACCATGATTGGAGCGGGTTTTTCAGCGGTTATGCATTTCCTGGGCAACATTCGCGTGACCCTATAGACGAATTGACGTAAAATCGCCGCATTTTTTTCTGCATTTCCTGCTCTAAAGGGAGTAGCTATCCTATATAATAAGGATACTTGTGTGACATTTGTCACCATACCCCTTTTTTTGAAATGGAGAGAGAATCCATGACTTATGTTGATACGTCTGATATTTCGGCGAAGATGTTCATCGCGGTGCTGCTGCTGCTCATCGTCATTGCTCCGCTCGTCAGCCTCGGTGTCCTGCGTCTGTTCCAGTCGCGGAAGAAATCGGGATTCCTCCTTATCGCCAGCGGCATTGCCGTTTATGCTGTCTTTCAGATGTTCATGTCTCTTACCTGAGGCCTGCAAGCAGACAGTAACAACGCAAGCAAGTGGAGAAGCAGTATTTAAGATTGTTCATATTCGTTAAAACAAGTCAGACCCATGGGCAGATTTAAATGTTGTTTTTCCGCCGCCGTACGCAAAGAGCCGCCTCCCACCGGGAAGCGGCTCTTTATATTTCAGGATTGCCGGCTATTATTCCGTTGCAGCCAGAGCCTTGTCGAACTTGGTCTTGTTCATTCCGACGATCTTCATATCCCCGATCACCGTAATCGGCACGGCTCTCATGCCCATATCCCACACCTGCTGGGCGTACTCTTCATTCTGCTCGATGTTGCGTTCTTCGTACGCTACCCCTTTATCGCTCAGGAAGCTTTTCACCTGACGGCAATGCGGGCAATTCGTCGATGTGTATACAATTACATTCTCCATAGTATGATTTCCTCCTCGTATCTAAGTATTAGACTCTGAGATCTATTGTAGCACCGGAATCCTTGCTTCTCCAAATGCCAGACTTACATAATTACTGCGCTGTGCTCCAGGCTCTCGATATATTTCTCGGCATCCATAGCCGCCATACAGCCGCTGCCTGCAGCCGTGATGGCCTGTCTGTAACGGGTATCCTGCACATCGCCGCAGGCGAATACGCCGGGAATGTTCGTCTCGGAGGTTCCGGGGTTCGATACAATATAACCGTTCGCATCCGTAGTAATCTGTCCGCCCAGGAATGCCGTATTCGGATGATGGCCGACCGCCACGAATACCCCGCTGGCTTCAATGAACTCTTCTTCGCCTGTCTCGTTGTTGACCACCTTCAGCCCGGTTACCCCCTTGTCTCCGGCAACCACTTCAACAGGGGTGCGGTTCAGTCCCCAGCTCACTTTGGCGTTATCGCGGACACGGTCCTGCATAATCTTCGAGGCCCGCAGCTCTTCACGGCGGTGTACCAGGGTTACCTTGGAGGCAAAACGTGTCAGGAAGCCCGCTTCTTCAAGCGCGGAATCGCCGCCGCCGACCACCACGATCTCTTTGCCGCGGAAGAAAAATCCGTCACAGGTGGCACAAGTGCTGACCCCGCGTCCGATGTTATCCTGCTCCCCGGGAATCCCGAGATACTTGGCCGTAGCACCCGTGGAGATAATCAAAGTATCCGTGATCAGCGTGCCCATGCCTTCCACATTCAGCTTGAACGGACGGTCGCCCAGCTCCACGCTGTTCACCCAGCCGGTCACGAACTGTGCACCGAAACGCTCTGCCTGCTTGCGCATATTATCCATCAGATCGGGACCCAGAATGCCTTCCGGGAAGCCCGGGAAGTTCTCGATCTCCGTTGTAGTTGTAAGCTGTCCGCCAGGCTGCGGACCTTCGATAACGAGCGGGTTCAGGTTCGCACGGGCCAAATATATAGCAGCTGTCAATCCGGCCGGTCCAGTACCGACAATAATTGATTTGTACATGATGATATCCCCCTTGAGATGGACGGAAAAGACGCCGTTCCTTATTTAAAATAATTATAATCTAGTATTTATTATGATCACCTCAAGGGGAGTTGTCAATATGTCAGAACCGTTGTAAACGCTCCTTTTTGTGAACAATTCAATTTTAAGCAATTAAGTTGAACCGGCTTTGCCGGCCCTATGGAGGACGGTACCGTTTCAGCGGGAAATAGAAGGATAATTTATAGAGTGAAACCTAAAAATTCTTATATTTTTAAAATATTAACGCAGTAGACGCAATCCGTTAAGGATGACGAGAATCGTGCTTCCCTCATGCCCAACCACCCCGAACGGCAGCGCAATCCCCTGCACAAAGTTGCTGATCATCAAGGTGGCAATGACCGTTACGGCAAAAATCATATTCTGCTTCACAATCCGCTGCGTCCGGCGCGCCAGGGCAATCGTCCCGGCAATCTCTTCAATGTTGTCATTCATCAGCACCACATCGGCAATCTCCAGGGCAGCCCCGCTGCCCTTCATTCCCATGCCCATGCCAACCGTTGCGGTAGCGAGTGCAGGTGCATCATTCACCCCGTCGCCTACCATGATGACATGACCGTATTGCTCCCGAAGCGCCTTGACATGCGATACCTTATCTTCCGGCAAAAGTCCCGCGAACACGAAATCAACGCCGCTCTGCCCCGCAATGACCCGGGCTGTAGCCTCGCGGTCTCCGGTCAGCATCGCTACCTTGATCCCCAGAGCATGCAGCTTGCGCACGGCCGCCGCCGCCTGGGGGCGAACGGTGTCCTGCAGGGCAATCATTCCGGCGATGGTCTCGCCGGCAAGGATCAGCGATACCGTTTTGCCTTCCTGTTCCAGCCTGCTGCGCAGAGCCTTCCAATGGTCCGCAGCCGCCCCTTCTGCTTCATCCAGCAGATTCGACTTGCCGATACGCCACAGCTGGCCGTCTATGACGCCTTCAATTCCCCAGCCGGTAACCGACTGGCTCTCTTCAATCTCACGCAGTCCGATCTGCTCCGCTTCTGCCAGCGCGACAATGGCTTCTGCCAGCGGATGCCCCGACAGCTTCTCGATGGATGCACTCACGGCCAGCAGCTCTTCCCGCACATACCCTTCTCCGGCGATGAAGTCCGTGACCTGCGGAATTCCCTCCGTCAAAGTACCGGTTTTGTCAAAAGCAACGACCGAAGTCCGCGCCATATTCTCCAGATGAACTCCGCCTTTGAACAGGATGCCTTTGCGGGCGCTCTTGGAGATGGCCGACAGCATGGCAGGCATGATTGAGGATACCAGCGCACACGGGGATGCCACGACCAGGAAGACCATTGCCTTGTAGAACGTATTGCTCCAGCTCCAGTCCAGCACAAACGGCGGCAAGGTAATCAGCAGGACTGTGGCAGCCACCACAACCCGGGCATATACGGATTCCAGCCGTTTGATAAAACGCTGCGAATCCGGCACTTCGTTCTCCGCCTCTTCCACCATGCGGATGATTTTGGCGAACAGTGTATTCTCGGCAGTCTTCGTCACTTCTATATAGAGGGGGCCTTCTCCATTGACGGTACCGGCGAATACTTCACTGCCGGCAGCTTTGTCTACGGGAAGCGATTCTCCCGTGATAGAGGCCTGATTCACAGAGGATTCCCCCCGGCATACCTTGCCGTCAGCGGGAACCAGCTCACCCGGACGGACCAGCAGCAGATCGCCCAGCACAAGCTGATCAATGGGCACCTCGCTCATCGCTCCCTGCTCAATGCGCACAGCGGTAGCCGGCTTGAGGGCCAGCAGAGAGGAGATATCCTTTTTGCTGCGTTCCATCGTATAGCTCTCCAGCGCTCCGCTCAGGGCAAAGATGAAGATGAGCATCGCCCCTTCATTCCAGTATCCGATGGAGGCGGCACCCAATGCTGCAGCAATCATCAGCAGGTTGACATCCAGGTCACGCTCTTTGACCAGCGTCTCCACGCCTTCCTTCGCCTTCATCCAGCCGCCCAGTGTATAAGAGATCACGTAGAGAATTACGGATAAGACCTCCGACCAGCCGCTGGCAGCCCAGGCTACCAGCATAATCAGCCCGCTCCCCAGAGCAGCCTGCATTTCGGAGTTACTAAGCACCGCCAGCGGATCGAAGCGGCGCGGTCCCGGAGTCCGGGGCTGCTGCGCCCCTCCTTGACGCGCTATGGATTTGGGCATTGATTTCGAGGTTGCTTGCATCATAAATCACCTTCCTGAATGGTTTTGGTTAAGCGCACACTTGAGAATGAGAGCCATTATTAACACCCTTAAAATGACACATGCTGCCCCGGCATCGCCGGGACAGCATGTTGAATAGGTATGGTTGTTGAGGATAATGACTGGGATGATGGCATGACTCAAAGTGATGACTGGAAGATAGTCATGCCTGGAAGAGAGTGAGAGATAAATGAATGACTGAGAGATGAATGAGAATGATAATCATTGTTGCGATAGAGCAACTATATTTCCTTCGTGCAACTTATACCTATACTATACCACGCAAGGCGTAAAAGTAAACCCGGGGGCAAGCCTGATTTTTGAGGAGAGAGGGTTGGCCTGGAGACAGGGTAAGGGTTGCTGGGGCGGATGAAGAGAATTCGGGTTAGGGAGTTATTGAAGGTGCTTGGGAATTTGTTTAACGTCATTAACAGTAATTTCTGGTTCACCTGCGAATTCAGGTGCACTTCTGCACCTCATTGATCCAGCGATTTCAAGTGGTGGGGCCAGGTGCGCAGTTCCTGTTTGCATCAATCGGCTGATCGTTGAACGCCAAAAAAGTGCCCCGTACGGGCGATGCTAGAGGCCGCCCACGGGACACTTTTACATACTGCTTATACACTCTGTCTCTACAGAAAGCCTGCAGCTACATTATGACCTCCACTTTCACTGATGGTTTGTGCGGGTATGAGGGGATGACTGTGCCTTCGAGCCGTTCGCCATCCACCCGGATTTCTTGTACGCCTGAGCAGACACGGCTGTTGTTCTTCACGGTAATCTCATACTCGCAGCCACGGAACCGCCGGGTGACCGAGAAGCCCTCCCAGGCAGACGGGATGCACGGGTTAATGGACAGTCCGGCCAGCACCGGCTTGATGCCCATAATATACTGCGTAGCGGCCACATACATCCACGCGGCCGTCCCGGTCAGCCAGGAGACATTCGCCAGACCGAATCTGTCGGACTCCGGCCCGAACAGGTTCGAGGCATAAACATACGGCTCCGCTTTGTAGCGCCGGATTCCGGCCTGCTCCATGGCGATGTTCGGGATGAGCTGACGGTAATATTTATACGCCTGGTCCCCTCTGCCCAGCATACACTCCGCAATAATCGCCCAGGTATTGGCGTGGCAGAAGACGGCACCGTTCTCCCCGGTTCCTTTGTTATAGTTGGTTAGCGGATCGGCGGGATCGGGGAAGGTGGTGATGGACGGATGCAGTTTTTTGATGCCCAGCTCTGTATCGAGAATGTCGCGCACACTATCCATCGCCTTCAGCCCCTTGTCAGCCTCAGCCATCCCGGACAGGGTAGCCCAGGTCTGGGCATTGAGCCAGATCTGGGCCTCCTCATGCTCAGCGGTACCCAGATACCGCCCGTCATCCATCACCGCACGCCGGAACCATTGGCCGTCCCAGCCCAGCGTGTTCACGAGTAACTTCTGCTCCCCGTAGAGCCGCTCATAGTCCGCCGCATGCTCCGGGTAACCGGAGGCCGCCGCCAGATCCTTCATGCGCAGCAGCACCGTCCCGAACTGCATCGCTGTCCAGATGCTTTCCCCCCTGCCCTCACGGCATACACGGAAGAGCTGGTCATTCCAGTCCGAGCGCAGCATCAGCGGGAAGCCGTTCGGTCCCAGCCGGGAGACGGTGAAGTCCACCGCCCGCTTCAAATGATCATAGAGCGTCGCTTCACCGCCGTCATAGAATGGAATATTTTCCTGGAGGAATGAGGCATCCCCGGTCTCGGCAAGAATGTCCCATACCGCCAGCGCCGTCCACAGGTGATCATCCGAGTGGATGCTGGTCACCGGGTCCCATCCCTCATTCGGGAAAAAGTAATGATTCACATGCCCGTCCTGATATTGCTGCCCCAGGAGCAGGCGGACTTTATCTTTGGCGGCCTCCGGATCGTAGGGTACAACCGCCAGAATATCCTGGGCCGTATCCCGGTAGCCTACACCCCGGAAGGTGCCGGTGGCATAATACGAAATATTGCGCGAGAACAGGAAGTTCCGCTGCGACTGGTACGGATTCCAGGTGTTGAGCATACGCTGCGCATCCTGATCCGGCAGCTCACAGCTCCACGCCCCGAGGTAACGCTCCCAGTTCTCCTGAAGCGCCGCATAGGAACGGGTGACGAAATCTGCCTCCCGCGAATGGCCGATGGCCCGTACAATCTCTTCCTCGTTCATCGCTGTCCCCAGGAAAAAGTTCACGGTGCGGGTCTCGCCGGGCGCAAGCGTTACCCGGACCTGGAGTGCGCCGCAGGGGTCGCCACCCAGAATGGACGAACCGGTGCAGCCCCCCTGCTCAATAGCGGCCGGATTGGATTCGCTGCGGTAGCTGCCGATGAATTCTTCACGGTCTCCGTCATACCCGGCGAGCGGTGCATCGGACATCATATAGACCAGCGGGGTTTCGTCCGGCTTGGGCTGATTCTCCACCCCGTATTTGTAGATCAGTGCTTCCTTGTCATGGTACTGCACCGACACCTGATGCTTGTTATAGCATTGCCATTGCAGCTCGCGCATGAATTCCATCATCCCAAATTCGGCGTAGGCATACACGTTCAGCTCCTTGACCTTGCTGCTATGGTTCGTCAGCGTCAGATTCCAGATCAGGGAATTCTCATGGGGCCCGGCAAAATAAACTGTCTTCGCCGCCAGCTCATCCGCCTGCGCTTCAAAGCGGGTATAACCCATTCCGTGGCTGCTCTTCCACTCCTGAGGTTTCTGGAAGGCCGGCTCATAGGTAGGACACCAGTAGCTGCCTGTACCGGCATCCTGCAAATAAATATAAGGGCCGGAGCGGTCGGTGGGCAGATGGAAGAAACGGTAGCGGGTAATCCGCCAGATCTGCGGAGATTTATAGAAGGCCAATCCGCCGCCTGCATGGGACAGCATCGTATGGAAGGTCCCGTTGGATAAATAGTTCAGCCAGGGAGTCGGCATATCATGCCGCTTGAATTCCACCTCCCTCGCCTCATCGTTGAAGGCAAAATACTGGTCAAGCTCAGCAGTGCGGGCAAGCAAATTGTTCCCATAAGGCGGTTCTACAGTATTGTTACTCTGTGCGTGGCCAGATGAGTCTACGGGTGGTACGGATGATGTGGACGGTGCGGGTGATGCAGATGCTGCGGATGGTACCGGTTCATTGGCGTTCATATCGGTCTGCTCCTCTCTATTGCTCTTGCTCACTTGGGCTCCACCTCATCCATCGTCAGGCGGAATTCCAGATCATTCATATACGTGCCGTCTGTATTCAGGAACACCATGCCGAAGGCAATATCCTCCTGCGCTCCCCGGACGATGGCGATCAGGCGGTTGATTCCGCTTGTCAGCGTAATCTCCTGTTCAGGCTCCGGCACTAACCGGCCATTCATGTAGATGTCAAAAGCACAGGCCGAGTTCACCCGGAGTCTGCCGGTTCTTGTGCCGTCCGGCTTCCCGCTGCCTGTGGCTGCGGCTGCGACTGCGGCTTCGGTAGTGGCTGCAACTTCGGTAGCAGCTGCGCCCGCCATCTCCGGCAGGTATACGAAGCAGCTCAGGAACAGGGGCCGGCCTTCCGGTGCGGGGATGAGGAAGGTTCCGTCCGGGCGGCGTTCTTTTTTCTTCATCCAGCCGTATAGGCCTTCCCCCAGATTGTTCAGGGAGAACTCGGGGTCGGTATAGTAATCCTTCATCGCCTCGTAGTCGATGTGCGGCGGACAGAACAACGTCATTGCGGCCTCCACCGCCCACTGCGCATCCTCCTTGTCATGAAGCAGCAGCTCATCGGCGAACGAGGCTCCGAGATTGCCGAGCAGGCGGGTGTAGAGCCTGAGACTCTTGTCACTGTCCGGATCGGCGAGCAGCTGCGAGCAGATGATCTCTCCCGCTCCGGCCGTCTGCCGGATTACAAAAGCCCCGGGAGCAGCGGCCTGGCGGCGGTTCAGCTCGACCAGCGCCAGCCGGCTGTATTCCGCCGTATGCTGCCCGGCGAAATAGTCCTTCCAGGCTGTGCCTTCGACGCTGGTGCACAGCACCTCCGCGTCCGGCACCTCCAGCCTGCAAACGGCAAGCTCCCGGTTGACGACATCCCGGGGCGAGAGATGCACCTTGTCGAAGCCGAACAGGTCGACCGGGCTGATGCCCTGCATGGCGGCGTGCGCATAGTCCGCCGCCAGATGATACGTCCCGTGCGGCGCGATGCGCACGGGAGCATCCAGCAGGCGGGCGAGTGCCTCCTGCCCGCCGGGCTCCGCCGGCAGCACCAGCACGCTGCCGCCGGCCAGGGCCGCCTGGCGCACAGCTTCCGCTGCGCCCGGCGCGCCCAGCAGTGCGGCCTCCACGACGAGGAGGCCGGGGGGCAGGCCGGACAAGCCTGCGGCGCTGTCCAGCCTGTGGCCCTTGAGGCGGAGCTTGCTGAGCAAAGCCTCCGCCATGCCGCCGCTGCGGACCCAGACCACAGCGGACCCAGCCGCCGCGGGCGCCAGCGCGGCGGCTGGCTTGGCTGCGGCGGAACGCGCAGCCGGGGGTGCAGCCGCGTGGACCGTGCGGCCCGCGTACTGCAGCAGGCTGCGCAGCAGCAGCTGTGCCTGGGGAACCCGCTGGAGATGATCCATAATCTCCAGCTGATTCGCCAGGAGCATGCCCGCACCGCTGCGGTATTCGAGCAGCGGCGACCACAGATCGCCGCCGTCTCCGAAGTCCCCTGCGCTGCATTCCAGCAGCAGGGTGAAGTCGCCGGTTACCGGCTTCTCGAATGCCGCCCGGATGATTGGCAGCGGCCCGTCCTCGCGCAGCTCCCCATGCCAATACATCAGATCCTCCGCGCCTAATCCCCGGAGCACCGGATGTCCGTAATCCCCGCTATGTGCGCGGATGAATTCCCGGCGGTTGAGCGGCAGCCGGCCAGGAGAGAGCTGAAGCTGCTCCAGCAGCAGCAGCCGGCCGCCCCGCTGCACGAAGCCTCTCAGCCTCCGGTCCAGCGCCCCGTCCTTATCCTGCATTTTGCTGCCGACAATCAACAGGGTTCCGGCCGCAAGCTTATCTACCGCTTCCGGCTCTGCCCGGACCAGCGCAGGCACCAGCACGTGAATCGCCTGGAAGTCCCGGTCTGAGCCGATGTATGCTGCGGGCAGAGCGATCTCTACCCGCTCCGTCCGGCAGCTCCCGGACACCAGGCGGTAGCTTACCTCAAGCTCATGCATCAGTTCACTGCCATGGAACAGCCGGGCAGACAGCGTAGCTTCGCCTTCACTTGCCGTTGCGTCTATTTCAGCCCCATCTCCTGCTGCTGGCCCAGTTCCTTCACCATTGACCGGGTCCGGCATCCACTCCAGCCGGATGCTCCGGCGCTGAGCAGGCTCATGACGGAAGCGGAAGGCCTCGCTGTGTACCCTGCGCCCGCCCTGCATAACTTCACATTCAATCGTCACATCCTGCGCGGACAGCGTATCGTTATAGACATCGAAGCTGCGGGAGACCGGCGCATCATCGAAGAAGCAGCGGTTGTATTCGGCTGCAATCAGCGTGACCGGCTTGAAGGCCGCAGCCATAATGGCAAAAGCAGGATTAGGCAGGTAGACCGGATACTCCTCGGGCAGCAGCCCGTTGTTCAGCGAAAGCGAGTAGGCCGGAATCACAGCAGGCTTAGGGCCGGGTGTGGTCAGGTCGGCCTGCGGCAGCTTCAACTCCTGCTCCGGCATGGCCCGCATGAAGTAGTGGACAAAGTTAAAGGTGGAGATCCCTGAGACGCCTTGCCGCCGTGCATATTCCACAAACAGCCGCTCCTTGTGGGCCAGCCCGGCTGCACTTGCGTCCGAATCCTTATATACCTCCATTCCTGAGTACATACTGCTGTTCTGCGGGCAGATGTACCACCAGCCGCCATGCTCGCCGAAGGTGAGCGGAACCTTCCGGTCCCACTGCGCGATCGTGCCGTCAATGTTATAATGACGGCTCTCCACCTCGGTCTGCTGCTTGGAGACCAGACGGTTATCTCCTTCCACCATCACCGGACGGGTATCATCCAGCACCTTCATCAGCTCAATCAGGCCTGGGATATGCTGCTTGTATTGATCGCGCCCATCCACCCAGCGCATCTCGTTCTGCACACTCCACAGAATGACCGAAGGGTGATTCTTGTCCCGCTGCACCAGCCGCTGCACATGCGCGCGGCAATTGCCGATGAAATCGGGATGGGCGGCATCCATGCTTTTGCTGGAGCCGTAGATGGCCGTCTCATCGACAATCAGCATCCCCTCCTCATCGGCAATCCGCAGATAATCGGACGGATACGGCTGCGCATGAAGCCGGATGCTGTTAATCCCGGCCTGCCGGCACATCCGGTACCAGCCCCGGATATAGTCCTCTGTCTGCTGGGCCGCCCCCTGAAAATGCCAGGAATCCCCCCGCAGATTAACAGGAATCCCGTTCAGCATAAATTGCGGCCCTTCGCACCAGAACTCCCGGAAGCCGAAGGTCTCGCTCCGGCGGTCCAGAATCTCGCCGTCCGCTTGCAGCACAAGCTCCAGCTCATACAGGACAGGGGAATCCGGGCTCCACAGCATAGCCTCCTGCCAAGGCAGGCTGAAGGCCGCTCCGCCCCATTCCCGGCTGCCGGTATTGACGCATAACTGCCGCCCGGCCGCACCCTCCGCAGGGCGGGGCGTTACTGCCGCTTCCGCTTCAAGGACGGGCAGCGGACGGGCGGACGAGAGCGGCTGCGGACGATTCTGCGGCTCTGCCAGCGCGGCCTGTACGCCGGGCTCCCGCCCGCGGACCTGCAGGAGCACCCGCAGCCCTTCGGGTGAAAGCCCGTCTTCTGTGCTGCTGCTTATCAGAGTATCCACTTCCAGCCTTCCCTGGCGGACAGAGGTGCGGATCGTAAGATCCTCCAGCGAGACCTGCGGATAACCCTCCAGGACAACATCCTGCCAGATGCCCCGGGCGATTCTGCCGAACCAGGAGCCGGAGAGTCCGGTGATTTTGGTCTCCCCGGAGGGGAGCACCGCCGTGTCGAAGCTGCCGCAGACTACATGGAGCTCCTGCTCCCGGCCGGGCTTCACCAGCGCGGTGATATCCAGCCGCAGGGGCAGGAAGCCGTCCTCCCAGAGCGCAATCCGCTCGCGGTCCAGATAGATGGCCGATTTTTGCAGAATGCCCTCGAACCGCAGTACGACCCGCTGCCCCAGCATCGTCTCCGGCACCTGAAAGCTGCGGTGAAGCACCCCGGCTTCAGCTTCGTTCCATTCCTCGGGGTATCTATACACATCGAAGGGCTGGAACTGGTATTCGGCGACTTCGCCGAATTTGCTGCCCGAAGGCGCAGTATAGCTGTAGCGCCAGCTTGAGGGAACCTGTATTTTGCGGGCCTCGTATTGCAGTCTCTCCGGAAGCGCGCGGCTGCGCGGCTGGCCATAGAGCGGCATGAAATCCCACTCACCATTGAGACATATGGATGTACGTAGCATAATCATTCTCCTTTTCCTGTATGGGGGCGGGGGATGGTAAGGACGTGTGCAAGCTTTTTCCAAATGGCCTGATCCGGCTCCACCTCACTCCATTTCCTGAAATGCGGGTCCATCACCTCACCCCAGTTGTCCGGCCGCAGATTCGTGGTAAGCTTCCCGTTGTATGGTGCAGGCTCTACCGTTGCAGGCAGCTCGGAATAGAAAAACAGCAGGTTCTCATGCAGCCCGATAATCCCGTACTTGTCACCGTCTCCCGGGCGCTCCTCCTGGTACTGATAATGGTGATACACATAGCTTGCGACCTGCTCCGGCTTCAGTACCGCCACTCTTCCGTAGGGGGTTCCCGCCGAATGACTGCGCTCCCAATGCTCTGCGGAAACCGGCTGCTGATAATGAAAAATATCCATCATAGGCACCCACAACCGGGGCTGCTCCCCTCCCGGCCATTCCTTGAGAATCTCTGCCGCACCCTGGAATAACTGCTCCGGCTCCACCTCCCGGCTGGTGCACTCATAGTACAGAAACAGCTCCTGGCCATCCTGAAAAATACTCAGCCGTTCAAGTCCCAGCCTATCCATACGTTCATTCAGTAACGGGGTATGTGCATCCCAGAACGCTGACGAATTAGCTTCGTCCCTGCACTCGGCTCTATATAAACAACGCTGCATCCGTGTCCCTCCAACCTTATGTCATCTACCCCTTTAGAGTACCGTATCCGTCGGGCCGATTCCTTGACGATCATGCCCTTCTTTAGCATGATAACGACATGCGAAAATGCGGCTAAACGTGCACATGATACGGCAGCGGGACCAATGGTGGATTGGCCGTAATGTGGTGCATTTATACCCTTCATTCGCACTCCAACGGGAGATTTCCAGAAATGTAGTGTATTTATGCTCTTCATTCGTGCGCTTGTGGTGAATTTTCGGAAATATAGTGTATTTATACCCTTCATTCGCACTCCAACGGGAGATTTCCAGAAATGTAGTGTATTTATGCTCTTCATTCTCACACCAATGTTGGATTTCCAAATATGTGGTGTATTTATACCTTTCATTCGTGCGCCGCTGTCCGCCCCGTTTCCGTCACGGGTTTATGAGCCTAATCCTCCTATCAACAATCCCCCCTGCGGCCACTCCCAATTGCCATCGTAATAATTCCGATAGGTGCGGTCTCCTGAATCGAGCCTTGCATATCCTTCATCCGCTCAATGACACGGGCGATATGGCCTTCCAGTGCTGTTCGTGACACGGTCTTCATCCTGTTCTCCCTTGTGAATGTCCTGACCAGGGCCTGCTGCTGCTAAGCTGCTGCCCAATCGCCCTGTTCGCCACCTCAGTGTAGCCAAGCGGCGGAATGCCGTCCATTAACAAGAATCTTGCTAATCGCCCTCCATTCTGGCATTGTTCTTGGTGGAGCCGTATTCGTCTTAGGCGGGAGCGGTGCTCACATGCATATTCGGTATATTTTATAGTCAGGGAGGATAACAGCAATGAGAGTTAAATTCGATCTTTTTCCAGGCGGAGTTTCTAAAGCGCTAACAACAAGCTGGGATGATGGAAGAATCCACGACCGTAAGCTCGTGGAGATTCTGAATGGGCATGGGCTGAAGGGGTCTTTTCATCTGAATTCGGGGTTATTCGGCAATGAGGGCTACATCTCGCGGGACGAGGTGGCTGCGCTCTATGAGGGGCATGAGATTTCGGCACATACCAGCACCCATCCCTTCCTCACCATGACCCCGCGCGAGGGGATCGCCGATGAGATTCTGACCGACCGTAAGGCGCTGGAGGCGTTGGCCGGTTATCCAGTAAGAGGCATGTCCTATCCGTTCGGCAATTACGATGATCAGGTGATCGGCTTGCTGCCTGCCCTGGGCATTGAATATTCCCGCACGGTGAATTCCCACCGCAGCTTCAGCCTGCCGGACAACCTGCTGGCCTGGCACCCTACCTGCCACCACAAGGAGATGCTCAGCCTGGGCCAAAAGTTTCTGGAGGAGAAGCCCCGCTTCTCGTACATGCAGCTTCTCTATGTCTGGGGACACAGCTATGAGTTCAATGACGATGACAACTGGGGAGAGCTGGAGCAGTTCGCCACTATGATAGGCGGCCATGAAGACATCTGGTATGCGACAAACATTGAGATTGTGAACTACCTGTCTGCTGTACAGGGACTGCGCTTCTCCGCTTCGCAGGAGATGGTCTATAATCCTTCGGCTACGGAGGTGTGGGTCTCTGCGGGGGATGAGGTCCGCCGGATTCCGGGCGGGGGGACGGTTAGACTGGGGTAGAAATTGCTGGCCACGAAGGAGAAATGTTGCACAAATTGCAGCTTTGATTCATTACTCCCGGGGTTTTGAAAGGAATGTTGTACAAAATGCAGGAATTGTCTCTCCCATCAGTTCGGGGGATGAGAAATGCTGCATTTCATGCAGCAATCCATAGTTACAGCCGACTTAACGCGGGGAATGTTGTATTTAGTGCAGGATTTCGGCTACAGCATCCGGTTAGTTCAAAGGTACACGGTGGTGTGGCAACTCCCTGCCTTACGCAGCACAAGATAACCCGATTCCGCCGCAGCCTGAATGGCTGGAGGAATCGGGTTATTGTTATAGCAGAGTCGCTTAGGCACTGAGAGTTATCGGTAATGATGTATAGTCTGGCGGCCCAAAGGCCTGATCACCGGCGTGTGTCGGTGATCAGGCTTAGATGGTGGCAGCAGCTTGAGCACAGTTCGCGGTTCTAGATGAATTAGGAACAGCCGCCCTGTCTGCCTCCTACTGCCAGCTTCCGGCGGCAGCATCGGAATGCTCCTGCCTCGCTATCCAAGTGAGGCAGGCCGCCCGCAGCAGCGCTTCGGTCCGCTGGGCCGCGCTGCAAAAGATCCCGCTCATGCCGATCTCATACAGATCGGCCAGCGCGTACGCCGCCGGTGCCCCCGCGGCGAGCACTGCCGCCGCCGGCCGCACCCGGCGCACGGCGGCCAGCACCCCGGCCGCCGCCTGCGCGA
Source organism: Paenibacillus sp. FSL H8-0048 (assembly GCF_038002825.1). Lineage (NCBI taxonomy): Bacteria > Bacillati > Bacillota > Bacilli > Caryophanales > Paenibacillaceae > Paenibacillus > Paenibacillus sp. FSL H8-0048. Next base: position 5,575,551 of record NZ_JBBODF010000001.1, on the reverse strand, counting down.
AGCCCTCGGCGGCGCTCTCCCCCGGCGCGGCTTCGCCCGCCGCGCCGTCCAGCACCAGGAAATCGGCGATGCGCGCGATTTCCCCGGCGGCAGCCTGCCCCACATCGGGCGCGAGCAGCGCCCCGATACGGCAGGCTGCCGCATAAGCGTGGCCGAGGGTCTGCTCGGCCACGCCCTCAATGAATTCGCGCTGCGCCGCGAATTCCTCCAGGCTGGCGGGGTACGGCGCCAGCAAGTCGATGCGGCTGTCGCCGCCCAGCCGCTGGCTGTGCAGCGCGGCAGCGAACAGCGCGTCAAGCTGCGCATCCTGAAGCGCAGCGAGCCTGGCCGGGCGGGCAGCAAGCTCCGGCGTATAGAGCAGAGCCACTGCGGCCCAGACGCCATCCGCCGACTCCAGGAGGTCGGCAGCAGCAGCCCGCAGCCGGTGATAGATCCGCTGCAGGATACGCTCCGCCTGCTCCTCATCACTGCATGACATCCAGCTTGAATAGAGTGTTGCAACCTCCGGCGCAAGCAGCCATTCTTCGCCCCGGATCAGGCAAGGGCCCGCAGGGTAGACACCCGGCTCTGCGCGTTGAAGAGACCGCTCGCCCGCTCCATCGCGCAGGACCAGGAATGCCTGTCGCTCACCCGGGCGGCGGGAATACGTCCGGTCCCGGTTCACCTTTCCCTTACGCGGTTCCCCTTCAGCAAGAAATTCCGCTGCGGCGGAAGCGACAGATGCGGACTGGCTCATCTCTATGCCAAGGGTCCGGTCGCCGGTGTTATACTTGAACGGGCGCTCTTCCTTGTTTGGATCATCCTTCTGCTGGCGTTCACCCTTCATCCTCGCACCCACCCTTTACCTTTGAATTACTGCCGCTCCGCTCCCCCCTGAGGAGAAGCTGCCAGCATTTTAAGAGGCTTCAATCTATAAATACTGGCAATGGCACTGAAATATGCAAGCGGTATCAAATGAATGCGACAACAGCACCTCACCGGATGAGTAGTGAGCAGGCGGTGGGGCGGCGAGTTAAGGTGGAACGACGACCTGGAGTCCGTGGGTAAGCTGACGTGAGTGGGTGAGCTGGAGTGAGTAGGTGAACTGAAGTGGTGGGTGAGCTGGAGTGAGTGGGGCGAGTTGGAGCAGGTAGGAAGTAACCTTTACATATTTGTTGTTAATCTCTTAAGGCTTTGAAATGGTTCGGGTTCGGGGTCGGGGTTGGAGTTCGGGTTGGCTTCGGCTTGACGCTTGAGTGATCTATTGTATTTACTACAGCAGATTTTCTCCCGCTCCTCTCACGAACCGCTTTTCTTGCGAACCGCTTTCCTCACAATCCGCTTCCTCATTTCTCACATCCCCGCCCCTTCTCCCTCTTCCCATTACTCCCACTCCCCCCCATCTCCTGCTCCCTCTAAAAAAAGACCACCGCCTAATACAGAAACATTCTGCATCAAACAGTGGTCTTTAATTTCTCTTCCTGAGTTTCCAGGAACTGTGCTCAATTGAAACCTGTTGGGAGGAATACACGGCTTCTGCTCACCGTCTATCCGGCTGCAACTCTCCGGCAGCTCAGCGGCTCAACCGCTCCCCCAAACACAGCCCGTTCCCGCTAGACTAGCCCTGCTGGCTGGCAGCGATCGCCTGCTCCAGGTCGTAGAGGATGTCATCGATGGATTCGGTTCCGATCGACAAGCGCAGCAGCTCCGGCGTTACACCAGCCGCCTTCTGTTCCTCATCCGACAGCTGCTGGTGGGTCGTGCTGGCCGGGTGGATGATCAGCGACTTGGAATCGCCGACATTGGCCAGATGCGAGAACAGCTTCACGTTCTCGATAACCTTCACCCCTGCGGCAGCCCCGCCCTTGATGCCGAAGGTCAGGATCGCCCCTTGGCCCTTAGGCAGATATTTCTGGGCCAGCTCATAGGATGGATGGCTCTGCAGTCCGGCATAGCTGACCCACTCTACATCATCATGCGCCTCCAGATACCGGGCAACCTTCAGTGCATTCTCGCTGTGGCGCTCCAGACGCAAATGCAGCGTCTCCAGACCCTGCAGCAGCAGCCAGGAGTTGAACGGGGAGATCGCCGCGCCAAGGTCGCGGAGCAATTGCACGCGGGCTTTGATGATGTAGGCGATTGGCCCCACCGCTTCCGTGTAGACTAAACCGTGGTAGCTCGGGTCCGGTTCGGTCAGGCCCGGGAACTTGCCGCTGGCCTTCCAGTCGAACTTGCCGCCGTCCACGATGATACCGCCGATGGAGGTTCCGTGTCCGCCGATGAATTTGGTGGCCGAGTGTACGACGATATCTGCCCCGTGTTCGATTGGACGCAGCAGGTACGGGCTCGGGAAGGTATTGTCCACAATCAGCGGAATGCCGTGCTCGTGGGCGATGGCGGCAACTTTTTCGATATCCAGAATGTTCCCTTGCGGATTGCCAATCGTCTCGGCGTAGAGCGCCTTGGTCTTATCTGTGATCGCTGCCCGGAAGTTCTCAGGGTCATCGGAATTCACGAAGTTCACCTTAATCCCCAGCTTGGGCAGCGTCGTGGAGAACATATTATAGGTTCCGCCGTAGAGACTGGCCGAAGAGACAATCTCATCGCCTGCTCCGGCAATATTCAGAATAGAGAAGGAAATCGCCGCTTGCCCGGAAGCGGTCGCCAGTGCCCCTGCCCCGCCCTCCAGAGCAGCCAGCCGCTGTTCAAACACATCAGTCGTCGGATTCATCAGCCGGGTGTAGATATTGCCGAACTCCTTGAGCGCGAACAGATTTGCAGCGTGCTCCGCATCGCGGAACCCGTAGGAAGTGGTCTGGTACAACGGCACGGCACGGGCTAGAGTAGTGGGATCAATCTCCTGGCCTGCGTGGACAGCGAGGGTTTCAAAGGACAGCTTGCGCTCTTCTGACATGGTGTTTCCTCCTCTAAAATAGGTAATGTCAAATGTTAACTCTACAAGATTGTACCTATTCTCTCACAAACCATGTCATTTGAAAAGATAAAATTCTTATTAATTCACTGTGTTTTATTAAGTTTAGTAAATCCCCGGCAGAGCCTCATGGCTGCTGCCCTATCCCCTTCATGAAGCTCATGAATTTCTCCGCAATTTCTGCGGGATGAGAACGGTATAAATAATGATTGGCATCCAGCAGCTCCATTTCGGCATGGACGGACTTCTGAATCAGCTTCTCATGCTCAGGAATCCATTGATCGGTTGCCGGATGCTCTGCTTGAACAAAAAGAAGGACAGGGAGATTGGGAGGGAATGTTACCCCCCGCTGTTCAGCCCCTTTAAAGCTGGAGTACATGTTCTCCGCCTCATTTAACAGCGTCGTATTGTACATATTTTTCTGTATCAGCAGGTTCAATTGTTCTTTGGTATGTTCATCATACGCCAGTCCCTCGTAAGGGTCAGCACTCAGCTTCAATTGCAGCCGGGCAAAGCCCAAATTGCGGAACCATTTAACCATAGTTGTCTCTGAAGACTCAATCTTTTTCTCGCTCAGCGAGGGTACACTGTTGTCCAGTCCGACAAATGCACTGACTTCATCTGAGTATTTATTCACATAATCCAGACTATAAATGCCTGATATAGAATGGCCCATAAGGATATAACGGTCAATATCTAGCTGCTGCAGTGCTTCATGGATTTCACTTACGATATTCTCTGAGGTTCGTTCTTTCTTCGTTGCGTCGCTTAAGCCGTAGCCGAAAGGCTCCACCACTACAACCTTGTAATGCGCAGACAGCTCATCGATGAGCAGCTTGAAATCAAGCACCGGTGAAGCGGTTCCGAAGCCGGGAAGCAGCACGACTGTGTCCGGGCCGTCGCCCTCTATGAACACATTCATATTCTTGCCGTCTACGGATACATGCTGGCCGTAAGGCTCTATCCTTTTGGCCTCGGCATTGCTGCTGATGACATTCGTGATATACACAATCCCCACAAAAAGCACGATAGCGGCCAGGATCGCTCCCAATACTCTAAGCAGAATTTTACGCACTTTTTTGAACCCTGTTTGCTTGCCCGTTGTCTTGTTCTCCGGTGGTCTCATGTTCATCTTCCCCTGTCTGTTAGTAGGCTTGCTTCATGGCCGTTCATGCAAGCTTACTGGATGAAGATGTCCTCTCTATGACGCCAATATGAACGGAAGATGAACGGAATATGTACTATCCAAGTGGAAACGGCTTTGCCGTCCTTTTGAAGGACGGTACCGTTTCAGCGAGAAATAGGAGGAGAAGTTATCGCTGTGCAACATATTAATTATATTTGAACAAAATCACCCTAACGGGTGAAGGATGCCTGCGCCCGATTGTGTTTGATTTTTCGAATACAAGCTAGCTCTTCATTCCGATGAATCAAAGATTACTTACCCTCAAATTTATCACGGTTTTTTCCATAACAGAGGAAAATCTTAATTTCCTAAAAGCAAAAATGCCACGGCTGCCAACAAGCAAGCTTGTGTGCAACCGTAGCATTGTAATGAGAGTGACGAGCCTCAAGTGTCGTAGCTGACCAGATAATGATGCAGCTCCGTATTATAGCAGCCGATACTGTGTTCGATCAGCCGGCCTTCCGCATCATAGGAGTTGCGCAGGCGCTTGAGTACATACGCACCGGGAGGGAGGTTCAGCAGCAGGCATACCTCAGGCGGCGCCGGCTCCACGAAGAAGCGGTCCCTGAAGTTCTCCAGCACAATGTCGTTCTCCTCCAGCGAGTCGTACAGGGACTGGATGTCTGCCCCCATCTCTGCTGTTCCCCCGCCGGGCAGAGCGGCTGCCGTCAGAAAATGCACCAGATGGATATAGGGCTGGCCATCCAGAATATACAGGCGTTCGATCCGCTGGCAATACGGCCCGTAACGGCTGTATTCCTCTGATCCTGCTTCATTCGCGAGGCGCTGGGATGCGAGCAGCTTCTTTTCCAGCTTATGGCCCGCTTCGACCAGCAGTTCTGTGAACCGCTTGCCCTTGGAGAGCTTCTGGTAGGCGGTATTGCGCATGACAATGGTTCCGACGCCGCTCTTCTTCTGCACATAACCTTCCTGGGCCAGTTCCTGAACCGCGCCGCGGACCGTCATTTTGCTGACACCGAACTCTTTCTCCAGCTGCGGCTCGGAGGGGATAATGCTGCCGAGCGGATATACCCCGTGCAGAATCCGGTCCTTGAGGATCTTCTGGATCTGCTGGTATAAGGGGCCTTGCTTGCGTTTCAGTGACACCTTACGTTCACTACCTTTCAACATCTGAGGTATGGCCATCCAGCGCCCGGAGCACCTCACTCTCGGTGAACAACGCTGTATCGCCCGGGATGGTGTGGGCCAGCATCGCTGCGGCTGCTGCCATATCCACCGTCTGCTGCTGCGGATAATCCTGCAATTCACCATGAATAACGGCGCTGGCAAAAGCATCCCCGGCACCGATCCGGTCATACACCGGGAAGGTCAGCTTGGGGGAGAACGCGAACGCACCTTGACGGTAAATGTAGCCGGTCAGGGAATGTGTATTGTCCGCGTTAATCTCACGGTGCGTGCCCGCAGCCGCCCTGATTCCGAAGCGCTCCGCTACAGCGGGAACCGCTTGCTTCAACTGTGTTATTCTATCATAACCTGCCGCTTCCGTGCCAAGAATGTACAGCGCATCCTTCTCGTTCATCAGCACCAGATCGGCAAGCGTAAGCAGCTCTTCGTAATGCGGGCGGGCCTTGGCATACCCCTCCTCGCCCCATAACGCCGGACGGTAGTTGCAGTCGAATACCACCCTGCCCCCGGCGTGCTTCACCTCTGCCGCAAGCTGCTTCATCTGCCCGCGCACCCCGTCATTCATAGCCAGCGTAATGCCGCATAGATGCAGGACGTCCACCCGGGAAGCCAGCGCCGCCATATCATACTGATCCGCCACTGCGGTATTGAAGCTGCTGCCCAGCCGGTCGGTATACGTGACTCTTCCGGGACGGGCCCCGAACCCGTTCTCCAGGAAGTACATCCCGAGGTGCCTGCCGCCCCGGCGGATCAGTGACGTATCTACCCCAAGCTTGCGCAGATAAGCGATGGCGGCTTCCCCCACCGGAGTCTCCGGCAAGGTCGTGATCAGTGCTCCGTTATGACCATATCTGGCCAGCGCTGCCGTTACATTTACCCCGCTCCCCGAAAAAGAGTACTCCAGCCTGCTGCTCTGGGCCAGTGTCTCCACCCCCGGAACCTGTAGCCGCATCATCACTTCGCCAAAGGCAGCGATTCTAGACATACCGGTCCACCAGCAATTTCATCGTGCTGAGCAGCGTGCGGACATCCTGCACCCTTGTGCTTCCCGTCTCGGAATCAATGATGGAGGAATAGACATGCGGGATCACCTGCGGCACCCCCGCCTGAAGCGCAATCTCCAGAATGGGCGCGAAGTTATCCAGATCGATGCCGCCCGTAGGCTCCAGGGCAAAGCCTTCTTCTCCGCAGGCCTTGGCTACCGCACGGTACTCTTCTTCCAGCTCCAGCCCCTTCATCGGATAATATTTGAGCGCATTGCCGCCCATGTCCCGGACCAGAGCGATGGCGGCGTGCACCGGAACAATAGCCCGCTGGGCATTGCCCGAGCTGACCGGGCCGGTGGATATATTGACATAGCCAGGCTGTCCGCAGGGGGAGACCAGGCTGTTAATCCAGCTGTCCTTCGCTCCCAGATTAGCACGGGTTGCGCCTACAGCCGGAAAGACCTGGTTGATATGGCTGCCCGCGTAGCTTGCAGCAATCTCTGCGACCACCGCCGCCTGGCGGTTGTCCCCGGCACCAAGCCCGATGGATACGGCATCCTGGATCGCCTGTCCGTACTCCGTCATAGCGGCGGACGCTTCCTGGGCGTTGGCGTAATTTTTGGAGAGTACGCCTACCAGCACATGCCCGTCGGCAGCCTCGTAGATGTCCTTGGCGTTCGCGATGCTGCCGGACAGTACATTCAGTGCCGCTCTGTTCTTATAGAAACGCTCCTGAATTTTGCTCATTATGATCTGCCCCCTATAATCTCATGAATTCTGCTGACGATAACCTGTAGATCATCGCCCTGCAGCGATCTCGGATCGATATCGAAATATCCTTGCTTCACGCCATAGTCCCGCGTATACACGGCAATATTGCCTTCCCGCAGGCGGTCATTGACCTCTCGCGCATTCACGCCCGCAGCAGCGGCATCAATCTGGATGCGTCCCCGGTAAATCGCCCGGCCCGCTTCATCCTGCACGGTGCGGACCGATACTCCGGGAAGACCTGCGAGCGGCTGAAGTGCTTCCAGCGCCTGCTTCTCCTGCTGGCTGTTGTCCGCCTTGTCCTGATATTCATCCAAGGCCTGAAGCAGTCCGAAGGTCGTCTCTTTGCCGACCTTCATGCTGCGGCCGATTCCGTGCTGCTGCACCTTCAGCCACCCGATGTACTTCTGCTTGCCCGCTACAATGCCCGAAGTAGGACCTTCCACCGCCTTCGAGCCGCTGTAGATGGCCAGATCGGAATACTGGACATATTTGCGCAGGTCCTCTTCCGCAGCGGCGTCGACAATCATCGGCACGCCCCTGCGCTGTGCAACCTCCCAGGCTTCCTCCACCGAGATCATATTCTTCTGGACGGCGTGGTGGGATTTCACATAGAGAATCGCTGCGGTATGTTCCCCGATGGCTTGTTCAATGTGCTCTGCGCGGCCTTCGTTGGCATACCCAACCTCGATCACCCGGCCGCCGCCGAGGAAGACCATCGTCTCCACCGGTGCTCCATACTGTACATTATGGCCCTTCAGCATAATAATCTCATTCTTCAGCACCGGCTCCTGGTGCAGGCGCAGACTGAGGCGGGGATCTCCGGCGGTTACAATCGCCGCCACCGACAGCGCAATGCCGCTGGAGGCTGAGTTCACGACAACGGCTCCTTCGGAGCCGAGCAGGCGGGCGATGTAATCGCCCGATTTGTCCACCAGATCCGCGATCTCCACATACCGCTGCCCGCCCTGCTTCATGGCCTCCATCACCGAATCAGTCGGTGCGGAGACGCCGAGGATGCTCATTCTTCCACTGGCATTAATCACACGCTTTAATCCATATTTAGCCTGTAATGAGTGATCCATTGATAAAGACTCCTTTTGCTTCAATATAGTGATGCGCGGTCCGGACCTCACCCTCTGAGTCTATAAGCTGTTTCTCACCGTCTTCCAGGGAGAACAAGGTCAGATTCGCCTGCTCCCCTACCCGGATCTGCCCAAGCTCCGGCTTGCCGAGCCACGCTGCGGCGCTGCTGGTTACGGCACGGATCACCTCTTCCAGACTGTAGCCGAGATAGAGAAACTTGGTCAGTACATCTGACATACTGTACACCGGACCGTTAAGCCGGTTACCCCGGTAGATATCTGTGCTGATCGTATTCAGCGCAATTCCTGCCCGCTTCGCCTGCTCAGCCACCTGGAAGGAGAAGCTTGCCGTGCCATGCCCGACATCCAGATGAACACCCCGGGCCACAGCATATAGCAGCTCTTGCAGCGGTGTGCCGTCCGGCCCGAACAGATTATTGGCTTTACCGTTCAGGTAGTGGGTAATTACATCGCCCGCCCGCAGCAGCTCCAGCACCTCAGAGATAGCAGGCGGCGCGGAGCCGATATGCACCATGAGCGGAAGCTTCGTCTCATCCGATAATGCCCGTGCCAGCTTAAGCGGCTGTATGCCGCTGCCCTTAACGACACTTTGGCTGATGCGGGCTTTCAGGCCGACGATGAACTCAGGATAAGCCTCCGCTGCCTCAAGGGCGTGAGTCCGGTCAATCCAGTCCAGCTTAGAGAGCTCATCGGTCCGCGCAAGGCCGATTCTTGAGATATTCAGCAGCGCGTATACCCGGGTAGCAGCTAGAAGACTCGCACTGTAAAAAGCCCCGATCCGGTCTGATCCGCAGCTCCCGGCATCCACCAGTGTCGTCACTCCCTGCTTCACCCCGATCTCGTCGATCAGATCGCCGTAGGGGGTGAGCTCCGGTACAGCATGCACATGCAGATCAATCCATCCGCTGGAGCCGTATAACCCTGAGCAGTCCAGCAGGGTCCTGCCTTCCGCATGGCCCGGCGGGGTAATCCCGGTGATGAGCCCCTCCTGAATGGAGATATCCACCGTCCGGCCGTCCACCAGCCGCAAATTGCGCAGCACGTTCTCTGTGCCCACTCATCCCATCTCCTTCTTCAATTACAGATTTACAGGGGAATTACAAAAAATGATTAATGACATGAACTCCATACATCCTTATATTTAACAATAAGCAACGGCTGTGCCGTCCTGTCCTTAAAATATAAAGCTGCTTCACTCCAAAGATTATAATGTTATAATGTTTATAGTAGCACAAGTGTAATCCGGAAGAGAACTGCGATTTCTGATTCAACAGATTCCATCCAAGATTTCTGGTCCGAATATTTTAACACTGGAGGTACTGCTGCATGTCCAATCCTGCCCCCCAGCCATCCTTGCTGCACCGGTTCCGGCTGACCTGGAATCATTTCAAGTCAAGGCTGCTGCTGAAATATGCTTTTTCCTATATCCTCATGTTCCTCATTCCTCTAACGGGCGTTACCATCTTCGTCTATGAAAACGCCGTCAAGGGCCTGAGGGTCGAAATTGAACAATCTAATGTCAATCAGCTGAATCAGGTGAAAAGCACCATCGACGGCCGGATGAATGAGCTTCAGGAGATCGCCGGAAGAATCGCCTATGACAAGCATCTGACCCCTTATATGGTCCGGCATCCTTATTACAGTCTGGAGGCGATTCAGGCACTGGCGAATTACAAGGCCAGCAGCAGCATCGCCGAGGATCTGTTTCTCTATTTCCACGGTGATTCCAATATCTATTCCTACCGCGGTCTGGCTAATCTTAATGTCACCTTCGATACCCTCTATCAGTTTGAGCGCTGGACCCCGGAGGAGCTGCGGCGTGACTTGAACCAGACCCGTCAGCCGCTGGTGCGTCCGGCTGAGAATGTGACCGTCAACTCGCGTGTGGAGCCAATGCTCGCCATGCTCGTCCCGGTGAAGCCGAATGACCCGTTCCCTTACGGAACGGTTGTCTATCTGATGAAGGAATCCAACCTTACCGGCGTCATGGATTCGGTTCTAAGCGATTTCTCTGGCAGCAGCTATATCTTCGGCCCCTCCGGCGAGGTGCTGACCGCGAACAGCCATGGCGTCAGCTTCCCCCAGAACGAGCTCCAGACCCTCTCCGCCCTTCAACCGGGGATTCACAATCTGGAGCTGGACGGGGAGCAGTACTCCGTGGTCTCTGTAAAGTCTGAAGAGAACGGCTGGATCTACGTCACCACAATACCCAGCTTCCAGTTCTTCAGCCGGGTTGCCCATGTCCAGACGCTGATTCTGATCGTCTTCTGTATTACAGTCGTCACCGGCATAGCGGCGGCGCTGCTGCTGGCCAAGCGGCAATACCACCCGATCCGCGATCTGATGGAATTCGCCAAGCCGCGGGGCAGCGGCAATGACGCTCCGAAGCTGCGCAATGAATGGGAATCCATCCGGCAGACGCTGCATGACTACAGTGCCCGGATTGATCTCCAGGAGCCTTTTGTCCGCAACCAGTGCATGCTGCTGCTGCTCAAGCACGGCCAGCCGGATGATCCCGAGATCGAGCAGATGATCCTGAGTGCAGGCTTCAGGCATCCGCAGGGACAGGGCCTCTACTTCTCAGCCATTCTGTCCTGGGATGATGCAGCGCCGGGCGGCAAGTCCTGGCAGGAACGCCATCTGCTGCAGGAGATGCTCAGCAATATCTGCCTGCCGGGCCCGGATGCGCAGATCTTCGGGATTGAATTCTCGGTCAAGGACCAATTCGCCCTGATTATCTCCCTGCCAGGGGAGGGGGAACTGCCCGTTCAGAGCCGGATGGAGCAGGTGATTGAAGCGATTCAGGCAGTGATCCGTGAGCACTCGCAGCTTGCGCTGAGCATCGGTGTCGGTATGGCCTACCGCGATCTCGCCCGGCTGAACCAGTCCTTCATTGAAGCCTCCGCTGCTCTTGAGCACCGGATGATCCGGCGCAGCGGCCAGGTCACCTACTTCGAGCAGCTTGCGGAGCTGAACCCCGCCGCTGCCGAGAGCTTCTGGATTCCACGCAAATCCATGCTGAAGCTGGAGCAGAGTCTGAAGCAGGGCAACGAATCGGTAGCGGCCCAGATGATTGCCGACACCATCGACACGATCAAGGACGAGCCGCTGCAGGTTCATCTGCTGCGGTGTATCTGCTTCGATCTGTTGAATGCTTTTCTGCGTACCGCCTCGGAGCTGGGCATGGATGAGGTGTTCACCAATATGCCGGAGCTGACCTCCTTCGAGACGCTGGAGGAGCTGGAGAGCCGGCTGCTCTCGCTGGCTTCCGCCATTTGCGCCCAGGTGGAGCGGAACACCGAGACCAGTGAGTCTTCCCTGATGGATGACATTCTGGCCTATGTGGACCAGCAGTTTGCCGATTACACCCTCAGCCTTGAGCATGTAGCGCTGAAGTTCGCCATCTCGACCTCTTATTTAAGCCGGAGCTTCAAGGAGAAGACCGGCAGCAATTTCTCGCAATATATCTGGCAGCGGCGTGTAGACGAGGTCATCCGGCTGCTGGAGAACACCAGCGCACCGCTCAAGGAGATTATCGAGCAGGTCGGTTACCTGGATGCGCCCAATTTCATCCGCAAGTTCAAAAAAGAAACCGGTCTGACGCCGGGGCAATACCGCAAGGAACATGCCTTGAAGGGGACCGCTGCGAAAAGACCGGTTTGAAAAACGGGCGGAGCGTCCGCCCTGGATGTTGAGATACCACCAATACTGCACTTAATGCAACATTTCACTCATCGGATTGGCAAGAACGCGTAATTGTTGCACAAAAGGCAGGATTCCATCTTTTCCAGGCAGTGTGGCAGGATTATTCCTGCATTCTATGCAACATTCCTCCCGCAAAGCTGGCTATCTGTGAACCGAAGCTGCAAAATATGCAACATTTATGTCACTATATAAATTGAACTAATGGTTTTTATGTTTTGGGATTATCCGTAACTCCAGAGAAGTTTTGGACTTCCGGCCGCTGTTGTCTGCAGATTTCTTGATCTATCCCGTTTTTAACGGTTGAAATCCGCAGACAGCTGATGCTTCCGAAGTGAGCTTTCCTGCGGAAAGCTTTCAGGCGGTCGCTACCGCTCCTCCAGTTCCAAACTTCCCCTCCGCCACTTTTCCTTTAACTTAAATTTTTAGTTCAATATATAGCCGCTATACAGGAGACTCGCCACCGCGCCATTTGCTGTAATCAGGCGTCCGACTTAGCTGGTGCTTCCGGCTACTCCGCTTCCTGCAGAATATGCTCCACCAGTTCATCCAGCGGCACTGTAGCCAGCGCAATCGCTGTATCGGTTACGCCGTAGTAGATATAGAGCAGGCCGTCCTTGACCACGTTGCCGGTCGGGAAGATGACATTCGGAATCTGGAAGCCGAATTTCTCGTAATACGTCTCCGGCTCCATAATGAAATTATGGGTCCGGGCAATGATTTTCTCCGGCTGCTCCAGATCCAGCAGCATCGCTCCTACGCGGTACACGATATCCTCATCTACTCCGTGATAGAGTACCAGCCAGCCCTTGTCTGTACGGATTGGAGGCGTTGAGCCGCCGATCTTCCGCGATTCCCAGGACAGGTTCCCGGCGGTGGCGAGCAGCTTGGGCTCTTCCCAATGCACGAGATCCTCGGAATAGGTAATCCACATAGCGGCTTTTTCCGTTCCGTAAGCCTCGCCAACATATTCTTCGGGGCGGCGGAGCAGCACGAATTTGCCGTTGATTTTCTCAGGGAACAGGATGTTGTCCCGGTCGTTGATGTCCAGCGGTGTGGTGTCGGCCACGAACTCCCAGTCCAGCAGATTGGTTGACTTCAGAATCGAGGAGCGGGTCAGCCAGTGGCCCTCCTCTTCCCCCCAGCAGTCCGGGTATTTCGGAATGGAGCGCTCAGGGACGCCACGCCCGGTAGGATAATAGCTCATGGCGCAGGGGCGCAGGGCATAGTTCAAGTAGAAGGTTCCGTCGATCTTCACAATGCGCGGGTCCTGCACACTGCCGTACGGGAAGCCCAGCATATCCGGTGTAACAATTGGCTCATCCTTCACATGGGTGAAGTTCACGCCGTCCTCGCTCTCCAGCAGCCCCAGGAAGTTCTTGCACGGGGTCAGGGAACCAGCGGTACGTTCGATCATATAGAATTTGCCGTTATCAATGATAACCGCCGGATTGAACACGGTCACCTTACGCCATTCATAGCCGCCCGGGACGACAATCGGATTATTGGGATGTCTTGTAATTTGCATGTCTATTCCTCCTGCGAATGATGTTCGTGGTATATAGGAAGCATTTGAGTTGTGAACTTGAAGCTTCATCGTCACTCCGGTGAACATTTGGACTTCCGGCCGCGGCCCGTATACAGATTTCTTGATTCAAGCCGCTGGTTGCGGTTGAAATCCGTTGACTGCTGATGCTTCCGAAGTGAGCTTTCCTGCGGAAAGCTTTCAGGCGGACGCTACCGCTCCTACAGTTCCAAATTTCCCCTCCGCTCTTTGCTTTCAGTTAATTTCATTCATGCTTCTTATATAACTTAAGCGTCTGCACCTCGTAAGGTCTGAAGGACCGCGGGATCACACCGCTGGCGGTATCCACGGAGCCGATAGTGCTCTCCAGCAGATTGACGCGGCAGGCGCTGACGTTCTCGTCCTTCCAGTCCAGTGTAGCCGTCTCTCTGCTGCCCGCCGCTTCATACAGCCGGACAATCGTGCCGCTGCCGTCCTCGGCCGGCTTGATCGTGTCCAGCATGACATGATTGCTCTGGAAGGCCAGCCAGGCATGGGTGCTTGGATAACGTCCGGTATGCGGGGCTTCGCTCACCGCCAGCAGTGGCTCATTCAGCGCCGCCGCTTCGCGTACTACATCGGCCTGCCGCCAATCTCCGCTGTGCGGATAGAGCGAGTAGGTGAATTCATGCTCTCCCTGGTCGGCATTGCGGTCCGGCCAGCGCGGGGAGCGCAGCAGCGAGAGCCGCAGCACCCCGTCATGGATGTCATAGCCGTATTTGCAGTCGTTCAGCAGGCTGACACCGTAGCTGCCTTCAGATAGATCAGCCCACCGGTGTCCGCAAACCTCGAATTTCGCCTGCTCCCAGCTGGTGTTGCGGTGGGTCGGACGCTCCAGCGCGCCGAACGGAATCTCATAGGTAGCCTTCGCAGCCACAATATCGACCGGAAAAGCAACCTTCAGCAGCTTATGCTGCTCCCGCCAGCTTACACTGGTGCGGAAATCCACTCTGCGGCTGTTCCGGGGCAGGACGATCTCCTGCTCAATCTGCGATTCACCGAGCTGCCAGCGGAACTTCAGCACAGTCTGCACAGGTCCGCTGCTGACTACCCGGCGCTCAAGCAGCTTTGCCTTGCCCGCCGGCTGCTGCTCATAACGCGGGTCTATATCCCAGGCATCCCACAGCGGCGGGGTATCATGATAGAACTGCAGCTGGTTGCCGGTCTGGCCGGGCTGGAGCAGCTCGCGGTCTGCGCTTTTGTCATACCAGTTGCTGATCTCGCCGTCTTCATTGAACTTCAGGATATAATGGTCTGTCTCCCATTGCTCCGGGAAGCCGTCTCCAGTAGCAGAATCTGCACGTGACACATGCCTTACTCCGGCTGGCTCCGCAGCCTCCCGCAGCCAGATCGTGCGGCAGCCGAAGGCCGGAACCTTGCGGACCTGCACAGCCAGCGTGTAGCTATCCCCGCCAGCCTCCGTGTTCCAGTATTCGCTTGGCAGCAGGCCATCTTCATCGAATACCTGCACCGCAGCCAGTTCAGGACCGCCTTGCAGCCGGATGACCTCCGTCCGCTCCCAGCTCAGGCTGTTGAAGACCACATAAGGGCAGCCTTCGCCCGATGTATTCACTTGGCCTGCCAGAGTGTGCAGAGCGGTGTCCAGCACCTGCCCGCCCAGACGGAAAATCTCCGCGTATTCCTCCCGCGAGGTTGTATACACCTCCGGGATTGAAGTCCCCGGAATGATGTCATGGAACTGGTTGAGCAGCAGCAGCTTCCAGCCCTCGGCCAGTCCCTGGGCAGGCATCATACGCTGCAAATCGGGCTGATCCGGCTGGTTCAGCTGCTCGAACTCCACAGCATCGTCCTTCTCAGCAAGCACGCTCCAGATCTCCGCCTGCCGGTATAAGACCTCCGCCTTGCGGTTGCTGCGTTTATTGAAGGCATGGGTCGTGAAGGTGCCCCGGTGCAGCTCCAGATAGAGATCGCCATGCCACGCCGGAAGCTCCGGCTGGCGCGAGCCGATCTCCGAGAAGAACGCTTCCGCCGTCGAGAATCTGCTGACCGGCTGGCCCGGCGCAAGATCGGTGCGGCTCACATATTCCAGCATCTCGTGGGTGACTCCGCCTCCTCCGTCGCCGTGGCCGTAGAGCAGCATCAGCTCATCGTGCTCTTCCTTCTGGGCGTAGGCCGCCCAGTGCTCCTGCACATCCTTCGGATGCGTATGCTCGTTCACCCCATGGTTCTGATAGGCCACAATCTTCGTCCCGTCAATGCCGACCCAATGGAATAAGGTATGCGGGAAGGGATTGGTATCATTCCAGCCCAGCTTAGTGGTCATGAAATAATCGATGCCTGCCTGCTTCAGCAGCTGCGGCAGGGAGGCGCAATAGCCGAAGGTATCCGGCAGCCATTCAATCGTGGAATGCTTGCCGAATTCCTTCATATAGAAATCCTGCCCGTACAGCATCTGCCGGACCAGCGACTCCCCGCCGGGAATGTTCAGATCCGGCTCCACCCACATGCCGCCGACCAGCTCCCACCGGCCCTCGGCAATCCGCTCCTTGATCCGCCCGTATAGCTCGGGATAATGCTCCTTGGCGAAGGCATAGAGCTGGGGTTGGCTCTGCGAGTACCGGAAGTCCGGGTACTTATCCATCAGGGTGCAGACGGTGGAGAAGGTCCGGCTGACCTTGCGTACCGTCTCCCGGACCGGCCACAGCCAGGCCACATCAATATGCGACTGCCCGACCATATGCATCGTCCCCGGGTTCAGCCCCGCAGGCCGTTCCGCAGAAGCAGCCGCCCGCAGTTGCTGTTCAGCCGCAGTTACAGCACCGCCGTCAAGCAGCAGCTCCTCCTTCATATAGAGCGTGTCCATCACCCGCTCCAGCGCCTTAAGGCTGCGGATGCGGCGCATGTCGCCCTCCGGCAGCAGGAGGGCCGCTTCGTGCACGATTCTCACCGTATGCAGCAGGCTGTATACCGGACGATTGACGCGCACCAGCTTGATTTCAATGCCCGTCAGCGGCGGCTTAATCACCGCCTGCCGGTTCAGCGGGTCCTCCGGCTCCGGCACCGGATCATACAGCTCGATGTCCAGCTTCAGGCGTTCACCCGCAGCGCCGGACGGCAGCGGAATGAACCAGTGATTGCTGTCCAGGCCATGATACGGCGCTCCGTCCAGCCTCAGCAGGCCTTCCCCGCGTCCCAGATAGAGCAGCGCCGCCTCTTCAGGTGCCCAGTCTCCCGGAACCGTAATCTCCCGGTGAAGGAAATACGTAGTGCCATACCCGCCGTCCAGCAGAGAAATATTGTATTCCTGATGCACTTCCTCCTCATGCTCATAGCAGCCGGGAGTAAAGTAGCGGGATTTACGCATAGTCCATTCCGCAAGCTCTCTCTTCTCAGCCCACTGCCGCTTGGCCAGCCATCCGGTGAACCGGTCCATTCGCTTCATGGCTTAGCCCTCCTCTCTGACCTGGAGAGGCGCGCTCAGATACTCGGCGGAGTTCGGACCAGCCATCACTGTGAAATCTCCCGGCTCGACGATCCGCGTCAGATCCGCCGATACATACTCCAGCTCCTCCCGGCCTACACGGAATGTCACCGTCTGCGTATCTCCCGGCTGAAGGCTGATTTTGCGGAAGCCCTTAAGCTGCTTCTCGGGACGGGTAATGGAAGAGGCGAGGTCAGAAATATACAGCTGGACCACCTCGCTGCCCGCCCGGTCCCCCCTGTTAGTTACATCCACGTAGACCAGCGCTTCTTCCTCCGCAGAGATGACAGCAGGCTCGACCTTCAGATTGCTATAGTTGAATTCAGTGAAGCTAAGACCATAACCGAAGGGGTATTCAGCATGGAAATCCGTCTCCAGATATCGTTTGCCTCTTGTCCGCCGCTTGTAGTAATACACGGGAAGCTGGCCGACATGCTTCGGAATGCTGATCGTCAGCCGCCCGGAAGGGTTCACCTCACCGAACAGGATATCGGCAATCGCATGTCCGCCCTCCTGCCCCGGGTACCAGGCCTCCAGAATGGCGTCGGCGTGCTCTACAATCCAAGGCTCGGCAATCGGGCGGCCGTTGATATAGACCACAATCAGCGGCTTGCCCAGCTTATGAAGCTCCTGCGCCAATTCAAGCTGCACGCCCATCAGATTCAGCGTGGACCGGTCGATGCCCTCCCCGCATTCCATGTCGCTCCAGGAATGTTCGGTCACGACAGAAGCGCCGGTGAGCAGATCAATCGTCCCCTCACCGAAATCCCTGGCGCTGGAGCCGCCGATCGCCAGCACTATCGCATCGGCTTCAGCCGCACAAGCCAGCGCAGGGGCGAAGCCTTCCCGGGAATCGCCCTTGATCCGGCAGCCGGGTGCATATGATACCCGGTCCGCACCGCCGCCCAGCGCTTGCCGGATGCCCTCCAGCACGGTAACAATCGCGCCTGCGGGCTGCGGCGAGGTGTAGTCGCCAAGCTGGTTGTACGGGGCATCCGCATTGGGTCCGATTACGGCAAGCTTGCGAATCCCCTTACTCAGCGGCAGCACTGCGTTCTCATTTTTCAGCATGATGATGCTCTCACCGGCGATCCGCCGGGCTAGCTCGCGGTGCTCCGGCTTGCCGATGGTGCTCTCCGCCTGCTCAGGATCAGCATAAGGACGGTCGAACAGCCCCAGCTTGAATTTCAGCTCCAGAATCCGCGCCGCTGCGCGGTCGAGATCGGATTCCTGAAGCCGTCCATGCTCGATAGCAGCCGCGATATGCTGCTCAAACATTTCACCCGACATCTCCATGTCGATGCCCGCCAACAGTGCCTGGGCTACAGCCGTTTCTCCGCTGTCTGCGGTGTTATGACCATTCGTCAGCATCCCCAGCGCTCCGCAGTCCGTGATCACGAACCCTTCGAAGCCCCACTGCTCCCGCAGCACATCCTGCAAAAGATAACGGTTCGTCGTACAAGGAACGCCGTCAATCTCGTTGTACGCTGTCATGATAGACAGTGCTCCGGCCTCCACCGCCTTACGGAACGGCAGCAGATCGACCTCATGCAGCTCGCGCAGTCCCATGTGCACGGGCGCAGAGTTCCGCCCGCCTTCAGAACTGCCATAGGCGGCGAAATGCTTCAAGGTCGCCAGCACGGAATCCTCCGCCTCCAGCCTTTCTCCCTGCAAGCCCTTCACGGCCTCCACGCCCATAGCCGCAATCAGGAACGGGTCTTCGCCGAAGGTCTCCTCCGTCCGGCCCCAGCGCGGATCACGCACCACATCCAGCACCGGCGAGTAGGTCGCCGCCCCGCCCTGGCTGCGGGTCTCAAGCGCTACCACCCGGCACATCTCCCGGTACAGCTCCGGGTTCCACATGCTGCCCAGTGCAAGCGGCACCGGAAATACAGTAGCCCCGATCGCCATATGCCCGTGGGAGCATTCCTCCCCGAACAGAATCGGAATCCCGAGCCGGCTCTCCTTCATCGCATAGGCCTGAATCGCATTGACCGCCTCCGCCCCTTCCTTCGGGGACAGGCCGGTCTCCAGCGTAACTCCGGTCCACGGGTCGGCACGCAGCGTTCCATACAGGGAGCCGACACCACCGGCGGCAACCTGCCTTTTGAAAGCCTCCGTCATACCCGTAGTTCCGTCCGCGTGCTTCTCATAGCACTGCCAGCCGAAAGGCTGGACTAATTGTCCAGCCTTCTCTCCAAGTGTCATGCGCTGCAGCAGGTCCTGTACCCGATCCGCCACAGTCCGCGTTTTATCCTTATAGATCATTTTTACAGCACCTTTCTGCTGAGCCTGAATCAGTTAGTCTTCCAGCGGTCATACGCAGCCTGGTTAATCTCGGCTACACGCTCTCCGCCCATCTTCTTGACAGTTGCCACATAGTTGTCCCAGCCGGTCAGCGGCTCGGCGCCGGTGATGAACTTCGCTTCCATCTGCTTCACATAGGTGCTCAGATCTGAATTCAGACTGCTGATTTCTGTCTGCTCTTCCACCGTGAGGAACAGGGCCGGGAACGGAATCCGTGCGCCTTTATCCAGCAGCTTCTGCTTGGTCTCCTGCTCTACCCAGAGATCAAAGTCTGTCTTCAGCCCCTTATTGATATCATCCATGGACAGGGTTGGGGCAGGAATGCCGTAGTTCGGCGTCAAGGTGGCCCGGAAATCTTCCATTTCCTTACCATCCGGTACAGGCAGGTATTGCTTCACGCGGTTGTCTTTGTCGGTGTACTCCCAGAGCGTTCCCTCCGGCCCTTTGTTGAAGAACAGGGCGCCTTCATAGGAATAGAGGTAATCTACCCAGCGGAGCGAGGCTTCCGGTGCAGGATTACTGTTCGTAATGGCAAAAGCGCCAGTCGTAATCCCTCTGTTCTTGGCAATCGCCGGAGCGCTTACCGATTCGCTGCGCACAGGGGCGAACATCGGATCTGCCGTGGACGGCTCTCCGCCCTTCGTCATATAAGCATGCCAGTCGGAAAAGAGCGCCACGCGGTTGTTCTGCGCCTTGGCCTTCTTCTGCTCCGCCGTCTGCGAGAAGCTCTCATGATCCAGCAGCTCCTCGGACCACAGGCGGTTCATATACGTCAGGTACTCCTTATAGCCTTCTTCAAGCGGGGTATAGTGGACCTTGTCCGCATCGTCTACATAGATTTCT
The DNA here is from genome assembly GCF_038002825.1 of Paenibacillus sp. FSL H8-0048. Taxonomy (NCBI): domain Bacteria; kingdom Bacillati; phylum Bacillota; class Bacilli; order Caryophanales; family Paenibacillaceae; genus Paenibacillus; species Paenibacillus sp. FSL H8-0048. Next base: position 5,555,590 of record NZ_JBBODF010000001.1, on the reverse strand, counting down.
TCTTCATAGATGCCAAAAGCGCCCAGCAGCCAGGTGCGGATATCGCGGAGGTTCGCAGCGGTTGTCGTCACCGAGGAGATTGGAATCTCATCGGCCACCCCATTGCCGTTCGGATCTTCCTCCTTGACGCGCTTCAGGTAGGTGTACAGCTCCTCGGTCGTTTCCGGCAGCTTATCGATGTTCAGCGCCTTCAGGAAGTCGCCGTTATACCACATCGGGTTGCGGTACCAGTGCTGGCTCATTTCCACCACCGGCAGGGAGTAGATATGACCGTCCGGGGCGGTAATCGATTTGCGCACATCCGGGTTCTCCTCCAGCAGTGCCTTGAAGTTCGGGGCATACTCTTCGATCAGGTCCTCCAGCGGGATCAGAATCCCCTGTTCACCGTAATTCATCTGCTCGGCAGTCGTCAGACCGGCCGCATAGAAAATATCCGGGTAATCGCCGCTGGCGAATACCAGATTCTTTTTGGTATCGAAGCTGTCCTTCGGCGCATTTTTATATTCCATCGTAATCCCGGTCTTCTCCTTCATCTGCTGGAGCACCGGCATGTTCTCCCAGTTCTGAATGCCTACATCCGGGGCCATCATGGACAGAGTGATCGGCTCATTCACAATCGGGAAGCCCTCTTTGTTCACTGTAGCCTCTGCGGTACCCTTGTCCGTTTTACCTTCATCTGACCCTGAACTCCCGCAACCTGCCAGCAGTCCAACAATCACAGCCGATGACAGCAGAATCTTCCATGGTTTACGTGTGATCTGCATTCATAATTCCTCCCTTAGGTTCATTACATTTTAACCTTTAGCCTTTCACAGAGCCAATCATGACCCCTTGGACAAAATAACGCTGCAGGAACGGGTAGACCGCCACAATCGGCAGCGTCGATACAACGATAACTCCGTATTTGACCAGCGATGCTGTCTCTGCCTTATTATTCATGGCCATAGCTACCTCGCCGTTGATCGCAGCGCCTGTGGTCTCGGCCGACATCTCCTGTAGGACCAGGATCTGGCGCAGCACCATCTGCAGCGGATACTTCGCTTCATCATTCAAATAGATCAGGGACGGGAAGTAACTGTTCCAGTGTCCAACCCCGTAGAACAGGGCCATTACGGCGACAATCGGCGCGGACAGCGGCAGGATAATGCGGATGAACAGCTTCAGATTCGTACAGCCGTCGATGTGGGCCGCTTCCTGTAGTTCTTTTGGAATGGTGGACTGGAAAAAGGTGCGGGCGACCACGATGTTCCACACCGACGCAGCCACCGGCAGGATCAGCGCCCCCATGCTGTTAATGAGGCCCAGGTTCTTAACCAGCAGATACGTCGGCACCAGCCCGCCGCTGAAGAACATTGTGAACAGAATGAGGCCCATGAACAACTGGCGTCCGACAAAATCAGACCGGCTAAGCGCATAGGCAGCAGGCAGTGTAACCGCCAGATTCAACAGAGTGCCCACCGCAGTGTAAATGATAGTATTCAGATACCCGTTCCAGATCTTCGGGTTCTCGAACACCAGCTTGTAGCCGTCCAGCGTCACATTCTTCGGGAACAGCCACATGGCGCCCGAATTGACATCCTGCGGCGAACTGATGGACGCGCTGAGGATGTAGATCAGCGGATAGAGGACCACTACCAGCGCAAGGCACAGATAGATGTAGGTGCTGATCAGAAACAGCTTATCTCCCCTGGATTCTTTCATCGCAGTAACCAAAGACTTCAACTCCTTTCTACCAGAGGCTGTTCTCACTGGTGCGTTTGGCAATCCGGTTGACGGTAACGAGCAGTATTACATTGACCACCGAGTTGAACAATCCGACAGCGGTCGAGAAGCTGTATTGGGCGTTCACCAGACCGGCTCGGTAGACATAGGTGGATATGACATCAGAGGCTTCCATGTTGAGCGAATTCTGCAGCAGCAGGATTTTCTCGAAGCCCAGGCCCAGAATGTTACCCATGTTCAGAATCAGCATGATCGTAATCGTGGGTATAATCGTCGGCAGATTGATATGCAGCACCCGCTTGATCCGGCTGGCTCCATCCACAATGGCCGCTTCATGCAGCTGGGGATCGACGCCGGACAGGGCCGCGAGATAGATAATCGTCCCCCACCCGGTGCTCTGCCAGACGCCTGAGAAGACGTACACCGTCTTGAACCAGGCCGGATCGGTCAGGAACTGTGCGGGCTCGAAGCCCAGGAATTCAATCGCCCGGACGATCATTCCGCTGGAGGGCGACAGGAAGGTAATAATCATCCCCGCCATGACGACCACTGAGATGAAATGCGGCGCATAGGTAACCGTCTGGACCGACTTCTTGAACGGGCCGTTGCGGACCTCATTGAAGGCCAGGGCCAGAATGATCGGCAGCGGGAACCCGATGGCAAGCTCATAGAAGCTGATGCTGAACGTGTTCCACAGCAGATCCCAGAAGAAATAAGAATTGAAGAACCGTTCGAAATGGTCGAAGCCTACCCAGTCGCTGCCCGTAATTCCTTTGGAGGGTACGAAGTTCTTGAAGGCAATCTGAATGCCGTACATCGGACCATAATGAAAGATGAAGAAATACAGTAACGCGGGAAGCATGAACAGATAGAGCTCCCAATTCTGCCAGATTCTTTTGCCAAGGGACTTGTTCCCCTTCATTCTCCCACTCCTCTCTATGTTAGTTTTCATTACACATAAATCTGTATCCGCTTCGCATTCTTGCTATGGCCTCTCCTGCTAACGCTTACATCCCAAATTGTAGAGAAACTAAGCTGACATCGTAAATATGTAGGTTGTGCATTGTCATGTTAACCAAGTGTAAAACCGCGCTGCTACGGGGCTTACGGGCTGAATAGCTTGTCTGCGCTGCTCCCCGCTGTCTGCGGTAAATGTGTGAATTATGAACCCTCCTCCCCCCTGCAAAAGTTACATATTGTGCTCCCCCGGCAGGTATGCAAACATTTGCTACGAATGCCAACGCTACAACACCCGACTGACATATAGGAGGTTTCTGTCATGACCCGTACAACTGCCCACCTGATCTCACACACCCATTGGGACCGGGAATGGTATATGCCTTATGAGCGTCACCATGTGCTGCTGGCGAAGCTGATGAACGAGCTGCTGGAGACGCTGGAGCAGGACGAGCGCTACCGGTACTTCCACCTGGACGGACAGACCATAATTATTGAAGACTATCTGCAAGTGCATCCTGAGAAAAGAGAGCAGCTGGAGCGGTTCATCCGCGAAGGCCGGATTGTCATCGGTCCCTGGTATGTGCTCCAGGATGAATTCCTGACCAGCTCCGAGGCCAATGTGCGCAATCTGCTGATCGGCCATCAGGATGCGGCAAAATATGGCGTGATCTCGAAGCTCGGCTACTTCCCCGATTCCTTCGGCAATATGGGCCAAGCCCCCCAGCTGCTCAAGCAGGCTGACATCGAGACCGCGGTGTTCGGCCGCGGCGTGAAGCCGACAGGCTTCGATAATATGGTCGGCGAGCTGAACAGCACCAGCTATGAGTCGCCTTACTCCGAGATGTACTGGGAATCCCCGGATGGCTCGGTTGTACTTGGATTACTGTTTGCGAACTGGTACAGCAACGGCAATGAGGTGCCGGTGGATGCCGCGGAAGCTAAGGTTTTCTGGGACAAAAAAATAGCAGATGCCGGCAAATACGCCTCCACCCCGGAGCTGCTGTTCATGAACGGCTGTGATCATCAGCCGGTGCAGCGTGATCTCGCGGATGCGCTGGAGACGGCCCGGAAGCTGTACCCGGATACGGACTTTGTCCATTCCAGCTTCGAGGAGTATCTGAAGGCACTGGCCCCTTCGCTTCCTGAGGATCTGGTCACCGTGCACGGCGAGCTGCGCAGCCAGCATACGGACGGCTGGGGGACGCTGGTGAATACCGCTTCTGCCCGCGTCTACCTGAAGCAGCTCAACCAGCAGGGCCAGACGCTGCTGGAGAAGGGCGCTGAGCCGCTGGCGGCACTCGCTTACCTGGTCAGCGGGCAGGCTTATCCCCATGCCCTGCTGACCTACGCTTGGAAGACGCTGATGCAGAATCACCCGCATGACAGCATCTGCGGCTGCAGTGTGGATGAGGTCCACCGCGAGATGATCAGCCGCTTCGAGAAGAGCCGCCATGCCGGCGAAGCTATTATAGAAGACAGTCTGAAAGCGGTCTCCGCACAGATTGGCACCCGGAAGGTCGCGGCCTGGAGCGAATCGGCCCGGCCGGTGACGGTGTTCAATACTACCGGCTGGGAGCGCAGCGGAACAGTAAGCGTGGAGGTGATCTTCGCCAAGCGTTACTTCAAGGAAGGACCGAATCCGGCGGCGATTGCTGAAGCGCTGGATCAGCTTCCGCTTGACCTTACGCGCGGGCGGCTGCTCGATGCTGAAGGGCGGAGCGTGGCTTGCAAGGCGGAGGATCTCTGCACCCGGTTCGGCTATGAGCTGCCGGATGACCAGTTCCGCAAGCCTTATATGGCCCGGATGGTCCGGCTGACCTTCGAGGCCGCACAGGTGCCAGCGTTAGGCTACAGCACCTACGCCTGGGTAGAATCGGCGGATGAATCCGCCGGGGCTGCTGCTGAGGGCCCGCTTAAGCTGCTGGAACGGGGGATGGAGAATGAATTCCTGGCTGTCCGTATCCGCGAAGACGGTTCTTATGATGTGGCCGACAAGCGGACGGGCCGCAGCTTCACTGGACTCGGCGTCTATGAGAACTGCGGCGATATCGGCAATGAATATGTGTTCCGCCAGCCGGAGGGCGATGCTGCACTGACGACCAAGGGCCTCGCTGCCCGCATCTCGCTTGCCGAGCATGAGCCTTACCGCATCACGTATGAAATTGTGCACGAGTGGACGATTCCGGTCTCCGCCGATGCTTCGTTCGAGGATGAGAAGCGCAGAATGGTGCCGTTCCGGCAGCGCAAGGCCGGACGCTCTACGGAGCAGGTGCCGCTGCGGATCGTGACCCGGATCAGCCTGGAGGCCGGCGGGACCGGCGTTCAGGTCTCGGCCGCGTTCAATAATCAGGCCAAGGACCACCGGCTGCGCGTGCTTTTCCCTACCGGGCTGGCCGCTTCCACCCTGCGGGCCGATTCCATCTTCGAAGCTGCCGAACGTGAGATTGAGCCGGCCGCAGACTGGATCAATCCGAGCAATGCCCAGCACCAGCAGGCTTATGTCAGCGTATCGGACGGCAGCACCGGACTGCTGGTGGCCAACAAGGGACTGAACGAATACGAGGTGCTGCGGGACGGCAGCAATACGATTGCCGTTACCCTGCTGCGCAGCGTATCGGAGCTGGGCGACTGGGGTGTGTTCCCTACACCGGAAGCACAATGCCTTGGCGAGCAGACCGTGGAATTCGCGATTCGTCCCTTTGCCGGGGATGCAGACTGGACGGAGGCTTGTGCCTGGGCCTACCAGTACCAGGTGCCTTGGTTCACGGTCCAGACCGGCTGGCAGGAGGGCTCCCTCCCTGCGGTTTATCAGCCGCTAGAGTGGCAGGGCCGCACCCTGGCACTGTCCGCCTGCAAAATGTCCGCAGACCATGAGGACATTATCCTGCGCTGGTACAATCTGGCGGGAGTAGAGCAAGAGCTTGCGCTTACGCCGCATTTTCCGGTGGAGGCCGTATATGCCAGTGATATTCTGGAACGGCGCAAGCAGCAGGAAGCCCTGGATGGAGGCACTCTGCGCCGCTCTGTCGGCAAAGCTCAAATCGTCACCTATGCCCTGAAACCTGCACAACCCTAAATTCACTATGCCAGGAGGAGTTATACTATGAACTTGCCCGCTTCCATTACCGCCTATCTGAATGAGGCCGATGAACGGCTAGCGCATCACCCGAAACTGCAGCAGTTGTTCCGCAACTGCTTCCCGAACACGCTGGAGACCACAACCAAGCTGCTGGATGACGGCACGACCTTCGTGTTCACCGGCGATATTCCTGCCATGTGGCTGCGCGATTCGACGGAGCAGGTGCGGCACTATATTCCTTTTGCCAAAAATGATCCTGAATTGCAGCGGATTCTCCGCGGCCTGATTGCCCGCCAGATGTTCTATGTAAATATTGATCCGTACACCAATGCCTTCAACGAGACGGCTAATGACAAGCATTACCGCGACACGGACGACTGTAATCTAAACCCATGGATGTGGGAGCGCAAATATGAGCTGGACTCTCTCTGCTTCGTCGTTCAACTGGCTTATATGTACTGGAAGGAAGCGGAGCAGACCGACATCTTCGATGCCGCCTGCTATCAGGCGCTGACCTCGATTGTAAACACGATTGAGACTGAGCAGCGCCACGGGGAGAAGTCTCCGTACCACTTCATCCGCCAGACGCTGAAGGATACCGAGACCTTGCAGAATGAGGGCCGGGGAATGCCGGTCAACTATACGGGGATGAGCTGGTCGGGCTTCCGCCCGAGCGATGATAGCTGCGAATTCGGCTACAATATTCCCTCGAATATGTTCGCTGTAGTCATTCTGGGGTATATCGGCGAGATGGCCAGCGAGGTCTACCAGGACGAGCGGCTGGCGGCGAGAGCGGCGAAGCTGCGCAAGGAGATCGACTTCGGCATCCGCACCTACGGCATCGTGAACCATCCGAAATACGGCAGAATCTATGCCTATGAGACGGACGGTTACGGCAACTACTCGCTGATGGACGATGCCGGAACCCCGGGGCTGATCTCTATTCCTTACATTGGTTACGTGGGCGTGGAGGATGAGATTTATCAGAATACCCGCCGGTTCGCGCTCAGCTTCGATAACCCCTTCTATTTCGAGGGCAAGCACGCCAAGGGCATCGGCAGTCCGCACACCCCGGGCGGTTACGTCTGGCATATGGCACTCTCGATGCAGGCGCTGACGGCGGATAACGATGAGGAGATCAAGGCGCTGATCGACATGCTGATCCGCACCGACGCCGATACCGGCTACATGCACGAAGGCTTCCACCCGGATAATCCGGCCGACTTCTCGCGCGAATGGTTCGCCTGGTCCAACAGCCTGTTCGCTACGCTGATCGGCAAGGCGATGGATAAGGGGCTGGTTTAAGGGGGCTCGGTAAGGGGGGAATTGAACAGTCATTTCTCTCTCACCGATCAGTTATATAGAGAGCATTGTTGCATATTTTGCAGAATTCTTCTATAACTTTTACTGATTGTGGTAGAAGGTTGCATTATTTATTCCCTGGAAATCAACCTTCAATAATGCCTACTGCCTTGCCCCTCAACCATAGATCATTCATAAAATCGGCTACCTGGAATATATATGGAAATGGGGCGAGGGGATTAACTATGCTAAAGCTCAATAATATCAGTTGTATGTATGCTTTATTATTATTCATTGAATTACAATTAATGGGGAATGTAAATAGATTGAGTAGGACAACTGGTTTAGATTTCGTTTTTACAAATAGATTGGTCTCAATTTTTAATATAATATTTTTTATATTAGGCACGGCTTTCTTCGTTTTTTATACCAACAAACATTTTAAAGAATCTAAATTAAATTATTTCACGGCAATTCTATGGTTGCCATACTTCGCCATTTTCGTATTTGTTTTTACCGCAATATGGCCAAATGTGAATCCTGCTGAAATGGTTCCTCCAGTGCATGGACTCCTTGCTATTGGTGCTATGGTTACATATCCTTTTTATATAACTTTTATTAATTTGTTAAGCACCCTTAAATACAATTAATTAAAAAGTGGTTCTCCAGCTCTCATCCTTTCATTAATAGTCGGAGTAAATCCACCTACCCTACTTCCTCTAAACACAAAACGGCTGCGGCTCCCTTGAACTCAAGGAGGCCGCAGCCGTTTCTATGTGTTTAACTCACCTATGCTTAGTAGCCGCTCTGGCTCTGCTCGCCCTTGGCGATGGCTACACCGCCGCTGGTGCCGATCCGGCTGGCGCCTGCGCCGATCATCACCATCGCATCCTCTGCGCTGCGGACTCCGCCGGAAGCCTTCACGCCGATCTCCGGTCCGACCGTTGCCCGCATCAGGGCGATATCTTCCTTCGTTGCCCCGCCGGTCGAGAAGCCGGTCGAAGTCTTCACGAAGTCTGCTCCCGCTTCTACAGCAAGCTTGCAGGCACGGACCTTCTCCTCTTCAGTCAGCAGGCAGGCCTCAATAATGACCTTGGTCAGCGCTTTGCCGCGCGCGGCTTCGACTACAGCAACCATATCGCGCTTGACCAGCTCGTCATTGCCGTCCTTCAGTGCGCCGATATTAATGACCATATCCACCTCACCGGCGCCGTTCGCAATGGCATCCTTCGTCTCAAAAGCCTTCGTCTCAGGCGTCGATGCCCCCAGCGGGAAGCCGATTACTGTACACACCTTCACTTCTGGCGTATCCTTTAGCACAGCATGCGCAGTAGCTACCCAAGCCGGATTCACACACACAGAGGCGAATTTGTAGGCTTTAGCCTCTTCGGCAAGCTTGATAATATCGTCTTTCCGGGCATCCGCCTTCAGCAGCGTATGATCAATAATCCCGGATATTGTAGTTTCACTCATGTTCAATTCCTCCATATAATCGGTAATAGATGTTCAACATCCCTTGTAATCATACCAATAGTCGTAAGCTTTTGAAAGCTGGAGGGCATAACATCTGCTAATCCTGTATCCACTCCGGGCAATATATAGATCAAGCCCACTGAACCTCTTGCCTTATACATTCACCTGCCGGATGGCCTCCCGCAGATCGCCCGTACTCGCGCTGACGCTTAGTGAAGCCTCATAGACTTCTTTGATTCGCGCCAATTGCAGATCGGTCAGCTCACGGATCTCCCGGGTCTGCTCCGAGACCTCTCCGGCAATATCCGCCATGCTGCCCACCGCTGCCGCAACCTCCTCCGAGCCGGCGGAGAGCTGCTCCGCTGTCGCCGACACATCAATGATCTGTCCGGCCACCTCCCGGAAGGCGGCGGATGCCTCCAGCAGAGCAGCCTCCGCCTCGGCTGACATCCGCACCCCTTCCTTCACTTCAGCAGACGCTTCCGTCATCTGTACCCCGATGCTCGCCGAAGCCTGGCTGATATGCAGCAGCAGCTCGGCTACCCGCTCGGCCGAGGCAGCGGAGCCTTCTGCCAGCTTGCGTACTTCACCGGCTACGACAGTGAAGCCTCTGCCGTGCTCCCCCGCACGCGCCGCCTCAATCGAGGCATTGAGCGCCAGCAGCTTCGTCTGATCTGCAGACTGCCTGATCGCAGCCAGCGCGCCTTCAATCTCATCCATATACCCTTGCAACCGCAGCACAATATCCAGCGTCTCCCCGGTGGATATAGAGATCGACTTCATCTGCTGATTGGTGTGGTTCATAGCCGTCTGGGACGCCTCTGCAATGTCCAGCGCCTTGACTGCGAATTCCGAGACCGCAGCCGAGGCCTCCGAGATGCGCGAGATGCCCAGTGCCATCTCATCCATAGCCACAGCGCTGCTCTGTGCGCCTTCCGTCTGCGAGTTAGCCCCCGCATGGATATCGCTGATTCTGCCGCTCACCGTCTCACTCATCTTCAGCACATCATCGGCATTCCTGGCGAAGGTCTCGGAGGAGCCGTAGAGACTGTCGGATGCGGTAGACACCCCGGACACCATCCCCCGCACTCTGGCATTCAGATCCCCTGACATCTGGAGCATCGCCTGATAAGCCCTGCCAATCTCATCCCGGGAGGTGACCGGACGGGAATGCAGGATACGGGCAGCCCCAGCGAGCTCTCCTTCAGCCATCTTGCCCGCACTCTGCGTAATCGTCTTCAGCGGACGCAATGACCTGGATACGAACCATGCCAGCACCGCGAGTGCGCCCAGAGACAGAGCCAGAATAATACTATAGAGCGGCAGGCTCTCGATCAGGACATCACGGGTCAGCGTACTCAGCACAGCCACATCCGTATCAATGCCCAGCGCCCCGACCAGCTTCCCGGCGGTGTCCTTCATAGGAACGAATGCCGAGATATAATCTCCGTATTCAGGATTGCTGATCAGCGGCGTGCTGGCATTCTCCCCGGCAAGCACAGCCGTAACTGCGGCCGCTGGCATATCGGTACTCTCATTAATCCCCGAAGCCAGCGGGTCTCCCTCCGGCCTGCCGTCAATCATTAGCTGCGGCTGGCGGGCATCATCAATCCGCACAAAATATACATAACGGGCACCAATCGACTTCCGGAACTGATCCAGTTCATGACGGAGCGACCAATACAGGTCCGACTGCTGCGGATCGGCCAGGAATTCACTGTAGCGCCCGGCATCAATCTGCGTCACATAATGGCTGGCAATACTCATGTTGTAGCTGCTGATCGTCCCTTTGACCGCTGATCCGGTGTTCACCCACTGAATGGCGGCATTGCCTGCTGTAATGCAGAGAATCACTAAAGTCATAACACACAGAATACGGGCAATCAGTCTGGTTCGGATAAAAGAAAACATGGAGGCCTTCCCTTTCGCGCATCACAATTGCGTAGTTATAGTAGGGCCATCCGAAGAAGCAATGACAAATGTCCCTCTACCGGAAAATTTCGACAAACTTTTTAAAAATCCTTTTCCAAAGGGGTACAAACGATTAAATTTTGAACAATTCGAAAAAAAGACTGCTTCTGAAGCCCAACCGCTCCAAAAACAGCCTTCTGTCCTTGATCCGTCAATGGCCGCCCGAGGGCGACAATCCAACCCGCTGCACCAGCCGGGCACTTTCTTCATTTAGACCCGTGAGAGTGACCTTAGTACCCAGTGCCGCGTATTTGTCCATCGTCTTGGCAATAGCTCCCACCGCCGACTGATCCCACACATGGGAACGGCTGAAATCGATAATGACCTGTGCCGGATCACTGTCATACATGAATTCATTCACGAAATGGCTCGTGGTTCCGAAGAACAGCTGACCCGATACCCGATAAGTCGTTACAGATGCTGTAGTATGAACACTCAGCTGGAGGGAAGCGATTTTCCAGGCAAAAGACAAAGCACTCAGCAGCACGCCGAACAGCACGCCGATCGACAGGTTATCGGTCGCTACTACTGTAACCACAGTGACCACCATGACCAGGGCATCGCTTAGCGGAACTCTCCGCAAGGAGGTCAGAGACTTCCATTCGAAGGTGCTGATGCAGACCATAATCATTACACCGACCAGTGCGCCCATCGGAATCTTCTTAACGACATCACCCAGCACAAGAATCAGGAACAATAGGAAGATCCCGGAGACAAAAGTGGACAGGCGTGTCCGTCCGCCCGATTTCATATTGACCATCGACTGGCCGATCATCGCGCAGCCCGCCATGCCTCCGAAGAAGCCGGTTACGATGTTGGCCAGCCCCTGCCCCTTGGCTTCCCGGTTCTTATCGCTGCCGGTGCCCGTGATATCATCAATCAGCGTAGCCGTCATCAGCGATTCCAGTAATCCGACTACCGCAAGAGAGAGCGAATACGGCAGAATAATCAGCAGCGTATCCAGCGTCAAGGGAAGGCTCGGCAGATGGAATACCGGCAGTGCCGAAGTAATAGTCCCCATATCGCCCACGGTTCTTACATCCAGACCTAGCACAATGCTAAGCACTGAGACTACAACAATGGCGACCAGCGCCGACGGCACCGCCTTGGTAATCCGGGGAACCGTATAGATGATGACCAGCGTAAGAGCCACCAATGCGTACATGATCCAGCCCTGTCCTTCGAAATGCACCAGCTGAGCCATAAAGATCAGAATCGCCAGCGCGTTGACAAAGCCCGTCATTACCGGCTGCGGCAGGAAGGTGATGAACCGCCCCAGCTTCAGCAGTCCCATCACAATCTGAAGGATACCAGCCAGCACCGTAGCCGCGAACAGATACTCAATGCCATGCGACAGCACCAGGCTGCCGACCAGGAGCGCCATCGCTCCTGTCGCCGCCGAGATCATCCCCGGCCGCCCGCCGGCGAAGGCTGTTACAATGGCGATACAGAAGGAGGCGTACAAACCAACCATCGGGCTTACGCCAGCAAGGATGGAGAAAGCAATCGCTTCAGGAATTAAGGCAATAGCCACGGTCATACCCGATAAAATATCACTCCGTGTGTTGGAGAACCAACCGTTGTTGTATGAGACGATTTGCTTCAAAATTTCAGTTCCTCCCAGTGCCTGAATTCACCCTTTTCAGCTTAACGGTATAATCCCGAAGCCTTCACTTCATTGAAGAAGGTGTTGAACTCCTCAATATTAAGCTGCTGCGCCGCATCGGACAAGGCGGTGGCCGGATCAGGATGCACCTCAACCATAATCCCGTCGGCACCGGCAGCAAGCGCGGCCTTGGCACATGGAATCAGGATATCCTTGCGTCCGGTGGAATGGGTGACATCGACCAGCACCGGCAGATGGCATTCCTGCTTAAGAATCGGCACCGCCGAGATATCCAGCGTATTGCGCGTTGACCGCTCATAGGTGCGGATACCGCGTTCAATCAGCATAATCTCCATATTGCCGCGGGACATAATATATTCTGCCGCATGAACGAATTCATCCAGCGTGGCGGATAGTCCGCGCTTCAGCAGCACCGGCTTATTCACTTCTCCTACCGCCTTAAGCAGCTCGAAGTTGTGCATGTTCCGCGCGCCGACCTGAATGACATCCACATAATCCAGCGCTTCTTCAATATGCCGGGGATCGACAATCTCACTGATCGTCAAAAGCCCGTATTCACTCGCCGCTTCACGCAGAATCCGCAGGCCATCCATGCCCAGCCCCTGGAAATCATAAGGGGAGGTCCGGGGCTTGAAGGCTCCGCCGCGCATCACCTTCACGCCTGCCTTCTGCAGGGCCGCAGCTACCGTACGGGTCTGCAGCTCACTCTCCACCGAGCATGGTCCAGCTACCATCAGCGAGGATAATCCGCCAACAGTAACGCCGCCCGGCAGCTCGATAACTGTATCTTCTGCATGGTCTTTACGCGCTACCAGCAGGGTCTTCTTATGCTCCGTGCTTTGCAGATCAAGCGAAGCAGAGAAAATCTGCTTGAACAGCGTGCGGATGGTTCCATCCGTGAACGGCCCTTTATTGCCTGCCACCATCTTCTCCAGCATCGCATTCTCCCGTTCAGGATCGAACTTCGGCACGCCCTGCTTCTCTTTGAGCACCCCAATCTCCTGAACGATTCCGGCACGCTCCGAGATCAGCTCCAGCAGCTGACTGTTAATCTCATCCAATCTCGCTCTCAGATCATCCAATTCCACATTACTCATTCCCAGACACTCCTTTGTGATATTAATAATTAAGGCTATGAACGAACGCAAAAAGACCCCCCGCCGCAAGGGACGAGGAGCCGTGGTACCACCCTTATTTAGAGCTGAATCCTGCTGACGAAGCAGCATATGACGGCATCCCTGAAGGTTACCGGCCATAGATTCATTCTGTCTTACATCCGTTAACGCAGGAAGCGGGCCACCCTACTCATACCTGCTGCAGCAGTGTACTTCAGGGACCGACTCGGAAGTGAACTTCGGCACTAAACGTCTCATGAGGGTGCTCTCAGTCTCCGGCACGCCTTCCCTGTTAAGATCCGCTATGAAGTGCTTACTCTCTTCGTCATTGTCATTACTAGGTATATCAGTGCTCTTATGCACCAGTTTCTGCTATCTTAATCAAAAAGACTTCCATATGCAAGATAGTACAGCACTGCATTGCAGCTTTAGCTCAGTATTGTGATTATTCTGTGAAGAGAGAACCGCTTATTCCTGTTCTGCAAAAAATTTCCCGATCACTTTAGCAATGCTGCCAGTTCTCAGCGGCTTGCTGATATACTCGTCCATTCCTGCTTCGAGGCACAGCTCCCGGTCGCCCTTAAGCGCGTTGGCCGTTACTGCAACAATAACCGGCTGCCGGTCTGCCGGCTGCTCTGCCCTGATGGCAGCTGTGGCCTCCAGGCCATTCATCCCGGGCATCTGCACATCCATGAAGATCAGATCATAGCCGTGCCGGGCCGTCATATCGACCGCCTGCCGCCCGTCCTCGGCCACATCGACGGTGAAGCCGCGCTTCTCCAGGATCTTACGCAGGACGATCTGGTTGATCACATTGTCCTCGGCGACCAGAATATGCAGGGAACGGCCTGCTGATTGCTGCTCCGGCAGAATTCCCTCCAGCCCGTCAGCCGGAAGCGCCTGCGCTTCTGTCCGGAGGACCACGGTGAACACAAAGGTCGCCCCTTGCTCGGCCGCTGTATCCAGATAAATGCCGCCGCCCATCCGTTCGGCCAATTGCTTGCTGATCGCCAGCCCCAGACCGGTGCCTTCCCCCTGACGGCCCCTGAAATGCTCCAGCTGATAGAACGGCTCGAACAAGCGGCTGCGGGCCTCCTCGGGAATGCCGCTGCCCGTATCCGCCACGGTGAACTGGAGCGTTACTCCTGCCGGGCCATCGGCAATGCGCTTTACGCTTACCTTTACCCCTCCGGTACAGGTGAACTTCACAGCATTGCCGGCCAGATTGAGCAGGATCTGCTTCAGCCGCTCCCCGTCCCCGATCAGCCGCTGCGGCACATCCGGCCCGGTCTCCACGCTAAGGGTCAGCCCCTTGCGCTCCGCCTTGAGCTGAAGCAGCTCCAGCACGGAATCCAAGCAGTGCCGGAGAATGAACGGCTCGTCCTGGAGTGAGATTTTGCCAGCCTCAATCTTGGAGAGATCGAGAATGTCGTTGATGATATTGAGCAGGGATTCGCCGCTCTGGCGGATAATCTCCAGGAACTCCCGCTGCTGCGAACCCGGCTCACTGCTCTCCAGGAGCAGGTCGGTCATCCCGATCACCCCGTTCATTGGGGTACGGATTTCGTGGCTCATCATGGCCAGGAACTCACTTTTGGCGCGGTTCGTATTCTCTGCGGTCTCCTTGGCAATCAGCAGCTGCTTCTGCTCGGTAATATCCTTGACGATAATATAAAAGCCTACGGTAGACTGGTTGATAATAATCGGCGCAAGGGTGGTCAGAACCTCGACCGAATGCCCGTCCTTATGCCAGATCAGGTTGATATCCTGTCCCGCGGAGCCGTTCTGCCGGCGGGGACCGATTACATTCTGCAGCTGGCGCTCGCCGATGATCCGGCTGACACTCATGCCCACCAACTCAGCTATCGTATACCCTGTCAGCCGTACCGCCTGTTCATTCCCGTTAATAATATGGCCTTCCAGGTCCAGCGATATGATCGCGTCATGATTATATTTCTTCAGCGAGGTATAACGCTCGACGGACTCCTGAAGCTTCTGCTCCACAATCTTGCGCCGGGTCACATCGCGGCCGACAGCCAGCACCCCGCGCTCCCCGCCGTCTTCCACCGTTCTCAGAGAGAATTCAATCCAGATATATTGGCCATTCGCATGTAATATCCGGAGCTGGACATCAGGCGATTCTGCCATCTGCTCCGCACTGATTAAGGCCAGATCCTCAGGATGAACCAATCTGCTACTGTCACGGCCGATCAGCTCTTCCGGTCTATACCCGAGCACCTCTTCCACTGAGGGGGAGCAATAACGGCAGACTGAACCCGGCGCCGCATAGTAGACAATGTCCCTGATGTTGCCGGCAATCAGCCGGTACAGCCGCTCAGACGGTCCGGGAAGTGTCTCAGCCGGTGCCTCAAGCAGCCTTCCGGCCAAGTGAACGATATAATATAACCCCTCTCCCGTAGAAGGCTCGCTCACCCTCGCTACATGCAGCAGCACTGGAACCGCCGAACCGTCCGCATGGCGCAGCTTGATTTCGGCTTCAAAAAAAGGGGCTGCTCCGCTCCTGAGGCTCCCCATCCTGTAACTATGTATGTGCAGGCTAGCTTCATCCCAGAACGCTTGGAAGCTACGTCCCAGCAGCTGCTCTTCGGAATATCCGAGCAAGAGGGTTACCGCCGGATTCACTTTCATCCATTCTTCAGCCATGGAGAGAAAGGCTACTCCGGCAGTTCCTGTCTTAAATGCCTGTTCAAATGGAGAAGACGACTCCGTATGATGCCCTAGCATAAGATCCACCGCCCGTTTGTGAAATATTGAATGCAATTCTTTTATATTAAATCTGCAATATAAATATCTTGCATAATCGGGCGAAAGTCAAATCATTATGTCGAATACCAATAATTCCTTATTCAGCGGATTACAGCAGTTCGTGAACCCGCCGCCAGACAGAGATCTCCCCAGCTCCCCACCTTAATGAATCCCCTGTTACTGTTTTCGTGCTAAATCTTCTGTAGGTCTTCTCCGTAGAGCAGCCTTTTCACGGTTTCGGTGAACGCTTTAACCTGAAAGGGCTTGGTGATATATTCGGCAAAGCCCTTCTTCCGGGCCTTTTCAATATCCGAGTTTTGCGCAAACGCACTGGTTGCCAGCACCGGAATATGACAGGTTGCCTGATCCTGCTGCAGTATTTCCAGAGCTTCATATCCGTTAAGTCCGGGAAGCCCGATGTCCAGGATGATCAGATCCGGCAGAGCTTCCTGTGCTATTTGCAGTCCAAGCTCTGCCGTTTCAGCCTTCAGCAGCAATACGGAGGGCAGATTTCTTTTGAAGATATGGTGTACTAAGGCCATATTGAGCTGATTATCTTCTACATATAATACCGTCCACTTGCACTCCTCCATCCAGCTTATCCTCCTAAAAAGTCTCAGCACCCCTAACTGCAGATGGGCAGAAAATAAAAAAACCGAAGAAAGGGACCATTCCCCCTTCTTCGGCTCATGTTCGGCTCATTTGCATGTCCGACTCATTTCCACCCATATATGGTTAGACTTCAGTGAAAAGTATAGGCTATCACGCTGGTATCTTTGTCGAAATCCCAGTCCACATAAATATCCGACAGCTCTTTGCCAAGCATCTGGGCGATTGTGGTGGTATCCTCCAAATATCGTTTTTCCATCTTCCGCTTGGTGGTCTTCAGTGTATTCTCGTAGCCGAGGCCAATCAATTCCTTCTCCAAAGGAATCATGATGCCTTCGCGCTTGATAATCAGAATGCGGGGTCCCAGCCACCAGGAGTCTGTATAGACCGGTTCCTTTTGGACCTTCCTGGTTACCTCGTTAATCTGGGTATGGACTTCTTCGCGCCCGGCATAATCATCAACCGGTACGTCGTCATTCTTGATGAGTGCCACGATCATACCCGATGCGTTATGAATGCCCCAATCATAAAAAAGCTCGCCGACCTCAATAGCCATGCTGTCCTTCAGGTACGCTGCAAGCTCGGGAAGCAGGGACTTCATCAGAAGCTCCCGTGTATAACGAAACGCCTGTTCTTCTTCCTTATTCAATAGAAACCTCTCCACAGGTCCGATGAAATTACGGATATGCAGTGCAATACACTGCTGCCCGATCGAGGCGTGTATCGATTCAGGTCCCTTCCCGAAGCGTTCCCGCAGTAGCCTTCCTGTAAAACTGGAAAGTTGGCTAGTAAGTTCTGTAATGCTCATTCAATTTCCTCCAGCATAATATTCTAGTGTCTGTGTGTGTACATCTGGGGAGACGCTCCGCCTGCTGAAGAAACGGTTCGTTCAACTTAGTATAATCTCAACCGCCCAGTTAGTATATATAAAACTTTATGGGCTGACCCCAGCTACTCCGGTTAAGGACACAGAAGCTCCTATAAATAGGGTACCCAATATTCAGAACTTCCCGCCGTACACACAGAACAATAAAGGCGCTCCACTGCCTTGAACCGCAGCGGAACACCTTCAGACACTCAGGTTATTCAGCTGTTATTCAAGCTGCCAATCGCTGATATTGAAATCCTTCTTGGCCAGCTTCTCATCGACGAGGAAATTCTTGGTGCCCTCCAGCAGCTTAAGGCCGTCATCCGTGAAGGCTGTATCCTTGATATCACTGATCGGAGTGACCTGCTTCGCGATTTCCGGGGTGGTATCTCCGATCTCCGCCAGGAACTGATAATATTCATCTTCATGCTGCTTCAGATCGGCCAGTGCCTTCTCCCGTGCCGCATTCCAGACCTTTGGGAAATCCGGGAATTTCGCAAGATACTCCTCCGACACTACGGTAGCGCTGCTTCCGAGCAGATCCGGATGGGTCGAAGCATCATCCAGATGGGTGTACCCCTGCTCTATCTGCTTAAGCGCCGCTACACCGTTATTGGTGGTCGCGTCTACATCGCCGCGGGCCAGTGCTGCGGTTGCATCGGGAATCAGCATGTGAACCAGCTTATAATCAGTTACGCCCTCCTGCTTCAGTAAGCCGACTACGTAACGGTGCATAAACGAACCTTTTTGGATGGCAATCGTCTTGCCCTTCAGATCCTGCACCGTCTTCGGCCCGTCCTTCTTGCCGATCAGATAACCAACCGTATGCGCTGAAGTCTGGGCGATCAGCCGGGTCTTGGCTCCTGAGGCGTAGGCGATAATCGCCGGGGTATCCCCGAGGCTGCCGAAATCAAGTCTTCCGCTGATTAAGGATTCCGTCTGATCCGGTCCGTTCGGGAAGCCGGTCAGCTTCACTTCGGTAATCCCATACTGTTTCAGTTCTTCCTGAATAATACCTTTGTAAAGACCCCACCCTTCCGCCCCTCCCGGCAGATTCAGCTTGTTGGAGCCGATGTATCCGAAATTCAGCACGGCCGGAACATTGCTTGCCGCCTTACCGCCAGCTGCTTCAGCGGTATTGGTACCTCCACTGCCTGCTGCCGGGCTGCCTCCCGAGCCTGTGTTATTGCCGCAAGCCTGCAGTACCAGCATGATCATCACCACAGCTGTAATCAGCGTGAGGCGTCCCCTTTTGCTCCATACACCTGTAATCTCTCTGTACAATCTGCTCATTGCTGTATTCTCCCCTCAGTCGTCTACTGGATGTTGTTCACGCATATCTGAAATCAGAATCCTGCCCGGGCCGCCAGCTTCACCATGAAGTCATGACTAGCCACCGGCTGTCTGCCCTTGCCCCAGCCTACCTTCTCGCGGTAGCCGCCAAGCAGGCCTTGCTGCTCAAGCTCTGCCTCTGTAATGCCGGTAAGCCCCTCGGAATCCGGAGCCACATACAGCGCGTCCACCGGACAATACAGCTCACACATGAAGCAGGTCTGGCAGTCGCTCTGCCGGGCGATTACGGGAATTCCGTTCTCTACCCGGTCGAATACATTGGTCGGGCAGACGGATACGCACTGGTTACATTCTACACACCGGTCAGCGCTGATGACTTCAATCACAGCAATACACTCTCCTTCGCTACCTCTTCTGCCTTCACCCATATCTGATCCAGTCCGCCGCTGATTAAGCGGTGATGCTGGCTGTCATCACTTCCCTTGAAGTCCTCCCGTTTGTGCATTCCCCGGGTTTCGGTGCGGGCCAGTGCGGAGTTGTACATCCAGCGTGCCGTTGCCGTCATCGCTTCGGCTTCACGCGCCTTCACGCCTTCCGGCGTGCGCTGGATTTCCCGGCTGCGCTGCTCCTTCCATAGTCCGTCCAGACGCTCCAGCGAGGACGCCAGCCCCTGCTCTGTACGGAACAGATTAATATCGTACGGTTTGACTTCTGCCTGCACAGCCTCCACATACTCTGCGGTTCTGGCCGCAGCTCCCGCCCTCACTTCCTGGTGAACCAGCGGTGAAGAGGATAGCCCGGCAGGTGCGCGGTGATCTGAATACCGGCCGAGTCCGGCTGCATAGGCGGCCGCCCCTTCTCCGGCGAAGGAGCCGGAGGACATCGCCCAGGCGGCATTATGACTGCCGCCTCCGGTGAATCCGCCGCAGATCAGCTCGCGGGTGGCGGCATCCCCCGCCGCGTACAAGCCGGGTACGCCTGTACCGCACTGCTCATCCGTAATCCGGATGCCGCCGGTCCCCCGGACGGTTCCCTCCAGCCGTAAGGTTACCGGGAAAATATCCTTAAAGGGATTAATTCCCCGCCGGTCGAACGGCAGGAAGAAATTCGTCTGTGCCACCCGCAGCAGCGGCTGCAAGGCCTCATCGGCTCCGTCCAGCTTCGCAAACACCTGGCGGCCGGCCAGCAGATTCCTGGCAATGACCGAGCGGCCCTTTTTGGAGCCCGCTCCTTCCACCACGCTGCCGTCCTCATAATAGAAGCTGGCATAGCTGTAATACGCGGTCTTCGTTACAGAGGAGAAGGTCGGGCAGATCGCATAGGCATTGGAGAACTCCATGCCGGACAGGCTCGCCCCTGCTTCCGCAGCGAATAAGTAGCCATCACCCGTCAGGACGTTGCAGCCCAGCGCCTTACTGAGGAAAGCGCAGCCCCCGGTGGCGATAACTACCGCCCCGGCATGCACGCTCCAGGTTGCTCCGCTCTGGGTCTGCACGCCGGCCGCTCCGGCTACCCCGTGCTCATCGGCGAGCAGCTCCAGCACGGGACTGTGGTCCAGAATCTTCACCCCCGCCTTCTTCACCAGCTTGCGCATCAGCCGCATATATTCAGGTCCCTGCAGACCCCGGCGGTATGGATTGCCTTCTTCGTCCACCGGGAACGGATAGCCGCTGACGCCCAGTCTGTTCATATTCTCATACGTACGGTCCAGCACCCGGTCCATCCAGCGCTGCTCGGCCAGCTTGCCGCCCATCGCGTAGCGGCTGGCCTTCGCTGCCTCGCGCAGCTCCGCCTCCGGCTTCACGTACCACACGCCTGTTCCCGACGGGGCAGTCGCACCGCTGGTGCCGCAGTAGCCCTTATCGGCCAGGATCACCTTCACTCCCTTGGCTGCGGCTGTAAGTGCCGCCCATGTTCCTGCCGGACCTCCGCCGATTACCAGTACATCTGCTGTCAGTTTCAATGCTTCCTTCAGTGCCGGTTGGTTCATGTTGTTGCCCCCTTGGTTTCATTAGCGTTAGCGTTGCAATAACCCGTCTTTACCCTTGATAGCTGTCCCGCCAGTACAGGAATCTGCGTTCAATGACGCGGAATAGCGAATCGATTAGCTTGCCGACCACGGCGAAAATAAGTATCCCGACAAATATAACTGCCGTATTGGAATTCTGCTTCGCTTCATTAATGAGAAAGCCAACCCCGGACTGTGATCCGATCAGTTCAGCAACCACCAGACCGATCCAGGCCACCGCCATCGATAAGCGCAGGCCCAGGAGAATGCCGGGCAGCGCAGCCGGCAGGATCAGCCGCCGCAGCTTCTGCAGCGGACTGAAGCCGAGCACCCGGGCCACTTCGAACAGCTTGTTGTCCACTCCCCGGATGCCCATGAAGGTATTAACATAGAGCGGGAAGAAGGAGCCGCTCATGATAATCACCACCTTAGAAATCTCCCCGAAGCCAAACCACAGAATAATTAGCGGGGCTATGGCCAGATGCGGAACCAGACGCAGAATCTGTATACTGGGGTCCAGCAGATAGGCTGCGCTGCGTAACAGGCCGGTCAATGTCCCCAGCAGCAGGCCGAGAATTCCTCCAATCAGGAACCCGAGGCCCGCCCGACCGATGCTGACGCCCAGATGGTGGATAAGCTCCCCCTTAACGGCCAGATCCGCAAATGCGGAGAGAATCGTCAGCGGTGCCGGAAGGAACTCCGGCGAGATCCAGCCTGTGCTCCCGCCAAGCTGCCATATGGCTAGTACTGCTGCGGGAATGGCTGCCCCGGTGCCCCAGTCATACAGAAGATTTTTCCAGACTACAGATTCTGTCTCTCTCTTGTTGTTAGACGCAGTAATTGAAGCAGTTCCGCTATAATCACGGGCTTCCCTTACCCCCTTGGCTGTCTTGATTATGGCTTCGATCCCTTCACTCATGCTACGCTTCCCCTCCTATCCCTGATAACTGTCCCGCCACCGGAGCAGACGCTGTTCAACCAGGCGGACAATCGTGTCACTCAGCAGCCCGACAGCGGCAAATATAATAATTCCGACAAATACAACCGGCGTATCAGCGAACTGGCGGGCATCTGACATCATGTAGCCGATCCCCGAGGTAGAAGCAATAAGCTCCGCGACCACCAGTCCCAGCCAGGAGAGTCCCAGCGACAAACGCACCCCGAGCATAATATTCGGTACCGCCGCAGGCAGCACCAGCCGTACAATCTGCTTCCCTCTGCTGAAGCCAAGGACTCTGGCTACCTCAAACAGCTTGTTATCCGTCCCGCGTATACCGATAAAGGTATTGATATAGACCGGGAAAAACGCGCCTTTGGCAATCAGCAGCACCTTGGATTCTTCGCCGATGCCGAACCAGAGAATGAACAGCGGCACTACGGCAAGGCTCGGAATCATCCGGATCATTTGCAGCGAGGGGTCCAGCAGCTTCTCCGACCGGCGGAATAATCCGACCAGTATGCCAAAGAACAGGCCGAGCCCGCCGCCAAGCAGAAAGCCTGACAATGCCCGCAGGGCACTGATTCTCAGGTTGCTCCATAAATCCCCGGCAGACGCCAGCGTAATGAAGGACTGGGCAATCGTATAAGGCGTCGGGAACAGCATCTCCGAGATCACTCCGTAATGGCCCAGCATCTGCCACAGGATCAGCACTCCTGCCGGAAGCAGCAGCCCCAGACCGGCAATGACCACTTTTCCGGGTCCATCAGACCGTCCGGTTCTTCCGGCATTTCCTGCTGCTGCAGTTCTTTGAGCCATGGCTGTCCCTCCTTCTGAATGAATTAATATATTCGTATGGATTAAGTCAGATATAAATCAGCGCTTAGCCTTACCACAATAAGCATCTGGTTTACTTTATATTCCAGCCCCGTCCTTCAGCTCCAGCTCATCCACCTTCTCGAAGTAATTCAAGACCTTGAGCCGCAGCTCCTGAAAGGAGGTTGTAGTTTTGGTGCGCGGATACGGCAGGTCAATGGGAACGATTTTGCGGATTCGCCCGGGACGGGGCTCCAGAATGACCACCCGGTTGCCCAGGAACACGGCTTCATCAATATCATGTGTCACAAAAATCATCGTTGTCCGGTTACGCCGCCAAATGTCGAGCAGCACCGCCTGCATATGCGCCCGGGTAAAAGCATCCAGCGCACCAAAGGGCTCATCCAGCAGCAGAACCTTGGGACTGCGCAGCAGCGCCCGGGCAATCGCTACCCGCTGGGCCATCCCTCCCGACAGCTCGCGGGGATAGGATTTCTCGAAGCCGCCAAGCTTCACCAGCTCAATCAGCTCATCTACCCGCTGCCGGATATCCGGCCTGCCCAGCGGCAGATCCGAGGCAATATTCTTCTCTACCGTAAGCCAGGGAAACAAGCGGTGCTCCTGAAAAATAAACCCCTTATCGATTCCCGGCCCGCTGATCGCTGCCCCCTCCAAAGTAACACTGCCCGTATAGCCGGTATCCAGACCGGCGATGATGCGCAGCAGGGTGCTTTTGCCGCAGCCGCTGGGTCCAATCACCGTAATGAACTCACCCTCCTGCACCTCCAGCTCCACATCCTCCAGCGCATGCACCAGGCCCCCGGCGGTACCAAAGTGCTTATTCAGTTCTGTGATAGACAACAAAGCCTCGCCCATATCTGCTCCTCCTTCTGGCTGAATTCCCTTAGCAAGTGGAAACGGCTTTTCCGTCCTTTTAAAAGGACGGTACCGTTTCAGCGAGAAAGATAAGAATAGTTATAGCGAGAAGCATATAAATTCTTATCTTTCAACAAAAAAACAGAAGAACCTCGCGCAGCAATCACGCAGGCACCTCTGTATGTACAGTCGGCAAATTATAATCCAAAGTAAGTTGATTGGAATTTGTAAATTTAAAATATCACCCCCCAGGTGATCTGTCAATAAAAATACACAATATCCGGGCGGATTAATTTGATTTAGTACTGACATTCTTCTAAAACTATGAAACAGTAACTAGGAAGCAGCCACGATG
Source organism: Paenibacillus sp. FSL H8-0048 (assembly GCF_038002825.1). NCBI lineage: Bacteria > Bacillati > Bacillota > Bacilli > Caryophanales > Paenibacillaceae > Paenibacillus > Paenibacillus sp. FSL H8-0048. The sequence continues at coordinate 5,531,813 of NZ_JBBODF010000001.1, read as the reverse complement.
AAACAGCAAATGTTAATAAGTTCGCAAACTTCCACTCATATACTTACAATTAGTAAGTATATGTGTTATACTGGGCTATATCTTTGCATTAACGGACAAGCTTACAAGATAACTGCTGCTCACTATTATGGATGATAAGGGGTCTGTACCATGAATGATCAAGGGAACAATGAAGGAAATACACAAGCTAATGAGCAACTAAATACTCAAGCGAATATAGAAGCGGATGCGCAAGCGGATATACAAGCGAATACGAAAGCCAAAGAAGCAAGCCTGCCGGAGTTTGAATTCGGCATTTATACATTGGGCGATATCGTCACCGATTGCCATACCGGACAACGTATCAGCCCCGCCCAGCGCCTGAAGGAAGTGATTGCCGCCGCGAAGCTGGCCGATGAGGCCGGGCTGGATGTGTTCGGCGTCGGGGAGCATCACCGGCTGGATTTCGTGATCTCTTCGGTGCCCGTTGTCCTAGCGGCCATTGCCCAGGTTACACAGCGGATCAAGCTCACCAGCGCCACGACCGTGCTAAGCACCATTGATCCCGTGCGGGTTTTCGAGGATTTCGCCACCCTGGACCTGCTGTCGGACGGGCGGGCTGAGATTATTGCCGGGCGCGGCGCTTTTCTGGAATCGTTCCCGCTATTCGGCTACGAGCTGGAGGATTACAAGCAGCTATTCAGCGAGAATCTCGATCTGCTGCTCACCCTGAACCAGCATGAGGTCATGAACTGGCAGGGCAAATTCCGCTCCCCGCTGCATAACGCCGAGATTGCTCCGCGTCCGCTCCAGCAGAAGCTGCCGCTCTGGGTCGGCATCGGCGGCTCGGCCGAGAGCGCAGCGAAGGCCGGGGCCCTTGGCATCGGCATGGCGATCGCGATCCTGAGCGGCAGCCCGGAGCCGTTCCAGAACCTGGCCGGCACCTACCGCCGCGCCGGGGCCGCCGCCGGCCACCAGCCGGAGGACCTGAAGATCGCCATCACCAGCCATGGCTACATTGCCAAGACCTCTCAGCAGGCACTGGATGAGTATTATCCTTATTACTACAGCTACCGTAACAGCATCAGCCCGCGCCCCGGTCAGGAGTACCGGATCTCCCGCAGCGAATTCGGCAGGTTCACCTCCCCGGACAACACCCTGGCCGTGGGCAGCCCGCAACAGATTATCGAGAAGATTCTCTATCAGCATGAGCTGTTCGGCCATAACCGCTTCATGACCCAACTCGACATCGGCGGCCTCCCCTACCCCAAGGTAGCCGCCGCCATTGAACTGCTCGCCACCGAGGTCGCCCCGGTGGTGCGCCGCGAGCTTGCGAAGAACCCGCGCGGAATTGCCTCCGCGCAATAGGGGACTATTGCGCGGGATGGGGTGCCGCCTAACTGATTGGCTCATTTAACTAACAGCTACTTGAATCAGGTGCACTTGTGCTCCTGATTTGCTCGTTTAACTAACTTTTACTCGATTCAGGGGCACTTGTGCTCCTGATTTGCTCATCTAACTAACTTTTCCTTGATTCAGGTGTACTTGTGCTCCTGATTTGCTCATTTAACCAACTTGCACTCCTCATCCGACCTACTTTCAGCACCATCAAGGGGATTTATCCCTCTCATTTCCCCATCCGGCCCACTTTTCAGCTCCATCAAGGGGATTTATCCCTCTCATTTTCTCATCTGGCCCACTTTTCAGCGTCACCAAGGGGATTTATCCCTCTCATTTCCCCATCCGGCCCACTTTCAGCACCACCAAGGGGATTTATCCCTCTCATTTCCCCGTCCAGCCCACTTTTAAGCGCCACCAAAGGGACTTATCCCTCTCCCTCTCCCTCTCCCTCTCCCTCTCACTCTCACTCTCACTCTCACTTTCCCTATCCCCATCCCCATCCCCTCTAATCCCCGCCGCAGCACTCGGCCCGCTTCCAGCAGAGTCCACAGAATCACCCTAATTCTTATATTAGTTTAAATTCAAGACCCGGCAGACGGAGAAAGCCACGGATGTGAGTGAGCAGGCGCATCAGGAGAGCTTCTAACCTAAGTGGCGGCGGCCGTTCGTTCCTTCATTCGTTCTTCGTTCCACCATTCGTTCAAAATACAAAAAAAGCCCCCAGCAATCGCTGGGGACCTGTTCAATAATATGATTTAGCCAATGTTCAGGCAAATGATGGCTTGTTATTATCCACTTTACCGCTGATCAGCTTCTTGTACTCGTCGTCGCCACCCTCCACGGATGGTGCCAAATACACGCTTGACGCTGAGGGCGTAAGCTTGGGGCCGGATTTGCGTCTTGTGCGGCCTTTGCCTCCCGCGCTGTTGCCGTCACCGCTTGCAGACCGGCGGACAGTACTGGATACACTAACGGCATTCTTCATATTCTTCATCCTGTTAGTCCCCTCCCACTAAATGATTGACGGTGCGGAACAAATCCCGGTTATAGGCCACGACTGCTGTAATATCCTCTGCCGATAATCCCTGACTTCCTGAGAAGTGCACGGACAGCACATGGTTCTTACCTAAAGGATAGCATAGGATATATACCTCCGCAACTTCCGTACGCTGTAAAAAAGTCCATTCTTTTGCCAAAAAAGCATCCAGCACCCCCGGCTTCACACTCCCGTCCTCGAAGGCGGAGAACGGATACATCTGCCCGCGTCCCACATTGCCGCCGACCTGCTTCAGGGCCGTTTCCGCTTCGGCCCGCCACATGGCCGCTCCGATGACCCGGCAATCCTCCGGGGGCAGGAAGGAATTGCGGACAGCTTCGCTCAGTGCCTGATATTTCTCGCCTGCCTGCGGCGGCGTTACATTATTATTATATTGCCAAAAGAAGTGAAGGATACTTTCTTTTCGCCTAAGCTCTGCCCGAAGCTGCAACAGCTCTACAGCCGGGTCGTGGTACATCCCTTGTGCCTGAATACTGTCGATGATCTTGCCGCAGCTCACATCCACCGCCGCTGTAACATTGTCATGCTGCCACTCATATTCCAGCGGAGTTAGTCCCGACAGATCCGACAGCAAATGATACTCTTCCACATTCTCACCCGGGATCAGATCACCGCGGGCGGGCACCTGATCCGGCAGCAGGCAGAAGACCCGGCCGCGCCGCAGCCTTGCCCAGAACAGGCCCATTTCGAACTGGGTGTTGTCCCGGGTCACATAATAATATTTACCCCTAATCCGGGCTACATCATCCGGCGAGAACACAAAGACGGCAAAATCGCTGATATCCAGATTCCGCTCCAGCGCTTCCATGGTGTATTCATTCGGCCGGAAAGCTGCGGCATACCACGGATGGACCTCGGCGGTCCGCTTCAGCTGTTCGTGGATAGCCCTGGCATAGCGGATAGATTCTCTGGAAGAACCAATGAATAATCTAGGTCTGATCACGGCGGCACTCCTTTGTCTGTTTCCCCAATATGTAATAATTATACAGACATTTCCTGCCAACGAATAGGGCTTCGGGCGATATTCAACTGCTGCAGAGGAAGATAAGAGGATTGTAATTATCAGCGTTGTTAGCGGTAGTTGGAGTAGGTATTTATCTTCAATTTTAATTTTTCGGTATTCTCCTGCCGATGAAACGGGTAATAGAATGTTATCTCTAGGGGAAATGGGGCTTTATTTGTATGCGACAAAAAATACATACCGCAGTTCTGTCAGCCTGTCTGCTGACTTCATTCATACTGGCACCTGTCCTGCCGTCTTCTACCGCTTATGCTGCAACTGCTTACACAGCCAAAGTGTACGCCAGCTCCCTGAATGTACGCAGTGAGCCCGCTGCGAACGCTGCCGTCACAGGCTCTCTGGCTGCCGGAGCCACCGTTACCGTAACTGAGGAGCAGCATGGCTGGCTCAAGGTCCGGGCCGGCTCTGTCTCCGGCTGGGTAGCCGGTTACTACCTGAAGCGAACCAGTGGAAGCTCCTCCACCAGTGCCTCTTCCAGCCCCACCGCCTCCAAGGCATCGGCCACGGCAGCGGTCAAGACTACCTCAGCCTCCAGCGGAACGGCTGTCGTGACCGCGTCTTCCCTGCGCATCCGCAGCGGGCCGGGAACCGGTTATGAGGTGGTCGGCTCCCTGCAATCCGGCAACAAGGTGACCCTCCTGCTCCGGCAGGGAGAGTGGGCGCGGGTCCGCACCGCCGGAGGAACGGTCGGCTGGGTATCCTCCGGGTATTTGTCAGGCGGAACCGTCCGCAGCGCAAGCACGGTCAGCTCGAATAGCCAGGCTCAGAGTGTGGTACGGAAATCCGGCAGCATCCGGGGCAAGCTGATCATAGTGGACCCTGGCCACGGCGGCACCGATCCCGGCATGCTCGGGACAACCTATGACACGATGGAGAAGGATCTGACGCTCCAGACCTCCCTGTACCTGCGGGATTATCTAACCGCCAAGGGAGCCAGAGTGGAGATGACCCGGACCCGCGGGGACCAGAAGCCTGCGCTCTCCCAGCGGGTGCAGCTCGGACGGCAGCTCGGTGCGGACGCTTTTGTCAGCATTCATTATAATTCATCGCCGAAGAATGTCTCCGGCACGCTGACCTTCTTTTATTCGCAGCAGAATGATCTGCGGCTGGCCCGGGCAGTGGAGACCCGGCTGGGTGAGGGCATCGGTCTGCGCAGCAACGGCCTCTCCTTCGGCGACTACCATATTCTGCGGGAGAATCCGCTGCCGGCCACCCTTGTAGAGCTGGGCTTCCTGTCGAACCCGTACGATGAATCGATTGTGCGCAAAGCGGCTTATCAGCGGAAGGCGGCTCAAGCAGTCGCTGAGGGAGTGGCCGATTATTTCAACCAGTAGACCGGAATCAGAGGCTGATCTCCCGGATGTTAAGCTCCGTTCTTTTGCTCAGATCAATATATTCATCCCCGATGCGGATCAGCGGAGTCTCGATGTCATGCGGGTTCAAGTAGACAATCTCGCCGACCCGGCCATCGGTTAGGACAACTTCACGCCCGACAGACCGCTTCACGATATTTTCCAGAAAAACGGTTACAATATGCGGGTCCAGCGCGCCGAAGCTGCCTCTTCTCATCTGATCCACAATCATATGGAACGGCGTCGGTTCATGATACGGGCGCTTGCTGGACATCGCATGAAAAATATCGGCCACGGCCACTATTTTGCTGTACGGATCGATCTGTTCGTCCTTCAGCCCCAGCGGATATCCCTTGCCGTCGTTTCGCTCATGATGCTGAAGCGCCACCAGGGCAATGCGTGAATTGGCTCCGGCGGTTTCTTTGAGGATCTCGTAGCCATAGACGGTATGTTTCTTCACCTGAGTGTATTCCTCGTCCGTCAGCTTGCCGGGCTTATTCAGCAGCTCTGAGGGAATCTTCAGCTTGCCGATGTCATGCAGAGTTGCAGCCATGGAGAGCACGGACAGCTCCGCTTCACTCATCTCCAGCCATCTCCCGATCAGGGTAGAGAGCACCGCAACGCCGACATTGTGCTCATATGTATAATCATCCTTGCCCTGCACCGAATGGAACAAGGCGAAGATATCCGGGTTGCGCGAGATCTCCTGGATAACCGGAAGAACTTCCTTGCGTATATCCGCCAGCGGGATTTTGCGGGAGATCCGGTAGGATTCGAATAATTCCTTGGACAGATCCACTGTATTGTTGACCATCTTCTGGTAGGAGGGCGTCTGGTCAGCCTCATCTGCAAAAAGAATGTCGAATCTGTCGATTTTTTGTTTGCGGATAAGCTCCAGATGCTCGGCAGTCAGTCTGCTTCCCGCCGGAATTACAGTCACTCCATAGGCATTAATCAGGTCATTCTTAATCGTTCTTCCCAGATCATTGTCCATATTATCCAGCTCTCCCCTATAACCGCAGCTATGTATTCATTGCCCATATAGCTATTATCGGTTGCAGACCGGGAAATGCTGAAAGGCAGGCTGTGAACGATACATACTCACGCTTCTTCTTCCTGCTTGCGGTATTCTCTTGGCGTAAGGCCGGCGGTTTTCTTGAAGACACGGCTGAAATACTTCTCATCCTCATAGCCCACCAGCTCCGCGATCTGCGACAGCCGCAGATTCGTATTCTGGAGCAGCGTCTTCGCCTTCTCCACGCGGAGACCGGTCAGATAATCCGACAGATTCTCCCCGGTAACCTGCTTGAACTTGCGCGACACGTTCTCCCTGCTGATGAAAAAGCGTTCCGCAATATGCTGCAGTGTCATCTCCTGCGCATAGTTCCGGTCCAGGTACTCCCTGATCTCCTGGACGAGCCGGCTGTCCGGGGCCTGCGGGCTGCTCTTGGACAAGCGGTGCAGCAGCGATTTCAGCCGGAACTGCCAGTTCTCCACCGAGAACAGCCCCTCGGCGTCATAACAGCGCTCCAGGCTGAGCTCCTCCTCCGGCCGCCAGCGCTTCAGAACCCCCAGAATCTCCGTCTGCTGCTGGAGCAGAACGCGCTCCGTGAGCAGCGGCAGCCCGGCCAGATGCCCGGCCCACTCCTCCGCCACCCGCTCCATCCGCTCCAGATCGCCGGACAATACGGCGATTCTAAGCTTATCCAGCCGTTCCTCCAAGCCGTAGTCGTGTGCAGGTCCACTTCCGTCCCCATGCGCTCTGAAGGGATGGATTCGCCCGTCCCGCTGTAATAGATTCCGCTCCGCAAGCGCCTGTCCTGCCTGTTCAAAAGCAGACCGCAGCCCTTCCGGCAACGGGTTCAGCGGACTAAGCCCGATATCCAGCTGAACGCCAAACGCCTGGCGGATGGCTTCATTCATGCGGTTAAGCATCTCCTCCGCCTGGGCCGCAGCGCTCCACAGCAGAACTACAAGCTCGCCGCCGCCCTGCCAATTGCGGAAGGCATAGCCGTTCTGGTCTGCGGCCATCACTTCATTGCAGACATTAGCCAGCACGAAGGCCGTCAAGGCCACATCCCCGCGGAATCTCCGCAGCAGGTGGCAGTCTGCAGCTTGCAGCGGGATGACGGCGATTCTGCACTCCTGCGCCCCGATCGGCATCCCCAGCTCTTCACAGAGGGACAGCTTCAGCTCATGGAACGAGGCCTGTCCGCTCACCAGATCGGACAGCATCTTGTCCCAGTAGAGCGGACGCAGCGCGTTGAGCTGCATGTTCTGGCGCTGCCGCCGCTTTCGTTCCGCTTCCTCTTCCATCCACAGCTTGAAGGCATGCTCCGCAGCGGCAATCAGCTGCTTGCTGTTCAGCGGCTTCAGCAGATAATCCGTACCGCCGTATACGATGGCCGGCTTCACATAATTGAAATCTTGATATCCGCTGATGACAATCGTCTTCGTATGCGGATAATGCCGGTGCAGCCATTCCAGCAGCTCCGCCCCGTCCATCAGCGGCATCCGCATATCCGTGAACACGACAGCCGGCTGATGCTCCTCCATGATCCGTGTCGCCTCCTGCCCGTTAGTCGCCTCATAGATCCCGGAGATGTTATAGCTGTCCCACGGAACAAAATAACGGATGGCCTCCCGCACATGCTTCTCATCATCTACAATCAGCACCTTCATCTCAGCCGCTCCTTTTAAGGATCATTTATCGTGTTAAATATTTATGCTGTGAGCTTCACTGGACAAAAGCCCAAATTAACGGTCTATCTCCTCCAGCGGAATAATCAGCGTAACGGTCAGCCCCTGGCCGTCTTCATTATTCTTAAGCTGCATCTCTGCTGCGCCTCCGAACTGGAGCCGCAGGCGGGCCAGCACATTGTACAAGCCGATCTCCTCCTGGTCTTGCCGGCTGCTGCCTCTGAGGCAGGCCGTAATCTCCTCCAGCCGCTCCGGGCTCATGCCCCGGCCGTTATCCTTCACAGCAAGCACCAGCTTGGCCACCCCCTCCAGCCTGCACTCGATCTGGATCAGCCCCCCGCTTATCCCGTCAGCGAAGGCATGCTTGAAGATATTCTCCACAATCGGCTGCAGGATCATCTTCGGCAGGATCAGCTCCAGAGTCTCCGGCCCCGCTTCAACCACAAGCTGCAGATTCTCTTCGCCGAACCGCTCTGTCTGGAGAACCATATAGTTCTGCACATGCTCAATCTCATCACGCAGCGGTACCTGGGTCCGCTCGGTATTCATTGAATAACGCATCATGCTGCCCAGGGAATAGATGAGATCATACACCTTCGGCGCATTATAGCGCAAGGACAGGCTGGCGATGGATTGCAGTGCATTGTAGAGAAAATGCGGGTTCACCTGGGCCTGGAGCGCCTTCAGCTGATTCGTCTTGTTCGCCAGCTCCAGCCGGTATTCCTTAACGATCAGCTCATTGATCGTGCGGGTCATGCCGGTGATCTTGCGGGTAAGGAGCCCGAATTCGTCCTCCCGCTCGGCATCCATATGCGCATCCAGCTGGCCGGTCTGCACCTTCTGTGTGAAGTGAATCAGCTTCTTGATCGGACGGGTGAAGCCGATGGAGATCAGCACGGCACTGATGCCCCCGATCAGGAGGAACAGCAGTCCGATGCCCATATTGAACCGGGTAATTACCCTTGCGTCTGTGTAGAGATCCTCATACGGCACCAGCTTGATAATGCTTCCGCTGAACAGAGGGTCCTTGATCTGCTTGTACATTACAATCCCCTGGAAGCCGTCCTTCTTCCAGGCGAAATGCCCGCTGTCCTGCTCTGCGGGCAGACGGCTCCAGCCCGCAGTGACCGGCTTCCCGATCCAGTCCGGATCGGAGGCGAACAGCGCCTCGCCTTGCTCATTCAGCACATACAGGCGCTCGGTGTCTGAATTGTACATCGACTCCACAATCCCCTCCAGCTCCCCCAGCGTATAATCAATCGACAAATCTGCCAGTACGCTGTCACTAGGGGTCCGGTAGATGGGAAAATGAGCCGTAAAAACCGGCACGCTCCCCGGCTTCAGATTGGGGAAGCCGGACTTCACTCCATATTGATGGTCCATATGTGCCACTTCGAGATATGGTCGGTAGGTGCCTGCAGCAAGCCCGCTCGCCGCGGCATAGCTGCCGTTATCCTCACGGCGGAAATACCCCTTAAGCAGCAGATTGGACTGCCTGGCAGCCCTCACATACAGATGAATCTGATACGTATTGCGGTCAGAGAGAAACAGATTGTACAGCTGGGTAGAGATGATGGCCCGGGTGTCCGGCAGAATCGTGCCAGGCGGGGCCTGAGCGGAATTTTTGGCGGTAAGCAGGGTGGTGTAAAAGGAGCCGGGAACATTAATTCCACTATATAGCGACATCGCCCGCTGATTCATGCCGCTGAAATAACTCCGGAGATTCGCCTCCCCCAGCGTCAGCAGCTTCGTATTCTGCTTCACGGACTGGTCCGTAACCGACTGCCTCGTATAAAGATAAGAGAAGGTCACAGAGATGCCTGACGGGATCACTGACGCCAGCAGCACTAAGGCCATCAGCCGTGTACGGATGCTGTTCTTGAACATGGGGGAACCTCCTACAAGTTATGTGGCCGTATGGCCTGCAATATAATCCACTTTTCCCGGCATGAAATGAAGTGTTAGCGGTGGCCCGGGCTTTCTATAATCAAGCTGTGAACCCGTAGATAGCTTACCCAAACTTACCCAAAGGAGAGTCTATATGAGAAAAACTCTAGGTATACAGCGCGGCTGGGGACAGCAAATCGTATTTCTCGGCCCCTGTCTGCTCTTTTTCCTGACCATTGTGGTCACCCCGTTCTTCCTTGGCTTCTACTACTCCTCCACGGACTGGAACGGGCTGGATCTGGACAAAGCGGTCTGGACCGGCGCGGCCAACTGGAAACGGATTTTCATGAATGACGATAAGTTCTGGGAGTCCCTGGTCTTCACCCTGCGCTTCACCGTAATCTCGGTTGTGGCTGCCAACGTGCTTGCGCTGCTGCTGGCCTTCATTCTAATGACGACGCTGAAGACGAAGAAGCTGCTCCGTACTGTCTTTTTCATGCCCAATGTGATCGGCGGCATTCTGCTCGGCTACATCTGGCAGTTCATCTTCACCAAGGGCTTCGCTACAATCGGCGAGCTGACCGGGATTTCATTCTTCCAGCTGCCCTGGCTGGGCACGCCAAGCACCGGGTTCTGGGGTCTGGTGATCGTGTTCGTCTGGCAGACGGCCGGTTATATGATGGTCATCTATATCGCCGGACTGGCCGGGATTCCGAAGGATCTCATTGAAGCTGCCCGCATAGACGGTGCCCGCGCTCCGCAGCTGTTCAAGAGCGTCTACATCCCGCTGATTATGCCGGCGATCACCATTTGCCTGTTCCTGACGACCTCCAATGCCTTCAAAATGTTCGACCTCAACCTGTCGCTGACCAAAGGCGGGCCGGGCACCTCGACCCAGTCGCTGGCCTATAACATTTATGCGGAGGCGCTGATCAACAACCGGTATGGCCTGGGTACAGCCAAAGCGCTGCTCTTCTTCGCCGCCGTCTCCCTGATCACCGTCACCCAGGTCTGGCTTACCAAACGAAAAGAGGTGTCCGCCTAATGAACAGCAGCCGCTACCGCCCGGGCAACTTCATCCTCGAAATTGCCGCCATTCTGCTGGCTATTGTCTTCCTGTCACCGTTCTATCTGGTCCTGAGCAATTCGGTCAAGGGGCTGAAGGACATCCTGATCGATGCCGCTTCCTGGCCGCAAGTATTCCACTGGAGTAACTATTCCAAGGTCTGGGATGCCATTAACTTCCCGCAGGCCTTCTTCAACTCTCTGACCATTACGATTCTAAGTGTAATCTTCATCGTCCTGTTCAGCTCGATGGCCGCTTACCAGATTGTGCGCAAGCCGACACGCTTCAATTCCTTCGTCTTCCTGCTGCTGGTCTCGGCGATGATCATTCCGTTCCAGTCACTCATGCTGCAGTTGGTCCGGGTGACCAGCCTGCTGGAGCTGCGCGGCGAGCTATACGGCATTGTGGCCTGTTATCTAGGCTTCGGGATGCCGCTGTCGGTCTTTCTGTTCCACGGGTTCATCAAGACCGTGCCTCTGGAGCTGGAGGAAGCCGCGCGGGTGGATGGCTCGAATCCGTACGGCGTGTTCTTCCGGATCGTCTTCCCGCTGCTGCTGCCGATTATTGTAACCGTCATTATCCTGAATACGCTATGGATCTGGAATGACTACCTGCTGCCTGTCCTGGTGATCGGCGGGAATAAGGATCTGACGACCCTGCCTGTAGCTGTGACCAAATTCTTCGGACAGTACACCAAGAAGTGGGATCTGGCCCTTGCGGGTCTCGTCATGGCAATTACGCCTATTCTCTTGTTCTTCCTGTCGCTCCAGCGTTATATTGTGGAAGGCGTGACGGCAGGCTCCATTAAAGGGTGATCTCTCGGCCGGCTTTCCTTTGCAGCAATAATATCCACTTTTTCGAGCAACATATGAAGTGTAAGTCATCTTTGAATTCCATTACGCTCTAAGAGCAGGAACCACAGACCAGGGAGGTTATTCTATGAAAAGAAAGTTCGCGTTCATCATGGCAACCGTTTGCACCCTCATTATCGCAGGTTGCGGGAACAGCGGCAATACGAATTCCGCAGGCAATGGAAGCGCTACGAATGCTCCTAACGCGTCAACCGAATCCGCAGCACCGGAAGCCGGCAAAGCGCCTGCCAAGGATGTTACGATTAAGATGTTCCAGTTCAAGGTGGAAATTGCCGAGCAGCTGAATGCGCTCGCTGAAGAATATGAGAAGGAGACGGGGGTGAAGGTTGAGGTCGAAACGCACGGCGGCGGTGAGGATTACGGTGCACTGCTGAAGGCGGAGATTGCTTCCGGCTCTGAGCCTGAGATTTTCAATAACGGCGGGTATACAGCCCTTGTTCCTTATATGGACCGTGCCACTGACCTGAGCAATGAGCCTTGGGCCGCCCAGCTGATTCCGACCGCCAAGACACCGGCAACCGTAGACGGCAAGCTCTATGGCATGCCTATGAATGTTGAAGGCTACGGGCTGATCTATAACAAGGATCTGTTCGCCAAGGCCGGTATTACGGAAGAGCCTAAGACACTCCCGCAGCTCAAGGACGCTGTTGCCAAGCTGAAGACTGCCGGCATCACGCCGTTCGAAGCGACCAATGAGTGGTGGTCGATGGGGATTCACCTTGTTAACGTGGGTATGGCGCACCAGCCTGATCCCAAGCAGTTCATTGATGATGTGAAGGCGGGCAAACAGACCATCAAGGGCAACGCTGTCTTCAAGCAATGGCTGGATCTCGTAGATGTGATCATAGGCAATGCCCAGGACAACAAGATGACTACCGATTATGCGACCCAGGTGGCTGAATTTGCCTCTGGCAAGGCCGCCATGATGCTGCAAGGGAACTGGACGCAAGGCGATATCGACAAAATTGATCCGGCCCTGAACCTGGGCCTCCTCCCGCTCCCGATCAATAACGAGGAAGGCACCATCCTGGTGGGCGTGCCTAACAACTATATCGTGAACAGCAAATCCGCACATCCGGAGGAAGCCAAGGCCTTCCTGAACTGGATGGTCAGCTCGGAAACGGGCCAGAAGTATCTGACCAAGGAATTCAAGTTCATTCCGGCGGAAGCGAACATCACCGCAGATGCCGCTGATATCGGCCAGGTTGCCGTTGCTGTGCAGGAGAAATCCGGGAATGCGCTGGGCTGGAACTGGGATATGTTCCCTGACGGCGTCACCCAGGGCTTCGGCGCAGCCATGCAGGAATACCTCGGCGGCCAGCTGAACCATGACCAGCTGCTGGAGAAGCTGGACAAAGCGGTGCAGGATATTGTGAAGCAATAGCAGCAAGCTGATCCATTAACAGAAAAGAGGTGTCCCAGAAGCCGGCAAACGGCAAATGAGACACCTCTTTTGTTATGCGCATGATTTACGTACGACGCCCGGTGAGCACGCTCCGCAAACGGAATGTTGTTCCAATCGCTCTTGTATCCAGGTTTTTTTCATTCCCCTAATCGGTGAAAATCCGGATACAAAGGCGAACGCTCCGCTTCTCCGCGGATCATTCCGCCCACTCCGCTGTTTAAGGGTGGGAGTTACAAACTCTAATTCAAGTGCACATCTGCTCTTCATTCTCGCCTATCGCCCGCCTCCGGCAAGTTCAGGTGAACTGTACGTGGTATCCAATGTAGCTTCTTCCTTTCCTGGAGGTGCTCCACCTATCTCTCGCCAATTCCGAGACTTTCCGCTCACGGATCGCTTGTATGGATCGCATTGTTGCACATTTTGCAGGATTCCTCTAAAAAAGTTACGGGCTACGGTAGATTGTTGCATCTTTTGCAGGAATTCTGGTGTTTATAGCAAGTTAGCGCTGAATTTGTTGCATTTTATGCAGGATTTCAGCATAAGTCGCTTCTATGGGGCAGTATTGTTGCACATCTTGCAGGATTCCTCTATAAATGTTACTGGCCGTGGAGCATAGGGTCCACACTTCAAATAATCAATTCCATGCACAACTTACACAAACATCTCCACTACCAGAAACAGGTTCAGCGCGACCACCAGGGCGGAGATGATCCAGCCGAGGATGGTGGTGATCCGGTGGTTCACCAGCCCCTGCATGATCCGGCGGTCACTGGTGAAGATGACGAGCGGAATCAGGGCGAAAGCAATCCCGAAGGAAAGGACGACCTGGCTCATCACCAGTGCGCTGGTCGCATTAACGCCTAAAGCGATGATGGCGAGCGGCGGAATAATGGTGATCGCCCGGCGGAGGTAGAGATTGATTTTTTTATTAATGAAGCCCTGCATGACCACATCACCGGCCATTGTGCCCACCGACGAGCTGGACAGACCTGCGATCAGCAGGCTGAGGCCGAAGGAGATCGCTGTAACCGGACCCGCCAGATTGCGGAACTGCTCGAAGGCGATATCCAAATCCTCGACGACCAGACCATTCTTGAAGAACAGTGCCGCTGCGACGATGACCATAGCCATATTTACTGCACCGGCAATCAGCATCGCAATCAGGATATCGATGAATTCGAGCCGGAAAATCTGCTTCTTCTCCTTCTCATTAGCGCCGACGATACGGCTCTGGGTCAGCGAAGAATGCAGATAGATGGCATGGGGCATAACCGTTGCACCGAGAATCCCGGCAGCCAGCAGAATGCTGTCCACGCCTTCGAATCTGGGGGTGAACATCCCCGCCACTACGCTGCCTGCATCCGGCTTCGCCATAATGACCTGGAATACAAACGCCAGAACAACGATCATCACCATGCCGGCGATTCCGGCCTCAAGCGTACGGTAACCGCGCCGCTGTAATTCCAGAATGGCAAACGATCCTACCGCGGTGATCAGTGCCGCCGGAAGCATCGGGATGCCGAACAGCAGATAAAGTCCTAGCGCTGCGCCGATGAATTCCGCAAGATCGGTGGCGATAATGACGATTTCACTCTGAATCCACAGGAAGATCGACACGCCCTTCGGGAATTGCTCCCGCGCGACCTCCGGCAGATTCTTGCCGGTAGCAATGCCAAGCTTGGCGGATAAGGATTGAATCAGTACGGCCATCAGATTCGAGGCGAAGATGACCCAGAGCAGCAGATAACCGTATTTCGAGCCTGCGGTAATATTAGTGGCGAAATTGCCGGGGTCCAGGTAAGCTACGGAAGCTATAAAAGCCGGGCCCAGAAAAGGAAGAAGTCTCTTCAGTCCTTTGACATCTCCGTTAAGCACCGATTGCGCCGAATGTTTGTTAGTATGACCTGTATGACCCTTAAGTATAGGGGATGATTCTACTGCGGTATTTTGCTCCATCATGTTCTGTCCTCCTCTTGCCCGGAAAAAGTTGTCTATACACACGAAAGTTTCCCTGGTGCAACATTTGATCTGGTTTTATTATAATCCTCAAGATGAGAATTGTAAATGTATTTTCACTGGGTTTTCATACGCTGCCTGATCTTATGCCTGCACACCTAATCCTTCACCCATATTATGTAATTCGACTCTATAAAGTGAGGCTTATGCCTTATGTTATTACCCGCTCCCACAATCGGGCGAACTCCTTTGCTGGAGGTGATTGTACTTTGTGCGCTGTATAAACTACAATAGAAGCCGTTTTTTGATCGATTTTAATGAAATCTAATGTACAAAGTGCAGACAACGCTCTACTCCCAACCGGAAACGGTATTCTCCCGCTTGTCGACCCTTAACATGGCAGACGCCTCACGCAAATCAGCGATGCTCCCATAACAAGAGCATCGCTGATTGTGTAACTCTGTGAGCTTTTAAGAAATAGCCTTAGCGTAGCCAGTCCGTACAACGTTCCTAGAAGGTGTGAGAAAGGTCTTGTACTTATTACACTTCCGCAGATGTTGCTGCGTTGCCCTTCCAAGTGTCCTTAAGCGGGACAATTCGGTTGAACACCAGCTTCTGAGCTGTGCTATGCCTGCTGTCGATGCAGAAATAGCCGTGACGCAGGAACTGGTAGGTATCCCCGGGTTGAGGGTTACCGGCAAGCGGCTCCAGCAGGCAATCCTTAAGCAAGGTTGCGGAACCCGGATTGATGTATTCCTCCCAGCTCTCCCCTTCCTCCTTCGGCCCGTTGTTATCCGTCAGCAGTTGCTCATACAGATGTACGTCACTCTTCCGCGCATGAGCAGCCGAGACCCATTGCACGGTCCCCCTCACCTTCCGGCCGCTGAGTGTACCGCCGCTCTTAGTCTCCGGGTCGTAGGTACACCGCAGTTCGAGAATGGCTCCCGTCTGCGCATCCTTAATGACCTCATGGCAGCAGATAATATAACCGCCCTTAAGCCGCACCTCGCCGCCTGGAACCAATCTGCGGAAGCCCTTCACAGGCACCTCCATGAAATCGGCCCGCTCAATATAGAGCGTACCGGAGAACGGCACCTCTCTTGAGCCCAGCCCGGCATTCTCGGGGTTGTTATTGATAGTAAGCAGCTCGGAGGCCCCGGCTGCGTAATTGGTAAGCACGACCTTCAGCGGGTCAAGCACAGCCATGACAGCCGGCACCTTGGCCTTAAGATCCTGTCTCAGGCAATGCTCCAGCAGCGAGAAATCCACCATGGCCGTATTCCGGACCATCCCGATCTCCCGGACGAAATCCCTGATGCTCTCCGGCGTGAATCCCCGTCTGCGCAGTCCGCTGAGTGTTGGCAGCCGCGGATCATCCCAGCCGTCCACATAGCCCCCGGCAACCAGCTCCCGGAGATACCGCTTGCTGGTGACCACTCCCGTCAGGTTCACCCGGCCAAACTCCCTTTGCCTAGGGGCTTCCGGGATTTCCAGTTCCCGCAGCACCCACTCATACAGCGGCCGGTGATCCTTGAATTCGATCGAGCACAGCGAATGCGTCACCCCTTCCAGCGCATCCTGAATCGGATGGGCGAAGTCATACATGGGATAAATACACCAGGCATTGCCTGTACGGTAATGCTCTGCATGAATAATCCGGTAGAGCACCGGATCCCGCAGATTCATATTCGGCGAAGCCATGTCAATCCGCGCCCGCAGCACTTTGGCGCCGCTCGGGTATTCCCCCTTGCGCATTGCCCGGAACAACCGCAGACTCTCCTCCGGTGTGCGGCCGCGGTAAGGACTGTCCTGCCCCGGCCCGGTTAAGCTTCCCCGGTAAGCCGTTACCTCCGCTGCCGTCAGATCGCAGACATAAGCTTTGCCCTTCAGAATCAGCATCTCTGCACTGCGGTAGATCTCCTCCGAATAATCGGAGCCGTAGTAGATATGCTCCCCCGGACTGCAGCCGAGCCATTCAAGATCACGGATGATCGCCTCCACATACTCCTTATCCTCTTTGAGCGGGTTGGTATCGTCGTAGCGCAGGTGGAAGCGTCCGCCGTATTTACGGGCGATTCCCGCATTCGTATGGATGGCAAAAGCACTCCCGATATGCAGATAGCCATTAGGCTCCGGCGGAAACCGGGTGCAGATCTCCCGGCTGAAGACTCCGGCCTCCACATCCTCTCTAATCAGCTTATCCATATAATTCTCCGGCAGAGCCGGTCCATTATTCTCTGTCATTCCAATCTCCTCCTGTTTATGAGTGGTACACCGCTTGATCTGGATACAACAAAAAAGAACCTCACCTCCAAGACCGTAAGTCTTGGGGACGAAATTCTCGCGGTACCACCCCAGGTTTATTAATATGTCACCATATTAATCTCATCAAGTACGGCGCTGCCATCCGGCAGGGCTTATACTCTAGCTCTATAACAGGAGCTCCTGTCTACCATCCCCGGCTGCTGCCTGGTTCCGGTAAGCCGCTCAGAGGCTTGTTTCCATCCAGTCTTCCCTGCTCCTTCACACCAGCCGGAGCTCTCTGTGAGGGAAGAAACTGAATGTACTCTTCTCGTCATCGCGTTTAAATTATTGGATACAGAATATCAAATCTCACGCAGCGTGTAAAGGCCGGCTGCTTGCGGCAGGAAGACAATTACCCTAATGGATGTGCGATACTGGCGGTAGCCGGTTGGCCCATGGCCAACGTGCCTTTGCACCGTCCAATATAACCCCAGCCCAGAAGCTCCCCATCTACCCTACGCTTCGCTCAGCGCCGCCAGCAGCTCCAGTGCTTCCTCATGCTCCGGCTCGATCAGCAGGGATCTGCGCGTATAATCCAGCGCCGCCTCATCATCCTCCTGCTCATAGCTGCAGATCGCCAGGCAGTACAGCACGGTAATTACCGGCTCCTCCTCACTCGCCGCCTGCGAATGCTCCAGGAAGCGGCGGGATTCCCCGTACTGCTCCATCTCGAACAGCAGCAGGCCGCAGTCCAGCGCCAGATCATACTTTTGCGGCATCGGGTAGAAGCCCCGCCACATCCGGTCAATCCCCCGCTGAAGGTCCAGCAGCTCCTCGTCGCTGGCATCCGGCAGCAGCGCGGAGATCCGCTCGGCGCTCTGAATGAACAGCTCCGCGTCATATCCCCCCAGCCGCCAGAAGGCCAGGATCTGCTGCATGCCGATAGTGTCATAATTCTTGTCGATCCACACCTTCAGGCTGAAGAAATCATCCGGCCCGAACCGCTCGACAAACCGCCGGTAGGCCAGCCGGGTATGCGGATGCAGCATCGGCTCCTCCAGCATCAGGATGCAGCCCACATTGAGATTCTTATAATGATGCTGCGTGAACTGAGACTGTGCGCCTTTCCGCTCAAAAAAATGCACCAGCGCATGATAATTCGCCGTAAGCGAGATGCTGCCGTGGTGCATCAGCTTCGGCGGCTCGATAAATTCCCAGTTCTCCAGCCGGTGATCGCCCTTGTCGGCAGTGAGCAGCAGGAAGCTTCCCCGGGACAGTGCCCCCAGACGCTCCATGCAGGACAGGGCTGCCTCCGGGAACAATACATGTGAATCCTCCAGCTTGTCCAGATAGAAGGAAATCACTTCATGATAAGGATACGAGCTGTCTTCATAGCCCGCTGCACGCTTGTAATGGTATTCCGGCACCAGATCACGAAGCACCTCGGACGGCCCCATCGTAGCGGATTGCTCAGGATATTTCAGCGAGACCTCACATTCATAGATTTTGCCTTCATCCACATAGAGCAGCTCCTGCGGGATACTGTCGAAGAAATAGTTGGCGATCACCATCAGCGGCTGCTCCAGCTCCCCGGGCTTAATCACCAATCCGCTCTGCGTTAAGGACAGCTCCGTATCCCGGACCGCATCGAAGCGGGCAAAATCAAGCATTCCCTGCTCTACAAAAGGCTTCAGCCCCTCATGCTGCTGCCAGCCTTCAATGTTCTTCCACGGTAAATCACTCATCACGTAACGGAACGGCGGCAGCGGCACGCCCGCATACTGGATCAGCTCACAGAGCTGCTGGAGCACATGGAACGCCAGACGTCCCACTCCTGCACCCAGCTCCAGTACCACTACCGGCTCTCTAGTGAATCCCTTCTGCGCACGGTCCTGAAGAAAGCCGAAGATGATCTCAGCATATGCCGTTCCAATCATCGGATTGCTTGTAATATACTGCGGAACCTGGTCATTGGCCCAAGCCTGGAGACCCAGCTGTTCATAATAGGTGCGCTGCAATTCCCATATAGGCGCTTCGCTGAAGCGGTAGCGTTCTTGTCCACTTAATGTCATTAGTTCTAACCCTGCTCTCTGATTATCGTACGGATCTTTGTCCGGTAGTCAAATATTATCACATTTGCGCATATATTTTCTTGAAATGCTGTGCGTTCCAGAAAGGAGCAATGTGATGAATCCTGAGCATCCCCGTTCTCCAGGCCAGCCCGTCATTCCCCAGCCCATCCGCAGTGACGGTGCAGGCAATGTCGACCTGGGTCCACGTGACATCATGCGCGACCGGGAGAATCCCGATATGTTCGTTCCTCCAGTCACAGACAACGGGCTGATCCCGAATCTGAAGTTCTCGTTCTCCGACGCCCATATGCAGCTGAATCATGGCGGCTGGTCCCGTGAGGTGACGGTCAGGGAGCTGCCGGTGGCCACTACCCTTGCAGGCGTGAATATGAGCCTGACGCCGGGCGGTGTACGTGAGCTGCACTGGCATCAGCAGGCAGAATGGTCCTACATGTTACTTGGCAGCGCAAGGATTACAGCCGTGGACCAGAATGGCCGCAACTTCATTGCCGATGTCGGTCCCGGCGATCTGTGGTATTTCCCTCCAGGCATCCCGCATTCCATTCAGGGTCTGGCTGAGGGATGTGAATTCCTGCTTGTGTTCGACGATGGAGGCTTCTCGGACCTGAACACCCTGTCAATCTCCGACTGGTTCGCCCATACGCCGCGTGAAGTCCTGTCCGCGAACTTCGGTGTACCTGAATCTGCATTCGCCTATCTTCCCAAGAAGCAGGTGTACATCTATCAGGATCAGGTGCCCGGCCCGATTGCAAGCCAGCGGGTCGAATCGCCCTACGGGGAGATTCCGCTGAGCTTCAAGCACCGGCTGATGGCCCAGCCGCCGCTTAAGACCCCGGGAGGCAGTGTGCGGATTGTCGACTCCAGCAATTTCCTCATCTCCCGGAATATCGCCGCAGCACTGGTAGAGATTGAGCCCGGGGCGATGCGGGAGCTGCACTGGCACCCGAATAATGATGAGTGGCAGTATTACCTCAGCGGGCAAGGACGAATGACCGTCTTCGGAGGCAACGGCGATGCCCGCACCTTCAATGTCAGGGCCGGGGATGTCGGCTATGTGCCTTTTGCGCAGGGGCATTATGTTCAGAATACCGGCACCGAGACGCTCTGGTTCCTGGAGATGTTCCGCAGTGACCGGTTCGCCGACGTCTCCCTCAACCAGTGGATGGCGCTCACGCCACAGCAGCTGGTCAGCAGCAATCTGCATGCCGGGCCGGAGCTGTTGAACGCCCTGCGCAAGGTGAAATGGCCTGTGGTGAAGTACCCGGAGCAGGAACAGGAGAAGACCAAGGAATGATAGGCTTAGATTTCACAATAGCCCCACAAAGTGTGGCTTTAGCTTCGATGATATTCAGGTAATTTGCGGGGACCCCAATCAAAAAAGAGCGGTCAGACTAAGGTCTGCACCGCTCCTTGTATATTATGAATGGTACACGGGATCGTGGCCCCCAGTTCGCTTACCAGATCCCTGATCAGAGCCACCTCAGCTCCAGATATAGACCCAGCAATGTGATGAACAGTGTGGGAACCGTGAGGATAATCCCTATTTTGAAATAGGTGCCCCAGGAGATCTTCACACCCTTGCCGGACAGCACATGCAGCCACAGCAGGGTGGCCAGTGAACCGATCGGTGTAATTTTCGGCCCCAGATCCGAACCGATAACATTGGCGTAGATCAGAGCCTCCTTCACCAGGCCCGCGGCATGTGCGGTATCAATGGCCAGCGCCCCGATCAGCACCGTCGGCAGATTATTCATCACCGAGGAGAGCAGCGCGGCCAGGAAGCCCATGCCCATCGTGGCTGCGAACAGCCCGTGCTTCGCAATCCCGCCGATCATCTCTGCAAGCACATCCGTCAGTCCCGCATTACGCAGGCCATACACCACCACGTACATACCAATAGAGAAGAAAACAATCGCCCAAGGTGCCCCCTTGACCACTTCCATCGTCTTCACGTAAGGACTTCTGCGGGCCATCAGCAGGAAGCAGATGGCGATTACTCCCGCTACCACGGATACTGGAATGTCCAGGAATTCACTGACGAAATATCCGGCTACCAGAAGCGCGAGTACGAACCAGGAGAGCCGGAACATCCGCTGGTCCTTGATGGCGTCCCCCGGACGCTTCATTCCGGCCGTGTCATATGATTTCGGAATGCTGCGGCGGAAGTATAGATATAAGACCAGGATACTCGCCCCCAGCGAGAACAGGGTCGGCAGCCACATATGTCCTGCATACTGCATGAAGGTGATGCCGAAGAAATCGGCGGATACAATATTAACCAGATTACTGACGGTCAGCGGCAGCGAGGTGGTATCAGCAATGAAGCCGCTGGCAATAATGAAAGGAAAGACCTTGCGCTCGTCGAGATTCAGCGCCCGGACCATCGCCAGCACGATCGGTGTCAGAATCAGCGCTGCCCCGTCATTGGCGAACAGCATCGCCACGACTGCACCCAGTACAATCACATAGATGAACATCAGCGTGCCGTTGCCGCGTGCCGCCGCCGCCATATGCAGTGCCGCCCACTCGAAGAAGCCGACACGATCAAGAATTAAAGAAATTAGAATAATCGCTACGAAGGCAAGCGTCGCATTCCAGACAATCAGCGTCACATCACGGACATCGCCGAAGCTGACCACTCCTGCTGCAAGCGCGAGAATCGCCCCGCCGCAGGCGGACCAGCCAATCGATAAATTCCGCGGCTGCCAGATCACAAAAACCAAAGTCACAACAAAAATCAGGCAGGCTATCACAACCATAATTCAGCCCCCCATTTGATCTGCAGCATTCCCCGATGCACTCCTTACAGTAGATATAAATATAAGCCAATTTATATATACTAAAGCAGCCTTATCCGAAGTACAAGCTAAAAATTGCTGGAAGGTTCACCTGCGTTACGCAAGGCTGGTTAGAGGCATTGCCGCTCCGCCCGGCAGACGTCTGCTGCAATAATATTTATATGCTTAAGTGCTAAGTGTATGTATGAATACATAGGCTGGATTATGGGGAACGAAGCAGCTTCTTGGAGAGGAGATGCAGGTCCGTAAAGAGCCATCCTTGTTACGGGATTGGAGGTTCGGACTACCATGAGTACAGACCAGCTCATCGCACTGCTCGTTCTCGTTATTATGATTGTACAGCTTGCCGTCAAGAAGGATAAATCCTGAATCCTGAAGACAGCAGGCCGCCAAAGAGGCCGGGGCAACCCGGTCTCTTTGGCGTGGAGAAGTGTAGACCCTCGCCCCCTCGTACCTGGCAAAATGCCCATTGTAATCGGTTTTTCGATTACATTTCGCCTACACGCCGCGTCCGGTCCCATTGTAATCGGTTTTTCGATTACATTTCACCTTCGCGCCGCGTCCGGTCCCATTGTAATCGGTTTTTCGATTACATTTCACCTTCGCGCCGCGTCCGGTCCCATTGTAATCGGTTTTTCGATTACAATCGCCTACACGCCGCGTCCGGTTCAATTGTAATCGGTTTTTCGATTACATCCGCACACGTCCCCACGTACTTGTCCAGTGTGTTCGGTTTTTCGCATACATCGGCGCGTCCTGCTAATCACGGAGTCTTCCGTATATACTAATAAAAATCATCCATTTCACTTACTAAAGTTGAGAAACATTAAAAAGTATAGTAGAATGATGACATGAAGAAAGGGGCGGATCATTATGGCCGAGGATAAGAAAATTATGGAAATTGGGATAAGTACGTTTTTGGAGACTACACCGGACCCGGTGACAGGGCAGACGATCAGTCATGCAGAACGGCTGCGGGAAGCTGTCGAGGAGATCGTGCTCGCTGATCAGGTGGGCCTGGACGTATATGGAATAGGCGAGCATCACCGTAAGGATTATGCAGGAAGTGCCCCGGCTGTAATCCTCGCCGCAGCGGCAGCGACAACCAAGCGGATTAGACTGACCAGTGCGGTCAGCGTCTTATCTTCGGATGACCCGGTGCGGGTTTACCAGGATTTCGCTACGCTGGACGGCCTCTCGAACGGCAGGGCAGAGATTATGGCCGGACGCGGTTCGTTCACTGAGTCCTTCCCGCTGTTCGGTTACAGTCTGGAGGATTACGATGAATTGTTCGAGGAGAATCTGGAGCTGCTGCTGGCGATCCGCGCCTCCGAGAAGGTCACCTGGCGCGGCGGGCATCGTCCTGCAATTCACAATCTGCCGGTCTATCCCCGTGCTGTTCAGGACCCGCTTCCGGTCTGGGTCGCCAGCGGCGGCAATCCCGAATCTGCCGTGCGGGCCGGAACACTGGGTCTGCCCATTGCCTTCGCCATTATTGGCGGAATGCCGGAGCGGTTCGCTCCGCTGGTGAACCTGTACAAGGAAGCAGCAGCACGCGCCGGGCATAATCCGGACAAGCTGCAGATTGCCACACACTCCCATGGCTTCGTAGGTGAAACTAACGAACAGGCCGCGGCCTTGTTCTACCCTTCCACCCAGGCCCAGATGAATGTCATCGGACGCGAACGCGGATGGGGCGGAACCTACAACCGCGCAGCCTTCGACGATGCCCGCAGCTTACGCGGCGCCCTCTATGTCGGTGACGCAGAGTATGTCGCCGAGAAGATCATTCTGCTGCGTAAGAATCTCGGCGTGACCCGGTTCTTCCTGCATGTGAATGTAGGCTACATGCCGCACCGTGAGGTCCTGCGCGCCATCGAGCTGCTGGGCACCAAGGTGGCCCCTATCGTGCATGCAGAGTTAGCCCGTGCTGAGGGGAAATAACTGCACGCAAGCACAGCACAGCATACCCAAAACACCTCAAGGCCCATTCGGCGCCGGAGGTGTTTTTTGGTGACGTCATCTGAAGCTCCCTATCTTCTCAATCGTCCGGCGTTCCTTCTCCAGCTAAGATTGAACCAGGGCCTGAATCACAGGATACGAAATCAGATTCCGGTCTCTGTACGCCGCCGTGATTACATCCTTGTGCGAGCTTAGAATCCCATTCTGCAACAGCACCGCCTTAATTCCCCTCTCGGCAGCACCGTTATAGGTGAACAGTACGCAATGCTCGGCGGCATAGCCGGAGAGGATCAGCAGATCGATGCCCTGCTCCCGCACAAGCTCCTCCAGATCCGTCTTCCAAAAGGCATTCGAGTATTCCTTCTTCACATTGAAATCCGTCTCCTGAACCTCAACGCCGGGGATAATCGCGAACTTCGCTTCCTCAGACGGCTGCATGCCCTCAATATCCTGAATATGAATAACGGCATGTCCCTTGGCGCGCAGCAGTCCCGAGACAAAATTGATATACTCGCAGGCGCGGTCAATTTCCTTCTGCTCTACCCCGCTTACATGGACCTCTTGCAGGTCGATAATTAACAATCCGATTTTCACTGCTGCTTCCCCCCTATCCGTTGATCCTTCCACCTTACCTGATGCCGGATGTTCATTCAACCCGCCGCACACAAAAAACTGCAGTAGAATGTTCCACCGGAATGGACCTTCTCTGCAGTATGGTTTGTCTTCACAGCTATCCTGATCCGGTTATTCTTTGACTCCGCCCAGTGCTACACCTGCGATAATATAACGGGACAGCAGGAAGTAGACTACGAACAGCGGCAATGCCGTCAGCGCCAGCCCCATGTAAATCGAGCCGAAGGAGGTCTTGTATATATCCCCCCGGAGCAAGCTGACCATGATCGGCATCGTGTACTTCTCCTTCTGAGTAAGGAGGATTAACGGCATGAACAAGTTGTTCCAGTTGCCCACGAAGGCGAAGATGGCCTGCGTTGCGACTGCCGGAACCATCAGCGGCAAGATGATGCGGTTAAAGGTTTTAAACTCACCGGACCCGTCCACGCGTGCTGCTTCCACAATCTCAATCGACAGTGTGGCCAGCAGATACTGGCGCATAAAGAACACTACAGCCGGCGCGGCAATTGCAGGAAGAATCAGTGGAAGGAAGCTGTTCGTCCAATGAATTTTATACATAAACTGATAGAAACCAATGGCACTTGCCTGAGAGGGAATCATCATTACACACAAAATAAAGGTAAAGAATGCCCCGCGCAGCTTCCAGCTATAAGTCACCAGACCATACGCCGCAAGGGATGAGAAATAGACAGTCAGGAGAGTGGCTGAAGCCGAAATAATAAATGAATTCATGAACCCCTGAATCGGATCGAAGCTCTTTTCGAGCAGCACCCGCAGGTTGTCCATCATATGCGTTGAAGGCAATAGCGAGAGACCTGCTTGAATTTGTGCCGAAGAGCGGGTGGCGTTAACAAACATGATCCAAAACGGTAAAATGCTGAGCAACGCCAGGCTGATACAAACGATATAAATAATCGTTTTATTGATCGTCCGGGTGACATTTCCGCCTTTTTGATTATTGTCCATGTGCTACGCCCCCCTTTTGGCTGCTCTTGGTGGATTTCCGGTGCATTTTTTCGATTTTTTTAAGTCTGGCCGCGTCACGGTCACGCATTAGATAGAACACAAATGCGGACAATATCCCCGAAATCAGGAACATAATCATACTCGCAGCAGCTGCACGGTTGTACAAATAGCTTCCTTTAAAGGCTTGCCCATAAATGAACATGGAGGTGGTAAGCGTAGAGTCATCCGGTCCGCCTGCAAGGAAGAGCTGCGGAATATCAAACATAGTCAAGCCACCGACCATCGATGTAATCAGCGTGAATAACATAATGGTACGTAAACTTGGCAGCGTGATCCGGAAGAACGTCTGAACTCCGTTTGCACCGTCAATTGCCGCAGACTCGAAGAGCGCAGGATTGATCCCCATAACACCTGCGATAAGGATGATCATGGTGTTTCCGTACCACATCCAGAACTGGATGAATGCCACAATGCCCCGCGCTACCGTCTTATCCTGAAGGAAATAGATTGGAGCGTCGGACCAGCCCATCATTTGAAAAAAGCTGTTTACCGGACCCATCGGATAGCCAAACAGAGTGCTGAACAGCAAGGCGATGGTACCTGCAGTAATAACATTTGGCATGTAGAGCAGAACCTTGAAAAAGCCCTGTCCCCTAATTTTAAGACGCTGGTTAGTGAACCATGCAGTGAGTAAGAGCGCAAGAAGGATCTGAGGAACGAAGTTAAGGAACCAGAGCAATCCGGTGTTAATCAGTGATTTCCGGAAAGAGGCATTACTAAAAAGCAAATCTTTGAAATTCTGAAAAGGATTATCCAAAATATGTATTGGTTTTGGTATTAATCCCTGCAAATCCGTGAACCCGATGAATGCGGTGTATAAAATAGGATAGAGTGAGAAAATCAGAAATGCCAAAACAAACGGAAACGTAAAAATATAGCCAAATTTAGAGTAGTTCACACCTTTGCGGCGCATGCTCTCACCCCTTTAGTTGATATGAAGGGGCGGGATGACTCCCCCGCCCCTTCGTTTAATTTTTATTCGCTATCAATATTAAGTTGGTCTTTGACTTGCTGTTTGAAGGTTTCGATTGCTTTATCACGGGTCTTATTGCCTGCCGTATATTCGCGTACTTGATCACGCCAGAGCTTGTTGATCGTTTCGTCGAATGCAGTCAAGTTCTTACCGGAAGCGTTGGCATTCGCCGGAACAAAGATATCGAAGATGTTCTGTCCGCCAACGAGTTCCAAGTCACCCTTGGACTTGTCCATGACAACGGAGGAAGCAACGCTGTCCTTCGCGCCTTGCTCGCCATCTTTC
Organism: Paenibacillus sp. FSL H8-0048; assembly: GCF_038002825.1. Taxonomy (NCBI): domain Bacteria; kingdom Bacillati; phylum Bacillota; class Bacilli; order Caryophanales; family Paenibacillaceae; genus Paenibacillus; species Paenibacillus sp. FSL H8-0048. Next base: position 5,505,103 of record NZ_JBBODF010000001.1, on the reverse strand, counting down.
AACGTTCCGTTAGCCCAGTAGTACTGGAGTCCGGTTTCAGTGGTATCGAGCGTTACCCACTTGATAAAGTCTGCAACCGCCTTTTTCTTGGCTTCGTCCTTGACTACGTCTTTGTTAGCGAGCAACCAAGTGCCTCCCCAGAAGAATCCTGTTGGGGATTCAGTAACTGCCCAGTCACCCTTTGTATCTTTGGCATGTTCGCTTAATGTATAGTTAATGAGCCAAGCCGGACCGAAGAATCCGAAGACTGGTTTTTCGCCAGTGCCGTTCATATCAGCGAACCAGGCTTCTTGCCAATCTGTCGTATCGTTGTAGTAGTTATTGTCTTTAAGCTTCTTAGAGAGATCAAGGAATTCTTCACGCTTCGGATCGATATGCAGCTTGCCATCGACAATCCAGCCTTTATCCGAGCTGTTTTCGATCGCGTGCCAGATATCGCCGTCACCGGAAACTGCAGCATACCCTTTAGCTTTCAGCTTCTCTGCTGCACTGAAGAATTTATCCCAGCCTGGACCCACCTCATCCTTAATCTTAGCCGGGTCATCTGTTCCAAATACATCTTTGGCAAGCGAGCGGCGATAGATAAAGGCTCCGCCTGTGGCCTGATATCCGAGACCTTTCAGCTGTCCGTCAGTGCTGCTGCCAATATCTACAGAGTACTGGGCAATGCCTGCATCCTTAACCATTTGATCAGTAAGGCCCAGGTCCGCATAGTTGGCTGCAAAAGTGGATGCATCACCTTGTGTATATTTGAGTACGAATGCGCCTTCAGTAGCATAAATATCAGGTGCATCTTTGCCGCCGGCAGCTAGAGCCTGGTCAAGCGCAGGCTGATATGCGCCGTCTGTAGTTGCAACAATCGTAGTTTTGAACTCTACATTTGCCTCGGGATGGATTTCCAAATACTTCTTAGTCATGTTCGGAATTTCATCGGTGAAGCTCCACAGATTGATCGTTACCTTCTCACCGCTACCTGCATCAGGAGCTTTGGTTGCCTCTGCCGCATTCGATGCCGGAGCCGTTGTTGCAGCTGCGCCGGACGAGCTATTACCTGAGTTCCCGCCGCAGCCTGCCAGAGCAGATGACATTACGAGTACTGTTGAGAGCCCCGCTAAAACACGCTTCATACTTTTCATACTTTGCCTCCCCTTTTATATTCATCCTCGGTTTTATGTAACCGCCTTCATATTATAGTGCCTGTCCCTCTCCGGCATAAGGAACCCTCATTGGGAAAAATACCACTTTTTATGGGTTTTGCTCTAAAAGTACAAAAAAAGACGCCTGGGCATGGCCCTTAGCGTCTCTGGTTCCGCAACACTATAACTATTTTCTTTGATTTTATACAAAAGCCGCCCTTTGGGGTATAAGTAATTAGCCGCCCGGGCTGAAAATCTTGAAACTTGTCATACTATATAACGTAAATTTGGACCATACAGACTAAAGAATAACTAACGGGAGAGGAGCTTGTACCTGATGGAATATTACCGCCGCCATATATCAGACACCCTGGAAGAAGTCGGCAGTTCCGCAAGCGGGCTTACGTCTGCTGAAGCAGAGAACCGGCTGGCCAAGGAAGGCTACAATGAGTTGAAGGGCAAAGCGAAGGACCCGCTATGGAAGCTGTTTCTGGAGAATTTCAAAGATCCTATGGTCATTGTGCTGCTCATCGCGGCTACCGTTCAGATCGTAATGGGACATATTATGGAATCCGTCATCATCTTCGTGGTGCTGATTCTGAATGCTGTAATTAGTGTGGTGCAGACCCGGAAGGCGGAGAGCTCACTGGACGCCCTGCGTAAAATGTCCGCACCCGAAGCCAAGGTCATGCGTGACGGGGCCTTACTGTCGATTCCGGCAAGGGAGCTTGTCCGGGGAGACATCGTCTTCCTGGAGGCTGGTGATTATGTGCCTGCGGATGGACGGATTATTGAATCCGGGAGTCTGCGGATTGATGAGGGCATGCTGACGGGCGAATCCGAAGCCGTGGAAAAGCATACTGACCCGATCCCGCAGGAGGCTCCGCTGGGTGACCGGCGCAACATGGCCTTCAGCGGCTCACTGGTCGTCTATGGACGGGGAACTCTGGTGATTACAGGAACGGCACTCGGCACCGAGCTCGGAAAGATCGCCGGGCTGATCGAGAGTGCCGAAGCCAAACAGACGCCCCTGCAGCGCAAGCTGGAGAGCTTCGGCAAAAAGCTGGGAATTGCCGTCCTGCTGCTGTCTGTACTAATCTTCTCCATTCAGGCCGCACGCGTCTGGCTCTCGAATGACACGGTGGACACCACCGAAGCCATCCTGAATGCCCTGATGTTCGCTGTTGCAGTAGCCGTCGCCGCTATCCCCGAGGCGTTGTCTTCTATCGTAACCATTGTACTCTCCGTGGGCACGAACAAAATGGCCCGTCAGCATGCAATTATCCGTAAACTGCCTGCTGTAGAGGCACTGGGATCAACGAGCGTCATCTGTACGGACAAGACCGGGACGCTGACCCAGAATAAAATGACGGTTGTCGATTATTTCCTCCCCGGAGGGCCGAAGGAGCAGTTCAAGCTGAAGGCCGATGACTGGTCGGAAGAAGCCCGCAAGCTGCTGCATATCGCCGTACTCTGTAACGACTCCAATATTAATGAAGAAGGCAAGGAACTGGGCGACCCGACCGAGGTAGCACTGATTGCCTTCAGTAATAACAAGGACAGGGATTACCGCGAGATCCGCGATAACTTCCCGCGCGAGGCCGAGCTGCCGTTCGATTCGGAACGCAAGCTAATGACCACATTGCATACGTTCGAAGGTCAGAAAGCCCTGCTTACGAAAGGCGGTCCGGATGTTCTGTTCAGCAGATGCTCCCATGTCCTGCTGGAGGGCCAGGAGGTTCCGCTGTCAGAGGAGGTCCTGGAATACTTCAATGAAGCGAATGAACAGTTCTCCAGCAGAGCGCTGCGCGTGCTTGCTTATGCCTATAAGAACGTGCCGGACACGGTGACTGAGGTGGGCCTTGACGATGAGCATGACATGGTGCTGGTCGGCCTGTCGGCGATGATTGACCCGCCGCGCGAGGCCGTATATGGCTCTATTGCTGAGTCGAACAAAGCAGGTATCCGTACGATTATGATCACCGGGGACCATAAAACCACCGCCCAGGCCATAGGCCGCGACATCGGGCTGATGGCGGAGCATGAGATCGCAGTGACCGGCCAGGAGCTGGACGCCATGTCCGACGAAGAGCTGGACAGCAGATTGGAGCAGATCGGCGTCTACGCCCGCGTCTCCCCGGAGAACAAGATCCGGATCGTCCGGGCCTGGCAGCGCAAGGGTAAAATCACCGCCATGACCGGTGACGGTGTCAATGATGCCCCGGCACTGAAGCAGGCCGATATCGGAGTTGCGATGGGCAGCGGAACCGATGTTGCCAAGGATTCGGCGGCTATGATCCTCACCGATGATAACTTCGTGTCGATTGTCAATGCAGTGGCCGTTGGCCGGACAGTGTTCGATAACATTAAGAAGGCGATCGCCTATCTGTTCGCCGGCAATCTGGGGGCGATTATCGCCATCCTGTTCGCCCTGATCTTCGACTGGATCAATCCGTTCACGGCGATTCAGCTGTTGTTCATTAACCTGGCGAATGACTCCCTCCCGGCGATTGCACTGGGCATGGAAAAGGCCGAGCCGGATGTAATGAGCCGCAAGCCGCGGGACATCAGCGAAGGCATCTTCGCAGGCGGGATGATGCAGGCAGTGATCACCCGTGGTCTGCTGATCGGGATCGCCGTAATTACCTCCCAGTATATCGGGCTGCAGCATTCGGATGAAATGGGGATTGCGATGGCCTTCACCACACTGATTCTGGCGCGCACCCTGCAGACCTTTGCTGCCCGCTCCAATAGCCAGACCTCAGTGGAAGCTGGATTCTTCAGCAACAAATATGTAATCGGCGCGGTCATGATCTGCTTCGCCTTCTACGGCATTGCGGTCCTGCCAGGTGTCAGAGAGATCTTCTCGATCCCTGCCACGTTCGGAATGAACCACTGGCTGACCGCCACCGGACTCGCCCTAGGCGCAGTCATTGTGATGGAGCTGGCGAAGCTGGTCCGCCGTCTGCTGCCTGCGAAGCAGGCTGCTTAAGCTAGGCTAACTTAACGAACCTTAATAACAGCAAGAAGCCTGCACGCCCGGTATAGAGGGGTGCAGGCTTTTTTATAATCCATCACTTCTTTAAATGATAAGGCACTGTAGTGACAATCACATCACTGCGGAACAGCAGACGGGCGCGTATCAGCAGACTCGATTGATTATGAAGGATATTATGCCAGCCTTTCTTCGGAATGAACTGTGGAATAATTACCGTTACTCTATGATTCAGCTCTGCAGCCTTCCAATTCACTTTATCAATAAACTTGGTCAATGGCTGTACGATGCTTCTATAAGGAGTATATAGGGTTACTAACCTTACGTCCGGCTGCCACTTTCTCCACTTCTCCTCGAACACCGCTTCATCTTCCCGCTCGAAGGGCACGTAGACGGCTATAATCTGCTGCGGAGACAGCGACTTGGCATATTCCAGGGAGTTCATTACGACATGAGTGATTCCGGCAACCGGCACGATAATCACATTGCCTTCAATCTTGATCGTTTCCTCACAGGTCGTAATTCTAAGCTGGTCCGCAATGGCCTCATAATGCTTATGAATCCGGTGGAACACCAGGAGCAGAATCGGCAGGAAGACAAATACCGGCCATACCTGAGTAAACTTGGTCATGAAGAACATCATCGTCACCACGAAGCTGATTAGAGCGCCAACCGTGTTAATGATGAACTTTTGCACCCAGCCTGCTGGCTTTTCCCGGAGCCATTTCACCATCATCCCGCTCTGCGACAACGTAAAGGGAATGAACACACCTACAGCATATAAAGGAATCAGCTGCTCTGTTTTCCCCTCAAAGACATAAATCAGAAGCATGGACAGAACACCCAATATGATAATGCCGTTGGAGTAGCCCAGCCGGTCCCCCCGCATAGTAAACATTCGCGGAATGAATTTATCCTTGGCAAGGTTCACAGCCAGTAGTGGAAAGGCGGAATAACCGGTATTGGCAGCCAGTATCAAGATTAATGCAGTCGTTCCTTGGATAAAATAGTACATCGCATTCCGGCCAAAGGTTTGCTCGGCAATTTGCGACACCACAGTGACGTCAGCGCGGGGTGCAATCCCGTAATAATAAGCTAACACCACAATGCCTGAGAACATGACAGCCAGTAACACGCCCATGGCGATTAAGGTTTTGGAGGCGTTGGACGCTTCCGGGCTTTTGAAATTCGGTATGGCATTGGAGATCGCTTCAACCCCCGTTAACGCAGAGCTCCCGGAAGAAAATGCGCGCAATAATAGAAATAGGCTTATTCCCGCTACAGGAGTACCCAGCGAGGTATGCAGCTCTGCCGGAACGTTACCTGACAAGATGTTGTACAGACCTGTACCAATAAGGATGAATAAGGCCAGGACGAATAAATAGACCGGATAAGCGAGGACGGAGGCAGATTCCGTTACTCCTCTTAGGTTCAAAATCGTGATCAGCAGCACAAAAGCAATGGCAATCACCACTTTATGCTCATGCAGGCTTGGAAACGCTGAGGTGATGGCATCCGTCCCCGCCGATATGCTTACAGCAACCGTTAGAATATAGTCAACCAGCAGCGAACCGCCGGCAATTAACCCCGGATACTTGCCCAGGTTCTCCTTGGACACCACATAGGCGCCCCCGCCGTGGGAATAAGCAAAAATAATCTGCCGGTAGGACAGAATGAGCGCGGTCAGCAGGATCAGCACACCCAGCGCAATCGGGATCGAATACCAGAAGGCGGCGGCCCCAACCGTAACCAGAACAATCAGTATCTGCTCCGGCCCGTAGGCCACGGATGACAGCGCATCAGAAGACAGTATAGCCAGTGCTTTCTTTTTATTTAACTTTTGCTCTCCGAGCTCACTGGACTTTAAGGGTCTGCCAATTAAAAACCGTTTTAAAAATGAAATCACTCAGTTTCACCACTCGCTTGTTATTTGTAGGACACAACAAAAACACCACAGAAGACTATTCTGTGGTGTTCAACATATCATGTCCGGCATTAATATAGCGTTAAGGAATATGCAAGAACATTAAGATTGCATTAAGATATTGGAGCTGGCTGGTCGACCCATAGCCTCTGCTTGTTCACCTTCTGGTGTATCCCAATCCAGTTTTTGAATAAGTGCTTGAGTATCTTCCACGCGCTGCCTCCTACTTTGCAATAGTCTATTTCCTCTGTTCTTCTGCCCACGCTCCATCCTTATAGATGAAATAACGGGAATTTCCCTCCTGGTCGCGTGCAACAATCTCTCCGGTAAGCCCTTGTCTGCTCTCCTCCAGCACTTCCAATGAAGCTTCATCTTCAGCAGAGGGCATCCGGTACACGTACTCCAGCCCGTCTTTTCCCGAATTGCTGCGTACAACGTCACCCTTCGCGGCAAAGATCAGATTAACCTCCAACCGGATGCCGCCGCCCGGGACAGGCAATATTCCAAGGATTCTGCGCTGGGAGTCGATGACGTCAAACCCCATTTTCCAAAAATCCGTAAGCCCTTGAACCTGATAATCCCCAAGCGGATGCACCTGTACGGCGGCCTCTGGAGTTAGCGTGAATTTACGCGGAAGCCCTTGCTCCAGCTGCATCAGCATGGCAAGCTTAAGGCCGAGGTACAGGACAATACACACAGCACAGGCTACATTGAGCACCCGTCTCCTGCCCAACGGCACCGGAAGCACAAAACTCATAACACCCACCAACATAGGCACCCACACCGTAGGATCACCGAGGTAGATTAATGGCAGGGTGTAAGCTTCGCTGGACAGAGGATACACCAAATGCACCCCATGTCCCAGAGAGTCTACCAGAATATGCCCCAGCACACTCCCCGCCAGACATAGATATAACTGAATGTACGAATATTTCTTGAGTAGCAGCTTGAATAAGAACACGATTGGTACCATGACCAGCCCCATGACGACAATGGAATGCGACCAAGGAGACACATACCTGTTCCCCAAGAGATCCGGCACAATTCCCAGGAATGAGGCCAGTCCGAGCAGAACCACTTTTTCCTTAAAAGATATCGCCTTGCGCATAAGCACAATCGATACAACAAAACTGCCTGTAAGCAGATGTGTCATCACATGCATTGCCAGTATAACCGTCACCTGTAGCCCTCCACTTGCTGCTCTGAACAGCCAGACGTTCCCCACTACCCAGAGCCTGTTATATCATTAACAAATGAAATAGGGATAAGGTTCATTTACGTTAATGTTTTGGCCTCACTATGCTCCGTACTTCTTGAATTCATTCTTATAGATTTCCAAGTTATTTTCATCAAAGCATACAAATATAACCCTCTTAATGTTTGTTTCATTCTTCGATAAATACCCGGACACTTCCTCAACCGCGATGGAACACGCCGGGTCTTTCGGGTATCTGTAGATGCCAGTGCTTATATTAGGAAAAGCAATGCTTGCCACTTCCTTTCCTTCAGCCTGTGTTAATGCATTCCTGTAACAATTTCTCAGCTTATCCTCCTCCTGATTCCCTCCGCCATTCCACACGGGGCCAACGGTATGAATGACATAACGGCTTGGCAAGTTCCCTGCTGTGGTGACTACCGCTTCTCCAACCTCACAACCACCTTGCTGATTCCGGATCTTCATACATTCTTCTAAAATAGCTTTTCCCCCGACTCTATGGATTGCGCCATCTACACCACCCCCACCCAGCAAGCTGGTATTAGCTGCGTTCACTATCGCTTCCGCCTCAATCTTGGTTATATCACCTTGGACCAACTGAATCCTAGAGTTCTTCACAGTAAGTTCCATAATTACCCTCCTGGTATTTAGTTTATCTCTTCCCATTATATACACCAAATAGCGGTACCCTGGCCCCTTAAGACCGGCTACCGCTCCTTATTCAACACACTACTGTCTACTTACGCCGGGCGACCATCATAATCTCCATGCTGCCAAGCTGTAAGGGATGCTTCCCGAATTGTCCTGGGCTACAGCCATATGCAGCCTCTACAGCGAAGCCTTCACTATCCAGAAGCATCTGTAATTCCCGGAAGGTAAAAGCGGTGGTATAGATCAATACCTCTTTGGATTCACCCTCGGGACTATGAATCTCTTCTTTATCGATCACGGTGCAGGAATACGGATCAAATAACGACTCATCCTGTATACGCCGGGCTAAGTTAAACGCATTAATTACCGTAAGAACAAATAGAGCACCCGGCTTCAGCGCCCGATGAACTCCTCTAAGGACCTTCCGGTGATTCTCTTCACTGCCCGCCAGTCCAAAAGCCCCTTCACACAGACAAATCGCACCATCGAACTCCTGATCAAACATTAGCTCGCGGGCATCCGCCGCCAGAAATGTTGCCTCTAACTCTTCCTTCGCAGCTTCCCGGTTCGCGTGTCTGATAAATTCCGCAGAAATATCCACGCCCACTGTTCTCACTCCGCGCCGGGCCAATTCCAGACTATGCCGCCCCGGACCACAGCCAATATCCAGAATGCGAGTACCCTGCCGCAGATTCATTAACTTCATTAAAAAGTCTGCTTCCTGCATCGTTCCCTGGGCGAAACCATATTTCAAATACTGCTCCCGCATGAAATCTCCGATGGCTTCATAATAATCCCCATTGTACTCAAAGCCTGCTTGCGTATTCTTCAAAAGCTATCCCTCCGTATCTGTTGTGCCTACACGGAAGTGAATTGGCGTGAGCGCTTAACCCCTTCCGTGTCCCGAATGACAACGTTCAGCTTGTCAGCGCTTCTATTCATAGGTTCACTCGCTTTCCTTATTATGTAACTTCAGGGTAGACATTCGTAGCCGGGAAGTCAAAAGAAAGAACCGTTTTACTCATTCTATACGGTTAACCTAACTTAGCCCTCGCACCCGCATCTGCAACTTCTGCACAGCAACCGCGTCCATAACAATATGGTAAATCTATCTATTCTCTGAAAACAATAGGACAATTAAACACCACAGGAGGTTAATATATGCGCTATATGACAGCAATTGTACTAGCGGCGGCTCTGCTCACAGGATGTCAGGCGGCGGACAAGAAAGCTGTGGACAACTCTTCCTCAGCACCATCCACAGCTTCCCCAACGATCGGATCACCCACAGCTACATCAACTACACCTTCCGCTTCAGCATCTTCAAGCATGGAGGAACCGCTACTTTATATTGAGCAATTGAAATCTATCGGCGGAGGCGGACAACTGATACAGGTGAAGTCGAACAGCGATATCGACCAGAAGTCACTGGAGCAAGCACTGAAAAACAGTCTACAGACCAGTGATCCCGAGACAGAGTTCCGGTATACGCTGGAATGGGAGTCCCCGCGGTTTCTGCAAATCATTCTGCATCTGGATGAAAGCAGCGCCTGGTCCGGGACGTTCAATCTGGATGAAGCCGTTACCGCAGACGGGCGTAAGTATGCCAGTACGGAGCAGCCATACCGTAACTCGGTTGTGGTCAGAACTCAGGCCGGCGAGGGCAGTCTGCTGTTCCAGGGCATCACCTCCGGCATCCGGCGCGTAGTACCTGCCTGGAACACGGGCTGGATTAAGTCCATTCAGACCCCGAAATCGGTGGCCCCCTCCTATCTGTTCTACGGGCAGGAGAAGCATCATCTGGTTCACGCCCTGACTGGCGAGGCGCTGGAGATTCCGGCTTTTCCCGAGGAGAAGGAGGCCTACGGTAATGACTATGGTTACCAAGAGATGTACTCTGACCGCTTCTACGGGGACTTCACTTATATGATCTCAGGCAATAAGACGCTGTACCGGGTGGACCTGAAGGACTTCACCCGTATGAAGCTTCATGTGTTCGACAAGCCGGTCTACGGAATGTCCTCCTCGGCTGACGGTAAGCGTATCGCTGTACTTACCGCACATGACGAGTTCATCGGTCCCGGGGCAGACTTGACAGTGCTAGATCAGAAGGGGAAAATACTGCATTCGCGGGAGAACGCCGTCTTCCTCTCCCACAGTGACGGCTTCCTGTTCGTGTATCCGCTGGCTTGGGCGGATGATTCGTATCTGATTCTTCCCGCAGACAGAGGTGAGAATAACCCTCTCGGCCAAATCCGATACAATACCGGAAGCGGAGATTCTTCGGTGATGCAGGATCAGCGGATCACGGTCCAGGTACAACAGGATATCTCGGAGCATGAGCGGCAGCAGCGAGATGACTTCCTGTTCGCCGAACTCCACTGGTCACCGGACAACAGATTTGCAGCCTTCAAATCCGGCACAGGTGCCATACAGGTCTACGACACACAGGAGCGGACCTTTAGCTTCGTGGCCGCAGGCACACTGCTGGACTGGATGCCGGATGGAACGCTGGCCTGGGCGGATGCCGGGGATCATGTGTATACCTTTTAACTATACTTCTCCTATTTTGTTTTCTTTGGAAAACCGTATACGAATAGGATCACACCAATTAACGTAAGAACTGGAACAAAGATATTATCGAAGAAGCCTGCGATAGGCGTTTCTGGCTGGAAATTCAACAAGTTAGCTTCGTATAACGCAGAATATTCATGACTTCGCGCGATCATAGTCCCTACACGTTCGATCGTGTAGATTAACCCGGCAGCAATCAAAAAAGCCGCACCTAGTTTTCGGTATAAGTTGTTGCCCATGAAATATTGTTGCCTCCTCTACTCTTAGTCGATTGATGTAGTTAAGGCTTCACCACGCCGGCCGGAAGCCCGGAAGCCGGTGGCCAGACGATGGTTCCGCTGCGGTTCATGTACCCTCTGATTTCCTCGCGTGTATCTGGAACGAGCAGGGTGATTTCCGCCAACTCGCCATTGAACGAATCGGCCCAATAGAGTTGCGGCTTGACCACGAAGCGGCCGGAGGTATTAATGTAGCCGTACCTCTGCCCCGGGCTGACTGGAGCCAGACCGCCCTTGAACAAACCTCCGGCCGTATATCCCTGGATGACTTTGACACCCTTCTTATTAATATAGAAAGTGACTCCATTGCGCTCAACGAATGCCAGTCCTTCCGAGAACGGCTGCGCCATGCTGAACTGCGGCTTGATCAGGTAATTGCCTTTTTTGTCGATGTAGCCGTATTTGCCATTCACAGACACGACTGCTGCCCCATCGGAGAACGGTGTGGCGTAATCATACCGTGGGGTTATGCGAAGCTTGCCGGTGGTGTCGATGTAGCCGTATTTGCCGCCAACGGCAAGCGTAACAGCTGCCATGCCTTCGGAGAAATCAGACGTAAAGCTGTACCGGTACGGAACGATAAGCTCGCCCTTCGTGTTGATGTACCCTGAGGCTTTGCCCAAATTAACCCGGGCCAGACCTTCGGAGAAATTAAAAGCCCGGACGTAGCTTGGCTGTATAGCCACCTTGCCTTGACTGTCGATATACCCGTACCGGGTCGCCGTAGCCCCGCCAGCGAGTTGAATCTTCGCTGTATACAGCGCACGGTCATTATACAGAATGCCGGCATCTCTCAGCTTGTATTCAAACAGCTTGGTGCCCTCCGAACTGAAATAGTATTGCTTTTTAGCCGCGTGGTCCTCGACATATACTGTCCCTCCGGGCACTCCTGAATACCCGTATCCGTCGTATACCGCTTCGATAACAACCTTACCTTTTCCGTTAATGAAGCCGTATTTCCTGTTCACTTCAACCGGATACAATTGATCGGCGGTCTTGGCCTGTACAGCCCCAGCACCGGCGGCCTGGACCTTGGCCTGCGATTGCGATGGACCCGCTACACTTGCACTGAACACCATCGTCGTCATTAGAAATGTTAAAGCCAGCTTTTTGAACAATTGCGGTTCACACTCCTTTGAGACTATTTTCCATTCTTTATGTATAGACGGCGGTTGTACCCGTTTTGTTGTGCATGTTTTGGAAGAAAGATAAAGAACACTTGCCAAAAAATAGGACTGCCCTTTGCGGATGCAGCGTATCTCCTTCAGGTTGAACTTTTCTCAGGAAAAATCCACTCCAAATACTTGGAATGGATGCAATGCAATATAGAAGGAGTAGGGTGCCAGCCAGATGAAAGCAACACAATCGTCCATTTTTCATCATCTGGTTTCTCTTAGAAAATAGAATTCAATCAAACAAAAACTCCCCATACAGCAACAGGCTTTATTATCTCACCTGTCTACCATATGGGGAGTCAATCAGTACAGAAACACTGTGTTCTTGTGGTGCGAATCAGCCTTTACTGTGAAGAGTAATCAAGTATCCGTCCGGATCGGCGAAGGTAAAGGTACGTCCGAAGGGACCGTCGATGGGTACAGATGTAATTTTCACGCCCGCTGCTGCGAGTTTATCGTGAATATCTTGCGTATCCGGAGCATAGAGCCATAACGCAACACCAAGTCCAGGCTGAGTTCCCTTACTAAGTTCGACTCCCGGCATGAGGTCACGAAGTGCAAATGCAATAGGCTTGGTCTCAAAAACCACCGCATGAGGCGGGCCCGCCTGTGAACGGACGAGTCCAAGATAGTGTTGATAAAATTCAGCCGAGCCTTCAAGATCGCTGACCTGAAGTGAGATGAAATCGGGTCCAATGACTGACATAATATAGCCTCCTAATATTCGCGTTTGTAGGTTAATATAGTCTTCATTATACCCACCCTTCCTGACAACGTTATGTCAGTAGCGTTTTATTAAGATCAACATCTCTTTTACGCAATTTCTGAAATACCGAGTATTCATTATCAGACTTAATGTAGTTTAAAATCTGTTCGGCGCATTCCGCCGGATTCAGCTCTACCGTGTTCACTTCGAGATCATATTACAGCTTAATCGTTGAATAGAACACGGAGCAGATGGAATCGTCCAGAATATCAGAGACCACCTGATGGTCGATTTCGCGTACTGGCTCATCTGGATATTTATGATTAATGAAATCATTGTAATTCATGAAAAAATCATCAATCGACACATGATAAAACGGGATCTCTTTCTGTTTTACAACCTCAGCCGAGATGGACGTCTTCCCAGAGCTTGAGGTTCCATTTAGAACAAGCAACATGCCTTTATTCAATTCGTTCCCTCCTATTCATCCTTCCATTATAAACCATAGGCGATAGAGGAAGGAACTCATCATCTGCTTCAGTTAAACCCGCCATTGACGCGAATCGTCTGCCCGGTGATCCAGCGGGCCTTGTCACTGACGAGCAAGTCGATTACATTCGCAATATCCTCCGGTTCACCAAGCCGTCCAAAAGCATTCATCCGGCGGAAGGAATCCACCAGCTCATCGGATTTCCCGTTCAGGAATAACTCCGTCGATACTTGCCCGGGTGCAACGCAGTTCACGACGATATCCTTCGCTCCGAACTCCTTCGCTAATTGGCGGGTTAACTGCTCGACTGCCCCTTTGGTTGCGGCATAGACGCTATAGGTCGGCAGCATCGCGCCTGATACTGAGGTCGAGAAATTAATAATTGTTCCACCCCGCTCCATATGCTTCATTGCTTGCTGGCAGGCGAAATACGTGCCTTTTACATTTACAGCAAAGTGCCGGTCGAACATTTCCTCCGTTACATCTGCGATAGGCACGCAGTCCATAATTCCGGCATTATTCACCAAAATATCAACACGCCCGAATTGCCCGATTGTCTCCGAGAAAAGCGCTTCGACCTCACTGACCTTGCTTACATCACCTTGAACGGCTATCGCTTCCCCGCCGAATTCCTTGATGATTTGCACGACCTCGTCCGCTTTTCCCCGGTTGGATGAATAGTTGACAGCTACTTTTATTCCTAAACCGGCCAACTGAATGGCGATTTGTCTTCCTATACCCCGTGATGCACCTGTGACGATGGCTACTTTTCCGTTCTGACTCATTAGGAACACTCTCCTTAAGTTTGCTTAGGCCGGATGATGATCTGTTGGCCTTATGGATTCATTGTAAATCATTCGAAGAGCATCCCGTTATAACAGACCTGTTCACTTCTTGCCTATTTCTCTTCAACTCGCTATGATTAACAACAACCCTACGTATATGTGAAAAGGAGGCTACTAACTTGAACGATTCATTGCGGACCGGGCCGCTTTTAGAGCAATTGGCCGCGCTGATCCTTTGCCATGCTCCATCGGCAGGCACCCATCAGACGCTTATTCCTTCCTTGCAGCTGATGCACGCCACGGATGTAGCAGAACCGCTGGAGTCGGTCTATAAGCCATCGATCTGCGTCGTTGCTGAGGGAGCTAAAGCAGCCACCCTGTCGGGTGAAACATTTCATTACGATCCGTCAACGTACCTGGTGACCTCTGTCGAGCTGCCGATTAACGGGAGAATTACCGGGGCTACGTCTGAGCATCCTTTTCTGGGCATCAAGCTAAGCTTCGATCCCGGGACCATCCTGGAAATTGTAAAAGAAATGACGGACCCCACCCTTGTTGCGGGTGAAACCTCCCTTGGCATCACGGTTGCCCGAACCTCTGAGCCCTTACTCGAAGCCATCGTACGGCTTATCCAGTTACTTGACGCACCTCAGGATATTGCCATTCTATCCCCGCTCGTGATCCGCGAGATTCTCTATCGTGTTCTTCAGAGTGACCAAGGCGCACACCTGTATCAATTCGCCATTATCGGCAGCCATGCGCACCGGATTGCTGAGGCCATCCAGGTGATCACCAGGCAATACGCCGAGTCCCTTGTCGTTGAACAGCTTGCAGAATCCGTGAATATGAGCACCTCTGCCTTCCACAAGCATTTCAAGCGTGTCACCGCCATGAGCCCGCTGCAATACCAGAAGGTCATCCGCTTGCAGGAAGCCCGCCGCCTCATGCTGACCGAATCGCTCCAAGCCTCCGATGCTGCCTTCCGTGTAGGCTATGAGAGCCCCTCCCAATTCAGCCGCGAATACGCCCGCCAGTACGGGAGACCTCCGGTGTCGGATGTTCAGGGGATTCTGAGATTATCTAAGTAGTGCATTAAAAAGGCCGTCCTATCGTTTCAGGACGGTCATAATTTCACTGGACTTTAAGCTGGAGAATTTGCGTATAATCGCAGTGCTTCACATTTTCGATACTGAATCCGTGATTTTTAAAATACTGTTTCAGATCCTTTTTCAAAAAGTGTTCAAAGTTGTCGAATTCAAGCCGCTTAATGATGGAGAACATACATTTCTGAAACAAGCCCTGAGGCTGCTCCCACTCTACTACTAAGATCATTCCCTCCGGTTTTACAACCCTCCGTGCTTCGCTTAGCATTTTGCTGGCCAAGGGTTTTCCCATCTCATGTAATATCAATGAAATAATCACCACATCAAAAGACTGTCCGGCAAATTCCAGCTTCATGGCATCCATTTCAAGCATGTTCACACCGTGAAGCTTTTTTTGGGCTATTTTCCTGCGGGCTATGGAGAGCATCTCTTTGGAATTATCAATTCCGACTACCGTAGCATTGGATTTCTGCTCTGCAATCAGAATGTCATTGCTGGCTGTGCCCGCACAGATATCAAGGATATGGACCGGTTCATCCGGTAAGAAGCCTAATAAGGCTTGGCGGGGACTCCTTCCGGGTCGGCTGAAGAACAGCAAATCACATACATCATATAACCTAGACAGAACTCGGTAATTCAAGCTCAGCTTCACCCGCCGCTTCCTCCTTAGGCCGGCCTTTGGAGGCACAATATCTGAATATGCCCGCTCTTTCACTTGAAACTCTGCATTTTTTGGCAACCTCAACGGACAACTCAGGCGGCATCGGCGTTAAGGAAGTATCAATATTTTCTTTGGCAATGACACTGCTGGATGAAATTCCGAAGCAGGCACAATTGGAGCTGGAGAAGATGGCTCCCATATCATTATATATTTTCTCCAATGTATGGTCATATACGCTTCCGAATGAGGAGGGCACTGAGACGCATGGCGACACATGGCCGTCATTATTAATCGCAATATAATTGGAGCCTGCACCGCATCCAAAGTAATCTGAGCTTTCAAACTCGCAGAAATTAATAATGACCGGGAATGCCTCATTGGCTGCATTTTCTCGTTTTAGCTGTTTCAACAATCCCATGGCTTTTCCATAAAATCTGCCTACCTCTTGACCTTCCAGATTACCCTGCGGAATAGGCATCACTACCCGCACCTCTTGAACCCCAAGCCCCCCGACAAATTCGAAATACTGCTGCAATGCCCCTTCCTTCATCAATTCATGCGTAATGCAGACCGTCACAGCCGTATAGATATCCTTAGCCGTCAGTGCTTGAATGGCTTGTACAGCATCCTTGAAGGCGTTACGGTTACGTCTGAGCTTACAGCAAATTTCCTCATCGAAATGATCCAGGCTCAGTATACATCTGGTCAAACGGGTATGCTCCAGCTTGAGCGCAAAAGCATCATCAATGCCAAGACCGGTTGAGAATAGAACCCCTTCCATTCCTTCCGGTATGGCTCCGATAATCTCCATAATGTCCGTCCGCAGCATAGGCTCCCCTCCAGTAATTCCCACCGAAGCAGCCCCGAGCTCCGCTAAAGCATTCATACATTCCTTAATTTTATCCAGACTCATATCTTCTTGTCCGTATTTGGCTCTGAAGCAGTGCCAGCAGTCGCAATGGCATCTTCCCGTAACCACAATATCAGCTTGAAGCGGAACTCGCTTGTCCTCATAGACAATGTCATGAATACCAGCGATCAGCCGATTCCAGGCAGGGCTGGGGAAGGAGGGGAAGAAACTGCTCATATAAAAATTGCCGCCGGCCGGGTTGTACGTAAAGCTCTCATTCTTACCTTGAAAAAATTCCCCCACATATCCGGCCAATTCGCTTAAATCGCATTGCTGCATTGCACTTAAGGCCTCTTCATTCAGAACAGCTTTCTTCATCAATACTGTCATCCTCTTCACCTCTTCTATTCGGTTTTTAGAACTGTCTGGCTTGACGCCTGGTGCTTTAAGACTGCATTCCTCACATCTTCCACCGTTTGAATACCTTTCAGCATTTTCTCATCGACCTTCAGACCGAATTCTTCTTCCAGTACAGACAGCAGACATACTAAATCAAAGGAAGTGAACCCCAGATCGCAAATCAGCTTGGATTCCATCTGAATCTCCTGAATATCAACATCTGTAAATGGAGAGATCACTGTTTTGATTTTCAGCATCGTCTCGTCATTCTGTTCTCTAATCATGATTTACCTTCTCTCTGGTTATTCTAGTAGGCGCTCTTAGCTCCTTCTTCAATGCAAGCTTATCGAAGGGCTTCTCGCTTACCTCTAGTCTCCGAATCCGTCTGAATGCAGGCGAATTGTCATTTAGCATCTGTATGAGTTCGTCTAAAGCTAACCTCACATCAGTATATCCGTTGTTAACTGCATAATCATAATCAGGGTGTATGATGGCCACCAGGGTCTCCCCACCCTTCTTACCGTCCGCATAAACCAGTGACTGATCTACTAATGGGTGCCGTTCGATGCTTTGTTCTATTCCCACCGGTGAAATATTGTTGCCGTCCTTCAGAATGATAAGGTCTTTTTTGCGCCCTGTAATATAGAGGTAATTATGCTGATCCAGATAACCCAAATCTCCCGTTCTAAACCAGCCCTGGTCAAAAGCCTCCGCTGTGCTCTTGCAATCCTTGTAATATTGCTTCATCACAATACTTCCTTGAACCTGAATCTCGTCATCTTCGATTCGTACCCGGCAATATGGCTCTGGCCCAACCAGCCCCACAGAATGACTGATGATCCCGTTAGGCCGGTTACAGGAGACAAGCGGTGAACATTCGGTAATTCCGTATCCGTTCAATAGGTTAATTCCCAGCTTCTTATATTTCACCACCCATTCCGCGTCCAGATAAGCCCCGCCGCAAATAATCGTACGCAACTGTCCGCCAAAAAATTCAAGGTTCAACTGCCCCGTCCTTGCTGCCTCTCGCGAGATCCGCTTATGTAAGCCTTCCACAAGCATGGGAACCATAAAGAGCACCGAGGGGCGGAATTGCTGTATACTGCTCAGATAGCCGCTTAACCCGCCACTAAGGCACAGCGTCAAGCCGTAAAACAACAGCGGAACCAGCATCCCTGACGTAACGGCAAACATATGATGCGGCGGCAATACGACAACTGTGCACCCTCCGGGCTCAAAGGCTTCTATGCCAGCCAGATAGACGGAGCAGATGATATTATGGCAAATATTCCGGTGGGAGAGCATTGCGCCTTTGTAGCCGCCTGTTTCACTTGAGGTGAAGACAATCATAGCCGTCTGATCTGCATCCACATGAGTGGACCTAAGTTTCTCGCTGCACCGGGTATCTCTTATGAATTCAGCTATACTTGGAAAGGGGCCTCCCGCTTGAAAACACACGATCACTTCCAGAGTTTCGCAACTGTGCCTCAACTGCTGTACAATGTGCGACATGCTGCTATCTACAAACAACATGGATATATCGGCCTGAAGAACCAGGGTTACCAGATCATCCAGGCTTAAATCCTTGTCCATAGGAACGGCTATATTGCTAGAGCCTGTCACTCCAAAAAAAGCAACCAGCCACTCGTAGCTCAAACCGCCGATAAAAGCAACATGTTTTTGGCTCAGCCCCCTCGCTTCAAACGCAGCGCTCAGTGCATCCGAATCAGACTTTAACTGCAGGTATGTTTTTTGAAGCCTCTCGCCGTCTTGCTTGGCCTCAACCGCTGTTTGATGGCGGTATCTCCCTGCACTGTGAGACAGAAATTCAGGGATACTATCTGCTCCTCCCATGAACATGGCGTTTCGCTCTAATTCACTCATTTGACCAGTCTCCTTAAGAGTTTCCAACAATGGCAATGCGAGAATCAGCAGCTAACAAGGTATCCGATACCAACTGTCCATCCTTGACGACTATATTTCTGGTGCCATAGCCGATCAATTCTGCATTATGGGTGATATGTACAATGCTTGTTTGCCAAATCCGGTTAAGCTGCTGCAGCATTTCCATCACCTGAACCGCCGAGGCGGTGTCCAGATTTCCAGTAGGCTCATCGGCAAGAATCAACGGGGGATTATTAATAACTGCCCTGGCAATCGCCACCCGCTGCTGCTGCCCTCCTGACAATTGCGCAGGAAGCTTCCGCCTATGTTCTGTCAGTGCCAGAAGCTCCAGTAGTTCCTCCAGCCCAGATGCGGCAGTGCTTCTCTTTCTGCCTGCTAACAGAACCGGCAGCTCAATGTTCTCCTCCACGGTCAGATTTTGAACAAGATTATAGTTCTGGAATACAAAGCCTATTTCACTTTGGCGAATTTTACTTTTTTGTCTGTCCGACAATTTGTTAAGATCGCGTCCAGATAAGTGGACAGTCCCGCTGGTTGGATACTCCATACCACTCATAATGTACAGGAGTGTGCTTTTCCCACTGCCCGACGAGCCCATTATTGTGGTAAATTCCCCCTCTGCAATGATTAGTGATACGTCCTTCAGAACAACAGCATCCTTGTACTGCTTGTAAACATGATTCAGTTCAAGTAATGAGATGACGCTCCCCTCCTAATCCATTGCCCTTATTCTAAATTTAATTTCTTGATGAAAATATAGTTTATCGTGCTGTACATAAGACCGCAGATCAACAACTGAAACAATACACATATCCCAATCAAGGACAACATATTGCCGCTCTGATTTACGGTATGGAGTCCGAGCAGATATATAGCCGGCACCAGCAGAGCCACCAGCAGAATTTGCATTACAATATAGACGACAATGCCTGCAATAAAAGTGCCTGCCAGTCTGTTTTTACCCATAAGAATTTGTCCCAAGGCTATAGCCGTGTACATAAATAAATTAATGGTCATGGAAGAAACCATGTATATAGCTACTATTGAGCTTACAGCTATAACCAGCCTCGTCCCCGGACCAGCCGTTCCTGATTGAAAAAAACCTTCCAATGCTTCCCTAAAAACTCGAGAATTGTCTGGGGAATAAAAGACTACCGCCAGCGAAGCCAGCACCAGCAGCATTGTTGCAGCATTCCAGCTTACTGCGGTTATAAGCTTGGAAAGGGTCAAGTTCCGGGTAGGAGCAGGCAAAGTGAAGGTTAGATACCCTTCATCAGTAACCATGCTGGTATAATACCGGATAGCCTGCAGAGCGTATGTTATAAGAATGACCGCTGCCAGCATCAGCTCATAGGTCAGCTTGGACACAACAGGAATGAATGCGAAGACTCCAGCAAATACGCTCCAACGGGTCGTTCCCCAGGCCAATACTGTAAAAAAGACGAAAATCAGATACACAGGAAACATATACCTCATCGTTGATTTAAAATCATATTTGATCAGTTTTTTTAGCATAAAGCCTCCTAAAATATTGATCGACAGTCATTTCATTTCCGGTCCTGATGTCTTTGGCTGCCGCCGCCTGTACAAGGCATCCCTGATCGATAAGGATTACATCATCCAGAATATGCTCGATATCCGCAATCAGATGGGTGGAAATTAAAATGGAGGCTTTTCGGTTATAGCATTTCAGAATCGTATCGATGATATAGTCTCTGGATGCGGGGTCTACCCCGCCGATTGGCTCATCAAGGCAGTACAGCTCTGCATCACGGCTCATCACAAGAATAATTTGTATTTTCTCTTTTGTCCCCTTAGAGAGGGTCTTCAATCGGGCATTGGAGTTGATATTCAGTTTATTTAGTAACTCATAGGCCATGCTGCGGCTGAAGTCCGGATAGAAATCGCTGTAAAAGGCGACCAGCTCCTGCACCTTCATCCAATTGTTCAGACAATTCCTCTCAGGAAGGAAAGCGATCTGCCGCTTGGTTTCTATGCCTGGGCTCCTTCCATTGATTCTCACCTCTCCACTCGACGGCACCAGCAGACCGTTGATCAGCTTGAGCAGAGTTGTCTTGCCGCTGCCGTTGGGTCCGAGCAATCCGACAATCCTTCCCTGCTCCACCGTCACGTTGATATTATCAAGCGCGGTATGATGCTCATACCGTTTGCTCAATGCAAGGCACTCCATAATAGCCGTCACCCTATCCCATCCTTTTCCCATTTTGGCTCATTCGTATTTCAATTCCTGGACGACATTCAAGCTTGGGATTCTTCGGATCGACAACGCTGAAGCCATCATCAGAAGAAGGAACATCCCCCCCAGTAATGTGCAGGCGGCCGCCACATCCAAGCTTATGCTTACGTATTCACCGATGCAAAAAAGAATCTGCTCCAGTGCCTTTGCAAGAACCAGGCCAAGACCTCCGGCAAACAGACAGCCGGTCACAAAAGTCCCTGCCAGCTCAATAACAACCATCCGCTTCAACTGTGACCTGCTCATTCCGAGGGAATATAAAACTGCATACTCCTTTTTACGCTGAAGAAATCCGATCAGTTGATTAATGAGCACGCCCGTAAAGGCAATCAAGGCAGACAAGCCTATAATCAGGTTGATCAAAGACAATAAAGAATCAATCTCACTTTTGTTGCCGTCCAGGAACTCCTTCACAGTCTGCACATTGACTCCTGTTCCAGCCAGTGTCCGGATCAACTGATCTTTCACCTGCTCCGGTTTTCCTGTAATCCCGATTTCAATGGTGGCTGGAATCCGGCTCACTTTTTGCAGATATTGCTCTGGAGAGATCACAACTACATTTCTGCTTGAAGTGAATTCTCCAGCATCCACATAGCCGGCTATCTTCACTGTAAATGCCTCCTTCCCTGCACTCCTCAGGGTCAGCCGGTCACCGATGTCCAGTTGGTTGCGGGGCCCATAATATTTGTCGATCAAAGCTTCTCCTGCTGACAGTCCACTCATTTTATCCGAGGTATCCTTGATTCCGAGCATCTCATGATCCATCCCAAAGATGCCTATATTCATGGCTTGATGATTAACTGTAATATTATTGAAGCTGTAGTATACAGGCTGAAGGGACTGCACCCCTTCCACAAGTTCAAGTCTGCTGTACATTTCAGCGCGCTCAGACAAGCCCGTCAGTTGAATATCCCCTTCAAAGCTCTCGCCCACCCGTGCAAATACCTGATTAATCGATAATGTTGTTAAATAGATGGTTAGCATTATAGATAGAGTGACTGTTACCAGTGTAATACTAGAGTGAATGGTTTTGCTGCCCGCAAGATTCTTGCTGCACAGATGATTGCTCGCTCCAGCCCGCAATCTTGTTATCCTGGAGAGAATTCTGGATAAGCCTCTAATAAGCCAAGGAAGCATACAAATCGTACCTGTCAGCAGCAGTATAAATACCAGACCTGCCAGCAGCAGGCTATACTCTGTATTGACAATATACAAAAGAATGGAGCATCCCCAGAGGACGAGCCCGCATAGACTTCTTGGCCTGGAGACTCTGGCCTTGGCATATACAGTATCCAGCATAATGGCTCTAATCGATTGGCGGCTTGCCGATAGAATTCCATACATAGAGACCAGAATCTGAAAAATCACTGTCAAAGCCAGCGAATATACTACATATCGAATTTCAAATTTATCCGGAATATTCAAATAGGAAGCCTTCCCCCCGTAGGAGCCCAGAGCGGACATCACTGGCTCTTTCAGAAGAACTCCTGCAATTACACCAATAATACCGCCAAACAATCCATATAGCGCATGTTCAGCAAGCAGAATCAGATTCATTCTGAAGCGGGTGGCCCCAATGCTGCGGAAGGTTGCTATTTCGGGCATTCTTTTGGCCACAATGATCCTGGTATTACTGGCGTTTAAATAGAAAACCATCAGAATTACCGCGAGCAAAACAATAAACAGCAACTGATTGGTTTTCTCCAGCTCTGCCTTAATGGCAGCCTCATTGGCAAGCATGTCACCAGTAAAAGCCGGATTATCAGCCCTAAACTGGGTGTCGAAATGCTCCGGTGCCATCGCAAGGTCCTTCTGGACATAGACACCTGACACCTTGTCTCCCATTCCATTTAAATATCCTACATATTGAGGAGAAGAGAATAACATCAATTTATTATTTTCCTTCAAATATAAGCCTTTATTCTCAGCAATTCCGCCCACTATCAGCTTTTGTTCCCCAGCCAAAGTGGATACCTGTAAGGTATCATTAATATGAAAACCATACTTTTCCGCTGCACGCTGACTGATAATCACTTGTTGCTTAGCGGCAGGATCAAAGCCGGCCTTCCTCTCTTTAAGTACCAGCAGCTTGTTTTCCAGTACCAGGCTTAAGTCCATGCCATAGATATTCAGCGGAGTGACTCCCTCTTTTAATTGGCCGGCACCGGGAGCTTTTGTAAGCCCCAGTAGGTTTTTGACCTTTAGATTGGATAAATTCAGCTCATTTACACTAAAATACCTATCCTGCTCGCTGGAGACGTTGCTTTTATATACATAGTAATTAAAATCCTGGTATGTTCCCTGAAGGATCGACTTATACTGCAACAGCATTTGATCTTTGACCGTCATATTCAAATAAATCATTGCAGTAGAGAGGGTCAAGGCAATAACGATTAACAGACTGATTAGCCGGTTCGCAGCCATATGTTTGAGGATGTATTTTGTAATTATTTTCACGTACGCCAGCACCTTTACAGAAAGAATAGGTTAGGAGTGTAGACTGCCTTCATTTGCTCCAATCTAGCGTATATTTGCCTTTTGCTTTTATAGCCTTGATTTCGATTTCATAATTTTGGGTCTTATCTACAATGAAGTCGACCTCTCCTGAGCCCTCTGTCTTGAGAAAAACCTCGTTGTCAGCCTCGTCCCTTACTTTCATCTGGAGGGTTCCTTTGGATAATTCAATGGAGTAAGTCATCTTGACTTGGTCTCCTTTGTTGAATTTCAGCTTTTTAGTGTTAGTACCGTTAAAATAATAGAAAGAGGCGTTCAGTTTGTTCCCATAGCTGTTTTCGCCGTATCCCACTCTGACATCAGGACCAAGGAAGCCCGCCCCAATAAGCACGACCGATATTAACAGCAGCAATCCGGCAGACAACAGGATAAAGATTTTTTTTCTGCTCATATTTAACGCTCCATTTCCTCTTAGAAGTTAATCCCTACATAGAAGCGGTGCTGAAAATAGTTTTGATAGCTGTAAACTGTCGCTGCTCTGATACAATAATCTTCTCCCAAACCTGAAGAGCCTGCAGCAGATTTGCGGCCAGTTCTCCTTTATTATGTGCAATCCTGCTGAACAAGGTGAAGAGCTCCTTCCATAAAGATGTTATTTGGGCAAACTCGCAACCTGTATCATACAAATAAGGTACATTATATTTTAAAGCACAGTATTTTATGCATCGTCCAAACTCTTCTCGGAATGCAGAATAACTCCCGAACAACAGATTGTTGCGCAAAAAAACTATCTTTAGCCGGATAATCGCCGAGTTGCCCTGGGTCTTGCATTGAAGCAGCAGCCTCTGTAAATCCTCTTGCAGCCTCTTCATGCCCTGAATCCCCCAGGAGTCTGATTCACCAATAAATAGCCCTAGATCCGATTGGGGCCACTCGCCTTCGTTCAGCATGATATTCGTGGTCGCAATAATACTGTTGAGTACAGCCTCCCTAATGTCAGGAGAACGAATTCCGGCGTCCCCATCATTCGGCTTCAAATAATAGCACAAGCCTCCCGGTGAGAACGGTACGCAACTGGAGTGTCTGTAGGTCTGGAATTCACCTATACTGATTTCGTTCACGCTTTCCCGCTCATCATCGTTGGTCAACACGACCAGCGCCTGATCCTGTTCTTCATCATAGCCAACCAGCAATAAGGTAGACAGATAATACAGGTTAAGTTTGAGTGCTCGAGGAGCAGCATCCTCAGCCCCTCTCAGGAAGCGGCTGTCAATTTTGAACAACACAGGAATGTCTTGATCTATTAAGCGCTTGAACTGTTCCCAGCCCGGAAGATCACCGGATATATGCTCCTGATGATATTGGATATTTAAATTTCGGAAAAAACGGATTTCCACCTGATTCTGTGATGCTACAGCGTAAGGCAATGCCTCAATGGCTACCCCGGGTATTTTGATTCGGTCATACATGAAGGTATAGCTTTCACTTAACAGCATAATTTCATAGGAATGAAGATTTAAGCCGTAGTGCCGGACCCATTCCTGAAGAGACTTAATTCTGCAATCCAGCATCTCTCTCCGTGCAATCTGGCGGTAGGTTTCAATCAACTGCACAGCGTACCTCCTCCGGCACACGCGTGCGTTTTTTTTGATTTGAAGAAGCACTTTCTTGACCATAAAACGCCAAACCAGATTCAAGAAAAAGAACAAGGCAATATATGTAGTGATTCTGTCAGACAAATATCTGACCGCTTCAGCAAAGCTGATATTGACCTGTGAAGGAGTCAGCTTTAACAAAGCTGTGATATCATGGCTGAGGTTGTGGAACGCCAGAATCCAGCTCTCTACCAGGAACCGGATGAACGATGCGAAAAAGCACACGGTAAGTAACGAATATATATACATCACGGCTTTTTTTCCTTTACTCAGTAAAACTGGAACTGCCGGTCTGCCCAAGACCTTATAAAACAGATTGGCCCATAATTGATATATAACTGTCTTCACCTCTGTAATCCCCAGATAATCAACCAGCACCCAATACCCGTCAAATTTGATAAAAGGATTAAAATTGCCGAGAATCGTAAATCCAGAGAGTAAAATAGCTATATTCAAGAGATGACTATGCAAGAATAGCGCATTGAACAGGAAGGACAGCATCAAGAAAACACATTGAAGGTACATTCCTGCCAAATCCACAATTACACGCTGATGACGTTTGATTCTCCAAATTCTAGTGACATCCGAGAACATTACCGGCATCACAAAATATACTCCAACACCAATTCTGCCTGGAGCAACACCATAGGACATTGCTGCAATGGAATGACCAAACTCATGAATCAATCCTGTTGCAAAAATAAAAAATACGCATAAGGCAATATCCTTGATATCCAGACTGAACATGCTGCCAATTACCTGTGTATTGGAATAGGCGAATAAAATATAGGCAAGCCATATAACAGCAAGGGAACTAAGACCCGTCAACGTCTTTTTATGGAATAAAAAAATAAAAATTTTGAGCTTTGCGATTACACTTGGACGGAGCAAAGTGAATTTGCCCCACATCATTTTATTATGAGGGGGTTCGGTTGTAGCTATCGTACCTTCCAGAATTCCATTACGGACTAAAGTTAGCTCAATGACTTGCTCCAATTTCTGCTTACTGATTCTCAGTGAATAACGATCATGCAAAAATTCCTGCAGTTCTTCCACCGTCCGCTGGCCGTCCATGCTGAACAGGATATAATAAATAGTCTCTGATACCTTCCATTGACGTCCGTTCATCGTAATCAGATAGCAGGGCTGTTCATTGCCATCGTCAAATACTGAAATTTCCACTTCTTCCTTCACCTTAAGGACAGGGTTGCTCCATGAATAGCTGTTGACTGGGGTAGCTGTATTCATAAGTTCCTCTCCCTTCTTGTTTAGGCCGTATCCCCTTAACAGACCGAACCAACACGAGAACTCAGCCTGCAGTCCGGTCTGCCATCTAATATTTAGGCTACGTGCAGCCCCAGGAAGCAGACAGAAATACCGACACAGCCGGCGGCACAGGCTTGGCCACCACATGGGTTGGCAGCGGCGCCACAGGCATTAAAAAAACACAGCATCTCATCTCTTTCTTCGAGCTCATTCATGAATAAGTCCAGTTCTTCATTGTCGATCGCAGAATTCATAGAAGTAATCACAGGTTACGCTCCTTTCTAAGCAGGTAGAGTCATTAGTAGGGTTAAAGGCCTTCCGCTTGCGCTCCACAACCATTTCCAGTGCAAGCCATTTCTCCGCGTTCAGCCAGCTCCGATATCAGTTGCTCCATTTCCTGGCTGTCAGTGTCAAGTTCTTGGTTCAGCATCTTAATCTCCATAATATGCTTATCCTTTCTGTAACCTGTTAATTGGGCTTAATTCACGCCACAGGCTTTAGCTCCGCATCCATCCAGCGTACAGGCACATTCTTCTCTTTCCACCAACTCGGCAATCATATCCTCGAATTCCTCACTGCTCATTTCAATCTGGCGGTTCAGGGATTCAATCCGGTTCATTGTCCACACTTCCTTTTTTTGATTTATTTGATGCCACAAGCATCCCCACCGCAGCCATTGCCGGTGCAGGAACACTCTTCCCTTGCTACCATCTCCACAATCATCTTCTCGATGTCTTCAATGTCCCCTTCCAGGTGCTGATTCAGAGTAACAATAGGAACAAAATCCACCTCCTTTCTGGTTAGAAAGACTAATTATTGCTTAATGATCTGTGGAGCGCCTATGATGGCACAGCGGAATATTCTTCACACAGATCCACGGCAACCTCATCAAAAAGAGCAGTAAAATCATCACAATACACCTGATTCATGTCATTGTGCATTACTTTAGCCTGGGCAGAGCAGCCGCCGCCGCAAAACAGCATATATCTGCATTTGCTGCAATCGCTGATACGGTCTACCGTTCTGTCTTTCCAGGTACTATGTACGTCAGTAAGGACAAATTCTCCTTGCTGAACATCTACCGTGCCAATACGGCTGTCCGCCTCGGATAACACATCCCAACAAGGATAAATATCTCCAAATGGATCTATCGTGTACATTCCTGTATTTGCACCGCAAAAACCTGAACGGAGCGGTGCATAGCTGTTATTTTGCAGCATATATCTAATCCCTTCGGCTAATCCGCTGTAAATACTGTTCAGGTTAAAGCGGTCCGTGCCCTGGCCTACATACTCTCCTAACTGCTGCATCAATTCCACATCAGAGAGGGCGTTCTCGTCCTCCTGCTCATAACATCTGATATTTGTCTTGAAATAATAATGAAAATTAGGTTTGCCGATCCAGCCTTCTTTTTGATATTCTTCAATTAAAGCCTTTACGGAATCGGTATTCTTACGGTTGACATTGGTTCGCAATGAAATATTATTACCTTTTTCCAACGCTAAGCTGATGTTGGCTTTTATTCTGTCATACGTTCCCTGTCCCCCTACCAGAAATCTTCGCTTATCATGCTCTTCCCCGATTCCGTCAATTGTAATTTGAACTTTTTGAAACTTATATTCATTGATCAAATCGACATATTCATCCAGAAAATAACCGTTGCTGATGCAACTGATAGGAATATTCATTTCCCGGCATTTTTCGCATATGTAAGTTACAATATCCTTACTGCTTTTCAAAAGCGGCTCTCCGCCAAATAAGTAGACACTCCCGATTTTATAACCCTCAGCTTTATATTTAGCTAATTGGACAAAGATCGCATCCACTGTTTCTACTGATATTTTCTTATTAAGAAACTCCTTACCTTTAGCCAGCAAATTTTGTTCAAAGCAATATTCACATCTGAAATTGCAGTTATAGGTAGGCATGATGGTAATACATAAATTTTTTCGGCTGCTGGCGTTCAAGGTGTGACTGATTCTCTCAATCACTTTATACTCTTCCTCATCTGTTAGAGTGGTAATATATCCTCTGTTGGCCAGAACCTCTTTGTCCTCAATGCTGATGGCATCCAGCACGCTGCTATCCGCTTCACCTTTTTCCAGAATTTCAGCGATGGAATGATCCACAATATCAAAGGCTCCGCGAATTCCCTGAATCATCAGTTTTTTATTCTGATCCCGCTTCATTTCCAAATAAATGTTGTATTTGCTTACTCTGTACCCGGACATAGAATTTCTCCTCTTCAACAAATTTAGTTAGTTAAAAATCTAAGATATGTGAATATTTTCACTTAAAAAACAAACGAATTACACCTAATCCAAATAATAGAAACAACTAAACTCTATCACCGCTTATAAAGGACGTCAAATACATTTTTTTAAGAATTTACCATAGTTAATCATTAAAAATTAATATCATTTTCCCTAAAATAGAGAGTTCAATGGGAGTTGGAGAGGAGATTACATGGAGGCTATTTCCTAATTGTTATATTAAATTCGGGAGATAAAGCTTCAACTATAAGTCAACGGATAAGTTAAGCAATTATTTTCGTCATTGCCAACTACATTTAGTCAAATTAAGTCCGTTTTTTTATAAAAAAAGGACTCTCTATTGTACAAATAGAGAGTCCCATTACGAATTATTTATGCAGAAGCATGATTGTAGCGGAATCTAACGTCTAATTCCCACTTCTATTTTACGAATTCAATGATTAGTTACCTACATTTCCCCCTACTCCACAGTAACACTCTTCGCCAGGTTTCTTGGCTTATCGACATCATGACCCAGGGCCAGAGATGCGTAGTAGGCCAGCAACTGCAGCGTAACTACTGACAATGCAGCGGTAAGCAGCGGCAGGGTCTGAGGGATCACGAATACCTGGTCAACAGAGCGGAGCAGGTCGTCTTTGTGCTCTTCGTGGGTGATGGCCATGACATGAGCGCCACGGGCTTTTACTTCTTTGATATTGCTGACGGTCTTCTCGAGCACGGATTCCAGGGTAGCCAGAGCGATGACAGGAACGCCTTCTTCGATCAGGGCCAGGGTACCATGCTTCAGTTCACCCGCAGCATAGGCTTCCGAGTGAATGTAGGAGATTTCCTTGAGCTTCAGCGAGCCTTCCTGAGCTACAGCGTAATCTACGCCGCGGCCGATGAAGAACAGGTGCTTGTGCTCAGCGATTTGCTCGGCATAGGCTTTAATCGCGTCTTTTTGACTCAGAATGACTTCAACTTGCTCCGGCAGAGACTGCATAGCGGCCAGAATCTTCGTAACCTCAGCCTCAGACTGTGTGCCGCGTACTTCTGCCAGATACAGACCCAGCAAAGTGAATGCGATCAGCTGGGAAGTGTAAGCCTTGGTCGAGGCTACAGCGATTTCTGGACCAGCCAGCGTAACCAGTACACTGTCTGCTTCCCGGGCAATAGAGCTGCCTACTACGTTAGTGATTGCAAGTACATGAGCTCCATTCGCTTGACCTTCACGAAGTGCAGCCAGTGTATCAGCAGTTTCACCCGATTGGCTCACTACGATAACCAGTGTCTCTGGAGTTACGATTGGTGAACGGTAACGGTATTCAGAAGCGATATCATTCTCTACAGGAATGCGTACCAGGGACTCAATCAGGTTACGTCCAACCAATCCGGCATTATATGCAGTACCGCAAGCTACCACTTGGATATTGCGGATGTTCTTGATTTGTTCTTCTGTCAGGTTAAGCTCAGGCAGAATGACTTTGTTGCCTTCCGCATTCATCCGTCCGCGCATGGTATCGCGGTATGCCTTAGGCTGCTCGTGGATTTCTTTCAGCATGAAGTGCTCATAACCGCCCTTTTCTGCGGTAACGGCATCCCAATCGACAGTAATCATTTCCCGAGAAATAAAGTTGCCTTCAATCGTCATCAGTTCGACAGCATCCCGTGTCAATACAGCCATTTCGCCGTCGTTCAGAATATATACGTTGCGGGTGTATTCTAGCAGTGCCGGAATATCAGACCCGATAAAGTTCTCGCCATCGCCCAGACCGATGATCAGCGGGCTCGCTTGACGCACAGCTACCAGCTTATCCGGTTCATATTCAGTCAGTACACCCAGAGCAAACGCTCCGCGCATGTAAGAAATCGCCTGCTGTACCGCCTTAACGATATCTCCCTTGTATTCGCGGGCAATCAGGTGGGAGATAACTTCTGTATCTGTCTCAGAGGTGAAGTGGCATCCTCCGGCAATCAGCTCTTCCTTGAGATCCAGGTAATTCTCGACAATCCCGTTGTGTACTACCGAGAATTTGTGACTGTTGTCAGTGTGAGGATGAGAGTTCTCATCGGATGGCTTGCCGTGTGTAGCCCAGCGTGTGTGACCGATCCCGGCGCTGCCTGTCAGCGGAGTCGCGTCCAGACGGGATTCCAGGTTCGCCATACGTCCCTGTGCTTTTACCACCTGCAGACCATCCTTCGTGAACACAGCAATACCAGCGGAATCATACCCGCGATATTCCAGTTTCTTCAGACCCTCGACCAAGATCCCCTGCGAATTCTGATTACCAATATATCCTACAATACCACACATTATATTTTCCTCCGTCCAATTTATCGTAATTAGGCGCGCATGAGGAAAGAAACGTGCCGTGCGGCATGTTTTGAAGAAAAGCAAATATGATGTTGTCCATTACAACCAACATGATAACCTGTCAACTACATCGTTAGTCACGATTATGCACAGTCTTCTCCTCTGCCGTGGCAGAACCGTCCTGTCTTCCTGCAAATGCGCATACCCATGCTCTGTACATCTTTAAGTTAGCACCCACAAAAGCGTTGTGTGCAAGGTCGCCCTCGCATTTTCCGCTTCCATTTACGGCTCTGGTGCATCACCGGGAGGTCCCCGCCGAACATTTCGAACACCTCCACCTCGTCAGCTTACATCTGCCGTGATCCGTTCAGACCGATCTGCACTGCTCACGCAGCCACCGGTCCTCCCTTCTCCCCCGCGCAAGATCAAGCTCTGGCGCTTGTGTTGCAATAACCTTACAATCCCCGCTTTCCTTCTGGAATGACACTTAGTCTATTATATGCACCTCAACCCGTTTTTGCAACGATGTGGTGAAGAAAACCTTTTTCATCCATTTCACACTTTTTCCAAACAGCCATGACCTCATTAATAATTCAGCCGGTGAACGAATCGGATTGATCCATCCACCGGCCATCTGTCCTGCTACTTCAGTGAGTGATTACACCAGCTCGCGCTGAACCACTTCAACAATCTGCCCTACAAAAAGATCCAGCTCCGCCTTATCCGGCCCTTCGGCCATTACACGGATCAGCGGCTCGGTTCCCGAAGGACGCACCAGGACACGCCCATTGTCGCCCAGCTTGCTTTCTACCTCTATGATCGCGGCCTCAATGGCCGGATTGTTCGGATAATTGGTTTTGTCCTGCACCCGCACATTGACCAGCACCTGCGGATATTTAGTCATCATGGACTTCAGTGTGCTTAGCTTTTTGCCGGAAGCCTTCATGGTATTCACCAGTTGAATCGCAGTCAGAATTCCGTCACCCGTAGTATTATAGTCCAGGAAAATCACATGGCCGGATTGCTCCCCGCCCAGATTATAGCCGCCGCGGCGCATCTCTTCCATGACATAACGGTCGCCGACGGCGGTCTTCGCCGTATTCAGCGCCAGCTTCTCTGTCGCCTTGTAGAACCCGATGTTACTCATTACTGTAGATACAATAGTGCCGTCCTTCAGCTTCCCTGCACGGTTCATCGCATCCCCGCAAATGCAGAGAATGAAGTCTCCATCCACCTCGTCGCCGTTCTCATCAATAGCAATCAAGCGGTCCGCATCCCCGTCAAAAGCAAGTCCCAGATCCGCACCATGCCGCAGCACCTCTGCACGCAGAGTCTCCGGGTGTGTGGAGCCAAAGCCGTCGTTGATATTCAGCCCGTCCGGCTCTGCCCCAATGGCAATCACTTCTGCGCCCAGTTCCTTGAATAATCGCGGTGCTAGTTCATAGGCTGCGCCGTGTGCGCAGTCAAGCACCACCTTCGTACCCTTGAAGCTCTGGTCGATGGTGGTCTTCAGATACTCCAGGTAGAGGTATTTCGCTTGATCATCCACCCGCAGCGTGCCCAGACCCGATCCTACCGGACGTGGCAGCTCATCCTGCTCGGCATCCATCAGCTCCTCGATGCGCAGCTCCGTTTCATCCGTCAGCTTGAAGCCGTCTCCGCCGAAGAACTTGATTCCGTTATCCTCCACCGGATTATGTGAAGCAGAGATCATCACTCCGGCATCCGCCTTCAGCAATCTAGTGATATAAGCTACAGCAGGTGTAGAGACTACACCCAGACGGATCACATCTGCCCCAATGGACAACAAGCCGGCAATCAGTGCCGATTCAAGCAGCGGACCGGAGATTCGTGTATCCATCCCGATGACCACTTTAGGCTTTTCCACATTTCCTGCCAGCACATATCCCCCGCAGCGTCCAATACTGTAGGCCATTTCTGCTGTTAGTTCACGGTTAGCCACCCCGCGTACGCCGTCTGTTCCGAAATACTTACCCATCTTTTTTTCTCCTTTTGAATACGCTGCTTCAGCTTAATAAATTATAGTATGAATGATTCGATAATTCGTGTATGTCAGGTGCATATAAATAGACTCGTACTTACATGAAAAGTTACGTTCCGCCCGTACTGTCGGCATTATTTCCGCTTGCAGGCGGCGTTGGTTCAGCAGTCTCCAGCGGAATATGTGTCGGTGCCGGAGTCTCCTCTATAATCTCACCGGTATGCTCCGGGGTCGGCTCTACGAGCGTCTCATCCCCTGATGCAGGTTCAGCGCTGGGCTCCGGCGTAGGCGATGATGAGGCCGGGCTGCTGTCCGGCGCGGCAGTCGCGGCTGGAGCAGCAGGTGCCGACAGTTCCACCTTCGCCACAAGCTGCGAGGCGGCATTCTGCAGGGTAATGAACCGGGGGAGCGAGACCTGCAGCGTAACATCGTGAACGCCAGCCGTAAGCCCTACTACATCTGCAACCACGCTGATGCTATCCTGGTCGAGCTGGTCCAGCAGCGTTGGCGCGCCTGAAAGGGTCAGATCTATAGTAGCACCCCCAGGATCTATGACACGGGCTGTCAGCCCGCTGCTGACGCCCTCCAGCTTAATGGGAATAGCAGAGAGAGTCCGCTCGGTAATCTCCGCCGCTGAGACCGCCACAGTCATTGCTGCAGGCTCAATCTTGCCGGTACCCTCGGGCGGCTTAAGCTCCAGCTTCATCTGCTCTGTCCCCGCATTCTTGATAGTGCTTAAATCCAGGACAGCCTCATACGAAGATAAGGTCTTAAGGGTCTCTGCACTGCCGTACACTGTTACCATATCCTGCTCAGGCGTTACCCTAGAGAGCACCAGTGAACCCGGCAGACTGCCCGTGAAGCTGATGTCCAGCGGCAAGGTTTTGGACGGGAGGGTAACAGGCAATTCTACAGCTACTGTAGAGGGTTCAATGACCGCATCCTCCAGCGTATTCCCCTTACTGTCAAGAGCAAAGAGCTTCAGCCTCTTCTCGCTAAAAGTCTCATTTTGCCCATCCAGCTCCACCTTCCCCTGCACCTTCGCTACCCGTGCAAGATCACTAGCCGGAAGGGTAACTTCCACAGATACCGGGTCAATCACAGGACTGCCTACTTCATAGCCTGCTGCCGGCTCTCCCATAATATTCAGTGAGACGGGAAAAGACTTGGTCGTCCGCGGCTCGATATGCACATTCACCTGATTCGGGACCATAGCTTCCAGGGTTACACCACTTGGAGTCGAATACATCAGCGGAAGTGTGTTATCGCCGGGCTTCACATCCTTCAGATCCAGCCATACCCGGTAGGCATCGGAGAACTTGTAGGTCAGATCGGACTTCTTGCCCATTACCTCCATCCTGACGCTATCCACATCCTTGGTCAGTACATAATTCTCACTGTCGAAGCCTTCAATCTCCACTTTGACATTCTCAATCGTCTTCGATTCGGTATTAACCGTAGTCTGGTACGTTGGTGCGGTATCCACATGCACAATGGTCCACAGAATAATCCCCAGAGCCAGGGCAAGGATCTTGTTGAAGTTGTTATTCTTCATCCACTTATCCATTGTTTTTATTCCCCCTCCGTCTCCAGAAAGCGGAGCTCTTCTCCATCAGGGGCGAGCTGCTTGCACTCAGCTCTTCGTGCAGCTTCGAGATCAGGGACTCTTCCTTGATATCCCGGACAATTTGTCCATTAATGGCCAGTGAGATCTGCCCCGTCTCCTCTGAGACGACTACAGACACCGAGTCTGCCACCTCACTGATACCGATGGCGGCACGGTGCCGGGTTCCCAGTTCCTTGCTGATGAACGGATTCTCGGAGAGCGGCAGGTAACAGGCCGCCGCCGCAATCTGGCTTCCCTGCATAATCAGCGCCCCGTCATGCAGCGGTGTATTAGGGATGAAGATATTAATCAGCAGCTCCGAGCTGACCTCAGAACGCATAGCGATCCCGGATTCCGTATATTCATTAAGCCCCGTCGCCCGTTCGAATACGATCAATGCCCCGATTTTGCGGACAGCCAGATAATTCACGGCTTTAATCACTTCGCCGATTAATTTGCTGATCTCTTCATCGCTCTCCGCATTCCGTCCGAAGAATTTGCCCCGTCCCAGCTGTTCCAGTCCCCGCCGCAGCTCCGGCTGAAAAATAATAAAGATCGCAAACACCCCGAACGTAAACATCTGGTTCATCAGCCATTTCAGCGTGTATAAGTCGAGCAGCGTACTGCCGCCCCAGATCACGACCAGCACCAGAATCCCCTTCAGCAGCTGAACCGCCCGCGTCCCGCGCACCATATTGAGCACTTTATAGATAATGTAGCTGACAATTAGAATATCGATTATATCTTTAATGGATTCTTTCCATGTAAGGTCAGTAAAGTAGCTCATGGCCGAAAACCCCCGTCATATCAAATTAGCTGGGTTTATGTAAATTGTCTGTTAAGCTTGAATCTTATTCTAGGTTATAACGTTACGCCTCCGGTTGCAAGTTTGTCGGCTGGTAAATTGAAGAACCTGTCATTTCAGGCAACAAAAAAGCGCCATCTTTCCGGAAAAAGAGGCGCAAATGAGTTATCTGCTACAAGCGACCAACATATAGCTATCGGTAGGCAACTTCAGAGAACATGTTCGTCACTTTATACCAGATCCAGCTTACTGCTTGGTCTATACTTTTGACTTGCCCGGAGATATGGGCGGTTGAAGCCTGATACAGCGAACCGTCGATCACCGTTACGTTCCCGTTGACTTCCCCGTAGACTTGAGTCTTCCCGTTCTCCACCGTCAGATCACCGGAGATAATTTTGCCGGAGGGTACAATCACCGTATTCCCCTTGATCACAACCTGGTCGAGGTCTGCCCCTCTAACCACAAGCTGCCGATCCTGATTCCAAAAGGTTACGGAGCTCATCAGCATCACAAGAATGAACAGGGACGCCGCCGTCAGGGCCGGATGCCGCTTGATCCAGGTGATGAAGGCTCTTTCCTTCTTGGGTTTCGGTAATGAATCCATAATCCGGCCAACCAAATCCTCCGAGGCCACAGGTGTCTGGTGCATCAGGGAAAACATCAGCATATCGGTCTGTTCCAGTTCTTTGAACCTCGCACGGCACTCCGTACAGGATAAAAGATGCTCCTTCAATTCCCTCTGCTGCAGGTCGGGCAAGTCGTCATCCAGGTAGTCGTGCATCATAGAGACGGCCAGTTTGCATTCCATAGGAGCCAATCCTTTCATACGTGCTAATTTAGTGCATAAGACTTGCTTAACTTACATACGTCCCTGCAATGCAGGAGTTTCATAAAAAATAATCTATTTTTACAATTTGGGTCCTAATTTCTTACGTAAAAACTCACGGCCCCGGTGCACCCGGGTCTTAATCGTCGTCACGGGCATATCCAGCACATCGCCGATCTCCTGAAGTGACAAATCCTGCAAATACCGCAGAATCATCACCGACCTGTACTTCACGGGCAGGCTGTCGATGGCTTCATAGATGAGTCTCTGTGTCTCCGAGAGCAGAAGCTCCGTCTCCGGTGTCACATTATCGCTCGGAATCATCGAATACCCGTCAATCCCCTCCTGGTCGTTCATCTCGGCATCCAGGGAATAGGTCGGGCGCCGCTTACGCAGCCGGTCAATGCAGAGGTTCGTGCCAATCCGGTAGATCCATGTCGAGAACTTCTGCTTATCATCATACCTATCCAAATTTCTGTAGACGCGCAAAAAAGTCTCCTGAACAACATCCTCCGCCTCATGGCGGTTATTCAGCATACGGTAAGCCAAATGATAAATTTTATCTTTATATAGATCCACAAGCTCGGCAAATGCCCTTTGGTCACCCTTCAGGGCGAGCTTTGTCAGTCTGCCTTCCAGATTCTCCACCTGTTAATTCCCCCAGACTTGCCGCCCTTGGACTGTCAGCTCTTCGAAGACCACGGTACAAGCATTTAAATCGTAAATCATGTGTGTTCAAAAATCAAGGTTTGTATTGTTACCTTCTATATAATGTGCTGGAAAAGCTGGCTGTCGGGTTGCTGGCGGCCCCCTGGACCCCTGGCGGCTGATTGCAGCGGGAACCCCCTGGCGGCTGATTAGTCGGGGGCTGCGCAGAACATTTGGACTTCCGGCCGCTGTTATTTGCAGATTTCCTGATTGGAACCGCTAGCTGCGGTTGAAATCTGCCAATAAAGGCGAACGCTACCGCTCCTACAGTTCCAAATTTCCGCTTCGCCCCCTCCATCAGCCTGGGTTCCCCCACAGCTTTTCTTGTTGCCCAAGTATATCTCAGGCAACAATGGGGCGGGGCATGGGGCTCGGCCGGGTCTGTGACTCCCGGCCTCGCTGGAAACAACTAAAATATACAGAGAGGGAGAATCGCGCGCAGACTGAAGCCCTCCTTATCCCCCTCTAACTCCCAAACCGTATTTGTACAATCAAAGTAAAGGGTGGTCACTTTGCATGATGGAACATTAGTTGGATAAACGTATCTTAAATTGGAGGTTTTGGAGCGCCAGAGGAAATTAATTGGATAAATGTTATTTAATTATGTTACTTTCTGCTAACGTGATCTATTTACAGCAGATTAAGTGTCCTTTTTCCAACTAACTTCTGTCGAGGGCTTTTCTGCTTATTAGCAAGTGTAGTAAATCCAATTATTCCTGCCTTTCGCCAAAGTTTCATCCATTCCCCTACTGTTTCCAGTTGGTCTATCTGCTTCTTCGGAGATGTCCACCTTGTTGGTATTATTTCCTGAATAACCAAAAAACCGCCCACCTCCAGTTAAGGAGGCGGACGGGTGTTCTGAAGCGGTTTAGGGCCAGCTTCAATGCTGAAACCCCAAAAATCAAAACCCTAAAGCGGCTTCGCCGACTTTTAGATCCAAACCTTAAAGCGGCTTCGCCGTTTTTTTAGATCAAGACCGGCAGAGCGGGTGCCCATAAACCATCAGCCGGTATTCCGAAGACCGGCGGCAATACCATTGATCGTGAGCAGCACTTCACGCAGCAGTTCAGCGTCGTCCCCCTCAGCTTCACGCAGGGCGCGAAGCTCGGCGAGGAGTTGAACCTGCAGGTAGCTGAGCGGATCAACGTACGGATTACGCAGGCGGATGGATTCCTGAATGACCGGGACATTATCCAGAATATCCTGCTGGCCGGTGATCTGAAGGATCAGCTCAGAGGTCAGCTTGAACTCGGCTTCGATCTGGCCGAAGATCCGCGCACGCGCCTCCTCGTTCTTGCCCATGCCGGCGTATTCCTTAGCGATGACAAGATCCGCCTTCGCAATAGCCATCTGCAGCGTATCGATCAGGGTCGTGAAGAATGAGAAGTTCGCATACATATGCTGCATGATCTTCATATTCTCTTCCTTGCCCTCATAGAAGCTCTGCAGACCGGTTCCGGCAGCATACCATGCTGGAAGCAGATAACGGCTCTGCGTCCAAGCGAATACCCAAGGAATTGCACGCAGATCCTCGAAGCGCTCGCTATTCTTCCGCTTCGAAGGGCGTGAGCCGATATTCAGCTCGCCTACCTCCGGTAGCGGCGTGGACTCTTTGAAGTACGTCAGGAAATCCGGATCACGGAAGATCAGATCCTGATATTTATTCAGCGAGACTTCAGAGATGCGGGCAATAATCTCATCCCACTTGGCTTCGTACAGATCCGCCTGTGGCGATCTGGCATGGATGGCCGCTGTAATGAGCGCAGACGTCGCCTGCTCCAGACTGCGGTAAGCAATGCCTTTCATCGAATACCGGGAAGAGATAACCTCACCCTGCTCGGTAATCTTAATCCCGCCGCCGATGGTGGAAGCTGGTTGGGCTAGAATACTCCGGTTAAGCGGCATACCGCCGCGTCCGAGGGCGCCGCCCCGTCCATGGAAGAACTTCAGCTTAATGCCGAACTCATCGGCAGTCGCTGTGATCTCTTTCAGGGCCACACGCAGCTCCCAGTTCGCTGTAACCACACCGCCGTCTTTATTACTGTCAGAATACCCCAGCATGATCTCCTGCAGATCATTCATCGCACTGACGGCATCACGGTAGATCGGCATGCTGAGCAGCGTACGCATAATCTGCGGCGCATCATGCAGGTCGTCAATCGTCTCGAACAGCGGCACCGCCTGCAGAGTACAGACTACCGTCCCGTCGTTGTCTTTGCGGAACAAGCCGACTTCCTTGGAGAAGACCATAACCTCCAGAATATCGCTTGCCGCCTCCGCCATACTGATCAGATAGCTAGTGATGCACTGCACGCCGTATTCTTCCTGCGCTTCATAGATCGCACGGTATACCGCCAGGCATTCCTCTGTCCCTTCACTATAAGACTGGTAAGGGGAAGTTAGCGGACGCGGATCATTCAGCAGCTTCTCCAGCAGCACAATCTTCTCTTGCTCCGACAGCTTGGAGTAATCCGGTGTAACATTCATCTTGGCCAGAACCTCTGTCATTGCATTCTCATGCTCCTGACTGTGCTGGCGGACATCCAGCGTAGAGGTGTGGAAGCCAAACAGCTCCACCTGACGAATCAGCTTCTTAATGTAGGTATCGGCTACATAATCGGCATAGTGATGCCGCAGGCTGCGGTCAATCACGTTCAGGTCGTCGATGAATTGCGCTGGGGATGCATAGCGCTCTGGTGTTCCTTTTTTCTCATCGTCCAGCACATTCTGGGTCTTCGAGATCATATAGCTGAGCTTAATCCGGTAAGGCTCGTTATCATTACGCCAGGCATCAACCCGGTTGAGATTGATAATATTCCGGTCAGTCTCAATGGATTCCAGCAGCTCCGGCGTCACATTCACAATGCTTGTACTAAAGCTGAGATACTGCATCAGCTCGCGCATAATACGCTGGTATTCACGAATAGCCAGCTTACGCTGCAGACGAAGTGTCTGCAAGGTTACTTTTGCCTTCACGGAAGGGTTGCCGTCGCGGTCTCCCCCGATCCATGAACCGAAACGCAGATAGGTCGGCACATGCCAGTTCTGGCCCGGATAATATTTGCTCAAACAGCGCTCCAGCTCCTGATATACATCCGGCAGCACTTCAAAAATCGTCTCATGGAAGTAATACATCCCGTTACGCACTTCATCCAGCACCGTAGGCTTGCGGTCGCGCAGTTCATCGGTCTGCCACAAGGTAATAACCTCATTCAGCAGCTTCTCCCGGAGCTGTTCGCGTTCGCGGAAGGTTAGCGTCGGATTATCAAGGCCCATGACATCGTCGGAGATCCGTTTGTGGATATCGAGAATCGCACGGCGCATAGCTTCAGTTGGGTGAGCGGTCATAACCAGCTCGAGCGACATGCCGCTCATGATCTCAAGAACCTCTTCGTGGGAGAAATCCCGTTCGCGAAGCTCCTGAACCGCGCTCTCAATCGACCCCGGCTGCACCGTCTCCCCGGCAGAACGTTCGTAGTCGCGTTTACGGCGAATACGGTGGTTCTGTTCAGCGATATTCACTAACTGGAAATAAATAGCGAACGCGCGGATTACCTGATGGCGATTCTCCGGGTCCAGTGAGCTGATCAGCTCTTTAAATTCATTGTGCAGTTCAGGCAAAAACAATGAGCGCAGCGATTTGCTGGTCTCCCGGATCTTCTCCACAATATCCAGCAGTTCGTTGCCGCCTTGGTGTACCAAGACTTCGCCCAGTATGTTCCCCAGGAACCGTACGTCCCGCCGCAGCAGATTGTTGGAGTTGCTTTTGCTAACGGTAGTCGTAAGTTCGGTCATGCTGCTCCCCCCATCCTCTTCCGGATCAATGCTCTTAACATTGTCTATTTGAAAAGCTTTCTACATATCATACAATAAAACAGCCCGGAAATCTTCAACTTTATTGCGCGGTAAAGCAGTGCAGTAATTTCGATTATACACCAAACCGGCTATTTATGCAGTCATAAAAAATTATGTATTTCTTGCTATTATATTCTCTCTTTTATAAGTGTTTCATGTGGTTTTCATGTAAAGTTATGTGACGTAAAACGACAAAAAAGGCCAGCTCCGCAGAGCCGACCGTTGATTACAGGTTAACTTTTATTTCATTGTATGGTCTGAGCGGTTGTTGAATGCCAATTCAAATAATCCGGTAGCCGACAACCCGGCCAATCCGCCTGCCCATAGACGCAAGGTCAGCTCCAGCTCTGTAAAAGGATACGCCGCCGCTCCAACCAGTAGCCCGATGCCTAGTCCAATAAAAGGGATGCTGTTACGCGGCAAATGGGTATTATTTTTGATCAGCTGCACTAGGGCAAGAATAAAGACGGACAGAATGGAGGCAAAAGCCAATACATTATCCAGCAGTTCGCGGTTCATCATGAAATCGCTCCTTTCTGCGGTGTGGTGGTGATTTCGACGATGTTGGCAGCCGGATGATAGGCAATCTGAGCGCCCAGCGCCTCCGCAATTTTACGTGCAGGAACATAGGTGACCCCATTCTCCAGCCACCCGTCTGCAATCTTCGTTCCATTCACCTGTACTGCAACTTTCATCTGAGTCTTCACCGCTTGTTCCTCCTTGGGCTTGATTCGTTCTATCGCCGCCTCCACCGCGTCAGCCGCAGGCTTTTTCCCCGTTCGCAGATCTGCCAGACCTAGTCCGAAGCTCATCTGCAGATGCGGGTAATCCTTGAAGCTGGTCCAGTCGCCGCCCCATTCGAATCCAATGGCCTTAGCATGCTGCACCACCTCCAGCCAATCCCGGGTCCCATTCTGGTTCCCGTCCCTGTTCATATCCCAAGAGACGCTAGAGCCATCTTGAAGCAGCAGCGCAAAATCCGCCGCCAATCCATAATTGTGATAGCTGTACCCGCCGCGCGCATTCGTCACGATCGCTCCCGGCCGGGTTCGCCCCTGGGCATAGAGCGCATCCTGTTCGGCAATCGTCCGCAGGCCTTGCGTGATCAGGATGGGAACCCCGCCAGCATAACTGCGTTCAATCAGTGCGGTCGCTGCGGCAAGGACAGCGGGATGAAGCCCAGACAGACGGGCAGCGGATTTATTCAGTACCTGAGCCAGCGTCAGCATGCGACTTCTCCCCTTTCCTGATTTCAGAGAGGACCACGAACAGATCCTTCCGTCTGGTGTACATTAAGAGGGTTAGAATGACTAGCCCTATGGTTGTTCCCGTCTGGGCAATAGCCCAGGCATCCGATTGCAGCGAGCTTCGTATAGCATTCGGGCCCGGCGCGGAGCTGAATCTGATCCAGAAGGCCACCGCCATTTTTACCGTATACGCCCCGAGGAAAAAGAACGCCGCCAGCATAAACAGACTGACTACGCGTACCTGGAATCTCCGGCGGAAATACAAAAAAAGCGCAGCCATCAGCAGCAGCGCACAGATAAAGGATATGGAATAGGCCAGTAACAACACCATATCAATGCTGCTCATCTTCTGCCCCCCGATCATAGATTAGGAACTGGGCGAACCCGTTGTTCCTGATTTCATCCTGAATGTCCTGAGAGACATTCTTGTACCTTCGGATAGAGAGCGACACCTTATGTCCTGCCAGCGCCAGCCTCCGCTCTCTGTCCCGGTGCAGGGGCGATAGACGCTTGATCCACGCACTCAGCACGTTATCCCCCCCTGTCTTCTTCATTAATACTATTACTACCTGTATGATTGCCTGCGGAATGGTCTATCTTCAATCGCTGTAAGACTTCAAGCGTAGGTGCCATGAAGTCTGACCGCTCTTTGTCAAGTATATTCTGCAGCCTGTCCCGGTCTTCCTCAGCACGCTCCAGCAGTTCACGCGGCACCAGATTCCCCTTCACAATTGACCGCAAAAGCACAAGCATAATCATGAGCAGAATCAGAGCGATGATATAAGCCAGTCCATACTTATCCGCAAGCGGCAGCAGCTTCTCCAGATTCGCAACATCGTTGCTGTCCATTGCTTCACTCCCTTCTGTGTGGTTATAAAAATAGTTATATAAGACGCACTTAAGATTTAAACTTGAAGCTTCATCGTCATATATAGCCCCCGGACGGGTCCGAGGGCAAAATAAAAACGCCCTCAGCGGCGCCTGCGGCAATCTACTCTTCAGTAACAAGGAACGTAAGTCCA
Organism: Paenibacillus sp. FSL H8-0048; assembly: GCF_038002825.1. Taxonomy (NCBI): domain Bacteria; kingdom Bacillati; phylum Bacillota; class Bacilli; order Caryophanales; family Paenibacillaceae; genus Paenibacillus; species Paenibacillus sp. FSL H8-0048. The sequence continues at coordinate 5,461,986 of NZ_JBBODF010000001.1, read as the reverse complement.
TTCTCCACCAGAATCTCCTTGACGGCAGGCTTCAGCGTAGAGGGAACCTCGCTATACTCCGTCTTCCCCAGCGTAACGCGTTGTGCAAAAAACAATGCCATTGCTCTCACCACCTTTCTATTAATATGTGAAACCTTAGGCAAGCCAACCGAACGTTTAAGAGTAGACTTGGCTTGCCATTTCAGCAATAATATCCTCGATAAAATCCGCACGCTCGGTGAGCGCGTTATTCTGCGCCTTCAGCAGCAGATTCTCATGCTGCAACTGCTCCATCTCCGTCAGCACCGGCGGCTTGTTCGCCTCAGCTTCCTGGTACGCTTCCCAGGCTGCCTGCAACTCAGCCTCGGTCGGCTGCGGTGCATCCAGCTTCCAGACCGCAATATACGGCCCGCGTTCCACCAGATCATAATCCTCGCCTTCGGTCAGTAGATTGTAGTCGATGCCATAGCGGTAGTGGATGCCTTCTACTGATTGTTCGATAATTTCTGGCGGCTTGATCTCGTAGCGTACCCGGCCTTTGGCTTCGGCCCCTGGCCGCAGAACGGGTTCTGGGCCGTTGTCCTGGACGATGAAATCGTGTAGGGGGTTGGCGGTTGGGTATAGATACATAATTGCTTGTGATATATTCACGGTCATACCTCCTTATGCAATTTGTGTAACTGAAAAGTCGTTAAAAACACCGACGCCGCCTTGTGTGACCATATATGCATCTGCGTAAGCGTACATCTCTACATAATCCCCAGCACTTAGATATACAGTTCTTGTGCCTTGTGTGTATATGTTTCCAGTCGCTCCAGATTTATTATAGGAACCCATGTCTAACTGTCTCGTTCCGTTGATCCATGCGCTTAGAACAAGAGAGGCGGAGGCAGGGGCGAAAGAGTCTGTAATTACGCCGCCTGTGATTAAATACAGTCCGGACTTCTTCGCGGTAAATCTATTCAGCCCGACACTAAAATTGCTCTGGTAATCATAGTACGTAGCATTAAATTGTAGTTTAGTAAATGCCCCCCCTGTTAACCCGTGTCCAGTCCCTATATATGCTCTCGTGACGGGCCTACTTGCAAGTGTATTATCTCCCCATGGGTTGAGCACCTCTGAATTTACAATCCCTCCCGCTCCGGCATAATTTCCATTTATAGAAGTTGCCTGAGTGCCTGCATACGATATGTGACCAGCCAAATCTGCTACATACCCGTGTGTATTCCCTGTGCCACTGAAATTTTCAGCATAGGCTTTCCCGCCATTAACGGCGCTCACAACCCTCCCTTTATTAGAAATCACACAAGCTGTTAATCGTGCAGTTGCTAAATTTAGCACAATACCAGATTGATTCGTCGCGCTTACAGTAGATATTACTTGATTCACGACTGCTGCAGTAGAAGAACGAATGCTCACCGCTTCAACCGTTGTTGCAGTACAAGTAAAACCGTCAATCGTCGTGACAATCGTACAGTTAACAATCTCAACCCTCTGCACAAATCTGCTTGCAGCGATCCCGATAACACTCAGTGCACCTTCTCCGCCAAATCCTTTTAGTGAAATTGTTTCTGGGTATGTTCCCGGTCCTACATAAACATTAACTGTATGATTGATTGTTTTCGGCAGGACGCTATAAGCTTTTGCCCATGTCTTAAACGCTCCGCCCGCCGTATCTGCCGTTCCCGTATTCCCATCATTCCCATCCGTCCGGACATAGTAGGTAATATCAGCCGTAGTCTGATTCGGGACGTTTGGAGATTTCACACCACCCGGGATCGTCCATACCTTAGAAGCAGCGTCAACTTGAGCTACGGCGTATGCATCCGTTTCATTTACGATGGCGAAATCTCCGCCGTTATATGAATACAAGGAATATCTTTTCCCGGTCGATGGGGTCGTGTTCTTGATTTGCAATGCAGCATTAAATGTAACCCCCTCAATAGAAAGAGCTGGGGATGTGTTCATACCAGCCGTAGAAATGATTTTTTGGTTATTTGTGAACGTGTTATTACTATTCAGTTGGGGGCGGTTATCTAGCTGAGCCTGTACATTACCAGTCACCCCATCCAAATACCCAAACTCCGCATTCGACACCACACCCGTTCCGATCTTGCTGGCATCAATCCCGGCGGCTGCATTAACATCCGCATTAACAATCACTCCAGGAGAAATTGCCGTTACACCATCCGAAGAACTGGTTACATCCCCGGTATGATTGGGATGCACATAATTATTAGCCCCCTGCGCCACCCCATCCAGCTTCGACTTATCCGCTGCGGCCATCAATCCCGCTGCGGTCGTGGTGGCAACCGCCGTAGACGCCTTCGCATTCCATGCGCTGCGCTCAGCCGCCGTAATATGCTTAACCGTATCAGCGGCATGATCCTGCGCGGCCTTGACGGCGGTATCCAGAATATCCATATTGCCGTTCAGGTCGGTGATATCTACAATGTCTGTACCATCGGGCTTTTTCAGCCCCAGATTACCCGTTGTTTTCATCGCTCACACTCCTATTCATATACTCTTAGTTCGTTCCAGGTCTTGCTGTGCGCAGCGTTCCAGGTGAGGGACTTCAAGGAGTCCCACCAGGTGTAGCTGTATACGAAGCTATAGTCCAGATGAGCCGGCTTAATCTCTTCCATGATCTGAATCAGACCCGCCATATTGGCCGGGATACCCAGCGTGCCGACGAAGCGCACCTCGAAGCTATACGCTCCGGGCACCTCGACTACCTCCACATCTCCCCCTGAAAAAGCAGACGCCGTCCGCCGGATCATCTCCGGTGTCGTCGTGCCGCTGCCCCGCAGCTTGGCCTTGATCATCTCGCGGCGGGTCGCGTAGGACTTGTTTGTATCTGTGTTCAACCCCAGCATCCGCTCCCAGCGGGCCAGCCCCCATGTCGCCGACTCCAGCGTCTTCTGATCGTCACTGTCTGCCATGGCGTAAGCCACTTCACCGCAGGCTCTACCTGCGCTGCCCTGTACTGCCTCCATCTCAGGCACGCCCTGATAATAATCAGGCAGGTATTTCATCAGATCGGGAGCGGTAATCTCCGGCCCTTCCCCTGTCACACCATCTGCCGAATACGCCGCAAGACCATAGATACTGTCTCCATAAGCCACAGCTACACCCCCTTCAGCTGATTCCAGGTCAGCGGACCCTTCGGCATATAATCATGGGTATGTGCAGCTGCCGGATAGACCGAAGGCTTGCCGTCCACCCCTGACCACGGAACCGTATCCGCAGCCTGGGCATAATCGACCTTGCCGTTGTTATTCGTGTCGTAGATGCTTTTTAGCATATCGCCTGTGCTTTGGCCTGCCGCCAGCAGCATATTGCTGCTGCCGCTGCCGATGAACAGCTTGCCGCTATCCGTGCAGTAGCCCAGCTCGCCTGCGGCCAGCGTACCCAGCGCACTTTCCAGGCCGCGGCGGATTTGAATCAATGTCTTCCGTGCCATGGTCACCGCCTCCTAGAATGTTCCGCCGTCGATAGTGCCTACCGTGAGCTGGTTGCCATTGGCCGAATCGTAAATGATGCTTGAGCCGTCGATATTGACCTCGATGCCCGTGGAGTTTACCAGAACTCCCTTACCCGGCTTGGCTGCAACACTCGTTGAGCCGACAATGATCCCGTTGCCTGCCCCGACGGTCAGCGTGACACTGTCCGCCTGCCCGCCGCCGGTAAGCCCATTCCCCGCCGTGATCGTCTGCAGCGCACCGCCCGTCCGCACCCAGGCGCTCCCGTTCCAGCTGTAGATTTTCTGCTCGTCGTCCACATAAGCCGTCCAGCCGACAGCCGGAACATAATAGGCCCAGCTACCTGAGGCATACTCCGCAATCTGGTTCGTTTTGCCTGCCCAGACGCCGGTTGCGCCGGAAGGAATGATATACCGGTCCGCTTCCGCGGGACTGGAGGGCGGAGCCGTCAGATGCTGATCCTTCACCGAAGCCTGCGGCTCAATATTATGCTTGGCCAGCTCGATTTCGTTTTTGATTTTTTGTGCGGACCACAGATCTGTAATCGTCGACCCGCCATCGTTGATCACCCTGTGCTTCGCGGCATCGTTAAGATGCGTTGCAATTTCTGCGGCGGTCTTCGTATTCGTGCCGTCCGACACTTTATTGGGATGCCCTGCTGTAAGATCTGCCTTAAGCACCTTGGCATACGTGGAGCCGTCAGCGATATCGTCCACCGTTCCGCTCACATCTGTTAATTTCTGCGCGTTAACCCGCCGCCAGGCGGTCCCGTCATCGAAATACAAATACCCGTTGTTATTCCCGCTGCTCACCACATACAGACGCCCCGCCGAGGCTGCCGCAGGACGCGAAGCTTCGGGACCGGATAAGGCCCGGCCCACCATGGAGTTAGACGAACCGTCTCCGATATAGACCTCCTTCGTATCTGTACAAAAGCCCATTTCGCCTGCCTTCAGCATCCCGTAAGTGGACAGCTCGGCCCGGGTACCGCGTTTGACCTGAATGGTCTGTGCCATATTACACCTCTCTTCTAAAAGATCCGCCGTCAATCAGACCGGCCTGTTTATAACGCTCCAGCTCACGCTGCGTAGCCGTAAGTCCGCCCTGCAACTGGTTCACATCATCCGCTTCGACGGTATCCCCCGGAGTCTCGTAAGTCACATAGACTTCGGGCACATCTGCATAGATGTTGATGAGCCGCCGCCAAGGGGCCTCGTCCGGGAAAGAGACCGAGTAATTCCGCACCTCTGTCCCGCTGAAGCGTGAGCCTGTGTACACGGCCAGCGTCTGATTGTTAATATTGTCGTGGGCCAGCAGTCCGCTGAATGCACCACCTGTAAGCCGAAGCTTCTCCTCTACAACATGACTGCCGCCATTTGCCTTTTTGTTCAGCTTATCCTGAAAGACATCAATCTGCTCCGGATATCCCATGCTACACCTCCAGTACGACATTGCCGAACAGCGGCACTTCTGTCTCCAACAGAGGAATGTTTGCCGTCCCGCCGTTCAGCTTCAGCCCGCTATAGTCCACTACGCCCTCCGTATTCAGCAGCAATGCGCCAATGACCGATTGACTGATATAGGTAGCGGCAAAAGCCTTCTCCTTACGATACTTCTCCAGGAGCGCGGTAAAAGCCTGAACAACCGGCTGCAGCGCATAGCCGGCCGCCAGCGTGACCTTCGCGGTCACGCTAATCGTCCGGCCTGTGGCCGATTCCACGGTCACCACCGCCCCCACCGGAGCCTGGCCCTCGCCAAGACCCGGCGCAGGATCAATGAACTGCTGCACCTGGGAGACCAGCAGCGGGGAGGCGGGCTGATGCTCCGCGTTCACAATGACCACCTTGACCGTCTTCGGGCCGGCCCACAGCGGGAAGACCCGCGCTCCCCCTACGCCCTGAATCTGCTGCGCCCACTCCATATAATGATATTTATTGCCGCTCGTTGCAGGCCGACGGGCCGAATCGAAGTACCGCTGCCGCAGCGCTTCATCCGTCTCCGCATCCGTGCCGGGAACCAGCAGGCCCGTAATCTCCCCCCGGGCCAGCCCCGGGATATAATCGACCGGCAGCAGCGCGCCTGAATACTGATTCCCCTCAGCCCCGGCCGTCTCGCTATCCAGGCGGTACGTCCCGGGAGCCAGCTTCTCCGCTGCACTATAATGAAGCAGTCCCAGGGAGAAACGGCTGCCCAGCGGAATGTCCAGAGGCTGTTCGCCGCTGGTATAGAACCTCGCGCCCAGCTGCGCTTTGCCTGCCGGATGACGCTTCAGTCCCGTCCAGGCAATGGCTCGTTCCAGATATTCGCCGTCCGCCGTATCCGGGAAGAACAGATTATTGCTGACCTCAAGCTCAAGATACATCTGGGCCATCTCAGCCGCTGCCGGCGCAAGCGCATCATAGATAATACTTCCCTCGCGCTTGTCCAGCCCCTCTGGAACCCGGTCCAGCATACGTTCCAGCAGAGCCTCGTACGTCTGATCCTCATACACTGGCCATCCCCTCCTTTCTAAGCTCCAAATCACCGTATATTGTGACAGCCGTACAGCTGAAGCTAACCTTATCTCCGTCAAAAAGAATCTCCACATCCTCAAGCGCCTGAATCCGCTCATCCTGGAGCAACGCATCGCTGATCAGGCGGCGCAGCTCAGGCCGGGCCAGCAGCCTGTCCTGACCCAGCACCAGCTTCCACTCCGTTCCGTAGTCAGTGCTATAGATCAGGTGCTCATAACGGTTGGTCTGCAGCACCTTGATTGCTGCCTGCTTCACCGCTTCAAGCCCGTCTACCCGCCCGCAGATCCGCCCGCGCTCCCAGTCCATCCGGTACGTCAGGCTCGGGGCATTCCCCGGAGCGGTCACATTTCCCTCCAGAGCTCCCGTCACCGGAGCGGTCACATTTCCCTCCAGAGCTCCCGTCACCGGACCGGATCTGCCTATCACCGGAATCATAGGTCCACCAGCCGATCGAGGACAATATAGCTCTGCCCGCCTTGCATCCGCACGAGCAGCACGCGGTCTCCCGCTTCAAGTCCACGGCGCAGCAGGATCTCCCGGCCTTCGATCTCGGCCTTGCTCTCCATCACGGATTCAACCACAACCAGTGCGGCTCCCGTCAGCAGCAGCCGCTGCTCCACCTGAATCTGGAGCGGCTGTGCCAGAACCACCGTCCCATAAGAAAAAGCCACCGGATTCGTATTCGATACGGCCCCGAGGCTTGCCTGTTTAATAATATCGAGCATGTTGTCTACACCACCTTAATGTCTAGGGACATCGTATGCTCCCCTCCGGAAATTTTATGGCTGCATTGATCCACCAGGAACAGCTGGGTCTGGAATTCATCCAGCAGCACATAAATGAAGTTCCCCGCCCTCACCCGTATATCGCCAATAGCCTGCACGGAGAGACTGACCTTCTCGCGGTTATGCTGCTTGAGCAGATTGCCTGCCTTTTCCTGAATCTGCGCAGCATTTGCATTATCGTCCGCCTTCTGGTAGAGATGCAGGATCCCCCAGCGCTTTACATTTTCTTTATCTGTGACCGGATAGAACTCGCGTTTGCCGGTCTTTTCGTTGTCCTGATAGAGCAGAATCGTATTGTACGTATTATCGTCGATGCTTTTTTTCAGCGAATAATCATACAGGTAATGGCCTGCCCCCAGAATCACCTTCAGCAGCATGGACTGCGGACTGCGCAGCGTCAGCTTGCCGAAATCATCATAGAACGCCATCAGCTGGCCCTTATACTGCAGCTCACTGCCGACCGCACCCATAATAATATCGAGCAGCTTCTTGCCGTCTTCGATCAGCGAGGGAATCTTGTACTCCGCCGGTTCCAGTAATCCAAGCCGCAAGCCGCGGTCTTTGGCAATGGTGCTGATGACCTCAGCCGCAGTAACATCCTGAAGCACATAACTGCCATTGCCCAGCAGATAGCGGATCTGATCGTACGCCGTCAGCTTGATCTCCTGATTTGCACCCGTGTCGATGCTGAAAACGAAGCCGTAGAATACATCGACCCCGTCTCTGCGGAACTGCACTATATCCCCGTTGCTGATCGCGAATTTCTTATGCTGATATATCCCGCTGTCCACCAGCGTAAGCTCAAGCGTCGCAGGCTTGCCGGTCCGGGTTGTTTTCCACGTGATATCTGTAACGATTCCGGCAATATTCCAGATGGCGCCTTCCTTATTAATTATGATTAATTCCATCGCCATGGCCTCCTAAGACAGCTTGATCACTCGGCCAATTTTGAGCTTCTTCAGTTCGCTGTCCGAGATATTGTTCAGCTTTTGCAGCGTTTTGAATTTACTGCCGTCACCGAGCAGCTTTTGGGCCACCGACCAGAGCGTATCCCCGGTTTTGAGCGTATAGGTAGCAGGCACTGCCTTCTCGCTTGCCCGTTTCTGCTGCTTCTTCACTTCACCGGTGCTGCCAACCTTCACGGCTAACGCCTGATAGAACACATACTTTTTGAGTCCAAGTGTATAATCGATATCCCCCGAGGACCCCGCACTGAGCTTCCAGGAGAAGTTCTCAATGCTGACCGCCATATTAATGCCAATATCCCCGGTAAAAGTCTGCTGCGCCTGCGCCCTGGCCTGCTTCAGCCAATCTGGAGTCTGCGTATTCTGCACGTTCGCCGACTTCAGCCCTGAGAAAACAAACCGGACCGGCCTGCGGCTGAGCATCCATTTGCGGATCAGCTCTACATATTCATAGGGCTTCAGCAGCTTACCGGCATTCTCGCCGGAATACACCACGAACGGATAATACTGTGCCGGGAACATACTCTCAATCGTAATCTCCGTCAGCTTCGGATAAGCAATCGCATTAATTTCACCAAAATCCACAATCGTATAGCTTTTGCCATCGCTGTTCTCCTTGATCTCCAGCGTCTCAGGATTCACCGGAAGCCGGATCACCTCTTCATAATTATTGAAGCTAAGATAGAATCCATACTCCTCCATGTTACGTGTACACCCCCTGCGCCGTAGAGACGAACTCCTCTTTCAGCTTTTGCCCGATCTTCGTGATGATGGAGTCGATATCGCCGGAATTATTAATATTTCCTGTTGTTACCTGAACCGTTGGCGTCAACTCGACAAAATTCTGAATCGACTGAATCTCCGCCAGCTCCCGCAGCATATCCAGATCATCGCTGGAGATATCGACCTTTTCATTGATCTTGCCTACCTCGCCTACCTTGTTGACGTTGTTCATGTTTGTGGCAGCGGCCTGGGCAGGATTTGAAGAAGGAGCATCCTTGGGCTTGACCGGCTCCAGCTTGGTATCAAATTTATTAAGGAGATTTTTTGTTTTCCCAGCATATTCCACCACACTCTTGGAGGTATCTACGAATTCCTTCTTCGGAGTATTGTATACATCCTTAGTCGATTTAGGTTCTACCAGCGTCCCTTGAACATTCTTGATCATATCACTGAAGACATGCGGGTTCTCCGGATCCAGGAAGTTAGGCTTGAAATCGGCCAAGAATTCAAAGCCCGGAACTTTGCTTAACCACCCTGCCAGCATTTGAACTCCTCTAAGCACGAAGTTAATACCCTCGGCTATGGCTTTGACGAACCCGCCTGCAAAGCTTTCAACGCCTAATGCCATTTGATACATGAAGCCAAGGAAGTTCGTAGCCAGGTCATAAAACAGCTTTTGCACCGCATACGTCGGATCAACAAACAAGTTACGGAAGAAGTCTGCAAAGGAAACAAAGTTATTGTACAGACCGATCACAAAATTCTCTATCGTTGCCCTCAGCCAGCCAAACGCTCCCCCGATAAAAGCCACTACCGCGTCTACGGATACCCCCGCTTGCTGCAAAATATAAATAAGCAGGGCTACAGCAGCAACAATTAAAAGGATCGGCCACATGCCTACAAGCCACGCAGCAGCAAGACTATACAACTGCACAATCATCGCAGCTATGAAGACAATGGCAATGGCTGCAAGGATCGGCCCTACAACATCCCAGTTCTCCTGAAAGGCTGTGAACATATACATGATACCGTCCACCACTTCGCTAATCACCGTAGCAATGACCAAAAAGCCGTTCGCGATCAGATTTAGCGCCGTAGTCATTCCTTCAGACTGAAACGCATTGTTCAAGGTATCCAGAATCGGACGCAGCGCAACGATCGCTTTTTGCCCCATCATTTCAACTGCGTTATCCATGTTGCCCTGCAGCTTGCCCCATTTCGCCTTATCTTCGTCAGAAGCATTGGCTACTACTGCCTTGGTGCCCAGTTCTTTGACCTTATCAAATACGCTCCCAAGGTCCAGTGCTCCTAAGGAGTCCTTTGCTTTAGAGAGAAATCCGGGCTCCGCTGCCTTTTTCTCCTTCTCAGCCTTTTCTTTTTCCTTGTCTTCCGCCTTTTCCTTCTTCTTGTCCAAAATATACCCTACTGCTTTTTCACCCACGTAGGTGATTAACTCAAATCCGCTGACATCCAGAGCCTTCATTATTTTTTGGACTTTACCCATGAACCCGTTTTTGGCATCACGGACCTCGCCGTCATCTGGACCGTTATCATCCGCCCCTCCAGCAGAGTGGCGGAATCGTGACGAATCACCTTCCTCCGACAGTCGTCTGGCCGTATCCTGAGACTGCATGAACCCTTCCATGAAAGACTTGTTCTTCTCTTCATACACCCGCTCCAGGATCTGCTGCAGACCACTAAGCGAGTGGCTGGCCCGGTTAAAATTCTGGTTCAGCCTATCCCACTGTGAGTTTACATTTTGCCAGACGGTTAGTGCAGTTACGGGAACCAGCGTTGTACTTGTAATTTCCATTCTTTCACCCCCTTCATCTCTTCTTCCCCTTGCTCCGCGCGCGCTCCCGCTTCTCCTTGTCCACGCGTACGGAGATCATGGCATAGATCGCCGCGCGTTCGCGGACGGAGAGCTTCATCAGCTCATGCGGGAGAATATGCAGCTCATGGAGGGCGTAGTAGGCCAGATTAGCCTCACCATCGCCCTCGTTGATTAGTTTTTTACTTCATCCACCAGCTCGTTCATATCAGTGGCGAAGCCGTTCAGGGCCTGTACCCGTTCCCCAAGCGCAGCGAATTCTCCGGGCAGCAGCATTTTGCGCAGCAGCGATTCGGCACCCATCACCCCGTAGGAGCGTTGAAGCTCAGTGTTCTTCAGATCCGGGTGCACAATGCTTGCCGTCATCAGCTTCGCCATATATTCATTGGGATCGATGTCCGTAGTGTAGGTGCCGTTCTTTCCTTTGACCTTGCGGGTAGCTGCCTTACGGCATTCCTGGTTCTCTTCCTCATTCATACTGCGCAGCTTCCAGACGGCAGGGTTACCATCCTTGTCCTTGAACCGCAGCGAGACCGCGAATTCCTCTGTTGTATCACAAGCCGCATTTTGCGCAAAAAACAAACTTAATTCACTCATGTCGTACCTCCCGGATTATTATTATATTAGGGCAGCGAAGAGGCCCGCCGCAGCATACCGCCGCTCAGCGGCAATGGCTTCATGCGGGAGCCCCGGAGCCTATTCAGTCATCTATTCTTTTACAGCATGCGGATAGCCCGCTTATGCTTTATTGGCCGGAATTCGCCGGTGCCGCGAAGGGCTGCACCAGTTCCACATCCTCGAAGGTAAAAGCAACCTCTTCCTCCAGCGCATCTGACTCCGTATCCAGCGAAGCCATAATGACGCTGTCGAGATTGACATCCTTCAGCATGATGCGCTGGGCGCCCACAGTTGAGGAAGGATCTTCATTGGTCACGATAATGCTGAAGTATTGGTCAATCCCTGTCTTCATGTACTCCAGCATCATCTGGCGGAAACGGCTCGTCATATAGAAAATTGTCATCGTACCGCTGCCCGACCAGCCGGTCGCCTTATGCTGCACCCCGCGGCGTCCCAGCGTCTTCACTTCCGCCTTCTGCTTCTCAACCGTGGCTTCCAGGGTTTTCACATAGAACATCTCTTCCGTCTGTCCGTTAATCGTGGCATACGCCCGGCCTTCCTGGCCGGACAGCGTATCGCTGGCTCTCAAGAATGTCATCTTAGACCACCTTCACTTTCATATATACTTTTTCTACCGAATCTACCGGCTTCACTGCTACCTCCAGCACTACGCTGTCACTGTCCGCTCCAGGAGTCACCACAATGTCGCTCTGCGCATTGAAGTTTTCAATCGCCCCGAGGTTCTGCAGATCATTCATATAAGTGACGCACTGCGACCAGAAGAGCGCGCGCCCGTCCTCATTATTCGGCAATTTGCCAATGAAGTAGCTCTCAAAAATCCGCTTCAAATCTCCAGCGATCCCATCCAGCACACGCAGCACGCGGTTCTTGGAGAAGGCCTTGCCTTTGTCTGTAGAGAAAGAGGTGAACGTGTTAATGTCCTGCTCCACTACTGCCCGGCCTCCGCTATAGGTGAACAGCAGCTCTCCGTGTGTAAGTGCTTCTACAGTCTCGGAATGGCTGAAACGCACATCTGCGTCTACAGCATCGTCATAGGCCTGATAAGTCAGGGATTCGTTCACCGCAGCAGCGGCAGTAGCACCGGCAACCCAAGCCACGGCATGAGCCTTATCCACTACCGTTCCATCACTCAAAATGACGCCGTTCGCCACACTGATGATGCCTTCATGATCAGCCGTAGCGTAATCGGACAAGACCGCCTGCACCTTCTTGCCTTCCGTGTTACGCAGACGCTTCACATAGGCGCTATACAGCGACTTCAGCGTGTTATCCTGCGATACCAGACCTACCGTCTGGAAATCCTGAACCTCCAGTGCCGACAAGAACGCACTATGCTCCGCATTCGTGACCGTACCATTTGCCCCTCCTGCCAGCGGCAGTCCAGCACTCACTGTCAGCGCACCGGAATCATTCGGCTTAAATTCCACATAAGCGTTCGCAGCCAGACCGGCAGCAGCACTTACCGTTTGCTTGTCCACCTCACTACCATCAAGCAGCGTCCGGACATCGAACTTAGTAGCGTCATCGATATTTTTCTCAATCACTACCTTAAGCGCATTCCCGCGTTCCCCGCCATATAGCGCAGTCGCCTGAACTCCGTTATTGGTCACCGCAGCCTTCACACCCTGATTTAGACGGTAGAGCAGCAGTGTGCCCGCCCGCTTCAGCACCTCTCTCACCGGCAACAGCTCCGCAGCCGTCAGATCGTAGCCCAGCTTTTGCTGGAAATCATCCTGAGCCGTAAGCTTCAGAATGACACCCGCAGGCCCCCAAGGCAGTGCAAGCGCCAAAGCAGCCGTACCGCGTTCCCCCATTTTACCTGCCACAATGCCGTTCGAGGCCACATTTACGTATACCCCCGGACGCACCTTGTTTTGTGTTGTCCATGTTCCTCCAGCCATTAGATAACCTCCTTATTTAGATACAGCTCCATTAGATGCTTAGCCTCTTCCAAGGTATAGCTTCCGTCCTCTTGCAGAACTACCTCAAGTACATCCTTTTCCCGCGGTGCAAACAGAGCCGACTTCATCAGCTGCTTCTTTCCAAAAGCATCCGCTCCCCCGCTCCTGCGTCCCTGCTCACTTACTGTCATTTCCTTAGAACTCATTTCAGCCGCGCCCCTTCTGTGAAGTGTCCCATCAGCTCTGCTTCTTCCTCCGGCAGCTTCTGCTTCTGGAGATAGAGCATATAGTCCACGGTGAACAGCGCCCCCCGTCCCTCTGCTCCGGCCACCCAGGACTGGCGCACCACCCGATAAGCGGGATTCACACTTTCTCTTGCGTCCAGCGCCTCACAGAGCCCATCAGCTATAGCCTCTGCGTCCAGCAGACTTCCTTGCTCATAGCGGATACCGAAGCGGTAGACCGCCATGTATCTGCCTTCTCGCTGCCTGTCGTAGGTTGCCGAGAGCAGCTCCAGCCTGAAGTAGGCTGACTGCGGCTTATCCCCTTCCACATAGACAGGAATATCCGGGAAAAACTGCACCAGCGCAGCAGTAATATTTCCCCGTAGTTGCTCTACTGTCATGATTTCATTCCTCTCATGAATAGATGTGGTAATCCCTCCTGCCTTTCTTGAAGTCACCCGCGGATTCGATTCAGGAAGAATGGGACCCGTCTTGTACCCGGCAATGACCGAAGGAGCTTTCACCGCGCTGGTCTGTCAGCCTGTCTTAGGCTTCGAGGATGTGGAGCATTCATGCTCCTGCGGTGTCCTTCTGCTTCATTTGCCATGTTATAATCATAGCCCCCCTGAGACCTTACGCAGGCGCTATTACAGATGAGTTAACGATAACTTCCGGTGGTAAAAGGGATGGTAAATGGTGCTCCCCGCCTTAGCCCCGTCTCTCCTGCACGGCCTGCTTCAATGGAAGGATTCAATATGCGGGGGTCTGCCAGAACATATAAGCTCATGCAAAAAAGCCGCATCACCCCGGTGGGCAATACGGCCATGTTGATTACATATGGAAGCTGCATTTTGTGTACAAAGGATTTCTATCCCTTAGGCAGGTTCCCTACGGCCGGAGTCTTCCTGAGCGTAGCCAGAGACAACAGCTGCAGATCAGCGAGCGCCAGCGCCATCTTATAGAACGCCTTGGACCTGATTTTCACATAAGTATCCTTGCTCACCGGAGGATCGAACACATGATTGTAGATCGTGTAGTCATAGCTCTCCTCTCTGCGCATGTATCTCTCCCGTACCAGCTGCTGTTCCCTCTGGGTAAGCCGCTCTACAACTGAATCGATTAGCGCACAGTATGCCCGTCTTGCAGCAGGCACATCTACATTATGCGTGGCAATTGCTGCTGTCTGATCGGTAACCGTATGGGTCGCGCCATGGAAGCGTTCTGTGTAGGAATAAGTAATCCCAGCCTCCTTAGCCTCGAACGTTACAGATTTGAAAATCCGGTACTTCTCCAGCATATTCTCTATAGTGACCTGAGTCCGGCGGCGGTCAAGCTCAGGCAGCGAAGATAGAATCATCATCATTTATACCACTCCTTAGATGTTATACAGATTTAAGAACTTTGTTGCGGACCTTTCCAGCCAAATGTGTTAAAATTCTACTTGTTCGTATAGTGTTCGCTTTTTTTGATAATATACCACTTAACTCCCAATTCAGTAAAACCTCATTTTAGCCCGTTTTGGAGCATAAACAAGCTATATGCATGCCTATTCTTACCTTTTGGCAAGAATAGACTCTTTATTGTTTACCTATTGGCATAAATAGCTTATAGTAAGTACAACAGCTTTTTAGGTAATTAGGGATAAGGAGTGGTTATCGATGGCAGAGGAATTCGGATACTATCTGAGACAGCTTCGGGAAGGAAAGGGACTGACCATTAATCAGCTGGCAGCGCTTGCCGGTATCAGTGGAGCCCAAATCTCACGGATTGAGAATGGATTACGGGGTGTCCCCAAGCCGGCTACCCTGCGTAAGATTGCTGAAGCAACCGATGTGTCTTATGAGGAGCTGATGGCCCATGCCGGTTATTTAACCGAGACTGAGAGCACTACAGAGGGGGCTGTGCCTGCCTGGGCGACCAGCAAGGATAAGCGGGACTTCCGCCAAATGCTGGAGGATGACGGTGAGCTGATGTTTGACGGGATTCCCCTGAACAAGGAAGACAAACAGCGGATCAAGGACGTATTAACCGGCTTGTTCTGGGAGGCGAAGCAGATGAATAAGCGGACCAAGCCCAAGCCCCATCCAGGCAAAGAGTAAATACCAGGCAATCCAACTACTATTAACATGCTGCGGGTGAAGAATATGGATGAGCTAATCAAGCGTTTGGTCAAAAAATACAATACCAGCAGCCCCTTCGAACTGGCTGAAGCACTCGGGATTCACATCCGGTTCATGCATCTGGGTGACGGCACCAAGGGCCTCTATTACCGTAAGTTAAGAAGAAGGTTCATCGTCATTCATAATCAGCTACCGCTGGAGTGGCAACGGTTCGTATGCGCCCATGAACTCGCACATGACCGTCTGCACAAAGGGGTCAACCGTTTCTTTCTGGAGGAGAATTCTTACTTCTCGCCAGGCAAGCTGGAGCGGCAGGCTAACTTATTTGCGGTTAAGCTGCTATCGGTCGGTACTGCCATTGAGCAGGATGAATCCCTACAGAGCTATTATGCAAGGATCGGCATCCCGGCTGAGGTTGTCTTTTTTTTAGACGATTAGAGGAACATACGTTCCTTTAATGACATAACAAAAAACTCTTACCGCAGTAAGAGTTCATTGCCAGCCATAAGCTGTTCGATCGGGATGACACGATTTGAACATGCGACCCCCTGGTCCCAAACCAGGTGCTCTACCAAGCTGAGCTACATCCCGAAACTATTAGATTATTATGGAGCGGGTGATGGGAATCGAACCCACGCTATCAGCTTGGAAGGCTGAAGTTCTACCATTGAACTACACCCGCACAGGTGAAATGAAATATCGGGATGACACGATTTGAACATGCGACCCCCTGGTCCCAAACCAGGTGCTCTACCAAGCTGAGCTACATCCCGTTAATAATTAATGAAGTAGTAATGGCGCGCCCTGAGAGATACGGATGCTACGCATCCGATTGCGAAGTAATCCTATCGAAGCATATGCTCCAACGAACTCGTTCGAATCTGACGGACACTTAGATAATTCAAGGAAGCAATATATGGCGCGCCCTGAGAGATTCGAACTCCCGACCTTTTGATTCGTAGTCAAACGCTCTATCCAGCTGAGCTAAGGGCGCAAAAAATTTTGGAGCGGACGACGGGAATCGAACCCGCGACCCTCGCCTTGGCAAGGCGATGCTCTACCGCTGAGCCACGTCCGCAAATAAGTGGTGCGCGTGAAGGGACTTGAACCCCCACGTCTTACGACGCCAGATCCTAAGTCTGGTGCGTCTGCCATTCCGCCACACGCGCATAAATCAATAAAAGTGAGCCATGAAGGACTCGAACCTTCGACACCCTGATTAAAAGTCAGGTGCTCTACCAACTGAGCTAATGGCTCATATTTGGCAGGGGATATAGGATTCGAACCTATGATGACGGAGTCAGAGTCCGTTGCCTTACCACTTGGCGAATCCCCTACAATAGATACCTATATAATGCCCACAATCTCCCTCAAATATCAAGAACATTATGGTGGAGGCTGAGGGGTTCGAACCCCCGACCCTCTGCTTGTAAGGCAGATGCTCTCCCAGCTGAGCTAAGCCTCCATATGTATGGTGACTAATAAGGGTACTGATAAAAAATGGTGACCCGTATGGGATTCGAACCCATGTTACCTCCGTGAAAGGGAGGTGTCTTAACCCCTTGACCAACGGGCCTTAGTAAATTTGTGGAGCTCTCAACCGGATTCGAACCGGTGACCTCTTCCTTACCATGGAAGCACTCTACCTGCTGAGCTATGAGAGCATGGCTCCCCGAACAGGACTCGAACCTGTGACAACTCGATTAACAGTCGAGTGCTCTACCAACTGAGCTATCAGGGAATATTGTCCGCTTGGCAACGTCCTACTCTCCCAGGACCCTTCGGTCCAAGTACCATCGGCGCTGGAGGGCTTAACGGTCGTGTTCGGGATGGGTACGTGTGGAACCCCTCCGCTATCGCCACCAAACGGGCATTTACAACGTAAATGCTTCAGGAATTTGATTCCTGAAAACTGAATCCGAAACGAATTTGTGTGTTAGTCTTTTGGATAAGCCCTCGACCGATTAGTATTGGTCAGCTCCATGCATTGCTGCACTTCCACCTCCAACCTATCTACCTCGTCGTCTTCAAGGGGTCTTACATGTTGGGAAATCTCATCTTGAGGGGGGCTTCACGCTTAGATGCTTTCAGCGCTTATCCCGTCCGTACGTAGCTACTCAGCCATGCTCCTGGCGGAACAACTGATGCACCAGCGGTACGTCCATCCCGGTCCTCTCGTACTAAGGACAGCTCCTCTCAAATTTCCTGCGCCCACGACAGATAGGGACCGAACTGTCTCACGACGTTCTGAACCCAGCTCGCGTACCGCTTTAATGGGCGAACAGCCCAACCCTTGGGACCTACTTCAGCCCCAGGATGCGATGAGCCGACATCGAGGTGCCAAACCTCCCCGTCGATGTGGACTCTTGGGGGAGATAAGCCTGTTATCCCCAGGGTAGCTTTTATCCGTTGAGCGATGGCCCTTCCATGCGGTACCACCGGATCACTAAGTCCGACTTTCGTCCCTGCTCGACTTGTAGGTCTCGCAGTCAAGCTCCCTTATGCCTTTGCACTCTGCGAATGATTTCCAACCATTCTGAGGGAACCTTTGAACGCCTCCGTTACTCTTTAGGAGGCGACCGCCCCAGTCAAACTGCCCGCCTGACACGGTCCCCGTACCGGGTTACGGTACCAGGTTAGAACCTAGATACGATCAGGGTGGTATCCCAACGGCGCCTCCACAGAAGCTTGCGCTCCTGCTTCAACGGCTCCCACCTATCCTGTACAGATCGTACCCAAATTCAATATCAAGCTGCAGTAAAGCTCCATGGGGTCTTTCCGTCTTGTCGCGGGTAACCTGCATCTTCACAGGTATTAAAATTTCACCGGATCTCTCGTTGAGACAGCGCCCAAGTCGTTACGCCATTCGTGCGGGTCAGAATTTACCTGACAAGGAATTTCGCTACCTTAGGACCGTTATAGTTACGGCCGCCGTTTACTGGGGCTTCGGTTCACAGCTTCGGACTTGCGTCCTAACCGCTCCCCTTAACCTTCCAGCACCGGGCAGGCGTCAGCCCGTATACTTCGCCTTACGGCTTCGCACAGACCTGTGTTTTTGCTAAACAGTCGCTTGGGCCTTTTCACTGCGGCCCCCTCGGGCTATTCACCCTACCGAGGCACCCCTTCTCCCGAAGTTACGGGGTCATTTTGCCGAGTTCCTTAACGAGAGTTCTTCCGCGCGCCTTAGAATTCTCTTCTCGCCTACCTGTGTCGGTTTGCGGTACGGGCACCTTCTCCTGACTAGAGGCTTTTCTTGGCAGTGTGAGATCATGACCTTCGCTACTGTAATTTTCGCTCCCCATCACAGCCCAGCCTTCACGGTGTGCGGATTTGCCTGCACACCAGCCTCACTGCTTAGACGGACATCCATCAGTCCGCGTCACTACCCTCCTGCGTCACCCCATCGCTCATAGCGGATTACGGTGGTACAGTAATTTCAAACTGTTGTCCTTCGACTACGCCTGTCGGCCTCGCCTTAGGTCCCGACTTACCCTGAGCGGACGAGCCTTCCTCAGGAAACCTTGGGCTTTCGGCGGATCAGATTCTCACTGATCTTTTCGTTACTCATACCGGCATTCTCACTTGTATGCTGTCCAGCGCTCCTTACGGTACACCTTCAACCCACATACAACGCTCCCCTACCCCAGATGCAAAGCATCTAGCCATAGCTTCGGTGGTGTGTTTAGCCCCGTTACATTTTCGGCGCAGAGTCACTCGACCAGTGAGCTATTACGCACTCTTTCAATGGTGGCTGCTTCTAAGCCAACATCCTGGTTGTCTGTGCAACTCCACATCCTTTCCCACTTAACACACACTTGGGGACCTTAGCTGATGGTCTGGGCTGTTTCCCTTTTGACAATGGATCTTAGCACTCACTGTCTGACTCCCGGCAAGAAGTAAATGGCATTCGGAGTTTGACTGAGCTTGGTAACCCTTGCGGGCCCCGCACCCAATCAGTGCTCTACCTCCACCACTCCATTCACCGAGGCTAGCCCTAAAGCTATTTCGGGGAGAACCAGCTATCTCCGAGTTCGATTGGAATTTCTCCGCTACCCCCACCTCATCCCCGCATTTTTCAACATGCGTGGGTTCGGGCCTCCAGTGCGTGTTACCGCACCTTCACCCTGGACAGGGGTAGATCACACGGTTTCGGGTCTACGTCCACATACTCATTCGCCCTATTCAGACTCGCTTTCGCTGCGGCTCCGGCTTCTCACCTTAACCTTGCATGTTAAACGTAACTCGCCGGTTCATTCTACAAAAGGCACGCCATCATCCATAAAGAGGACTCTGACTTTTTGTAAGCACACGGTTTCAGGTTCTATTTCACTCCCCTTCCGGGGTGCTTTTCACCTTTCCCTCACGGTACTGTTTCACTATCGGTCGCCAGGTAGTATTTAGCCTTAGCAGATGGTCCTGCTGGATTCATACGGGGTTTCACGTGCCCCGCACTACTCGGGATCCGTCTCGGAGAGAATACCATTTCGGCTACAGGGCTTTTACCTCTATCGCGGGCCTTTCCAGACCTCTTCGCCTACCGTATTCCTTTGTAACTCCATGTGAGACGTCCCACAACCCCAAGAGGCAAGCCTCTTGGTTTAGGCTGTTCCGCGTTCGCTCGCCGCTACTGACGGAATCACTATTGTTTTCTCTTCCTCAGGGTACTTAGATGTTTCAGTTCCCCTGGTCTGCCTCTGCGTATCCTATGTATTCAGATACGAGTAACTGCGAATTACCACAGCTGGGTTTCCCCATTCGGACACCCCCGGATCAAAGCTTGCTTACAGCTCCCCGAGGCAGTTTCGTTGTTCGCCACGTCCTTCGTCGGCTCCTGGCGCCTAGGCATCCTCCGTGTGCTCTTAGTAGCTTAACCAATGTGTTTTCCGTTAGGAAAATCACGGTAGCAACTAATAACTATTTCAACTTGCTTCCACAAGTTTCAGCTAAAAGATGTTCTAAAACGCAAATTCGTTTCGGTATCCAGTTTTCAAGGATCAAGATGCTGTTATTATGAAACATTCACGACTGTGATGTTCGGAATAACAGACAATGTGCATATACTTTTGTAAAGAAGTTTTGGTGGAGCCAAGCGGGATCGAACCGCTGACCTCCTGCTTGCAAGGCAGGCGCTCTCCCAGCTGAGCTATGGCCCCATATAATACCCCAAAAAGTGAGGTGCAGCTTCGAGGTTAATTCCGATTACTTTTCGGGGACCCCGGTACTTGCTATTCAATTCCAAATTGTTATATGGTGGGCCTTGGTGGACTCGAACCACCGACCTCACCCTTATCAGAGGTGCGCTCTAACCAACTGAGCTAAAAGCCCATATAACAAAACTTACAGTAGTGAAGCAATCAATGAATTGATTGTTCGCTTGGCGGCGTCCTACTCTCCCAGGACCCTTCGGTCCAAGTACCATCGGCGCTGGAGGGCTTAACGGTCGTGTTCGGGATGGGTACGTGTGGAACCCCTCCGCTATCGCCACCAAACGCATACGAAAGAGACTTGCTCTTTCAAAACTGAACACGAGTGAGTGTCCGAACCCGAAGGTTCTATTGTGGAAGCTGAGCTTCCGATTTGAATGTTTCCGTTGCAGGAAACGATTCTCCATAGAAAGGAGGTGATCCAGCCGCACCTTCCGATACGGCTACCTTGTTACGACTTCACCCCAATCATCTACCCCACCTTCGGCGGCTGGCTCCCTTGCGGGTTACCCCACCGACTTCGGGTGTTGTAAACTCTCGTGGTGTGACGGGCGGTGTGTACAAGACCCGGGAACGTATTCACCGCGGCATGCTGATCCGCGATTACTAGCAATTCCGACTTCATGCAGGCGAGTTGCAGCCTGCAATCCGAACTGAGACCGGCTTTGCTGGGATTGGCTCCACCTCGCGGCTTCGCTTCCCGTTGTACCGGCCATTGTAGTACGTGTGTAGCCCAGGTCATAAGGGGCATGATGATTTGACGTCATCCCCACCTTCCTCCGGTTTGTCACCGGCAGTCACTCTAGAGTGCCCAGCTCAACCTGCTGGCAACTAAAGTCAAGGGTTGCGCTCGTTGCGGGACTTAACCCAACATCTCACGACACGAGCTGACGACAACCATGCACCACCTGTCTCAACTTTCCCCGAAGGGCACCTGATGCATCTCTGCTTCGTTAGTTGGATGTCAAGACCTGGTAAGGTTCTTCGCGTTGCTTCGAATTAAACCACATACTCCACTGCTTGTGCGGGTCCCCGTCAATTCCTTTGAGTTTCAGTCTTGCGACCGTACTCCCCAGGCGGAGTGCTTACTGTGTTAACTTCGGCACCAAGGGTATCGAAACCCCTAACACCTAGCACTCATCGTTTACGGCGTGGACTACCAGGGTATCTAATCCTGTTTGCTCCCCACGCTTTCGCGCCTCAGCGTCAGTTACAGCCCAGAAAGTCGCCTTCGCCACTGGTGTTCCTCCACATATCTACGCATTTCACCGCTACACGTGGAATTCCACTTTCCTCTTCTGTACTCAAGTCACCCAGTTTCCAGTGCGACCTCAGGTTGAGCCCAAGGTTTAAACACCAGACTTAAATAACCGCCTGCGCGCGCTTTACGCCCAATAATTCCGGACAACGCTTGCCCCCTACGTATTACCGCGGCTGCTGGCACGTAGTTAGCCGGGGCTTTCTTCTCAGGTACCGTCACTCCGGCAGCAGTTACTCTACCGGACGTTCTTCCCTGGCAACAGAGCTTTACGATCCGAAAACCTTCATCACTCACGCGGCGTTGCTCCGTCAGGCTTGCGCCCATTGCGGAAGATTCCCTACTGCTGCCTCCCGTAGGAGTCTGGGCCGTGTCTCAGTCCCAGTGTGGCCGTTCACCCTCTCAGGTCGGCTACGCATCGTCGCCTTGGTGGGCCGTTACCCCACCAACTAGCTAATGCGCCGCAGGCCCATCCCCAAGCAGCAGATTGCTCCGCCTTTCATTCTCTCCTCAGGAGAAGAAAGAAATTATCCGGTATTAGCTACCGTTTCCGGTAGTTATCCCAGCCTTGAGGGCAGGTTGCCTACGTGTTACTCACCCGTCCGCCGCTAAGTCTAAGAGGAAGCAAGCTCCCTCTCAAACTCCGCTCGACTTGCATGTATTAGGCACGCCGCCAGCGTTCGTCCTGAGCCAGGATCAAACTCTCCAAATTGGTATTTAGAAAGAGCGATTGCTCATTTTGAAACATCTGACGAGAATTTACATTCTCATTCTTGGATCTCACCGAGGTGATTTCCCACTCACTCGTTGTTCAGTTTTCAAAGATCAATGTCTCATTTTAGCTCTTCACCGCATCTCAGCGGCGACCTTCATAATATATCATAGTGTTTCGTTGTTTGGCAAGCTTTTTTTGAAAAAGTTATTTTTCATTATTTCTTGCCTGCGTCTTCTCTATAAACATTCAAAAGGAGCGCGAGATATAATGTATCATGTCGGCTCCCTTTTCGTCAAGCTATTTCATTCATTTTATTTATTCCGGTTAACATCCCACTCCAAACCTAGTGTTTGAACTGAGAAGAACGTCCGCCCCACGCGTACTTAGACAGCTCTTTCTGTGGAGCAAATCGTGCATACATACGGAAAACTGTTTTATATCGATTGGCAATTGCATGCCTAATGTTCTGATCTAAACGCTGGTCACTCATATCCAGAAGCATCTCATCCAGCTCTTTGCGCAACACATAGTCCAGCTCCTTGCATTCCTTCTCATTGAATAACATTCCGAGCATATGCTTGGCCTCCTTCATGAAATTCATAGTTATCCTAAACCATCAAACGCCGTTTCATTTCATTCAAAAAGCCATTTGATGCGGGAAGCTCTATTGAAGTGCTTACACTAAATTAACCGGAGTATTGAACCTATAACCATTATCATAAGAAAATTCCATTACTGGACTCTCTTTATTCAACCTGGCAGCAGATCCAAATGTTTCGGCTTTACTGTTATGCACAATTCCCCAGGATTTTATGATAAAAGCCAAAATGTAATTGTGCTCTCGATGATTGCTGCAACAAATAACAGAATCACGATCCAGATTGAGGCGGTGAAGGTCTGCCGCATAAAGGCCTGCCAGTTCACCGGCTCTCCCCCGCTCCGCTTCATCGCTCCAAAGAGTGCAGAGAGCACCTTACTGCCGAACTTCAGTCCAAAGGCGCAGGCAATGATGATGGCCGGAATCTCAATGATGCCGTGCGGCAGCAGTCCTTTTACAATCAGCGTGAACAGATCCTGTCCCTGTATCGCAGACAAATGAATCAGATAGCCGATAACTGCACCGTTGATGAGCAGGAAGAATGCCGGCAAGAGACCGAATAGGGCTCCCAGATAAATGATGACTACGCTTTTGATACTATTGTTCAGAAAAATGAATACAAAAAAGCTCCACTGCGGATTGGACGACTCTCTAAGATTCCCGCTAATCTTACTGATTCCCTTCAATTGCTCATTCAGCAGCTGCTGAAGACTTCCTGTACCGATCCAGCCCAAGATTCCCCCCGCTATGAATAGAATTGTGGCCATTAGGAGCGAGGTGCGAATCGTCCTTAGATCCTTGATAAATGTATTAAAAGATAACATGCCTACCTCCTGATTTAATTTCTGCCGGATTGCAATTCGTATGGATTGATTCATATCTGAGGTCATAAGCGCCCTGTACGAGCATACATTTAGAACAAACAAGCATTTCGCATGGGAGAGGAGCGCTGACATTATGAATTCTTTTTATGTATTTAGCGGCAAAAAGATCAAACGGTTCCTGTACATTTTTGCTGCTGCGCTTCTTACCGCCGGCGTTGTCTATGTGGAGAGGGGCAATATCACCGTATTCTCTGAAGCTGCCCCTTCTGCCATTTACAGTGTGCCGACGGAAAAGAAGCTGATCGCCTTAACCTTCGATATCAGTTGGGGAGAGAAACGGCCTGAGCCGATTCTGAAGGTGCTGGAAGACAAAAAGGTGGATAAAGCGACATTCTTCCTGTCCTCACCTTGGAGTAAAACCCATCCCGAAATCGTGACCAGCATCAAAGACGCCGGGTTCGAGATTGGCAGCCACGGTCACAAGCATGTGAACTACAGTACGTTAAGCAACGATGAAATTCGCACGCAGATTAGTACGGCCCATACAGTATTGACGGAGCTAACCGGTTCGCAGCCTAACCTGATTAGAATGCCTAACGGTGATTTTGACAAAAGAGTCCTGCAGGTGGCGACCGATCTAGGCTACAAAGTCATTCAATGGGACACGGACTCACTGGACTGGAAGAACATCGGTGTGGATAACATCGTTAACCGTGTTACGAGCAAAGCCCATCCCGGAGATATTGTGCTGCTGCATGCCAGCGACTCCTGCAAACAAACGCATGAAGCCCTGCCACAGATTATTGATAAGCTGCGCAGCCAGGGATATGAATTCGTAACCGTCTCGGAGCTGATCAGCCAAAGCAGTGCAAACGGCAAGGAAGTCCGCGATTCCGCCCTGCTGGATAATAGCCTGGAAGACGCTGCAGGAATGTAATTCCCTTACCTCTGCATGGCATCAGTGACGCGGTGAGATCAGCTGTGAGATATCAGGCGTCGGTGTATTCAGCTTCGGGTAGCTCAGGTCAAGCCCCTCCAGCGTTTTGACTACAATCTTGAGGGCCAGATAGTTGCGGTACCAGCGGTGATTCGCCGGAATCCAGTACCACGGAGCCTTATCTATACTGCTCTCCTGAAAAACATCCTCATATGCCTTTTGATAATCGTCCCAGTATTCGCGTTCCTGCAGATCACTGGCATCGAATTTCCAGTGCTTCGCCGGATCTTCAAGCCGCTCCTTAATCTTCTCCAGCTGCTTCTCCTTGGAGATATGCAGAAAGAGCTTAATGACCGTCGTTCCCTCTTCCGCCAGCATCTCCTCGAACTGGCGGATGTAGCGGAACCGCCGCTTGGCATCCTCCTTGCTAAGAGCGCCATGCACGCGGGGCACCAGCACATCCTCATAGTGCGAACGGTTGAAGGCGGCGATATAGCCTTTGGGCGGGGTCTTCATATGGACTCTCCACAGGAAATCGTGCGCTTCCTCCTCCAGTGAGGGCTTCTTGAAGCTGGTTACGATGAACCCTTGCGGATTGATGCCGGAGAAGATGTGTTTGACGGTTCCGTCCTTACCGCTTGAATCCATTCCTTGAAGGATAACCAGCAGCGAATGCTTTTTCTGTGCAAAAAGGATATCCTGCAACTTAACCAGCCGTTCCTTCAGCTTCTCCATTTTGGCTTCGGCTTCTTCTTTGGATTTGAAGTCTCCACGTTCATCAGGATCGAGGTCCTTCAGGCGTGTTTCACTTGTGTCTTTTATCATATAGCGCTTGATGTTCATATATTCCCTCCTCCACTCTGTTCTTTAAGATTAACCTCTTCATCTTCATTCTAACCGCTCTCTAAAGGCAATGCCAAAACCCCGTCTCCCTGGTTGTATACAGAGGGCGGGGTTGTGAGCATGAGTGCTATAGTCAGATTGCGGCAGGCTTCAGTACACGGTGCAGCATCAGAATCTGGAAGGCATTACAGGCGACCAGCGGTACAAGAATAAAGATGGTGGCGCTATCCACGCCGATCCGCAGCACGCCGATAATCTCCACTATAGTGATGGCTGTCATGAAGAAAAAGGTCGGGACCCAGGCCGACGCGTTCGTGCTGCGTATTTTGAGCCAGGATACAATAAGCGCAGTGAACAGAATAGCTACGCCCAGCGTCAAATCCGTCCGGGCGCTCTGGTCTCCGCCGACAAAGGTGCGCAGAAACATCAGCTCAAACAGCGCCAGCACGGCCAGCACCAGTTGTATGTAACGCCACGCCTTGCGCGGAAACACCCCGATGCCCGTGTAGTTGAGGATCAGATAAGCAAAAAATCCGAGCTGGGCGTATACGCTTACAAGCACTCCGTAGCCCAAAAGAATCAGGGAGTACAGGAGAAGATCGGCAGTGCCTTTAAACTCTATACCGCCATTCCCTATCTGCAGAGCAAGTCCAGCAATAACAGCCCCGCCCGCACCGATCAAAAGCGTGGTCCAGAACAAATAAAACCATTTTCTCAAGCTCAGCGCTTTCACCTCCCCGTGTCAGATTTATTTTACCAAGGTTACCGTCAAAAAACCATTCCGCTTCAACATAAATGTTCCCTCGCGCGGCATACTACAAGCAGTAATTCTATAAAGGAGGGCAGCGCCAATGAAATGGAGGGCTATCTGGTCTGGAGGCTTGGCACTTGGCTTGATGATCACCTTGACGGCCTGCGGGGGCGAACAGAGCAGTTCTTCTTCGGGGCAAGGCGGATATAAGGAAATGAAGACGATGGTTGTCGATATATTAAAAAGCGATGAAGGGAAAAAGGCTGTAGAGGAGGCCTTGTCTACTCCAAGCTCAGAGGGAGGCAGCGCCGCCAGCGGCTTAAGCATGAAGATGATGCCTATGCAGACCACGGAACAGATTCGGATCGCTGTTAAGGATACCCTCACCGCACCCGAGTATCAGAAGGAAATCGAAAAGATTATGACCGACCCGCAATTTGCCGGGGATTTTGCCAAAGCGATTAATAAAGAGAGCAAGGAACTTCATCTTCAATTGATCAAGGACCCCACTTATCAAAAGTCGGTTGGAGAAATTATGAAGTCGCCCGAAATGACGAAAATGTTCCTCGATCTTACGAAGACACCGGATTACCGCAAGCAGTCCATGACCATTATGCAGGAGGCCATGCAGAACCCGCTATTCCGTATGGAAGTACTTACGCTTCTCAAATCCGTGGTTCAGGATGAATTGCAGCCCAAGGTTGAGAAAAAGGATGGGGGTAAAGGCGAAAGCGGCGGCGGCGAGGACAAGCAGGGCGGTGACAGTCAGAAGCAGGAAGGCGGAGACGATTCCGGTTCGGGCTCTTAACCGCAATAAGGCCATGCCCCGTAGAAGGGACATGGCCTTATTTGTTTATGTGCATGGCAGAGCCAAAGGTAATTACTGCTCGTACTTGGCGATCAGCTTGTCTGCAATGTCTGCGAACAATACTCCGGTAGCCGTATCCGCCTTATATACTGACGGTGAGAAGTCCGGCTCGGAGATGTGGTTGTCCGGGGCACCCAGCGGCACCTGAGCCAGCAGCTCTGTATGCAGTGTCTCTGCCAGACGGGCTCCGCCCCCTCTGCCGAAGATGTAATCCTTTTTGCCGCAGGAGGAGCATTCGTAGTACGCCATATTCTCAATGACGCCAAGAATCTCATGCTCGGTCTGCAGAGCCATAGAGCCCGCTCTCGCCGCCACAAAGGCAGCCGTAGCATGCGGGGTAGTGACAATGATCTCCTTGCTGTGCGGCAGCATCTGGTGGACATCAAGAGCCACATCGCCCGTACCTGGAGGCAAATCCAGCAGCAGGTAATCCAGCTCACCCCAGCCGACATCACTGAAGAACTGGCGCAGCATTTTGCCAAGCATTGGTCCTCTCCAGATGACTGGACTATTCTCCCTTATGAAGAAGCCCATCGACATGACCTTCACACCGAAGCGCTCTACCGGGATAATCGTTCCTTCTTCCACAATCGGCCCTTCTTCAATTCCCATCATGTCCGGGATACTGAAGCCGTAAATATCTGCATCGATCAGACCGACTCTCTTGCCCTTGCGGGCCAGTGCCACCGCCAGATTAACGGTTACGGTTGATTTCCCCACCCCGCCCTTGCCGCTGGCGATTGCGATGAAGTTCACCCCTGAGTTCTCATTAATCAGCTCATGCTCCTCAAGGCCCGCTGCGTGTCCTTTGAGCTTCTCCCCTTCATCTGAATCCGGCTCATCTCCGCTGCCTTCTCCGCGAAGCATAGCCCGTTCATAATCGGTGGCATCACGCAGGCGGATGTGAATCTGTTCTCCCCCGCCCTCCGTAAGCAGGTCACGCACCTGCTGCTCCAGCTCCATCCGCTTCTTCTCATCCGAATCCAGACATACGATGGATAACGAAATACGGTCCTCCTTGATCATGATATCGCGGATTAACTGTAGTTCGATCAGGCTTTTTCCGGATTCCGGGTCTGTAAGCGGCTGTAAAAGTTCCTGAATTTGTTCCCTGGTCTGCATGGAAAAGCACCTCTGTTCCTATCCGGCGGTAAGCCCCGGTATTTGTACCCATTATAGCATTACCCCCGGAGGGAAGAGTAGTCCCACCCTACACCGCTATGGCTGCTCGGAGCTGTACCGCAGGATGCCCCTGTAGATGCTGGTTGCCACCTTCCGCTGGTACAGATCATCCCCTAGGAGCAAGGACTCCTGAGGATGTGACAGGAAGCCTACCTCAACGAGCACGGATGGCATCTTTAACACTTTTAACAAATAAATAGTACTTGCTGTCTTCGCCACACGGTCCGTATTCTCAAGGGTAGCTCTCAATTCATCCTGTACCAGCCCGGCCAGGGCCTTATTTCCCTCGTTGCTTGGATAATAGAAGGTCTGCGCCCCGCTCCAGCGGTTGGAAGGAATGCTGTTCATATGTACGCTGACAAACAGATCGGCCCCCTTCTCCTCAATGCTCCGCACCCGCTGCTTAAGATCCTCCGTCTTGCGCCTGGCGTACCCCTTGGTGCTGTCCTGAGCCAGATCATAATCCCCTTCACGGGTCATCACCACAATTGCCCCAGCCTGCTGCAGATAATCGCGCAAGTACAGCGACACGGAGAGATTGATATCCTTCTCAATCAGGCCTGAGCGGCTCACTGCCCCCCCGTCCGGTCCCCCGTGACCTGCATCAATGGCAATCACCTTGCCCGAGAGCGGCAGGCTCCAATAATTGACCGTCCTCGCAGTGGGCATGTCGTAGGCGATGATTCCGATCATTATAGTGAGCAGCACTGCGCCCAGGATACTTTTTTTGATGCCGCGCCAAGAGATCCAGACCGAGACTTTATGCTTCTGCCCTCCAGACATAACAAAGACCCCCTCGTCCCGATAGATTCTACTCATCTATATGGGACAAGAGGGCCAAATAGTACTGGCTGTGCTCCCTATTCGTTTAGGACTTCACAGCGGCTTCCGGTGACATACCTTCAATCAGGATTTGCGCCACCTCAGGGCGGGTGAACTCAGGAGGCGGACATTGTCCGTCACGCAGCAGGGCCCGTACCTTCGTACCCGATAGCGTCAAGTGCTGGTCGGCCGGGTGCGGACAGGTTTTGCTGGAGGCCATGTTGCCACATTTCACACAAAAGAAGCTGTGTTCGAAAAATAGCGGTGTAATCCCAAGCTCCTCTGCGGTGAAATTAGCAAAGATTTCCTGCGCTTCGTACGTACCATAGTAATCTCCCACACCTGCATGATCACGCCCGACAATAAAGTGTGTACAGCCGTAATTCTTACGCACCATGGCATGGAAGATGGCTTCACGCGGACCCGCATAACGCATTGCTGCCGGGAAGACGCCCAGGAAGGTACGGTCCTCCGGATAATAATTCTCCAGTAAGGCCAGATAACTCTTCATCCGCACATTGGCCGGAACATCATCCGACTTGGTCTCACCTACCAGGGGATTGAGGAACAGGGCGTCTACAACCTCCATAGCGCATTTCTGGATATACTCATGCGCCCGATGTACCGGGTTACGCGTCTGAAAGCCTACAACCGTTGTCCAGCCCTTATCTGCGAAGATCCGGCGGGTCTCGGCGGGGTCAAAATAGAATTCAGCAAATTTCTCCGGCTGCGGGCGGTTCAGTACCGTTATGGGTCCGCCTACATAGGTCGCTGGCCGGGACAGCAGCTTGCTGACTCCGGGATGCGCGGGGTCGGTTGTTTTGAATACATTCTGCGCTTCAACCTGCTGATCGACCGTATAAATACTCTCAATATCCAGCAAACCGTAGATAACACCGTCGTCTTCACCGATTAGAGAAACCCTGTCGCCTGTCTTAAGAGTTGCTGCAAGCTCGTCACCGACAGCCAGTGTAACTGGTATACTCCATACCGTACCGTTAGCCAGCCGCATATTGCTTACTACCGAGTGATAATCCTCTTCGTTAAGAAATCCGGTGAGCGGCGAGAAGGCGCCTACCCCAATTAAATCCAAATCAGATAAAGTCCAAGTATTAAGGGAAATCGATTGATGTGCTGAAGCTTGCTTCAGCAGTTCTTCTCTCTCTTCTCCGTCTGCTATGCGCCGGATCAGCGTTCCTCCGTGAGGAAGTATTGAAGTCATCCCTGTTCTCTCCTCCTGTGTAATGCTAGCATCTTATTTGTGCAAACCGCATTCTGTCTTGTCCGAACCGGACCATCTGCCGGCACGCGGATCTTCACCAGGCATAACAGCCCGGGTGCATTGCTCACAGCCAATACTCGGGAAATTACGGTCATGCAGCGGATTGTAGACTACATCGTTCTCGCGGATATAATTCCACACATCCTCCGTAGTCCAGTTCGCAATCGGATTGAACTTGACCAGCCCGAACTTATTATCATATTCTATCTTCTTCGCATTGGCCCGGGTAGGGGCCTGATCCCGGCGAATCCCGGTAATCCATGCGTCGTATTGTGAGAGAATACGGGTCAAAGGTTCCACCTTACGGATCGCACAGCACTGGTTAGGATCAGTATTCCATAGCGCCTCCCCATACTGTAAGGCCTGTTCCTCCACCGTAATCTGCGGAGACACCCGGACGAATTCCATCCCGTACTTGTCAGCCATAATATCTCTAGTCTCATAGGTTTCCTTGAAATGATAATCCGTATCTAGATAGAACACATCTGTCGAAGGACTCACCTTCTGGATCATATCCACCAGCACTACATCCTCCGCCCCGAAGCTGCAGGCAAAGGTTATATTCGGAAAGGTCTCCACCGCCCAGCGGATAATCTCTTCTGGAGCCGCATGCTCCAGCTCTTCCGCTTTCACTTTGATTAAATCCTCTTTCTCGAGCAGGTTCATCTAAGTTTCCTCCATCCGGATATCGTCAAGATCGAAACCTACGAGGTTAATCCCGACTAATTCTATAAGATATAGTATAGCCGTTTATCCGGCGAAGTCAATGGGTTTTGTTCAATTTGGAATAAAGTATTGGAGTGGAAATTAATTTTGATCAACATTAACTTTAACTTGGTTTAGAACAAAAAAAGGCCTCTCCGTTTCTGGAGAGGCCGTTACGATATTAGAAACTAAAATATTTCATGCAAAGATTAGCATAGCAAAGGCATCGCTTAACCCAATTTTGATTATAGATATACACATATTCAATGTTTAATCCCATAGCTCCGTTTACTAAGCTAATCGTTCCAACACCAGAAGTAATATAAGAATAGGATATAGTAAGAACCCCAGTGCTAGAGTTGTAATTCCCCCCACAGTTTACCATGACCTGTCCCCCAGCTGTGGAGCTAATAATGGATGATCTGCTTGGTGCCCCGGCAATCCAAGTTGCAGATTGGTGAAGTCTAAGTCCAGAGAATAAGCTTGTAGCAACATAGTAAGTGGTGCTCGCTTGGCAATATACAGTAGCCGCGATAATAGTTTTCCCAGCTCCGATATTAGGTGTCATGGACCATGATATTCCGTTTGCAGTTGCACTTGTTGGAGCTATGTTTCCAAGGTTTATTACTCCCGTAGCTGTTGAAGGACTTAGATTTCCAGTAACTCCATAGATGCTTACTCCCGCTTTTATATTGGCTGGAATAAATGCGGGGTCTGCTGACTGGAGTTGGGCAGGCGAGACCTTAATCTCACCCGCTCCTACCCCTCCTTTGCGGTACCCTTCACGCGGATATACGGCGAGTGCTCCGTCCCCCCACTTGCCTACGCCCTGCGCGGGATCAGCCCCATCGGTGATAAGAGGCATAGTCCCTTGAAGCCCAAACATATTGACATCAGCTCTAAAGTAAGCAGGGTTAAATCCTGGATCATCCTTGTATACACCAACTAGTCCGCCCTGATCTGATGTACCAGTCAAGTACGCTCCCTTTGGTATAGCCAAGTGTATCCGACCAACCCCAGACGGTATTTCCACCGTTGCCTCTCGCCATCCGGGGTAATTCTCGCCTCCTCTTAATGGGATCTCTCCACTTACAAGTCCACTTTCAGTTTCCAGCGTTTTACCCGCCAGAACGTCCGCCGCCCCCGCTGTTCCATACTCACCCCCTTCACCCTGTAAGATAAAAGCCGCGCCGTCATAAATGACCGTGTACACCCCGCCCTGCACCAACAGCGGGTTGTTGCCGTTTGGCTTTTTAATGGACTTGGCTCCCAGGCCGTTGACGTTGAGCGTGATTGGGCCGGAGGTGGATTGTAACGCTTTAAAGGATATCCGCTGCCCAGGTGCAAGCGCCGCAATTGGTGGAGTTGTGGTGCCGGTGAAATTAGGCGAGCTGCCTGCGAGGGTGCCAAGATAGGACAAAGAGCCCTGAACCACTTCGGCCAAGGTTTTGCCTGCGTGAAGGTCAGCATCAATACCACCGCCAGCACCAAACATAAGGCTAGTTACAAGTTTTCCCCATGCTTTCCATGCCCCAGTATTAACTTTTTGACGAACCCAAATATCCCCCTCTGTACTGAAGAACATTTGAGTGATCCAGTTCGTTGCATTATCGTGCGCTTCTCCAGCATTTAATATATTCATCACATAACCATAGGTTGATGTTGGCTTTCCTGTCGCCGTGTTATTAACGCTGAATACTCCTGCTGCAAACAATGTATCTAAGTTTGAGACAAAACCCTGACTCTGGCCGGTAAACTGGCTGTACATCTTATCTCTCGAAATTTTTGCATTGGCATCAAGACCGGCATAACCAGAGGCGACATTCTTTCTGTTGTAGTTCTCATTCTCCACCCATGCATTCCACACACCGCCGTATATTCGCCGTGACCATGAGCGCATCGTAGGAACTTCGGTAAACCTCTGCACAAGGCCAATAACTTCAAGAATCCCGGTGGATGCTACAGGCAGATCCGTCACGTTCCCTGTCACAATTTGATACAACCGAGTAGCTGTAGTCAGATCATTAACGCTACCTGAGATTACTGAAAAAAGCACCCCATCGCTCTGTGTGAGTCGATGCTTCTGAATGATATCTGGCAGTGCCGAAGCGTCAGCGATACCAAGCCGCAGGTTATCAACCTTGGCCTCGATATAGTCGTCTGCGAAGTCCTGTCGGTCATTATCCTGCCGCAGCTCCGCGACACTCTGGACCACATCAGAGACCACGCCACCCAGGCCCGTCCGCCATGTGGCTGCTGTCTCGGTGAGATTGGCAGTAAGGGCGTATTTGTCCAGGGAAATGTATGTGACGTAGTAGGTTGCATTGGCATCGTAGTCTGATGCAGCAATATAAGCCTGCCCGCCACCATAACCCGACCCATGGTTTGATAGCAGTCCCCATCTAGGATCTAAATCCGCCCCTTTATTAACACCTAAAATTTTATTTGTCCGCTGCCCTAAAAAAGTGGAACTCCCAACAACGGTGTTATTTATATAGACACTTCCGTTACTGTGTAACTTCGGGCTGGCCTTTTCACGCTGAATCACCCCAGTTTCAACAGTGATTTGATTACCACCAGGGTGTAGGGTGATGCTACCTTCAGCATTGGGTACAGTCACAGGAACAGATACCTGAGTCAACGCATAGTCCACGGTACCCCATACTGTCCAGTTTGGTGCTTTGTTAGCCGCAACATAGGTTGAGTTGTTGGTAGCTGGAGCACTGCCATCAAGAATTGATGACCAAGATGTGTAGGCCGACCCATCATTTGCTGTAGCCTTCCAGCCATTCATTAGGGCCTTTATCGCATTTGTACTTGGGTTTACTGCCTCAACCCACCCGGCTTCTGAATTGGATATGTTAAGTAGTAACTGTCCCCCACTTGACACTTGGCTACCGTTAGCACTTCCTGTTGCGGTTGACTCTGTATTTTTTAGCTGCAACCCATCATACCTAAGTACCCGTGCTGTGGAAAACCCATCCTGTGCAATGGTATTGGGTACCATGGAGTACAGCACCACCCTTTTGACGCCCGTAAACAAGGTGTTATACGCCCAGGCTAATGAACCATCTAGCACAAAATTCTTTTTCACTGTCTCTACATACATCCACGCATTACCAAAAGAATACATCCTATCTCGTGTATCCCCAACCTGTCCAAGCGTAACCGGAAGGATAACAGATTGAGGTTCCGCTGGTGTGAACGGAGTAGCCACGCTGCCGAGTTCAAGCTGCCAGCTCTTGAAATTATAGGTTCCGGCTGTGGAGGCCGTTGGAATAATTCGTAATTGAGCAGTCCCCGCCCAAGTGGTGAAGGTCAAGCTTCGGCCAGTGACCAGTACAAGAGACGTCGATATTTTAGCCCCCGAAGAGTCTAAGCAATCTACCACTACCTGCTGGGAGGTTACAAGGTTGTCGGCAACCGAAAGTGTATATTGTGTGCTGCTCATAGCAGGCGCGTATAAATACGAATTTGGGAATGCTGCCGTTGCCACCAGCGTCATATCATAAGGTCCGTTCATCCGTGCATTGGCGTGCAGGCTGTCCGGCATTCCCGGCAGCAGGTTACGGCCCTGCTTGGTCACTGCAACACCCTGGACATGTTGCTTGCCGTCAACATAGGGCCAATAGCTGTCTATTACCGCTCCAGTGATCGTGGAGCCAATGGCAGCGTACTCTGCGGCTGATACTTCGTACATTCGAATTTCGTCGATGTACGCTACGTAGGACCCTAAACCTCCGCAGCCTGTCAACAACCTGAATCCACTGGTTGTTACGGCGTTTCCTATAGGAACTTTTACAGTTACAACTTGCCACCCAAGTACAGGAGTGATGGCGGTTGTATAACGATAGGTGTACGTCCCCTTATCAAGCACGGCAAGAACCATGGTATTCGCTGTATGAGACGCAACGTATACCCACATGCATACAAAATAGGCTTTAGCGGGATCAAGTGGGTGGTTGAAATCTCTAAGCAGGTATGAGGTAGTATTCACGGGGGCGACAGCAAATGAGGAGGTCCCTGAACGCTTCTGTACTGTTGATACGGTGACGGGTGTCGTGCCCCCATTCGTCCAGCCCGTCAAACTTTCCCCATTTCCGGCGTTATCCAAGATATTGACCAACGTCCGCCCCTGAATACTCAGCTCCAGCTCGCTTCCGTTGCTATCTGCCGTCACCACCGATGTGCCCGGCCCCAAGGTTTGGGTCAGGTCTACCCGTCCAACCTTTGTATCGGTGTAAGCAATGGCCGCAGCCTGCGCTGTGTCAACGGTGTCTTTACGGGCAATATCATCGGCAGCAGCAGGAGCCGCAACCTTGGCCCGGCCGCTGTCGTCCCGGTGCATGAGTTTGCGCGGCGTTGCAGCTGCGGTTGAGCCATGAATGCCCGGTCCCGCCTCCCCAGCATGGCTGGTTAGGTTGCTCTGCACCGCATCCGCCTTCGCCTGCGCTCCCGCGGTTGTCTCCTTAGCATTCCAAGCGGTACGCTCCGCCGCCGTAAGATGCCGGGTGGCATCATCCGCATGCGCCTTAGCAGCCTCCAGTGTTGTGGCCGGTGCAGTCCGCCAAGAAGACTTGCCTGTAATGGATTTGACCGTGTTCGCCAGCCAACCCAGCAGATTGGTAATGGTGCCACTGTCTCCTGTTGGTGCTGTAGTATCTGAGATCGTCCGGCTGCCGATAACCGTGTCTGTGGCAGAGCCGGCCCCGCCTGCTCCCGCAGTGATCCCGGCCAGTTTAGTCTTTTCGGCTGTGGTGTAGTCATTAGCGGACAAGCCCTTGCCAGAGACTTTATCCACCTTAGCAGCTTCAACGGCGTCCAGCTCGGTCTTCTTCGCAAACACCAGCGACTCATCAATAACCGCTGTAATATTGGCAGCTGTGCCTACCACTACGACACAATCGAACGTCTTCTCGATGATGTCTGATCCGCCGCCTGGCGGAATGTAATCCGCGGTTACTCCGGCATTAGCGTAGGCGTAGAGGATTTCTCCCGCATCCGGGTCTTGTGCGAAGACTCCTACTTCCCGCCAGTAAAATCCCGTAGAGACATCAGCGTTCCGCAGCACCGAACCAATAATCGCCTTATTCGGCGGCTGTGTAGTTATTCGTGTAATCGGCAAACTGATCTTCTGCGAAATCAGTCCATTCATCGCCGGAACAGCCTGTCCTGTAAGTGAACCGTCGCCTACAGCAATGCGGGTATAACTCAACTTGCCCCCCGCTTGGGCCTTCCCCTGCAGCACAAGACCTTTGTTGGTCAGTGTCATGCCTCCAAATACTGCCACATGATTCCCTCCCTAAATCTGAATATGTTCCCCGAAATGTAAAAAGCCGCCCATATAAAGAGGCAACCGCTCCGCTTGTGAAATAGTGACGCTATCGAGTACAGCAGACAACCGCTTAACCGCATCAACAGCGGCAATGAACTCCTGCGCCCGTGCAGCAGTCACATCCGCATTGTTGGTGACCACCCGGAAATGATAGGGGTCTCCTCCATATTGCCACCATTCTTCGACGGCCCCCTGGCCAAACAGGATGGCGATCAGATCTTCCACTGCACCGGCAGTCCCTTTGTGTCTGTGAAAAGGAATTGCATTTTGAATCAGCAGCCGCTTCTGTTCCACAGGCAGAGCCGGATCATAATACGGCGGCTTGAATTGCCAGGCCAGCTCATCCGTTTCAGCATCTGTCCACTCCGCTGACCGGCTGAAAATATTCAGACCGGCAATCATAGCGCTTGTCTCTAGCAACTGAAAATCTAACGCTGCCGCAGCAGCGGCCATGGCAGGGTCCTTACGAATGGAAGGCGGGAGCAGATCCTTCAGGCTTAAGGTCTGGATATTAATCATCTGCCAGCCCCCCGTAAGTCAGTGCCGTTGTGCCGGCCAGAGCCACTTGAGTTGCGGACATAGTTTTATACACGGGCTCTGTCACCGTGACCCGCAGCGCCCCGGTAGCCATAACACGGGATATTAACTCTGACGGGTTGATATCCCGGCCAAGCTTGGAGCGCTGCCATAGCTGATAAGCAGCAACAGCTGCCGATACTGCCGCCTGGATACCCGGAACCTCAGCAGCCCGGCTCCGGCTAATGTAATAGGTCAGCGCCGTATTATAACTGATAGGCTGCGGCGCACTCACAGTTACCAGATCGGTCAGCGGCCGGATTCCCCGGTCTTCCAAAGTCTCAGCAATAGAATTCAGCACATCCTCGTTTGGAATCTCCCCCTCTGCCAGTAACGGAACCACGGTTACACGTCCGGGCGCTGTAGAGAAGGCATGAACATCCTTAATGGCCGAGGAAGCGGACTTGGCCCAGAATTCATATGCTCCCTGAGGCCCGGCTGTCGAGTACGATTCCGGCGCATGGCGGATGCGTTCCTTGAAGGCTTCATCCGTCTCAGCAGCAGCGCCGCCAGAGCTGGTGGTCAGATTCGTTACCGACTGGACAAAAGGCAGCGGGTCCATTTGAACATTAATCTGCCCCGGCAAGAACCCGTTCCCTGTTGTCCCCGATTCCGAGCATTTTGCCTTAATCATCCCCGCAGTCTCTCCCGGAGGAATCTCCAAGTACTCCATAGTTATAAAATATATCGAACCTTTACCGCCCTGTACTCCGACGCGTGTTCCTGCCGGTATCGGGGCCGCTGAAGCCAGCGGGATGGACAAAGCAAACTCGAGTGTAACGATTGCCGCCGATGCCTCTAACCGCTTCGATCCTTGAAAAGCCCCCATGTGATCCAATAACGTTCCGGAGGCATACCGCAGCAGATTTCCTTTAGCTGTCTGATTGATCAGCACCTTTTGCTGGGTAATGACCGCTGCGAGCGAAGACAAAAAAAGCCGCACCGGATCGGCAGGCTGTAGCGTGCGTCCGGCAAGGCCTTCATATACAGTGATTACATTTTGCTGTACGGCTGCTGCATCCTCCTCCGAAAAGCGGATATCCGGTAATTCAGCATATTCCAATTCCTACTCCTCCTCTGCCAGGCTATATTTCAATACAACGGCCAAGCTGCCTGTAAGCTGTTCTTCTATATCCTTGTGAAAAGAAATATCGGCCACGATTGCGCGCGGCTCCTGCTCTGTAATGGCTGTGATGATCTCTGCTGTCAAGCGGGATTCCGCGATATATGAAGGTTCATCTATAATAGAGTAATCCAAACCAAGTGTCCGGTTTAACGCTGCACTCCCAAGTGGCGTGGCCAGAATCATCCTTATATTCTGAGCGACTTCCTCTGCTACCGTTGCCGGGCTAAAATTGATCTGGGAGGGCTGAGTCATGTCTACGGTATATATCATTTTACATACTCCTCAAGTGAAATCGTGACCTGTGCGTCCAGCACATTGCCTATGCTATCCAGCCTGTTCCAATCCTGTGACAAACTGCTGATGACCCAGAGCCCAACTCCCACATTCTTGCGTCCTATGATTAACGGCATCGCCTTGCCGGCACGGTCCAGCTCAGTAAGCCTGTCCAGCTCTTTGCGCGGATTAAGGCCAAGCGCAGCCGAGAACTGAACCGAGAATGAAACTGAATCGGCCCCCGGTCCAAGGAATTCCTTCTTGGGCTTCTTGCCGATAATATCATGCTGCGCCCAACGGCTGGAGCTGCTGCGCTTGAATTCATCTATGGTACGAATGGCGCCCTCTGCAACGACAAACACTACCGGCCCCAGACTGCCAATCTTATTCATTTTATAGTCTTGTTTCTGCTCTTTTCTGCCCTTATTGCTCATCCCGTTCTGCCTCCTCCATCATGAATTGAGCTGGCAGACAGCTTGCCGGTAACCGTCAGGTCTCCCTCGATCCGCACCCCGCCGGTTGCCTTAACGTTCAGCTTCTGGGCTGTTCGGTCATAATAGACATAGCTGCCATCCTCGAACCATACCCCCCGCTGATCCTGGGTGCCGGAAGGCTGACCGTCATCTGCAAAATAGGTTCCCAAACAGATGCCAGCGGAACGCGCATGATCCAAAAAAGCGCATACGACCCGCTCTCCCGGCAACGGTACTGCATTGCCTTTTCCCCAGCCGCCCGGTGTTAGAACCGGTAACTCGCCGGAAACCATATCATCACGGTCTGCAAAAGTAACCCTGACACTTCCGGCTGCCGGATTAGCTGTGGATACCCTGCCAATAAGTATCACCATTCACCACCCCAATACTTTACGAATGTCCAGACTGGTTGTGTATCCGCTGCTTCCAATTGAGTGTCTTGCTGATTCAATAATGTATTTGCCGTCAAACCGTTTCCAGCCTTTGATATTAATCGTGAGTCCTGCGGCCATTCTTAGATCTCCCATAAGGGAGAGAGTGCCTTTGCCGCCCTCTTTATTTTTTTCACGGAGCCTTTTACGGGCCAGACGCATCGCATCTGCTTGTGAGTCAACCTGTTCATTAATCTTAAGAATTGGGCCGCTCTTAGGCGCGCCTTGAGGGGTATAGGTGGCCTTCAAGGAGTCTTTGCCCTGAGAGGGAGTATACGTCACAGTACATGCCCGAAAAGCTGCATAAGCCGTATTGTAAGCGAAGCTGTAATCCGTCACATTGGCCTCCCCGCGTACAATCGTGGCCACCGCTTCTTTCTGTTCATATTCCTGTTCATCAAAAAGCACCAGGCTTCCTGAAGATACTTTAATCGCGATACCTTCTTGTGTAGCTGTGTTCAGTAAAAAGGCCAAGTCCGACACCTCCGACTGCTCCAGCCGGTCGTAAGAGGGGTTGTCCTGTGCCTCGTAGATTAATTTGAGCTTCGCGCGTTTGGCCACTTGGGCAGCTACTGTTTTCAGATTGGTTGTCTCCCAGCTCCGTGAGCTGCGTTGCATCCGAACCTCGGAGGTCACGGGAAGCGAGACCGCCTTAATCGAGATCTTGTCAGGGGGGCCGCTAAAATCAATACTGTCTACCTCAAAGGTGCCCAGCGGCAGCTTCTTGATTTCCCCCGGCTTGTCCCAGTTGACCGTCCGGATCGCAGCAACCAATTGATCGCCTTCAACCGGTGACCAAGGCCCCTGCCAATTGCGCTCCCTGTCCTCAAGCGTGACTGTAAGATCATCTAATGAACCTGAAGCAGCATCATTATACTGAAAGTCTGTCAGCGATTTAGTGATATCCTGCGTAACATCTTTTCCGTTATAGCGCAGTTCCAGTACCGCTCTGCGTGCGTCCTGCATAAGTTCCATTCGCTTCACTCCCTTCGCCAAGGAGGTAATGAGCTGGATATGTCGGAAGGCAGCTCCGGTACATTCAGTACAATATTGCCTGAGAATACACTGACAGCAGCATGCGCCGGATTAGCATTCAGGAGCAGCGTCATGAATTTGGCGTCTCCATATACTTTAAAAGCAATCCCATCCCACATATCGCCTTGTACAGTTCTATAGATCATTGGAAGCTCACCCGCCTCTGTTGCACTAGCATCGACTTGAACCGGCGTTCGAATCCATCCTCTGTCTGCCTTAAAGCCTCCCGCACCTGTTCAGCTACAGATTTATCGCCACCCTGAAGGGTTACACTAGGCGCCCAGGTTACATGAATATCCCCATTGTTAACGGAATTATTATTATACCCCATTAAATCATTGGCCTTCTCAAGCAAAGACCTCGACCGGGGCTTGCGGTTTAAGGGAATGGCGATCTCAGGGCCAGCCTCACCAAAAATAGAGGGAACGTATGCGATACCGCCTTCAGCATAACCCTCAAAACCTGGATCATGTTGCGCCAAGTAATTCGCTTTTCGGCCAGCTTTAGTGCGGGAATTGGGTGTACCATTGGTTTCAATGGACTTATGGACTTCGCCCCACTCTTCGTCCGTAAGTTTCCAGTTTGGAACCTGTCCGGTTTGCTGCCATAAGACCATAATATTAACCATCTTTTCGGCAGGTACTTTGTCCAGCTCACTGGTGAGATTCCCCACTTTATATATTGCTTGATCAATCTGTTCTTTTTGAACAACGGACATATCCTTGTACTTTGCTACTTGTTCTTCCAAGGTTCCGCCGAGATTAAGCTCAATTAATTTTTTTTGGGAATTGTAATAAGTTAACATGCTATTTTCTGCTTTGTCTAAGTCACCCTCGGTTTCTTTGATTTTAGCGTTTTGGTCATCGAAGGAATTCATGTAATCTTTAAAATCATTTTTAATTTGCTCCGTAACCACCGCGCCAGGTCCACTATAAGTTGTATTCTGAGCTTTATTGATCTTTTCTATCAGTTCATTTATTTGTCCCTGTTTTTGTTCATCATTTCCCTTTCCTGCCCAAATCTCCTCGAGTTGATTGTTATATTGACGATAATCTTGAAATTTAACCTTATTAGTCTCATATTCAACTTTCTGCTTGGCGAGTTTTTCGGTCGATGCTGTATATTCATCCTCCAAGTCAGGCAATTTCGCCTGTGCTGAAAGTGCATCATGCTCTAACTCTCGTCTGCCTATCTCCTCACGGGCTTTGGCCAGATTACCGACAAGCCCAAGCTGATCGCTAAATCTTCCACTTTTCAAATCTTCAGCCGACAAAATACCAGGATTCATATCGATTAACTTTTGCTCTACATCCTTCTGTTTTCGTCTGGCTTCTAACAATTCTGCAGCGGGTGTATTTGCATCCTTAATTTTCTTATCCAACCGGTCTTGTTCAGTAATTAGATCCTTGGTTCTAGCAGTGGCCTCCTCAATCCCAGCATAATTGGCATAGGACTCATCCAGCGCATCCCCCATATTCAAAAGCTCCTGGCGCGCATCCTCCTGATGCTTTTTGAAGGCGATGACACCGGCTGTGACCAGCCCCACACCGGCAACAGCGAGACCTACGGGATTCGTCAGCAATCCCAGTGCCCCCGCAAATCCTCCAGCCGCTCCACTGGCCGCGCTGGCCGCCTTAATGATCGTGGAGAACTCCTGAACAATCTTCACTGTTTTTGTGGCCAGCATCGCAGCAGGAACAGCGAGACCGATAACCATCAGCACTTCTTTGTTGTCTGACGCCCAGCTGGTCAGCCCCTGAAGTGCAGGCATCACGCTCTCTCCCAAAGGAACCACAAGACCAGACATCAACTCCTGCCCTATGGCTGCAAACTGCTCGGTTAGCGTATTATCCTTAATCGCAGACACTTCATCCATCGTCTGCCGGGTCAT
The DNA here is from genome assembly GCF_038002825.1 of Paenibacillus sp. FSL H8-0048. Lineage (NCBI taxonomy): Bacteria > Bacillati > Bacillota > Bacilli > Caryophanales > Paenibacillaceae > Paenibacillus > Paenibacillus sp. FSL H8-0048. The sequence continues at coordinate 5,419,695 of NZ_JBBODF010000001.1, read as the reverse complement.
ATCAAACTGATGCCGCGTCTGGCTCAGCGACAACACCGCTTTATTTCCGATTTCCTCAAACTGAGCCCCGAATATAGCGCTGGCAAGGGCCGCTTGATGAACCGGATCTTTAACTGCTTTTAACTTCGCAATCACCTGATTCATGGCATCCTTGCCGGTCATGGACCCGTCTGCCAGCCCTTTGAAGATTTCATCCCCGCTGCCCATTGTCTTGCGCAGTTGAAGCATGGCCTTGCTCGCCGAGTCTCCGCCCGCCTTCAAATCCTTGACCAGGGCAACAGCTCCTGTCTTCCCCGCTACTTTCACCAATTCGCCGAATTCCTTCGACTTCGTTCCGCCACTGACAAGTGCAGCACTGAACTGGTTCAGCTGCTCAGGTGCAAACAGCTCATAGACGGCAGTCTTTGTGGAATCCGAGCCCTCTTTCACCGTTGAACTGAATTTCTTCACAAGCCCGGCAAGACCCTCAAGGGAATCCCCCCCATTGTCCATGCCAGAGCTCAACAACTCAAACATCTCGTCAGCAGAATATCCCATTTTCTTGAAGTCTTCACTGTGTTTCTCTACGGCACTTAGAAGCTCACCGGATGTATTCAGCCCCTTCTGTGCGCCTTGGGCCATCAGATTGTACGCCTGTTCTGAAGAAATGCCGAATTTCTGCATCATCGCATCAACAGCTTGTACTGAGTCTGATATATCCCCCTTAAACACATCACGATACGTCATAGCCTTCTGGGTAGTCGTCTCCAGTTCATCTCCGGTTTGGCCGAGAACTTGGTTCACCATCCCAACCGCGTCACCGATATCCTCAAAGTTTTTACCGTAATTCTGACTGTACAGGTTATCGGAGATCTCTTTCATTCCGCTCATTTCAGCTGCGGTTAATCCGGTTGATGCCTGAAGCTGCGCCATTGCCCCGGCAGAATCATTTACAGCCGCCCATACGGCTTTTAGGGGTTCAACCGCTTTAGTCAGCATGGAGAAATCCACTTTTTCGAAAGCAGCCTTAAGTTTGTCACCGAGTTGTTCGGCTTCGTCGCCAGCGTCTTCAGCATCTCCGCGCAGTTGATCGAAGTAGCCCGCCCTGGCCAGCTGCTTAAGCACGTCTTCCAAATCCTTAATTTGCTGTTCCACCTCCTCTACAGAGCGGGGAACATTTGGATTCACCAATACATTCAGCCGGACAATAAGCTCACTGATACTGCTTGGATTACCTGCACCTGAACCTGAACTTGAACCTGCCATAGGTTACCTCCCTCCTTTAAGTCTCGCCACCCGCTCTGCCCAATCCCCCAGTTCCTGAGCAGGCAGGCCGAGAAAATAGGGGATTGGAGTGTGGGTAAGCATGGCCAAAGAGACGGCGATGTCTTTGATCCCATCGCCGTCTCCGCAGCCTACAGCAGCAAAAAACTTTGTGCCTGTAAGGTCAGTTTTGTGAAATCCTTAGCGGGCAGAGCCCGGATGAGTCCAACATGAACACCGGCTGCTTTTGCTACAATATAAGCCTGATAGGCTTTATTAGTCTCTTTAATCAATTCCCCGCCGGATTGACGGGCAGATTCCATCTGATATTGCCGGTCACAGGTAAGGATATCCTCGCCGGTTAACTTGTCAAAATCAATACTCAGGCTTTCAAACGTATCGCCCTCAAAGTTGACGGGCCGCGCGAAAGTATATACTTCCGCTCCGGTCTCCTCCAATTCTTTTGTTCCCATCGTGCACTCTCCTTATAGACCAAGATTCTGTTTGGTAGCCGCAAGGTAATCCACATCGTATACTTTATGAATATAGTTGTACTTATCAATTTCCAGTACCTGGACACCATCCAGGGTGACCTTCAAATAGTTAACCGAGAAGTTGTTGGTAGTATCCATTGCTGCTCCAGTCTCCAGATTACCGAGTGTCAGGCCGAGCGGTCTCGCCCGGACGGTAACCTTAAACGGCACCTCGCGGTATTCACTTGTCGCGGTATCAAACGTCTGAATGGAAGCACGCAGGTCCAACGTGTGGACCTTCGGTGCCAGCAGAGAGGCTGCCGCCTTCTCGATCGTGCGCCATTTAAGCGCCAGACTCATTGCTCCTGTGTACCCTGGGGAAGGCGCCGCCATTTCTCCGGCAATCCCGCCCCCTTTGATGGTATCTACCAGGTAAGTAATTTCCGGCAAGGTCGCGGTTGCTGTTCCCAAGTAATCGACGGCATTCAAATACACCGAATAATCAATAACCCGTTCTGATCTGTTTGGCATGATTGCTCCTCCTTCTACGCTACCAGCGCAGCCAAGTATGTTGTGTCGTATTCAAGCAGGAATGAAATTTCCTGTGCCGGTCCAGGCGGCGTAAGATGCAGGTGGAATGTAATTTTACCCGCCATCAGATCTGTCACCGGGTTCTCGGATTCATTGAACTCTACACGTCCGCCCAGCAGTGCTCCTGATGCCGTGAGGCCATTCAGCCAAATGTTAACGGAATCCGTAACCGCTGCTACCAGCCGCTTGTTCATCGGGTCATCCACCTTCTGCATGTAGGTCAGAATCAGACTGTTGCCAATCCAGTTGAACATCCTGCGTACCGGAATAAAGCTGTCTTTAGGATCGGTTACGCCCGGATATGCAGCGGTGTTGTTCCCCCAGCTTTTCCAGCCGCTTGTTCCCAGGTTAAGTGCGGTTACAATGCCTGCACTGTTCAGGAAGCTGGCCTGGTCAATTCCGAGGAATTGGCTTGTCCCGTCAGATAGTGCAGTGCCATCCGCCTGTAAAGGCTTATTAGAAGGCGATACAAAAGGGATACCGCCATTAGCGGCATCCGCCGCGGCAATAAGGCCGGCAAGCTGAGTGGAGTAATGATATTTTTTATCCCCAAGCGTCAGCATCGGATAGGCGGCAATTTGCAGAGCACCCGTGTAGCTATTATTGGCTTTCCAAGTACCGGCATCTGTATAAGATCGGGTTGGATCAATATCCGTCAGGGCCATCGCCTTGAAATTCCCGTTAATATTTCCGGCCTTCGCCTTCATCACTGCAGCAACCGCAGGCAAATGCGACCAGCCCGGGGCCAGCAGCAGATCCGGAAGGATACCGAAACGCGGGTAAGCCTGATGAACCAGTTCAAAACCGGTGTATTCACCCGAGGCGGTTACGCCCCCAATGATATCCTCAGCTTCTACAGCACCGGGATTCAGCTTGTCATATCCGACGGAGAGCTGATCTGCACTTGCTGCAATGGCTCCAGAAGACTTCGTAGTAATCAGCACATGTCCCCTCTCATCAAATGCAGCCGTGTAATCCGTACCGGACACATAAGTGGAAGTACCATCTGAAGATTTAACAATCAGTGTAGGCAGTAGTACCCCCTCAGCCTGCAAAGTTGCCAACCGGTTACTGACAACTACCGCTGCTGGAGCAACCGTTGTTTTGTGGATAGCCGGGTCAAGCACATTAACCAGAATCATGGGGGCTCTTTCGTACAAGGCAAAATGAGAATACACTAACTCGCTCAGCGTATATTTTGACCAGTCGTCACTATATCCCAGAGCCGCCACGGCTTCTGCGTAGTTATTCACAAGCACAGGAGTATTAACAGGTACAGCTGCTGTTGCCATATGGAGGGGAGCTGTACCTACTGCAAAGGGAATACCGCTTGTTGCTTTTGCCGGAGCCAGAACCGAAGTTGATTGTTCAATAATACTTACACCATGTTTAAATGACATTGATTAGATCCCCTTCCCTAGAAGCCTTTGATAGACTGTATATTCTGCGGTTCCTGCTTGAAGAATTCGCTCCTGCACTGCGGTCATTTCCTCAACCGGAACAATCAGTTCAGCCACATCCGGCTGTTCAATCATCAGGGGCGTTAAATAAGATGGAATGCCCGACCGGAATACGGTCGCTTGCAGCAGTTGGCCGCCACGCAAGTTAGGACCCAGATAAATTTGTATGGGCTCCTGCCCGGTTTGAGGGTGGTCATTATTTTCAATAGAATTCACAATACTACCTCCTGTCGAATTTGGGGCAATGCCCAGGTTGTTGTAAGTTCACCCCTCCACACTGCTGAAAGGTGCTCTTCGTCAAGCTTCCATGTCCAACTGGCGTCCAAACTGAATCTCTGTTCAAGAACTCTCTGGCGCAATAGCAGGATACGTACCCGCTCCATCAGATTTAGCAGCATAATCAAGCCTGTTTCCTCTTCGGAATGGGTTCCAAATTGAATTTTAATTTTAATTTTACCTTGGCCGGAATCTCCTTCTCCTTCAGCAGGCCGAATCATGATTACCGGATAGACCAGATCTATAATGGTATCCGGCAAAAGATAACCCAGCAGTACTGGGGGAACAGGCTGCGTATCATCAGCTAACTCCTTTTGCAGAAATTTCTGGATTGCCATAAGTAACAGCGTAATAGTCACTTTCCCCTCCTTGTATTTAGAACTCATTTCTGAACCGCGCGGGTTGCACGTAACGGATTCATGATGATTAACCTCCCTTCTATTTATTAGGGGCTTTCACTAGACAAACCCATTATTTATATTTCGAGCAGCATGCTTCATCAGAGAAGTGAACCAAATTCGTCCATTACGGAACTGATCTTTTTTTGTGCCCGCTGGATGTACTCACTTACACTGCCAGCCGAAATCATGAGCATCCCGGCGATAGCCACATGCGAGAATCCTTCACCACTAGCGAGCACATAGCACTCCCGTTCCCTTCTGCTCAATAGCCCAAGGACATACTCCAGTTGAAAACGCCGATCCTCCGATATTCCTTCCGAAGGAATCGCTTTGAATCGACCAGCAAAATTTTGCATACGAATAGGCTCTAAAAGAATTTCCCGTTCGTATCCTGCACGGCGTTCAATTCCCCGTTTGTTCCCCGGCCGGCGTCCGCTGCTCAGCCATTCAATCACATATTTGCAGTCACTGACCATGCCGGCAATTACCTTCTTATCATCCTCATCCGCACTTTTGTACAACTGTTCCACACTCTTTAAAGAAATTTGATATTCTGGCAGCATTCCTTGCCCATAATCAAAACATTCAAAGCCCAGATCCCCCTGTTCCATAGCGCTCATGTTGATTCTCCTCTCTCCTAAAATAAACAAAATACTCAATTTCGTATTTTTTATTCATACTATGCTCAATTTCGCATTTAGTCAAGCCCTTTAACCGATAAAATACGATAATGCATATTTACTTTTTAATTTAATGTCTTTAAAATAGAAGCAGATAGTACGAATTATCGTATATCCATCATTATGAGGAGGACTGCGTGTGCAACGGGCTGAAGTCTTAAAGCGATTAATTGAGGAAACCGGCCTGAACACCAAGGCTTTTTCAGAGAAGGCAGGAATTCCTTATACTACGCTGAGGTCCATTCTAATGCGGGGTGTTGGAGGAGCTTCTGTTGATAATGTTCTTAAGGTTTGCCGTACTTTAGGGATCACTACCGAAGAAATGGACCGTCTGGCCTATGGAGGCACAGAAGACAGTTCGTCTTCATCACTATCGGAGCTGTCTGAGTTTGAAGCCTTTTTAAACAATCCGGAGCACGGACTGTTTTTCAAGGATTATCTGGATGCACCGGATGAGCGCAAGCGGGAAATGTTAACCTTCTGGCAATTTATCAAAGACCAAGAAAAGAAAAAGGCCGACTCTTCAGACACCAAATAAAAAGTAGAACAAATCGTGGTTTCAGCCAGCGGGCTGATTCCGCATACCCATATATACGAACATACATTCTACTCCGGAGGTTAATAAATGTTTAAACACTATAAAAAAACTCATTTGGAACATTTCGTCGAGGAAATTTACATCACCCATTCCATTTTACAGCCAGAGGACATTACGATTTCGAAGCTTTCAGAGGAGTTAAATGTGCTTGTTAACTATGCACCGATGACAAGCCGTGCTTACGAATCTGCATTAGGCATACGTTATGTAATGATAGATAACCGTATTTCTCCTATGAAACAGCGGTTTGACTTCCTGCATGAGCTTTGTCATATCCTGAGACATGCCGGCAATCAAACGGTACTACCTATTTCATTCATTAAAGCGCAGGAAGAAGATGCTGAGAAATTCGTCCTTTATGCCACTATGCCCTTTTTTATGCTTCAATCGTACAAGCTGTCCGATGATTATTACATAGCGGTTCAACAGATTTCAGAGCTCTTTGGAGTATCCGTCAATATGGCCAAAATGCGATTCGATCAGATTTTACGCCGGGAGTATGAAGGGGAACTGTGGCCTTCAAGGGGAGTGAAAAATTCGTATACCTTCTATCATGCGGGGGATTCTCGGGGCCATTCTTCAGAACATCCGGTAATCTTTGCGTATTATGATCCTCATAGTACACTGGATGGTCCAGACCAGCTGATTGTTTGTCTTGACCCGCATACATTGTCTACGCAGTCTGAATGGATGATTCCCCTGGAGGAGAGATTTCAGGAAATGGAGCTGGAGACAATTGGGAATCTGGAATATGCACCTGCTGAGAGAAGGGACCTGATCTGCTTCGATGGGGAGCTTACCTTGCAGCTTCACCAGCTTGTACTTCGGTATGGCTTATCTGTAAGAAATTTTGTACTCCAAATGAAAGATGTTGAAAAAATCCTTGAGGCAGATCAAGGCACTGTACGAAGATTTCTGTGAGCGGATCAGCGGTAAGCTATACCTCCCACACCCTAATCACCCCCTGGGCAGATGTGCATATACGATGTTTCGCTATCTGCTCCTTCAAAACCTGGCTGCCCTGTCAAATAAATAGTGAGTGTACGACACCCTGATGCGCCTTTTGTGATGCAGAACATAAACAAAGCTCCCGGCCATAGGCCAGGAGCTTCTTTTCCTTGATAACAAGGGAATATTAACGTTTCGAGAACTGTGGAGCGCGACGAGCAGCTTTGAGGCCGTATTTCTTACGTTCCTTCATACGTGGGTCACGTGTCAGGAAGCCGGCTTTCTTCAGCGTACCGCGATATTCAGGGTCAACTTTGAGCAATGCACGGGAGATCCCGTGGCGGATTGCGCCAGCTTGACCAGAAATGCCGCCACCATGTGCAAGCACGATTACATCGTAGCTGCCCAGAGTTTCAGTCAGGTTCAAAGGTTGTCTTACGATCATTTTCAGTGTTTCAACACCGAAATATTCGTCCATCTCACGTTTGTTAATGACAATGCGTCCTTCACCCGGTACAAGGCGAACACGTGCTACCGAATGTTTACGACGACCTGTCCCATAGTATTGTACTTGTGCCATGAAACTGTCCTCCTTTATTCTTATCCGCGAAGTTCGTAAACTTCAGGTTTTTGTGCTGCATGTGGATGTTCAGCGCCTGCATATACTTTGAGTCTCAGCTTCATGTGATTACCTTGACGAGTCTTAGGAATCATGCCATGAACTGCGAATTCAATCATACGCTCAGGTTTGGTCTTGATCAGGTCTTCTGCAACAGTAACCTTCAAGCCGCCTGGGTGCATCGAGTGACGGTAGTATTTCTTGTTTTGCATTTTCTTACCTGTGAGGTGAATCTTCTCAGCGTTGATAACAATTACGAAATCACCAGTATCAACGTGTGGAGTGAATTGCGGTTTGTGTTTGCCGCGGATTAGGGCAGCGGCTTCGCTTGCCAAACGGCCAAGTGTTTTGCCTTCGGCATCAATGATGTGCCAATTGCGTTCAACTTCGTTCGGCTTCGCCATGTAGGTGGTACGCATGAATGTTTCCTCCTTGTTCTCGTACGAAAATCATCTGTTTCGTATATCTTGTTTCGCGATTGAATTACAATTTAGTGAGTTGAAAAAACTTATTTGTTGGCATTTTCTTGATCGGGGCTGTGGGATAGCCATCAAGAAAACACAACTTTTATATTACAGTATAAACATGACAAGCGCAAGCGATTTTTAAACATTCAGTACTAATTTTTATAAAAAATATAGTACCGGCCATTTAATCCTCCATCTCGTCATATTCCACACTCCAGAGTGCCAGCCCCTTAGACACAGCCGTAGGTCCGGCCGCTGCACGATCACAAGCCGCAAGTATTAAAGGCATTCTATCTGCGCTGATTTTCCCTTGGCCCACCTGCATCAGCGTCCCCATAATAATGCGTACCATATGCTGCAAAAAGCCGCTGCCTGTAATATAGGTATGGATCACTCCCTGGTCAGAAGAGCCCGGGCGGCACATGCTGCGGTCTACTTCAAGATAAGCCTCATAAATGGTCCGCACATGTGAAGTCTTAGTGGACTTCCTGGAGGCAAACGAGGTGTAATCATGGGTACCCAGCAGCGCGCTTAGCCCCATCTCCATCGCAGGAACATTCAGCTTCATCGGATGATGATGCTGCCAGCGCCGCTGGAACGGGTCCGGGAACCGGTTGCCGTTAATCGTGTACCGGTAGGTTTTACGCTTCGCCCCTCTACGGGAGTGGAACGAGAGCGGAACCTCAGCGGCCTCTGTAACCACGATGTCCTGCGGCAGCCTGGCATTCAGAGCCAGACACCAGCGTTCCAGCGGAATCTGGGAGGAGGTTATGAAGTTAAAAGGTTGGCCATAAGCGTGCACCCCCGCATCAGTCCGTCCTGAGCCCGTGATTTTGAGCGTCTCACCGGTCAGATGCTGAATTGCATGCTCCAGCTTGTCCTGAATCGTATTGCCCTGAGGCTGGGTCTGAAAGCCATCATAGTGGGTGCCGTCATAATTGACTTTCATCAATAGATTGCGCATTTCATTCTCCTCTTTCAAAAAAAAGAGCCCCGGCGGGAGCTCCTTCTACTCTATACAAGGTGATTCCCGCGGTTATTTGCACGGCAGGGTAATATGCCCTGCAGTACAATAACGTTAAATACGTAAAGCGTACATCCGGAAATCATAGCTTGTGAAACTACGCGCGGTCTACCAGTTCAAGATAAACCATAGGCGCAGCATCGCCACGGCGAGGTCCCAGCTTCAGGATACGAGTGTATCCGCCTGGACGCTCTGTGTAACGTGGAGCAATGTCAGAGAACAATTTTTGGATTGCATCTTGTTCACCATCTACAGTCTCACGACGAACAAATGCAGCTACTTGACGGCGAGCATGAAGATCGCCCTTTTTCGCTTTAGTGATCAGTTTCTCAGCGATGGAACGAACTTCCTTCGCTTTGGCTTCTGTTGTCTGAATACGTTCGTATAGGAACAGATCCGTTACCATATCGCGGAACAAAGCTTTACGCGCGCTGGAATCACGGCCCAATTTTTGGTATGCCATTTGTTTTCCCTCCTTCACTCAAGTCTCAAGAACTCCTGAGTCCTATTCTTCTGTACGAAGTCCCAAACCAAGTTCCTCAAGCTTCTCTTGAACCTCTTCCAAAGATTTGCGGCCCAAGTTACGAACCTTCATCATATCTTCTTCAGTTTTCGTAGTCAGCTCTTGCACGGTATTAATACCGGCACGTTTGAGGCAGTTGTAGGAACGGACAGAAAGATCAAGCTCCTCGATCGTCATCTCAAGTACTTTTTCTTTTTTGTCTTCTTCTTTTTCAACCATAATTTCGGCGTCTTTCGCTTCATCCGTAAGACCTACGAACAGAACGAGGTGCTCGTTCAAAATTTTGGCTCCAAGGCTAACGGCTTCTTCCGGTCGGATACTGCCATCTGTCCAAATTTCCAGCGTCAACTTGTCGTAGTTAGTCACTTGACCAACACGGGTATTATCAATACCGTAATTCACACGTGAAATAGGAGTGTAGATAGAGTCAACTGGAATTACACCAATTGGCTGATCGTCGCGTTTGTTCCGGTCCGCTTGGACGTAGCCGCGACCACGGCCTGCAAAAATGCGCATGTGCAGTCTCGCGCCAGGTCCCAGCGTTGCAATATGAAGATCCGGGTTCAGGATCTCAACATCGCTGTCCGCACGGATATCACCCGCGGTAACGATGCCTTCTCCTTCAGCATCAATCTCGAACACTTTCTCTTCATCCGAATGAATCTTCAGAGAAAGAGCTTTAAGGTTCAGGATGATTTCCGTCACATCTTCCATTACGCCGGGAACGGTCGAGAACTCATGCAGAACGCCGTCAATTTGGACCGAAGTCACTGCGGCTCCCGGAAGGGAGGAAAGCAGGATCCGGCGAAGCGAGTTCCCCAGAGTCGTGCCATATCCACGTTCCAGCGGTTCAACTACGAATTTCCCATAGGTCCCATCATCATTGGCTTCTACGGTCTCAATCTTCGGCTTTTCGATTTCTATCACGAGTGTACCCCTCCTTCAAACGTCGCTCCTATATGAAACAGTCACCCCATCAGGTGTATCATGTAGTATGCCTAAACACCTATTATTAGCAGATGCGTCAGAATTATACCACAATCACAATTCTGATTATACTAAACGCGGCGACGCTTCGGCGGACGGCATCCATTGTGAGGAACTGGAGTAACGTCTTTAATGAGGTTTACTTCAAGACCAGCGGCCTGAAGGGAACGGATGGCTGCTTCGCGGCCCGCGCCCGGTCCTTTAACCATAACTTCAACGGACTTCATGCCGTGTTCCATAGCTGCCTTAGCAGCTGTTTCGGCTGCCATTTGCGCTGCAAATGGAGTCGATTTACGGGAACCTTTGAATCCTTGACCGCCGGAGCTTGCCCAGGAAATTGCATTTCCGTGGGGATCCGTGATCGTAACGATAGTGTTATTGAACGTGGAACGGATATGTGCCACGCCAGACTCGATATTTTTCCGGTCGCGACGTTTCGTACGTACGACTTTTTTCGGTTTAGCCATTGTCTCTTATCACCTCTTCTTATTTCTTTTTGTTTGCTACAGTACGACGCGGGCCTTTACGGGTACGAGCATTGGTTTTGGTACGTTGACCGCGAACAGGCAATCCACGACGGTGACGAACACCGCGGTAACAGCCGATCTCAGTAAGACGCTTAATATTCAAGGAAATTTCACGACGAAGGTCACCTTCAACCTTAACCTCTTTGTCGATCGTTTCACGCAGTTTGCTGACTTCATCTTCCGTCAAATCACGGACACGTGTGTTAACGTCAATGCCTGTTTCATTAAGAATTTTCTGGGAAGTCGTTTTACCGATTCCGAAAATATAAGTCAAGGCGATCTCAACGCGCTTATCACGTGGCAAATCCACTCCAGCTATACGAGCCATTTTACGCTACACCCCCTTCTTAACCTTGTTTTTGTTTGTGTTTCGGATTTTCGCAAATTACCATAACAGTCCCTTTGCGGCGGATGACTTTGCATTTTTCGCAAATGGGCTTTACAGAAGGTCTTACCTTCATGTTAATTACCTCCTCAAAGTTTTGCGAAGCAAAACTTTTGTTGTAGTTCCCATCTATTTACGGTAAGTTATACGGCCTTTTGATAAATCATAAGGCGATAACTGCACGACCACTTTGTCTCCGGTTAGGATACGGATAAAGTGCATCCGCAATTTCCCGGACACATGGGCAAGTATTTGATGACCGTTTTCAAGCTCAACCTTAAAAGTTGCGTTAGGCAACGGCTCAATGACCGTTCCTTCTACCTCAATGACGTCTTCCTTAGCCACAGTCAGTCTCCTTTCTCATTAGCACTTTGTCCAGCGGGCAGGCCATACTTCATCACTGCAAACCGCAGCTTTCCGTTGGTGACCCGGCCGGTTTCTTCCAAACTGTCTACAATCTCACTGCTGATGAAGGGTATGAGCTCCAAGTGCTGAATATTCTTCTTCTTTGGGCTGTCAAACTTACGTTTGTCCCCATCAGCAATATATACAAATCTGCTATCTACAACTGCGATAACAACGGCAGCCTCTCCGGCATCCTTGCCTTTGAGAATTCTCACGATTTGACCAACCTGCGGGCTGCTCCCAGTATTCACGTGAAGATCACCTACGCATTCAGTTTTGTGAAAATCTCCATGCCGTCCGGTGTAACTGCTACTGTATGCTCGAAGTGAGCGCACAGTGAACCGTCTACCGTAACGACCGTCCAGTTATCATCCAGTGTTCTGACATAACGTTCTCCAGCGTTAACCATCGGCTCAATGGCGAGTACCATACCCGGCTTCAAACGTGGTCCGCGGTCCGCTATGCCATAGTTCGGAATTTGCGGTTCTTCATGCAGTTCTGCCCCAATGCCATGACCAACATACTCGCGGACAACGGAGAACCCGGCGTCTTCAATGTATGCTTGAATTGCATGGGAGATTGTAAACAAGCGCACATCCGGTTTGACTAACGCCAGTCCAGCGTAGAGAGAGCCCTCCGTGACATCCAGCAGACGCTGAGCCTCTTCGGAAATGCTGCCCACCCCGTAGGTCCAGGCGGAATCACCATGATAACCACGGTACTCTGCACCGATATCCAGCGTAACGATGTCGCCTTCTACCAGTTTGCGTTTCCCTGGAAATCCGTGCACTAATTGTTCGTTGACTGAAGCGCAAATGCTGGCAGGAAAACCGTTGTAGCCTTTGAAAGACGGCACAGCACCCTGACTGCGGATGTACCCATCGGCGATTCTGTCGAGCTCACCGGTAGTAATGCCTGGCTGGATAGCTTCAGCAATAAGACGGTGACTCTCGGCAACAATTCGACCAGCTTCCCTCATAAAGACAAGTTCCTGTTCGGATTTGCAAATGATCATTACATTAACCCCGCAGCATAGAGACGATTTCAGAAGAAACGACATTGATTTCGTTTTCTCCGTTTACCTGACGCACAAGACCTTTATCGTCATAAAATGCAAGCAGCGGCGCTGTCTTGTTATCATACTCATCCAGACGCTTGCCTACACTTTCTTCGTTGTCATCCGGACGCTGATACAATTCTCCGCCATCAATGTCGCAGATGCCATCTTGCTTCGGCGGGTTGAAAATTAAATGGTAGGATGTTCCGCATACCGAGCAGATCCGGCGTCCGGTAAGACGCGCCATCAGCAGTCCGCGGTCCACATTCAAGTTAACAACGTGATCTAGTGAAGTTCCAAGCCGGCTGAGGATTTCTCCCAGCGCTTCCGCTTGCGAAAGGGTTCTTGGAAAGCCATCCAATAAAAAACCTTTTTCGCAATCGGACTGCTGCAGCCGTTCTTCGACGATTCCAATAGTCACATCATCCGGTACAAGCAAACCTTGATCGATGTAAGATTTAGCCTTCAGCCCGATCGGCGTTCCCTGCTTGATTGCCAAGCGGAAAGCATCACCGGTCGAAATATGCGGAATACCAAGTTCTTTAACAACCACTGCGGCTTGTGTTCCCTTGCCTGCCCCAGGAGGGCCCATGAATAAAATGTTCACGATTCTCTTCTCCCCCCAAAAGTTCGCCACCAAGCAAGAAACAGCACAATAGGTACCGGGAAGTTTAAAACATTAGGTACTTCACCGGAACCTATCGCCTATTTATTGATGAAGCCTTTGTAATGGCGTTTGATCAATTGGCTCTCGATCTGCTTCATGGTATCCAGTGCAACACCGATAACGATCAGCAGTGCCGTACCACCAATCTGCACTTGCTTCGGTAACCCGGATAACGATCCAAATAATACTGGCAGTACAGAGATTAATGACAGGAACAGCGCACCGGACATCGTCAGACGCGACATTACTCTAGTCAGGTATTTCTCAGTAGCCTTACCTGGACGTATACCTGGAATGTATCCGCCATTCTTTTTCATATTGTCAGCCATTTGCTGCGGGTTCATCTGGACGAACGTATAGAAGAACGTAAATCCGATGATCATGACTACATACAGCAGCATGCCGAGCGGCTTGGTATGATCCAGATTGGCCGAGACCCATTTAGCCCAAGCATGGGTGGACCAGAAGCTCGATAAAACGACCGGGAATTGAAGCAGCGAAACGGCGAAGATAACAGGAATTACACCAGCCGCATTAATTTTAAGCGGAATGTGCGTATTCTGTCCACCGTACATTTTGTTACCGACTACGCGTTTGGCATATTGTACAGGGATTTTACGGATACCTTGTTGAACAAAGATCACCCCGACAATAATCGCAACAACCACGATCAGTACAATAACGACTTTAAGAATATTCAGGAACATCTGACCCGGCTGGATAAAGCTTGATTGCGCCGTAGTGGTGATATATCCCGGAAAGGCGGCGACGATTCCCGCAAAAATCAGGATCGAAATCCCGTTTCCTATACCCTTTTCAGTGATCTGCTCACCTAACCACATCAAGAACGATGTACCCGCCGTCAATATGATCGCAATAAGCAGGTAATCCGCAAAGGTTGCATTTGGAATCATCTCAGTGCCATAAATCCGGTTAAACCCGATAGATGTGGCAAACGCTTGAATCAAACCTAGCACTACTGTGCCGTAACGCGTAATTTGCGCCAGCTGCTTTTTCCCGTGTTCCCCTTGCTTAGCCCATTCGGCAAACTTAGGAACAACATCCATCGAAAGCAATTGAACGATGATGGATGCTGTAATATACGGGTAAATGCTGATCGCAAAAATCGAGAAGTTTTTGAGCGCTCCGCCCGAGAAGGTGTTCAAAAGACCCATCAAAGCGTCTCCGCCCTGATTTGTTGATTCCAGTACTTCTTTGTTCACACCGGGAACCGGTACAAACGAACCGATGCGGTAAATGATCAGAACGAACAGGGTAAACAGGATCTTTTTGCGCAAATCTTCAACATGCCATATATTCTTAAGCGTCTTGAACATTAGATCACCTCGGTTTTACCGCCGGCAGCTTCGATTTTCTCTACCGCAGATTGAGAGAACTTATTTGCTTTGACAGTCAATTTAACAGCCAGTTCACCGTTGCCGAGAATCTTGATGCCGCTCTTAGTGTTGCTGACAACACCAGTTTCAAGCAAAAGCTCAGGAGTTACTTCTGTTCCTTCTGCAAAGCTATTCAGATCTTCCAGGTTCACAATCGCGTACTCTTTACGGGTAGGATTGACGAAACCACGTTTAGGCAGACGACGATAGAGTGGGTTTTGTCCACCCTCGAAGCCTGGACGTACACCACCGCCGGAACGGGAGTTTTGACCTTTATGACCACGGCCCGAAGTTTTACCGTTACCGCTACTTGGTCCACGACCAACGCGGTTGCGTTCTTTCCGTGATCCAGGAGCTGGAGCAAGTTCATGTAACTTCATCGTTTGCACCTCCTTATGTTTGTTAATTTATTCGAGGCTATTAGCCTTCAATTTCAGTAACGGACAGCAAGTGGCTCACTTTGTTGATCATTCCGCGAATTGCAGGAGTGTCGTTGTGAACCACGGACGAGTTGGTTTTGCGCAGGCCGAGCGTCTTAACAGTAACACGTTGTGTTTCTGGACGTCCAATTACACTGCGTACGAGGGTAATTTGCAATTTAGCCATTGACGTTCCCCTCCTTAACCGCGTAATTCTTCGACAGATTTGCCGCGAAGCTTCGCGACCTCTTCAATGCGCTTCAGACGGGAAAGACCCTCTAAAGTAGCATTGACCATATTCATGGAATTCGAAGAACCCAAAGATTTTGTCAAGATATCGCCAACGCCTGCCAATTCAAGCACCGCACGAACCGGTCCACCAGCGATAACGCCGGTACCTTCGGATGCTGGTTTCAGCAGAACGCGTCCTGCGCCGAAATGTCCAGTAACCAGGTGAGGAATCGATGTTCCTACGATTGGAATGTGGATCAGGTTTTTCTTGGCGTCTTCAATGCCTTTACGGATGGCATCCGGAACTTCGCCGGCTTTACCGATACCAGCACCAACGTAGCCGTTGCCGTCGCCCACAACAACAAGTGCACTAAAGCTGAAACGGCGTCCGCCTTTTACAACTTTTGCAACACGGTTGATGTGTACAACTCTTTCTGTCAGTTCTAAACTGTTCGGATCTACACGCAAGTCGTTAACCTCCTTTTAGAAATATTCTAGAATTCAAGACCAGCTTCGCGAGCTGCGCTAGCCAGAGCCTGAATCCGTCCATGGTACAAGTATCCACCGCGGTCAAATACAACCACTGCATGACCCTTTTCTTTAGCGCGCTCAGCGATCAATTGACCTACTTTGCTTGCAGCTTCAACGCTGCCGCCATTTCCGATTGTAGCACTCAATTCCTTATCAAGTGTGGAGGCAGATACGATAGTAACGCCGTTCACATCATCAATCAGTTGAGCGTAGATGTGTTTCGCAGAACGGAACACATTCAAACGTGGACGCTCAGTAGTACCCTGGATCTTCTTACGAACACGCAGGTGTCTTTTGAGACGTGCCTTGTTTTTATCCTCTTTTGTAATCATGACTTCCCTTTCACTCCCTTCAGTTTGCCGTAAACAGCTTCACTTTAAGATGCACGGGGTATCTTACAATTAAGGTAGAGCTGGTTATTTCTTCTTACCAGCTTTACCTTCCTTGCGGATGATACGCTCGCCTTCATATTTGATACCTTTACCTTTGTATGGCTCAGGTTCACGTACGGAACGGATTTTGGCAGCGTAAGCGCCAACGCGTTCTTTGTCAATCCCTTTAACGATGATCTTCGTGTTCGCAGGAACATCGAACTCGATACCCGCTTCCGGTGTAATTTCAACCGGGTGGGAGTAACCAACGTTCAATACGATTTTATCTCCGGATTTGCTTGCACGATATCCGACCCCAACCAGTTCCAGAGATTTCGAGAAACCTTCAGTCACACCACTCACCATGTTGTTGACAACGGAGCGGGTTGTGCCGTGAAGTGAACGATGCAATTTGTTGTCCGACGGGCGAACAACAGTGATTTCGTTATTTTCAACTGTAATCTTCATGTCTTTATGAAGCTCACGAGTCAAAGTGCCTTTAGGACCTTTTACTGTAATAACGGTGTTGTCCAAAGTGACATCTACACCGCTAGGTACTGCGATTGGTTTGCGACCAATACGAGACATGTGTTGCACCTCCTTATCTTGTGACGTTTATTACCAAATGTAGCAGACAACTTCTCCGCCGGATTTAGATTGACGAGCTTCTTTGTCGGTCATAACTCCCTTAGATGTGGAGATAATCGCGATTCCAAGGCCACCGAGTACACGAGGAACTTCATTGCTCTTCGTGTATACGCGAAGACCTGGTTTACTGATTCTTTTCAGACCAGTGATAACACGTTCCTGGCTTGGGCCGTATTTCAGGAAAATACGGATAATCCCTTGTTTGCTATCTTCAACGAATTCAGCATCACGGATGAAGCCCTCACGCTTCAAGATGTCCGCGATTTGTTTTTTCATAGTAGAAGCAGGCATTTCTACTGTCTCGTGACGCACAGTGTTGGCGTTACGAATACGAGTAAGCATATCTGCAATAGGATCAGACATAGTCATGTGTGTAAACCTCCTTCCCGTTTATAAACTTCTTACCAACTTGCTTTTTTCACGCCAGGGATCTGGCCTTTATAAGCTAATTCACGGAAACAAATTCTGCAAATTTTGAACTTTTGCAGTACCGAATGTGGACGACCGCAACGCTCGCAACGTGTATATGCACGTACTTTGAACTTAGGCTCGCGTTGTTGTTTAACTTTCATTGAAGTCTTTGCCACTTAGCCTGACACCTCCTAAACATTTTCGGAGAAATGGATGATTCTTATTTTGTGAAAGGCATTCCCAGCTGATTCAGCAGCTCACGGGATTCCTCGTCCGTCTTAGCAGTCGTTACAATAACGATGTCCATACCGCGAACCTTATCCACTTTGTCATACTCAATTTCAGGGAAGATCAATTGTTCTTTAAGACCCAGTGTGTAGTTACCGCGGCCATCGAAGGCTTTGCTGGAAACACCACGGAAGTCACGAACGCGTGGAAGCGTTACGTTGATCAATTTATCCAGGAAGTAATACATACGCTCGCCGCGCAGTGTTACTTTAACCCCGATCGGCATATTTTCGCGCAGTTTGAAACCGGCGATGGATTTCTTTGCTTTGGTGATAACCGGCTTTTGACCAGAAATCAGTTGCATATCGTTAACTGCAGCGTCAAGTACTTTGGAGTTTTGAACAGCGTCACCTACACCCATGTTGATGACGATCTTCTCGATCTTAGGCACTTGCATAACTGTTGTGTAGTTAAACTTCTGCATCAAAGATGGTGTGATTTCATTCAGATAACGTTCTTTCATTCTTGCTGCCATGAAGATTTACCTCCTTTCATTAGGACTGTATTAGTCGATAATCTCTCCGGATCTTTTTGCTACCCGAACCTTCTTACCGTTATCTAGTACTTTATAGCCGATGCGCGTAACTTTCCCGCTCTTCGGATCAATGTGCATTACGTTGGACACATGGATCGAAGCTTCCTGCTCGATGATTCCGCCTTGCGGATTCAACTGGTTAGGCTTCTGGTGTTTCTTCACCATGTTCACGCCTTCTACCAGGACGCGGTTTTCACGAGGATAAGCAGCGATGACACGGCCTTTTTTACCTTTGTCTTTCCCGCTGATCACAAGCACCACATCATCTTTTTTCACGTGCAGTTTATTGTTATGGGATTCCAGAACTTTTTTAACTCTAGGCATTGATTACACCTCCTATAACTACCTTTTCAAGTACAACCGAGTATCACTCGGATTTTTAGATTACTTCCGGTGCCAAGGAAACGATCTTCATGTAGTCCTTGTCGCGAAGTTCGCGAGCAACTGGTCCGAAGATACGTGTTCCGCGCGGGCTTCTGTCGTCTTTAACAACAACAGCTGCATTTTCGTCGAATGCGATGTAAGATCCATCTTTACGGCGTACCGAACGTTTTGTACGAACAACTACCGCTCTAACAACATCACCTTTTTTGACAACGCCGCCTGGTGTTGCTTGTTTAACGGAACAAACGATCAGATCGCCGATTGCTGCTGTACGGCGTCCAGTACCACCCAGTACGCGGATACACATCAGTTCCTTCGCACCAGAGTTGTCAGCCACATGCAAACGTGTAAATGGTTGAATCATTATTTTTTTCCTCCTTCCGGAAAGGGATTTGCTTCATGTCTTAGATGATTACCGCTTTTTCAACCACTTCAACCAGTCTCCAGCGTTTGTCCTTCGACAATGGACGTGTTTCCATGACTTTCACGACATCACCAATTTTAGCTACATTCTCTTCATCATGTGCCTTGAATTTCTTCGTGGACTTGATGCGTTTGTGATACAGATTGTGCTTTTTATAGGTTTCAACAGCAATTACGATGGTTTTATCCATTTTGTCGCTGACTACTTTACCGATCAGCACTTTACGTGCATTACGTTCTTCGCTCATAATTAGCCTCCTTCCTGATTACGGATTATGCATCCGCCGTCACTTAACTAATCCCAAGTACTCTTTGATGGATAACGGTTTTAGCACGAGCTATTTCCTTACGCACATCACGAATCCGAGTCGGGTTATCCAGTTGGCCTGTTGCCAATTGGAAACGGAGATTGAAAAGTTCTTCCTTGAAACCGGCGATTTTCTGTTCAATCTCAGCAGTGGTTAAGTTGCGAAGTTCATTAGCTTTCATTTGCTTCACCACCCAATTCTTCACGTTTCACAAACTTAGTCTTTACAGGCAGCTTGTGAGCGGCAAGACGCATCGCTTCACGAGCGATTTCTTCCGACACGCCTCCGAGTTCGAACATAATCTTACCCGGTTTAACTACAGCTACCCATTTCTCAACGTTACCTTTACCACTACCCATACGAACCTCGAGAGGCTTCTGAGTGATTGGCTTATCCGGGAAAATCTTGATCCAAACCTGACCGCCACGTTTGATGTAACGTGTCATTGCGATACGTGCAGCTTCGATCTGACGGTTAGTGATCCAAGATGGCTCCAGTGCCTGCAAACCGAATTCCCCGAAGTTAAGTTCGGTTCCGCCTTTTGCCATACCCTTCATGTGACCGCGTTGTTGCTTGCGGTGTTTAACGCGCTTTGGTACCAACATGATTAGTTGCCTCCTTCCTGAGCAGCTTGTTTCTTAGCTGGGGGAAGAACTTCTCCACGATAAATCCATACTTTTACGCCGATACGGCCGTAAGTTGTATGTGCTTCAGCTGTTCCGTAATCGATATCAGCACGAAGCGTATGAAGTGGAACTGTTCCTTCGCTATAACCTTCTGAACGGGCAATCTCAGCGCCGCCAAGACGTCCGCCAACCTGAGTTTTAATACCCTTTGCGCCGGAACGCATAGTTCTTTGAATCGCTTGTTTCAGAGCACGACGGAACGATACGCGACGTTCCAGCTGTTGTGCAATGCTTTCAGCAACAAGAATAGCATCCAGTTCAGGGTGTTTGATTTCATTGATGTTGATGTGCACTTTCTTACCGCCGGCGATAGCTGTAACTGCGCTGCGAAGTACTTCTACTTCTGCTCCGCCTTTACCAATTACCATACCTGGCTTGGCAGTGTGAATTGTAACGTTCACTCGGCTTGCCGCTCTTTCGATCTCGATGCGGGAAACAGAGGAATCTTTCAACTTGCCTTTAAGGTATTCCCGGATTTTGACGTCTTCCATTAAAAGAGTACCGAAATCTTTGCCTGCATACCATTTTGATTCCCAATCGCGAATAATACCGACTCGGAGTCCGACTGGATTTACCTTTTGACCCACGTGTTATCCCTCCTTATTTCTCAGATACCACCAAAGTAATGTGGCTGGTACGTTTATTGATCCGGCTTGCGCGGCCCATGGCGCGCGGACGGAAACGTTTCATTGTAGGACCCTGGTTAACGAAAACTTCGCTTACGAATAAGCTGTTCACGTCCATAGAGTAGTTATGCTCAGCGTTCGCAATCGCCGAGTTCAGTAGCTTCTCAACAACCGGAGAAGCGGACTTCGGAGTGTGGCGAAGAATTGCAATTGCTTCCCCCACTTGCTTGCCGCGAATCAAGTCAACAACCAGTTTCGCTTTACGAGCGGAAATCCGCACCGATCTTGCATGTGCTTTTGCTTCCATTGTTTTCCCTCCTCTCAAACGAAGACGTTAATTATCTTCTGGTTTTCTTATCGTCACCCGCGTGGCCTTTGTAAGTACGTGTTGGCGCGAACTCGCCCAACTTGTGACCTACCATATCTTCTGTTACGTATACAGGCACGTGTTTGCGGCCGTCATATACACCAAACGTATGTCCGATAAACTGAGGGAAAATGGTTGAGCGACGGGACCAGGTTTTTACTACGACTTTCTTGTCTGTCTCGTTCAAATCCTCAACTTTTTTCAGCAGGTAGCCATCGATGAACGGCCCCTTCTTTAAACTGCGACCCATGTGTGAATCCTCCCTTCATCCGGTTCTTCAAAACCGCGAATCGACGCTTCGCGCTTAATTAACTTGCCTGAAGCGTCTTATTTTGTGCGGCGACGAACGATATATTTATCAGATGCTTTGTTTTTCTTACGCGTTTTGTAGCCGAGGGTTGGTTTGCCCCAAGGTGACATTGGCGATTTCCGTCCGATTGGAGCGCGGCCTTCACCACCACCGTGCGGGTGATCGTTAGGGTTCATGACAACACCGCGTACTTCAGGACGACGTCCGAGCCAGCGGCTGCGTCCGGCTTTACCAATCTTGATCAGCTCGTGATCTCCGTTACCTACGGCTCCGATAGTCGCACGGCAAACGCTGAGGATTCTGCGAACCTCACCAGAGTTCAATCGAACAGATACGTATTTATCTTCTTTACCCAGCAACTGAGCTTCAGTACCGGCAGCACGAACCAATTGTCCGCCTTTGCCTGGTTTCAACTCGATATTGTGGATAACTGTACCTACCGGGATGTTGATCAACGGAAGGCTGTTACCAATTTTGATATCCGCAGTAGGACCGGACTCAACTTTGTCCCCAACTTTAAGGCCTTTAGGAGCGATGATATAACGTTTCTCTCCATCAGCATAGTGGATCAAAGCAATATTGGAAGTACGGTTCGGGTCATACTCGATTGTAGCAACGCTACCTGGTATGCCGTCTTTAGTCCGTTTGAAGTCGATGATACGGTATTTACGTTTGTGTCCGCCGCCATGGTGACGAACCGTAATTTTACCTTGGTTGTTGCGTCCGGCATGCTTGAACAGCGGGGACAGCAACGATTTCTCTGGCTGGTTTGTTGTGATTTCTTCAAACGTAGACACAGACATGTTGCGTCTTGCCGGAGAGGTCGGTTTGTACTTTTTGATTGGCACTATAGTTTCCTCCTTACTTTAAGAGTATTATTCTACCGCTTCAAAGAACTCAAGCGGCTTGCTGTCCGGGCTAAGCTTCACGATGGCTTTTTTCCACTCCGGAGTATAACCGGAATATTTGCCGTAACGTTTCAGTTTACCAGGTACGCGCATTGTGTTCACACTAACGACTTTTACTTTAAAAATAGCCTCGACAGCTTTTTTGATTTCGGTCTTGTTAGCACGGATATCCACTTCAAAAGCGTACTTCAGTTCGCTCATGTATTCGGATGTGCGTTCCGTAATCACTGGACGCTTAATTATATCACGAGGATCTTTCATTACGCGAACACCTCCTCTACCTTCAGAACTGCTTCTTTAGTGATGATCAGTTTGTCGTACGTCAGTACGTCAAGAACATTGATGCCGTCAGCCGCTACGAATTTCACCCCAGGGATGTTACGAGCGGAAAGTGCTACATTGTCATCATAGCTAGGAGCTACGATCAGGGCTTTGCTGCCCACTTTAAGATTGTTCAGAATCGCTGCGAATTCTTTCGTCTTCGGAGCATTCAGAGTCAAGCTATCCAATACGATAATGTCATTCTCAAGTACTTTTGAGGACAACGCGGATTTGATGGCCAACCGGCGAACCTTCTTAGGCAATTTCCAGGAATAGCTGCGTGGTGTTGGTCCGAAGACTACGCCGCCGCCTTTCCATTGTGGAGAACGAATGGAGCCTTGACGAGCACGACCTGTACCTTTTTGTTTCCAAGGCTTACGTCCGCCGCCACGTACTTCAGAGCGTCCTTTTACTTTGTGTGTACCGCGACGAAGGGAAGCTCTTTGCATAAGTGCAGCTTCATGCAGCACATGTACATTCGGTTCGATACCGAAAACTGAATCACTCAGTTCAACTTCGCCAACTTCGTTACCACTAGTATTGAAAAGTGTTACTTTTGGCATTTCATGTTCCTCCTTTCTTCAGTAATTATTTCTTAACGGTTTCTTTAACTTTCACGAAGCTGTTTTTAGGGCCCGGAATAGCGCCTTTAACCAGCAGTACATTACGTTCTACGTCAACCCGGATGATTTCAAGCTTTTGAACCGTTACGGTTGTGTGACCCATATGTCCTGGCAGGCGTTTGCCCTTAGGAACACGGTTAGCCTGGATGGAACCCATCGAGCCCGGTCTTCTGTGGTAGCGCGATCCGTGTGCCATTGGTCCGCGGCTTTGTCCCCAGCGTTTGATGTTACCCTGGAAGCCTTTACCCTTCGAAGTACCTGTTACGTCAACAAACTCGCCTTCAGCGAAGATGTCAGCCTTAAGCTCTTGTCCAACCTCGAGTGACCCGAGGTCAACACCGCGAATTTCGCGAACGTAGCGCTTAGGTGTTGCATTTGCCTTTTTGGCGTGACCCTGTTCAGGCTTGTTAGAGCGACTTTCCTTTTTATCGGAAAAACCTAACTGCACTGCTTCATATCCGTCGATATTCAGGTCTTTCTTTTGCAGTACCACACAAGGTCCAGCTTCGATAACAGAAACCGCGATTACGTTACCTTCTGGAGTAAACACTTGAGTCATACCGAGTTTTTTTCCTAAGATACCTTTCAATGTTGACACCTCTTTTCTTTTCCTGGTTACTTAATGAATTACAATTTGATTTCGATATCTACACCGGACGGTAGATCCAAGCGCATCAAGGCATCCACAGTTTGTGGTGTTGGGTTCACAATATCGATCAAACGTTTGTGAGTCCGTTGCTCAAACTGTTCACGGGAATCCTTGTACTTGTGTACCGCACGGAGAATGGTAATGATTTGCTTCTCAGTTGGCAGCGGAATCGGCCCGGATACACCAGCACCCGAACGTTTTGCTGTTTCAACGATTTTCTCTGCGGATTGATCAAGAATTCTGTGGTCGTATGCTTTCAAGCGAATACGAATTTTTTGCTTTGCCATTTTAGTCCCTCCTTCTATCGCCCAATTTATTATCGGACATACTCCGCGAAAATTTTCTGACGTCGACCTCATGGCAAAGGGGCCGGGTGTGTCAGTAACCTCTCACATCATCGCAACGTCTCAGAACAACATTTATTATTATATCTAATAGGCGGCTATATTGCAAGAGCCTTTGCAAAACAAATCACCTTTTCCAGAAAAAAAGTTAAAAAACTAAAGGTTTTATCTGAAAATTATTAATTACTGATTTCAGCGAGCTGAATTAGAGCCTCCATCTCCAGAATATTCACAGTTCTTTTATGCATAGCAATGATCTTCAGCGCTTCCAGCTTGTTCAGCTTACGGCTTAGGGTCTCGGCAGTAGTGCCGATCATCGCTGCCACTTCTTTTTGCGCCGAAGGGAGATCAACCGAGTATCTCAAGTCTTGCATGGTCACTGCTGGCTCTGGCAGATTTCTCGTATACAAGTAGACCAGAAGCCGGGCTAACCGTTTTTCCACTTCCAACATATGTAGCGCCCCTGCTGTTTCTTCCGCCAGATGCAACTGCTCACTGACTGACATCAGAAAACTAAACGCCAGGCCCGCATTCTGCTCCAGCAGGGGAATGAAATCCTTCCGGTGCATCCGGCAGACCACTCCGCTCTCTATAATCTCTGCCGTTACATCATTATTTTTATTATGAAGCAGGGCAAACTGCCCGAAATAATCTCCCGGGAAAAGAAAGCGGACAATGTGCTGCTTGCCTTCTTTACTGTTCTTCGTCAGTTTGATAAGACCGCTCTTCACTACGTACAAGGCTTCAGACGGCTCTCCTTCTCTGCAGACCTGGCTGCCCTTTTTATATGAATGAGATTCTGTGATTGATTCTATGATAACCAATTCTTCATCAGATAAGCTCCTGAATACCGGAACCTGGCGCACACAGGCATGAGAGCTGCACGTATTACAATCCATACATCATTCCTCCTTTACTGTCGCTTATCCCACCATATCAATGATCGAAGCCCTACCGGGTGACTGGACGCACAGATTTTCATTAAACTTGATCTATATCAAGGATTAACGTACCGGCTGGCTATACAATAAGTTCATAGAGAGAAAAGGAGTTGATGGGCTTGCAGCAATACACTTTTGAGGATATGCGCCAGATGGATAGAACAACTCTGGGCAACATGGTACCCCTTGAACTATTCCGGACGATCCGTCTAATTGGAATGAACCAGGGATTGCCGTTAGGCGGAAAGGGAACGACTGTTACCATTGGCAGAAAGATCGGCGAGAGCCTGCCTGTCCATTCCGTGGAAGAGCTGCTGCAGATCTTTGAGGAGCTTAAAATCGGGATTACACGTATAGTTCATTCCGATGAACGCAGAATTAATATTGCTGTTGACGATTGTTTCTGCAAAGGACTGCCTTCCCTTGAAGATGAAAAAATGGTCTGTGATCTGCAGGGAGCCATCATTGAAGGTGCGCTGTGCCGGATTCTCGGCCGCAAGGTTTCAGTTAAAGAGATCAAATGTAATGTCACCGGTCATGAGCATTGCGAGTATGAAGTTAAGCTTTAAATAATACAATATAATGAAAGCAGGGATTTATAATGGAAAAGAAAACATTAGCTGAGGCAGTACAGTATCAGGAGGAGCGCTTTACCAAAAAGATCATTTTCCAAAAAGGGGATAGTGTTGTATTCGTGCTCAACTTCATGCCTGGGCAGAAGCTACCTCTTCATAAACACCCCGGAGCAGATGTATATATCCTCGCCTTACACGGAGACGGTGCAATCCATGTTAATGAGGAAGAGTTCTCCTTCATCCAAGGAGAGACTATCTACATTGCCGGTGACGAGTCCTTCGCTTATACAAATAATAGTTCTTCCCCTTCTAGCCTATATGTCGTACTGTCCAAGCTGCCTAGTGCGGAGTATGCGAAAGAAATCTAATTCATAAACTTTATCATAACAAAACAGGCCCCCTTCTAATGAAGGGGGCCTGACTTATATTCAGTCTATCCTAATGGATATAGCCTGAATTACTTCTGGATGGAAGCTACGGAACCGGCACCAACTGTACGTCCGCCTTCGCGAATGGAGAATTTAGTACCTTCTTCAATAGCGATTGGGGAGATCAGTTGAACAGTTACGGTGATGTTGTCACCAGGCATAACCATTTCAGTACCTTCTGGCAGGTTGATGATGCCAGTTACGTCTGTTGTACGGAAGTAGAACTGTGGACGGTAACCAGTGAAGAATGGTTTGTGACGTCCGCCTTCTTCTTTTGTCAGAACGTAGATCTGAGCAGTGAACTCAGTGTGCGGGTTAACGGAGTTTGGCTTAGCCAATACTTGACCGCGCTCGATGTTGTTACGGTCTACACCACGCAGCAGTGCGCCGATGTTGTCGCCCGCTTGTGCGGAATCGAGCAATTTACGGAACATTTCTACGCCGGTAACAACGGATTTTTTCTTCTCTTCGTGAATACCAACGATTTCGATTTCTTCTCCGACTTTAACTGTTCCGCGTTCTACGCGACCAGTTGCCACAGTACCGCGGCCAGTGATGGAGAATACATCTTCGACAGGCATCAAGAAAGGCTTGTCAGTCTGACGTTCTGGAAGCGGGATGTATGTGTCGATCGTTTCGAACATTTCAACGATCTTCTGTGCATACTCGCCATCAGGGTTCTGCAGAGCTTCACGAGCTGAACCGCGAACGATTGGAGTGTCATCGCCTGGGAAGTCGTATTCGCTAAGCAGATCGCGAACTTCCATTTCAACCAATTCAAGCAACTCTTCGTCCTCAACCATGTCGCATTTGTTCAGGAATACAACGATGTAAGGAACGCCTACTTGACGGGACAGCAGGATGTGCTCGCGAGTCTGTGGCATAGGGCCGTCAGCTGCGGATACAACCAGGATCGCTCCGTCCATTTGCGCTGCGCCAGTGATCATGTTTTTAACATAGTCGGCGTGTCCAGGGCAGTCTACGTGAGCGTAGTGACGGTTAGGAGTTTCATATTCAACGTGAGCGGTGGAGATAGTGATACCGCGTTCGCGTTCTTCAGGAGCCTTATCGATTTGGTCGAATGCTACAGCAGCACCACCGTATTTTTTGGACAATACAGTTGTGATTGCAGCAGTCAGAGTTGTTTTACCATGGTCGACGTGACCAATAGTACCAATGTTAACGTGCGGTTTGTTACGTTCAAACTTTGCCTTTGCCATTTGAACAGTTCCTCCTTATTGTGGGGTCCATATATTTGAGCCGTCCGCCTATTTGCAATTCTAAGGTGACTTAAGTGTTATACCCGGACGGCAAGTTAAAAATTAAGCTTATTCTCCGCCTTTGTTCTTGGCTACGATTTCTTCAGCAATGGATTTAGGCACTTCTTCATAGTGAGAAAGTTCCATTGAGAATACGCCGCGTCCCTGAGTACCGGAACGGAGTGTTGTGGAGTATCCGAACATTTCGGAAAGAGGCACCTTTGCACGGATAATCTGCGCACCACCACGGGAATCCATACCTTCGATCCGACCGCGACGGGAGTTCAGCATACCCATTACATCGCCCATGTATTCCTCAGGAACAGTTACTTCCACTTTCATGATTGGCTCAAGCAGGACAGGCTTACACTTGTCTTTAGCTGCTTTGAGTGCCATCGAGCCGGCAATTTTGAATGCCATTTCGTTGGAGTCAACATCATGATAGGAACCATCTACGATGGTAGCTTTAACGTCTACAAGCGGGAAGCCTGCAATAACGCCGTTTTTCATTTGCTCTTCAATACCGGCAAGTGCAGGAGCGATGTATTCTCTAGGTACAGAACCACCGACAACTTTACTTTCGAACTGGCTGCCAGTACCCGGTTCGAGAGGTTCAAACTCAACCCACACGTGACCATACTGACCGCGACCGCCGGATTGGCGAACGAATTTACCTTCAACGCGTGCTGGTGCTTTGAATGTCTCACGGTAAGCAACCTGTGGTTTACCCACGTTGGTTTCTACCTTGAATTCGCGGCGCATACGGTCGATGATAATATCCAGGTGAAGCTCACCCATACCTGCCAGGATCGTTTGGCCTGTTTCTTCATCAGTATGAGCACGAAGAGTAGGATCCTCTTCAGTCAACTTTCCGAGAGCAACACCCAATTTATCTTGGTCAGCTTTGGTTTTTGGTTCAACTGCGATTTCGATAACCGGATCAGGGAAGTTCATGGACTCCAGGATAACCGGATGTTTCTCATCACAGAGTGTATCGCCTGTACTTGTATCTTTCAGACCAACGGCTGCCGCGATATCACCAGCGTATACGATGGAGATTTCTTGGCGGCTGTTCGCATGCATCTGCAGAATACGGCCGATACGCTCACGCTTGTTCTTAGTAGCGTTAACTACATAAGAACCGGATTCCAGGATACCGGAGTATACACGGAAGAACGTGAGTTTACCCACATAAGGGTCTGTCATGATTTTAAATGCCAGTGCAGCAAATGGTTCTTCGTCCGAAGAGTGACGAACCGCTTCTGTACCGTCCTCCAGATGACCTTGAATAGCCGGTACATCCAGTGGGGATGGCAAGTAATCAACAACAGCATCCATCATGAGCTGAACGCCTTTGTTACGGTAGGAGGATCCGACAATTACAGGGAAGACCTTAACTTCACATACGCCTTTGCGCAGTGCAGCTTTGATCTCGGCCACAGTGATTTCTTCGCCTTCCAGATACTTCATAGTCAGATCTTCGTCAAGTTCTGCAACCTTCTCAATCAGTTCAGTACGCAGAGTCTCAACTTGCTCCAAGAATTCAGCAGGAATATCAGTAACTTCGATGTTCTGACCCAGGTCATCCTTGAAGATGTGAGCTTTCTGCTCAACAAGGTCAATGATTCCTGTGAAGTCGTTCTCGGCACCAATCGGCAATTGAATGGCAACTGCATTGGCTTGCAGGCGGTCACGCATGCTGTCGATAACGTTCAGGAAGTCTGCACCGATGATATCCATTTTGTTCACATATGCGATCCGGGGAACGCCGTAACGGTCAGCCTGTCTCCATACGGTTTCGGACTGAGGCTCAACGCCCTCTTTCGCACTAAATACACCAACTGCCCCATCCAATACACGAAGGGAACGTTCAACTTCAACAGTGAAGTCAACGTGCCCTGGGGTATCAATGATATTGATGCGGTGACCCTTCCAAGCAGCGGTTGTAGCAGCGGAAGTAATCGTGATTCCGCGCTCTTGCTCCTGTTCCATCCAGTCCATTGTAGCAGCACCCTCGTGAACTTCACCGATTTTGTGCGTACGGCCTGTGTAGAAAAGAATCCGCTCTGTGGTAGTAGTCTTACCAGCATCAATATGTGCCATGATCCCGATATTACGTGTATTTTTTAAGGAGAACTCTCTTGACATGAAATGGATCTCCTTCCAAAATAGAAGTTATTTGAACGACTGCAATCCTACCAGCGGTAGTGAGCAAACGCTTTGTTCGCTTCAGCCATTTTGTGTGTATCTTCACGTTTCTTAACGGAAGCGCCTGTGTTGTTGGAAGCATCGATAATCTCAGCCGCCAAACGCTCTTCCATAGTCTTCTCACCACGGTTGCGTGAGTAGTTTACAAGCCAACGTAATCCCAAAGCAGTACGTCTTTCAGGTTTAACCTCAATAGGTACTTGGTAGTTAGCACCGCCGACACGACGAGCTTTAACTTCCAATACAGGCATGATATTCTTGATGGCTGCTTCGAAAACTTCCATCGGCTCTTTACCTGTACGTTCTTGAATCAACTTGAACGAATTGTACAAAATGCTTTGAGCGACACCTCTTTTACCACCCAGCATAATACGGTTGATCAAACGAGTAACCAACTTGCTATTATACAATGGATCTGGCAATACATCTCTTTTAGTAACTGGACCTTTGCGTGGCATGGATATCCCCCTTTCTTATATGGTTATTATTCTGATAAGCTCATCTTATTTCTTGACTTTAGGACGTTTCGCACCGTACTTGGAGCGAGCCTGCATCCGGTTAGCAACACCTGCAGTATCCAGTGCACCACGAACGATGTGGTAACGAACTCCTGCAAGGTCCTTAACTTTACCTCCGCGCAGCAATACTACACTGTGCTCTTGAAGGTTATGTCCGATCCCCGGAATATAAGCAGTCACCTCAAGACGGTTCGTCAGACGAACACGGGCATACTTACGAAGTGCTGAGTTCGGTTTACGTGGAGTCATTGTGCCTACACGAGTGCATACACCGCGTTTCTGCGGAGCGCTCAAATTTGTAGCCTCACGCTTGAGGGCGTTGAACCCTTTTTGAAGAGCGGGAGATTTGGATTTTTCGATTTTGGCTTGACGGCCTTTACGAACCAATTGATTGATAGTTGGCATGTTGTGCCACCCCCTTCCTGAAATGATAGTCAATTTACAAACATTAAGTCCACAGACCCAGGTGGTTCATAAAAAGACAAATGAAAAGTCCTTGCTGCCGAAGTGTACCCCGGTACAAAAACGTTCTCTTGCTGCTATTGTTTTAAGACGGCTGCCATCGCAGCACCAACTTCTATACCGCAGGCCTTGCCCAAATTCAGCATTGTGTCCACATACGTGACCTTCACACCTTGTTTGTTGCAAAGCATTACAATTCTGGAAGTAAGCCGTTGATCTCCGTCCTCTGCCACATAGACTTCTGCGGCTTGGCCCAACTCCACCGCCTTGACGGTTTGCTTGGAACCGATCTTGACCTGAGCATCCTGTAACCCTCTGTCATCAGTCATGAAAACCATTACCTCCACTGAATAAGAATGACAAGACTACTCACGCACCTTAGACATATTAGCATCCTCAGCACATGATGTCAAGAAAAACGACAATAAATTTATTAATAATCACAGCAGACAGCCGCGTCACGCCAAAACACTGCGTGACGCTGATACTGCTTGCCATGAGTATTCAATTATTCAGCGGGTACCGGCTCTAAAGCTTCTTCACTGCTTTCAGCATTCGGGTCGCTCAACTTCACATTACGGTAACGATTCATGCCTGTACCTGCAGGAATCAGCTTACCGATGATTACATTCTCTTTCAGACCGAGCAGTTTATCCACTTTACCCTTAATAGCTGCATCTGTTAAGACGCGGGTAGTTTCCTGGAAGGATGCCGCAGACAGGAATGAATCAGTTTCCAGGGATGCCTTGGTGATCCCGAGCAGAACCGGTTTGGCGACTGCGGGTTCATTTCCGGAAAGAATAGCTTCCTTGTTGGCTGCTTCATATTCATGAATATCCGCAAATGCACCCGGCAGGAGACTGGTATCTCCGGCATCGATAATGCGGATTTTGCGCAGCATCTGCTTGATCATAACTTCAATGTGCTTATCATTGATTTCAACGCCCTGGTTACGATATACACGCTGTACTTCTTGCAGAATGTAGTTCTGTACCCCGCGGATCCCTTTGATACGCAGCATTTCTTTAGGGTCAATTGAACCGTCTGTCAATTCATCGCCGGCCTCAATCTCCTGGCCTTCGCTGACACGCAGACGGGAGCCGTAAGTGATGGAATACGTCTTGGACTCTGCTTCACCCTGGACCTCGATTTCGCGGCGGTCCTTGGTTTCACGGATTTCCTTAACTACCCCGTCAATCTCACTGATTGTAGCCTGACCTTTAGGGTTACGGGCTTCAAATAGCTCCTGGATACGCGGCAAACCTTGCGTGATATCGTCTCCGGCTACACCACCGGTATGGAATGTACGCATGGTAAGCTGTGTTCCCGGTTCACCGATGGATTGTGCGGCAATAATACCGACAGCTTCCCCGATTTCCACGAATTTACCTGTTGCCAGGTTACGTCCGTAGCACTTCTTGCAGACACCGTGACGGGCACGGCAGCTGAGTACAGAGCGGATCTGCAGCTTGGTAACACCAGCATTCACGATCTCTTCAGCCTTATCTGAATCAATCAGATCATTACGGTGAACGATGATTTCCTTCGTCTCCGGATGACGGACGGTCTCGAAGGAATAACGGCCTTCAATACGGTCGTAGAGATCCTCAATGACTTCTTTACCATCCTGAATCCGGCTAACCATGAAGCCTTTATCAGTACCGCAATCTTCTTCACGGACAATAACATCCTGCGCTACGTCAACCAGACGGCGTGTCAGGTACCCAGAATCCGCTGTACGCAGCGCTGTATCGGCCAGACCTTTACGCGCTCCGTGAGTGGAGATAAAGTACTCGAGGACGGTTAGGCCTTCACGGAAATTCGCTTTGATTGGCAATTCAAAGATTCGGCCCGAAGGTGTTGCCATCAGACCACGCATACCACCGAGCTGGGTGATCTGCGATTTGTTACCACGCGCCTTAGAATCGACCATGAGCATGATGGAGTTGAAGCGGTCCATCGATTTAAGCAATACGTTAGTCAAATCATCCTTGGTCTTCGACCAAATCTCGATAACGCGGTCATACCGCTCATCATTGGTAATCAGACCGCGGCGGTATTGATTCGCAACCACATCAACCTTAGCTTCGGATTCCTTAAGGATGGTAGCTTTTTCCTCAGGCA
The DNA here is from genome assembly GCF_038002825.1 of Paenibacillus sp. FSL H8-0048. Lineage (NCBI taxonomy): Bacteria > Bacillati > Bacillota > Bacilli > Caryophanales > Paenibacillaceae > Paenibacillus > Paenibacillus sp. FSL H8-0048. The sequence continues at coordinate 5,387,070 of NZ_JBBODF010000001.1, read as the reverse complement.
CGATAACATCCGATACGGCAACCGTAACACCGGAACGTGTAGAGTACGTAAAGCCTAGTTGCTTAATTTTATCCAGAATCACTGAAGTCTTGGTAGTGTGATACGTCTCAAAGCAGCGGGCGATAATGAGGCCCAGATATTCTTTACCTACAGCACTGGCCTCCGGAGCAGCCATGATCAGTTCGCGGACATCCGCACCCTTTTCATAGATGAAGTACTTCTCAGGAGTTCCCTGCAGCAGGTTAGTTTTGGTAGCTTCGTTGATATACGGGAAGCTGCTTGGATAGATCTCGTTGAAGATAATCTTACCCACAGTTGTGATCAGCAGTGCATTCTGCTGCGCTTCTGTGAAGCTGGTTTTACCCAGAGCCTTAGCAGGGATGGCCACACGTGCATGCAGACCCGCCGTTCCGCGCTGATATGCAGAGACTGCTTCGTTCACATTGCGCAGAATCATTCCGGTACCCTTCTCTTCCTTGTTGTCCATGGTCAGGTAGAAGGTACCAAGGACCATATCCTGGGAAGGAGTAACGACAGGTTTGCCGTCTTTAGGGTTGAGAATGTTACCGGATGCCAGCATGAGAATACGTGCTTCAGCTTGAGCCTCAGCAGACAGAGGAACGTGTACCGCCATCTGGTCACCGTCAAAGTCGGCATTGTAAGCCGTACATACGAGCGGGTGAAGACGGATTGCGTGACCTTCTACCAGAATCGGTTCGAATGCCTGGATACCCAGTCTGTGCAGCGTAGGGGCACGGTTCAGCAGAACCGGATGCTCTCTGATTACCTCTTCAAGCACATCCCATACTTCAGGACTTACGCGCTCAACCTTGCGCTTCGCGCTCTTTATGTTGTGGGCAAGCCCTTTGTTAACCAGTTCTTTCATTACGAACGGTTTGAACAGCTCCAGTGCCATCTTCTTAGGAAGACCGCATTGGTACATCTTCAGGTAAGGTCCTACAACGATAACCGAACGGCCGGAATAGTCAACACGTTTACCGAGCAAGTTCTGGCGGAAACGCCCCTGTTTACCCTTAAGCATATGACTGAGCGATTTGAGCGGACGGTTACCTGGTCCTGTTACAGGACGGCCGCGGCGGCCGTTGTCAATCAGGGCATCTACAGCTTCCTGAAGCATCCGTTTCTCATTCTGAACGATAATGTCAGGTGCGCCGAGGTCCAGCAGTCTTTTCAGACGGTTGTTCCGGTTAATTACACGGCGGTACAAGTCATTAAGGTCAGACGTAGCAAAACGGCCGCCATCGAGCTGAACCATTGGACGAAGCTCCGGAGGGATAACCGGGAGAACATCCATGATCATCCAGTCAGGCTTGTTGCCGGAATTGCGGAAGGCCTCAATGACTTCCAGACGTTTAATCGCCCGGTTGCGGCGCTGTCCTTGAGCGGTACGCAGCTCTTCTTTGAGGAATTCCAGTTCTTTATCGATGTCGATATCCTGAAGCAGCTTTTTGACAGCTTCTGCACCCATGCCGGCCTGGAATCCGTAACCGTATTTCTCACGGTAGCTGCGGTATTCTTTCTCGGACAACAGTTGCTTCTTCTCCAGCGGAGTTTCCCCTGGATCAGTTACAACATAAGATGCAAAGTAGATAATCTCTTCGAGCGATCTAGGAGACATATCAAGCGCCAGACCCATACGGCTTGGAATACCTTTGAAATACCAGATATGAGATACAGGAGCAGCCAGTTCAATGTGGCCCATACGTTCGCGGCGGACTTTAGCGCGGGTAACTTCCACGCCGCAGCGGTCGCACACTACGCCCTTATAACGGACGCGTTTGTATTTACCACAGTGACATTCCCAGTCCTTTTGCGGTCCAAAAATACGTTCGCAAAAGAGACCCTCTTTTTCCGGTTTCAATGTACGATAGTTAATGGTTTCCGGTTTTTTAACTTCTCCGCGGGACCAAGAACGAATTTTTTCCGGGGAAGCGAGCCCGATTTTCATAAATTCAAAATTGTTAACGTCCAACAAGGAGCAACCCTCCTTAACCTATATCCTGATTTAGTACCACAGCCCTCTCTTGACGCTTAAGGTCAACAGAGGGCATGGTCCTTTGTGTAATGAAATTAGTGGCTTGCTGGTGAACTACTCTATGCCGACTTCTGCGCCTTCCAAGTTGAGGCTCAGCTTATCGCCTGACGTCTCGTCCTCATCGTCCAGTTCCTTCATCTCGATCTCCTGCTCGTCACCACTGAGGATTTTGACATCCATACCGAGCGACTGCAGTTCCTTGATCAATACCTTGAACGATTCCGGTACACCCGGTTCTGGAACATTTTCACCTTTGACAATGGATTCGTACGTTTTCACACGGCCGACCACATCATCGGATTTCACGGTCAAAATCTCTTGCAGTGTATACGCCGCGCCGTAAGCTTCAAGCGCCCACACTTCCATCTCCCCGAAACGCTGTCCGCCGAATTGAGCTTTACCGCCCAGTGGCTGTTGTGTAACGAGTGAGTAAGGACCTGTAGAACGGGCATGAATCTTATCGTCAACCATGTGCGCGAGCTTGATCATGTGCATGACACCGACAGTAACCTCACGCTCGAAGCGCTCACCTGTACGTCCGTCATACAGCACTGTCTTACCATTACGCTGCATACCGGCTTCTTCCATCGTATCGAACACGTCATACTCACGGGCTCCATCGAATACCGGAGTAGCCACGTGGATACCCAGACGCAGTGCAGCCATACCAATATGGACTTCAAGCACCTGTCCGATGTTCATACGGGAAGGAACGCCCAGCGGGTTCAGGACAACCTGTACCGGCGTACCGTCCGGAAGGAACGGCATATCTTCTTCTGGCAGGATACGGGCAACGACACCCTTGTTACCGTGACGTCCGGCCATCTTGTCACCTTCAGAAATCTTACGCTTCTGGGCGATGTAGACACGAACCAGTTGATTCACACCAGGAGGCAGCTCATCGCCGTTCTCGCGTGTGAATACTTTGACGTCAACGATAATACCATCACTACCATGCGGAACGCGCAGGGAGGTATCACGAACTTCACGGGCTTTCTCACCGAAGATCGCATGCAGCAGGCGTTCCTCAGCAGTCAGCTCAGTTACACCCTTCGGAGTAACCTTACCTACCAGAATATCACCGGCATTGATTTCCGCACCGATACGGATAATTCCGCGCTCATCCAAGTTGCGGAGCGCCTCTTCACCGACGTTAGGAATATCACGTGTGATCTCTTCAGGTCCGAGCTTCGTATCACGGGCTTCAGATTCGTATTCCTCGATATGAATCGAAGTGTATACATCTTCCTTCACCAGCTTCTCACTCAGCAGGATCGCATCCTCGTAGTTATAACCTTCCCAAGTCATGAACGCAACGACTACGTTGCGGCCAAGCGCAAGTTCGCCCATTTCTGTGGAAGGTCCATCAGCCAGGATGTCACCTTTTTTAACGATATCCCCGCGTTTCGCCAGTGGACGCTGGTTAATACAGGTACCCTGGTTCGAACGCATGAATTTGTGTAATTTATATTTAACGATATCGCCTTTGACTTCCTTGCCCTCAACTGCCTCCACACGGCGCAGCCAGATTTCATTGGCAGAGGAGCGTTCGATAATACCGTCATATTTGGAGACAATACATACGCCGGAGTCTTTAGCAGACTTATGTTCCATCCCTGTTCCTACAAGCGGAGCCTTAGGGATAAGAAGCGGAACGGCCTGACGCTGCATGTTCGATCCCATCAGTGCGCGGTTGGAGTCATCGTTCTCAAGGAACGGAATGAGCGCCGTCGCGACGGATACAACCTGTTTTGGCGAAACGTCCATGTAGTCTACACGATTGCTAGGCATGGTAGTGATGTTGTCTGAATCCTTGTTGTAACGAACGATAACCTGGTCTTCCTTGAAGGAGCCGTCCTCATCGATCAGTACATTCGCCTGTGCAACTACATAGTTATCTTCTTCATCGGCAGTCAGATAATCGATTTGCTCAGTTACCTTACCTGTCTTCGGATCTACCCAACGATACGGGGCTTCGATAAAGCCGTATTCATTGATGCGGGCGAAGGTGGACAAGGAGTTGATCAGACCGATATTCGGACCTTCCGGAGTCTCGATAGGACACATACGGCCATAGTGACTGTGATGGACGTCGCGGACTTCAAAGCCTGCGCGTTCACGAGTCAGACCGCCGGGTCCGAGTGCAGACAGACGGCGCTTATGCGTAAGCTCGGCAAGCGGATTCGTCTGGTCCATGAACTGGGACAGCTGCGAGCTGCCGAAGAACTCTTTGATAGACGCGATCACTGGACGGATATTGATCAGTGCCTGCGGTGTAATCGCATTGGCATCCTGAATCGACATTCTCTCGCGGACCACGCGTTCCATACGGGACAGACCGATACGGAACTGATTCTGCAGAAGCTCACCTACAGAACGCAGACGTCGGTTACCCAAATGGTCAATATCATCCGTGTTGCCGATACCATGCAGCAAATTAATAAAGTAGCTGATTGAGGATATAATATCAGCCTGAGTAATATGCTTAACTGATTTATCAATGTTGCCATTGGCAATCAGTTTGATGATACGACCTTCTTCGATTGGCGAGAATACGTCAATGGTCTGAAGCGGAATATCTTCACTGTCCATTACACCACCGGTTACACGGTAGTTTTTGGCAGCCATACTTTTCTCGAAATAAGGAATCAACTCATCAAGCAGGCGGCGGTCCACCATTTGGCCGGATTCTGCCAGAATTTCTCCGGTAGACTCATCAACCAAAGGCTGTGCCAAACGCTGATTGAACAGACGATTCTTAATATGCAGCTTTTTATTGATTTTGTAACGGCCTACATTGGCCAAATCATAACGTTTCGGGTCAAAGAAACGTGCGACGAGCAAGCTCTTGGCATTATCAAGTGTAGGTGGTTCGCCCGGACGCAGACGCTCGTAGATTTCAATAAGCGCCTTCTCCGTGGAATCCGTGTTGTCTTTATCCAGCGTGTTGCGAATATATTCATCATTGCCAAGCAGTTCCAGAATTTCAGCATCACTGCCGAAGCCCAGAGCACGCAAGAGGACTGTTACCGGGATCTTACGAGTCCGGTCGATACGGACATACATGATGTCCTTAGCGTCGGTCTCAAGCTCCAGCCAGGCTCCGCGATTCGGAATTACTGTGGCGGTGTAAGTTTTTTTGCCGTTCTTATCCACTTTTGTGCTGAAATAGACGCTTGGAGAGCGAACCAACTGGCTGACAATAACCCGTTCCGCACCATTGATAATAAAAGTGCCGGTTTCCGTCATCAGAGGGAAATCTCCCATGAACACTTCCTGCTCTTTTACCTCACCGGTCTCCTTATTGATGAGACGCACCTTCACACGCAGAGGAGCTGCATATGTTACGTCCCGCTCTTTAGCGTCGTCAACCGTGTACTTCGGTTCACCCAGGCTGTAATCAATGAACTCTAGCACCAAATTCCCCGTGAAATCCTGGATCGGCGAGATGTCCTGGAACATTTCCCGCAATCCTTCCTCCAAAAACCAATCATAAGATTTTTGTTGGATCTCGATCAGGTTCGGGACCTCGAGTACCTCGTTAATTCTCGCATAGCTCCGCCGAGTGCGTCGACCATACTGAACAAGATGTCCTGCCAACTTTACTCACCCCTCATGTCTACTCACTTAAAAATTGATTGCGAACCCTTGTTTGGACCCGTATAATGGAACCATATCACAAGGATTCAGCCATAAATACAGAAAAGCCCCTTATCGAAATCTTTCGAAAAAAGAGCACATCTATCCACGGCCAAAATACTCCTTATCCAGTAGATTTGCCCAAAACGTGCGTATTATACGTCACCAGGCTACAGTTCATGCGCTATTATCTATTGCCCCGGCGACCTTCGCCGTGACAGGAACATAGAGAACGGAATTCGCAAAAACCTGCCGTGCGGCATGCGCTTACCGGGCGACAATATATCACTTGACATTTCAGCAAACTAAAGACATGGAGCCTAGCTTAATACTGACATTTTATAATAATACCACTACGGACATCGCATGTCAATGAGTATTATTATTTATTTCTGAGCTTTTAAGATTCTATAGCCCTTGTCTTTCCCCACTTCTTCTACCACCGGAAACATACTCTCCAGCTTGGCAACCGCCGACGGCGCACCCTGCTTCTTCTGAATGACAACCCACAGACAACCGCCCTCATTCAAATGCTCATACGCCTGTTCAAAAATCGCATGCACTACGGCCTTGCCGGCGCGAATCGGCGGGTTGGTTAGAATCACATCGAAGGTCTGCCCCTCTACTGCCGATAGCACATCACTTTCCATCACCGTAACATTGCGGATTCCATTATGCTGCGCATTCTCGCGGGCAAGCTCTACCGCACGGCTGTTGATATCAATCATCGTCACATGTCCCTTGGAAGCGAGATGCGCCGCACTTATCCCTATAGGCCCGTAACCACAGCCCACGTCCAGTACCTTCGCATCCTCCGGAATCTCCATCGCCCCAATCAGAACACGGCTGCCATGATCAATATCTCCTTTAGAAAAAACACCGGCGTCGCTGGTAAAGCGGAGGCGTTTGCCTCTCAGCTCCGTATCGATGCTCCGTCTATCATGACGCGCTTCCGGCTGCTGCGAGTAATAATGCTGCGACATACCATCCTCCCTTTCACATTGAACTACGTATACCTGCAAGGCTCCCTTATAGAGCAACCCCCTTGAACAAGTTCAAGGGGGTTGCGGGAACCGGAGAGAATGACTTCTGCTCCGGGGCAGTACCTAGTGAATCAACTTATTTTACTTCTACAGCTGCGCCTGCTTCTTCCAATTTTGCTTTGGTAGCTTCGGCTTCTTCTTTGCTTACTTTTTCTTTGATTGCTTTTGGAGCGTTATCTACAACTTCTTTAGCTTCTTTCAAGCCAAGACCTGTGATTTCGCGAACGATTTTGATAACGTTGATTTTGGAAGCGCCAGCGCTTGTCAAAATTACGTCGAATTCGGACTGTTCAGCTTCAACAGCTGCTACAGCGCCGCCAGCTGCTACTGGAGCTGCTGCAGTTACGCCGAATTCTTCTTCGATTGCTTTTACCAGGTCGTTCAGTTCCAGTACGCTCATGCCTTTAATTTCTTCTAAGATTGTTTCTTTGCTCATGATTGAACCTCCATTATATTTGAATTGGTTTGTGGTCTTGATTATGAAACCAGAAGCAAAGGCTTACGCGCTTTGTTCTTCTTTCTCAGCAACAGCTTTAACTGCAAGCGCGAAGTTGCGCATTGGAGCTTGAAGCACGCTAAGCAGCATGGACAGCAAACCATCGCGGGATGGCAGTTCAGCCAGTGCTTTCAGTTGGTCCACATCGATAACTTTACCTTCTACAACGCCGCCTTTCAGTTTCAAAGCGTCGTTCTTCTTAGCGAAGTCATTTAGAATCTTAGCTGCTACTACCGCATCAGTCTCACTGAAAGCGATCGCTGTAGGACCCGTCAGGACAGCGTCCAGATCAGTCAGCTCAGCTGCCGCAGTTGCACGGCGAAGCAATGTGTTCTTCAGGACCTGGAACTCAACGCCAGCTTCACGAAGCTGCTTACGCAGTTCGGTCACTTGCGATACGTTCAGACCGCGGTAGTCTGCAACAACAGTAGAGACACTGTTTTGCAGTTTGCTGGTAACAACATCAACCGCATCCTGTTTTGCTTGGATTACTTTTGCATTTGCCAATTGTATACACCTCCTGAAAATTTATGTCACGGCGATTCTTCCGGAGAAACCGCGCCGTTCCTACGCAGGCATTAGAAAAGCCTCCGCAGATTCACGAAGGCTTGATAAAACGGAAAGTTAATCAGGCGAGCCTGGCACTTTTTGTTTCTATCACAACACCTCGGTAGGAAATTAAGCCCTACGGCACCTACTGTCTACGGTAAGCATATTCACATTTAAGATTGATCACCTTAATGTTCACAACTGTTATAGATTATCAAAGATTACTCTAGGAGTCAACCTTTAATTATCTGAAAGCAGCTGCGTTTACACGAGCGCTAGGTCCCATTGTGGACGAAATAGCGATGCCTTTAAGGTATACACCCTTGGCAGCAGCCGGTTTCGCACGGTTCAGAGCGTCCATAAGAGCTTTAAGGTTCTCGTTCAATTGTTCAGCGTTGAAAGACACTTTGCCGATTGGCGCATGAATTTGGCCCGCTTTGTCAAGACGGTATTCGATCTTACCGGCTTTGATTTCTTGAACAGCCTTGGTAACGTCGAAAGTAACTGTACCTGCTTTAGGGTTAGGCATGAGACCTTTACCACCGAGCAGACGACCCAGTTTACCGACTTCACTCATCATGTCAGGTGTAGCTACGCAGACGTCGAATTCGAACCAGCCCTGTTGAATCTTGTTGATCATGTCAGCATCACCAACAAAATCAGCGCCAGCAGCTTCCGCTTCCTTCGCTTTTTCACCTTTTGCAAATACAAGCACGCGTTGTGTTTTGCCTGTGCCGTGAGGCAGGACAACAACACCACGAACTGCCTGGTCTTGTTTACGCGGGTCTACACCCAGACGAACTGCTGCTTCAACGGTTTCGTCGAATTTGGCAGTTGCCGCCTTTTTCACAAGCTCTACAGCTTCTGAAGGCTCGTAAGTCGCTTCGCTGTTGATCAGCTTCGCGGATTCTTGGTACTTCTTACCATGTTTAGCCATGAAATGTTCCTCCTTTGTGGTATTAGCGGAAATTCCTCCCACATATTGCGGTCATGAATGACCGGTTCATCGAATACTTATTAGTCTTCGATTGTGATTCCCATACTGCGGGCAGTACCTTCAACCATACGCATTGCAGCTTCAACAGATGCAGCGTTCAGATCGGGCATTTTGGTTTCAGCGATTTCACGAACCGCTGCGCGGCCCAGCTTCGCTACTTTTTTCTTGTTTGGTTCGCCGGAGCCTTTTTCTACTTTTGCAGCGATGCGAAGCAGAACAGCAGCCGGAGGAGTTTTGGTGATGAAGGTAAACGAACGGTCTTCAAATACTGTAATTTCAACCGGGATGATCAGGCCAGCCTGGTCGGCAGTACGAGCGTTGAATTCCTTACAGAATGCCATGATGTTGACACCCGCTTGACCTAACGCCGGACCTACTGGAGGCGCTGGATTCGCTTTCCCTGCAGGAATCTGCAGTTTCACCATTTTAATAACTTTTTTAGCCATGAGTGACACCTCCTTGCGTAAATAGTGGTATTCGAATGCTAAACAGCATTCTCCCACAAGAAACCCTTGTGCTTGTTATATCTTCTCCACTTGAGTGAAATCCAACTCCAGCGGGGTTTCCCGTCCAAACATGTTGACATGTACCTTAATCTTGCTTTTGTCTGCCAAAATCTCTTCCACGGAGCCCACAAAATTCGCAAATGGACCGACCATAATACGTACGGATTCCTTAATTTCGAAATCAATCTTCGCTTTAGGTTCAACCATGCCCATATGCTTCAGAATCTGTTCAACCTCTTCGGGTAGCAGAGCGGTAGGCTTAGAGCCCGAACCAGTTGAACCGACAAATCCGGTAACGCCCGGCGTATTGCGGACAACATACCATGAATCATCAGTCTGAACCATTTCGACCAAAACGTAACCAGGGTAAACTTTGCGCATGACAGTTTTTTTCTTGCCATCCTTGTTTACCAGTTCTTCTTCCATAGGAACAAGAACGCGGAATATTTTGTCTTCCATGCCCATGGACTCAACGCGTTTTTCCAAATTGGCCTTGACCTTATTCTCATACCCGGAATAGGTATGAACAACGTACCATCTTTTTTCCATATCAAGCCACCTGGGACCTCTCTAAATAATCGCTTCAATCACAGCGGAAATACCGATGTCCAGAACCCAGAAGTAAAGAGAAATAACTACAATTGTACCGAGAACGATCAATGTATAGTTCTTCAGTTCTTTACGGCTAGGCCAGCGAACCTTTTTGAGTTCACTCCAGCTCTCAGTGAAAAAGGAAAACAAAGACTTGAAACTACGTTTCACGCCGACTACACCTCCAAAAGACTATCTGGTTTCGCGATGAGGAGTTTGCTCGTTACAGAACTTGCAAAATTTCTTCATCTCCAAGCGGTCGGGGTGATTTCGCTTGTTTTTGGTTGTTGCATAGTTTCTTTGTTTGCAACTTGTACAAGCCAAAGTGATAATTACCCGCATGATGTGCACCTCCCGAAGACGTACTTCTAATCATAAAATTAGAAGACGTAGATATTGATTCAAAAAAAAGCCGCGAATTTAGGCCTACCTAAAACACTTTAGCATAATATCAATGTCTGTGTCAACGAAAGTTTCCCCCATCGCACTGGGTAATTCCGGGTGCTGTAGCCTTATGCCATAAGTCATCTTTGATCCTGCTTTTTCATTTACCGCTAGCTGTCTTCCATACTCATTATGCTGCAATTCGCTTGTGTATAAACCTGCCATCCACCAACGCTTAACCCGTTGCAAATTCGCCGTATCCAAATCTAGCGGACACTAAAAAAAGACTCGAGTCCCGAGCCTTCCTAGTCATTATATCATTAATTGTCACGCACTTCCAGATATCTTTCCAATTTGCGTTTCACTCGCTGCAAAGCATTGTCAATGGACTTCACATGCCGCTTCAAATCCTCGGCAATCTCCTGATAGGACCTTCCGTCCAGATAGAGCATCAGAACCTTACGTTCCAAGTCACTCAGAATTTCAGCCATCTTATCTTCCAGTCCGATGAACTCCTCCTGGTTGATAATCAGCTCTTCCGGGTCCAGCACCTGACTTCCGCATATCACATCCATCAATGTCCGGTCGGAGTCCTCATCATAGATGGGCTTGTCTAACGAGACGTATGAATTAAGCGGAATATGCTTCTGGCGGGTAGCGGTCTTAATGGCGGTAATAATCTGACGGGTAATGCACAGCTCGGCAAAGGCCTTGAACGATGACAGCTTGTCACCCTTAAAGTCACGGATGGCCTTGTATAAGCCAATCATGCCTTCCTGCACAATATCTTCACGATCTGCCCCGATCAAAAAATAGGAACGGGCCTTGGCACGCACAAAATTACGGTACTTGTTAATTAAATGCTCCAATGCGCCACTGTCGCCACTACGGAAGATCTCGACAATTTCTTCATCACTTATGAAATCATACTCGGACAGCATTAATTCCTTGAGGTCGACACTCACCAAGAATCCCCCCGGCTGCAACGCAAGACACATCGTTACTTCTCGAAATATAGGAACAGTATATATTATGTTACCTTACACCGTCAACCGGATTTGTCCAAAAACAATCTTCAATAACATATTATGTCATTTCCTTGCGAGGGGCAACTGCTATTCCCGTCCTATTGTCTGCGCCAGTCCTCCAGCCGTTTACGTGTCTCCGGCGGCAGCTTGTCTTCCAGCGAGTGACGGGTCCCGCTCACGCTTCCCGGCTCAATGGCCTTCTTCACCTGCTTCTGGCTCTCCTCAATCTCAAGCCTCAGTTCCCTGGCCGAAATCCGGAGTGCGCCCTGGGCAAAAACGACATGCTGCTCCACAAAGTCGCTGGTAGCTACCGAGATCTGTCTGCGGCGGTGCGTGAATTCCCCAACCAGCCGTTCAATGCATTCATCTGCCGTTTCCTTCTCCTTGGTGAAGAAGACCTGGATCTTGCCTTGTACGAACGACCGCCCCAGTCCCGGCACACGGTAAGCATCGAATACAGCAATGACGCGCAGCCCGGAGAATGCCTGATAATCGGCCAGCATATCAAGCAGCCGGTCGCGTGCCCCCTGCATACCGGTCTCGGACAATGCCGCAAGCTCCGGCCAGCCGCCGATCATGTTGTATCCGTCCACGAGCAGGATATCGCGCCAGTCTGCCATAGTTATCCCTGTTCTTGGCGGCGGCGGAGTACCTCGTACATGATTACACCCGCTGCCACCGAAGCATTCAGAGAGTTGATTTTCCCGGCCATCGGCAGCTTAAGCAGCACATCGCATTTCTCACGGATCAGGCGGCCCATCCCTTTATTCTCATTGCCGATCACCACGGCTACCGGTCCGGTAACAATATCCGATCCGAACAGATTCTGATCGGTATCCACATCCGTGCCGACTACCCAGACTCCCAGCTCCTTCAGCCGGTCAATGGTCTGTCCAAGATTCGTTACGCGGGCCACGGGCACATATTCGACTGCACCAGCCGAGGTCTTGGATACGGTGGCTGTAATCTGCGCGGAGCGGCGCTTCGGCACGATGACTCCGTGCACCCCTGTGCAGTCAGCCGTACGCAGGATAGACCCGAGGTTATGCGGATCTTCAATTTCGTCCAGCAGGAGCAGAAACGGCGGTTCTCCCTTGGCTTCAGCTATGGCCAGAATATCAGCAACCTCCGTGTAGGCAAAAGGCGCCGCTTGCGCCACCACTCCCTGATGCTGAACGCCCGGTGCGAGCTGATCCAGCTTGCGCTTGTCCACATGCTGAATGACAATGCCCGCCTTGCGCGCTTCCGCAACGATAGGTGCGGTCAGATGCTTTTGCGCAGTCTCGGCGATCCAGACTTTGTTGAGTGTCCGTCCCGCTCTAAGGGCTTCGAGCACCGAATGCTTGCCTGCCAGAATTTCCTCTTCAGTTCTCAATTCTTCCATTGTTTTATCTCCTGTTCTATATACTCACTTGGGGCGGTGCATCATATATTCGATACTGCTGTGAACAAGCTCCTGGATTCTCGCCTGCTGTCCTGTGTAATATAAATAGCCGATCAGGCATTCAAAAGCGGTGGCGTGGCGGTATTCCAGCACATCCGCATTTTTGGGAATGCTGCCGGATTTGGCGTTGCGTCCCCGCCGTACCACATCCTTCTCCTCCCCGGTGAGCACCGGGTCCAGAAAAGCAAGAATGGTGCTCTGCGCTTTGGCGGAGACAAGCCCGGTCGCTGACCGGTGCAGATGCTGGGGGCGCAGATTAGGCAGCGAGATCAGATACTGCCGGACTGCAACTTCGTAGATGGCATCCCCAGCATACGCAAGCACGACAGGCGGCAGCAAATGGGCCGGCTTGGAGGGTTCATACGGAAACCAGGCGCGGTTCAGATCAAACAGCCCGTTCATTTACGCCGCCACCGCATTCCCTGTGGAGTGTCTTCCAGCAGAATCCCGAGCGCGTTCAGTTCATCGCGGATTTCATCCGACCGGCTCCAGTTCTTGTTCTTGCGCGCTTCCGCACGCTCCGCAATCAGACGTTCCACCTCTTCGCTTGCCACTTCTTCCTCAGCCTCTACCGTTAAGCGAAGTACAGCATTCATCTCGGCAAAAGCCTTCAGCAATGCGGAGAAGTCAGCCGGATTCGCCTCAGGATCAGCAAGCGTAAGGTTCGCCAGGCTCACCCAGTCGAACACCGCCGTAATGGCATCCGGTGTATTAAAATCATCCTGCATCCGGGCGTGAAAATTGCTAAGGATAGCGGTCAGCCGCTCCGTAACCTGCAGACTGGCCTCCCCTTCTGCCCCCTCCGCCGCCAGCTCAAGGCGGTGCTTCACATTGCCTTCTGCCAGAGCGATCCGCTCTACGCTTTTCTCAGCAGACAGCAGTGCTTCCTCGGTGAAGTTCAGCGGATTGCGGTAATGGCTGGATAACATGAAGTAACGGATAGCCCCCTGCTTGAAGCGCGCACGGATATCCTTCACGAGCAGACCATTCCCGAGCGATTTTGACATTTTCTCATCGCCGATATTCAGAAAAGCATTATGCATCCAGTAATTCGACAGCGGTTCACCCGTCAGCGCTTCAGTCTGGGCACATTCGCATTCATGATGCGGGAATTTCAGATCCTCTCCGCCGCCGTGAATGTCGATCGTCGTTCCCAAATATTCGCGCACCATCGCCGAGCATTCAATATGCCAGCCGGGACGGCCCTCTCCCCATGGACTGGACCAGTGTACTTCGCCCGGCTTAGCTGCCTTCCAGAGTACAAAATCCTCCTGGTTCTCCTTGCGTGAATCTACCTCGACACGGATACCGAAGCGCAGCTCCTCCAGATTCTGGCGGGACAGCTTGCCGTAATTGGCAAATTTGCCGGTACGGTAATACACGTCTCCACCGTTCTCATACGCGTAGCCTTTATCTTCAAGCTCCTTAATGAACTCGATAATCGTATCCATGCTCTCCGTAACGCGCGGATTCATCGTCGCCGGCTTCACGCCCAGCCCCGCCAAATCCTCCTGGTAGGCGGCAATGAACATTTCGGCAACCTCGGCTACGGTAATGTTCAGCTCCTCCGCCTTGCGGATCATTTTATCATCCACATCGGTGAAGTTTGTCAGATAGCGGACCTCATTCCCAAGCGCCTCCAGGTAGTTGCGCACCATGTCAAAAACGATGACCGGTCTTGCATTCCCGATATGCATATAGCCGTAGACCGTGGGTCCGCAGACGTACATCTTCACCTTATCCGGCTCCTGCGGTACAAATTCTTCCTTCGTGCGCGTCATTGTGTTGTAAATATGCAAAGCCATTCTTGTCCCAACCCTTTCTATAGTCCCCGGATTCCTGAAATGCCGGTGCTTTTAAATTTCGTAATCACCGATATATTGCTGGCTTTCGAGCCGCCGCTGTTCCTTCTTCTGCTTATCTTCAGCACCCATCTGTTCTCTTAGCTCCTCGATTTCCTTCTGCAGGAACTTGAGGGAATCAATCAGCGGGTCTGGCATCTTGGTATGATCCAGCCGGTCGGATACACGTTCCCCGTTACGCTTGACCACACGCCCGGGATTGCCGACTACTGTACTGTTGTTAGGCACTTCACGCAGCACAACTGCGTTAGAGCCGATGTTAGAATTATCGCCGATCCGGAAGGAACCCAGTACTTTGGCACCAGAGCCGATGACTACATTGTTGCCGACGGTAGGGTGGCGCTTGCCCTTCTCTTTACCGGTTCCCCCAAGTGTAACGCCCTGATAGATAATGACATCATCGCCAATCTCACAGGTCTCACCAATGACAATACCCATTCCGTGGTCAATAAACAACCGACTGCCGATGACCGCGCCCGGATGAATCTCCACTCCCGTCATGAACCGGCTGATCTGCGAGACTATGCGTGCCAGGGTAAACCAGCGGCGTTTGTAAAAAGAGTGGGCCGTCCGGTGTGCCCATATCGCGTGAAGCCCGGCGTAAGTGAAGACGACCTCGAACCTGCTGCGGGCGGCGGGATCATTGTCGAATACTGCCCGTATGTCCGACTTGATATGCTTAAACATCACGGTTCCCCTCTTCTTTGAGATGCATTCTTATATTTCAACAAAAAACGCCCCTGCAGCATGATAGCTGCAGAGACGTTTAACCGCGGTCCCACTCTGCTTGAACATTCGAATACGTGAGAGCTGTTAAACTTCGCAGCCCCTATACCCGGTGTTCCTCTTGGTGTCTGTAACGGCGACAGCCCGGCACAATCTACAGCCCCGCACAGGGACGTTCAACCATGCAGCTCACAGGTGCATCTTCAGCGGCAGACAAATGAATAACTCCCAGCCTGCAAGGGCGTTCACCCTTAAGCGGTTATTCTCTCTGGTAATTGTCCGGATACGCCTACTTTTCCTGATCCCAGCTATTCGTATATTCTTCTATCTTAGCGAAAAGACGCAGAACTGACAAGGGTCTCTCCCCTTGCATGTCCCTGCCTAAGCGCCTTTGATTTGTGATTTCAGGCGTTCAATCACCCGGCTGCGGCCGAGCAGCGCAATCGTTGCATTCAAGTCACGGCCATGCATCTGTCCGGTAAGAGCGACACGAATCGGCATAAACAGCGCTTTGCCCTTGTGTCCGGTCTCCTTCTGCACTTCCTTGATCAGAACAGCCATATGCGGAGCGCTGAAGTCTTCGGCAGCCTCCACTTTGGCCAGAAATACAGACAGCACTTCAGGAACCTGAGCTTCGGCAAGCACCCCTGCCGCTTCGGTCTCCAGCTCCAGATGGCCTCGGAAGAATAGCTCGGAGAGCGCGACAATATCCGATGCGGCTGTCATTTGCTCCTGGTACAGCGCAACCAGGCTCTCCGCCCAGCTCTGCTGCTCCTCATTAAGTACCTCAGGCAGACGGCCCGCCTTCTGCAAATGAGGAATGGCGAGTGCCGCAATCCGCTTAGGATCGGCATGCTTGATATAGTGATTGTTCAAATGCGCCAGCTTGTTCGTGTCGAACACTGCCGGGCTTTTCGACAAGCGGTCTGCCGTAAAGATCGAGATCAGCTCTTCCCTGGTGAAGATCTCCTCTTCCCCCTCAGGCGACCAGCCCAGCAGGGTGATGAAGTTGAACAGAGCTTCCGGCAGGTAGCCCAGCTGATCGTACTGTTCGATAAACTGAATGATCGATTCATTCCGTTTACTCAGCTTCTTATGATCATCGCCGACAATCAGCGTCATATGGCCAAAGAGCGGAGCTTCCCAGCCCAGTGCCTCATAAATCATAAGCTGGCGCGGGGTATTGGAAATATGATCTTCTCCGCGCAGCACATGGGAGATAGCCATCAGATGGTCGTCCACCGCTACGGCGAAGTTATAGGTCGGAATACCGTCCTTCTTCACGATGACGAAGTCGCCCATTTCTTTGCTGTTGAACGAAATGCTGCCTTTTACAATATCATTGAAGGTATAAGTGCGGTCTTCCGGCACAAGGAACCGGATGCTGGCCACGCGTCCTTCCGCCTCAAAGGCCAGGCGCTGCTCCTCGGTCAGATTACGGTGTTTGCCGGAATAACGCGGGGTTTCGCCGCGTGCCGTCTGCTCCTCGCGTTCGGCCTCCAGCTCTTCCTCCGTACAATAGCAGCGGTAAGCCAAGCCGCGGTCCAGCATATCCTGCCAGTAGACACGGTACAGATCCAGACGCTCAGTCTGGCGGTAAGGCCCGTATTCGCCCCCTACATCCACACTTTCATCCCAATCGATTCCCAGCCACTTCAAATACTTCAGCTGGCTCTCTTCACCCTCTGCAATGTTGCGCTTAAGATCCGTATCTTCGATCCGGATAATGAATTTGCCGCCCAGATTGCGGGCGAACAGATAGTTAAACAAGGCTGTTCTGGCATTTCCGATATGTAAATGTCCCGTAGGGCTCGGTGCGTAACGCACCCGAACTTGATCCGCCATGGGTTTCCCTCCGCTTCATATTGGTTAAAATAAGGCCTTTACTTACGCTAAAGCCATCTCATGATATCACTCTTGCAGCAGACAAACAATAGATTGAGCGGCAATTCCCTCTCCGCGCCCTGCGAAGCCAAGCTGCTCGGTCGTTGTTGCTTTTACATTCACCTTCGCTGCGTCAGCACCCAGCGTACGGGCAATAATCTCCGTCATCTGGGGAATATAAGGTGCCATCTTCGGTTTTTGCGCAATGATGGTTGAATCAATATTCCCCAGCCGGTATCCGCGCTCACGCGCAAGTGCCCATACCTGCTCCAGCAGCTTCAGGCTGTCAGCATCCTTGAAGGCCGGGTCTGTATCCGGAAAATGTCTGCCGATATCCCCAAGGCCCAGCGCTCCCAGTATAGCGTCGCTTACAGCATGCAGCAGCACATCCGCATCGGAATGCCCCAGCAGCCCCTTTTCATAAGGAATACTAACTCCGCCGATAATACACGGCCTTCCCTCGACCAGCTGGTGTACATCAAATCCTTGTCCTACAGCAATCATCTGTGTTCCTCTCCCCTGCTTCTTACTGTGAATTCAGCGAAATCCAGGTCCTCCGGCGTCGTGATCTTAATATTCATATAGCTTCCTTCTACAACTGACACGGTAATCCCGCTGCGTTCCGCCAGACTGGAATCATCGGTTCCGAGAAAACCGTCCCGCTCTGCCTGCTCATAGGCCGACAGCAGATCGGACAAACGAAAAGTCTGCGGGGTCTGAATCGCCCACAGACTTCGCCGGTCCGGCGTTGACAGCACCTTGCCTTCACTGTCTACCTGCTTAATCGTATCCTTAACCGGTACTGCAAGCACCGACGCTCCGGCGGACTGCGCCCGCTCGTAGCAAGCCTCTATCTCGCTGTCCTGCACGAATGGCCGTACCCCGTCATGAACCATGACCCAATGGGTCTTAAGTTCCTCCAGTCCGCGGCGAACCGAATGCTGGCGCTCCGTCCCCCCGGGAATGACCGCAACCACCTTGTCCAGCTTGAAGGCTTGTACCCATTGCTTACAGCGCTGCACATCCTCTTCCCCGGTGACAAGCACAATCTCGGAGATCAGCTTATTCCGCTGGAACACCTCCAGGGTATGCACAATAATCGGCTTGCCCTGCAGCAGCAAATATTGCTTACTCTCTGCCGTTCCCATCCGGGTTCCTCTGCCTGCCGCTACGATAACGACGCCAACACTGTTTGACATGCTTTCGGCTCCTGTCTTTCTTTCACGTATACTCCCATCATAACGTGTTTGACTGGCATTTCCAAGCCCGAAAGGGTGCTGCCGGAGACCAGGGCTGAACTTATTGTGCTTTTTCCAGAAGCTTCGGTTTGGCAAAAATCATCCGTCCTGCCGATGTCTGCAGCACGCTCGTCACCAGAACCTCCATCGTAGTGCCGATATAATCCCGGCCGCCCTCCACCACAATCATCGTGCCATCGTCCAGATAAGCTACGCCTTGTCCATGTTCTTTGCCGTCCTTAATCACCTGAACAATGATCTCTTCGCCCGGCAGAACCACCGGCTTCACTGCATTTGCCAGGTCATTAATGTTCAGCACCGACACACCCTGCAGCTCACACACCTTGTTAAGGTTGAAGTCGTTGGTAACGACCTTGCCGTGCAGTACTTTCGCCAGCTTGACCAGCTTGCTGTCCACTTCCGAGATCTCCTCGAAATCCCCTTCATAGATTAGCACCTTGACGTCCAGCTCTTTCTGAATCTTATTTAGAATATCGAGCCCTCTGCGCCCGCGGTTACGCTTCAGCAGATCCGATGAATCCGCAATGTGCTGCAGCTCCTCCAGTACGAACTCAGGAATAACAATCGTCCCTTCGATGAAGCCCGTTTTACAGATGTCAGCAATCCGCCCGTCAATAATCACACTGGTATCAAGGATTTTATGCTCCTGAGTTCCACGCTCCTCAGGTTCAGCAGCACGTGCCCAGCGTCCGGTGTTCCAGAGCGAAGCCAGCTCCTCCTTCTTTTCCAGCCCGATCCGCAGGCCCATATAACCCAGAGTAAGCGTAGCAGCTACCTGCAGCAGCTCCCCTGCTTTGCCCAGCCAGGACATAGCGGGATACAGCAGCAGAGACAGCAGCAGACCTCCCGTAAGCCCTGCTGCGCCTGCAGCAAGCTCATTCATCGGGATACGCGAGCAATACGCAACCATCTCCCGCAGCTTTGAACTTGCCCATTCCGCGCATAAAGTCCCCGCAATCAGAAAAATAATGGCACCCAGCACCGCAAACAAAATGCTTCCTTCCATAGGCAAGCTATTCTCCAGTTTCCCAAGGCCTGCCGGGAATCCTCTTTCTGCCGCGTGATATAGCGAATAACCGGACCAGGCTCCACATAACCCGGCAAGTATCAAAACAAACTTTTTCCACATAACCTCGCACCTCCTTTTATTCATCCATCAATCCTCTATACCTCACCAGTATGTTCCAATTTTTAGAACAATAATCCGAGGAAACGTTATTTTTTCTGCAAGCCCGGAATTTCCAGTCGCCTCTATTGCCGTAAACTGCTATTCTTGGTTGAAAATGAGGGAGGCCCTGGCATATAATGAACTCAATTCGAACCCAGGGGTGAATGGAAAATGAGCGCACCAAGTTTACAGGCCTTTCAGGATCAAGTCTCCGAACTGCTGCTCCGTCACCGTAGTCTTCTGGATGTAATGTCCAAGAACGGACAGAGCAGTGCTTCCGTCAACCGGGCTGTCGTCAAAGCCATTACCGAATGCGGCTGCATTCAGCTGCATGCCACCAAGCAGGTCTTCGAGCCGACTCTGGGACTTGAGCAAGCCAAAGAGCTTGCCGGGACTCATCTGGCAGGAGAGCTGTGTGAGAACTGCCGCGAGGTCATTGGCTCCGAGTTGGGCCGCGAGCTGTTCTACATGTCTGCACTCTGCAATTTGCTTGCTATCAATATGGACGAGGTTGTCGCCAAGGAATCGCAGAAATGCGCAACACTCGGGTTGTTCAACTTGTCCTGAGCAGACCGTCCGTGCTCTCCTTCATCCATTCCGCCAGCTCCGAAGGGCCGTATTCCGTATACTTCCCTTCCCGCAGGCAGCAAAAAGGCATTGCACTCTCCTGATATTCAGGAAAGGCAATGCCTTTTGTACTAACCATTCTTGGAATGATATACCTTATCTTCCGCGCGTCTTCTGCGGCGGCGTTGCCGCCGTACCTTAAATAGTCCTAAGCTCTGTCTAAAGCCATACAAAGCATACAGCGCCAGCAGTCCAAAGATCAGCTTGGCAATCTGTTCAGGGAAGACCACCGCAACAGCTACAGCGATCACGATAACTACAGGTGCGCCAATAACTGCTTTTTTGGGAAAACCGATCTTCTTGAAATTGGGATACTTCACTGTGCTGACCATCAGATACGACAGCAGCAGGGTAGCGACAATCATGAATGGTGCAGATACATCCTTATGGAAAAGTGCAAGCGTGGCCAGAACCCCGCCTGCAGCAGGAATCGGCAATCCTACGAAATATCCGGGAATCCCCGGACGGACATTGAACCGGGCCAGACGCAAGGCTCCGAATACAGGGAAGATCGCTGTGACCGTCCACCCCAGTGCAGGATTCAGCTCCTGCAGACTTGTTAAATACATAATCAGCGCCGGTGCGACTCCGAACGAAACGACATCGGATAAAGAATCCAGCTCCTTGCCGAATTCACTCTCGCATTTCAGCGCACGGGCCATACGGCCATCCAGCCCATCGAGCAGCATCGCGATAATCACCATGATAGCGGCCATGCTCAGCTTACCGTCAAACGCCATCATGATACCAAACATTCCAAGCATCAGATTACCTATCGTAAAAAGACTTGGAATTGATTTTTGTATCATTTCTTCACCTCAATTTTCCTACTTGTACTGCATGGGACTGCAACATTACGTGATTGTATGGTATTTACATTTGTCTGTCAATAAGAACTTGTTTCTGGAGCCGCTTCAGCCCGTCCTGAATATTACGTGCCCGAACCTCGCCAATGCCGTCTACTTCATCAAGCTCAGCTATGCTTGCCGTCATCAGGTTAGGCAGCATTTCGAAGCGTTCCACCAAGTTGTGGATGATTACATTCGGCAGCCTTGGGATCTTGTTCAGCAGGCGGTAACCGCGCGGAGTCACAGCTTCTTCGGAGGAAATGGCTGTTGAGGAATAGCCCAGCAGGCGGGCAATGTGGTTGTCATCCATCAGTTCATCATCGCTGCTGCGCTTCAGCCCGGCAATGATCTCACGGATCTTCTCCTCCTGCTCTTCTCTGGCATAGTCTCTGTACAGCAACCATGCTTCTTCCTCTGTATTTCCAACCAATTCTTCCATCTGCATACTGATCAGCCGGCCTTCATTGCCAAGCTCGTTGATGTAACGCTTAATTTCCATTTTGATTCTCAGCACCATCTCCACGCGCTGGATTACACCGACGACCTCGGCCACAGTCACAATCCCTTCGTATTCGGAAGCGGACAGGTTGGTCAGCCCTTGGGTCAGAACGGCTTTGTACTTCTCCAGAGTCTGAATCGCCTGGTTGGCCTTGGCCAGAATGGCGCCAATTTCCTTGAGCGCGTAACGGATGGAACCCTGATACAGGGTAATAATATTCCGGCGCTGGGAAATGGAAACGACGAGCTTGCCGGTCTGCTTCGCTACACGTTCAGCCGTCCGGTGCCGGATTCCTGTCTCGATCGAAGAGATGGAGGAATCGGGAATCAGCTGCGTATTGGCGTACAGAATCCGCTTCAGATCCTCGCTTAGAATAATCGCTCCATCCATTTTGGCCAGCTCGTATAAATAGTTTGGCGAAAAATCGCAGTTAATGGAGAAGCCGCCATCGACAACCTCCATAACCTCCGGACTATATCCGACAACAATCAGTGCTCCGGTCTTCGCGCGAAGCACATTCTCCAGCCCTTCCCGGAAGGGTGTTCCGGGTGCAGCCATTCTAAGCAGATCATTCATATTATCTGATGGATTATATTCTTTCATGTCCCTGTGCCCCCTAATCTAACGCGACCGCTAGTGCCTGTGCTACTGTGCTGACGCCTATAATCTGAATATCCTGCGGATGCTTCCAGCCCTTCAGACTCTTCTCGGGCATAATGACCCGCCGGAAGCCAAGCTTGGCCGCCTCTTTCACCCGCATCTCTGCGCGTGATACCCCTCTCACCTCACCGGTAAGCCCTACCTCCCCGAAAAACACATCATACGGCTTGGTCGGAAAATCACGGAAGCTGGAGGCAATGCTGATGGCGACAGCCAAATCCACCGCCGGCTCATCCAGCTTCACCCCTCCCGCAACGTTGAGGTAAGCGTCCTGATTCTGCAGGAACATGCCCATCCGCTTCTCCAGTACAGCAATGATCAGCGCCATCCGTTGATGATCCATACCTGTGCACATTCTGCGGGGCGAAGGGAAATGTGTCGAAGCAACCAGCGCCTGCAATTCAACAAGAACCGGTCTTGTACCCTCCATGCTGGCGACCACCGCTGACCCGGCCACTCCAAGCGGGCGCTCGGACAAGAACAGCTCCGACGGGTTCTCCACCTCAGTCAGCCCGATTTCTCCCATTTCAAAGATCCCGATCTCGTTGGTGGAGCCGAAGCGGTTCTTCACTGCCCGCAGCAGACGGTAGGTATGATGGCGTTCCCCTTCAAAATAAAGGACACAATCCACCATATGCTCCAGCATACGCGGGCCGGCAATCGCACCTTCCTTGGTTACATGCCCTACAAGCACCGTAGCAATTCCCCGGATCTTAGCAATCCGCATGAATCTTGTTGTACATTCCCGCACCTGTGCTACACTGCCCGGCGCACTGGTTACTTCCGGCATAAATACAGTCTGAATCGAGTCAATGACCAGAAATTGAGGCTGAATCTGCTCAATGGCTTCCTCAATGCTCTCCATGTTGGTCTCGCACAGAACATACAATTCCGCAGACAGCGCTCCGAGGCGGTCGGCCCGCAGCTTGGTCTGCCGCACAGATTCTTCCCCCGAGATATACAGCACGCGCAGCCCTTGTGTAGTCAAGGCATGCGAGGTCTGCAGCAGCAGGGTCGATTTCCCGATTCCGGGGTCGCCTCCAACCAGTACCAGCGAGCCGGGTACGATCCCGCCGCCAAGCACGCGGTTAAGTTCGCCGATGCCCGTCAGAATACGCGGCTCCTTGTCACTTTCTATATTTATGATCGATTGCGCCTTTTCTTTACTCTGAAAAATAGGTGCATTCATGCCTTGTGTTTTGACGACGCTTTCCGTTTCCTCTACCATCGAGTTCCATTCCTGGCACCCCGGGCACTTCCCGAACCATTTCGGTGATTCATAGCCGCATTCGGTACAGAAAAATTTTGTTTTAGGTTTAGCCATGTGCACTCCTTACCGTCCGAACTTGCTAAAATTGCGGATATTTTACTCTTATTCAAAGTTTACCATTTCTGCACACTGAACGGAAGGACACTTAAGATCTAGTTTTCATTTGCGTCTTTTTTTAGGCATGGTTAGGCATGCCTGGGGAGAGGAAACAAATAAAGCTCCCGCCCCTCTATACGGAGGAGCGAGAGCTTTGTTTCATTTTCCGGAACAATTATTCAGTTTCGACTGTTTTCTCCAGGGAGACTTCGGCCGGTGCTTCAACGGTGGTTACGACCAGTTCGCCGTTCACCTCATCAATGTTAAGGGAATCCCCTTTCTTGATGTTGCCTTTGAGCAGCTCTTCGGAGAGGCGGTCTTCGATATGCTTCTGAATCGCCCGGCGGAGCGGACGGGCACCAAAGGCCGGATCATAACCCTCTTTGGCCAGGAACGCTTTGGCCCCGTCGGTAAGCAGGAAGTCTACATCATACTCACGCAGACGCTTGCGCAGCTCGTCGGACATCAAGGTAACGATCTCTGCGATATGCTTCTCCTCCAAAGAGTGGAAGACGATGATCTCATCGATCCGGTTCAGGAACTCAGGCCGGAAGCTCTTCTTCAGCTCTTCCATAACCTTGCCCTTCATATTGGTGTAATCGGCGCCTGCATCTTGAACGGCCGTGAAGCCAAGCGTCGAATTCTTCTTGATTGCCTGTGCCCCGACGTTCGAGGTCAGGATGATCAGGGTATTGCGGAAATCGACCACGCGGCCTTTGGAATCGGTCAGACGGCCGTCTTCCAGCACCTGCAGCAGAATATTGAATACTTCAGGGTGGGCTTTCTCGATCTCATCCAGCAGGACAACCGAGTACGGCTTGCGGCGCACCTTCTCTGTCAATTGTCCGCCTTCTTCATACCCGACATACCCCGGAGGCGCTCCGACCAGACGGGAGGTAGAATGCTTCTCCATGTACTCCGACATGTCGATGCGGATGACCGCATTCTCGTCGCCGAACATTGCTTCGGCAAGCGCCCGCGCCAGCTCGGTTTTACCAACCCCGGTAGGTCCGAGGAAGATGAAGGAGCCCATCGGACGTTTCGGGTCCTTCAGCCCCGCACGCGCCCGGCGGAGTGCCCGGCTTACCGCCTTAACGGCCTCATCCTGGCCGATAACACGTTCATGCAGCAGAGCTTCCATATTCAGCAGACGGTCCGTTTCCTCTTCCTTCAGCTTACTGACCGGAATGCCGGTCCAGCTGGCAACCACCTGCGCGATATCCTCAGGTGTAACCTGGGAATCGGTGCGGCCCTGCTTTTCTTTCCACTGATTCTTCGTAGTATCCAGCTCTTCACGAATCTTCTGCTCGGTATCGCGCAGTGCAGCAGCCTTCTCGAACTCCTGGCTCTGTACTGCGGAATCCTTCTCCTTGCGGATGTCATCCAGACGCATTTCGAGTTCCTTCAGATTCGGCGGAATCGTGTAAGAATTCAGTCTTACCTTGGAGCCTGCTTCATCAATCAGGTCAATCGCCTTGTCCGGCAGGAACCGGTCTGGAATATAGCGGTCCGACAGCTTGACAGCTTCCACAATGGCTTCATCCGTAATTTTCACCCGGTGATGGGCTTCATAGCGGTCACGCAGGCCGAACAGGATCTGAACAGCTTCTGCAGGCGAAGGCTGATCCACCGTGATCGGTTGGAAGCGGCGTTCCAGGGCAGCGTCCTTCTCAATATATTTGCGGTATTCATCAAGCGTTGTAGCACCGATGCACTGCAGCTCACCACGGGCCAGGGCAGGCTTCAGGATGTTGGAGGCATCAATTGCGCCTTCCGCCCCCCCCGCTCCGATCAGCGTATGCAATTCATCGATGAAGAGCACGATATTGCCTGCTTGGCGAATCTCATCCATGATTTTTTTGAGGCGGTCTTCGAACTCACCGCGATATTTCGTACCGGCCACTACAGAACCCATATCAAGGGTCATGACACGTTTGTCGCGCAGTGTCTCCGGAATTTCATTGTTGATGATCTTTTGGGCCAGACCTTCGGCAATCGCCGTTTTACCAACCCCGGGCTCACCGATCAGTACCGGATTATTCTTGGTCCGGCGGCTGAGCACCTGAATAACACGTTCAATTTCCTTGCTGCGGCCAATCACAGGATCGAGGTTACCATCCTTGGCATAAGCCGTCAGATCACGGGCCAGACCGTCCAATGTTGGCGTGCTGACGTTAGCCGGAGCTCCGCTGTGGCTGGAGGTGGCTTCACTGCTGCCAAGGAGCTGCAATACCTGCTGGCGGGCCTTGTTCAGACTAATGCCGAGATTGTTTAGCACACGGGCTGCTACGCCTTCTCCCTCACGGATCAGACCGAGCAGGATATGCTCTGTTCCCACATACGTGTGACCCAGCTTGCGGGCTTCGTCCATGGACAGCTCGATTACCTTCTTGGCACGAGGAGTATAAGCGATGTTGGTCGGTTGTTCCTGACCTCTGCCAATCAGCGTTTCCACTTCATCCTGTATCTTCTCCAGACCCAGACCAAGTCCGATCAATGCCTTAGCGGCAATGCCGTCTCCTTCACGAATCAGTCCGAGTAAAATATGCTCTGTCCCAATGTTGTTGTGTCCCAAACGTACGGCTTCTTCCTGCGCCAGCGCCAGCACCTTTTGTGCGCGTTCCGTAAATCTTCCAAACATCATATCTCCTGCACCTCCACGGATAATAAATATCTATAATTAATGTTGTGATCCCAGTGTCTCCCGGAGCAGCTTCGCCCGGTACATATCGCGTTCAGTAGGCGACAGCTCGTCACCGAACAGCTTCTGCAGAAAGCCCGGCTGAGTCTTGACATTCAGCTCATTGAGCACTGAAATCGAAGGCCCTTCCAGAATCCCCAGATCTACACCAAGCCGCAGATCGGAGAGCCGCTGTGCCGATTCTTTCAGTTCCATCACAGCAGCATAGGCCAGAATTCCGTAGGAGCGCTTGATACGGTCCGTAATCCGCAATGCGGAATCCGCCAGCAGGCGTTCACGCGCATTTCGCTCATGCTCTATAATCTGGGTGACTACACTGTGAAGATTCTCAATAATCTCACCTTCGGTCTGTCCCAGCGTAATCTGGTTCGAAATCTGAAAGATATTCCCTACTGCTTCGCTGCCTTCACCATAAATTCCTCTAACGGTAAGCCCCACCTGATTAACTGCAGATAAAATGCGGTTGATCTGATGAGTCATCACCAAGGCCGGCAGATGGACCATAACCGATGCTCTTAGCCCTGTTCCCACATTGGTGGGACAGCTTGTTAAGTATCCTCTGCGGTCATCGAAGGCGTAATTGACAGCAGCCTCGAAAATATCATCGATGGCAGTCGCCCTCACCCATGCTTCTCTGACCTGCAGTCCAGGGAACAGACATTGAATACGGAGATGATCCTCCTCATTAATCATAATGCTGACCGACTCGTCCTCATTAAGAATGACTGCCCCGCCTTTGGAATCATCCGCCAGATTAGGACTGATAAGGTGCTTTTCCACCAGCACTTTTTTGTCCAACTCACCCAGCTCATCCAGCCTCAGCAGTTCAAAGCTGCCGAAATCTGCAGAGGCATCGCCCTGAAATACAGGGGCAAGCTGCTCCAGCACCTCCTCCGACTGCTCTGTTGAAGCGAGCAGCGGGAACGGAAGATGCTCCAGATTACGGGCGATACGCATACGGCTGCTGATGACAATCTCCGAATGACTGCCGCCGCAGCGCATCCATTCACTAAGTGCTTGTTCGGTATACCGGAGACTTGACATGCCTGATCCCCCCTATATATCAAAGACTTTACTCTTATGGCATTTCTTTTTCAAGCTTGCGGATTCTGTCCCTCAGCTCAGCTGCGGTCTCGAATTCCTCCTGCACAATACTCTGCTGTAATTCCTGCTTCAGCTCATCAATCTGGCGCTTGCACATAATCTGTGCTCCAGCCCGCTTAGGAAGCTTGCCGACATGTGCTGTACTGCCATGCACCCGTCTGAAGAGCGGGTCAAGCGTACTGTCGAAATACTTATAGCAGGAGCTGCAGCCGAACCGTCCCAGCTTGCTGAACTGTGAATAGGTCATGCCGCAGTTTTCACAATGCAGACCCTGCACACTTTGTGCTGCTGCTGATTTGCCCTTGCCCGAGCCCTCCAGATCCAGGAGACCGGAAAGCAAGCTGTGGATAGAGAAACCGCCCGCAGTTCCGGGAATCAGTTCACCCTTCTCCCGCGCACAGCTTTCGCAAATATGAAATTCCGTCTTCTCCCCGTTCACGATCTTCGTGAAGTGGAGTGTAGCCGGTTTGACGCCGCATTCCTGGCATAGCATGAGCGGTGTCCCTCCTTACCATTTGACAAATTATTTGCCCAATAAAGAGATTAGCATAGCCTTCATAAGCTTGGCACGAATCTCATCCCGGTACGGCAGATTAACCGTCAGGCATTCCCGGGAAACCGCAGACCGCATCAGACACGCTTCACGTTTGGAGAGGAAACGGGCCTCCTCCAGCTGATAAATCAGCCCTTCGGCAGAATTCTGATCAATATCATTCCCTATCGTGGAGTTCAGATGTGCGTATAAGGCCACATTCTGAGGCAGCTCATAGCGCTGAATCCGGATATATCCACCCCCGCCGCGTTTGCTCTCCACCACATATCCCTTTTCCAATGTGAACCGTGTGCTGATGACGTAATTGATCTGTGACGGGACACAGGAGAACTGGTCCGCCAGATCATTGCGCTGAATTTCCACCGTACCTTCGGGACTTTCATGCAAAATATTCTTCAGATATTGTTCAATAATATCGGAGATATTACGCATCACTCATCCTCCAGTGTGTAAGCATTGGTTAAATCTGTGCTGCGCCAACGCCTGCCGTCAGAGACATGCTCTTAAGAACTTAACCCTTGCAATGCAATAAGAATCGGCTGTAATAGCCGCTGCACTGCACTTTTACTCTAAATGTTACATTCCTGAGAACGATCCTATCCGGCCTGCGTTGACTTTGACTTTCTTTGACTTTTTCATATTATAACATATTCTCACTGAATTCCAAGGGGTTACTCTTATTTTTTACTTTTTGGCTGTAATGTATTCCGGTTGCCTGCTTAGTTCACTGAACTTGGGCATTATGTATAGGAAAGCTCCTCCGCTTCCAAGGGAAGAAGAAGAGCCGTTCGCTGTCAGAAAAAATCGAATAATGCCGTCTCGGCCTGCGGAATCAGCGTTTCAAGCCAAGCTGTCGCCTCGGCATTCCCGGATAATTGTCCGTACTTTGCCGCCTGAAGCGGACGTTTGTATCCCATCAGCAGCACAGTAAGCGTGCCGATACTGCATTCCAGGTCAGCGTCTGACCGCTCGCCCTGAATCCGGATAAACGTCGCCTCCCCCTGCTCCGACACCGTCCACCGCCATAACCCGTTGTTCCAGGACGCATGCTTATCTTCAATATAAAGCACCCGCTCCCGTTCCCCCTCCGGCACATTGAAGCTCATGTTCTCCACAAAAGCCTTAGCATTGACGATACGCGCCATGAAGTATGGATAATTCTCCTGTGCAATCCGCGGGTCCGGGAGGAGGAATGGCAGAATGTCGTCAGCAGGCACCAGCTTCAGCTGTGCAGCCGTAATCATGGAGTCATGATTGGCAAGGAAGGTCCACAAGCCCTGGCGGGCAAGCTCGTTCCCATAGATGAACTCATCTATGACCAGCTCCTGCTGCACTATTTTATACAGCACATAGCCTTCCGGTTCACCCGCCTCAGAATAAAACACACAGGAATGCGTATCGTCATCAAGCACACTTTCCTTCCACCAGGTCTCTGTACGCTGGAGACTTCCGTTATACCTCGTGGCGAATTGGTCATACAGCTGCTGGAATACTGCAAGATCAAGAGTATCGCGCTTCACGCTGCCCTTAATCTCCGTCTTGTGCGGGAACTTCCCTACCGGAAGAGTGTACTTCTTATATTCACAGTAGATTTCCCAGCCGAATTTACGGTAAAAGGGAATCAGGAACGGATGCAAAAAGGACAACGTCTGACCGGCTTCGTTCATGGTCTGGAGCGCATGGGTCAGCAGATGGGCCACATACCCCTGCCGGCGGTTCTCCGGCCAAGTCGCTACACCGGCGATGCCCCCCATAGAAACGGGCTTGCCTTGTATATATACCTGTAATGGAAGAAGAGTCAGCTTCGCACCGATGCTGTCCCCTTCAAAAATCGCCCAGGTTTGTTCCGGTTTGAAATTCTCCTTGGCACGTACTCTATCTTCTGCAGCAACCTTATATTTAAAAGCATATTCGGACAAGCTCAGGCTGTCCTCAAATTCTCCGGCACGTAATTGCCTGATTTCCATTCTGTTCCCCCCGTTACAATTCATAAATTAGCTTCAGTTATTTGCTTAATAGAGAGTATAACAAGCGAAGCCGCCAGATGCTAATAAAGGCTTGCCATCAGCTGCAAAAAGAATAGTTATCCACACCTTTTGCACAGCAAAGCAAAAAACCGGAAGGAGTTTCTTTCCGGCTGAAATGAGTTATCCACGATTACATATTATCTATCCACATTATTCACTTTTTATCCACAAAATCGGTGTATTACTTATGTTTTTGCTTGACTCATCCACAAAATTATGCGTTATGTACCCATGATCCGGGGATCATTCTGTTCCTGTAAAGCTATCCACATGTGCGCAACTTTTCTGGACTTACTGAAATTTATCCACAGCTTTTCCACAGCCCTGCCCGCACGCAAAAAAACCACTGTCGATTGCTCAACAATGGCTCATATGCTTGGCAACGTCCTACTCTCCCAGGACCCTTCGGTCCAAGTACCATCGGCGCTGGAGGGCTTAACGGTCGTGTTCGGGATGGGTACGTGTGGAACCCCTCCGCTATCGCCACCAAACGTGATTTTTGCGCTGCTTGGACATCTGTGAGATCACTCTCGCAAAATATCAATCCTTAGAAAGGACATGCAGCTTAAAATCGTTCAGGAATTTGATTCCTGAAAACTGAATCCGAAACGAATCTGCGCTCGCCCTTCTTACGGGGCCCCCGGAAAGTACTCGGAATTCGCTTCGTCAGCGTCATCTTCACTTTTTGGGGTAGTTTTTTGGATAAGCCCTCGACCGATTAGTATTGGTCAGCTCCATGCATTGCTGCACTTCCACCTCCAACCTATCTACCTCGTCGTCTTCAAGGGGTCTTACATGTTGGGAAATCTCATCTTGAGGGGGGCTTCACGCTTAGATGCTTTCAGCGCTTATCCCGTCCGTACGTAGCTACTCAGCCATGCTCCTGGCGGAACAACTGATGCACCAGCGGTACGTCCATCCCGGTCCTCTCGTACTAAGGACAGCTCCTCTCAAATTTCCTGCGCCCACGACAGATAGGGACCGAACTGTCTCACGACGTTCTGAACCCAGCTCGCGTACCGCTTTAATGGGCGAACAGCCCAACCCTTGGGACCTACTTCAGCCCCAGGATGCGATGAGCCGACATCGAGGTGCCAAACCTCCCCGTCGATGTGGACTCTTGGGGGAGATAAGCCTGTTATCCCCAGGGTAGCTTTTATCCGTTGAGCGATGGCCCTTCCATGCGGTACCACCGGATCACTAAGTCCGACTTTCGTCCCTGCTCGACTTGTAGGTCTCGCAGTCAAGCTCCCTTATGCCTTTGCACTCTGCGAATGATTTCCAACCATTCTGAGGGAACCTTTGAACGCCTCCGTTACTCTTTAGGAGGCGACCGCCCCAGTCAAACTGCCCGCCTGACACGGTCCCCGTACCGGGTTACGGTACTAGGTTAGAACCTAGATACGATCAGGGTGGTATCCCAACGGCGCCTCCACAGAAGCTTGCGCTCCTGCTTCAACGGCTCCCACCTATCCTGTACAGATCGTACCCAAATTCAATATCAAGCTGCAGTAAAGCTCCATGGGGTCTTTCCGTCTTGTCGCGGGTAACCTGCATCTTCACAGGTATTAAAATTTCACCGGATCTCTCGTTGAGACAGCGCCCAAGTCGTTACGCCATTCGTGCGGGTCAGAATTTACCTGACAAGGAATTTCGCTACCTTAGGACCGTTATAGTTACGGCCGCCGTTTACTGGGGCTTCGGTTCACAGCTTCGGACTTGCGTCCTAACCGCTCCCCTTAACCTTCCAGCACCGGGCAGGCGTCAGCCCGTATACTTCGCCTTACGGCTTCGCACAGACCTGTGTTTTTGCTAAACAGTCGCTTGGGCCTTTTCACTGCGGCCCCCTCGGGCTATTCACCCTACCGAGGCACCCCTTCTCCCGAAGTTACGGGGTCATTTTGCCGAGTTCCTTAACGAGAGTTCTTCCGCGCGCCTTAGAATTCTCTTCTCGCCTACCTGTGTCGGTTTGCGGTACGGGCACCTTCTCCTGACTAGAGGCTTTTCTTGGCAGTGTGAGATCATGACCTTCGCTACTGTAATTTTCGCTCCCCATCACAGCCCAGCCTTACGGTGTGCGGATTTGCCTACACACCAGCCTCACTGCTTAGACGGACATCCATCAGTCCGCGTCACTACCCTCCTGCGTCACCCCATCGCTCATAGCGGATTACGGTGGTACAGTAATTTCAAACTGTTGTCCTTCGACTACGCCTGTCGGCCTCGCCTTAGGTCCCGACTTACCCTGAGCGGACGAGCCTTCCTCAGGAAACCTTGGGCTTTCGGCGGATCAGATTCTCACTGATCTTTTCGTTACTCATACCGGCATTCTCACTTGTGTAGTGTCCAGCGCTCCTTACGGTACACCTTCAACCCCTACACAACGCTCCCCTACCCCAGGATCGACTTCACTCCAGCTTCGAAGTCTGTGTTTATCCCCTGAAAGCATTTAGCCATTCATCCCTTCGGAGGGTTCACGGCATTCATGTCAATCTGGATAAACACGCCTCAAAGGCGCAGTGAAGTCGATCCTAGCCATAGCTTCGGTGGTGTGTTTAGCCCCGTTACATTTTCGGCGCAGAGTCACTCGACCAGTGAGCTATTACGCACTCTTTCAATGGTGGCTGCTTCTAAGCCAACATCCTGGTTGTCTGTGCAACTCCACATCCTTTCCCACTTAACACACACTTGGGGACCTTAGCTGATGGTCTGGGCTGTTTCCCTTTTGACAATGGATCTTAGCACTCACTGTCTGACTCCCGGCAAGAAGTAAATGGCATTCGGAGTTTGACTGAGCTTGGTAACCCTTGCGGGCCCCGCACCCAATCAGTGCTCTACCTCCACCACTCCATTCACCGAGGCTAGCCCTAAAGCTATTTCGGGGAGAACCAGCTATCTCCGAGTTCGATTGGAATTTCTCCGCTACCCCCACCTCATCCCCGCATTTTTCAACATGCGTGGGTTCGGGCCTCCAGTGCGTGTTACCGCACCTTCACCCTGGACAGGGGTAGATCACACGGTTTCGGGTCTACGTCCACATACTTAGTCGCCCTATTCAGACTCGCTTTCGCTGCGGCTCCGGCTTCTCACCTTAACCTTGCATGTTAAACGTAACTCGCCGGTTCATTCTACAAAAGGCACGCCATCATCCATAAAGAGGACTCTGACTTTTTGTAAGCACACGGTTTCAGGTTCTATTTCACTCCCCTTCCGGGGTGCTTTTCACCTTTCCCTCACGGTACTGTTTCACTATCGGTCGCCAGGTAGTATTTAGCCTTAGCAGATGGTCCTGCTGGATTCATACGGGGTTTCACGTGCCCCGCACTACTCGGGATCCGTCTCGGAGAGAATACCATTTCGGCTACAGGGCTTTTACCTCTATCGCGGGCCTTTCCAGACCTCTTCGCCTACCGTATTCCTTTGTAACTCCATGTGAGACGTCCCACAACCCCAAGGGGCAAGCCCCTTGGTTTAGGCTGTTCCGCGTTCGCTCGCCGCTACTGACGGAATCACTATTGTTTTCTCTTCCTCAGGGTACTTAGATGTTTCAGTTCCCCTGGTCTGCCTCTGCGTATCCTATGTATTCAGATACGAGTAACTGCGAATTACCACAGCTGGGTTTCCCCATTCGGACACCCCCGGATCAAAGCTTGCTTACAGCTCCCCGAGGCAGTTTCGTTGTTCGCCACGTCCTTCGTCGGCTCCTGGCGCCTAGGCATCCTCCGTGTGCTCTTAGTAGCTTAACCAATGCGTTTTCCGTTAGGAAAATCGCTTAGCATCACTAAAATATTGAAACTTGTTTACACAAGTTCAGCTTAAAGGAATGTTCTAAAACGCAAATTCGTTTCGGTATCCAGTTTTCAAGGATCAAGTTGTATCCATTATTTCAGACATACAAATAGATGAAGTTTGTTGGTGGAGCCAAGCGGGATCGAACCGCTGACCTCCTGCTTGCAAGGCAGGCGCTCTCCCAGCTGAGCTATGGCCCCGCAAATTCCATCAAAACCGAACAAATGGAAACGCTCAAGGCTTTACAAAGTAAAGCCTGCTTCAGGAAGTAAGCTTCCTGAAGACTTTTATTTGAATGTCACCATTGCAGGTGACGATTCTCCATAGAAAGGAGGTGATCCAGCCGCACCTTCCGATACGGCTACCTTGTTACGACTTCACCCCAATCATCTACCCCACCTTCGGCGGCTGGCTCCCTTGCGGGTTACCCCACCGACTTCGGGTGTTGTAAACTCTCGTGGTGTGACGGGCGGTGTGTACAAGACCCGGGAACGTATTCACCGCGGCATGCTGATCCGCGATTACTAGCAATTCCGACTTCATGCAGGCGAGTTGCAGCCTGCAATCCGAACTGAGACCGGCTTTGCTGGGATTGGCTCCACCTCGCGGCTTCGCTTCCCGTTGTACCGGCCATTGTAGTACGTGTGTAGCCCAGGTCATAAGGGGCATGATGATTTGACGTCATCCCCACCTTCCTCCGGTTTGTCACCGGCAGTCACTCTAGAGTGCCCAGCTTCACCTGCTGGCAACTAAAGTCAAGGGTTGCGCTCGTTGCGGGACTTAACCCAACATCTCACGACACGAGCTGACGACAACCATGCACCACCTGTCTCAACTTTCCCCGAAGGGCACCTGATGCATCTCTGCTTCGTTAGTTGGATGTCAAGACCTGGTAAGGTTCTTCGCGTTGCTTCGAATTAAACCACATACTCCACTGCTTGTGCGGGTCCCCGTCAATTCCTTTGAGTTTCAGTCTTGCGACCGTACTCCCCAGGCGGAGTGCTTACTGTGTTAACTTCGGCACCAAGGGTATCGAAACCCCTAACACCTAGCACTCATCGTTTACGGCGTGGACTACCAGGGTATCTAATCCTGTTTGCTCCCCACGCTTTCGCGCCTCAGCGTCAGTTACAGCCCAGAAAGTCGCCTTCGCCACTGGTGTTCCTCCACATATCTACGCATTTCACCGCTACACGTGGAATTCCACTTTCCTCTTCTGTACTCAAGTCACCCAGTTTCCAGTGCGACCTCAGGTTGAGCCCAAGGTTTAAACACCAGACTTAAATAACCGCCTGCGCGCGCTTTACGCCCAATAATTCCGGACAACGCTTGCCCCCTACGTATTACCGCGGCTGCTGGCACGTAGTTAGCCGGGGCTTTCTTCTCAGGTACCGTCACTCCGGCAGCAGTTACTCTACCGGACGTTCTTCCCTGGCAACAGAGCTTTACGATCCGAAAACCTTCATCACTCACGCGGCGTTGCTCCGTCAGGCTTGCGCCCATTGCGGAAGATTCCCTACTGCTGCCTCCCGTAGGAGTCTGGGCCGTGTCTCAGTCCCAGTGTGGCCGTTCACCCTCTCAGGTCGGCTACGCATCGTCGCCTTGGTGGGCCGTTACCCCACCAACTAGCTAATGCGCCGCAGGCCCATCCCCAAGCAGCAGATTGCTCCGCCTTTCATTCTCTCCTCAGGAGAAGAAAGAAATTATCCGGTATTAGCTACCGTTTCCGGTAGTTATCCCAGCCTTGAGGGCAGGTTGCCTACGTGTTACTCACCCGTCCGCCGCTAAGTCTGAAAGGAAGCAAGCTTCCTCTTAGACTCCGCTCGACTTGCATGTATTAGGCACGCCGCCAGCGTTCGTCCTGAGCCAGGATCAAACTCTCCAATTAGGACGCTTGCGAAGCAAGCATCACCTGCAATCTCCTCGATCCAGCTCGGTTGAGCGGATGAAGAGATTGCAGTATAGAAAGAGCGATTGCTCATTTTGAAACTGACGATTCATTGAATGAATCTTGTGAAAATTAAAGCGTTCCATTTGTTCAGTTTTCAAAGAACTTGCTCCCGGCATTTCAACATTATGTCTCTTGCACAGGAATTAGATCATATCATTTTATTGCGCTTGTTGTCAACTTATTTTTCTTCCGCCGCTCAATTCAGCGTCGATGACTCATAAGCACAAGAGATAATATATCACGCACTCCAAGCCTTTGCAAGCTTTTTTTCAAATGATGATTAGCCCCCCCCTTTTTTTTGAGCTAATAATGAATAGTTGACCGCTTCCCTGCACAAATTGATTCCCATAATGCCTCATTTGTCGCTACAATAGAATTTATCTTCATATCCATAGTTAGCTTACTTATTAGTTGTTC
Source organism: Paenibacillus sp. FSL H8-0048 (assembly GCF_038002825.1). Classification (NCBI taxonomy): domain Bacteria; kingdom Bacillati; phylum Bacillota; class Bacilli; order Caryophanales; family Paenibacillaceae; genus Paenibacillus; species Paenibacillus sp. FSL H8-0048. The sequence goes on along the minus strand of NZ_JBBODF010000001.1, from coordinate 5,350,896 downwards.
CTGAAAGGAGTTCAAATGTCCAACAAGACCCTGCCTCAAGCTCCACCCGGCCCTCTGGGGGAATCACGCAATCTGCAGCAGGCTACCATCTACCGCATTTTGCTCGCTGTCAGCTTTGTTCATTTATTCAACGATTCCATTCAGGCATTGATTCCGGCGATGTTCCCTGTACTGAAAGATAATCTGGTGCTCTCCTATACCCAGATCGGCTGGATAGCATTTGCGCTGAACCTCACCTCCTCGGTGATTCAGCCTATTATTGGCTTCGCCGCTGACCGTAAGCCGCGTCCGATTCTGCTGCCGCTGGGGATGTGCTGCACCTTTGCAGGAGTGTTCCTGCTCGCTTTTGCCGGTAATTATGTATTAGTGATCGTGTCCGTAATGCTGGTGGGCTTCGGATCCGCTGCGTTCCATCCGGAAGGCATGCGCGTGGCTCATATGGCTGCCGGTCAGCGCAAGGGGCTGTCACAATCTATCTTTCAGGTGGGCGGCAACGCCGGTCAGGCCCTGGGTCCACTATTAATGAAGTGGGTATTCATTCCCTTCGGTCAGATGGGTGCGCTCGGCTTCACCGTTATCGCCGCTGCCGGAGTCGCCATACAAGCCTATGTGGCCCGCTGGTACCGGGAAATGCTGGATGCCGGATACACCTTCCGCAAAAAGTCGGCGGCACGCTCTATCGACCCTGCCCGCAGCAAACGCATTCTGATTACAACGGTTATTCTGGTCTTCATCGTATTCGTGCGGTCCTGGTACGGCGCCTCCATTGGCGGGTACTATGCCTTCTATTTAATGGACAAATACGGGATGACGCTGGATAAGGCACAGATCTATATCTTCATCTATCTAGCTGCCGGCGCTGTCGGCACTTTCTTCGGGGGCCCGCTTGCAGACCGCTTCGGCCGCCGCAATCTTATTCTGGTGTCGATGATCGGGACGGTGCCGTTTGCGCTGGCCCTGCCTTTTGTGAACCAGTTCTGGGCGGCTGTGCTGCTGATCATCTCCGGGTTCATTCTGCTATCCAGCTTCTCCGTCACTGTGATCTACGCGCAGATGCTGTATCCGGGCAATATCGGGACGGTCTCGGGTCTGATTACCGGCCTTGCCTTCGGGCTGGGCGGAATTGGTTCTGTCGTAATCGGGTACCTGATCGACACCATCGGAATCGCCACGGTGTTCGTGACCTGCGGCTTCCTGCCGCTGCTCGGCCTGCTGGCACTGCTGCTGCCCGGTGACAAGAAGCTGGAGGAATGGGCTGCCGAATAAGCACAACTATTCATAGCATCGAAAGAACCTTGGAGAACATAGCAGCCGCAAGCCCGCTGCCGGCAGTCATATAGTTATCCGGATCAGAGTGGTCGAAGCCCATCCATACCGCTGCGGTCCATCTCGGGGTATAGCCTACAAACCATAGATCCCGGTTGGCTTTGCCGGGAACTCCCGGCAGATCCAACTGCGTGGTTCCTGTCTTACCGGCGACCGTAACCTCCATTCGCGCCCGTTTGCCCGTCCCTTCACTCACCGCCTGACGGAGCATTCCGGTCATATCCGCTGCGGTTCGCGCCGAAATGACCTGCTGCGGCGCAGAGACATGCGAGTAAACTACCCGGTCCTGCGTATCCCTGATACTACGTACCAGATATGCCTTGTTAAGAATGCCTCCATTCGCAAAGACAGTGTATGCCTGGGCCATCGTGAGCGGGGATACGCCGCCATGCAGACCTCCAAGGGCAATAGCCAGATGATTGTCCTCTACACCGAGTTCTACCCCCAGCTTGGCAGCAAACCCGCGGGCGTAGCTGACCCCCACCTGATGCAGCAGCCATACCGCAGGGGCATTGATGGACTGCTGCAGGGCTACCCTCATGCTCACCTGCCCACGGTATACTCCGTTCAGGTTAGCGGGTCTGTAGCTGCCATAGGTTGTTTTAATGTCAGGCAGGAGACTGTCCGGCGTATATTTCCCGCTCTCCAGCGCCGGCCCATAATCTATAATGGGTTTGAGTGCTGAGCCTGGCTGCCGGGAAGGCGTTACGGCTCTGTTCAGACCGCCTGTACGCGGGTTTCTCCCGCCCAACAGTGCAGCCACTTCACCGGTCCGCTGGTCCATGATGACCATGGCTGCTTCAGCTCTCTGGTTTTTGCCATCCGGCGGAAATGCCTCTTCCTGTGAGAAGGCCCGCTCCATAGCCAGCTGCGCCTCAATATTCATGCCCGTCACCAGTGTATATCCGCCTGTGCTTAGCTCCTTTTGCGATAATCCTGTCTGCCGCATTGCTTCCTGAATTGCCGCATCCATATAGGACGTCCCGACTATCTCAGTCTTATCCTTAACCGGTGGTACGTAGGTGCTCTTCATTGCTGCCATCATCTGCCCGGTTGTTATCAGCTTGTGCTGCTGCATTATCCGCAGGACCAGATCTCTTCTGCCTGCTGACAATTCAATGTTGTCTGCCGGGTTATAGATGGAAGGCCCTTTGGGAATAGCCGCCAGTGTTGCGATCTGTCCAATCTCCAACTGCTTCAGATCAGTTATACCAAAATAACGCTCCGCTGCAGATTTCACCCCATATTGCCCTTGCCCCATATAAATTTGATTAAGATACAGCTGCAAAATCTCATCCTTCGATAACCGCTTCTCCAGCGCCAACGCTATTGAGGCCTCGTTCAGCTTACGCAGCAGATTCTGTCCCCGGTTCAGATACAACCCCCTTGCCAGCTGCTGAGTGATGCTGCTTCCGCCCTCCGATACCCCCATATGTACGGTATTGTTGACTAATGCGCGGGATATTCCTTGATAGTCCAGACCCGTATGACTGTAAAAGCGCCGGTCCTCAACAGCAATGAACGTATCGATGAGCAGCTGCGGCATCTCTCCAAGTCCTGCTTGAATTCGATAGCCTGACTCAGGCAGCGGTATTCTCCGCAACACTGTTCCGTCAGAGGCCATAATGACACTTGATTCTGGTAAAATCATTTTCTCCGGATAACGTTCCAGCATCAGCTTTCCATACTGACTCATATAAATAATTCCTGCTAGCATGAGAATAGCAAGGATGACTGTCAGATCAAAAACGGCATAGCAAATACGCAGCAGCGATCTCCGTCCTGTTCTCATACCTGCCGAGTCCAATGCTCCAGAATCTTTTCCATTCCCAACGCTTCGTGCTTAGCCATCGCCAGCAACTGCAGAACTGCAGCAGGGATATTATTGACCTCTTCCTCTGACTCCCCCACAGTCAGTTCCAGCGTGCGGATCAACGCCCGTGTCCGTAAAATAAGCGCCATGAATTCTTGTGCATCCGGCTCCCGCATTAGTATTTGTGGTGCAGGGGCCGCTGCTGGCCGCAATCCGGCTTGATGAATCCGGTGCAGACTAGCGGCCAGCCGTCTGAATTCCCCACCCGATTGCACCTCAAGGTCCTTAAGCTCACAGGAGCCGTGAACCGCCAGTTGCTCTGCGGCGCGCAGCAGCGCGGTGGTATCATTGGCTGCTCTGTGTGAACGGAGCAGGAACAGTCCTGCACATAGGGCGGTGAACATCATGACAGCCGCTGGTCTTGCGCCGATATGATTGATGACCCAATGCATGGAACGGACAAACAGCGCAGTCGATTCCGGCGTATACCAGGAATAGAGCATAGTAAAAATCCCCCGCATAAGCAGCAACAGCAATGCACTAAGCAAAGCGCTACCGCAGAATATGTAGAGGTAAAGTGTGCGGATCGTGTGTATTTTTGACATCAGCCAATTTCTCCTGCCTCCCCGGGTCTCATCCCATAGCCCAAGGATATCGGCTAAATCTTAAGAAACACCATTGCCACTTCTTAAGAAATACTGAAGATTGTCAGGAGGATACCGGAAATCGGGTAACAAAGTCAGTCCGGGATCTGGTGCTGTGAGCCGTAATCTCCCCATGATGCCTTTCCACAATTCCCTTGGCAATCGCCAGACCCAATCCCGATCCCCCGGTAATCTGCGATCTGGAGCGCTCCGCCCGGTAGAACCGCTCAAAAATATGTGGAAGATCCCCCTCCGCAATCATCTCGCCGAAATTGCTGATCCGCACAACTGCATCGTTACCTTCACGGCTGAGTCCAATCTCAAGACGTTTTCCGTCCTTCCCGTACCGGATCGCATTGGCAATCAGATTCTCATACGCACGTACCAACTCATAAGGAGCCGCTTCAATCCACAGCGATTCGGTATCATCCTGCAGTTCATAAGTCATGCCTTCACGGGTCAGTGCCGGAACCGATTCCTCCGCAAGCTGGCGCATAAATGCTTTGAGATCGAGCCGCTCCAGCACTAACGGCAGTCTGCTGCTGTTAACCCGCGTGTATTCAAACAAGTCGTCTATCAGCTTGCGCAGCACCAATGACTTCTGATAGGCAATCCCTACATAGTAACGTATCTCCGTCTCTTCCCGGCAGCGGTCCTGCTCAATATATTCTAAAAACCCAAGCACTGAGGTCAACGGCGTGCGGAGATCATGTGATACACCGGTAATCAGCTCGTTTTTAGACTCAACAGCCTTGCGTTCTTCCAGCAGCGAATGCTGTAGCCGCTCAGACATAATGTTGATGTTCTCTGCAAGTACCCCCAGCTCGTCCGACGTTCGAACCTCAATCCGGTGCGATTCATCAAGCTTCGTGATCTGCTGGATACCGCTGGTGATCTCTTCGAGGTACGAGACGATTTTACGCGTATAGATGAAGAAGAAAATCAGGAAGCTGGCAATCCCGACAGCAGTCATCAGCGGCGCTGAACCGATATGGTTGATGATCCATTTCAAAGTAAGCGAGTACAGCGCGGAGGGCTCCGCCGGCTCAAGATACACTAAGGAATGGACCAGCCGATAGCCAGCCAAAGCCAGAGCTCCCCCCGACAAAATGCTCAGCACAAAGGCCCAGATAAACTTCCAGCGGATGGTGCTTATATATTTGGTGTTCACTACAGTTCCCCTCAGCTTTCAGGATGGATGATCCAGTTTGTAGCCAATGCCCCATACGGTCTGCACATAGCGGGGCTGCTTTGCGTCCAGCTCGATTTTGTCGCGGATATTGCGGACATGCACCATCACGGTGTTGCCGCCATCCAGAAAAGGCTCATTCCACACTTTCAGATAAATCTGCTCCATACTGAGCACCTGTCCCTGATGCCGTGCCAGAAGTTCCAGGATAGAAAACTCGCGGGGTGTCAGCTTCACCTTGCGATTATCCACACTTACCTCATGCCGAAGTGTATCTATCAGCAAATCTTCAAAGATCAGTTCATGCTCATTCGTTCTGGCAGAAGTGCCGCGGTTCAATTTATGGTAACGGCGCAGCTGCGATTTGGCCCGCGCAACCAGTTCCAGCGGATTAAACGGCTTGCCCACATAATCATCTGCACCGATGCTGAGTCCTAGGATTTTGTCCATATCGGCATTCTTGGCGGAGAGCATAATAATTGGCATGTTGCGTTCTTCACGAATCTTCATGCAGGCGGCAATCCCATCCATTTGTGGCATCATCACATCCAGTATAATGAGATCCACCTCTTCCTTGCCAAGGCATTCAAGCGCCTCCCTTCCGTCAAATGCCTTAAGCAGCCGGTACCCCTCATTGCGAAAATAGATATCCAGCAGTTCCACAATCTCCACTTCATCATCCACCAGCAGTATCGTTTCTTGGTTCACGGTCAATTAATCCTTTCCTCAGCTCTTTCCATTAGTCTATAAGAAAAAGTTCAGCGAAGGCAACCATACGGCCGGGCTTAATCGGGGTAATATTATTCAGCGGTGTTTTTTTGCGGTACAATTAGTTAAAACTTAAATTAATAATGATGTTGGACACTTATTCATCAACGGGAGGGGCTGCAGGTGAAAAAAATATTGACCGGCATCCGCAAGGGATACGGAAAGAAGCTCGTCTCGATTCACTTGTGGAATGCCTGGCTGGTCTTAATTCTTGCCGTTAGCGGTCTGATGCTGGTGGGCGGTTTCTGGAGAGAGCTGCTGGGTGAAGGCAGAGTGTGGCTGAAATGGGCCCATATCGTGTTCGGTCTGGCGCTGTTGATCCCTGTGGTCTATTATCTGCTCCTGGCGGCGAAGCACTGGAAACGGCTCAAGGGTAAACCTGCGCAAAAGGCCAACGTCCTCTTCGTGCTGACGCTTTTGACCGGCTGGCTGATCTCAGGGGTTGTGCTCTGGCAATTCAGGCTTGCCGGGCCGAGAGCAGCGAATACTGCGTTATTCATCCATGATCTGCTGACCTGGGTTGGCCTTCCAGTCATCATCTATCACTCCATTACCCGGGTGAAGTGGCTGAAGGAGCCCAAGAAGCGCACGATTGTGGCAGAAGCTGGACGGGCGCAGCCTGGGGCTCCTTCTGAAGCCCAGCCTATGTATTCACGCCGCGGGTTCATTAAGGTTGCGGTAGGCGCAGGGCTTGCCGTCACGCTCGGCCCTACTTTTGTCCGCTGGATCGGTAAATCCCTGCAGTTTCCGGGTGCAGCCGACTATGCGGCAACCAATGCCAATGCATTGATTCCCGACCCTGTTCCGCTGCCGGAATCAGCACCTCCTATCGGCGGGGGAGCCGAGGGCAGCTTTCGCGTATATACGGTCACGGCTATTCCCGCGTTCGATAACTCCAACTGGTCTTTTACCATTGATGGCCTGGTGGATAAGAAGCTGAGCTGGAACTGGGAAGAGTTCGTCAAGCTGCAGCGCGAGGTGCAGGTCAGTGATTTTCACTGCGTGACAGGCTGGTCTGTGTACAAAAATACATGGGAGGGCCTCCCCCTCTCGAAGCTGCTCGATATGGCCGGTGTGCAGCCTGGGGCCGTCATGGTCAAGTTCTACTCGGGAGACGGTGTCTATACGGACTCACTCACTCTGGATCAGGCGAGGATGGACGATATCATGGTGGCCGTGATGCACGATGGCAAACCTATCCCCAATCAGCTTGGCGGGCCGGTTCGTCTCGTTACTCCGCAAATGTATGCCTATAAATCAGTCAAATGGCTGAACCGGATTGAGTTAATCAATGAAGATTATGTCGGGTACTGGGAACAGCGGGGGTACGATAAGGATGCCTGGCTGCCGGGTGCGAAGCGGGTATAATGTAGCATCCACCTTCTAGTTAATTTAAAAAACCTCCGCTCCCAATTAGGGATTTGGAGGTTTTTTGTGCTTGCAGATAGATTACAGGCTTCTGAAGGAAGCGTCGTACAGGCGGAACATGGTTTTGTAGCCGGACTCGTCAATCTTGATGCCGACATCCAGGCGCCCCGATATTTCCAGCGGACCTGAGGTGTGGCGGAGCTTACTGCCTTCAGGAACAAACACGATCATAATCTTGTTCCAGTAGGTCTCATCCCCATTATCGAACGGACACTCTGCACCCGGTTCGGGAATAAGCAGAAACCAGTTTTTCTCAAAAGAAAGCACCTCACCCATGAACCCCTTAATAGTGACCTGCTGTCCGCTGAGGTCCCAGAAGTGCTCTGAGGGCCGGGTCTGATCGTCTCCGTCAAAAAAACCGTTCCAGTCTATGGCTGTATTTCCTGTGGAAGAAGTCCCTGACGTAGCTGGCCTAGCCGCTACAGCTGTAGGGGATAGAGACGGGCTTAACGCCGGAGCTGGATCAGACTTAACGGGCTCTGCTCCAGCGCTGCTCCCTTCATTACCCTTAGGCGCTGCCGCTGGGCGGGGGCTTTGTACAGAAGAAGAGGCGGAGGGACTCGGGAGAGTAGTTACAGTCTTCCCGGAAGGCTGCCGGGTAGCCGTTCCAACAGGTGCAGCAGTTGGAGCGGGAGACGGCTTGGACGTAACCGTCACCTTAGGGACGGCATCCCCACCTTTGGATGGAGCAGCGGATGCCGCAGCTCCGCCCTTGGCAACTGGAGCATTGGCCTGCGGGGAAGGGGCGGCGGATATCTGTGCTTCCGCCGGGACTTCCGCAGTGCTCTGCGGAGCTTCCGCCACTGCTGCAAAGGATTCTCCGTTGCCTTCGGTAGCAGCATTCTGGCCACATGCCTGAAGCAGCAGCATACCTGTCACAGCTCCCGCCAGCAGAAGCTTTCTTCCTTGTAGTCGTATCAATTGAACGTACCTCCTATGATTTGAACAAGGCAAGCGGATGCATCCGGTACATCCGGAAGGCTGGTCCAAGCGAGGACAGCAGGCCGATAGCCAGCGCCCCAAAGACAATAAGCCAATGCTCCGGTGTCCAGTGGTAGGGCTCAATTTGAATGCCCGCCTGCGAGAAGAGCATATCCCTTAGCAGATAAGCGCCTAGATGACCGATTACAAGCCCCGCGATGAGTCCGGTTGCAGTCACCAGCAGGCCTTCTGTGGTCAGGGAGAGCCATACGTAAGCCCTTGATTTTCCGAGAAGACGCAGTATTCCAACATCCTTGGTCCGCTCTGAGGCTGCTGCAACAAGAGATAATAGAATCGCAATACCTGCGAGCAGCACACATATGGACGTCAGCATTCCAAGCAGGCGTGAGCCCTGATCCACTGCATTCAACACATCGGACACAGCCTTGCTGGTATACACCGCCTGAACACCGCTGCTGCCATCGAACGCCTGCTTCAAATCATGAGCCCCCAGCAGACTAGCCGGCTTAACCAGCACTGCCGTAATCTCCCGCTCCTCAGGCGCCAGCCCATGTACAGCCCAGGCATAGTCCACCGTTGTAAAGACCGCACGGTCATCCGGAGTATGGAGTTCTGGAAGAATACCCGCTACCCTATACCGAAAATCCTCATGAGCATGCCCGCCTGATTCTCCGGTTGCATGCTCCTCATCATGACCCTCCTCATGCTCAGGAGCTGCGGATTCGTGGTCTTCTCCCTGCACAAGTCCATGCGCCCCCGCAAAGGTATCGCCTACCTTCAGTCCCAGGGACCGGGCGACATAAGCTCCTACAATCGTATCGCCAGTATCGGCATACATCTTGCCTTCCTGTAGTCTGCTGCCGCCGTAGCGGGTGAAGAAGTACCCGGAATCTACCCCGACAATTGGATAGCCCTTGTAGTTGTCGCCCGTGGTCATTGCATAAGCGGCTTCCACAGACGGGTCACGCCGTGCCTCATCCAGTACAGCGAGCGGGATATTCCCGGTTGGTGCGCCGATATGATAAAAGGTATTGAGCACCAGCTGTGTCTCACTGCCCGCTGCTCCTATGACAAGATCAAAGGGCCCATAGCCTTTCTTGGCCCCCTGCTCAACACTCTGACGGGATAGAACAAGTAAGACAATAAAGGCAACTGTAATCGCCACGGCGCACACGGTAAGCAGAGACAGGAACCGCCGGTGCAGCACATTGCGGAGGGTGAGCCGGAACAGGCTCATAGTAAAATCCCCTCCTTGTCTATCCCGCTGAACGAAGACCGCTGCCGGGGGAATACCTCCCGGCGTACTTCATTGATATCTTGAATGTTTAAGCGGCGCGGAAACCGTTCAGCCATATTGAGATCATGGGTTACCACGATTAAGGTGTGTCCATGCGCTGCGCTAAGCTCCAAAAGCAAAGAGGATATCTCATCGGCAGTCTCCCAGTCCAAGCTGCCTGTCGGTTCATCTGCCAGCAGAAGCGGCGGGTGATTGACCATGGCCCTTACAATGGCAACGCGCTGCTGCTGCCCGCGTGAGAGCTGGGAAGGCAGCTGCCTTCCGCGGTCCTCCAGGCCCACCTGCTCCAGCCAGCCGTCCACTATGCGCCGCCGCTCCTTGTGCGGAAGCCGGGCCGTCATAGCAATTTCGACATTCTGCCGTGCGGTCAGCGAGGGAATCAGATGGAAGTCCTGCAGCACATAGCCGACAGCAGAAGCACGGAAGGCATCGCGTTTCGCCTCAGCTAACTCGTGAAGCGGTTGTCCATCTACAGTAATTCTGCCGCCATCTGCACGCATGATGCCGCTGATCAGGTGCAAAAGTGTGCTTTTACCGGACCCGCTGGGTCCGGTAATGGCTACGCGCTCTCCCTTTTCAACCTTCCAAAGCGGGATATCAAGAATCGGCACAGCTCTGCCGTCCACTTTGAATTGTTTGGTTACATTCTGAATCTGGAGCAATAAGTGCCACTCCTATCTGAGGACAATCCGCTCGGACAAGGCATCCCAGGTTAAGGTCGTGCCCTTCAACTGGTTGAACGCACTAAGCGGAAGGTAGAGTACGTTGTTATCCACATCCACCGTGTATGCGACCGGTTTGCTGTTCAGCTTCGCTGTTTTACCGGTCAGATCGACCTCAATCGTATTCTTTCCAATAGTAAGCTTTGCAGCAGAAGTGCTTCCTGTATAGGTTCCTCCAAGCGCCTTCACCAGAGCCTGTGCCGGGTAGAGCACTTCGTTGTCGCGGCTGATTTTGAACTTCGGATAGACATATTTCGACTGCAGCTCGGCGGAACGCTTGTTCAGATCCAGTCCCAGTATTCCTGCTCCTACAGTGGCGATCTGCGTATTATCGATCTGTCCCTTCACCTTGTCCGCAATCGGGCCATACGCCCATACCCCAACATCCACCGCAGAGTGTCCATGACCCGACCAGCCGACCAGCAAGCGCTTGGAAATCACTGCATTATATGCGCCTTCACGTTTGTAGGAAGAACCGTCGCCATTCATAATCTGGGTAACTTCCTCATCCGTCAGATCTGTAATCCAGGTGTTTGCCGTTACGATCTTGCGGATCTCTTCCGGTGTCTGTGCGGCTTCAAGATCGGCTGCCAGACTCTCGGAGGAATGCTTCTGCTTGTTCCACAGATCGATGTTGATCTCATAGATATTATCACGCGAGAGGGAAAGGCCGCCTGTCTCATGGTCAGCCGTAACGACCACGGAGGTATTTCCATTTTTCTTCGCAAAATCAACGGCTGTCTTGAAGGCTGCGTCGAAGTCGAGCGCTTCCTGCACGAGGGTCGGCAGATCGTTGGCATGACCGGCATGGTCGATACGCCCGCCTTCAATCATCATAACGAAGCCGTCTTTGTCGGTGGACAGAATATTCAGGGCCTTGGAGGTCATCGCCGAGAGGCTCGGAATTTCCGGAGTGCGGTCTGGAGTATACGCCACATGGGAGTTACCGAACAAGCCTAACACCTTGGTATTCTTGGAAGTGAGCGCATTTAAGGCTGTGGTATTCTCAACAACCGTGTACCCTTTGGCTTTGAAGTCAGGCAGCAGGTTCTTATCCGTACGTTTGCCCTTCTCATCCTTGGTCAGGAAGAACTGCTTCCCGCCGCCCATAAGCACATCTACACCGCTCTCCAGATACTGCGAGGCAATCGCCGATTCATTGTCACGGTTACGGACATGAGATGCGTATACAGCTGGTGTGGCATGGGTGATACGGGCAGTGGTCACAAGGCCGGTGGCCTTGCCCGCGCTCTCCGCAGCTTCGATTATAGAAGCAAAGGGCCTCGAGACATCCTCATTAGAGACGCTGATGCCCGCGTTATAGGTTTTATGGCCTGTAGCAAATGCAGTACCGGCTGAGGCGGAGTCTGTGACGATCCCGGATACGATTTTACCGCTGTCCTCTCCCCGGTCTGCATATGTAGTAGCTTGTCCCACGTAGTATGGATCGAGGTTCAGGTGCTTGACACCCTTGGTATATTGCTGAAAATATCTTGCCGCAGACACTTGGGCCGGGCCCATGCCGTCGCCGATCAGAACGATTAGATTCTTAGACTGGGCCTTGGCAGCGCCCCCGGCACTTCCCGGGCTCTTGGCCGCACCTGCAAGGGTTGCTCCTGATACTACGGCTGCCGCCAATCCTCCAACAATCATGCCTCTCATTAACTTGTTCATCATATACCCCTTCCTCATTGTGACGGTTCTAATCCCAAGCTTACCTTGGAAAGATTAACTAACTGTCAAAATAAGTATGGAGTTGTATTAAATTATCAAGTGTTCATATATAAAAAGCCCTGTCCCCCCGCTGCCGTTAGGCAAAGGAAGTACAGGACTCCGTATAACTACTCTATCCGTCGATCGTTCCCAACTTACAGCTCCAGCAGCCGGATCAGCTCATCTTCATCCTCAATGACCTGAATACCGAGCTGCTGGGCCTTGGCCAGCTTGCTGCCCGCCTTCTCCCCGGCGATGACGAGGTCAGTCTTCTTGGAGACGCTGCCGGATACCTTGGCTCCCAGAGCTTCCAGGCGTTCGGCGGCTTCTTCGCGGGTCATTTTGTGCAGCGTACCTGTGAGTACAACAGTTAAACCGCTGAAGTAAGAGTTGGTAGCAATTACACGCGGAGCTTCTGGAGCCTTGGCCTCTACGCCCAGCGCCCGCATACGGTCGATGCTTACCACTACGAACGGGTCGGCAAAATAGTTCACGATGCTCTCCGCCACTATCCCCCCGATATCCGGCAGCCCGGCCAGCTCCTCCGCTGTAGCAGACATAACGGCTTCCAGGCTGCGGTAATGGTCGGCCAGCATTCTTGTTGTGGCTTTGCCGGTATTAGGAATGCCGAGCGCATAGAGGAAGGATGCCAGATCTCTGCCTTTGCTGTCTTCGAGTGCCTTCAGCAGATTCGCCGCCTTCTTCTCTCCGAACCGCTCCAGCTTCACCAGCTGGTCGAAGGTTAGCTCATACAGATCCGCAGGCTCCCGTACACTAAGCTCCTCATGCAGCTGAGCGGCCGTCTTCTCACTGAACGTCTCAATATCCATCGCATCTCTGGACGCGAAATGGGTAATCCGGCTGACAATCTGCGGCTTGCAGTCAAGCTTGTTGTTGCAGAACAGATGAGCGCCGCGCATCTCCAGCGGGAACCCGCAGGCCGGGCACTCCTCAGGGAATAGAATCTCCCCGCCGTCACTCTCTTCTGTCACCTTGCCCAGAATCTCCGGGATGACATCATTGGAGCGGCGGATGAACACCCGTGTGCCCAGTGCAAACTTCAGATTCTTGCGCTCAATATCGCCCACATTGTTAAGGGTGCAGTTCTGCACCGTAACCCCGGCTAGTTCTACAGCCTCCACCCGCGCGAGCGGAGTCACTTTGCCGGTGCGTCCGACATTCCAGCTTACAGATTCCAGAATGGTTGTGGTCTCTTCCGCCTCGAATTTATAGGCAATCGCCCAGCGCGGGAACTTGTCGGTATAGCCCAGCGCCTCACGGATGCGGAAGTCCGTGACCTTAATCACTGCTCCGTCAATCAGATAATCCAGACCGGAACGGCTCTCTTCAATCTCGGCCAGCTGCTCGGTTACATCATCGAAATTGCTGAAGTAGTTGAGGTAAGGGTTAACCTTGAACCGGTTGCTGCGCAGGAAATCCATCATCTCCTGATGATCGCCAAACTGCACGCCCTCTGCATACCCCACATTATAAAAGAAAGCATTCAGCCTGCGGTCGGCAGTCATCTTGGGATTCAGGTTGCGCAGCGCGCCCGCCGCACCATTGCGTGCATTCTTCAGCGGCTCTGCTGCGCGGGTATTATAATCCGCCAGTACAGACAGGTTCATAATTCCCTCGCCCTGCACTTCAATAACGCCTTCCTTGAACGGGATATTCAGCGGAACGGACTTAATCGTCTTCACCTGGGCCAGAATCCCCTCGCCTGTCACCCCGTTGCCGCGGGTAGCTGCTTGTACAAGCGCCCCGTCACGATAGGTCAGGTTCAGCGTCAAGCCGTCGAACTTCAGCTCCACGGCATAACACGGCTCCGGCAGCGGATTGTCCGGGTTCTTGGTATTATAATCATTCACCAGCTTCAGCACACGGGTGTTCCAGGTACGAAGCTGTTCAATATTCTGCGCCTTATCCAGACTCCACAGCGGTGCCAGATGGCGGTGCGGTGTGAAGCCCTTCAGCAGCTCCCCGCCTACCCGCTGGGTCGGGGAATGCGGCAATACAATTCCGCTCTCCGCTTCCAGTGCTACCAGCTTATCGTAGAGTACATCGTATTCCTTGTCGCTGATCTGCGGGGCATCCAGCGTATAGTAGTGATAATTGTATTGATTCAGCTCGGCAACAAGCTCTTCCATCGTGAACATAATATCCATCCGGCACATCCCTCCGTCAAATGGGTTTCCTACGGTTAGCGTGATCCAAAAGCACTGCCGTTAATCGCAAGCTTGATTTATTCAACTTTGGTGATCGGCGCAAAGCCGGCCAGCAGGCGCTTAACGCCTACCGGTGCCGGGAAGGCAATCTGCAGCTCCGTATCGTTGCCGCTGCCCTTCACGGCTACAATGGTGCCGGTGCCCCATTTGCCGTGGGCGACCTTGTCGCCCGCCTTGAAGCCTCCGGCCTCCGCAGCCGCCCCGGCCCCGCCCGTCGTGCGCTGCGCGCCTCCGGTCGTTACCACCACACGGCCCGCGCCAGGCACCGCGCTGGCCGAGCTGCCGCTGCCGAAGCTGGCGGACCCGCCGCCTCCCGGCGCGTTCCCGGCAGCAGCGGTGCGGCTGCCGAAGTTCCCCCGGCTGCCTCCGCTTCCCCCGAAGCCCCGGCCGCCATAGGCACCGCCTGCCTCCGCGCCTCCGCGCCGGAAGCGGTCCGATTCACGGACGGTATCTTCCTTCAGCTCCTCCGGAATCTCCTCCAGGAAGCGGGACGGCGCATTCGCGTTCGTCCGCCCGAACAACGTGCGCATCCGTGCGCAGCTGAGGAACAGCTGCTTCTCCGCACGGGTAATGCCCACATACGCCAGCCGGCGTTCTTCTTCCAGCTCATCATTGTCCTGGAAGGCACGGCTGTGCGGGAACACCCCTTCCTCCATCCCGATGATGAAGACGGTCGGGAACTCCAGCCCCTTCGCGCTGTGCATCGTCATCAGCACCACCGCATCACTGCGTTCCTCATCATCGTTCACGCTGTCGATGTCCGCGATCAGTGCCAGATCGGTCAAGAAGGAGACCAGCGACTTGTCTTCATTGTTCTTCTCAAATTCCATCGTCACGGACAGGAACTCGTCTATATTCTCCAGGCGTGAACGGGATTCCAGCGTATTCTCATTCTGCAATTCAAGGCGGTACTGGGACAACTCCAGAATCTTCTCCGTCAGCTCTGTCACTGAGAGGAATTCCACCATCCGGTGCAACGCTTCGATCATATCGTAGAATTCCACCAGCGTGTTGCGGGTCCGTCCGGCGAATCCGAGATCATCCACTGTCTGCAACGCCCGGAAAATCGAGACGCCCTGAGAAGCAGCCGCTGCCGCCAGCTTGCCAACGGTTGTATCCCCCAGCCCGCGCTTTGGAACATTGATAATCCGCGTCAGACTGATATCATCATCAGGATTAGACAGCAAGCGGAGATACGCCAGCAGGTCCTTAATTTCCTTACGGTCATAGAACTTGATCCCCCCGACGATCTGGTAGGGAATATCCGATTTGATCAGAATTTCTTCTATTACACGGGACTGGGCGTTCGTACGGTACAGAATCGCATGGTTCTGATAAGCCTGTCCCTGCTTCACATTCTTGCTGATCTCCCCGGTGACAAAATATCCTTCGTCATGCTCAGTGTCACCGCGGAACACCTTGATCTTCGCGCCTTCGTCGGAGTCCGTCCACAGCTTCTTCGGCTTGCGGCCCGTATTGAGGGCAATGACGCCGTTGGCGGCATTCAGAATGTTCGAGGTGGAACGGTAATTCTGCTCCAGCAGAATGGTCTGGGCTTCGGGGTAATCCTCTTCGAAGTTCAGAATGTTCGAGATATCCGCCCCGCGCCAGCGGTAGATCGACTGGTCACTGTCCCCGACCACGCATATCCGGTGGTGGCCTTCAGCCAGCATCCGGCAGAGCATGTACTGCGCACGGTTCGTATCCTGATACTCATCGACATGAATATACTTGAACTTCTTCTGATAGAAATCCAGTACATCCGGCTTCTCCTTGAACAGCTCGATCGTCTTCATAATCAGGTCATCGAAATCCAGAGAGTTATTGCTTCTCAGCCGGTGCTGATATTTGGTGTACACCTTAGCAACCAAGCCTTCAAAATAATCGCCGGCCTTCTGCTCATACTGCGCCGGTGTAATCAGCTCATTCTTGTTCGTGCTGATCACGGCCTGGATGGCCTTCGGCTCGAACTTCTTGGTATCGATATCCAGATCCTTCATACAATTGCGGATGACGGACAGCTGGTCTGTCGAATCCAGAATGGAGAAATTCGAGGTGAAGCCGATCTGATCAATATCCTTCCGCAGAATCCGCACACACATGGAGTGAAAAGTGGATACCCAGATATCCCGGCCCTCCGGCCCTACCAGCTTGGAGACACGATCCTGCATCTCCCGGGCGGCTTTATTGGTAAACGTAATCGCCAGAATCGCCCAAGGCGGTGCCTTACGGTTCGCGATCAGCCAGGCAATCCGGTGGGTCAGCACGCGGGTCTTGCCGCTGCCTGCGCCAGCCATGATGAGCAGGGGTCCATCAGTTGCTTCTACAGCCTGACGCTGCGGGGGATTCAGACGGCTTACGGCGTCTTGTATGTTAACAAGTTGCATGTGTTACATGCTCCTTTCTGAATAAAAGCTATATCAAGATCTATAAACTCTACCAGTCCATCCGCGGAGTATCCCGCACAGCCTGGACCGTCAACAGCGCTTGCTCCACATTACTATAAATAATATTGCCGACCACTACTGTATCACATAGCGCGGCTACATGCATGGCTTCCTCTGCACCTGTAATTCCGCCTCCATAGAAAAGCTGGCTGTGCTCAACCACTTCCCTGACCTCGCGCACAATCTCCAGATCTCCGTAACGTCCGCTGTATTCAAGATAGACCACCGGGAGGTTCATCAGCTTGTCTGCAATCTGCGCATAGGCTCCCGCACCAGCCACATCCAGCGAGCAGTCCGCACCGGTCAGGCGCGCAACCGAGGAATCGCTGTTCAGCACAATATAGCCCTCTGTCAGCAGCAATTCCCATGGGATCAGACTGCCGAAGCGTTCAATCGCCCGGCGGTGATGGCCGAGAATCCATGAAGTATCGTCAGTGTTGAGCACCATGGGAATCATATACAGGTCAAAACCGGGCACAGCGGCCTCCAGATCCGAGATCTCCAGCGCGCAAGGCAGGTCATACTGCCGGATTCTCGCAAGCAGACTCACCGTATTCTCATAAGTCACGCCGGTAGAGCCGCCTACGAGAATCGCATCGGTTCCCGACTGGCAGACCGCGGCCAGCTCCTTGTCACCAAGCACACGGTCCGGGTCCAGCTTGAATACATGCCGCCATGGCCTGATCATTTGCCGCATCTCGTTCATCCTTGTCCATCCTCATTGTTCATCTAAGTGAATATACACACTCCTGCGCACGCAAAAATCCGTATCTCTAGTCTAAGTCAGTACGAAGGGGAGTGTCAATTTAAAAGAGAACAAAATGCGAACATTTTTTCGCATATTAGCCTTGGACTTCTCCCCGATCAGCGGAGACCCTTGATCCGGTTCAAATCATTTTCCGGGACGAAATCAGTGTAGAATCCGTTGACGCCCAGCCGGGACAGCTCCACAATTTCCTGCTCATCGTTCACGGTATGCACATAGACTCTGGCGCCCGCTTTTTTCAAGTTATGCACGAAGCTCTTGGTAGCCCTGGTTGTCGGCATCGTGATGTCCACGCCGGTCTGCTTGACGAATTCAATGACCACCTCGTCGCTGTCCTCAGTCTGATATAGGGTATAGATGATTTCCGGAAAATCGTACACCTGCTTCACAACCTCGAGCATATCCCGGTTGTAAATCTGCGGAACAATCCGCTCCAGCAGCGCCGGGTCCTTTTTCCGGGCCGCTTCTACAATGAGCTGAAATTGCTTCGTTACCTGCTGCGGCTCCAGCTCCTTCGTGTCCGTTACAATATAGGTATCCGGGTAGATCTCCATCAGATTGACGATTTTCTCAATATCCAGCGGAGAGTAGAGTTCCAGCACCGGGCTGTTCATCACTTCATCGTGAGTCAGCACCTCCCCCTGCTTGTCGGGAGGAAGGACCTCTTGTTGACCCAGCTTTTTACTCATACCTGTGGTCCATTCATGGCGGGCTACCAGCTCGTCATCACTGGTCAGCAGCAGGTCCGCCTCAAAGATCCGGGTCCCCTGCTCATAGTTCGCGATAAAAGCATCCTTGGTATTGGTATACGCCTTGTCATTGATTCCGCCCATGGCATGGGCAATGACCCTGTGGGCTGCGAAGCCGGTAGCCGGCTGTTTTTCTTTTCCTCCAAGCGTCAGTATAAGCAGAAGTGCAACAGCCCCGAT
The DNA here is from genome assembly GCF_038002825.1 of Paenibacillus sp. FSL H8-0048. Taxonomy (NCBI): domain Bacteria; kingdom Bacillati; phylum Bacillota; class Bacilli; order Caryophanales; family Paenibacillaceae; genus Paenibacillus; species Paenibacillus sp. FSL H8-0048. The sequence continues at coordinate 5,332,684 of NZ_JBBODF010000001.1, read as the reverse complement.
CATAGTAATAGAAGCAATAAGCTTTGTTCTCTTCATGATGGCAGTCTCCTTTGCAAGTAGTAGAGAGTGTCTGCTAAAAAAGCAAAAACGGCTGTGTCATCCTCAAGGGGCAGCAACCGTTTTTTAGCGGAGAATATAATATAGATAAGACCGTGTATTAATAAGCGTTCTTAAACCCGTTACGGATCGTCTTGGCAATAATCCGGATGTCGAACAGCAGCGACCAATTCTCGATATAGAAAATATCATGCTTGATCCGGTCCTCAATTGAGGTATCCCCGCGCAGACCGTTGCTCTGAGCCCAGCCGGTAATCCCCGGCCGCACATGATGCTTGACCATATACTTCGGAATCTCGCCACGGAACTGCTCTACATAGTAAGGACGCTCTGGCCGCGGACCGACCACACTCATCTGCCCGAACAGCACGTTGAAGAACTGCGGCAGTTCATCCAGACTTGTTCTGCGGATAAACGTGCCAAAGCGGGTCCGGCGGGGATCATCCTTCGTGCTCCAGCCTGTGTCCACTTCACCGTCCGTCTGCATTTTCATGGATCGGAACTTGTACATCATGAAATTACGGCGGTTCAGGCCCACCCGCTCCTGCTTGAAAATCACCGGTCCCGGTGAAGTCAGGCGCACTCCGAGCGCTACAATCAGCATCACGGGAGACAGCATGATGATTGCGAACAAGGCGAACACAATATCAAACGCACGCTTCGCCATTTTGTTCCCGGCCATATCCAGCGGAATATCGCGCACATTAATCATCGGCATCCCGGCAAAGTTATCGAAATACGGACGGGCCGGCAGGTAATCGAAGAAGTCGGGGATAATCAGCGTCCGCATCCCGGCTTTCTCACAAGTAGCAATAATAGCCGGATATTTCGAGTGGGCATCCAGCGGCAGCGCCAGAATGACCTCATCGACAGGGAGCATCTCCAGCATAGCCTCCAGCTGATCCACTGTGCCCAGAATCGGCTTATACCGCTGCTCCTCAATGCCATCCCACTGATGGAAGTCATCCAGGAAGCCAATAGCCTCATAGCCCAACTCCGGATACTGCTCCAGGTTGTTATAGAATCTTTTACCCAATGTGCCTGCACCAAGAATCAGGACGAACTGGCGGTTGAAGCCTTTTTCACGCAGCGACTTCAGCATCTTCTTCAGCACATAACGGTACAGCATAATGGACAGAATATTGAAGCCCATATAGATCGCCAGGTATTGCCGGGAGATATCAATCTCCCTCAGGAAGAACATCAGGCCCAGCAGTATGAAGATCCCCATGGCATGCACCTGAAAAACCTTCAGGAATTCATCAATGAACCGCTTCTTCCGCTTAGGCAAATATAGAGACACTACAATACCAATCAGTACGGCTATGGCCCCGTAGATGATACTCCAGTACCCATAGGATTCTATAGGCAGCGTCCGGTAGGATTCCAGCAAGCCGCTCTTGAACTTCAGCCACCAGGCTGCAAGGAAGGATATCTGAATCACGAGGAAGTCAGCTACCATATATAGTTGGGTCAAAAATTTTTGATTCCGGCGAATCATAATCTCACCTCAGCCTTCGATTCATTGCGGATACCGGCTTCCCCGGGAACATTCAGACTCTGTGCGGGTGTAGGTACCTTACGCGGGGCAATCAATGCGTTGCGCAGCAGCGATAGTGTGAACTTAACGCCGACGCCCGCATAAACCGCTCCATTTATCATACTGTTGTAACGGCTGCTATAATGCTTCTTATGAAATAAAATCATCGCCCGGTGAAACTCATACACAATCTTGAACGGTCTGCGGCGCGCGCTGCCACCCTTCAGATGTACGATGGATGTCTGCGGATAATAATAAATTCCCCAGCCGGCTTCCTTGATCCGGTAACACCAATCCAAGTCTTCTCCGTACATGAAAAAAGACTCATCCAGCCCGCCCACCTGCTCAATCGTCTCCCGGCGCAGCAGCATGAACGCTCCCACCAGACAATCTACCGGATATTCGTCATTCGGGTCCAGATACCCGAGCTGATAGCCGTTGAACTTCGGACGGTCGGGGAACAGCTTACTGAAGCCAAAGGCATAATAGAACGACGCAGACGGGGTCGGGAACCCTCTCCGGCAGGCCTTATCGAGCGACCCATCCGGCAAAATCACCTTACACCCGGACGCGCCAAGATCCGGACGGCTGTCCATGAACGCCAGCATCGTCTCCAGCGTATCCTTGCGGATCACGGTATCTGAATTAAGCAGCAGCACATAACGCCCGGACGCTACCTCCATGCCCTGGTTATTCCCCTTGGCAAAGCCTACATTCTCCGAATTGGCGATTAACAGCACCTCCGGGAACTCCTTGCTTATCGTCTCCACCGAGTCATCCTGGGAGTTATTATCTACTAGAATAATTTCATAGGAATAGCTTGTCTCCGAATCATATACCGACCTCAGACAATCCATCGTCAGGCGGCATGTGTTGTAATTTAGAATCAATATACTAACATCTACATTCACTGCTATACTCTCCTGACAAAAATAGTAATCTATCGACAATTATTATAACACAAAACCCCCGCTGATAGGCAGCGCCTATTCAGGGAGGTTTTTACAAGGCTAATGAGCCGGTTCAAGGTACGCCTCATTACGAATAGCAGCCAGCGTCCACTAATGATCGAGTTGTCTCAAGATTGTTGAAAATGCTCTTCATTTCGCCTCTCCAATCTTGCGCTTGATCCTCTCCTGAATATACCGGCGCTTGCGCTTAAGAGTAGCTCTCTGTGCGAAAAATGTAGTCCAGGCTCCCAGCAGCTTAGGCTCCTTTAGTAGAGAGTAGCCGTGTGCTGCGATTTCGTAAGGCAGAGAATTTAGCAGAGTGAGCAGCAGCGTGCGGGAGGACTCGTTCTTGTATATCATTTTGTAGCGGTTAATGTAAGAGATCCGCTTGATGAACATCGCCTTGCTGCTTCGGCCAGAAGTCTTCCAGCCCCGCTCATGGTAGCCTATTGCCGCCGCATCATAGTAGGCCTTCCAACCGAACAGCCCTGCACGCCAAGCCACATCCACATCTTCCTTATACGCAAAAAAATCAGCGTCGAAAAACTCCCCCTCCACGCTAATATCCTCAATCATCCGCCGCGAGTACATCGCCGCTGCACCAGAGACACCGAATACTTCACCTGAATCATTCCACTGGTCAGCAGACTCTCCCGCCCCACGGTCAAACGCCCGCCGCGCCTTATTCATCCGCAGTCCGGTACTATCCACCAGCGCATGGTCCGCCTTCAGAAGCAGCTTGCCTGTGGCACTCCCGATCCGGGAGTCGGCCTCCATCCGTGCGATCAGCTTGGAGATATAGTCCGGGGCCAGCGTAAGGTCCGGGTTCAACACCAGCACATAATCGGTCGTAGTCCCGGCAATCGCCTGATTGTGCGCGGGGGCAAAGCCGGTGTTATGTTCATTTTCTAGGAGGACGAGGGTTGGGATAGAAGGGCTCTCCAAACTTCCTACATAGTTGGCTGAGGCTGCGGTATGTGATGAGATTCCTGCTGCGTCTACGGAGTGTAACGGATCAATAAGCATACGCGCTGATCCCTGAGTAAGCTCATGATAGAACGCCCTAACCTTCTCCACCGATCCATCCGTGGACGCATTATCCACCACCACAATCTTTTTGACCGGATAATCCTGATTGAGCACAGCAGACAAGCATTCCGCAATATCATCTGCGCTGTTATAAGTAACAATATGCACACTGACCGTTTTAAATTTCATGGGGTACCTCGAGTTTCTTATTTCAATCTATATGTGAGCATATCAAATATAGATAACTTCAACAGAAATTAAGGCTATCTTAAATCTTTGACAAATATCAAAAGGGTATGCTCATAAAAAATAGAGCAATCCCACTAGACATATTTACATACAGAATTCATGCCCTTGCGGAAAAAAGCCAGATATCATAAAGGAATAGTACTACATAGTTGAGTCCAGCTAAGAATTTCTATAAACAAATATAGGTTTTAATATTATCAGTAATAATCTATATCTGGTATTAAATGAAACTCCCCACAGCTCGCTTCGGGGTATCGTACTTTCTAAGTTTTGCGTTTTATGCTAATTATAGCTCAAACATTTAGTTGTACTCAGCAAGTTGGACCCATAGCAATTAAAATTTTAATTTATGCAAGTGGTTCTTTAGATTAATAGCTTTTTTTCAACAAAAATCCAAGAAAGAAAAGATAAGGAAGAAGAAATAATGATTGAGATAATAAAAAGTGAATATGGGGTAATATTTAGACTTTTTAGTGTTGCATAATAAATAAGGAATTGTTGAACTGGCCAGGTATAAATATAAACACCATAAGAAATATCGTGTTTAAGAACCATATTCACATTCAAATATTTCCCTATGTATATAAGAGCAGGGGGTAATATGAGTAAATATACGAAATAGTCTAATATATACGAAGAAAAACCAGGTCCATAAAGCCAAGGCAAACTACTTATTAATTTAGACAATGATTCAGGGAAGAACTCTAATAAAAATAATAGTACTACACTGGCTAATCCAGCATATTTCATTTTTATCTTTTCTTCATGTAAAGCAATAAATGCACCTGATAAAAACAAAAACAAGAGTGGTATAATAACTTGATATACTTGAGCTTGGCTTGTAGAGTTAATTAAAATTAAAATAAATGAAACGATCCATACTGATCCTAATATTGACGAGTTCAATAATCCCAAAAATCCTATCATCCCAATTATCAAATAACAAAAAATTTCCCACGACAATGTCCATATAGGACCGTTAATAATATATGGTACTGGATTATCAATAAACCCATTTCCCAAATTAGCTAAAATCTTCCCCAATAAATATGCGATAATATATGCTGGTAATATTCTTAGAATCCGTTTTATAGTAAATTCACTAAAATTCGTAGACCTAACGAAACTTAGCGTTATAAAATAACCACTTACAGCAAAAAAACAATGAACTGCAAAATTCCCAAAACTCCTATGGAAAATTGTTGGCTCATCTAAATTCAATAGACCAAATGAGTGGGAGAAGACTACCAGTATACTAAAAATCAGTCGCATTAGATTAAAATTATTATGCTTCACATACCAAACCACCTTACATATATTCATCATGTCATATTGTCTTGGAGAGCAGTGAATTATTATATAATTAACCCTATTTTTTACACAGTTTGATTCTATAATGAAACTCCCCGCAGCAAGCTGCGGGGTATCTTAGCTGGAGAATTCGCTTCACTTCCAAATTTACTTACCGTGTTTATAAAATATCCGTTTGACCAAAATCCCCAACCCCATAGCTTCTTCTTCACGTCAGGCTATCTTGCAAAAATCCCTTTCGTTGTTATACTTTTGATCGTTATATGAATTTCCTCAGACTATACTTCGACACCGATTTTCTATACTTTGCTGGACATACAAAATGATATATGAGCACCGATACGTTATGTGATTTATGGATATACTCACTCAAATCACAGCGTTGCCCTCTACGTTTCCATTTGTTACTCTTTTCAGCTCAAACGTTTAGTTACTAAGCAGCAAGCTGCGAGGAATTAACATTCATTCTAAATAAAACATCATAAAAAGAATGAAATCAATGTTGAATGCTAATTAAGAAATCCTTCAGTCCCTCACGCCATGGACGTATATCAGTAAACCCGTTTGTGCGAATGGACAAATGCTCCATCACCGAGTTGCGCGGGCGCGGTGCCGGACGAGGATATTGCTCGGTAGTACAAGGTTCAAGCTTCGCTGTGAACTTCAGCCCCAGAAGTTCCTCTGCCTCCGCAAAAATGGCCTGGGTGAATTCAAACCACGTGCAAGACTCACTGTTCGAGGCATGGTATACTCCATACTTTTCCGTCTGGATCAGCTCCAGCAAGAATCTGGCCAAGTCTACAGTGTAGGTAGGCGAACCTTTTTGGTCGTCGACAACCTGTAACAGCGGCTTTTCCTGCCCTAGCTTCAGCATGGTTTTGACAAAATTATTGCCGTATTTGCCGTAGACCCATGAGGTGCGTACGATGAAATACTTGGAGGATAACGACTGGACCAATACCTCTCCAGCACGCTTGGACTTCCCGTAGATACTCTTAGGATCGGTATTATCATATTCATGGTAAGGCTGTTCTCCCATGCCATCGAACACATAATCTGTGCTGATATAGACCAGTTTAGCCCCGGCCTTCTCAGCAGCGAGCGCCACGTTCCGGCTTCCTGTAGCATTAATGAGGTACGCTGCATCCACATCAGTCTCGGCTGCATCCACTGCCGTATGAGCCGCACAATGAATGACCGCATCGGGAGCGAATGCACCAATCGTCTGCTCACACTGGTTCAGATCGGTAATATCCATCTCCTGACGGTCACAGCCCAGCACCTCATACCCCTTCCCTTGAAGCAAAAGCATAAGATCCTGCCCCAGTTGCCCTCCAGAGCCTGTGACAAACACCTTCATCTTCGCCATTACAGAGAATCCCCCAGAAGGGTACCGTACTGGAGAGCAGCATATTGCTGGTATTCGCCAGACTGAATGCGGGTCCACCATTCCTTATTATTCAGATACCACTGAATCGTTTCCTTAATTCCGGTTTCGAACGTGTGCTTAGGCTTCCAGCCTAGCTCATTCGTAATTTTCGTTGGATCAATGCCATAACGGCGGTCATGACCGGGACGATCCTGAACATATGAGATCAGCGAATCCGGCTTACCGAGCTCTTGAAGCACAGTATTCACGATATGCACATTCGTCCGCTCATTGTTGCCGCCGATGTTGTACACTTCACCATTCACGCCTTCATGAATAACCAGATCAATCGCGCTGCAGTGATCTTCAACATACAGCCAGTCACGGATATTCATTCCATCTCCATACACAGGCAAAGCCTGACCTGCCAGCGCACGCGAGATCATCAGCGGAATCAGCTTCTCCGGGAACTGGTAAGGACCGTAGTTATTCGAGCAACGGGTAATGTTCACCGGCAACCCAAAGGTTTCATGATAAGCACGCACCAGTAAATCTCCGCCTGCTTTACTTGCAGAATATGGGCTGTTCGGGGTCAGCGGAGTCTCTTCCGTGAACAGACCTGTAGCACCAAGCGATCCATAGACCTCATCCGTGGACACTTGAACGAACTTAGTCACACTATATTTCTTAGCCGCAGCCAGCAGCACCTGAGTACCGAGCACATTTGTCTTCACAAACACTTCCGGCTCCAAAATACTCCGGTCCACATGCGACTCCGCCGCAAAGTTAACCACCACGTCTACACCATCACCGATCAGCTTATCCATCGCCGCTACATCGGTAATATCCGCCTTCACAAACGTATAATTCGGATGATTCTCAACAGATTTCAAGTTCTCCAGATTCCCCGCATACGTCAACGCATCCACATTGACGATCTGGTAATCCGGGTGTTGCTGCAGCATGTAGATTACGAAGTTGCTGCCGATGAAGCCGGCTCCGCCGGTTATTAGGAGTTTCATTTGTTGACCACCTTTTATACGAGAGATGATTATTGCTTCAGTATTGTAATTGATGCCGTCTATTCATACTTAACGGTCATATAGTATGCCAAAATCGTTTTAATGGGAACAAGATTAGTCTACCTAAAAATTAGGTGTTTAGGATAAGTTGAGAAAACGAATATTCGTATAGAATCTTTATTTTACTTTTTATTGACTATTTCTCTAACCGCATCACATATATAATCTACTAAATCTATACTTAATTCCGAATAAATAGGTACCGTCATTACTTGTTCCGCAATGATTTTCGCATTTTCTAAATGTTCATCATTTTCGCTTTTATAGCAATCAAAATCACTACACAAAGGATAAAAATACTTTCTCGTCATAATATTGTATTCTTTTAATCTCTCATGCATTTCATCCCTAGTAACGCCAGCTTCAGCAGAATTAATTAAAATGGGAAAATAGGCGTAATTATGCTCAACGCCCTCAAAATCAGGAAGGAATCGAACACCATCAATTTCATCGAATCTCTTTTTATAATGTATAGAGATCGACTTCCTTTTATTTATCTCTGAAGCAATATATCTCAAGTTCACAAGTCCCATTGCTGCTTGGAATTCATTCATTTTAGCATTAATTCCGAGTCCCTCGACTGTTTCAGGGCCACTTATCCCGAAATTTTTAAACAATTCAATTGAGTTTCTCGCATCATCCTCTTTGTATGTCAGGATTCCACCTTCAATTGCATGGAATACTTTGGTGGCATGCAAACTGAACATTGAGACATCTCCAAAGTTACCAATACCAACACCGTTAACTTTCACACCAAAAGCATGGGCTGCATCATACAATACAGTGAGATTATATTTTTTTGCAATACGATCAATTTCATCAATGTCACAAGGATTTCCAAAAACATGTACAGGCAAAATGGCAGAAGTTTTTTCAGTAATAAGCGATTCAATTTTTTTTACATCTATATTTAAATTATAAGGATCAATATCACAAAAGACAGGAATCAATCCTGAATTAGCTATGGCATGGGCTGTAGATGCAAATGTAAATGGAGTGGTAATAACTTCACCTTGCAGGCCAAGCGTTTTCAAGGCAACTTCGAGTGCAAGGTGTCCATTGACTAAAAGAGAACAATTATTCACTCCAAGATATTCACGAACCCTCACTTCGAATTCTTGGTGAATTTGCCCATTATTCGTCAACCAATGAGAACTCCAAATTCGCTCAATCTCCTGGGTATACTCTGCAAAAGGGGGTAAAAAAGATTTAGTTACATGTATTGGCATATCTAACTTTTTCATTGGAGGTCCTCTCTAACATTTTATTTTCTCGGAAATAACTTGACATACAAATTTTTCGCTCGATTATACACACCCGGCTTATTCTCCAAATGTTTCCTGGCATTATCAATCACCATGTTTGTTATTGTCCTTTGACTGGAATCCAACAGTTCATACTGCCCAGTCATTTTAAAATAATCCCTATATGTATAGGAATAGTCATGTTCTAAAACCGCTCTTGTTTTCTCGTTTTCTAATAAATGATGAAGTTTTTCTAGTGCAATTAATTGGTATATGTAGGCAACTTCTGTTTCAAAGTTCAAATACATAAACGCCTGTTCACATAGAAATTGTTCGTTAGTATTGAAATCTTTTTTGCGTAAGAGATCGCTAAAGCCTTCTTTAAAAGATTCTATAGTTACATCCTCAAAAAAGTCTTTCATAATCAAATAAATTTCATTACGTGTACGAATTCTATTAGATGTAGTATCTGCACTTGCATTTTCGCCATTTGCTAAGACACGGAATATTACTAATTTCTCAGGCATAATATAAATATTAATAAATTTCAGAAGGTAAACCCACATTTTAAAATCGGGCAGTTGTCTAAGAGAAGGATCATACAATGTGGTCCGCTCATAAATCTCCCGTTTAATTAAAATACTAGGATGACATAAACAGTTTGAATAAAAGAAAAAGTATCGTAGCCATTCTGCACTACTTCTATTTTCTTTATCAAAAACATCAGCCCAAAAATAATCTATTTTGTTCAATTCTTTCTTTTCTTCATTAATAAACATTGCATTTGAAAAAACCGCATCTATCCTGGAGTTTCCTTTCAAAAATGACACTTGTTTTTGAAGTTTATCTAGGTCCCATATATCGTCGGAATTAAGTAACGCTATATATTCGCCTTTAGCAAGTTGGATCGCACGGTTAGTAGTATAAACAGCACCTTCATTTTTTTCATTAACAAATAATTTTATACGATCATCTTTAAAATTTCTGATTACGTTCACAGAATCATCTGGTGAACAATCATCAACTATAATCAGCTCGAAATCAGTAAACGTTTGATTAATAACACTCTCAATAGCTTCCGAAATAAACTTAGCATGATTATATGATGGAATAATAACACTGACAATTGGGGTGTTTTCCATAATTTCTCCTTAACTATTTCTAAAGTAATCTAACATTTTAGGTGGAACAATATATTTAATAATGCTTAATAAAAATGGAGGCGTAAAGTTCTTTATATTTCGCTTAAGTCTTTGCTTATTACTGATAGGTGCGTTGCTTATCACCAAACGATTTAACAACCTAATCCGATGTTGTTGAAACTCACTATCGTATAAAAAATCGAAGTATTTATTATATTCATCAATACTTTGTACCATATCATTAATCTTTTCTGATTCAGACTTTTGAGTCCAAGTACCGTTGGGATGTAGCCTATACACCGACATTACTTCAGGTATATAACCAATCAGTCCGAATTGTGCATTCACCATATTAAACATCCAATCATATACCTTAATATCATATAATGAACTGCTAATTTTCTTAATGTTATCGTTTCTATAAACACATGTCGAAAAATTACCAATCATATTGTCTTGAATGAGATCCGATATAGTTATTAGTTGAAATTTCTCATGTATTGGCCAGGGCTGTACATTATATTTTTTTGTATTAGTCTCCGAAACAATAAATCGATTAAACGCAAGTGAGCATCCTCTGTTATCATCCAAAAAATTAATCATTTTAGCTATTTTATGAGGTGACGTCCAGTAGTCATCTCCCTCTAACACAGCGATGTACTCCCCCCTACAAGCTTCAAATGCTCGCTTATAGTTTTGTGTAATACCATGATTTTTTATATTCGGAAGAAACACAAAACCCTCATGGTGAGTTGCGTAATCTTTAATGATAGCGAATGTTTCATCTGTGGAACTATCGTCTGCTATAACAATTTCATAAGAGTAATCATGTTGTTGCATTATTATGCTGTCCAGCGCCTCTTTAATGTAAGTCTCATGGTTATACGTGACAACTAGAATGCTTACCTTAATAGGATAATTCATTTAACTTGTGCTCCTTATCGTTTCCGTTTTAATAGAAGATGGATCTTTCTTAATGGAACTGTTATTCTCCATGAAAGTGAATTTTTATACTGCCCCACCTCATATTCCAATAATTTCAACTCTCTATCTTTATATTCCAACATCAGATTTCTTTCAATTATTTCTTCATTTTTCTCATTAATTGAAATTTCCAGAAGGGAATTTTGCTTTAAGGTGGCTTCTAACAGATCAACTATTTTATCTATCTTTTTATTTTGTTGCTCAAATAGATTTTCTTGCTCATGAGAGTTCACCTTGAATTGAGACATAAGATAATCAGTTTTATTCTCCACAATGGCAAAGGTGTTATTGATTTTTTCAGTTAAATTATATATTAACCCAATCCCCAATTGATGGTACTCTAGTGTTACAATTAATTTATCAGCCCCATTAAAGTCCCCCTTGAGTAACATCTGAGGATCATCATTTTCAAAAACGTATACGTCATGTGTTTGAAACGTAGCATTAGATTGGATGACTTCAATACTCTCTTTTGATCCATTGGCATATATGGATATAATCGAGTGAATTTGAATAGTTTTTTTTTGTGTTGTAGGGTCGATTCTTATTCTTTGTATTCCCTTGAATTCACCTATATCAAAAATGAACTGCGCTTCATTTCCCTGTTGCTGGTTCTCATATATATATAAAGATTGACTCTTTTCTTCGGAAAACCCCTCACCTGTATCAATAAATAGTTGAATTTTATCCAAAGGTTCTTTCTTAGAATTATTAATAATGTCACATAACTTGTAAAAACTATTTTCTAGGTCTAAGAATTCTGCCCATAAATCATCAGTTATCCTTAATTCAACATCTTTTTTATACACATATTCAATAGGATTACGAGATTTTGGAATAATAATAAAAGTTCGGATTCCATCTTCTGTAAAATCATTCGGGAATAAGTCCTCGTTGTAGTAAGAATTAATTTTCTCCCAATATACAGTGGCTTGTGGACTTAATCCAGTTAAGAATTCCATTCTCATTAATTTTTCCCAGATAAGTGAATTCCCATGTGAAATCGTTATTGGTTCTGCTTGCGCAAAGCCTCTTATTATTTCTAAATTTTCTTCTAAAATAGGCAACCCATTCTCAGCATGCTCATTTTGCCATAATATCTCGCTTCCATAAATAGCTCTATAAAAAGATGCAATTCGTTCCTCTGATTTGACATTCTTGTTAGTTAGAAATGGTGCAGACAAAATTACGCCGTACTTACTTACTCTGTATAATTCACTTAGAAATTCTTTTCTTTTATTAGGTGGGATATGTTCTAGAACATCCAATGCCAAAACAATATCAAATGAACTGTCAGCAAACTTCATATCAGTCGCATCACCTTGGATAAATTGTGGATCTGAAAGCATTTCTTCTGATAAAATTATATCCAAATACAAAATTTCATCATTCGGAAAAAACACCTTTAAGTTTTTATGTTCATTAGCACCTACTTCCAATATATTCAGCTTCTTATTATCAATTTTAAAAGAATTAATCAGAGGTTCAGCTAATTTATATCTTTGATATTGATGGAAGGGTATCATGACAAGGTTTCCTCCCAACTGCGAGCCAGCCTTACTCCATTTTTAATATAGACCTTATTCCAAACCCTAGAATCCTTATTCTCGGAGACATTAAAAATGATTGCATTTTCAGTATAATCAACAAATAGCGCGGCCCTATTATGGATCGTTGGAGTTGAGATTACAGTTGAAATATTATAAATCCCTTCTGTTAATGGTACTTTTGTCTCAAACTCAACTATCATTTTGTCTCCTGGATTTCCTTTTATTTCACCCAGCCCTTCAAACAAGGTACTAGTTCCAAGTATTTCAATATTTTTATTGTCCCTTATATGATAGCCCACTACAACACTACACTCTTTATTGAATTTTACATACATTCTAATAATAATATCTTCATTGAAGGCAGCACTTTCTAAATATTCCCCATCCATGTTTAAAAGTTCAATTTCAGTAAGTTCAGCATCCATTGTTCCTTGCCTAAAGTAGGCAACTCTCTCTTTGAAACTTTCACTTTCTATAAAAGGCCTTGTTGTAGTATCCAAATTTTCAAAATCATTTATGGTACTAATGGGTGCATCTCCAGATTCTTTCGAATTAGCAATCATTTCTTCCCTAACAGACTTTGAATATAAGTCCACTACTTCTTCTGAAGGTCCGTAACAAACAAAGTTCCCCTTATTTAAATACAAAGTTCTATTACATAAAGATTTTATTGAGTCAGTATCATGTGTAACAAAGATAACAGTTACTCCTTTTTTAAACATATCTCTTAAGCGTGTCATACACTTTGCTTGGAAGTACATATCACCGACGCTCAATGTTTCGTCTATAATTAGTATTTCCGGTTCTACATTAATTGCTACTGCGAATGCTAATCTTGCAAACATCCCGCTACTATATGTTTTTACTGGTTGTTTTATAAATTCACCAATATCTGCAAAATCAATAATAGACTGAACCTTTTGCTCCATCTCTTCCCTAGTAAAACCCATAACCATTCCATTAAAGTATATGTTCTCTATACCTGTGTATTCAGGATTAAAACCCGCACCTAACTCAAGCAATGCAGAAACCTTTCCATTTACAGTAACACTGCCGCTTGTTGGACTTAGAACCCCTGTAATGATTTTCAACAAAGTTGATTTTCCAGACCCATTTTTCCCTATAATCCCAACAATTTCACCTTTATTTATTTCGAACGATATGTCATTTAATGCGTAATGATCATAATGGTAGGCTTTCTTCAAAGGATTCAATGATTCTTTTAATCTATCAATCGGCTTAGAATACATTTTATAAATTTTACTTAAATTAGTGACTTTAATTATACTTTCACTCATGATAAATTACTCCTTTACAGCACATCTGAAAAATGAGGTTTTAGCTTTTTGAAAATAGATGCGCCGATTATAAATACAATTAAGGTAACCACCCAAAAAAACAGCGTCTGATTATACCTATGGAAGAACCACACGTGATTAATAAACGTATCTCTATAGCCTTCAATAATATAATATAGAGGATTAAGTTTAAACCAATATGCTACATTTGGAGGCAACATGGTAGCTGGCCACGCTATTGGCGTTAACCACATTCCAAATTGCAGAAATATCCCTACTATTTGTCCAGCATCCTTGAAAAAGGGAATGATGGCCGAAGTAATCCATGATAATCCAGTCAATAGGACAAACATGCAAAAGAGATAATATAGGAATTGAAAATAGTAGACATTAGGTTTAAAACCATAAAAATATAGAATTAAAATGAAGAGAAAAACAAAAAATAAATGAATAAATATTGAGGAAATTATTTTCACAATTGGCAGTACACTCACACGAAATACTACTTTTTTCACCAAGTAACTATATTCAAACATACTATTGGTAGCACTACTCCAAGCTTCTGAAAAAAAGAGCCACGGTGTTATACCAGCAATAAACCAAATAATAAATGGAACACCTTCAAGAGGTGAAGTTGCTCTGAGCCCTTGTGAGAAAACAAACCAATACACCGCTACTGTAATAATAGGATTTAACAATGCCCAAACTAACCCAAAATAAGATCCAACATACTTTGAAGAAAAATCTTTTCGCGCTAATGAGAAAATCAAACCTCTCATTTTCATAGTATCGATTATAAATCTAAAAAAACTTTTCATAAGTATCCACCTTGAATTTAAAATTATATTTATATTGTTATTTTCTTTTTATCGTCTTAGGTTTATTAAAGATTCAATCGAATCCAGATCAAAAGTAGCAATTCCTAGTTGACTAGCAATATCATTACGTTCTGCAAAAGAATCGTCGATTAAAATGGAATTTACCGGATCAATGAAAGCCGATTTCAATGTTTTATCAGTAATATGAATTACCTCATCAAAAAGATTGTGCAACCTATATTTCTTCAATGAAGTATTAATATCATCTTTATGTCTTGTAATCAAAATTAACCTCTTACCTTCATTAAGACATTGATAAACAAATGACATTAAAATAATATTCACTTTTCCATCACAGATCAATGTATCATCAAAATCTATGTACACATTTTTGTAAGAGAGATTCGATGAAAATGAACTAACTAAAGCCCTATCCATTTCTAAAGAATATTGATTCATATTAATTTCGACTTCATACCCCAAAAGATCATAAATACTTAGTAACGGTAAGTTCACACCTAAATTCCTAAAAAAACCCATTGTCCCCGCAACACGAGGGGCTATCTCTAATAGAGATAGTTCATTGTTAATATTCAATTTCAGTTGAAAAAACCAAACGCCTTTAAATACCATTGAGCTATTTATGATACTAGCTATCCTCTTAAATTTCTCATCTTCCTTTATTTGCACGGTATTTACACTTATCCCATTGGATACTCTTGTTCTCTCTCTAACCCCCACAAACTTCAGTTCACCATGTCTATCAGTAAAACAATCTATTGTAAACTCTTTACCAGGTAAATATTCAAGAATAAGAAGTGAAGAATCTTTTTTCAGATAAAACTCTAGTTCATCCATATTATGAACTAGATACGTTCCCTTTGAACCTTGGCCTACATCTGGCTTAAGAAACACAGGAAATTCTGACACGTCCTCTTTGGAAAAGTAAACCTTCGGAGTCAAAATTTCACCTTTCATAAACTCGTAAGTTTTTCCTTTTGACCTTGAGATATCACAAGTTTCATAATCCGATCCCACTACAGTACAATTAATTAAATGACGGTTCTCGCTCAAAAACAACACTACACTATCGTGTGCTGGAAAGATAAAATCAATTTTATACTTAGTAATAATTAGGTTGATTTGCTCTATAAAATCCGGGTGTTCGACTTGGGGAATATTATCAATGTAATTTTCAAACACATATTTCCCATGATTAGAATCTACACTAGAACCCCCATATAGCTTAAGCATTTTGTTAAACCCTAAAGCACGATGAATTTCCAGCCCTATTTCTGATCCGCATGGAAAAACAAGAATATTTTTTTTATCCATATTATCACTACCTTATATTTATTATAGATACGCTTTACAATCGTCAGCCTTTGTACAAAGTTCCCGCTTTTATGCTAAAATATCCTCGTACCTACAGATAAAGGAGATTAAAAACGTGTCGAAACCAGTATACGGTAAAAATGCGGTTCAGTCGAGAAATGTTGAAAAGATATCCAGTTACATATGGGCGTTAGCGATAGGGTTCATTGTTTTTTTGGTCTGGGCTCCGTTTCAAGTGGGATTATTTAATGGGCAGCAGATTGACTTCGAAAAGCCGATCTATCTGTCTTCGCTGCTCAGTAGCCTATTGCTGCTGGTGTGGGTAGGCTTGTACTTCACGAAGTACAAGCTGGAGGGACAGCGTGATCTGCTGGCTATGGCCTCGCTGCTGCTACCTGCTACTTATGCGTTGTCGCTTATTGGCGCTGCTTCGCATTATATGGCGATGAACCTGCTGTTTGTTCAGAGCATGTATGTCGCAATATTCATTATAGCGTTATATTTGCTCCAGCAAAAGCAACTAAATGTTGTCATTCAAAATGCCATTCTGGCGATTGCTTATTTCATCGTCGGTTTCGGTCTGCTGAACTGGCTTGGCAGCTGGAAATTCGCCGGTGGGTTGGTGGGCTGGTTCTCCAACACGGTGGGTAATGGTAAATACTTGGATGCAGTCATGACGGATTCTAACGGGCTGCGTCTGACCTCCATTTTCCAATATGCCAATACTTATGCAGCCTTCCTCATGGCCTTCCTGTTCGTAGCGGTGTATGCTCTGGTCCGCTCCAAAAAGTGGTACGGTACGCTGACACACAGCTTCATGCTGGTACCGATTATTGTATCTCTGCTGCTGACCTTATCCCGTGGGGGACTTGTCATGCTGCCGGTAGTGTTCATCCTGCTCCTGCTGTTCTTGAAGCCTGCGCAGCAGATTCTCTGGATTATTCATCTTGCGCTATCTGGCCTGGCGGCTCTGCTGGTTACCAACCCGCTAACAACACTTGGCACAGAGTTAAATACGGCTTATACCTCATCAGCAGCACTTAAAGCCTGGGCCTATCTGATCGGAGCCTCGGCAGTGGTTGCTGCTCTGGGATGGTTGATTCAACGTTATGTTGCACCGTGGCTGCATGGGAAACTCGGCGGCTCGGAAACACGCAAATTCACAGGACTATGGATTCCACTCGGATCAATCGTGGCTGTAGCTGTTGTTGCTTTCCTGCTGATTGGGACAGGCTTGAAAAGTGTTTTACCGGATAATATCGAGACGCGGCTGGAGAACATCAACTTCAAGCAGCACAGTGTACTCGAACGCTTTACTTTCTATAAGGATGCCATGAAAGTAGTGAAGGATTATCCGATTCTCGGATCGGGTGGGGGCGGCTGGTCTGCTTTATATGAAGAATACCAGAACAATCCTTATGTGAGCCGTCAGGTCCATAACTTCTTCCTGCAGTATTTGATTGAAGTCGGCATTGTCGGGTTCATTGTGTTTATGGGCTTTATCGGATTTATTTTCTACAAATATATCCGTGCTTACCTGAAGCGTGACAAGGATGAGTTCAATAACGGCTTCTTCTTCTACATTATTGCGCTGTCTATCCTTGTACACAGTCTGCTGGACTTTAATATGAGTTACGCGTTCATGGGTATTCTAGTGTTCATCGGTCTGGCTGGTATGGGTGCTGTAATGGATAACAAACCGCTCCGTCAGAACTGGAATAAAGCCGGCATTCGGATGGGATACATGGCTGTTCTGACCATCGGCACAATATTCCTGCTGTTCCTGTCGAGCAGCTACATCGGGTCCAGCAATGCTGCACTCAAGGGCAAAAACTTAGTTTCTGTGAGTACTTCCTATGAGGAGATCAAAACTCCGTTGGTCAAAGCATTAGATGCCCGTCCATACCATCCGGAAGCAGCATTATACTTGTCCTCTCTTGACATGCAGGTATTCAAGCAAACTCAAGATGAGCAGTATCTGGCTGAAGTATCCACTGTGTTGACGCGTGCTTTGAAAGATGAGCCTTACAATAAAAATCTATTGAATCAACTGGCCAGCTATTACGATCTGAAGGGCCAACCTGACATGGCGTTAGCAGTATACAGCGACAATGCCTACAAATTCAACTGGGATATCACCTGGTATGAGTCATTAATTAACCGCGCTCAGACACTTGCTGCAGCAGCTACTGAGCAGAAGGATGAAGCCAAGAAACAAGAATACCTCACGACCGGCCTGGATGCGTATAAGCATGTTGTGGATGGCGTGGAGCATTTGAAAACCTTGCCGCCTGAGCAATTGCAGGGCCGTCCGTTCTCTGTTACACCTACGATGGCATTGAACGCTGGCAGACTTCAGTTACTTACAGGCAATAATGAAGCTGCAGCCGCTGCCTTGAAAATGGGCTTCAACGATCAGTACTCTGATGTCATTAATAGCGCAAGTCTCTGGGATACCAACTGGTATAGCTTGCTAATTACTCGCGCATATGACTTGGCTCAACAGGCGTATACTCAGAAGAATGATGCCGATAAGACACTGCATTTGGAGATCGGACAGATAGCCTACAGACAAATAAGCTCAGATCTGCAAGCGAAAAATATTCCACTTGCTATTACGCTCAATGCTGGAAAAATCCAAGTAATGTCTGCACAAGAGCAGGCTCCAGCACTACAGACGGCCATATCTACCCTAAAGTCTGGATTGGGTGAGGATTACAGTGATCCAAATAATCGTGAGATTGCACGTTGGTACCTAGCGGCACTTGCAAAATCAGGAAGCGACCAAGATCAGGTGGTCTACGGAAAACTGATTGCAGCTGATCCTGCAGAAGCTGATCGGATAAATGAGATTGTTAATACCAACTTTAAGGACCTTCAATAATTTAAAAAAGCGAACTACTGTCTGAGTACAGTGGTTCGCTTTTTATATATTATTTGGTATACAGCCGTTCTTCCTGCTCAATAACTTCCTTCAAATACTCCAACAGCCCTTCCTTAAGCTCTTCATGCTGAAGCGCATAATGAATGGTCGTTTGGATGAAACCCATCTTCTCGCCGACGTCATGCCGTCTGCCTTCAAAGTCATAAGCAATAATCCGCTCTACTTCGCTTAAACGGGAAATCGCATCTGTAAGCTGAATCTCGCCACCTACACCTACCTGCTGTTCGCCAAGCATATCAAAGATACGCGGAGTCAGGATATACCTTCCCAGGATTGCGAGGTTGGATGGAGCGTCCTCACGCTTTGGTTTTTCTACAAGCCGGTTGGCTCTGTAGACACGTTCTGCTATTTCAGAACTGTCCACTACCCCGTAGCGGGACACCTCTTCCCAAGGCACAGGCTGCACACCAACAATGGATGATCTGTATTGATCGTATACTTCGATCATCTGCTTCAGGCAAGGCTTGTTCGACTCCACGATGTCATCCCCCAGCAGGACGGCGAAGGGCTCGTTACCGATGAACTTCCGTGCACACCAGATAGCATGTCCGAGACCGCGCGGTTCTTTTTGACGAATGTAGTGGATGTCGGCCATCTCGGAGGATTTGCGCACCGATTCCAGCAGCTCCCACTTCTGCTTCTCTGCCAGATTGAATTCCAGTTCGAATGAATTATCGAAATGGTCTTCGATTGCACGCTTGCCTTTACCTGTCACAATAATAATATCTTCGATCCCGGAAGCTACCGCCTCCTCCACAATATATTGAATCGTTGGTTTGTCTACGATGGGCAGCATTTCCTTGGGCATCGCTTTGGTCGCAGGCAGGAAGCGGGTTCCTAAACCGGCAGCGGGAATAATCGCTTTACGGATCTTCATCTCATGGCTCCTTTAACAGATATACTCATAATCTCAATTATAACAGTTCCTGCTGATTTTGGGCAGTATACTAAGGCAGGGACAAATAGGGACGATCGTTCCGGGTGTACACCCGGCGTTGACGGTCTCATTGGATGTTGATATAACAGCACTATAACAAGTATTTTGTAGAGGAGGATAGCCATGTTAGAATTATCCAGTCCGGTGTGGCAACAGCTTCACGGTCCTTTTGGTTCGTCCGAAGCGGTCCCTGGCTTGCTGCAACAGTTGCAGGAGGACTACACCGCAGAGGTTAAAGATGAGCTCTACTGGGAGCATCTGTTCCATCAGGACTCGATTTACAGCATTACTTATGCTGCTTTGCCTTATTTGTCGCAGCTTGCCAGGGAGTCGGATGATCCCGAAGTTCGAATGGATATCTATGCGAGCTGCGGGATCTTCGTGGCAAATCAGTTGACAGTCCACAGCGGAAATCTTCCTGCTGAATTTGCACATCAGAACCCGCCGCTTGCTGAGGAGCTTGTTCAAGAGATTTATACGGCCTACCTAACTGCCGTTGAACAACTGGGCATGCTGTCAGAAGAGATCTTTCGCTATGCGGAGGGGGCTCAAAAGGATGATCAGGAGAAACGATACATCCTAGCCGCAGATGCTGCTTACCGGGGAGATCGGGCAGTAGCGGGTATATTGTTGATCTATTCGGAAGGCGATGAATACATGGTCGGATGCCCGAACTGTTATGAGGAAATGTATATTTGGCCAAATGAGAACAGCCCCGGTATGACCGCCTATTCAGACGATCCGGTGTTCAACGGCAAGGAGAATGGTCAAGCTATTACGCCTTCCGAGATTGGCAGTGTCCGGCCGGAAGACAGCCCGTTAGCACGCCTGTGGCAAGCAGCTTATACCATCAAGAACGGTCAACTGCTGGAGCAACTTCCCTATCTGTGCGGCCATGTAAACTGTCCAGCCTGCGGTGAAAAGCTGGATATCTGGCCGGAGCTGTTCCCGTTGTGAGAGATGTATTTGGGTATAAGCATTAGTGGAATGGGGCCAGGATGCAAAAAAAGGACCCGGAAGAATAGCGGAGCCATCTGGTTGGATGGCTCCGGCTTCTGCCGGGCCTTTTATTATGGCCTTAGCCGGTTATGTGCGTGAAACACACGAAATCAGCCCTCTTGGGGTTGGGCCTGATTTATTTACTTCGCATTCACCAACTGCCCACGGGTTACCCCGAGCTGGTTAGTAGCCTTCAGGCTTTTCCAAACCTGGGTACCGGAGATTTCGCCACGCAGTGCGCGGCTGTAGAGATTAATGACCTCTGCTACCTGCTCTGGAGTTTCCTCCAGGAACTCTACACGGAAAGAAGCTACGCCTAACTCACGGAAGTTATTGAGGTATTCAGCGCCCGACTGCTCTACCGCGTTATAGACAGTGTTGCGGCAGCCTTCGTCCACTCGGACGGGATGAGACATGCCGATCCGGTCCTGCAGCGAGGCCCGCTGCTCCTCACAAGGACGGCCGCAGTTGGTGTAATCCGTGCCTTCGCTCATGAAGGTACAGTAGACGCAGTGTTCTGTATGGAACATCGGCAGATGCTGGTGGATGACAACCTCCATACGGGAGGTGTCGCTGTGCCCGAGCAGATCCACCATCTGTTGAATGTTCAGGTCATACGATGGTGTCACCATGTCACAACCGGCGTCCAGGAACAGATCTACTGCCCGGTGATTGGCGATATTAAGTGAGAAATCGCCGATCAGCCGGGGATGCGCAGCCTCCGGGTGCTCCCTGCGGTGGCGCAGGTAATAATACAGCGCACCCGTGTTGCGGACCAGCACAGCATCCGGCTGCAGCCGCAGGATGTTGGCATGGTAGCCGTTCTCGTTCGGCATATGGATGCGCGGGGTGGCCAGCGCAATGCTGGCCCCAGCAGCCCGCACAGCGTCTACTGCCGCCGGGAACTGCTTGATGAACTCGAAATCGGCGTAGATATTCGTTACGCCGGCTTCGAGTGCAGCCTGCACCTGCGGCAGGCTGCGGCACAGCGCGGTGAGCTCCGCATCACCCCTGCCCACAACCGCTGCGGCGCCCCTGCGTGAGGCGCCGCCGTAGACCTCTACCTCCCGTTTCACATACACGGGAGGCTTAGGGCGCTCGCCTGCAAGCAGTTCCACCGCCTGGCGGCGGATGCTGTTCAGCTCGCGCATGGGTACGATCACGTCGCCTTGCAGATGCGACTCCAGCGCTTCAAGCTGGAACAGGGTCCCGCCCAGGCGGCCGAATTGTTCTTCCAGCAGCGCGGTATCCATCGGACGCTTCTGCGCTGTCTCCAGCGCGAGCTCCGAATCCACACGGACAGTGACGTTCTTCTGAACGTCTGTCCACCAGGTCGTCAGCTTCTCGCCAACGCAGCCCTGTACCCGCACATGAACCGGGAATACCCGGTACGGCTTCTCGGTCTCGTAGGACTGGCGCAGCGCCTTGTCGAGCGCCGGGTCGTTTGTCTTCCAGATGCGGTCCCCCACATGCAGACGGCGCAGATCGACGTCATTACGGCCAGGAACGATGTCAATAATCCAGCCTTCTCCGGCCTCACCCTCCAGCTTGACGCCCTTGCGCCGCAGATCATAGACTCGGCCGCCCTCTTCCTTCTTCGTCGGATCTCCGGCATCGAACACAATGCCGTCTCCGCGCTTAAGCGGAGCATGAATGCGGCAGACTACACCATCGCGCAGGATCTGTTCCACGGTGCCCAGGTACACCCCGCGGCTTTTCGGGAAGGTGCCATCGACTAACTTCTTATTATTAGTGCCTTCAAGGAAACCATTCGTGAACCCGCGTGAGAAGCTCTGTTGCAGCTCACGCATGTCTTCCTTCGAGGTCGGCGTCCAGTTACCTTCAAAATACTTATCAATCGCCTTACGATACTTACTGACCACATTAGCGACATATTCCGGGGTTTTGAGCCGGCCTTCGATCTTGAACGAGGTTACTCCGGCTTCAATCAGCTCCGGCATCAGGTCGATGGCGGCAAGATCCTTCGGCGACAGCAGGTAAGTCACATCGCCCATCGGCTTCACTTCACCGTCAATCATCAGATCATACGGCAGACGGCAGGCCTGGGCGCATTCCCCGCGGTTCGCGGAGCGTCCGCCCCACATCTCGGAGGTCAGACACTGGCCCGAATAAGACACGCAGAGCGCACCATGCACGAATACCTCCATCGGCAGGCGGGCTTGCTCGCCAATCGTGCGGATCTGCTTCAGATTATTTTCACGGCCAAGGACTACACGTTCCAGCCCCCATGGCTTCGTGAATTCCACCGCTTCCGGCGAGGTAATCGTCATCTGAGTAGAACCGTGAATCGGGAAGTCCGGCGAGATCTCGCGGATCATCTGCACCAGCCCCAGGTCCTGAACGATAACGGCATCCACACCCGCGTCCACGCAGGCATCAATCAGTCCCTTGGCATCCGGCAGCTCATTCTCGAACACCAGTATATTAAAGGTCAGGAACCCCTTCACTCCATAGCTGTGCAGAAACGCCATAATCTCCGGCAGCTCGTCCATCCGGAAGTTGTTCGCTCTGGCCCGTGCATTGAATTTCTCTACGCCAAAAAAGACAGCATCCGCCCCGTTCGCCACCGCTGCACGCATACAGTCCCAATCTCCCGCCGGAGCCAGCAGCTCTACGTCTTCTCTGCGTATTCCTTGCTCTTTCATTTATATCCTCCCAAACCGCCTGTTCGGCGGGTCATTTACAGCTTTTTAACTTATTAATTGTATCAAATATCACAGCTGTCTGCCAGTAAAATAGAAACACTTGGATTTTGCTTTCCCTAGGGATCTATCTTAAAATAGGCCAGGAGCTCCCGCTTTAATAGACAAATGAAGAAGAACCAGCGTAAAATATGAATAGAAAAGAATAAATACGTAAATGATCTCATCGTTCCCAAAATTTATATGCAGCAAAAGGAGAGTTGAAACAGTTATGAAAGGCATAATTCTTGCGGGAGGAAGCGGAACCCGGCTATACCCTCTCACAATGGTAACCAGCAAACAATTACTGCCGGTCTATGATAAACCCATGATCTATTATCCGCTGTCCACATTAATGCTGGCAGGCATCCGAGAAATTCTTATCATCTCTACCGCTGAAGACACACCGCGCTTTGAAAATTTACTCGGAGACGGCTCCCAGTTCGGAATCTCGTTGCAATACAAGGTACAGCCAAGTCCTGACGGGCTGGCGCAGGCTTTTATTCTGGGGGAAGACTTCATCGGGAAAGACTCCGTAGCCATGGTGCTCGGAGATAATATATATTACGGCAATGGAATGACTAGGATGTTGAAACAAGCTGCCGATAAAACAAGCGGAGCGACTGTATTCGGCTACCATGTTCCCGATCCCGAACGTTTTGGTGTGGTGGAATTTGACGAAGACGGCAAGGTCCTCAGCATCGAAGAGAAACCGGAGCATCCAAAATCCAATTATGCGGTTACCGGCCTTTATTTCTATGACAACCGGGTAATTTCTATTGCTAAGGAAGTCAAGCCGTCGCACCGCGGTGAGCTGGAAATCACTTCGATTAATGAAGCCTATCTGAAGCTGGGTGAGCTGGATGTTGCTCTGCTTGGACGCGGATTTACTTGGCTTGATACCGGAACCCACCAGAGTCTGGTGGATGCCACCAACTTCGTCAGAACGATTGAAGACCATCAAGGGATCAAAATCTCTGCACCCGAAGAAATCGCTTTCATTAATGGCTGGATCACCAAGGAACATCTCCTGGAATGCGGGCATAAGCTGAGCAAGACCGGATACGGCCAATATTTAATTAAGGTCGCTACAGGTAAAATCCAATTTTAAACCATAGAAAGAGTGGATACAATGAAGTTTATCAAAACCCATCTGGAGGATGTTCTTGTCGTTGAACCGGCAGTCTTCGGAGACCACCGTGGCTGGTTCATGGAGACCTACAGCGAGGCTAAATTCCATGAACAAGAGCTTCGGTATCAGTTCGTTCAAGACAATCAGTCTTATTCAGCTGTAAAAGGTACTCTACGTGGGCTTCACTTCCAGCTTAACCCGAAGGCACAGACCAAGCTTGTACGGTGTACACGCGGTTCGATCTTTGATGTAGCTGTGGATATCCGTCAAGGCAGTCCTTCCTACGGCAAGTGGTATGGCATTGAACTCAATGCCGAGAATAAGAAACAGCTGCTCATCCCCAAAGGGTTCGCCCACGGCTTCATGACACTAACGGAGGATGTCGAGGTCCAGTACAAATGCGATGAGCTGTACGCACCCGAATGTGACGGCGGAATTCTTTGGAATGACCCCGATATTGCCATTGAATGGCCGATCGATGTAATTCCTGTACTGTCTGCTAAGGATGAACAAGCACCGCTGTTAAAGGATGTAAAGCATAATTTTGTTTATCAGGCTTAAGTAAAAATATTATTCGTTTGTTACAAAAAAACCGTCCCAGCTGATCAGCAGCTGGGACGGTTTTTTTCATATACTCCTACTCGTATTCTCCCCCTACTCCCCCACCCACCCAAACGACCCCAGCACCCGCTCCAGCACCGCCTGCTGGCTCGCCGTGGCGTTGGCGGTGTTCAGTGTGACAGTGAGCGTATAAACCACATCGTTGCGGCTGAAGACGATGATCTTCGTGCCCACCGGGATGCCGCTCTTGGTCTGCTCAACAGTGAGTATCGTGGCCGGCATACCGGCGAAGGTAGTTTCTGTGACGCTTTTTACCTGTGGTCCCTTAGGGTCTTGCTTGGTGTTCTGGTAATAGCTCTGCAGCTGGCCGATGGCATATTCCGGCGTAACCTCGGGGCTGGCGTAGAGCTGGAACCGGCCGCCGGTGAAGCGGTATTCCACACTCTGGCTCTCAAACAGATCCTGAACCGGGCTCCAGAGCCGCGGAATCTCAAGCTTATAGCCGTAGGTTTTGGAAATCTTGGTGACCGAATTCTGGCTGAGCTGGTTATAATCCTCTGACGCCAGGCGTCCGAAGTTGCTCTTGGTCTGGGCAAAATCAATATCGACCGAGTTCAGCACCTCTGTGAAGCGCGCCTGATCACTACTCTGCCCCGGCCCGGAAGCCGCAACATATTCAAAATAATAACGGTACCCGTTCTTCAGCAGCAAAATCTGGTATTCGGTGCTCCACCCGCTGCCCGGGTTAAGCCCGATCTCATTGATCAGCACCGGCTCACCGGAGACCTTGCCCGCTACGCTGTCCTTCAAGGTGTAAGCCTCAGCCACATAGGTGTCACGGAGCTGAGAACGCAGTTCCTCGTTCCAGCTTGCCAGCGTGGAGCCCGCAGGGGCGGAGCTTACTTTTACACGCAGATAACTTCCTTGCTTGCCTGCATAGTAGAGCTGCTGGTCATCTGCACTCCAGTCGGCAGGGACCTTAAGTGCAATCCCGTAATCATCGTTGTAGCCTGCGCGCAGGCCGTTGCGGATGGTGGAGAGATCGCGGATGCTCCGGTCGGATGCGTCAAAAGAGGGCTGAAACGAATTCAGCAGCGCCGCGTATTTGCCCAAGTCCTTATAATTCGCTGCATTATCATCTGTCAGATAGATCTCATACAGCCTGCCTCCGGCATAATATTGCCTGCCCTCCCAGAGCGCGCCGCTCGAATCCTTGCTCACAGTCCGGGCGTAAGGAACCTTGGCCTTAGACACAGCCTCCCGGTCGAGCACAATCTCCCCGCCCTCTTCCGAAGAGCGGACCAGATTCTCCAGCAGCCCTTCGGGATCAAGCGGAACGGCCAGCGGCGAAGCATGCACCTCCAGATAGTAACCGTTCTCTGCACTTGTAAAAGTCGCTACGCTCTCATTCCCTCCGCTGTCGCCTACCACCAGCCCTGGCGGATAGTTCATGCTCCACTCCAGATAACTGTTGCCGATCCGGGTTTTGCCGGCGTCACTGTCGATCCCGCTCTGCGCTAGAGCGTCTACTGCTGCTACCGGAGAAGATAGCGTAACCAGTACTCCTCCACCCTCCGCCGGAGCCATCCGCGCGCCGAGCACTTCAGCCACGAATCTCAGCGGCACCATCAGCACACCGGATACCATACGCGGGGGCGCGGCGAGCTTGATTTTGACGCCATCCTTCCAGGCAGTCGTACTGCCTATCGTCATCGCACCGGTATGCGGCCCGTACATAATCTTCACCACATCATCGCCTTGCAGGGAGACGGTGCTGCCGAAGGCTTTTTTGAAAATCCCCAGCGGGACCAGCAGCGTTCCATTCTCCGAAAAAGGCTTCGGGATCGTGACCGGCTTCCCGTTAACCGTTGCAGAAGCACTGCCCGCTTGAAGACTAAGCTGTAGCAGAGCACCCTCCGCCGCCTGGGCCTTTCCCACAGGAAATAGGCTGAGCAGCAACAAAAGGACTACAATAACAGTCACTCCGCGCCGTAGTTGTCCCGCCCTGCTTCCCGGCACGGCTGTATCTGCCGCCTCCTCACTCTGTCGTCTGATCATCGGTCTCCTCCTCCGTCTTAGCGGCGCTCACCAGAGGATCACCTTGTCCAAGAACAAGGCTTCTGGCCACGATATCGCCGTCACTCTGCATCAGCAGCTTGACCACTGCCCCCGGCTTGTACTGTCTGAATAACTCATTAACATCGACAAGTGAGGTTACCCGGTGTCCGTCTATGGCGTACAGTGCATCCCCCGCCGTAATTCCTGCCTTGCGTGCTTCTGCCGTAAGCACCTTTGTCACCGTCAAGGGCTCCTGCCCCGGCAGTCCGACAATCACGGGCCAGCTCTCCTCAAGCTCCACTCCAAGGCTCGGACGCCGCACCTCTCCATATTGGAGCAGCTGATTCATGATGTACTTCACCGTATCTGCGGGAATCGAGAAGCCCATATTCTCCACACCCACAGCTGCGAACTTCATACTGTTGACCCCGAGTACCTCCCCCTTCATATTGACCAGCGGTCCTCCGCTGTTGCCGGGATTGATCGCCGTATCGCTCTGGATCAGCCGGTACGCCGCATCCACCGAACGGTTGAGACCGCTGATTACGCCTACAGTAGCCGAATTTCTCAAGGAAAAAGAGATCGGCGTCCCAATCGCTATCACCTTCTCCCCTACCTGAAGCTTGGCGGCGCTACCCGCGAAGGTTGCGGGCTTTAAGGCTTTGGCTTTGATTTTGACCAATGCAAGATCACTGAATTCATCCGAGTATGTATCTGTGATGTTATAGCTTGTCCCGTCTGAGGTGACCACTACTGCCTTCTCCAGCCCTGCCATCACATGAGCATTGGTAATGATCCATCCGTCTGCTCTGACGATAATGCCGGAGCCGTGGGTCAGATTGTAGCGGTCATCCGGCCCGCCGGTTTCTCCGCCCGCTTTGCCGATAATGCCGACAACAGACGGCGAGACTCTGCTTATGATCTGCGGAACCGGGTCTGCTGCTGCGGGCTGGCTCCATTGCCCCTTGCTCTCCTTTTGCACAATACCTGCTTGTCCGGCCTTCATTACGTTGACAGCCGCGCCTCTCTCAGCCGCTACTGTCCCGCTGTAGACCGCCCCATGAACAACACCGGCTGGACTTACGAATCCCGACAATACCCATAGCATCGTGCCCAGCAGTACCACCCTGCCCCGGGCTGTCCCGCTCCTCCCCATTCCCATGGCTCTCCCCTTCTTTCCTGCGCTGGAAGCATATAAATTCTTATCTTTAAAAAAAGACGCCTTTAGGATCGCCGCTGGCGGTAAAGGTGTCTTTAAGATGAGCTTGCCTCTGAGGTTATGTGTGCCTTACTCTAGCTGAACCAGTTCATAATCATTGCATAATCGGATACCACAAAAACCAGCAGGCTTACCACTGCAAAACCGATGGCAAATTTGTTCTTCTGCGGAGCTCTAAGCAGCCGGACCACACCGATAAGTATCAGGATCGTGAATACAATCATAAACGCATCGAAGGTATGAAATTTAGACGGTTCTTGCGCGGCAGCTTCTGCAAGCAGCATGGCAATCCCTCCCTGAGAGTGTTGTCAAGCAAGTTGCTCTAATCCATATCACCTTCTATGTTATCGTTACCATTTCCGTCACGCAATAGAAATATTTTAAAAACGGCGTATTTGTCACAAAAAATATTCCTCATGGCAAAACTCCGCCTCGGATTGGCGATATTTATCATTGACCGCTGTTGTATCTTTAGTTTTCAATGAGCCCATCCACCTCAATCCAGCCAACAGCTGCTGCTATCCATTCAACGTAAAAGCTTCTCACTAGAATATTACGGCAGACATGCTGTAGATATGCCTGTTTGGACTCGGTGGATTGGGTGGACTTGTCGGACCTCAGTACCACAAAATCACACTATTTTAACACCTTTAATTAAATCCTCATTAATGAGCGCTAAATCGCTATCCACCATCATCTTGATCAATTGTTCAAATGTAACCTCCCGTTCCCAACCCAGCTTTTCTTTAGCCTTGGAGCAATCCCCAAGCAGTAGATCCACTTCAGCAGGTCTAACAAATCTCTGGTCAACCACAACATAATCTTTCCAATCCAATCCTACATGCGTAAATGCAATATCTACAAGCTCTTCAATCGTATGCGTCTCCGCAGTCGAGATTACGAAATCATCCGCTTTATCCTGCTGAAGCATCAGCCACATCGCTTTAACATAATCGCCTGCGAAGCCCCAGTCTCTTTTGGCATCCAGATTCCCCATCCGGAGTTCGGTTTGCAGACCCAGCTTAATTCTCGCAACAGCATCAGACACTTTACGGGTTACAAATTCAATGCCACGGCGTGGCGATTCATGATTGAACAAGATTCCAGAGCAAGCAAACATGTTATAGCTTTCTCTATAGTTAACAGTAATCCAGTGACCATAAACTTTAGCTACACCATATGGACTTCGTGGATAAAATGGGGTCGTTTCTTTCTGAGGTGTTGCTAACACCTTACCAAACATTTCACTGCTTGAGGCTTGATAAAATTTAGCATCCGGTTTAGTCAAACGCACCGCCTCGAGCAAATGGGTAACACCCATTCCGGTAGCTTGGGCAGTTGCAACGGGTTGAACCCAGGAGGTTGCTACGAAAGACTGGGCGGCCAGGTTATAGACTTCATCCGGATCTGAAATGTTCACCGCTCTCATCAGTGACCCCAGATCCAGCAAATCCCCCTCAATAAATTCGATTTCATTCTTTAGATGTCCGATGTTATCCATAATTGGTATACTCGTTCTGCGGCGCAAACCAAATACTTTATATCCTTTTGACAAGAGAAGCTCTGCCAAATAAGATCCATCTTGTCCTGTAATCCCTGTAATTAGTGCATGCTTTGTCATTTTACGATCTCCTTTTTCAAAGGTAATTGAGCTTACTCATACCTATTAACAAAGCCTGACTAATATGTCTAAGCGCTTTCTTGTCCAGTATCCTTACAAAGCAGACTCATTGACGAGAATACACACGCCTGCTCCGAATCCATCTCGGGACTCATTATTAAGAAAGAACGGTGACTACTCCTTGAAATACATCGAATTTGGAATCGGAAATACGTGGTGGGTGCGAACAGAGATTGAACAGCCGGATGGCACGGAGGTCGAAATACAGGGTATCGTCCGGCCAATTATCTTCCGTTCCTGTTACATTCGCGTCTGGATCGGAAGAACCGTCTGGATTGCAGACTCACGGGAAGGATTCAAACGGGGATTTAAAGCATCCCGCCGGTTCAAAATCATCTTGGGCATCCGCAGTGAGCTGTAGCGGGGAGCTGATACTATAAATTGCTGATTGGGCAAAATTACTGCTTCGTGTGTTTTTGCTTACCGCCGTAGTGGGAGTGCGAGGGATATTCAGTGGAATTCGTACATTTATTTTGGCGAAACCCTTGCAATTATGATCAATAGCTGGAAAAACAACACTTCTTTAGTCCAATTTTCGCAGAATCTACAGAGTTCCATGGAGAGAAGTGGACTTTTTCCAACTCCGTTCGTTCAACACACCGTTCAGGCAGTATTAAGTGCCTTATTTCCAATTACGTCCGCTCTACAACTTAGAGACTCAATCGAGAGCGTTCTGACTCCCCAAAACGTATGAAGCTTGTGAAACCTGCCGCAATTTCAAAAACACCCCTTGCCTCTCCTGTAAAAAGAGATAAGGGGTGTTTGGGTTAATGAAGTTATTAGGTTTTGTACTGCTCTTCCTGCACTTACACCATCTCAGAAGCCTGCAGTTCCATAGCCTGCGTACGTTCCGTATCACGGATCAGGACCGGCTTCAGGTAGCGGCCAGTGTAGGATTCTTCAACGCTAATCAGCTTCTCCGGTGTTCCGGTAGCAAGGACGGTACCGCCGCCGCTGCCGCCTTCCGGTCCCATATCGATGATATAGTCGGCTGTCTTGATGACATCGAGATTATGCTCGATGACCAGCACCGATTCACCGGAATCGACCAGGCGGTGCAGCACCTCAAGCAGACGGCCGATATCATCGACATGCAGGCCGGTTGTCGGCTCATCCAGGATATAGAGCGTCTTGCCGGTGCTGCGGCGGTACAGCTCGGAGGCCAGCTTCACACGCTGGGCCTCACCGCCGGACAGTGTGGTTCCCGGCTGCCCGATGTTGATGTAGCCTAGGCCTACATCCAGTAAGGTCTGCATTTTACGGTGAATCTTCGGAATATTCTTGAAGAACTCCGTGGCATCCTCCACCGTCATCTCCAGCACATCCGAGATATTCTTGCCTTTATATTTCACTTCCAGCGTCTCGCGGTTATACCGTTTGCCTTTGCAGACTTCACAAGGTACGTAGACATCCGGCAGGAAGTGCATCTCAATCTTGATAATGCCGTCTCCACGGCATGCCTCACAGCGGCCGCCCTTCACATTGAAGCTGAAGCGCCCCTTCTGGAAGCCGCGCACCTTGGCCTCGTTCGTCTTGGAGAACAGATCACGGATATCATCGAACACGCCTGTGTACGTAGCCGGATTGGAGCGCGGAGTACGTCCAATGGGGGACTGGTCAATCTCGATGACCTTGTCCAGATTCTCCAGGCCGCGGATTTCTTTGTGCAAGCCGGGACGGACCTTGACCGCCTTGTTAAGCTGGCGGGCCAGACTCTTGTAGAGGATCTCGTTGATGAGCGAAGATTTGCCGGAGCCGGATACCCCGGTTACTGCTGTGAAGACGCCGAGTGGAATTTTTACATTCACATTCTTCAGGTTATTCTCCTTCGCTCCACGGATCTCGATCCAGCGCTCATTATCGGTTGGCCGCCGCTTCGAAGTCACCGGGATGAACTTGCGTCCGCTCAAGTACTCACCGGTCAGAGAACCGGGGTCCTTCATAATCTCCTCCGGGGTCCCTTGGGCGATGACCTGGCCACCGTGCTTCCCGGCACCCGGTCCAATGTCGATGATATAGTCAGCCGCCATCATGGTATCCTCATCATGCTCAACGACGATAAGCGTGTTACCCAGGTCGCGCATATGGGCCAGCGTAGCAATCAGGCGGTCATTGTCCCGCTGATGCAGGCCGATACTTGGCTCATCCAGAATATAAAGGACACCCATCAGACTGGAGCCGATCTGGGTAGCCAGCCTGATGCGCTGGGCTTCCCCGCCGGATAACGAACCCGCTGCCCGGCTAAGGGTCAGGTAGTTGAGCCCCACATTCACCAGGAAGCCGAGCCGGCTGCTGATTTCCTTGAGAATCAGATGGGCAATTGCTGTTTCTTTCTCGCTAAGCTGGAGATCTGCGAAGAAGTCCAGGCAATCCCCAATCGACAGATCCGTCACATTCGCAACATTCCGCTCGTTGATGGTCACCGCCAGAATCTCTTTCTTAAGCCGCTTGCCCTTACATGAATGGCAGGGCTTGGCGCTCATGAAGCCTTCAATGAACTCACGGATTCCTTCGGAAGCTGTATCGCGGTACCGGCGCTCCAGATTAGGAATGATTCCTTCAAAAGCAACCAGGGCGTCTTTGCGCTGGCCGAAGTCGTTCTCATACCGGAAGCGGATCTTCTCACTGCCCGTTCCATGCAGCAGCTTGTTCATCTGCTCCGGGGAGAGGCTGCTAACCGGTACATTCTGCGGGATCTTGAAATGCTCGCACACCGATTTCAGGAACTGCGGATAGTAGTTCGATGTACTGCCTGTCCAGGCCAGGAAAGCTCCTTCTTCAATGGACTTCTCCATATCCGGGATCAGCAGATCGGGATCGACTACCATATTCATCCCCAGCCCGTCACACTCAGGGCAAGCCCCAAATGGACTGTTGAAGGAGAACATGCGCGGCGCCAGCTCTTCTATGCTGAATCCGCAGACAGGACAAGCGAAGCTGGCACTGAACAGCAGCTCTTCCTGGCCCATCACATCAACGAGAATCTGACCACCGGAAAGCTTCAGCGCAGTTTCCAAGGAATCGGTAAGCCGGGTCTCGATGTCATCCTTAATTACAATCCGGTCAACAACAACCTCAATCGTATGCTTCTTATTCTTTTCCAGTACAATGTCTTCCGTCACTTCGCGCAGTTCACCGTCCACACGTACACGGACGAAGCCTTGCTTCGAGATATCTGTGAACAGACCCTTATGCTCACCCTTACGGCCGGAAATGACCGGGGCCAGAATCTGCAGCCGGGTCTTCTCCGGGTATTGCATAATCCGGTCCACCATCTGTTCAACGGTCTGGGAAGTGATCTCTATGCCATGATCCGGACAATGCGGATGGCCGATCCGGGCAAAGAGCAGCCGCAGATAGTCATAGATTTCGGTAACCGTCCCAACCGTGGAACGCGGGTTACGGCTAGTCGTCTTCTGGTCAATTGATATGGCCGGAGAGAGTCCGTCGATGGAATCCACATCCGGCTTCTCCATTTGGCCCAGGAACTGGCGGGCATAGGCAGACAAAGACTCCACATACCGGCGTTGTCCCTCGGCGTAGATGGTGTCGAAGGCCAGGGAGGATTTACCCGAACCGCTCAGTCCCGTTAGCACGACGAAGCGGTCACGCGGAATCGTTACGTCGATGTTCTTGAGATTATGGGCCCTTGCGCCCTTGATTACTATACTTTCATGTGCCAACGGTACCTCTCCTTTAAGGGGAATTTAAAATGGAAAAACATTTTGGGAAAATATTTTCGATCCCTCCCAAACCCTCCCTTCCAAGGGAGGGCCCCAAGGGTTGCACCCTCTGGACACCCGCAAGCTCGGCGGAAGGAATTAGGTTGGTGAATGGACGGCTACTGGGGCAATGGGCCCGCTAACCCCTACGGGGCCGCTCCTACGATTAGAGCGATTCGGCTCACTGTGGCTTGCCGACAACGCTGTCCCTTCGGGATACGCGCTAAGAAATTAACTGCGGGCTGTTCCTGCGGAATGCGCAAAGGGCTTCAACTGCACGCCGTCCCTCCGGGATACGCGCTAAGGGCTTAACTGCACGCTGTCCCTCCGGGATGCGCAAGGGCGTGGCCCCTTTATCTTCAAAAGGAACGGCCTGAGTAGCGCCGTTCCCTGGATCGTTAACTTCAGCGCCGGGTTACTCTGCCCGCAATTCAAGCAAGGCATCGCGCAGTTCGGCGGCGCGTTCGAATTGCAGGTTCTTGGCGGCGTCCTTCATCTCGGCCTCCAGACGCTGCATCAGGCTCTGCTTGTCTTTCTTGTTCAGCTTGCCGCCGACACCGGTGAGGTAATCAGCCTTGGACTCGGCCACCTTAGTCGCCTCGATGATATCGCGCACCTTCTTGTTGATGGTCGTCGGGGTAATCCCGTGCTTCTCATTATGAGCGATCTGAATCTCACGGCGGCGCTGGGTCTCGCTCATCGCCTTCTCCATGGAGTCGGTGATGCGGTCGCCGTACATAATGACCCGGCCCTCCGAGTTACGGGCGGCACGGCCGATCGTCTGGATCAGCGAACGCTCGGAACGGAGGAAGCCTTCCTTATCAGCATCCAGAATCGCGACCAGCGACACCTCAGGCAGGTCAAGACCCTCTCTGAGCAGGTTAATACCGACCAGCACGTGGAAGGTACCCAGACGGAGATCACGCAGGATCGCCATCCGCTCCAGCGTCTTGATATCGGAGTGCATATAACGTACCTTGATACCAATCTCCTTGAAGTAATCCGTCAGGTCCTCAGACATCTTCTTCGTTAGAGTGGTTACGAGTACACGCTCATCGCGTTCTACCCGGTCACGGATTTCGCTAATCAGATCATCGATCTGTCCTTCGGTTGGACGCACTTCAATGATCGGGTCAAGCAGACCGGTAGGACGGATAATCTGCTGAACCATAGTATCGCAATGCTCCATCTCATAAGGCCCCGGTGTTGCGGACACATATACAATCTGACTCACCTTGTCTTCGAATTCCTCGAATTGCAGCGGACGGTTATCCAGCGCAGACGGCAGGCGGAAGCCGTGCTCCACCAGGACGGTCTTCCGCGCACGGTCACCGTTATACATCGCCCGGATCTGCGGCAGCGTCACATGGGACTCGTCAATCACAATCAGCATGTCATCCGGGAAATAGTCCATCAATGTGTAAGGAGTCGCTCCCGGCTCCCGGAAGGTAAGCGGACCGGAATAGTTCTCGATCCCCGAGCAGAAGCCGACTTCCTTCATCATCTCGATATCATAACGGGTCCGTTGCTCCAGCCGCTGCGCCTCCAGCAGCTTGCCTGCTTCGCGGAGTACAGCCAGCCGCTCCTCCAGCTCACGCTCAATATTGACCAGCGCTACACGCATCGTCTCTTCCTGGGTTACGAAGTGAGACGCCGGGAAAATCGCGATATGATCGCGTTCGCCGATCAGCTCGCCTGTCAGAACATCAATCTCCGTAATCCGTTCGATCTCGTCTCCGAACAGCTCTACCCGGATCGCATGCTCGCCCTGGGATGCCGGGAAGATCTCAACGACATCCCCGCGCACACGGAACGTACCACGCACGAAATTAATATCATTACGCTGATACTGGATATCTACGAGCCGGCTCAGAATCTGATTGCGCGGCTTCTCCATCCCTACACGCAGAGAGAGCAGCAAGCTTCCGTATTCCTGCGGCGAACCGAGACCATAAATACAGGACACACTCGCCACAATAATAACGTCACGGCGTTCGAACAGTGAGCTGGTTGCCGAGTGGCGGAGCTTGTCGATTTCTTCATTTATGCTGGAGTCTTTCTCAATGTAGGTATCGGAGGAAGGAATGTACGCCTCTGGCTGGTAGTAATCGTAGTAACTGACGAAGTAATCCACGGAATTGCTCGGAAAAAATTCTTTGAACTCACTCGCCAGCTGCGCAGCAAGCGTCTTATTGTGCGCAATGACCAGCGTCGGGCGGTTCAACTTGGAAATCACTTGTGCGATGGTAAAGGTCTTGCCTGTACCTGTCGCTCCCAGCAGCGTCTGGTGCTTCTTGCCCTGCCGGATGCCGTCCAATAACTCTTCTATGGCATGAGGCTGATCGCCCTGGGGTGTATACTCGGACTCCAGTGCAAAAGTCTTCGTACTGACGACAATATCACTCATTTGCCCGTCTCCCCTCTATCGTCTAGAATATATGAATATATTATAATTTTAACCCTAATCATCCTTCATCCATACCAAGCTGAAAAATATGGAAGATAGGAATGCACGTTCCCGTTTATTATACAGCGTTGCCCAGACTGTTGCAAACCATAATATATAGAAATTTAAGGAGCCTGAATTTATGGATTTCATTACAATACTCGGCCTGCTGGCCGGAATTGCCGCTATGATCGGCGGTTTTCTGTGGGAAGGCGGCAGCCTGTCCGGCCTGCTGCAGCCCAATGCTGCCCTGATCGTATTCGGCGGTACCCTTGCGGCGGTGCTTATCAGTTTCCCGGCGTCCAAGCTCCGCACTATTCCGGCGGCGCTCCGCCTGGCTTTTGGCCGGCAACGGGACACCAGCCGGGAACAAGCCGAAGAGCTGATTGCCCTGGCTGCACTCACGCGGCGCGGCGGTGTTCTCGCATTAGAGAAGCGGGCGGAGGAGCATCCTGATCCTTTTACCCGTGAAGGCCTGTTTCTGATTGTCGACGGCAATGACCCTGATCAGGTCCGCCAGATCCTGGAGCTCGGGATGGATGCCAAGGAGCTGAAATATGAAGGCTATGCCAAAATATTCGAAGCCGCCGGCGGCTATGCACCGACCATGGGGATTATCGGCACCGTTATGGGGCTGATCCGGGTTCTGAGCAACCTAACGGACCCTTCCAATCTGGGCGGGTCAATTGCCGTAGCTTTTACAGCAACACTCTATGGCGTAGCCAGCGCTAATCTACTCTTTTTACCCATTGCCTCCAAAATCAAATCCCGCAGCCAAAGTGAGCTGGGCACCATGGAGATGCTGCTCGTCGGCATTCTGTCCCTGCAGAACGGAGATCACCCGCATCTGGTCCGGCAAAAGCTGGCCCCCTTCCTGACAGACGCTCCTAAACGCAGCAGCAGTACCAGCCCGGGGGAACCGCTATGAGACAAAGAAACCGCCGGCAGCCCCGCGCCTCCGCAGGCAAGGAGAGCCGGGACCGCTGGATGATTACCTACGCGGATCTGATCACGCTTCTGCTGATTTTCTTCGTGATTCTGTTCGCCATGAGCAGCCTGGATTCGCAGAAATATGCCATTGTCAGCGGCTCCTTATCGGATACCTTCAAGAGCGGAAGTACAGTGCTGGAGGGCGGAAGCGGCGTACTTGAAGGCAATCAGGGAATTACAGGGACTGACGTTTCGAAGGGTCATACTGAAGACAGTGGAACCGCTGGCGGTCCTTCTGCTACAGGCTCCGCGGATTCGGACGGGCTGAATGGAAACGGACAAACAGGAGATGGGGATGGACACCAGCCGTCAGCGCGTGAGCTTGCTTTTCGGGAACAGGAAGCGAAGCTGGCTGCTCTTATGGGCGTAATCACCCAGTATGTGGAGGAGAATAACCTCGGGGAACAGATTTTTGTTGCCGATAAACCGCAGGGCATTGCCATCACGCTGAGTGACCGGTTCCTGTTCGATGCGGGTAAGGCCGAGCTGAAATCCCCTGCTTTCCCTGCCCTGCGCCAGCTCTCCGGCCTGTTTCGCGGTATCGGGGCGACGATCAGCATCGAAGGCCATACCGACAATGTTCCTGTGACCCCCGGATCGTTATACAGAGACAACTGGGAGCTATCCGGCGCCCGTGCGCTGTCCGTCCTGCGCTTTTTTCTGGACAAAGAGGGGCTGAGCCCTGATACCTTCCAATATGCAGGGTACGCCGATACCCGGCCCGCCTATGATAATACAACCGCAGAGGGAAAGCAGCGGAACCGCCGGGTTGAATTGATTGTGCTGCGGCAGCTTCAGGAGGAAGAATAGCCGGCAACCGCTCAGTCTATGGCAGATCCTCACTGGCAAAGATACAGTAAAGCTGATCAAGGAGTTGGAGCTTCGTGCACGCAACAAAAGGAACGCCGGATGCTACCCGTTTTTTGGAGCTTCTGCGGCTGTCGGTTTCATTGGTATTGATTATTTTCGCCCAGATTACTATCACTGGCTTCGTAGGCTTTTTTGTTGTATTTCTGCCCTTTTTGTCCTCCTCTTATTCCCCGGGAAGCCTGCTTACCGGAATGAAGTTTCTGATTGCCGGCTTTGCCTTTGCGCTGCCTTGGCTCGGATACTGGTGGATGATGTACAGCTTATCCGGGAATGGCCGCATCCGTGGCTTTTTTCTACTTTTGCTCACCTCGTATTTAGCCCTTATATTTATTTGTATGCAGATCGATCCGGTCTACAATCCGGAAGCCATGATTCCCGGTTCTGCAAGAGAATCTACCTTTCTCGTTTGTATGGCCATGTCTGCCGTAATACTTTTCCCGTTTTATTCGCTTGGCGTTTATATCTTCGTGCTGAGACCTGTCAAGCGTCCCCGAAAAAGATACCGTTTCCTGCTGCTGTGCCTTCTGTTTGCTGTGGCGGGCCTGGTTCTCTTGCCCTTTCTGTGGCACTCTGCTCCCATCGTCTATCCCGGTTTGCTCAGCTTCCCGGAATAACAGACAGACGCAAAAAGACAGACCTCTCACATTAGTAACATCTAATGTAACAAAGAGAGGTCTGTCGTATTAACAGCCGCTTTCGCGGATAAGCTAACTTTTATTCCCCAACCAGTTCCTTGTACGCAGCCGCATCCAGCAGGCCGGTTACTGCCTCTGCGAACTCAGTATCAAGCTCCAGCTCAAAAATCCACCCGTCTCCGTAAGGCTGGTCATTGATCAGCTCCGGGCTGGCCTCCAGCGCATCGTTGATCTTGGTCACCTTACCGGATACGGGTGAATATAGCTCCGATACGGTCTTCACAGATTCGATACTGCCCACACTGTCGCCTGCTGAGATCGCCGCGCCCACTTCCGGAAATTCTACAAACACGATATCGCCCAGCAGATGCTGCGCATGATCCGTAATCCCTACACGTACTACGCGTCCCTCGCCCTGCTGCGCCCACTCATGCTCTTCGCTGTATAGCAGGTTGTCAAGCACTTCACTCATGTCCAAGCCGCCTCTTTTCCGTAATTGGAGTTCTAAATTTAGTTATAGCCTAAGTTATCGGCTTGCCTAATGTCAATATAACTGACAGTAAAATTAAATTTGTCAACTTTTTGACGTTTTTTGATTGACAGGGCGGAGGGTTACCCGGTTTAATGGAGTCAGTAGAAAAACATATGGTTTGCGAATGATGGCATAGGGAGAGACTGTCTCACAGGAAGACAGCGCCGAAGGAGTAAGCCCGGGATGGGTGAATCTCTCAGGCAAAAGGACCTTTGCCGGACGCATCTCTGGAGAGCATCCGGGTGCCTGCGCTGCAGGCTTCACGGATCACCAACGGGGAAACCTGCGCGGCATGGCAGGGTAACTCTCAGGTACCAAGGACAGAGCGAAAGTCCATTTATGCATACGTGCATAATGGCTTTCGCCTGTCCTTTTTCGTATGTAATCAGACCAAGGGAGTGACAAGATGGATGCTTTGAGAAGAACGCCTTTTTATGACCTCTATGCGGCTTATGCGGAGTCCAGATGTATTGATTTCGGCGGCTGGGAGCTGCCGGTGCAGTTCACGGGCATCGTGAAGGAGCATGAAGCCGTCCGTGAACGGGCCGGACTGTTCGATGTCTCGCATATGGGAGAATTCATGGTTACCGGGAGCGGCGCGGAAGCTTTCCTGCAGAGAATGACCACCAATGATGTCAGCCGCCTGAAAGACGGCGCAGCGCAGTACACCCTGATGCTCTACCCAAGCGGCGGAGTGGTCGACGATCTGCTCGTATACCGGCTGGGTGAAGAACGTTACATGCTTGTCGTCAATGCGTCCAACATCGATAAGGACTTCCAGTGGCTGCAGGAGCATCTAACCGCTGAATTCGGCGGCGTCACCCTGAAAAATATCTCGGATGAGACGCTGCTGCTCGCCGTGCAGGGGCCGCTCGCGGAGACGATTCTGGCAAAAGTCACGCAGGTGTCTCTAACAGAGTTAAAACCGTTCCACTTCATCGAACAGGCTGAAGTCTGCGGCGTCACCGTCCTGCTCTCCCGTACCGGATATACTGGTGAGGATGGCTTCGAGCTATATGCTCCCGCAGATACGGCAGCAGCACTCTGGAACGGCCTGCTGGCTGCTGGCGCTCCGCATGGTCTGACGCCTGCCGGACTCGGCGCACGCGATACCCTGCGTTTCGAGGCCAAGCTGCCGCTGTACGGCCAGGAGCTGTCGGCGGATATCACTCCGCTCGAAGCGGGTGTCCAGTTCTTCGTGAAGCTGGATGCAGGGGATTTCATCGGCCGTGATGCCCTGCTGAAGCAGAAGGAAGCCGGTCTGCCCCGGCGTCTTGTGGGCCTGGAGATGGTCGACCGCGGCATTCCCCGCTCCCACTATCCCGTGTACGCGGACGGAGTGAAGATCGGTGAAGTAACGACCGGCACCCAATCCCCTACCCTGAAGCGGAATCTCGGACTCGCCCTGCTGGACGCTGCCTATACGGAGCCGGGCACAGAGGTGTACGTGGAGATTCGCGGCAAGCAGCTCAAGGCTGCCATAATCAAAGCCCCATTCTACAAAAGAAGCCAAGGAGTGAAGCCGCAATGAAGCACCGCTATCTGCCTATGACTGAGCAAGACCGCACAGAAATGATGGAAGCCGTAGGCATCCAGTCCATCGATGAGCTGTTCGCCGATATTCCGCAGTCTGTCCGTTACCAGGGAACCCTGCCGATGTCCGGCGCTCTGGACGAATATGCACTGCTTCGCCATATGAAGAGGCTCGCAGACAAGAATGCCGACTTCGACACCCACGCCAGCTTCCTTGGTGCCGGATTATACGATCACCATGTTCCGGTCGTCATCAACCATGTGATTTCACGTTCGGAATTTTATACCGCCTATACCCCTTACCAACCGGAGATCAGCCAGGGTGAGCTTCAGGCGATTTTCGAATTCCAGTCCTATATCTGTGAACTGACCGGAATGAAGGTCGCCAATGCCAGTATGTATGACGGCGCAACGGCCCTGTCCGAAGCGGCTGTGCTGGCCGCAGGCGCCACCAAACGCAAGAAGCTGATTGTCTCCCGTACGGTTCACCCGGAAGCGCGTCAGGTGCTGCGCACCTCCGCCAACGCCTGGGGCCTGCAAATTGTTGAGATTGACTATGCTGACGGGGTAACGGATCTCACCAAGCTGGCCGATGCCATCGACAGCGATACCGCTGCTGTTCTGGTCCAGTCCCCCAACTTCTTCGGCGGGATTGAGGATCTGCGCCAGATTGAGCCGCTGATCCATGCGGTCAAAGGACTGCTCGTGGTCAGCGCGAACCCCATTGCGCTTGGCGTGCTGGAATCCCCCGGACGGCTTGGCGCAGACATCGTAGTCGGCGACGCGCAGCCGCTGGGTATCGCCGCCTCGCTGGGCGGCCCTACCTGCGGATTCTTCGCGGTGGCTGAGCCGCTCATGCGCCGGATGCCGGGCCGGATCGTCGGCCAGACGGTTGACCGGAATGGCAAGCGCGGCTTCGTGCTGACGCTGCAAGCCCGCGAACAGCATATCCGCCGGGAGAAGGCGACCTCGAATATCTGCTCCAACCAGGCGCTACTAGCGCTGTCTGCTTCCGTCTACCTGTCCGTGATGGGCAAGGAGGGCATGCGCGAGGTGGGTGAGCTGAACATCCGCAAGAGCCACTATGCCGCTGGGCGGCTGGCTGAAATCACTGGTGCAGAGCTTGTCTTCACTGCCCCGTTCTTCAATGAATTCGTCCTGAAGCTCCCGGAGGGCAGCAGTGTGAGTACAGTGAACTCCAAGCTGCTGAAGGAAGGCTATCTGGGCGGTTATGACTTAGGCCGGGATTATCCCGAGCTGGCCGGACATATGCTGGTTGCCGTAACGGAGAAACGAAGCAAGACCGAAATTGACGAATTCGCAAGCGCACTGGAGGGCTGTGTATGAAACCGGAACAAAGTCTGATTTTTGAATTAAGCCGTCCCGGCCGCTCGGCCTACTCCCTGCCTCTGTGTGATGTGCCGAAGGACGAAGGCCTTGATGCACTCATTCCCGGAGGGCTGCTGCGCAGTGAGCCGGTTGTGTTACCTGAAGTATCCGAGGTGGATGTGATCCGCCACTATACCGCCCTGTCCCGCCGCAACTTCGGAGTCGATAACGGCTTCTATCCGCTCGGCTCCTGCACGATGAAATACAACCCCAAGATCAACGAGGATGTCGCCCGCTTCCCGGGACTCTCCAAGATCCATCCGTACCAGCCGGAGGAGAGCATCCAGGGTGCGCTTGAACTGATGTACACGCTGCAAAAGGATCTTGCCGCCCTGACCGGCATGGATGCCGTATCCCTGCAGCCTGCTGCCGGTGCCCACGGCGAGTGGACCGGCCTGATGATGATCCGCGCCTACCATGAGAGCCGCGGTGAGGTCCGCTCCAAGGTCATCGTGCCCGATTCCTCGCACGGCACCAACCCGGCAAGCGCCGCAGCCGCCGGTCTTGAGACAGTCACCATCCCGTCCAACGGTAAGGGCATGGTTGACCTTGAGGCGCTGAAGGCAGCTGTCGGCAGTGACACCGCTGCGCTGATGCTCACGAACCCGAGTACCCTCGGCCTCTTCGAGACGCAGATCGTCGAGATTGCCGCGATTGTCCATGAAGCGGGCGGACTGCTCTATTATGACGGAGCGAACTCCAACGCGATTATGGGCATCACCCGCCCGGGCGATATGGGCTTTGATGTGGTGCATCTCAACCTGCACAAGACGATGAGTACGCCGCATGGCGGCGGGGGGCCGGGAGCCGGACCGGTCGGCGTGAAGGCGAAGCTGATCCCGTTCCTGCCGCAGCCTACAGTGGCGCAGAACGGGGACGGCAGCTTCACACTGGACTGCGGCGGGCCGGAATCGATTGGCCGCGTCAAAGCCTTTTACGGCAACTTCGGGATTCTCGTCCGTGCTTATGCGTACATCCGCACCTACGGTCCTGACGGCCTGCGTGAGGTGTCCGAGAACGCAGTGCTGAACGCCAACTATATGATGCACCGGCTGGCCCCTTACTTCGAGATCCCCTTCCCGGGCGTCTGCAAGCATGAATTCGTCATGTCCGGCAAGAACCTTAAGCAATACGGTGTCCGTACCCTCGATGTAGCCAAACGGCTGCTCGACTTCGGCTATCATCCGCCAACCGTCTACTTCCCGCTGACAGTAGAGGAATGTATGATGATTGAACCTACCGAGACCGAGAGCAAGGAGACGCTCGACGGCTTCATTGAGACCATGATCCGAATCGTTAAGGAAGCCGAAGAGACGCCGGAGATAGTGATTAACGCACCGCATACGACTGAAATCAGCCGCCTGGATGAGACGCAGGCCGCGCGTAAGCCGGTACTCAACTGTTCTTGCGGTTAACCAGATCAATTCATATATTTTCAAATAGCCGGGTCAGGGATACATCGTATCGCTGCCCGGCTATTTGGTATGTACCCGGAAGCGGATTCTCCCGGCTATGGCGTAAGGCGCTTCACGAACTGGAAGCGGTCATTCACCCGCATTTTACTGTAGATACTCTTCAGCATATTGCGCACGGTGCCTTCACTGATCCCCAGATCGCTCCCGATATGCAGCGCGCTCTTCTCCATCAGCCACAGCCTCGCCACCTCCTGCTCCCGCGCGGTCAGCTTATATTCCAGAAGCGTGGCTTCCAGCCGGTACCGCTGCATCTCCGGGTTCTTCTCCATCCACTTCTCCATGATATTCTCGGCAATCTGCTGCACGAAGGGAATGGCGAACTCAATTGGCTCTCCTCTATTAAAAGAAATATCAACATATCCGTAAACGCTATCATCATCCTGCAATGGAGCGCACACACAGTTCCAATCCCGGAAGGTCTGATCCGTATGCTCCGTTCCCCGCACCACCCCGATGCAGTTCATCTCCATCGCCAGCGATACGGCATTCATTCCCGCCTGCTGCCTGCTTAAGCTGACCCCCGGGCGCAGCTCCGCCTGCTCCATCTCCGCCTGCGTCTCCGGAGAAGAATAGACCAGTTCCAGAATGGTACCCGCCTTGTCCGTCAGGAATACCACATAAGGAATAGAGAGCAGCTGGCTTAATTTGTTCATTTCACTGCGGATCGAAGAAATCATAGCTCTATGATAGATATGCTCTCTGGATTCTTCAGATACACCCGCCACAGACATCCCGCCTTGGACTTGGGCCCTAACTGCCTCCAGAGGCCGGAAGGCTTCAAGTTCGCTTGCTTCTAAATCCCCAGGCATACTCCATGCTCTTGATTGATTAAAGACTCTCACAAACGATCCCTCCATATTTACCAATTCCTATATTATCAATTTTAAAAGAAAGCATTATAACATACAATTACGGAATAATGAACATTCAGTATTGGATCTGTAAATCCCCGCGTTAGCGCTGTAAAATGTAGAAATCTGTTCATCTTATATTTCTACATAATTCCAGGAGGTTCGACATGCTTCGCATCGGCTATCTATCGACTACCCTCAATTTGGC
This sequence comes from Paenibacillus sp. FSL H8-0048, assembly GCF_038002825.1. Lineage (NCBI taxonomy): Bacteria > Bacillati > Bacillota > Bacilli > Caryophanales > Paenibacillaceae > Paenibacillus > Paenibacillus sp. FSL H8-0048. The sequence goes on along the minus strand of NZ_JBBODF010000001.1, from coordinate 5,287,842 downwards.
TACCGCAATGGTATCCTTCCTGCGCTTCGGCAGTAATTATGCCCTGTTCATTATGGCCAGCTACACACTCTTAACCCTTGCGGGATACCGGCTGCTGCAGAATAAAAGGACCCTGCATCTGGTTCCGCTGCTCACCTTCAGCTGTTCATTCCTCTTATACAATGTGACCTATGTATTGTTGAAGCAGATTAACCTCGTAGACCTGTATGCGGTAGACTGGAGACTTGAGGTTCAGCTGGCGCTGCCCCTGCTGGTAGGGTTCGCCGTCCAGACTCTGCTTAAGCGCAGTGGCAAATCCCGGTTGGTATAGCTATCGGGGGTTGCCGCTTTTTTTTGCAAAATCGACCTAAACTGATAGTTTTCGACATCGGCTCAGTGATATATTTACTCTTACGTCTTTGAGCCAGCTGAGGATTCAGATATTTTCTCCGCAGCCATCTGCGGTAACGCTTTCAAAGAAATGAACAGGAGGGTTAAGCTTGAGTATGATTGAAGCCAGAGGACTGAGTAAGTCCTTTATGCAGGCGGTGAAGGAGCCCGGCCTAAAGGGAGCGGTGAAGCATCTGTTCCTGCCCCGGCATATTGAGAAGGTGGCGGTCAAGCCGCTGGATCTGAGCATTGAAGCCGGAGAGACGGTGGCCTACGTGGGACCGAACGGTGCCGGTAAATCGACTACCATCAAGATGCTGACCGGCATTCTGATGCCGTCCTCCGGGAGTATCTCGGTGAACGGCATCAATCCGTACCGCAAAAGAATGGAGAACGCCGCCCAGATCGGCGCAGTTTTCGGGCAGCGCACCCAGCTGTGGTGGGATATTCCGATTGCCGAGTCCTTCTCGCTGCTGAAGGATATCTATCAGATTCCGGATGCCCAATATAGGAAGAACATGGACTTGTTCACCGAAATGCTCGGGATGAGCGAATTCATCCACCTGTCCGCGCGGAAGCTCTCGCTGGGTCAGCGCATGCGTGCCGATCTGGCTGCTGCCCTGCTGCATAATCCGCCGATTCTGTATCTCGATGAGCCGACGATTGGCCTTGACGTATCTGTGAAGGAGAAGATCCGCGGGTTCATCAAGCAGATCAACCAGGAGCAGCAGACGACTGTGATGCTGACGACCCACGACCTGGGCGACATTGAGGACCTGTGCAAGCGGCTGGTCATTATCGATCACGGCGCGATTATTTATGACGGTACGCTGAGCGAGGTCAAGGCCCGTTTTGCCAAAAACCGGGTCATCTTCTTCCAGGTACGCTCCCCTATGCCGGAGTTGTACAAGCTGCTGGAGCAGAGTCCCGGGCTGAAGCTGGAGCAGCAGAGCAGCCAGGAGTTCTCGGTCACTTTTGACCGGTATGAATATACCGCCAGTGAAGTGGTCAGCCGGGTGATGAAGCATGGGGAGGTCCTCGATTTCCGCATGGAAGATACCCACATTGAGCAGGTCATTAAGGCTGTCTATGACGGCCAACTGGACTTGAACGAGCACCGGGGAGCAAGGGGGCAGGGGCACCATGACGACAGCAGCCCGGCTTAACAAATACAGAAGCATTGCCAATCGCTCCTTGCAGAATGTGATGGCCTACCGGAACTCCTACATCATTAATTTACTCGCAAACTCCATTAATCTGGTCGCGATCTTCTTCCTCTGGCAGGGAATCTATGGCGGGCGTGAGGCGGTGGGCGGCTACTCCTGGGATCAGATGAAGACCTATCTGCTGGTGACCTTCCTGGCCAATTCCGTCTTATCCTGGTATTCCGAGACCGCCATCTCCGGCAAAATCCTTGACGGCAGCGTCGCCATGGACCTGCTGAAGCCGATTGATTTCCAGACGGCCCGATTCGCCGAGACCCTGGGCGCCAGCCTGCTGGAAGGGGCTATCAGTACGGTAATGCTGATCGTGTTTGCCACCTTCCTTACCGGAGTGACCTTCCCCCACTCGCCGATCGTCTATCTGCTGTTTGCGGTCAGTCTGCTCTGCGCGGTTGTGGTCAAATTCGGCGTGGTCTATCTGGCGGCTCTGTTATGCTTCTGGTCGACGGGGTCCCTCGGGATTGTCTGGACGCGGATTGCGCTTACTAACCTGCTGTCGGGCGCACTGGTGCCGCTGGCATTTTTCCCGGACTGGCTGGAAAAGCTGGCGCTACTGCTGCCCTTCCAGGCCATCATTCATACGCCGACGATGATCTTCCTCCAGCAGGCAGATACCGGGGAGAGCCTAAGGCTGATCGGGATTCAGCTCTTTTGGGGAGCAGGACTCTGGATGGCGGGCAAAGCCATGTGGAACTGGGCGGTCCGCCAGGTGACCATTCATGGAGGCTAAGGCGGAAGGAGGACGCAGAATGAAATTATCGCAAATGCTCTATCTCTATAGAAGGCTATATGTGCAGCAGCTTAAGGCGATTCTGGAGTACAACAAAGACTTTTATATCCTAATGTGCTCGGCGGCCTTGACGCAGGTATTGGGATTCGTGTTCCTGTGGGTGATCTATGACCGGATTCCGGATATTCAGGGCTGGCAGTTCTGGGAGGTCACCTTCATGTACGCCATGATCTTCCTGACGGAGGGGGCGGGTTCGCTGTTCTTCGAGGGCAGCTGGCGGCTGGGCAGACTGGTCAACACAGGGGAGCTGGACCGTTATCTGCTGCGGCCGGTGCCGGTGGTTCTTCAGGTGTTCTGCACGGGGATTGGGATTAACGGACTCGGTAATCTGCTCATCGGCGGAGTGATCATCTGGCAGTCGCTCATGCACAGCCCTATCCACTGGACTGCGGGCAAGGCGGCGGTGCTGCTGCTGCTGTTCATCACGGCAGTCATCATCCGGGTATCCATTAATCTCATGGGCAACTCGGCGGCCTTCTGGATTCGCAATGCGGGGAATGCGTTCCCGCTAATGGTGCATAATCTGTCTGATCTGGCCAAATACCCGATTACCCTGTTTCCGCAGGCGATCCGCATCTTTATTTCGACGGTGCTGCCCTATGCGTTCATCAGCTTCTACCCGGCAACCTATATTTTCGGTAAAAGCGGCTGGTCCGGCTGGTGGCTCCTCGCCCCTGTCGCGGCTATCGGAAGCGCGGCTGCAGCTTACGGAGTCTTCCGGTACGGATTGTCCCGGTATGAGAGTACGGGGAACTGAGGGGTGTGGCTGCTTGGCAGTCCGCCGCTCACTTGCGGCGGGTTCTTGCGGTATGGCAGTCCGCCGCTCACTTGTGGCGGGTTCCGGCGGTATGGCAGTCCACCGCTCACTTGCGCGGATTCCGGCGGTATGGCAGTCCACCCCTCACTTGCGCGGATTCCGGCGGGAGGTGGGGAAGCTGCCAGTAAGCGGGGCAAGGAGAATGTGGTACTGAGGGCGATGAGGTGCAGAAGTGCACCTTATTTGCTGGATTGGTGCGCATTTGAGGATTTCAGGTGCATTAGTGCACTTCATTTACTGGTTTTAATCACATTTGGGGATTTCAGGGGCACTAGTGCTCCTCATTGGCTCCTCCAGCCCACTTCCGGCCACATCTGAGGGATTTATCCCTTTCATTCCGCTCACCAGTCCGCTTCCGGCCGCATCTGAGGGATTTATCCCTCTCATTTCGCTCATCCGCCCACTTCCGGCCGCATCTAAGGGATTTATCCCTCTCATTTCGCTCACCCGCCCACTTCCGGCCGCATCTGAGGGATTTATCCCTCTCATTTCACTCATCCGCCCACTTCCGGCCGCATCTAAGGGATTTATCCCTTTCATTTCGCTCACCCGCCCACTTCCGGCCGCATCTAAGGGATTTATCCCTTTCATTCCGCTCACTAGTCCGCTTCCGGCCACATCTGAGGGATTTATCCCTCTCATTTCACTCACCCGCCCACTTCCGGCCACATCTGAGGGATTTATCCCTCTCATTTCACTCATCCGCCCACTTCCGGCCACATCTGAGGGATTTATCCCTCTCATTTCGCTCACCCGCCCACTTCCGGCCACATCTGAGGGATTTACCCCTTTCATTTCGCTCACCCGCCCACTTCCGGCCACATCTGAGGGATTTATGGACTCCTGTCAAGAAAGTAGACAAAACCTACAACGTTTTTCGCTTAAATGTGGCTGCAAACTGAACCGGAGAAACGTACCCCAGTGCCCCATGGATTCGTTTACGGTTGTAGAAAAATTCAATGTACTGGAAAATGGCATCATACGCCTGTTGCTTCGTTTTAAATCGATTCCAGTACACCAACTCTTTTTTTAAGAGGCTGTGAAAAGATTCGATACAGGCGTTATCATAACAGTTTCCTTTGCGGCTCATGCTTGCGGTCATCTGGTACGTCTTTAGGCGTTCCCGGTAGTCTGCAGAGGCGTACTGGGAGCCTCGATCCGAATGGTGAATCAAGCCCTTTCCGGGGCGTTTGGCCTGGTAGGCAGCGTCCAGAGCGCCCTGTACGAGGTCAGTGGTCATCCGGTCGCTAAGCCGCCAGCCGACAATCTCCCGGGTACACAGGTCCAGCACGCTCGCCAAGTACATTCGTCCTTCCCGGCAGGGAATGTAGGTGATATCCGCTACCCACGTCTGGTTCGGCTTTTCCGTGTGAAATTGCTGGTTTAACAAGTTGGGGGCAATGGGTAGCGGATGGTTGGAGTCGGTGGTGCATACGCGAAATCTCTTTGCGACACAAGAGCGCAGCCCCAGTTCTTTCATGTACTTGCCTACCGTGCGTTCACTGACCTGGTGCCCTTCACGCACTAGGAGAACCTTGATTTTGGGGCTGCCATAGCGACCCTTAGAGTCGTGAAAATGATAGGCAATCCGCTTTAGCAACAAGGCTTTACGAGTGGCTTGAGGGCTGGGCTTCGCTGTTCTCCATTTGTAATACCCGCTCCGGGACACCTGAAAGACACTGCACATCTTCTCCACGCGGAACTCGGAGCGATGATCTTCAATAAACCGAAATCTCAGTTCTTTGGATTGCTGAAGATGTGCACGGCTTTTTTTAGGATGGCCATCTCCTCTGTCAGGTCTGCGAGTTCTTGCTCCCGCTCCTTCAGTTGACGTTCCAGCTCTCTGTATTTGTCTGGAGTAATGATGGGCTCATTCTCAAACTGCCGGTACTGACCTAGCCATTTATGCAACGTTTTGGCGGGGACATCCAGCTCCAGGGCCAATTCCGCCACCGTTTTCGTCTGCTCCTGGATGTACTTTACGGCCTGTCTTTTGTATTCTTCATTGTAGCTTCTCCGTGTTCCACTCATGCGGACACCTCCTCGTTAAACTCATTATCTCTATTCTCTTAACGGGTGTCCACGGTTAACACTAACAGCATTATCCCTCTCATTTCGCTCATCCGCCCACTTCCGGCCGCATCTAAGGGATTTATCCCTCTCATTTCGCTCACCCAGCCCACTTCCGGCCACATCTGGGGGATTTATCCCTCTCATTTCACTCACCCGCCCGCTTCCGGCCGCATCTGAGGGATTTATCCCTTTCATTCCGCTCACCAGTCCGCTTCCGGCCGCATCTGAGGGATTTATCCCTCTCATTTCGCTCATCCGCCCACTTCCGGCCGCATCCTGAGGGATTTATCCCTCTCATTCTCGCTCATCCGCCCACTTCCGGCCACATCTGAGGGATTTATCCCTCTCATTTTGCTCTTCCGCCCTCTTCCGGCCGCATCTGAGGGATTTATCCCTCTCATTCTCGCTCATCCGCCCGCTTCCGGCCGCACCTGAGGGATTTATCCCTCTCATTTCGCTCACCAGTCCACTTCCGGCCGCATCTGGGAGATTTATCCCTCTCATTTCGCTCATCCGCCCACTTCCGGCCGCATCTGAGGGATTTATCACTCTCATTTCACTCATCCGCCCGCTTCCGGCCGCATCTAAGGGATTTATCCCTTTCATCCGCACAATCCGGCATGCCTCCGCCAGCCTCCCGAACCACTTCCCTTTGGATTTCAGCCGCTTATTATATGCTAAAAAAACCTCCCTTTGATTACCTGAAAAAAAACTCCAGATACAAGGGAGGTTTTACTCTACTTCGTTCTACTGTGCAACAAATTGCCGCTTATCGAGGTCCAGCTCATAACTCTGTGGTCCTGGTCCCGGTTCGCCCCCGGCACCCTGTGGCAAGTATACCACTAACTGTTCATTCTGGCCCTCCGGGAACGGAGGCAGCTCGGAGTAGACCAGTGTATCGTGTACGCTTTCTCCCTGCTTGAAGGATAACGGAAACACTTCTCCGCTCCCCTTCTCCCTAGCAAAGGCGTAAGCAACCAGTCCATGTCCTGATTTATATTGGGGAGCAAGCAGATAGACTTCTGCCCTCGCAAAGGAGACCACACCAAACTCCAGCACGCGGTCTGTCGGCTGTACGAACAAGAAGGCCGGCAGCTTAAGCAATACCTGATCCTGCTTCCCCTCCCGGTATACGATGGAGTAATCTGCCTGATACGTCGGTTCCCCCTCCAGACCATCGTTACTGGAGGACAACAGATGTCCCCGCTCCTCCGGACCGCTTGCGATCATCAGCAGCTCGCCTTGTCCGGCTGAGGTTCTCGCCCGAACCGTCCCTTTGGCATTCACGGAATCGATAATGACCGATCCGGCCAGCCCCTCCGGCGGGAACTGGCTGGTGAGGCCAGACGTAGTTGCCGGGGTCACTGCGGATGCAGTTTCTGAGGCGGCTGCCGATGCAGCTGGTACAGATGATACAGTCTGTGCAGGAGCAATAGGAGTTGCAGACGGCGATGCAGAAGCAGACGCTGAGCCAGATGAAGCTGGTTCTGCCGCCGGAGTACCGGTGACGGATGTATTTTGGCTGCTGCATCCAAGCAGCAGACTAAGCGACAAGACCGCGCCCGCTGCCAGTGTTGTAGCTGTAGACCGGATTGGACTCATTCCCCTCTAATCTTTTTTGGTGTACAACCCATTATATAAGATTAGCCCGGTCCATAAATTTAGAGATTGTCTTTTTTTCTTTAAAAAATAGTCACCCGGATCAGCCTGGCAGATCCCCCGGTGCCGGAACGGCGGCAGCCTGCCTGCGCTGTTTGGCAGATTTGCGGAAGTAGAGCAGCTCGTAGATGGCCGGAACGACCAGCAGGGTCAGCAGAGTTGCTGCTGTCAGGCCGCCAATGACTACAATCGCCAGACTCTGCGAGACGATGCTTCCCTGCTCGGATTGCCCAAATAACAAGGGAAGCATGGCGCAGACGGTGGCAATCGCCGTCATCAGGATCGGACGCATCCGTGTACCCGCAGCTTCCAGAATGGCCTCGCGGATGGTCATCTGCTCCTCATTATGCTTGATCCGGTCAATTAGTACGATAGCATTGGTAACCACTATTCCGATGAGCATCAAGGCACCGAACAAAGCGGTGAAGTCAGGAGTGATCCCCGAGATCAGCAGCGCAATAATAGCTCCGATGGCGGCAAGCGGCAGGGAGAACATAATCGCCAGGGGCGCACGCAGCGTCTTGAAGGTCAGAACCATAATCAGGTAGACCAGTCCGATGGAGATCAGCGCCGTCATCCCCAGGTCGCCGAAGTCTCCGGCCTGCTGCGCTGAAGCACCGCCCGCGAATAGCGTGACCCCTTCTGGCAAGGTAATGCCTTCCGTCTGCTTGCCAATCTCCGCGCCAATGGCCGAGACCCGCTTCGGGTCTACCTCTGCTGTAATGCGGGCATAGGGCTTGCCGTCTTTATGATATAGCATAGCCGGCTGGTCGCTCACCGTAAGCTCAGCCACCTGTGACAGCGGCTGCGGACCGGATACCGTCATGATTGTCAGCTGCTGCAGTTCCTTCTGCGATGCAGGCTGCACTATGGGTTCAAGCACCACCGCAGCCGGAGAGCCGTCCAGCTCGATCTGGCCTAGCGGCACCGGATTCAGCATAGCCGCAAGCTGCATGGAGATCTCCTGAGCATTCGCCAATGCCGGATCTACCTTGAAAGCAAAGACCGGACGCGTGTCCTCCATATTGCTGGCGACCTTTTCCACCCCTTTAATCCCTTGTACTTTGGCGGCGACTTCCTTGGCTACGGTATGAATGACCTCCGGATCATCGCCTACGATATCAATATACTCACTGGTCGAGCTTACGCCCATCATACTGGCTGCTCCTGTGGTCAATGTAGCTCCGGCATAAGAGGATTGCAGACCGCGGATATGATCCATGAAAGCCTGTGCATCACTGCCTTCCTTCATCATAATCGTATAATCCACCTGCGTCAGGGAGACCACACTCCCCCACTGCGCGGAATCCGCACTATTGCCGGACTGCATAATAACGGTCTGCGCCTGCGGCTGCTTCATCAGCTCAGCTTCCAGCAGCTTGCCGTTCTCCAGCACCTCCGTTACAGGAACATTATTCGGATAGGCCAGCCGGACGGTTACAGTGCTGGCATCTGTAGCATCCAGCGCACCCTTCGGCATGGCGATATAGGCGCCAATGGAACCCGCCAAGAGCAGGAGTCCCAGCGATAACGTTAGCCATTTCCGCTGCAGATTCCATTCCAGGAAGCGGCTGAATCTACGGGAAGGCTCATGCTTCTTCAGCGCCGAACCCTTGAGCAGCCGGGAGCTCAGGACTGGTACAATGGTCAAAGCAACTACCAGCGAAGTCAGCAGCGAGTAGGTCACCGTCAAGGCAAACGGCAACAGGAAAGCCTGAAGGCCCCCGCGCAGCAGCCCCATCGGCAGGAAGACCGCTACCGTCGCGATGGTGGAGGTGGTAATGGCCCGGGCTACCTCCCCGGTAGCGCTGATGACCATGGAGCGGGACAATCGCTCCTGCTGCATCCGCCGGTAGATATTCTCAATCACTACGATGCTGTCATCGACCAGCCGTCCAACCGCAACGGCAACGCCGCCAAGAGTCACGATGTTGAGGGTGATCCCTGACATTTTCAGCAGATACAAGGTAACGGCCAGCGATAACGGAATGGACACCGCTGTGATCAGCGTAGCCCGGAGATTGCGCAGGAAGACCAGAATAACAATAGTAGCGAATAGAGCACCCAGCAGCACCTCCCGCAGCATACTGTTCACCGAGGTCACCACCATATCCGAGCTGCTGAAGATCATCGATACCTCGGCATTCGGGATACTGGCTGTAAGCTCCTTGGCAGTAGTACGGACCAAGCCGCCTACATCCACCGCATTGGCACTGGCCTCTTTGGTGACTACGAGGAACAACACATCCTTGCCGTTCGAGCGGCTGACACTTTCCTGATCAAGCTTGGGCGCTACAGCCGCAATATCACCCAGCGTGACTCCTGCTGCCACCGGCAGCTTGGCAAGCGAATCCACACTCTCGATGGCGGAGACCACATTCACATTTCCGCTCTGTCCGCCAATGGTCTGCTCCCCTACAGATGCCGATACGCTGCGGCCCTGAAGCAGTCCCATCACCTGCGCGGTATTCACGCCCTTGGCGGCCATCGCTGCCGGATCAAGCTTTACTTGCACCTGCGGCGAGGTTTTGCCGTATAGGGCTACGCTGGCTACACCCTTGATCTGCTGCATAGCAGGAAGAATCCGCTTCTCGGTAATCTCCAGATTCTCCTTCGTCATTCCTTCATCGAATGCAACCGTGACCTGCGACACAGGAATCATCGAGGTGTTCAGCTGAATGATGAACGGGTCCATCACCCCTTGCGGGAACTTCAGGGCGCGGACCGCCTTCTCCACCTCCTGCGCAGCTTCCTTCATATCCGACTTGCCGTCAAAATAAAGATCCACCTTGGCATAGCCGTCCGCCGATGTGGACATCTGTTCCGTCTTGCCTTTGATGAGTGCGGTTGCGGCCTCTATCGGCTTCGTCACCTGTGTCTCCATGGAATGCGCATCCTGCCCGGGTCCCAGCACGGCAACCGTCACCTGCGGGTTATCCGCCTCCGGCATGAATTCCATGGGCAGCGAGGTATAGCTCATCATTCCAACGACCAGCGCCATCACCACCAGCAGTCCGAGCGCCCCCTTATTGCCAAACGACCATTTCGTCAACCAAGTCATTATTGTGTACCCCTTCCATTCCATTAATAGTTCGAATGCGGGTAGTCTGTTCACGTATGTATACACGGCCGATTCTTGTTTCAGTGTAAGGGCTGAAGGCCAATGCCAAAACCGTCTCCCGGAGGGTTTCGCGGTCAGTCTTAAGGCGGGCGGCTTCTCCTCCATCAGACATATAGGCACAAAATAATGATGATTCAGGTACTTTGCAGGGAACCCAAAACATATTAAAAGGCCCCCAACAGAGGAGGCCGTTAATGGATCATTTATATAACATTAAGCGGGCTACAAGCATTCCGCACCGGACGGTTTACCGGAACATTCCCTTGAGCAGCGGCGGCGTGACCAGTGTAGTCAGAATCACAGCGATAATGACACCGGTAAAATATTCAGGAAGCAGCAGCCCGCTCGCCAGACCCGTAGAAGCGATAATCAGAGCGACTTCGCCTCTGGAAATCATGCCTGCGCCGATAATGAGCGAGGACCGCGTATTGAACCCGGTCAGCCGCGCGCCGATTCCGCCGCCCAGCCATTTGGCCAATATAGCGAATATGGATAACACCACCACAAATAGGATGTGGCTGCCCAGCCCCTCAAAGCTGACATTCAGCCCGATGCTCACAAAAAAGACCGGCACAAACAGCGTATAAGCAATCGGCTCTACTTTGGACTCTACCACCTGCTTGAAGGGTGTCTGGGCAATAGCAATTCCTGCGGCAAAGGCGCCGATGATTCCGGCCATTCCCATTTTCTCGGCAAAATACGCATAAGCAAAGAGAATCACCAGCGCAGCAGTCATGACCGCCTCGGTTACCCGCAAGGGGGCGAGCCAGCGCATCAGGCGGGGAACAGCAAGCCAGCCGGCAATGACAGCTACGGCGAAGAACAGCAGTTTTTGGCCGATCAGAAGACTTATCGGGATATTTCCCCCCGTACCGAAAAAGCTCATCAGCACCGCCAGCAGAATCACAACGAGAATATCATCAATCACCGCGGCCCCCAGAATGGTCGAGCCTTCCGGCGAATTCAGCCGTTCCATCTCCTTCAGCACCTGAACAGAGATACTGACCGAGGTCGCGCTCAGAATCACCCCCAGGAACAGCGCATTGTGATCCGCGAAGCCGAACCACTCCCCGATAGCGAAGCCGCCGGCAAAGGGCAGCAGTATCCCGCCCACAGCTACCGCAAATGCCGCCTTCCAGTTCTCACGCAGCTGCCTCAGGTCTGTCTCCAGTCCCGCCATGAACATCAGCAGCAGCACGCCAATCTCCGACATGTAATGTATGAATGCGCCCGGCTGCACCCAGCCGAGCACGGCGGGTCCGAGAAGGATGCCGACCAGCAGCTTCCCCAGCACCGCAGGCTGCCCGAGCCGCACAGACAAGTCCCCGGCCAGCTTGGTGAATAATAGAATCAGCAGTAAATACAGTATGAATTCCACTTGCGCTTTTCACTCCTTTTCCTAAAAAACCCGTAAAACGACAAAGAGAAGCCTTGGTGACAGGCTCCTCCTAATAACACTGAATTATTCAGTTCGCTTAAATGATTCTCTCCAGTATATCTCCAATCAACATTGCTGTAAACCGGATTACTTCAGATAAAAGACCTCGCGCAGCGGCACCATCGGAACCGCATCGTTGAAATCAAAGGAGCCCTCGACCATCTTCGAGGTGATCGCATTCCAGCGGTTGCAGGCCTCACTCCCGGCGATGTAGGCGAACGCAGCTTCCGTATCATTACATTCAAAGCAATAGAAGAACTGGTTGCCGTTCTGAAAAATCGAATAATTGCAGATGCCCGCCTTGCTGTGCTCCTCCAGAATCTCCGGCCACGGATCCAGATGCATTTGTACGTATTCCTCTAAGTATTCCTCTTTCACCTTCCAGGTCCAAGCCAGCTTATTGCTGCCCATCCTCGTATCCTCCTGTCATATATTCCTTTGATTTGATCATATCACATAATTATACAAATTGAATATGTCCGTTTTAGACATGAAGGGCAGCAAGGGTACGCTTTGGTCTCAGGTGCTGATTCCCGCTTCATTCGGACGGAGAATGGCAGAGCCAATCGCCAGCAGAACGGCAGCCATCAGGCCTAGAATCGCAAACGGCAGCCACAGTTCATTCCAGCCGCCGCCGGTTGCGGCAATGTCCACCGCCTGAATCGCCCATTTCTGCGGTGTAAAGTTGGCTAGTTTTTGCATATATTCCGGCATGATGGAGACGGGCCAGAAGCAGCCGCCCAGCATACAGGTCGGAGTGAGAATCAGCGAATTCAGCATCCCCGCATTACGCGGATTGCGGATCAGGCCTGCAACGGTGCTGGCGATGCCCATAGATACCAGCATGAAGGCCGCCAGCACCAGGAAGTAGAGAAAGAGCGGCATCTCGTAATCGTAGCGGAGCACCCATTTTCCCAGCACCAGCACAACAAGAATCTGAATCATTCCTACAAGGAAGCTGCCCAGGAAGTTGCCAAGCGCAATTTCATACGAACGGACCGGCGCGCTGAACATGCGCATCATGGTACGCCCTCTGCGGTCATCCGTGATCTGGGAGACGGAGCTGGTCACCAGTGCCATCAGGAACATAAGCGTCATCCCTGTAACCACGCCCAGCGTCTGCCGCGGATAGAGATCATAATCGGTGCGGGTGCCGCCCACATTGTGCTGCTCCGACTGCTTCAGTACAGCAGCGAGCTGCGCCTGCATATCACCTGTTCCTCCGCTTGCGGCAGCAACGGTATGCGCTGCTTCGGCAATCTGAGCGGCATTGGCGGTGATCTTCAGCTTCATCATGATGGAGCTTTCACTTGCCCGCAGCTCATAGATGCTGATCTGCGGCGGCTCCCCCGCCAGTAAGGCCGCAGTGTACCCGGCAGGAATGAACACCCCCACCGTCCCCTCCTGTTTAATGGTCGCTTCCTTCAAAGCGGCCTCATCGCTGCGCGGCTCGAACTTATATTCTCCGGCCTGCTCCAGCTCCGTAATCAAATGTCTGCCGGCTGCCCCCGTATCCGAGTTGACGTATAGAACGGTTGCCGGTCCCTCCGCCATCCCTCCAGTAAGGGAGATAATTGCTGCCACCACTACGCCTGGAAGCAGAATGAATACCATAAGCCCCCTGAAGGTGCCTATGCTTCGTCTGATCATATTCCAGGCAATAATTAATATTTTATCCACGGTAACCCACCTTCCGGTATGAGACAATCACTGCCGCGAATAATGCCGCGCTAATGAAGCACATCACCCACAGATTCGGCAAAAGCTGGTCCAGACCGGAATGCAGCATCATCCGGATGACCGCCTGCTGCACCCAATGGTTAAGCGTAAATGCACCTGCGCTGTTCACCCAGGAATCGGGAAGCGGCGCCATTCCTCCGCTGACGAAGGTCATCACTATAGTCAGGACACTAATGATATTCGTAGCAGTCGCCGAGGTCCGGCTGAAGAAGCAGATCAGTACGCCCAGCGTCATTGAGGCGGCAATCATCAGCAGACAGAACAGCAGCAGCAGTCCCGGGCGGTTGCCCCAGTAGACGCCGAACAGCCAGTCAGACAGCAGAATAATCGTAAGGCACTGCAGGATGCTGACCAGGCCTACGCCGAGCATTTTGCCAATGAACAGATGGCTGCCTTTTACCGGCATGGAATGGATTCTGAACAGCGTATGGTTCTCTTTATCGTTAAAAAGTGAGGCTGTCACAGTAAGTCCGCTGTACATCAGGAACATCAGCAGCATGGACGCCGCATAGAACTGAGCCGCCGAATAGGTCTTCCCGCCATTGTTCAGATCTCCCAGCACCACCCCCGGCTTCCCGGCAGGCGCCGAAGTCGCTGTAAGAGCCTTCGGTCCAAGCGTAACGGCTGCCGCCTGCTTATAATTCAGCTCCATCAGCAGATTGTCGAAGGCGGTTCCGGCTACCCGGTTATCTGCATGGCTCCTGCCCAGAATGAACTCCAGGCTCACCTTCTTACCGCTCTGCACCTCTTCATCAAAACCCGAAGGAACAATAACACCATAGGCATATTTGCTCGTGCGCAGCCCGCTCTCTGCGGCTTCACGGCTCTCTGTCTTGACAGGAATAATCAGCCCCTTCACCTCAGGCGTCTCCAGAAAAGCTGTAAGGATTGCAGATGCCTCTGCCCCTCCGCCTCCATTATTCACAATAGCTACACGCACAGGCTTGATCTCATCTGCCCCCTGTACCCCGACCACCCCGGAGAGCGAAGCGCCCAAGAGGAAGATCAGCACCAGCGGCAGCAGGAACATATTAAGCAGCAATGTGCGTGAACGGAGCTGTCTGCGCAGCTCAAATTTCATAATAATCCAGATATTCACGTTTCTTCCCCTCTCTAGTCCCGCAAGGTCCGGCCGGTCAGACTAAGGAACAAGGTCTCCAGATCCGGCTCTTCAATATTCAGGGAGGCAATGACCCCTTCGTGCTTGGAGAAAATAAACAGAATATCCTGGAGCGCACTTTGCGAGGAGGGAAGATACAGCTCGATCGCATCCTGTACCGCTTCTACCCGGTTGATCCGGGGATGCTGCCCCAGCTCGTTCACTAAGGCAGGGGTGATGCCCGCTGCTTTCACAACGATTTTCTCCTCGTGGGCCACCCGTTCGCGCAGCTCGTTCTCCGTACCGCAGGCAATGATATGCCCCTGGTCCATAATGGCTACCCGGTCACAGATCGCAGCTACCTCCTCCATATAATGACTGGTGTAGATCACCGACGACCCCATCTTATTCAAGGCCTTCACGGATTCCAGAATGTGATTGCGTGACTGCGGATCAATGCCGACTGTAGGTTCATCCATAATAATCAGGCGCGGCCGGTGCATGATGGCACAGGCGATATTCAGCCGTCTTTTCATCCCTCCCGAGAAGGTGGACGGCTTATCCTTGGCACGGTCGCTAAGTCCGGTGAACTCCAGCGCTTCCCGGGTCCGCTCCTTCAGCAGTTGTCCGCGCAGCCCATAGAGTCTGCCGAAAAAGCTTACATTATCGCTGGCCGACATATTCTCGTATAAAGCCAGTTCCTGTGGCACTAGGCCAATCCGCTTCTTCACCTCAAGCGGCCGCTCCCTTACGGACAGCCCGTCGATCCGGATCTCGCCGCTGTCGGCCTGGAGCAGTCCGCAGATCATGCTGATGGTCGTGCTCTTCCCGGCACCGTTCGGGCCCAGCAGGCCGAAGATTTCGCCCTCCTGGATATTGAAATTCACGTGATCCACAATCAGCTTACCGTCATATCTCTTCACAACATCGCTCAGTACCGCAAGTGCCATTGCCGATGCCCCCTATTCCTTCATTCTCGTATTCTTATTGTACAGTAGGGCAGGCACAGCCGAAGGTACTAAAGGTCATGATCCGGAGGTGACCAAAGTCATCTCCTGAAGAGCAGGGCTCTTATGCTAAGATGGATGTACCTGTGAAGAATGTTGACCGATAAGGAATATTGTATCTAAAAGGATGAGCTTACTTGACCAGAGAACTGATGCTGCTGCGCTACAGCCTGCTTATCATCCCGGCGATCCTCTCGAT
This sequence comes from Paenibacillus sp. FSL H8-0048, assembly GCF_038002825.1. Classification (NCBI taxonomy): domain Bacteria; kingdom Bacillati; phylum Bacillota; class Bacilli; order Caryophanales; family Paenibacillaceae; genus Paenibacillus; species Paenibacillus sp. FSL H8-0048. Next base: position 5,272,307 of record NZ_JBBODF010000001.1, on the reverse strand, counting down.
GCAAGTCTATGAATTCGCCGATTATGACTGGTTCACTCTGCATTTCATGCTGTTGATGCTGCTGGTCACACTAGGTACAAGGCCATCTGGATCTCTCGCCGCACTGACCGGAGGCATAGAGCTGGTCCTCACTGCCTGGCTTTGTTATGAATACGGGCCGCTGATGGTTTTTCCGGCCTTGTCTGCGGTGATCTCCTATACCCGGCGGCAGCCCAAGAATACAGCCCTTACCTTCTTCTGTATTCATCTGGCCCTGCTGAATGCCGCCCTGCTTCATGCGGCTCCGGCAGTGCTTGTGTTCACGAACCTTACCTTCCTGCTGTGTGCCGGCTTGAACCTGCTGCTGCTCCGGACAGGGCGCGGGCGTGCCGATACCTTATTCCTCTATGACGAGCTGCGCAAGAAGCATTTCGAGCTGGAAGAGGCCCGCGCAAGGCTGCTTCAGTTCACCTCGCACATAGAGGTGGCCGCGCAGGCCGAGGAACGGGTACGGATTGCCCGCCAGCTGCATGATGACATCGGTCACCGGCTGATCCGGGTCAAGATGATGACTGAAGCGGCCATTCACACAATTCCTGCCGCACCCGAGACGGGACTTCAGATGATGAACCAGATCCGGGATCAGCTCTCGGGCAGTATGGATGATATGCGTGCGGCGCTGAAGCGGATTAACCCGACTCCGCAGTCAGAAGGTGCCTATGCGCTGGACCGGCTGCTGGAGGAAGTGGGCCGCGATACCGGCATTGCCACCTCCTATACGGTGCAAGGGATTCCTTATCCGCTCTATCCGAGCCTTCAGGTTGTGCTGTACACCAATGCCCGGGAGGCCATCACCAATGCGCTGCGGCACGGTCAGGCCAGCTCCGTATGGGTGGAGATCACCTATACGGAGCATGAGGTACGGATGGAGACCGGCAATAACGGGAAGCTGCCGGTAGCTGACCCGCTGAGCCGTCTGCCGGGCAGCAGCGGGATGGGCATGAAGGGCATGAGCGAGCGCTGCTCCATGGTGGGCGGGACGCTGGAGCTGCGGCTGGAGCCGCAGTTCACAGTTGTTACCCGGCTGCCGGTGTACCGGCAGCCGGAGGGAGTGTAGACTGGCAGGATACGGGACTGCGGGGATGCAGGGAAAGGTGGGTGACACTTCCTGGGGGATATGCGGAGTCGATGGGGCGAGCGCTACCTCCTGCCCCAAACTGGAGGGGATATGCTACCTTGTGCTCCAAACAAGTGGAAAAATGTATGTTAATTTCACAGTTTCCGATGATTTTAGGAAATTAGTTGGAAAAACAGCATCTACTGTTGCTGGTTGTGATGCTGACGGACGAATTAGGAGTAATTAAGTGTCATTTTTCCAGCTGTTGTCCCCAGAGAGGGCATTTGCTAATCAGCAAGTGCTCAAAATCCAACTATTTTCCCATGCTAGAACATCGGCAGACTAATCTGCTGTCCTACTATTCGCTCGAACTGTGGCATCGGCAGAATGGTCAGTTCTTCAACAATCCTTGTTTCGCAGTATCGCCAAACTGATCAGTTGTCTAACTATTTCTCCACGCCACAACACCAGCAGACTGATCCGCTCTCCAACTGTAACGCATGCTGCTGCTTCCCGTTATATCGCATCCTCCAACTTCCTATATTAGTTTTATAAGAGAGGAGCCAGATGGGAAGTTTGCGCACACTCATCGAGTTCGCCGGGGATGGATAGCGGGAGTATACTCACAGACAAGAGGTGCCGAACCATGATTAGAGTATTGATTGTTGACGACGATTCTTTTATCCGCGAGAGCTTGAAGGTATTGATCGGAATGGATGCCGGTATTGAAGTGGCGGGAACCGCAGGGGAGGGCCGGGAGGCTCTCTCCTTGCTGGGGGAGCTGCCCGGCGGAGCGGATGTTGTACTTATGGATATCCGTATGCCGGGATGTGACGGAGTGGAAGGTACATGGCTGATCAAAGAAGCTTATCCGGCTGTAGCTGTTCTAATGCTGACGACCTTCGATGATGACGAGTATATTATTGAGGCTCTGCGCGCCGGAGCCAGCGGATATCTGCTCAAGAACATCCCGCCGGACCGGATCATTCAAGGCATCAAGACCGTACATGAGGGCAATATGCTCATTCATCCCGAGATCGCCCGCAAGCTGGCGGGCTTCCTCCAGCCATCCGCGCGTCAGGAAGCCTCCGAGGCGGATCAGCCGCTTGCTGCCTACGGCCTGACCAGGTCCGAGCAGGCAGTCGTCACCTCCATTGCAGAGGGACTCACCAACAAAGAAATCGCCGCCAAGCTGTTCCTGAGCGAAGGCACCATCAAAAACTATATTACCGACATCCTCAGTAAGCTCGGCGTACGTGACCGGACACAGATTGCGATTCTGTATCTGAAAACAGAGCGGGGGAACCCTTGAGCCACAGATTGGCCACCCCTCGCCAATCCTGAGAGTTTCCTCTCACAGATTGATTGCATGAATCGCATTGTTGTACATTTTGCAGGATTCTTCTAGAGTGTTATGGGCTACGGGCTACGGGCTACGGGCTACGGGCTACGGGCTACGGGCTACGATACATTGTTGCATTATTTGCAGGAATTCCGGAGCTTAGTGCGATCCACACCGTCCGAGTGTGATCGGTTTTTCGATTACACTTGGCCCACGTGCCCAATCAACGCTGAATGTGATCGGTTTTTCGATTACATTTGGTCCACGTGCCCAAGCAGTCGAATGTGATCGGTTTTTCGATTACATTTGGTCCACGCACCCAAGCAGCGCCGAATGTGGTCGGTTTTTCGATTACATTTGGACCACGTGCCCAATCAACGCTGAATGTGATCGGTTTTTCGATTACATTCGCCCCGCACACCACCACCCGGCGCATTGTATTCAGTTTCCCGCATACATTCCAGGTACCTCACACCACTCCCTTAACAACTATTAATATAAAGAGGCCCGTTCCCCCTGAACTTAGTTCAGGGAGAACGGGTCTCTTTAACCTTCCGCGCCAGCAACCGCTGGGGGAGCCAATTACGTTGGTAATCTACCGTCAGACGCCGTCAGACACCAGCAGATTCCTGCTTGGCCTCTGCCGGCGAGGTCTGCTTAGCCTCTGCTGGCGGCGTCTTCTTCGTCCGGCCCAGCCGGTCACCCTGCACTCCACGCTGCCGTATGCCTGACCGCATCCCGATGATGCTGAAGATGCTGGAAGGCTTGGTCTCTGCGGTGATGCCCCCGTCCGGGTCCGGCACCAGAATGATGCCTAGCTGATGATGGTCCCCGGCATAGATCGCGCGCTGCAGATACTTGCTCTCGCCTGCGCGGTTCTGCACCTCCAGCTTGCAGAACGCGGGGTTCATGCGCATCGCCTCATGCAGCTGCGCCGCGCTGGTCAACAGGACCCCGTTGACCTTCAGCAGGATCTCGCCGGGCAGGATGCCCAGCTCCTGCGCGGGGCTGCCCTGCAGCACGGCCAGCACCTTGCGGCCGGCTGGGGGATGCACGAAGACGGGGCTAAGGCTGCGCTCCTCCAGAGCGCTGTACCAGCTTAACCCTTCGTGCAGCAGAATAGCCGCGAGCGCCGCGACAACCGTCAGCGGGCTCCATAGGTCCGCAAGCAGGCTAAGGCCGAGCAGGACGGCGCTGTAGACCAGCAGCCGTCCGAACGTCCGGGCCGCCTTGCGTCCGGGCAGCATGCCCTGGGTCATCTCACTGAAGCCGATGATGACCGGCAGCGAGACCAGGCCGAGGCCCCCGCCCAGCAGCGGATGCCACGGCAGGTCACCGATTCCGCTGCCTGCCGGAATCAGCACGAACAGCGGCAGCGGCCAGAAGGCCTGCAGCTGATAGCCGCCCACCACCTTGCCGCGCTTGCCGGCAAGGAACAGCGGCGTCGCCAGCCGGGGCCCCTGCCAGCGCGCCAGCAGCGCCTCGGCCACGTGAAGCAGCGCGGCGAGCGCTAGCAGCGCGGGAATATCCATCTCCCGCACAGCACCAGCAACCGTTCCGGCGACTCCGCTCTGTAGCGTCTCCGGGAAGAACGACAGTACAAACTGCACAATGCCAAGCACGCCTATGGCATACGCAAAGCATAAATAACGCACCCGAAACAGCATTAAGACAAGGCTGACTACCCAGATACAGGCTACAGCCGTATAGGATACCGAAACTCCCAGTGCAACTGCGGTAAGGGAGACCATCAGCCCCATGAGGCCGCCGGTCCAGACGGTCCGCCAGGTTTCTGGTCCCCAGCTATGCAGCTTCACATGAATAAGCTTCCGTTCCAGAACTACCTGCCTACGGTAATACAGGGCAATAAATAGAATAGCGATATAGTAATAGGGCTGCATCAGCAGATGAAGGACTGCTGTGCCTAAGCTGGTCAGCAGCTCCGGGAGGACATTCAACGGTTCGCACACTCCTTTTCATAGCCTAGAGCATAGGTGTTTCTTTGGTTCAAGTGGAAACGGCTTTGCCGTCCCTTTGAAGGACAGCACCGTTTTAGCGAGAAATAGAAAGATAAGTTATGGAGTGAAACATATAACTTCTTATATTTGAACAAAATCATCCTAACGACGAGCACATTGTATACTGTTTTTCACATACATTCGGACCATATGCCTGCTTGCGAACACATTGTATGCTGTTTTCACATACATTCGGGCCATATGCCTGCTTACGAGCACATTGTATACTGTTTTTCGCATACATTCGGACCATATGACGCTGTACCAGGCAAGCGGATTCGATTTTGAGCCTACCTTCAGCCTTCAGTCACATTCAGCGCGAAGCATATTAATTCTTATCTTGTAAAGAAAAAAAGAAGGCTGAAATCAGCCTTCTTACTTTTTCGACGCCGCAGCCTTGATTTCCTTCTGAATTTCTTCGATCCCCTTATTCCGCTGGTTATCATTCGCCGGATCCTGGATGACCTTGATCAGCGCCAGCTCCAGCGCTTCAGCGGTCTTGGCATCAATCGAGCCTGTCGACTTCAGCTTGGCTGCACTCTGGAATTTCTTGACCGCTTCTTTGGTCCCGGCATCAAAGTAGCCGTCCTTGCGGCCCGGCTTGTAGCCTAGCCCATCCAGCATGGTCTGTGCACTTTTGACATCTGCATTGTTCATATTATATTGCAGCGTAACACTCTTGTTAATCGGCGCCACCGAGAAGTAATCCGGCTGGGCTACGGCGATATCCGGCTTAATGCCCTTGCCGTGAATCCAGGTACCGTCTGGCGTCAGCCACTTGGCAATCGTAATCTTCAGCAGGCTTCCGTCACCGAGCTGCTCCTCGAAGCTGGTCTGCACGGTTCCTTTGCCGAACGAATTCTCGCCGATCAGCTTAGCTCCGGCAGATTGCTGCAGGGCTCCGGCCATGATCTCCGAAGCGCTCGCGCTGCCTTTGTTCATCAGCACGACTACCGGATACTTCTTGCTTGATCCCTTAGAGGTGCTGATCTCGCGCCGCTTGTTCTTATCCTCCACCTGTACGATGGCTTTGCCGGAAGGAACGAACTGTTCAACCATCTCAATGACGACCGGCAGCACACCGCCCGGGTCATTGCGGACATCAATAACAAGTCCCTTCATGCCTTGCTTCTCCAGCTTCGTCAGCTCTTCCTTGAACCGCTCCGAGGTATTCTGAGAGAACTGCGTAACCTCGATTACACCGACATGCTCCTTCTCCATCTTCGCATAGACTGTCTCCAGTCTGACATCATCACGGGTGATGACGAATTGCAGCGGCTCTGCTGTTCCGGTCCGCTGGACCTTCAGGGTCGCCTTACTGCCCTTGGGACCGCGGATTTTGGCTACAGCCGCATTCAGCTCCAGCCCTTCCAGCGATTCTCCGTTCACGGAGAGGATTACATCCTTGGCTTGAATGCCGGCCTTCTCTGCCGGTGAGCCCTTGATAGGGGAGACTACAACAACCTTGCCGTTGTCGGAGGAGACTTCAGCACCAATCCCCGAGAAGGAGCCTTCGATGCTCTCCTCGAACCGCTGCGCCGTCTCCTTGCCCATGTAGTTCGAATACGGGTCACCCAGTGCTTCCATCATTCCGTTGACCGCACCGTCAATCAGCTTCTCCCGGTCGACCTTCTCATAATAATTGCCCTCGATCAGGCTAAGAGCGGTACCCAGCTTCTTCGATTCCTTCTCCTGTAATCCGGCAGTCTGCAGGACCGTTGCCAGCCCTTCACCTGCGGCTTGTCCGAATACCTGCACATAACCGGTCACGCCCAGAGTCAGCAGACTGCCGCACAGCAGTGCCGCGACGATCATAAAGGCCGCAGTGCTTTTCTTTAACATGATGTTCCCACCGTCCCTTCTTGTCCATCTTAACACCAGCATGGGCCCGTTCCATGAGAAACGGCATCTCTTCCAGTATATGCCGCAGCACGAAAATATATTTATTTTATAAATTGAACTGATGATTTTTATGTTTTAGGATTGGACGGGACTCCATTTTCTCAGTTCAATCTAAATAGTTCAGCCAAACTTAAAATCTTTCCATCACTCCGCCTACAGATAAGGCATAGGATTCACCGGTTTCCCGTTGATCCGCACTTCAAAATGCAGATGCGGGCCGGTAGAACGTCCCGTTGAACCGGATTCCGCAATCGTCTGACCGCGCTCCACCCGGTCTCCCTCGCTCACTCTAATGCCGCCTTCGCGGATGTGACCGTACAGCGTCCACACCCCGCCGCCATGGTCGATAATGACACAATAACCATAACCGCTATACCAGCGTGCTACCACAACTGTTCCGGAATCCGCTGCATGGATACTCGTACCCTGCGGTACGGCAAAGTCTATACCGGTATGCAGCTTGCCGACTTCATGCGTCACCGGATGGGTCCGGTAGCCAAAAGGAGAAGAGATCCGCGCGTAGCCCACCGGCCGCAGGTAAGGACCATCGCCGCCGGAATATTCTTCAACGCTCGCAACGGAGGAACTGCCGCCACCGGAAGACTTGGACGCCTTCGCGGCCTTGGCAGCTTCAGCTGCCTTGGCTGCGGCTATTGCCGCCCGGCGCTGCGCCTCAGCCTTCGCTGCAGCCGCTCTGCGCGCCGCTTCCTCCGCCTTTAGCTTGTCCTTCTGCGCTTCTAGAGAAGAGCGGGTGCTAGCCAGCTCTACCAGCTTAGCATCCTGTTCAGCAGAGATGACCTCCGAATTCTGAATCTCCTCATCATAATAAGCGATGAGCTCCTGCTTCTCCGCTTCCTTCTCCTTCAGCATACTGCGCTGGGCTTCCAGATCGGTATACAGCTGCTTCGCCGTGGCATATTGCCCTTCCAGCTCCTGCTTCTTGGTAATCACGGTCTGCTTGTCCAGCTTATGCTGCACCAGCAGGTCCTGATCCTGATCCACGATCATCTTCAGGGAATCGGCCCGGTCCAGGAAATCGGAGAAGCTGGTCGAGGACAGCAGCACATCCAGATAGGAGACTGCGCCATCCGTGTACATGAGACGGACACGGGATTCCAGCAGCTTTTCACGGGAGGCCACGCGCGCCTCCGCCTCATCCAGCTCCGTTGCCGTCACGGTAAGCGACTTCTCCGTGCTGGCAATTTTGCCGGATATCGTGGTCATCTCACCCTTCACCTGGGCAATCTGCCCCAGCACATAGTCCAGATTCAGCGTGGTCTTATTCTTATAGTGCTTCGCCTCTTGATTACGGGAGTCCGCCTTCTCCTGCGCCGCCTTGGCCGCCTGGACCTCCTGCTGCAGCTGCTTCAGCTGCTTATCGATTTCGGCAACACTTGTTTTCTTCGCATATCCGTCAGAGGGTCCGAACATTGTGACAGCCAGCAATATTACGGCCATTCCGGCAGCAATCTTTTTCAACTTGCACTCTCCGTCCTTTGTTCAAATATAAGAATGATACAGGCTATACCTTCAAGAACTTGCGGATCGACACCGTGCTGCCCCATACTCCAATCAGTACACCGAGGCCCACCAGCAGACCGCACAGCAGCAACCAGATATTTTCAAACGGAATCAGTTGAAGCCCCAGCATCGGATCTCCCTTCACGGAAGATACCAGACTGCTGTAACCGGCGTAGAGCACACCCGAGGTTACCACTGAACCAATCAATCCGATCAGAGCGCCTTCGATAAAGAAGGGCCAGCGGATGAAATAATTCGTCGCGCCTACAAGCTTCATAATGCCGATTTCCTTGCGGCGGGCCAGAATCGTTACCCGGATAGTATTCGAGATCAGGAACATCGACATCAGCGCCAGTCCCGCTACAAAAATAAACCCGATATTCCGCACCGCCTTGGTTACCTTGAATAAAGTCTCTACAGAGCCTTTACCGTAGTTCACCTTGTAGATCGGCTGCTCTTCATGTGTCTTGTTCAGTGCTTCTATCTTCTCCGCTACAAACGGAACCGTGGTCGGCTCAATGACTTCAACGAGCAGCTTGTCCGGCAGCGGATTATTGTCTTCATCGAAGCCTTCAAGGAGCTCGGCGGCATCCGGCCCCATATCTTCACGGAATTCCTTCAAACCCTGTTCTTTGGAGACGAACTCCACCTTGCTGACTTCCGGCATATTGCCGATTTCGTTTTCCAGCTTCTCCCGCATCTTCTGGTCCGTATTCAGCGTCAGATGCACATTGATCTGCACCTGGCTGTCTGCTTTGTCCGCAATTTGATTGACGTTGAGCACCAGCAGGATGAACACTCCGAGTACGAAGAGAGAGACAACGATGGAAGTGATGGACGCCACCGACATCCAGCCGTTGCGGAATACGTTTTTGAAGCCTTCCCGCAAATGCCGCAAGAAGGTTTTAAAACTCATAACCGTATTCCCCTCTCAATTGGTCTCTGACGATCGTTCCATTCTCAATGGCAAGCACCCGTTTGCGCATTTTGTTCACAATATCCCGGTTGTGGGTCGCCATAACGATCGTGGTGCCGCGAAAATTAATCTCATCCAGCAGCTGCATAATGCCCCACGAGGTCTCCGGGTCCAGATTGCCGGTGGGCTCGTCCGCAATAATAACTGAAGGGTTGTTCACGATGGCCCTGGCAATCGCGATCCGCTGCTGCTCTCCCCCTGAGAGCTGTGAGGGCTCACGCCCCGCCTTGCTGCGCAGTCCCACCAGATCGAGCACTTCATTCACACGCTTCTTGATAATCTTCTTCGGCGCCTCAATCACATCCATCGCAAAAGCCACATTCTCATACGCCGTCATCTTCGGCAGCAGCCGGAAATCCTGAAAGACCACGCCGATGTTACGGCGCACATAAGGGATCTTACGGGGCTTCAGCTTGCCGATATTGAACCCGCCTACAGAGATCTGTCCTTTGGTTGGCGTTTCTTCTCTATAAATTAATTTCATGAACGTTGATTTCCCTGCGCCGGACGGTCCAACTACATAGACGAACTCATTCCGGTCGATTTTGACCGATATTCCTTGCAATGCATGGGTCCCGTTGGGATAGGTCTTCCATACATCCTGCATTTCAATCATTGTCTCACTTCCCGATTCTGACATCTTCCGCCGGTCCACTGGGCCGGGGGCTTCCATAAACTGCATGATTACCGCAGGCGTATCTATTGTAACAAATCCATAACCCCTTGAGTACCCGAAAGTTTTACCGAATCCTTACATATACATAAAAACATCAGGTTTCGCCCCATAGAAGGAGAGATTACTTATGAAAAAAATACACGCCGCTCTCATCGCGGGTTTTGGTCTGATGCTGGCCGGTTCACTGGCTGCCGGAGGGCTTCATCTGTACGGCAGTCAGCCCACCCTGCCCGCAATCACCGCTATCGCAGGCTGGGAGGTAGGCGGCATGAACATCGCCGACGTAGCGGCCGGAATGGATGCAAGACTTCAGGCGCTGGAAGCTACTCCTCTCATGCTGAAGGCAAAAAACAACGCCGGTCTCCAGCTTACCCTTAAGCAGGCAGGTGTGACCTATGAAGCCGGGGATTTCCTCCAGGCGCTGAAGACACTGACGGACGGCACGCTGATGGAGCGGGTACAAGCCCGGCGCAGCTGGCCCGGCAGCTGGAATATGGAGATTCAGCTGCAGACTTCGCAGCTTAAGAGTCTCTTGAATCCCGAGTGGGAAAAAGAAGCCTTCGGCGTTCCCGTCGATGCGGTCCGGCAGATCACCGGAGATGACCGGGTCGTATATACGCCGGGCACCTCCTCCTACGAGGTGGACTGGCAGGCCCTGGAGCTTGCGATGCAGGCGGCGGTGCCTACCCGGCTGGCCGCTGACGGCAAGCTTCAAGATCAGCAGATTCAGCTGGAGGTTCCCCTTGCCGTCAAGCAGCCGAAGATCACGCTGCAGGCGCTTAAGGATCAGGGCATCGAACGCAAAATTGTCCAGTTCAGCACCTCCCTCGGGGCCAGCGGCCCCGGGCGCAGCTTCAATGTAGAGGCCGCCGCCAAAGCCGTGAACGGCACGGTGCTGCCGCCGAATGCGGTTTTTGATTACGGAAAAGCAATCCAGAAGGCCCAGACCGAATACGGCTTCCGCGAAGCCCCGGTCATCGTGAATGGCAAGCTCCAGCCCGGCACGGGCGGGGGGATCTGCCAGGTCTCCAGCACCCTGTATAATGCCGCGCTGCGCTCGGGGCTTGAGATCGTAGAACGGCGCAACCACTCGCTTCCGGTCAGCTATCTGCCCAAGGGGCAGGACGCCACTTTTGCCGAGGGATATATTAATTTCCGCTTCCGCAACAACACCGGCAAATATCTGATCATCAAATCCGAAGTCCAAGGGCGCACGCTGACCATCAAGCTGTTCGGCACGTTCCCGAAGAACGTCACCTATTCGATTGAATCCAGAACCGTAGAAGTGCTGCCTCCCACAGATAAATATGTGAGCGATGCCTCGCTCCCCAAGGGCGGAACCCGGGTCGTGCTTGCCGGTAAAACCGGCTATGTAGTTGAAACTTACATTACCCGCCATGTGGATGGAAAAGCGGTAGAAAGAAATCTGCTCTCCCGCGATACCTATTACGCCCAGAAACGTGTCATCGCCATCAACCGCGGCGGGATGAGCAAATCCGATCAGCCCGAATCCCCGCGCAGACAGCTTGTCGAGGATGGAGTGAAGGTGCGGTAACGTCTATGCCCCCTGAAAGGTACGGCAAACAGAAACGGCTGTGCTCACCTTGTGACAAGGTCGGCACAGCCGTTATTTCAGGAAGCGCTGGACGGAACCTGAAGCCGCTTCTTAGAACAGAGTAGCCGGCGACATATCAATTCTCCAGTAGCCGTTCACCTTCTTCAGCTTCACCGTTACTACCTCGGGAGATCCAGTCGGTCCTTCCGCAGGTACAGTCAGCTCGAACACCGCGGTCTGTGCAGTCTTGGAGACCATCCGGGCAGTGGCTTTAGTGAAGTCCAGCGAGTTACCCAGATCGGCATTGACCTGCGCCATTCTGCCCTCATGCTCCAGGAACTGTGTCTGTGTGTAGTAGGCCGCCGCATTATGCGTGAATCCCTTCTTGATATAGCTCATCAGCTGCTGCTTCGTGCCCAGATCACTGGACAGATAGCGGTACTCCAGTGTTTTATAAGTGAACAGCTGCGGATTGAATGTATTGCCTCCCCGGCTGGCATACGTATATAGCTTCTTGGCATGAACCACCAGCGGAACAACGCTCCGTTCCGTGAGATTGTTAATGGTAGCCGGCCCTTCCTTGCCCAGTGCAGACGCCGCAACCGTTCTAACGCCCTCAATGCTTGCCACCGGTGAAGCCGCAAGCGCTCCGCCCCCCGCAGAGACAAGACCCAGTGATAATGCCAGTGAACCGATCATCCATTTTTTGTTCATCATGAACGCCTCCTCATATTCCTGTGTGGTAGTCCGAAGCATGCCCCAGACTAAGCTGCTGCGATAAGTACTCTATACCTTACAATAGCCCGTAACCTGTAATACCCAAACCACCCCGGGGTATAAACGGGTAATGGGGGAAAAGCGTAAAAAAACTCTGCCCCTGTGTAAACAGGGGCAGAGTTGGGGGGAGCGGAATGTCCAAAGGGTACAGCTTAATTATCAGACTTAGGTGCTGTCGCTTCAAAGTACGCGGTAAAAGACACATTAGCCGTTAGGATACTGCCCGGTTTTCCCGGGGCCGGGAATTCGTAAGGCTTTTGGAAGGAGAAAGAATCTACAGCAAGGATTCGCGGTAGGTCATGAAGCTGCTTCAACCATTCCTTAATCTCTGCATAACTCCCTTGTACAATAGCAGCCATTTTGATCTCTCTTAAGCTGTCCGCTGCCTCGGGCTTGATCCCGGTCCAGGGGCTAATTTCATTAGATTCTATCAGCGAGAATCCGATATCCTTCAGTCTGGCATGTGAGCTGGTTCCAATCCGTTGTAAGGCCAGGATTAGCGCTTCGCTGTCATCTCCGTGAGGAATTCCTGCCAGTAGAGTATCCTCACTTGAATCTGTTCCCTGTTCTTCACTCTTAAGCTCGTTAATCTTATTTGTAAGAATCCCCTTCTCCTGCTCCAGCAAGGAGAACTCACTATCTTGCATAGCTATATCGATATTTACCGGGCGTATGGCGAACATGTAGAAGCCAAACAGAATCAGGAACAGGATTAGCAATGCCAGCACAATGGCTGAGCGGTATTTATTAATTTGTTCCACTGCTGTCCTCCCCTCCTTCCGCCGGACTCTGGGCCTGAGCACTCTGCTCCACTACAGGTGCCATGTTCACCCTGAAGACTGCAGTATATTTAACAGCAGAGTTACCAGATTTCTCAGTGCCTTCTGTCAGCTTCTGAATGGAAGCCCCCTTGGAAAAGAACATCTGACGTAATGCAGTTAAGTAGACTGTACTGTGCTCCATTGCCGTGAAATTGACCGACAAGATAATCTCACTATGGTACGAGTATTTAATATCTCTGATGACTCCGCCATAAGGAAGACTTGCCTCTAATTCATCCAGAACAGCAGCAGCATCTGCACGGCTGGCAGACATGGCTTCAATGATAACCGCACGGTCAAGCCCGCCGCCTGATGAGTTACGGCCGTTAAGTCCGGCTAACTCCGCTTGGAGCATTGCATTCTGATCCTGATAAGCCAATATCTGTTCGCCCCGCTCTGCATATTGTCCTTGAACAGTTGCATACAATACGCCCGATCCGACCACACCCAGAATCCATATTGCTGCTAAAGAGATAGCGATATAAGGAAATATAATCGTCTCACGGTCTTCGCGGGGCAGCAGGTTAATGCTTCGTATCTCACTGTCACGCAGAGCTGCTCCGGCAGCGGCTCTGTAATCATTAAGAGTGCTGTCCGGCTTCGCGCCTTGTGAGAATTGGTCAACGGCAATAGGAGCAATAGCCATCTCTGGAAGCGCAGCTTGAAGCTCCTTCTGTAACTGTACACGCATCTCTGGAGAACCGGTAATCAGAATCTCTGAGATTCGCGTCGAGCCGTCATGCAGACTGTATTGATAGAAGCTGAGCATCCGGGAAATCTCGGCTGTAATTTCGACAACCTGTTCCGTAGAGAGGTGTTCCTGTGACGCAGCTGCCACCTCCGCTTCAGCAAGAAACGGCATGTTCTCTTGCAGATTCAAGGGCTTATCAAGCGACAGATCGATCAGATCAATGGTTCTCATGAATACAGGATGACCACTACGGAACATATAGATATCCAGCAAAGACTGTTCCAGGTGAATCAGCATCGTCTCACTGAACTCATGTCCATACCCCGCTACAATACTTCGGGCAAGCGCAGTGGCTGTTACTTCTACCGTCCTCACCCGCAACCCTGCATCCTCCAGAACATTCACATAATCCTGAACTACCTTACGCGGTGCAGCAATAATAATCAACTGGCTCTGGTTCTCATCCTGTTCGGTAATTACATAATCATACACCGGGTTCTCAAACGGAAGATGCAGCCCGGTTTCAACCTCCAGCTTCACAAGCTGTTCGATCTGCTTCTCGCCCGTACTCGGAATCATCATCTTGCGGACAATTATTTGCGATGGAGGGATCGAAACATCAACGGCGCTGCCACGCATCCCCTTTTGTTTGACCCATTGCTTCAACCGGTCCAGCAGAGCCTCCCTATCCGCAATCTGATTCTCTACAATCATCCCGGGAAGCAGGGGGATGAAGCGCTTTTTATGAATTTGCTTGTTGGCTTTGAAACTTATATAGCGGATTCCAGTCTGCTCAATGGAGATCCCTGCTGCTCTGTGCCTTAGTCCAATCATGCTATATAGTTCCTCCTAACGAATGAGCGCAAGATAACCGCTGATAAGATGTGAGCCGTATGTGAAGGCAAGCAGCGCCCCTGCTGCCAGCCATGGGCCAAAGGGAATATGTTGCTTGCGCTGGATTCTGCCGGTAAACAGCAAAGTGCCTCCAACCACAGTTCCTAACACACAGGCAAGCAGAAAGGCCAGGATCGTATTAGGGAACCCCAGCACCATACCAAGCAATGCCATCAGCTTCGCATCCCCCATCCCCATGCCGCCGAACAAGACTAACAACAACAGAATACCGCCGCCTGCGGCTGCTCCCAGCAGATGAGAGACTAGCGTACCCTCGGGAAAGAGCAGTACTACTGTAGCTAGTATCGGGAGAAAAAACAGCAATACCTTGTCGGGAATCAACATAAACTTAAGATCAGACACTGTAACAATAACAGCTAGACTTACCAATAAGTATCCAATAATCCCCTTGCCCGTCAGACCGAATTGAAGGTAAATCCATAGAAACAGCAAGCCTGTCGTCGCCTCACCAAGCATATATAAGGGTGAGATCCTGCCCCCGCAGTAACGGCATCTCCCTCTGTTCAACACATAACTTAGTACAGGAATCAGATCCCTTGATCTTAGCTGTGTGTTGCAGCTTGGACAGTGTGAAGGCGGCCGCAGCAGGGATTCACCTGCTGGTATACGTAAGGCTACTACATTATAAAAAGAGCCCAGAATCAGGCCGATCAGCGTGATGTAACTGGCTACAATAATCGTCATGGTTCAATCGTTCCTGTCTGGTTAATTTTAAAAAAGGAATCGGGAATTCCGATTCCTTGATCCAAGTTGGGTTATTATAGTTTTGATTCTAAGATTTGTTGAGCAGTATACCTTCTAGTCACTGCGCTGGTACCTGTACCATCCGCTATAACAATTGCATACCCATTAGTTCCATTCGCTAATTTTCCACCAGAATAATTTACTGTACCAGATACGATATTATGTTTATTACTAGGTAATACTAGCGGATTTTCCAGATAATTTTCAATTTGAAGTCCCTTACCCGCTTTAGTTCCAGTTCCTTCTATAACATCAATAGATAGATTCTCTACTTTCCCATCAAACTCAGTTGTAATATACATACGCGAGGCTTCATATATCTGCCGAGCTGTAGCCAGATCAGCCTTCTCCCCTGTTTTGTTGATTAGTCCGCTAATCATTGGAATAGCTATAACTGCTATAATCCCCATAATTACGATGACCGCCAGCAACTCAATCAGCGTGAATCCTTTTTCCTCTTTTACCGCTTTACCTAACCTCGTTCTCAGTGCCTGTGCGAACATTATAATTCCTCCTCAGATAGTGGTGTAATCCCTTGAACAGACCCGATCCTCTGCTATTTGACCGGCGTCACCCCTCTCAAATCATTTAGAATATTCCAATTAAATATTGCTATAGATACTGAACATAGGCAGCATAATAGAAGCTACTATAATTCCCACCACTCCTGCCAAAAAAGCAATAAGCAGAGGCTCCAGCAGCGATTTCAGACGGTCCACTGTATTCTCTACATCCATCTCGTAGAAGTCAGCTACCTTGGCGAGCATCTGATCCAGCGCCCCCGTCTCTTCACCAATCGCAATCATCTGTGTAACGAGCGGCGGAAAAACCCAAGCCTTCTTCAGCGGGTCCGATAACGGCTTCCCTTGACGAAGAGAATCACTAGCCTTGCGGATATATCCTCCAATTACCTTATTCCCAGCAACTTCTTCGACAATCGACAAGGATTGAAGAATAGGTACCGAGCTGGCATACAGAGAGGAGAAGGTGCGTGTGAATTGTGCAATGGAGCCTTTTTGATTCAACTTGCCGAATACGGGAATCTTGAGCTTGGCATAATCAAGCGCATAGGCTCCGCGTTCTGTCCGTCTGACTAATTGATAGACAGTAATGAGCAATACAATTGCCAGCAGCCAAATATACCACTGGCCCTGAATGCTTGTACTAAGTGCCAATACCATCTTGGTAATCGCAGGCAGCTCGGCGTTCATTGACTCAAACATGCTGACGAACTGAGGTACAATCGCCCAGAGAAGGTACACCACTGCCGCAATAGCCATAATTCCAACGGTAATGGGATAGGTAAGTGCTGATTTGATCTTCTCTGTGGTTGTATGCTGCTTCTCGAAATAGACAGCCAACCTCTCAAGCGTCCCTTCCAGATCACCGGTCTCTTCCCCTGCACGAATCATACTGACAAAGAGCGGTGGAAAGATCTTCTTATGATCCTGAATCGCCTGTGAGAATGCAGTTCCTCTTAACAGGCTGGAGTTCACATCCAGCAAAGCTTTACGCAGAGGCTTGCTCTCTGTCTGTTCAGCCAATATTCGTGTAGCATCCACAATAGAAACACCGGCACGCATCAGTGTGGCGAACTGGCGGCAATAGATAATGAAATGGATGATCTTGACCGGATTTCCTATGTATATTTCCATAGATAGAATAGTAGTTTTGCGTTCTACGAGCGAGAATACGGTTAGACCACGCTTACGAAGCTCCTCCATCGCTATGGCCTTATCCGTTGCCGTGAGCTTCCCCTTCAGCTGCTTGCCCGCATGGGTCTTCACTTGATATTCAAATTGCGGCATCAGCTGCCCACCTCCGTGAGATAAGCCTTGGCAGCTTCCGGATGAATAAGTCCATACTGCAATTGTTCACGAATATTCATCTCAAGCGTATGCATCCCAAGTGACCGCCCGGTTTGCATTACATTTTTGAGCTGATGGGTCTTGTCAGTACGGATCAGGTTCGCTACAGCTGGCGTATTAATAAGTAGCTCCGTTGCGCTCAGCCTCCCCCGTCCACCCGCCCTCGGGAAAAGACGCTGTGAGAGAACTGCCAGCAGCACTGAAGCTAATTGGGAACGAATCTGACCTTGCTGGTGGCCTGGAAAAGTATCGATAATCCGGTCAACCGTTTGCGGGGCATCCGTAGTATGAAGCGTAGCCATCACCAGATGGCCGGTCTCCGCAGCCGTAACTGCTGCGGACATCGTCTCCAGATCACGCATCTCACCCACCAGAATTACATCCGGGTCCTGGCGCAGCGCAGCCCGTAATCCGCTGGCGAAGCTCCCGGTATCACTTCCCACCTCACGCTGATCAATTAGGCATGTGCCATGAGAATGTATAAATTCTATAGGATCCTCAAGCGTCACGATATGCTTACGCTCTGTCCTATTGATATAATTCAGCATGGCGGCAAGTGTGGAGGACTTCCCGCTGCCGGTTGGCCCCGTTACTAACATTAGCCCCTGAGGCTTCATAGCAAGACTGGAAAGTACAGATGGCAATGATAATTGTTCAAGCGTCGGTATCTCTACAGGAATTGCCCGCGCCGCTATGCTGACTTCCCCTCTTTGTTTATACACGTTAACCCGATACCGCACCCCATTGTCCAAAGGATACGAGAAATCCATTTCCCCAACGCTATGGAAGATTGCACTTTTGTCACTCCCAAGTAAGGTTTCCGCCATACTAAGAGATTCTTCAGGCTCAACGTTCTCCCCATCCAGCGAATGGAGCGCTCCGTCTACCCGGATTACTGGCGGAGAACCTACAGATATATGCAGATCTGAAGCTTTGGAGGTATAGGCCATATGCAGAAGTTGAACAATATCATGTTTGAATAATGGCATTTATACTCCCCCTATCTAATGCGATACGGTCTCACGCATGACTTCCTGTAAGGTTGTAATCCCTTTGGATACTTTGACGAATCCATCCTCTACTAACTGAATCATGCCCTGCTCTCTACCTGCTGCCCGCAGTTCCTCTATGGATGCAGAATCTGTAATAAGCTGCCGCAGATGATCATTAATGGTCAGCACCTCATGAATGGCAATCCGACCGCGGTATCCTGTATTGTTGCAGTTACCGCAGCCTTTACCCTGATAAATGACTTCGGCAGGCAAGCCATAGCGCCTAAGCATTATTGACTCCTGCTCTGTCGGTTTATGCTCCTCTTTGCAATCCGGGCAGATTTTGCGTACCAGCCGCTGAGCCACTACCCCCAGTAGCGAGGAAGCAATCAGGTAGGGCTCAACGCCCATGTCACGCAATCTGGAAATTGTGCTAATGGCATCATTGGTATGTAATGTGGACAACACCAGGTGTCCTGTAAGTGAAGCACGTACAGCGATCTCGGCAGTTTCAGTGTCCCGAATCTCTCCCACCATTACAATATTCGGGTCCTGACGAAGAATGGATCGTAAGCCAGCTGCGAAGGTTAAGCCAATCGCCGGATTCACATGCACCTGATTCACGCCCTCCAGCTGATATTCCACCGGATCTTCAATCGTAATAATATTCGCATTCTCAGTATTCAATTGGCTCAGGGCGGAATATAAGGTGGTAGATTTCCCGCTGCCGGTTGGACCGGTAATCAGGAGAATACCGTAAGGCTTGGTGATCATATCTCTGAAGGCATCTGCGTTAAGTTCACTGAAGCCCAGTGTATCTACAGACTTAACTCCAGTACTTAGGTCCAAGAGACGCAGTACGATCTTCTCACCATGCATAGTAGGCAGCGAAGATACACGTATATCAACCATCTTGTAGTCAAATTGCATTTTAATCCGGCCGTCCTGAGGCAAGCGCCGTTCTGCTATATTCAATCGGGCCATAATCTTCAGCCTGGCGGTGATGAAGCCTTGCATTTGCTTGGGAATGATCCGCTCTGTCCGTAAAGTCCCGTCAATCCGGTAACGAATGGAGAGATTATTCTCACCAGGGTCCACATGAATATCTGAAGCCCGCAATGACACTGCCTGCTGAATCATCTGGTTGACCAGCCGCACTATCGGTGAATCCTCATCCGTAATCTCTGTTTCTTCTATCTCTTCCTGGGTTGGAAGCTCGACCATCATCTGACTCATAGAGTCCCGCATTCCGTAATGACGGGCTATTGCTCTAGTCAGCTCATCACGGCTGGAGATTGCCGGCTCAATCCGGAATCCTGTACTCATGCGCAAATCTTCAATAGCGAAATAGTCCAAGGGATCTGCCATTGCCACCATCAGCTTGCTGCCTTCCTTCATGAATGGGAGCACTTGGTAGCGTTTGGCCATACTCTCGGGGATGATCTGCGTGATTGCCGGATCAATCTGATATTTGAACAGGCTTACGTGGGGAATACCTAACTGGAACTCAAGTACCTCTATGAGCTGTTGCTCTGTAATATAGCCTTGGGTTATTAGCAGATCTCCCAGCTTTCGTTTGGTTTTGCGTTGCTCTACCAGCGCTTCTTCAAGCTGTTCTTGAGAGATAATCCCGTTTTCCACGAGTAAATCTCCCAGTCTCTTCTTCATGATAGCCATATCTGTTTCACTCCAGAGCACTGTATTTTCCAACCAGGTATAAGCTAATCATTTGGCAATCAGCAGTACATTAAAATCATAGTTTTCATAAAATATTTTAAATTTTATAGTTAATTAGTCTCAATTTTATAGGTTTTTATGCATATCTTTTAATTGCCTATCTACTAAATATGTCCTAGAATGTATATAGCATAGAATGGATAATTTTACAATGAAAACTCGGCTAAACTACAACCTTCATGCGGTAAAATAGAAGTTTATATGACAAATTTTGTGTTATTAATAATTATTGGGGAGAGATCACGATGGAGGTCTTGAAAAGAAAAAGACTGCTGCTTATGCTTAGCCTTCCGTTGACCTTAATCTTGTTTGCTGTCATCTGGAGTATGGTATCAAGGATTGATGCTGATCAGAACAGTTATCCGGTTCGCCTGCTTGAAGTCACGGAAGATGGCACAAGCCAGTTAACCTCCCTCAAAACCGATTTTCCAGATTTCACAGTCGTTACCATGAGCATGAAACGTTTTGTCGCTTTACGCGATGATCTGGACGGGCAGTATGACGGCATTTTTATAGGTAAAGGTACCTACAGTCCAATAACCTTGGGTAACCTTAAGGATAAAGATGTCCCTGTGCGTTCTGCGGCTATGAACACCTCGTTAATTCAGAATGACATTACGCGCCTT
The DNA here is from genome assembly GCF_038002825.1 of Paenibacillus sp. FSL H8-0048. Taxonomy (NCBI): domain Bacteria; kingdom Bacillati; phylum Bacillota; class Bacilli; order Caryophanales; family Paenibacillaceae; genus Paenibacillus; species Paenibacillus sp. FSL H8-0048. The sequence goes on along the minus strand of NZ_JBBODF010000001.1, from coordinate 5,252,050 downwards.
CGTGTAGATGATATCAATAAGCTCTTTATTATGAAGGGCTTGTATGTAATTTTTCATGAACAAACTTTCTTAGATCAGGAGAAGCCTGAAGGCAGAAAAGGAATCCTCTACGAAGCATTTAATCCCTTACGCAAAACCTCAGCGACGAAGAGTAACGTTCTCTTTCTGACTGATTCCGGACTTAATGATTTCTTCAAGGGACTAACGGCTGACAGTTCCAAGCTGAAACAACGCCCCCAACTGCAAATCACGAACAGTAACGAGATCCGTAATTATGCTCCGGCTTCTACAGGAGGTAAGATTTATGCTCCCGGTGACAAACTTAAATTCAACTTCAATGTCAGCAATACGCCTGATCTCGCAAATCATCCTTTGACCGCCAAGCTGTACATTAATCTTGATAAGTCTATTGCCCTGAGCGAGCAGCAGGTTGTTGCATCTGTCAAAGTGAATAAAGCAAATGGTACGCTCGAGTACATTCTTCCACGGACATTCTCAGGATTGTTGTACTGGAAGCTTGAGATTAGTGACCCTACCAGCTTTTCACAGTTAAAAAGCTTTGAACGCGGAAGCATCCGTTACCGGAATGAGCAGACCGTTATTCGAGTCCTGCAGATCACGCCTCCAGGTTCCAGTTCATCTCCAATTCATGAGAGCAGTCTTAAAAAATCAATAAATATGAATCAAAACTTTTTAAGCAATGAGGATTACGAGCTGGATATTACTGTCATGAATATAGATGAGTTTAATTATTATATTGAAAGCACCTTAGCAAATACACATGAATATGGCCTTAATGGCGTCTATGACATGCTACTGTTCGGATTCCGGGATGAATACTACTCAAAAACAATAATGAAGCCATTGTCTATTACAGCAGTAAAGGAATTCATTAACGAATCCAAGCAGAGTGCAATGTTCACACATGATACAGTCATCAACCTCTACGGAAGCAACACTTGGGTCAACAATTTCAAAGAGATCACAGGTCAGAAAGATCCTGTTGTTAACCTTGGCCATAATGCACTTAATCCATCCAAAAAAGTAACGCCGGTTAATGACGGGTTGCTTATGCAATATCCTTTTTACCTGAGTCAACAGACTAACAACGGTACCCAGAACAATATAGGTGAACCCAAAGTAGCCAAGACCCACAATCAGTACTTCACTCTGGATTTGGAAGACCGGACAGTTGTACCCTGGTACAACATCATCAGCGAATCAGGCGACGCCAACAAGCGGACTCCTGATGACAGCTGGAACCATTACTACACCTATTCCAAAGGAAACGTAACCTATTCAGGAACCGGCCATCTGTTTGGCTCTAATCTTTCGAGCAGTGAGTCAGTGTTCCCTGAGTGGGAACAGAAGCTTTTTGTTAACACGATGTACAGAGCATTTATGGGTGCCAACCACGCTCCCAGCATCACTGCATATTCACCTATTGAAGGAGCCGTTATTCCGTCCTATCAAGATAAGCTGACTGTAAGCTATTCGGTGGCCGATCTCGATTTGAAGGACCGCACTCTGACCACTAATCTGAAGTTCCTTGTGAACGGAAAAGAATTGACCAGCCCGGACCATATGATCCAGAACCGGCGTGTAGGATCAGAAGAGACTATTACACAGACCTTCAAGAACCCGCTTAGCGAGAGCGGCAATATTGAAATTATGATCACAGCACAAGATGACCAGGGTGCTTCCGCTTCACCGGTTATCATCCCATTGACCGTGTCAAAGGTGGAATCCTCTTTATCCATAGGCCGAAGCCAGTCCGCCACCAAAATAGGCCGGGACAAGCTGGTAACGATCGATTACAGCATTGCTCCAAAAACCTTACGGCTAGAGGATGTTCAACCTCAATATCAGGGGAAAAACAACTTGTTAATTTCCGGCTTGCACTATGAGGAAAAATTCGCTCCAAATCTTGAATTTGAGGGAGAAGCCCTGCCGCAAGGGTTCACTAAGACCGGAAATCTCAGTGAAGGTTACACTATAAAAGGAACTTTTGAGAATATCACTTTTCAGTTAACTACAATTGATGGTAAGCAGTACTATAAGCCGGTTAATCCTCACAGTACGTCAGACCCGATTATATATAAATTCACTCTAAGGTTTAAACCTAAGGCAGCAGAGAAATATATACTGGATAACTCCAGCATTACGTACGAGGATATCCATGCTCCCGCAGAATCTGTACCTACGGCAGTACCTACAGCGGCTCCTACTGTTGCAGCAACACCGACTCCGACACCTGCGCCAACTCCGGTTCCGACTGTAGCTCCTCCGGTGTTCCCGGGTTCTACAGCACCTATCTCGGCTTTGGGGGTTGCTAAGGATTATACCGTCTTTATGTTGAAAGACATCCGCTATGATAATAATAGTTTTCAGAATAAAGGACGAACTGCTGCAGGAAGAGACGTAAAAGCACAATCCTTTACCTTAGGTGATACACTAACTGATGCTGTTTTAGTTGTAGGCAATGACTTGTACTGGGGATCATGGGGAGGGAAAATATCCGGCAAAGGGTACTATGGAAATAATATCGAAATGCATGCCTATTTGTCGCCAGAAGAGCGGGCAAACATTACGAAGGGTTCTCCACTAGATTTTACAACGATTGGTTCTCAACTCATTAGCCGATCTGCATACATGGGAAGTCTAACAGGCAAAGAGATCAAAGTTTCTGAGGATAGCGATCTTGTAGTTTCGGGAGAAGATAAGAAACTAAATATTTTCAATGTAAAACCAAACAATCTAAATAATATTAATTTACGCAGCCTCAAAATTAATGCACCAGCAGACTCAACAGTCTTGATTAATATTGCAGGAGAATCAATCAAGTTTATAAATGGGAGCGTATCTGTTAACGGAGTAAGCAGCAACCATATTATCCTCAATTTCTATCAAGCCAAATCCTTGACAGTCGAGAGTTATGGTGAGATTAATCAGTCTATTCTGGCCCCATTAGCTAATATCAATCTCACCGGGAGCTTTAATGGAAATATTATCGGCGAGTCTCTGTTAACTATAGGATCTAGTGGAATCTCGATAGGTTATCAACCCTTTGAGGGCTCGTTGCCTGAAATGCCTGCCGCAACCACAGCACCAACCGCTGTTCCTACAGCGACTGCTACACCAGTAGTTACAGCTACACCAGTGCCAACTGCTAGTGCTACACCAACTGTGATGCCGACAGCTATGCCAGTTCCAACAACTGTGACTATGAAGTTTTCAGCTGTTAATCTGGAAGTGATTATTGAGATTACTTCAATTGTGGTACACGATGAAGATATACTGGTTGATCAAAAGTTATCGCTCCCGTCAATCACAACTATTCTGCCTGACGATGTAGATGCGAAGGACCGGACTCTTCAGTGGACTATCGTAAGCGGTAAAGATTTCATTAAATTTATAAGTGACGGTATGATCCAAGCAGTTGCTCCGGGTGAAGCAGAGATTCAGGCCTCCGCTCAAGATGGAAGCAAGGTTGTCAGCAATATAGCCAGGATTACTGTGACAGCCCCTATCCCGCCTGAGCCGATACGTACCATTGAACTTACCGGAGATACTTCAGGAACTGCCAATACCCCAATTAATTTGAATGCTGTATACACCAGCAATCCAGTTGAGACGGATATAACCTATAAGTGGACAGTCGCAGATGGGAATGGCACCAACGTTAATCAATACCTGAGAACGAGTGGTCCAACTTCACCTACGGGAACCTTTAATGCACCGCAGAGTGGGATCTATACTATCACGGTAACGGCATACAGCAATAGTAATACGGCTGGCTCCCCGGCCACCAAAACCATTGCTATCACCAATCCTTTAAGAGACTTTATAATCGATAGTGCTGACAGTGTTTTTGTCGGCAAATTCATAGAGATGAGTGTAAAGGACTTCGCCCCTGCTAACGCAGATAATGCTTCCGATATTCATTGGAGCTTAGTTGGAGATGGTACTCAATATGCAAGCTTAACCAAAGCCCCTGACGATACGAATGACACTAAGTATATTTTCACTGGCATCAAAGCAAAGGATGCTGTCACTGTTTCAGTCACGGCAGGAGGCATTACTAGGATTAAGGAAATTAGAATCCAACCTCTGGTTCTTACCGACATCCAGTTTACCGGCACTATCGTGGAGATGATCGTTGGCGAATCCAGACCTCTGGGCCAGCTTCTCTGGTTCTCACCAAGAGAGATTACTTTGAATGATGTTCGAGATCAATTGGATTGGACAAGCACCTTCTCTGGTATTGCCTCCTTCCAAACTCCTGTTACTGCAGACAATCGGGGGATAATCTATGCACACAAAAGCGGAAGTACACTTGTAACTGTGCAGTATGCTAACAACCCCCTGATCAAGACAACTATACTTGTCAAAGTATATCCACTCGATACGGATGACCGTTACTAAGGGAAACTAAATGCAATATTAAAAGGAGCCATTGAGCGCAGTAGGTACTGACGCGAAAGGGCTCCTTTTAATACTGCACATTGTCAATTTACCAGTTGCATAGGTCCGACATTTACATTGACGGTTTGCACTCTGGGTAAGCTGGATTGCTGATTCTCATAGATATCCGGTTTATAATCTATCACAAAACGCTCAGGAGCATTCGCTTGGTTAATGATTAGCCTGCCAGCATTGTCTGGAAGAGGCTCCATAACATTACCTTTCACTGCATGGACAGTCAGGTTGTCTTTAGCAAAAAAACCGCCGATCAAGTGGAACATAGAGCCTACGCCATACAGCTCACCACTGGAGTCTGTATAAAAGAAAGCTTCCATCGTTTCCTCTGCACTTGGTTCGTTTACAGCAAAGGCGTGCAGGCGGTTGATAAGCACTTTCCCTTTGGAGATCAAGACCAGTTCTTTGGTCTCCAGGTCATTACCCTGAATTCCCCGAATATTTGCATCCTCAACCGTTGTATCACCTAACACCAGCAAAGTCGAATCAAACTTAACGTTGCCTTTGATCTTAACATTCCCAGTAACTAATATATTGGCCCGGACTGGTAAAAAATCCGGTTTAAAGTTGTTGATCTCTAAATTACCGGCAACGATGAACCAGCGTGGCATACTCCCGCTTTTGGGATCAATCTCATGGGAAGGTCCCTCCCGGTAAAACAATTTCTTGTAATCCAGACCATCCACAACCAAATTTCCGTTAAAAACAACTGTGGAATCCAAGTTCTCCAACTGCTGTAGCTTCTCGTTGTATATTTCAAGATCCTTCTGATATTGCTCAAGGACAGCTTCTTCAGCATCTGGTAGCACTTTATCTGGAGCTACCGGCATTCCTTGAATATGTGTGACCTCCGAACGCCCGATAATCCAAGAATTCAAGTCTGCAATGCCTTTGTTGTATTCTCCACGCATACTGTTTCTTAATGATTTTTGGGTAATCTCATCCTTCGAGGAGGATAGCCCCTGAGCCAGCTTATCGAAAAACGACTCCTCAACGTTGATTTGGACAAATTTATTTTTCTCTTTAATTTTAATGTTAGCCGGATTCATATGCAGAATCTTAGTCAGTAGATCATTCCTTGCACTCTCCGTTTCAGGCAGGGAGGTCATCGTATCTTCCTGATCCTCTGACAGGATACTCTCTTTCGGCTGGAAGTTCTCTTTATACTTGATATTGCTCATTGCTTGAACATGAACCTCCCCCGGGGCTGACCCATCCGCATTACTCATGACGGTGGGGAAATCCAAGGTGACTTCAGGATATCTATGTCCCAAGTAAGTGTACCAAGGTGTATTCGTTACCAGCAGCTTATCTCCGGCATATACATTGCCCTTAAGCACAGGAGCTCCATTCAGCCGTAGAGTCTTCTCTGAGCCGAATACATACTTCAGGAAGTCTGGATAACTGTCTATAATCACCTGCTGTCTCAGTGTCCGTTCCACTCCGTTGACCACTGCCTTGGAGCTGATATTGATCGTATACTGGATAGATTGGTTTTTAATTTTTTTATCTTTAGTATCATCGTACTTGATGCCATCCACCGAACCCATGCTGGTAGATTGTAATTCTGTAGCTACTTTCAGACTCGACTTATTGTCATCCAGCTTCGCCAGAATTACTCCCAGGCTTTCCGGGTCAATATCCTCCAGCTGTAATCCCTTCAACTCGGATTGAATGTAGGCTGCAGCTTCATTAAGTCCTTTTTGGGCAAGATGCAGGGACTGTACGTCACTCTCCCTTGTTTCACTTCTTTGGGCTCCTCCAATGGTTGCACCTAGAACTGCTAATCCGAGAATTGTAAGCAGAAGGACAATAAACATTACCAGTACGAGTGCGGAACCTTGTTCAGATTTCATGCGCGAGAACCGCTCCGTCCATCTGCTCCTATTCATAAGCCACAATCCCATTTCTGCCCACCGCTCCTAGAATCCGAATTTGCTCTCAACCGCAAGCTGCCGTCTGGTATCTCCACGTTCTAAAGTCAGAGAAAGCTTGATATTCAGCAGACCACTCTCACAAGGCTGGATTGAATTTGCACTGCATTCCAAGCTTATTGAAGAATTCGGGCCTAACGTGGAATCTGTCGAAGTCCGTGTATTATATGTATCTCCTGGTGTGGGTTCTGTTGTTGGAAGCTCATTAATCACTAACTGCCCACCGGATATGCCTATTGCTACTTCATCGATTCCACCGCTAAGATTATCTCTTCGCAGAAGTATAGTCTTATTCACTTCATCAGAAGAAATAGTGTTTGGAGCAAAAGTATAGATTTCAGTAATAATGGCAGACATCAGTAAGTCACTTTCATCCCTCAACGTATTCTCCATAGTCACTCTCTGATAACTCTGCACGCCAAACGTCATTACTCCATAGACCAGTGCGGATACCAGAGAAAACAAAGACAAAGCTGCAATGAGCTCAATAAGCGTAAAGCCCTGCTCTTTGCGGAGAAGATCAACGAATTTTCTCATCTGTAATATATCCCTCCACAACAGTCTCCTTAGCATTCGTTCTAACCTGACTGGAATCCCGCACTCTGACCCGAACCGGCAAAAGGTACTCGGCAGTAGCCCTCTCAATGGCATCTGTTGAATGTATCATTCCTGTATGCAGAGTAGACTGATATTCAATATCTATCTGATAACTGATGTTATTAATCGTAGGATTCAGCACCTTCGCCAAAGTGTTCACATCGCTCACCGCATTACTGTAGACGCTGCAGCTCACTGCTGTCTCTGTCAAAGGAACACAGCCGGAGGCCTGAATTGCAGGGTGACCTATAATCTCAGTTTCTGCTCCTGAAGCAGGTCTCCCTTTAAGGTATAATTCCAGCTCACCAAAATCCTGCTTCTCCATATAAAACAAAGCGTTCCGCGCCAGATTGACCATGATCGTCTTGTTCTGGTTGGACTTGGAATAGGTCATGGCATTGGTAAAATAAGAAGTCAGCACCAGGGACACTATCGACAAAATGACGATGGCGGCCAGCACCTCGATTAAGGTGAAGCCCGCTTCCTTGCCCCGCTCGCGGCTGCGGTTCCATGGGTCTTTCCAGGACATTGTGTTCGCTCCCTATACTCTATTGAAATTCAATTATGGGTTTATCCATGTCTTCAGTCCTGTGTCCTTGCGTGTTTCTATGAATCTTTCTACCTACTTCCATTATATTCTTTCTCCTCCGACAGCAGCAATGCCTGCGGGCAATAAATCTACAGTTTATATCAGGTAGGGGCTGTGCTATCATGTGGGCAGAAAGGGGATACGCAAATGGCTTTGATTGAATGTAAATTTTATTCGGAGGTGCTGGGGCTCAGTACTTCGATGACTGTTATTCTGCCGCAGCAGACCACTACGCAGATCGGAATGAGCAATGTCTCCAAAGGGAACCTACACCCCACCCTGTACCTGCTGCACGGTCTGTCTGACGATGATTCGATCTGGCTGCGCCGGACCTCGATTGAGCGTTATGTGGCGGAGCTGGGTATCGCTGTTGTTATGCCGCAGGTTCACCGCAGCTTCTATACGGATATGGAGGCAGGCGGCAAGTACTGGACGTTCATCAGTGAGGAGCTACCGGCGCTGGCCCGTTCCTTCTTCCCGTTGTCGGCCAAGCGCGAGGATAATTTCGTGGCGGGATTGTCGATGGGCGGATACGGGGCGATGAAGCTGGGACTGCGCAAGCCGCAGGACTGGGCTGCTGCAGCAAGTCTGTCGGGAGCACTCGATATGGCACATAATTTCTTGAACTTTGAAGATCCCTCGCAGAAGACCAAGGATTATTTGCAGATTTTTGGGGACAAGGACATTGCTGGCACTCCGGAAGATCTGCTCTGGCTGCTTGAGGAAGTGAACCGCTCCAAAGGGCCGAAGCCGCTGCTCTATCAGTGCTGTGGAACCGAGGATTTCCTCTATGAGGACAATCAGGTCTTCCGTAAGGCCTGCTCCAAGACCAAGCTGTCTCTAACCTACGAAGAGGGGCCGGGAGCGCATGAGTGGGGATACTGGGATGCCAAGATCCGCGATGTACTGAAGTGGCTGCCGCTAAGCAAGTAGAGGGTTTGATATTGTAAGCGGATAAATTCATAAGTGGAAACGGCATTGCCGTCCTTTTAAAGGACGGTACCGTTTCAGCGAGAAGGATAAGGATGATTTTAGCGCGAAGCATGTACATTCTTATCTCTACATAAAAGGGACCTGGACAAGTCATCCAGCGTCCCCTTTTTATTAGGCTCCCACGTATTCATGTGCCGCTCCCTGCCAGCAGATTCACGATGATGTCCATTTGTTGTTCTATTGAAATCGGATCACTGAAAAGAAATTGGTTGAAGTCAATATTGTAGACCTTGCCCGCTCTCCCGGCCGGTGAATTCTGAATGAGCTTGTCCACTTTCTTCAGATCAGCCTCGGCCCCTTCATTCACAGCGAGAAATAACCGGTCACCGATGAACTCAGGAATCAACTCGTTAGAGATTTCCCAGGTATCTCCGTGAATGACCTCTTTCTCAATCTTATCGGTAGGCTTCAGGCCCAGATATTTATACACGATGTTGCCGCCCAGATTGGTATCGCCGTATATGAATACTGCACCGGAACGCACATTCAGAATGGAGAAGGTTTCGCCCGGTTCAATGTACGGAGTAATCTTTTCTTTGGATTGTTGTATTTTTGCCGCAAAATCCTTGTTCCACTGTTCCGCCTCCGCCTGCTTGCCCAGAATGTCACCGAACATTACCACATCCTTGACCGGATCATTATACTGTTCCACCACAAGGGTTGGCGCAATCTGACTGAGTGCTTCGTACCCTCCATCGACTACCTCCGCGAATGGCGCTGTTGTAATAATCAGATCAGGCGCAAGCGACAGGATCTTCTCCGCATCCGGCGTAGAACCGACATCTTCAATATCCGAGACATCGCTTAACAGCGGATTGTTCAGGATGAAGGTGGTGGCACCTACCGGCTTCACTCCCAGCGCCATCAATTCCCCCAGATGAAAAAGACTGACTACCCGCTGGGGCTTCACCGGAATCTCAGTCTCCCCCTTCAAATGCCTATACATACGCGTATCTGCGGACCCTCTGTCTATAGCGGTATTAGTAGAAATAGGCTCAGAGCCTGCAGTTCCAGTATTGCTGCCTGTCTGACATGCACTTAGGAATAAGGCTGTGCATAACAATAGTGTGGCCCCAAAGGCCGGCCTTGAAAATCTAAACATCGATAGTTCCCCTTCCTCACTATGTTGATAATAATTCTCATTATCATTATGAGAAACAGGCTCATCAGATACAATAGACGATTTCAGCAGAAGCAATGGATTATTCAGAACCCTGTGGCGGTTGTTCTCCCGGAAGCGCTGCGGCGGGAAGCCGGTATGTTTTTTGAACAAACGGCTGAAATAATAGACGTCGGCATAACCAACTCTGCCAGCTATCTCCTGGATTCGGGCTTCTGATTGCAGCAGCAGCTGCTTGGATCTGCGGATACGTACATGAATCAGATAATCGATTGGGCCAAACCCCAGCTGATTTTTGAACATGCGGAATAAGTAGCTTGTGCTGCAATTGCACATTCCGGCCAACACCTCTGCGGTAATCGGTTCGCTGTAATGCTCATGAATGTAGTGAATGGCTTCGGTGACAACCTTAGGCCGATTCGTCTCCTGTGCTGAGATGTGAACTTGCCGCATGACCTCGTACACAAACTCATGAAAAACACTCTGTGCCTGAAGCTTATCCAGCGGGGCGGTATGCTGGCACAATCTATTCATTGCCTCGCACTTCTCCTGCAAAGGCAGCATTGCATAGGGAGCGAACGCATACGGCACATTGAAGCTCTCCCGGTCCTCCTTCGACTCACAGACGGCTTGGTAGCAAATGAAATAACCGACAAATTCGTGATCTAGCGGCGTCAGCTTGAGCTCCATCTTCGGGCCCCCATGCAGAATAGGTGCAGACCGGGTGGAATAGACCGTTCCCGATAAACTTACAGACGCCTCACCGTGCACAGTCAGCAGGAAGAAGCTCGCGGATGCCATGTGATACCCAGGTACCGTCCCCTTTTGCACAGCGAACTGTTGAACATCCAGCAGTCTGACAGCGGCGCGGCTCCAGCGTTCCATGTGAACTTCCCAATCCATACCTTCCCTCCTATCAACAGATCCGCATAGACATTCTTATATCTCAAAAAAAGACTGTCCTTCTGCAGCCTCAGCTGCAAAAGACAGTCTCTAAATGCCTTCTGCAATCCTCTGCCCCTGGCAGGCATTGCAGACGATCTGCGTTAATCTTACACGGCTACGCTATGCTGCTTCACCCATTCACCCGCCGCCAACAGAGCCGCCTCGGCCCGTTCAATGGCAGCCTGCACCTGAACCGTGGCGGTACCGCCGTAGACATTACGGGCGTTCACCACGGCCTCTGGCTGGAGCACCGCATAGATCTGGTCGTCGAACAGCGGCGAGAACTGCTTGAATTCGTCCAGCGTCAGATCCAGCAGGAACTTGCCCTCGTTAATGCAATACAGAACGGTCTTGCCGATCACCTCATGCGCTTGACGGAACGGCAGGCCTTTGCCTACCAGGAAGTCGGCGATATCGGTCGCGTTGGAGAAGTCGGTATTCACCGCTTCGCGCATCCGCGCCTTGTTCACCTTCATAGTGGAGATCATCGGTGCGAACAGCTGCAAGGCCCCTGTAAGGGTAGCAACGGTATCGAACATGCCTTCCTTGTCTTCCTGCATGTCCTTGTTATAGGCCAGTGGCAGCGACTTCAGAACGGTCAGGAGTCCGATCAGGTTGCCGTAGACACGGCCGGTTTTGCCGCGTACCAGCTCCGGCACATCCGGGTTCTTCTTCTGCGGCATGATGCTGCTGCCGGTGCAGAAGGCATCGTCCAGCTCCACGAAGCTGAATTCGGTGCTGCTCCACAGCACCAGCTCTTCGCTAAGACGGGACAAGTGAGTCATCACGAGCGATGCATTCGCCAGGAACTCCACGATGAAGTCGCGGTCACTGACTGCGTCCAGACTGTTCTCATAGACGCTATCGAAGCCAAGCTGCTCGGCCACGAAGTGGCGGTCGATCGGGAACGTCGTTCCCGCCAGCGCCCCGGCACCCAGCGGCAGCACGTTGATCCGCTTGTAGCTGTCGGTCAGGCGCTCCGCGTCGCGGCGGAACATCGATACGTACGCCAGCAGATGATGCGCGAACAGAATTGGCTGTGCCCGCTGCAGGTGGGTATATCCTGGAACGATCGTCTCCAGGTTATCCTTGGCCTGCCCGATCAGCGCCCCCTGCAGCTCATGCAGCAGCGCTACCAGCTCCACCACGCGGTTACGCAGGTAGAGGTGCATATCTGTAGCCACCTGATCGTTGCGGCTCCGTCCGGTGTGCAGCTTGCCGCCGACCGGGCCGATCTCTTCGATCAGGTTCTTTTCAATATTCATGTGGATATCTTCATCGGCAACCGAGAACACAATCTCCCCCGCCCGTACCTTGTCCAGTACCTTCGCGAGCCCGTTCTTGATCGTCTCGACATCCTCCTGCGGCAGAATTCCGCATTTGCCCAGCATCGTGACATGCGCCAGACTGCCCTGCACATCCTCTTCCGCCAGCACTTTATCGAATTCGATAGAAGCCGTATATTCCTCTACCAGCTTGTTCGTTCCTTTGGTAAAACGTCCGCCCCACAGCTTACTCACCAGTTGTTCCTCCTTGATAGACGTTAGAAGGGCCGCCCCTGTCCAGTTGGGAGGAACGGCCTTCTTGTGTCCGCTTTTATATGCTGCTACTTATTGGATTCCGCTACGCCCGCCGATACCTTCAGACGAAGGGCATTCAGACGGATGAAGCCGGTCGCATCACCCTGGTCATAGGCCTGGGTTGGATCTGCCTCCATGGTGGCGATATCCGGGTTGTACAGGCTGACCGGACTCTTGACTCCGGCGCCGATGATGTTGCCCTTGTAGAGCTTCACGCGTACCGTACCGGTCACGTTCTTCTGGCTCTCCTTCACCAAGGCCTGCATCGCAATCCGCTCCGGTGCGAACCAGAAGCCGTTATACACCAGCGTGCTGTAACGGGTGATCAGGCTGTCACGCAGGTTCATCACTTCACGGTCCATGGTGATTGATTCCATTTTGCGGTGAGCGGTGAACAGAATGGTTCCGCCCGGAGTCTCATACACGCCACGGCTCTTCATGCCGACAAAACGGTTCTCGACCATATCCACGCGCCCAATCCCATGCTTGCCGCCCAGCTCATTGAGCTTCTCCATCACTTGCAGCGGGGATAACGCTTCGCCGTTCAGCGCTACGCAGTCACCCTTGAGGAAGTCCAGCTCCAGGTACTCTGCTTCATCCGGAGCATCCTCCGGGGCACTCGAGAGCAGGAACATTTCCTTGTTCTCCGGTGCGCTTGGATCGAACCATGGATCTTCCAGTACGCCGCTCTCATAGCTGATATGCAGCAGGTTGCGGTCCATCGAATACGGCTTGGCCGCAGAGGCTTGTACCGGAATACCATTGGCTTCGGCGTAAGCGATCATCTCGGCGCGGCCCGGAAACTGGTTGCGGAACTCTTCCAGACGCCAAGGCGCGATTACCTTAATGCTCGGCGATAATGCCGCAGCGTTCAACTCGAAGCGTACCTGGTCATTCCCTTTACCCGTAGCTCCATGAGCAATGGCAGTTGCGCCTTCGGCGATAGCGATATCGACCATGCGCTTGGCGATCAGCGGACGGGCAATGCTGGTGCCCAGCAGATATTGGCCCTCATAGAGTGCGCCCGACTGGAACATCGGGTAGATGAAGTCATTTGCGAACTCGTCGCGCAGATCATCGATGTAGACCTTGGATGCGCCGGTGGCGAGTGCTTTTTCCTCCAGGCCATCCAATTCTTCTTTTTGACCAATATCCGCTGTAAAAGCAATAATCTCCGCATCATACGTTTCTTTCAGCCACTTCAGAATGACTGAGGTATCCAGCCCGCCGGAATAGGCGAGTACAATTTTTTCTTTTGGCATGGGGTGTTTAGCTTCCTTTCGGTGTGAAGGGTGATAAGATGATTTTTAAAAATATGCTTTTACAACCCGGTGCTTTAGGCGCAAGCTGCGTGAATGTTTGGACTTTCGGCCGCTGTTGTCTCCAGATATTCTTGAATATACCGCCAGAGCGGATACTATCCGGAGACAAAGGCGGACGCTGACGCTCCTACAGTTCCAAACTTCACTCCGTTGCTTAGCACCGACTTATAGCGCACCTATTCTAAGTTCATCTTATATATGTGTTGTATATATATTTAAATTACTTCAACCCAGCGCTTGCTGGAGGTTAGCGGTGTACTGATTAAGGTGCGCTTGTTAGACTTAATTGCAATCTGTACAACTAAATTGGCTGATGCACCGCCGAATGTGCATTTAGCTGCAGTTCGTACAATTAAAATTCCTCATTACCTGCATTCTCGCCCATTCGGGCAAATTTAGTTGTACAGACTACAGTTATAAGAGAAAATACTTACTTTTAACTGTTTTTAATTGCACGGAATACACTTATCTCTAAATATCCGCAGAAAATGTACACTTCACTTCATAACATCAGCGCATTCGTTGGTGGAATGAGCTCATTTCTCAGCTCTTAATGCTCTACTAAACTCCATCTACATCTAGCCCATCAAGGCCGCCATAAGCGCCTTCTGCGCATGCAGGCGGTTCTCCGCCTGATCGAAAATCACGGAGTTCGGGCCGTCAATGACGCCCGTGCTGACCTCTTCCTCCCGGTGGGCCGGCAGGCAGTGCAGGAACAGATAATCGCTCTTCGCGCCCTTCACCAGCTCCTCGTTGACCTGATAGTCCTTGAACGCCGCTTCACGCGCCAGCTGCTCGGCCTCGAAGCCCATGCTCGCCCAGACATCCGTGTAGATTACATCTGCGTCCTGTACTGCCTCCTGCGGGCTGCGGGTCACAGTGATGACTGAGCCTGTCTCCTTGGCGATCTCACGCGCTTCAGCCACAACTGCCTCGTCCGGCTCGTAGCCCTCCGGTCCGGCAATAGAGACATGCACACCCAGCTTGGCGCCGCCGATCAGCAGAGAATGGGCCATATTATTGCCGTCGCCGATGTACGCCAGCTTCAGGCCCTTCAGCTTGCCCTTGTGCTCGTATACGGTCTGGTAGTCTGCCAGCACCTGGCAGGGATGCGCAAGATCGCTGAGGCCGTTGATTACAGGCACTGAGGCATAACGCGCCAAATCTTCCACTTTATCATGGCCGAACGTACGGATCATGATACCGTCCAGATAACGCGACATGACCTGGGCCGTATCACCAACCGTCTCGCCGCGGCCCAGCTGAATATCATTTTTGCTGAGGAACAGTGCATGTCCGCCCAGCTGATACATCCCCACTTCGAACGACACCCGGGTACGGGTAGAGGATTTCTCAAAAATAAGGCCGATCGTCTTCCCCAGCAGCGGCTGGTAGACTTCACCGTTCTTCTGCTTGCGCTTCAGCTCAATAGCGAGATCAAGCAAATACGTGATCTCCTCCGGGCTGTAATCATTCAGCTCCAGCAAATCACGGCCCTTGAGCTGTGCGGCAATCGTCTCTGTTACGCCTGGTGTACCGTGACTCATCAATTTGCCTCCCCGCTTACTTTGTTAGCATAAGTATGAATTAGTTCCGATAGGATGTCCACCGCCTGATCAATCTCGTCAGTGCTAACATACAGATTAGGCAGCAGCCGGACCACATTCGGGCCAGCCTGAACGAACAGCAGTCCGCGCTTCTGTCCGGCAAGCACGATCTCGGCCACCGGCTCCTGGCATTCAATGCCGATCAGCAGGCCTTTGCCGCGAATCTCCTTCACAAAGGAAGTGTCCGCCAGCTTCGCTCTCAGCTGTCCGCTTAAGTATTCGCCCATCTCCGCAGCCCGCTCGGGCAGCTTATCTTCAAGCATGGTCTCAATGGTTGCTTCCATCACCGCTGCCGCCAGCGGGGTGCCGCCGAAGGTGCTGGCATGGCTGCCCGGGCTGAAGGCCTCGCGCAGATAGCCTTTACCCAGCATCACACCAGCCGGGAAGCCGCTCGCTACCCCTTTGGCCAAGGTGAAAATATCCGGCTCAATGCCGTAATGCTGATGAGCAAACAGCTTGCCCGTACGGCCCATGCCGGTCTGCACTTCATCCACGATCAGCAGCAGCCCGTGCTCCTTGCACAGCGCAACAACAGCATCCAGAAACTCCTGCTGTACCTCAAGCACACCGCCCTCGGCCAGCACCATCTCCAGCATAATCGCTGCCGTATGTTCAGTAATGGCGCCTTTCAGCGCGTCCAGATCATGCAGCGGCACCGTCTTGAAGCCGGCGGGCAGCGGCAGGAAGCCTTCCTTGACCTTCGCCTGCCCAGTGGCTGTCAGTGTAGCCAGCGTACGTCCATGGAAGGACTGCTCGAACGTAATAATCTCGTAGCGGTCTGCACCCTGCACCTTCTGATGATACCGGCGCGCCAGCTTGATGGCCGCTTCATTCGCTTCCGCTCCGCTGTTGCAGAAG
The DNA here is from genome assembly GCF_038002825.1 of Paenibacillus sp. FSL H8-0048. Lineage (NCBI taxonomy): Bacteria > Bacillati > Bacillota > Bacilli > Caryophanales > Paenibacillaceae > Paenibacillus > Paenibacillus sp. FSL H8-0048. The sequence goes on along the minus strand of NZ_JBBODF010000001.1, from coordinate 5,236,026 downwards.
AAGACCTGATCCGCACAGCTATTCTCTGTCAGCAGTGCAGCTACCCGGTCCTGGCCGGGAATGTGGAACAGGTTCGAGACATGCCACAGCGTATCAATCTGCTCCTTCAGCTTCGCACCGACCTTCTCCGGTGCATGGCCCAGACTTGTTACCGCAAGTCCGCACATGAAGTCCAGATACTTGTTACCCTGCTCATCCCATACCCAGCTGCCTTTGCCTTTGACCAGACTGATATCGTATCTGCTGTACGACGGGAATACCGCACTCAGCTTGGCAGGAGCGGCCCCCTGTCCGTTCGTACCTGCTGAACGCTCCTGCGGCGCCCCTGTCAAAGAATTCTTGTCCGTTTGCGTAAGCTCACTCATTCTTAGTCACTCTCCCACCATGCTGCTGCCGGCTTCCCGTCAGCGCGTCTATTTTCACTTGCCACTCTATCTGATAATCCAGCTCATTAGCCTATCCATGCCCCGGTTTCTGCACATCTGTTATCTTACAATCCGCGTGCCCAGCGCTTCGCCCTTCAGCACCCGGCTGAGGACACGCGGCTCTTTGCCGTCTACAATAATAACCTCTGACACCTGACCCTGGATGCAGTCCATGGCGGCACGTACCTTGGGAATCATTCCGCCGTAGATTTCACCACTCTCAATCAGCGCTTCGATCTGCGCCACCGTTACGGATGGAAGCACGACCTTCTCTCCGTCCACCGTCCGCATAATGCCCGGCACATCCGTAACCACGATCATACTCGGTGACCCTATATAAGAAGCCACAGCTCCGGCAGCAGTATCCGCATTGATGTTGTACCGCTGGCCACCGCCATCTACGCCTACAGGTGCAATAACCGGAATATAGCCCATCGCGAGGATACCCGTCACAATCTCCGCTCGAACACCGGTCACTTCACCCACCAGACCCACTTCATCGTGATTGGCCACCGGGTGCGCGAGGATCAGGTTGCCGTCAACGCCTGACAACCCGAGTGCCTGCCCCCCGCTGGCCTGAATTCGGCGGACAATCGCCTTGTTGATGCTGCCGGACAGAGTCATCTCCACCACATCCAGCACCTCTTCCGTCGTTACCCGCAGGCCGTTCACGAAGCGGCTCTCGATACCGAGCTTCTCCAGATTGCCGGAGATCGCCGGACCGCCGCCATGCACGATTACAGGCTGAATCCCGCTGGCCTGAAGCTCCCGCAGATCCTCGAAGAACGAATCCGGCAGCGCCGCCAGCGTACTCCCCCCGCATTTCATTACGAACAGCCCGGCAGTCCCCGCCTGCGCTTGAGGCTCTATCGGTTCTACTGTCATCTCCCTGCCCCCTCTGTACAAGCTTCTACACGCCGCTGCACAGATTACGTGCGGTAAGCCGCGTTAATCCGCACATAATCATAAGTCAGGTCACAGCCCCAGGCTGTAGCCTGCCCGCTGCCGTCCGACAAGGTTACCGTGATTAGCACGGTATCGCTTTTTTGCAGATATTGCAGCGCCTGCTCCTCATCAAAAGCCACCGGACGCGATCCGCGCAGCACCTCGATCTCACCCAGCTTAATATCTACCCGCTCCGGCGATACCGGAACGCCCGCGCGCCCTACGGCCGCGATAATCCGCCCCCAGTTGGCATCCGCGCCGAAGATCGCCGACTTCACCAGGCTTGAGCCGACCACGGTCTTGGCAATCGCCGCCGCAGCCTCATCATGCACCGCCCCGCTCACCTGCACCTCAATCAGCTTCGTGGCCCCTTCGCCGTCACGGGCAATCGCCATCGCCAGACTCTGGCACACATGGGTGAACGCCGCCGCAAAAGCTTCCCAGTCCGCATGCAGTCGCGTCAGCTTCTCATTGCCGGCAAGTCCGCTGGCCATCGTGACCAGCATATCGTTCGTACTGGTATCCCCATCAACTGTAATCATATTAAAAGTAGAATTAGTAGCTGTACGCAGCAAGCTGAGCAAATCCTCGCCGTCAATGAGCACATCGGTGGTCATGAAGCCCAGCATCGTCGCCATGTTCGGGTGAATCATCCCGGAACCCTTCGCCGCTCCGGCAATAATAACCTCTGTACCGCCTACCGTTACTTTGACGCAGCTTTCTTTTTTGACCAAATCGGTGGTTAGAATCGCCTGGCTGAATTCCTCCGCACCGACAGCGCCACCGTCCATCTTCTCCGGCAGTCCGGCAATCCCGCTGCGCACACAATCCATCTTCAGCAGCTCCCCGATCACACCCGTGGAAGCGACAGCGACATCCTGCTCCTTCACGCCCAAATAACGGGCAGCCGCCGCACGCATCTCATAGGCATCCGCCTCGCCCTGGTCCCCTGTGCAGGCATTGGCATTGCCGCTGTTCACGATAACCGCCTGCAGCGTCCCGTCCGCCAGACTCTCCCGCGTAACCTTCAGCGGAGCCGCCTGAAACACATTGGTCGTATACACTGCAGCCGCCGTAGCCGGCACCTCACAGAGAATCGCGGCAAGGTCATTGCGCTCTGTTTTTTTGAGTCCGCAGTGCAGGCCGCCGGAGGTGAAGCCCTTAGGTGCAGTAATGCTTCCGCCTTCTACGACGGTATATAGTGGTTGCTCACTCATGATATTGTTTGACCGCTTGCGCTTATGGATACACTGGTGTGTAACCAAGCCCGCGGGTTTCCTCCCATCCCATCATCAAATTGAGGTTCTGAATCGCTTGCCCTGCGGCGCCCTTGACGATATTGTCGATCACCGACACAATGGTAACCCGTCCGGTACGCGCGTCTGTGGCGAAGCCGATGTCACAGTAATTCGACCCGCTGACTTCCTTCGTCGCCGGAACCACTCCGGGCTCACGTACCCGCACATACGGCCTGCCTGCATAATAGTTACGGTATAATTCCACCAGCTCCTGCTCGCTGTGTTCGCCATTCAGTCCGGCATACATCGTGCTCATAATCCCCCGGGTCATCGGCACCAGATGCGTAGTGAACGTTACCGTGACCTTCTCCCCCGCGATATCGGTCAGCACCTGCTCGATTTCCGGGATATGCTGATGCTTGTTGATTTTGTAGGCTTTGAAGTTCTCATTAATCTCGGCAAAATGCACCATCAGGCTCGTTCCCCTCCCTGCCCCGGACACCCCGGATTTCGCATCAATAATGATGCTGTCCGGCTTAATCCAGCCTGCCGCAAGCGCCGGAATCAGCCCCAGCAGCGTAGCTGTCGGGTAGCATCCCGGATTCGAGATGAAGTCCACTCCCGCCGCACGTTCTCCATACACCTCGCATAAACCATATACCGCCTGCTTAAGATAAACTTCCGGAGGAGCCGGGTGCTTATACCACTGCTCATACTCCGCGCCATCCTTCAGCCGGAAATCCCCGGACAGATCGACGACCTTGAGTCCTGCCGCAAGCAGCCCGGGCACCAGCTTCGCGCTCACTCCCGAAGGGGTAGCGGTGAATACAACATCTGCCCGGCTTGCAATCTCTGCTGCGTCAACACCATCCAGCTTGCGCTGTACAACTCCCGTTAAATGCGGAAAACCCTCCTCAATCGGCGCACCCGCACTCGAAGAGGAAATCACTGAAGTAATCTCTATATCAGGGTGTCCCTGCAGCAGCCTGATCAGCTCCACGCCCCCATAACCTGTTGATCCGACAATTGCCGCTCTCAGCTTGCCTGTCACTGTCATCCCCGCTTCCCGTTTCTCATTTCTATCATTATCGCCTGACTTGAACCGTTCTGCAAATATGTATTATTATACGACCGAATTAATATAAATACAACATGTTACGTTAAGTTTATTCAGAGGGTTCCAGCCCAAAAGAAAAAGCGCAGTGCCCCCTATGGGAGCCTACGCTTCTCTTTTAAACCCTTCGCCCAGCACTTCGTGAGCCTCTGTAATAATCACAAAAGCACCCGGGTCCACCGAGCGGACAATCGCCTTCAGCCTGGTAATTTCATTCTGGCCTACCACGGCCATCAGCACCGTCCGGTTGTCACCGGTATAGCCGCCTTGCGCATTCAGCTTGGTCAGCCCGCGGTCCAGATCATTCAGAATCGCCTGCGAGATGTCCTCGGTCTGATCCGAGATGATATAAGCCACCTTCGTGGTGCTGAAGCCCACCTCCAGCGCGTTGATCACCCGGCCGGTGACGAACAGCCCGATCAGTGCATACATCGCCTGCTCCATCCCCAGCACAAATGCCGCCAAGGTAATCACCGTACCATCCAGCAGCACGACAGACAGCGAGAAGCTGAAGCCGGTAAGCTTTTGAATAATTTGAGCCGCAATGGTCAGTCCGCCTGTAGAGCCGCGCCCCCGGAAGACGAGTCCCAAGCCGAGACCCACACCAATTCCCCCATAGATAGAGGCCAGAAGCGGATTCGTGGTCGGCACCGGCCCATCCTTCGTCAGAAAAATAAACAGCGGCAGCACAAAGCTGCCCAGCAGCGAGCGGATGCCGTACTGTTTGCCGAGGAAAATCACGCCGAGAATGAAGAGCGGAATATTCAGCGCCCACTGGGTAAAAGCAGGCTCCGCCCCAAACCAGGCCTCAGCCAGCACAGACAGTCCAGATACACCGCCTGAGGCAATCTGATTAGGCAGGAAGAACAGGTTGAACGCCAGCCCTGTGATCAGCGAGCCGATTAGAATTAGCGCAATATCCACCGTATGACGCAGCGGCCCGTTCAGGGGGATAAGCGGAGGTTTGTTGCGTGAATTGATTTTTTGCATCGTTATGGCCTGCTCCTTTATGTTCAGAAAAAAATCCCTACACCTCCGAAGACGCGTAGGAATGTGATTACCTTTATTCAGCTTCCGTCTTAATCTGGCTCCGCAGATATCCGTCAATGAATCCGTCCAGATCGCCGTCCATTACCGCTCCAACGTTGCCTGTCTCTACAGAGGTGCGGTGATCCTTCACCATGCTGTAAGGATGGAATACGTAGGAACGAATCTGGCTGCCCCAAGCAATCTCGGATTGTTCTCCGCGGATCTCATCCAGCTGTGCCTGCTGCTCCTGAATTTTGCGCTCATAGAGCTTGGAACGCAGCATCTTCATCGCCTGCTCCCGGTTCTTGATCTGTGAACGCTCATTCTGACAGGTGACCACCACGCCGGTTGGCATATGCGTAATCCGCACCGCTGAATCGGTTGTATTGATGTGCTGACCGCCCGCGCCACTGGCCCGGTACGTATCAATCTTCAGATCTTCTGTACGGATATCCACCTCAACATCGTCTGCAATCTCCGGCACCACATCGCAGGATACGAAGGAGGTATGCCGTCTGCCTGAGGAGTCAAAAGGCGAAATCCGCACCAGCCGGTGCACGCCCTTCTCTGCCTTAAGGTACCCATATACATTGTGGCCCTTAATTAACAAAGTTACACTCTTAATTCCTGCCTCATCGCCCGGCAGATAATCCAGCACGTCTACCTTGAAGCCCCGCTTCTCCGCCCAGCGTGTGTACATGCGCAGCAGCATCTGGCCCCAGTCCTGAGACTCCGTACCGCCTGCTCCCGGATGCAGCTCCAGAATGGCATTCAGCTTATCGTAAGGCTGATTAAGCAGCAGCTGCAGCTCGAAGTCATCCACTCTGGCGCTTATGCTGCGGATCGTTCCGGCTGTCTCTTCGGCCAGTTCGTCGTCGCCTTCCTCATCGGCCAGCTCCGCCATCATGGCAGCATCGTCATAATCCTGCTGGAGCTTCTCGAATTGGTCAACCACCGACTTCACGGCATTCATCTCGCCAATCACGCTCTGCGCCTGCTCGGAATCATCCCAAAACCCGGGAGCCGCCATCTTCTCTTCGAAGTTCGCTATCATCTCCAGCTTCAGGTCTAAGTCAAAGTGACCCCCTAAGGTTGGTTAATTTCTTGCCCATTTCACGCAGGTCCTGCTTCACATTAGGATCGATCACTTGGATCACATCACCTTTCAAATTAAAATATTGCGCCGGGACTGCCGGTTTGGGCTCACCGGCATGGACGGACCTCTATGCTGCTGTCGCATTGCTTCAGCTGCCCCATGGCCAGGTGTACGCCGTAACTGCGGGGAATGTTTGGACTTCCGGCCGCTGTTAGGATTGAATTTCCTCATTTAAACTGCTCATCGCAGTAGAAATTCAATCCTAAAGGCGGACGCTACCGCTCCTACAGTTCCAAACTTCCCCTCCGTTACTTCCACCTCAGCCATTAAACATCTGGAAGCTCCCGCCCTGACGCACAGCTATGCGTCCCATACCACTTTAAGCCCAAAAAAGCAGCCGGGCCGCAAACGGGGGAGTTCCCCGGGCCCAGCCGCTTTTTATTGTCATTATAACCTAAGTGCCCGCGAACAAAACCGGAAATGCGGTGTGGTGAAAGGTATTCGCAGCTTCGTGCCTGCTCATTATTTCACCGTGTACACAGAACCGTCCTATCTTACGCCTGTCCGTGGCAGTTCTTATATTTCTTGCCGCTGCCGCATGGGCAAGGATCGTTACGGCCGACAGTGGATTCCACATGCACCGGACGCTTCTCAGCAGGCTCTGCATTGGTGGAGATCTTGTCTTCCTCCACTACCGATTGCCGCTCCTGATTCGTCTCGATGTGCGCCTTCATAATATAGGTCGCTACTTCCTCCTGAATGTTCGCTGTCATAGCGTTGAACATCTCGAAGCCCTCGAATTGATATTCGCGCAGCGGATCGGTACCGCCGTAAGCACGGAGGTGAATCCCTTGACGAAGCTGATCCATAGCATCGATGTGATCCATCCATTTGCTGTCTACGGAGCGAAGCACAATAACCTTCTCGAATTCACGTACCAGCTCGGAGCCAAGACGCTCTTCGCGGGCAGCATATTTCTCAAGCACACGGGCGAAGATGAATTCGATGATTTCTTCCACTTCTTTGCCCCACAGATCATCGCGGGTCAGCTCATTCTCTTCGAGAAGCTTGCTGTTCACATAATCCGCAACCTCCTGCAGCTCCCAGTTCTCAGGAATATCGTCACTGCAGTGGGCATTCACAACACGGTCGATAACCGGCTTGATCATTTCCACTACGATGTCTTTGATATTGTCCGACTCCAGAATTTCGCGGCGCTGCTTGTAAATAATCTCACGCTGCTGGTTCATAACGTCATCGTATTGCAATACGACTTTGCGGATGTCGAAGTTATTGCCTTCTACCCGCTTCTGGGCAGATTCAACAGCCTTGGTAATCATACGGCTCTCAATCGGCTGATCTTCCTCGAATCCAAGACGGTCCATCATGTTCAGCACGTTGTCCGCACCGAAGCGCTTCATCAGCTCATCCCCAAGGGACAGATAGAACTGTGTGGAGCCCGGGTCGCCCTGACGTCCGGCACGGCCGCGAAGCTGGTTATCAATCCGGCGTGATTCATGGCGCTCTGTACCAATAATATGCAGACCGCCCACATCGGTTACCCCTTCGCCCAGTACGATATCCGTACCGCGTCCAGCCATGTTCGTGGCAATCGTTACTGTTCCCGGCTGACCGGCATAAGAAATGATTTCGGCTTCGGCCGCATGGTGCTTCGCATTCAGCACCTGGTGTCTGACACCCTTGCGCTTCAGCATCTCTGATACACGTTCTGAGTTCTCAATCGATACCGTACCTACCAGCACCGGCTGATTCTTCTTGTGGCGTTCCACAATTTCAGCAACGACGGCGTTGAACTTGCCGTTCTCGCTTTTGTAGACCACATCAGGCATGTCGATCCGTTGATTCGGCTTATTCGTAGGAACCTGAAGAACCTCAAGACCATAGATCTTCTTGAACTCCTCTTCCTCCGTCTTCGCCGTACCCGTCATGCCGCCCAGCTTGCGGTACATCCGGAAGTAGTTCTGGAAGGTGATCGTAGCCAGCGTCATGCTCTCATTCTGTACTTCAATCTCTTCCTTGGCTTCAATCGCCTGGTGCAGCCCGTCGCTGTAACGGCGGCCCTGCATCAGACGCCCAGTGAACTCATCGACGATCATAACCTCATCTTCATTCACCACATAATCGACATCCCGGCGCATAATAGCGTTCGCCTTCAAGGCCTGTACAATATGATGGTTCAAGGTAACATGGCTATGGTCATACAGATTCTCTATCCCAAAAGCACGCTCAGCCGTAGCCACGCCCTTCTCGGTAAGCGCTACAGACTTCACCTTAATATCTACGGTGTAATCCTCTTCGGCAGTCAGCTTCTTCACGAAGCGGTCTGCTGCATAATACAGCTCTGTCGATTTCTCAGCCTGGCCGGAGATGATCAGAGGAGTACGCGCTTCATCAATAAGGATGGAATCGACTTCGTCAATAATACAGAAGTAGAGCGGGCGCTGTACCATCTGTTCCTTATAGAGCACCATGTTGTCGCGCAGATAGTCGAACCCGAATTCATTATTCGTTCCGTACGTAATATCGCAGGCATATGCCGCTTGTTTATCATTATGGTCCATGCCGTTCAGGTTGACCCCAACGCTCATGCCCAGAAAGTTATAGATTTGTCCCATTTGCCCACTGTCGCGCTGAGCCAGATAATCATTTACGGTGACGACATGCACGCCTTTACCCAGCAGCGCATTCAAATACACCGGCAGCGTTCCAACCAGTGTCTTGCCTTCCCCGGTCTTCATCTCGGAGATCCGGCCTTCATGCAGCGCCATACCCCCAACCAGCTGAACGTCAAAATGCCGCATGCCCAGCGTCCGTTTGGAAGCTTCGCGTACGGTAGCAAAGGCCTCGGGAAGAATCTCTTCCAGGGTCTCACCTTTCTCAATACGGGCGCGGAATTCCGCTGTCTTCGCCTGCAGCTCTTCATCCGTAAGCGATACGAAATCCGGCTCCAGACCATTAATTACTTCGACCGTCTTCATGAGACGTTTGACATCCCGTTCATTAGTGTCGCCAAAAATTTTCTTAACAAGTCCTAGCATGGTTAACCCCTTTCATGCAACACAGATGGTGGAACCGAGCCCATCCTCATAGATTGAAAGGGCCATATATGATTTCGATTCCGCTGCTTCATAAATTGTAACAGTTTGTAAGAGAAGCCGCAATACAAGCCGCCCTAACCTTATTCTGTATAATCCCCTTACAAGAGGCCAGATGATGGCATTTTAATGAAACTTCTATATATACGCACAAGAGCCCTATTCGCTTCAGGCGAATAGGGACTCGTCTAATTGTCCACGTTAGGCTGAACCGAAGCCCTTGCTTATTCCAACAATTCCCGGTCCGCGGGTTAGTTCTGTTCGATCAGACCGTACTTGCCGTCATCGCGTTTGTATACTACGCTAACTTCGGAAGTCTCAATGTTGGAGAACACGAAGAACGTATGTCCAATCATGTTCATTTGCAGAATCGCTTCTTCCACATCCATAGGCTTCAAGGTGAAGCGTTTGTTCCGCACAACCTCAAGATCATCATAATCCGGTTCCTGCTCTTCAACAGCTACGGCGCTGGCCGAACCTTCAACGAACAAGGTCTTCAGGCTGCCTTCCTGGCGGAACTTGCGATTAAGCTTAGTCTTGTGCTTGCGGATCTGACGTTCCAGCTTGTCCACTACGGCATCGATGGATGCATACATATCATCGCTGCGGTCTTCCGCACGAAGCGTCACACCAGCTAGAGGAATTGTCACTTCCACCGTATGAAGGCCGCGAACGACGCCAAGCGTCACATATCCTTCAGAGGTAGGGGGTGCTTCGAAATACTTCTCAAGTCTGCTGAGCTTCTTATCAACATAGTCTCTCAAAGCGTCGGTCACTTCAATTTGTTGACCTCGAATGCTGAATTTCATAAGGCACTCCTCCTTTGTTTACTTTTCCATTATAGCAAATTGTCAGGGCTAAGTAAAAAACAAATCATGACAGACTTTACATTCATCTAACAATCGATGTAACAGACCTGTCTTAACAACAAACGGCCCGGCTCGAGCATAAAGCCGCCCTCGCCGGACCGAATACTGATGCTGTATTATTTCACTCTAAAGCCTGAATTATGAACGTTTAAATGATTGCTTTCATCAAGCTTACTTACTTAGTGTGAATCCGCAGAAGCTCTACAGGTGACAAGGTGCCATTAGCGTCTGTGATAATGAAGACTTTATACGCTGTATCGGCAGTAAGTCCAGTCAGGTTAATACTTTGTTTCACTACTGGATTACCTGTAAGAGTTCCAGTCCAAGGTGCTGTTAATGTAACACCTGCACTGTTCTTAGCTTGGGAAATCTGCAATGCGGTTGGATTAGCCTCTGTTGCTTTAACCACCACATATTTCAGAGGGGTTACCGGTGTACCCGCCTGCCCGTAAGCAGCGTATACATCTGCAGACACTGATGTTACGTTGGTGATCCCAACTTGAGAAACTGACCAGTTGCTGCCTGCTGCTGTTTTCAATTGAAGCGGCGTTACGCCGGACCAGTTCCCAGAAGCGTCAGTCAGGGCAACGTATACGGTATAATCCATACCTGCAGTCAGACCATATACAGAGAAAGCGACAGTAGTATTACCGGTTGCAGCAATTTTGCCGGAATGAACGCCAGCTGTTGTAGCATTAATCAGTCCGTCTTTCACTTGTGCTGCGTTTGGCGGAGTTACGTTCACGCTGTAAGGAGCAACTACATAATACACGGCTCCTGTAACAGAAGGCGTAACATATACATCAGCAGTAACAGAACCTACATGACCGTAAGTCACGTTGCTTACAGTTGGCGCGGTCACGCTACCGCCTCCGCCACCACCGCCGCCTCCGCCAGTACCGCCACCACTACCGCCGCCAGGAGCTGGAGTAGCTGTTGGGCTGGTGCTTGGCACAGGTGTTGCTGAAGGAGCTGGGGTCGCTGTTGGTGTTGGGGTAGGTAATACTCCGCCCGTAGCCGGCTTATGCACTACCGAGTTGCTTATAATTCCAACCGCTTCGGCACGGGTAAGAGATTTCTTCGGACCGAAGGTGCCGTCAGGATAACCGTTGATGATCTTCTTCTCTGCCGCTGAGGCTACTGCTACCTTGGCCCAAGCTGCGATCTGAGCATTGTCCTTGAACTTAAGCGGAGTAGAGCTTGTACTCAGCTTAAGCAGCTTGGCAGCAATAACTGCTGCTTCCTGCCGGGTGAGCGGGTTGTTGGCCCGGAAGGTATTATTCTCATATCCGCCGATGTATCCGGCCTTCACAGCCTTGGCTACTTCGCTGTAGACCCAGTTTGATTTCTTCACATCGGTGAAGCTAAGGGTAGCCGATTCGGTGAACCCGAACAGACGATTAATCAGTGCCACATATTCACCACGGGTAATTGCCTTATTCGGCTTAACCGTTCCGTCAGGATAACCGCCCAGGTATCCTTTATCCAGCCAGCTCTGCAGCTGTTTCTGCGCCCAGTGTCCTTGAATATCCTTGGGGACCGGCGCTGCCGATACACTTCCCAAAGAACCGAGCAGCATTGAAATACCGAGTACTCCGGCCGTAAGGCCACGCCACATTTTCTTCATTCGTTTGTTCATCCTCCTGTGAGTTTGATGGGCATAGGCTTCACTGCATGACTTCTTACCAAAGCTCTTTCGGAAGCATACGCCTAAGCAATAATGAGAGTGCAAACTAGGCAAAAAAAAAAGCCCAACGGTTCCCATTACCCATAATTTGGAGGATGAAAACATTTTTCCGCGACTAATTTTTACAAAGTGTCCAATTTCGGACTCTTTTCGCCTCGAAATATAGGATATTTATAAGGAATTTGTAAAATGCCCTACGGCTTCTCAAAGCCCCCGACATCATACACACCCTTTCCCCAACAGGATTTCTGAAGATACAATAAAAAAGACCCCAGGGATATGCCCCAGGGTCTAACGCTAGCGTTGTCTCAATTGCTAACCATCTACCATATATGTAGGTCGGCTGCGCCGGATGATTATAATTTGATGACGTTAGCTGCTTGTGGTCCGCGTGCGCCTTCAACGATATCGAACTCTACGGATTGGCCTTCATCCAAAGTCTTGAAACCGTCAGTTTGAATCGCGGAGAAGTGTACGAATACGTCGCCACCATCGGCAGTTTCGATGAAACCATAACCTTTTTCTGCGTTAAACCATTTAACTTTACCTTCCATTGACTAAACATTCCCTTCGTCATCAGATGAACGTGAGTCTTGCTCACAATTCGACTATACCACCGCAGCTTCTCTATTGTCAATTGGAATAGTAAATGATTACTTTCAATATTTTACCAGACAGCAATCGACATCAGAAATGGATATCATTCGGTAATATAAGTTACAAAAAAAGGAGCAGACGCTTGTAAATACCCGTCCACTCCCCTATTGAAACAGGAGAAAATCTATTATTCTATCTTTATTTTTTGCGGTCCATCAGGAAGCTGTCCGGTGTGTAGGCCGTCTCGTAGGCGTTGCGTTGGATTTTGGCTTGACCCCGCTTCTGGAGGAAGTCTTGGGCTTCTTGGCGAAGGGCGTTCATCTGGTCCAGCAATTCATTATCATGTGACAAAATCCGATGAATTTCCTGCTTTTGCGCAGGAGTTGCCGGACAAATTTCGACCTCTTGTGTGATGGAATCGACAAGCTTCTGCCGCTCCTCCACGAAGTCTTCAAGCTCCTCATAGGTCGCGTCCTGGAGACCATTCATCATCTCTCCAGTCAGCAGATCCAAGTCACGGATAAGCTCATCCATTCGCAATCTCAGTCTGGCTAGCCGCCAGCTTAGAGGCCTGAAGCCAAGTCTCTCTGAGGTCGGTAAGGTAGCCGATGGCTTCTTCGGCCTTCTCCGGGTTCTTCTGGATATTGGCCTGAATTAGCAGGTAGTTCGTGTATTCGTAAAGGGAGTACAGTCCCTTTGAGACTTCAATAGAGTGATCCAGTGTACTCATCAACTCACTGACGATGGTCTGCGCCTTTCCAAAGTTCAAATTGGACTTCTCCAAATCCTGCTTGTTCAACCCGTCCACCGCAGTCTTCACGAAGCGAATGGCCCCATCATACAGCATAATCACGAGTTGCGCAGGCGTTGAAGTCTGGACAGAAGACTGGCGGTATTTATCATAAGGAGATTTAATCAAATTGGTCACCCTCTATTGTGAAATGTTCTTATTTGCCGGTGGAGAAAAGGCTGTTGGACTGGGATTGCAGTTTGTTCATGGCGGTTTCCATGGCGGTAAATTGTTTGTAGTAACGGGTCTCTGTGTTATTTAACATCGTGGTCATGAGAGTGAGCCGCGAGTTGTATAACTTCATTTTCTTACCCATCACACTTTCTTCTTTGAACGTACTGGTAAGATCCATGGAGAATCTGTTCGTGCCTGCCCGATCCGATAGTTTCTCGATGGCCGCTGTGATTTTGTCAGCCATTTTGTCGAAAATCCCGTCTTTGGGGGCACTGGCCGGACCTTGCAGCAGATCCATAGCGAGCTGCGGATTGGCATTAATCGCCGTATTCAGCTTCTCCTCATTAATCTCAAGCTTGCCGTTCGACATATAATTCCCGGTCGTAATGCCTAAGGTACTTAACGGCCCTAGTTTATCACTAATAATACTGCGCATTTCAGACAACACGGACTTGATAATATCATCATTCTTGAGCAGTCCGCTCTGTGCCTTCTCGGTCCAGGTTTTGATGTCAGCCTCTTTCATCTCAGCCTTCTGCTCATCCGTCAGCGGCCTGAAATCACGATATTTCGCTTCGTCAATCTTGGAATTCAAGGATAGAATCAGACTGTTATAATCTTCAACGAAGCTCTTGATGGACTCTACTGCTTTGCTAGAATCGGTCTGCGTCTTGATGATGACAGGCTCATCCGCTTTGGTAACCTCCAGCAACGTGAGCTGGACGCCGTTAATGGTGAACGTATTATTGGTTACATTATCAATATCCACATTATTAATCTTGACTTCACCATTCTCGCCTGTGATGGTCTGTTTAATAGAGTTACTGTCTGCCGGATTGGATTTCATCCCGTTAAAGAGCTTCGTGAATCCGTAAGAATTGCCTCCAAGGTTGACAGGACCATCTGATTTCCCGGTCAGCTTCAAAGTGCCGTCTGAGGTAAATTCTGCACTTACCTTGGCATCAGGGTCATTTTTGATGGTATCCACAATTTTATCAATAGTATCAGAACCCTTAAACGTAAACGCTTTGCCGTTGATACTAAATGTAATATCTTTCACTTCATCGTCGGTCAGGACAGAGCCATTAAGCTGGTTCGTAAGTTGTGTCAATGTAGTAGAGCCAGTAGCGCCTGTAAGCTTATTCGTCTCTGCAACCTTCTTTGTAGAGAACAACCCTAGAACTGTATTGCTACTGGCAGGGGTCCCCATCGTTACCGTACCATCTTTGCCGCCCGTCTTGGAGGCAATAGTCAGCTTCCCGGTGATTTCATCATAGCTGGCGATCGCATTAGCCTTCGCTGAAGCATTAATCGTTGCGACCAGCGTCGAGATCGAGGTCATGCCGTTGAACAGGGATTTCCCATCCTTATCCTTGAAGGTCTCGCCGTTGATGCTAATGTCAAAGCCCTTCTTCAGGTACGCTTCCATATCTAGGCCTGACATACTTCCCAGGTCAACACCATCTAATGCAGCCAAGGAGGTCGTAGCCGGTATGCCTTGTCCTAATCCCGTCGTCTCATAGGTAGTTCTTGTTGCAAGCTTCGTGACACTAACTTTCATCTCCTGGCCAGTTGCCGTTGATGTCGCTTCTGCCTTAATGGCGGTCGTATTGCCGCTCAGCACAGCCTTCTGGGCATTAAGCGCTGCGTCTCTACCATATTTGGTAACTAGTTTATTGGTCCGGAAGTCATACAGCTTGCTGTTCATCTCCCGGTAGCTCTCACGCGTCCATTGCAGGATTTGCTTGTCCTGATTAAGCTTGTCCAGCGGTACCCGCTTGGCAGCCATCATACTCTTAACCATACTATCGATATCCATACCTGAGAATCCATTGACCCGAGTAACCAAAACAGCACCTCCCTCTATTAAATCTTCTCGTCTATAAGAATACCAGCAAGCTCCATCATATTCGCCACTAGATCCAAAGTCTTCTCCCGGGGAACTTCACGTATTAACTCACCGGTATCTTTGTTAAGAACCTTCACCATAATATCATGTGTCTTCTCGTGGATGCTGATCTCCAGCGTGGTCTGGGGGCCCTGCAATGATTTCACTGCCCGTTCTATGGTGCGGATTAACTGTTCCTCACCTACTGACACACTCGCTCCCTGTTTCTCCTTCAGGCTCATATCCTTAACATCCCGGATGCCCGATGCTTGATCTACAGGCGCTGCTGAAATACTACTGGATGGTACTGCCTCTGGCTTACCCTGTCCACTTGCTGTCGTACTAGCAGTTAGCGAAAACTGTACATTCATTAACCCCGACCTCCACCAACACTCATTTTATACTTTATATATCGGTTAGTTTGAGGGATAATTTAGGATTTTGTTGTAGTCAAGCAAAAATAAAAAAAGCCCCGGGGGATTCCCCGGAGCCTAAGGTGAAGCAAGTACAAATTAACGAAGCAATTGCAGAACGCCTTGTGGCTGCTGGTTAGCCTGAGCCAACATAGCTTGTGCAGCCTGTGCAAGGATATTGTTCTTCGTTTGTTGCATCATTTCTTTCGCCATATCAACGTCACGGATACGGGATTCAGCTGCAGTCAGGTTCTCGGAAGCTGTTCCCAAGTTGTTGATGGTGTGTTCCAGACGGTTCTGAGTCGCACCCAATTTAGAGCGTTCGCTGGATACAGTTGCAGTAGCTTTATCCAGAATTGCGATAGCAGCAGCTGCGCCTTCTTTAGTAGCAATGTTCAGAGCAGCTTCGCCCTTCACATCGTTAGTTCCGTCAGTTACTGTGTTAGCAGCTGTGAAGCCAGCATCGCCGGCTTTACCAGTGATACCCAGAGCTTTGGAACGCATGTCGTTGATCGACAGGCTCATGGATTGACCAGTGTTAGCACCGATTTGGAAGGAAGTTTCGAATGCCTTTTGAACGCCGCCATCCGAGAAAGCAATCTTTTCACCAGCATCACCTGCTGTAGATGCAGTTATCACAAGGTTGTTAGCATTCGCAGTAATTGTAACACCTTCAATTTTTTGACCCACAGTATCAGCAATGGCCTTAACCAATGCATCCGCTTTGTTTGTATTTGTTGCTTCTGCTAGAGCGGTATCGATAGCAACTCCTATCGCATTTCCAGTATACGCACCTTTACTCGAATCATAAAACTCGATCTGTTTGTCATTTACTGTAAATCCAGTACCAACAAGCTTTTGTAATTGAGTATTCATATTAGCAGCAGTTCCAGTTAGGATAGTATCAAAATCAATAGATTTTGTCGCTGCTACTGCTGCATTAGTTGTACCTAATACTGCTGCAGGTGGTGTGATAACAAAAGCACCAGTTTCTGTGGTAATACCTAAGTTTCCAGCTGCCCCTTCAAACGTTCCACCTTTAACAGCTGTAAGAGTAACGTTTGTACCAGTTCCTGAAACAGTATACTGACCTTTAAGGGTATCATTTGCATCAATCATTTTTTGCAATGCATCACGAATTGCACCACTCTCGTTTGCTGCAGTATTATTAGCGCCAGTAGCAGAGAGGTTAACTGCTGCAGATGTTCCAGTTACAGAAGATACCGCGAAATCTGCTTTTGTTGTATCATTGGCAGCTGCAGTAATAGTCAAATCAACACCTTGAACTTTAAAAGTAATTGAATCACCAGCTGTTGTAGCACCTGT
This sequence comes from Paenibacillus sp. FSL H8-0048, assembly GCF_038002825.1. Classification (NCBI taxonomy): domain Bacteria; kingdom Bacillati; phylum Bacillota; class Bacilli; order Caryophanales; family Paenibacillaceae; genus Paenibacillus; species Paenibacillus sp. FSL H8-0048. The sequence goes on along the minus strand of NZ_JBBODF010000001.1, from coordinate 5,219,319 downwards.
TGTGATTGCTGTTGTAGAAGTTGCTTCAACTGTAGTTCTTTCGGAGCCATTGAGTAATGTTCCAGCAGTAATTCCACCTGTACCTGTAAGGTTCGATTTTCCATCACCCTGCAGCAATTTCTGAGTATTGAACTCAGTTGTATTACCGATACGGTTGATTTCGGAAGTCAGAGCGTTCATTTCATCTTGCAGCGCTTGACGGTCGGAATCAGTGTTGGTTCCGTTCGCGGATTGGTTGGCGATTTCGCGTTGACGTTGCAGGATGGAGTGAGTTTCGTTCAGAGCACCTTCAGCTGTCTGAATCAAGGAGATACCGTCTTGAGCATTACGGGAAGCCTGATCCAAACCGCGGATTTGACCGCGCATTTTTTCGGAGATTGCCAGACCGGCAGCATCGTCACCGGCACGGTTGATGCGAAGACCGGAAGACAGCTTCTCAATATTTTTGTTCGTGTTGGCAGTGTTAATGGACAATTGGCGGTGAGTATTCAACGCCGGTACGTTGTGGTTAATAATCATTTGATATTTCCTCCCTGAAATTGAGTTAGTTCCACATCCTTGTGGTAAGCACTGAACCATTAAGGTCGGCCGCCCTGCCGGCTCAATGCCTAATACATATATCGACGGCTTGCCCCTAACTGTTTAGATCTTTTTTTCTTTTTTTATTATTTTTTTAATTCTTTACTATGATCACAAAAAAACCCGAGCCACTTAAGCAGACTCAGGTTCATAAATCATCTTTTATACTCTTAAAAACTACACTTAAGAATTCGATCCTCGAAGACGGTGTATCAAGGCGTTCAAGTCTGAAGTTTGTGGCGCTACGGACTCACGGTTCGATTCCTGTATCGATAGGTAGACTTCTTTGCGGAAGATATCCACATGTTTCGGTGCGGAGATCCCTACTTTTACGGTGTCGCCGTCTACGCTCAGAATCGTCAGTTCAATCTGATCCTGGATGACGATGGTCTCCCCTTTTTTGCGGGACAGTACGAGCATGTTAACCCCCATCCTTTCCATCAGCCACTAACTGCTCTTGCAGCAGACTGTGCTTCGTATGATATGAGGTGCGGTGTATTACAATCTGCTTTCCGGTCAATCCATTGGGATTGAAAATAATGGGTGCTAACAAATTAATGGTTGAGGCTTCTACTTGTTCCTTCAGCGTAACAATACAGCGGACAAGCACATCCGACTCAATACCCAGTTCTTCTGCTTCATCATCCGGAAGTTCAAATTCATAAGAAGGATAGAATGTAAAAGGATCAGCAAGCAAAAACGAATGACCTCGCTCCTTAACGGATTGTAAGACCCAAAACGGAGACTCTTCCAGAGCCACAAGCGCAAAGTCTGCTTCTTCATCAAACCCTGGAATTCCTTTGGCGAAGTGGAACACCTGATCCTCCCTAACTTCAAGTGTACCCATAGATAGCGTTTCTATAATCAAGTTATTCACTCCTTATCAATCTGACTGTTGTTAGATAACAGAAAAGCTATAGAAGTGCCCAGAGCACATCCATAGCTTATTACATTACATTTGCACATTCAATTCCGGCGGAATAAACTGCACGGAAGCATATTGCTGCATATAAATATCAAGCTTGCCGCGTGTATATTCCGTCTCCGGGCGGTGTCTTTCCACCTGAATATCCACTGTCGCGGGTCTGAAATTAATCTCCGGCGCTCTTGCTTCGTAACGTAAGTCCACATTATCATATGACGCCGGGCCACAAGGCTCGGGAAAGGAATTCGGCTCGGTATCTGTTCCGTAAATCTCAGCAATGCTGTTACCGGGCTTGAAAAACTCAGCCATGCGCGTGCCTTGCTCCACTCTACGGGCAATGGCCTGAAGATACAACTGCTGAATTCCCGAGTAGATTCTACGGTTCATATCCAGCACACTGCCACCATTATAAGCGGCGCGTGCCCTGGTCTGGTCAATAATAAGCTCTGGAGGCGTGGATTGAACGCTTAGCTCACCGGGTGTTGTCGTGATGCTGACGTCTGCCTTCGGTTGAGTGATAGAGAATGACCCAAGATCCGCATCAATACCGATCCGCGCAGGTGTCTGTCGAATTTGCAAAATAGACTGCATCAACAAAAACCACCTCCGTTATCGGATAAAGTCTACAAGCGTTGTAGAGATAATCTTTGCTCCTACAGACAGCGAGGCATTATAAATATTCTCTTGGATCTTGGACTGCATGATCAGTCCTTCATAATCAGCATCCTCTGTCTTAGCCTGAAGATCCGTTAAGTTAATGTTCAGATCGCTTAAGCGGTCCTGCATCAGCTCCACGCGGTTAGTCTTGGCTCCGACCTCAGAACGTGCGGATAGAATCGTCTCGGTGCGGGTATCAATTTTATCAAGCTGGCTGGAAATACCTGTGATGTTCCCGGCCTTCAAAGCAGATGAAAGATTATTAATTAATGAGAAAATATTATCTGATTCACCAGTGTTACCAAATACCGAATTTCCGGTTAAATTGATCGGCATTTGAACCCCTTCGCCGACAATGTACTGAATTTGTCCGGCGTCCGTTGTAACCTCCTGTGAGGTGTCATAGGTGCCATCGGCTCCCTTGGCAAAATCATAAGGCTTGGTAGTATACTGCTCACCATTGAAAATGTATTTTCCGTTCAGCTTACTGTTCGCTATATCTACCAGCTGTTCTTTGAGCTGCATCACTTCTTCATTAATACTGTCCAGAGCAGATTGCGGATTACTGCCGGTAGAGGCTTGTACAGTCAGATCACGCAACCGTTGAATTACATCCCCAGCCTGGCCCAAAACCGTATCGTTATAATCCAGCCAGGACAGTGCGCTGTCCACGTTCTTCGTGTACTGCTCGTTGGAAGACAGCTCGGCGCGGTAGCGCAGCGAATAGGTGATGCCTACCGGGTCGTCGGAGGGCTTGTTGATTTTGCGGCCGCTGGCCAGCTGGAGCTGGGTCTCGTTCATGGTACGCGCATTGCGGTTCAAGTTAAGCAGCAGCTGTGAGCTCATCATATTGGAGGTGACTCTGATCATGGTATGGCCTCCTTATCTTCCGACTGTGCCGGTAGAATTAATCAATTTATCAAGCAGTTCATCATAGGTGGTCATGAAACGTGCAGCAGCACTGTAAGCGTGCTGGAACACCAGCATATTGGACATTTCCTCATCCAGCGACACACCGCTTACGGATTGGCGTCGGGAATTGACTTGCTCCACCAGATAATCGGCGTTACTCGCCTGGCGTGTGGCTTCTTGAGACTGGATACCCAATTGTCCAACCATGGAGCTGAGATATGATCCAACCGTACCGGTCTTGGTGCCGTCCGCTGTAGCAAACGTATTGTTATCCTTCATGTTGCTGAACAGCAGCGCCAGGGTGTTATTTCCTTTTACTACGGATATATTGCCTGAGGTGTCTGTAGTAGTACGCAAGGAAGTAGCAAACAGCGTGGGATCAGCAGCGATTTCCGGATTCAGCTTGAGATTTGCAGCAGTGATCGCTTCTCCGGCTACCGCTGAGGTGAAGAACGGCCGGCCCGAAGTCCCATTTAATGCGTACCCCAGCTGATGGAGTCCATTCAGACCTTTGACTGTTGTTCTTAGATCACCCGGCAACGGGTTAGGTACCGCGCTTCCTGCTGTTAGTGTTGTTTTGGTGCCATCCGCATTAATAATCTCTGAATCCTTGAGCACAGTGGTTCCTGCTGGCAGGTTAGAGCCTGCCGGTATGGTCACCTGCACTTCACCATTGGCAATGGTATTGGCCATCGCGTCGAGCTGCTTCCTGTAATCTGCTACATAGGTGTTTTTGGAGAAAAGCATCCCATAAGCTTCACCGGCCTTCAAATCCCCGGAGGCGAAGGCGGTATTAAGAAACGTACTGTCTACGGCCGCAGTTACGGTTGCTCCTTGAACCAAGGGCTGTGTACCCAGTGAGATGTTATATCCGGCATCTGTATCCAGAATGGTGATATTGGCAATCTTGGACAGCTTGTCCGTCAACAGATCGCGCTGGTCGCGCAGATCATTGGCTTTGTCGCCCATGCCTTCTATCTTGGAGATGGATTGATTGAGGTCAGCGATAGAGCTTAGGTAGCTCTGGATCTCTTTGCCTTTGACATCAATATTGGTGCTTAGATCGCGGTCCAGATTGCTGAGCTGTGTACTCATATAGTTCATGGCATCCGTGAGGGCCTGGGCTGTCTGCACGACGATCTTGCGGGCTGTGGGATCTTCCGGGTTCTTACTGAGGTCCGACCAGGATTTCCAGAAGTTATCCAGCACGATACGGACACCGGTATCTGAAGGCTCATTCACAATCGCTTCCAGCTTATCTAAGGTATCCGACTGAATGCTCCAGTTCCCGCTTGCCGAGTTCTCTCCACGGAACTGATCGTCCAGGAACATCTCGCGAATCCGCTCGATGGAAGTGAATTCAACCCCGGTCCCCAGCTGCCCTGGCATCGTCGAGTTATTCATGCCATAGGCTTCAATCGGGATGGCTGCCTTCATATTTACACGCTGGCGGGTATATCCCTCTGTGTTGGCGTTGGCAATGTTGTGGCCGGTGGTATTGAGCGCCGCTGTCTGGGTAAACAGGCTTCGTCTTGCGGTCTCGATGGAGTGGAATGTAGATGTCATACTGCGTGTTCCTCCCTTGTGATTGCTGCGGTGGGCGCAGCTCAGCGGATAACCTGATTATCCACGGGCATCAAAAAGACCCGGCCGAGTTACACTGCTGCCCTTGTCGGACGGATGATGGTACGTCATTTCCTGATTTGGTCTTCCGACAAGCAAATCTAGGGAATAATCTATAAAGGTAAGCGACTGCTCAATCAGCTTCTGATTCAGCTCATTGGCCTTTTTTAATTGCTGCAATGTGCCGGAAAGCTTCTGCTGAATATGCAGCAGGCGTGATTTGTCTTCGGGATCAAATACAAGGCGGGACAGCTCGGTAAGATTCAGATTCAGATTGGAACGGATTCCAACCCCCTGCAAAAACTCGAAGGCCGCTTCTGCGCGCCGTTCTTCCAGCTGTCCGATCACCTTCATCAGCTTGGACTCACGGTTCAGGATATCAATAAGACCCTCCACCTTGTTGTCCATAATGGTCTGTTTCTTGACTGCGGCCAGATCCAGCATCTGCACATGCGCCTCGTCCAGCCGCTCAAGCAATTCTAATAATGTTGTAAGTGCCATGGGTGTGTTCACCTAATTCTCGGAGGATTGCTTAAAGTAGGGGGCGAGTGTCTCGGCGAGCTTGGCTGCGTCAACCTGGTAGGTACCTGCGGATACTTGCTGTTTCAGGCTCTCGATCTTGTTCGCACGTTCAGTGTCAATCTTCCCGCTCTTCTGTGCCTGAAGCAGCTTGATGGCTTCGTCCGAAATCGATACCTCATCCTTGCGTGTACTTTTCTTCATCTGTTCCTGCCTTTGCGATTCCGCACTTCGTTGGTATGGATTAATCGCATTGATTCGTCCGGCATCGTTAATTTTCATAACTTCACCTTCCTTCTGTAATAAAAAAGCCGATAATCTTTACTAAGTTTATCGGCCCCTGTTGAAACATTCTTTATAGCTGCAAGCGTTTTTTTGCAGAATTGTTTAGTTGCGGAACTTGTCCACTGCGCGGTAAGCGCCATCTGGAGCCTTCTTGGAAGCGCTCGAGTCTGCACTTTCCTTGGCTGCATTCGCAAGATCTTTGGTCAGACGGCTGCGGCAGCTGTCGCACATATGCCCGTCCCGGATCAGGGTTCCGCATACCTCGCAAGGATACATCATATTAGGTGCATTGGCGATGGAAATCCGGCCCTCCCGGATAAAACGCGTAATTTCCTTGATGGAAATATCGGTGGCATCGGACAGCTCCTGTATGTTGGTGCCTCTATTTTTACGCAAATATTCTACACAGATTTCATATTCATGCTCTAACTCTTTGATGCAGGGCTGGCACAGGTTCATCAGGTTCTTGACATATAACCGGCCGCATCTCGGACAATTGTCTACATTCATTTCTACCGCGGCTCCCTTCTATCATTCTGCACAACTCATGAATCGCTTATGCTACTAAGATTACATGATCGCCGAAGATCCGTCTATGTTTAGTATCGGTCAGGGAAGCGGTTTTATTGAATTCCGGAGCGGCGGCAGCTGCTAGGAACGGGCCCAGGTCAGAGAGTATATCTCGGCAGTGCAATCCAGGCTGCGGCAGAGCTGCTGAAGCGCCCCGGCGCAGGCACGAATCGTACTCCCCGTAGTGTAGATATCATCGACAATGATGATTCGTAAGGGACGCTGTTCAAGCTGATGCGTCATACGGGAATGCAGGTATTCCTTCAGAATTTGCAGAACCACCGGATCTGTATTTCCGGCAAAAGCATGCTTCATATCGGCCAGCCGCTCCTTTCTGCTTTTGAAGCTCTGCTTGGCGGTGTGATGGGTGCGGACCAGCAGCGGAAGCTGGGGTACTCCTCTTTGCAGGGATACCACTTCAGCCAGCCGCTCCGCCTGATTGAAGCCCCGCTCAGACAGACGGACAGCGCTCACAGGTACAGGGACCAGCAAGTCGGCCTGCCACAGGTTAGAACGCATACGAAGCTTTGAATGCAATATCGGGAATGGTTTGCTAAAAAGGTTGCTCTGTGACGCTCCGTTCAGTTGTTGTCCACTCTGTTCGTGTTGCAAAAGCGCGTATGCCCTGTCCAGCATCAGACCGAGTACGGGCGCGAGCCGCTCATTCCCCCGGTATTTATACTGGCCTAGTATTTCGCGCATATCACTGGTGTACGCTACTGTGCTCCGGTTGCATACGATTGGTATGGGTCCATTGCTGCGGCTGCAATCGGGACAACCCACATGCCTTCCGCAGATCTGGCACCGGGGAACGCGAATCCATGGAATGCCGCTCTGGCAGTGTACGCAGATACCGGGCCATTCGTGAGAAGGACGGCCTCTGCGGCCGCAAAACAGACATTCCGTCTGCGAAGGTGCGATTAGGGAGCGGGCTTGCTTCATCCATGATGTCAGCTGACGCATTGTAATCCTCCTAATAAAATAGATTGTGCAGAGTTTAAAAGTACAGAGTGTATAGAACTCAAATTGTGGGAGCTGGGCTTTCACAGCTATTTCCAGGGACTCCTCACAAAATCATTAAGACTTGAGATATCCTTGTCTGCGGGCAATGGCGTTCATACTGCGGATCTGTGATATGGCGGCGCGCTGCGAGCGGCTCCACTCTGCGGAAGCGAAGATGACGTTGCCTGCCGGATCATCCTTGGAACGTCCCGCACGGCCCGCCATCTGCACCAAAGCTGCCTCATCAAAGAGTCCACTGTCCGCATCCAGTATAAACACATCACTATGCGGTACCGTGACCCCACGCTCCAGTATCGTGGTCGTTACCAGCAAGGAAATCGTGCAATCCCTGAACTTCAGCACCTTCTCTGCCCTGTCCGGGTCTTGAGAGGAGGTTCCCTCTATAGAAATCCCGGGGAACATCCGCCGCAGCAGCTGCAGCAGTCCCTCAATGTGGGCAATCCGGGAGACGAAGAGGAAAATCTGCGCCTTACGGTCAAGGGACCGCTGTAACGATGAACGCAGTCCTGCCGGAAGTCTCCCCTGCCTCAGACAGCGATAGAGCGGCTGCATGCGGATATGGCGCGGAACCGGCAAGGGATGGCCGTGAAAACGGACCGGGACTCTCGCATGCGCTAATCTGCCGGAGCGGGCAAGGCGCTGCAGCTTCGCAGGCGGCGTGGCGGAGAGAAGGATGAATCGCCCGCCAGGCTTGCAGACCTGCCTTGCGGCATAGTCCAGCATAGGGTCGTTGTGATAGGGAAACGCATCGATCTCATCGATGATGACCAGATCGAAGGCCTGACCAAACCGCAGCAGCTGGTGTGTGGTCGCCAGGGTGATCCGGCTGCGGCGTAAGCGGTCCTCGCTGCCTCCGTACAGCACGGCGGGAACATCCGCCGGGAATGCCTTCGCCAGGCGCGGCGCAAGCTCCAGCACGACGTCACGCCGCGGCGTGGCGATCAGCGCCCGGCCTCCGGCCGCGAGCGCCGCGTCCAGGAGCGGGAAGACCATCTCCGTCTTCCCCGCTCCCGTCACTGCCCAGAGCAGGAACCGCTCTGGGTCCGGGCCGGCGGAGCGCCTGCGCGGCTCCGCCAGGAACCCCAGCGCAGCGGCGGCGGCTGCCGCCTGCGCTGCGCTAAGCCCCCACCGGCGCGCCGCTACGGTGGGGGACACGCCTGCCGTGCAGCGCACGGCAGGCAGCGGTGCGCTGCGCAGCAGCAGCGCGCAAGCCCGGCTGCGCCCCAGTGCGAGGCAGGCCTCGCAATAGGCGCAGCCGGCAAGGCCGCACGCGGCGCAGGCCGTGCGGCCCGTGGGTACGCTGCCGCAGCGCAGGCAGCGCGGCACTTCGCGGCGGCGCAGGCCTAGCCGCGCGGTGCCCGCAGGGCCCTGGACGGCGGCCGTAAGGCGCAGCCGTCCCTGGAGATAGGCGAGCTGCGCCGCAGCCCGCCAGTTCTCCCCCAGCTCCGGGAGCTGCTCGGCCACCAGTGCCTCTGCTTCACCCTGAAGCAGAGAACGCCCGTCCAGCGCCGCAACCAGCCGGTCTGCTCCCGCTGCAAGTACCGCCATTTCTCTCCTCCGTAAGCTCTCCTGTTCGTTCCTTCGCAATTTTGTCCTCGTACTCGCCTGCACGCCGACCTGTTCGTTCTCTTGCCAATTCTCCCTCACATTCCCCTGTCCATCCGCCTGTTCGTTCCCCCAGGCACCCTCCACCCCATACCCGCTCCATCCCCTATCCTCCGGCAGCCTGTACACCTTAGCCTCCTCAAAAGGCCCCCCCTCTCCCCGGCTACCTCCAGCAGCCTGCTCCGCCTTAATCTCTGCCTTTAGGAGCGCTGCGGCATATCTCCCCCAGTCCGTCTCCTTCCAGCGCTGCATGGGGGCCGTGAACTTGCAGACTGCTGCCAGCTTCACCGCCCAGCCGAGCGGCAATGACCGTGAGAGTAGAACAACCCGGTATTCCTGCTGGAATTTACGATCTGCCAATCGCCCCTTCCGCTCCGCCGCTTCGTTCTCCCCGTCTACCCATCGCCCCTCCCAACCCACAAGCCCCTCCGCTTCACCCGCCCACCATGATTCATCCACCGCCAAATTCAGCGAAATCCGGGCCTGCCACCCTCCGCCCTGCTCCACCACATACACAGCCGCCTTCAATCCCATCGCCTCCTTATCTATTGACGCACACAACAAATCACCCTGCGGGTGAACGATGGTGCCTCAAGCTTACGTATAGGTAATATTTCACGCTCTTCCACTTGTCTGCTTTTTGGCGGCAAACAGCGTTAATCATAAGTAGCACAGAGACTTTGACTTCGATTGTATTCAGTTTTTCGCATACATTTGGTCCAACTGCGGTAGCACTAGCCTATTGTATTCGGTTTTTCACATACATCTGGCCCATGCACCTTGTGCTGACCGATTGTATTCGGTTTTCCGCATATATTGGTCCATGTACCGTTGTATCACTAAATTTTGTTCGGTTTTTCGCATACATTCAGCCTTTGAGCACACCTTGTCCACAACAGACGGAAACTATAATTTCCTAAACGCCAAAAAGCACACCGCCCCATTCCTGGAGAGTGTGCTTCACCCGTACCTTACATATTCAGCTGTCATTCGCCGTGCTTGGATGGGGAGCTCCCGCTTCCCGGCAGCCGCATCATCCGCAGCGGCAGCAGCGGCTCCTGAACCCGCAGATCCACTGTAACCCCCTGGAGTGTATCCCTGTCCGCGAGACCGTATAACGGCACCGCAGGCGCAAATTCAATAGAAGAGTTGTAATAAGCCATCCGTGAGGCTACCGCCATGGTCCTGTCCTCTGAACCGTCATCCACCAAGGTAACCCGCAGGGGCTTGCCGATCCAGTAAGCATGCACTACAAAGACCCTGAGATACCACTCCACCACGGCCTCATGATTACGGGTAATCAGAATATAGTGAAGCCGCTTACCAGTCCGTGCTGCTGCCCGGGTCTCTTCCCGATGATGCAGGAGTTGAACAAGGGCTGCTGCGGATGCATAAATAGCGATAATCCAGATTAACTGGGCGATCATGAAGATGCACCTCCCTCTTATACCCACACTATATGCCGGTGATAAAAGGACGGTGACAGCCCACTTGTACGGGAGCCCCTGCCGCCAGTTTAACTTAGGGTACATATTTAAGTTAGCATTTTGCAAAATTCGAATAGAGTGCGGACTGAAACAATACTATGGCTGCAGCTCGCGGCTGCATACAAGTTATGTACCGTTTATAAGGATCATTAGGATTCTCCAAAACGCTCAGTTAAAAGTTTATGAGGGAAGCTATAAAGTTACCCAGCCATATTTGATAGAATTAATTACAGCTTGCGTGCGGTCATCCACTTCCATCTTTTGCAGAATACTGCTGACATGGTTTTTGACCGTCTTCTCGCTGATAAACAGATACTCCCCGATCATCTTGTTGCTCTTGCCCTCTGCCATCAAGCGCAGCACCTCTGCCTCACGGCGGGTCAGCGGATTGTTGTCGCCTGCAACAAATTTGACACCGGCTTCCTTCACGGCCGTCTCGGCCATAGCGCCAGTCTCGTTAAGGTACGTCATGCGCCGCAGCTGATTAATCAGCTTGCCGGTCACCTTCGGATGGATAAAAGCATGTCCTTCGCATACGGAGCGGATCGCATTAATCAGCGACTCGGCTTCCATATCCTTCAGCAGGTATCCGTTCGCCCCCTTGCGCAGCGTCTCAAACACATAGCTTTCATCGTCATGAATCGAGAGGATAATCACTTTGACATCCGGGAACATTTCACGGAGCTTTTGCGTAGCCTCCACGCCGTTCTCAATCGGCATATTGATATCCATCAGCACGATATCCGGCTTGTTGCCGTTGCAGAATTCAAGCACCTGGATGCCGTCCCCGCATTCGCCAATGACCTCGATGTCATCCTCCATATTCAAAATACGCTTAAGCCCTTCACGAAACAATTGATGATCATCGGCCAAAAGAACTTTGATGGGCGCTTTGCCAGAGATTTGGTTCTCCATCACATTACTCCTTTCCCTTTTCCACATTCGTCGGAATGTGAATTACGATTGTTGTGCCCTGGTTCTCGGCTGACTGTATTTCCATTCTTCCCTCCAGCAATTCCACGCGTTCGCGCATACCCACCAGACCGAAGCTTTCCCGGTTGGCTTGTTCACTGATTTTTTTGACATTGAAGCCTAAGCCATTGTCTTTCACGACAATCTTGATCAATTGGGCCTGATAAGTAATCTCCACCAGCACGTAGCTCGGATAAGCATGCTTCGCCGCATTGGACAGGCCCTCCTGCACCAGCCGGTATACCGCCGCTTCCATCGCTGAGGACAAACGGTGCTCCTTCCCCCTGGTTTCAAAAGAGGTACGGATCTTCGTCTTCTCCTCATAATCATGCACATACTTCCGCAGAGTCGGAATCAGCCCCAGATCATCAAGCGCCATAGGACGCAGGTTGAAAATCACCTTGCGCATTTCTTCCAGGCTGTATCTTACCTGCCCCTTTAAGTCTATTACTTCGGCTTGTACCAGCCCAAATTCCTGCTTTACCAGCATTCTTTCTACAATTTCCGTCCTTAGGACTAGATTCGCCAGCATTTGAGCAGGACCGTCATGAATTTCCCGGGCAATTCTTTTCCGTTCCTCTTCCTGAGCCAGGATTATTTTGAGTCCGATCATCTGGCGGTTCTTCGCAGATTCGACAATTCGCGTCACTTGACCTAGTTCTCCGGACAGATATTCCAGGACAACGCTCATTTGCGAACCAATCGATTCGGCACGCTCTACAGAATTTTCGACACTGCGAACCCGCATTTGCAGTTCATCGCGTCTGTTCCGCAGATAAGCCTCCCTCTCCCTGGTCATCATCAGCTCCAGCTGCAGCTCCGTCGCCTTCTCATAGGCAATCCGGATATCCTTCTCCGTGTAGCGGACAAAATCCCGGCTGACCTCTGTCAGCCGGATCCGGGAGCGGTGGTACTGCTGCTCCAGCTTGTCTACCTTTTGCAATGTTTCATCCGTTTCTTCCATAACCCGCTGCAGCTCTTTGTTGAGTGCAGCAAGCTCATCCCGTGCCACCTGCAATATTTCGAATATCTGATACTTGCTGCTCTCCATCACGTCGATGGTGTTCTTAATCACCCGATCTATTGCATCGGCTTGAAATTCCACGGATGCTTGCCCCATTTCTATCGAATCGTATTAAAGGCTTTCCTTTATACTAACATATCACGATTCGATAGTTACGGTCTTAGTGTTCTGTTCCCATTTTACAGTGAGTCCGAGCTGTTCTGTCACGAGTCTGAGCGGTACTAAAGTCCTGGCATTCAGGATCATAGGTGCTACTTCAGCACTCTGCCGCTTCCCGTTCAGTACGAATTCCTTCTTGTTCACGGTCAGATCCAGCGCCTTGGCGCCCCGCAGGACCATAATCTTCTTGGTCTTTGCATTCCAGACCGCATTGCCGCCGAACGCGTCCAGTACATATTTTATCGGCACATACGTACTGCCGTCCTTCACAATCGGTGCGACATCAATCGGCCGCTTGGTGCCGTTTACCGTCATCGCCTTGCCGCCAATGCTCATCGCTGCCGTCCCTTTAGGTAGTCCCGCCTCACTGGAGAGCGATGGCATCACGAAGGAAATATTATCAAAGGCCACTGTTCCTGTCTTGGCCCGTTCATCCTGTCCTTCTTCTACATTTACCACGTAAAGTCTCTTAAGGGAAGCTGGGAATTTAATCCCTGAGCCGGACAGATCGATATTAAGCGTCTTCCAGCCATTCCAGTCGATGACTTTCGCCAGATCAATATAGGCCGTTTTCCCGTCGGCATCCGTCAGTTCCGCACGCAGCCAGTTCAGGCTCATATCACCCATGACGTCCACCGACATCGAGGTTGCCGCCGCAGGAATACTTTTGCCGGTTGTGCCGTTGAACTGGGCGTATGCGTACATTTTGCCGGTGCCTTGTGTCATATCATAGCTTAGCGACAGAACCTTCGACCCGGCACGCTCTGCGCTGCCCGCAGCTATGGCTGCTGTACCGGTAACCCCCGCTGCATTCGTAGTGAACGCAATCGGATAGGCGGTGTTCTCGAAATCCTCCCACGCCGTGGCAGCCGCAGTAGACAAGACAACCGCCGTGCTGAAGCCGTCATAGCGGGCAATCGCATATCCGGTAGTTACGCCAGCATCAACCGCCTCCACCTTAAGCTTGCCGTCCCCCACACTTCCTTTGAAGCCGATGAACTCCCACTTCAGTGCGGTTGCCGGAACAGCTATCGTTGCCCCGCTCTTCGACACTGCACTAACCGGAACTGATACAGTGGCCCCTGCTTGCAGCGGTGCAGTTGCAGTACCTGCAATCAGGCTGGACAGGTCTTCTCCGCCCAGAACGGTGACCTCGGTCTCGGCACTCGCTGTTCCGCTGGTCGCCTTCAGCTTGACGGTTCCCGGCTTGACGGCCGTGGCTTCTCCCGCATTCACAGTGACACTGCCGCCGCTTGCGGTCCAGGCCGGATTAGCCGCTGCTACATCCACCGGATTGTAGTACGTATCATAGCCCTTCAGGGAATATGTGGCCTTTTGTCCGATTAACAGTACCGAACTGCCGCTGATCTTGATCCCTTTCACTTCACCTTGCGGAGCGGAAGTATATACCCCCACGCCGTTAACGATTGTGCGCTGCTCCTTGCCGTATTCAGTATTGAAGGTAAGTGTAGTCGAGGTTTCAGCCAGCGGGCGGTCCACCATCGTTGTAGAGCCCCCTCCGTCCAGATTCATCCCTTTCCACACCCCGATATTCGTCATGAAGGATTGCAGCTCTGTCAGCGACAGCCCCGCACTATTGCTGTTCTTCTCGGCTGCAATGACATATACGTATCTGCCATCCTGGGAATAGCCCAGTGCTGTACGCGCCCGGTACCCGCCAATGCTGCTTGTAGAACGGGAGAACGATGACGCCTTGCCGTTATTGACCAGAATGGTATGCCCCCCGATCATCATCTGCAGCGTAGAAGGATCGAGCTCCTGCTGGGTGGTTTTGGAACGGAGCGCATAGGTACTGCTCAGCTTCTGCCCTACAACCAGATGAGCCTTAACGAACTGGGCAGCCAGCCCGTGCGTCCGCAGAATATAGGCCCCTTTGGGTACGGTCACCGGCAGAGCCGAATCCAGCGAGATCTGGGTAATCGTATCATTCTCTACCAGCACCTCTGTGGGAGTGGTAGAGCTGCCCTTAGGGCGTTCCAGCGCTGTCCATGCATCTGTATAGATATAAGCAGCGTTAGCGTGACTGTAAGTCGAACTGCCGCCTTCGGGATTGTAGGCCCCTTTGTTGATGCCGGACAGCGGGAACTGGGCACCATCCTCTGCGGTCAGCATCCCCTCAAACGTATATTCATCAATGATAGGTTTACGGTCCTTGGTTACTGCAAAAGCATACATTCCGTTCAGCTGTGATGGAGTAGACACCAGCACACCGCCGGATACCTGACCGCCGATCGGTGCCCCTTCTCCGCCAGTATTGAAGTAATCCCCGTTCACTGCCGCGACCGCTCCTGTCTCCGTCGCCATGCCCCCGGTGCTCTGCCGTGTCGTCAGATTCCCGCCTTTGCCGGTCATTACATCCAGAGAGACGTAAGGATTATTCAGATCGACACGAATGACGCTGGCCAGTCCTGTCGCACTCTTACCGGAACGCACCGTGGTAAACTTATATTTCATCATCATCGCCCCGGAAGTGATAACCTCTTCACTAAGCTTCGTCGCCGAGAAGGACGCTGCTGCTTGTGCTACCGGCGCAGGGCCTGCACCCAGCCATCCTGCACCTTCACTCCCGACAACCGGCATGATCCAGATTACACCCGCCAGGGATGCAGCAATCCATTTTTTAGCAGGCGACCATTGATTTCCCCGTGTTTGCTCTGTACTCTTTTTCCCCATGAAAAGCTCATTCATTTCAGTGTAACTCTCCCATCTATTTGTACTCTTCTACCTCGCTATCAAGACCTGGATATCAGTTCATAGTAATAGACTATACCTTTAATAGACTGAATTCAGCTCGAAAAGTTGCGAAAAAGCACCCGGCCCATAGACCGGATGCTCTGCTTAACTATGCAATTCTCTTACAAATAGCCTGCTGTCTTCAGCATCCGCTGCAGCATGACCGCAGCCTGTCCCCGGGTAGCATTGCCTTGCGGCTGGAACTCTGTGGTGCTGACTCCCTGAATAATTCCCGCCTTAACCGCCTTGGCTACAAATTCGAGGCTCTGGCTCAGAATTCTCGCCCGGTCCTTGAACGGACTAAGCGTATCCATAGACGATGCACTCAGCGTTACAGGCTGCCCCGTATACTCCAGCGCCCTCACCATCATAATCGCCATCTGCTCACGGGTAATCTTATCCTCCGCACGGAAGGTTCCGTCCGTATTACCGTTGATAATGCCGGCTTTGGCGGCGGCTTCTATGAAGTCACTTGTTTGTGTAAACGGACGTACATCCTTGAACTGGGAAGCTCCGCCGCGTACTGCCTGTAGCCCCAGCCCCCGGCTGAGCATCACAGCAAACTCGGAACGGGTGATCGGCTTATCAGGAATAAACGCAGTTCCATAGCTGCTGTCGATGATATTTTTGGCGGCTAACTCTGCTACAGCAGTCTTACTCCAATGGGAGGTTATATCTCCAAAGGTACGTAAAGAAATGAACACCCCGACTACCTGGTTACTATTCGTGCGTGCACTAACAACGCTATTATTGCCCACTGTAGCCATTTGGGCCGGCAAATAAATAGCATCATTATATGTCGAATCTACTCCGGCAGCCATCGTTTGTGCAGAATTCAGTACAGCAGCATTGCGAACAGTGTATTGTCCTGCTACATTTAACTCCTTTGCATTGGAGTAGTTATCTTTAATAGAACCGGTTAGACGTA
Source organism: Paenibacillus sp. FSL H8-0048 (assembly GCF_038002825.1). NCBI lineage: Bacteria > Bacillati > Bacillota > Bacilli > Caryophanales > Paenibacillaceae > Paenibacillus > Paenibacillus sp. FSL H8-0048. Next base: position 5,203,297 of record NZ_JBBODF010000001.1, on the reverse strand, counting down.
AATCCATAAGCCCGGTAACGTTACGCATGGCCTGGCTTCCGATTTTTTGCTCGAACGAATAGAACGTCCCTCCTGGAACACTCTCCATACGCAGAACAAGTGAGACCTTATTGATATCTGTCCCCAAACTGGCTATTAGCGAATTTACATCAATATCGCTTAGTTTTACACCATACATATGATCTCCGTACCGGATAATCAGTTTTGCATTCTTGTTACTAGCGGCTGCATCCGAAAGAGCTTTTAGCGGAACGGTAACATAGGCTGACTTCTCTGTAGAAGGAACCTCGAACACCAACTCATCCGTACCTGCAAGCTTTAGATATTGATAACTGGCAGCCATCCGTTCTGCATTCAGATCATATCTTTTAATCATTTGTTTGTAGACCGAAAGATCTGTAACTGCAAGAGCAGAATCACTCTTCAGTAACGGGTATTCCTTGCCAAATTCACTGGCAGGCAGGGTTCCCAGATAAGAGGGGCGGCTTCCATTGCCCGTTACACCAGTGGTCAGATTCTGAACAGATAAGGAATTGAACGACGGAAGAGAGTTACCATTCGTGTCTGTAATGATCCCCGCACCTGACAGGTAAGAGAGCTCCACCTTTTGCCCGGACGTCACTGCCTGCGAGAGATTCAATTTCAAAAGAGTTCCGGCCAGACTGAAATCCTGAACATCAATACTGCTTCCATCCGCCTTAATTCCAAACTGATTGGCATACAATTTCGAGGAGGACTGCATGTTCTTCGTAAAGGTAACATTAAGTTCATTGCCCTTCACTGTAGCTGCGCTGATCTCGGATACTATCGTGGTTGAAGTTACAGACACTGGCTGAAGATCAACATAGGCTGCACGATTACCATTCAGATCACTAAGTCCAAGAGTACCCGGAACATAGGATACCGTCACCGCTCCGCTTAGCGGCAATGTATTCTGAAGGGTCAATATAGCCTGTGTACCATTCACCGATACGTTAGTAACATAGTTAGGTTTGCCGCCAACCAATACAGAGAACTGGCTGTTCATTGGCAAATTAATTGTAGACAGACCTTCGTTATAATTGAGAAGTATCTTATTGCCCGCTCCCGTCGCATTCTGGAACACGGGCGGCACATTATCCTTACTATTGCGGATGTTAAACTCAGTGAAGCCCGCGATATTCTGTCCCAAAGAGCTAACCAGCGGATACGAACCGGCGTAATAGGATACCCGGACCGACTCCGAATTGCCCACCTCAGAGCTTACAGTTAAATATAGGGTGTTACCGCTGATACTGATAGAATTCACTCCGAGCGAATACCCGTCAGTCGTGACCACAAACTGTTCATAGGCATATGGAGAGACCGGTTTGAGCGTATCATTGAAGGTCAGTGTCACTGTTTTACCTGTAATTCTGCCTTCTTTGGGCGTAGGAAGCGCCGATTCTATAGTGTTGGTGATCTGCTGCCCAGAAAAGGTAGCCGCAGCATTCCCGCTAGTATCCTGAATGGTCCGCACACCGCCGGTATAGCTGATTTTTACATTTTGGCCTACAGCGATGCCTGTGCTAATCACTACAAATACACTGTCTCCTTGAACATAGGCGTTCTCAATATTCCGGGTTTCCTCATTGACGGTTACCCCGAAGCTGGAAGCCAGCAGAGCCACTGAAGCGTTAAGCGGCTCATTATACCTCAGGCGGATCGTCCGGTTGTTCTCCAGCACTGCACTCGTCAGCGATGGAGGGGTCTTATCTATGGCTACAGTACGGAAGCTCCAGGATTTGGTGCCGTTTAATCCCTCATACTGCACACTGGGGTCTGCGGCATCCGTGAACGTGCCTTTGGCAATGTCGATATAATAGATCGTATCCGATTCCAGTGCAGCGGACGGCTTAATAATAAATTCCTTGGCAGAGGCGCCCTGCTGAACTGTCGCTGCCACTTTAGAGCCATTGCTTTTATATAGAACAACCCCGTTCGTGACGATGCTATTATAAACAACATCACGGTTGAAATTAACCGCAATTGTCTTGGAGATATCTACGGACTCACTGCGGTCCGCTGGTGATAATGCGGCTACAGACAGACTTGTTAATGAAGCTGTTGTAAATGTCCAGGAATACGGGCCTGAAGCCGGAAAGAGATGACCATCCTGATCATAAAAAGCACCCTGCGGTATAGTAACTGTATATAGCGTACCGCTCAACAGCGGCGAGGCCGCGGAGGCTGGCAACAGTGTAATTGTCGAGCTCCCCCCGCCGGTAACGCTCGTTGAATTGATATTCAGCCATCTTGTTCCAGGGTCCCCAAATGCACCTGGAGAGACTGAGATCACTCCAGAAGCCGGACTCACCGGGCGGTCAAAGTACAGCTTAAGTGCTCCACTGACCGATGCACCAAAAGAGGCGTTGACCGGAGCCGTAGTTGCAGAGATAGTCCCCGTACCGATCGTGGAGAAGCTCCAGCCACTGCCGCTGGCTATCCCCTGATAGGTTGTATTATTAGCATCCTTGAAGGCATAAGCATCGATAAGCACATAATAATTCCCGCCGGATGGAAGCTTATTAGCCAGTGTCAGCGTTACCGTTGTCGAGGAATCTGCACTCTGGAAGGCAACCCCAGCTTCTCCCTCCCGGATCGCAAACTCCTGTATAACCGCGTTATCCGCTGATGAGAGCAGCCTGACGCTGCCTCCCCCGGCTGTAAGCACTCCAGATAAGCGTATACTCAGCTCCGTTAAGCTTGCAGCCTCTACCCTGGAATTAGGGGCTGGAGACATACTGCTTGCTATAATCGCCGGATTCACCTCCGGGGCTGTCGTGAACTTCCAGCTTGTTGCTGCTGACTCATTGCCTGCACTATCCTTGAACAGCCCCTTAGGTACACTTACGCTATATGTTTTGTAAGGAGCGAATTTAAGACTGGAGCCTAGCTTGATCTCGTAGCTTGCCGAGTTTCCGATTAGCCCTGCACTGCCGATTGCAATTTCCGTAAATACCGTTTCGGCATTTACATCTGTAATGGTGATTTTCCCGGCTTGCGGGATCACCTGGCGGTCAAAGCTAAGCCCCAGTGAAGCCCCGGTATTTACAAAAGCAGACCCGTTTGCAGGAGAAATGCTGATTCCGAATTCTGAAGCGGCGTATACCGCTGATGTATGTATACCGATAACCGGACTGCCCAAACCAAGCAGCAGATGACCTGCAATAATAATCGCTGTGCCTATTCTTACCTTCTTTTTCATTCTTGATAAAGCTCCCTTCAGCCCCTCGAGCGTTTCTTGTATACTGTTATATTCGGCTAAAGGGCTTCCAAAGTTTAGAAGATGACGGCTGAGGGCATATCCGCTTGCTCTTTTCACAAAAAAAGCCCAAAAAGCACCTTCTTCATGAGGGTGCTTTTTGGGCTAACTATGACGATGCATAGTAAGCTCTATTCGCTTAATTAACTCTTAGATTCCGGACTGGGCTTTTAACAAATCCGCCTTATCCACGCGTTCCCAAGGAAGGTCCACATCTGTACGGCCAAAATGTCCATAAGCAGCTGTCTGTCTATAGATAGGCTTACGCAGGTCGAGCATCGAGATGATTCCCGCCGGGCGAAGATCAAAGTTATCGCTGATCAGCTGAACCAGCTTCTCCTCACTAATCTTCCCCGTTCCATATGTATCCACATTGATCGATACAGGGGTTGCAACACCGATAGCGTACGCCAATTGAATCTCGCACTTGTCAGCAAGGCCGGCAGCGACCAGATTCTTCGCTACATAACGGGCAGCATAGGCTGCTGAACGATCCACTTTGGTCGGATCTTTACCGGAGAAGGCTCCGCCGCCATGACGGGCATAACCGCCATATGTATCCACAATAATCTTACGTCCAGTCAGACCGGCATCTCCTTGAGGACCACCAATAACAAAACGTCCAGTAGGATTAATGAAGTATTTAGTGGCTTCATCCAATAGTTCAGCTGGAACAACCGGAAGAATGACATGCTCTTTGATGTCTGCCTGAATTTGCTCAAGGGTGATTTCTTCTGCATGCTGGGTAGATACGACGATCGTGTCCACACGCACCGGCTTGTCGCCCTGGTACTCAATCGTAACCTGGGTTTTGCCATCCGGACGCAGATATTTCAAAGTTCCATCCTTACGGACCTCCGCCAGACGACGGGCAATCCGGTGGGACAGGGCAATCGGAAGCGGCATGAGCTCAGGCGTCTCATTCGTAGCGAACCCGAACATCAGACCTTGGTCACCGGCACCAATGTTAGCAGTCTCTTCAGCTAATGATGCAGGATCACGGTGCTCAAGAGCAGCATTAACACCTTGGGCAATATCTGCCGATTGCTCGTTCAACGAGCTAAGGACGGCACAAGTATTATAGTCAAAACCAAACTTCGCGCGGGTATAACCAATTTCCTTAATAGTATTACGTACGATTGCCGGAATATCCACATATTCAGACTTGGTGCTAATTTCCCCGATGACAAGCACGAGACCTGTTGCTACAGCTACCTCACAAGCTACACGGGCATTAGGATCGTTAGCAAGAAATGCATCTAGTACCGCGTCGGATATCTGATCACAGATTTTATCGGGGTGTCCCTCCGTTACGGACTCAGAAGTAAACAGATGACGCCCTTTGATCGACATATACAACAACCTCCCATATTGTTGATCTGACACTGTATTCAAGGGGGCTCCCTAGTAGAAAACAGGCCAAATATAAGTAGTAGAATAATAATAGCCTATGCCTGTTTTATTCAAAAAATGAACCTTTTCCGAATGGAAAAGGTCTACGGCCTTCCTCAAAGGTCATATTATCTTATTTACCGGGTGCTGTCAATTGAAGCCAGTTATGCGAAAAGAGACTGCTCCGCCTGTTTGATCAACCTCTTTGTGATTTCCCCGCCAACAGATCCATTATCTCTGGAGCTTAGATGCCCCAGATATGGAGTTCCTCCAGATGCGCTTGCTCCGCCAATTGTCCCTAGCTCAGAAGCAAACTCCGTGTCCATTCCACCGCCGTATGAAGCTCCATATAATCCGAATTCAGAAGCAATTTCATATTGCATTTGTTTCAGCATTGCCCGGCTCTCTGGTACCACAGTGCGATTTGTACGTGCCATGTTACAGCACCTCCTGCGAATTTTTTAAGATTACAGGTGATATTGTGTACGAATTCCAAAGGCCTAAGTCGGCTCAATGTTTGTCAGCTGTGGGAATGAGTTCCGGGGTATATTGAAGTGCAATACAGGGCATTCTTTATATAGAAAGAATAATGTCGATTGAAGTGAACTTTAACACGAGTTGCTGTTTATTTCAGAGTATATGCACCACGGACCATAACAACGATTTTCATCGTCTGACCGTCCTGTACAGCGATCCCCCGGCCATCCCGCGGGAAAGATAACAGATGATTCGTAGGCGCAGCGGCACCATTCGCCAAATCGACACCATCCGTCAAGTCAGCCACCCCATTAGCATCCTGGGAATAAATGACCGCTTTGCCGGCACGGACAATGAATTCTGCACCTGCTCCAGCAATAAGGGTCTGTCCAGGCTTCACATCAACAATTTCACTGGCATTACCAGTATTGCCTGTATCCCCTGAAGCGGAAGCCGGCGCTTTGGTAGGAGCTGTAGTTGCAGCCGGTGCATTAGTTGCTGTAGCGGCCGGAGCTTGAGTAGGTGGACTTATTGTCCCACCCTGCAAAACCTTTTGAATCTGCTGGTCCACATAACTCTTGGTAACCACCGGGTCCTCTGCTGTTCCTGGCTGTGATCCGACACCGGCGCCTTCAGCCGTTAAGTTAAGCATGGAGCCTGCCCACAGGCCACCCGCCAGCAATACTGCTGACATCGTAACTTTCCAAGCGGTCTTCAAATGTGATTCCTCCTTATGGTGGGATAAATGGCTATAAAAAAAGAATAGCCTCCGAAGAGGCTATTCTTGAACTGCAGTAATCGGAGATTACTTAGCGTCAACTTCTGTTCCAGTAACGATAACGTTGTTGGAAGTATCTGTGATGTTAGCAGTGGTGTTAACTTTAACCTTAACTGTGTTGATGTTGTTAGCGTTAAGATCAAGAAGCTTACCAGTTGACTTCACAGTGAACGTTACATAGTACTTACCGGAATCGTTACCTGCACCAGCAGTTACAGTGTTTGCAGTGTACAGGGAATCATTAGCAGTTGTTGCAACGCCATTGATAACGAATTCGAAGTCTTCCTTCTGAACAGTTGCAGTATTGAGGTTTTCAGAGAAGCTCAACACCAGAACTTGAGTATCACCAGTGGAAACAGTGGCTCCAGTCAGTGTAGGTGCAACTCCATCAGTCAGGCTCATGTTTTGAGGGAAAGCAACAATTCCATTTCCTGCAGTATCCACGATACCGGAAGCTACGAAGTTATAAGTCTTAGACTCAGTGATCGACGAGCTAGGAATAGTGATTGTAAGTTCTGCTGACAGTGGTGCAGAAGAGTTGTCGCCAGTTGTCTTGGTGATGAAAGAGTAGGCAGTGTTTGGCAGAGCCTTGCCATCCAGTGTATAGCTGTTAAGGTCGCGAAGGCTGGCAACATTCAAGCCTTTGTTATCCTGAGCAGATACAACAATGACAACATTTTCTTTCTTTCCATTAGCAGTAGTTTCTTTGTAACTAACACTAGTTACAGTAGGTCTTTCCGTATCCGTTGTCGAAGCAGCAGCAGCAGTTACAGTAACTGTAGTCGCTGCAGATTTGTTTCCAGTGAGGGAATCATCAACAACGAATGCAGCTGGCAGACGAAGTGTATAGCTTCCGCTCAAAGCAGCTACGTTAGGGTAAGTTACTTTCGCGCCATCAATTGATGGGGATGCGAAGTTCGCATTTACCAACTGACCAGTGGATTCATTGATCAATGTTGGAGCACCGGACAGAGAAAGGATATTCTCAGAGAAGGTAACAACCAGACCCTTGCTGCCGTAAACAGCACTGATTACTGTTGGAGCAACTGTGTCCTTAGTGATTGTTACTGGCTGAGTCAGTGCAGTTCCCAGAGTGTTACCAAGTGTATCCTTAACGGATGCAGCGAATACCAGGTTTCCAGTGAATGCAGCAGTATCAGGAACCTTGAAGCCTGCAGGAACTTGCAGTCTAATTGTGTCGCTGTCTTTAGTTGTCTTCACAGACAATGTACCTTGGCTTTCACCATATACATTCAACAAGCGAACATTAGCAACAAAGGACTGATAGCTAACTTTCTTGTTGAAAGTGATATCGAAGTACTTGTCACTTACATTGACAATCTTAGTGATGCTTGGAGCCGCTGTATCAGAAGTTACAGCAACAGTAGTTTTGATTGGGTTAGGGGTAGCAATGTTTCCTGCATAGTCAGATACGTTCAACAGGGATACATCATAGCTGGAACCACTGTTCAGAGCAGCACCAGTAGTGAGTGTAATTGTGTCATAAGTATCATCAGATACAGTAGCAGATGCAGCCGCACCGTTAACATAAGCGATAATTCCAGCTTTTTTCACTGGCTCGCTTACTTTTACAGTTACAGTATTAGTAGTAGTCTTAGCTACTGCTGTTGCACTAACAACTGTAGGAGCAGTAGTGTCAGCAACATTCAACAGGGTAGTATAAGTAGCGAAAGCAGTTCCTGAAGAAGTCTTAACTGCATCAGTAACTACAACGGAGTACTGGCCCTTCATGAACTCAGTGCTTGGGAAAGTGATAGTTGCTTCATTTCCGCCAGCATTCACAGTAGCATGAGCACCTGCAACAGTAACATTATTAGTTCCAGTTACGGTAACTACTTTGATTGTGTTAGCGATAACCTTATCATCAGAGATCAGGGAATCAGTGCTGATAGCACGGTTGAATTTAACAACCAATTGCTTGGAGTTTGGAGCTTCAACAGCTACAACCTTAGGCGCCTGCAGAGTTACTTTTGCAGTGTAGTCCTTTTCAAGGTGTTTGAAGTTGATTGTTTGTTCAACGCCTTCTACCAGGGCAGTTGTCAATTCAACGTTTGCAGTTGTCTTATCAGAGAAGGTAACAACTACTTGAGTTGGGCTTACTGCTTCAGCAGAAGCTACAGTCAATGTAGGAACCTTACCGATTTGCTCAGCATAGTAAGCTGTTTCAATTACCAAAGAGCGGGTAGCGTTAGCTTTGAAGTTGTAATCCTTAGCTACCAGACCAGCGTTGATTACTGCTTGAGCATATCCTTTAGCCCATACAGATGCACTGTTGTCAGTTGTTGTTGGTTGTTCCAGCTTAAGAGCGATAGCCAATACTTTAGAAACTTCTTCAACTGTTACTTTGCCATTGAAGTTGAAGAGTCCCTTAACTGTATCTTGACCTTGCATCAAGCCAGCAGCTGTAACAGCTTCGATATAAGGAACGGCCCAGTTTTTAGCGTCGTATCCTTTATCTTTGTAAGACAACTTGCCAGTTACTTCAGTAAGACCAAACAATTTAGTAACGATCTTAGCGAACTCTCCGCGAGTCAGATCCTTTTCAAGGTGAGCCTGACCATCAGGGAAGCCATTCACAACACCCTTTGCTGCCAAAGCATCAAATGCTTGTTGTGGAGTTACCTTTGCTGTTTCACCAAACGCTACAGAGGCAAACATCGAGAATGCCATTGCTGTAGACAATGCTACGGATAAAATTTTCTTCATAACCTTTTTTTCTCCTCCTTGGACATTCATAAACTGGGATTTTTCTTTAGTTGTGTAGCTCATATCACTCATTTGTCGAGCACCCCCTTTCCCGAGTTGAGCAGATTAAGTATAAATAATGTCTGTGACGGGTATCACAGAAACTTGTAAACAGCTTCAAGGCATAGTAATACTAGATTCCTAATTCTACCTAAGTATTATACAATGTGCCTCTAGTCACGTAAAGCTAATTTTTCCATTTAGCAACGGGCTGTGCCTTCAGGGCATTCCGCAATTGCCTTGTGCAAATGACTCTACACCTTAAACGCAGTAGTTTCAAAAAAGTTGCGCTTTGGTTAAAAAAACTTTTTCTGCCCTGCTGTATCCCTGCCCCGAAACTCTAGAAGATACAATATGTATGTTCTACTAACTATTGTTAATGTTGGGTGGCTACGGGAATCAGTATAGCATAGAGGCATTCTAAACGTCATTAAACAATATTTGCTAAGTTTATAAACAAATATTGCATACTAAAAGTGATGTATTTGTTAATAAGCATTCAAGCTAATAAGTATATACCCACATTACAACAGGGTTAACACGTTCTCGAATAATGATTTACACAAGTGGAAACGGCATTGCCGTCCTTTTAAAGGACGGTACCGTTTCCGTGAGAAATAGAAGGATAACGTATAGCGTGAAACCTATACATTCTTATATTTTAAAGAAAGACTGCTGAGGTTACCTCAGCAGTCTTTCCTTCATCTTAATATATCCGGGACTACCGAATCTTCATCGATAGCTGTATTAACTCCTGGCGCTTCTCTGGGCTTGAATTTACATTCTCATACATGGCATCGATTGCTGCGCGGTTCTCGCGGTAGCTCTTCTCATGCTTGATTGTGCTGTGGGACCATTCAATCAAAGCATTCTCAGCAATAACCAGTTCATTATAAGCATCATGGAAGCCCGTTGCTTGAACAAGCTCTTCCATTACCTCCTGAGTGATCTCCTGCAGGGCCCGCTTCGCTGCAATTTCCTTTTCCATAACCTTTGCTCTATTCTCAAACATATTCTTTGCTTTCGTGTAATCCAATTGTGCTTTAGATAAAATCGGTTTCATCGATGGCTTTCACCTTTCACGTAAAAATGGTTTCTTTGACATTGTAACGCAAATGGGAGCAGATTACAAAGATGTCCGAATGGTAATTTAACCTGAATAAGGTTTTTACTATAGGACTGTTACTGCCTAGCTCAGAGTTTTAGGGAAAATTGTAGTGCTTTTCTTCAAAAGCTCCACAGCAATTTTACCAGCCTCGGCTCTTGTCATATTGGCTTTGGGATTAAAGTTGTAAGAAGCCTTCTTTTGACCCGTGGTGGTGACTTCAGCCCCGTTCATTATTTTCGCCTTTGACACGGCCTGAACTGCGGCTAATGCATAGGACTCTATTTTACCGGAATCCAGGAATGACTTGGCTACTGCATCCTTTAATTTCTGATCATTAACCGGCAGCTTCAGCTTGAGTGCTCTGGCAATCATCACTGCCGCCTGCTCGCGCGTAATCGGTTGATCTGGTCCGAATACCCCATCGGTAAGTCCAGTCACAATTCCGGCTCTCGAGGCTGTTTCAATATGTTCATAATCCCAAGTCACTGAACCGGCCCCTGGAACCAAATCAGCGTAAGTCTTATTGTCATCATAGTTAAGCGGCAGATTCAAGCCTTTTACCAGCAGGGTTGCGAACTCTCCTCTTGTAGTCTGATCGTCTGTGCCAAACTGTTCAAAGCGCAGGTTATTCATGATCCCCTTGGCATAGAGGGCATTGAGAATGTTCCGGGCCCATTGATGATTCGTAATGTCATTATAACCGCGGCTCATCTTCATAACCTTGTAATAACCAAACTCATCAAACGGAACACTGATCGTATGCTTGTTGGTATCTACAGTACCACCAATATTCACCCATTCACGGTTGGAATTATATTGAAATACAGTTACAACAGTCCCTGCGTCATCAACCACATTAGAGTCGAAGGCCAGTGTTAGTTTTCCCCGCTTGGATGGAGTGATCTTGCGTTCTGCCGGAGTCTGCGGATCACCGAACAAACCATCTACAGAATATGGAGCCAGGCCATTCGTTGCAGGAATGTAGCCTGCAGTCGATACAGCACCCTGTTCGCCTAGTCCTCCGCTAATCCAGTACACATCAGATATTCTTACAAAGTTGCTGCTCTCATATGGAGAGCTGAAACGAAGTGAGAATTCATCCGGAATAGTCCAGTTAGGAATTCCGCTCTCCTCAAAGGTTACCGGGAAGCCGATGACATTGCCATAATCGTTACGGCGTTCTACCACACCTGTTGTCGGTTCAGCAATGCCGAAGCGAAGTTTGGTATCCGGATAGAACTTCTTCAGGTTGCGTGTATCTGTACTTTGCATTACAGTCCCTTTCGGGAAGCTCAGTTCCAGCTTCTTATTAAATACACTGTATTTGTCCGCTACCTTAGGAGCCATATACTGCGAATCAACAGCCACAGTACCCGTATAGAATATCGAGATAGTATCTGTACTTGTACTGCTTCCTCTGACAACTTGAATTTTGATGCTGTTTGCCTTATCCGGCTTCAAGCCTACATAATCCAGAGCAAATCTGCCAGGTCCCAGATCCGTTCGCTTAACAGCCTGCTCTTTATCAATAACAACACTTGTAGCTCCCTCAGCCTCAATATCAAAATGAACAAAGTTCTTATTCACAACATACTGAGTCCCCACAGAGGGCTGAGGAGACAGAATGCGGTAAGCACTGACCTCCCGGATTAACTCCAGCTTCTGGCTAGTTTTGGCACCAGTGCTGTTAATCAGTTCCAGCGTATAAATGTAGGTTCCCGGTGTATCATTAGTAAGATCCTGAATCCGCATTACGAAATCCCTCTGACTGCCGGCAAAGCTGGTAGTGTAACGTTGATCCGCAAACACCGGGCTTGCTGTATTTGTAGTACTGGCGTTTGCCGGAATATCAAGCGACAAAATATTTTTGGTACCCAGGTTCAGGTTCAGCTTCACAGCCCCGCTGCCCCGCAGCACTAAATCGTAAGTTTTTAGACTGGTTGTATACTTTGTTTCATTATAAATAAAATCAGGTGTCAAATTAAACAACTTCGTGAGCAGTACATCCGTTGGTCCAAAATTAGTGTCCGGGAATGTAGATCTCCCTGTGCCTAAGGCTGGCTGGAACTTGCTGATGGTTGATACGTTCTCATCGAGAATATAGACGCGCAGTTCCTTGCGAACCTCACGAACCTGTCCTTTTTCATCTACCCCTGTTCCTGTAAGAACAATTTTGTTCTCCCCGAATACGATGGGTCCTTTGCTTGCATCAATATCTAAATCAACTGAAAAAGTACCATCACTTGGGTTAAGCCATTTCTCAGTTCCCGTGGGCTTCTTCTTCGTTCCATTCACATACATTTCAGCCAGGAAGTAGCTGCTGCCCAGATTAAAATCAATATATTGTCCTTTTACGTTCAATACTGTACTTTCTTTGGAGTTTATTACATAAGTTTGGCCATCCGTAAGGTTGGATACATAAATGTAGCTCTTGGAAGCAAATGAAATATTCACATCCTTGTTTGATGACGAGCCATCAATCTTGAATCGGACAGTCTGATTGCCGTTCTGGAAATCCGTAATTTTAAAGATGTGCTCTGTAAGGGATAGTGATTTTATCCATTTAGGTTCCAGTTTCCTAGTGGACAAAGGAAGATAGCTTGCCAACAGTTTTACAGGAGTAGTTACTTTATCAGACGCAGCAGCATTAGTCTTGACCAAGATATAGAATTCTCCAGAATCCACCTTAGCCCCATTCAGCGTTACTCCGGCAGGTACTGTATCTGTAGTCTCATTATATCCCTGCAAATACTTCATATCTGTAATTACAATGTTATTCTTCATATACTGAAAATCAATAGACCGGTTAACGGTCTTGGTGCCATATGCTACTGAAAGATTGTGCGTTTGCTTTTCTAAGCGGTTAGCGGGTGTTGCATTATCCTTGTTTAGAGTCAGAGGGACCTGGAAAGTTACCAACCGGTAAGCCGGCGCATCCTTAACTGGAGATGGCACCAAAATTTCACCATTGCCTACTTTTAACTCTACAGTACCACCACTTCCAAGGGTCAATCCTTCCCCATATTTAATAGCGGGGACTACACTATCCAGCTTCACAACTGCCGATCCGCTAAAAGGTACTCCTGCATTATCAGGAACCATCATCTGGACAAACAGATTGGCGGTATCGCTGTCTTCTGTCATCACTGGCTGGTCTCCGTATAAGAAATCCTGACCCTGGCCCTTTGAATCTCCTAAGTACATGGCGACTATCGGGTTCTTCTCATCATAGTAGAAAATTGAATATTGAAAGCTGAGTGTGTCAGAACCATTCTGGACAACCAGCTTAAGGCTATTTACCCCAGGCTTAAGCTCCATACGCTGGGAAAAGAAGGTGCCGTCCTGCAATAATGATGTGCTTGAAGCCGTACCGTCATTAAGAGAGACTGTAACCTTGGTAGCATTCTGGGCCTTACCTTCCAAGGTGATTTCCTTATTGGCTACTACCAACTGCGCGCCTTCATTTAAATTCAGCTTCTCAGATCCTCCCAGAACCTGAAGCTTCTCTACATACGGGACCTTATCGAACAGAACGTAAAATGCCTCTGAGCGGTCATTACTGCCCTGTGATCCGGTCAATGTAATCCGGTTCATACCGGGATATAAGGTCAAATTGGCACTGAAGCGGTTGTCAGGACTATCAACATCCAGCTGAACAACTCCAGGCGTAACATGTGTAGGATCTTCCAGCCATTTGCCGTTCTTCTGATCCCACGTCAATAACTGTACATTGGCTCCAAGTGTAGAACTGGTTACCTTGGTGAAGGTTCCTGTTACTGTCAGACTCGCATCTGTCACCTGCAATACATTGCCTCTGGCAATTTGCGCAGATGACGATGATGAAGCTGGCGGCAGCAGGGTCAGATCAACCGTATTCCGCAGCTTTTGATTGTCCGGTGTGAAGTAACTGGTCGGCTTGTCTGCAGCCGCCGCAATATTCATAAGTCCCGGGGGGACTAAGGATACCAATAAAGCGAACAGAAGTGTCCAGATAAATGTTTTTCTCATGCGCTGCATGTCATTAACCTCTCCCTTTTGTTGATGATAATTATTTTATCGGTCCAGCAGCCCATAATTTGAAGGACTACGCACAACTTTTCTGTAAGCGGCATCCAGATCTGCAATAGCAAAGGGCTTCAGCCTGCCCGGCTGCAAGCATAAGACAAAAAAAGGCGTACCCTCATGAAAGGATACGCACTAATATTTAATGAAACTAATGATGAGTTAAGCTAAGATGCCGAAGAATTTATAGCTTGCTGCCCCGCTCTTGCCCAACCTTCATCCGCATTCTCAAAAACAAATCAATCACCGGACGCTTGGTCTTACTGATGACCCCGGTAATCTCTGCACCGATCTGCAGGAAGAAGAGCATGACACAGATGACTACAAAGGTAACCCAGTTGGCTTCGTAAAGCGAAGCTGAGGTCTGGATGACCGCCAGGATGCCGAAGAATGCGGCAATGCCGTAGATAATAAGTACCGTCTGGCGGTGGCTAAAGCCAAGTTCGCGCAGACAGTGATGGAGATGGCCTTTATCCGGAGCGAAGATTGGCTTCTTCTGCAGCTTGCGCCGGACGATGGCGAAGAATGTATCCGATAACGGAACTCCGATGATCAGGAGTGGTGTGATGAATGAGACTACCGCAATCTGTTTGAAGCCTAGCAGTGCGAGCAGCGCCAGGCAGAAGCCCAGGAACAGCGAGCCTGTATCGCCCATGAAGATTTTGGCGGGATGAAAGTTGAAGAACAGGAATCCCAGAATGCTGCCCAGAAGCAGCAGACAGAGCAGGGCAACCATGGTGTTCCCCATCAGGAAGGCCATGACGGCAATCGTTGCAATTGCGATACCGGATACGCCTGCTGCAAGCCCGTCCAGTCCGTCGATCAGGTTCACGGCGTTCGTGACACCGACTATCCAGAAGATCGTCAGAGGGATGGCAATCCAGCTCTCTAAGGAAGAATAGCTATTATGAAAAGGAATATTTACGAAATCAACCGTGATGCCAAACCCGAAAACCACGATGCAGGCAGCGGCAATTTGGCCCAGCAGCTTCACTTTGGCTGACAGCTCGAAACGGTCATCCAGACCGCCGATCAACACAATCAGACCGCCGCCGCATAGCAGCGCCTTAATGAAATTAGCCTCCCGGGGAGTGAAGTCATAAGGAATAATCGGTAATACGGCAAGCAGGCCTAACACAAACGCCAGAAATATGCCGAGTCCGCCGAGGCGGGGCATGATCTTCGTATGCACTTTACGGGCATTTGGCACATCTGTCGCACCGATCTTAATAGCGAATTTCTTCACGAACGGCGTCAAAAGCAGTGCAAGCCCCATGCACACAATGAATCCGGCGATGTATATAATTAACATGTGAAAAGTCGACCTCCATTTCTCTACCGCATTGAATTATACGCTGAACCAAAAACAAATTCCAATACTGTTTTTAGGCGATACCACGGATTTTTTCGGTAAATTTCCTCAATTTACTGATCTTTTGTTACTTTATCTTTCTCTCGTACCACTTTTACTGCGAATTTCGGCAGCGCAAGCATTCTTTTGTAACGTGTAGGTTCCTTGAGCAGCCGATATAACCATTCTGCCCTTAATTTCTGAAAGGCAACAGGGGCACGGCGGCTCTTGCCGGAGATCACATCAAAGCTCCCGCCAACCCCCATCATTACCGGGATCTGCAGCCGGGACTTGTATTTGGCGATCCATGGCTCCTGGCTGTCCGCTCCTCTGGCAACAAAGAGCAAGTCAGGCTTCGCTTCAAGGATTCCGCCCACAATCTGTTCGTCCTCTGCCGGACCAAAATACCCGTCATGATATCCTGCGATAACAATACCGGGATATCTTGTTTGTAACCGGGAAGCCGTCTCGCGAATCACCTCAGGGGTAGAACCGAGCAAATATACTCTCCAGTTATAGCTTTCGCCCTGGTGCAATAATTCATGTAAAAGATCAAAACCGGCTACACGCTCAGCTACAGGCTCATGACAGTATTCCGCTGCCCATACCACTCCAGTCCCGTCGGGGACGACCAGCTCTGCTGATTTCATAATCTCCATATAAGACGGATTCTCCAGTGCCGCCATAACCATGATTGGATTGGCAGTAATTACCTGATGAGGCTCACGCTTATGAACCGCCTCCGTTAAATAGGAAACGGTTGTTTTCATATCCGCCTTGGATACTCGTATGCCAAAAATGGGCACTGTCGGTATTGCGCTATCTGCTTTCACTTGTCACTCATCCTTTATGGCCGAAATATTGGGCAATTCGCCGGGCCGGAGCCTCTGCCTCTTGGGTGAGCGCGGCAATCAGCGGCTCCCGCTCCTGCTTCCAGTTCTCCCCCGAGTTCAGCAGCTCCAGTAGCCCGGCAGCCACCTTGTCTGCCTCCAGTGTATCCGTCTTCCCCACCGGCTGACAATCCACCCGCTCCAGAAAATGATCAATCTTCGGATCATAAGAGACGCCCATCAGCGGAACACGCTGTCCCGCAGCATAGATCAGGCTGTGCAGCCGCATGCCTATAAGTGCCTGACACTGAACTACCTCGCGCAGCATCCGCAAGGGATGGAGCGTATCCTCACGGATATTTACCGTCCCACCGTTGTTTTCAATCCCCCCGCCCAGCTTCTGCATCACGTAGCGGGAAGCCTCATTATCAGCAGGATGATGGAAGGGAAGAAAGCGAACGTCTAGCGGCTGCACCGCAGAAGCCCTCAGCAGACCTTCAGCCAGGGCATCCAGCTCCTTGCGGGACTGCTCCCAGAAGCGCACGGAGACACCTACAGTAGCGGGCGAACCTTGCATGCCGGAGTTGGATGTTCCAACTGCCTTATCTGCTTCTGAATGCTGTTCTGGCTGCATATTCTTAGGCAGCTCCAGCCCCATAACCGGGTCGGGTACAACGTCTATCTCATCAATGCTAAGCCCCATAGACTGAAGCAACAGGCGGGACTGTTCATCCCGCACCGAGATATAAGCGCATTTCCGGAAAATCGATTTGATCAGCGGATGAAACAGCTTGCGGTTCACCGGTCCGATCCCCTGGGAATAGATAAATGTCGGCTTCCCCATCCACTGGGCCAGCTTAATAATACCCAGGTAATACGGAATGGTCTTACTGCTTGTAACATCCTGAAGCAGGCTGCCGCCGCCGCTGATCAGACCTGCACTTTCCGATATGGCTCTCCGCACCTCTCCCAGCTTCATCCGGTGTACTGACTCCACCCCGTACGTAGCAGCCGTCCACTCCGGATCAATGGATAAGACCACAGGCGCAAGCGTTACTCCGGCGGCTTGGGACTGCTTGCGCACAGCATTCAGAATCGACTGCAGAACGGCTTCGTCTCCACTGTTGTGGAAGCCGTAAAAGCCTGAAATTACAATTTTTTGAGCAGAGGTGACCATCGTTTCCAACATCCTTCCGCAATCTGCCATACCCCAACAGCGATAATACCGATAATCAGGCCGAGTCCAAGACCTAGAAGTCCGCGGACCAGCGAGATCAGCACAGGCGAATGAATATGGGCAAAGGTATCCACCATAGACAACTGCCCAATGACTGCAATAATCATGATGAAGGCTGCACTCCGGTATTTATAGGCCAAGAATGCGCCGAGGATGAAGAGCGGATGCGCCAGCAGGAATTCCTTGTTACGGGGTCTAACCCCTACGGTATTCTCAAGGAAGGTACGAAGGAGCTTCTCCGGTGCGCTTACGCTTCCGGCATTCCCGGTCCGGCTTAAATAATACATTCCCACGATACCCAGTACACCTGCGGCAATAACCATAGCGAGTGTAATCGGCGTCCGCAGCAGCTTACCGGTTTTGTTAAAGGCAAATTCGCCACGGTACAAAAGCACATAGATTGCGGTAAGCCCGATCGGTGCCAAATGCAGCAGACTTACCCCGCGGAACTGTTCCAGTACCAGGGCATAGGTAATATTATTCAGCAGCGCAATGACGAAAGGCACCGCACTGAATGTAATTAATGCAGTTTTGACATACAGAACGAGACTATGCGTCAGACGGCGGCGCGGGCTCATCACGGCAAAGGTTAACGGATTGGCGCGTAAAGGCGGACCCATCTCATTAATTTTGCGGATAGCCAGCACGATAGCTAGGGTAGGTGCACTTATAGCTACAGCAAGCGCAAGCGCCTGTTCAAATAATGTCGGCTTCAGAATCAGCAGTCCCGCACTTCCAACCAGTCCAAGCACCCATACAGGCAGAGTAAGCCAAGGAATGAAGTAGGAGAACAGCAGGGCAACCATAGCCACCGCTCCGATTACCGCAATCAGCTTGAAATAACGCTGGAAGGACGAATCACTCACATCAAATGCTGTAGCCTGTCCAATGTTGAAGCCGTTCGCCTCAATCTTGGCCACCGCGCCCTCAGGTCCGCTGAGACTCTCAATCAGGTTATCCATCGTATCTGTGATGGCAGCCTTCTTGGTATCTCTGGAGGGAATCGTATTCAGATAGATCATGCGGATATTACGGTCTTTTGTGCCCAGTGCGAACCGGTCAGCAATCACCTCAGTCTTCAGGCTGGAATCTGCCTCGCTGAGGGAATACAGGCGAGTCACGTTGTAATCCAGCATATAAGCCAGCTTGGAGAAGCCCTTCTGTTGAACCTTAATATTCTCGATTGCCGCTATTCCCATCCCGTGTTGCTTCAGGAGGTCAGCGAAGGCGGTTAGACTGCCCGTATCCGCATCATCGGAGTACCCCTTAACCGACTCTCCTTCAAAAAGAATCCGCTTGACGCCAAGCTCAGCGTAACGGTCCAGCAGCTTCTTCACGGCATCCTGATTGTATGCCAGCGAGTCTACAAGCCGGGGCACAATGCTGAAGCCCTTCTCATGCAGCATTTCCAGTGTAATCGGGTCCGGCTGCAGCGGCTTAAGCGTTGCATCCTCCAGCGGCGTCTGGATGATCAGCCCCTGCTGGCCGCGGTAGTTCCATTCTTCCGTCCGGATGTCCAGTCTGCTGAAGGCATCGCGGATAACCGGTGAGAGCATTTCACTGTTCTTCGCACTGGTAAAGAGGACATATGTATAGTTCTCATTCTCCGGAATCACAGTATCAGTAAGATTGGCGATATCAGACGCTCCCCAGATCATCAGACGGCGCGCCTTGCGGAAATCCTCCAATGTATTTTCATAGATAGCCATACTCTGAACACCGGCTGTCTTCAGCCGGTCCAGCTGTTCATTGATATAATCCTGCGGATTCTGCCGGTAGCTCGCAACCTCAACCAGATCCCGGTAATCAAAGACAAACTCAACCGATTTGGAAGACTTCTCTGTCTGTAGACGGTCGTATACGACCGGAAGCGCACCTATAAGCCCTATCACCATAATG
The DNA here is from genome assembly GCF_038002825.1 of Paenibacillus sp. FSL H8-0048. Taxonomy (NCBI): domain Bacteria; kingdom Bacillati; phylum Bacillota; class Bacilli; order Caryophanales; family Paenibacillaceae; genus Paenibacillus; species Paenibacillus sp. FSL H8-0048. The sequence continues at coordinate 5,184,114 of NZ_JBBODF010000001.1, read as the reverse complement.
ATCCATAACCACTTGCGTGATGCTATATTCCAGCGTTGCCATTTCTGCTGCACCAAAGTACCTCCTCTTTCACTTTAAACCTGATTGCCTTACGTCACAGCTGCCGGCCCAACCCTCTTGCCAGCGGCAAATTTAAGCGGAAACGGAGGTCTGTCCATCTGGAGCAGCTCCGTTTCCGCAGGGAAGTTATCTATTGCTTATTATTTCCCGTCAACCCGTGCCATAACCTGACTGGTCAATTCCGCAACCTTGTGCTTGGCGTTGTCCAGGGATTCACCCACCACGGCAAAATACACTTTGATCTTCGGTTCCGTGCCGGAAGGGCGCAGGCAGAACCATGAGCCGTCCGACAGCAGATATTTCAGCACGTTCTCCTTAGGCAGACCATCAAGCCCCAGGGAATAGTCCAGCACCTGCGTCACGGAAGCACCGGCGATCTCGTGCGGAGGGCTGGTCCGCCAGTCATTCATAATCCCCTGAATCTGAGCCACTCCATCCTTGCCCTTCAGCGTGCGGGACTCCAGGCTCTCCAGGAAGTATCCGAACTGTGCATACAGCTCTTGCAGCACATCGTACAGGGTCTTGCCCTGGGCCTTGTAATAGGCACCCGCTTCAGCGATCAGCATCGCAGCAAGGACTGCATCCTTGTCACGGGCATAGTTGCCGGCCAGATAACCGTAGCTTTCTTCATATCCGAACAGATACGTATACTCGCCGGACTGCTCGAACTGGTTCATCTTCTCCCCGATATATTTGAATCCGGTCAGTGTGTTGAACACCGTAGCACCATAATGGCTGGCTACAGCAGCACCCATCTCACTGGTTACAATAGTCTTGACTACAGCGCCGTTAGCCGGCAGCTTCCCTTGTTCCTGTAAACGGCTCAGGTAATAATGAATCATGAGCGCACCGGACTGATTCCCGGACAGCACTACAAATTTGCCTTCGTTGTCACGAACCACAGCGCCCATACGGTCAGCATCCGGGTCTGTACCGATCAGCAGATCCGCGTTCAGCTCCTCGCCCAGCTTCATCGCCAGGGTGAAGGCTTCACGTTCCTCCGGATTCGGAGATTTCACAGTAGAGAATTCGGAATCCGGCTGTTCCTGCTCAGGAACCACATGGACCTGAGTGAAGCCGATCTTCTCCAGGACACGGCGGACCGGAAGATTGCCTGTCCCGTGCAGCGGCGTATAGACAATGGAGAAATTACGGCCCAGCGAAGAGGCAATCTCTTCACGGCTGACACTTACCGCAGCAACCGTATCCGTAAACGCCTCGTCCTCTTCGGCTCCCAGCCAGTGCAGCAGGCCTTCGCTCTCTGCAGCCTCCTGAGATATGCGCTTTACCCCATTGAAGGAGTCGACATTCAAAATGTTAGCAATAACCTTCTCTGCTTCATGCGGCACCAGCTGTCCGCCCTGGGCATTGTAGACCTTGTATCCGTTATATTCAGGCGGATTGTGGCTGGCAGTGATTACAATGCCTCCAGACGCCTTCAAATGACGGACGGCGAAGGACAGCTGCGGCGTGGAGCGCAGGGACGGGAACAAGTGGGTCTCAATTCCGTTGCCGGCGAGTACAAGTGCAGCCTCCAGCGTGAATTCGGGCGAGAATCGCCGGGAATCGTGGGCAATAACCACCGAGGGTCTGCCTTCTCCAGTATGTTGTCCCAGAATGTAATCGGCGAAGCCCTGAGTAGCCCGGCCTACTGTATAACGGTTCATCCGGTTACTTCCAGCTCCGATGACTCCGCGCAAGCCGCCTGTACCAAATTCAAGATCTCTATAGAATCGTTCTTCCAGTTCCTTCGGTTCACCGGCAAGAGCCTTCAGCTCTTCTTTGGTGTTCTCGTCGACAGAAGGGTCCTGCAGCCAGCGTGTCAGGGTCTCCTGCGCCTTCGGGCTTAATCCAGTCATGTCAATCTCTCCTTCTCCATCTATAATAAATAAGTTTATAACAGGAACTAGCTGAGTGCGAACATAATCTCGCCGGACGCTACCGTTTTGCCGTCCACCTTGGCAGTGGCTTGTCCTTTGCCGATGCTGCCTTTCAGCCGGGTAATCTCTACCTCAAGCACAAGGGTATCGCCAGGGACAACCTGTCCGCGGAAGCGGAAGCCGTCAAGCCCGGCCAGAAAACCGATTTTGCCCCGGTTAGCTTCCACTCCAAGAATAGCCACAGCACCTACCTGAGCCAAGGCTTCCGTAATCAGCACACCCGGCATTACCGGGAAGCCAGGGAAGTGTCCGGCGAAAAACGGCTCGTTTACCGTTACATTCTTGATACCGACTGCACGTTTGCCCATTTCTATTTCTGTAATTTTGTCCACCAGCAGAAATGGGGGCCGGTGGGGGATTATTTCTTGAATTTGATTGGTATCCATCATAATTATTAAAGCTCCCTTCGGTTGTAACCGCGTCTTATGAACCTCCGCCTACAGCAGCACTTTTGTTTATTCTCCGCCGTCTCTGCATAAATATGGACAGCTTCGGCAAAAACTATAATTATCCTTCACCACCTGCAGCAGTGGAGGTTAAGATAAGGGGCTTTCTCCACCGCACGCGGCAGCATGGCGGAGAGAGCCCTTTTTGGCGCTCTTAGGGCACGCCATCATTATACATTTTCCAGTATAAAAAAGAAAACTCCCCTGCACAACAAGGGAGCCTTAAATATCGGTATACCATAACGTTTCAAGGTGCGAACACCAGATCATATACATGCTTCCAGGTACTCCACAGGAGCACATCGCCCAGTTCCTTTTTGCCGAGAATCACATACCCTACGACCAGCCCGCCTCCAAGTGCGGCCACCAGCAGCAATGGAATCAGGAACCACTGAATGATGGTCCAGGCTCTAATCCTGCGCCGCTTCACCGGCCGCTGTTGTTCGTCTTCTGCATTCTGTGCAGTCTTAACCTTCTCACGACTCATTCCTTCACCTCACGCGCGCATGTTATTAGCCAGGCCCAGCATCTGGTCACTGGAGGACAGCGCCCGGGCAGCAAGCTGATACGTACGCTGAATCTGCATCATCTCCGTCATTTCCCGGCTCAGATCCACGTTAGAGGATTCCAGATAGCCTGAGCGAACGCCTACATCCTTCGCTTCGCCCGCTGCTCTTTGCACGAATGCCTGCTGCGTTGTCACGCCTTCAGCCAATACATAGAAATTACCATCTACAGCTTGCAAAGCATTCTTGCTGAGCGGCTCAACAATCATTAAGCTGCCTGCCAGAACAGGTGGCTGTGTCTCATCCGTCTTGGTCCACACCTGCCCGCGCTCATCAATAGCGGCACTTACATTAGCCCCTACGCTGATCGGGGTGCCGTTAGCACCCAGCACAGGATTGCCGGTATTGTCCACAAGAATCATCTTGTCCTTATTGGCGGTATCCGGGGTAAAGTGGAAAGCGCCCTGACGGGTATATGCCGTTTCACCGTTCACCTGAACGCCGAATAATCCGTTGCCTTGAAGCGCCAAGTCCGTAGGCTTCCCGGTCTCCTGGAGCGTGCCTTCCTCCCAATTACTTGACACTGTAGGCACACGCACCCCAAAGCCGATATTGAAGCCCAGCGGCATACTGCGTCCAGGCTGATTATAATCCTTGGATTGCTGCTGTACACGGGTAAGCACATCCTCGAACGAGCCTTGCTTGCTCTTATAACCGTTGGTATTCATATTGGCAATGTTATCCGCTATAATATCCAGCCGCTGCTGCAGACTGGCCATTGAGACAGCGGCACCGATTGTCGAGTTGTTCACAGGTCTAACCTCCTACAAGCTTAATAAGAAGAAACAGGCTTACACTCTCAATAAAATGATCCGTACAGCCTATACCCGGCCGACCTCATTCACAGCCTTCTGCAGACTGCTGTCATAGAATTGGATCACTTTCTGATTCGCTTCATACGCGCGGTAAGCGGCATTCATATCCACAGTGACCTGAGTGGCATCGACATTAGAGTTCTCAAGGTAGCCCTGCCGTACCTGCAGATTATCAGTTCCATTGGAAAAGCGGATGTCTGCAGCCTCGGCATCATCAGCATGGAAGACACCATTACCGTCACGCACCAGCTCCTGCGGTCTTGTGATGACGCTGATTCCGATCCGGGTACCTGAAGGCTGCCCGGTAGCATTGTTAATCAGATTGCCCTGCCCGTCCACTTTAAGGTTATCCTGGGGCCCTGTCAATCGCAGCGGATTGCCGTCACTGCCCAGCACTCTGAATCCACCTGAGCTAAGCACTTCCCCTGTAGGAGCAACTGTAAAGCTTCCGTTACGTGTATATAAATTATTGCCTTCATTGTCTTGAACCGTAAAGAACGCCTGGGGCCGGTAAGTAACCTCGCCATCTGCACTGATAGATTTACCCGAGCCGTCAAAAACAAGATTTACGCCCGGATTCTCCGGGTCTGGGACCTGCAGATCGGTAGACAGCGCAAAATCCATGCTCTTGCCGCTCTCAATGAGGTCGCCCTGCAGGTATTGGGAGACGGACTGCTCGGCAAAAACCCCGGTATTGATACGTCCGACAGGCTGAGTTACGCCCCTGTTCATCGCGGTGATCAGCACCTCGGGAAATGCGTGGCTGACACTGTCGACCTGCTTGTACCCCGTAGTATTTAAATTGACCAAGTTCTGCGTCGCCGTATCATGTCTGCGCTGCTGCGTCACCATTCCTGCTGCGGCTGTATATAATCCTCTGAGCATGAGGTCAGTCCCTTCCTGGAATCTGCTGTTCTCCCTTATTATCGGCAGGCTAGAACTTTTTCTTAACCACCTTGTCCAAATGGTCCAGCATAATTCCCGTGCCCTTGACTACGCAGTGCATCGGATCTTCAGCCACCCACACCGGAACATGCAGCTGTTCAGAGAGCAGCTCGTCCAGTCCGTTAAGCAGGGCGCCTCCGCCGGTCAGCACAACTCCACGGTCAATAATATCTGCCGACAGCTCTGGCGGTGTACGCTCCAGCACCGACTTGGCCGCAGCCACAATCGAAGAAACCGGGTCCCACAGCGCTTCCTTCACCTCACCGGATGAAATAGTAAGGGTCTGGGGAAGTCCGCTCACCATATCACGCCCGCGGATATCCATCTCTGACTTCATGCCGCCCGGACGTACCGAGCCGATGGTCACTTTGATATCCTCCGCTGTACGTTCACCGATCAGGAGCTTATATTTCTGTTTGATATATTTTAAAATGGCATCGTCGAACTTGTCCCCCGCAATCTTAATGGAAGAGGCGGTAACGACGTCGCCCATGGACAATACGGCTACATCCGTCGTTCCGCCGCCAATATCGACGACCATATTTCCGCTAGGCTGATAAATGTCCATTCCTGCGCCTATGGCTGCAGCTTTGGGCTCTTCCTCCATGAAAACCTCTTTGGCCCCGCTGCGCTCTGCCGCCTCACGGATGGACTTCGTTTCCACAGATGTAATATTGGTGGGAGCACAAATCAAAATACGGGGCCGCGAATACCAGGTCCGGCCGCCAACGCTGTCAATAAAGTATTTGAGCATCATTTCCGTAATGGCAAAGTCGGCGATTACACCGTCACGGAGCGGACGAATCGTCGTTATATTTCCAGGTGTCCGCCCGACCATCCGGCGTGCCTGTTCACCAACCGCAAGGACCCGCTTCGTATCACTTTCAAGTGTGACCACGGAAGGTTCATCCAGAACGACTCCCCTTCCCTTGACATGAATGAGCACGTTGGCTGTGCCGAGATCGATTCCGATATCCTTGCTAAGCATAATGAAAGAGCCCCCAAAGTGTTATTTTAAATGAGAAAAGAAGATTGTACCAAATTTAAAAATACCATACTTTAGGGGGTGAGTACAATGGACCAAACCTGAATTATCGCGTGAAAATCCGAAAATCTTATGGCTTTGAGGCTACGGCAACCTCGCGCTTCTTCCCTGTGGTTTTCTTATATTTAATTTTTGTGGCTTCTCCCCCCCGAAGATGACGGATGGACTTGTGATATTCGAGAATGTGCTTCACCTGATCAGCCAGATCCGGATTGATTTCCGGCAGCCGTTCGGTTAAATCTTTGTGCACCGTGCTTTTTGAAACGCCAAATTCCTTGGCTATGGTCCGGACCGTGTGCCTGGTTTCCACGATGCAGCGTCCGATTTTAATGGTACGTTCCTTGATGTAATCGTGCACGCTCCCGCCTCCCAACTGTGAATAGTTTGGTACATTATATGAGGGGCGGGCCTATATATTCGCGCTTTCAGGACATGACAAGCTTAGGAAGGCTCATTTTATTTGTCGGACAACCCAATTCACTGCATTTCACTGCCCATTTCCAGAATAGAACCTGCCGGACTGTCCATTTCGGGGAGAAGCAAAATAACCCCACAAAGTGGGGCTTCAGCGTAGATGATAACTCAGGTACTTTGCGGGGACCCCAAAACATATAAATTCTCTTTAAAAAAAACAGGAGGCTTCCGCCCCCTGTTATTCATTCGGCTTAGCGCTGTGGAAGCAGATCCGAAGGATTCACAATCTTACCGTCCTCATGCACCTCAAAGTGCACATGGTTGCCAAGACCCTTTTCCATCTCATTGCGTCCCGCTGTCGCCAGCGTATCGCCTTGCTTCACTTCGTCGCCCTGCTTCACTTTGGTTTCACCCAGACTCTGATAGACCGTCTTCAAATCGCCGGGTGAGGTAATCTCAATGACCTTCCCCAGTACAGCAACATCTTCCACTCTGGTAACTTCACCGCTGAGCGCCGCCTTCACATCAAACGTCTTGTTATCCTCACGGGCAATATCAATTCCGGTATTGGTGACAAAGGTATTATTGTACTGCACCATCGCCGCAATGTGATTCTCTTCCGTGCCGTTCTCATCATAGTACGGTTTGACCACTTCCACTTCACTCGGGCTGGCTACCGGCCAGGCCAGGCTTTCGGCTGATGCGACAACTTCCAGGGCTTCGGGATCACCGTTTGCGGCTCCGGTTTTGCTGCCGGCCTCACCTTGGGATACTACCGCGGCGTTATCAGGATTCAGCGGCTTCTGGCCGGCATCCTGATAGACCCACACCAAGGTTAGTATAAGTGCCGCTGCCGCCGTGTAGACTGCCGGGAATACCCAGCGTTTGGATAACAGTCTGCTCCATGAAGAAGGCTTGGCGCCTGAATCTCCCTGATTGTTTTTGAGAGATTCATCATGGGTTGATTTGATTTTGTCTTGTTCATTCATATGGTTATCACCTCAGTAACCAGTGTTACCGGGCGCTTCGCTTTTATACGTATCTTGCAGATTATTTTTTCAGGAGAGTTGAGATTCCGGTAAAAGAGACCCCGCTGTAGTAGTGTTTGAGAATCTGTGTGGCCGTCTTCCCCTGCTTCGCCATTCCGTTCGCACCCCACTGGCTCATGCCGACACCGTGGCCGTTACCATACGTGGTGATCTGTACCTTCCCCGCTTGGCGCTTCCAGGTGAACTGGCTCGAACGCAGCCCCAGCTTCTCTCTCACTTCCCGCCCGGTAAACACCTTCCCTCCGATAGAGATCTGTTTGATCCGGTGGCCGGCGGTAAGCGACAGTACCTCCGCCGGCAAGCTGGCAGAGGATTGAGCGGAGACTGGCGTTGCCTTGCCCGAAGCTCCCAGACCGGCTGACACCGGAAGGTCCTTGGTTCCAAGGCCCAGCTTGCTTCTCAGCTCAGAATTGCTGAAGGTGTAGCTTACCGCCAGGTTCGGAGTGATCTGCAGCTCCCACGGGCTGGCTACACTGCGCAGGTAGGGAACCGCAGCGTTCCAGTACTCCTCGGAATTCTCAGTATACCCTCCGCTGGAAGCGAAGAAGGAAGCCGTGATCGGCTGCCCCTGATAGGTCATGATCGTCCCGCGCGTCTCTAAGGCCGCGCGGCGGATCTTCGCCAGTCCGGCACGCTTGCTGCCGGACGCCCAATCCCGTTCCAGCACGGCCTTCGATACGTAAGCCTGATGGCTTACCGTATCGCTTACATCCGCTTCGGGAACGGGTACCCCGCTGTGGTCGCCGGCGGCCAGACGGCGGGCAATGAAGGTGCGGGCCGCTACGGCCTGCGCTTTGAGCGCTTCGAGCTCAAATTCGGCCGGCATCTCGGCCGCCAGCACGCCGCTGACGTATTCCTCCAGCGGCAGGGTCTCGATTTGTCCGCTCCGCGACAAATAGACGGAGACCTCCGGCTGCGGCGCCTCTGCGGCAGCCGGTGCCGGCGCCGCCGGAGCGGCCGTGGCCTGCGGCACGGCCGGGGGCGCCGGCGGCTGTTGTCCCCCGCGCTGCGGGACAACAGCCAGCGGCAGCAGCAGCGCCGCCAGCAGGGGCGCTGCCAGCCAGGCGGCGGGGGCCAGTCGCCGCAGGGGGCGCGCGCCGCGCCGCCGCGCGCGCACTGCGCTGCGCGGACGCTTCAGGATGCGCCGCAGCTTGATTAACTCTTTCATCTCTATGGCTCCTTCCGTAAGCACCGGTGATTCTTATAGATATGAATTTGCGCCACCTGCTAGAACGGAATTTTGAGAGAAAGAGAGTTGCGGAATCCCCCGGTACGTATAAGATCTATTTCAAAAAAAGGACCAGCCGCTAAGCGGCTGGTCCTCATATTTTTAAGAATAACTATTATACCCAAGACGGCTGAATCTGGAAGCGGGGTCTGATCTCTTCGGCTTTGGAGGATTCGCTTCTGGCCGGTTCAGGCTTAAGCGCTTCTTCCTTCGCGGCAGGAACAGCCGATTCTTCCATGGAAATACGCCATATGTCCGCACCAAGTCCTGACAGCTTCTCAGCCAGGTGCACATACCCGCGATCAATGTGATGCGTTCCGCTAACTTCTGTAGTGCCTTCCGCCACAAGTCCTGCCAAAATAAGCGCAGCCCCTGCACGCAGGTCCGTAGCACATACCTTAGCGCCGACCAGACTGGCATTGCCCGTCACGATCGCAGAGCGGCCTTCAATCTTGATCTCCGCGTTCATATTGTGGAATTCATCCACATGCATGAACCGGTTCTCGAAGACGGTCTCCGTCACTACGCTGGTTCCTTCCGAGCGGAGCAGCAGCGCCATCATCTGTGACTGCATATCTGTCGGGAATCCCGGGTAAGGTAATGTCTTGAGATCGACAGCCTTCAGCGGCTTGTCGCTGATGACACGGACTCCGTTCTCATCCGGGATAATCGTAACGCCCATTTCCTCCATCTTGGCAATCACCGGACCCAGATGGTCGGCAATTGCTCCCTCAACATATACATCACCGCCTGTAATCGCCGCTGCTGCCATGTAGGTTCCAGCTTCGATCCGGTCAGGAATGACATGATGTCTTACGCCGTGCATACGCTCAACGCCTTCAATCCGGATTACTCCGGTACCGGCCCCGCGTACAATGCCGCCCATCCCGTTCAGATAATTGGCAAGGTCAACAATCTCCGGCTCTTTAGCCGCATTCTCAATCACTGTGGTGCCTTCAGCAAGCGCGGCAGCCATCATTATATTTTCGGTCGCACCTACGCTGGCCACATCCAGATAGATCTTGGCTCCGCGCAGTCTTCCGTTACTTTTCGCATCGATGTAGCCCTGGCCCAGACTGATCTCGGCTCCAAGCGCTTCAAAACCCTTCAGGTGCTGGTCAATTGGCCTAGTTCCAATGGCACAACCGCCAGGCAGAGAAATACGAGTATGCCCCATGCGGGACAGGAGTGGGCCCATAACCAGAAAAGAAGCCCTCATTTTGCGTACCCATTCGTATGGTGCTTCACAGGAAGTAATATTAGTGGCATCTACTTCAATCACATCGTTCTGGTATGTAATACCTGCACCCAGAGATTCCAATACCTTGTTAATCGTCATTACATCGTCTAACGGAGGTGCGTCCACAATGACGCTAACTCCTTCTTCTGCCAATAGAGAGGCGGCTATGATCGGTAGTACGGAATTTTTTGCGCCGCTAACTTTCACGCTCCCGGTCAATCTGTTGCCACCGCGGACGATAAATTTGCTCATTTCGGTTTCCCTCCGCGTCCATTATTTCTGAAATTAATTTTGAGGTTAAAATTCGTCTGTTAAGATATTGAATATTCCGTCATTGCGTCTTAGGTGCAGATTCCTTGCTTAACTTCAGTGTTGACATAATAAAACCTTATTATTCGACACTTTTTTCACTGCATCAGCCTATACAGATATAACCAAAGCTGCTGCCGTTAAAACATCCGTAGGGTAAGTCCGCTCCAGCCCAGATAATCAAGCAGGAACCCGGCTACGAAATGACCCAGGACAATCGCCAAGAGCAGGTGCAGCAGTCTGCCCTGAGGGCTCTTAGGATATCTTATGACCAAATCCAGCTTAAGGTTCTGAAGTGACCACCAGGATAATGCAACGCAGATCAAGGAAATAACCATCGATATCATATTGCTGGTGCCGATCGCACCCGACAACTCAGCGGATAAGCGTGTGTTCATATTAGCCCCCTGTGTTAGGTACTCGGAAATCGACTCTTATATCATACTTGTGCAGGGGAAAAGAATCCAGTACTTTTACGAAATTTTAAACAAATGGGTCTTTATATGCAGATCTGATGACGATATGTTCATAATCTGGTAGATTCGCTAAGCAAAATCCCCCCGCAAAGTGGGCTTTAGCTTCCCCACATATAAATTCTTTCAAAAAAAGCAGTCAAGCCCAGGGCTTGACCGCTTATCTGCTACTGTTGTCCTTTTCCGGTCGAAACTTTGATGCGCGTTACAGCACGCTGTAATGCCAGCTCCGCACGGCGGTGATCGATCTCATCCTGCTTGCTTTGCAGCTTAAGACGGCGCTCAGCCCGCTCCTTAGCCGCTTCAGCGCGCTCCACATCAATATCCCGGGGCAGCTCAGCACTTTCAGCCAGCACCGTTACCTTATCTTTGTGCACTTCAACGAAACCGCCATGCACAGCGATGGAGACTGTAACGCCGTCTGCCTTAACGCTAAGCGGAGCAACCTGAAGCGGGGTGACGAGCGGAATATGTCCCGGGAGAATCCCCAGTTCGCCATTCACGCCGCGTACCGTCAGACTGTTCACTTGCTTGGAGTAGACCAGATGCTCCGGAGTAACTATTTCGAGCAAAAAGGTATTCACTTCCATTCCTCCTCAAAGCTTTACAGAATAAAGCCCGATCCCCCAGCATAAGCATGCTTAGGGTTACAACGTTTTCGCTTTTTCCACGGCTTCTTCAATCGTACCTACGAACAGGAACGCTACTTCCGGAAGATCATCATGCTTACCTTCCAGGATTTCCTTGAAGCTGCGTACGGTTTCTTTGATTGGCACGTATTTGCCTTTGAAGCCGGTGAACTGCTCTGCTACGTGGAACGGCTGGGACAGGAAGCGCTCAACCTTACGGGCGCGGGCCACAATGACCTTATCCTCTTCACTCAGCTCATCCATACCGAGGATGGCAATGATATCCTGAAGCTCGGTATAACGCTGCAGCAGCTGCTTAACGCCCTGTGCCACGTTATAGTGCTCTTCGCCGACGATTTCCGGTGCCAGCATCCGCGAGCTGGAAGCAAGCGGGTCAACCGCAGGGAAAATCCCTTTTTCGGAGATTTTACGCTCCAGGTTGGTCGTTGCATCCAAGTGGGCAAATGCCGTAGCCGGTGCAGGGTCAGTATAGTCATCCGCAGGTACGTAGATCGCCTGGATGGATGTAACAGAGCCTTTCTTCGTGGACGTAATCCGCTCCTGCAGCTGACCCATTTCTGTAGCCAGTGTAGGCTGGTAACCTACCGCAGATGGCATCCGGCCGAGCAGGGCCGATACTTCGGAACCCGCCTGGGTGAACCGGAAGATGTTATCGATAAAGAGCAGCGTATCGCGGCCTTCCACATCACGGAAATATTCCGCCATAGTCAGACCGGTCAGTGCTACGCGCAGACGCGCGCCCGGAGGCTCATTCATTTGTCCGAAGACCATCGCCGTTTTCTTGATTACACCGGAGTCGGTCATTTCGTGATAGAGGTCATTCCCCTCACGTGTCCGCTCGCCAACGCCCGCAAATACGGAGATCCCGCCGTGCTCCTGTGCGATGTTGTTGATCAATTCCTGGATGGTTACTGTTTTACCTACGCCGGCACCGCCGAACAGGCCGATTTTACCGCCCTTGGCATAAGGAGCCAGCAAGTCGATAACCTTAATTCCGGTCTCCAGAACCTCTGCCTGAGTTGACAACTCATCAAAGGTAGGAGCCAGACGGTGAATCGGGTTTCTAGCTGCGACTACATCAGCGCCATTATCGATTGGGTTACCAAGTACGTTAAATACGCGGCCTAGTGTTGCTTCACCAACAGGAACCGAGATCGGCGCTCCCTGGTCAATAGCGTCAATCCCGCGAACCAGTCCATCTGTAGAGGACATGGCAATACAGCGCACCAGGTTATCTCCAAGATGATTGGAAACTTCAAGAGTCAGATCCATGTTGCGGCCATCGCTGAGGCTCGCAACAATTTTGATGGCGTTGAATATCTCGGGCAGCTGGCCGCGTTCAAATTCAATATCGACAACCGGACCCATAATGCTCACAACGCGTCCTTTGTTCATCTTCATTTCCCTCCTCGAAAGCTGTTACATATGGACCTTGAGGCCCACTCATATTAAGACTGCGCGTTCGCACCAGCCACGATCTCGGTAATTTCTTGCGTAATGGCCGCCTGACGGGCACGGTTGTACGTAAGTCTAAGTTCTCCGATCATTTTTGACGCGTTCTTCGTTGCACTGCCCATGGCTGTCATCTTAGCTCCCAGCTCACTGGCCTTGCCGTTCAGAAGAGCACCGTAGATTAAAGTCTCGGCATATTTCGGAAGCAGAACTTCCAGTACGCCTGCAGGTGAAGGCTCGTATTCATAAGCAGCAGATGCTCCGTGATGCTCGCCCTCCCCGACGCCTTCCATAGGCAGAAGTCTGTCTACAGTCGGAATCTGGCTGATCGCATTAACGAACCGGTTGTAGCAAATGTAGATCTCATCATAGACGCCTGTCTCGAACTGGTTCACCGCCGAATAGGCAATCGACTTGATATCGGCAAATTTCGGGGTATCGGACAGCTCGGTGATTTCTTCTACAATGGGATATTCACGGCGCCGCAAAAAGTCACGGCCTTTGCGCCCGATCACAAACAGCGCATACTCATCCTTGGACTTATGGCGTTCTGCGATCAGCATCGTTACTTTACGCAGAATGTTCGCATTGTAGCCGCCGGCAAGACCTCTGTCCGAGGTGATGATCAAATAACCTGTTTTTTTGACAGGCCGGCTGACCAGCATCGGGTGCTGGAGATCCTGCGTACCGGCAGCAATACTAGAGACGACCTCTTTCAGCTTCTCTGAATACGGACGGGCTGCTTCTGCCTTCTCCTGCGCCTTGCGCAGCTTGGACGCAGCGACCATCTCCATCGCTTTGGTGATCTGTCTGGTGTTCTGAACGCTCTTAATTTGACGTTTAATATCGCGCATGCTTCTTGCCATGATTTCACCACCTTAGAGCTTTGGCGTAGCCAAAGCTAACTTCGTAAGCATAAACGGTAATCTCTATAGATTAGCTTGTAGCAAAGCCTCTTTTGAATTTCTCGATGGCATCCTTGAGTGCTGCTTCGTTGTCAGCTGTCAGATCCTTGGTATCCGAGACGGATTTCAGGATTTCAGTTGCACTGCTGTCGATAAAGGCCAGGAATTCCTTCTCGAAACGCTTAACGTCCTTGACAGGAATATCATCCAGATGCCCTTTGACAGCGGTGTACAGACTAAGCACTTGATGCTCAACGCTGAGCGGCTGGTTCACACCCTGCTTCAGAATCTCCATCATACGCGCACCGCGGTTCAGACGGGCCTGCGTTGATTTGTCCAGATCGGAGCCGAACTGGGAGAAGGCTTGAAGCTCGCGGTATTGAGCCAGATCCAGACGCAGGGAACCGGCGACCTTCTTCATAGCTTTGATCTGTGCGGAGCCCCCTACACGGGATACAGAGATACCAACGTTGATCGCCGGACGCTGTCCGGAGTTGAACAAATCGGATTCAAGGAAGATTTGGCCGTCTGTAATCGAAATTACGTTCGTTGGAATGTAAGCCGATACGTCAGAAGCCTGTGTTTCGATGAATGGCAGGGCGGTTAATGAACCACCACCAAGCGCATCGCTAAGCTTGGCCGCACGTTCCAGCAGACGGGAGTGCAGATAGAATACGTCACCAGGGAAGGCTTCACGGCCCGGTGGACGGCGGAGCAGCAGGGACAATTCGCGGTAAGCCGAAGCCTGCTTGGACAGGTCATCATAAATGACTAGTACATGCTCGCCCTTATACATGAAGTATTCGCCCATAGCGCAGCCTGCGTACGGAGCAATATAGAGCAGCGGAGAAGGCTCGGAAGCCGACGCGGTTACAACGATAGTGTAATCCAGCGCGCCATGACGGCGGAGGGTTTCTACTACCTGTGCTACAGTAGATTGTTTTTGTCCGATAGCAACATAGATACACTTCATCCCGTTGCCCTTCTGGTTGATAATCGCATCAATTGCGATTGCGGTCTTACCTGTCTGACGGTCACCAATGATCAGCTCGCGTTGTCCGCGGCCGATTGGCACCATGGCATCGATTGCCTTGAGACCCGTCTGCATTGGTTCGTGTACCGATTTACGGTCGATAACCCCCGGTGCGTTATGTTCAACCGGACGGAATTCAGTAGTAGCAATCGGTCCTTTGCCGTCAAGCGGCTGGCCCAGTGCATTGACTACGCGGCCCAGCATGGCTTCGCCAACCGGAACCTGCATAATCTGGCCGGTACGTTTAACCTGGTCGCCTTCGCGGATCTCTTTGTATTCACCCAGAATAACAACACCGACGTTGCTTTCTTCCAGGTTAAGCGCCATGCCCACTACTCCGTTGGAGAACTCCAGCAGTTCCCCTGCCATTGCGTTTTCCAGACCGTAGACACGGGCGATACCGTCGCCGACTTGAATGACGGTGCCAATTTCGGCCACTTCGATATCGGCTTTATATTGCTCAATTTGACTTTTGATCAAAGTGCTGATCTCTTCAGGTCTGATGCCCAATATCCTCACCCCTATCTTCTTTGCTTATCATTAAAGGATTTCTCAAGACGCGTAAGCTTACCGGCCAGACTTCCGTCATACAGCGTATCGCCGATTACGACCTTCAGTCCGCCGAGCAGGCTTGTATCGACAACATTGGTTACACGAATCTTACGGCCAGTAAGCTGGCTGAATTCAGCCGCAACACTGTCCTGTTCTGCCTGGTTCAGGGAATAAGCGGAATAGACAGTAGCGTAGCCAATGCCAAGGGCATCCCCTTCAATCTTGATATACTTAGCCAGCAGCTCTGCGAAAATATCGGTTCTGCCCCGCTCTACCAATAGCTCTACCGTGTTCATGACCGCTTCCGAGACTTTACCTTGAAGTGTCCCGCGCAGCACATTCAGCTTGTCGGATTGCGAGATACGGGGTGCCAGGATAAACCGTTTCACCTCTGCATCATTATGAAGCACTTCGACGACTAATTTGAGCTGTTCTTCCACTTGAAGCGTAATGCCTTCATCCACTGCTGCACTGTACAAGGCTTTGGCATAGCGCCCGGCAACTACCGTATCGCGGCTCATGATCGGCCTCCTACCTCTTTGAGGTATTGATCAACAAGCTGTTCCTGCTCGCCGTCAGCTGCAACTTCCTTCTCAAGCAGCTTCGAGGCAATGCGGACCGAGGCTGTACCCAGCTCGCTGCGCAGCGCTTCAACCGCTTTGTTCTTCTCGTTCTCAATGTCGCGTACCGCTTCGTCTTTCAGACGGCTCGCTTCCACATGGGCCTGCTCGAGAATCTTGTCAACCTGGTTGTTGCTGGTAGCCTGGGACTGCTGAATGATAGCCTGTGCCTCTTGGCGCGCCTGCTGCAGGGCCTGCTTCTGCTCTTCTACATAAGCGACCGCCTGCTCTCTGGTCTTGGCTGCTTCATCCATTTGCTGCAGCACCATTTCGCGGCGCTTCTCCATAATTCCGAACAGCTTGCTGAAGGCAAACTTGCTGAGCAGGAAGTACAGAACTCCAAAGGCAACAATGGAAAATACTATATTGGTCCAAACGATATTCACTGAGGTCACTCCCTTCCGTTACCGCGGCTTGCGGACATATACAAAAGTAAGGCGCGGATGGCACTTGCCCTCCCCGCCAAACCGTAAAAACGGTTTATTAAGTAAACATGATCAGGAACGCGATAACTGTAGCGGCCAAAGGAATAACTTCCACGATACCTACACCGATAAACATTGTTGTCTGCAGTGCGTTACGTGCTTCCGGCTGACGGGCGATAGATTCCACCGTCTTGCTGACGATCATACCGTTACCCAGACCTGCGCCGAGTGCGCCCAAACCAACCGCGATTGCTGCTGCTAAAAATTCCATTTGTAAATATCCTCCTTTAATTTCGGTTCTTTGTGTAATGTCTTAATAATATAAAATCTCCCGCGAAGGTTTCCGGCACCTGCCGCTATCCTCACGGCAGCTTATTAATGCGCTTCTTCCTCGTGGATCGTCATCTGTGCGATGTAGACCATCGTCAGAATCGTAAAGATAAAGGCCTGAAGCGCCCCGACAAAGATACTGAAGCCTTGCCAGATGGCCAGAAACGGAATACTGAACAGTCCCAGCTTCAGAATAACGGTAATCAGAACCTCGCCGGCAAAAATGTTAGCGAATAGACGAATGGCAAGCGCCACTGGCTTCGCCAGATTCTCAATGATGTTCAGCGGCAAGAAGATTGGAAACGGCTCAATATAGTGTTTGAAATAATGCTTGCCGTTCAGCTTGATGCCCAGATAGTTCATCAGGAAGAATACGACGATCGCTAGTCCTGCTGTTACGTTGATGTCTGCAGTCGGCGATTTGTACCACAGAATCTCAGCATGCGCGCCATCGGCCAGGTTCTTAGTGGCTTCGATAACATGTCCGAAGACTGTAACCGGACCATCGGCCTCTGTAATAACGGAAAACGGCAGACCAAGGAGATTGGAGACGAAGATAAACAGTATCAGCGTCAATCCCAGTGATATGTAAGGCTTTCCCTTCTTCAGATCCATCGCGCTGCTGATCAGTCCCTGTACAAATTCAACCACCCATTCCATGAAATTCTGGAGCTTGGACGGATTCTCAACCGACAGGTTGCGGACGGAGAGCATGACCAGTACGAACACTATCACCGAGCTGATTACCAGCATCAGCACAGCAGACAGGTCAATCGGTATTCCGCCAACATAGATTAAAGGCATTTCGTGCATAGTATCATCCCCCTTTCTCGTTAATATGGCTACAGCTTATTCTTGATTCCTAGATATATCCCCACGGGAATAGCCAGAAGCTGGGGGATGAACAGGCCGATAATCGTTGCCTCCAGCGAGAAATGCTCATATTTGACTGAAAACATGGTAACCAGAATTCCAAAACTGATTCTTGTAGCAAAACCAAGGCTGAAGGAGCTTTTCTCTTGCTTCGCCACCGCTTCTGTCACTCTTCTGACCTTAAGGGCCAGATAACGGAAATTAACCAGTCCTGCCAGCAAGCCGAGTGTCATGCCCAGAGTAACTGCACGGGTCTCATGATGGAGAGCCCACCCCATTACCAATCCTGCCATAATGATTACTGTCACCCTGGTGACGATATTGATTACGGGAGTCATATTATCCATTTTGCTCCCCCAAAAAATTTTTGATTAGCAAAGCAACATTCACAACGCCGAGAAGTAGCCCGGCAATTGTTCCGATAGCCAGCCAAAAAGCAGGTCCGTCCATCAGATTGCGCAGCCACTTTGCCACAAAAAAGCCTATTACAATGTAAGCGGCAAGCAAACTGCCCGCACCTGCGAGTACTAGAGCTGTACGCCCCAGTCCAG
This sequence comes from Paenibacillus sp. FSL H8-0048, assembly GCF_038002825.1. Taxonomy (NCBI): domain Bacteria; kingdom Bacillati; phylum Bacillota; class Bacilli; order Caryophanales; family Paenibacillaceae; genus Paenibacillus; species Paenibacillus sp. FSL H8-0048. The sequence goes on along the minus strand of NZ_JBBODF010000001.1, from coordinate 5,166,193 downwards.
GCTCATTCTTTGGTTCCTTCATAGGCTACAATCCCAACTAATTTTACTGAATATCCAGACTCTTTGTCAATTCACAGAAAATTGCCCAAAATCGCATGAAAATATGAAAATAATCACAGCAAAAAACACCAAAACCATATAAACCGTACAGTTTAACTGTATGCTGCTTTTATTAACGTTAGTATATTAGTTGTCTTGCCCTGTTTCATCATTTGTGAACATTGTGTGAAATTCTTCCGGACGCTCTGAGGCAGCTCCGAAATGGTGCAAAATCGCATTGACAATTCTCTCGGAGGCTTTGCCGTCTCCATACGGGTTGGCGGCCCGGCTCATCGACTGATACAGGTTCTGATCGGTCAAAAGAGCATGTGTCCGTTGATACACCTTCTCCTCGTCCGTCCCCACAAGCTCCAGTGTTCCGGCCTCGATCCCTTCCGGGCGCTCGGTGGTATCACGCAGCACAAGCACAGGAACTCCAAAGGAGGGAGCTTCCTCCTGCAGGCCGCCGGAATCGGTCAATATCAGGTGGGTATGCGGATAAAAGTTATGCAGGTCAACGACATCCAGCGGATCAATCAGCTTGATTCTAGGGTGTCCGCCGAGGATCTCATGCGCCGGTTCCTTCACTGCCGGACTCGGGTGCACGGGATACACAATGGCTACATCTTCAAATTCATCAGCGATTCTTTTGACTGCACGGAAAATATGACGGTGCGGTTCGCCTTGGGATTCTCTGCGGTGCGCCGTCATCAAAATAAGTCTTTTTCCTGAAGCAAAATCAAGGACCGGATGCCGGTAGTCCGGCTGTACGGTATATTGAAACACATCGGTTACGGTATTGCCTGTGATATAAATACTTGATTCTTTTTTGTTCTCGTGTCTCAGGTTGCCCGCTGACCAGTGAGTCGGAGCAAAATGCAGATCAGCAAGCACGCCTGTCAGCTGACGGTTCATTTCTTCCGGATAAGGCGAAAGCTTGTTCCATGTCCGAAGACCTGCTTCCACATGCCCAACCTGAATCTGCTGCAGGAAAGACGCATAGCTGGCCAGGAAGGTGGTCAGGGTATCGCCGTGTACAAGCACGAGGTCCGGCTTCACTTCACGGAGCACGGGCTCCAGGCCTTCAAGCACCCGGATGGTGATCTCGTTAAGCGTCTGGCGGTCCTTCATTACGTCCAGATCATAATCCGGGGTAATCTTGAACACCTCAAGCACCTGATCCAGCAGCTCCCGGTGCTGCGCAGTTACACAGACAATGGACTCAATCTGCTCAGGATGTCTGTTCAGCTCCAGAACCAGAGGCGCCATCTTGATTGCCTCGGGGCGCACTCCGAAAATCGTCATTACTTTAATTTTGGACATAAGCCCTTCCCTCTCTTCTGAAAACCGTGGTCTAGTGGATTCATACTATTATTGTCTGTGCTTCTTACTTGGTACCGTACAGTCTGTCCCCGGCATCTCCGAGGCCCGGAACGATATAGCCATGATCATTCAAATGATCGTCAAGTGCTGCAACATAGATATCCACATCCGGGTGAGCAGCTTGTACAGCCGCAACGCCTTCCGGTGCAGCAATCAGGTTCATCATCTTGATCTGGGTGCAGCCGCGGTTCTTGAGCGAGGTAATCGCCGCAATGGCAGAGCCGCCTGTCGCCAGCATAGGATCGATTACGATCAGCTCACGTTCCTGGACATCCGTAGGAAGCTTAATGTAGTATTCCACCGGCTGCAGGGTGTCCGGATCACGGAACAGGCCCACATGGCCTACCTTGGCTGCAGGAAGCAGCTTAAGCACACCTTCGAGCATCCCCAGACCGGCACGCAGAATCGGGATCAGTCCCAGCATTCTCCCCGAAATCACCTTGCTCTGTGTTTCAGTCACCGGCGTCTGTACCGTAATGGTCTCCAGCGGGATGTCACGGGTAATCTCATAAGCCATAAGTGTTGCTACTTCATCGACATGCTCCCTGAAGTCCTTTGTGTTGGTCCGCACATCGCGAATGAATGTCAATTTGTGCTGAATCAATGGATGATCGCAAATCACCAATTTTCCCATGTTGTCCCTCCGGTAATTGTAAGTCTTATTTATAGCCAAAGTAAGCGCTGTGCTTCTCAGGTGGCTAAATCCTATCTATTATATCATCACCAAGACCGCTTTTCACCTACAGATGGACAAATCTGCAGGCCCCCCCGTTTACCGGGGATTACCACACCATGGAAGCTTAAGGCAATATATCCACCTCTCTGGATATAAAACAAAGCTTAGTTTGTACGATTAAGCGCTTTTAATACTATTCACACTTCTTTCACCACTTTTATTGAAAATTCCATGAACTTTCATGCAACTTTCAGTATAATTCAAGTCGTTTTCTCAGCAGCTATTTGTGAACATTATGTAGCAGCAAAAAAGCCCTTGCGTACATCCGGCAGAAACCGGATACGCAAAGGCAGTGTTAGAGGGGCTCAGATTAATACTGCAATCCAGGGTAGATCGGATATTGTTCAGTCAGCTTAGCAACCTCGCGGGCCGCCTTACTCAAGTTAGCTTCATCCTGCGGATTCTTCAGGACACTGGCAATAATCCGGCCGATCGTAACCATAGCCTGCTCATCCATTCCGCGCGATGTAACAGCCGGGGTGCCGATGCGGATGCCGCTGGTGACGAACGGGCTGGTCGGGTCAAACGGAATCGCGTTCTTGTTGACAGTAATTCCGATGGAATCCAGCACCTTCTCGGCGTCCTTACCGGTAATGTTCAGGTTACGGGTATCGAGCAGAATCAGATGGTTATCGGTTCCGCCGGATACAATATTAACGCCTTCGCCGACCAGAGTCTCGGCCAGCACCTTGGCATTCTTAACTACGTTCTCGGCGTAAGTTTTGAATGATGGCTGCAACGCTTCACCGAACGATACGGCCTTGGACGCAATCACATGCATCAGAGGTCCGCCCTGAGAACCAGGGAAGACTGCTTTATCAATAGCGGCAGCCCATGGCTGTCTGCATAGAATCATCCCGCCGCGCGGACCGCGCAGGGTTTTGTGCGTAGTTGTAGTAACGAAGTGGGCATGAGGAACCGGGCTCGGGTGAAGACCGGCAGCCACCAGACCGGCAATATGGGCCATATCGACCATGAACAGGGCGCCTACATCATTCGCAATCGAACCGAGTGCGGCAAAATCAATGGTACGCGGATATGCGCTCGCACCGGCAACGATCATTTTGGGACGGTGCTTGAAGGCGGCTTTGCGCACTTCATCATAATCGATCAGGAAGGAATCCTCCTGTACGCCATAAGCCACGAAGTTATACAGAATGCCGGAAGCATTCACCGGGCTGCCGTGGGTCAAATGGCCGCCATGTGCCAGGTTCATACCGAGAACGGTATCGCCGGGCTTGAGCGCAGCCAGGTATACAGCCATATTGGCCTGTGCGCCGGAATGCGGCTGCACGTTGGCATGCTCGGCACCGAACAGCTCCTTGGCACGGTCGCGGGCCAGGTTCTCTACGATGTCCACATCTTCACAGCCGCCGTAGTAACGCTTGCCGGGATAACCTTCGGCGTATTTATTGGTAAGCACGGAGCCCATAGCTTCCATGACGGCTTCACTTACAATATTCTCTGAGGCAATAAGTTCAATGTTCGCACGCTGGCGGCTCAGTTCGAGGCCCATCGCTTCCAGTACTGCCGGGTCACTTTTACGCAATTGTTCCATGTTTCTAATTTCCTCCCTATAACTCTGATTTATGTGGTGTTAAGACGAAACCGTTAAATAAAGCCCATCACTTCAGTCACAATTGGCGGAACCGCTAGTCTCAGGCGTGCGGTACACAGCCCGTTCCCCGCCGATCAGCGGCGGTCTGCTCCATGCGGCATTGACCCGGGCAGCCCCGACATACCGCAGGCTAGGCCGGTAAGGTACAGCTATCCTGCGCAGATGCATGCCGATCAGGGTCTCCCCGATATCTATACCGGCATGAGCTTCAATGGTCTCTGCCAGCACCGGATCTGTCATGGACTGGTAGGCCGCAGCAGCCATGGAGCCCCCAGCTCCCGGAATGGGTACAGCCGACACCTCTCTAAGGCCAAGGGCTTCCAGCAGGGCACGTTCCATCACCAGCGAACGGTTCAAATGCTCGCAGCACTGATAGACCGGGTGAAAACCAAATTCATCCGCAATCTGCGTAATCCCCTCCAGCAGCTGCCGCGCAACCTCCAGCGCACCGCCTGTCCCAATCCGCTTCCCCGCCACTTCACTCGTGCTGGCTCCTACGGCCAGGATTTTTCCCGGACCGAGCTTTCCCGCTACTGCAAGTTCACGCGTTACCGCAGCAGTGGCCGCGGAGAGCGAAAGCTCCCCGCTGTCCGTTAGCTGCTGCTCTGCAGCCGCCATACCGGATAAGCGCTCATCTCCTGACTTCTGCTTCAGGATTTCCTCCATCTTACCGCCCCCTTCAACCGTTTCTGATTTCCATGGAGATGCAACTTTTAAACAAAAAAGAGCAGTCCGCAGGTTGAACTGCGGATGTGCTCTTTTGCCCAGGCGACCGGCCGTTTATTCCAGGTGCTCCATCGTGGTTTCATCCACACTTGTCGCCAGTTACACCGGAACCGGATCATATTTATTACATCTTAAGGGATAGTCCACAAAAAATCAACCACTTCAAAGCCGTCTTAGCGATTCAAGCTTATCGAGCAGACCGTACAGCGCCGTGCGGATCTCGGATGCCGCCAGCTCGTAATCTTCCCGCGAGCCGCCGAACGGATCACTGATATCGAAGCTGGGGATACGCTGGCGGATCTCAATCATCCGCTGCATAGCCGCTGCATCCGGTTCGGTGCCCAGGGCCAGGTTCAGCTCCGCCTCTGCATACAAGCTGTCCAGCTCCCGGATATCGGCATTCACGGATTCCTGCGTCTGGACATACTCCTTAAGAGTATGGGTCTTGGTAACGGCGTCAGGAAAATACTGCAGCAAGTGCCGCTTATGCGCTCCTGTCAGGGTAAGAATCAGATCGGCCCAGGCTACCGCCTCCCCGTCCAGCTGTGAGGATACGATGCGGTCCTGAATCCCTTCATCCTGCAGAATGCCCGCAGCATGTCTGGATATGGAAGTACCCGGGACAGCAGAAACGCCGGCAGACCGCACCTCCACCTGAATGCCCCGCTCCTTCGCAAGCTTCCGCAGAAGCCCTTCGGCCATGGGACTACGGCAGGTATTACCTGTGCAGACAAATAAAATATGCAGCAACCTTTCCACCTCCGGTAAACATTATAATTTCGATTGGTACAGCCTAAAAATTATGGGTATTGCCGTTATTGTATCAAAAGATGAACATCAAGCCAAACGCAAGGAGAATGGCTCCGCCCAGCGCTTCCCCGTACTCTCCGAGGCCGCGGCTCACCCGCCTGCCCAGCAGCAGCCCAGTAATGGACATAACACCGCCGCAGGCACCGAAGGCCAGCACGGTTAGTATAATACTATTCACAAACATCCCGAGTGAAACCCCGACCGAGAAAGAATCCACGCTTACACTGAGTGAGATCAGCAGCATCCCCCAGATCGTCCGGTGATCCATCTGCCGGCTGCTGCCGCCGTCGTCCTGGCGGAAGGAATTGAACACCATATGTCCGCCCAGCAGTACAAGCAGACCTCCGGCTGCATAGGTGGTAACCTGTCCCAGCAAATGGCCGACATAGCTGCCCGTGAACAAGCCCAGCAGCGGCATCAGCACATGAAAAAAAGCAATCAGCAGGCTAAGCTGCAGCACATGCAGCAGCCGGATACCCCTCATCCCGATGCCCACGCCCAGCGAGAACGCATCCATTCCCAGCGCAATTGCCATAATAGCTATTGTTACTAACTGGCCCCAGCCGCCATGTATCCCGCCCCAACCCCCATATATTCCGTCCCAGCCCATGAATAACCCTCCACCCTGAGTCCGTAAGTTCTTGTACAACAACGATATGCGGACAAGATGGTATTCATGACTGTGAGGTGGATGGCAGGGTGGGCCGGAGGGACCAGGGCCTGCGTGAAATCAGGTGTATCAGCTTAACTGAAAATTCATTTTTCGGGTTTATCGAAATATTCCTTTGCTTTTTTGAGGATGGCCAGCTCTTCCTCCATCTCAGCCAACTGCCCCTCCATCTCCGCCAACTGCTGACCGCGTTCCTTCAGTTGGCGTTCAAGCTCTCTGAGTTTGTCCAGATCGGCTTCCTGATCCTTTCCACTCATAGAAACACCTCCACGTTAATCTTATGAGTTCCAGTCTCTTAGCAGTAGGATATGGTCCATGCCATGCTAACAGCAGCTTGCTAACCGGCGTCGATCACCGTATCACCGGCAGCTTTCATCAGCCGGTTCATGATGGCTGCGCCGAGGCCCGTGACCGGGCAGGCCTCGGCCAGAATGTACGTGGCCCCCGCTTCATCGAAGCGCCGCAAGGCGGCATACAGGAAGCGGGCGGCCTCCTCCGGCGAGGACAGCGAGCCGAGAGACACCGTGCAGGCGGCCGGGTCGGCGGGATACAGGGCCCTGTGATCCTCGAAGAGGAGCAGGCCCGTGATCTCGCCCGCCCGCTGCGCCGCCTGCAGCAGCCCGGCGGCGGTCTCCGCCACGCGCTGCGCGGAGGAGCCGCGTACGATGCCAAGCGCGCCGCGCGGGGCATAGTGCGTGTACTTCATGCCCGGCGCGCGCGGCGCCGGGCTGCTGCCGGCGGCCGGCGCCGCGGCGGCCGCTTCAGTGCCGGTCACCGCCGCGAGCTGCTCGGCGGTGATGCCTCCGGGACGGAGCACGACTACCGTCCCGTCCGGCTGCACCTGCACCACGGTCGACTCCAGGCCGACCCCGGCCGCGCCGCCGTCCAGAACCCCGCCGATATATCCGGCGAGGTCTTCCAGCACATGGGCGGCCAGCGTCGGACTCGGCCGCCCGGAGCGGTTGGCGCTGGGCGCTGCAACCGGGCAATCCGCCGCGCGCAGCAGCGCAAGCGCCACCGGATGATCCGGCATACGCACGCCAACCGTATCCAGGCCCGCCGTTACCAGCGGCGAGAGAACGCCGGGACGGACCGGCAGCACCAGCGTCAGCGGGCCGGGCCAGAAGGCATCGATCAGTGCCGAGGCCACCGGATGCACCTCCGTCACCAGACGTTCGAGATCCTCCCGCCGGGCAATATGTACGATCAGCGGGTTATCGGAGGGACGGCCTTTGGCTGCGAATACCGCTTCAACCGCTGCGGTATTCCTCGCGTCTGCGCCCAGTCCGTACACCGTCTCCGTCGGAAAGGCCACCGTCTCCCCGCTCCGCAGCAGCGCTGCCGCTTCCGAGATCATGCCGTGGTCACACCCGCCCGGCTGCCAGCCGGCAGAACTCCCCAATTCGCCGTCCGTTCCCGCCTCACCGGAAGCAAGGCTCCAGTACAGAGTGGACTCTATATGACCGCTGCGGCGCTGGGCCGCAAACGGTGAATATTGATCTTCAGTCATCTATCATCACTAGCTTTCTTATTGAATTCTTATATTTCGAACAAAGTCACCTTGACGGATGGACAGGATTACCTTCACGCCAAAACAATGTATGCTGTTTTTCACATACATTTGGGCCATGCGCCTGCGTGGCAGCCATTGTATGCTGTTTTTGGCATACATTTGGGCATGCGCCTCCCGTGCCAGCACAATATATACTGTTTTTCACATACATTCGGGCATGCGCCTCCCGTGCCAGCACAATATATACTGTTTTTCACATACATTCGGGCATGCGCCTCCCGTGCCAGCACAATATATACTGTTTTTCACATACATTCGGGCATGCGCCTCCCGTGCCAGCACAATATATACTGTTTTTCACATACATTAGAGCATGCGCCTACCGTGCCAGCACAATGTATGCTGTTTTTCACATACATTCGGTTCATAAGACCCGTACCAGTTGATTGCATTTGGTTTCAAGCACCTTGTCCACAACAGGAAGAAAAAATAGTTTACTATACGACCAAAACGGCCCCCTCAGGCGGAGCCGCTTCTGCTCAAGTGCTGCAATCATCGTACCATATCCGGCGCAAAAACTGTAGAATCCAATGTACGTTTATGCCATGCTTTTCAGGACATTCAGGAGAACAGCCCGCAGATCCAGCTCCAGATATTCTTCAGCAGCTCCCACACGAAGAACTTTACCTTCGGTGCCTCAGCAGCATCCCCCGCGCTTTCTTCCTTGTTAGATGAATCAGATAGACTGGATACTGCCCCTTTCGCTGTTCCATCCGCAGCCTTCACCTTCGCGCCGTCTCCCGAAGCCTTGACTGAGACCTTAGTAACATCCTTCGCCCCTGCCTTCGCAGCAGCCGGTTCCGCAGCCGCAGCATCCCCGGTTCCCGCATCGATGAAGCAGAGCGGCGGAAACAGCACACACCACCAGTTCTGCCCTTTGCCTGCGCCAAGCGTGACCCGGACAGCCTCATATTCTCCGGCAGGGTAGACCCGGCCGCCATACATTTTGGTCGGAAAAGGAACCGTGCCCAGCTCCACCTGATAGCCGTACTCAATCCCGCGCTGCGCCAGCTCTCTGCCCACCAGCTCATTCAGCTCCGGCAGATGATTACGGATCAGGGCACGGGCCTGCTCCAGACTCTGCGGATCTTCAAGCCCCGCCACCCACTGATTAATCTGCTCCACGATCCGGTCACGAATCTGGCGCTTCACCAGCTGATCCCCGGTGCCGTCCGAATTCGCCAGAATACGCAAGCGGATGGACTCCTGCGGGATGGATACCTCTGCTACGGCAGCATCACTTTTTTGCCCTTCCCAGGCCATCATCAGAATCATAAAAAAACAAATTAAAATGGCAGTATACTTAAAGGTAATCCGCAGGGAATCCCCGCGTTCCAGCTTAACATCCTCCATCTTCCGCAGCCCCTCTCCCTCTGAACCTCTTATGCTCCCAGTATGTCCAGGAATGAGAGACTGCAAACCTAGTAATCTATTATTTATGAAGCAGGAAATCTAGCGGCTAGATTTTGGACAAGAGGGATTTGCCCTTCGTGTCCGGCTGCGGCAGCGGAAGATCATCCTCCACATCCTGCCCGTAGAGCCTTACGCTCATCGCTATCCCCATACAGGCCATATTAATCAGCAGCGAGGTCCCGCCGTAGCTGATGAACGGGAGAGTAATGCCGGTAAGCGGCATCAGTCCGGTCATTGCACCGATATTCTCCAGAATCTGATACAGCAGCATCGCTACGATCCCGACGATCAGGAGCGGCCCGCCGCGGTCCCTGCATTCCAGGGCAATCAGAATTAATCGGTGGATCAGGATGAAAAAGAGCATCAGCAGCGCCGCAGCGCCCAGGAACCCGAATTCTTCCCCGATCTGCACAAAAATCGACTCCGAATACAGATAAGGCACGCGGTTGCTCTGTACGGAGCTGCCCTGCAAATAGCCTTCTCCCTTCAGGCCCCCGGAGCCGATCGCTGTCTGGGCATTTTTCGTCTGATAGCTCGCAGTACTGCTCGCCAGCTCAGGCACCAGCCAAGGGTCAAACCGGCTGACGAAATGGTCCCGGCCCAGCGTTTTTTCAATGAAATTAACCGTCTGTTCGTGATAGTTGATATAGCACAGGATGAAGCCCAGAATTGCTCCGCCCGCGATAATCAGCCCGATCAGCGCATGGGAGAATTTGATATGCCCGATCCATAGCAGGCCAAGCAGGATTACGATATAGCTGAGCGCATTGCCCAGATCATTCTGGATGATGACCAGTGCGCATGGCATCAGTGCAATCAGACCCAGCGGCACGACATCGCGCCAGAACTGGAGCCGGGCTTTATTTTTGCGGACAAGCACGGTGGTCAGACAAATAATCAGAATCAGCTTGAACAGCTCCGCCGGCTGAATGCTTAAGTCTCCAATACCGATCCAGCCCTGGGCACCATTCTTGACCTTGCCGAAAAAGCTGACCGACAGCAGAATCCCGATCCCGGCGATGTATATATAGAGTCCGTAGCGCACCAGCAGGCGGTAATCGAACAGGGTAATCAGGATAAAAGCGATAAAACCCAGCGCATAATATTTAAGCATGGTGATATGCATACCATCCAGGTCGTCTCTTCCGTGAGTCACACTGTAAATGGAGAAGATACAGATCCCCATCAGCATAATCAAAATAAGCACAATGCTGCCGTCTATTCTTTTGATTCTCTGCAACATAAGGATATACCCCTCAACCTCTCCGGATTAGGAATCCGCCCGCTGCACCCAGCCCAGGCTTCAACCCACTAATTTCCATTGTAATTCAATTGGGAACAAAAAAATACCGGAACCCTTCGTATACGAAGAATTCCGGTATAGATGAAGCATCCAGCTTCCCCATATGCGCGGGCTTTACTATTCTTAATGAGTTAACTTCTTTTGGCGGGAGCCGGGGAAGAATACAGCGCAGGACTCGGCAAATCCTCCTCCACCTCTTGCCCGTGCAGACGCACGCTCATGACAAGCCCTATGCTCGCCATGTTGATCAGCAGCGAGGTTCCCCCGAAGCTGATGAACGGCAGCGTAATCCCCGTCAGCGGCATCAGGCCCAGGAAGGCCCCGATATTCTCAAAAATCTGGTACAGCAGCATCGCCACCACCCCGACGATCAGGAATGGACCGCCCCTGTCCTTGCACTCCAGTGCAATTAGTATCATCCGGTGAATCAGGATAAAGTACAGCAGCAGCACCAGCGCCGATCCGACAAAGCCGTATTCCTCCGCGATCTGGACAAAAATGGAGTCCGAATAGGTGTATGGCACACGGTCGGTCTGCACTGAGCTGCCCGTCATGTAGCCTTCACCGCTCATCCCGCCGGAGGCGATCGCTATTTTGGCGTTCTTTGTATGATAGATCGCTTTGGCCGTCGCCTTATCCGGCACCAACCAAGGGTCGAAGCGCTCGATCCAGTGCGAGCGTTTGATATCTACCAAGAAATCCTTAATTTCATCGTGATAATGAATATAGCTCATAATTCCGGCAGCCGCAGAGCCGCCTATAACCAGCAGTCCGATCAGCGCATGGGTGAACTTGATATTACCGATCCAGAGGAGACCGATCAGAATAACAATGTACGAGAGCGCATTGCCCAGGTCATTCTGGCTGATTACGATCACAAACGGCAGGAGACTGAACAATGCCAGCGGAACCACATCGCGCCAGAACAGCAGCTTATTCTTTTTTTTGCGGACCAGTACAGCCGCCAGGAACAGAATTAGAATCAGCTTGAACAGCTCAGCCGGCTGAAGACTGAAGCTGTTGCCGAACTTGATCCAGCCTTGCGCACCGTTCTGCTCTGTGCCGACAAAGCTGACCAGGATCAGAATGCCAATCCCCGTGATGTACACATATAACGCATATTTTACAAGTAACCGATAGTCCACGAACGTCAGTCCGAAAAAGGCAACGAAGCCTATGATATAGAACTTGATCATCTTGATATGCGACCCGTCCAGCCTATCGCGCCCGTGGGTCACACTGTATATGGAGAAAATGCTGACCACCATCAGCAGCATAAGAATCACCACGATGACGCCGTCAATCTTCTTAATCTTCTGAAGCATATTCTGTCTCCTTACTCAGTACTGGTTCTTCCCGTTCTTGTCTCCCGGCAGCAGCCCAGGCAGAAGTTCCGTCCTGTCTATTGTAAAGGATGGGAGCGCCTAAATACAATTTCCATCGTTTGGGGGGGGGCTCTGTCAGGTGAACAGCCGGACCGCCTTCCCTGCAGCGGACTAAGCGGCCCTTATTCGCTGCAAAAGCACCTTCCCGGGAGTTATGCGGACAGAAAGGACGCTATTCGTTCAGTTGGTTCCTCAAACAGGCCGTTCCCCGTCCTCACCGGGCTATCCCGAGCACATGCCGGGGAATCCCGGCGAGATCATCGATGGTGATGATCTCGTCCCAATGTCCGGCTGCCCGCAGCAGTCCGGCTACCTGCTCGGCCTGCCCCTGGCCGAGCTCAAAGCCGACCAGGCGCGGCGGAGCCGGGAGCAGCGGCAGCTGCTCCATCATGCGGCGGTACGGGTCCAGCCCGTCCCCGCCGCCGTCCAGTGCCGTACGCGGCTCATGATCGCGCACCTCGCGCTGCAGCCCGGCGATGTCGCCGCCGGGGATGTACGGCGGGTTGGAGACGAGGATATCCGTCTCCAGCCCCGCAAACGGCTCGAGCAGATCGCCGAGCCGCAGGTCAACGGCCGTGCCGTGCCGCTGCGCATTGCGCCGGGCCACGGCCAGCGCGCCGGGCGAGATATCGCCGGCGCAGACCCGCCACGCCGGCGCTTCCGCCGCCAGCGTGACGGAGATCGCTCCGCTGCCGGCGCCGATATCGACGGCGGTCAGCGGCCGCGCGGCGCAGGCGAAGCCCGCGCCGCTCTCCCGGCGGGCGGCGGTGCGGCCCGCCCCGTAGTGGGCGGCTGCTTCATCCGCAGCCGCCTCATTTCGCGGTCCCGCTTCGCCCCGCACCGCCCCAGCCTCATCGCCCGCAGCTGTCCGCCGCTCGTCTCCTTCAGCTTCACGTGCGGCTTCGCCCCGCACCCCCGCCAGCCCGTCCGGCCACAGCTCCGCGCCGTACTTCAGAATCGCCTCCACGAGCAGCTCTGTCTCCGGGCGGGGGATCAGCACATCGGGCGTGACCTCGAAGGTCCGGCCGTAGAACTCCTGCTCGCGGGTGATGTATTGCACCGGTTCTCCCGCCGCCCGGCGGGTCACCAGCGCTTCCCATTCGGCCTTGCGCGCCAGCGGGAACGGATCAGCCAGCGCCATGTAATAAGCCGCCCCGGACAAGCCCAGCACATGCTCCAGCAGGAGCTGGCTGCTGCGCTGCGGCTCCATAAGGCCGTGCCCGGCCAAAAAAGAAGAAGCCTCCGCAAAGGCTTCCCGGATGCTTTGCAATTCCGACATGACGTAAGAGTCGTGTTTCAAAGCATTATTCTCCTTTTTCCATCAATTCTGCTTGTTCCGCAATCGACAGCGCCGAGATAATCTCGGTAATATCCCCGTTCATCACCTGGTCCAGACGGTGGAGGGTCAAGCCGATCCGGTGATCCGTCACACGGCTCTGCGGGAAGTTGTAAGTACGGATACGCTCACTGCGGTCACCGGTTCCCACCTTGCTTTTGCGTTCTCCGGAATACTTCGCTTCCTCTTCCTGACGCTTCAGATCTGAGATCCGGGTACGCAGCACCTTCAGCGCTTTATCTTTGTTAGAGTTCTGGGACTTGCCGTCCTGGCAGGTAGCCACGATCCCCGTAGGTACATGGGTTACACGCACTGCCGATTTGGTCGTATTAACGGACTGTCCGCCCGCACCGCTCGAACAGAAGGTATCGACACGGATATCCTTGTCATGAATCTCGATTTCGAAGTCTTCCGCTTCCGGCATTACAGCAACCGTAGAGGTAGACGTATGGATACGTCCGCCGGATTCTGTAGTAGGGATGCGCTGCACACGGTGTGCGCCGCTTTCGAATTTCATTTTGCTGTACGCGCCGCGTCCGGTAATTTGGAAGATCACTTCCTTGAAGCCGCCGAGATCATTTGTGTTCACATCCATCAGCTCCACGCGCCAGCCCTGGGTATCGGCATAACGGGTATACATCCGGTAGAGGTCAGAGGCGAACAAGGCCGCTTCGTCACCGCCGGCTGCGCCGCGGATTTCCACGATTACGTTCTTGTCATCGTTAGGGTCCTTAGGCAGCAGGAGCAGACGAATCTTCTCCTCAAGAACAGCCTGACGCTCCGACAGCTCCTCGATTTCCATCTTGACCATTTCTTTCATTTCATCATCAAGCTTCTCGGCCTGCATCATCTTCGCAGCTTCAAGCTCTTCCATTACGTTCTTATATTCGCTATACGCCTCGAAGGCGGGCTGCAAGTCGGATTGTTCTTTGGAATAGTCCCTCAGTTTCTTACTGTCGCTTGCAACATCCGGGTCACATAGCAGTTCACTGAGTTTCTCATAGCGGTCCGCCAGGGATTGCAATCGGTCCAACAAGGGAATTCACCTCTCCTGATTCAAATTCTTCGTTCAATATTACTTTAAATTGTTGCTACAACTGAAGTAGATATACGACTTTATATTATACCACCACAAGCTTCAATTGGCTACACTGCCGGCGGCGGGGATGGGGAAATCTTTTGAAAATGATTCAGATGACGCAAAGAAACCATCCAGCAAGCAAACCTCTACCCCTGAATGGCCTCTCTATAATAAGCGAAAAGTATCTATACGTTGAACCGGAAATGCATAACGTCGCCGTCCTGCACCAAATATTCCTTACCTTCCAGACGCAGCTGCCCGCGTTCCTTGGCACCGTTCATTGAACCTGCCGCCACCAGATCGGTGTAGGCTACAACCTCCGCCCGGATAAACCCGCGCTCGAAGTCCGTATGAATCACGCCCGCTGCTCCAGGGGCCTTGGTGCCCTTGCGGATGGTCCAGGCACGAACCTCTTGAACGCCCGCAGTGAAATAAGTGTACAGGCCCAGCAGCTTGTAAGCCGCTTTGATCAGACGGTTAAGCCCGGATTCCTGCAGCCCCAGCTCCTCAAGGAACATCGCCTTGTCTTCGCCTTCCAGCTCTGCAATCTCCGCTTCCACCTTCGCACTGATCGGCACGACTTCAGCATTCTCGGCTGCTGCGAATTCACGGACCTGCTGCACATAAGGATTCTCCTCGGCAGTCGCCACTTCATCCTCGCCCACATTCGCCGCATACAGCACCGGCTTCAGGGTGAGCAGGTGAAGATCACGCACGATCAGACGCTCATCGTCAGACAACTCCAGACTGCGTGCAGGCTGGTCCTGATACAGGGCTTCCTTCACGCGCTCGAGTACTTCTACTTCCTGGGCGTATTTCTTGTCGCCGCCCTTGATGTTTTTGCGGGAACGCTCAATCCGTTTCTCCACGCTCTCCAGGTCAGCCAGAATCAGCTCCAGGTTAATCGTCTGGATGTCGCTGATCGGATTCACCTTGCCGTCTACATGGGTCACGTTCTCATCAACGAAGCAGCGCACCACATGAACAATGGCATCCACCTCGCGGATATGGGCCAGGAACTTGTTGCCCAGGCCTTCGCCCTTGCTCGCGCCGCGCACCAGTCCTGCAATATCGACGAATTCAAAAGCGGTCGGAACCGTCTTGTTCGGCTGTACCAGCTCTACCAGCTTATCCAGACGTTCGTCCGGTACTTCTACAACCCCGACGTTCGGGTCGATGGTGCAGAACGGATAGTTGGCGGATTCTGCGCCCGCTTGTGTAATTGCATTGAATAATGTCGATTTGCCTACGTTGGGAAGTCCAACGATACCTGCTTTCAAAGCCATTTATATGACAACTCCTATTTTCGGTTGGTTTGATCACCGCATGAAATCCCGAACTGATCTCAAACCATTATATATTAGAACAAATTCTCCAGCAACAGCGGATGTCAAGGGCAAGCGAACAAACTCATCTTACCGGGTAAAAAATATTTACTTGGCGCTGTCCATTATGTTCGGGTTATTGCGTACATTTGGCCCACACGCCTCACCCTAGCCCATTGTGGTCGGTTTTTCGACTACATCCAGCCTACACGGCGCGTCCGCTCCAATTGTAATCGGTTTTTCGATTACATCCAGCCTACACGGCGCGTCCGCTCCAATTGTAATCGGTTTTTTGATTATATCCAGCCTACTTGGCATGCCCGCTCCAATTGTAATCGGTTTTTCGACTATATCCAGCCTACACGGCGCGTCCGCTCCAATTGTAATCGGTTTTTCGATTACATCCAGCCTACTGTGCATGCCCGCTCCAATTGTGGTCGGTTTTTCGATTACATTTCGACTACACGCTGCACCAGTCCCATTTTATCCGTTTTTCCGTGAATCCTTGGCTCACACACCGCCGCACTTACTCCCGAACACTGCCCCTTTAAGCAAAAAGACTCCTTGAGGAGTCCAGTTACTTTGGCTGGTGCTATGCAGAACCTTATGCCTGCCTTGTGCTACTTTCCGCCTGCAGCCTACAACGTCTTGGACATCGTGATGTCTGTAACCTGGAAGCCCATTTTCTTATATAGCCCGAAGGCGCGTTCGTTGTGACCGAAGACATGCAGGCCGATCTTGGCCGCCTTCAGCTTCCGGGCTTCTTCATCCAACAGGAGCAGTGTCTGCTTGCCATAGCCCCGGCCCTGGAACGGCTCGAAGATATAAATGTCATAAATGAACGCCTCCCGCACCCCGCGGTTCTCGGTCACGTTGAACCAGAGATAACCGGCCTCAGTCCCCGAAGTCTCCTCTACTACCGAATAGAAATAAGCTCCCGCCGTATTGAGGCCTTGCGGCAGGTAGCGATTCATCGATTCCTGGGCCTGCGCTAACGCTGTATCTGCATCCCAGGCACCGGCTTGTACTTTCTCTTCTGCGTAGTCGCGGGTAGATTGCTTCAAGAACGACTGAAACGCAGTTTCGTCCATCGGGATTAGTGTAATCGTCATTTGGATACATACCTTCCTTCGGTTCTGATTATAAAAGCAAGCCTGGCATCAGCGCCGGACCAGACGCGGCGTTCCGCGCAATGCGGCAAGATCCGGCGCGCCGATGCCGAACATCACTGTCCGCAGCTCCAGCTCTACCTGGGCCAGCGCCTGATCCAGCGCCTCCTCGGAGCTGACGGCCGGACCCAGCAGTCCCCGTCCGAAGCCCGCCAGATCCGCGCCAAGAGCCAGCGCCTTGGCGGCATCAACGCCGTTCTTCAACCCGCCGCTGCCGATCAATGCCCCGTGCGGAGAGACCGCGCGGACCTCGGCAATGCACTCCGCCGTGGGAATGCCCCAGTCGGCGAAGGCCTCCGCTGCCGCACGCCGCACCGGATCGATGCTGCGGAACTTCTCTACCTGGCTCCAGGAAGTGCCGCCTGCTCCGGCGACATCAATGAAGGCAGCGCCAGCCTGATATAGCCGGGCGGCGGTATCGCCGTCAATCCCCCAGCCGACCTCCTTGATCCCCACTGGAATCTCAAGGCTCCGGCATAATGCCTCTATCCGCTTCAGCAGGGAACCGAAGCCGGTGTCACCCTCGGGCTGGAATACCTCCTGCAGCCCGTTCAAATGGAGAACCAGCCAGTCCGCTCCGGCAATCTCAACCGCCCGGCGGCATTCTTCTACCCCGAAGCCGTACGCGAGCTGCACAGCTCCAACATTTGCAATAACCGGAATCGCGGGGGCATTGGCCCGCACATGGAAGGTAGCCGCCAGCTCCGCGCGTTCTACAGCCGCGCGCACCGAGCCGACTCCCAGCGCCCAGCCCCGGCGCTCCGCCGCTTCGGCCAGCCGCTCATTGATCTTCCCTGTAGCCGCGCTTCCCCCGGTCATAGAGCTGATCAACAGCGGGGTACGCAGCGCACGGCCTAAGAATTCAGTATCCAGTGAGATAGTATCATAATCCAGCTCCGGCAGCGCGTTATGGCGGAACCGGTACTGCTCGAACCCGGTCGTAATTCCACTGCCGGCCACATCTTCATTCAGGCAGAGCCGTACATGCTCAATCTTCCGTTCTCCGGTTCTGGAGTCGGGCAGCAGAGATTTATGTCCGGCAAGACCTAAGCCTGCTGCCTCCTGCCCTGGCTGAGGCCCTGTGCCTGACGGCTCCACAGCGCTCTGCGGCACACCGTTTCGCGGCATATCATTCATGCTGTCTTCCTCCGTTTCTGCTGCACTATTTTCAAACCAACATCACCGTGCGGAGAATGTATGCTGTTTTCCACATACATTCGGCCATACGCCTGCGTGCGAGTACAATGTATGCTGTTTTCCACACACATTCAGACCTTGTGCCTGCCTGCAAGCACTATGTATGCTGTTTTCCACATACATTCGGCCATACGCCTGCGTGCGAGTACAATGTATGCTGTTTTCCACATACATTCAGACCTTGTGCCTGCCTCCGAGCACAATGTATGCTGTTTTCCACACACATTCGGCCATACGCCGTTATACCAGCCGATTGTATTCGGTTTTTAGCATACATTTAGCAACAAATAGCAACAAAGTCACTCTACGAGTTACTCAAAGACCGATGCCCCTAGAAGGCGGCGAAACCGTCTCCACTTGCTATATATCCCGCTCCACAATTACCTTCCATTATAGCACAACTATAGCTCAACCCCGCTCGGCCGTTGAACGCTGGCGGGGTGCTCACTTTTCATATATGGCTTGAAATGTATTCGCCCACCAGCCTGCCGGACAAGGACACCACAGGGGTTCCCCCGCCTGGATGCGTGGTTCCGCCCACATACCACAGTCCCTTAACATCGCTGGAACGGTTGCCTGGACGGGAAAAGGTCTGCTTCACCGTATTGGAGGATATCCCGTAAATGGCTCCCTGATGCGCCAGCGTATCGCGGGCGATATCCTGCGGGGTATACCGCTCCAGCACATCTGCGGACGACAGACCGCTCACACCGTGGCTCTCCAGCACAGACAATACCCGCTCCCCGCACGCATCCCGCTCCTCACTCCAATCGCACGCCGGGCTCAGATAAGGCGCATTAGCCAGAATGAACAGGTTACTGCCGCCCGCAGGCGCCATCTCAGGCTCG
This sequence comes from Paenibacillus sp. FSL H8-0048, assembly GCF_038002825.1. Taxonomy (NCBI): domain Bacteria; kingdom Bacillati; phylum Bacillota; class Bacilli; order Caryophanales; family Paenibacillaceae; genus Paenibacillus; species Paenibacillus sp. FSL H8-0048. The sequence goes on along the minus strand of NZ_JBBODF010000001.1, from coordinate 5,147,581 downwards.
GAATAACCGGAGTGGCATACATACACTGTAGGCTGCTGCGGAGGACGCTTATGTTCGAAGATGTCCTTGAATTCCTGCTCATAGTTCTCCGGGAAAAACACCGTATGATGCAGCAGCGCATCATATGTACGCGGCACGCCCGCCAGCGTTACCAGCCCGGACAGAGAGGGCTCGTACGCTTCAATCCTGCGGTCCGTCATTCCCGGACGAACCGCTTCAGGCAACAGCATCCGGTTGATGCTCAGGACATCGCCACCGGCAATCACAGTCTTGGCCGGGTAGAAGCCCTGCGCCGTGTCCACACCTTCTACCGCACCGGAGACTACGGAAATCCCTGTTACCTCTATGCCTGTAATCACCTGCACGCCCAGATTCCGGGCGAGTGAAGAGAGGCCGCTGATTAATTCATAGGTGCCGCCCTTCACCCCGTATACGCCTTCCTGAATCTCCAGATGACCCAGCATGGCGAAGATGGAGGGGGAACGATACGGCGATGATCCGACATAAGTGGCATAGCGGCCTAGCATAGCCAGCGTATTCGGATGGCTGAAGTAGCGGAGCAGCAGGTCATGCAGGCTGAGAAAAGGCCGGACCCGCACCAGATCCCTTACAAGTGAAGGGGAAAGCTTATCCCTCCAGGATAGCAGCAGCCTGTTCAGGAACTGCTTCTCGCTAAGCTGATACAGCCGCGAGGCTTCCTCCAGAAACTCCGGGAACTTCGCAGCATCTGCCGGGCTATATGAGGCCATCTGCTCCAGCATTCGCCCGGTATCCCGTGAGAAATCAACCACCCTGCCGTCTGCGAAAACATTGCGGGTGCGCGGCTCCAGCTCATAGAGCTGGACATAATCCTCCATGCGGGCTCCCGCAAGCTCATAGAGCGAGCGGAAGACATGGGGCATCGTAATCGTACTTGGGCCGCGGTCGAAGGTATAACCCCCTGCCTGCACACGCTGCAGCTTGCCGCCGGGCTGCTGCTGGCGTTCCAGCACAGTGACTTCCCAGCCCTGCGCGGCAAGGGTGACCGCACAGGACAGCCCCCCGAATCCGGCGCCTATGATGACTGCCTTCGGTTTCATCCATAACGCCTTCCTTTCCATTCATAGCCTGCGCGCGTGCGGCTTCCGCGCCAGGATGCCACAGCAATCAGCGACAGGCAGAGTATACTCGCCGGCAGTAAGAGACAGAACCAGAACGGCTGCCGTCCGGCAGCATCACTGGTCCGTTTCACGGCCAGACCGGCAAGCAGCGCAGCAGCAGGCCACAGCGCCGCGCCTGGCTCTCCGCTTAAGCCATAGTATAGAACTGCGGCGGCTGGCACCACATACAGCGACAAATATACAATAAGCACACCCAGCAGCAGCAACGGGTTGCGGCCGATACCGGCATAGATATTCTTCCGGTAGCCGTTCCATACTTGCCGGGCGTTGTGGTACATCCGCATGAACACCTGCTCTGTAACATCCATGAGCGTCACCGTCCCCCCTGAACGTTTCACAGCTCTGGCCAGCGCCATGTCATCCACCAGCTCACTGCGGATGGCCTCATGCCCGCCGCAGCTGTCATAACTGTCCCGGTGAATCAGGATGAAGCCTCCATGCGCCGCAACAAAGCGCGAATCTCTGGAGCCGCGGACCAGCGGAATGGGCAGGTGGCAGATGATGGTGAAGACCATCAGGGGAACCACCAGCCGCTCCAGCCAGGTTCCGGTCATCTGCCGGGGGAAGCCGGTAATCATGCCGCCGCCCGCTGCTTCAGCAGCAGAGAGCGCCGCCTGAAGCGCCCCCTGCTGAAGACGGACATCTGCATCCAGGAACAGCAGCCAGTCCCCGCTTGCCGCTTCTGCAAGCTGCGCACAGGCATGGGACTTGCCCAGCCAGCCCTCTGGCAACGGCCTTCCCTTCAGAACGCGTACCCTGCCGCCGCCCGTCTCTTCGGCAATAGCCCCCGTTCCGTCAGCCGATGAATCATCCAGCACAATAATCTCTGCCCCGATACTACCGGTGCAAGAGGCCATTACGGAGGTGAGACAATCCCCAATATTATCCGCTTCATTCCGGGCGGGGATCAGCACCGACAAGCGCAAGGACCGGGAGGAAGCCGGTGCTGGCAGCACCTGTGCCGCTCTAGCTCCTGGCGCTGCCCCCAGCTTAGGGAGCTGCGCTGCATTCCACCTTGCGAACAAAAGCTGGAGCAGCAGCATACCAGTTACAGCCTGAAAGAACACATTCATCCTCTCCCTCCGCCCGGCCGCAGCAGATCAAGCCATTCATTGGTTGATCTCCCCCGGCGGAGGAGCGGCCGGAATTCATCCGGCATATAGCCTTGATGGTTAAGCACTTTGCAGCGGTGGGACTCCAGTTGTCCGCCAAGAACAGTCTCCAGCAGCCGGGCTATCGCCGAGCGGTCCATCTCCGCCCAAGGGAGCAGCAGCGGCGCACCGGCCAGCAGCGTAGCTTCCGGCTTGGTATGCCGGAACAGGCCGTGGTATAGCGTCACTGGGACTACCGCCGCCCTCGGACTGAGCCGCAGCGCCAAGGAAGCCCCTTCCTTCAGACTCAGCGGCCGTTGCTCCAGCGGCCGGATTTCCCCTTCAGGATACATCCAGACACTCTCCCCCGCCTCCAGCAGCCCGGCTGTATAGCGCAGGGAAGCCCGCGCATCTCCTGGACTTCCGGGGTCAATCGAATATGCGCCAAGCTTTCTGAAGAAGGTATACTTACGCAGCTGCTCCTCTTCCATCATGAAATAATGACGCTTCCCCGGCAGCTTCCCCACGGCATGATAGGCCAGCAGGCCGTCCCACCACGAGCTGTGATTCATGAGGTAGAGAATTCCCCGCCCCGCAGCGGCAGCGGGCTGAAGCTCTCCGCTGATTCCGATGAAGTGGAAATGTCTGCGGAGCAGATACATGGAATTATAGCGGTAGAATAACCAGTCAAATCTTCCCGATGGAACGGCTTCCAGCATAGCGCAGACTCCCTTCGGCTAAGAAAGCGCCTGCCACAGCGATCACCGCGCAGGCAGGCAGCCCCTCTGTCAGGCTGATCAGGCCGAACAGGATCAGGATCGCCTGATACAGGCGGGTGCCCCGGCGGGCAGCCAGGCGGGTGAACGGCACGGCCGGGAGCAGCATAGACAAGGCAGCACCTGCAATCAGCCACCCGCCGAAATTGCTCCAGGGCACCTGATAAAAGCCCCCGCCGCCCTCCCAGTGCCAGAAGTTCCTGGCATGGGCAACAGGGTCAAGCACCAGATCCATCAGGACCGTCCAGAAGCCCACCTGCACGGCCCGCAGCAGCAGGAGCCGGAGGCCCCGCTGTCCGAAATTATGGCTGATCAGCACGGCATTGCAGACAACAGCAATCCAGGCGAAGCCCAGGGTAACCGGCACACCAAATAATAAAGGCCCGAGAATAGTAGAATAATTATAATCCCCAAACAACCGGCCGGAATGCACGCCTACCCATTCAACCGCCATTCCGCCTAACCAGATAAGAGCCGCCGCATACCAGAACCGCTTGGTCATCCGGCCTCCTGAAGAATTGACTGACCAGTCAGACATGAAGGGTTTGAATTGCCCCTTGATTACTAAGTCCAACCCGTAGGCACCGTAGAATACGAGAAATAATCCGTTAGAGAACTTCAGACTATCCGGAATTCCGAACACGATTAAGAGCAGCGCACCGATGGCATACCAGATCCAAAAAAGGGTTCGGACCATGGTCAGACCACCGCAGTTCTTACACCGGCATAACGCACGACCGTACGCTGGAACAGCTGAAGCTTGGCTTCATCGCTGACATAGGATCTTTTGCGGAAAACATCATACCCGTCTGCCTCCACAGCATCCAGAATAGCAGCATAGAAGGATGCGGCAAGCTCAATGGCAAGACCGCTCTCCAAAGGATAACTATCCACATGCGCAAGTCCTTGCCGGAACCAGTCCAGCGCTTCTGTCCGCAGCTCCTGAATAACAGCGGTGAACCGGTGATTGACCTCTCCGTCCTCCAGCTCCTGCTGGCTGTAGCCATGTCTGTCCATCACCTCAAGCGGCACATATCTGCGTCCTCTTCTGAGATCCTCACCTACATCGCGGATGATATTCACCAGCTGCATTCCTATCCCCAGCGCAATTCCCGAGGTCCGTGCCGCTTCACTCTGATCCTCCCGCAGAACAGGCAGCAGCATCTCCCCTACCGTTCCCGCTACAAGATAACAATAATCCTTAAGCTGCTCCATCGTGTCATAGGCTGTGAAGGTAAGATCTCTAAGCTGTCCCTCCATTTGCAATAGAAACGGCTCACGCTGAAGCTGCGGGAAGCTGCTGAACAGCCAGCGCAGCGCCGGCCAGATGAAATGCCCGTCCGCCTGCTCCAAATTCATGAAATGCTCCCGAAGCTCATGGATGCTGTACGGCGCGCCTTCCGGCTCATCCACACTATCGTCTATAATCCGGCAGAAGGCATAAATAACATGCACCGCTTCTCGCCTGGGACTTGGCAGAACATCAAACGCCTTATGGAACGAAGTGGACCCTTTCTTCATCAGTTCCTCACATTGCTGCAGTATCCTTTCATCCATGTACGCTCATCTCCTTTATCATTTCCTGAACGGCAAGCTTCGCTCCCTGCATCACAATCGGCACACCGCCGCCCGGATGGACGGAAGCACCAGCGGCATAGAACCCCTTAAGCGGATACGGCTTCGGCTGGGGCCGGAATACTCCCGACTGGCTCAGCAGCGGTGCAATACCGAAGCTGCCCCCGCCGTACATTCCTTCCTGCTCCGCATCGGCAGGCGTTCTCAGTCTGCGCCAGATCACACTCGCGGTAAGCCCGGGGAAGCCCCGCTTCTCGGCATCCGACATGACTGTATCGGCTAGTGCTCCGGCTATTTCCTCCCAGTTCTTGTCCGGCGCCGCCGGGACTGGAACAAGGAAATAGAGCACGCTCTGTCCGGGAGGGGCTGCACTATCGTCCAGTGCTGCCGGATTAAATACATAATAAGATGAATCCTGGGGAATTTGTCCCCGGTCAAACAGCTCGTGAAGGCTGCTGTTCAGACTGTCCGGCAGGAAGAACTGGTGCACCAGCGAATCCGGCCAGCGCTTATCCGTGGCTGCATAGATCAGCAGACAGCCCGAGGAGGGCTTCCAGGTGCCGCGTTTTATGGCCTTAGCTGTTACGGCTCTGCCCATATTCGCCGTCACAACCGGTGCCTGTTCCTGCTTGAACACACCAGGAGGCAGCAATTGCTCGACATTCGGGAAATCCCCATTGTACAGAACGGCATCATAGGAAATTGACTGCCCCTGAACAACAACTCCGCAGCAGCGGCTCTCTTCAACAATCAGGGATTCCACCTCTGTGCCCGTATGAATCTCTACCCCGCGGTTTTCCAGCTCCCGGGCCATGATCTGTGGCAGCGTCCCATATCCGCCCTTCAGCATCCAGATGCCGAAGGCATGCTCGGCGTAAGGAAGCATGGTGTAAATGCCAGGTGTACGGAAGGGTGCTCCTCCAATATACAAGCTCTGAAGGGAGAACGCATCCTTAAGCTCCTCACTGCGGAAATACTGGCCGATAGCAGAGCGCAGATTCCGGTAAGCACGCAGGCGGACCATCAGCGACAGGTTAGCCGGACTGAAGAATTCCCGCCCGCTTGCATATCCCCGCTCCAGGAACGAGGTCCGCCCCTGCGGATACAGCACCGACATGTCCTTCATGAACCGGGTGAAGCCCTTGCCCTCTCCGGGATAGAGCCGGTCAATCTCCTCCGCCTGCGCCGTAGCATCCGCGAATTTGGTCAGCACCCGCCCGCTTCTGAAGTGAACCCGGTAGAGCGGATCACAGTGCAGCAGCTCCAGGCTGGATCGCGGAAGGCCGCCTTCCTCCAGAATACCCAGAAGCATCTCCGGCAGCAGCACAATGGTAGGACCGCGGTCAATCCGGTAGCCGTCCTGCTCTTCAAAAGCCACCCGGCCGCCTGCTTGGGCTGCCCGTTCATAAATAATCACCTCATGCCCCTGACGGGTAAGCAGCAGCGCTGCCGTCAGCCCGCCGATTCCGCTGCCTACAATGGCAACGCGGCTCATAGCGGAACCCCCGCGCCTGCGCCTGCCTGTACGGTGAACCGCCCCCGTACAGCCTGGTCATGCTCCCGCAGCAGCCGTGTGCTGATCTTGGCCGACTCAAAGATCGTGGGCAGGCCGCTGCCCGGATGGGTTCCCCCGCCGACCAGCCAGATGCCGCGTACCTCCTCGAAGGTATTATGCGGCCGCAGATGCATCATCTGCCCGAGATTATGGGCCAGATTGAAGGTGGCTCCATTGTATACATTCTGCTGGTTCTGCCAGTCCAGCGGAGAGAAGAACAGGCTCTCTTCCACCCGTCCGGCGATTCCGGCCAGCTGCGGAATCTGCTCCAGCCGCTCCATCATCCAGTCCTCCACCTCCGCACGCTCCTGGTCCCAGTCGATACCGGCACTCAGATTAGGCACCGGCATCAGCACGTAGAGCGAGGACTTACCGGGAGGCGCCAGTGTCTTATCGATAACTGACGGATTATGAATATAAATAGAAGCATCCTCCGACAGCACGCCCAGCTCGGTGATCTCTCTGACATTACGCCGGTAATCGTCCGCGAAATGAACCGAATGATGACCCAGGTCCACCTCTCCATCCACACCGAGATAGAGCATAGCTGTGGAGCAGGAATATCTTTTGCGGGCAATCTTGGCAGGCGTATATTTCTTCAAAAGTCCGGGCTCGAACAACTGTGTCATTGCAGAACCAAAATCTGCTCCAATCACAATATAATCCGCATCCACCTTCTCCCCATTCTCCAGCAGCAAGCCTGCGGCCTGCCCGTCCTTGACGATAATGCGCTTCACTCCGCTTGCGGTATGGACCCGCCCACCATGCTCCTGGATGACCTCAGCCATAGCCTGAAGCACGCGGTTAATTCCGCCCGCCGGATGGTACAGGCCGTAACGGTGCTCCATGTACGACAGAATCGTGAAGGTGCCCGGACATTCCCAGGGCGACATCCCCAGATACTTGGCCTGGAACGTGAACGAGAACCGCAGCCGCTCATCATCGAAATAACGGGACAGCCGGTTGTACACAGTGTCTGTAGCATTCAGCTTGGGCAGTGCGTGGAACACATCTCTTTTGACATAATCTCCTAATGATTGAAATGGACGCTGCAGCAGCGGAATCACCCGCTCCAGCTTGCCGGCTTCCTCAGCCATGAATCTGCGGTAGCCGCTGCCATTGCCGGGGAACAGCCGCTCAATCTGCTCGGCCGTCTGATCCTGGTTCGTAGAAGGCGTAAATACGGTATCTCCAAAATGCAGAGAGTACAGCGGATCAAGCGGCGTAAGTGCAACATAATCATGCACAGAACGCCCGGCCAGAGCGAACAGCTCCTCCAGCAAATGAGGCATCATCAAGAAGGTGGCTCCCCGGTCAAAACGGTAGTCTCCCAGCTTCAATTCTCCTGATCTTCCGCCAACAGCCGCCTGCTGTTCATAGAGATCTACTTCATATCCTTCGGCGGCAAGCAGCATGGCGGCGGCCAGCCCGCCCGGCCCTGCGCCGATTACTGCGACTTTTGCGGTATCTGTGGTTCGGATCAAGCGATATCCTCCTTCGTTCAAACATTATACAAAAACTATACAATAGTGATACAAGTATCATACATACTTTGCCGGGCCATGTAAATATCATCCGCCGCACTTCCAGCAATTTGGTTGCTAGACTTATCCATAGCAAAAGAACCGGCCAGCCCTGTACAAGGGTTCTGACCGGTTCCTATGGAATCGCATGCTCTATTAAAATTCACTATAATTGCTGCAAAAGCTACGCCCTATGCCGGCTTCCGGCATATTCCTGATCGAACCAGGCCTGCCACTGCTCCGGCGGCTCCGCCATCACATAGGTGGCGTTGGTATCCTGGAGGCTGATTCCCTCATAGGCTTTGCCGCCCGCAATGAGCTGCATCTCGGGGTATAGTCCACCCAACCGCTCAAGCAGCTCCTCCGTATAAGAGACCAGCGTGCCATTCGTAACGGACAGGCAGACAGCTCCGATCCGCTCTTGCTTCGCCAGCAGCTCCATCACACCGTCCTCGGGGGTATTGGACCCCAAATAGATGACTTCAACCCCGTTCCTGCGCAGGAACAGCGAGAACAGCAGCAGGCCGACCTGGTGATGCTCTCCCGCCGGGCAGAAGGCAAGCACCTTGTGCAAATGGGCATACACCGGGAACACATGAAAGAATTGGGATAGCCGGTTCGAGATCATATGTGTCATATAATGCTCCTGGGCAACGGTTGCCGTCCCTTGCTCCCAGGCATCACCAACCTTCACCAGAACGGGCACCAGCACCTGATGGACCATCGCCTCATAGCCATACAGGGAGAACCCGAAATCGATCAGGGCGTCGGCCCGCTCACCCTGGATGTCGAGCAGGGCTGCATAGATCTGCTGCCTCATTTTGTCCAAGGCATCCTTGGGGTCACCGCCCGCAACGGCCAGCCGTTCATCCAGGTCCTTCTGCTTATGCTGCTTCAGCATCCGCACAGCATGTGAGATACTGATGCCCGGTTTATCGGTCTGTTCCTTCAACCAGCGGAGGTCCTCAATATTCTCTTGGTTGTACAGTCTATAGCCGGACTCGGTACGTTCCGGGACGACAGCCTGATACCGGTTCTCCCACGCCCGCAGAGTGACAGAGGGAATATCGAGCATTTCGACGACCTGTTTGATGGAATACACGATGGTTCTCACTCGCTTCCTGTTTACACTGAATACTTTGAAGATTCAAACCTTATACAAATTATTTACACTCATTATACAATCGCTTCCGTGTTATGTCACCAGAACTTGTATGATGCAGCTTGCCGGTACAGTGCGGATGAAATGGAGGGCTTTTTGTAACACTAGATTTTTCAGGGATTTTACACTCAGCTGCTTCACTTCTCCTTAACGGGCGTTATAGGTACTTACAATGCCGGGCCACCCTATAGCCACTCTGGCCCGGCAGCAGACCCAGGAGGATGAATATGAATCAAGGCCGCCATCCCGTCACACCCGAACAATTACAGATTACGCTGGCTTCAGGTGCCATTACGGCATCCCGCCACAAGCGCCAGACGCAGCTCTTCCTGCGCCGCCGTTCCAAGCTCCTGATTGCCCTGATCCTTCTTCTCCTCTGGCTGGCCGGGGTGATGCTCTATCAGACCCATAAGCCGCTGCCGCCCGGACTTTCTGCGGAAAGCCCTGCTTACAAGGTCAATACGGTTGCCTTCTGGCATGACCTGACTTATCAGGACAACAGCGGCAAGCAGGCGAGGGAAGAACAGATTCTGCCCAGAATCCTGCAGATTATTGAAGAATCCCGGCAATTCCTTGTGATTGATCTGTTCCTGTTCAATAACTATACCCATACAGACCAGCAGTTCCCCGCTGTCAGCCGACAGCTTACCGATAAGCTGCTTGCCCAGAAAGCCGCTCATCCCGCCATGGAGATCGTCTTCATCACCGATGAGGTGAATACGAATTACGGCTCTGCACCTAACGCCCTTCTGGATGAGATGAGCGCGGCCGGGATCAAGGTCATTATTACGGATGTGGATTATCTGCGTGATTCGACTCCCGCTTATTCGGCGGTCTGGCGTACCTTCATCCAGTGGTTCGGGCAATCCGGCAACGGCTGGATTCCGAATCTGATGGCCAGCGGAGGACCGGACATTACCGCCCGTTCTTATCTGAAGCTGCTGAATGTCAAAGCCAATCACCGCAAGGTCGTGCTGAGCGAGAACACCGCTCTGATCTCCTCCGGCAATGTACATGACGCCAGCGCTTATCACTCCAACATCGCTCTGGAGGTGCAGGGCCCTATTCAGGAGGATATTCTGCGGAGTGAGCAGGCAGCGGCTAATCTGTCGGGAGCCGGCCCCCTGCTAAGCAAGCCTCCCAAGTTCAAGCAGCCTGCCGTCGTATCCGGAGAAGCCCCGCTTGAGGTCCGCTATCTGACCGAAGGCAAGGTGTACAAATATGCGCTGGAAGGAATCGCTGCTGCAGGACCCGGGGATGTCATCTGGATGGGGATGTTCTATCTGGCGGACGACAAAATTATTGATGCCCTGCTTGCTGCAGATGCCCGCGGTGCCCAGGTCAGACTGCTGCTTGATCCTAACCAGAATGCCTTCGGACGTGACAAAATCGGCATCCCGAACCGCCCGGTTGCGATGGACCTGGACCGCCGCTCGGAAGGAAATATCCTGATCCACTGGTACAACACGGGCGAGGAGCAGTATCACAGCAAGCTGCTGTTTATTGCCAAGGCATCAGGCGACTCCATCCTGCTCGGCGGATCGACGAACTTCACAGCCCGGAATCTGGACGATTATAATCTGGAGAATGACCTTTGGGTGTCTGTTCCACGGGAGCAGCCATTGCATGCGGAGGTGGAGGGTTACTTCAAGCGGCTATGGAACAACGAGGGCGCTGAATATAGCCTGCCGCTGAAGGAATATCAGAGTGACGCCACCTGGTTGAAATATATCCTCTACCGGATACAGACCCGGCTTGGATTCACCACCTTCTGAATGGAAAAAGAAAAAACGGTACCGTGCCCCAAAAGGCCGGTACCGTTTTTCGATCTGCTCGTCCGCTTACAGCAGCGGAGACATCAGCCGGGCAGCGGATTCCAGCAGCCGCTCCAGCAGTCTTTTCTCCATGAAGGTCTCATGGACAATCTGCCGCGTGGACTGCAGGTCACGCTCGAAGTCTGCGACAATGCGCGAGACACTCTCGGTCTGCAGCAGCAGCGCGTTCACCTCGAAATTAAGATGGAAGCTGCGCATATCCATGTTGGCCGTTCCGATTGTAGCAATCTCCCCGTCGGCAATCAGCAGCTTGGAGTGGATGAAGCCCTTCTCATATTCATAGATCTTCACGCCGGACTCCAGCAGCGCCGGGAAGTAGGAATGGGAGGCCAGGAACGGAATCCATTTATCCGGCTTGGCCGGGAACAGCAGGCGGACATCCAGCCCCGACATCGCCGCCACACGCAGCGCAGTCAGTATATCCTCATCGGGGATGAAGTAGGGACTGGCGATCCAGACGGATTTTTCCGCTGTAGTTATCATGGAGAAGAAAATATTCTTGAGCGCACGCCGCTCATTATCCGGGCCGCTGGCAATAATCTGCACCGCCCCGTCCCCGGTCGTGAAGCGAAGCTGGGGGGAGAGGTAATCCTGCTCCAGGATTTTCTCACCGGTCGTGTGCATCCAGTCCTGCAGGAAAATAATCTGCATCGTCCGTACCGCTTCGCCTCTCAGCAGCATATGTGTATCCCGCCAGAACCCGTAGGTCTTGCTGCGGCTCAAGTACTCGTCCCCGACATTCAGCCCGCCCATGAAGCCGACATCGCCGTCGATGACCACGATTTTGCGGTGATTGCGGTAATTCACCCGGCTGGAGAAAAAGGAGGTGGAATTGCCGTAAGCAGCCACCTGCACCCCCGCATCGCTAAGCTCCTTAAGGAAGGCTCTGGAGAGCTGAATGCTCCCGACCGCATCATACATGAACCGGACCGCCACGCCCGCACGGGCTTTCTCAATCAGAATCTGCTGAATGCGCGTGCCGATATGATCTGCCCGGAAAATATAATATTCCATATGGATATGATGCTGCGCCTGCCGCAGCTCCAGCAGCAGCGTACCGAAGGTCTCTTCACCGTTGGTTAAAATGCGCGTCTCCGAGCTGAACGAAATCGGCGTCCGGCCCAGTCTCTGCGACAGACCCAGCAGCTTCTGCCGCGCAGGGCTGAACACTGACCAATCCTGGTGCATCCGCAGCGCGTCATTCTCAATCCGTTCATAGGCCATGAGATCGCGCTGGGCTTTTTTGTCATACTTGCGCCGTTTGAACACATTCTGTCCGAACAGGAAGTAGAACACCAGCCCCAGCACCGGAATCAGCGCAAGCAGCAGAATCCAGGATACGGTGGTAGAGGGATTGCGGTTCTCCATGAAGATACCGAGTCCGATGGAGATGACCGTCAATGTGGAAAAAATACTGATAATGGTTCCGGCGGTGCTGCCGAAAATCCCAAATCCAAAATAATAGAAAGCCACAAAAGCCGCTATAATGACTATGGCCTGCAGACCTCTTCTCATAGATACCCTACCTTCTCATTCCGCCGATTATCACCAAAATGACACATGTATATCTTACATGAAGAATCCGTTTCTTCCTACTGAAACCTGCAAATTTGTATTGCTGCAGGATATATAATATAATCTCCCTGACCAATCAGTCAAATACAGAACTGTCTAGTCAGAACGGGGGCTTATATCGCCTTGACCGCTAAAAGCATCAACAAAAAAGAACAAATCATCAAGACCGCCATGCAGCTGTTCGCTGTAAAAGGCTCCTCCTCCACCTCCATGCAGGAAATTGCCGAATTATGCGGGATCTCCAAAGGAAGTCTATATCTGATCTTCAAATCTAAAGAAGAGCTGGAGCTCAGCATATACATCTACTGCTTCCGGATGATTCATGCTCCTCTGCAGCAGGAGGAGCAGGCCGCAGACAGAGAGCCCCGGGAGAAGCTGCGCAACCAGCTCGAAATTCTGCTCAGTCATGTATACGAGCTGCGCGAATTCCTGCAGCGCCAATTCCAGGAGGTGGCTGGCAGAGGTGTGGCCGAGATTCCCGATTGGGTGAAGCAGAACAACGCCGCCCTGCTGCGCTGGTTCCAGCAGAAGCTGGAGCTCATGTACGGGCCAGAGATTATGCCCTATGCAGGCGAGCTATGCGTGCTCAGCCACGGCATGATCAGCTCCAGCATCAAGCTGCTGTTCGGCCGCGAGACCGCCCTCTCCATCCCTGAGCTGGCTGACCGGCTGGTGGACTGGCTGGACATTATGGCCGCCGGCCTGCTTGCCGGGCAGCCCGCCCCTCTGATCTCTTCCGCAGTCCTGGCCGGCTGGGCCGAGGGCCAAGGAGAAGGTCCGCGCCAGAGCCCGCTTCAGCTGATCAAAGCAATGAAGCTCCGGCTTAGTGAAGCGGACGGAATCAGCCCGGAGCATGCCGAAGACGGTCTGGAGTCTCTGGGCATTCTGGAGAGCGAAATCCTCACCACCCGGCCACGGAAAGCGATTATTCAAGGGATGATTGCCAATCTTGAGGGGTACCCCGGGCTATCCGTTGAGCTTAGCCAATTGAAGAAAGAATTCACACCTTATATGCACACTTCCTGCGGACTTCATTAAGGACAGATACGGCACGCCCGTAAAATCAAGAATAATTGTACTGGAGGTTCCCTTTACTGATGAAAAGCTTAATTAATTTCTCACTCCGCAACAAATTCGCCGTCTGGCTGCTGACGATCATTATTGTCTTCGCCGGTCTGTTCAGCGGAATGACTATGAAGCAGGAGACCCTGCCTAACATTAGTATCCCTTATCTCAGCATTACTACTATTTATCCCGGAGCCGCACCCGAAGGCGTCGTGAATGATGTCAGCAAGCCGCTGGAGCAGAAGCTCCGCAATGTGGACGGGGTCAAAATGCTGACCTCCACCTCTCTTGAGAATGCCTCCAGTGTCACTATTGAATTCAACTACGGCACCAACCTGGACAACGCGACAGCAGCAGTCCGCGAAGCGCTGAACGAGGTGAAGCTGCCGGATGGGGTGCAAAAGCCGCAAATCTCCCGCTTCAGCCTCAGCTCGCTGCCGGTCATCTCCCTCAGTATCTCGGATGAGAGCTCCGGCGATCTGGAGGAGCTGACCCGGGTTGCCGAGAATGATATCCGCCCGGCGCTGGAGGATATTGAAGGTGTCGCCTCTGTGCAGATTGCCGGACAATATGTCAAAGAAGTCTCCCTGAAATTCAATCAGGAGAAGCTGAAGCAGTACGGACTGACCGAGGATACGATCAAAGGCATCATCCAGGCTTCCTCCCTGCGGGTGCCGCTCGGATTGTTCGAGATGGACAAAGCACAGAAGGCTGTTGTCGTGGACGGCAACATTACTACTGTGGAGGACCTCAAGAATGTCAGCATTCCGCTGGTTCCCTCTGCCCCTGGCGCTGCCGGCGCGGGTGCCGGGGCCGCTGGCGGCGCAGCTTCAAGCGGTGCTGCGGCTGGCGGCACTGGCGGTACCGGGGCTGCGGCTGGCAGTAACGGCGCTGGCGCGGCTGCCATGACCGGACTTCCGACCGTGAAGCTGAGCGAGCTTGCCGCTATTGAAGTGGTCGGCAAATCGGAATCGATCTCCCGCACCAACGGCAAGGAGTCCATCGGGATTCAGATTGTGAAGGCCAATGACGCCAACACCGTTGATGTCGTGAACGGGGTCAAGGACAAGACCGAGGAACTGAAGAAACAATATAAGTCGATGGACCTCACCGTGCTGCTGGATCAAGGCAAGCCGATTGAGGATTCGGTGAACACGATGCTGTCCAAGGCCGCCTTCGGTGCCCTATTCGCCGTGCTTATCATCCTGCTGTTCCTGCGCAATATACGCTCTACCATTATTTCCATTATCTCGATTCCATTATCACTGCTGATTGCGATATTATGCCTGCGGCAAATGGATATTACATTGAATATGATGACGCTCGGCGCCATGACCGTGGCCATCGGGCGGGTAGTCGATGACTCCATCGTCGTCATTGAGAACATTTTCCGGCGGCTAACGCTGTCCGGCGAGAAGCTGCGCGGCAGAGAGCTGATCAGCGCGGCTACCCGTGAGATGTTTGTACCGATCATGTCCTCAACCATTGTGACGATTGCCGTCTTCCTGCCGCTCGCTTTTGTCAGCGGGATGGTCGGTGAGCTGTTCCTGCCGTTTGCCCTCACTATGGTATTCGCGCTGCTGGCTTCACTGGTAGTCGCCATTACCCTGGTGCCTGCGCTTGCACATACCCTGTTCCGTAATGGACTGAAGAAGGGGAAAAAGGGCCACGAAGACAAGCCCGGCGCATTGGCGGGCGGGTATGTCCGCATCCTGGACTGGTGTCTCTCGCATAAGCTGATTACCTTGGGTGTTGCTGTCCTGCTGCTGGCTGGCAGCCTGTTCCTGATCAAGCCGATCGGCGTCAGCTTCCTGCCTTCCCAGGAAGAGAAGAATGTTACGCTTACCTTCTCCCCGAAGGCCGGGCAGACGCTGGAGGATGTGAAAGCGCTGGGCCTGAAGGCTGAGAAGTTCATTCTGGCCCAGAAGCATCTGGACAAAATGCAGTATTCCATCGGCGGCAGCGGCCCGTTCGGAATGGGCTCAGGCAATTCAGGCTTGTTCTATGTCACGTATGACAGCAATACGCCTGATTTTGATACCGTGAAGGAGAAGTTAATTGAAGGCTTGACCAAAGAGGTGCCGGATGGCGTGTGGGGCGATCTGTCCGGCATGGCCGGAGGCGGGCTCGGCGGCAGCACTCTCACTGTCAATATCTACGGCGATACGCTGGAGCAGCTCAAACCGGTGGCAGATGAAATTGCCGGAATCGTTCAAGCAGACACCAAGAACTTCAAAGACGGGAAGACCAGTCTCTCTGAAGCCTATGATCAATATACCATCGTGGCGGATCAGGCCAGACTTAGCTCACTCGGCTTAACCGCCGGACAGCTTGCGATGAAACTGAGTCCTGCCGGAACCCGGCCTGTACTGACTGAGGTAGAGCTGGACGGCAAGAATTACAAGGTCTACATTGAGACGGACAAGGATTCCTACAGCAGCATAGAAGAAATGAAGGCCGCCACGCTCACTTCGCCGCTGGGCATTACCGTCCCGATTGGCGAGGTAGCAAGCATTAAGCAAGGCCAGTCACCGGACTCCATTACCCGCGAAGACGGCAAAATGAAAGTCGAGGTAACCGCCGACATTATCTCCAGTGACATTAATAGTGCCTCCAATACTGTGCAGGACAAAATAGACGCTCTTGATCTCCCGGAAGGCGTAACCATCACCTTCGGCGGAGTCACCGAGCAGATTAATGAGACCTTCGGGCAGCTTGGCATCGCCATGCTGGCGGCTATAGCGATTGTATACTTCGTGCTCGTAGTCACCTTCGGCGGCGGTCTGGCACCGTTCGCCATCCTGTTCTCCCTGCCGTTCACAGTCATCGGCGCTCTGGTCGCCCTGCTCCTGGCTGGCGAGACCTTGAACGTCTCGGCACTGATGGGCGCACTGATGCTGATCGGGATCGTGGTCACCAATGCCATTGTCTTAATTGACCGCGTCATCCATAAGGAGCATGAGGGGATGTCTACCCGCAAGGCGCTGCTTGAAGCCGGCGCTACGCGTCTTCGCCCGATTCTCATGACTGCGCTCGCGACCATCGGCGCTCTGCTGCCACTGGTTACTGGCCTTGAGAACAGCGCCGGAATTATCTCCAAGGGGCTTGGCGTAACCGTCATCGGCGGTCTGGTCAGCTCCACGCTGCTGACCCTGGTCGTTGTACCGGTGGTGTATGAGTTCCTGATGAAGTTCCGGAGTAAGAAAACTTACGAATAAATAGGGGATGAACTTCAGTTTCAGTTATTTGGAGTGATCGTAAGAACATAGCGTAAAGCTCAGACGTCACTACGGTGGATATTTGGACTTCCGGCCGCTGTTGTCTCCAGATTTCTTGATGGTACCGCTTGTTGCGGTAGAAATCCGGAGACAAAGGCGGACGCTACCGCTCCTACAGTTCCAAAATCCCCCTCCGATCCTACACGCTTTTTGTATTTTCTTTCAATCAAAACCTATAAAGTGAAAGCTTAAATTCAAGACCCCGCGAGCAGAAAAAGGCGCCCTTCCGATTGATGGAAGGGCGCCTTGAGTATGTGTACTTATTACGCCATGGCTGCTGTGCTGCTCTCCAGCGAAGCCTTCCAGGCACGCAGCATGTGCAGATCCTGCGGCAGGAATTCCTCCAGCATATGGCTGAGCCCCAGATAGAGCGGGCTGTCGGTGGCAGCGTTCATTCTTTCACAGAATTGTGGAGTCCACTTCAGCAGATGCTCTTCGAGGAACTTCTCCTGAATCTCCAGAAGCTCCATGGCACTGCGGATGGAGAAGCTGTTGTACAGCATCCGCTCGTGCATCACCGCCATGAATTCCAGCTCAATGGCAATATGGTCGTCAGCTTCACCGCTGCACTTCTTGAAGACAATGCCCGCCGATGCGTACACATCCGACAGCACGTTGCAGAATTCTTCCTCACGGCCCAATTGGGCCGCTTCACGTGCTACGAAGGAGCTTACGGCGCGTTCATTCATCAGACGTTTGTATTCAAGCTTCTCTTTCTCGCAGATGGCCGGGAGCATGGCTGGCTCCTGACTGCACAGGTAACGCTTCAACTCACGGCCGCCTTCGGTCATCTCCGCAGCAACACTCATCTCACGGTTACGGCTCCACTGGGCGACCAGGGAGAGAGACGGTTTTCTTCCGTAGAAGTCCACCAGAAGCTGATATATTAATCCCCGGCTCTCCAGCCAGCGGCTGCAAGCCTCCGGCACAACAAGCGATGGAACAGTTGGTATAGTCATTTTGCAAATCCTCCCTACTTAGTTTGCCGGGTGCCCGGGTTATCCTTAGGGATTGCCGCCTGAGCCTTCCGGTATCATAGCTGTGCTTCGCAAAAGTAAAAGTATCTAAAGTTTGAATCTTCCGCACCTAAATTATATCGAATATGTTAAACGCTTTCGGTGAGCATTCTATGACCATTCCCGGTAATTGTCGCACTTTTGTCATAATTAGGATGCTGCTTGGGCCTTCTATCCCCCTATGCTTTAGGTTATTCGCTTGTGCATTGACGCAGCGGAAAGCTTTCTTTAAAATTTAAACTAAAATGAACAGGTGAAGGAGCAACGTTATGGAGCCGCTAACTGATCCTTTTGGACGCATACATGATTACCTCCGTATCTCGGTTACAGACCGCTGCAACCTGCGCTGTATCTATTGTATGCCCGCAGAAGGAATGCAATTCCAGCCGCAGGACGAGATTATGAGCTACGAGGAAATTTCCGCTGTGGTGAAGGCGCTGGCCCCGCTGGGCTTGAGGAAGGTCCGGCTAACCGGGGGCGAGCCGCTGGTCCGCAAGGATCTGGAGAAGCTGGTCTCTATGATCGCCGTCATACCCGGCATTGATGATATATCATTGACTACGAATGGCCTGATGCTTCCAGCCAAAGCGGCTATCCTGAAGCAGGCCGGGCTGTCGCGGGTGAACATCAGCCTGGATTCGCTGCGGCCGGAGCGCTTCTCGATGATTACCCGGGGCGGCGATGTCGCCAAGGTGCTGAAGGGAATCGAGGCTGCTGAAGCGGCTGACCTGTCCCCGATCAAGCTGAATGTCGTGCTGATGAAGGGCATTAACGATGACGAGATCAAGGATTTCATCGCCTTGACCTTGAATAGCCCGCTGAATGTGCGCTTCATTGAGTACATGCCGATTGGCAGCGCCAGCGATGCCTGGCGGCAGAGCTATCTGCCGCTGGAGACTGTAGTAGAGGCTTGCAAGGAAGCTGGCTGGACCACTGAGGAGGCCGACATGCCCTCTGGGAATGGCCCCTCCCAGAACCGGCGTGTCACCGGCGCGAAGGGCACCTTCGGGCTGATCCATCCGGTCAGCGAGCATTTCTGCGACAATTGCAACCGGCTGCGCCTGACCGCCGACGGCAACATCAAAGCCTGCCTGTACTGGCAGGACGAATATAATGTGCGCCCGCTGATCAGCGACCCTGCGGCGGTGCAGGCCCTGTTCCGCCAGGCGCTCGGCAACAAGCCGCATAACCATGAAATGGCCTTGGCCCTGGAGCACAAAGCCCAGAGCCATACGCCCACCGCCCGCCGCATGTCGCAGATTGGCGGTTAGGACGCAGACAAATGTAACAGGCCCATGAACAAGGTCATGGGCCTGTTTAAGTAGAGCAGATTCATAGTTCAAATGTTAAGCTACTCCAACACAGTCATTGAAGCAACCGCCTTTTCATAAGCCTCTGGATCAATATCCTTGGCAGATTTCATGCTAAAGTAAATTCCATCAACCTCAAAATATAAAAACTCCTGGTCCCCTTTTTCCTTAATCCAATTTCCCGTTATGGTTTGAGTAAGCTGAACTTTTCTTGTTGTTTCAATTTCATGTAACGGTTCAAGCTCTCTGGAGGACTCCGTAATTAAACCACGAATGAACGAGAGATTAACTTCATTTTCTTCGGCCTTAATGCTATGCAGGTAGTCATCAACACCCAAGCCAATTGTGGGTATGTACACTTTACTAAGTCCAGCTTTCTTCGCAGCAGTAAGGATTTCGTTTTTTTGCTCATCGGTGTAACTTAACAGTTCACCTTGTTGCTCCTCTGGATTGTCCTTCTCTCCTGGATCGTTACCTGCATTTTCGGTTTGGACCAGCTCAGTCACAGGCGGCCTGGCGGTCTGGGCTGGATCAGAAGAAGATATGTTACTAACCCGACTACAACCAACTAACAATATTTCTATTAATACGACACTTGCTAATAATCTTCTTTTATAGTTCATTCTTAATTCCTCCCCACACATCAGAACCTATTTATCCATCATAGTCTAAACGAATTGGGGAAAGTTCTCATTAAGATCTCAATAATATCTCATTTTTGGAAATCTATAATAATTCTATGCTGTCCAACGCATAAAGCCTGAGATTCCTTGAAGGATCTCAGACTTTATATAAGGAAAATCTATAGTTAAAACCAATCCTGAATACACATCAGCCCGACTTCGGAACATCCGATATCGCAATCTCGAAATCGACGGATATGGTCCCCCGGATCACTTGCTGCTCGCTGTCTAATTTGGCGGATAAGTCTACGCTTTGCATAATCACATCATCGCCTTTGTACCGCCTGCGGGATAAATAGTAGGTTGCCAGTTCGCTGCAGAATTGGGTGTAGTTTTTTTCATGGAGGAATTTGTTATGTTCACCAAAGATACTGTAAATCTTCCGATAAGGAATGTAATCCGCAAATCTCTGTAAAACATGATCCACGTCCCACTTATACTGATTAGCCATTTGAACGATCTTGAACAGCGCCATGAATATTTCATTTTCGTGATTTGCGATGTATTCGACATATGCATCAAGAACCTCAATCTGCCCATCCATTAAGCGGTAAAGATACGTATTAGCCGTTCCCCACTCTATATATTGAGCCTTAATACGCCATGCTTCTTCGTCATCTTCCCGTATCCAGCTATGATCCATATATATAGGTATCATGTCGAGTGCAGTTTTGTAATCTCCAATCTCTTCATAAATACAGGATCTCATAAGCTGAGCATATAATATATATGTGTACAGAGGCCTTTTATATAACTTATGATCTCTATGCCTACGGCCTGATTCACCATGAAGGTCATAATGGACGGAAGCCACTCGGAGCATTTCTTCTACAACCTCAGATACCTTGTCCCATTTCTGAAGCGCAAGATAGATATCCGCCAATTGCTTCAACGCATCCAACTGATTGACTTCGTCCAGCTTATCGACATAATTCTCTAATAAAGTAGCAGCGATTAGATTTTTCTGCGGATCATCGCCCAGATTAATCAGGAAGAGCCGATACTGGCAGAGCGCCAGCCGTTCGGAATGCTGGTATTTCTCGCTGGCTCCCACATTTTCGTAGATTAATGCTGCGGCCTGCCAGTTTTTCTGCTCAAATAACTCCTCCGCAACCTCGAAGAGCAGCGGTGCATACAGCAGGTTATCCAGTAAATTCTGCGCCACCCGCTCAATACAATCCAGACGCGATAACGCCGCACATTGCAGCAGGAACGGCCGTAAACGCCGCCAGGTCGGTGTCGAATCGTATAAACATTCATCCACATACTGACTGTAAAAGTAATCCTCCGGCAGCCCCATCCCGCTGGTCACGCGGGTCAGGTGATTCATCGCCAAGGACTGCTGGCCTTTCATGACCCGGCTGAGTGTGCCGGAATGAATTCCGCTGGCAATCGCAAACTGATTAATAGACAATTTATGTTTTGTGAGATACGCCGCTATCTCGTCCCGGATTTTGACTGTATGCTCCACTTCAGTTACCACCTTTTTTATACACGTATCCGTTGGATTTTATATTTGAATTTTAGTTATTTTCCAGATCAATGCTTAAGCAGGCGGCCGCTTGTTCATCCGATAGGCATTATCGTAGGCATTGAGCAACTCATCCAGCACTACGGATTGCCGCAAGACCTCCGGATGATTGAAACCGCCATATTGAATATGTAATTTATGAAGCATACTTCTAGCTTGCTCTATACGAATTCTAACGATTGCTGGACTATGCATGGGAATCCCGCCTCCTTATGCAACATTATAGATTTTTATGTAAAACTACAAAATATTGGACTGATTGCATTATCTGTTAAAGTGAATATATTGGCAAAGCTCTGAGGCGATAAGAGTTGTCCATAAAAAAGACGCCCCACCGACTCTGGAGCGTCCATTCTAATCTTATTTTATTTTAAATAAACGCTGATATGAGACTTCTCTCAATATCCACCATGTCCATGTCCCGTTGGTTCAACCAGCACTGAAAGTTTACCTGTATTATTGGTATTGACTGGTTCACCATATGCCACTGGAGCAACGAGCATTAATACTGTACTACACAAGACTAGGAGTAGTGTTCCTTTTCTTCTCATAATGGTTTCGCACCTCACTAATGTAATTTTTGTACTGGTTCTTTTGTTCGTGATTAGCTCTATCACGGTGCTGTTCAAATAAATCTATACATTTAATGATCTTGAATTCACTGTTAATTTGGATAGAGAACAGAAGACTCTGTAGTACAGTCTGGACCCCTTCAGTTCGATTGTGCTGTAAGTAGTAAGTTGCTAATTCAATTAGAAACTGTGCGTAGTGGTCTAACGTTACTTGTTTATGATAGTCACCAAACAGGTTGGAATAATCTCGTAATGGCAGATGTTCATCGAACCTTAATAAAATATGGTCAACATTCCATTCATAACGATTTGCAGCCTGAATAATCCTGAATAATCCTGTGAAAATTTCACTCTCTCTTGTTGAAATATATTCAACATATTCTGCTATTATTTCTTGCTCACCATCCATGATACGGTACAAATAGTTGTTTGCCGTAGCCCACTCTTGAAATTGAGCAATGGTCTGCTCGGCTTCCTCAGTTTGCTCTTTTATCCAACTACCGTCCGCATACAAGGATACAAGCTTTAAGGCCTCTGCATAATTCCCTTCTTCTTCACAAACCAAAGACTTTAGCAAATGAGAATATAATATGTAACCATATATTGGCCTTTTTGGATGCCTGAGCGTGTTCCGATTCCAGTTCGAAGAAAATTGTAAGTTATATTGAATTGAAGCAATTCGGTATAATTCATTGGCAAAATGTTCGACTTTGTTCCATTTATGAAGCGAGCTATATACATTGGCTAGATCCTTCAGCCCATCCAGCTGATCCGCCTCATTCAACCGCGGGATGTAGCTCTCGAACAGCGTGGCCGCGCGCAGGTTCGTGCTCTGATCATCACCCAGGGCAATCTGGAACAGGCGGTATTGGCAGGTAGCCAAGCGTTCGGAATACTGGTATTTCTCGCTGGCGCTGACATTCTCATAGAGTAGTGCCGCCGCCGCCAAGTGGCCCTGCTGGAACAAGCCTTCCGCAACCTCGTATAGCATGGGGACATACGTCAGATTATCCAGCAAGTTCTGCACCAGCAGCTCGATACAATCTGTACGCCCGAGTTCCGCACATTTCACAATGAACGGACGAAGCCGCCGCCAGGTCGGTGACGAATAATAGAAGCATTCCTCTACATACAAGCTGTAAAAAAAATCCTCGCCAAGCCCCATTCCTGCAGTGATTAACTCCAGATGGCTCATGGCAATGGGCTGATGGCCATTAATGATCCGGCTCAGTGTTCCGGAATTAATACCGGATCTAATGGCGAACTGATTAATGGACATGTCATGCTGGGTTAAATAATCTGCAAGCTGGTCTCGAATCATGACTGCAGGCTTCAAAGGAACATCACCTCCTACATCCCAGAATTTAGAACATTATGTTTATATCTGTAATAGTAGGGGATCAGATTTGAAAATTCAATAGAATAGAGTCAAATAAAACAACAATATCGCGAAAGTGTGAAGAAATCGAAACAGTTTGGCAAGCGGCTTGCCGGGCTTTACGGATAAGGGCTGAAAATATTGTTTATTATGGGAGAACTGATTAATCAGTCTCCATCTTTTTTCAGTAAGGGGGAAGTTGAAGTTTATGAGAAAAATCAGCATCATTTCAATTTCATTATTATTACTTGTTTTAACATATATTTTAGTCAGACCACAGCCTGAGATTATTAGCGTCAGTCTTATTTCCGAAACAGCTGAAACTACTTACATTGATAACGATAGCATTCGAATATTCAGCGATGCTATAAGAACTGTGAAAAAAGTACGCGGGGCTGTTGATGTGGGTCCACCAACATATCGAATGAATGTTACTTACGCGGATAGCGAAGTTGTGAAATTCAGCCTTTATTTAGATTTTAAATCCAAAAGTGGATTTTTGATTAAAGATAGTAATAGCGAAAAAATGTTGAAATTAAAAGAAAGCAGTTCTAAAGAATTAACAGATCTATTGAGTAAAGACTAATTTGAGGGAAATCTCTAGCCATACAACAGCCCCCACAACTGAACTCCCATGTAGACGGCGATTGCCCAGATCAGCAATGCTGAAACGGTATTCAGCCCCTTCATGACCTTGCCGGAAGCATCCAGCCTGCCGAGCTGGCGGCCCGCGGCGGCAAGACCCAGGAACCAGAGCCATGAGACAGCTACTGTTGCCGCCGCGAACGCCCAGCGCATTGTTCCGTCATATT
Organism: Paenibacillus sp. FSL H8-0048; assembly: GCF_038002825.1. Lineage (NCBI taxonomy): Bacteria > Bacillati > Bacillota > Bacilli > Caryophanales > Paenibacillaceae > Paenibacillus > Paenibacillus sp. FSL H8-0048. The sequence continues at coordinate 5,123,684 of NZ_JBBODF010000001.1, read as the reverse complement.
GCAGCGAACTTGTGCCGATCACACCCACCGTATCCAGCAATGCATGCGGATTCAGGAGGGATACGGACAGCGCATAAAGGATCTGTCCCTTCGCCGAGAGTCGGCCCGACTCATCCTTCGCTGGAGTAGCGCGCCAGATTCTCCAGCCCATGAAGGCGAGAAACAGAATGCCCGCACCATATATAACAGGTGTGACCCAGCGCAGCGATAAAATGACCAAGGAGACTCCACCGACTGCGGCAGCGATAAGCAGTGTGTCGCATACCGCTGCCGTCAGTACGACAGGCATTACACTGCGGAATCTAGGATGCTGTGCCCCTTGGTTGAAGACGAATATATTCTGCACGCCCAGCGGCAGAATCAGCCCGAAGGCCAGGATCATTCCATGTAGAATGGCCTGCACCATTTCTTTTCCCCCTTATATCTTCCTAGTGGTGCTTCCAGATAAACAAGCCTCTCAGACTTCCTCCGGTTATAGCCTAATGATCGTACCCTGCCATAGTAGCTGCCGTAACCATCCAAATTCTGCGACACATACCAACCAAGACGAATGAAAGAGGAGGAATCATGGTAGACTGGAAGAAAGAAGGAACGAGAAAGAGAGAACGAAATGAGAGATAATGTTAGTCAGTAGCGGCTGTGAGGGGGCAATGTGTTCGGTTTTTCGCATACATTGAGCCCGATTAGCTTCCCAGAGCGTAATGTGTTTGGTTTTTCGCATACATTGAGCCCGAATACCTTAGCAGAGCGTAATGTGTTCGGTTTTTCGCATACATTCAGGCCGCTTGCCTGCGCTGAAGCACAATGTGTTCGCTTGTTCGCTTTTGTACATCATTCGCCCGGAAGGAGCCCACTCTTGACCCAACCTCAACGGCCCCACCCTACAACAGACTTAAGCACGCCCGGCCCATCCGTACATACGGAAGCTTCCCGGAACGCAGCTCCTGGAACGCAGCAAGCTGGTACCCTCTCCTTCCTGACGGACACCTGGAAGCCGGACCTGGCTTCTCCGCTGCCGCTTCACGGCCAGATCTCAGCCCACTTCCTCGCTAAGATCAGCACCGGGGCCTGGCCTCCCGGTATGCGTCTGCCCCCGCAGCGGGTACTGTGCCGTCAGCTCGGAGTGAACCGCAGTACGGTGGTTACCGCACTGGGCCAGCTGACCGCGCTGGGCCTGATCGAAGGCAGACGCGGCGGCGGAACGATAGTTACAGGCGTGCGTTCAACGCCCCCGGCTTCCGGTGGTTCCGCCGGACAGTCCGGAGAAGCCGGGGAAGCGGAGCCCTGTGAGCGGCAATACTCAGGCAACTGGAACGATTATGTGGAGGAGGGAATTCATTATCCCAACCTGCCTACCGTGCAGGACATTAACCGGCTCGAATATGTGCCCGGTCTGATTCGGCTCGGGACCGGTGAGCCTGCACCTGAGCTGCTGCCTGGAGCAGCGATGAATGAGGTGCTGGCTGGACTCGCGCAGCGTATTCTTCCTCCGCTCTCCTATGAAGAGCCGCTCGGTAATCCGGTGCTGCGGGCGGCGGTCAGCCGGTTACTGGCCCGGAGCGGCATTACCGCCGGACCGGACTCCATTCTGATTACCTCCGGCGCCCTTCAGGGGCTTCAGCTCATTGCCCTCGGGCTGCTGCCGCGCGGCTCATCTATTCTGCTGGAGAAGCCGTCTTATCTGTATTCGATTCATGCCTTTCAGTCTGCGGGGGTGAAGTTCAGCGGACTGCCTATGGATGAGCGTGGTCTGATCCCGGAGCAGCTTGCCGCCGAAGCGGTCCGCAGTAAGGCCGCGATGCTGTACAGCATCCCTTCTTTTCATAACCCTACAGGGATCTTGATGGATGCCGGACGCCGCCGGGAGCTGATGGAGGTCACAGGCCGACTCGGGCTGCCCATTCTGGAGGATGGGGCCTACCAGGAATTATGGCTGGACGTTCCGCCTCCGCCGCCGCTGAAGGCGCTGGATCAGGAGGGGCGGGTTCTGCATCTCGGCACCCTGTCCAAGGCCGTCAGTCCCGGGCTGCGCATCGGCTGGATTGTAGGCCCTGAGCCGGTCGTCCGGCGGCTGGCCGACATCAAGATGCAGAGTGATTACGGTGCAAGCTCCCTGTCTCAGCTTGCGGCCGCCAGTTGGCTTACGGGGGGCTATCACGAGGAGCACCTGCAGGTGCTGCGCAGCAGACTGCGCGCGCGCCGCAGCCACATGCTTGAGCTGCTGCAGCTCCATTGGACCGGACTGGCAACCTGGAATGTGCCGGCAGGGGGCTTCTATATCTGGCTGTCTCTCCACCAGGCTGTCCCTCCGCGCAAGCTGTTCAGCGCAGCGCTAAGTGCCGGACTGCTGCTGAATACAGGCGATTTGTATGACCGCAGCGACGTCAGGCATCTCAGGCTGTCCTATGCTTATGCCTCAGCGGCTGAACTGGAGCAGGGTCTCCCCCTGCTGGCAGAGCTGATCCGGCGGGGACTGTGACTGGAGGCAACGCAGCCGTCTATCGTCTCTCAAGCGGATATGGATGCGCAAATAACCCCTAACCCTGACAACATCATCTGTGTGTCATGGTTAGGGGCTGCACTGTTCAGACGCCTGGCCGTTGAAAGCCCGGACTGGGTTGCCGGGGCGGACCCTCCGCATCAACGGCAGGTTCATCTGCTCTGCTGCGGCAGACGCACGATGAAGGCCGTCCCCTCTCCGGGACGGCTCGTTACGTGTACGCTGCCTTCGTGGAGCTCCACGATCTTCTTCACGAGCGGGAGGCCCAGACCGCTTCCGCTTCCGCTGCTGACGCTTCTGGACTTGTCCGCCTTGTAGAACCGTTCGAAGATCCGCTCCAGCTCCTCTTCGGTCATGCCGATCCCGCTGTCCCTGACCTCCACCTCCACCCATTCCTCCTTGCTGCTCACAAAGACGGTGATCCGTCCGCCCTGCGGGGTGAACTTGATGCTGTTATGCAGCAGGTTAGTCCATACCTGGCTCAGCAGATCCTGTACCGCGCTCACGGTGGTCTCCTGAAGCTCTGCCTCTACCTCAATCTCCTTGCCAAGCCACTGCGGCTCTGCGGCCAGGATCATCGCCTGCACCTGCTTATCCAGCCTATATGGCTTCTGCTCGAACGGGAAGCTCTCCGCGTCCAGCACGGACAGCTTCAACAGATTGTCGCTCAGGCCGGACAGACGGCGGCTCTCCGCTTCAATGATATCCAGGTAATGCTTGCGGATATCCGGACTGAGGTTCTCCTCTTGCAGCGCAGCAGCGAACCCGCGGATCGAGGTCAGCGGGGACTGGATCTCATGGGATACGCTTGCGATGAAGTCCTGCCGCATCAGCTCCATCCGGCTTAGCTCACTCGCCATTTCGTTGATTCCTTCCACAATCCCGCCGAACTGGCGGTACTGGCCGCTGTTCTCCAGTTCAATCTTGAAATCGCCCTGCGAAATCTGCCGCATAGCCGTAAGGATCGGCCTATAGAAGTTCTGATCCTTGCCGCGTGTAGCGAAGGCAATAATCGCCCCGCTGACGAAAAAGATGATAATCTGCATCGCCATCACAAACAGGTGATACCCGTATTCAGAGAAGGACCAGCCGAAATGACGGACCAGCAGTCTAGATCCGAAATAGCTCCCGTTCCAGGAGATATAGAGCATAATCAACATTCCGGCTATAGGTCCAACTATACCGATTTTCTCCCATATCTTCATGATTCTGCGCTTCATGCCTATCCCTCCAGCCGGTAGCCAAGCCCCCGGATCGTGCGAATGGAGAATCCGAACCGCTCCTGCGGAAACCGCTCACGCAGACGGCCCACATGTACATCCAGCGTCCGCTCATTGCCTTCATAATCATAGCCCCAGATCTCTTCAATGAGCCGGTCGCGGGTCAGCGTCTGCCCCCGGTAACTGGCCAGCTTAAAGAGCAGCTCGAATTCCTTCAGCGGCAGCGTGAAACTGCCATGCTCAGAAAGCACTTCATAGGTTGTACGGTTCATCCGCAGACTGCCAACGGTAACACTCTGGGCGGCCGAAATCTGGTAACGCTTCAGCAGCGCCTTGACCCTGGCGATCAGTACCGGCGGTTCGAACGGTTTGACCAGATAATCGTCTGTGCCGAGCTCGAAGCCTTTGACAATCTGCGAGGTCTCCCCTTTGGCCGTCAACATTAGTATCGGAAAATCATATTGCTTGCGCAGCTCCCGGCACAGCTCCCAGCCGTCCATATTCGGCATCATAATATCAATGATTGCCATATCCGCCGCGCTCTCTTCGAGCAGCCGCAGCGCCTCCAGTCCGTCAGAAGCGCTCAGCACCTCGGCCATCCCTTCAGCTCTCAGGAACACTCCCACCAATTCGCGGATATGCGGATCGTCGTCCACTACCAATATTTTGACCATAGTCTGTAGAACCCTCCTCTATCTCTTGGCTCAGAAGCTCAGGTGTGTTCAGCTGCAGCTGCTGCTCGGCGAACTCACGGTACAGCTCATGATCCCTCAGCAGCTCCTCATGCGTGCCCTTGCCGGTAATCCGGCCCTTCTCCATGAAAATAATCTGGTCCGCGTTCACCACCGTAGCTAATCTGTGGGCGATCACAATCGTGGTCCGGCCCTGCATCAGATTGCCCAGTGCCTTCTGCACCACAGCCTCCGACTGGCTGTCCAGGCTTGAGGTAGCCTCATCCAGCATGAGAATCTTTGGATCGCGCAGCAGCGCTCTGGCGATGGCAATCCGCTGCCGCTGTCCGCCGGACAGCTTCACCCCGCGCTCCCCGACATCCGTGTTGTACCCGTCCGGCAGCTCTTCAATGAAGCCGTCAGCGTAGGCCATGGCCGCAGCCCGCTTCAGCTCCTCCTGGCTGATCTCGCGGTCCAGCCCATATCCTAGATTCTCGGCAATGGTACCGGCTAGCAGCGGACTTTCCTGTGAGACATAACCGATTCTCTTCCGCCAGGATTTCAGGGAGAACACGGGTGCCGGTTTGCCGTCCAGCCGGATGACTCCGCTCTGCGGCTCATAGAACCGTTCCAGCAGCGAGAACAGAGTTGTTTTACCGCCGCCGCTCGGCCCGACAATGGCTGTCACCTGCCCCGGCTGCATAGTGAAGCTTACCTTGCTCAGGACCTTCTCCCCCGCCTTGTATCCGAAGCTGAGATCTTCCACAGCAATTGGCCCCTCTGTGCCCTCAGCCTCTTCCACACCTTCATATACCTCTTCCTCTGCTTCAAGGGTCTCAATGATCCGCTCGGAGGCACCCTTGGCCTTCTGGAGCTGGGTGAAGAATTGCGTCAGCTGTGTCAGCGGCATAATAATCTGAATCAGATACAGAATAAAGGCGACCAGTTCACCGGCAGTGAGCGCCCCGGAGGATACCAGCATCCCGCCATAGCCGATAATAACCACCAGCAGCATCATGAAGACGAAAGAGATCAGCGGGCTGATCAGGGCGCTGATTTTGCCCTCACGAATTCCGAAGCCCAGCAGGTTCATAATTCCTTGCCGTCCGGCTTCATACTCCTTCTGCTCCGCTCCCGAGGATTTCACCAGCCGGATCTCGGACAACACGCCGCTGAGCACAGCGGTGAAGGAGGCTGTCTCGTCCTGCGTGCCCTTGGAGATCTTGTACATCTGCCGTCCCAGCGGCACCAGAATCAGTGCCGACAACGGAAGGACTGTGAACAGCACCAGCGTCATTTTCCAGTTCAGATAGAACAGCACAAGGACAGAGCCGACAATAGAGATGAGACCGGTGAACAGACTGGCCAGATGCTCCGAGATCAGTGTCTTGAGAATTCCTGTATCATTAGTCATCCGGCTGACGCTCTCGCCTGTCCGGTTCTCATTATAGTAGGATACGGGCAGTACCAGAAATTTGCGCCACAGCCTGTCACGCAGTCCGGCCACGACTTTTTGCCCGACAGCATTCAAAAGGTAAATCGAGACTCCGCCGGCCACGGTCTGCGCAATGAACGCTCCGGCAATGCCGGCAATCTGCAGCTTGCTGACAGAAGCCAGCGAGAAGCCGTCCACCAGATTCTTCGTGAACATGGGAATCACCAGACCGACGAGGGTCGAAATGATGCTGAGGCCAAGGGCCAGCGCCAGCAGCAGGTAAGATGGCTTGGTTTCATGCAGCAGCTTCAGGAACGGCTTCATGGCCGCCCCCTGTTTCTGCGGTGCTTGCTTGTTTTTCATAAGAAATCCCCTTTTCCGGCAGATAGATGGTTGGAGCAGTGGGGCCCCGCCTCCGCCTTAGAACCCAGAATAACTGGCCTATGTAAACTGAAGTTAAACAGATATTTTGCCATTGATTTGTAATTCCCTATAAAAGTTGGTTTGTATCCCTTTTCAACAAATGTTACAGTGATATCAGCGGCAACCTAAGGCGGCCACAGCAAGAATACAGGGCATCCTAACGGGAAAGGAGTGCAAAGTTTGCGGGATCATCTCGATAAGCAGCTGTCTTTCACCTCTCTGAAATGGTTCAACTTCTTCGTATATGGAACGGTTGTCCTCTTCACCAGCTTCTTTCCCTTATATCTTCAGGATGTAGGAATGAATAAGCTGGAGATCGGGAGCCTGATGTCTGTAGGCGCACTGGTCTCCATTGTTGCCAATCCCTTCTGGGGCATCTGGAGTGACCGGTATCAGAATATCCGGAGGATTGTCCTCGTCATGCTGACAGGAACGCTGGTCTTGTCCCAGCTTGTCTTTCAGGCCAATACATATGAAATGATCTACATATCCATTCTGTTCTTCTACTTCTTCCAAGGGCCACTGTTCGCCCAGAGCAACACGATGATTCTCAGCTATATTGACGGAACCCGCCGCAAATTCAGCTCTTTCCGGCTATGGGGGTCGCTTGGCTGGGCGTTCACTGCCATCCTTGCCGGTCCCGTGATTGAATGGGCCGGCATCTCTGTGCTGTCCTATCTGTTCGCCTCCTTGCTCTGTGCGGCGATGATTGCACTGATTATGCTGCCGAAGCTGGACCATTCGATCGGAATCGCCCCCTTGCCCTTCAAGGGAATGAGCCAAATCTTCCATAATCCGTTCTTCCTGTGCTTCATCCTCTTCGGCATTCTGGTCTCGATTCCGAATACGATGAATAACACCTTTGTGTCACTGTACATCACGGAGCTGGGCGGAAGCAAGACCATGATCGGTCTCGCAGTGTTCCTGTCCTCCATCCTGGAGATGGGGGTGCTGCTCCTGTGCAATTACATTCTACGGCGCAAAATCTCTGTCCTGTTAGCCTCGCTCACGCTGGTCAGCGCGCTGTTCTTCCTGCGGTGGTGGCTGATGGCCGATGCAACGACTCCGCTGCAGGTCGCACTTATTCAGGTGCTGCACTCCATCACCTTCGGCGGCTTCTTCTATGTCGGAACCCAGTTGACCATGCTGCTGGTACCACGGCCTTACCGTTCCTCGGGACAGGCTCTCTACACGCTCACCTGGAGCGGGATCTCCGGCATTCTCGGCGGCGTTCTCGGCGGCTGGATGTATCAGACTCTCGGCGCGCAGACGATGTATCAATCCGGTGCGCTCCTTGCCCTGTTCGGGGCGATCGGCTTCGGAATGATGTGGTTCACTGTCATTCGCGGCAGCTACCGTCCTCCGGCTGATCCCGAGGATGAGCTGGCAGAAGACTAGCATAGCAAACAGGCTTGGCCTCCCGGCGGGAGACCAAGCCTGTTTGCTTATATGCAGCTCTTCTAGCCTTTCTTGGGCTGGAAGGAGCTTTTGAGGGATACAATCAGATTGAACACCAGGTGCTCCGGCGACGAATACTTGCTGTCTACGTTGAAGTACCCGTGACGGAAGAACTGGAACTTGTCCTGTGCCACACTGTCCTTCAGCCCAGGCTCCACGAAGCCCTGCAGGATCTCGATGGACTTCGGATTCAGCTGATCCAGGAAGGTTGGCTCCGGCTTGTCAGCAGAAGGTTCCAGACCTTCTACTTCGGCATCCGTCTCCGCCTCTTCAGCAGAGATCAGCGGCTCATAGAGGCGGAATTCTGCCGGTACAGCCTGTCCTGCATCTACCCAGTGCAGCGTTCCCTTAACCTTGCGGCCGGTGAACCCGCTGCCGCTCTTCGTCTCAGGATCATAGGTACAATGCAGCTCCACCACTTCGCCGTTCTCATCCTTGATGAAGTCGTTGCACTTGATGAAATAAGCATTCTTAAGACGCACTTCATTGCCGGGGAACAAGCGGAAATACTTATTCGGCGGAACCTCCATGAAGTCATCGCGTTCAATATAGATCTCACGGGAGAACGGAATCTGGCGGTTGCCCATCTCCGGGTTCTCCACATTGTTCTCAATTTCGAAGTATTCGGTCTCGCCTTCGGGATAATTCGTAATAACCACCTTAAGCGGCCGCAGCACAGACATCGTCCGGGGAACCGTCAGCTTGAGATCTTCACGGATGAAGTGCTCCAGCATCTGCAGGTCCACGAGCCCCTGGCTCTTCGAGATGCCGGTCTCATGCACGAAGCTGCGAATGGCCTCCGGCGTATAGCCGCGTCGGCGCAGCCCGGAGATCGTCGGCATGCGGGGATCATCCCAGCCGTCCACATGGCCTTCATCGACCAGCAGCTTCAGCTTGCGCTTGCTCGTAACCGTCTGTGCCAGATTAAGGCGTCCGAATTCATATTGATGCGGTGCAGCCTCCATCTCACATTCCGCCACAACCCAGTCATAGAAGGGGCGCTGATCCTCGAACTCCAGGGAACAGAGGGAATGGGTGACATGCTCTATGGCATCCTCCAGCGGATGTGCGAAGGTATACATCGGATAAATGCACCATGCGTCACCCGTATTATGGTGATGGGAGTGGGAGATCCGGTAGATGACCGGGTCACGCAGATTGATGTTAGGAGAGGACATGTCAATTTTGGCGCGCAGAACCTTCTCGCCGTCCTTGAATTCTCCCGCCTTCATGCGGTGGAACAGATCAAGGTTCTCTTCTATCCCGCGTTCGCGGTAAGGGCTGTTCTGCCCCGGCTCCGTCAGCGTGCCCCGGAATTCACGGATCTGCTCGGCGCTGAGATCATCGACATAGGCCTTGCCCTTCTTGATTAGCAGTTCAGCCCGCGCATACATCTCTCCGAAATAATCCGAGGCGAACCGCAGCTCCTCCCATTCATACCCGAGCCATTTCACATCCTCCTGGATGGAGTTGACGTATTCGGTATCTTCCTTGAGCGGATTCGTGTCATCGAATCTCAGATGGGTCTTGCCGCCGAACTCATCCGCCAGCGTGAAGTTAATCCAGATCGCCTTGGCATGTCCGATATGTAAATAACCGTTCGGCTCCGGCGGAAAGCGGGTGACGACTTCCTTTACCTTACCCGAGCGGAGATCTTCGGTAATGACGTTCTTAATGAAATTGGAGGGTGTACCCTGGTTCTCCACATTGATCAACCTTTCATTCTGTAATATAACTACTTCCTTGTATGAACATGTTTCCTACTAATATACCCGTTAAGCAGGGAATGTTCAACAAGTGGAAGCGGCAGGTGCCGTCCTTTTAAAGGACGGTACCGCTTCAGCGAGAAATAGAAGGATAATTTATCGTGTGAAACATATAAATTCTTATATTTTAAAAGTTAAGAAGCAGCCCCCGCATCCTTTGACTTCTCTCCCGGCGATGGAGTAGCATGATAAATATAGGAATATTACGCTAAAGGGGGATGCTTATGCAGCCGGTAAAACTGCCTAAAGAGCAGCGGGAGATGATTACGGAGAATATCCGTGCCTACTTCGAGGCGGAGCGCGGGGAAACGATCGGCCACCTGGCCGCAGACAATCTGTTGGAGTTCTTCCTGAAGGAGCTGGGGCCGGCGATCTATAACGGGGCGCTTAGTGACTGCCGCACGCTTGCCCTCCAGCGCATGCAGGCCCTCGAGGAAGACATCTACGCCTTGGAGTGGCAGAAGCGTTAGTTCAGCGAAGCTTATATCTCACAACGCATAGGGGGCAGCCGCATGTTTAATTATGTCATAGATGAAGAGCTGAAGCTGAAGCTGCTCATGCCGGAGCATGCCCGTCAGATGTTCGCCCTGGTGGAACGCTCCCGCCACCGGCTCAGGCAGTGGCTGCCTTGGGTGGATGGCGTGACCGAGCAGGCTCATCTTACCACGTTCATCAAGAACTCTGTGAAGCAGGGCATTGATAACGGCGGCTTCACCGCCGGACTATGGGTCCGGGAGGAACTCGCCGGAATTATCGGCTATCACGAGATTGACTGGCATAACCGCTCGGTCGGCATCGGCTACTGGCTGGGCGAAGGCTATGAGGGACAAGGCTATATGACCAGCGCCTGCCGGGTCTTTGTTGATTACGCCCTGCTGGAGCTTGAGCTGAACCGCATCGAGATCCGTTGCGCTACAGGTAACCTGGCCAGCCGAGCGATCCCGCAGCGGCTGGGTTTCATCTTCGAAGGGGTTATCCGCCATGCCGAGAAGCTGCCTGCCGGTTATGTGAACCACGCAGTGTACGGCCTGCTGCGCAGCGAATGGAAGCTGTTGGGCTGAACGGAGATTCCGGTCCATGCCCTGCGGGGCAGCGAAGCCGTCCTGTCAAGGGACGGCTTCGTTTCAGCTATCACGGACATGTATAAGGCAGAGCAACAAGAACAGCTATAGAGCATAAATGGCAAGCTGTGCGCTAACCGGAAGTAGTTGGATTTTGTGCACTTGCTGAAGAACGATTTGCCTGGGTGCGAACAATAGTTGGATAATCAACACTTAAGTGAACACATTTCGTCTAACAGAGCTCAAACTAACTATTTTAGTTGCTCTTTTTCCACTTGTTTTCGGTTATTTGCCAGAAGTAGGCGAGTTAAGATACGTTTTTCCACTTATTTACTTGAAAGGCGGGTTGAGGGCGGCGGAGCGGCAGAGTGGCATGTGCAGGTGTGGAGTGGAGAGGGACGAATGCCCCAGTTCCCACCCCGTACCGCTTCCCCTTCACCACCCTAGCTCTCCGCCGCATCCAGCCAGCCCCGGAACCGCTCCCGGAGGCCAGCTGCAAGGCTCTCCAGTCCGGCGAGCTCCGCGAGTCCGGTGTGATCCTTGCGCCCGTGCTCCATCGAGTACAGGACCTGTCTCACCGGGATACGGCCTGCTCCGCTCGCAAGCTTCACAATCCGGTCCCCGGCTGCCAGGCTGCCTTCACGCAGCACGCGGAGGTAGAAGCCGCTGTAGCCGGTAGACAGCACCTGGGCCGGCATATCTGCCGGTCCATGCTTTTGCGTAAGCTTGAAGCACGGGAAGCGCGGCTGGCTCACCTCCAGCAGGGCTGTACCGATCTCGAAGATATCCCCGATACATACCTCGGTCTCCAGCAATCCGCGCGCCGTGATATTCTCGCCGAAGGCGGAAGACTCCAGCTTCCGGCCAAGCCGCTCCTCCCAATGGGCATAATGCTCCACCGGATAGACGCAGACTGCCTTGTCAGGGCCTCCATGGTTGACCAGATCCGCTTGCCCGTCCCCGGTGAACCCATTCGCCCGAAGTGCAAGCGGCCCGGCAACCGGCAGCTTGTAGATTCCGGTGTCCAGCGGCTTGCCGCGGTAGTCCACCGTCTTCGGCTTGCCTACATTCAGCGAGACAACTTGCATCTTCAGTTCAGTCTCCATCCCCTTCTCCTCCCGTCAGCCAGCAGCTCATGAATACTTCATCTACATAACGTCCGCTTAAGTAGAATTCCTCCCGCAGCCGTCCCTCTTCCTCGAACCCGCATTTGCGGTAGAACTGCAGCGCCGGTGTATTGCAGGACAGCACACGCAGCCGCAGCTTGCGGATGCCGTGCTTCGCGGCATGGCGCTTGATCTCTGCGATCAGCCGCGTGCCTACACCCAGCCGCTGAAAGCGCGGGTGCACCGCGATATTCACCTCGCATACATGTCGGTTGCTCTCCATCCCGCTGGGACAGCCGAAGCCGACATAACCGCATAGCTCCCCGTCCTGTAAGGCCACCAGCTGGGAGCCGGGCGGCGCATGCAGCAGATAGTCCTCCCGCGAGCGCCACATCAGCGGACCCGGGGTTGTATTCTCTGTCCAGATCATATTATCCAGCACGATCAGCTCACGGGCATCCCTGATTTCGGAGGGCCGGATCAGCAGCGCAGCATCTCTGTTAATTGGTTGCATTGTTTATACACCCCTTGCCTTACTAAGCATATAGTAAAAGGTTTAGTTCCAGCGTGAACGATTATGCAGTCCTGCGCTCAGGCAGAACGGCTGCACGGTTCATATAGGCGTGCAACGCGAAGAACCCAACGGACAGCACAGCCATGCCGCAAGCGAGCCAGCCGGTTGGCGCAAGACCGCCCCTGTCGAACTGAACGCCCATCAGATATGGCCCGATGACACGGCCGATTGCGCCGATTCCGCCGCTAAGTCCGAGATAGAACGGTGCGCTGCGCTGGGCAAGCTCCGAGATGAAGGAAGGCATCGCCGGAGAGATCAGCATCTCCCCGAGGGTAGCCAGCACCATGCCCAGCAGCATCCCCGGATAGCTTGGCATCATTAGAATTACAGCATACCCGCTCAGGTAAAAGACGGCGCTTGCTGTCATCTGCGCGGTTGACGTCTGCGCGAACCCGCGCTTGATCAGGCTGACCAGCGGCTGCGCCGCGAAGATCAGTACGCCGTTCAGCGTCCAGAGGAAGCCGTATAGCTGCTTCGACCAGCCTTCCGAGATAATGAACGGCGAGACTCCGCTGTTCCAGATCGAATTGCCGATCAGCAGGAACATTGAACCCAGCGCCATGAACAGATAGATGCGTATATGGCCGAGAAGTCTCCAGCCGGACACTTCATTCTGCGGCTGTTTTTTAACGGCTTGGCCCTGAGCCGGTGCCGCTCCTACCTTGCGCAGATAGACGAAGAAGAATCCGGCAAATACGGCCGAGGTGACCCCGTTGAGCACAAAGCTCAGCATATAATTGCCCAGGAAGCCGCTCAGCGAAGTTCCCAGGGCTACCCCTATATTATTGGCAACATAGATGATATTGAACAGCTCTGCGCGCTGCTCTGCGAACCGGAAGCCGATAAAGGCCTGAATGGCCGGGAGGGAGAGGGAGTTGAACAATCCCATCAGCCCCATCACGATAATGAATACGCTCCAGCTTCCGCTCGCCCACGGAAGGGCAAACAGCGTCAGAGCATTCATGGCCAGAGCGCCGACAATCAGGCGGTTGACCCCTACCTTATGGTAGAGCGAACCGCCCAGCAGCTGACCGGCAATCCCGCCAAGCGACTGCACCAGCAGAACGATTCCCGCGTCCTTCATACTGCGTCCCAGTTCATCGAATACATACATTGTAACCAGCGGCCACATCAGCGCACTGCCGGTAGCATTAATAAGACTGGCAATCAAGAATACTTTAATTTCCTTCGGATAGGCCTGCATAAATCTCATATCTTGTCTGTCATCCCCTGTAACATAGCTGTCATTAATCCATCCAGTATCATCCCAACACAGGGGGCAGGGCAAGTATTCGCGTTAATGCTGTATCGCGGCAAACCAGGGAATTATTCTATTGAAAATCAATTCCGTCTTCACCGCCGCCAGCGATATTAATATTCTATAACCCGCTCTTTCTCACGTAAACAAAAATACCTTGCCGGCACTGATTCGTTCCCCGGAACCCGGGGTAATGATCCATATGAAACACTCCCTATTTTATTCACCGTGAGATCCGATTTCGTTCCCCCGAATCGGATTGCACGGTGAATTTTGTTTAAATATAAGAATTTATAAGTCTTACTCTATAAATTATCCTTTTAAAAGGACGGCAAAGCCGTTTCCACTTGTGTCGGGAGAATGATTCTGTTATATTCACGCAAAAACACTCCCTGTCTCTGCGAATCCCTTGAAGCAGGGTACCGAGAAGCAGGAAGTGCTTAGGCCAAGCTATGTTACAATCCGGCGATATACACCGGGTCAGGTCCGATAATGATTAAGCGTGTTTCTTCAAGCCAGCAGCAGGGACGCCTGCAGCCGAGTTCACTGCTCCCGGCTCCTTGCGCAGATAGGCCATCCAGTACGCAGCAGCCACGAAGATCGCGCCGCCCGTCAGATTGCCCAGCCAGACCGGAACGAAGTTGGCCGCATACTGGCCCCAGGTGAAATGTCCTTCGAAGATTGCAGCAGGGATAAGGAACATGTTAGCTACAACGTGCTGGAAGCCGATGGCCACAAACGCCATGGTCGGGAACCAGATACCAAGGATTTTGCCGCTGAAATTGTCAGCCCCGTACGACAGCCATACCGCCAGCGCGACGAGCCAGTTACAGCCGATCCCGGAGATAAAAGCCTGCAGGAACGTAGCATCGATCTTATGCTCCGCCATGCTTACCAGCTTCTCCAGATACACACCATCTGATGTAAGGCCAACGATGTGACCGAAGAAGTACGCGACGAACAAGGCACCGGCCAGGTTGCTGAGCGTGATCAGCACCAGATTCTTCATCACTTCCCAGAACGAGATCTTCTTCGCAATGAATGCCAGCGGCACCGCCATCATATTGCCTGTCAGCAGTTCCCCTCCGGCAAGCAGCACCAGAATGAGTCCAACCGGGAACACCGCAGCCCCGATGAAGTTAGCAATGGACCCCCACTCGGCAGGTGCACCGGCAATGACACGAATATCCAGCAAAAATCCGAGCGCGATAAACGCTCCTCCCAGAAAACCGAGAATGAGTACAGTGCTAAGCGGATTGTGTGCCTTCTTGACTCCGTTCTCTACCGTAACTTCAGCGATTCCCTGCGGTTTGTTATAAGCCATGATTCCTATCCCCTTCTAATTACTTAAAATTTGTTCCTTTATGCCATTGTAACGTGATCCTAATCACATTTACGTGATAAAAATCACTATCCGAAAAACCAAGTGAAAGTTTTCACTGACATGTCAAATTTACCATAAAAGCTGGCGGCATGGTATATTTTTTCATCCCCGAGCTACTATTGCAGAACAAAATGCCTGCAGCCTCCCCTTCGTGATCGGTTTTTCGACCACATCCGGCCCACACGCCTCTGCCGTACCCAAAAAAAGAGCCCTAAGCGGGCTCCGGCAAAATGTTAGCTTTTATACATGTACAGGTTCTTTGACTGGAGCCGGTTTCGGCAGAGCCTGAAGGCCTGCGGTGTTCAGGAAGTTCCAAGGCTTGTTGTAATGCGGCTGGAAGAAGAAGTCGATGAAGGCCAGCTGGTCAACGGTCATCTTATTCTGGATGCAGACCGATACGGTATTGATCGACTGCGTCAGATCCATCTTGGACATAATCTGCGCGCCCAGTATGCGGCGGGTGGCACGGTCAAAGACCACTTTTACCTGAACCTGCTCGAAGGTCGGCATGAACTCCGGACGGTAGTTGTCGATCAGCATCACACTCTCCGTATCCATTCCCTCGGCTGCAGCCGCCTCTTCCGTCAGTCCGGTTCCGGCAATATTGTCCTCATAGATCTTGATGCCCGATGTTCCTTGCGTACCCATGTAAGGGATCGTATTCGAGACCAGATTGCGGGCGACCAGCGTTCCCATGCGCACTGCGTTGGTGGCCAGCGGGATATACGCGTGTTTACCAGTAGGATTGTAATGAATCGCGCAGCTGTCACCGGCAGCATAGACATCCGGCAGGCTGGTCTGCATATAATCGTTCACCATAATCGCGCCGTTCGGCAGCATATCCACTTGACCCTTCAGCAGGTCAGTATTCGGACGGAAGCCAATGCAGAGAATCACCAGATCCGTCTCATGCTCACCCTTGCTCGTAATCACCTTGGTCACTCTGCCGTTCTCCCCTGCGAAGGAGGCGACCTTCTCGCCCAGCGCCAGCTTAATGCCGTGATCCTCAAGCGACTGCTGGATCGGTGCGGTGAACTCTTCATCGAGATATTTGCTCAGGATGCGGTCTTCCCCATCAATCAGCGTAACTTCCTTGCCGTTCATCTGAAAAGCTTCCACCAGCTCGACCCCGATATATCCGGCACCGACCACAGTAATTCTATTCACCTTCTGCGCTTCTTCGATAATGGTGTTGGAGTGATTGTAGTTTTTCGAGAGCAGGATGCCCTCCATCTCTATTCCTTCGAGCTTAGGCACGATCGGCCATGAGCCGGTTGTCATAATTAGTTTGTCATAAGTATCTTCCATTTCCTCGCCGGTCACGAGGTTGCGGGCTTTCAGCGTCCGGCGGGCGGTGTCAATGTTGATTACCTCATGGCGCATCTTCGTCTGCACACCCAGCGCAGCCAGCTGTTCCGGGGAGGAATAGAATAGTCCCTGCGGGTCCTTGACCACACCGCCAACGTATAAGGCAATGCCGCAAGACAGGAATGAGATATTATCGTTTCGCTCGTACACCGTTATTTGTGCATCCGGGTATAACTGTGCGGTATTTACTATGGCGGCCGTTCCGGCGTGGGTACATCCAATGACTGCTACTTTCATGATTTCTTCCTCCTCCAAGTTGAAAAGCTTATTTAGTAGGGCTTGTGTTTACATTTGTGATTGTTTTCACTTTATACATTGATTATATTGTGATATTTATCACATTACAAGTAGTTTTGTGATTTTTCTCACAATGTTCACAATTTTAAATTTTAATAACTTTGGAGTTTCACCCCGTTATCCACTCCACTAGTACCGCCGATGCGCTCTTCAACCTTGGCTTAGTTTCCCCCGGAGGAGGGGCATTATGTCTGCCAGGAGCAGGAAACCGCAGGAGAGAGCTTGACTGAGGTGGCGAATCCCGGTCCCATTGTGATCGGTTTTTCGATTACATTCGGCTTACGCGACGCTCCCCGTCCATTTGTGATCGGTTTTTCGATTACATTTGGCCTATGCGGCGCTCCCGGTCCAATTGTGATCGTTTTTTCGCATACATTTGGTCCATGTGCCTGCGACATCTCCCATTGTGATTGGTTTTCCGCATACAAAATAGCCTCACCCTCCGCAGCATACCTGCGGTAAAGTGAGGCCACACTAGAACTATTAGCTCAGGGATGCCTTATTCCAGACCGGAAATTACGCCATCCTCATCCACCAGTATTCCTTCTGCCGCCGGCTTGGCGGGGAGGCCCGGCATCGTGACCATGTTGCCGGTGATCACTACAGCGAATCCCGCCCCGAGGGACAGGGTGATGTCCCGGACGCCCATGGTGAAGCCTTCCGGGGCTCCGAGCAGCCGGGGCTGATCCGAGAAGGAATACGGGGTTTTGGCCATGCAGACTTGAAGATGGTGCAGGCCCAGCCGGTCAATAATAGCTAGACTGCGCTTAGCGGCCGGAGAGAAGGCTACTCCAGCTCCACGGTAGATCTCCGTGACAATGCGGTTAATTTTGGACGGAATATCCAGATGGTCGTCATATAGCGGTGCGTACTGCACAGGCTCCTCCTGGTCCAGCAGCTTCAGCAGCTCCTTCGCCAGCTCCTGTCCGCCCGCGCTTCCCTCCGCCCATACCTTGGATACCGCAGCAGGTACACCCAGCCGCCCGCAAGCCTCCAGCACCTCATTCACTTCAGCAGGGGCATCCCCTTCAAAATAATTCAGCGCCACCAGCACAGGCACGCCGAACTTGCGCAGATTCTCAATATGCCGCTCTATATTGGACAAGCCGGAGAGCAGCGCCGGCCGGTTGCCCTCATACAGCTCTTCCTTGCGGACACCGCCGTTGTATTTGAGCGACTTCACCGTAACCACCAGGACAGCCGCAGCAGGAGCAAGCCCCGCCTGGCGGCATTTGATGTCCATGAATTTCTCCGCGCCCAGGTCCGCGCCGAAGCCTGCCTCGGTCACCACCACATCGCCCAGCTTCAGCGCGTAGCGGGTTCCGATCACACTGCTGCAGCCGTGGGCAATATTGGCGAACGGGCCGCCATGCACAATGACCGGGGTTCCTTCCAGCGTCTGCACCAGATTCGGCTTCACCGCCTCCTTCAACAGCGCAGTCATCGCCTCCACAGCTCCAATTGCCTGGGCGGTTACCGGTTGTCCTGCATGGTCATACCCGACCAGAATACGGCTAAGCCGCTGCTTCAGATCCGCAAGGTCGCTGCACAGGCAGAGCACGGCCATAATCTCCGAGGCTGTTGTAATCTGAAAACCGCTCTCCCGCACAGTTCCGTTGCCGTCACCAATGCCGGTCACAATATTCCGCAGGCTGCGGTCATTCATATCCATAACACGTTTCCAGACGATCCGCTGCGGATCAAGCCCCAGGCTGTTGCCCTGGAACATATGATTGTCGATCATCGCCGAGAGCAGGTTATGCGCCGCTGTTACAGCATGGATATCCCCGGTGAAATGCAGGTTGATCTCATCTGCCGGAACGATCTGCGCCTTGCCGCCCCCGGTCGCTCCGCCCTTCATCCCAAGACACGGACCAAGCGAAGGCTCACGCAGCGCTGCTACCGTGCGTACACCCGCTGCATTCATCGCCTGGGCGAGCCCGATCGTCGTCAGCGTCTTGCCTTCACCTGCCGGTGTAGGATTCATTGCGGTAACCAGAACCAGCTTGCCGTCCGGTTTGTGCTTCAGCTCTGCCCAGAGCGAGGGCGCCAGCTTGCTTTTATATTTGCCGTACAGTTCCAGATGCTCTTCCTTGATCCCCGCTGCCGATGCTACCTCTGTAATTAACCTCATGCCTGTATGTAACCCTCCTGCCGTTATTATCCTGCATCCTTGCTTCCTGTAAGCCATTCATGGTGTCACGCGAAACATGTCTCTTCAAAGAATACAGGGTCTCTGAAAAGATTCAAGGATAATTTTCATAAAGGGTAACTTCAGCGCAAAGGATTTCAGCCTCATTACAGCAGAGATTCGATAAGCCCCTTCATGCTCTCCGGTGATTCCTTCGGCTCGACCCGGGCCACTACATTGCCGCTGCGGTCCACCAGGAACTTGGTGAAGTTCCACTGGATATCACTGCTCTCGCCGTCACCCGGCTGCTGGCCCTTCAAATATTGAAACAGCAGACTCGCCTCCGGACCATTCACATCGACCTTGGCGAACACCGGGAACGTGACTCCATAGTTAATTTGGCAAAAGGACTCCGCTTCCTCGCTTGTGCCCGGTTCCTGACCCCCGAACTGGTTGCACGGAAAGCCCAGCACTACCAGCCCCTGGTCCCCGTAATGCTCGTGCAGCTTCTGCAAATCTCCGTATTGCGGGGTCAGTCCGCACTTGCTGGCCGTATTGGCGATCAGCAGCACCTTGCCCTCATAGTCCTTAAACGGCACTTCAGTACCCGAAGGCTTCACTCCGGAAAAACTATAAATTGACATTTCTGCTTCGCTTCCTTTCGGCTATATAATTCACCTCTTTATTTTACCCTATTCGCAGCCAAAACCAAATTCCGGCGGGGATGGCTACGCCCTGCGTTCCAGCCCGCAGGCTTCGGCGATGAGCCGGATGGATTGCAGCTTGTCCGCGAAGTCATGGATATGCGAAGAAATCATCAGTTCCCCGCAGCGGTACTCTTCAGCCAGCAGCTGAAGCTGCTCCCTGACTTCAGCAGGCGAGCCTATGACCATCCGCTTCCGGTTATCTGTAATGGTGAAGCGGTCGTACGGGGTATATGTATAGTTCAGCGCAGTCTCTACGGACGGAGTCGGGGAAGAGATGTGTTCTCTCTCCAGGCTGACTAGCGAGAGATCCATACTGGCAGCCAGCCGGTCTGCCCCCGCCGATGTCTCCGCACAGACGGCGAACACCGCAAGCAGCGACTTCGGCGTTGCAGCAGCCACGGACGGCGTGAAGCTGTCCTGGTAATCATGCACCGCGCCTGCTCCTCCATTCCGGGCAATGAACCGGGCGAAGGCATACCCGGTTCCCAGCCGGGCCGAAAGCGCCGCACTCTCCCGGCTTGAGCCCAGCAGCCAGACCTCCGGCGCTGAATCCACCGCAGGCGTTGCCCGTAATCCGGCATACCGCCGCGGGGAGGCTCCGCCCTCAGATTCATAGAGATAGGCCACCAGCTCCTGAATCTGCTGCTCGTACCGGTCAACGTCGTCAATAGTGACACGGGTATCCTGCAGTGCTTTGGCGGCCAGAGCGCCGCCGCCTGCCGCCCGCCCTATCCCAAGGTCGATCCGCCCGGGATAGAGCGCCTCCAGGACACGAAAATTCTCAGCGACCTTGAACGCACTGTAATGCGGGAGCAGCACCGCTCCCGAGCCGATGCGGATCGCTGAGGTCACCGCAGCAAGATGCGCCATCAGCACTTCAGGGCTGGAGCCGGCGAGGCCCGGCGCAGCATGATGCTCCGCGACCCAGAAACGGTGATAGCCGAGCCGCTCCGCCTCGCGGGCCAGCAGCGCCGTCTGCCGGAGCGCTTCGGCCGGAGTGCTTCCCTCCGGCACCGGGGATTGATCGAGAATGCTTAATTTCATATGAGAGCAGCTCCAATGGGTTGGATTTTCGAGGCTTCAGCATACCGTACATCCTATACTAACTATACCCGTACCGTTGTAATTCACAAACGGAAGACTATAATCCGCCCAAACAAACGCACGGGCTGAAGATACAGTTCAGCCACAGACAGATGTGTCAAAGGTTACTTGCACAGGAAACAGGCGGCTCTTCAAGGATCACGGAGCCGCCTGTTTAATTTTCACTAGGAAGGAATGCATCAACGCTGTTCATGTTCCTTTTTCAGGGAGCCATGTTACCCGATGCTGTTGGTGATACTGGTAGTGCTCCTGTTGCTTACCGGCGCTGCCTCTTTTACTGTTGCACCATCTTCACCAGCATATGCGCCAGACGGTGGCGCTCCTCCTTGTTGCCGGCCTTCCACAATTCCAGCAGCAGCTTCTCTTCACTATTGCGGGGCTCCTCATACGCTGCCAGGTAACCGGCGATTTTCTCGGCGGCCAGTGCCAGCTGTTCGTCGCTGAGACCGATTTTTTGCGCCAATTGAATGCGCTTTCCTAAATACGCCTTGAAGTGCTCGAAGTTGTCCAGTATCATTTCCTTCTGCCCCGGATCAATCCGGTCCAGCGCCTCCGTTACCCGGTTCATGGTCACACTGCCGTCCTTACTCACCACATGATTATGTTCAGACATCAAGAAACGCCTCCCATTTCATAGTGTGCGGTTTCCCACTACTTAACCAGCGTTCCCGGGGGTGAACCACCGTTCACGAACGAGTCTCCGCCCGCTTCAGCAGCATGCAAGGCATGCAAGTGGATAAACGTATCTTATTTTCCCGGTTTCAGCGGATTGTCAGGAAGCAAGTGGATAAACAGCATCTAATTGGTGGCGTTTGACTACTTTTGCTGAATATTGATTAATTAAGTGCTCATTATCCAACTGCTGCCGGAGGATAGCTCAATCGCGCCGCAGCAGCTGGATGAAATCCACTTATTTCCTGAATGGAAGGACAGATACTGGTGACAAGCCACCGCCCGCTGCCCAGACACACAAAAGGCCCCGCAAATCGCGGGACCGCCTAGATTATAGTGCGGGTTTAATTCGACACCGGGACGGCGTCATAATATTCTTCGAGTGTGATCCCTCTTTCGGCGATAGAAGCGGCTATCTCCTTGCCTACATAACGGACATGCCAAGGCTCGTATTTGTACCCGGTAATGGCCTCCTTGCCCTCAAGGAACCGGATGATATAGCCGTATTCAGCGGCATGGGCGGCAAGCCACTCTGCTTCCTTCGTCCCTGCAAAGCAGCTCTCGGCTGCACATTTGCCGTCTCTGCCGGACAGGTCAATGGCCAGTCCCGTCTGATGCTCGCTGTGTCCCGGCATGGCACTGTAGGTGCGGGCCTTCTCTTCACCGTCTCTGGCGACATAGTTATTGAACAGCCTTTTCTGGGTCGATTCCGAACGGTAGCCGGATACACCGGCCAGATAGACCCCGTCCGCCTTCGCCCCTGCGAACATCTCCTCCAGCGCCGTAGCCGCTTCACGCCGCAGCATGCGCTTCTCAATCTTTTCCGAGAAAATAAAAGGAACATCCGGGTAGACCAGATCGGAAGGCTTATATTTATCAGGCAGGCTGTACTGCTTATTGACCATGACCGCGATGCTCTCGGGCTCGGCTACGACCATCTCCGCAGCGTTGTTCCCGGAAGTACCATTGCCTGAAGCGCCAGGAGCGGGCTGATCCGTAGGCTCCGGCACTGCCGAAGCTTCAGGCGCTGCATCCGGCCCCTCGGCTCCCAGATCTGTACCTGTGTTTATATTGGTCCCGTTCTCCGGGGAAGCGGAGGGGGCTGTATACTTCCCTATTCCCCAGCCGACCGCAATGACGACGATGAGCAGAATGACAATTTTGGCGGTTTTGGACATACTGTGTAATCCTCCTAAACGTTGTGTACCCTCGCACTCTTGAATGCGGCAGAACCCCGCCTGATCCAAAAGTGCAGGTTACATTCTATATCTCTCTATACTTGTACCCGAATGTTTCCCGCGGTATCTATTAGACAGGCCCGATAGCCAAAAGGTTTCAGTAAATAAATATTACCATAGAATCATTGGCTGTTACGCCAACGGCCCTATGGTAACAAGGATTAGCTATGCATGTAAAGCGCCTTTATCTGGAGGAGCCGCGTCCGCCGCGTGAACCGCCGCCGGAGCCGCCGCTGCGCCCGCCGCGCGATGAATTCCCGCCGCTGCTGCGTCCGCCTGAGCTGAAGCCGCCTTTACCGCCCTTGGAGCTGCCTCGTGAGCCGCCCTTGGGAGCGGAGGCGTTATAGCCCCCGGCATCGTTGCTGCGCGCTACATGCGCCCGGAATTTCGGGCTCGACTTCGCGCCGCCGGGATTATATCCGGCACCGGAGCCGGCACCCTTCGAAGCGCCGTAGCTGAAGCCCCCGGCTTCCGCGCCCCGCGATACGTTGGTGCTGTAGCCGCTGCTCGGCCCGCCCTGGGAGGCGTTGCCTCTCGCGGCTCCGCCCCGCGTAGCGCCGCCCTTGCCGCCGCGCCCGCCGGCGGCACCTGCACCTGCACCCGCAGCATAGCCGCTGGCTGCTGCGCTGTCGACGCCGCTGGCGAAGGCGCCGTAGCCGCCGCCAGGTCTCGGCTTCTTCGCCGCGCCTTGCCCGGCGGAGTCGCCCTTCGGCGCCGCAGCCGCGCTGTACGCGCTGCGCTTGCCGCCTCCGGCCGCGTCCTTCCGGCTGCGGCCGCCGCCTTCCGCAGGCGCGCCCCAGCCGCCTGCGTCCTTGCCGCTGCGTCCGCGCCCGCCCGGACGCCCTGCGGCTTCGCCGCGCGGCGCACCGCCGCTGCGGCCCTGCCCGCGGCCGCCACGGCCGGCGCGCGCCGCTTCAGGCGCAGCGCTCTGCCGCCCGCGCGGCGAGCCGCCGCCTTGGACCGAGGTGAATTCGCCTACGCCGAATTCATCCTTCTCGTACCGGCGGCGGTCCAGCCGCTGGGAGATGCCGTGCTCGATCAGTGCGAGCCCGTCGCGCTCGCGCGGCGAAGCGAACGTGATCGCGAGGCCTTTGCCTCCGGCGCGGCCCGTGCGGCCAATCCGGTGAATATAGCTGTCCGCATCCAGCGGAAGATCATAGTTGAAGATATGGGTGACCCCTTCAACGTCCAGGCCGCGTGCCGCCACATCCGTAGCCACCAGCAATTGCAGCTTGGCGTCACGGAACCGCTTCATGACAGCTTCGCGCTTGCCCTGCGACAGATCGCCATGCAGCTCGTCGCTTTCATAACCGGCCGCCTGCAGCGCCTCGTTCAGCTTGATGGCCCGGCGCTTCGTGCGGCAGAAGATGATCGCCAGATAAGGGCGGTCGCGCTCGATCAGGGAGATCAGTGCCTCTTCCTTATTGCGGTCCGAGCATTCCACCACCTGCTGGCGGATATTGTCCAGAGGGATCGGCGAGCCGCTCTTAATAATGACATCCAGCGGCTCCTTCATATAGTTTGCTGCCAGCCGCTTGATCGGGTCCGGCATCGTCGCAGAGAACAGCATCGTCTGACGGCGGTAAGGCACCGCCGTGATGATCGTCTCCACATCCTCCAGGAAGCCCATATGCAGCATCTGGTCCGCTTCATCCAGCACCAGCATCTTCACGCCGCTGAGGTCCAGGGTCTCCCGGCGCAGGTGATCCAGCAGCCGTCCCGGCGTACCGATGATCAGATGTCTGCCGCCTTCCAGCTTACGCAGCTGCTTCTCCACATCCTGGCCGCCGTAGACCGCCAGAATCTTCACGCCTGTATGACGGGCTAGCTTACGCGCCTCTTCGGTAATCTGCAGCGCCAGCTCACGCGTCGGCGCAAGAATCAGCGCCTGCGGATAAGCGGCCTCGACCCGGATCTTGTCCATAATCGGCAGCAGAAAAGCCAGCGTCTTCCCCGTTCCAGTCTTCGCCCGCGCAATGACATCCAGACCCTGCACCAGCGGCGGAATCGCCTCTTCCTGCACCGGCGTCGGCTTCACGATACCCTGCCCCTTGAGCAGATCGATCAGCACTTCTGATACTCCTAAATCTTTAAAACCCGGCAATTGCTCCACCTCACTAATTTCCCTAAATTTTCATTCCATCCTGTCAGTCCATAACTTATATTCACATTCTTATCGTTTCAAAACAAAGCGGAAGCACCCCGTCACCGGAGCCCTTCCGTCCCATGGGCCCGCAAGGCAGCGGTCGAACGTTCGGTTATACGGCGCAGCAGCGATCCACCGGACGTTCAGACGGCACTCCATTTGCGTTCCATTACACTTTAATTGTGGCAAGTTATCTTAATATTGTACTTGATTGTGCAGCCTTTGTGTGCATCCGGCAAAGAATAATTATTTATCCGGCTCTTCCGGCTAGAATCTGCCCGATTTGAAGATGGAGAACAGCAGCCACAGAATCATCAGCAGAGCGATAACCGAACCGATCTCGACAATCGGAAAGTCCCAGAGCAGCGACGGCTCGCCGCGCAGGGAGGAGGCGACAATCAGTCCGGCCATGATAATGCTGAAGGCCAGCAGCACGATACTGAAGGAGAGGCGGTTGCCGATCCGGCTGAACTTATGCTCCAGGTCCTGCAGCTCGGGTACCCCGATCTCTACCTTCAGCTTCCCCTTGCTGATCAGCGAGGAGAGCTGCCGGGCCTGGGCGGGAAGCTCAACCAGACTCTCGGCAAGATCAGCTACTCCGCCCAGCAGCTTGCGCTGCAGGCGGCTTCCGCTGAAGCGCTGCTTGATCAGTTGCCTGCCGAACGGCTCGGCCATCTGCATAATGCTGAAGGCCGGGTCCAGGCTGGCAACCATGCCCTCCAGGGTCAGCATTGTCTTGCCCAGCAGCGCCAGATCCGGCGGAATGATCAGCCGGTGCTTGCGGGCAATGCTGAACAGATCATTCAGCGCCTTGCCGATGCTGACCTGCTTGAACGGGATATCATAATACTGCTCGCGCAGCCGGTCCATATCCTCGTGCAGCGCCATCCGGTCAGCCTCCTCCGGAATCACTCCCAGACGCAGAATGGCCCGTACCATCGAGTCCGTATTCTTCCGCATGAGTGCAATCACCAGCGCGGACAGGCCATCCTTCATATCCTCGCTAAGCCGCCCGACCATTCCAAAGTCGATCAGAGCCAGCTTTCCGTCCTCCAGCACCATGACATTGCCCGGATGCGGGTCGGCGTGAAAGAAGCCATGAATAAAAATCTGGTTCAGCATCATCTCCACAAACTGCTGGGCAATGGTCTTAAGCTTCATGCCCGAATTCACCAGCTCGTCCTTGCGGTTCAGTGTAATCCCTTCCATATACTCCATGGTCAGAACCCTGGTGGAGCTGAAGTCCCAGTAGATGGCCGGAATATATATGTTATCATGAGCGGACACCTGCCCGGATATACGTTCGGCATTGCGCCCTTCCTGGGCGTAATCCAGCTCCGCCATCAGAGCCCGTGAGAATTCCTCGACCATCCGGGCTAACCCGTATTGCCTGGCCCAATCCATCTTGCGCTCGGCGAGCTGGCTTAGATCCGATAGAATCTCAAGATCCCTGCTCATCGTCCGCATGACGCCTGGACGTTGTATTTTGACCGCTACACTCTGCCCGCCATGCAGCACAGCCCGGTGCACCTGGCCGATGGAGGCGGCAGCGAGCGGATTGTTCTCGAAATATTCGAAGACCGCATCAATGGGCTGATCCAGCTCCTGCTGCAGAATATTGCGGGCCGTCTCGGCTGAGAACGGCGGCACATTGTCCTGCAGCTTCACCAGCTCCTGAATAATCGCATCAGGCAGCAGATCGGAGCGCGTACTGGCAAGCTGGCCCAATTTGACGAAGGTCGGCCCCAGCTCCTCCAGCACCCTGCGGACCCGTTCAGCAAGGGTCACACTTTCATGAACCTCCTGTGTGATGATCCGGCGGGGAAGCGACAGAAGATGGTAGAGGCCCAGTTCCTCCACCATATAGCCGAAGCCATGACGCATAAGCGCCATGGCGATTGCCCGGTAACGTCCGGCATGCCTTATGCGGACAGCCATTTATTCCGTACGCTGTTCCGGCACGGTGGTCTCCTGGGGTGACTTGCCTTCCAGCTCGGCAACACGGCCCTCAAGCTGGGCAATGCGCGACTCCAGCCTAGTGATATCCTCCTGCACAGGTACCTTAAGCTCCTTCAGTACCCGCTGAACCTGCTCCTGCACGGCAGACTTGAACGCACCCCGTTCTTCATCTCCGCGCTCTACCAGCCGGTCCACCAGAGCCTTGGATTCCGACGGGGCCAGCTCGCCCCGCTTCACAAGCTCGTCTACGACCTTTTCAACCTTTTCCTTGCTGACAATGGTGAGGCCTACGCCTAATGAGATAGCTTTCTTCAACAGATCACTCATGGTACTTCCCTCCCAAAGATTGCAGTTATGGATAAAGTATACCCCTTCGCCCGCCATTTCACAAAATAACCCCACAAAAGTGGGGCTTAGCTTCGGGTATTGCCGATTATTGGCTGATTATCTGGGGATACGCGCCGCCCAGGTGGCTGCCCGCAGAATCAGCTGGCGGATAGCCGGATGCCGGAATGACGGCTCATGATGGCCGGGCATCAGATAGACCACCCGCCCGAGGCCATAGCTGTGGCACCAGGCCGCAGGCAGCATCTCCCCGTCCGCCTCGTATTCGAGCAGAATCTGCTTCTCGGTGAACGGATCGAACTCGAACCGGTACGGCTCTTCATCGAGCTGGAAGTCTTCGATGCCTTCGGTAATATCATGCTCCTGTACCTTGAACTGAAGCGGAGTATAGGCCGGGTGGCCGGTGAATCTGGCACCGATCAGCTGGGCCAGCTCATATCGCTTCGCCAGGGATACCCCGGTGTGCAGGACGATCAGACCGCCTCCTCCGCTGACATAACTCAGCAGACCTGCAGTCTGCTGTGGAGATACGGTTTCATTCCACAATTCATTATATGCGATGCACAGATCATATCCGGACAAATGCTCGCTCAGCATCAGCTTCTTGTTCTCCGAGCATTGCACGGTCAGAAGCTCATTCAGAATTTCACTGACCTGCTTGTCCACACCCTGCAACGGGTGAAACCGGGGGTGTGTGTAATCGCCTAACAACAGGCATTTTCTCTTATCCATAGGTCTCCTCCTCCATATCTCTCTGTATTTGTAGTTGTAGTTGTAATTGAACTTCCGCTGCTAGCGGGTAGCTGCAATATAGCGGCCCAGGGTAACAAACATGCTGCCCATCCGCTCGTGCTCCGGCATGACGATCCGCTTCACGCCCTCTTCCTTCAGGGCCTCCGAGGTCATACGGCCGACAGATACCGCCAGTACCTTGTCTTCAAAAGCCTGCACCAGCTCCGCAAGCCGCCCCTGCTCCCTCGCATGCTGTGCCAGAAAGCGGAATTGCGGCGCACTTGTGAATGCCACCGCATCCACCTGCCCTTCGGTGATCTCTGTAAGCAGCAGCTCCAGCGCTCCAGGCTCCGGCTGAGTATACCGGTAAGGCTGCACACAGCTTACAGCTGCGCCTGCCTGCTCCAGCCATCCGACCAGCTGCGGGGCGGTCTCCCCGTGCAGCTGAAGCATGACGCGCTTGCCCTGCAGATCATATTCCTGCAGGCCGCGAATCAGTCCGGCCGAGCTGCCGTCATCGTCACGCACGACCGGCTCAAGCCCGCGCTTCTTCAGGGCATTCACTGTCTTATAGCCACGGGCAGCAACAGGCGAGCCAGAGAGAACCTCCAGGAAGCGGTCCGCAAGCGCAAGCTTCGCAGCCGTCTCGAACAATGCGTCCAGCCCCATACCGGTAGTCAGAATAGCCAGATCCGGCGGCTGCTCCGTCCAGGCAATCAGCCCCTCACGCAGAGCGGCATCATCCAGAAAGGTAGTCCCTTGAGCGGGACGGTGCAGCGCGGTTCCTCCCATATTCTCTACCAGCTTAGCCATATCTTCCGCTTTACGCGGACCGGCCAGGGCTACGGTAATGCCCTTCAATTGCTCTGCCATGAACGCTTCTCCCCTTCATCACCCCGTATTGTTGCTTATCAGTATACTTGCAAAGTGAGGTAAAAGAAAAGAGGGATGAAGCTGTATTTGTAGTTAAAAGTAATTCTCACACGTACAAATTGGAGACTCTACTGATTACCCGGGTGCAGCTTGAAGCGTCCGACCAGCTGCTGCAATTCATCGGCTTGGCGGCTCAGGTCGGCTGAGGAAGAGGCGATCTCTTCCACCGAGGCAAGCTGCTGCTGGGCTGCTGCCGAGATCGTCTCGGTACTGCCTGCCGCAGCCTCGGTGATGCCGCGGATCTCGCTAATGGCTTGGTCCAGACTGTCTGCTTCTGCGCTCAGGGTCTGAACGCCTTCGTTCATCCCGCTTATAGTCTCTGCGGCCCCTTTAATTGCCCTGCGGATGCGCGAGAACGAACGCCCCGTTGTATCCACAGCCATAATGCCGTCCATTACCTTGCTCTTCGCCTCCTCCATGGATGCCGTAGCACGGATCATCTCTGCATGGATAGAGGCAACCTGTTCGGAGATCAGGCTTGCCGACTTCCCGGATTCTTCCGCCAGCTTGCGGACCTCCGAGGCTACCACAGCGAATCCGCGCCCCTGTTCACCGGCTCTGGCCGCTTCTATGGACGCATTCAGCGCCAGCAGGTTCGTCTGCCGCGAGATTCCCGAGATCACACCGGTAATCCCCTGGATCTGTCCGACCCGCTCACTCAGCTGATCGATGACGGTACCCATCTCCTCCACGGTCTCATGAATACCGTTGATTTTGTCGACTACGCTGATGACCGAATCATTGCCCTCCGAAGCCGACAGCGAGGTCTTGTCCATCATTCCCGACACCTGCTTCATGAACTCCGAGATATGGGCTACCTCGGATGTGGTGGCAGCTGTGCTTGCCATCCCTTTATGTACACTGCCCACC
The DNA here is from genome assembly GCF_038002825.1 of Paenibacillus sp. FSL H8-0048. Taxonomy (NCBI): domain Bacteria; kingdom Bacillati; phylum Bacillota; class Bacilli; order Caryophanales; family Paenibacillaceae; genus Paenibacillus; species Paenibacillus sp. FSL H8-0048. Next base: position 5,094,326 of record NZ_JBBODF010000001.1, on the reverse strand, counting down.
TGCTGCTGTGTGCCGGCAGCCACCTCCTGGATGGCCACTGTAACATGCTCTATAGCTTTGGTCGTCTGCTCTGCCCCGGCGCTCAGCTGCTCGGCGGAGAAAGAGACCTTATCCGTCATGGTCTGTACCCCGATAATCATCTGCCGCAGATTATCCACCATCTGGCGGAAATTCACAGCCAGCAGGCCGATCTCATCTCCCCTGAAGTCCCCGATATCCTGCGACAGGTCGCCGCCGGCAATCCGCTCGGTTGCCTTGCGCAGGCGGATCAGCGGCTTCAGAATCGACGCGATATTGAAATAGACCAGCACCAGCGCCAGCAGCACGGATATAGGGAGGACCAGCCAGACCGTCTCACGGATATCGCCGGTTGCCTGCGTAATCTCATTCAGGCTGATGGTGCCCCCGATTCTCCAGCCCGTCAGCTCATTCACCATGAAGGTCATCTTCTTGGGTGCATCCTTATATACATAATCGAAGCTTCCGCCCTCGCTCCCGAACATTTGCTTCACGAACTCAAGCGAGGATTCCACGCCAATTGCTTCTGTGGGATGAACCAGGAATTCCTTGCTGCTGTCGATAATCAGAATGTAGCCCTCCTGTCCGACCTTGATTTTCGTCATATCGGCAAGGGAAGACAGATTCAGATCAAGGCTGACTACGCCGTTTCCGCCCGCCAGTACCGATGATACCGCAATGGCGCTCTCCCCCTTCACCGTCTGAAATACCGGGGAGATCACTGTACCGCTGCCTTGCTTAAGCGCATTGATATATGTATTTTCCTTGCGGGGATCATAGCCTTCCGGCAGCTCCAGCTCTGCGGCACGGATGCTCTTGCCTTTGCTGGTTCCGGCATAAATATCAAGCACATCGGGATGCAGCGCCGCGTACTCCCTTAATCTGCTCTCCAGCTCAGGGGCGGTCAGACCAGCCGCCTCGTTATTAATGGAATCTGCCGGAAGCTGTCCGGCAAAATAGAGGATATCATCTATTTTCGACTGAATATTGGAATTTATGATCTGATTCACTGCCATTACACTTTCCTGGGCATTAGTAGTAAGCTGCTCCTCCATGGTGCTGCTGGCCGATTGATAGGTTAACCAGCCTATAATGATGCTCGGTACCAGCAAGACAAGCAAATAGGTAGTAATCAGCTTCGTACGGATGTTCAGACGCACCTTTTTATTCATATGATGGACTCACTCTCTCTTTCTCTCTTTCTTCATGGGTCTTAAGATGGATCATGGCGGCAGGCTTTATATATAATTAAATATCAGCCCCCGAAACCCTCTTTTTCCTCGTATTTAATGATAATTTCCCTATGTTTATTGATAATTTTTATAGAAGCACAGTAAAAAGACCGTTCCAATGAAAACGGTCTTTTGTTATATTCCCTTACTATGCGGACCCTCGCAGCTCATACAAATGTCCTAGTTCTGGCGTGAATTCCTGCTCTGGCAAGCCGGGCAGATCCCCCCGAATACCACATGTGTATGAGTGATCGAATATCCCGTATCCGCCGCTACCGAATCGCTCCACTCCTGCGGGACCTGGCTCATTACTTCATCCACAGCACCGCAGATTTCACAGACGATATGCTGGTGGTCGTCCAGACGGGCGTCATAGCGGCTGGCCGCCTCGCCCAGCTTCAGCTCGCGGATCATCTGCTTATCTGTAAGATAGCGCAGGGAATTGTAGACCGTTCCATAGGCCAGGTTATGCCCCTGCTCGACCAGCCGGTTCATGACTTCGGCAGCGGTAGGGTGATCGTGGGAATTGCGGACGATATCGTATACGGCTTGACGCTGAGAGGTAAGGTTCAAGGTTCTCATCTTTATCATCCTCTAATTTATTTTTAGATCAAGTATAAGTCCTGATGCCAGAAGCGTCAATGCGGCAGACCCCAAGACCTGTCCAATGCGATGTACGTTCAGCCCGGAAGCACTCGCTCCTATCACAGCTTCGCTTACTAACTGGCCTTAGGCTGCTGTCTGCCCTTCTTCTTCATCTTTCTGTTGCGGATAGAGCCCACGATCCATAGCAGCAGTGGCAGCAGGATGAAGAGGACAGGAAGGTTGAACGGCACAGCCACCAGCTTGGGAAAGAGAATCGAGCTATCCACAAAGTTGCGCGGCAACATGGAGAGCACCAGTGCTATGGGAGCCGCGATAAAGATGACAATGCGCCAACGCTTGATGCCGAACCATTGCGCACTTCCGTATGAGGCTGCAAACAAATACAGTGATATTTTAATGAAAATCCCCATAATCCAAATTGCTATAACAATGGCATCTAAATTCTGCAGGAAGCCAAAGGAGACGAAGCGCACCAGATTAAGAAACGGATAGCTTTGTCTGGACGCGGTTGAATGGCTGAAGATTGCAATACACTGCATTGCAGACAGCATCGTGAAAAGTCCGGCCACCACTGAGCCGATCACCGCCCCTTTCATGCCATCACGCGGATGAGCAAGAAAGGGGAGGACCATCATGAGCAGAATGTTGTCTCCCAGAAATGACGCGGTTGGCATCGCCCCCTGCACCAGCACTGACAAGCTGTTATCAGCCAGAACCGGCAGCAGGTTATTGACTTGGATCTGTGAAATATTGAGCAGCAGCGGCACCATAATACCAAGCAGGATGAGCGGTCCCAGCACCTCACTGCATCTTGCCAGCACCTCGATGCCGGCGAAGGATACATACGCCGCTATAATGAGCATGCCGATAATGGGGACGATAACCGGTGTCAGCTGAAGAATCGTCCCAATCATGAAATCCCCATATTGCCGCAAAATAATCGCCAGCACAATGATCCAATACACGACATACAGCAAAATAACGATATGCCCCAGAATCTTGCCCAAGATTTTCGGCGCGTAGGTAATCAGGGATTCACCTGGATACATTAAGCTGATACGGGTCAGCACGTAGGCCAGACCTGTCGAGAACAGCGTGGACAGCAATATGGATATCCAGGCGTCCTGCTTGGCGATGGCAATGGTAGGATTGATGGTGAGCAGAATGGTCATGCCAATCTGCATGGTGGAAATCAGCCAAAACACCTGATTGCCGCTGATTTTCTCCTTGCTCATGAAGGCTGCTCCTCTAATTGGATTGTTGGGTGTTGAACATGCCGGGTCGCAGAATGGAGGCCTTGGCTTGTACCGCAAACTTGATTGTCGGGAAAATAGTGTCCCATTCCTTCTCGTGTTTCTTCCACAGCTGCGGATATTTCCGGTGGAACGCACCTGCAATATTGAAAATATCGGCTTTATATTTGTTCCGTGCCTCATCCACTGCCAGATAAATACGCTCTTCTATATTATGCTCAAGCTGCTTCTCAATACTGCTCAAGCTGGCAGCGCTTTGAGCGATATTAATCCCCGTTGTGTTTTGAATCAGTTGATTTTTGCATGAGACATGAATCGTAACGGACCATTCACCGTTTGTATAGACGGGTTCAAGGAAGGTGCGATTTCGCAGCAATTGAACGGACAAAGTACCCTCTGAATGCTCCGGACGTATCGTTATGATCGCATTATCCATTTTATCAACGGCCCACAGAATGCCCCGCGATACACGGTTGTTGGCTACACCGATTAACCTGCCTTTATACAGGATTGCCGTTCCATCAATATAGCCGATGCCCTTGGTCTGGTCGTTCTGATGAGGGGTCTGCAGTATATCCACCCAGGGCAGCAGGGCAGTCTTACTCTCGTCCTCCAGCATCTCCATCAAATGGGCCATGGTCGAGCTGATGCTTGTTTTGTTGAGAGCCATCTCGCGCAGAACCTCAGACGTATTACGCTCCAGCACGGAGTGCTTCTCCAAGATCTCCCTCGCCCTTCCTTTGCTGACGAAGATAAAGGAGCGCTCGCGCGGTTCTGTATCCCGCATAAGGTAGTCCAGCTCATTCTTCACTCCTTGCTTCGCCTTGTCTTCGCCAAATATATATACCGCGGTGTGCCCCCAGAATATCCTGCGTGAGAACTTCGTCTGCAGCTGGGCGAGCGCATCGGCAATATTGGAGCCGGAGGCTGTCTGAACAAAGGTCGTGCCTATTCCCCCTGTAGCCTCCCCGCTGCTCTGATCGCCCTGCGAGGAGTCTTGAGGAATAAAGATTTGAACACTAACCTCAATAAGGTCATCATCACGCTGGTCAATGGCCAGACCTGTGACAAGCGCCAGGTCGTTCACCTCCTTGCGGTCCCAGCAGCCTCCGAGCAGGGGGGCCAATACTAGGGCAGCCAGCACAGCTGAAGTAAGTCGCGTGCGCCGGCTCATGGAGAAGATCCTTCCTCTCCTGGCCGGGGACGGTCGAAGGAGGACTGCCGGATTGTTTTTCGGCGTCCGGTTAAGCTCGGCCGCTTGCGGTTACTCCAGATGGGCCCGCGCATGAGCGTATCCAGCATTTCACTCCATTTCATCGGCGCAAGGGGCTGCAGATAGGGTACGCCAAGCGAACGGATGCTGCACAGATGAATAATGATGGCGATGACGCCAAGCATCAGGCCTAGAAGACCGAACATCCCCGACAAGAACATAATGGGAAAACGTAACAGCCGAATGGCAATACCAGCGCTGTATTGCGGCAGCAGAAAGGAGGCGATACCGGTAATCGCCACAACCATAACCATTGGGGAGGATACGAGCCCTGCTGAGGTGGCAGCCTGCCCGATGACCAGCGCGCCGACGATGCTGACTGCGGACCCCACCTGCTTAGGCAGGCGTACACCGGCTTCACGCAGCGCCTCGAAGGAGATCTCCATCAGCAGCGCCTCGATCAGTGCGGGGAACGGAATATTCTCCCTTGATTTCGCAATGCTAAGCAGCAGCGAAGGGGGCACCATCTCCTGATGGAACGTCAGCACCGCCACATACAGCGAGGGCAGCAGCAGCGAAGTGAACAGGAACAGAAATCTCAGCCAGCGGATGAAGGTGCTGATGATGAAGCGCTGATAATAGTCCTCCGGCGATTGCAGCATGGAGAAAAAGGTCGTTGGTGCAATGAGGCAGAAGGGTGTGCCGTCCACCATAATGCCGATTCTCCCCTCCAGCAGGGCAGCGCTGACCACATCGGGACGTTCGGTGACTTGAATCTGCGGAAATGGCGAATACGGGTGGTCTTCGATCAGACCCTCGATATAGCCGCTTTCCAGCACGCCGTCGATGTCAATTTTCTCAATGCGGGTTCTGACCTCCTCCACCAGCGAATGATTGGCCACGCCTTCGATATGGGCAATGATGACTGTCGTCTTCGTGTAACGGCCGACCTGAATCGGAGTTAGCTTCAGCGAAGGATCTTTAATTTTGCGGCGCAGCATGGAGGTGTTGACCCCCAGCGTCTCCGTGAAGCCTTCACGCGGCCCGCGAATGATGGATTCTGCTGCAGGCTCCTCGATGCTGCGCTGTTGCCAGCCAGGCAAGCAGAAAGCAATGCCGAACGGCAGCTGATCGACGAGCAGTGCGACGCTTCCATTAGAAATATAGTGCAGCAGATCGTTGAAGCTGGTAGCGATGACAACCTGGCTGGTAGTGACGACTGAGCATATATAGGCAAAATCAACCTTGGCCGAATTAGCCTGGGGCTCCAGCAGCGGGGCCAGAACATGCAGATCCAGAAGGGATTGGTTAACCATTCCGTCAATATACATCAGGAAGGCGTCTGCCTGGCCGGCGAGCGGGAAGGTTCTGGTTTTGACATCTGAGGAATCACTGTATATTTTTTTGATAATGTCCATATTATCTGCCAGCCTAGGGCTGAAGGGCATATCCCGGTACTCTAGCACACCCGCCATTTGAATGCTCCTTACGTGATGAGTGATTGTGATTTCTTCATAGGTTGGCACTTTCTGGCGGTTTTCATGCACCTGCCGGGGAAGCGGAGCGTTTCTTTTCACGGAAGAGTGGTAATAAATGAAATGGATCATTACTTAGGAGGGACTAGACTATGAATACACAGGAGCCCCGTTCGCAAGGTCTTCCGCAATTTCCGGAATCGTTATGGGTAGGCAGCACCGGGCGGCCGTCTTTTCCGAGACTAGCGGAAGATCATGTCACAGACGTAGCTATTGTAGGGGCAGGAATTACCGGGATTACTACCGCTTATCTGCTGTCCAAGGCCGGATATAAGGTCACACTGCTTGAAGCCGGGCAGATCCTCGGCGGGGCTACCGGCTATACCAGTGCCAAAATCTCCGCCCAGCACGGTATGATCTATCATGATCTGGTGAAGCATTTCGGCGAGGAGCAGGCCCGGATGTATTATCAGTCGAACAGCGAGGCCATGGAGTGGATGATTGCCACAGCGGAGGAGCTGGACCTGTCCTGCGGGATGAAGCGGGAGGCTGCCTATCTGTATGCGGATCAAGGCGACGAGAAGACACTCAAGGCGTTGAATAAGGAATTCGAGGCTTATGGCAAGCTGAGACTGCCCGGAGAGTGGCTGGATCAGGTCCCCCTGCCGCTGGGCGCGGGCGGGGCCATCCGGATGCCGGATCAGGCCCGTTTTCATCCGCTGGAGTATCTGAAGGGGCTGCTGCAGGCGGTTCTGGACAGGGGCGGCACCGTATTTGAGCATACGATGATCGGGGAGAAGGTCGATACGGACGGACAGATAACCCTGCATACCGAGGGAGAGAAGTTCCAGATCCGTTGCCGCCATGCCGTGTCGGCTTCCCACTTCCCCTTCTATGACGGCGGGTCCCTCTACTTCTCGCGGCTGCATGCCGAACGCTCCTACTGCCTGGCATTCGAGCCGGAGACGGATTATGAGGGCGGCATGTATCTGAGTGCCGGTGAACCGACCCGTTCGCTGCGGGCCGTGGAGTGGGGAGACAGGAAGCTGGTCATCGCCGGCGGGGAGAACCACAAGACTGGCCAAGGCATCTGTACGTTCGGCCACTATGAGAATCTGGAGCGGTTCGCCGGGAAGCTGCTGGGCATCCGCAGTATTCCGTTCCGCTGGTCCACCCAGGATCTGATCACGCTGGACCGGGTTCCCTATATCGGCAAGCGCGCGGAGGACGAGGAGATCTATATCGCCACCGGCTTCGGGAAGTGGGGCATGACGAACGGAACCGTGGCTGCCCGCCTGATCGCAGACGGCATTCTGGGGAGCAGTACCCCCTACACCGGGCTATATGATCCCTCACGCTTCAAGGCGGTGCCCGCCATCAAGAACTTCATTGTGCAGAACCTCTCGGTTGCCAAGGAGCTGGTCGCCGGAAAAGTGGAGATTGTACACACCAAGACAAAGGATCTGGAGCCGGATCAGGGGGCTGTTGTCTTCCATGACGGCAAACGCATTGGTGCCTACCGCGACCCTGAGGGCCAATTGCATCTTGTCGACAGAACCTGTACACACATGGGCTGTGAATGCGAATGGAATAACGCCGAGCGCTCCTGGGATTGCCCCTGCCACGGCTCCCGCTTCTCCTATGAAGGCGATGTACTCGAAGGTCCGGCAACCGTGCCGCTTAAGACAATTACGCCGGAAGACTAAAGAAGGAAGACCTGTCGCTGCGGGACATTAGCGGTACGGGGGGGCCTGGGCCAGCAGCCTGCACTGCCGGAGCTGCGGCTCCGGCGTGATTGTGCCCGGCCGCTCAGGTATAATAGACAGTATCTTCTAGAATTACCCTTCATTCTATATACAAGGAGCGTGACGACAGGTTATGGATTTGAGAGGAACCAGTATTGTCATTACAGGTGCAGGCAAGGGAATCGGCAAGGCGCTCGCTATGGCGCTGGCTAAGGAAGGCGCCAACCTGGGGCTGATCTCCAGAACCTCTGCGGATCTGGAGGCACTGAAGGCGGCGCTGACTGAGGTGTACGACATCAAGGTCAGTATCGCCGTGGCCGATATTGCAGTCCGTGAAGAAGCAGAGCGGGCAGTAGTGGCGCTGCAGAAGGATCTCGGGCCCTTCGACGCGCTTATTAACAACGCCGGGATCGCCCAGTTCGGCACGTTCCTGGAGATGGACCCGGCAGACTGGGAACGGCATATGCAGATCAACCTGTTCGGGGCATACTATGTGACCCGCGCGGCACTGCCTGCGATGATTGAGCGTTCGGGCGGCAATATCATCAACATCTCCTCCACCGCAGGAGAACGCGGCTTCGCCACAGGCTCCGCCTACTGTGCCTCCAAGTTTGCTCTCATGGGCATGACGGAGTCACTGGCGATGGAGGTACGCAAGCATAATATCCGTGTCGTAGCGCTAACCCCAAGCACCGTGAATACAGGCCTTGCTTCCGATGCGGGTCTTAAGATCGGGGACGAGGACCGGATGATGCAGCCGGAGGATGTGGCCGAGCTGACGCTGGCTGCGCTTAAGCTGCCTGACCGCGTCTTCCTGAAGACCGCAGGCATCTGGACCACGAATCCGCAATAAAGACAGTCTTTATGTAAAGTAAAGCCCTACAAGGAGGACTTGGCATGCTGGTAGTTACCAATACGATTAAGATCAAGGAAGGGCATGGTGAAGCGCTGGCCTCCCGGTTCAGCGCAGATAACGGGGTGCAGAGCATCCCCGGCTTCATCCGCATGGAGGTGTGGCACGGCGCGCCTAAGGAAGGCGTGGAAGAGCTGAAGATCTGCACTGTGTGGGAGAATGAGGAAGCATTGAACGGCTGGACCTCCAGTCCCGCCTTCCGGGACTCGCACCGCGGTGCCGGCCGGAACGAAGCTATTGTCGGTTCCTCGCTCGACAAGTACGAGCTGGTGCACAGCCGCACTCCGGACGTTCAGGCTGACTAGTCTGCTTCTTAAGCAGCACTTAGTGGAGAGGCCGGCCGTTTAGGACGGTCCTCTTTTCTGCGTGAAGGATAAGATTCTTGTGAGACATACTATGTATATGCTGTGTGTACAGCGTAGCTCATAGCTTTGGTGTCCTTCTCAACAAGTGGAAACAGCTTTGCCGTCCTTTTAAAGGACGGTACCGTTTCGGCGAGAAATAGAAGCATAATTTATAGCGCGAACATATAAATTAAATTACCTTCACGCGAGCACAATGTATGCTGTTTTTCGCATACATTCGCTTCATATGCCTGCTTGCGAGCACAATGTATGCTGTTTTTCACATACATTTGGACCATATGCCTGCTTGCGAGCACAATGTATGCTGTTTTTCACATACATTTGGCCCATGCGCCTGCTTGCGAGCACAATGTATGCTGTTTTTCGCATACATTTGGTCCATATGCCTGCTTGCGCACCGAATGTATGCTGTTTTTCGCATACATTCGCTTCATATGCCGCTATAACAGCCTATTGTATTCGGTTTTAAGCGTCCCTTCAGTCACATTCAGCATCACAGTCACTCTACGTATCATTTCGAAGAACTCTTATCCACAAATGTACATACCTTTTTACAGTGGAGGAAACTGTAGTTTTCTATAATACAAGTGGACACGGCATTGCCGTCCTTTTAGAGGACGGTACCTATTCAGCTACAAAGATATGGATAATTATAGCGCGAAGCATATAAATTATCTTTAAACAAAAGGCTGTCACAAAAGCCATTTCATGGCTTTTTGTGACAGCCGCTTTGTTATTGCTGTGTATCCGAAGCAGACGCTTCACTGATCTCCTGATGCTTGCCCGGCCAGAAGGCTACGCGGCCAAAGAGGACGGTGATGGCCGGGACCAGAAACGGACGGACAACGAAGGTATCCAGCAGGACACCGATCGCAGTGATAATCCCGAACTGGACAAGCACCTGAATCGGAAGGCTTGCCAGCACGGCGAACGTACCGGCCAGGATAAGTCCGGCAGAGGTGATGACCGAGCCGGTCTCATTCACACCTTCTGCAATCGCCTGCTTCAGAGGCATATGCTTCCGCTTTTTCCAGATATTCGAGATCATGAAGATGTTGTAATCCTCCCCGAGCGCCACCAGGAAGACGAAGGAATACAGCGGAATGGAGCCTTGTATCGCGTCTGCTCCAAGCACATAATGAATGATGATCCAGCCAAGGCCCAGTGCTGAGAAGAACGACAGGATTACCGTCCCCACCAGATACACTGTGGCTACGACAGATCTGAGATAGACCAGCAGCAGCACCGTAATCAGGCCGATAACGACCGGTATGATCAGATCGGTGTCCCGTTCTCCAAGCTCCTTGGTATCGTGCTGGGTAGCAGTCTGGCCGCTGATCCATACCTTATCCTGCGCGTTCTCAATCCCGGATTCCGTCAGAGCCGACTCAACCGTAGCCTGTAGTGCCGGGATATGGTCCATCGCCTCAATTGAATACGGATTGTCCTTGAACTCAATATCATAGGCAGTAATCTTGGGGTTGACGGCACCCTGCTGCGGGTCTGAGACCACATCCACATAGGATAGGCTGCTCAGCACGGATTTCAGGTCTTCTCCGCCGGATAACCCTTCCGTATCCACCATCAGCTTGGCAGGGGCCAGCTCACCGGGGGAGAATTGCTTGCCGATCAGGTCGAAGCCTTCCCGCGACTCCATAGTCTTCGGGAACGACGACAGAATATCGTAAGTGAACTTAATTCCGCTGGAGAATGAGGCCAGCACTCCCAAAAGCACCACTGTAATTCCGACAATGGCCCACGGGCGGGATACCACCAGGTATCCGATTCCCTTGCGGCGTACTGGCTGCGGCTGCGGCACCGGTTTGCCCTTGGCCTTAGCCCGCTCCGCTTCCATCTGCGGCGTACGCGGCACGAATGGGAAGAACGAGGTCCGTCCGAAGATCGCCAGCAAGGCCGGAACCAGGGTCAGACTGGCTACCCCCATAATCAGAATGGAGACGCTGAACGGCACTGCAAACCGGTGGTACGCGCCGTATTTGGCCAGCAGCAGAGCGAAGAGAGCCAGCACTACGGTGAAGCCGCTCATCGCAATCGCCCCCGAGGAGTGGGAAATGGCGCTCAGCAGTGCACGCCCCTTATTCTCCTCCACCTTCAGCATCTGGCGGAAGCGCGAGATCAGGAACAGGCAATAGTCTGTCCCTGCCCCGAAGAGCAGCACCGTCATAATCGAAACCGCCTGCGAATCCACCGTAATCCAGCCTTCCTTGGCCATCAGACCAAGCACCGGGCTGGTTACGCCATAAGCAAAGCCTACAGCAACCAGCGGAATCAACGCCAGGATAGGTGAACGGTAGATCAGCAGCAGGAAGACCAGCACCAGAATGACGGTGGCAATCAGCAGCGATACATCGGCATTCTTGAATAGCCCTGTAGCATCTACTGAGATTCCAACCGGGCCGGATACGCGCAGGCTTAAGTCTCCGCTGTCCGGCTTGGCGGCAGACGGGTCAGTCCCCGTCTCCGTCCGGACCAGCTCCTTCAGACTCTTGAGCGACTCCCCAAGCTGGTCGCTGTCTGCCGTCTTGTCGAACAGTACCGGGGTAACGAGCGTGCTCCGGTCCTCCGACAGGGACGCCTGCAATGCTTGCGGCGGCAGCTTGCCCAGCGGCGGCACGAAGTTCTGATGCTCAAGAGGCTGCTGCTCAAGCTTGCTGTATACTGCGGTTATATGTACGAGATCCTCCTCCGGGATTCCGCCGTCACGATGCCACACGAGCAGTGCCGGCACTCCGCTTCCGGCGGGAAATTCTCTCTCGGCAACGGCCGATGCCCGCACCGACTGTGAATCCTCCGGCAGATTGGAAGCATTGCCCGCAACCTGCGAATTCACCGAAGGCCATAGCATTGTAAGCACCCCAACCAGTACAATCCACACCAGCAGCGTGATCCATTTGGTCTTGCTCCCTGCTACCCATTTTCCGTAGCCCGACATACCTTTCATCCTCTCTCCTATCCGTCCGCCCAAAAAATGAGCCGCGGGTCATTTTGATATCCTTATCATATATACCCCGAAAATTTTAAGCAAATCTTTTTTCTGAAATTTAGAACAACTAAAGTTATCACTGCCGTTACTGCCCCCTGGAATGCCTGTACTTGTGCCGTAGATGCCGTGGACACAGGGGAATTCCACACTCTATTTCTAGTATAATCTGGAAACTACTATATAATACACAGGCGGCTACAGACTATGACTTGAACCCTGCATAGAAATCTTGCAGAAATTGCAACTTCCCCCTCACAGACAAGCTGGTATTTAGAGGATTGCTGCACAAAATGCAGGAATTTTTATTAGTAGCCTATGGATGGAGCAGGAATGCTGCTTTCTGTGCAACAATTTGAGATTTAGGCTAATTGGATGCGGGGAAATTTGTATTATATGCAGGAAAAGTTAGATTGGTGGAATCGAGTGGCGGCAAAGGTAAGCGGTGAGTTGGTGCGTGGGTTGATGAGTGAGTAAGTCAGTGAGTGAGTGCAAAAAAACGTTCATACAGAGAATGTCCGAAGACGCTCTGCATGAACGCTGGTTAAAGTCGGCTGTGGTATACAGCTGTCTGTAGAACTATTCTATTACAAACTCAGATCAGCCTGCGTCCGGCAGATCATCCCCGGAGAACTGGCTGTTATAAAGATCGGCATAGAAGCCGCCGGCTTCCAGCAGTTCCACATGGGTGCCCTTCTCGATGACACTGCCCTGGTTCATCACCAGGATCAGGTCGGCGTCCTTGATGGTGGACAGGCGGTGAGCGATCACGAAGCTCGTTCTGCCGTGCATCAGCGTGTTCATCGCCTTCTGGATCTGCACCTCTGTGCGCGTATCTACGCTGCTGGTGGCTTCATCCAGAATAAGGATGGACGGATCAGCCAGAATCGCCCGGGCGATGGTAAGCAGCTGCTTTTGACCCTGGGAGATGTTGGAGGCCTCTTCATTCAGAATCGTGTCATACCCGAGCGGCAGCGTACGGATGAAATGATCGGCATGCGCAGCCTTGGCTGCACGCACCACATCAGCCTCCGTAGCCCCTTCCCGGCCGTAAGCGATATTATCGCGGATCGTTCCGTTGAACAGCCAGGTATCCTGGAGCACCATACCGAATTTGCTGCGCAGCTCGCTGCGCTTCATATCGGTGATGTTCACCCCATCGATCACAATCTCACCGCCGCTGATCTCATAGAAGCGCATGAGCAGGTTGATCAGCGTGGTTTTGCCGGCTCCGGTTGGCCCTACAATCGCGATGGTCTGTCCCGGACTGACCTCGATGTTCATGTCTTCAATCAGGAGTTCACCCGGCTTGTAGCCGAACTGCACGTGACGGAACTCCACAGAGCCCTCTTCTGCATCTGCTGGACGTTTCGCCAGTGTAGCAGCCGTTTCAGGAACTTCCTCTTCCTCATCCAGCAGTTCAAATACACGTTCTGCCGAAGCGATGGTTGATTGAATGATGTTGGCAATATTCGCGGTCTGCGTAATCGGCATAGTGAATTGGCGCGAATACTGGATGAACGCCTGGATGTCACCGACATCGATTGCTTTTTTGGTCACGAAGATCCCGCCGACCACACATACCAGCACATACCCCAGGTTCCCGATGAACATCATCAGCGGCATAATAATCCCGGAGATGAACTGGGAGCGCCAGCCGGAGTTATAGAGGTCCTCATTGATGGCATTGAAGTCCTTCAGGGAGTTCTTTTCCCGTCCAAAAGCCTTGATAATCCGGTGCCCGGTATACATCTCCTCCACATGTCCATTCAGCTGGCCCAGCGATTTCTGCTGTCCGACAAAATAGGTCTGGGAGCGCTTGGTGATCAGCATAATCACCACGAAGCTCAGCGGCAGCGTAACGATCGTAATCAGAGTCAGCCACGGGCTGATCGTCAGCATCATCACAATAACCCCGACAATCGTCACAATGGAGGTGATCAGCTGGGTCAAGCTCTGCTGCAGGGTGGTACTGATGTTGTCCACATCATTGGTCGCCCGGCTGAGAATCTCCCCGTGGGTCCGGGAATCGAAATATTTCAGCGGCAGCCGCTCCAGCTTGCTGTTGATCTGCTCACGCATATCGTATACAACCTTCTGTGCCACACCAGCCATTACATACTGCTGAATATAACTGAACAGCGCACTGAACAGATACAGGCCTGCCAGCAGGATCAGAATATCATTCACATAGCCAAAATCAATCTTAGCTCCAGGCACGCCCATTATTTTGCCATAAGCGCCCTCGAACAGCTTGGTCGTTGCCTTCCCCATGACCTTGGGGCTGAAAATACTGAATACGGTACTGGCAATCGCCATCACGAATACAATCAACAGCTGGACCTGGCGCGGACGTAAATACCGGACCAGGCGGCGCAGGGTGCCCTTGAAATCCTTCGCCTTCTCCGCCGGCATTCTCATGCCGGGACCGCCGCCCGGCCCCCCGCCGAAGCCGCCGTGTCTGCCGCCCTGCGGCGGCTTGACTGCTTTGTTCTGCTCACTCATGCTATTTCCTCCTCTGACAGCTGCGAGGATACAATCTCGCGGTACACCTCATTGTTGTCCAGCAGCTCGCGGTGCGTGCCCATTCCGACAATCTTACCTTCATCCAGTACGATAATCCGGTCTGCATCCATTACCGTGCTTACCCGCTGTGCGACGATAAGGACCGTAGATTCCGTGGTCTCCTCCTTGAGCGCAGCACGCAGCTTGGCATCGGTCTTGAAGTCCAGCGCGGAGAAGCTGTCATCGAACAGATATACCTCCGGCTTCCGGACGAGGGCACGGGCGATCGACAGACGCTGCTTCTGGCCGCCGGAGACGTTGCCGCCCCCCTGGGAGATGCTTGAATCGAAGCCGTCCTTCATTGCCGTGACGAAGTCATAGGCCTGTGCCACCTTGGCCGCATGAAGAATTTCTTCCTCGGTAGCATCCTCTTTACCGTAACGGATATTCTCGTTGATGGTACCGGTGAACAGCACGGCTTTTTGCGGAATATAACCAATCTTGCTCCGCAGATCCTCCTGCGTCATCTGGCGGACATCCACACCGTCCACACTCACCGTGCCCTCTATTGCATCATAGAATCTCGGAATCATGTTCAGCAGCGTGGACTTGCCTGACCCTGTTCCGCCGATAATGGCGGTAATCTCACCGGGACGCGCACTGAAGGTAATGCCCGACAAGGCTGCCTGCTCTGCACCCGGATAAGCGAAGGATACGTTGTCGAACTCCACATACCCGCGCAATCCGTCACGGCCGTCCCCTTGTGTAGCTGTAGCCGTAGTCTTCAGTTCCGCAGAGGTAGGGTCCTTAATCTCAGGCTGCATATCCAGCACTTCATTAATGCGCAGCGCTGAGGCAGAAGCTCTTGGAATCAGCACGAACATCATCGATACCATGATCAGCGAGAACATGATCTGCATTGCATACTGAATGAAAGCCATAAGGGAGCCGACCTGCAGATCCCCGTCTCCGATACGGATTCCTCCGTAATACAGAATGGCAATCATCGAGAAGTTCATTACGATCATCATCAGCGGCATGAGCCCCGCCATTACCTTGTTGACTTTAATCGCCGTGTCGGTAAGGTCGCGGTTGGCCGCACTGAACCGTCTGTTCTCATGCTCGATCCGGTTGAAGGAGCGGATGACGCGGATACCGGTCAGGTGCTCACGCAGCACCAGATTTAATTTATCCAGCTTGATCTGGATCGCCTTGAACAGCGGAAGGCCCTTCATTCCGATGAAAAATATCGCTCCGACCAGCAGCGGAATCACCACTACAAAGATCAGCGAGAGCTTGGCGTCCTCCGACACCGCCATAATAATCCCGCCGATCATCATCATCGGGGCACCGACCATCATGCGGAGCATCATAGTCAGGACGGTCTGAACCTGTGTAATATCATTAGTGGTACGTGTAATCAATGAGGCCGTACCCAGCTTATCGAATTCATGGAGCGTAAAGTTCTCTACATGATTGAAGACCCGGGAACGGGTATTCTTCCCGAAGCCTGCCGCCACCCTGGCTGACAGATAACTGGCAATAATAGAGCATAGCACACCTCCAGCAGCCACCAGCAGCATGAAGCCGCCGATTCTCCAGATATAAGGCTGGTCTCCGTCCACAATTCCTTTGTCGATAATGTCGCTCATCAAGGTAGGCAGATACAAATCACCCATGGATTGCAGGAATACCAGAATCAATACCCCTGCGATGGCCAAGCGGAAGGGCTTCAGTTGTTTCATTAATTTAATCATGCTTCTCATCTCCGTTCATTTGTAGCCGGTCTAGATTAGGCGGAGGATTATCCTCCATAAAGGCATAGACTTTCAGCAGCAGTTCCGCCAGTTGATCAGATTCTTCCTCACCCAAATACTCCACCATCCGGTTAAGTGTGGCGTCCATATGATCCCTGGCCCTGCGGGTAATTATTTTCCCCTGTTCAGTCAACTTGATGCGCACTACCCTCCGGTCAGACGGATCAGCCTGCCGTTCTACCATCTGCTTGGCCTCAAGACTGTTAATCAGCTGGGTTACCGTTGGCGGAGTCAGTCCCAGGAAACGGCTGATCTCCGACACCTTAAGTCCCAGATCTGAAGTATGCGACGCCCGTGCAATACATATCAGTAAAGTCATCTCACTTGGCTTATGCCCCTCCACCGAGTGATGCCAATGCCCTTTGCGCAGCTTCCGAAGTGCAGAGAAAAGCTTGTGTCCGACTGAGTTTTCACCTTCGCGATTTATCCCAATGCTTCCACCCCATTTTTAGTTAGGTTCCCAAATAATTAAACCATGCATTAATTAGGCTACCTAATTATATTTTCGTACCTGCAATTTGTCAATTCCTGATTATGCTCTTACTATGTAATTTATTTCACATTACCACGCACAAACGCTCCCTCGACACAGAAGGCCGGGGAGTCTCTCTTAGCTATACAATTAACCGCTCTAATCCGCTTTAGAATTCCACTCCGTGTTCAACAGCGGTAAAGCCTTTCACCTTCGACCTCTGGTCTGTTCCTGTACCCGCAAGAATGAAGCTAAACAATACCAAAACGCTGGCCGTCATCAACAGTGATCTCTTCATGCGCTCTCACCTCCCTGATCAGTTCCCGGTACGCATTCTGCTGGGTATCCGAAGCGTAGTCTCTGTTCACTTCAAATAAGGTTACACAATTAATAAAGTCCTTGCCGCTGTTCAGCCTGATGGTCAGTCGCAGACAATGAATGATATAGTCAATTCCCTTGGTATACTGGTTGCGGGAGATATGGTAGATCGCAATCTGATAATAGAGACGATACACCCGGTCTACATTAATCGTATCCTGGAATTGTTCAAACCGCAGCATCTCCCGGGAAAAGCGCGACATCACCGCATCAGCGGAGAACCCGAAGCGGTTGGCCGACTCCATAATGATCACCATGCCGGACAGAATCTCGCCGGGATGCTCGGACAAGAAAGCGATATAGGACGGCAATACAGAGATATTGCCCATCAGAATCTCCAGCGTGAACCCGTTGGCCGTAGCAAACAGCTTGAAGCTGTCCACACTGCTGCGCCCCTCGTCATCCAGCATCTCGAACCATCCCAGGTCCGCATAGCCGGCGGTATATTTCTTGGCCTGCTCATACTCCCCCTGCTTGGTAAGCGCCGATGCCTTCAGCAGATAACCGTGCCCGTAATAGACTACCAGCGGACGTTCTGCCTGAAAGGGCTCTGCCCTCTTCCCCTTAATGCGGCGCAGCTCCTCACGGTAGGTTCCGCTTGCTAATGCCCTCAGCTCGTCGGCGAACTTCTCTACATCCTTCCAGCGGTGCAGCGCGAAGCATACCTTCGCCAGCTTCAGCAGCCCGTCCAGCTGCATCTCCTCGGGAAGCAGTCCACGATACGGCTCGAAGCTGATTACAGCGCGCAGCTTCTGCTCCATATCCACATCGGGCGTGGACTGCAGCGACTTGAAGATACGGTACTGGCTAATCGCCATGCGCTCGGAATAGCTGTCTTGTTCATGGTCTACAATCAGCTTGTAGAATACGATGGACTCCTGTACTTTGCCGCTGCAGAATAGCCTCTCTGCCACCCTGTAGATGATATCCAGCGGCCGCTGATATTCCATAATCCGCCTCAAGACCTCTTCAATGCATTGCTGCTTGCCCATCTCGGCACATTTGACCAGGAAAGGCTCAATGCGGCGGCGGGAGATCCGTTCTTCACTGAAGCACTCATCCACATACAGCGGATACAGCCAGCCTTCCGGGAAGCCGAAGGCCCGGATCATGGCATCAAGCTGTCCCAGCGAGATGGGCTTCGGCGGATTGCCGTGAAGAATGGCGCTGAGACTGCCGCGGTTCAAGCCGGAGATTTTGGCAAATGAGGCAAGATTATGGCCCGAGCGGGACAGACTCTTCTCGATTTCTGTACGTAATGTAGTCAGCTTCGCCTCCACCCGGCACCTCCCTATCCATCATTCAGGTTATCCTTCTATTAATTGCCATTATAGGACAACACTATGAAAAGCACAACAAAATGGCCCCACATTAGTAGGACCATGATTAGCATTCACCATCGATTATTGCTGCAAAGCCGCCTGATTCCTGATCCGCTGGCTCTTCTTATTCTTGCCGTAGGGCGCGGCTCCATTCTTCCGGCTGCGCAGGCTCTCCATCATCAGGTTCTGGGCCATCACAATATATCCATCCAGCCGCTGGCTTAACTCCAGCACCGCATGATCGCTCAAACTCCGCTCCTGGGCTACCTCCAGCAGCTCGCTTCTTAAATTCTCTATAGTAAGGAACAGCTCATCTTCTCTGTAATCCCGGCCGTTAGCATCAGGAGAATTCTGGTAAAGGTTCACGGTTACTCACCTTCTCTCTATCAACTTCTCCCCTATCATAAATCATGATGCCAAAAAACAAAATTTGCAAAAAAAGAAAAAAATGTCGGCGGAAGTATAAATAAGCTCTGTTATTTATATATCCTCCGCAGGCTCAGACGGCGAATACCGCTCCCCGAGCATATTCATCGCAAAGGCAATCCACTCCCTGGCGGCAAAGGAGAGATAGCGGTCCTTGCGCCAAATCATACCCAGCTGCCAGGGAATCACCGGCTCGGTCAGCGGAATAACTGCAATCCGCGTACGGTCGATATCCCGGCAGATGGTCTCCGGCAGCAGCGCAATGCCCATTCCGGCGGCGACCATCCGGCTGATGAGATCCCACTGGGAGCTTTCATAGACCACCTTGGGCTGAAAGCCCGCCTTGACGCATTCCGAGATGATCCGGTCATGCAGAGCGAAGTCTTCCCGGAACAGGACGAACTCCTCTTCGGCCAGCTCTTTCAGCGGCACCTGCTGCGCTGCGTCCAGCCGGTGTCCGGCGGGAACCAGCAGCTCCAGCCGCTCCTCCACGAAGGTAAAGCTATGGAACCGCGCCTGGTCCACCGGGAGCACAATCGCTCCGATATCGAGCAGGCCGGATTCTACGTCATCCTCCACTTTCTTTGCCCCGTCCTCATGCAGCCGGATCGTCACCTCGGGGTACTTGCGGTGGAATTCCCCGATGACCGCCGGGAAGAAGCTCGCCCCCACCATGGGCGGCAGTCCGATACGGATATGCCCCTGCTTCAGATTGCGCAGGCTGTCCAGCTCGGCGGAGAGGCTGGCAAAGGACTCTACAATGTTCTGCGCCTTGATGAGCAGCAGCTCTCCGGCATCCGTCAGGCGGATGCTCCGGCCCTCGCGGTAGAACAGATCGGCCCCCAGTTCCGTCTCCAGATTGCGGATCATCTTGCTGATGGTCGGCTGGGTGATATACAGCGATTCTGCGGCTCTGGAGAAGCTGTTCAGCCTTGCGGCCTGCACGAAATACTCCAGTTGTCTGATATCCATTAGGCACCCTCCATGTATAGACAATTAGAATGTGAGATATTCAATCTATTCATTGTACCTATGAAAGAATCAGATGTAAAATTTCAGTAAGAGATGAAAGGAGGTAATCATGATGAAAAAGATTGCCTTAGGCTTACTGCAGGTGGCCGGACTAACCGTGTTCTCCCTGCTGGTTAACGGATTAACCTCACTGCTGCATATTCCGCTTCCCGGAAGCATTATCGGGATGATTCTATTATTCCTGCTGCTCGAATCCGGCGTGATCCGTCTGAACTGGGTGGAGGCAGGAGCTTCGTGGCTGCTGGCTGAGCTGCTGCTGTTCTTCATTCCATCGGCTATCGGGGTGATGAACTATTCGAAGCTGCTGGAATCCTTCGGCCTGCAGGTGTTGGCTGTTGTGCTCGTGGGCACCTTTGCTGTCATGGCCAGCTCAGGTCTGCTGACAGGTATGATCTATAAAGTAAAGGAGCGTAGAAGCTCATGATGACTGGACTATTATTCCTTGGACTTACCATTACGGTATATCTTATAACTAAACGGATCTATGCGGCCAGCGGTAAAATGTACACTTCTCCGCTGATCATCACTCCGCTGGTAATTATCGGCTTCCTGCTAATTACAGGCAGCTCTTATGAATCCTACAATGCAGGCGGCAAATGGCTGTCAGACCTGCTTCAGCCGGCGACCATCGCCTTCGCGATTCCGCTGCACAAGAACTTCAAGCTGCTCAAAAAGCACGCCGCCGAAATTGCGGCAGGCGTGCTGTCAGGAACGGTAACAGCTGTACTGTCTTCCATGCTGCTGGCCAAATTAATGCACCTGAGCGGAGATCTCGCCACCAGCCTGGTCCCCCGTTCGGTAACTACGCCGATTGCCATGAGCATCTCGCAGAGCATCGGCGGAGTTCCCAGCATCACCGCTGTCTTCGTCATTCTCACGGGCGTACTTGGAACCATGATGGGGCCCTCGGTGCTGCGCCTCTTCCACATTGAGAATGAAGTGGCGCGCGGGGTCTCCCTTGGCACCGCAGCGCATGGCACCGGCACCTCCAAGGCCTTCGAGCTTAGCTCGCTGACCGGCACCATCTCCAGTATCTCAATGATTCTGGCGGCGCTGTTCTCCATCGGCCTGGCACCCGCACTGATCGCCGTGTTCATTCATTAAGCAGCCCTTTGGCCCTAAGACAGAGTCCTACAGCTTCACAGGCAATCCGCTCTGGGCGGATTCATACGCGGCGCAGGTTACCTTCAGCGTCTTGTACCCGTCCTCATAATCGCTGAGAATCCGGGAGCGGTCTCCGGTGCGGACAGCGTACAGGAAGGCCTCGCTCTCTACCGCGTAAGGGTTGCCCGTATTCTTGTATTCCTTGCTGTCCCCGCTGCGGACTTCGAGCAGACGCTCCGGATTCCAGTCCAGCATGCCGTTGTCATTATAGAAGCTGATTCCGGCCTTGTTCACCTCACCGGGCAGCACACAGGTATTGGAGATGCTGGCGATAATGCCGCTTGCAAGCTTGAGCGACACAGTGCCCACATCGGCAACGGTCACCCCTTCATGCTTCTCATGCATAATCCGGTTGCCGAACATGCCGTAGACCTCGGTCACCTCACCGGCCAGATAACGCAGCAGGTCAACAATATGCGTCGTCTGCTCCGTGAATTGCCCGCCCGACTGCTCCTGATTGCGCCACCACGCCACGCCGGGCATTCCGCCCATCCATTCTCCGGTAATCATCCCTACCTTGTCTCCGGCAAGCGTCTGCTTCAGCCGCTGGATATTCTCCTGGTAGCGGAAGTGATAGCCTACCGAGGTCAGCAGCTGATGCTGCTTGATATCCTCCAGCAGACTTGCCGGAATGGCCGTACTTGAGCCTAGCGGCTTCTCGATGAAAAAGGGGATGTCTCTGCGGATCAGCGCCCGTTCAATCGCTCCGTGCGACTGTGGCGGCACACAGATGTAGACAGCATCCAGCTTGTGGCTGTCCAGCATCTCGGTAATCTCCCCGTAGCCTTCGGCCCCGTAAGGGCGGGCCATCTCTTCTCCCTTAAGCTTACTGCTGCCGCAGACTGCCTTCAGCGACACATCCTCCATGCCTGCCAGCAAATCCGCATGTACCTTGGAGAACCAGCCTGTTCCAACAAGTCCGATATTAAGCGTCATGTCATTACCTCCTGAGTTGTCTGGTGAATGCCTTTTCAGTAGATTATACCCGCTTAAGTCATCACAGAGTAGTCCCGCCACTCCTCTGGGAGCAGTTGCCTGTAGGATTGCTGCATGAAGCGGTCGTCAGCGAGCACAATGACTCCGCTGTCGCTCTCACTGCGGATCAGCCGTCCTCCGGCCTGTTGCACCTTGCACATGCCGGGGTAGATATAAGCATAATCGAAGCCGTTCTTGCCCTGTGACTGGAAATAGCTCCGCAGCAGATTGCGCTCCAGCCCCACCTGCGGGAGTCCGACCCCAACCACCATCACCCCGTTCAACCGGTCGCCGGGCAGATCCACCCCTTCGGAGAAAATACCGCCCAGCACGGCAAAGCCAAGCAGCGGCTCCGGGTTATCCGGGCGGAAGGCTGCCAGGAAGCTCTCCCGCTCCGGCTCGCTCATCCCGCTGCCCTGCAGCAGTGTGGGGACTTCAGGGTACTTCTCCGTGAACACCTCATAGACATGCTTCAAGTAGAGATAGGAGGGGAAGAAGACCAGGTAGTTGCCCTTCTTCGAGACCAGGCCTTTGAGCGCATCACTAAGCGGCTGTATAGAAGCCTCACGGTCATGAAACCGGGTGGATATAGGCAGCACAGATACCTGCCACTGCTCTTTGTGAAAAGGTGAGGCCAGGCTCAGACTGTAGTCCTCCGCGCCTGCCCCGATCATATCTCTGTAATACGAGAGCGGCGAGAGGGTCGCAGAGAACAGAATCTGGCTGCGAAAGCTCTTGCCCATCTGCTGCAGCAAATGCGACGGATCGAGATTGAACAGCTTCAGATACACATCACCGCTGCGCACCTCGGCATACGTGACGTAGCGTTCATCGTAGGTTTTGAAGGTGCGGAGCATCGCCTGTACCGCGTAATAGGTATCCAGCAGGCTGTTCTCCCCCTCCTCCTCTGCCAGCGCAGAGCCTGCAGGAGCAGAGGGATTCAGCAGCTCCAGCTCGGCTTCGGCCGCGAAGTTCTCCAGCAGCTCCGGCAGCTCCTCCGGATAGGCCGCCCACTCTCCCGCACCCTTGTCACTACAGCTCTTGCGCAGTGCAATGAAGAAAGCATTCACCGCTTTGGCGGCAGTGCCGAGCCGGGGATTCGCGGTTTTGCAGGTCCGGCTAAGCGCCAGGAAGGGAGCCTTGGTAAGCGAAGCAGAATACATCTCCCGGCCCCGGTCTACCAGATTGTGCGCTTCATCCACCAGCAGCACGGTGTTCTTCTTACGCTCCTCGGACATGCGCTTCAGACTGATACGCGGATCGTAGATATAATTGTAATCGCAGATCACAACATCGCAGGCATAGGCAGCATCCAGCGAGAATTCAAACGGGCAGACCTGATGCTTATGGGCATAGCCGGCAATCGTCTCCCGGGTCATCAGCGTCTCATGCTCCAGCATGTCAATCAGCGCGCCATTGATCCGGTCATAGTACCCTTCTGCATAAGCGCAGGACTCCGTGCCGCAGATGCCTTCCTCCCGGAAGCAGGCCTTCTCCTTCGCCGTCAGCGCAATGACATGCAGATGCAGCCCGCGGCGGTTCAGCATCGCGGCCGCCTCCTGCGCCGCGATCCGCGTAACAGTCTTGGCGGTCAGATAGAAGATACCGGCTGCCTTGCCTTCGCCCAGCGCTTTGACCGCCGGGAACAGGGTGGACATGGTTTTGCCGATGCCTGTCGGTGCCTGGGCGAAGAGGTTCGCCCCCTCAGCAATGGAGGTGTAGACTGCGGCTGCGAAATGGCGCTGGCCGGGCCGGTAGGCTGAGAACGGAAAGAACAGCGCCGTGATACTCTCCCCTCTCTTCGCCTTATACCGGACCATCATCTCGGCATACGGTGCATACCTGCTTATGGTCTCTAGCGCAAAGGCCGTCAGTGCTTCGCGGGACATCTCCCGGTAGAGACTGTACTGCGCCTCGCTTCCCCGCTGTACATAGGTAAGCTTCACGTGGATATAGGGAAGCTCAAGATCTGTTGCCAGCATGTAAGCGTACATGTAAGCCTGGGCCCAGTGTACGTGCTTCCCTTCAAAAGCAGGGTCCGGGATTCCGGCCATGGACTTAATTTCCTCCACTGTCAGGCTCCCATCCTCTGCCGTAAGCAGGCCGTCGCAGCGCCCGTCAATCTGGAACAGCAGCTCTCCGTAAGGAATTCCGGTCTTCAAATAGACCTCCTTGCGGTCTCCTTCCTTGTATTGCTTCTGGATCAGCTGATGGCTGCGTGTCCCCTCCGCCATGGCGGCTCCGCTGCGGAAGCCCGGCTCCAGACTGCCGCTGCTGTAGGCAAATTCTACAAGCGCCCTCACGGACAGTGTGATTTCTGTATGCTCCATCCGTCCCCACCTCCAATAATTTCCGCCAGCTTCCGCTGCGTAAGGCTCATATTCTTCGGTTAACGCCGATATTCCCCCGCCTGAGGGAGTGGCCTGCGCCGGATTCGTTCTAGCCGTAGTTTACGCGCGCTTCAGGGAGTATACGGCCGCTTCTGATTTTTGACATTCCTTCCCTGGCACTGCATAATAAGTTCTATTGATAATGGTATTCTTATGTCCTCATGCCGCTGTTTCCTATCAGCCGGAAACCTGTTCATTCTTCAGAAAGAAGGCGAAGCTGTGTCATCCCAAACTGTGAAACGATGGCTCCTTAAGCCATTTGTGTTCTTTTCCATTCTTTTTCTGTTCAAAAGCCTGCTGGCCTGGGGTGTAATCTTTGATGATCTGAAATTCTGGCAATCGCTGCTGACGGAGCTGCCCTTTGTCTGGGCCCTGTTTTTCCTGATTGAGCGCTTTGCCTCCAGACGGAAGCTCGGCTATTACATGACGGTCAATCTGCTGGTTACCGCGATCTTTTTTGCCGCCATTATGTACTTCAAATATTACGGGGTCATTGTCACTTACCATGCCGCCGAGCAGGTGAACCAGGTCACGGCTGTCAAGAACAGTGTATTCTCCTTGATGGACCCTTATTATCTGCTGATTTTCACCGATATTATCGTGCTGGGCTTCTACTTCTTCATTAACAAGAACGGCCGCACTTATAAAAAAGACCAAATCAACCGTCCGAATGGCCGGACGCTGCATGTCGTACTGTTCGCGGTCTCGCTCGGACTCTGCCTGTTCAATATTCTTCCGAATAAGGCGAGCATGAATGAGATCAAGAAGGCCCAGGAGATGGGCATCCTTAATTATGAAGCATACACGATCTTTGCCAAAGATAAAACCGAGCTGGTAGAGGCCAGTAAAATCACACAGAGCACGATTAACCAGCTCAAGGGCATCGACCCTTCAGCAGTCTCGGCTTATGCCGGTGCTGCCAAGGGCAAGAATCTGATTGTGATCCAATTGGAGTCCTTTCAGAACTTCCTGATGGGTCTTAAGGTAGACGGCCAGGAGATTACCCCTAACCTGAACCGTCTGATGGAACAGAGCCTGTACTTCACGAACTTCTATCAGATGGTCGGCCAGGGCAACACCTCCGATGCGGAATTCGTGGTCAATTCGTCCTTCTATATTCCTCCGCAGGGTGCGGCTACCATGTCTTATGTCGACAAGCAGCTGCCAAGTCTGCCCCGTCTGCTGGGAGACAACGGCTATCAGACAGCCACGTTCCACACCAACGTGGTGGAATTCTGGAACCGGGGCGAGCTATACAAGGCCCTCGGCTGGCAAAAGTATTACGATCACCAGTTCTTCGGTGACGAGGATGCCTTCTTCTTCGGTGCTTCCGATGAGGTGCTCTACCGCAAATCCTCGGAGAAGCTGAAGGAAATGAGTGATGCTGGCAAGCCGTTCTATGCCCAGGTCATCTCCATGTCGGCGCATCACCCGTTCACTATTCCTGAAGAGAAGCACAAGATGAAGCTTCCTGAGCGGTATGAAGGAACCTTTGTCGGCGATTATGTGCGGTCGCAGAACTATGCGGACTACGCCTTCGGACAGTTTGTAGATGAACTGAAGGCGAATGGTTTATGGGAGAACAGTCTGGTTATGGTCTACGGCGACCATATGGGACTGCCGATCTATTCGCTGGATCATGACGACAAGCAGCTAATGAAGGAAATCTACGGATATGATTACAGCTACGCCAATATGCTCAACATTCCGCTGCTCATCCATGGCGAAGGAATTGCTCCGCAGAAGCTTGCACAGGTAGGCGGAGAAGTCGATATTATGCCTACAGCCGCCGGCCTGCTGGGGGTATCGATGGATAAGAACATTCATTTCGGCCAGGATCTGCTCAGCCAGTCCTACAATTTGCTGCCTCAGCGGTATTACCTGCCTACCGGCTCCTTCATTTCCAGCTCTGCCCTGCTGATTCCGGGCAACAGCTTCGAGGATAATACCCAATATCCGCTGGCTACCGGAGGTACTGCTCCGGCCGGCAACGAGGATGAATACAACCGCGCGCTGCGGCTGCGCCAGCTGTCTGACAGCTACGTTACACAATTGCCGGACAAAGAACCTGCCGCAGAATAGCCAGTTTTGGGGTAAGCTTGGGCTTACCCCAAAACTGGCTTATCTTTTAAAAAAATCATCCTAACGGATGATTAGGACTACCTTCGCGCGAGCACAACGTATGCTGTTTTCCACATACATTTGGTCCATATGGGTGCTTGTGAGCACAATGTATGCTGTTTTCCACATACATTTGGTCCATATGGGTGCTTGCGAGCACAACGTATGCTGTTTTCCACATACATTTGGTCCATATGGGTGCTTGCGAGCACAATGTATGCTGTTTTCCACATACATTTGGTCCATATGCCGCTGTATCAGCCCAATGGATTTTATTTTAAGGAAAATAATAAATAAGGGTACACTTGGACTTATCCCAAAGCATATAAAATCCATCAAGACAAGAGGCAGCGTCTCTCCTTAGTGGAGAAGCGCTGCCTCTTTGTAATGCTTATGTTAACGCTCCTGATTCTCCAGCATGAGATAATAATCCGCGAAGTTCTCCAGCTCTGCCGGCTCCAGAATGGCCAGATGCTCTTCCAGCAGCAGCAGTGACCGGCGCTGTGCTTCTTCCAATACCTCTTGTCCCTTGCCCGTGATCGTGACGATTACCGCTCTGCGGTCGTTCTCGTCCGTCACGCGGGCGATCAGCTCCAGCAGCTCCAGCCGGTCCAGCATGACGGTGACTGCACTGGACTTCACTTCCATCTTGTCCGCCAGCTGAATCACCCGTGCCTGCTTCTCCTGAAAGATCATATGCAGCAGCCCGAATTGCGGCACAGTCAGCCCCAATTCCTTATGCATTGACATCTGCGACATAATTCTGCGCTGAACCTTCCACATGGATAATCCCACACGTTCGATCAAAGGATTGACTTCTTGTGACATTCCTTCAGCTCCCAGTCCGTTTGTTCTGCTTCAAGCCTACCATTATACCGGTCCGACATTCAATATTTTTTGAATAAGCGCCTATTTTTCAATGATTTTTTATACATAATCCATCATTTTCCGACACAAAAATTCTTTTTTCTGACGTATGCTCAAACCGCAGCGTATGCGCTATAATCGTAGCAGTGAACCCCATAATTCACTTAATCTTTTAGAGTCAGGGCTGGTGATATTTGTTATGAAATTGGCAACAAAATTAACATGGATGATGCTGATTGTATTGCTGTTGGTTGGTTCATCCATAGGCTTCTTCGGTTATCATGCTGCTTACAAGCAGATCGATGAAGCTGCGGGCATTGAATTGGTAGGCTGCGCGAATATAACTACCGGCCTTATCGATCCTGCCGACATAACCGCTCTGGCTGCCGGGGATACCAGCAAGCTGACTGCGATTGAAGACCGCATCGGATGGATCAGTGATCACAAGCCTATTTTCAAAGAAGCCTTCATCTTGTCACTGGACGGCAAGGTATTGGCTGCTGACAAAAACTTTAAAAAGCGTGGCTACAAAGCCGGAGACTCCTTCTACTTCTCAGATGAAGATAAAAGAATGATTACTACCATGAAGCATTCCGCCTACTCGAAGGTGTATACATATCAAGGCACCTCCCTCAAAACCGGCTACGGCCCCATCTATCAGGACCATGACCCTACCAAACCCATCATTGCATTAATGGCGATTAACTTCGACGGCCCCTTAATTCAATCCCGGACCATGGATATCATCACGCAGCCCTTCCTGATCGGCAGCTCCATTCTGATTATTGCGATTCTCGCTGCTTATTTGCTGATCCGCCGGATGGTCAGCCCGCTGACCAAGCTGTCCGCATCTGTCAACACGGTAGCCAAGGGCGATCTGACCCGGGAACCGCTGCTCTTCACGGCTAAGGACGAGATCGGCGAGCTTGCCCGTGACTTCAATGCGATGACCCTGAATCTGCGCGACCTGATTACACAGGTCAACGATACATCCATGCTGGTTGCTTCCTCATCCCAGGAGCTGTCCGCCAGCGCCCAGGAGACTAACCGGGCCGGAGAGCACAGCGTTAATGTCACGCTGGAACTGGCCGACGGGGCACATACCCAGCTGCAGAATCTGGAGGGCAGCTTCAAGGCTGTACAGGATATGTCGCATTTCATTACCGAAATTGCAGGCAATGCCGACAGCGCAATGAACCAGGCGGCCATCAACTCCCAGAAGGCCCGGACAGGCCGGGAATCGATGGACTCAACCACCTCTCAGATGGCTATAGTGGGTGCAAGTATCTCGGATCTTTCCGGCATTATCGAGACGCTGGGCAGCCATTCCAAAGAGATTGAGAATATTGTCGGCACTATAGCCAGTATTGCCGAGGAGACGAATCTGTTATCCCTCAACGCGGCGATTGAAGCCGCACGGGCCGGAGAAGAGGGCCGCGGCTTCGCCGTTGTCGCAGGCTCTGTACGCAAGCTGGCTGAACGTTCAGCCGGATCTGCCCGCCAGATCGGCGAGCTGGTCAGCCTGATTGTCCAGCAGATGGACAAGGCGGGAGAGACCATGAAGCACTCCACAGAAGAGATGCATCACGGCAAAGAGATGATTATAGCTGCCGGGCATTCCTTCTCCGAGATTGAGACGTCCGTCTCCGAGATGTCTGCACATAGCCAGCAGATCTCAGCCACAGTGCGTGAGCTGGCCCTGCTCTCTGACGGGCTTGTATCTTCGATCCAGAAGATCGTAGCGGTCTCCAATCAGACGGCCGAGGGCGCGGAGACCCTGTCCGCCTCGTCCCAGGAGCAGCTTGCCGCCATGCAGGAGGTCGAATCCTCCGCCGCCTTCCTCTCCTCCCTGGCGGAGAAGCTGCAGGTGCTGGTGGAGAACTTTAAGATCTAGATCTGTGCCATTGTGATCGGTTTTTCGATTACATTTGCTGAGTAACTAAAAAGGCTGTCCTGATGCGGAGCAACTGCTTCGCATCAGGACAGCCTTTGTATCATTTAGGTCGCCCACCGGCCCGTCATGCCGTATTCTCAATGAACCATTGGCCTAATTCATTAACCGGCATCGGACGCCCATAGTAGAAGCCCTGCATTACCCGGCAGCCCAATGATTGCAGCAGCTCAATCTGCTCCGTAGTCTCCACGCCCTCGGCCACAACCTCCATGTTCAGATTGCTGGCAATGGCAATGATGTTGCTGATGATCGCTTTCTTGGAATGCATTTTGCTCTTACGGATGAAGACCTGATCAATCTTCAGAGTGTTCACTGGAATCTCATCCAGATTGCCGAGCGAAGAGAAACCGGTTCCGAAATCATCCAGGGATACGCGCACACCGAGATCCCGCAACTTGGAGAGCTGGGCAACCGTCTCTTCCATATTGTTCATCGCAATCGATTCGGTAATCTCAAGTTCCAGGAAATGCGGCGCAAGGCCAGAACGCGACAGTGCCTCTTCCACTACCTCATACAGGCTCCCGCCTTCAAACATCCGCGCCGACATATTAATCGAGACCGCTACACTGGCAACCTTCGCCTGATGCCAGAGCATATTCTGTCCGCACACCTCATGCAGCATCCAGTAGGTAATAGGGACAATCAGACCGGTCTCCTCAGCAATCGGAATGAACTCTCCCGGAGAGATGACGCCATGCTCCGGATGTCTCCAGCGCAGCAGCGCTTCAAGCCCCACGGTAACATTCAGCAGCGAATCCCATTTGGGCTGATAGACTACCATGAATTCCGAGCGGGCCAGCGCCTTGCGCAGATCCTTCTCAAGGGACATCCTCCGGACCTGATGACGGTTCATCTCCAGATCGAACACACTGAATTTATTCTTGCCAGAATCCTTGGAGGTATAGAGCGCCGTATCGGCTGCCTTCATTAACGCCGAACGGTCGGTGCCGTGCGCCGGAGTCATGCTGATTCCCACACTCGCAGTTACGTACAATTCATTACCTGCAATACTGTAAGACTTCTTGAGCTCCTGGAGGATATGCTGTGCCACTTCCTCGGCCGCCAAGGCGGTGCAGTCCGGCAGAGCAATCAGGAATTCATCCCCGCCAAGCCGGAACACCTTCCCCTTCCCGCTCACACAGCACGTCAGTCTGGCAGAGACATCCCGCAGCAGCAAGTCGCCAATATCATGCCCCAGCGTATCATTAATCGATTTGAAGCGGTCCAGGTCAACAAAAAACACGGCGCCCGAGACCCCGCCGAAGAAATCATCCTTGAAGTAGCGCTCCAGACCATGCCGGTTCGGCAGCTCGGTGAGCGGGTCATGATAGGCCATGCGCTCCAGTACATCCCTGTCCAGAAACACAGTCCCGCCGGAGATCGCCAGCACGAACAGGGTAACCAGTGAAATCCCTGTCAGCAGAACTACATCGGTCTCCATCAGCATCGGGGAGGGCGCCTGCCAGCTGTAATGATGCAGGTCGCTTGCTCTCAGACTCGTATAATGCATACCGGTAACTGCCAGAGCGATGAATAGTGCCGAATACAGCTTCCAGCGGCTATAGCCCGTATGATCCTTGAACCTGCGGAACATTAGAATTCCTATGTAGGAAGCAGCAAGGGCAACCAGCACCGATACAGCCTGATCCATTGCCCTGTAATGAATCTTGGCCTCCATCTCCATCGAGGACATTCCGGCATAATGCATGAACGATATACCGCTGCCGAGTATGCCGCCTCCCGCAAGAAGCCGCCAGCTTCTCTGGCGGGGAGCCGTAACTATCTGCAGGGTTACATAGCAGGAGGACATAATAATGATCAGAGACAAGGCAGCCATCAACGGATGGTAGCTGACCTTGAACGGCAGCCGGCTGGCCATAATGCCGATATAATGCATGGCCCAGATCCCGCCGCCAAGCACACAGGCACCCGAGAGCAGCCAGAGACGTCTGACCCGGCCCGCGGAATGGGAAACCTGCGAAATCAGATTAAGCGCGGAATACGCTGCGGCGGCAGCAAGCGCATAGGATAGTAAAACAATCCAGATATTATAGTGGATTCCCATTTGATCCATAGTTGACCTCTTCACTGGTTATAGTATCAGCGTCGTTTCAGCGTCTATCTTAAGTTAAAAATCAATATACGAATAGCGGATAAATGGAAGAGTATATAATGATTGCAGGTATTCTCTGAAAACTAACTTTAGCTGTATTTTACCTTGTATTCACCGGGCTGTCTAAGTAAATAATGGAACTTGGACCCTTTTTTGAACGCCGGCAAAAATTGTCCATATTTGTCCTCAGCCGCCTGCGCGGAGGGTTGGAAATCCGTTGTCCCGGGAGGTGTCCGGCAGGAAGGCTTTGCGCCAGATCCAGGCATTTGCAGCTACCAGAATTACCATGTAGATGTATATTCCTGCAGGAATCAGGGTGAAGACATAGTGCACTCCGGCCAGCCCCCCCAGAATGAATAACTGCACAAAGGCACTGCCGGTGAAATCCTTCCGCTGCACCGCCTCATACTTCTCCGAGAACGGGAGCGCCTTCGGGAACGTAAGGAAGCATATCACAGCATACAGCAGCAGAGCCAGCAGAACCACTGCCATGTCTGCAATAATGCTGGAGCCTAAGAGAGCGATGAACACCGCCGCCTCCAGCAGAAAGAGGGGCACCAGCAGCTTCACGACCGCTGCCTTCAGCATTCCCCGGTAGACCATCCCCTTGCCCGGCAAAGGAATTACCTGATAGATCCATGCCCCCTTATAGCTGGCTGAGTAACGGACCATCTGCACGACTGTCATCAGCAGCAGCGCACTGTAATAGATAAACAGAAAGGACTTGGAGCTTCTGATCCCGGCCAGATCGCCGCTCCACACCTGATTGAAGATGAAGATAAAGGGAAAGATCAGCGAGAAGCCGATGGTCGGATAGACCCGGAGCTTGAACTCGCGCTCATTCTTCATCATCGACCAGGTGAAGCGGAAGAACATAGCCTCCGCTTTGTTCCGGCACACGGTCTCTGACAGCACCCGGGCAAGCCGCCCGCTATCCCGGCCCTCTGCGCCATGCTCAGCCAGCTTCTGAAGGCTGCGTTCAAATACCGGCATCAGCCGGGTATAGGCGGCGAACATTACGGCAGGCACCACTACAGAGAGCGCTGTCAGAATAATCACGGACCGGCTTCCGGTTCCGCCGCCCAGCAGCTCGAACGGCGCCCCGAACCAGACCGGAGCCAGCAGAAAATGCCACCAGGCGGGAGTGAAATCCAGGCCCAGCGCCGATAGATTGAACATCCGGCTAACCAGCTGGGCACCGACAGTTACCGCCACAGACAGGATAATCTGTACGTAGTTGATAATATCCTTCAGCTTTTCCCCGTCAAAGAACCTCAGAATCAGCAGATAGATTAGCGCCGTGAACACCAGAATGAAGCCGTCCATCAGCAGAATCTCAGCTGCGTACACGAAGAAGAAGCCCGGCCCATGCCGGAATAGAGAGAACAGCAGCGAAGGACCGGTGAAGGTCAGCGTTAAGGTCATTAGATAGATCAGAGTATGTAAGCTCTTGGCCATGTTCAATGTGCGGCGGTCCACCGGCTTGGAGAAAAGGATGTTCTTGTCGCGTAAATCCAGCATCACGGTCGAGAAGTCGGAAATCAGCGTCGTGGTAATCAGAAACATCACCATACTGAACAACAGACTCATCGTCAGGATATGATGGCCTCCAGGCGCAACAAACACAATCAGCATCAGCCCCAGCAGCAGATAGAGCCACTGGACTCTAAAGGGCGAGCCCTCCATCTCCAGCTTGGAATTCTGCGACCCGGAGAACAGGGTTGGCGTCCGTCTGCCGTCCATGGTCAGCTTGACCTGAAGAATGCGGCGCATGAGCGCATAATCGGCTCCCAGGCCCTTGAAG
This sequence comes from Paenibacillus sp. FSL H8-0048, assembly GCF_038002825.1. NCBI lineage: Bacteria > Bacillati > Bacillota > Bacilli > Caryophanales > Paenibacillaceae > Paenibacillus > Paenibacillus sp. FSL H8-0048. Next base: position 5,061,165 of record NZ_JBBODF010000001.1, on the reverse strand, counting down.
ATCCACTGTACCCGGTCAAGCAGCTTCAGAATCCGGAATTCAGTCATACGCCGCACCCTCGCCAATCACAGCCACGAACTCACTTGCAATATCCCTGTATTGATCGAACCCGGTCAGCTGATTGAAAATCTCCTCCAGCGACCCCTCCCGGCTCTGCTCCCGCAGCTGCGTGAAGGTTCCGTCCGCGACAATATCGCCTCCGTCCAGCAGGATGATCCGGCTGCTGATCCGCTCAACCACATCCATAATATGCGAGGAATAAAAGATCGTCTTCCCCCTGGCGGCAAGCGTGGCGAAGATCTCCTTGACCACCATGACACTGTTGGCATCCAGCCCGCTGAGCGGCTCATCCAGAAACAGAACATCCGGGTCATGCAGCATGCTGGCAATCAGCAGCACCTTTTGCTTCATTCCCTTAGAGTAAGAGGCAATCCGCATATCATAGGCCTTCTCCATGCCTAGCAGCCCTATTAACCTCCGCGCCTTGTCATCGGCATCCGCCTGCTTCAGTCCATACAGCTCACCGGTGAAGGTCAGATATTCCCGCGCTGTCAAGCTGTCGTACAGCTCTGCCACCTCAGGCACGTAACCGATTCTTTTTTTGTAAGCCGTATCCCCGTCCGAGATATCCCTGCCAAAAATCCGTATCGTTCCGTTATATCCCTCCACCAGCCCGAGCATAATCTTGACTGTCGTGCTTTTACCGGCCCCATTGGGCCCGATATATCCGATAATCTGTCCGCGGTATACCTTCAGATCAATCCCCCGCAGCACCATCCGGTCACTGTAATTCATCCACAAGCCCTCAATTGATATCACCGGCTCTTCCGTTAAGCCCATTGACGTCTCTCCCCCTTCGGTAAGCATACTTTTCCTTCCGGCAACAGAAAGTACCATTAACCCTATTCTAGCAAATTTTAGCACTTGATTCCTGTGATTTATCGCAGCCCGATTTCTGCATAGGCCCGCAAACAGCAAAAGAGCAGCCCTTAGGCTACTCTTAATAAACTTGCTATGCTGCTGAGGAAGCGCTGCTATTGCGCCAGCAAATTGTAAATAACCTGGGCCGCCTGTGCTCTAGTGGACAGCGCAAGCGGTTGTAATCTGCCGCCCTCACCCTTAATCACTCCGCGTTCCGCAAGAGCCTGCAGAGCTTCTTGGGCGTACCCGGAAATTTGTTGTGCATCGCTGTAAGCGGCAAGTGTTACGCCTTCAGCCTGCCCGGGAAGCTCGCCCAGCGTATTCAGTGCGCGGTACAGCAAGGTGAATAGCTCCTGCCGTGTAATCTGCCGGTCCGGCCTGAACTGGTTATCGCCGGAGCCGGAAGCAATCCCCAGCTTCTTGGCAGCAGCCAGATAAGGGGTGTAATAGGCCGCTCCTGCATCGCTAAAGTTCGCTGCGTCTTCACTCTCCGGCGTTATTCCGTAAGCCTTAAGCAGCAGAACAATGAATTGGCCTCTGGTTACGGCGGCATCCGGGCTGTACTGATTGTCATCTGTCCCGGAAGTAATTCCTCTCGCTGACAGGAAGCTTACCGCGTTGTTAAACCAGGCCGTCTCCGGCACATCGGCAAAGCTCACTTTGTTATATCCGATGATGTACTGGGAGAAATGCGGAGTCACGAAATTCACACTGGCTGCCGCTTGGTTGTAGCCGCCGCGTATCGTCTCCAGGGTACCGGATTCCGTAATATAGTAGATCACCAAAGCATTCGCATCCTCAGCTTCCTTCAGAGTGTACGGCACACTGATATGGGCTTTGCCGCCGCCGAACGCCTTGATCTCACTCTCGCCTGCCGTCAGGGACAGGTCATAGACCGGCCGGTTGCCGAGTACCGCCTGCCCCTCCTCGCTCAGCGAGACCTTGGCGATCCGGAGATGGATATCTCCACCGTCTGCCGCGCTGCTGATGCTGGCTACCGACCGGGCATCAAGGGTAATCGTCCCCACGTTCAGATAGCTGACTTTAATGTCAGCCTTGGTCCCCGAGGCTAAGGCATTGAATGCACTTCTCGGCAAAATCAACTCTGCGGTCTGCGTATCAGTCTTTGTCTCCACCTTAATTTCCAGGATGGCTTTTTTACCGGCTGCTTCAGCCTTTGTGAGACTCTCCACAAGCCTAGACAGTGTATCCGCTGTAAGGGACGCTGTAGTTACTCCGGTAGTGTCATCGGTAGTGGCCGAAGCGGCTGCACTTACCGTCACCGTGGACCCTTCTGTTGTCGTAACAGGCTCGCTGTTGACAGGCGTAGCCGGTGCTGATCCTGGCGATGTACCGCCGGGGGATGCAGGTGGATTGCCGCCGGAAGCCGGTACATATTCAGGCACAGTGACGCTGGCAGCGGCACCCGCCTTGTAGCCTTCTTTGGCTGAATATCGGACGTCATATGTGCCCGGAATCAGACCGGTAATCTCTGGACCCACAGCATACACGTAACTCGTAGCCGTAGATAGCTTATATTCCTGCGCTGCGTTGGTACCGGTAATCCGTCCATCCTTATTCTCTGCAGATGTCGGAGCAATTCCGGCCAGTCCCGTTGGGGCTGCCTGCTCAGCCGCATAGGCCGGCACAGTTACATCCGCTGGTCGCCCCGCCTTATAGCCTTCTTTGGCTGCAAATCTTACATTGTATACGCCCGGCACAAGTCCGGTAATTTCACCCTCCGTCGCATAGACATAATCTGTGACTGTGGAGAGCTTGAACTCTAGTAGCGTGGTGGTGCCTGTTATGCGTCCATCCTTATTCTCAGGAGTGGTCGGTGCAATGCCTGCCAGTCCGGTCGGCGCTGCCTGTTCCCCGTAGGCAGGAACCTCAACCTCCGTGGCCGGGCTGGTGCTATAGCCTTCTCTGGCAGGATATCTCACCAGATAGATCCCCGGGGTCAGTCCAGTGATCAACGAACCTTCTACCTTAAGGTATTCAGCGCCTTCAGCCAGCTTATATTCCTGTCCGGCCACCGTCCCTGTGATTTGCCCGTCATTATTAGCTTCTGTAGTGGGAGCTACCCCCGTTAATCCGGAAGGTGCTGCTTGAGACTGAGTATATTCCGGCACCACTACCTTCACCGAAGCTCCTGCCGGGTAAGGGATAGAAACTGCACCGCCGGTGGATGTAATCGGACCCTGATACCCCGGCTTGGAGGCATAGCGGACTGCGTAGGTTCCCGGAGCGAGTCCGGTAATTGCTTCACCTGCTACAGGGGTGAATGCAGCTTCCCCCTCCCTCGCATACTCCAATGTTCTGTTGCCTGTGCCTGTAATCTGCCCGTCAGTCTCTGCGGCCGCAGTCGGGGCTATTCCAGTCAATCCGCCCGGCACGCTCTCCAGTCGCGAATACAGAGCCGACAAGGCCGTTACGGTATTGGAATACCGGACGCCGACTGGATACACAGAAGGATATCTGGTATCCACATAACCCGGCTGAATGTTCGTCCAGGAGTACATCAGCTCCACATGCCCCAGGATCGGAGCACTGTTCCCGGCGGCATCTGTATTGCTTTTGCTATAAGTGAACAAATACGGAACCTGAAGCCGGTCACCGCTTACCTTAACGCCGTTGCTGTCAGTATAGCTGATTACGTTAGGCTTCGCTGCCGTATTGTTCTCTGTCTTGATGTTGGTCAGATAGGTGTTAACCAGATCTACATACAGGTTCGCGTAGGGATGGCCTGTCGCCCGGATCTGAAGCTCCTCATTGCCATGAGGATTGACCGGATAGGTACCGCCGCTGTTATTATCCGGCTCGGCAACATTCACCCCGGAATCCAGCTTGGTATCGAAGAAATATATTTTGTCCACCTGATATTTCTTGGCATACTCGTTAATGTATTTGATTACAGCTTGCGTATTCGGGCACCAGGACCCGCCGAACAGAATCGCATAATTCCCGTCACTGGCCAAAATCTGCTTGAGCTGATGGTAGGTTACATGCTCATAGACAAGACTGCCGTCCCCTTCCGTGAAGATTGCCGGCTTGCCCGGATTCTCCCCCAGATAGTTCTTATTGAATGCCGCCTTAATATAAGCTGACTCATCAATTGTGTTAAAGGAAGTTGCTGAGCGGAATACAGGCTCAAGCAGGGCTTTGTAATCCGCCACCTTAACAGGGTCAAGTGTTCCGCCCGTCTGGAAATCACTCCAGGACCTGCTCTCGTTCAGATAGGAGACGATCGGAGCACTATTGCCCTGGCTGTCTTTATGATCCTTGTTGTAGACGAACAGAAAAGGCGCTTCCAGCTTGTTCGCAGTAATTACAGCTCCTGCTTTGTTGACGTAGCTGACATTATGCTCGGGAATGCTTTTGTCGTACAAGTCGAGGTTCTTCAAGTACTTATTAACCAGGTCCACGTATTTATAGGCATATTTATTGTTGCTGTCCGCAATATCCAGACTGTCACCATCCAGCTTCGTATCAAAATTATAGATAGTGGATACACCATACTGCTTGGCCGCCTCATTAATAAAACCTATCTCCGCCTGGGTATGCTCGCTCCATGCTCCGCCCACCAGCACCGCATAGCTTCCTTCACTCTCAAACAGATGGACGATATCCTCATACGTTGCTGCCTTGAACACATGATTCTCATCCTTCAGATGGCTGTAGACATTGTTGAAATAGTTATAATGGCTTACGCCGCTCTTGGAAGCTGCTTGAACTAAGGCCTCTGCTTCCGGCAAGGCAGCCTGGTCTGCTGTTGCCTGGTGAACCGGGAGAACGAATAGAGAGGCTGCCAGCAGCAGCGGTACTATTTTTTGGAGCTTACGCAGTTTTGTCATTATGTGCACCTCGACTTGTATTGGGTTAGGGTCTGTAACAGCTAAATTCTTATATTTGAAGCAGGCTTGCCCGTCAAGGGCAAACCTCTTCTGTAGCGGCCGGAGCCGGAGCAGCCTCTGCAGGAGCAGCTTCTGCCGGTGCTGGCGCAGGAGCGCTAACCGGTTGTTGCGGTACAGCATTAGCTGTGTTAGCCGCAGAAGCAGGTGCTGCAGTAGCTTTGGCTTTGACCACTTCGGTTGTCGAGAATGTAACGGCCTTGGCTGGAGCCTGTGTGGCAGCAGGGGCCTGTGTTACAGCAGGCGCTGCGGCAATCACAGGCTGTTGCGTGGCGGTAACAGCAGCCGGAGCGGCCGTAGGAACCGCTGCAACGGCTGATTTAGGAGCAGGGGTGCTAATAACAGGAGCTGCTGAAGGAACGGCAGCTTGCGGGTTGGCGGCGGCAGCCTTCACTTGGGGAGCTTGAAGGGCAGGTGCGGAGGTAGCCTTCGGTGCTGCTGAAGCTGCTGCGGCTGGAGCCGCCAAGGCTGGGGCTGCCAAGGCTGGGGCTGCGCTGGCCTTAGCCTGCACGGCGGCAGCTACAGCCGGGGCTGCTGATGCCTCAGGCTGGACCGCTGCAGTCTGGGCCGCTTCAGCCGGGGGTGCTTCAGCCTGCACCGCTACAGCGGGAGAACTCGTCTGCGCCGGTGCCGCCGTTGGCTGGCTGGCCGCTGCGGCAGCGGCGGCCTTCTCCTGAACCGGCTCAGCCTCCGCTGTTTTTCGAGTGGCGGATACTGCGGCAAAGGTCAATGCCGAGAAGACTACCGCTGCGGTAATAACGGATACCGTAAGCTTTTTCATAGATGAATCATTCCTTTCATTTCGCCCTAGGCTGATAGTTGGCATTGCCGGTTACAGGACCTTAAAACGCAAAAAGAGATTCAACAGCACGCATGATTATGCGCTTCTGTTGAATCTCTGGCGGTCCAGTCGATCCCGTAACGGCTTGCAGATAAGTTCCATATTATTCATCCTGGTATCGCTTGTCAATCACGAATTTATTTATCACATGTGTTTTATCGGAATTAATAAATATTAACATATTTATACATTGACATTCATAAAATTACCATATACATTTAAAACCATTAATTCCGACCAAAAAACTATTATTTAGGAGGCTTTAGCGCAGCATGAATAATATCGACAACAATCTATTAACCGCCATCGAGACGAACTGGCATGGCTTCGTGGTTTCTATTATCGTATTCGCCATCCTGTTCTTCATGGCCCGCAAGAGAATCGGCTTCGGCACCCGTGTGCTGGCAGGGCTGGGCATCGGACTGATCGCGGGCATATTTTTTCAATATTTCACATTGGAGACTAAGGCCATCAGCACGTTCGGCAGCATCTATGTCAGTCTAATCCGGATGCTTGTTGTGCCACTGGTGTTCATTCTGGTGCTGAACAGCATCTCTTCCTTAACGAACCTGGAATACCTGCGCAAAATCGGCATCAAGACCTTCGCCTGGTTCCTCGGCACCACCGGAATCGCCTCCATCATCGGCCTGTCCGTGGCTCTGCTGTTCAACCCGGGCAAGGGCATCCAGCAGACCGTTCCCGAGGACTTCACCGCCCGTGAAATCCCCACCTTCTCACAGGTGATCCTCGACCTTGTCCCGTCCAACCCCGTGAATGAAGCGGCTACTGGTAAGGTGGTACCACTGCTGATTTTTGCGATCTTCCTGGCTGTGGCCATTATTAAGGTCGGCTCCAAGAAGCCGGAGGCCGTGAAGCCTGTCCGTGATCTTATCGAATCCTTGACAACCGTGCTGCATCAGGTCGTAAAATTCGTTATCCGCTTAACGCCTTACGGCGTATTCGCATTGATTGCCGGAATCACGGCACGCTACGGCTGGGATACCTTACAGGAGCTGGGCAGTGTCATACTCACCTCTTACGCCGCACTGATTCTGCACTTTGTTCTGGTCTTCGGCGGGCTGGTGCTGCTTGTGGCCAAGGTGAACCCTATCCGCTTCTTCCGCAAAATCTACCCGATGCTGACCGTGGCCTTCACCACCAGAAGCAGCTATGCCACCTTGCCGGTGAATCTGGAGGTGATCACCAAACGGCTGCATGTCTCACCGCGCATTGCCAGCTTCGTGGCTCCGCTGGGCGCGTCCGTCAACTTCAATGGCTGCGGCGGCGTATGGCCGGCCATTGTAGCTGTATTCACCGCCCAGGTCTACGGAATTCAGCTTACCGGAACCGACTATATTACGCTGGTGCTGGTCAGCATCATCTCCTCCATCGGGGTAGCAGGCGTGCCCGGACCGGCTGTCATCTCCACCACTGTGGTATTGACCGCACTCGGCTTGCCGCTTGAAGGTATAGCCATTGTTGCCGGGGTAGAGGCTCTTATCGATATGGGCCGCACCGCAGTGAATGCTACCGGAACGACCGTTACAGCCCTGCTGGTCGCCAATTCGGAGGGTGAATTCGACCGTGAAGCCTTTAACCGTGGCGGCAAAGACGAGGATGAGCTCCTTCTGAACCCAATCTAACCTGGACCCTCTCCTCACCACAAAAGCAGCGATTCCTCCGTAACTGGAAGAATCGCTGCTTTTTGGCGTTGTTTATGAAAATGAACTCAAATGATTACCCTAATTGGATTCGCTCACGCCTCCGGGCGGATTCCAGACAGCTCTCGATTAACCTCATATTCAGCAGCGGGTCCTCTTCCGCAATCCAGGGCTTGCCGCTGAAGACTGCCCTGGCGAAATGGTCGGCCTGCTGGACGTAAGGGTTGGCTCCGACGGCTGCGACACGCCGGGGCTCACCGCCGCCGTACACGAAGAACTCCGCATCATCGAATCTCGCATTGAACGGCATCGGAACCTCAATCCGCCCCTGCGTACCGAGCACCTCCAGCAGCTGGCGGTTGTACGCCCACATCCCGCAGTCGAAGATCAGGCTCTTCCCGCCGGGGAACTCCACCAGCCCGGAGGCAACCATATCTACATTGTCATGCTCCGGCGAGAACAGCGCGTGCACGGTTACAGCCTCCGGCTCTGTACCGAACAGCAGCCGCGCCGCAGTGAGCGGATAGCAGCCGACATCATAGAGCGATCCGCCTCCCCAGGCAGCATTGAAGCGGATGTTGGAGGTATCCGTAGCATCGTTGTAAGTGAACGTGCCGCGGATGGTACGCACTGCACCGATCTCGCCGCTGGCAATAATCACCTGCAGCTCATTGATGCGCGGATGATGCCGGTACATATAAGCCTCCGCCAAGTGAATGCCCGCCTTCTGGCAGGCCCCGACCATCTCGGCCGCCTCACGGCTGTTCAGCGCAATCGGCTTCTCGCATAGGATATGCTTACCGGCTTCAGCCGCGCGGATCACCCACTCACAGTGCAGATGATTCGGAAGCGGAATATAGACAGCATCCACCTCCGGGTCCGCAAGCAGCTCTTCATAGCTGCCGTATGCCTGCTCAATGCCGAATTCGGCGGCTACGCTGCTGCTCTTCGTGAGTCCCCGGCTGGCCACCGCCCGGATCACCCCGGTCTCGGACTCCTGGATAGCCGGCATGACCGAGCCTGTAGCGATCTGCGCACAGCCCATGATTCCCCAGCGAAGCTTCTCTGCCAAAGTTATCACCTTCCTTATCTTAGTGTGACCCATATAACAGCTATACCCAGCACAAGGATTCTTGCCGCACTCATCAGCACGAAATTCTTCACCGCCAGAATGAAGGTCGTGCCTTTATGCTGCTCCTGATAGAAGCGTGCAATATTGCGGCGCAGCGGAATCAGGGTCAGCAGGAGCAGCAGGACCAGGACCGGATGGACCCCGAGCAGCACCAGCACAATCAGATCGGCAAAAGACACATAATAGAGCAGCCTCCACAGCAGCAGCGCATTCTCCCGTCCGATGTACACCGGCAGCGTGTATCTGCGGTTCTCAATGTCATCCTCAATATCGCAGATATTGTTCGCGAGCATAATTCCGGCAATCCCCAGTATTGCCGGGACGGAGAACCAGAACAGATACAGCACCTCAAGAAAATTAATATGCAGGCTGATCCATTCGCCCTTCAGCAGCAGCGTGACCACCGCCTGGTCCGAATGAATATAGGCCGAGATGAAAATAATGACGAACCCCATGAACAGCCCGGAGAACAGCTCACCGAGCGGCATCCGCGAGATGGGGATCGGTCCGAAGGAGTACAGGATGCCGATCAGGAAGGAGAGTCCTCCAAGCAGGAATACCAGCAGTCCAGTCTGGAATACCAGGGCAATGCCCCCGCCTGCCGCCAGCACAAGGAGAATGACGATCAGCGTCACCACCGTAGACTCCTTCAGCTTGAAGCGGACAATCGGATTATGTGTCTCATACCCGTAGCCATGGGTTTTGGCGGCCTTTTTGAAATCATAATAGTTGTTGATCGCTGTTGTCGCCATATCAAAGCTTAAGAGGGACACCAGCATCAGCATGAAGCGCAGGATATAGAAGTCCTCAAACCGGTACAGGGCATACAGCGTCCCCAGCAGCAGCGGAAGCATACTGGCCACCTTCGTCGGCAGCTCGACAAACTTGAAGAAAGTTCTTAGATTCACGGCTATTCATCCTTATCAGTCATATGAGCACGTTACTGTGCGGTGGTTGTGATAGTAACCGGCGACCATTCAGCGATAACCGTCTGGCCATGTGCCGACACGCTGCCTTCCGGGGTCAGGTCCTTCTCCGTCATAATGCCCAGAGCGATGGTGAAGCTGTTGAATTTCACGGGCACATTCCGCTCGCGCCGCACTTCATTCCCATTCACATAGAAGACAGCCTCATTATTGCCCCGGTGGTAGGTGATGGCGTACGTGTTGAATTCACGCGGCTTGAAGTCCGTATCCTCCTTGAAAATACAGAAGTATTTGGTGCCTCCCGTCTCGGGTACGGTCACCCCGGGGAACGGAAGGATGCCGTACACACTGGCATATTTATCATTGCCCGCAAAGAAATCAAGTGCCGCGCCTGTGGTAAAGTCCAGCAGATTCAGCGACACATAGCCGTCATACAGATCCCCCGGAGCAGTCCCCTGCGTGCGGGCGCGGATCTGGAGCTCGAAGCGGATTTCGCCTTCCTCCGGAATCTCTACCGGCTGGGCCGAATAGTACATATGCTTGGCATTATCCAGAATTTGCACCTGATCATGGCGGCGGCTCAGCTGAGCCCGCACATACAGATGATCATTACGCACGATCACCACCGCTTCCGGCTCACGATACGCCCAGAACGAGCCGTCCGGCAGCTTGAAGCCGCCCGTTTGCCAGACCTTTCCTTCCTCCAGAATGGTATGGAAATCCCCGATTACCGTTTGCTTGCCCTGCGTTGCAGGATTGCCTTCGTTCGCTGGCAGCTGCTTGTCCATGAATTCTCCCGCTTTCTGTAGTGTAGTAGCTTATCAATGATATATATTAGTTAAAATAGACTCTGGATCAGCAGCGCCACCGTCATGACCGCCCCGCAGCGTACCGATGCGCGCTGTGAAGCCCCCATAAGCGGCAGGTAGGCTTCCGACGGATTCTCCGGCAGGAGGCTGCGGTAGATCCGTATCGGGGCAATGGCTGTCAGCAGAGCGAGCAGCGCATATACCGGCAAAATATGAAGCAGCACACACGCAATCAGCGAAGCGTAAGAGATATAAAGCAGCACCTGGGAGAAGATCAGCGCTCTGCGTTCCCCCCATACCACGACCAGTGTAAGCTTGCCGGCCTGCTTGTCAGCTCTCCAGTGCAGAAAGTGATGATTGAACAGCAGCAGGGTGGTGAGCAGTCCGCTGGGCAGCGACAGCAGCACCGGCTTCAGGCTGAACGCCCCGGTCTGAACGAAATAGGCGCCAAGCACCGGCATGAGTCCAAAGGACAGGAAGATGGCAAGCTCGCTGTAGCCCTTGCCACGGTATCCGAACTGCAGCGGCGGCGCCACATAGAAATAAGCGATCAGTGCCCCTCCGGCCACGAACCAGAGAATCTCCCAGCCGCTGTACAGGCTGAGCAGCAGGCCGCAGCCAGCCGCAACGGCCAGCAGCCCCCAGGTCAGCAGGGCAAACAACGACTCACGCATGACGCCCCCGGACAGGAACCCCGAGTTCGTGGAGATCGCTCCAGGAGTATGCTGGGCCTCCGTATCGGTTCCGTTGCGGAAATCCCACAAGTCATTTACCATATTGGAGAATAAATGCGCAGCAGCCGCTCCAATGAACGTGATTACAAATAAAAACGGATGGAATACTCCCTGCCATACATAGGCCCCGGCCGTTCCCAGGACAACCGGTATGAGCATAACAGGGATCACTCCAAACCGTGAGGCTTTCTTAAATAGAGTCCACTTCTCCATCATGCCAAGAGTAATCTCCTTTTATTATTATTTGATAATTATTATCATTAAATTATTATACATCAAAATTCGACACTTCGGGCAGATTTACGCTGCAAAATATTCCCTAATCGTGGTACACTATAATCGATGGTACTTATTTCCTATTAAATCTTAAATAATGAAGGGGATCAGATGAAACTCCGCAAAAAAATAATCATCTTCATTAGTTTTGTCGCTATCCTCGGCATTGGCACCACCTATCTGATGCTTCACCTGATTCTGCTGAACCGCTTCGAGAAGCTGGATGAGGCAGAGCTGGAGCGCAACCTGAGCAAGGCTACCGCCGCTTATCATCAAGAGCTGGAGAACCTTAGAACAGGACTCCTTGATGTTGCCGTCCGTGATGAAACCTACCGGTTCATGGAGAGCGCAGCGGCTACCGGCTCTGCTGACACCCGCAGTCCAGCTGCCGCCTTCATCCGCAGCAGTCTTGAACCGGCAGCTTATCCAATGAATCTTTTCGATATGATTGCCCTGCTTGATCTGGACGGACAACCGCTATATGGCGGCTCTTATGATCTGCAGGCAGGAATAGTCACCCCTTTAACCCAGGAGCAGCTAACGCTAATGAAGCTGATTCGAAGCCGTCTGCCTGTGCCGGGGGCTCCCGGCGAGAGCAGGAGCGGCTTCGTTAATCTGGACAAGGGGACTATGCTAATTACCCTTACCCCTATTCTTAACAGCACCAAGGGCAAGCCGGTCATCGGAACAGCCATTGCCGGACGGATGCTGCACCAGGACGGGATCGCGCAGATCTGGGAGGATACCCTGTCCACGGTGGAGATGTCGCGCCTCACCACCCCCCTGCTTGCAGACAGCGGAGGCGAGCGCGTCTGGACCGGCCCTGTCCGGGGCGGGCAGATGTGCATCCATACTGTACTAGACGATCTGTTCGGTGATCCCGGAATGGTCCTCACCCTGAAGGAACCCCGCCAGTTCTACAACAGCGGGCTCAAGTCACTCTCCACCTTCCGTATCTTCTATTTCATCTCCATTATGTTAATGCTGGGCGCAAGCCTCCTCTTCGTGAACCGGTTCATTCTGAGAAGAATGTCTTCTCTGGTCCGCAACATCCGTAGAATCGGCAGCAGCAAGGATCTGTCGATCCGGATTCCCAGCTCCGGGCAGGATGAATTCAGCGAGGTTGAGGTCGAATTCAACCGGATGATTGATTCGCTGGAGCAGACCCAGGACGAGCTGCGGCAGCAATCGATGCTGGACCCGCTGACGCGGCTGCCCAACCGCTCGCTGTTTTTTGACAAATTAAATGAAGCCATTGCCGCCGTCAAGGGCAGTGACCGCCAGATCGTGCTGGTCTTCATTGATCTGGATCATTTCAAGACGGTGAACGATACCCTCGGCCATGATTTCGGCGATGCTATCCTGAAGGAGACTGCGTTCCGCATCACACAGGTTGTCGGCAAGCGTGATGTGGTCTCCCGGCTCGGCGGGGATGAATTCACCATTCTGCTCTACGATGTGCCTGATGAAGGCAGCATTGCCCGGCAGCTCTCCCGGATTCAGGAAGCCCTGTCCATGCCGCACCGGATCAAGGGACATCTTCTATATAATACCGCCAGCATCGGCATCAGTATTTATCCGCAGAACGGGGAAGACGCCGATTATCTGGTCAAACAGGCGGATCTGGCCATGTTCCATGTCAAGGAGACCGGCCGCAATAATATTTTTCAGTATTCAGAGGATCTGGAAGCAGGCATCCGGCGCAAAAAAGTGCTGGCCCAGCAGCTCCTCTCCGCTGCCGCCGGGAACGAGTTCGAGCTGCACTACCAGCCGATTCTCAGCACGGGGCATGGACAGGTGTCCAAGGTGGAAGCCCTGCTGCGCTGGAACAATCCGGGCTATGGCAACATCTCACCGGCCGAATTCATTCCGCTGGCGGAGAGCAGCGGCTCCATCGTCGGCATCGGCAGCTGGGTGCTGCGCCAGGTGTGCTCTGATATGCGCGATTTCCGCAGCCGGGGGCTTGAGCTCACCGCCGCAGTGAACATCTCCGCGCTGCAGCTCATGCAGCCGGGCCTGCTGGAGCTGCTCTTGGAGCTGCTGGATGAATATGAGCTGCCGGCCTCCAGCCTGGAGCTGGAGATCACGGAGAGCGTGCTCGTCTCCGGCGACGGCATCTTCCTGTCGCTGCAGCAGCTCCGGGCCCACGGGTTCCGGATCTCGCTGGATGATTTCGGTACCGGCTTCTCCTCCCTCAGCTATCTGCGCCGCTTCCCGGTCGATGTGATCAAGATTGACCGCTCCTTCATCTCCGAGATGTCACGGGAGGCCCAAGGGGATGTGCTCGTCAAGGCGATTATCGAGCTGAGCCATAATCTGGGACTGCGCGTAGTCTCTGAAGGCATCGAGCATAGAGAGCAATTCGACATGCTGCGGGAGCTGGGCAGCGACGAGCTTCAGGGTTACTATATCAGCCGTCCGCTTCAGGCTCAGGCGCTGTATTCTTTTCTGGAGCAAGGTAATTATTACACCGGGCGGTAACAGACTTCTTTTATAGGCAAGCTACGGGCGATATGATATGATAGGCAGGCTGATAACAGCACCCGGTCCAGGGTGCTGTTATCCTATGCGAACACTTATGAAAATTGGAGGCTTTCATTGTTATGTCAGCGCAACCGCACACCTCACAGTCCGTCAAAATCGTTACCGCCGACCCGAGCGCCATCGGCTTGTTCGGACTAGCCATCGTTACCCTGGTCGCTTCTTCACAAAAGCTCGAAATTACAACAGGTCTCAGCTATGCTATTCCATGGGCCATCTTCCTTGGAGCCTTCGCCCAGCTATTTGCATCCATCCAGGATGCCAAGCACAACAATACCTTCGGCATGACTGCCTTCGGCGCCTATGCGTTCTTCTGGTTCGGCATGGGAGCAAGCTGGCTGATCAAGCTCGGTGTGTTCGGTGCAGTGCTGGCAGAGGGCGTTGATCCCAAGCAGCTGGGATTTGTTTTTGCAGGATATCTTGTGTTCACACTCTTCATGACGCTCGGCGCCGTTGAGGCGAACCGCGTACTGCTGATTATCTTCATCCTGATCGACTTCCTGTTCCTCGGTCTCTCGATGGATGCCTTCGGCGTTGCTGCGGAATTCTTCCACAAGCTGGCTGCCGTATCGGAAATGGCGATCGGTATCGTATCCCTCTACGGCTGCGGCGCATCTGTGCTCAACGCCCACTTCGGACGTACCTTCCTGCCGATGGGTGCCCCGCTGGGCATCTTCAAAAAATAACTCCGGCCTTCCTGCCGGGCAGGGCCATGCCCTTCTGTCCAAAAACTCGGATAAATGCTTACTGCCCTTTTATGCAGACGGTGTTTATCCGTTTTTGGATTCAGCCGGGTTTTGTTAGGAATTCCCTTGCGCAAACACGATAATAATGACATGCTATAGAGACCCAAGCGACATTTATCGACATTTCCCTGCGGTCTAGGAACCGCTTATTATATACTTTGACATCTGCGGCTTTTATTTTTCCGGTATCGGGGGCAATCCATGGCTTTCCTCAGTAAAAAGCCTTTAAGCATCATCATCGGCTTCATTATCGTCCTGCAGCTCTGCCTGTTCTATTACTATTCCGTATCCCTGGCCCGGGAATATAGAGCCGAGAAGGCGGATCTGGCCTCACAGGCGGTCATGCTGGCCTCCAACATCGAGGAACGGGTGGCCATTGTGAAAGGGGTCAGCTCCTTTATCCAAACCGTCGGCTTCGATGCCGATCCGGCCCTGATCCAGAGCTACCTGGCCACCGCACACGCCAAGAACACCAGCAACGTCACGAATATCATGATCGCTCCGGATGGTCTGATCCGCTACCTCTACCCGCTTGAGGGCAATTCTTCACTGCTAGGCAGAAGCCTGCTGCTGGACTCCTCCCTGGCCTCTCCCGGCATGATCCAAGAAACGCTACGTTCCCGCAGCATTACAGTAGACGGTCCGCGCACACTTGCCCAGGGCGGCTATGGCATGGTGATCCGGCAGGCCATCTATAAGGATAACTCTCTGGAGGGCATCGTCTCCGTCACCGTGAAGATTGATAATATCATTAACCAGCTCGTGTATAAGGATAGTAATATCTATGTCACTGCCAAGGATCATACCTTCCTGTTCGGCAATAAAGCCCTTGCGTTGGACCCGCGGCTCACGGTTCCCGTCAACACCTACAATCAGCACTGGCTGATGGGGATTTCCCTGCCCTCCCACAAGAAATGGCAGGTGCTGCTCAGCGTGCTGTGGATTGATCTTGCTTTTCTGCTGGTGATTGCCTTCATTCTATATATCTTCTGGTATCAGAGCCGCTTCAACCGTGAACTGGAGCGGTTGGTCAGCATCCGGACCCGTGACCTGCGTATTTCCAAGCGTCTCTATGAGAAGCTTGCCCATTACGACAGCCTGACAGAAATCCCCAACCGGCGCTTCTTCATGGATGAATTCGAGCGTCTGCTGCAGAGCTCGGAGCCGACGCAGACCTATACCTTATTCTTTTTCGACCTGAACCGGTTCAAGGAGATTAATGATACGCTCGGGCATTCTACAGGGGACCAGGTGATCAAGACCCTGGCCGGACGGCTCAAATCCGGGGGTCTGCCCTTCAAGCTGTTCGCCCGTACCGGCGGAGATGAATTCGTGATGATCTTCGCGGGTCTGCCGCACACGGATATTCCTGTGATCGCCGGGCGGATCAGCACGCTGATCTCACAGACTCTCCTGATCTCGGGAGCGCATCTGAGCCTGTCGACCAGTATCGGCATCTCCCTGTACCCCGAGCACTCGCAGAAGACGGACGATCTGCTGAAATTCGCCGATATGTCAATGTACCAGGCCAAGTCGCAGGAGGATGCTAATTACTTCATCTTCGACTGGGATCTGCGCGAGAAGCTGGAGCAGAAGACGATGATCGCCAAATATCTGCACTCCGCGCTGGAGCGGGAAGAATTTGTACTCTACTATCAGCCCCAGATCAACGCCATCACAGGGGAAATGATCGGGATAGAGGCGCTGATCCGCTGGAATCACCCCGAGAAGGGGCTGATTGGACCAGGGACGTTCATCACCGCAGTGGAAGAAGCCGGGCTGATGATCCAGCTGACCGACTGGGTGCTGCGTGAGGTGTGCCGCCAGCTCTGCGAATGGCGCAGCCTGGGGATGCCGCTGCTGCGGACTTCAATTAATATCTCCAACAGCTGGTTCTACAACCGTAACCTGATTGAGAATCTGCTGGCCGTGCTTGACGAGTACGGACTGGATACCGGTGTGCTGGAATTCGAGATTACCGAGAGCACCGCGCTGCTGGAGGAGCATTATCCGCTGCTGCAGCAGATGCGCGATCACGGCATCATCGTCTCCATCGATGATTTCGGCACGAAATATTCTTCGCTGAATTACCTGAAGCATTTTCCCGTGAACAAAATCAAGATTGACCGCACCTTCATCACCGGCATCGGCGTCAGCTCCATAGATGAGACCATTATTAAATCCATCGTCTTCGTCGCCTCGCAGCTTGGCTATGACCTGATTGCCGAAGGGGTCGAGACGCCGGAGCAGCTGGCCTTCCTGGTGCAGCATAATTGCCCGCATATTCAGGGATTCCTGTTCTACCCTCCGCTGCCTGCCGATGAGATCCGCAAGCTGGCCTCCTGATCCTGACAGGATGCTTTGCACGCGGGTATGGCGGTCGTTATAATTAGCTTAATTAAGATGTTACCCCGAAAGGATTCTGAGACCATGAATAGATTAACCACCGGCGAAATGGCCGGAACCGCCCTGTTTGCGCTGATCCTCGCCCTCCTGGCGTACCGGATTATCCGCGGCATGCCGAAGATGGCCGGAGACATTACCGCCTTCCGCAAACGGACCCTCGTCTGGACCCAGGTCGCCCTGGTGCTTACCGTCCTTCAGCTCAACTTCAAGGCCGGGGACTGGCGCTTCGGCATTATCCTCGGCCTGATCGTCCTGTTCACCGGTAGCATCTGGCTGTCCGCCCGCCGCTATGACATCGCCCGCCAGGCTGAGTCTGAGCATCGGGATGGGCATTGAGGCATACGGTACGAATTAGTATCAGAGAGCAGAGATAGCGGATTGGGCGGCAACCTGGAGTAACCCGGCCACCAAATGTATGCTGTTTTTCGCATACATTCGGGCCATGCGCCTGCGATGAGCACAATGTATGCTGTTTTCCGCATACATTCGGCCACACGACCTGCATGTGAGCACCATGTATGCTGTTTTCCGCATACATTCGGCCACACGACCTGCATGTGAGCACCATGTATGCTGTTTTCCGCATACATTCGGCCACACGACCTGCATGTGAGCACCATGTATGCTGTTTTTCGCATACATTCGGGCCATGCGCCGCTGTACCAGCTAATATATACGTTTCAGGCTCCCGCCAGGGAGCCTTTTCTGTGTCTTCCGGCCGGACGGCAGGCATACTTTCCCTCTCCCTAACCATACTAATGACATTCTATGGATACCGATGGAGGGCTGATGAATGGGCAAAAAACTGAATCTGCTGATGTTCAGCGGGGAGTATGACAAGGCGATGGCCGGGCTGATTCTGGCGAATGCAGCCAGGGATATTGAAGTGGAGGTTACGATGTTCTTCTCGTTCTGGGGGCTGTTTCTGGTCCGGGACCCGGAGACTATGACGCTGGAGGATAAGAGTATCTACGAGAAGCTGATGGATGTCATTACACCCAAGGGACCGGAGCAGCTGCCGCTCTCGCGGATGAACTTCAGCGGGCTTGGCAAGCTGATGCTGGAGGAGATGATGGAGGATCAGGGAGCACCGAAGCTGATCCATTTCCTGAAGGGCGCGCGCAAAAAGAACATCAAGTTCTACGCCTGCAAGCTCTCGGTGGAGATCATGGGCTTCAAGCCGGAGGAGCTTCTGCCCGAGGTGGAGATTATCGATGCCGCCGCATATCTGAAGGATGCGCTGGAGAGCGATATTCAGCTTTTCATCTGATCGTTATGGGCGTTAACCTAATTACATCACCGGGCATATACTGAGGCAGACGAAGACGGACCGGTTACGCCCGGCGGGTATGCGGAGGCTGCGACACACACTTTACTTGCCTTGAGCAGCACCAGTGCCTGCCGGAATCCGTCTCAAATGATAGAGCATTCATTGCCTGGAGGGATTGTCCGTGCTGAGTATCCACCGCGCCGCTGCGGCAGACGCGCCGTCTTCACTGCAAGAGCATTTCGCGGCATTCCGTGAGCACACTGTCGGCAGCCGCCATCTGATCTCCACCCCCTATGGACGGCAGCCGCTGCTGTATGCCGACTGGACGGCCAGCGGCCGCCTGTATGAGCCGATTGAGCGCAAAATACAGGAGAGCTTCGGCCCCTATGTCAGCAATCCGCATACTGATTCCAATACCACGGGCCTGACCATGACCCTGGCTTACCATGAAGCACGGAGCATCATCCGGCAGCATGTGAATGCCGCCCCCGCAGATGCCCTGCTCTTCTGCGGCAACGGCACCACCGGCGCGGTGAACAAGCTGCTGCGGATCATGGGCCTGAAGCTGCCGGAATGGCTGAACCAGGAAACCCTCTGCGCACCGGAGGAGCGCCCGGTTATCTTCGTCAGCCATATGGAGCATCATTCCAATCTGCTGCCCTGGCAGGAGAGCTTCGGCGATGTGGTTACCGTTCCCTCCGGGCCGGGCGGAGAGGTGGATCTGCAGCGGCTCGGGGAGCTGCTGCAGCTCTACCGGAACCGCCGCTTCAAAATCGGCTCCTTCACCGCCTGCTCCAATGTCACCGGCATCGAGACCCCGTATCATCAGCTTGCCTCACTCATGCACCGGCATGACGGGGTATGCTTCGTGGATTTTGCAGCAAGCGCCCCTTATCAGGAGATCAATATGCATCCGGCAGACCCGCAGGAGAAGCTGGATGCCATCTTCTTCTCGCCGCATAAATTCCTCGGTGGCCCGGGAACCGGCGGCGTGCTGCTGTTCGACACCGCGCTCAGCAACGGCCGGCTGCCGGATGAGCCCGGCGGCGGCACCGTGGTATGGGTGAACCGCTGGGGCGGACGCCGCTACATCGATGATGTGGAAGTGCGCGAGGACGGGGGCACTCCCGGCTTCCTGCAGGCGATCCGCACTGCCCTTTGCGTGAAGCTGAAGGAGCAGATGAACGGAACCGGACAATATATGATCGTCCGCGAACAGGAGCTATGCCGGAAGCTGCTCTCGGGGCTGGTGCAGATTCCCGGCTGCTCCGTGCTGGAGGGCACACACCGCAAGCGGCATGGCATTGTCTCCTTCACGCTGAAGGAGATTCATTACAATCTCGCGGTACGGCTGCTGAATGACCGCTTCGGCATTCAGGCACGCGGCGGGTGCTCCTGCGCCGGTCCGTACGGCCATCAGCTGCTCGGGCTGAACCCGGCGCAATCCCAGGCGTTCATCCAGGCGATCCATGCCGGGGACCAGTCGCTGAAGCCGGGCTGGGTCCGCCTGTCCCTGCACCCGATCATGACGGACCGGGAGATAGAGCACATGGTCTTCGCTGTACAGTCTATCGTCAGTAATATTGCTGAATGGAGTAAGGATTACCGCTACAATGCGGTCACCAACAGCTGGCCTCATACCGGAGAGAGAGGCGTTACAGAAGGTGTGGAGGAGATCCGTGAATTATTTGCGCTGTAGCGGCGCTTGGCCGCGCAGCTCCCGTTCCCGCGCCAGCCGGGCAAACCTGGCTTCAATCGCTTTAACCCCCCAGAGTGATGCTCCGATAAACAGCAGCACATAGATAATCTCCACCGGATGGCGGATGAACCGCTGCACATCATTGCCGATGTAGGATACCGCAAATACCATAATGGCTTTGCCGGCACACAGCGCAATCAGGTAGGAACGCAGCCGCATTCCGGCCAGCCCCGCCGCCATATTAATCGCCACGAACGGACCCACCGGAAACAGACTAAGCAGGAACACATAGCTGAACCCGCTCTGGCGGACCCAGGTCATCGCTTTGGCTACCTTGGGCCGTTTGGCCCACTTGGCGAGGTAGGGATGTCCGGCAATTTTGCGGATGATCAGGAAGGTGACCGTGCAGCCTGCAACCAGACCGATCCAGGAATACAGGAACCCCAGCCATAACCCGTACACCGCTCCGTTAAGCCCCACAATCGCTATAGTCGGCAGCGGGGGGACGAACGATTTCATGAAGGTAAGCCCCACACCCGGCAGCGGCCCGAACGAGCGGTATTGCTCCAGCAGCTGCATCAGGCGCTCCTCGGTCAGCCATGACATAATATTTAGAAAGAACATTTCTTCAGCGCTCCTCAGGGTACGATATGAAATTCAATTATACAACACTTCCGGCGGGAAGTAGAAGGAAGCTGGACAAGCGCAAGCTGCCGGAGATATGATGAAATCATGAGAACATTTGATTATAATCTGCTGGCCAAAAGAATGCTCGCCCTGTTATGCATAGGCCTGCTCATCGCAGTGGTGTTGATTCCCCTGCTCAGCCCCTCATCTAACTGCAACAGCCCACGGTCAGGTTGGGCCGATTTGTCCACCTGCACCTTCGATAATTCTGCCGTCTACCCGCTTGAAGGGGAATGGGAATTCTATTGGCAGGAGCTGCTGAAACCGCAGGATACCTTATCCGGAACAGCAGAGGCACCGGCCTATATGCCTGTGCCGGGCGCATGGGGCCGGGGATCGGAGGCTACCGGCTTCTCCCGCTACGGATATGCAACCTACCGTCTGCTGGTTCAGCTGCCGCCGGAGGTTCCTGCCTTCGCCCTCAAGGTGAGCAATATCCGCAATGCCAGCGAGGTATATGTGAATGGTGAGCGGCTGGGCGGAAGCGGAACACCGGGGAAAGCCCGGGAGACTACCACGCCGCGCAACCAACCGTATTCCCTGACTTTTCACAGCAGGGATAACCTGGCGGAGATTCTGATACATACATCCAATTTCACCTATTCAAACGGAGGCATTGCCGAATCTATCCGGATTGGCACTCCCGCTGCTATAGCTGCCATCGATCAGCGGAAACGGACCTACGACACTTTGCTGGTGGCAGGCTTTGCTTTTATCGGCTGCTATTTCATCGGCCAGGGCTTGCAGCGCAAAGAGGACAAGTCTTCGCTCCAGTTGGCCGTCTACTGCTTCGTGATCGCTCTCTATATGCTGACTCACAGTGAGAAGCTGCTCTTCGAGTACCTTCCATCCCTCTCCTATGAAGGATTCAGCAAGCTGCAGGCGGTGTCGGGTGTAATCGGATTCTATTGCGTGTCCAGCTATACTTATTCCTTATTTCCCGCACTCTATTCCCGGCTCTTCAAACGGATCTGCTTCGTATATGCCTTGAGCTTCTGCACCATTGTACTGTTCACCACACTGCCTGTATATTCGCGGATTACCGGGGTGCTGCTGGCCTTCAGCTTCATCTCTGTCTGCTATACCTTCTATGTCATGGTAAAAGCCGCCTGGCGGAGGGAAAGCGGCTCTAACTATCTGCTGATCGGTGTGATTGCCGCAGTCATGTTCACCTTGTCTTTAGTCAGCAATCTGTTCTTCGGTACTGAACTCTATGCCACTGCGCCGGTAGCCGGTCCGATCTTCATTCTTGCCGAGGGACTGTTCCTGTCTGCGCGCCATGCCCATGCCTATGAGACCATTAAGCAGCTGTCCCGGCAGCTGGAGCGCAAGGACAGGGACAAGGACGAGTTCCTGCTGAAGACCTCCGCCGAGCTGCGTACGCCGCTGAATGCCATCATTAACGTAGCGCTATCCATGCATGAGGGAGCCGGAGGACCGCTAAGCCCCTCCCAGCGGGAGGATATACGGCTGATTCTCGGTACTGGCAGAAGGCTGGCCTTCCTGGTCAGGGATATTCTTGATTACGAGCAGATCAAGCGCCAGCGCATTAGCCTGCAATGGGGGACCGTCGATATCCAGGGTGTGGCTTCCATTGTCATTGAGGTCTTCCAGTTCCTGAACAAAAAAGGCAGCATCCGCATCAAAAATCATATCCCGCCGGGCCGTTTCCTGGTCCAGGCCGATGAACAGCGGCTGATGCAGATCCTCTATAGCCTGCTGGATAATGCACTGAAATTCACGGACCGCGGCAGCGTGGTCATTGAGGCCATCTGGCAGGAGGAGTTCCTCTCCATTGCTGTAACCGATACCGGAAAGGGCATTCCCGAGGATCAGCTGGAGTATATCTTCCGCGACTATGAGCAGATCAGCGAGGCCGATTCCCTTGAGACCGGCGGCCTCGGGCTGAGCCTTGCGATTAGCCGTAAGCTGGTAGAGCTGCATGGCGGGAGCATCTCCGTCTCTTCCCGGGTTGGCCGGGGCAGCACATTCTCCTTCACACTTCCGGGCACCCAGGCGGAAGCTGCCGCTGCCGCCCAAGCAGAGCAGACACTCCCGCGGCCAGAGTACACCCAGCCAGAGATGCTGGATGACCTCTGGAAATACCGGTCGGCTGATCCGCCGCAGTCCAGCGGACAAGCTGCGCCCTATGCGCCGCGTATCCTGATCGTGGATGACGATTATGCGAGCCTCAAGGCACTGACCAACCTGCTGTCGCTGGAGAATTACAATATCACAAGCCGCAGCAGCGGCAAGGAGGCACTGGCCCTGCTGGCTGAAGACCGGAATTTCGATCTCTGCATGATCGATGTCATGATGCCCGGAATGTCGGGCCTTGCGCTGTGCAGGATCATCCGCCAGACCTATACCCCGCTGGACCTGCCGATCCTGATGGCCACGGCCGGGCAGCAGCTTCACTTCAACGAGGCGGCGTTCCGCGCCGGAGCCAATGATTTTATCCATAAGCCTTATATCTGGAGCGATCTGAAGGGACGGGTCAACACGCTGGTTCAACTACGGCGATCTGTCTCCGAGCGGCTCAGCTCGGAGATCGCCATGCTGCGTGCACAGATCAAGCCGCATTTTCTGTACAACGCCATTAATACAATTATCTGGATGAGTACGCGTGACACCGAGAAGACACAACAGCTGCTATACGATCTGAGCCATTTCCTGCGCGGCAGCTTCGACTTCAGCAACCAGGAGACTGCCATTCCGTTCGAGAAGGAGCTGGAGCTGATCGAAGCCTATCTGTCGCTGGAGCAGGCCCGGTTCGGGAAGCGGCTGAATGCCGAGTATCATATTGAGGTCAGTGAATTCCCGCTGCCGCCGCTGATTGTGCAGCCCATCGTGGAGAACGCCGTCCGTCACGGACTGATGGAGAAGATCGACGGAGGAACGGTAATCATCTCCACCCGGCAGGAGGGGGATGATATCCTGATCACCGTCTCGGACAACGGGAAGGGAATGAGCGATGAACAGCTAGCCTCATGGATGAAGGATGATTACCGTTCTCCGCATGGCGAAGGCACCGGAATCGGCCTGCGGAACATTAACCGCCGGCTGCTCACACAGTTCGGACGTCCGCTGATTCTTACACGGGGAGCCAGCGGAGGTATAGATGTACTGATTACAATCCCATGGAAGGAAGAGGTCTTCTGAGTATGAGCATCTCTGTAATGGTAATTGATGACGAATGGCCGGCACTGGATCACATGAAGGAGCTGCTGCTCCAGTGTGAAGGAATATCCTCTGTCCTGACCTACGATAACCCGCGTGAAGCCCTCACTGCTGCTTCCGAGCTGAAGCCGGATGTTCTATTCTTGGACATCCAGATGCCGGAGCTGTCCGGTCTCACTTTTGCCGAGAAGCTGTTGCCCTTCTCTCCGGACACAGACATCGTATTCGTAACCGCCTACCGCAATTATGCTGTCGAAGCCTTCGACCTGTCTGCAATGGATTATCTGCTCAAGCCTGTTGATCCTTCGCGGCTGCGGAAGACCTGGAATAAGCTGCTCAGTAAGCGCCTATCGCCGGAGGCTGCCGGGGCAACCGCCGCAACCGGGAAGGCAACCTCGTTCCGGCTGCTGGGGGATTATGAGCTAATCAGCCCTCTGGGCCTGGTGAAGTGGAGGACACATAAGGCACAGGAATTATTTGCTTATCTGTGGATTCACAGGCAGGGCAGCGTCAGCTTGATTCTCAATGACGTGTTCCCGCAGTGGAACTACGAGAAGGGCAAGCAATATCTGCATACTACGGTCTACCAGATCCGCACCACCTTGAAGAAAGCCGCGCTGGAGGACAAGATTGAGCTGACCTTCGGCAGGGAGAATTACAGGCTTGAGTCGGGGGGAATTGAGGGAGACATTGAGAAATTCCAGGAAGCTGCCGCCCTTGCGCTGCAAACTAGCAGGCTTGAGGACATGCAGCAGGCCGCCGTCCTGTACACCGGTGACCTGCTCCAGTCGCTGGACAGCCTCTGGGTATATTCCGCCCGTGACAAATACCGCCGCCTGTACCTCAAGCTGCTGGAGCAGCTTACTATGGGATTGATGGAGGCTGAACGGCCTAACGAGGCCGAAGATTACGCCGTGCGCCTGACGGAGCTGGAGCCACTGGAGGAGAGCTACGCCCTGCGGCTGATCGCCATCTATTACGAAACCGCCAAGCCCCTGCGCGCCCAGCGCAAATTCGCCCAGTTCAGTGAGTCCTACATCGCAGAGACCGGCGACGCCTTGCCGGACTGGTTCGTTGATGAATACCAGCGGCTGGGTAAATAGCCCGGGGCATTTCCAGGGGGAAATTGGATTGTGTTATACTATTTTAAAATAAATCTCAATATCCAAGTGAGGTGCTATCCTAATGCTGCCCCAAAGAGAAGAATTGCAACGGTTACTAAAAAAAGCCAACCAGCATGCAGTCGCAGAAGCCAAGAAGGCCGGAGCTTCCATCTATTATATAAAAAACGGGAAACGAATTCGTGAAGATGCCACTGGACAAAAATTCGAAATCACTTATGATGTAGCTGGTAACCGGACTGAGCTTGTTAGTCATGACTAAATCTAAATCTGTAATGACGGTTTTTGCCGGAACTAATGGAGCTGGAAAAAGCACAATCAGCTTCCAGTTAAGGGACTACGTTGGAACCATTATCGATCCTGACCAGATTGCCAAAAGGATTGGTTGTGATGGAGATTCAGAACTCGCGAATCAGCTTTTGCAGAGATGAGGTTCCTGCATGGGCTAGAGGAGCTTTAGAATTTTTTATATAATACAAGCATTTTTTCGATATTTTACGCCATGGTTCGACGTTTATCAGTGTTTTATCAGTGACAATTGTTACCATTGTTCATATACAAGATCATTCGTGCATAGGGATGCATCATTATGATGGCAATGGGGGATGTAACATGAAGAAGAGAAATAGATTCAAGCAGGCAATCAGAGGAATGAAGGTACTGCCGCTTATGATGTCCATGATTCGTGAGGCTGCAGCGGATAACACCGCACCTGCGATGTCTGTTGAGGTTACCACTGACAAAGAGGTTTATACTCCAGGGGAAGAGGTTACCGTGCTGGTGCATTTAAAAGACTTCGCGCCAAATGACCGCGGCTACAGCTATCTTAACTTCATTGTCCAATATGACAGCCAGGTATTCGACAACCTTGAATATACGCAGCACTCGGTCTACGCAGAAGGGAATTATACGGCTGGAAGCGAAGTCGATAACCTGTTCCAGTTCAATTTCCAGAGTCCTGTGGATGGCAGTATCTATCTCGGGAAAAACACAAGCATGCGCGGCATCGATATTCAGGTCGAAGCAAGCAGCGGACAGCAGACGATTCCGGCGGTAGAGCAGACGCTGGTCACCTTCAAGCTGCGGGTCAAGGAACTTACACTTGCCTCCTCCTCAACAATCAGCCTGGCCAATGAATTCACCAGAATCCGCACCTCCGAAGCCGCGAGCAGCTTCTATCTCTACTCGCCCGATGTCACAGCGAACTCTCCGGCAAGGGTCGAAATTACCCAATCCCCGTCCGTCTCTGTCTTCTCTCCACAGGAGTCCGTTAACCGTCTGACGTAGCAGCGCATCCTGCAACAGCGGCAGCTCCTTTTACATACATATCCCTTACATAATTGGCTGCCGTCTATAATTCTTGTACTTATGAAGCGTCCGGCTTCAAAAAGGAAGGCACCCTCCGCGATTGTATACGGACGGAGGGTGGATTTGAATCGCTGACAATCATGTCGATCCTTCGTCAGGAATATAAGGGGGATTAATCACTGTAACGCGTGTTCACCTATGAATCTCAGCAGCAGTCTGTCTGGTTCGGCTAACAAGCAGCGTCGTCACATGCTTGCGCGCGTCCGCTGTGAGCAGCAGCAGCTCCACCGGCCCGCCGGCCGGCTCACTGCGGATGAACGTAACCCTGGCACCGTCCAGATCCTCGTAGATCCCGGCAACGGTATAACCTAGCCCGATGAGATTGTCGATTTCCTGCCGTTCCCGGTCGAACTCTGCAAATGCTGACATCTCAGACCACTCCTCCGCTGATTTCTGCCTGTGCCGGATGGGGAGCTTCGGCCTCGAAGCGCTTGCGGTGCAGGTATTTCCCCTGTCCTGCGGCACCGACGAATATCTTGTCCTTGATGACAAACTCGCCCCGGCTCAGCACGGAGACCGGCTCGCCCTTGACCGTAAGCCCCTCGAACGCATTGTAGTCCACATTCATATGATGGGTCTCTGCCGACAGCGTCCGCTCCACTGCCGGGTCGAAGATCACAATATCGGCATCGCTGCCCACGGCAATCGTGCCCTTCTGCGGGAACAAGCCGAACAGCTTGGCGCTTGAGGTGGCGATGATATCCACGAATTTGTTCAGTGTGATCCGGCCCTTCTGCACCCCTTCGGAGTAGAGGACACTGAACCGGTCCTCGATGGTGGGTCCACCGTTCGGGATCTTCGAGAAATCGCCCCGGCCCAGCTCCTTCTGCCCCTTGAAGTTGAACGAGCACTGGTCAGAGCCAATGGTCTGCAGCGTCCCGCTCCAGAGGGCATCCCAGAGTACATCCTGGTTCCACTGTTCGCGCAGCGGAGGAGACCAGACATACTTGGCGCCTTCGAAATCCGGCTTCGCCAGCGCCGACTGATCGAGCACCAGATACTGCGGACAGGTCTCGCCGTAGACACGAAGCCCTTTCTTGCGGGCTTCGGCAATCTTCCAGGCCGCCTCGGCGCAGGTGACATGCACCACATAGAGCTGTGAATCCGTCAGCCCGGTCAAATAAGCTGCCCGGCCAGTCGCCTCACCCTCCAGTTCAGGGGGACGGGTCAGCGCATGATAGAGCGGATCGGTATTGCCTGCGGCCAGCGCCTGATCCACCAGATATTCGATAACATCGCCGTTCTCGGCATGCACCATGACCAGCGCCCCTTCGCGCTTCGCCGCCTGAAGCGTCTTATACAGAACTCCGTCGTCGGCCTGGAAGGTGTTCTTGTAGGCCATGAACACCTTCAGCGAGGTGATGCCCTCCTGCTCAATAATCTGCGGCAGCTCGCTGAGCACATTGTCATTCAGCTCTGACACCATCAGGTGGAAGCTGTAGTCAATGACCGCTTTATCCTGCGATTTGTGATGCCAGGTATCTACGGCCTGCTGGAGCGGCTGCCCCTTCGTGGTCAGGCAGAAATCGATCACCGTAGTGGTTCCGCCGTAAGCAGCGGCAATCGTACCGGTCTCGAAGTCATCGGCGGTAACCGTACCGCCGAAGGGCATATCCAGATGGGTATGGGGATCAATCCCTCCCGGAAAGACATAACAGCCGGAAGCATCAATGATCTCCGCTCCCGGCGCTTCCAGATTCAGGCCGATGCCGCTGATGATTCCGTCCTCAATCAGGACATCTCCCGTATACGTATCCGCCGCTGTAACGATAATTCCGTGCTTGATGATCTTCTTCATCTTAACCCACCTCCGCTTCCGAATAAGCACCGTTGACCCCGCTGATGATCCGGCTCCGCTGATTCCAGCTCATCGGGGCCGCTCCGCTGTCCAGTGCTATCATATCAATGGCTCCCTCTGCCGGGCAGACAATCGAACACAGATTGCAGCCTACACAATCCTCCTCACGCACTTGCAGAATCGCCTTACCCTCCGCATTCGTCAGCATATCGATGCATTGATGAGAGGCGTCTTCGCAGGCAATATGGCATTTATTGCAGTTGATGCAGTTCTCCTCGTTAATCCGCGCAACGACTTGATAATTAAGATCAAGATCGCCCCAGTTGGTATATCTGGGCACCGACTTGCCAATCAGCTCGGTTACCGAAGCCAGTCCCTTCTCGTCCAGGTAATGGTTCAGACCGTCGATCATCTCCTCCACAATCCTGAAGCCATGATGCATAACCGCTGTGCAGACCTGAATTCCGGTTGAGCCCATCAGCATGAATTCGACGACATCCTGCCAGGTGGAGATGCCGCCAATGCCGGAGATCGGCACGCCGACTTCACGGTCCCGGGCACATTCCGCCACCATGCTAAGAGCAATCGGCTTGACAGCCGGGCCGCAATAACCGCCGTGTGCTCCCTGGCCGCCGACATTTGGAATCGTATTCCAGCTGTGGATGTCTACCCCGGCCAGACTGTTGATCGTATTGATCAGGCTGATTGCATCCGCTCCGCCCTTGACGGCATGCCGGGCCACCACGGTAATGTCAGTGATGTTCGGTGTCAGCTTCACAATGACAGGGGTGGTCGCTACCTCCTTGACCCAGGCGGTCTGCGCCTGTACCAGATCAGGCTGCTGGCCCGAAGCCGCGCCCATCCCGCGTTCAGCCATGCCGTGCGGACAGCCGAAATTCAGCTCCAGCCCGTCTACGCCGATGGCCTCCACGCGCTTCACAATTTCATGCCACTTCTCCCGCTTCGGCTCCACCATCAGGGAAGCAATAATCGTATGCTGCGGGAATCTTCGCTTCGTCTCATAGATTTCCTTCAGGTTAACCTCCAGCGGACGGTCGGTAATCAGCTCAATGTTGTTGAAGCCCGCTACACGCTGTCCGCCAAAATGAACGGCGGCGAACCGGGCCGAGGTGTTGATGACCGGCTCCCCGAGCGTCTTCCACACCGCGCCTCCCCAGCCTGCCTCGAACGCACGCTGCACCTGATAGCCTGTATTGGTAGGCGGCGCAGAGGCCAGCCAGAACGGATTCGGTGACTTGATGCCTGCAAAATCAATACTGAGATCTGCCATTGCCATTCCTCCCCCATCTATGAAATCTGTATTATACGGCAGAGCCGATTGCGCTGTCCTGACGGCCTGACCACTGCTTCACAATTGCATAGGCAGCATCCTTGCCCTGCTGCGCGGCAGAGACCACCATGGCCTCCCCCGTCCCTGCGCCAAAAACAATATCGCCGGCCGCATAAATCTGCGGATCTGAGGTACGGCCGGTCGCGGGATCAATCTCCACTACGCCCCGCGTATGCTTAAGCCCCAGCGCCTCAATAAGGTCCATCCGCCGTTTCTGGCCGATAGCCACCACTACGGCATCCACCGGGAGCAGGAATTCCGAGCCGGCCACTGGCACGGGAGAGGGGCGTCCATCCGGCCCGGCCTCCCCGGTCAGCTCCATCCGCACACATTCGAGTGCCGCAACATTTCCCTCTTCATCCCCTACAATCCGCTTCGGCAAGGTCAGCCAGTTGAATTCCACACCCTCCTGCTTGGCGAACTCATATTCGAAATCATAAGCCGTCATCTCCCCGCGCGTCCGGCGGTAGATCATCTTCACGTTCGCCGCGCCGAGCCGCACCGAGCAGGTAGCCGCATCAATGGCCGTATTGCCTGCACCAATGACAGCGACACGCTGTCCCATCAGCTCCAGGGCAGGAATCCCGGTCTTGGTGGTCTCCACCAGCCCGATCGCATCATAGACACCGGACAGCTTCTCGCCTTCAATCCCCAGCGGAGGGACATAACCCATCCCGGCCGCCAGCACGATGGCATCATAGCCGGCCTTAAGCTCTTCTATGGAAATATCCACTCCCACCTTCATTCCCGTACGGATCTCTACGCCCAGTCTCTCCACCTGCTCCACTTCCCAGAGCGAAATGTCCTGCGGCAGCCGGAAGGAGACAATCCCGTGGGTATCCAGGCCACCGGCCAGCGGCTTCGCCTCATAGATCACCACCTGGAAGCCTTCGCGCGCCAGCTCTCTGGCCGCTGACAGACCTGCCGGTCCGCCGCCGATCACCGCTACTTTTCTGCCGTTAGGCTCACCCGCCCGGAACAGCTGGAGCCCGCTGCGGATCGCCCAATCCGTGGCGTAACGCTGCAGCAGGCCGATCTCAATCGGCGCGGAAGTGCCGTTCAGCACACAGGCTCCCTCGCACAGCTCCTCCGTGGGACATACCCTCGCGCAGCTTGCGCCGACCGGGTTGGCATCCATAATGGTCTGCGCCGACCCTCTGAGATTGTCCGTCGCGATTCTTTTGATGAAGGAAGGGATATTGATGCTGGTCGGACAGGCCTTGATACACGGCGCATCATAACAGTACAGACAGCGGTTGGATTCCTCGATGGCTCCCTTGCGGGTAAGCCCCGGCTCTGCCTCGGCAAAATTACGCATGAACAGCTCAGGTGTCAATGTGCTTAACGGTGAAGATTGCTCCATCGGGTACCCCTCCTTCTGGCCAAAGTAGCTTCCACTCTCGGCTTTGATTTATGTTATATAATATAACATTATTACGATGATCGCCTTAATATTTTGCATACTTGTAAGAATTATTGTAGTAAAATAAACTTCAAGCCGATAAAAGCGCTAATCACACTCCAATTTAAGTTAAGTTTTCTGACATATTATATTCAAACTATAGTCAATCCGCTTTTTCGTTACATTAGACAGATTGTCTAATTTCAAAAGTCACTTTTTTACCTGTGAGAATGGCCTGAGAACGAAGGGAATGAGGGGGAAGCTTATGGACTGGGAACTTGTATTTACGATCCGCGACGCGCTGAAGCGGCCGCTGTTCGCTGAAGCTGAGCTGATCGGGGGAAGAAACGGCCTGAACCGGGCCATCCGCTGGGTGCATGTGCTGGAGAGCGCAAGCCTGGAGAGTCTGATTCACGGGGAAGAGATGATTCTGACCACCGGAATGAGCGCAGGCACAGATCTGGACGCCGCCCTGTCTTTCATGCAGAATCTGATTGATAAGAATGCCGCCTGCCTGTGCATTGAGCTGGGAGCTTACTTCAGTGCCATTCCGCAGGAGATGATCGCTCTTTCGAACCTGCATGATTTTCCGCTGATTCAATTCACCCGCACTGTACGGTTCGTCGACATTACACTCGATCTGCATTCCCTCATCATCAACCGCCACCACCGGATGCTGCAAGAGCTGGAGAGTATTTCCCGCGAATTCCACCGGCTGACCCTAACCTCCCAGGGAACCCTAAAGGTCCTGCAATTGTTATGTAAAAGCACCCGCACACAGATTCTCTATATGCAGCTGCAAGGCAAACCTCTCTTCTTCCCGGCCCTTGCGCCCGAGGAGCAGCGCCCGCTGCTGGACTTCTTCGAGACCTTCAGCGAAGAGATGGAGGGAGCAGTCCCGGAGGCCGCCCCCTATATCCGGGAATACGGCCACAAGACCATCGCCGTAAAGCCCGTTGGAGCCTTAGACCAGACCTGGGCCTATATCCTGATGGTCTGTAATCATAAGCCGCAGGAATTCGACTGCCTGCTGCTCGATTCGGCCTCCTTATCCATCGCACAGGAGCTGCTGCGCACGCGGTACATGGAGGAACGGAAGCTGTTCTCGGAGAATCTGTGGGTGGATGAGCTGGTAGGGGGACGCACTCAGGACGACAACCGGCTCAAGGGACTGGTCGGCCCGGACTTCAACCTGGTCAATGAGCTGCCCTACCGGGTCTGCCTGATCGAGATCGAGAATCCCCGGGATGTCAAATGGAACAGCTCGGAGAATGACTGGGAATCCATCACCTTCCACCTCTCACTCATCCTGCGCTCCATCTTCGAGAAGTACTCCCTCCGGCCGCTGATCACCCTGAAGAACAACCGGCTGACCGTCATTGCGCTGGATATCCAGTCTAAGCTGCCCGGCAAGCTGCGCCTGCAGCAGGCGCTTGATTCCCTGCAGCATATCCGCGCCGATGAGAAGCTGAAGGACCTGCAGCTCGTCATCGGAGTCAGCAAGTCCCACCGGGGCCTGAAGCATGCTCATGCCGGTTACCAGGAAGCCGTACAAGCGCTGTCCCTCTATTCCTGTTACCAGAAGCCGGTCCTCATGTATGAGGAGTTAGGCGTCTTCCAGCTGCTGCTGAGCCTGAACGACGGCAAGACGCTGGAGAATTTCATCCGCAGCTATATCGGCCCGCTGATTGACCACGATGAGGCAAAAGGCAGCGAGCTGCTGCTGACGCTGCGCGTCTACCTCGATCATGACGGGTCGAAGCAGATCGCCGCCCGCAGCCTCTTCATCGTCCGGCAATCCCTCTACTACCGGCTGGACAAAATCACCGAGCTGCTCGGAGAGGACTTCATGCTCCCGGAGAACCGGATCTCCATTCAGGTCGCCCTGCGCGCCTACCAGTTCCTGTACCCGGAGAAATTCACTCTGCCCAGCTCCCGTTCAGCACAGCTGTGAAGGTATCGATGATGAACTGCACATCCTCATCCGTCGAGGATAACGGTGGAGCGAAGGTGAGCACATTATTGAAGCCCGCTACCGTATCGCCGTTCTTGCCGATGATCAGCCCCTTGGCTTTGCAGTCGGCAATAATCCCCTTAACCACACTTAGCTCAGCGGGCTGTTTGGTGGATTTATCCGCCACCAGCTCAATCCCAACGACCAGCCCGAAGCTGCGGATATCGCCAACCAGCTTATGCCCAAGCAGCCCGGCGAACCCGCCTTCCAGCCTGCGGCCCAGAATCCCGGCGCGTTCAACCAATTGTTCCTGCTCCAGAATCTCCAGGTTGCGCAGGGCCAGCGCACAGGCAGCCGGATTGCCGCCGAAGGTGTTCACATGACGGAAATGCCCGTAATCATCGCTGTTATCCTTGAAGGCCTCATAGATCTCCTTGCGTACAGCGGTAGCCGATAACGGCAGATAGCCGCTCGTCAGCCCCTTCGCCATTGTGACAATATCGGGCTTGATTCCGAAATTGTGGTGACCGAACTTGCGGCCGGAACGCCCGAAGCCGCAGATCACCTCGTCGATAATCAGCAGTACGCCGTGGGTACGGCAGATCTCCTGCACCCGGTCCATATAGATCTGATGCGGGACGATCACACCCCCGCCGGTAATGACCGGCTCCATAATCACCGCCGCTACAGACTCTGCACCTTCCCAGACGATCATATCCTCAATCGCCTGCGCACACTGGAGGTTGAACGCCTCTTCGGTCATGCCGGCCGGACGGCGGTAGCTGTCCGGCGGCGCCACATGCAGGAACCCGCCGCCCAGCGGCTCGTACTTGTACTTGCGCTGCGCCTGCCCGGTCGCCGCCAGGGCGCCAAGAGAGCTTCCGTGATAGCCCCGGTAGCGGGCAATGAATTTATGGCGGTCAGGCTGGCCGATCTGCTGCTGGTACTGGCGGGCGATTTTGAAGGCTGCCTCGTTCGCCTCAGAGCCGCTGTTGGAGAAGAAGATGACATACTCATCCTCAAGCCATTCATTCAGCTTCTCAGCCAGCGCGATGGCCGGCATATGGCTCTGTGTCAGCGGGAAATACGGCAGGCTCAGCAGTTGATTGTACGCCGCCTCCGCCAGCTCCTTACGACCATACCCCACATTCACACACCACAGGCCGGACATGCCGTCCAGGAATGTGTTGCCGTCGATATCGGTTACCCATGAGCCACTTGCGGAAGCGGCAATCATCGGCGGATGCTGCTCACTGTAAGGGGTCATATTATGCCACAAATACCGCTGGTCCTTCTTAACCGCCAGCTCGCTTTCTTTACCCAGACTCTGCACGGCACACTCTCCTCCTTGGGTTTCCTTCTTTTAGTAACGCGCGGTAATCATTTTCTTGCGGGTGTAGAACTCCACACCATCACGCCCGTTCGCATGCAGATCTCCATAGAATGATTTCTTGTATCCTGAGAAAGGGAAGAATGCCATCGGCGCAGGCACGCCAAGATTGACACCCAGCATCCCGGCATCGATCTCCTCGCGGAATTCGCGGACCGCCCTGGCGCTGTCCGTATAGATGCACGCTCCGTTGGCGAAGGGCGACTCATTGGTGACCGCTATCGCCTCCGCCAGATTCTTCACCCGCACCACTGACAGCAGCGGCGCAAAAATCTCGTCACGCCAGATCTTCATCCCCGGCTGCACATGATCGAAGATCGTCGGGCCCAGGAAATAGCCGCTGCCCGCAGCTGCAGCATCCTTGCGGCCATCCCGCACCAGCACCGCCTTCTCGGCAAGTCCCGCTTCAATGTAATCGATCGTCCGGTCTTTGTTCGCCTGCCGGATGACCGGGCCGAGGAATACGCCCTCCTCCTTGCCGTTCCCGATCTTCAGCCCGTTCGCAGCCTCTGCAATCCGGCTCACCAGCTCATCGGCAATGTCCTCCTGCACCACCACTACGGCGCAGGCCATGCACCGCTCGCCCGCAGAGCCGAAGGCTGCGGATAAAATATTCTTCACCGCATGGTCCAGATCGGCATCCTTCAGCACAATCGAATGGTTCTTCGCGCCGGCCAGCGCCTGCACCCGCTTACCGTGCGCAGTCCCCTGCTTATAGACATATTCCGCCACCGGCTGGGAGCCGACAAAGGAGACCGCCTTCACCTCCTCATGCGCCAGCAAGCCGTCCACCACCTCATGCGCCCCATGTACCACATTCAGCACCCCCGGCGGGAAGCCCGCTTCTGCGAACAGCTCGGCCAGCCGGTTCACCAGCAGCGGCGTCCGCTCGGAGGGCTTCAGCACGAAGGTATTCCCGCAGGCTACCGCCAGCGGGAACATCCAGCAGGGCACCATCATCGGGAAGTTGAACGGGGCGATGCCACCCACAACTCCCAGGGGATAACGGAACATGCCGGACTCTACACCTGTCGCGATATCCGGCAGCTGGCTGCCCATCATCAGCGTGGGAGCGCCGGCGGCGAATTCCACGCATTCGATGCCGCGCTGCACCTCGCCCAGCGCTTCCTCCAGGCTTTTGCCGTTCTCCAGCGTAATCAGTTCTGCCAGTTCCTTGGTATGCTGCACCAGCAGCTGCTGGTACCGGAAGAAATAGCGGGCCCGGCGCGGGACAGCGACTCTTTTCCACTCGGAAAAGGCTCTCGAAGCTGCCCCCACCGCTGCATCCAGCTCCTCCCGGCTGGAGATCGGCACATAGGCAATCACCTCACCTGTCGCCGGGTTGAACACTTCCTCCTGCCGCCCGGAGGAGGACTCCACCCAAGCTCCATTCACATAGTTCATCACTTTACCGGCCTGCCCCGTAAGCAGTGTCATCGTCTGCACCTCTTTTCCTGTGTTCGTCCGCTACCTAGAAGAGATGACCGCCTTACCAGGCGGCCATCTGCTTCAGCTATGAAAGAATCCTGTTACCTGTTATTTCGCCGCCATCTCGACAATCTCGTTCGTGTAAGCCTCCTCCACCTTGGAAGCCGTCTTAATGACCCCGAATTTCAGCGCGATATCGGCGGTCTGCTGGAAGGCGGCAGCATCCGTATAGCCCAGCCTGGAAGCATCGAAGCCCTCCGGCTGGATCAGCTTGGCAACCTCCGTCATCATCGTCAGCTGATGCTCCCGGGTCGTGCTGCCCGCTTCGGCAAGCTTCATCACACTGTCAACAGCTGCTTCGGGATCAGCAATCGCATCCGCCCAGCCCTTCAGGGAAGCGCGGACGAACTTGGCCGCCGTCTCTTTGTTGCCCTCCAGCCACTCCTTGTTAGCGAACAGATTGTCTTCGAGCATCGCCACACCTTCATCATTCATGTCGATGACACTCAGGTCCTCTGCCTTGATGCCCGACTCCAGCACCACCTGATATTCGTTATAGGTCATGGCCGAGGCCGCATCCAGCTCACCGCCCAGGAACTGGTCCATCGTGAAGCCCTGCTTGGTGAAGTTCAGATCCTTGCCTGAATCCAGCTTGTATTTATCAAACAGCGCCAGAATCTCAAACTCATTGCCGCCCATCCAGTTGCCCACCTTCTTACCCTTCAGCTCAGCCGGTGTAGTGATGCCCGCCTCCTTCTTGGATACCAGCACCAGCCCGCTCTTCTGGAAAATCTGGGCAATCTGCACCAGCGGCATCTCCTGCTCCTGGCTGGTCAGCAGACTCGCCACCCAGTCCACCCCGATATCGGCCGAACCGCCGGCCACCTGCTGCTCAGGCACGATATCCGGCCCGCCGGGCAGAATCTCGACCTTCAAGCCTTCTGCCGCATAATATCCTTTGTCCTGCGCCAGGAAGTACCCGGCGAACTGGGCCTGCGGCACCCATTTGAGCTGCAGCTTCACGGTGACCGGCTCAGCCGCCGGTTCCGTGGTTGCCGCCGCTTCCGGCGAAGCCGTTGCCGCATTCCCCGCAGTTGCTTCTGCTCCGGAGGGGCTGGCGTTGTTGTTGCCGCCGCAGCCCGCAAGCAGCGAGATCAGCATTAGAGCCGCCGCAATCCATAACCCGCCACGAGTTTTGCCCTGTTTACCCTTCATCATAGCAACTCCCCCTACCACTCAAGTTTTTTGTAATAAGACAGACTGACACAGCATGATTTCGCTCTTGTTGCTATATGCATACAGCTTGTGCCTGGCAGCTCTCTATCTCCTGCCAGTGTACAAACCGGATGTAACAGTTCCAGGGTTGCGGATATTGCGATTACAGGCCTTGCGATTACGGGTGCAGCGGATACTGCGGGAACTACACACTACGCTCTCCGGGAAGGGTGCCACTTGATAAATACCTTTTCCAGGCGCTCCACGACCAGGTAAAAGATTACTCCGGCAATCGCAGCAAGCACGATGCAGGCCCAGCCCAGCGGCATCTTGGCCACCTTGATGGAATTGGAGAGCAGATAACCCAGCCCCCGCGAGGAAAAGAAGAACTCCCCGACAATCGCCCCGATCATGCTCGCTGTAGCGTTGATCTTCAAGGCAGTGAACACATAAGGCAGACTGTTCTGAATCCGCAGATGACGGAATACCGCCCGCTTGCCAGCCGCATAGGAATGCATCAGGTCCAGCGCCAGCGGGTCCACAGCCGCCATGCCCTTGTAGGCATTGATCGCCATAGCCGCCATCGTGGTCGCGGTCACAATCGCCGCCCGTGAGCCGATGCCGTCTCCGAACCACAGGTTCATGATCGGGGCAAGCGCCACAATGGGCACGGCATTGAGGGCAGCTACCATCGTGAGGCTGCCGCCACCCCAGCGGGGCCAGACCGTAGCAGCCAAGGCAATCAGGAAGCCGCAGCCGGAGCCGATCAGCATACCAAGAACAGCTTCAGTGAGGGTATACCCGGTGTAGGAGAGCAGCAGACTGAGATTGTCCCGCATCGCTTCAGCGATGGCGGAGGGCAGCGGCAGCTGGTATTTCTTCAGATCGAAGATGCGGTGAAAGATCTGAAGCTCCCACAGCAGCAGGAACAAAGCTCCGGCAAGCAGCGGCAGCACGAACCCGGGGTTCAGCCATTTCAGGAATTTCCAAGGGTCTCCGCTGTGTTCTGTATCTGGCGCAATAACGTTGTTAGAGGACGGGAATTCACGAGCCGTATTGCTGTCCATTAGCGGCCGCCTCCTTGGGGACGGAATTCCGGCTGCCATGGGGCTACCAGACGTTCCACCAGACTCATCAGCCAATAGCTGGCCATACCCAGCAGAGCACCGACCAATACCGTGGACCAGAACATATACGTATGGGAAGGTCCGTAATAGAGATTGCGGAGCATAATAACCCCGATCCCGCGCTGCGCACCCATCAGCTCAACCAGAATTGCGCCCGTTACAGCCAGCGGTGCTGCAATCTTCAGCCCGCTGAACAGACCCGGCAGCGCTGCCGGGAAGCGCAGCTTCCAATATACAGCCCACGGCTTAGCGGCATAAGAGTGCATCAGCTCCAGAGCAGAGGGGTCCACACTCCGCAGACCGCGCAGCATATTCAGCGCCACCGGGAAAAAGGTGATATAGCCGGATATGATGATCCTCGACAGCTGCTCATCCCGCACAATTCCGTATATGATCGGTGCCAGTCCCAGAATCGGAATCATCTGCGAAGCAACGGCATACGGGAAGGCAAGCTGCTCTATCGTCCGGGAGAGGCTCATCAGCACGGCCAGCAGCACTCCAGAGAGCGCTCCGATCAGGAAGCCCACCCCAGCATTGCCGAAGGTGGCGCCCCCTTCCCGGAGAAGGGTGCCGCTGTACTGCCACAGGGTGAGCGCCACCTCGTGGACATAAGGCAGCTTGGACTGGGCCAGCGGCGTCTTCGCCACATGCAGCAGCCACCAGGAGACCGCCTCCCACAGCACCAGCAGACCGCAGATCCAGACAAGCAGCGGCAGTGCTCGCCCCCGCATTAACGCACGGTTCAGCTTCATGACTACACCCCTTCGAAGCTGTCGCGGATACGGGCGATCAGCTCGAAGAACTCCGGACTGTTCCTCATGTCCGCCGTACGCGGACGGGGCAACGGAATATCAACAACCGCCGAGAGCCTGCCCGGATGCGGAGACAGGACGAATACCCGGTCCGACAGGAAGATCGATTCGGGAATGCTATGGGTAACGAACACAATCGTGCTCTGTACCTTACTCCAGACAGAGAGCAGCTCCTCATTCAGCCGCTCGCGCGTGAATTCATCCAGCGCCGAGAACGGTTCATCCATGAGCAGAATTTCCGGCTCCATGGAGAGTGCCCGGGCAATGGCTACGCGCTGCTGCATCCCCCCGCTGA
This sequence comes from Paenibacillus sp. FSL H8-0048, assembly GCF_038002825.1. Taxonomy (NCBI): domain Bacteria; kingdom Bacillati; phylum Bacillota; class Bacilli; order Caryophanales; family Paenibacillaceae; genus Paenibacillus; species Paenibacillus sp. FSL H8-0048. The sequence continues at coordinate 5,022,164 of NZ_JBBODF010000001.1, read as the reverse complement.
GCTGCCAGGGATACTTGTCGGCGAACCCCTGGAGGCCCACGAGATCAAGCAGCTCCAGCGCTTTGTCCTCACGGACCGATTTCTTTACGCCCAGCAGCTCCAGCGGCAGCGTAATATTATGCTTGACCTTCCGCCAGTCATACAGCACCGGACTCTGGAACACAATGCCGTATTTCTGGGCCAGCCGGGCCTCCTTGGCGCTTTTGCCTGCCACCATGATATTCCCTGCCGTTGGTGTGATAAGATCTGCCATCAGCCTCAGCAGTGTAGTCTTTCCGCACCCGGAAGGACCCAGCAGAGAGACGAACTCCCCCTTGGCAATATCAAGACTTACCTGATGCAGGGCCAGCACATCTGCCGTCTCCGTCTGATAACGCATTTCGACATGCTCCAGCTGTATTTCAGGAATTGTTGCTGCTACTAGTGACATCTCCAGTCCCCCTCCATCCCTGAATCTATTTAATGTTAATTAACATAACATAATCATCTTAATCTCTGTACTCATTCTTATTTCATGTAGGATTATTTAACATGTTACACGTTGCCCGGGAATCCCACATTAGACAAAGCGTAAGATTGAGGCTATGAAATTCCGTCACTTTGTCTAAGGGGCCGCTTACAGTGTAAATAATAGAACAGATTGCCGATAAAAATAGTAATCACATGTAGAAGCGGCTTTGCTGTCCTCACAGGGAAGGTACCGTTTTAACGTGAAACAGAAGGATACGTGTTCGCGTGAAACATATACATTCGGACCATGGGCCTACGCCGCGCCGAATGTGATCGGTTTTTCGATTACATTTGGACCACGCGCCTACGCCGCGCCGAATGTGATCGGTTTTTCGCATACATTCTATGTTGCTCGCGTCTCTCCCACAGCCGCACCAGTCCGAGCCCTGGGATGCATCCTCTTAATTCGGATGTGTGCTTTTTCTTTACTTGCATTTCATTTTGTGTCCAGGAGACTATTCACAATGTCCAATGCTTATCCCAACCCATGGAGGCACGCCCCATGGCATCTATGATTTCCAACTACATTATTATCGTTTCGATTTCCGGTGTGCTGAACGCCTTGCTCGCCCTGTTTGCTTTTTACAGGAAGACTGACTTCTCGGGTCTGCGCGCATTCATCGTCAGCTCCGCCGCCTCGGCGGTATACACATTCGCCTTTGCGCTTGAGCTCTCCGGGAACTCGATGGAACAGATTAAGTTCTGGATCAAGCTGGAGTATCTCGGAATGCCGTACATCGCACCTTCCAGTCTGCTGATGATCATGCATTTCGTGGGCTTAGAGAAGCTGATCTCCCGGAAAATGCTGGTCCTCCTCTACTCCGTCCCCGTGATCTCCACGGTGCTTGTCTGGACCAACGACTCCCATCACCTGTTCTATAAGTCTATCTACTTCCGGGGAGATGCACCTACACCGCTGGTGGATATCGTCATGGGACCCTGGTATATCGTGCAGGGCAGTCTGACCTTTGGCTGTATGCTGGCAGGTATGTGCCTGATCCTCTGGCGCTGGGGACGGATGCGGCGGGCTTACCTGCGGCAGATGCTGATTATTTTTGTCGGACAATTCCTGCCTGCGCTGGGGGCCTTCCTCTATCTGATGGACCTGACCCCGTATGGAACAGACCCTGTTCCCGTAGTGATGAGCGTAACCTCGTCCCTGTATATATGGGCCATTCTGTCCAGAGGGATGCTGACCGCCGCACCGATTGCCCGCGAGAATCTGTTCGAGAGCATGCGCGACGGTGTATTGGTCACAGACCTCTCCGACAAGCTGGTGGACTACAACCGGGCTGCTGCCGAGATGCTTGAGGATCTGGATGCCGCCGCTATCGGACGCCCGCTAGCCCAGCTCTTCCTGCCTGCCGGCAAGGAGGCGGTCGATTATGTAATGAATTCCAATCCGCAGATTAGCGAGGAGCAGGAGCTGGTATGGCATTCCGGCGAAGAAGTCCGCTATTACCAGGTCCGTTCCTCCCCGGTGCAAAAGCATGACGGCCATCTGGCCGGGCGGATGATCATGCTGATCGATGTTACCGAACGCACCCTGCTCCAGGAAAAGCTGCTGCAGCTCGCCACCATCGACAGCCTGACCGGCATCTACAACCGGACCCACTTCATGGAGCTGAGCCGCGAGCGGCTGAAGGAAGCTGCCGGCTCAGCCGCCCCCTTTTCGGTCATCCTGCTGGATATCGATTTCTTCAAGAGCATTAACGACCGCTACGGGCACCATCACGGGGATATGGCCTTGCAGCATGTAGTAAGCGTATGCCGTCAGCATGTCCGGGAGGGGGATGTCTTCGGACGGTACGGAGGCGAGGAATTCGTCTTAAGCCTGCCGGGAGCCTCCTTGAAGGAAGCGGCCCTGATCTCTGAGCGCATCCGCAGGGACATCGAGCACAGCACCTTCTCCACCTTCACAGGAACAATTAAAATCACAGCCAGCTTCGGCGTGACCGAAGCCCTCGGCCGTTCGATCTCACTGGAGGAGCTGCTCTCAGAAGCAGACCATGCCCTCTACTCCTCCAAGCGGAACGGCCGCAATAGCGTTCATCTGTATGGCGTCTCCTCCATCACCCGCTTCAAGCCCATGTGATGGAGGCAAGCCCTCTTTTCCTGCCCCGCGCGGCACCTCCCGCTTCCCCTGCGCATATCAAGTAGAAAGAATAAATAACACCCGCCGGGTATATCCGCCTGCTCTTTTGGTGATACCAGCTTCCATAGCCCTTTTCCCTCCAGTTCCTTCCTGTTTCTGCACTGATTTCAGTCACTCCTGTTCTCCTGTTGTTTGCATTGGCGGGTTTTCAGTTTAATAAGAGTTAGCCGATCCGTTCGGTCTTCATTCCGTAGTTGCGAGGGGGAGGGACTATGATCAAGATTGGGCTGACCGGCTTCGGAGACCATGAGGAGCTGTACGGCAAAATCAAACCCGCCGACCGCCTGCCCGCCTACAGCGCCCATTTTCCCATTGTGGAGATTGACAGCTCCTTCTATGCGGTTCAGCCGGTCCGAAATTACGAGAAGTGGGTACGTCAGACGCCAGAAGCATTCCAATTCATTGTGAAGGCTTACCAGGGAATGACCGGACATCTGCGGGGGAAAAAGAACTACTACGATACGCCGGAGGAGATGTACCGTGCCTTCCATACCTCTATCGCCCCTGTCCGTTCAGCGGGGAAGCTGGCGATGGCCCTGTTTCAATTCCCGCCCTGGTTCGACTGCACCAAGGACAACGTGAATTTCCTGCGTGAGGCGAAGGAGCGGCTATTGGATGTGCCCGCTGCCATCGAATTCCGTAATGATTCCTGGTACAACCCTGAGATGCGTGAACGGACCCTCCGGTTCCTGGAGCAGGAAGGCTGGATTCATACGATAGCCGACGAGCCGCAGGCTGGCTCCGGCTCCATCCCGATTGTCCCTGTCGCCACCCGGCCCGATCTCACCTACGTGCGGCTGCACGGGCGCAACACCGCAGGCTGGAATCAGAGCAGCCACCCGGACTGGCGCAAGCTCCGCTATCTCTACTGCTACAGCACCGGGGAATTGACGCAGTGGCGGGACCGGCTGCTGGAGCTTGAACAGACCTGTAAGAATATTTACGTGGTATTTAATAATAATTCTGCCGGGGATGCCACTCCTAATGCTCTGGAGCTGCAATCGCTGCTCGGGATCGACGGCGGACTGGCCCCGCGCCAGCTGGACTTGTTCACCTGATGTACAGAGGTCTACATATCTCTCTTCTACTCCTTGCTTAGGTGCCAGCATTAGCAGAATCTCCAGATCAGGATAACCGCCGGAGTCGTCTTACACATGTAAAGGAGGCCTACTAATATGAAGAGAAATCATACAATGATGCAGTTTTTTGAATGGCATGTCGCGGCGGATGGACAACACTGGAAGCGTCTTGCCCAGATGGCCCCGGAACTGAAGGCGGCGGGAATGGATGCGGTGTGGGTCCCCCCTGTTACCAAAGCCGTCTCCCCCGAAGATACCGGCTATGGGGTCTACGATCTCTACGACCTTGGTGAATTCGATCAAAAGGGCGACGTGCGCACGAAATACGGTACCAAGCAGGAGTTAATCGACGCAATTGCCGAGTGCCTGAAGAACGGCATTGCAGTCTACGTGGATCTGGTCATGAACCATAAAGCCGGAGCGGATGAGACGGAGGTCTTTGAGGTCATTGAGGTGGACCCGAACGACCGCACCAAGGATATCTCCGAGCCGTTCGAGATTGAAGGCTGGACCAAATTCGATTTCCCTGGGCGCGGGGATGAGTACTCCAGCTTCAAGTGGAATCATACTCACTTCAACGGGACCGATTTCGATGCCAAGGAAGGCCGCAGCGGCGTCTTCCGGATTGACGGCACGAATAAAGGCTGGAATGAGAATGTGGATACCGAATTCGGCAACTACGACTATCTGATGTTCGCCAACATCGATTACCTCAATGCAGATGTGAAGCAGGAAATGCTGAACTGGGGCAAATGGCTGGTCGATACGCTGCAATGCAGCGGATACCGGCTGGATGCGATCAAGCATATCAACCACGAGTTCATCAAGGAATTCGCCATGGAGATGAAAAAGAAACGCGGCGAGGATTTCTACATCGTCGGTGAATTCTGGAACTCCAATCTGGAAGCCTGCCGCGAATTCCTGAACACTGTCGATTACCAGATCGATCTGTTCGATGTCTCTCTTCATTACAAGCTGTACTCCGCTGCACTGGCAGGCCGGGACTTTGACCTGACGCATATCTTCGACGATACACTGGTCCAGACACATCCCGCGAATGCTGTCACCTTCGTTGACAATCACGATTCCCAGCCTCATGAGGCGCTGGAATCCTGGGTAGGCGACTGGTTCAAGCAAAGTGCCTACGCCCTGATTCTGCTGCGGCGCGACGGATATCCCGTGGTCTTCTACGGGGATTATTACGGCATCGGCGGCCCTGCCCCGATGGAAGGCAAGAAGGACGCCATCGATCCTCTGCTCTGCGCCCGCTATACCAAGGCCTACGGAGAGCAGGACGATTACTTCGACCATCCGAACACCATCGGCTGGGTCCGGCGCGGCGTTCAGGAGATCGAAGGCTCCGGCTGCGCTGTAGTCATCTCCAACGGAGACAACGGAGAGAAGCGGATGTTCGTGGGCGAAGCGCGCAGCGGAGAGATATGGGAGGACTTCACCCATAACCGCGGGGAGTCCGTCACTATCGGCGAAGACGGCTGGGCCGTATTCCCGGTGAACGGCGGGAGCGTGTCCGTCTGGGCGCTGCCCGAACCGAAGCCGGCCGATGCCTGCGCGGAGGAGTAAGCTTGTAGAGATGACGAATGCCGTCCCTGTTGTTAGGGGGCGGCATTGTTTTATAGGTTAGAGGTGACTCGGGGTGGAGTCAAGAGCACTAGTAGACCTTCAAAGTTAATGAAGTGATCTCCTTCCATAAATATAGTAAGGGATGAAGCTGCGTTCGTAGCGAAAAACAGGTATAAGTGTATTCTGTGCAACTAAAAACAGTGAAACGGGTGGACTTCCTCTTCTAATTGTAGTCTGTACAACTAAATATGCCCGGATTGGCGAAAATTCAGGTATAGAGACATTTTAATTGCACGAACTACATCTAAACGGAGATTTGGCGGCACATCGGACGATTTAGTTGTACGAATTACAATTAAGCCTACTCTTGCACCTTAATCGGGGCGAGGTAAACCCTCAGCAAGCCATTAGTTAAAGTATTTCTCACACGTTTAGATCCGATGAGCTACTGTGCTCCGTTTCACCTACGACTTCCTTGCTTCCGCAATCAATCTCCCATTTTACCCACATATTATCCACAAAAGAAATATATTACTCTCTATGAACCAAAACATGTTACTCATTTACTCATCCGGCCCACTCCGAGCTCAGCAAACGGGATTTATCCCCGATGTTATCCACATTTTATCCACAACCTGCATAACAACTGATGAATGCCTACAGAATTCCTATTGTGAATAACGCAAAATAGGCGAATCCACGCCGCAGGGGCTATGAATTCGCCTGTTTATGCTGTGCAAGACATAGCTTGCAGTTAGCATTTACATTTATTAGTGAACAGCTTGTGGTTAGCGGCTTGTGGTTGTGTTGTCCCCGTCAGCCCAAACGCCTGTGTCATGGTTCAGAATACGTTCGATCGGATATACCTTCCATACCGCTGTTACTACAGCCGAACACAGGACTGCTTTGAGCAGGTCGCCCGGAAGAAACGGCCACATGCCAGCCGTCAGTGCCTTGCCGAGTGTATCCATGCCTGTAGAATAGGCAAGCCAGCCCACACCGCCCGGATAAACTAACAGTGCCCCGAAGATGAAGTTAGCCGCCATCAGCTTCACAAAGGTGTATTTGTCCTGCTTAATGCGTTCGGCGAAAAAGCCAATCAGCCAGGCCACGAACGGCCAGGAGAATATATATCCGGCGGTAGGGCCAACCAGGACCGCTAATCCTCCGCTTCCGCCCATCACCTGGAACCCGGCAGCGGCAAGTCCGATTACGATTAGTACTGCAAGTGCCCCGTATCGGGCCCCAAGAATAGAACCAGCCAGCATTACCGCGAGGGTCTGCATGGTGATGGGTACCGTGGAGAAGGGCAGCGAGATTTTCAAATAACTCAAAGCTATCATGACAGCGGCAAATAAAGCACTGAATATCAGGCCGCGGGTTGTCCATTTCTTCATGGCCGGGAGGTTCCCCCTTTTTTTAAAAATATGAGAATTTATATGTTTCACGCTACAAATTATCCTTCTATTTCCCGCCAAAACGGTACCGTCCTTCAAAAGGACGGCAAAGCCGTTTCCACTTGGCATCACTATATCATCCCCCTCCAGATACATCAATCCTGAAATCTTTGTTATAATGGGTAGCAATTGTTGACTAGAGCTGGACGGAAAGCAGGCATGAGGATGATCAGGGCGCATAATATAAGCTTGTCCGTGCGGGAGGGTCAGCATCGCCGTACGGTATTGCAAGGGATTAATATTCATATAATGCCTGGGGAATGGGTAGCGATAACGGGAGCCAACGGCTGCGGCAAAACCTCGCTCATCCGCTCCTTCAACGGACTGAACACCCCCTCCGGCGGCAGTCTGTCCGTGGCCGGACTGGACCTGCGCCTGCCGGAGAACCGGACGGTTGTGAAGCAACGTGTACAGCTTGTATTTCAGAATCCCGAAGCACAGACGGTGGGCTCCACCCCCTTCGAGGATATCGCCTTCGGGCTGGAGAACCGGGGACTGGAACGGGAGCGGATGATTGCACGAATCCATGAGATTCTACAGCAGGTAGGGCTAAGCCATAAAGCAGAAGCAGAGGTATCCACGCTGTCCGGTGGAGAGCGCCAGCGCCTGGCGGTAGGCAGCTGCCTGGCACTGGAAGCTGAAATGATGATCTTCGATGAGGCCACCTCGATGTTGGACCCTGAGGGGAGATCGGATATTATGGAGCTGGCTCAGGGGCTATGGCAGACGGGCACTACCATCCTCTGGGTCACGCAGCGGATGGAGGAACTGGCCGCAAGCCCGCGCATTGCGGTGCTGGGCGAGGGACAGCTGCTCTATGACGGCAGCCCGCGCAGCCTGTTCTATACCTCAGAGCTGCCGGAGACCCTCGGCTGGCTTCCTTCTCCGGCCGTCCGGGTCGGGAAGCTGCTGCTGAAGCAGGGCTGGCCGCTTCATCTGCTGCCGCTGACCGGGCAGGATCTGGAGGAGCTGCTATGAGAATTCATACGGAACAGCTCTCATTCTGCTATGTAGGCGGCAGGCCAACGGTTCAGGATATCTCTCTGGATATCCCTACAGGTACACTGACCATCCTCTGCGGAGTGAACGGGAGCGGCAAGTCTACGCTACTACGTCTGCTCGCGGGTCTTGCACAGCCCTCCTCCGGGCAGATACTATACAATCACGGGAAGAAGCCGGACTACAAGAACCCTGAAGCAGTATCCATGGTATTCCAGCAGCCGGAGACGCAGCTGTTCGCGGGTACGGTGCATAAAGATATTGAATATGGCCTGATAGAGCGCAGGGTGTCCAAGGAGAAGCGGACGGAGATCATCGCCAGCGCCCTGGCGAAGACCGGGCTGGCTTATGATGAATTCGCCGGGCGTTCGCCCTTTCTGCTTAGCGGAGGGGAGAAACGGCGCGTATGTATTGCAGGAGCCCTGGCCGTACAGCCCGGGCTCCTGATTCTGGATGAGCCGACCGCAGGGCTGGACCCGCAGGCGGAACAGGCACTGCTCGAAATGGTGCAGGAGCTGCGTAGCAGCGGCCTGACCTTGATCATCGGCACCCACGATCTGGACAGCTTCCTGCCGGTTGCCGACAAGGTCATCGTGATGAAGCAGGGGGCTATCCATTATGACGGTCCTGCTCCGGCATTGACTGCCGATCCCGGCCTGCTGGCAGACGCCGGACTCACGCTCCCCGTCTATGCCTCCATGGGACGCAGAGCAGTGCAGCATGGCCTGCTGGAAGCAGTCCCGGATAGTCTGGAGGAGCTGCTGACCGCATTGGAAAAGCACCCGCTGCCTATCCCGCAGATGGACAAACGGCAGGCAGGCGATGTAGCCGCTGCGGGCAGAGGCGCCATATGGCCCGGCAGCCCGAACGGCAGCGCAAGCGAACACGGAACGCAGCATGGCAACGCCAGCGAACACAGTGCGCAATACAGCACAGTAGAGATCCGGCACCGGGAACATTCCCCTCAAGCCACCGGAGCGGAGACGGCCCAGGCGATCATCAAGCCCGGCAACCCGAGACAGGAGCCGACTCCTCCCCGCAGGCCCGGCTGGCAAGCTGTTGATCCCCGGGCCAAATGGCTGGGGATGATTCTCGGATCGCTGGTTCTGTTAGGGATGCACACTCTGCTTCCGCTGCTGCTTACCGCCGGGCTACTGGCCGGGCTCGCGGCTTCGGCCCGTATCTCCTGGCGCCGGGCCTTCCGCTTCTTCCGCCCGTTCCTGCTAATGTTCCTGTTCCTCTGGCTGCTGTCCGGGCTTAGCTGGAGCGCTCCCGACTTCGCACTCGGGCCGCTCAGCTTCAGCTATGCAGGACTAATGCGCGGGGGAATCAGCGTGCTGCGCTTCCTGCTTCTGATTGCCCTGGGCTTCCTGTTCACCGAGACAACCACCGGCGCCCCCTTGCGCGAGGGGCTGGAATGGGGCATCGCTCCGCTACGGACCCTGGGCATCCGCACTCGTAACTGGTCGCTTGCCGTATCCGTGACCCTGCAGTTCGTGCCGTGGATTCTCGGCAAGCTGGCCCAGCTGCAGCTTGCGCTGGGCTCACGCGGAAGACGCGCACGCGGAGTGGCCCGCTGGTCCCCGAGGCAGATCGCCCTAATCATCGTGCCTCTGCTGATCCTTGTCCTGGGCATGGGCGACGAGCTGGCGACAGCCGTAGAATCACGGGGGTATGATCCCGCCAAGCAGCGGACTCCCGTCTATCAGCTCCGCTGGAGCAGGCGCGATACACTGGCAGCGCTAGGTATTCTGGCGGCCGCAGCCATGCTGTGGTGGTTAGCGCGGATTAGCTGAGCGGATGCAGAGCGAGTCCGCGAACAAAATCACTTTAGCGGATGGATCATGCAGAAACAGTTACCACCACCTTCCCCATCGCCCGTTTGTGGGAGATCCCTCACATCAGCCCAATGTATGCTGTTTTTGGCATACATGGGCCCGTGCGTCTGCGCGGCAGCACATTGTATGCTGTTTTTGGCATACATTGGCCCGTGCGTCTGCGCGGCAGCACATTGTATGCTGTTTTTGGCATACATTCGGCCCGTGCGCCTGCGCGGTAGAACATTGTATGCTGTTTTTGGCATACATTCGGCCCACACTCCCTCTCGCCGCCCATTGTATGCTGTTTTTCGCATACATTCCAAACTCCTCATTCGTATGATTGAAATAGTGCTTATCCCTTACCCTATGCGTACACTTGCCCATCACAGACGGAAATCATAAATTCCAAAAAAACAACAAAATGCCGCTCTCCAGCTTTCGGAGAAGGGCGGCATTTGTTTGAACGGATGCATTTTTATATGCTTGTCTAACTTTTCATTATGCACAACACTCTGAACACTCCAGGATACCTTCCAGTATGAAGAGCTCACTCCTCCTCCGGATGCCTGGAGACCAGCCTCACCAGATCCAGGGTCAAGAGAGGGAGAGTCACAGCAGCGGGATAGGCCAGATACCGCGGCTCCCATACCGGGTTGAACTTCTCCTTATACCGGCGCAGACCGGAAAAGCCGTACCAATGGCCGCCGCGTTCAAAAACAAGCCGGGCAAGCTTCTCCTCCCTCAGCGCTCCAAAACGGCCCCCGACATTGGACAGCGGGGCAGACCCGAGATTGAAGCTTTTGTATCCGCGCGCTTTCGCCCATTCCAGCAGACACAGGAACAGGTAATCCATAGTCCCGTTCGGGGTATCCTTGTGATGGCGCATCAGATCCACCGAGACGCTCTTCTGCCCGTCATAGCCAGGAGCCATGGAGGCGAAGGCCAGCAGGTGGCCCTCTGGTCCGCGCAGCAGTGCCAGCGGTGCGAGCTGGAGATACGGCTCGCTGAACCAGCCCAGCGAGTAGCCTTTTTCCATCCGCCCGGCCAGCCATTCCTCTGACAACAGGCGAAGCTCCTGCAGCAGCTCCTTCGAATGCTCTGCCTCTGTGATCTCGAAACGGTAGCCCTCGCGCTCGAACCGCCCCTTCACATTACGCAGGCTGGCGTTCCGCGAACCGCTAATGCCGAAGTCCGCCAGCGGGACCAGCGCTTCTTCCCCCAGCTTGAAGAACCGGTAGCCCTGCTCATGATAGAGCGGAAGATGCGCCGGGGTCGCCTGATAGAAGACTACAGATAGGCCATATAAGTCCGCAGCCTGCCTGAACTCACTGATTCCATTGTTAAGGAGATCCATCGGCCCCAGCGGGTCACCCAGTACCACCAGCTTGTCCCGGACTCTGGCGAAGGCGAACAGCACCCGGCCTTCCTGAGCCCAATAGAAGCTTTTATCGCCGAGGAACAGCATGTGGCTTAAGGCATTGCCCCAGCCTTCCGAGAGAAAGCGCTCCAGACGCACCATATCCTTATCCGCGAGAAGCGTATCTGCCTTGTGCTGCGGCCTGAGGGCTACAAGCATCGTCAGCAGCAGCCAGGAGACAATCAACCCGCCGGCTGCCGTGGCCGCCACATTACTGTGCTGCCGCAACCATTCCGGCTGGATGCCGGGCGGGAGATGCTTCAGGAAGCCGTGATGGGTATAACTCGCCAGCCCGTAATAGCTGAGGGCTACAACGGAAGTCAGGAGCAGCCACCATAAGGTGCTTTTGGCGCTAAACGGAACACTGATCCGGTAGAACCGGCTTCGCGAGATCCAGAGAATCATCGCAACCACCAGGAGGAACAGGGCCTCCTCGTAGTCAAACCCCTTTGTGAATGCAAAGACCGCCCCGCTGAGCAGCAGCAGGCTAGTCCAGACGTATGCCCTGCGGACACGCAGGGAGATCCCGCGCGACAGCAGAATCAGCATAAAGCCGATTACCACGGACAGATGGTGCGAGATCTGCATCACGGGCAGCGACAGCAGTTCCGCTGTCACCTTCAGCCTGTAGAGCAGCTCAGGCGTAGCTGCGGACAGCAGCAGAAGCAGACCGCTGGCCAGGACCAGTTTGCCGAGCGCCCATACCCCCAGATCACTGAGGAAGGTGTACTGGCCGGGCCAGCCCCATACTTTTTGCCAAACCGTCAGAGGGGCTTCCACTCTGTCGCCGCTGCGTTCAGCACCCTTCGTACCCGGCAATCCGAACTCCAGCGCAGCCAGCACCAGCCCGAGCAGCCAGGGGATAATGTAATAGAATAATCTGTAGATGACCAGGACTGCCATAGCATGGTCGCTCTTGATGCCTAGCTGGGTAAGCCCGAGCAGCGCAATCAGATCGAACGCACCGATGCCGCCGGGAGCCATACTTAGAATTCCCGCTATCGCAGCCACTACATAGATACTGAAAACGGTGAGAAACGGAGCACTTCCGAGCATCTCACCGGCAATGAACCAGAAGGTCAGCCCGGCGAACACCCATTCCAGGAAGGAGGCACCCACAGAAGCAACCACAGTAGGCCAGGCGGTTCGCCCCTCACCCCGGTTGATCCATTTGGCGAAGAGCGCAGAGCGCTGGAGGAGTACAAAGAACGGCAGATACAGCGCTATCCCCCAGACTGCAAAACCCAGCCAGCGATGCGCCTCCAGCAGCCGGTCAGCCGGTAGAAGCCCGGTGATCGTCCCCCACCCGAGCAGCGACAGCCCCGTAATCATAAGTGGTGACAGAAACACAATAGCCGGCGCGAGCAAGGACGCAGGTACACTGCTCCGCTTATAGAGCAGCGTTCTAAGGCCCGCACCAGCCAGACCGGCGAATCCGATCATATTATTGAATGTATTGGCAATCCAAGCATAACGGAAGGTCCGCAGCCAGCCGATCTGCAGGCGGAAATGCCGCCGGATCAAATAATCATACGTACTCATAACCGCCACCGACAGCAGTGATATTCCCAGCATCTGCATAATAGAGGGCACGGGAACGGATTTCAGATCACGGATGATTTTGCCTAAGTGAATCTGCTTCAGCTCATGCTGCCCCTCCAGATAGACAAGCCCGATAATCAGCAGCGGAAAAAGCGCCCGCACCGCCTTAATCCGGTAAATGGATATCAGCAGCCGTACGATTTTGAAGCGTTCCAATTTATTTTTGATTACAGTATGCATGACTTCACCTGTCCTCACTGCCGAATGCTCTTGCTGCCTGAACATATTCAGCCCTCTTCATACGAACCCATTATAACAAGATCCGCAGCAGAACTCCCGTATAATGGTCACACGCTTACAAAAGTTAGACGGCCGGTGGAGGGTTAGTCCCTGCAGCAGAATTGATATTTATTCAGTGATGGTGAGAAGCATATCCCTCTATATTTTCAGCACAAAATCACCCTAACGGGTGAAGGATGTTGGCGCCTCATCGCATTCTGGTAGCATACATCCAGCCCATATTTTTTCTCTCTCACCGACCGCTTGCATAGAGCATTGTTGCATATTTTGCAGGATTTCTCTATTAAGGTTACTGTATGCGGGTACAATGTTGCATTATTTGCACAAATTCCGGTGCAGAAAGCAAGTTAGCGGCTGACGTTGTTGCACTTCGTGCAGGATTTCGACATATACCGCTCCTGTTGGGCTGTATTGTTGCACTACTTACAGGATTTCTCTAAAAATGTTAATACAAAAGAAGAAAATCATAATTTCCTATACAAGATAAAAGCACCCGGACTGCGATTAGTCCGGGTGCTTTTATCATTGTGCCGAGGGTTGTCATCTCCTGACAGAGGGCCTGCCACCACGGCAATGGCGGCTCTCTCCAGAGACATACTGTTCTAGTTGAGGCTATACTCTAATATCGAATCTCCCTGCGCTGTCGGTGGTTGCATTAGCAATCTCCTGAACGGATGCTGCTGCCAGCTTATTGTTCCCGGCAGGCTTGTCCAGAGACGCAGCAGCGCTGTTGGCAGAAGCGGAGCTGCCCGCAGCCTGTGACTTCTGGGCAATTTGCGCTTCGATTTGCTTGATCTGCTGTTCCAGCTGCTTGGTTTGCGTTTCTTTGGCTTGCTCCTTGTCCTGGCTTGCGCTTACTTTCTCAAGCTCAGCTTCCAGCTTCGCCTTCTGCTTCTCAAGTGCAGCGGTATCGCTGGCGCTGGAGGAGGTATAAGATACGGATGCTGAAGCGGCTACGGATGAGACATTCATGGGCGGTCCCTCCTTTCACCTCTTCAATATATCCCTTTTCTCTCAACTGAACGTTAAAATGCGCTGAAAGTTTGCTGAAAATCCGCTCTTAATCCTTCCGCGTTCTCCGGTTCACCAGCATAACGCTCAGCAGGATAATGACCAGCCCGGCAATGGTGTTGACATAGACCTGCTCCCGCAGGAAGATTACGCCCCATAGCAGGCCAAATACAGGCACGAGGAAGGTAACGCTGACGGTCTTGACCGGTCCGACACTGGCAATCAGCCGAAAGTAGAGCAGATACGCCACCGAGGTGCAGATCAGCGACAGGCCGAGGACAGAATACACAGCGGCGGAAGAAGGCAGATGATCCGGGGCAAAAAGCACCGCCAGCGGCAGCAGCACCACACTTGCACCCAGCTGCTGTCCCGCAGCAAGCGCCAGCGGAGAGAGACCGGAGCCTACGCGTGACGCATATAATCCTCCGAACGCATAGCAGAGCGCAGCTCCAAGCGAATAACCTACCGATAAAAGAACCGTACCGGTCAGCGGAAGCGGGCTCCAGCCGACCAGCACACCCACACCTACAAGACCTATTATCAGCCCGGCGGATTTGGCCGCTCCCGGCTTCTCCTTCCGGGTCCCCCACGCCGCCAGTGCCGCAAACATTGGGGTTGTTGCATTCAGAATCGCCGCCAGCGAGGCGCTTAAATGCAGCTCTGCCATACAGATCAGCGTGAACGGAAGCGCCGCGTTAACCGCACCGAGCAGCAGAAAGGACTTCCAGTGCTTGAGGAGGTCGAGTCTGCGCCGGGTCAGCAGCGCATAGAGCAGCAGAGCCGCTCCGGCAATCGTAACGCGCAGCTCTGTCGTGAATACCGGACCAAGCTCCGGCGAGGCAATCCGCATGAACAGGAAGGAGGCTCCCCAGGCAAAAGCAAGCAGCAGCAGGGTAGCGAAGTCCTTGCGGCTCAAGGCTTGGCCTCTCTTCTGCACAGCAGCAGATAGGACAGAAGCGACAGGAGACCCGCTCCCGCGATGACCAGCGCCATCGGCAGGGCCGAGCCGCTGCCTCCAAGTCCGACCAGCGGAGCCGCGCAGCTCCCCAGCAGCAGGGGAAGCAGACCGAGGAGCGCAGAGGCACTGCCTGCCGTCTCCCCCTGATCCTGCATCGCCAGCGAGAAGCTGGTCGTACCCACCAGGCCTACACTGGAGACCACGGCGAACAGACAGGGCAGAATCAGCGCCAGCCCTCCCCCCGCGAGGAGAGTGACCAGCAGCAGGATGCCGCCTGCGGTGCAGAGAAGAAGGCCGCAGATCAGCAGCTTACGCTCACCCACTCTGGCCGACATCCGCCCGGCAATCTGCCCGGTCAGAATAATACCGAGGCCGTTCACGGCGAAGATCAGGCTGTACATTTGCGGGGATACCCCGTAAATGGTCTGCAGCACAAAGGATGATCCCGAGATATACGCGAACATGCCTGCCATAACAAAGCCCTGGGAGAGCGCGTAGCCCATGAAGCCGGCATTGCCAAGCAGTGTGCGGAAGGTACGCAGGGTTCCTGCCAGTCCGCTGCGAATACGCCGTTCCTTAGGCAGAGTCTCCGGCAGCCGCAGAAGAATGACCGCCGCGAAGAGCAGCCCGCATACGAACAAGACGATAAATACACCCTTCCAGTCTGTCACTCTCAGCAGCTGTCCCCCGATGACCGGAGCTGCAATCGGTCCCAGTCCGTTGACAATCATCAGCAGCGAGAAGAACTTGGTTAATTCAGAGCCGCTGTACATATCGCGGACCGCCGCGCGGGAGATCACCACCCCTACCGATCCGGCCAGGCCTTGAATGAAGCGCAGCACAATCAGCAGCCCGATGGACGGGCTGAACGCGCAGAGGAGTGAAGACACCGCATAGATAATCATCCCGAACAACAGCGGAATCCGGCGCCCATGCACATCACTGAGCGGGCCGGCTACAAGCTGGCCCGAAGCCAGCCCCAGCAGAAAGAAGGTCAGGGTAAGCTGAATCATGGCGGGGCTGGTATCGAAATAGAGGCCAAGAGCCGGCAGTGCCGGCAGATACATATCAATCGACAGCGGACCAATGGTCGCGATGGCTCCCAGAATCACGGCAAGCTGCAGCCGCTGGCTTCTGGACGGCCCGCTCCCGGCCAGGCTTGTCACCGAATTTTGCTTCATCATAAACAGAATACATCCTTTCTTGCCCGTAACCTTTAGTAAGACGGTAAATCCGTTTTTGTTCAGGTCCGTTTTTATATTTCTCCATACTACCCGATTGCAAGCAGAAAGTTCAATGACTTTCTGGTTTAGCGGGGTATAGCTGCGGCAGCGGATGTCCGGTGATATCTGGGGCAGTGATGTGCAGGGATTATAGTGCAATAGTCGCGATGAATAGTGCGGTCTGTAAGGAAATCCTGCAGAAAATGCAACATTGTTGCTAGTGAGGAGCCGGCTGCACGGAAATCCTGCATGATATGCAACATTCGCAGCCTAACTAGCCACGAAGCGCCGGAATTCCTGCAAAAGATGCAACAATGTGCCATAGCCAGTAACAAATTTAGAAAATTGCTGCAAAAAGTGCAACATTGCTGCTCGGTTGAAGTGTACTGTGCGCATATCCTGCGCGAAATGCAACAGTCGCAACCCAACCAGCACTGAATCTGAGCCCCGTATCCGCTTGCCCCCGTGACTGCCAATGTGTCCGGTTTTTCGCATACACCCCTCCCGTGCACGCCCGCCCAAGCTCCACTACAAGTAGAAGCGGCTTCGCCGCCCTTTTAAAGGGCGGTACCGTTTCAGCGGGAAATAGAGGGATAAGTTATCGTGTGAAACATCAATTCCGGCATATATTTCAACAAAAAAAACCGCCTGCCGTAGCCGCCAATCCTCTTGGTGATCGGCAGGCCCGCAGGCGGTTATTCCGGGTGGTACTGTTGTTACTTCACTGAACCCTTCAGAGCGGCCAGCCAATCTCTTGCCGCCTCCGCCTCGGCTGCGCTCAGGCGGTGCCCCTGATTACCCCAGTGCGAGGTAACCTCTGCTCCGGCTCCGCTGAGCAGAGCCTCCAGCTCCCGGGTCTCCTCGGAGCGGATAATCGGATCATTGGTCCCGGCCCCGATAAAGACCGGAACACCCTGCAGCGAAGGAATCGCCAGGCCGCGCAGCGGAACCATGGGGTGCAGCAGCACTGCTGCCCGGAAGAGGGGCCCGTAATGGAAGAGTAGGCTGCCCGCGATGTTCGCACCGTTGGAGTAGCCGACAGCGACCAGATTACCGGCATCGAAGCCATATTTTGCAGCCGCTTCCTCCAGGAACTGCTTCACCTCACGGGTGCGGAAGATCAGATCCTCCTCATCGAAAATCCCCTCCGCCAGCCTCCGGAAAAAGCGGGGCATGCCATTCTCCAGCACGTTGCCGCGGATACCCAGCACAGATGCTCCAGGAGCCAGCAGCCCGGCCAGCGGCAGCAGATCACGCTCATTGCCGCCTGTGCCATGGAATAGAACCAGCGTTGGCTGTGTTACATCCGAGCCTTGCTCAAATACATGAATCATACCTTCTTCACCTCCAGTTCACGGATTTCAAACGGGCTTAAATTGTCTTCAATTGCCGCACGCTGCGGCTCAAACCACGCCGGAAGCATCAGCTTCTGCCCCAGCGCCTCAGGTGCTTCATCACGGGCGAAGCCCGGAGGATCGGTTGCAATCTCGAACAGAATTCCGCCTTCTTCCCGGAAGTAGATGGCATTGAAGTACTGGCGGTCCTGCACCGGGGTCGGCTGGTAGCCGTGGCTCTGAACCCGGCGGCCCCACTCCAGCTGCTCACTGTCATCTGCCGCCCGCCACGCAATATGGTGAACCGTACCTGTACCGCCGCCCCCCTGAGGAACCGGAGTCGCCTTCAGATCAATAATATTGCCGATGTCTCCAGCCGCTCTGTACCGGATATAGCCGTCCCCTTCAGCGATACGCTCCATTCCCAGTGTGCGGGAGAGTGTATCAGCGGTCCGGTCCGGAGCTTTGCTGTAGAGAACAGCTCCTCCGAAGCCTTTTACCGCATGTTCTACCGGAACGCCGCCGAACGACCAGGTGCTCAGCGCACCCTCTTCCCGCTCCACCAGCTCAATCCGCAGTCCGTCAAAATCCGCGAAGGAGAGATACGACTCGCCAATCCGGGTAACCTTAGTCACAGGGATCTGGTAAGCGGCCAGCCGCTGCTCCCAGAATCCGAAAGAGCCGGCCGGTACAGCATAAGTGGTCACACCGACCTGACCGCCGCCGATTCTGCCTTTACGGCCATGAGCCCATGGGAAGAAGGTGATGATTGTACCCGGTGCACCCTGCTCATTGCCGAAGTAGAGGTGATAGACCTCAGGGGCGTCGAAATTGATTGTTTTTTTGACGAGCCGCAGGCCCAGAATTCCGGCATAGAAATCAGCATTACGCTGTGCGTCTCCTACAAAAGCGGTAACATGGTGAATCCCAGCAGTATGCATAGTCATAAGTGAACCCTCCTGGTATATGGTGTAAAGCTAATTTTTATAGAAAGAAAGTGCTAAGGTTGTATACTTTTCAGAATGGCGCCGTCTTGACGTACGTATTAGTTGAAGAACAGGGCGTCCAGTGAAATCGAACCCGCGCCTGTCAGCGCTATACCTACAGCGACCACCAGCACCGTCAATGGAAACTCAATCCCGTTCGCCGTGGACCAGAATCCGTTAGGAGCATGAACCTTCACAATGGCACCGAGCATCGTTGCCGCAATCAGTACCGCAGCCACCGGAGTCAGCAGCCCAAGAGTGAACAGCAGGCCACCGACCAGCTCCATCAGACCTGCCAGCACCGCCATACGCACGCCCGGCTTAATACCAATCGACTCCATCCAGCCGCCTGTTCCCTTAGGCCCATATCCGCCGAACCAGCCGAACAGCTTCTGTGCACCATGCCCGATGAACGCTACACCAATCACCAATCTCATCAACAATAAACCTACACTAACCATTTTAAACACTCTCCATTCTCTTGTTTTTAATTATCTTAACGTTAAGATATTGGCTAAAAAAATTGCTGCTCGACTATTCTCTCCAGTAGTACAGTGTACTAGCACGCAGACAACCTTACCGCCGCTGAGCTGCGACGTACTCACCTCTATACGCCCTTGCCCAGCTTCTTCAGCAGCCGTGTAGCCTGAGCCTTCTCTTCGCTGTCCAATCCGCCCATCAGGCTATGAATAGAATCGACATGCTGCGGAAAAATATGATCGAACAGCTCACGCCCCGACTCTGTAATCTCGGCATACGTAACCCGGCGGTCATCCTCGCAAGGAACGCGCTTCAGCAGTCCCCGCTTCTCCAGCTTGTCGATATTGTAGGTGATGCTGCCGCTGGTGACCAGAATCTTCTCGCCAATCTGCTGAAGCGGAATCCGGTTTCTATGATACAGCACCTCCAGCACCATGAACTCCGCCGAGGCCAGCCCGTGACTCTTCATATCCTTCACCGCCTGATCCATCAGGCTCTTATATGCCTTCGACAGAACGACGAACAGCTTCAGCGATGCTGCCTGCTCTTGTTCCTGAGCAGTATCTGCTTCTGTTCCTGCTGTCTTATTCTTGCTGCTCATTAGGTGCACCTCCTGTCCGGCTGTGTTTGTCTTTAAGTTAATTATCTTTAAGTTAAGATAAATATACGGTATCGGGAGCAGTCTGTCAAGTGTATTAGGTGAATTAATTATCATTCCACCCGCCCTGGCCTTTGCAACAAATACTCTACCTTCATGCTTCCGCAAATACTCTACCTTCGCGCTGCCGCAAATACTCCCCACAACCTGCGCAACAATCACCTCCTCTAACTCCCGCAACAAACAAGTGGAAAGCCGTATCTTAATTTTTCTGTTTCCTTAAATTGTAAGGAAGCAAGTGGAAAATCTACATCTAATAGAGCTGAATACCGCCGCTTTGGATGAATCACCCTTAATGAAGTGCCTTTTATCCATCTGCTGTTTTAGCAGGGTTTATTCACTCATCAGCAAGTGGACAAAATCCATCTATCTCCCGCCCCCGCATATTTGACCTGCCCTTCAAAACGGCGTAGACTTTCAAAAGGTGAGTATGAACTGAGGAATATAAATAATATCTATAGAAGGAGGCTGATTATGGAATCGAAGGATCATCATCAATCCGGGACCGCCGCGCGCAGTGCTGCGGCGGAGGAAGCCGCCGCGCCGCGCGTGCTGATCGTGACCGCCGTCGCGGCTGAGCGCGATGCGGTCCTGCGCGGCCTGGCCGGAAGCCGCCGCTTCGACGTTATCGCAGCGGGTGCCGGCACCGCTGCGGCAGCGGCGGGCACCGCCGCCGCCCTGGCAGCCGGCTCGTACGGCTGCGCCGTCAGCGCCGGGATCGGCGGCGGCTTCGCGGGACGCGCGCCCGTAGGCTCGCTGGTCGTAGCCAGCGAGATGCGGGACGCGGCCCTCGGCGCAGAGACGCCGGAGGGCTTCCGCAGCGCTGCCGAGCTGGGCTTCGGCAGCGTGTCCGTGCCTGCACCGGGCGCTGCGGTGCAGGCCCTTGCGGCCGCGCTGGCAGCGGCCGGCCTTACGGTAAGCACGGGCACCGTGCTTACCGTGTCCACCGCGACCGGCACCGCCGGGACGGCCGCGGCTCTGGCCGCGCGCCATCCGGAGGCGGCGGCGGAGGCGATGGAAGGCCACGGGGTCGCCGTGGCCGCCCAGGCGCTGGGGATCGCGGCGCTGGAGGTGCGCGCGATCTCGAACCCGGTCGGCCCGCGCGACCGGGCTGCGTGGAAGATCAATGAAGCGCTGGACGCTCTGGCAGCGGCGGCGGCTATTTTACGGGAGGTGCTCTAATGACACAAGAGCTTCATATTGCTTATTCCCCTTGTCCGAACGATACCTTTGTCTTTCATGCCTGGGCGCATGGCCTTGTGCCTGACGCTCCCCGGCTCAATGTGACTTTTGCCGATATCGATATTACGAACGGGCTTGCCGCAGACGGCGCCGGACCTGAGGTACTCAAAATCTCCTACGCCGCACTCCCCTGGGTGCTGGACAAGTACAAGCTGCTCCCTTGCGGCGGTGCACTGGGACGGGGCTGCGGCCCGCTGGTGCTGACCCGCAAAGGCGCAGGTGCTATCAAGCATCCGCGCGAGCTGTCCGGCCGCAGAATTGCTGTACCGAGCGAACGCTCTACGGCATACCTGCTGTTCCGGCTATGGGTAGCGCAGCAGGTACAGGACGGTCCGGCCGAGATCATCGTTATGCCTTTTGATGAGATCATGCCTGCCGTACAGAAGGGAGAGATTGATGCCGGACTCGTCATTCACGAAGCCCGCTTCACTTACCCGTCCTACAATCTCAATCTGCTGACTGACCTCGGCAGCTGGTGGGAGAGCGATACCGGCTTGCCCATTCCGCTCGGTGCGATTATTGCGCGCCGCGATCTGGACCATGACGCCATTACCGGCTGGATTCGCAGCTCACTTCAGTATGCCTGGGACCATCCTCTGGACTGCCAGGAATACGTGCTAAGCCACGCCCAGGAGCTATCGCCGGAAGTGGCCAAGTCGCACATTGATCTCTATGTCAACAAATTCACGATGAATCTGGGTAAGGATGGCTATGCAGCCATCTCCGCACTTTTAACCCGGGCCGCTGCCGAAGGGCTTGTGCCTGCGGTTGATCCGGCGCTTTTGCGTTAGCAGGGGGAGCTTCATGGCCCTCCGTTCCTTTTGAACAGCAGCCATGACTAACTTATCCTACACTTAGCTACCTATAGCGAGGAGGCCGTTCTTATGATTCCTTCAGGCAACAGCAAGGCTAATATCGACCGTTTTCTAGGGTACCAAAATGACTACGACCGTTACCGGCCGGAAGCCCCGCCGATGGCTATTGAACTGCTCACCAGTTACCTGGGCCGCCGTCCTGCCCATGTGGCTGATATTGGCTGCGGCACCGGCCTGTCCACCTTCCTGTGGAAAGACGATGCCGATGCCGTCACCGGCGTAGAGCCTAATCCCGATATGCTGGGCAAGGCACAGGAGAAGCTCCGTCTGCTCGGCAGCGGAGCGGATAACCTGTCTTTTGTGCAGGGCTACTCGAACCAGCTTCCTTTTGATACAGAGAGTGTGGACATCATCACCTGCTCGCAGTCGTTCCACTGGATGGACCCGGACAGCACCCTTAAGGAGATCGCCCGTTGTCTGCGGCCAGGCGGAGTCTTCGCAGCTTATGACTGCGACTGGCCCCTGGTACTGCAGCCTTCCATTGAAGCCCGGTACAACCGGATAATTGCCGCTTCG
This sequence comes from Paenibacillus sp. FSL H8-0048, assembly GCF_038002825.1. Classification (NCBI taxonomy): domain Bacteria; kingdom Bacillati; phylum Bacillota; class Bacilli; order Caryophanales; family Paenibacillaceae; genus Paenibacillus; species Paenibacillus sp. FSL H8-0048. The sequence goes on along the minus strand of NZ_JBBODF010000001.1, from coordinate 5,000,021 downwards.
GATGCCTTGCTTACAGAGCTTCAGCCGGACGCAGATCAGGCCAGCAAATGGGATAAGGAAGAACATCTGGGCCGGATCAAAGCCAGCGGAAGGTTTACGTACGCGCGCGAGATTGTTTTTCATAACACAGAATCATGCGATGCACAGCGTTATGTCGGACTGGCCCTCAGCCAGGGCGGCGTCCAGTCCCTCCTGAAGCTCAGCCCGGCCTCACTTGAGCAGGATATTGCCGAATTCTCGGCAGAGGTAGAGGCATTCTTCCAGGGCCGGACCTTACAGGTGCCGATTAGCTACCGGATGCGGACCGCTGTGAAGTAACCATCCCTGGCTGCACCCAAGCTCCTATTTAATAGGATAAGCTGCATCAAGAACACCCCGGTTATCCTAACAAAGGAACCGGGGCGTTTCAATGTCACAGCAGACTTAACCCGGGATATAGCTTCAATCTCCCCTTTCCTTTGTTCACCGTATCTACTAATCCGCTCTATTGACCATTGGAATATTATCACATATTATTACACCAATGAATTAAAAATCTATTTACTGGGATTAGGTCAGGTGGTGTTTGTATGAAGTCCACAACCACGATTCGCGATCAGGTAACCAAATATTTGTCCAATCAGGGCCTGTCCATTAATCAGTTTGCCATCTCTTCAGGAATTAATTCCGGCACGCTCAGCCGTGTCATTAAAGACCGGCAGCCGATTGCCATGGATCATCTGGAGCGCATTACCCGGGGCATGGGCCTGCCGGAGGACTACTTCTATAGCTTATATGTGGACGAATGCTTTCACCATTCGGCTCCTACCTGGCGGCGTTTGCGGCCATTTCTTGTGCGTTCAGCGGCACTCGGCCGTCTCGATTGTGTTGAACAGGTCGTTCTGAACCTGCTGGAGAATCTGGTCTATGCCCCTATGCTATTCGAGGTTGCAGAAGGACTGTTCGAGCAGGGATTGTGGCACGCAGCAGCATTATTGTATGAGAATGTGAGTACCAGTGAGAAATATCAGAATTCCGAACGGCTGGCCGTATGCCAATACCGCTTGTTCCGGATTGGCCTCGGTGATGACCAGAGCAGTAATCTGCGGGTAGCCATCCTGTTCGAGTGCTTCATCGACCGGCTGAATGAGGCGGATCAGCTGGACGGATTGAAAGACCTGCTGGATGTCTACTACTCTCTGCAAAAGTGGTCCAAGGTCAACGAGCTTGCTGAGAAAATGCTCCAATTGGCCACCCTCCGTTACAATCTCCAGCTCCGGTCAAAACGTAAACCGGACAATGAAAGATTGCCTTCAAGTCCGCTGTATTTATATATTCTAAATGCTCGGCTTTTAATCTCGAGCATTTATATGGAATATGGGGATTACAAATCTGCGATTGAGCATGTCCCTCACTATATGGATGGTAGCTGGATACAAGAGAAGGATGATGAAGCAGCTCGGACATTAGCACAGTTCAGGGAGTGGGGGAAGGCAAATATCTTCCTATATCGTCTGCTTGATGGACAGCTAGAGGTATTATCTGATTATGTGGAGTATATCTCTAAGCAGCCAGACGAGATATTTACAGCTATGTACCATATTGTTAAGTCAGCGAACCGGTATGATTGGAATGTGGATGATATTCTGGAACGCTTCTCTGAGCACATCCCATACCGAACTTATAAATCGGTATTTGGAGAATATAACCAGCAAGTTATGGCAGACAAGCATACCCGCTTTCTTGCTGAATTAGCAGCCTATTACCTCCACAATAAGTATTATGAGAAGTTTACGAATGTACTGCGAAACCTGGAATCCTCCGCTAAAATCAACAACGAGAGTATAGCCATTACTTGTGTGGATCTATTTGAACAATACAGGTATACAGCAGGAGAAGAAGAAATGGAGAAATACAAACTTTTAATTAGAACAGCACGAAATTTAAAAGCAACAGCGTTCTAGCTTCCTCCCAGCATTTACTTTATACTTAACATCAGCGAGACGAAGAACGTCCCGGTTGCCCTTTGTGGGGAAGCCGGGGCGTTTTCTATTTTCCGGAGAGGATGAGGAGCATGACTTTTGAAGAAGCACATGAACAGTTTATCAGCGGACACTTGACTAGCAGACCTGAGGGGGAACGAAGAGCACGCTTGGAAAGGGGGCATCGGCATGCCGAGGTACTGTTCCTGAAGAATGTATGGTGGCCTTTGCGGGGACATTTTACCGGACTTCACCCGGAGTATGAGGTCATGGATTGGCGGGGGAGATCTTATTTTGCCGACTTCGCCTGGTTACCGGGGTACGTGAAGCTGCTGATCGAAATCAAAGGCTATGCTTCGCATGTCCGCGATATGGACCGCAACAAATACTGCGGCGAACTGAACCGCGAAACCTTCCTCTATGCCATGGGTTATCATGTGATTTCCTTCGCATACGATGATGTTGAACAGCGGCCCGAGCTCTGCATGACGTTGCTGCGGATGGTTCTGGGCAAATATCAGCCTGCCGAAGCCCCGGTATCACGTATACGGCTATTGGAGCAAGAAGTGATCCGGTTAACCCTTCATCTGGCCCGGCCGATCCGCCCGCAGGATGTGAAGCAGCATTTCTCCATCGATTACAGAACCGCCGTCCGGACGTTACGAAGTCTCTCTGACAAAGGCTGGCTTCTCCCGGTTGCCACCAACCAGCAGCAACGCATCGCCCGGTATGAGCTGAACCACGGAGTGCTGGAATATTTCAATTAGCCTTCGGCAAATAATTGGAAAAGTGCATCTTAATTTCGCTATTCCCAAGCAATACCCAACAACAAGTGGAAAAACAGCAACTGCTGCTCCTGGTTTTGCCGCTATGGGGCGATCCGGGGAAATATAAGTGCTGTTTTTCCAACTCTCTCCCCCACAACCCCTTAATACTCATCAGTAGGTGGACAAAATCCATCTGTTACCCGTTTCCGCAGCATTATCACCCGATTCCACCAACATAGATTACTCCACAAACATCGGCAACACCCGTTCTTATCCTCTACCAAACCATCAGCCGCCAGTACCCCACTCCTTCAATCCTAGTTAGTCCCCATTCCTCCACGCCGTTATAGTCCCGCTCTTATCCCCTATGCAACTCCCGCCACCTACTTCCACCTTACCCCCTGGCAAGCAAAAGCCCCCCGCCTACGCAATACGCGCATGCAGGGGGCTTCTGTACTCTTCCGGCGCTTACGCCGGCTACTTCTTATTCATCTTAAACATCAGGAACAGCTCATTATAATGGGCAAGCATCCGCTTGCCGAGGTTGTCGTAGACCTCCAGCCGGTCGGTGATCTCGGCGGGCGGATAGAAGCGCTCATCGCCGGAGATGTCCTCCGGCAGCAGCTTCAGGCCGGGAACGTTCGGCGTGGAATAGCCGACGTATTCCGCATTCTGTGCGGCGACTTCCGGCCGCAGCATGAAGTTGATGAACTTATGCGCGCCCTCGACATTGCCTGCGGTGCGCGGAATGACCATATTGTCGAACCATTTGTTCGAGCCTTCCTCCGGCACGACGAAGTCCAGCTTGTCGTTGTCATCCATGATCTCCGAAGCGTCGCCGGACCAGACGATGCCGACCGCCGCTTCTTCGTTGGCGAGCAGCATTTTGACCTCGTCGCCCACAATAGCCTTCACATTCGGAGACAGCTTGTTCAGCTTGGCAAGCGCCTCCTGCAGATGCTCCTCCTTCGTGTCGTTGACGGAGTAGTGCAGGCTGTTCAGCGCCATACCCATGACCTCACGGGCTCCGTCCACGAGGAAGATATTATTCTTCAGCCGCTTATCCCACAGGGAATCCCAACTGCTGAAGTCAATGCCCTTCGTCATTTCCGGGTTGAAGATGATCCCTACCGTGCCCCAGAAATAAGGAACCGAATACTTGTTGCCGGGATCAAAGGACAGATTCATGAACTTGGAATCGATGTTAGCGAGATTCGGCAGCTTGCTGTGATCCAGCGGCAGCAGCAGATTCTCCTGCCGCATTTTGGAGATAGCATAGTCGGAAGGGATCACGACATCGAAGATCGTACCGCCCTGCTCGACCTTGGTCAGCATCGCTTCATTGGAATCGAATGTCTGGTAGATGACCGTAATTCCGGTCTCCTCCTGAAACTGCTTCAGCAGGTCGGGGTCTACATAGTCGCCCCAGTTATAGATCGTCAGCGTGTTGCCACCAGAATAGCCTTGGGCCGAGTTCAGCCGGGAGGCCAGGAACATCAGCCCAAAGGCGACGATTAGAATCGCCAGGAACGTATTGACTAACTGCTTCATCTAGGCACCCCCGCTTCAGCTACCGGCTCGGCAATCTGGACCGGCGTACGGCTCTTACGCTGGTTCAGGTAGTAATAACCGATGACCAGCAGAATGGTGAAGAGGAAAATCAGCGTCGACAGCGCGTTAATTGACAGCGAGACCCCTTGCCGGGCGCGGGAATAGATCTCCACCGACAGGGTGGAATAGCCGTTGCCCGTGACGAAGAAGGTGACCGCGAAATCATCCAGGGAATAGGTCAGGGCCATGAAGAATCCGCTGAAGATTCCCGGCTTGATAATCGGCAGAATGACCTTCGTGAGCACATCCCGGCGCGTAGCGCCGAGATCGCGGGCGGCATCCGTCAGGGTCGGACTCATGTCCTGCAAATGCGGCAGGATCATAATGACCGCAATCGGAATGCTGAACGCCACATGCGAGAGCAGCACGGAGGTGAAGCCCAGCTTGATCCCGACAATCGTGAACAGGATCAGGAAGGAGGCTCCGATAATGACATCCGGGCTGACGATCAGCACATTGTTCAGCGAGAGCAGCGTGTTCTTGGCCCGGCGGCTGCGGACATGATGAATCGCCAGCGCACCGATCACCGCTATGATGGTTGCAATGGTCGACGACAGGAGGGCAATGACCAGTGTGTTAATTACAATAATCATCAGCCGGGTATCTGCAACCACTTCACGGTAATAATCCAGCGTGAAGCCTTCGAACTTGTGCATGGTGCCGCCGCTGTTGAACGAGTAGTACATCAGATAGAAGATCGGCGCGTACAGCACCAGGAAGACCAGCACCAGATAGATATTGGCGATGCCGTTCTGGTTCTTAACCCTGCGTTTGTTCTTCATCCGCGCACCCCTTTCCGCGAGCCGCCGGTCAGAATCATGAACAGCGCCATAATCGCGATCAGGAACACCGCAACGGTCGAGCCCATCCCCCAGTCCTGTGTGACCAGGAAATGCTGCTCAATCGCGGTGCCGAGCGTAATCACCCGGTTCCCGGCAATCAAACGCGTAATCATGAACAGTGACAGCGCCGGAATGAACACCGCCATGCAGCCGGAGCGCACTCCTGAGATCGTCAGCGGAAAAACCACCCGCCGGAACGTCGTCCATCCCGATGCACCCAGATCACGCGCGGCATCCACCAGTGACAGATTCATCTCATCCAGAGCACTGAAGATCGGCAGAATCATGAATGGAATGAAAATGTAGACCGACACAAATACAAAGCTGAAGCCCGTGAACAGAATTTGCTGCTCGCCCAGACCCACCAGATCAAAGAAGTTATTGACCGGGCCGAAGGTGCCGAAGATCCCGATGAAGGCGTATGTCTTCAGCAGCAGGTTGATCCAGGTCGGCAGAATAATCAGCAGCAGCCACAGCTGCTTATGCTTCGTTCGCGTCAGCAGATAAGCGGCCGGATAGGCCACCAGGAGCGAGAACACCGTGATCAGAAAAGCGTACCAGAACGAATTCAGCATCATTCTCATATAGACCGGTGTGAAGAAATTGACGTAGTTATTCAGCGTCAGCTTCCCCTCCAGATCGAACAGGGAATAATAGACCACCAGCAGCACCGGCGCAATGACAAACAGCGCGATCCACAGATAGTACGGAATGAGATAATACGACTTGCCCTTAGTCATCATGGCTCTCCACCTCGGCGTAAGCCTCCAGACGCTTGTCGAACTCTTCCTCCGTTTCACCGAAACGCATAACATGGATTGCTTCCGGGTCAAAATACAGCCCGATTTCGGACCCAACCTCCGCCTTACGGGTGGAATGGACGAGCCATTCATGGCCCGATCCGTCATAGCAGCTGATCTCGTAGTGAACCCCGCGGAACAGCTGGGAATCCACCCGCACCTTCAGCTTGCCCGCTTCCAGGGTGGCAATCTCCAGATCCTCAGGGCGGATCACAACCTCCACCGCTTCATTTGGCCGCAGACCGGCATCGACACACTCGAACCGGTGGCCGTTAAATTCCACGACATAGTCCTCAATCATCACACCCGGCACGATGTTCGACTCTCCGATGAAATCGGCCACGAACCGGTTAATCGGTTCATCGTAGATATCATTAGGCGTGCCGCTCTGCTCAATTTTGCCGCCGTTCATGACGAAGATCCAGTCGGACATCGCCAGCGCTTCTTCCTGGTCATGGGTGACGAAGATGAAGGTGATGCCCAGCCGCTGCTGCATCTCCCGCAGAATATACTGCATCTCGGTGCGCAGCTTCAGATCAAGCGCAGACAGAGGCTCATCCAGCAGCAGTACCTGCGGCTCGTTGACAATGGCGCGCGCAATGGCGACACGCTGTCTCTGCCCGCCGGACATTTCATTAATGGCCCGCTGATCATAGCCGACCAGGTTGACGAAGCGCAGCGCTTCCTGCACCTTTTGCTGAATCACATCCTTCTTCAGCTTCTTGATGCGCAGTCCAAACGCCACATTCTCGAATACGTTCAGATGCGGAAACAGCGCATAGTCCTGAAATACCGTATTGACCTGCCGCTCATTGGCGGGAATGTGGTTGATTTTTTTGCCGTTCAGATAGATCGAACCTTCAGTCGGCTCCGCGAAGCCGGCGATTAGACGCAGAATGGTCGTTTTTCCGCAGCCCGAAGGGCCCAGCAGCGTGTAGAATTTACCGCGTTCAATTTCGAAGCTCACGCCTTTGAGTACAGCCTCTTCGTCGTCGTATTGCTTAATCACCTGGTCAAAAGAAATAATAGTGCCTTCCGGGGTAGCTATAGCTAACAACCTCCCTTACTTATGTAGTACAACCTATTTTACCCGCTTCTTGCGGGAGACAATCCGGCAGCGGCATGCCCAGCACGGATAAGCGACAATTCCTGCCCTCGTTCGACAGACTTCAATATATATAGCATAAAGGAATCCTGCAATATATGCGATAGCTTACATTGTGAAATCACGCACAAAAACTTAACAAGTTCGTAAAATCTTGCCCGCCTCCGGCCTGTTTTGAGGTGCTATAATGAAAACGGATGAAAACCATAAAATTTTTCCTATTTACATGAAAGAAGATGACAACCATGAACGAGGGCTTACAGGAGCGCCTTGAAAAGTTCGGATTATCCTTATATATGATACGGATTACGCTCGCCGCTTCGCTCTCGTGGCTGGCCGTGCACATTATCTACGGGGACCATTACCTGTACTTCGCACCGCTGGCGGCGATTCTGATTACCCAGAGCAGTGTCAAGGCCTCCCTTGAAAAAGGCGTCTACCGCATGACCGGTGTGGTCCTTGGCGGCATCGTCAGCCTGATCGTAGGCAAGTTCTTCGATGTGGGCGCGCTGTCGATTCTGCTGATGCTGCTGATTGGCATTGGGGTGGCTACCGCCTGCCGGATTAATATCCAGGCCGTCTCCCAGGTCGGTGTCACCTCGGTGCTTGCACTCACCTTCTATCATGAGGGGTATATCGTCTGGAGAGTCGCCGAGACGCTGATCGGCGTGCTGATTGCCCTGATCATCAATATGATTATCGTGCCGCCCAAGAGCTTCGTCAAGGTCAAGGACCTGGCGCTGAAGGGCAGCCTGACCTTATCCGATGCTTTAACCGGATTCGCTGCAAGCGGCCGTGATGCTGCACAGGCCCAGGCTGCTCTTGAGCGCTCCGGCGAGCTGCTGAAGAAGAGCGACCGGCTGCAGAAGGAGATGCATTACACGCTGTCTCATTACCAGTGCCGCAAGGACATTGGCAAGCTGACACAGTCGACCACCCATCTCATCAAGGTTCACTCCTATGTCAAAGCCATAAGCGAAGAGATCGCCCTGCTGCCGGCCCATTATGCCGCCGCTGATTGGATGCTGGAGGTTGTAACCGCAACGGCAGACTGTATCGCCCTGTACGGCACACGGACGCTATCGGATGCCGAATGCAGCGGACGTTCACTTCAGGAGAGTCTGAGAAGAGCCCGCGATGTGCAGCTCGCCTGGTTCTCGCAGCTGCAGGATCAGTGCCCGCTGGCGGCCTTCCGTGATCTCGGTGCGGTATTCTCCCACCTGAACCGGATTCTTGAAGAGATTGAACGCGCCGATTACGCGGCCCTTTCCACCGCACCACAGCATGTCAAGGCACAGCCTGCACGCGCCATTCAATTCATACAAAAAGGACTCTTCCACAAGCTATAAGCTTGGAAGGGTCCTTTTTTTGTTGTGTCCGGGTAGTCCTGCACCTGGCTGGGTCGTCCTGCACCTACCCGTCTCTCCAGCTCCTCGCCGGAACATTTACCGTCTTGATGCAGAGCGTTGCAGTTGAGTTACCTTGCTGGTAGGATAGTGCGCGCGGATGGCGTGGATGGTATGGTGGCTTGGTTAGCTTGGTTAGCTTGGTTCACTTGAGTAGCCTGTGGCATACACAGGCGTCAGCACGTAAAGTACAGTTGGAAAAATGACACTTAAATCAGCCGAATCAACCGATTGGACTGAAGCAGTTGGATAAAGTACATCTAATCCGCCGAATTCTATGGTATCCTTTTAAAACGGGTAAAATAAGTGCTGTTTATCCATCTGCTGTTCCCATAGGCGGTAATCATTCAGCAGCAAGTGGACAAAATCCAACTAATTACTATAAGTGTAACGATGGCGCGAAAGGGTACACAAATATCAGCAATTATCACCTTGGTATATTGCCGCACTTCGGGCTGAACGCCGAAAGCGGTATATTATTCAGCCGGAAGATATCTCCAGCCCCCGTAGGCTGTAACATTCTCGGCTCCGGGGGCGGCATAGCCCTCGCAGATGAAGCCCGTCACTTCGCGGCCATCGGCAAGCGCTACCCGTCCCAGGCCCAGCGGAGCCGGGATAAGCGTCGCGAATGCGCCCAGCGATTCCACAGGCATCTGCCACAGCTCCAGCTCGATTGCGCTTCCCCCTGCCGCCTGTCTCAGCAGGCCAGGCTTCGCCGGCACGGTAGGGAGCTTGACCAACTCGTAACAGGCAGCGGTCCGCGCTTCCTGCCAGAAGCGGGCACCATGCTCCAGCATCTGCTTCTCCAGCGGGAAGCCGCGCATATGCAGCCCGCAGACCGCAAGTGTAACCATGCCGGACACTGGCAGATCGGCATCAGTAGCAGCTCCAGCAACAGCTCCAGCAACAGCTCCAGCTCCAGCTCCTGCTCCTGCTCCTGCTCCTGCTCCTGCTCCTGCTCCTGCTCCTGCTCCTGCTCCAGTTCCAGCTCCAGCTCCTGCTTCAGCACTAGCACCATTTCCAACGTCAGCCCCAGCAGTACCACCTGCATCACTACCCGCAGCACTAGCACCTAACTCCTCTTCCAACTCTAGCGATTGGCGCTCTGCCAAAAGCTGAGCCCCGGTCCCGGCAGAACTCCCCGCAATCTCACCACCATCAGCCTCCCGACCCGCTGAATTCCCCTGCGCCAGAAACCGCGCTCCGGCTCCGGCCAGCAGATGCTCGCTGTCCGCCAGCGCGAACAGTGTAATGCCGAACGGCAGGTTCTCCGCCGCTTCCCCGGCGGGAATTGCCACCGCCGACAGGTCTAGCAGGTTGCAGTGATTGGTGTAGCGGCCCATATCGGAGTTGGCCCCTACCGGGTTCGCGGCCACCTGTTCCCGGGTCCAGGTTCCGCCGCAGGTCGGCAGCACCAGCACCGCATCCCGCAGCAGCAGCTCCGTCTCGCGCTTATACTGCTGCAAGCAGTGCATGGACTGGAACAGGCTTGAAGCGGTGTGGCGCTCCGCTGCCCCGGAAGAGAGGATCGACTCTGTCACCGGCAGCACAGCTTCACGGTGACGCTCCACGAAACCGGCCAGATCCGCCCAGCGCTCAGCTACCCAGGGGCCATCATACAGGATGGCTGCCGCTTCAGAGAACAGCGTACAGTCCACCCGTTCAACCGGCAGCCCCAGCGCCTGCACCACCGCTTCGGCCCGTTCCCAGGCCCGGCGGTATTCGTCCGCATGGGGTCCATAGAAGTCCAGCGGCGCTTCCGGCAGCAGCAGCTTCCCGGGCAGAGCGGCAGCCCCCCGCTTTACTGAACGCGACCACGGATCGGCTGCATCGAAGCCGCGTGCTGCGCGGTCCACCGCGAGCGCATCCTCCAGATTGTGCGCGAACACGGTGACACAATCCAGGCTGGCACACGCCGGGACTACGCCGCGCACCGGCCAGGCGCCCAGGCTGGGCTTGTAGCCGACCAGCCCGTTCAGTGCAGCCGGCACGCGGCCCGAGCCGGCGGTATCGGTGCCCAGGCTGAACACCGCCTGGCCCCGGGCTACGGCAACCGCCGAACCGGCGCTCGAGCCGCCGCTGATGTATTCCGGACGCAGGGCATTGTGCGTCTCGCCGTAAGGGCTGCGCACACCGACGAGTCCGGTGGCGAACTGGTCCAGATTGCTTTTGCCGACAGGGATCGCACCCGCAGCCACCAATCTCGCCACCACCGCTGCATCCGTGTCCGGCTGATAAGCGAATTCAGGACATGCCGCCGTAGTGGGCAGGCTCTTCACATCAATATTATCCTTCACCGCAAACGGAATGCCCCATAAGGGATGCTCCTGCGGATTCAGCTCTTTGAGCGCTGCCAGGTAGGGAGCGATCTGCGCCTCCGCGGGCGCTTCAATCCAGAGGTTCATGTCCTTGTCCCGCTCAGCGCGGCGGATGATCTCCCGGATGACCCGCTCCGGGTCCAGCGTGCCGTTCAAATACTGCCCCCGCAGCCAACCGGCAGTCAGCTTGGCGGGCCATTCTGTTGTTGCTGTCATCAGGCTTCATCTCCTTCTCTGCATATCGGTGCCGGACCTGCGGCCCTTGCTCATCTCATGCAGCTTCAGCGCGAGCTGCAGCTCCAGCATATCGTCACCGTCATCCTGGCTGAGTCCCAGCAGCTCACAGGCCCGGTCGATCCGGTAGGTGACCGTATTATAATGAGTGAACAGCTCCCCGGAGGTCCGCTTCACGTTGCGGTTGCACTTGAAATACAGCTGGAGCGTCTGGAGCAGCGAAGCGTTATGCTTGCGGTCGTACTCCAGCAGCGGAGCAATATACTGATCCCTGTATTCCGTGATTTCCTCCAGCTCGGGCAGATGGTACAGCAGCCGGAAGACACCAAGCTTCCGGTAATCGACATAAGACCCGCTGTAGCCGCTGATTTGGCGGATACGGGCGATTTTGCGGGAGGATTCATAGCTGAACCGCACCTGATCGGGACCGTCCGCAAGATCGCCAATACAGAAGGCGCAGCTCCCGCTGACAAACACCCGGTTCATCTCGGCCAGCAGACGCCCCAGCGTCTCCTCCAGCGGAAGCTCCGGCTGCTCCGGCACAGTCAGGACCAGTTCCCCTTCAAGGATGGTGAGCTTCACATGCTGGAGGTCTGCCCGGGCACGCACCCGCTTCACTACCTGCTGCAGCTGCTTAAGCTCCGGCTTATCCTCCAGCCATCCGGCGGTGACAGCACGCAGCGGGCGCTCCGGCAGCGGACAGCCGCAGGCCGCGCCGCGCAGCTTCAGATCCTCGGCAGCCGCAATCCGGCCGCTAATCCAGTCCTGCAGGAACTGGTCCACATACTTCAGCTCCACCTCGCGGCGGGCCCCGGCATTGATCATCTCCAGCCCGACCAGCACTCCGACCCGGTCAATCGTTAACTGATCCACCACCGACAGCTCGCTGTTCCACTCCAGCAGCACCAGCAGACACTGGTCTGCCCCCTTGTCATTGACGGCCGAGACATAAGCGCGGATACGCCGTTCTCCTACTGTGAGGAACGTGATACCGAGACTGCCTTCCTGGCGAAGCTGTATCCAGGCCGGAAGCTGCTCCTCCAGCTGTAGCGCATCCGCCTGCGGAGAACAGAAAAGCTGATCGGTATCGTCCAGCAGGACGACCGGATTATGCAGCATCCCGTCCAGGGTCAGCAGGAAATCCTCAATCCCGTCGCCATGGAGAAGCTGCTTCGACAGCTTCTGGAACCGGCTCTGCAGCTGCGAGAGCTCCCGTGCCTCTTGCACCAGCACCCGCTCCATAATGTCGCGGACCACATCGGAGAAGGAGGTGGAGGCGGGCAGCTCGAAGATCGGGAAGCCCAGCTGATCCGCCAGCTCCAGCGCGCGCGGCGGAATCTCATCGATATAACGCTTGGTTTTGATCCCGAGCGCGGACACTCCCTTCTGGTTCAGCTGCGGAATAATCTCTGCGAGCAGCTCCGGCCGGTTATGAAAGGGGAAGCCGCTCGTAATCAGGAACTCTCCCGGACGGACCCAGTCAATGACATCGGGAACCTCCATGACATTGACCCGGTTAATATAACGCCCAAGGCCGCCGGCTCCGGCCAGCAGGGCCGCTTCCTTGAGGTCGGGAATCAGCAGAATATCGCTGCAGGTCAAACCGGTAATTACATTGCTGCCCATAGCTCCGCCGCCTTTACTATAGCTTGGAAGAATAGATATCCTCGATTAGTGTAGTGCCGAAGAAGCTGTTAGTTGGCACCTCCGCCTCCGCCGGCACAAAGATACTGATCTGCTCCGAAGGAGCATCCCCTGTATTCCTGACAGAATGAACGACGCCCGCAGGCACGTGGAACGTATCCCCGGCCCGGTAGCTGTACCACTCTCCGTCACATAGCAGCTTGACCTCTCCTACGGTAATATGAATGATTTCGACTACATCATGATAATGCGGCAAGACCTGACCGCCGATCCCCAGCTTCTCCCACAGAATCGAGCTCATGCGGATGCCCAGGCGGTCCGCCTCCTTTGCCGAGACAATCTCCCGGTGATACAGCTCTATGTGATTCGGCATAAGCTCCCATGTCATATCTGCTGCGGTCAGCACTTTCGTTTCCTGTGTATGCATATTCGAATCCCCCATGATGGATAAAATTTTTCCTTCAACTTAAATTTCCGGTTCAATCTATATAGCTCTGCTACCTCCGGCGGAACACAGCCGCCACCGGCCCTCCGCCCTTCGGTCCCTGATGCTCGCCTCCGCCGGAGACGTAGATCATCGGGTCGCCGCCGACATAGGCCAGCACACCGCCGACTACAGCCCGCGCATGACGGGTATGATTGATATCGGAATCATCCAGCATGATATGGCGGCGTCCGCGGATGACGCCATCGGGATCGGCTTCCGCCTTGGCCAGCACCTGCACCAGCTCTTCACCGGGATACCGGTCCAGCAGGCCCTGAAGCGCAGCGCCATCCACAGCATCCTGCATCAGGGCATGGTCGATGTGGTACGGGCCGTCCGCAGACAGTGAATTCCCGAATACAATGACCTCACAGCAGGACAGCTCACTGCCCGCTGAAGTGGAGGCTACTGCGCTGAATTGAGTCCAATCGGTGCAGATATCGCCTTCCTGTAAGGCCGCACGGTCCACCTCACCCAGCGCTACCCCGGCACCCAGTGCAGAAGCTCCTCTGGAATAGCCCATCGATTTATAAGTATCCTCTGTGATGAGCGATACCTCACGGCTGTGCGCCTCATAGATCTGTTCAGCGGTAAGCAGCGGACACTTGATCTGCACAAAATGCACATCATCCGGTGAGGTGATGCCCGCATCCATAACCGCACGGGCCACGGCATCTGCAACGGCATCTACCTGAGGGAGCCGTCCCAGCTCCTCCGGCCGGAAGCTCCGGGTTCTTGCCACACCAATGGCGAGCGACTTCAGGCCATCAGCGGCCACCCCCGGCTCCCCCCGTCCGCTGCGGCTGATAACTGTGAAGTGGGGGCTAAGCACCCCTTCCGTACCGCCGGACATCACATAAGAGATGCCGGCAGCTCCTCCTTTTGCCGCTTCAGCAAAGAATCCCTTGAGGGCCATAACCGCATACCCCCGCGTAAAATCATTCACACAGCCGTTGCCCTCCGTCTTCCCCAGCACCGCAACCACTTCCTCCGGCCGGAACAGGCCTGCTTCCACCGCTGCCTCAAGGCCCGACATATCATGCGGCGCGCCTGCAGGGATTCTGATAACCGAGCAGTTCATCATAGATCATCGCTCCTTGTCCAGAAAATAACCCGTTTCTCCAGCAGCCCGATACACCAGAACAGCAGCAGGCCGCACAGCGCTGAAGCAATAATAGCCGAGAACATCACCGGCGTATCCATATGATAGGAAGAGACCAGTACTACATAACCCAGTCCCTTATTCGCTCCGACAAATTCGCCGACTATGGCACCGACTATCGCGAGTGAGGTGGAGATTTTCAGGGCAGAGAAGATATAAGGCAGACTCGTCGGCAGGCGCAGCTTCCAGAAGATTTCACTCTTCGTCCCTTTGTAGGTGGAAAACAGCTCCCAGGCTTCGTATTCAATCGCCTTAAGACCCTTAACACTGTTCACCAGAATCGGGAAAAAGCAGATCAGCATCGAAGCGATGACCTTCGAGGTATATCCGGTCCCCAGCCAAACGACCAGCAGCGGGGCCAGCGCCACCAGCGGTGTAGTCTTAAGAGCGATGGCCAGCGGGAACATCCCCTTCTCGATCGGCTTGGAATGAACAAAAATCACAGCGGTAGCCAGTCCGAGGATATTGGCAAGAATGAAGCCGGTCAGGGCTTCGCCCAGCGTAACCAGCGTATGCGACCAGAGCGAGCCATTAATGGCCGAGACTACCTGCGTAGGTGCAGGCAGCAGATACATAGGAACCGACAGGAGACGTACAGCCAGCTCCCACAGCAGCAGGAAGCCGAGCGCAAACGTGACCGGGTACAGGGTGTCTTTGATTTTGACCGTCATAGATGCTTCACCCGCTTTCTCAGTTCCTTGACAATCCGGTGGAATTCCGGCAGCTCTTCCATGCCCGCTTCACGCGGGGAGGGCAGCGTCACCGGAATAATATCCGTCACACCGGCAGGCCGGGGAGACATCATCACGACCCGGTCCGACAGCAGCGCGGATTCATGGATCGAATGGGTAACCATCACAATGCTGCTTAGACTGGTCTCCGGGCTCTCCCATAGCCGCAGCAGCTCGAAATTCAGCTTCTCACGCGTCAGCTCATCCAACGCGCCGAACGGTTCATCCATCAGCAGCACTGTCGGATCGGCTGCCAGAGCCCGGGCAATCGCTGCCCGCTGCTGCATCCCTCCGCTGAGCTGATGCGGGAAGTGGTTCAGATAATCCTGGAGGCCGACCAGACACAGGGCACTTTCTGCTTTTTCGCGTGCCTCGGCCTTGCTGAATTTCTTCTTCTCGCCCAGCTCAAGCGGCAGCATTACATTCTGTAGCGCACTAAGCCACGGCATCAGGACCGGCTTCTGGAAGACCATGCCCAGGGACAGATCCGGGGAGGCATACGCCACCTCTCCACCGGCCTCCGGACTTAACAATCGCAGCATTAGCCGGAGTGTTGTAGATTTCCCGCAGCCGCTTGGTCCAAGAATTGAAATGAACTCATTGCGGTATACGTCAAGGCTGACCTGATTAAGCACAGGCACGTTGCCGAAGGACAGAGAGCAATTGCGCAGGGAGAGCATCGTTTCCCGGGTACCGGGATGCTGCACGGCGGCAGCCTCCAGCTGTTCTTTGATCGCTGTTGTCATTATCAGGCCCCTCCTTATTTCAAAAACTCGTTGGTGAACAGTCCGCCTATGTCCTGTTCATTTTTCACAAAGCCCAGCTCGACCAGATTCTTCTGCAGTGTCTCCCAAGATGCCTCGTCCATCGAGCCCAGCGGGAGCTTCTCCGGATCAAGCAGCGGAATGCTGGCCTTCATCATATTGACCTCATGCTTCAAATCCAGCTTCTCGCCATACTTAAGACCGAATTCTGCCGCCTCCTCCGGATGCTTGACCGCATAATCCCAGCCCTGCATAGAGGCCTGCACGAAGCTTGCGACCATCTCCGGGTCCTTCTTAATAACAGACTCCGTGGTGAACAAGGTATCGGCATAGAAATTGATGCCATAGTCGTTTGGATCGATAATATTCACTTCCTTGCCCTGCTCCTCTACAGCCAGCACTTCATTAATGACATATCCGGGCCAAGCCTTGACCTGACCGGTTAACAGCGGACTCAGATCATATTTGACCGGCATCTCTTCGATTTGCGAAGGGTCAATGCCTGCGCTTTTCTCCATGGCACGGAAGGTCAGCTCTTCGTTGCCGCCCAGCTTGATGCCCACCTTTTGCCCGGTAAGATCCTCCATTGTCTTGATCCCCGACTCTTTGAGTGCGAACATGACGAACGGGGTTTTGCGGTAGATTGCGGACAACGCTTTGACCGGGACGCCCTTTTCTCTGGCAATGACGACCTGGTCGGCACCGGTAACCCCGAACTCCTCACTGCCGGAAGCTACCATCTGCACAGCCGGGAAATCCGAGCCCCCCGGGCGGATCTCAACATCCAGCCCCGCTTCTTTATAGAAGCCTTTTTCCACTGCGGTATAAAAGCCGGCAAACTGCGCCTGGTGAATCCATTTCAGCCGGAGCACCACCTTTTTCAGCTCGCCCGAGCCTTCCGCTCCTTGTCCTTCGGCCTTCCCGGCTTCCGTATGGTTACCGCAGGCGGTCAGGAGCAGCATTAGCGAGGTTAACAGCATCAGCGCCTTCGTTCTGGACTTGTTCCACATGGTAATTCCCCCGTTTATGAATGATTTAGTATTGCTCCAGCGCCTTCAGCACCGCTTGTGAATCACTTACACTGCCGAACACCCCGCCCTGCATTTGAACCATACTCAGTGCCGCCAGGTGATTCGCTTCATCCGTCGCTCCTGTACAATCTGCAAGAATCAGACACTCGTACCCCCGGTCATTGGCCTCCCGCATCGTGGTGTGTACACAGACATCCGTAGTAATTCCAGTCAGAATCAGATGGGTAATTCCTTTATTCTTCAAGATCAGGTCCAGGTCCGTTGCATAAAAGCTGCCTTTGCCCGGCTTGTCTATAATGTACTCTCCGGCAATAGGCGCCAGCTCCTCGATGATCTGCCAGCCGCGTTCCCCCCGTACGAGGATTCGTCCCGCCGGTCCATCGGAGCCGATCTCAGCCCCGATCTGGCGGCTTCGCCACCGCTTGTTCGCCGGCAGATCCGACAGATCCGGCTTATGCCCCTCGCGGGTATGAATCACGGTGAACCCTTCGATGTCCCGGATACGGGCCAGCAGGCGCTGAATGGGCTGAATCGCCCGCGCTGTTAATGAGAGGTCATAGCCCATTCTCTCGACGTAACCGCCCTTGCCGCAAAAATCCGTCTGCATGTCGATAATCATCAGCGCTGTCTTCGCCGGGTCCAACGCCCCGTCATAAGGCCAGATGTAAGGTGTTGCTGCAATTTGCATGGTTTATGCTCCTCTCCTGATGCCGTCATCTCTATTAACGTTATATTTGTTAACATTAATTCGCGTTTCCTTGGTATGAGTTAGATTATATTACAATGAATTTGGGATGTCTTCGGTTTTATTACGAAATAATGCATTGAATGTTTGTGTTAATTCACATAACTAACACATACATAACATATTCACTCGCAATACTGCTTATTAAAAAGGAACACTCCGGGTTTTGCTAAGCCCAGGATGTCCCAACCGTTGAATACCCACAATCCCTCTCCTATTCCCCTTCCATAAGCTGTAAGCGCTGGGAAACCAGTTTTTTTGTCGAAATAGAGCTGCATATTTCGAGTTTTTTGATAAATAGGCATAATATAGTTGAAAAATAGCTCTTTAAGTACTAGAATTAAGCTTGTTTGCAGAAGTTAATGACGCATAAGAACTATTTATGATTCTTTTTGTCGATTGCAGTCGATCACAATTCATCGCCTCTACAGGATGTATATCATTGATCTATTTCTAAAGGCAAACTCCCCGAAAGGGCAGGACGCAAAGCTATGGGCCTAAGAACGCCGGAATCCGCGTTTACGGTTGCCAGGCTGCCAATAGAGACCACTTAAGCCAGCTGTTCAGGAGGAAGATAAGACTTCCGGGCTTGATGATGTTCTTTTTCTGTACGAATTGCCATTGATCATACGAAAAAGTGAGGTTACAACCATGCCGCAGCAGGATATCGAACCAAGCCGATATGAATTCGTAGAGTCCCTGATGCTTGAACGTAAAGGTCTCCTGGATTCATTCTCTGTGGAGGGCCGAGCTTCTGACGGGACAACTGGAGATAAGAATGGAATTATCCTCGTGCAGGACAACCAGATATTCATTACTCCCCCGCTCCCCGGAGGCGCTCCCGCCCGTATTTCTGCGATCCACCCTGTTGTCCTGAAGATCAACTGGAAGACCGTTACAGAGCCAACTGAGGTGACCAAGGCAGATTATATTACCTGGGAGATCTGCGAGAAGCCGCAGTATGAAATCACCGTATCGCCTGACAAGCTCAAGGTCCACTTCACTTTATATCGTGCAGAGAAGTACGCCTGGAATCTGGTCAACTGTCCCGCCGCCTTCGAGACGGTCGTCCGTGCCCAGCCCAACCCGGCGGTGCTGCTGTCCACGCTCACCATAGAACAGATTATTTCCTCACTGGACAACCGTTTCATTCTGCAGAGCCTGAACATTTCCGCCCTGTACGCGGAGCTTACGAATCCTACATATCTTCCCGTATGTATCGCTGAAGGAAGAGCCCCGCTGCCCGGCAAGGAGGCCCGGCTGGAATTCCAGCTGCCGGAGCATACACTGGAGGGGAACAGAATGCTTGGGGGGCAGGAAGCCCCCGCTCAGAAGCCCGCGGAACCCTTGGAGTATCTCCGTTTCCCGGGAGCCCCCTTCACCTATGCAGGTGAAGTCTTCGCCCGCAAGCTGCCGCCGGAGGAAGGCATTCCCGGCCTCGGCACAGACGGAAGGGTCCTGCCCCCTCCCCCGCCGCAGGATATCTACTTCGCTGCCGGTAATCACGCCAAGCTCCTTCCCTGCGGTAATATCGTAGCCAACCGCACAGGCAGACCCCGCATCTGCGGAGGAAGCGGCAGCGTCCGGATCTGCGACTTCCCTCCGGTCTGTCTGCTGACCAGAGAGATGACTGAGCCTGCGGGCGACGTTATGTTCGCAGGCGACATTATTGTACCGGGAGATCTGGAAGGATCTGTACGGATCGAAGCCCTGGGAAATGTGTACGTCTATGGCGATATCCGCCAATCTACGATTATAGCGACCGGCAGTATTTATGTTAGCGGCCAGGTCACCGGCAGCGGCCTGTACGCCGGATATGCCGGGGTACAGCAGCATCGTCTGCACAGCCTCGCAGGACTGCTGCGTATAGAAGTGGACGGACTGCGCGAGGCGGCACGCCAGCTTGCCAAGAACGTAGAGTCCCGGCAGCAGTCGGTGAATTACGGACTGGTGGTCATGCTGCTGCTGGAGGATAAATACAACCACCTCGATAGCCTGATCCGCGATCTTGAAGCTGCCCTGAGCCGTATGAACGGAGAGTTCGGCTCAGGCACAGACCCGCTCCGGCACATGCTTGAGGTGTTCACCCACCCGGGGCAATTCACCGGATATATTACGGATAGTGTCCTAAGCAGCTTCTCCAGGCTGCTCCTCAAGCTGGGCGAAGAGATTGAACTGCTCCAGGAGGAGCATGCAGTGATTAATCTTGCCCAGTCGCAGGGCAGCCGCCTGGAGTCCGGCGGCAAGCTGCTTGTGCGGGATTCTTGTTAAGTACTACTACTGACGGTGACGTTCATATCTATACACACACAAAGCGAGCCCCCGTATACAGATACGGAGACTCGTTTTTGTGTTTTTTGGCTCATATTGAATTAGTATTATACCGCAGCGATGAACCGCTCCATGTCTTCCTGCACGGTAGTAATACCGCCGATACCGAAGGTATCTACCAGAACCTTGGCTACATTAGGCGACAGGAAGGCCGGAAGCGTAGGGCCCAGATGAATGTTCTTCACACCCAGATGCAGCAGCGCCAGCAGGACGATCACCGCTTTTTGCTCATACCAGGCAATGTTATAGGAGATCGGAAGATCATTGATATCCGCCAGACCGAAGACTTCCTTCAGCTTAAGCGCTATGACCACAAGAGAATAGGAGTCATTGCACTGGCCGGCATCAAGCACGCGCGGAATTCCGCCGATATCACCAAGCGCCAGCTTGTTATATTTGTATTTGGCACAGCCTGCGGTCAGGATCACCGTGTCACTAGGCAGCTCTGCTGCGAAGTCGGTGTAATAATTCCGGCTCTTCATCCGTCCATCGCAGCCGGCCATGACGAAGAATTGCTTGATAGCGCCGCTCTCTACCGCTCCAACCACCTGATCCGCCACATTCATTACAGCCGCATGGGCGAAGCCGCCGACAATCTCTCCGGTCTCAATCTCTACCGGAGCACTGCAGCTCTTAGCCTGCTCGATCAGAGCTGAGAAATCCTTCTCACCGTCAGTGCCTGCCGCGATATGCTGAACTCCCGGATAACCGGTGTTGCCTGTCGTGTACAACCTGTCTTTGTAGCTGTCCTTCGGCGGCACGATGCAGTTCGTGGTCATCAGAATCGGACCGTTGAAGCTGGCAAATTCCTCATTCTGCTTCCACCATGCATTACCGTAGTTGCCTACGAAGTGGCTATATTTCTTGAAGGCCGGATAGTAGTGGGCCGGCAGCATCTCACTGTGCGTATATACATCCACCCCAGTTCCCTCGGTCTGCCTCAGCAGCGCTTCCATGTCCTTGAGGTCATGACCGCTGATCAGAATACCGGGGTTCGTGCCTACTCCAATATTGACTTTGGTAATCTCCGGATTACCGTAGGCTGCGGTGTTGGCCCGGTCCAGCAGCGCCATCACATCCACGCCGAACTTGCCGCATTCCAGCACCAGAGCCGTCAGCTCACCGCCGCTCAGATTGTTATCCAGCGCAGCTGCCAAGCCTTTTTCCATAAAAGCATGTGCTCCTGCTTCATAGAAGCCCAGTACCGCAGCATGCTCCATGTAAGCAGCCATTCCCTTCAGACCGTAGGTCAGCAGCTCGCGCAGGGAACGGATATCCTCATGCTCTGTAGCAAGCACACCCACCGTTACCGCCTTGTCCATCAGCTCCTCATCGGTCACCGCACTCCAGTTCGCCGCGTCATGCTCCGACAAATAGGCCATCACTCCGGCATCAGCCACTCTGCTGCGCCACAGATCCCGCAGGGCCAGTCCTTCCCGGATCTTCGCCGTGAAGTATTCCGGCACGAAGTTGGCATTGGTAATCGTAGCGAACAAGCTCTCTATAATGAATTTCTCCGTCACCGGATCGGTAATCCCCAGCTCACGCCCGCTGCGCGCGAAGATGGCAATACCCTTGAGTGTATACACCAGAAGATCCTGCAGATTCGCTACCTCACTGGTCTTGCCGCATACCCCCTGAATCGTACAACCGGTCCCCTTAGCTGCCTCCTGACACTGGAAACAAAACATTTCGCTCATTACCTGAATCACTCCTTATCATTAATGGAACCGCTCTGTGCCTCGCCTTTACAGTTACCAATAATTGTAGTAGACTTTCGTCTATCAATCGGTAACGAATGTTACCAATCACAAATCATCAGGAGGAAAAGTATGAGACCGGAGCCCGCTTCGCTGCAAGCCTGCCTGCTGTTTCGCGGAAAATCCGCAGATGAGATCGAACAGCTGCTGCATACGCTGGCCTACTCTGTCAGCTCCTACCATAAGAATGCGATTATTCTGGCAGAGGGCGATCCGGCGGACCGGCTTGGGATTCTGCTCTCCGGCCGCATCGAGGTGCAGAAGACACATCCCACCGGCAGCAGTGTGACCATCGCGCATCTGAAGGAGGGGCAGACCATCGGCGAAGCCGTATTATTCCGCAGGAATAACACCGTGCCCGCCACCGTCACAGCCACAGGCCCCTGCAAGGTAATGTTCATCAGCAAGCAAGAGCTGCTGAGATTATTCGCGGCCGACACCGATATCCTCACCCGCTTCATCGAGAATCTGTCCGAGCGGCTGGTGCTCGTGAACCGGAAGATTGAGAACCTGTCCGCCGGGCCGCTGCGCCGCCGTATCGTAGACTTCCTGCTGGAGCAGGGAGAGCAGCAGGAATCCGATACCTTGAAGCTCCCCTTCAGCCGGAAGGAATGGGCCGAGCATATGAATACCGCCCGCCCTTCCTTGTCGCGGGAGCTGGGATTCCTGCGCGATCAGGGCTGGATCGAATTCAAGGGCAATGAAATCACCCTGCTGAACCGGAGCCGGATGCATGATTACATCCAGACTCTGCCCTCTTCGGCAGGCAATCTATAGGAACCGCAACCGTTCACCTCAGCCCGCAATCCGCCCCGCCACCCAGCCCGCGACCTCTTTCTCAGGAATAGGCTTGCTGATATAGTAGCCCTGAATCTTATCACAGCGGGTCCGCTCCAGAAAAGCAAGCTGCTCCGGGGTCTCCACCCCTTCAGCGGTAACGTTCAGTCCCATTTCATGGCCGATGGTGACGATGGAGCTGGCCAGCGACATATTGTTCGGGGTATCGATGCTGTCGATGAAGGACTTGTCGATCTTCAGGGTAGTAATCGGGAGCTGCTTCAGATAGCTGAGTGAGGAATAGCCCGTTCCGAAGTCATCCAGCGCAATGCCAATGCCTCTCTCCTTGAGTGCCTCCAGCTTGGAGCTGATCGCCTCGAAGGATTCCATGAAGATCGATTCCGTAATCTCCAGCTCCAGATACTCCGGCGCAAGCCCGGTATCCTCCAGCACGCCCAGCACCAGGTCTGTGAAGTCATCCAGCATCAGCTGGATGACCGAGATATTGACTGAGATATGATAGCCCTCATAGCCCTGATTCTGCAGATCCTTAGTGAACCGGCAGGCGGCGCGCAGCACCCACTCACCTATGGGGACGATCAGGCGGCAATCCTCGGCAATTTTGATGAAGGATAAGGGGGAGACGAAGCCTAGCACCGGGCTGTTCCAGCGGATCAGCGCCTCGAAGCCCCAGAGCTCACCTGTGCCGGTATCCACCAGCGGCTGGTAATGCAGCGACAGCTCATTATTGGATACCGCGCTTCTTAAGTGATTCTCAATAATCATCCGTTCGTCAAAATACTGCTGCATCTCATGCCCGTAGATCATATAGCTGCCCTTGCCTGCTTCTTTGGCCTTGTACATGGCAATGTCGGCATTCTTCAGGAGCTCCTCCGCATTCTTCCCGTTCTCCGGGTACCCTGCAATTCCGATGCTCGCGGAGATATGCACCACACTCGCATGAAGCTGGAACGGCTCCTTGAAGCCCTGAACCAGGGAATCCGCATAGCGGATTACCTCACCCGCCTCAGCCACATCCTTGAACAGAATCACAAACTCATCGCCGCCGAAGCGAAAATGCTTACTGCGCCCGTCAGCGCGGCTAAGCAGCCGTTCACCCACCTGCACCAGCAGCTCATCCCCGAAGGTATGGCCCATGGAATCATTAATGTACTTGAAGTTATCGATATCCAGGAAGAACAGCGCCGCATGACCGCCGGAGTGCTCTTCAATGAACCGCTGCAGCTCCTCGGATAACGACAGCCGGTTCGGCAGACCGCTAAGCACGTCATTATAAGCCAGCAGCCGGTATTTCTCCTCACTGGTCTGCAGCAGCGCCTGATTCTCCACCACCTTGTTATACTGCTCCAGCAGCTCATCCTGCAGGGCAGTCAGCTCCTCATAGGTCGATTCCAGCTCCTGATAGCTCGTTTGCAGCTTGCTCTCATAGCCCTTGCGGTCCGTCACATCCACCATCGACCCGGCAAACCGGATATATCCGCCGCCCGCATTACGCAGCACCTTGCCCCGCGCCTGAAACCACTTGTATTCGCCTGCCTTGCTGCGCATCCGGTATTCAGCGTAGTAGTAAGAAGAACGACCCTCCAAGTGCTGGATGCGCAGCCGGTTCTCCTGCTCGGCATCCTCCGGATGGAGGATATCCCGCCAGCCGCCGCGGCTCTCATTCAGCTCATCCCGGGCATATCCGAGCACCTCATACCAGCTGTCCGAGAAATAGTATATCATCGTAGACATATCAACGTCCCAGATTACCGCATCCGAGCCGTAGGTTGCCAGGCTGAAGCGTTCATTGCTTTTTTCCAGGTTGCTTCTAATCCTTCTGACCAGCTGCACATAGAATAACAACACCATAATGAAGGTTACCAGCACCGCAAAAGCAGCCACGATGCTTAGCACCAGCACCTTGTAGGTCTGATAGAAGGAGAACGGTTTGTTGATTACTTCGCTGCCCTTCGGCAGCTTATCCGGTGATATCTGGAAGCGCTGCAGCTCATTGTAATCAAATACCTTGCGTACATTGCTGTCGGTCACCACCGGGATATCCCCGGCACGCTCCCCCTTCAGGATACGCAGCGCCAGATCTGCCGCCGTCTGCCCCTGCATTCTGCCGCTGATCAGGCTCCCGCCGAAGGCGCCATGGTTCAATCCAAAATCATAGATATGATACACCGGAACACTGCTGCTCTTGCCCAGCTCGCTTGCGAACCTGTCGAACTCCACAATTCTTCCGGTTGAGTCACTATAATATGTAGTCATCAGCACAATGCTGTCCGGGGACAATGCCGATGCGGTAGCTTTGATCTGTTCCATGGACATGCGGTTCATGGGGAACAGTTCCAGCCCCGGATTCAAGGAGCTGATCTGATCCATCACCATCCGGCCGGTCGACAGCCCGCTCTCCGAATTATCGAAGACGACATACACCTTTTTCAGAGAAGGGTTAAGGTCCATGGCCATGCGGAGGGTAGGCGCAGCATCAATTTTCTCAATAACGCCTGTCATGTTGCGCCTATCCGCGAGGCTGTCCACCCCCAGCTCGTTGACCCCGCTGAAAATAATCGGAGCATCGTTCAGAAGCTCATGGCGGTACTTCATCGCGAAGCTAAGCGCCGCATCGTCCGTTGTAATGATCGTATTAATATGGATGTTCTGATACTTGAAGCGGATGGTTTCGTAGAAATGTTCGAGGTTCCCCTGCGTGGGGTACCTTTTCCAGTCCATATATTCAGTGTAGATGACGGGAGGATTTGCCGTGCCCTTGAGACGTTCCTCTATTCCGGCACTTTGGTCATCGGTCCAGGCGAAGCCCTTCTGATAAGAATGCAGCACCAGCACGTTCCGGGCGGGAAGCTCCCCGGCTGCGGCGAATGCAGCTCCTGCCGGGCCTGTTGTACACAGGAAGATCAGCAGAGGCACAAGCAAGTTTCTTAACAACCTGAGATGAATATGATCTACACTCATTCGCACACTCCCGTTCATCTATCTCATAATCGGAATCTGACAAGTAGAAGGATAATGTATACATGGGGCTTCATTACGGGGACTGCTTTGATACAATTATAGGGGGAAAAGATGTTTTTAGAAACAACAAAAAGCGACAGCAGCCGTCCATATTGGACAGAGCCGACCGCTCACGTTAGAATGAATCTGCAGTTGACTGCTCAGACAGGAGGCCTGGCCATGCCGACCATCAAAGACGTTGCGCTGAAGGCTGGCGTATCGGCAACCACCGTATCCCGGGTACTGAACAACAGGGGTTACTTAAGCGAGGAATTGAAGCACAAGGTGCACCAGGCGATGGAGGAGCTGAATTACCGGCCGAACGAACTGGCCCGCTCCCTTAGCCGCTCGAAATCCAACATCATCGGACTGATTATTCCGCATGTGTCTTTGCCTTTTTTCGGCGAATTGACCAGTCATATTGAAGAACATGCCTACCGGGAGGGCTATAAGCTGCTGCTCTGCAATTCGTGGCAGGACAAGCAGAAGGAACAGGAATACATCCACATGCTGCGCGCAAGCCGGGTAGACGGCATTATTATGGGCAGCCATACGCTGGAGGTGGAAGCCTACCGGCAGATGAATCTGCCGCTGGTGACGTTTGACCGGCAGATCTCACCGGATATCCCTTATGTCTGCTCGGATAATTATGAGGGAGGCAAGCTGGCTACCACTCTTCTGATCCAAAAAGGCTGCCGGCACCTCGCCCATATCGGCGGGCATCCCAAGCTGAATATCTTATCCCATCTGCGCTGCGTGGCCTTCGAGGATATGGCGAAGCAGCACAGCATGGAGTATGTCACCCTTCATACCGACAACAACAGCTTCGACTTCGAAGCCTACGAGCAGCTGCTCGGGCAGCTCTTCGCGGAGCATCCTGAGGTGGATGGGATTTTTGCAGGCAGTGATATCATCGCCGCCTATGCCCTGAAGGCCTGCCGCACCAGAGGACGGCGTGTCCCGGAGGATGTGAAGATCGTCGGCTACGACGGCATCGCGCTCCGCAGCCTGCTCGACCTGCCGATCACCACCATCCGCCAGCCGATGGAAGCGATAGGCCAGCTGGCCGTGGACCTGATCCTGCAGCAGGTGCAGGGCCACAGCGTGGCCGCTGCGCACATTCTGCCTGTGGAGCTGGAGGAGGGAGAAACAACTTGAGTGGAGCTGATACCTGCGAGCGCTACTACTTGAGGATGCTGATACTTGAGGGAACTGATACCTGCGAGCGCTACTACTTGAGGAGGGCTACCTCTTAAAGTAGGTGGAGACTGAGGGTTTGCTCGTCGCACCCGATTAAGATGCAAGTGGTAGTGTACTTAACTGTATTCCGTACAACTATATCGTCTGATTTAACGCCGAAAACCCGTTTAACTGTATTTCGGAGTCAATTTCATAATTCAGTTTACTGAAAAGCAAGATTGGTCCAAAATCTAAGGTCATATTTTTTAAAAAAATCAGGCCACTTGCTGGGAGTCTCTCAACTGCTGATTCAATTTGTCTAATGCAAACTTACTCAAATTGTACGCGAGCGTACTGAGCTGGAAATCGACACTTGCCCGGACACCCCGGTGACGTGTGCGTTTCATCCCGAAATACTCTTTGAGATAGGCAAACACACGCTCCACGGCCGTCCGCTTGTTGTACAGGGTGGTAAAACTTTCGCTACCTCTGGCGGGATAAGTGTGCAACCGCAAATCCGTTTGCATGCGAATTTTAAACACTTTTTGGCAATCGGAACCGGAAAGCTCACAGCCTTTGCATTCGCTAGGCCGGGTGTACTTCAGGGTCTCATACTTGGCATCAAAACTGTCGTAACGGTACGTATGTCCTTGAGCGCACACCGGCGTGTAATCCAGATTCATTCCTGCAGGCGGGTCTTTATGGTGAATCAGGGAAATCGCAGGATAGGCGCCGAGCGTATGAATCAACTGGTAGATTGCCGCGCAGTCGTAGCCTTTGTCGCCCAAGATATGCTTGACCTTTAGCATCGGAAACTTTAGGAGCAGGCCTTTGAGAAGGACGACCGCCATACGCTGGTCATTCGGATTGGCCGAACTAAAGAGCCCACTGAGGATATACTGGCTGTCCGTGTCGACTAGCAGATTCGCCTTGAACCCGTAATAGCTGGTCATTCGGCCCTTCGTATTTTTCTTATCACAACGCGCAGCATGCCGGGGCAACTCGGTCAGCAGTTCATCGTACGTGTACGGCAACATCGCTTCAATGGTTTTCTGGAACGGTCCGAGACTTTGTTCATAGGCTTCCATTTCCTCGCGCCGACGTTCCTTTTCGGCCTGGGATGGACGACCTGGCTTGCTGTACCTGGGTTTCTTCAGCGGCGCGTTCACCGCCTTCGGCTCAGGCTCTTGATGTTCGAGCTGAAGTTGTTCGGCCCCCGGAGCTTCGCCTTTCTTTTGCTCCCGGCGAGCCGCACGACGCTTGGAGGCTGATTCGCTAAATTGGCAATCCCATGCCTCAACCATCGAGGAATCCACAGCCAGATGGGTGCCGCTCACAAAACCTTCTTCTAGGGCAGAGGTGACTAGGCGATCCTGAAGTTGTTCCAGCATTCCCGTTTGCGCTAGGGCGTGAATCAAACGAGAATAGGAGGCCTGACTGGGAATATTGTCCGAGCCCGTAAACCGGCACTGGACTCGAAATTCGTGGCTATGATTCAATCGCCGGACCAAGGCAGAGACAAACTCGATGTTCTCCATTTTGGCAATCAGCAGCGAGTAGATCATGGCAGGTACGTTTAGTTTTTCAGGCCGTCCACGGTGGCTCTTTTTCCGCAGTGCGAACAGAACTGGAGCTAAATGTAAGTGTTCAAAGATTTGGCTATATTTATCTTCCGGAGCCATCTGGAGCAATTCCTCAAAGGAAAACAGTTCTTCTTGTCGAATAGAATAGATAGGGATTACCTCTTTTCTTCTCGGGTGTTGGTTTCGTCACCTATAACTTCGAGAATTTGGGGAGGTACTCCTTTTTCTATGCTCAAAAAAACCAGGTATAGCAAGGGTTTTGAATTATGAAATTGTCTCTTTCGTACAACTAAAATGCCAGCCGTACCCGGTTCCCGCCCTTTTGGGCAAATTTAGTTGTACAGACTACACTTAGAAGAAGAAATTCTGCCTTTTTACGGTTTTTAATTGTACAGAATACATCTATTGCCGAAAGTTGGCCTCGAACAAAACTCCATACATCGCTGCATATATGAGTGTAGCAGAACAAGCCTCTGCATAGCTGCAGAGGCTTGTTTAATCTCAATTGTGTTAGTGGTCTACTCTGTGTCCTATTGGCACAAACCCGTATCATCTTTTAGTTTAACCAAGTTTTCCAAATAATTCAAAAGTGTATTAGCAGCATCAAATATATTCCCCTGAAGGGAGTAGTAGGCGGCATGCGTTAAGCTAACGGGAAGAGCTTAGACTTTTTTATGAAAAGAGGGTTTTGTGGTATTATATGTAATTATATTTTGTAAAATAAATGGAATGGGGGAATCAAAATATGGAACGTAAAATTCAACTAATGGAAACCCACGTAAATATCGACCTTGGAAACTCACCCTTTTTAAAATTAGATAAAGGGTTGCAAATTCCATACTCTTCAATCAAGGGAATAACAACAGGCAGACCGATACCAAATGCTTTTAAACTATATGGTGCTTTATTAGGAGAAAAGAGAAATGGGTTATTCAGATCAAAAGGTGGTTTTCAACTGCACTTTTTTGAGAATGAGCTAGAAACTCTTCATTTCGATTTGGATAGCTTTAAAGTTGGTAAGTTCAAAATATCAAAGTTGATCATTGGCATTAAAAATCCTGAAGAAATAAGTAAAAATATTTCGGAAAGAGTTGAATTAACGTCGAATGATAGTTGAACAAGTATAGTACTCCGGCTCTCTGCTTCTTACCCTAGAGATGACGCCCATGCTGGGCGTACACCGAAGGAAGCCTCTGCATAGCTGCAGAGGCTTGTTTAATCTCATAATAATGGTGTGTAATATGAACAAAATCGGCTCTTGAGTAAATAACGTTCTATTTCTCGCCAGCACATTGTATTCGGTTTTCCGCATACATTTGGTCCACTAGCCCTCGCACAACAAATTGTGTTCGCTTTTTCGCATATATTCAGCTCACTAGCCCTCGCACTAGCATAATGTGTTCGGCTTTTCGCATACACTGGGCCCGCACGCCTTCTCGCAACACATTGTATTCGGTTTTCCGCATACATCGGCCACACGCCTGCTCCCTTACTATACGGACAGCAATTCCGCTGTCCGATACCGCCTACCGCCAGCGGCTAACGCGCGAACAGCTCAAGCAGCTTCCCGGCATCCAGCTCCGCCGTAGAAGGCAGCACCAGGTCGGCCGTGCCAAGCTGCCCGGCCGCCCCGATGCCCACAGCCTTCATGCCCGCCGCCCGGATCGCGGCCACGCCTGCGGCTGCATCCTCCACGCCGATGCAGTTGCCCGGCGGAACACCCAGCCGCTCTGCCGCCTGCAGGAAGATCTCCGGATCGGGCTTGCCCTTCCGGAGTACAGCCGGGTCGGCAACCGCCTGGAACCACCGGGCTGCGCCGAGGCGCTCCAGAATCAGCGGCGCATTCAGGCTGGCCGAGGCCAGCCCCACAGCGATTCCCCGCCCGCGCAGGGAATCGAGCAGCTCCCGGATACCCGGCAGGAGGTCCGCCGGGGTGATCCGGCCGATCATCTGCCGGTAATGATCGTTCTTCTTCTCCGCCAGCCGGAGCTTCCCGGCTTCAGGCAGGTTCGCAAGGCCGCTGCCCTCCAGCATAATCTCCAGCGATTCCATCCGGCTGACGCCCTTCAGCCGTTCATTCTTCTCCCGGCCGAAGGGTACGCCCAGCTCATCTGCGAGAGCCTGCCAGGCCAGATAATGAGCCTCGGCAGAATCTGTAATCACACCGTCAAGATCGAAGATTACAGCCTCCAGCCGCTGCGCCAGCGAAATCCTCACCGGCTTCTGCGGAAGCAGCCGCAGCGGCTGCCCCCTATGCCTGATCTCAAGCGTTGTCCCCTCCAGCAGCGTATACACTGCCGCCTCCCGTTCAACGAATATATCCAGCAGCTGACCGCCTACTGTAACCTTGAAGCGGTAGCTCTCCCACTGCTCCGGCAGGACAGGGGTAAAACTCAGCTCCCCTTGAGCCAGCCGCATGCCGCCAAAGCCGTTCACAATCGACATCCAGGACCCGGCCATCGCTGCCATATGCAGCCCGTCCTTGGCATTGTGGTTGATATCATCCAGGTCCATCCGCACCGTGCGGCCGAAATAACGGTATGCCCCGTCCAGATCGCCGATCTCCGCAGACATAATACTGTGGATACAAGGAGACAGCGAGGAGTCATGCGTCGTTAACGGCTCATAATAATGATAGTTGCGAAGTTTATCCGCCAGGCTGAACTTGTCCCCGAGCAGGAACAGCGCCATGACCAGATCGGCCTGCTTCAGCACCTGATGCCGGTAGATGACCAGCGGATGATAATGGAGCAGCAGCGGATACCGGTCCGCAGGTGTATGCTCGAAATCCCATTTTTGCTTACTCAGGAACGTGTCATCCTGGGCATAGATGCCGAGCGGTTCGTCAAAAGGAATGAACATCGCTGCGGCGGCATCCCTCCAGCCCTCTGGCTCTTCAGGAGTCAACCCGATCGCCTGCCGCAGCCGTTCGTAATCCGCCGGATAGTCCCGTTGAAGCAATAGTGCTGTCTCATAGGCATACTGGAGCTGATCCTGCACCATGAGATTGGTGTAAGCATTGTTATTCACAATTGCTGTATATTCATCCGGGCCTGTTACTGCATCGATGCAGAAGGTCCCTCCACGAGCAGGGTTGTAGTGGCCCAGATCGGCCCAGAACCTTGAGGTCTCGAACAGTATCTCTGCCCCCCGGCTAACCAGAAAATCCATATCACCGGTGGCCTGAACATATTGCTTCAGGCCGTAGGCAATGTCGGCGTTGATATGCGCCTGGGCAGTACCTGCGGGGAAGTAGGCGGAGTTCTCCTCGCCGTCAATCGTCCGCCAGGGGTACAGCGCCCCTTTCTGTGACATGACCGCCGCCCGCTCCCTGGCCTTGCCGAGCGTTGCATACCGGAAGTCCAGCAACGCGCGGGCGATCTCCGGCTGCGTGAAGGTGAAGAACGGCAGCATGTACATCTCCGTGTCCCAGAAATAATGCCCCTCATAGCCTTCGCCGGTTAAGCCCTTGGCTCCGATATTCGTTGCTCCGTCCCGGCCCACGGATTGCAGCAGCTGATAAGCATTGAAGCGGATGCCCTGCTGGAGGGCAGGATCACCGCTAATCTCCACATCAGCATGTGCCCAGAATCCGTCCAGATAAGCCTGCTGCTCCTCAGCCAGACCGGCGAAGCCCAGCTCCTTGGCTAGTGCCAAGGCTTCAGCACTCCGTCCGGGCAGCTCCTCCTCCCCGTAATCTCTGGAGGTGTGATACGTAATATATTTGGTAAGCGTCACCGTCTCCCCGCTGCGGACAGCAGCGGCATAACAGACGGAGATGCGCTGTCCGATCAGCTGGTGACTCATCTTGCGCCCGGACTTCGCCTGCAGCGCATGGCTGACAGCAGTCAGCAGCGCGAAGCGTGTATGCCGCGTCCGCTGCTTCATCCACAAGTCCCCGGACGCTTCGTCATAACCGGTATCCTCAAGCAGCAGGCTGGGTAACGCACTGCCCGCTCCCAGCCTGGGATCATCCGTTGCCTCCGGCCGCCGGATCTCGCCATCTACCGCCGAATCGAACTTCAGTGTCCCGGAGAAGTTCAGCGCCGTCACGGCATATTCGATAGCCGCCAGATGCTTGTGCGCCAAGGCAACCATCCGGCGGATCACCAGCAGCACCCGCTGCCCGGCTGGAGATTCCCATTCCAGCTCCCGGTGCAGCATGCCGCTCCGCATATCCAGCCGTCGCTTATACCGGTGCAGCTTCCCCTGATCCAGCCGGAATTCATGGCCTTCGATGCTGAGACGGATGATACGGGCATCGCTCACATTCAGCATAGCCTGATTGCGGGAGGGGTAACCGAAGGCCCCCTCAGGATAGACAACCGGCTCAGAATCAAAGAAGCCGTTCAGATAATTTCCGGCTACCGAAGTCCCCGCCTTGCCGTGATAACCTTCCTCGAAATTCCCGCGCATGCCGATATATCCGTTGCCTAGTGCGAAGACACTCTCGCTCCGCTGATTGTATTCATCCTCGTAGTGTTCCTCTTCAATACTCCACTCCCTGTAAGGATATAAGGCGGGAGGATGCTCACAGGACTTCATCTTTATTTTCATCTCCGCGCGTATCTCCGTACTTATCTCCGTACTTATCTCCGTACTTATCTCCGTACTTATCTCCGTTCTTGTCTCCGGTCTCATCTTCGTATTCTCCTCCCGATTGCCGACTTCTCTTGTCCCAGCGCAGGTCAGCCCTTGACTGAGCCGCCCATCAGACCCCGGACGAAATACTTTTGCAGCAGGAAGAAGATCGCCAGCGGCATCAGCATCGAGATAAAGGCGGCCGAGGTCAGCAGATGCCAGTCATTGCCGCGGGAGCCGACCAGATCGGCGATCTTCATCGACATGACCTGCACCGACGGCTGGTTGCCGATGAAGATCAGCGACACCAGATAATCATTCCATACCCAGAGGAACTGGAAGATCCCGATGGAAGCGAGCGCAGGTACGGAGAGCGGCAGAATCAGTCTGCTGAAAATAGTAAAGTGGCTGGCGCCGTCAATAAAGGCCGATTCAAACAGATCCTTCGGCAGCTGGCTGATGAAGTTGTACATAAAGTACGTAACCAGCGGCAGTCCGAAGGCCGTATGTGCCAGCCAGATTCCAAGATAACTGCCGTTCAGCCCAAGCGCCGTGTAATCCTTAAGTACCGGAATTAGCGCAACCTGAATCGGAATGACCAGCATCGCAATAATAATGACGAACAGCGTCTTCCGTCCCGGAAACCTTAGCCAGGCGAAGGCATATGCGGCAAAAGAGGCGATCAGCACCGGAATCACCGTCGCCGGAACAGCAATCGTCAGTGTATTCCAGAACGCCTGGGATAATCCGCTCCCCTTCTGCACCGTTTCACTGCCGTCTGCTTCCTTGAGTGTGTACTCCTTGCCGGACAGCACATTCTTGTAGTTGTCGAGCGTAAGGTCCGGCACCGCCTGCCAGCCCTGCTCCTGCATATTCACCGTGCGTGCCCTGCGGTTCTCCCACATCAGGCGGCTGCCATCCGCCTTCACCCCTGCCTTGAGCTGTTCATCCGTATAGGTCTTGCCGTTCACCTCAATCGGCTCCCGCAGATCCACTTCCTTGGAGAGCTGCACCGTCTCGCCCGCCTTCCATTCCTGATGGGGGAACACCTTCCACCAGCCCGTCTGCAAAATATCCGCTGCGGGACGGAAGGAGGAGGCGAAGAGGCCGAAGGTCGGCAGAATCCAGAGGAAGCAGATGAGGCCCAGAATCAGATTGACGGCCGTTTTGCTGCCCTTTCTTTTCTTGGTTCCTACCATTAGAATCCCCCCTGCTTGCGGAACTGCCGCAGATTAATAAGGATAACAGGCAATACCGCGATCAGGAGCACGATAGCCAGTGTAGAGCCGTAGCCGAAGTTACGGTACATGAAGAACTGCCGGTAGAACTGCGTCGCTACAACTTCTGTATCGTATTGACCTCCTGTCATCACCATGACAACGTCAAATATTTTCAGCGTAAAGACAATAATGGTAGTGGTCACCGTCAGAATCGTGGTGGAGATGTAAGGAATCATGATGCCAAAAAAGATCTTCACCTCACCCGCGCCGTCCACCCGTGCAGCCTCCAGAATATCCTCGGGCACTCCTTTGATGGCCGCTGAGAAAATAACCATCGCAAACCCCGTCTGCATCCAGATCAGAATGATAATAAGGAAGAAGTTGTTCCACGGCTGCAGCATACTCGTCCAAGCCTGCGGTTCACCGCCGAAATAGGTGACAATCGCATTCAAGAGTCCAATCTGCTCATCGCCCGGCTGGTAATAATAGACGAACTTCCAGATGACCCCGGCGGCAACAAAGGAAATAGCCATCGGCATGAAAATAATAGATTTGGCGATCCGCTCATAGCTGCTACGGTCGGCAAGAATGGCAATCAGCAGCCCGAAGCAGACACAGGCCAGCGTGCCCACGAACACCCAGAGCAGGTTGTTGCGCAGAGCCGTGGCCATCAGACGGTCGCTGAAGATCGCGGCGTAATTGCTGAGTCCGACGAACTTCTCTGAGGACGCGTTGAAGAAGCTTAAGTACAGCGTCCGCAGGGCAGGCAGAATCAGCAGCCACCCGAGAATAAGGACCGCCGGTCCGACAAAAACATAAGGCAGCACCTTCCTGCGGACATAGTCCGGGTACTGCTCCACTGCCCAGGTCAAGGTGTAGTAGATCAGATATACGCCCAGCACGCCCCACAACACGGCGAGCACCGCAGTCAGCAGCGGTTGAAGCGTTGAATCGCGGAAAAACAGGAAAATCAGCCCGTTGACCACAATATTCGCAAGCAAGACGCCCAGCGACAGCAGCACTGCCCTGCCGCTGATTCTCTGACTGGCCTGCGCCCCGGCGGCACCCGGCTCCGGTCTTATTTGTGCATCCATATCGGTTCCTCCTATAGGCTCTGTTAGAGCAGAGCCCTCTTCATAAACAACCGTTAACACCAGTTGAGGGGCAGGCCTGATTGCTCAGGACCGCCCCTTCAACCTCTTGGCGTCTAATTCCCATGCTGCCTGGTCCTTAGTTCTTCCAGCCTGACTGAATCTGCTCCAGAGCCTGATCCAGCGTAGCAGTTCCGCTCACATAGTCAGTCATGCCTTTCCAGAAGGTACCTGCACCCACCTTGCCCGGCATCAGGTCCGAGCCATCGAAGCGCAGGGTCGAGGCATCCTGTACCAGCTTCGCCATCCTGCGGTCGGATTCGGACTGGTACCAGTCCAGGGAAGCATCATTCATAGGGGCAATGACACCGCCTGATTGCACCCAGCTTTTGATCGATTCGCCAGTGGTGAAGAATTCCATTACCGCGCGTACCTCCGGGCGGTCATTGAACATAGCGTAGATGTCGCCTGCCACCAGGACCGGCTTGCCGTACTGCTCATCAATCGGCGGGAGATAGAACCAGTCATAGTCTGTATCCACCTTGGCCGTTTCCGGGAAGAAGCTGGTAATAAAGTTCCCCATCAGGTTGAACCAGGCTTTGGGAGGATTCTCGAACATCGGCTTCGGAGCATCGCCGAAGGCAGTAGTGACAATGGATTTAGCACCGCCGTAGACATAATCCTTATTCAGCCAGATCTTGGACATCACTTCCACCGCGTTCTTCACTTCCGGCGAAGTGAACGGCAGCTCCCCGCTTACCCACTTGTCGTAATTCTCAGGCGTCGTGGTCCGCAGCATGATGTTCTCCACCCAATCGGTTGCCGCCCAGCCGGTTGCCGCGCCGCTCTCGATACCGATTGCCCAGGCCGGATCACCGTCTTTGGCGATTTGCTCCGTCAGAGCCATCATCTCATCCCAAGTCTGCGGAACCGTATATCCCGCTTCATCAAATTGCTTCTTCGGATACCAGACCAGGCTCTTCACATTACTGCGGTTCCAGATCCCGGCCATAATCTTGCCATCCTTGCCGTCCATGGTGGACATATCCAACCAGCTCTTATTGTAATTGGCCGTCAGCTTCGCCTGATCCAGCACCCCGGTCAGATCGATAACCTTGCCGGTCTTGGCAATAGAGGCCAGAAGGCCCGGCTGCGGGAAGTCCGCGATATCCGGCGCATTGCCGCCATCAACCCGGATATTAATCGTGGCTTCGAATTCCTTGGAGCCTTCATATTGAATATCAATGCCGGTTTTCTCTTCGAATTCCTTAATGCTGCTCTCAAACTTCACCTGGTCCGCATCAACAAACGGTCCGAACATCGTGACCTTCGTGCCTTTATATTCACCCTTCATCGCCAAGTCCAACGGGCTGCCTGATGCAGCGGGATCTGGGCTGTCTGTTGATGCTGCGTTGTTATCTGCCGACGGTGCTTTTGGCGCTTCTGTAGCCGCCGGGGCCTGCGTTGGTGCAGCGTTGTTATTGCCGCCGCAGCCGCTGAGCATCATGGTGAAGGATAGACACAGCACCATCGCAAGTGACAGTTTACGTGCTGGAGCTTTCTTCATTGTTTTATACATCCCCTTTAATTGTTTTTAGAGACTGCATCAATCCAGCTTCATTACCGGAACCCCTTCCGGCAGCGCAGCAACTCACCCCCTTATCGAAATTCACGGACACCAGGCACCCGCACCCATTAACACCGCCAACTCAAACGTACATTCTCCATATTCCACTATAATGTATGCGCTTCCAATAGTGCGTTAGTACCTTCTGCTGCAGGTGGGTTTCCTGAAACAGTTCCTGAACCGGTTCCCGAAACGATTCGCTCGTATTTCTGTAACCCTCCGCTCTGAAAAGCTTTTCAGAATACCGCGAAGAAACCGTGCTGCCCTATCCCGGGCAGCCGCGCTTCAGCCCGCCGGAACTACCTTTCACTTCTCACGCGAGGATTCTCTTACGATTAGCTTATGTTCCATCTTCTCTTTCATGACAGCCACCTTGCCCGTGGTCAACAATTCATGCAGCTTCTCGGCCGCCCGGTATCCCAGCTGATAGATAGGCTGTGCAATTGTTGTCAGCTTCGGAATGAACATCCCCGACATCCGCAGATTATCGAAGCCGATGACCGACACCTGACCGGGAACCAGAATATTGCGGTCCTTCAAGTAAGAGATGG
This sequence comes from Paenibacillus sp. FSL H8-0048, assembly GCF_038002825.1. Classification (NCBI taxonomy): domain Bacteria; kingdom Bacillati; phylum Bacillota; class Bacilli; order Caryophanales; family Paenibacillaceae; genus Paenibacillus; species Paenibacillus sp. FSL H8-0048. The sequence goes on along the minus strand of NZ_JBBODF010000001.1, from coordinate 4,962,695 downwards.
TTCCCATAGCGAACTCATCCGCTACACAGAATACTGCGGTTAGCTCCGGATATTCAGTGAACAGCTCGTGCGTTGCCTGATAAGCCTGCTCAAAGCGGTGGTTGGCGTACTTGATTTTCGGGATATTACGCTCCAGCCCCGATTCGCCCAAGGCTCTCACGAACCCCGCCATTCGCGGTGGCCCGGACACCGAATTATCATGATTGAAGCCGATCATCCCGATCTCCCGGTGCCCCAGCTCAATCAGGAATTTCACAGCATCATACGCCGCCTTCTCATCATCCACCTCGACCGACGCTACCTCGTACTCATCGGAATGGGAGGAGACCAGCACAAAGGGAATTCTGCAGTCCACCAGCTTCTCATAATACTCAGGGTGCAGAATATCACTGGCGAACACAACGCCATCCACCTGCTTCTCATGAAAAGTATCCATATAGGACAGTGTCCGCTCCTTGTCACGGTCTGTATTGCAGATCATCAGACTGTAACCGAGCTTAATGCAGGCATCCTGCATTCCCCGGATCACGCCTGCGAAATACAGGTTCTCAATATCGGGAATGAGCAGCCCGAGGGTGAATGACTTCCTGTAAATTAGCCCCCGTGCGAATGCATTAGGCTGATACTTGAGCGCTTCTATCGCTTCAATGACCCGGACGCGCTTGCTCTCCACTACCGTATCCGGCGCATTCATTACACGGGACACGGTGCTGATGGATACTCCGGCCATCTTGGCGACATCTCTGATTGTTGGCTTCATAGTCTGACTTCCTTCTTATTCGTTTAGCCCGAAACGTGTGCCCTCCTTATCAGGATTGGCCTAGCCGCTTAAGTTAGAAAAGCTTTTCAAAGCGATTATAGCAAGGCTCCCTTAAATTGGCAAGCAAATTGTTATGCGCTTACATTATTGTCTAAGGAGCGCATGCTGCATGGTTGTAGCAGTCCAAATTCATTCCAGAAGCAACTGCACTTTCCTCCCTCCAGATCGCTTCTCCCCGTCATGCTGCTTACTTAAAGTGTGTAAATTATATTATTTCATGTTATAATTGGCGGGTATCTTGATTCATGGCTGCAAATAATGCTACTGATGCTGTAGGCATCTACTATAGGAGGGATTCATGTGAAGCAATTGCACGACATACCATTCTCCGTACTGGATTTGGCCCCTATCCGGGAGGGCGGAACGGCGGCGGATTCTTTTCATAACACCCTTGACTTGGCCCGTCATGCTGAGAAATGGGGGTATAACCGTTACTGGCTGGCAGAGCATCATAATATGACCGGCATTGCCAGCTCCGCTACCTCCGTTGTTATCGGACATGTGGCGGCCGGAACCAGCTCCATCCGCGTGGGTTCAGGCGGCATCATGCTCTCCAACCATGCACCACTGGTGATTGCCGAGCAATTCGGCACGCTGGAGTCCCTGTATCCGGGACGGATTGATCTGGGTCTGGGCAGAGCCCCCGGCTCCGACCAGGCAGCCGCCAGAGCACTGCGCCGCAGCCTCGGCAGCGATGGCAGTGAATTCCCCGAGCAGCTAAGTGAGCTGCGGGCTTATTTCGACCCTGAAGGATCAGGCTCCCGCCCGGCCGGTGTCCGCGCCGTGCCCGGCGAAGGACTGAACATCCCGATTTGGCTGCTTGGCTCCAGCGGCTTCAGTGCCCAGCTTGCGGGCCAGCTGGGTCTGCCTTTTGCTTTTGCCAGCCACTTTGCACCGGATTATCTGCTGCCGGCCCTGCATCTGTACCGTACCAGCTTCAAGCCTTCAGCTGTACTGGGCGAGCCTTATGTTATGGTGGGCTTGGGAATTACGGCGGCGGATACGGTAGAGGAAGCGCGCAGACTTGCCACTTCCCAGCAGCAGCAATTCCTGAACATTATCCGTGGCCGCACCGGCAAGCTCCAGCCGCCTGTAGACAGTCTGGACGGAATCTGGACCTCCCAGGAGAAGGCACTGCTTATGAGCAAACAGCAATACTCCATTGCGGGCGACCAGGCCCTGATCGAAGAACGGCTGCTGCAGATTCTCGAAGAGACGGATGCCGATGAGTGGATTATCGCTTCACAGATCTATGATCACTCTGCCCGCTTACATTCGTATGAGCTTGTGGCCGACCTGTTGAAGAAGTAACAAGCTGTAGTACGGTGTCAGATTTAAAAGGGTGGATAAGCTTGTGAAACTCGGCGGTTCGTGTAATAAAATCCTATCATCCCAAAAAATCTAACGGACCGAAGAGACCTTATTCCCACGAGAAAGCCACCTTTTGCAGCGTAACGGACTCAGGCGACCTTATCGTCGTTCTGCGGGACGTTTGGAGTTGAGTTGCAGGGGATAAGGTCCTTGCAGTCCGTTAATCTCCCAAGTAACGACTTTCTTCCCGGATAAGAGCACCTCAGTCCGTTACGCTAAGCCAAACGCCCCTAAAGAACTAAAGCCCCCCCTTTGGAAAAGATGTAATTGAAGGGGATTTGCTTCGGTTTACTAATTTGATTACTGGCCAGTCTATATATTTAGCCCATTTAACTACCTGTGGAGTACTCCATTGGGTAGCTAAGTGGGCTATTTTAGCATTGGAGCAAGTGATTATTAAAAAACCAGATTAAGAATGAAGAAAATCTTAGCTGCTCAGTGAAATATATAAAGTCAATTTTGCAAAAGACAAATGTGTTCGGTGCAGAAATTATTGAGCCGAGCCTCCCCACCCACATCGTTCTTTATAAAACACAAAATTAATAAAAAACAGAGAATTAATGAGTTAACCGCAGTGAACATTAAATAAATTCCGTTTACTCATAATAAACGGCCGAATTCATTCACTTAAAGTATCTTTTCCTGTTTTTCTTTATGCTTAATTTCGATTATACTGTAACTAATATTCGTTATAACGAACAATAGCGTATTCTTACCATTCTGGCTTGTTCATCGCACGTTCAGGCTCATCCACCCTTTCATACTCGTTCTGATTTATACTATCGCTTTGATATGTAGTAGTTCTTTAAAAAACTACTTTATTCGACAAACTACGATTCAGAAGCGCGAACCTGGGCGGATTATGGCTGGGGGCTGCCGGAGGTCTGCAACGAAAGGGGCGGGGAGAGTGAAGAAGAGACACACAACCATAATCGGCGCATATATTTTGGCTGTTCTTGCAGGTGTGATCTGGCATGCCGGAGGGGTCAGCGCTGAGGATACGATCAAGCTCACCGTCAACTCGCATACGACCAGCACGGCAACCATGAACAACATGCAGCCGGGAGATACGATGGCTTCGGATTATAAGATTATCAATGACGGAAATGATCCGTTCGATTATGCGGTTGCCTTCCAATTCCGCTCCGGGGACGCAGATCTGTACAATATCCTGCAAATGACTCTGCAAAAAGAGGGAGTAATCCTCTATTCAGGGGTCATGAGCGAGGCCCCGGGTGTGGTGACCATCGGCTCGCTTGCCGGAGGGGAAGAGGAAGCTATCGAAATGAAGGTGTTGTTCCCGCCGGAGGCAGGCAACGAGTTCCAGGAGAAGACGGTAAGTGTCGCCTTTGAATTTACAGCTACAGCGGAGCCTGCGCCTACAACCGCGCCAACCTCCTCACCGCAACCGACGGCTGAGCCAGCGGCTTCAGCTACACCTTTACCCGGGTCAACACCGGACACCACGGTCAGTCCCGGAAGTACGCCAGCAGCAACAAGTGCCCCTACGGATTCAACAGCAGGCACAGTCTCTCCTGGCGTTACACCATCGCCATCACCAGCAGCGACGGCAACACCGCCTGCGGGTGGAATAACTGTAAGTGAAGATCCTGTTCCGCTAGGCGGAGGGGAAGAGGACGGCGGCAACCATCCGTCCGCAACCCCGGATTCCGGAGCCGCTGCACTTGGCAGCACACCAGCCCCTTCACCAGGGAAAGAGGTCAACCTCACAGACGACACGCTTCCGCTGGGCGGACCGGAGGAAGACGGCAGACTGCCGGACACAGCCAGCCCTTGGTACAATCTGATTGCGGCCAGCCTGGTTGTCGCCATGATCAGTGTGCTTGTACTCCGCAGGCTGGGCCAGAAGAAGTAACTTTATGTATAGGTAAGGAGGAGAGAGAGCATGAAGATGCGCAGCGGGTTCACTTTAGCCGTCAAGCTTATCTTCCTGCTCTCCTTGTGCGTTATGGTGTATTCCGCCTTCCAGATCCTCAAAGCGCCCGCCGAAGCCCGAGAAGCCCTGAGAATCTGGGACAAAAAGAGGGAGGAAGCCCAGCTTCCCGTAACTTCCGAAGAAGAAACACCGCTTCCTGAAGGTATGATCAGCAGCGCGGAAGCACCAAAGGGTGACCAACCTGCTTATATAGCAGGAGAGGTAATCGGGGAGATCTATTTTCCGAAGCTGAAGAAGCGGGTCGCCATTCTGGAGGGAACCGGACGGGCGGAGCTTAAGCAGGGTGCCGGACATGACGAAAGCAGTGCCGCCCCGGGCGCCTCCGGGAACAGCGTGCTGGCCGGACACCGTGACACCGTCTTCCGCAGCCTCGGCGAGCTGGAGACTGGAGACACACTTGAGCTTGCGACAGCGGACGGAACTTTCACCTATGAAGTGACCGGCAGCCGGATTGTTGATGGAGATACACGGGGAGCGATTAAGCCCAGCAGAGACCCCATACTCACCTTGATTACCTGTTACCCGTTCTCTTACGTGGGCGCAGCGCCCGACCGCTACCTGCTCTCAGCCAAGCTTATCTCCAGCCAGTCTACGGTGCAGCAGCCATAATCCGGATTCCCTCTCCTTCCCCCTCTCCCGCTTCCCTACTGCCTTCCTCACTCCAACTTTTCCCTCGCCTCCCTCCAGCCAGCTATCCCCCTTCACTCCACACCATTCGCCTAAAGTATGAGACCCGGGCCGGATCGTGATAATATAGACATACGAAGCTGAAGAGGAGATGACCCGCATTGAAGGAAGAGTTAATTAGACGTTTTGTATCGTATGCTGAAATGGATACCCAATCCAGCGAGGACAGCGAGACCTGCCCGTCCACTCCAGGCCAAATGGTACTGGCGCATAAGCTGGCAGAGGAGCTGCAGGAGCTGGGACTGACGGAGATTACGGTGGACGAGCATGCCTATGTCATGGCCTCGCTGCCCGCTAATACAGATAAAGAGGTTCCGGTAATCGGCTTCCTGGCCCATCTGGATACCGCCACGGATTTCACCGGTACGAATGTGAAGCCGCAGATTGTAGAGAACTATGACGGGCAGGATCTGGTGCTGAATGAAGCCCAGAATATTATCCTGTCCACGAAGAGCTTCCCGGAGCTGAGCGGCTACAAGGGGCATACGCTCATTACGACTGACGGCACCACCCTGCTGGGGGCGGACAACAAGGCAGGCATCGCTGAGATCATGACGGCTATGGCCCATCTGCTGGCGCATCCGGAGATTAAGCATGGCAAGATCCGCGTCGCTTTTACCCCCGATGAAGAAATTGGACGCGGCCCGCATAAGTTCGACGTTGCCGCCTTCGGCGCTTCCTATGCCTACACCGTGGACGGAGGCCCGCTCGGAGAGCTGGAATATGAGAGCTTCAATGCCGCCGCCGCCAAAATCAGCTTCCATGGAGTCAACGTCCATCCCGGTACAGCCAAGGGCAAGATGATCCATTCGTCCAAAATCGCCATGGCCTTCCATCTCCGTCTGCCCGCCGGTGAAGCTCCTGAATTCACAGACGGCTACGAGGGATTCTACCATCTGATCTCCATGCAAGGCAGTGCCGAGCACAGCAAGCTGCATTATATTATCCGTGATTTTGACCGCGACAGCTTCGAGAACCGCAAATCGAATATCGCCGCGATTGTGGAGGAGTTCAAATCTACGTACGGGGCGGACAACATCGTGCTGGAGATGAATGACCAATACTATAATATGCGCGAGAAAATCGAGCCCGTCCGGCATATCATCGATATCGCCCGGGAAGCGATGGAGGGCCTCGGAATCACGCCGGTTATCCGTCCAATCCGCGGAGGGACTGACGGCTCACAGCTCTCATATATGGGGCTGCCTACACCGAATATTTTCACCGGAGGCGAGAATTTCCACGGCAAATTTGAATACGCCTCTGTAAACGTCATGCTGCAGGCTGTACAGGTGATCGTTGAGATTGCCCGTCTGGCGGAGCAGAAAGCATAAGCAGGGCTATAGGATGCAGCAAAAATCCCCGTTCAAGCGTACTCCGCTCATTCGGGGATTTCCGTGCTGCGCGGAGCTCTATCTTCACCTCTTGCGAGTACCTCGCGGTATCCCTCTCCCCAATGCTTGATGCTAAGAATCGCGGTCTCCAGGCCCTGTGCCCATTCGGTCAAGGAATACTCTACCTTCTGCGGCACCTGCGGGTACACCTTCCTGTGGACCAGGCCGTCACGCTCCAGATCCCGCAACTGCATCACCAGCATCCGCTGAGTAATGCCGGGGCATAATCTGCGCAGCTCGTTGAACCGCTTCGGCCCGCTGATCAGATGATAGAGCAGAACACCCTTCCACTTCCCGCCAATAACTTCAAGGGTCCGCTGCAATGAGCTGTTCTCCGCCCCGCAATCCACGCCCTCTGCCTCATCAGAGCCTCCGTCTCTTCCTTGTACGTTCATCTCTGCCGCACCCCATTTCCGGTCGTCCCTGATTTAGTACAATTGTATCATAGATGCCGATACGGCAAAAACCCCGTGCCGCCTGGAACAACGGGCGCACGGGGTTCTTAACATGCTATGGTCACAGACCGTTATCTGTCTGTCAGACTTATTTCTTCACCGGCAGCCAGCCCGGCGTATGGATCAGCGCTCTCCAGAGCGGGTCCGGGATCACAAGCTCTGCTTGGGCATCTGGATCAAGCTCTGTCTTAATCTCATCGGCCCGGCCCCCGGCCAGCTTCTGCACCCAGTCCGGTTCAATCAGCAGCGGGCGGCCCAGAGCCACCAGGCTGATGCCGCTGTCCAGACTCTTCAGGGCGTCGGCGGCAGAGTAGAGCGAGCCTACGCCAATTACCGGAGCCTTGTCTCCCGCCCGGTCTACGATCTGTTCAATGCGCGGACGGCTGTCCTCCGTTCCCCGGCGCGGCAGCGACCACAGCTCCATGAGGGAGGCGTGCAGGTAATCCAGTCCCTCCGCTGTCAGCGCATCGATTAGGGCAAACGTGTCAGCCATTGTAATTCCCGGTGTCTCCGGCTCTTCAGGCGAGAAGCGGTAGCCTACAAGGAATGCCCCCTGCGCATGCTGCTTCACGGCAGCCTTGACACTGCGCAGAACGGCCAGCGGGAAGGTGAGCCGCTTCTGTAGATCCCCTCCCCAGCGGTCTTCGCGTCTGTTGGAATGCGGCGAGAAGAATTGCTGCAGCAGATATCCGTTCGCGCCGTGAATCTCAACGCCATCGAAGCCGGCCTCAATCGCCCGGCGTGTGGCTTCTCCGAAATCAGCGATAATTCCGGTAATCTCTTCGTCTGTCAGCGGGCGCGGAACAGCACCCTGTCCACCGCCCGGCAGCTCAGCCGGCACATCACTCGCACTGACAGGCTGCCCGTCAACCAGCTGCTCCGGCGGGCATTGACGTCCGCCATGGAAGATCTGGAGCACAGCCTTCGCTCCTTCGCCCTTGATGGCCTCTGCCAGCTCACGCAGGCTTGGAATCAGACCATCATGGTCAGCTCCGAATTCGCCCGGGAAGCCTTTCCCGCCGCGTGAGACATAGACACAGGCGGTGATGACCATCCCCGCCCCGCCCGATCGGCGGATATAATAGTCCAGCTCCGGCCGGGAGACGGTTCCATCCTCATTCGAGGAGAAGTTAGTCATCGGCGCCATGACCACACGGTTCTTCAGTTCAATCCCGTTCTTGAATTTGAATGTCTCCAGCAGCGGGCTATATTGTGTATTAAGCATACCTACCAGCCTCCATTTATAAAATCTTCACAAATGTTATTATACAATTTAATTTTGCGCAATACAAATACAGTGACTTCGTTTACGGATGCTATTTATCACAGTGAGGTGAATCTTTCCAGATTACCTTCTCCCCGTAATTCTTGCCCCAGTCATACATCATACGCAGCACCGGCATCAGAGTATGTCCATACTCAGTCAGGGAGTATTCGACCCGCGGAGGAACCTCCGCATAGACCTTCCTGAATACCAGCTGATCCTCCTCCAGCTCGCGAAGCTGGTTGGTCAGCATTTTCTGGGTGATATGGGGGATCAGCTTCTTCAATTCACTGAAGCGTTTGGTCCCTTCCAGACCCAGGTGCCACAGTATAATCAGCTTCCACTTGCCGCCGATCACAGCGAGCGTGAGCTCCTTCTCGCAGTTGATCTCCTTCAGATTGATGCGGTCTTTAATTTCAGTAGCCAATATCCAGCCCCCTTCCGGCTATAATCATAATACAAATCCATCAGCCACTGCACATAGGCAGCAAAGGATGCCCTCCCGTCAAGGAAAGCATCCGTGTGATAGCTTTATTGTATTCCAAGCTCTATTCTATTCCAAATCGTATACTATTCCAAATTGGCATGCTTGCCGAACATCCGGCCGGAGGTCTGCCCCGTCTGCTCCATAATCCGCAGGATGACTGCATCATAGAATACAAGCAGCGTCTGTTCAAATAAGGAGGCCATCGGCTGCAGCGTTGTATAGCCGCCATCCGGCCGTTCCTTGGGAGCGCCAGGCAGCTTGACTGCATGATCTGCGAGACGTCCGAGCGCCGAGTCCGGCTGAATGGTTACCAGGACAACAGCTGCTCCGATTGCCTTGGCTTTCTCAGCCATGGAGACAAGCCCCTTCGTCTCGCCTGAGCCGGAACCCAGTACAAGCACATCGCCGGGGCCTATGCCCGGCGTTACCGTCTCTCCGACCACATAGGCTGTCCGCCCGGCCTGCATCAGCCGCATGGCAAAGGCCCGGCCCATCAGGCCGGAACGTCCGGCACCGGCCACGAAGATCTGGCCCGCACGCAGCAGCAGCTCCACCAGCACCTCGCCCTCTCCGGCATCCAGCCCGGAGAGGGCGCCTTCCAGCTCCTTCACAATTTCACGTGCGTAATGCTGCGTGTCCATGGCTGCTTAAGCCTGGCTTACAAGGCGCTTCATTTCCGCTGCAGCTGCCTTCATGTCGGCTTCGCCGGTAATACCGCCGCCCACGATTACCAGATCAGGCTGCGCAGCAATCACTTCAGGCAGCGTACTCAGCTTGATGCCGCCGGCAATTGCAGTTTTGGCGCGGGTCACCACGCTCTTAATATCTTTCAGATCCGCGAAGGAATTCTTGCCTTCGGCCTGATGGTCATAGCCGGAATGCACGCAGACATAATCCACACCCAGCGCATCCACTTCAGCGGCTCTGGCCTTGAGATCCTTCACGTTAATCAGATCGACCAGGATCTCAGCGCCCGTCTTCTTCGCTTCCTCCACCGCACCGCGGATCGTTGAATCATCGGATACACCCAGTACAGTCACGATGCCCGCGCCCGCTTCTACTGCCTTCATAACCTCGTATCCGCCAGCATCCATGATTTTGAGATCGGCCAGCACCGTAAGCGCCGGAAAAGCCTCCTTGATCGCTTTTACCGCATGCAGCCCCTCATTGATAACGACAGGTGTTCCAATCTCAACGATATCTATAGATTCGGCAACCTCTGCAACAACCGCCTTGGCTCCAGCAATATCCACCAGATCGAGTGCTAACTGTAATTTCATATGTGTAAGTTCTCCTTTTTCGTTAATGATTTTGTGAAGTGTTGTTTCTCAGTTTAGGGATATACTGCCGATAAGGGAAGTAGGCACTTTTTTGTGAGGTAGTCACCTGGAGGATACTATTGGACAAAGCCGGGGCATTTCCAGGCAACATGCCCGAAAATCCTACTGCATTTTCACAACAGCTGTGCTACCATACATTTGATCCGAAGATTCACAGCCGTATGGAATCCTAATAAGAAGGTGTACGATGGAAACAAGTAAGCCCAAAACATTCAACCTAATGAAGCTGACCTGGCCGATCTTCCTGGAGCTGTTCCTGTTCATGCTAATGGGCAGTATGGATACCTTCATGATCAGCTCGGTGTCCGATGATGCAGTCTCCGGTGTTGGAGCGGCCAATCAGATTATTGCCATAGCTATTCTGGCGCTTAGTGTCATCGGGAATGGCGCGGCGATCGTCGTGTCGCAATACCTCGGCTCCAAGCAGCCCAAGGAGGCCGCCAAAGTGATCGGCAATGCGGTTACCCTGAACCTTGCGGTAGGAATCGTACTTAGTACAGTCATGCTGCTATTCGGAGGTCATCTGCTGCAAGCACTGAACGTGAAGGGCGACATTCTCGCCTACGCCCGCTCGTATATCAACATTGTCGGAGGCGCGATCTTCCTGCAGGCCCTCATCAACGCGCTGGCTGCAACTATCCGCACCCACGGCTTCACCAAGCAGACGATGGCAGTATCGCTGCTGATGAACGTTATCCATGTCGGCGGTAACTATCTGCTGATCTTCGGCCATTTCGGTCTGCCTGCGCTTGGCGTAGAGGGTGCTGCCGTATCCACCGTAATCAGCCGCTCCATCGCTCTCCTGATCTTCTTCCTGCTGCTCTACCGGATTATGGAGGTACGTGTGAAATGGAGCTATTACGTTCACCTCTCCAAGAAATATGTGCTGCAGATTCTCAAAATCGGTATTCCATCCGCCTTCGAATCGGTAATGTACCAATGCTGCCAGCTCGTCTTCACCCTGTACATCACCTATTTGGGGGCCGAGGCCATGGCTACCCGCCAGTATGCGGTTAATATCTCGAACTATATCTTCCTGTTCAGCGTAGCGGTGGCAATGGGGACCTCAATTATTGTGGGCCATCTTGTAGGTGCAAGGCGGACGCAGGAGGCTTACTCACGGGTATTCACCAGTGTGAAGTGGGCGCTGCTGGTCACAGTGATCATGGATCTGATCGTCATTCTATTCCGCAAGCCGCTGCTGGGCCTATTCACGGATAATGAGCTGATTATCACCATGGGCGCCCAGGTGATCCTGCTCAGCTTCTTCCTGGAGACCGGGCGGACCTGCAATCTGGTCATTATCAACTCGCTGCGCGCGTCGGGCGATGCCAAGTTCCCGGTCTACATGGGCATGATTTCTATGGTGTGCATGAGTCTGCCGCTGGGCTACTTCCTGGTCTTCACGCTTGATCTGGGTCTGGCCGGGGTATGGCTGGCCACCGCGTTCGACGAATGGGTGCGGGCCGTCATTATGTATTTTCGCTGGAAAAGCAGAGCCTGGGAGAAGCACGGCCTGATCCAGCATGAACCGCAGGAAGCCGTTCCGGCAGCCCCGGCGCACTAATTCTGCGGCCGCTCCCCGCACAAATAAGGGATGTTAATCAGCCACCGGAAATACGGCTGATTAGCATCCCTTTGTCGCAAGCTTGTCCCCTGCTCAGTTCCCTTTGGCTACTGCAATTTTATGCCTGGCTGCGAACTGCTCGGGCGTGACCGCTTTGCCGAACAGCGCCTGAATCATATCCAGATGGACCTGGGCAGCATTCGGCTTCATCTGCACATCCGCGAACAAGGTAATACTGCTGGCATTGTTCAGTTCATTCAACAGATCCACGTATAGCTGCGGCAGCTTCTCATTCGTGGTATCAACCTTGGTCGCCGGTATCACCCCCGCACTCGTCACTGAAGCCTCGCCCCATTTGAAGACGAAGTATTCGACAAAAGCCTTAGCCTCCTCCTTCACTCTGGACGATTCCGCTACGAACAGTCCGACACCCGGACCGCCTACCCAGTCGCCGGAATTCCCCTTCCCGCCTTCCACCGCAGGGAATTTGAAGAAGCCAACCTTGTCCTTGAAGGCCTGCGGAATCTCCGGGTTGGTCGTGAAGTTGGGCAGCTCCCAGGTACCGGTCAGGTACATGGCCGCCTTTTCCTCCATGAATTCCGATTTGCCCTCATCATATGACAAGCCGTTGAAGCCGTTGTTGAAGGCGTTCATATCAACGAGGTTCTGTACTTCCGCCGCAGCCTGCACCAGTCCGGGATCATCGAAATAACCCGTCCCGTTCGTCGCCCGCTTCAGCGTCTCACTTCCGGCCATGCGGTCTGCCAGATACATATACCACAGCGAGCCTGTCCACCGGTCCTTATTGCCCAGAGCCACGGGAGGCACACCATGACCGGAGAGCACTCTCACAACTGCCTTGAACTCCTCATACGTTGAAGGCACCTGAAGATTATATTGGGCGAAGATTTCTTTATTATAAAAGATCGGTGAGATGTTCATCTCCAGAGGCAGCGCATAGGTCTTGTTATCGACAACATACGACTCTGTAGTACTCTTCACGAACTTATCCTTAAGCTGCCCGCCGTTCAGGATGTCATCCAGCGGAGCGAATAATCCGCCTTTTACATAAGGCTCCATGAAGCCGGCGGCCCAGGTAATGCCCACATCAGGAAGGTCATTGGAGGCGGAGAGCACCTTGAGCTTGCTTTTATACTGCTCATTCTCCAGCACATCCTGCCTGATGAAGATACCCGGATGCTCCTTCTCGTATTCTGCGATAATCTGGCTGACCAGCTTATACTGCTGCGCAGAGAGTCCGGCGGGCCAGATGTGCATCATATGAATGGTTATGTTGGGGGAAGAGGCGCCATTAGCTGCCAGCGTACTATTATTGTCTCCCGCAGAGCCGCAACCCGTCAGAACAAGCACCCAGATACAGGCCAGGAGCAGCCCCTTGGTCATGTGATTCCTTCGCATTGCATTGCCTCCCCATCTCACATTGCAAAAGGCCGAACTTACCCATGTAATCGCTATCATTAAAATTCTAGCATCGTACTCCGAGGCAGATAAGGGCACACTTATTGGCTAAAATACCACATTTATTGGATTTCCTGAGCTCCGCCCTTCATCTGCTGACGGTAACGGCTAGGGCTTATGGCCTCCAGGGACTTGAATACCTTAATGAAATATTTATCCGTCCGGTACCCTACACGCTCTCCGATCTCCCCGACCGGCAGCGCAGTCTGGAGTAATAACTCCTTCGCCCGCTGAATCCGCAGACGGGACAGATATTCAGTGAAGGACACCCCGGCCTGCTCCTTGAACAGCACGCTGAAATAGCTGGCATTCAGGTGAATCAGCCCTGCTACCTCAGCCATCGTCAGCTGTTCATGCAGATGCTGCTCCACATAGGCAATTGCCTCCTTAACCGGCTGCCCCATCCCGGCCTGCTCCGGGTCAATCTCCAGCAGCTTGTGATCCACCAGCTTCTCCAGCTTCACATGGCGCTGCTGCTCCTCCTCCCGCTTCAGCGCATCCTCAACCACTGTCAGCAGCTCGGACTTGTCCAGCGGCTTCAGCAGATAATTGACCGCCCCCAGCCGCATTGCCTGCTGCACATAATCGAACTCCGCATAGCCGGAGATGACAATGATCACCGGCTTCCGGGGAGATTCCTGCAGCGAATGGATCAGATCCAGCCCGCTCACCTCCGGCATGCGCACATCTGTAATCAGCAGATGAACCCGCTCATGCCGCAGCCGCTCGCGCGCTTCCACCCCGTTGTCACAGGTCTCCACGATATACCGGCCTGCCGCCCATACCTCCAGCGTCTGCTTAATCCCCTGACGCGTTCTTGGTTCATCATCTACGATTAGAATCGTCTTATTGCCCAGACTCATCGGTATCTCCTCCATTGCTTGGAATCTCAAACCTTATTACGGTCCCCTCCGACCGCCGGCTCTCCACGATCAGGCCTTCCGTCTGCATGCCCGCTTCCGCGTAGTACAGCTTCAGCCGCCGCTGCACATTCACCAGCCCCACTCCGCTGCCCTTGGCAGAGACCGGCGGCCCGCCATCCAGCGCAGCGCGGAGCGCCAGCAGCGTAGCCTCATCCATACCCGGCCCGTTGTCCGACACCTCCACTGAGGTCCACCCCTTGCGGGAGGAGGGGGTGATTACGACTCCAATCACGCCCTTGCCCACGCGGCTCTCCACTCCATGGAGAATCGCGTTCTCGACAATCGGCTGAATCAGCAGCTTGGGCACCGGTACAGCAGCCTCATGCGGATCAAGCCTGATGTCCCAGGACAAGCGTTCCCCCATCCGCATCTCCATAATCCGCAAATACCGCCTGATCTGCTCGACCTCTTCGCTCAGCGTTACCCATTCATCCTTGTTATGGGGGCTGCCGATAATGTAGCGGAACAGCCTGGACATCATGACCACGAGTCCGGCCAGCTCCTCCTCCCCCTTCTCCTCCAGCGACCAGTTGAAGGCCTCCAGCGTATTGAACAGGAAATGGGGATTGATCTGCGCCTGCAAGGCTTTTAGCTCAGTCCGGCTCTGCAGGACCTCCTTCTCATAGACCACCCTGATCAAATCATTAATATTAGCGACCATACCGTTATAAGTATTATTCAGCTCCCGCAGCTCCATGGTAGATACCTTCTGCGAATTGGGGGTCAGCACCCCCATGCGGGATTTGCGCATCGCCCGGATCAGGTGAATGATCGGCCGGGTAATCATTGTCGACAGCAGGAAGGATATAATCAGAAACAGCAGGGTTCCGATTCCGCCGGACACCAGCAGCACCGTCCGCAGCACAGACAGCCCCTTGGTCACATAGCTGACAGGCGTCAGTACCAGCAGCGTCCAGGAGGTCTTATCCGAGCGCAGCTTGACCTGCACATACTCCTTGCCACGGAAGCTGACTGTCTGATCCCCACTCTCCAGCAGCGGCAGCAGATCCTCCTGCGGTGTTCCGCTGCTCCCGAGGAGCTGGCCTTCATCATTCACGAGCAGCACTGACTCCCCGCTGTCGCTGCCGGAGAACGGATCATCAAGCTGGAAGTAGCTGCGCTGGATGCGGGCCATCAGGTAGCCTCCCCGCGAGAACCAGCGGTCCATCAGGCTGACCTGGCGGATCGCCAGCAGGCTCTGTTCATCATGCGGATCAACGCCGATCCAGACCAGCCGCCCCTTCTGGGCGTTAGCCTCACTGATATGCTGCTCGTTAATTCTGCTCTCCAGGCTGCCTTCCTTAATCGGGAACAGAAGCCTGTAATCAGCGGTATATAGCTCCAGCGAGCCCACGCTCGGCATGTACGCCTGATAGCTGGAGACAATCTGCAGCAGCGACTGGCGCTGATTGAAGGACACCTCATTGCCGTCCAGCTCCTCCAGCAGCAGCTGCTGGACGGTAGGATGATTGGCCACCTGCTCCATCAGACCGTCAATCTGACCGGTCAGCGCGTCCAGCCTTCCGTTGGCCTGAACCGCCGTCTGCTGGATATGCCGCTCGGCATTATTTTTGAGCAGAATAGAGACACGGTCATACACAAATATCCCGGACACCAGAATAATAATGAGCATCACCAGCAAAAAACCGATGAATATCTGATTGCGCAGTGTGTTGAGCTCTCTGAACCTCTGAAGCATCAGAATTCCCTCTTTCGTTGGCAGCGTTTCCAACTCTATTCTCCAAACCCCGGAAGTTTTGTCAAGCTAAATCATTGCCCATCCTAACATATGAACGGGCTCACTATGTCGCCGCCACACGCATACATTCGGCCCATAGGTCTGCGTGCCGCCACAATGTATGCTGTTTTTAACATACATTTGGCCCATGCGCCTGCGTGCCACCACCTCGCCATACTTTGTAAGCAGTGAGAAACCTATAAATTATATTTGAACAAAAAAAACCTTAGCACAGTTCTCCCGCTTCGAGGAGCTGCCCTAAGGGCTTACACAAAAGACTACTTAGATGAACATCAACGGAGTAATCCATTCGAAATGCAGGGCAGCCCACAGCAGAGCCAGCAATACCGCGCCGATGCAGTAACTCATGACTTTGCGGCGGGTCGGCTCCAGATATATATCCAGCGGAATCAAGATCAGAATCAGACCAATCGCAATGATGTTCAGCATAGGCTTATGATAAAAAATCCCCGCTGCATTCAAGGCAACCGCAAGGAGCGTCAGAAGCAAAACATATTTTCTCATAGCTCCATCATCCCTGTATTTGCCATTATTGTCAAACAAAAAAAATAGCCCATTGCGGGCAAGAAAAAGACAGCTGTATAAGCTGGCTATCCTCTAATTCTGTATGAACCGGCCAGAGAGCGGCAGCCTTAGCGGATAGTCACACTCTTCTTAACAGCCTTCGCATCCAAATTCTTATTAACGAGCGCAGGCAGCATCTTCATGCTCCGGGTCATAGGCGAATTGCATTGCCAGCAGGTCGGCACATGTTGGAAGGCAAAATTGTCGCGTATCCATCCGGTGCATTCTTCCTTGGTGCAGGACCAGATGGCCGTCTCTTCCTGTGGAAGATCTACTACCGCTTTTTTACGAAAATACATAAGTACCCCTCCTAATAGCTTGGTTAGTGCGTCCTACGGACGGTCATGGCAGAACGGAAGCTACTCCTCTACTACCTGGCCACAAAAAAAACTACCCTCAACTAATGTTAAGGGCAGCTTATTTGTGATATTACAGTTTTACAACGTTTTCAGCCTGTGGTCCACGAGCGCCTTGAGTTACGTTGAACTCAACACGTTGGCCTTCGTCCAAAGACTTGAAGCCTTCGCCAGTGATTGCGGAGAAGTGTACGAATACGTCGCTTCCGCCTTCAACCTCGATAAAACCGAAACCTTTGTCTGCGTTGAACCATTTTACTGTACCTGTTTGCATGATATTACCTCCAAAGTTTATTTAACACATGTCCTTTTATTCCTACGTATTGTACGAACAAATAAAAATTCACACATTGGAAAAGGATTCATACACAAATGATAACCTTTTACAATATGTGAATTAAGGGTTAAATTTATGATTGACTTTATTGTAGCACATCAATCCCCCAAATGCAAAGCATTATTGCCAAATACCCAAAATAAATTTTAAATTTTAGAGAAGCCTTGCCGGACGCACGGGTTCTTGGCATCAGCCATGCGCCTCCGGCTACAGGATTCAGTCGATATATCCGGCCAGTCCCTTGTCCATCAGGTAATCCATTTCCGCATCCAGAATGGTCTCCACCGTAAGCTCGTCCAGCTTCACATCGCGCTGCGCAGTCACGTAGTCGACCAGATCATCATTATCGATATCAATTTCGCCTTTGGCATTGGCCTTGGCCTTATTGATGAACGTCTGCTCATGCTTCAGCACCAGCCGGATGACAGCCGGGTCCACCTTCGTCTGTGCAGACAATACCTCCACCAGTTCCTGCTCGTTCACTTCATTACTCATCTTCGTTTGTCAGCTCCTTGGTCTCTATGAACCCTGATTGTACCACAAGTCCCCTTCGGGCGCGCAGCTTCATCTCCACCAGGGAAGAACCGGATATCCGGCGGCCCCTGCGGTTACAGTCTCCCCGATTCTCGGCGTGGCCAGCCGCACCCCTCTCAGCGCCGCAGCAGCCGAGATCCGTTCTGCCGGATCGGTCCAGTCATGCATTGACAGGGTGAATGCACCCCAATGGATGGGGATCAGCAGACCTCCCTGCACATCGATGTGCGCCTCAACAGTCTGTTCCGGCAGCATATGGATATCCGCCCAGCGCGGATCATATTGGCCGCATTCCATCAGCGTGAGATCAAAGGGGCCATACGTACGTCCGATCTCGGCAAAATGCGGGCCATACCCGCTGTCTCCGCTGAAGAAGACCTTGGTCTTCTCCCCTTGAATAATCCAGGAGCACCACAGCGTGGTGTTGCGGTCCAGCAGACTCCGCCCCGAGAAATGCCGCGCCGGAGCACAGGTGAAGGTTATCCCTTCATAGGTAAGCATATCGCCCCAGTCCTGCTCGCGGATCTTCTCTGCGGCTACCCCCCAGCGGCGCAGATGGGCGCCGACACCGAGCGGTACAATGAATAGTCCTGTCTTATCCTTAAGCTGGCGGATGGTTCCATAGTCCAGATGATCATAATGATCATGGGAGAGCAGAACCACATCCAGCTGCGGCAGAAGGGCAGCCTCCAATGGAAGCTGCTTACTGTAGCGGCGGCCGCCGATGAACGGAAACGGTGACGGTGCATGGCCCAGCATAGGGTCGAGAAACAGAGTCAGGCCGTCCATCTCCAGCAGCACTGCTGAATGCCCGAACCAGGTAACCCGGGTGTCGCGGCCCTGTCCAATAGAGGACGGCAACAACGGCTGCGGCTGAAGAGGCTCAGCCGGTCTGGAATTAGGGTTGCCCTTAATGAAGTCCCTCAGAATGGAGAATCCGCTGCTCCCGGCCTTCTCACCGCTCAGGTCTGCAGTCTGCGGATACGCAAATTTGCCCTTGCTGTATTGGGCGGAACGGAGGTTACGGGTCCTCTCCTGCTTCCCGGCCCTCCGCCCAAACGCCGGATAGACGGTCATGATAAGATACGCAGCGGCAACAACGGCAAGCAGAATGGAGCCAATAATAATCAGGGTCATGCGGTAATCCTTCTTTCTGCGGGTTCGTGCCAAATCTCCTATTTCGTCTGGCCCAGCTTGCGGGCAACGATAAGAACAAGCAGCAGCGAGACTGCAATAATAATGGCATTGAAGCCCCAGCGGCCCTGAAGCCACCAGCTTGTGCCGGGCGGATCTGCTGCCGGTACCGGGATCTCTGCACCCAGCGCGGCCTGTAGAAGCTTCTCTCCGCTGATCCTGTCTTTGAAATTAATAATATCATACTGCGGAGCCGTTGCCAGCGTGTTGCCATAGAGCAGGGAATACGGCATCTTCTCCCCGCCCGCGAATACAAGCCGGTCTACCAGATATTCGATCTTAAGGTCCGTGATGGAGATGGGAGCATCGTCCAGATTGTAGATGACCACGCGCAGGGAATCAGAAGAGGCCGGAACCACCGGCTGAATCTCCGTCCGGGAGATTCGGGTATCCTTGAAGTCCAGGCGGTACAGCTCTCCGCTTCCGGTGACCGGTATCTTAATCCCGGCACTGTCATACAGCTCATAGCGCCGCAGGAAATTCCCGGTGCTGCCGAGCATCACCTTCCCAATCTTCAGCCGGTCCGTGTTGCTTATCATGATCTCGGTACGGTTCTCCACCTGCTTAATCTCTGTCTGCGGCGTCTTCTGCCGCATGAATGCAGCCGTGCTCCACTCCCGGCTGCTGTCTACCAGGGTCAGGCCGGGGAATTCCAGTCCTTCCGGGTTGCTCTTCACTACAAGCCGGTAATAGCCGAACTTGTAGCTGCGCTCCAGCGTAATGCTATCCGCACTTAACCCGTTCGTGGCATACAGATCCCCTGTGCCAAGCTGCTCCCAGGCCTGCCCGTCATAGCCGCCCCACACCTCTACATGCTTCAGGAAGGATTCTGCGGGCAATTCGAAGACCAGGCGGTTTCCCTGAATATCGACATGCTCGGCAAGCGGCTTAATCTGATAATCCAGCAGGGTATCCGTTCCTTTCACTGCCTTGTGAATCAATTCTGAGACATAGACCGCGCTATGCTCCTCCACCGTTTCCGCTCCGCTCTCCATATAATAGGGAACCGGAGCGCCGGTGCTGTCCTGTATACGCAGATCACGTAAGTCCTCTGCCGCCGAGCGGTACACCGCTTCATCCAGATACAATTCATAGTACGGAGCCGCCTCAGGGACGGAGATTTCACGCGAGAACCTCCATTGCCCGCCGTCCGTCTTCTCCGCTCCGCCGGATGCTGCTGCCGCACTGTTCGCCGGGAAGATGCCGGAACCCAGTACCAGTCCGCCCAATACAGCGAGCAGCACAGCCGCCCTAGCTCTCCGGCCTATCTTGCTCAGCAAGCGCATAAGCTTCCTCCATTCTTACTGTTATCCGCTGATAGAGGTAGGATATCCCCAGCAGGCAGAGTCCGAAGCTGAAGTACGCGATGATCTTGCTGCCGGTGTTCAGCAGAGTCAGGTCATAGAGCAGCAGCTTGCCGGTTGCCAGCAGGGACAGCGCCAGGCCGAAGCGGCGGATATACAGATATCTTTTCCAGAAGCCGTACATAATGAACAGCACAGCCAGCAGCAGATAGAGCAGACTGAAGGCCAGCCCGCCGTCACGCACCTGCATCTGCACTCCCAGGAACGCCGTAACCATCACCAGCAGATAGATACCCATAGCTACCGGATACAGCTCTATATTCTTATAATCGTGCAGCAGCGTTGTCCGCAGCAGCCTTGCACTGCTGAACCATACGAACACATTGAACAGAATAAGCACACCCAGCGCCACTACATCGGCAGCAGTGCTGCCGGACCACCCTTCCGGAAGACTAGGCAGACCCAGCGTGATACCGATACAGACCGCATAGGCGATCCCATGCAGCACCAGGACCATGATTCTGACCACCTTGTCATACAGAACATTCACCTTCGGCAGCGCATAAGCGAGTCCAGAGGTAAGCAGACCTGCCAGAAGCAGCTTGTAAAAGGCTTTATGCGCCATATCCTCCGGCACCATCCAGTCGTACAGCCGTAATGCCTCATACACGACATACCCGTAAAAGTTGACGATTGCCGCATATTTAAACCAGACGGTAGCCTGCACCTCCGCAGGCGTGCTGCGAAGCAGCGTCTCCTGGTTCGAATAACGGATGGCATACAATAAGGCTACAATCACCATTCCCGCCGTAATGAATGTATATTTCAGATCGAAATAGGAGTTCGTGTAGTAGATGACCGCATTATAATTCGAGAGCTGCAGCAGAACGTCGAATCCGAAGAAGGTCAGCAGACAGAGGGAAAGGATGCCCCAGCCTGCGCGTTCTACCATTTTGAAGCGGTACAGATGTCCGTAGACCGTAAGCGCCACGCCTTCCACCAGCCAGCCGATCGACCACCAGGCCGCTCCCAGCTGGAACGGAATCATCAGGATGGCGAAGGTCAGTGAGGTAACATAGAAGAGCAGACGGCTCTCGCGTTCCTGCGGCATCTGCTTCTCCAGCAGTACGCCAAGCCCCAGATACATGAGGCAGAAGGCCAGCGCCAGCGCGCCTTTGAATTCATCCAGCCCGGCATTCAGGAACAGAAGATACAGCGTTATGCAGCTAACGAGCGTGTTGCAGCCCAGCAGGCCGAAGTCCAGCCAGTTAAGCTTCGCCTTGAACTTGAACGGATACCAGAGTGTAATCCCCAAGTACATAGCGAAGGTCAGCACAGCGCAGAGAATGCCCGCAGCATAGCTATCCGCCAGATAAATCAGCAGCAGGATAGACGGCGTGTTGAACAGGAAGCTGATGTAATTGACAACCACCCAGCGCTTACGCAGAGAGATTAGCAGAATCAGCAGGTTCAGCACGAACAGATACCCCATCGCTGCATACACCGCACTGCCCTCCAGCCCGAAGGCTCCAATATAAGAGAAGAGCGGCAGATAACCCCCTACAAGCCCCATAGAACAGATCGTCCGTGACTCATAGCGCAGCGACAGCAGCACAGCGGACAGCGTGACCAGCACCGACAGGCCGATCCCGGCCCATAACCCGATAATCTCCAGCAGAAAATAACTGTAAAATATCGAGCCATACAGCACCGACACCCCGCCGCCAATCAGCCCCAAAGCGAAGGCTCCCCGCCCTTTGCGGAACAGCCACTCCCCGCCCCCCAGCAGGACTGCCCCCAGCAGGAAGAAGGCGCTTCCCTTCATATAATCATTGAACCAGGTGGAGTAGGTGTATCTGAACCCGGCCCCCACTGCAAGGATCAGCAGCAGAATCCCCAGGCGGTTGATCCAGTTCAGGCCGATCTTCATTTCGATCCGGTTCTGCTTGCGGCGGCGCAGCAGAGTCTCCTCGTCAATCCCTTCAGCAGCCAAATCATCCAGCCCGCTGTCCATCGTCCCCCTGAGCGAACGCTCTGCTTCCCGCTGCCATTGTCTGCGCAGCAGGATACTCTCATTCAGCTTCGCCTGCACCTCATCCAATATATAAGTAATCTGGGTCTTCTCCTGGCCCAGCTCGCGGGCCCCGATATTGTACATCTCCTCTATACGCCGCTTGGCGTCCTGCTCGAAGGAGGTCAGCCGGTCGAGATACGCATGATCCCGTGAGGCAAAATAAGTCTGCAGCTTCTGCCGCGATACCCGGAGAATACCCAGCTTCTCATCCAGAATCTGCTCCGCCAGCGCAGTCCGCAGCTCCGAGTTGTCGCGCTCAAGCCTCGCAGCCTGAGCCTTCAGCTCCGCCAGGCTCTGCCTGTTTGCCCCATTTTCCCGCTTTAACACTTCGTTCTCGCGGACGAGATCACTGCTCTCATATTCTTCAATCAAAGACTGGTATTCCTTCAAAAGCCCGTCCTGCTGCTGCTGCACAGCCCTCATCCGATCTCTGAAATCCTCCATAGCCGCCCCCCAGTATCTGCTAATCGGCAAATTGTTAATATATTGATATTACTATATTTCTAATTACCACCACAGACCTTACAGAAATCACACCGCTTAGTTAAGATCCTGTCACATTTTTGTCTTGGCAGACGTTATAGGTTTATTATTGTTGTATATTCGGGAGATGGGGAGAATCGGACATTGAAACTGAACCTGCACAAACCGCAAACACGTTATATCCTCATCCTGCTGCTGGTGGTGGTCTTCCTGCCTGTGCCTTTTAGACATAAAGGATTGACCAAGCTTAGCATTACCGGCCTTGATGGAGCCATAATCAAGACAGAGGCCTATGCACTGACCGCGGACCATAAGCTGATGGTGGATAAAGAACTTGCTGAACGGATTCTTAATGCGCGTATCGGCTGGGAGAAGGAGGCTCCGCTCCCCAAGGGTGTCTACTACAAGGATCATGTGGCGGTACTCATGTATCACCATCTGACAGAGACGCCGTTAATGCTCTATCCCGGGGTATTACCCGCCGCACAGTTTGATGAGCAAATGCAGCTCTTGAAGCAGGAGGGCTTCCATGTCATTACGATGAAGCAGTACCGGGAATTCATGCTGGACCGTGCGCCGGTTCCCGATAATGCGGTTCTATTGACGTTCGATGACGGCTATGAGAGCTTTTATAAGCTGGCGTTTCCCATTCTGCAAAAGTACGGCTACACCGCAGTGAACTTCGTCATTGTCTCCGATGTGGATCACCCTAATAAGCATCAGGTGCCCAAGCTGACCTGGGAGCAGATGCGGGAGATGAAGCGCGCCGGAATGGACTTTTATAATCATACGTATAATTTACATTATTATGCAGTTGTTGATGCAGAGGGCGGCACCCGCCCGGCGGCGAGCTCCTTACTGTACATTCATGACGAGAACCGGAATGAACTGAATGAAGAATATTACAGAAGAGTAACCGGGGACCTCGCCCATGCAGAGCGCAGGCTGAAAGAAGAATTGGGCAACACAGATTCGGCTATCGCTTTCCCTTACGGCTCCTATAACGAAAAGCTGCTGGAAATCTGCGATTCACTCGGCATCCATCTGAAATTCAATATCGGACTGGGCCTCGGCTCCAGAACCACGCTGAACGCTCCACGGATCAATGAAGGGAACCGGACACTCACCCCGGAGCTGTCCATCCAGCAGCTGAAGCAATTCGAGCCGCCGATGATTCTGACTGTGAACGGGAGGAAGGTTCTCCTTGCCGGAACTCCGCCGGAGCTGCGGAACGGGAAAGTTATGATCCCGCTGGATGCGCTGTGCTCCGAGCTGGGCGTAACGATGCATTATGACCGCAGCAGCGCAGTCCTCAAGCTGACGTCTACCCCTCAGCCGCCTGACGCACCATAGGTTCGCGACCCAAGGTTACCCGGTTCTTCCCCATGGCCTTGGACAGGTACAGCGCTTCGTCTGCCTCACGGTACAAGTCCTCGAAGGTTACATCTGCCTGATCCGTAAAAGCAATGCCGATGCTCACCGTAAGCTGGATGTGATGCCCCCCGTCCAGCTCAACGATGTGCCCGCCCATAGCAGTGCGGAAGCTCTCTGCCTCCTTCAAGGCCTCCGCCTCATTCCCGGCGGAGAAGCAGACGGCGAACTCTTCGCCGCCTACGCGCCCGGCAATCCCTTTGTTATGATATACCTGCATAATCTTGCCCGACAAATCCACCAGTGCCTGGTCGCCGGCCATGTGTCCATATGTATCATTAATTAATTTGAAATCATCGATGTCGAACAGCAGCAAAGCCATGCCAGCCCCGATCTGCGCCGAATAATTCTGCACCAGCCTCATGAAATGCCTGCGGTTGTACAGCCCGGTCAGATCGTCCACCGTAGCCTGATGCAGCAGCTCCCGCTCGTACCTCTTCTTCTCGCTAAGATCACTGAAGACCAGCAGCATCCCCGCGCCCTTCCCCCGGAGCTGCTGCTCCGTAGCAATGAGCGCCACTCCATAACAGGACCCGCTCCGGCCGGGAGGCTCGATTTCAAACTGCCCCTCCCGCCGCTCCGCATAGCAGGCCGACAACTGCCCGTGCTGCCTGAGCAGTGGCTGAATACTGGTGCCCAGCCAGGTCTCCGGCTTCTCCTCCAGCAGCTCGGATAGCATAGCGTCCGCCGCCTCATTCACATCCATGATGTAATCGTAGCGGTCCGTCAGGACGATGCCGTCCTTCATATTCTCGAAAATTTTATTCTTAGCCAGCGGATATAAGGACAATCTGGGATCGCGGAACAAGGTGAGGTAAGCAGCCACGATGGGCGGCAGGTAGGTGAAGGCTGTGAAGCCTGTAATCGTAATCTGCAGCAGCGGCAGCAGGAACACCGAGAGGACCGGCACCAGCAGACTGAATAACAGCAGCGCATTATGGCGGAAATAATACTTAGGCCCATTCAGGAGAGAGATGGCCAGCAGATATACAGCATACAGTCCGAATAACTGATCGTACGCGATGAGGATCATGCTGAGTACCGTGGGCTCCACTACAATTCCGGTAACCCCCGCCACCGTAGCCAGTCCAACCCCGCTGCGCATCAGATGATGGTAGGAGTCAGTGAAGATCAGCAGCACATCAACCGCCACCGGGATACAAAAATAAATAAGCCTCTTGGACAAACCCTCAGAGGAACGGGACACATACTCTTTAATCACCGCATAGGTAAAGATCGCACTCAAAAAAAGCGGGCCCTGCTGCACATTCTTCCACCATAGCTTCGCTTCGAAGGAACCGGATAGAATCTCTCCGGCTGTAGCTGCGAAGATCATGCTGACCAGCAGCATCAATATCCATAAATAGCATCTTCCTGGTGTATGGCGGTGCCTGTAAGAACCGATGCCCATGTAGAGACTTAGAACGCTGCCCATTACCAAGTAAAACGGATAACCCTGCATCCACGGCATGTCATATTTCTCCTATTTTTGAGATTGCTTTGCCTTATTATATCCTACTCTTTCGCACAAATGAATCATTCCGGCAAAAGTAAGCAAAACAAAGAGGATACTCCTTCACCATCTGCATGGATGCGGGAATATCCTCTATAGTAATACCATTATTTCTTCTGAGCGAGACGTTGTTTGAACTTGTCAACGCGGCCGCCAGTTTCGGTATCTCTTTGTTTACCTGTGTAGAACGGGTGGGATGCAGAGCTGGAGTCTACACGGATCACCGGGTAAGAGTTGCCGTCTTCCCATTCCATAGTTTCACCGGATGACTTAGTGGATGAGCTAAGGAATTTGTAGCCTACGCTAGCATCGAAGAAAATAACCTGGTTGAACTTAGGGTGTATGCCTTGTTTCATTGTAGTAACCTCCTTTCCGTACTAATACAACTTATGAAGAAGTATTGAAGCCATCTCTTGGTCTATTTGAACAATCCGGTTAGACAAAGGGAGATGCGTAAATCTTCCGATTTTTACACGCCATACTATCATACGTGAAATCAGCCACTGAGTCAAGAGCCTGTCCTAGAGCGATTTCACCATTCCGCCGTCGATCAGCAGGGACTATACATCGTATTCCAGTTCCTTTTTGGCCTGGACAATGAAATCCAGCGGATTCTCGATGGTGTCCGCCGCATATTCCACCGCACCGATCTTCAGCCCCAGGGTGACCTTGTATTTGCCGGAGAACTCCGAGTCATTCAATTCCTGCAGCCGCTGTTTAATCCGCTCAATGACAATCTTGGCCCCTTCCCGGTCCGTGAAGAGCAAGAGGCCCCAGGTGGCATCCTCCTTGTCCAGCAGATACAGCGCGTCATTGGTACGGATGCTCGACTGGCTGAGCTGGGAGACATCGTAAACAGCTTCTGACAGCTGCTCTTCCGGGATCAGGCGGCGGATCTCATTCCAGTACTTCACCTTCACCACAAGCAGCGTCAGCGGGATTTTATAACGGACCGAGATTCCGGTGAACAGGCTGGCGTCCTTCTGAAAAGAAATGCTGTTGCGCAAATCCGTATTCTCATCCACCGCAGCCAGATTATTCGTGCGCTTCAGCAGCCGTTCATTCTCCGCCTGCAGCTCGCGGGTGCTTGAGGTGAAGACCCACAGTACCACCGTAAGCAGCGGAGTCATAATCAGCCAGAAGTAGGTCTCTACACCGATGGATGCGCCTTGGGATACCGTCTGATAGACCACGAAGAAGCCGTAGCCGAAGACAAACGCCAGATTCAGCGTCAGTCCCGCCGTAACCGTGGTGAAATACGTGACCAGCGCCAGGATGAACGATACATTCAGAATAATAATGTTCTGAACGTAGTTATCCGGTGAGCCCGCGATATATACGATGCAGGCGAAGATCAGGACCAGAAAGGCCAGGAAGCCTAAGTCCGAGGTTAGACTGCTGCGGTTACGTCTCACGCTTGATCACCACGTTTCTTCTTATGTTTGCGCAGCATCAGAATCAGCGCCACGACCACCAGCGTCACGATCATCACCGCTGCGGTCACGAAGCCCAGCACATCACTGCGCTCCATCACCCGCGAGACCAGAGAGTCCGGCGCAGCGCCGGAGACTGTCTTGAAGCGGTAGGCATTCACCGTGCCGTCCTTATCCGCTACAACGCCGTCACCGTACACCCTCCACCTGTCCTTCTCGCTCCCGATCAGCTTCGAGACTACGAAGTAGCTCTCGGAGCTGACCGCAGTCACCGCAAGCAGGCCCCGTCCGCTCTCGTAAGGGGATTCCAGGAGCTGGAGCGTGCCGATGGTGGCTCCGTACTGCTCGTCCAGGGCGATTTTCTCATTGGAGAGGAAAGCCAAACCGTCCTTGTTATACTTGAAAAAGAGCTTGCCGTTGTTGTCACGGATCACCTTATTATTCTTATAGCTCCCGATCGCAATAATATTGTTGTCCTTCAGGTTATCCGCTGCGGCGTTATCGCTGTAAAAGTGGACATCCCCGGTATTTCCTCCGGCAAACTGCCCGAGCATATTGAAGACATTCCCTAGGCTCCGGTAGGTGTAATCCTCCCTCTCCTTCGGCAGCACCACCGCTACACGGTTGAAGATGCCGTCCCGCAGGAACGGATACGGGTAATTGCTCAACAGCAGGTCGGTGCGGTCTTTCGTGTTCAGGCGCATCAGAGATTCCTTGCTGATATAGGCCCAAGGCATCTCCTCTTTGTTCGGAGTGCAGAGCATGCTGGCAAGCTCCAGATCGAAGGCCACTGTCACGGTGAAATTGCCGGAGATATTCAGGCTCTGCGGCACATTCAGATTCAGCACATCGCCGTTCGCCAGCTCCTTCGTCAGCTTCTTGCTGCCGATGGGCGTATTATTGATGCTCACCGTCACCAGAGAACGGTTGAAGTCCAGATTCGCCGCATACCGGAAATCGAGGCTAATTCTGCCGTCATCCGCAATGGAGCGGTTGGACGGGAGGGAGACGAAATACGTTTGCTCCTGATGATTCGGCCCGGTGAGCTTGTCGCCTGTCTCCGTGAACGTAATGTTCGAGCTGATGGCCGGCGCAGGGTTCACTACATCGGTAGCATTCGAAACAACCTTCAGATCCTTGCGGAGCTGGCTCATCAGCTCCCGGCTTGCCATCAGCCGTCCGGCTTTAATCAGCAGGCTCTCATCCTTCGAGGTCACCACCAGCGTTGGCAGAGAATCCTTGTTCACCAGTTGAATGACCGCATGGGTGCCAAGGTCGTCCGTCGTACTTACCAGCTTCTTCACCCGTTCCGGCAGATGATCATACGTAGCTACCAGCACTACCGCACTCTTGTCCTTGACGGTATCCTCACGGTAAGGCAGCAGCGGAATAGTTCTGTCGTTCAGTGTGTTGCCTTTGGCGAATCCCGAGAGGGCGTAGGTCGCGCTCTCCAGCTCTGCCCCGCTGGCATTCTGCGGCACGGCGAGCAGGCTTTGTTCATTTTTTACCGTATCCATTCCTGAGAATCTGGCACTGAAATCCTGAATGCCTCCAGTAATGGGCTTCGGCGTATAATTCACCGCAATGTTCGAGGTGTTGAACAGATGCAGCCAGCTGTCCTGCATATCATCGATATTGCACAGCTCATAGCCGCCCGTCGTGGTTCTTAAGCTCCCCTGTATCCGCAGCGTATTGCTGCCCTTCGTCAGGAATCCTTTAGGCGCTTCAACGCTCAGGCTCTGCTGTCCGTTATTGTCCAGGGACGGCCGGAAGGAATAGAACGGAATGCCGTTCAGCGACAGGGTTACGCTCGACAGCTTATCCTCACTGATCTGTGAGGTCTGGAATTGCAGATTGATCATCACCTTATCCACATTCCAGTAATCCATGACTGTGAAGAACTGCTGCTGGGAGCTTGCGCCCCTCAGCGAGACATCGTTGGTGAACAGCGTCTCATACGTTGCCCCGGCTTCACCGGGAAGCACCGCCGCCTGCGCCGCAGGGATTTGAACCAGGAAGAGGGAGAGGCAGAGCAGCACTGTTAGGATCTGTTTTTTCATCATGTTCCGTATCTCCTGACATCTTATTTCTGGACCTCCGGCGCACTAGTAACGCTCGGTTTTGTACCACTTGGCTTCCCGTTTGAAAATAACGTCTTTGAAATAGTTGTACAGCCCGTAAGCAGCCACTACCATCCAGAGCTGGCAGTACGAGACGTACATCAGCAAAATGATCCACAGGTTCGACAGGCTCATCTCCCCCTTCTCTGTGGTCAGGGTAACGAAGATCCCCACCACGAACAGCACAATGGCGAGCAGCCACAGGAAGCTGCTGAGTCCGGCGATGGTCGTATGTACATACCCCATGGCATGCAGCACGAGCAGAATATCCGAGGTGACCAGCGAGATCAGCAGCAGGAAGTAGATGGAGACATAATACAGAATATCGAAGCGGATCTTCGCCGCCTTCCGGTCGATGAGGAGCGGAAGGTTCTTCACAATGACATAGATGTTGCCCTTCGCCCAGCGTGTCCGCTGCTTGAACCATACCTTCACTGTCTGCGGCTCCTGCTCCCAGGTGACCGACTTCGGCTGGAACTTGATCCGGTAGCCCATCATATAGATGCGGAAGCTGATCTCCGTATCCTCGGCTATCGCCTTCACATCCCAGCCGCCGATGCTCTCGACAATGCTCCGGCGCATAATGAAGTTCGTCCCCGGAATCGTGCAGAGCTTGAACAGCTTCCAGCGCCCCGCCTGCGCCATCCACTGGAAGGACAGGGTCTCGATATTAATGAACCGGGTCAGCAGGCTGGCATCCCGGTTGCGGGTTCTGAACTTGCCGATTACCGCCCCCAGGGAGTCATCATTCATAATCTCTGCCACCAGGTATTTGAGCGCCGTGCGCTCCGGCGTATTGTCGGCATCATAGATCGCAATCAGCTCCCCGCTGCTGCGGGTGAAGCCGATGTTGAGCGCATTGGATTTCCCTTTGCCGCCTGTGACGGCGTCCGTATTGATAATAATCAGCTTGCGCTGCGGATTCCGCTCCTGGATTGCAGCCAGCAGCCCGGCGCTTTTGTCTGACGAATTATCGTTGATGACGATAATCTCATAACGGTCATGCGGATAATCCAGCGCCAGCAGGGATTCCACGGTTTTGCTGATGACGACCCCTTCATTGTGGGCAGGAACCATAATCGTCACCATGGGGTGCTCCCCGGTAATTTCCGGCACCGGTTCGTTTTCCGTTTGAATGTAGTACAGATACCCCGCTATAATCAGCATCACATTTACCAGCAGCAGGGACCAGATACAGATGACCGCGATCACCATCAATACGTCTGAGATCGTCATAGTATTCTCCTAAACTCGCTATATTTTTCCGGGATTACTTGTTCAAATATTTCCTGCGGTACAGCCTGTAGCCGATTGTGAGCAGGCCGCCGAAGAGGAGCAGCGCAGCCAGGATTACGATAATGAAGAATTGATTCTGCACGCTGAACAGCCGGTTGAAGCTTGTCGCCTGCTTTTCCTTGTACTGGAAATCCACGGCGACCTTCTGTGGGGTATAATCGACATCCAGTGTGTTGCCGTCCATGCGGATCACCCCGTCAGCAGACTCAAGGGTGTGCTTATCCGTGCGGACCGTATGGGCCTCCTGCTTATAGTCTGCGAAGGTATACCATTCCGCATTCAAATGCTGCAGAAGTTCCTCCAGTCCCCGCTCATCCTCCGGCAGATCCAGCGTCACCGCCGTATTGAGCGGAAGCTCCGGCATCGCCTTGCCGGTTCTTCCAATTCCCTGCAGCAGCTCCGGGGACAGACTGTACAGGGACGAAGAGAAGGCCAATGAAGTGTCAGTCTGTTCCATATAGTGAGTCTCTCCATCCGGAAAAAGCACCGCCGAGTCGAAGAAACTCATTCCTGCTGAAGAATACTCCTTGTCATATGTCCAATAGCTCTCGGCAGCAACGCCGAGCGGTGCCACGCCCCCCTCGGCCAGCACGTTAATGAACTGATTCATCTTCCCGCGCAGCGACCGGTCATTCGAATTGATCGGCGGTCTGACCGCAGGGGCATTGACAATGATGCTGCCGTTGCGGGACTGGACGGCTCTGAGCGCCTCCAGATACCGCTTCATGGCGGGGAAATCGGTATTTGCGAATACCGGACGGACACTCGCGATGAAGGGAATACCGCTTGTATAGAGGCGGTCAGCCAGCTGCTCCAGCAGATTCAGATCCGAGAAGGGATAGATCTCCTTGATGACCAGATACATTTGCGGCTGCGCGGTATAGTGCAGCCAATCCTTCAGCACATAGGCCGCTGCTATGGCTGTGAAATCGCCCTGCTTCAGATAAGGCAGGTAGGCGGAGCGGCCGCTGCTTACCGCAAACGGTACTTGTGCCCCCCCGTCTGATGAGGACCACGTTCCATAAGAACGCCCTGCGGCAGAAGCGGTTATATAGGGCATTCCTTCGGCCTCCAGCGGAATGCCGGTGAAGCCGCCGATGGAGAGGCTTGCGCCCGCTCTATGCCATACCCCGGTCTTCAGCCGCAGCGTCTGCTGCATCCGGGCAGGCGGTCTATATCCAACATGCAGCATAGCCCCCTTATACCCGGCTGCCTCCTGAAGGTAGGCTTGATTCGTAATCTCAAGCTCATCATTATTAATCACAGTGATCACGCCGGAATAGCCCTTCATGCCGCCCGGCGCATAAGAGGAAATAGGCTTCAGCGTGACCTGTGCGCTGTAAGCGGCAAGCAGCCGCTGCAGCTCGGCCACATTCCCCTCCTGGCCTGTATTCTTCGCCAGGCTGTCGAACAGCAGCAGAATCCGCTGCGCCGGAGCCGGAGAAGCGGCAGCGGATACCGATCCGGCCGCAGACGGCAGACCACCCGCCAATACAATTAGCAGCAGAATAACGATTCCTCTGCGTCTCACATGCCCACCCCTTTATGAAGTGCCGGATATTCTTTAAGCGGCCGGGCGGACGGGGCAGACGGCACCGACCGGCGTGAAGAGATACCGCGGCCGATTACGCTGGCAGCCGTCTGGAAGATAATCAGATCGAAGGCCAGGGTGAACAGGAATTCATGCTTGGCAATATCCGCGTCACCCGCCCCGATAATGGAGACTACAATACCCGACAGTCCGACCAGCATCGTTGCCAGAATCACCAGCAGACGCTGCATGCCCCGGAAATCCCGGGTGCGGATGGACCGGACGAACGATGGCATATAGACCCCTATCGTTACGGCCATCCAGAGAAGGATGAAGGCGAAGGGCCGGGGCGCCAGCTTCTCTTTAAGTGTGCTGTACAGACTGAAGAAATGACTCTGCGCCCGGAACTCCTTGCCTGCGGACTGCTCATAGTTCCCCATCGCCGCCGGCTTAATTTTATAAGCACTCTCAGCAGCCGTGTCCAGAATCGAACCCAACTCATTCGGGTGCGAAGCATAATAGGTCAGAATGGAGACGAAGCCGTAACGGCTGTAGAAATTTTTATCCAGCAGCTCGGATTTCACATCCACCGTCCCGTATTGGTCATAGTAGGTATTCTCTTTGAGAATTGCGTACTGTTCATTGATCCCGAAGGAATCAAGGGCGATCTCCGGATTCTTGGATTCCATCAGCACCCCGCGTGTCATCGCATGATACTGGTTAATATTCACGAACTCCTTGGAGATATTAAGATACGTCGCAATTCCGGCGAACATCATCAGACCGGCCGACAGCAGTGTAACCCAGCGGAACAGCTTGTCCCGGCGGATCAGCACCAGCGGAATCGAGAGCAGGGAAATCACCATTCCCACCGGAGCATTCTGCTGCTTGGAGGTAGTCAGGATCAGGGTGCTGATCAATAAGATCGCCAGCATGGCATAATCGTTGTATCTCTTCCTGTACAGCAGCAGCCAGGAGGCGAACACCAGAATCATGGTCACCATCACCAGGCTCTCGCCGAAGAAGGAGCTGAAATAGTTGGTGTAGCCTGTATCCCCGAAAATGAACACCGCAAGCGCCGCGACTGCCATCCCCCGCTTAGGTGACATTTTCAGCGTGATCGCTTCAACCAGCAGGTAGACTGCGGCAACGTACAGCAAGGTGTAGATTGCAGCCTGGAAGCGGATATCGAAGACCTCGCGGCTGAAAAACAGCTTGTTGACGAAGATCGCCAGCTTGATGAACAGGGACTGGGAGGAGACCACCATCGTGCTGTTCTCGTTGAAATATTGAAAGATTCCGAACTGCTTCACGAAATAGCCGAAGTACTGGCTGTCATAGTCCGGAGCATTGAAGTACAGGCCGTTGCTATATATAATCCGGTAAAAGTCTCCGTTATCCGCCATGCCGATATAAGGGGAGGTAAACAGCGAAATAGCCGTCACCAGCAGCACGCAGAACGCGGCGGCAAATGCCGGAGTAATCCGAAAGCCAGCTAACGTGATACCGGGCCGGGTCGATGTAAGCTCTAGGTTGTCTATCATTCCGATTCCCCTTTTGGTTATATTATGGTGCCTTATAGGAGTACGCCAGCAGTGCCATCAAATTATCAAAAGAGTACGCCTGCCCGGAGGCAGGGTCACCAAAGCCGCCGTATAGCGGACTTGAAGGATCTGTCACTCTGAATTCATTCATCCGTTCTATACTGGACTGATAGAGGTCACCATCCTCCAGCACGGCTCCAATCATGGCTGTGAGCGCATAGACCGCCGTTGAACGGATGTCATTAGCCGGCTTGCCCTCACGTGTATATTGTCCGAATAAGGTTCCCGCTGCGACCTGAGCTTTGATGTAGCTGATGCTTGCAGGCTTTTGGCGGCCGGTCTCTGCCAGATGCAGAATAGTCAGCAGAGATTCTACCGAATTGATGCCTTCAGAGCTGTACTGTCCACTCTTGTAATCGAAGCGGGTCTCATAGAATGGAAAAGAATCGGACAAATATCCCTCCTCCAAAATACTGCTCATATTATTCAACAAATTCTCTTGTAATTCGCTAGATATCGACAATTTCTGCAATACACTCAGATCAATATAACACAAAGTTACGAATCCGTTGACCACTTTCAAATAATTGTCATATATGTCATAAATGAAACCTTTTTTAGTATTGTTTTTATAGAAACGTTCTCCATATTTATCAGCTTCTCTGGTATATTCCGGCTGGTTAAATGCCTGCCCTGCCTCATATAACGCTCCGATCATCCGCAGGTCATCCACCGCTGCATTCACGGGATAACGCTTCTGCTGCTTGGGACTGTAGCGGTAGCTGAAACCGCCTTCCATATCGAAGGTTCTGCGGGCTGTCTTCCATTGCCGGTCGAACAGCTCCTGATTGCGGGTCCGGACGGCAGTCTCCATCAGGAGAGAAGCAGACTCGCTCAGAATCTCATGGCCGGTAGCCACCTCTGCCGATTCAGAGGTCTCCTTCAGATTCGTATATACCCCATTGGGTCCTGTAAGCTGCGTATTTATGAAATTGAATAATTCCTGCTGTTCCAGCGTGGGTTCAAGCTGCGGCGCTTCCTCCGGCCGGGTAGTCCCTGAAGGAGAGACTGCCGGAGTAAACCCAGGAGAGGATGGCTCTGGCCCTGCCTGATTGCCGCCGCAGGAGGTTAAGAGTAGCAGCGACATCCCCAGAACAGCAGCCTTCTTATATCTGCTTCCCAATCGATCACATCCTTAAATGACAACTAACAATTGATTCATACTAATATAACGGTAATTATTGTCACATTATTTACTGTTTCTTCGAACATTATGTGTCAGCATCATATTTTTCTCCTACTCAGCCAAAAAAAGAGCCGCTCCAGGTCTTAACGACCGGAACAGCTCTTATGCATGCTTGGGTATTGCCTCTAGCTCTCTTTGATTCTCCGGTACGTGGCCTCATCAGCGACGATGTAGAGTCTGGCGTCTGCCGGAATCGGCTGGCCAAGCTTACGGTTAATGCCCAGATCACCGCGGTCGGACAGCAGGGTCGCCCCCTGGCGGAGCAGGTCCTGAAAGGCCTCCCCATAGGTTGTCCAGCCGCTGCGGCGGGGAATCTCATAGATATCATCCCCGTGCTCGCGGCTGAGCAGCTGGGTGATCACTTCAGAATTGCCCTCCTGCAGGGCAGAGCGGACGGCCAGTCTGGAGATGGCATCATGGGAGAGTACGAACTCGTTCACCTGCACATGCTTGAAGTTCTGAATATTCTTCTCCTGCATAATCTCTACGGTTGTATGTACCTGCGGGGCAATCCGTTCTATGCTGGAAGCAATCAGCAGCGACTTGCCGTCGCTTAAGGAAGCTTCGTCGATACGGGTGTCGCTGAACACAATCGCTGCTCTGGCGCTCCCGATATTCGCCTTCAGCAGAATGTCATCGCTTGCGGCATCGCCGCTGATGAAGTGGACCTGCTCCATGGATTCCAGCGGATGCCGTCCGTTCTCATCGATAATGACCACTTTGCATTCCCTGTCGTAACACAGAATCTCATCTACTGCCGCCTGTGTCTTGCGGTTCCAGTTAATCAGCACCACATGATGTTGTCCGTGAAAGGTCAAGGTTCCGGCTCCTCTCCTGCGCTGCAATTCACCCATGGCATCGATAATCTTGCCGATGACCAGACTGAGCAGACCAATGCCAAAGATATATAAGAAAATCGTAAATACTTTGCCGGTGACGGTAGCGGCGAAGTAATCGCCATACCCTACAGTAGCCATGGTGGTCATCACCCAATAAAAGGCGTTGAACCAGCTATGAAACGTGCCCGGCTCCAGCAGGAAGGCGATAGTTGCGCTTAGAAGAATAAAGGCCAGAATAATAAAAGCTATGGACTTCTTCTTCAAATGAAGCAGCTTGCCGGATAATTGGATTAGAAAATGCAACGCTCATCCCTGCTTCCCGGGTGAATTGAGCGGGCAGGCAGCAGCCTGTGCCGAGTCCCTTGCGGGTCACAGCCACCGCCCGCCTGCCAAAACTAAATAATCAGACTGCTGACCGCGAAGGCCGTCCCGATGAACACCATGCAGAGCATGACGCCGACCGCAGCATTCCCCTTCTCCAGCTGCTCTGAAATCCGGAAGCCGGGAGTGAACAGCTCGAAGATCCAGTAAGAAGCGATCAGGCAGACATAGCCCACCGCGAACCAGAGCATCATGAACCAGATGGAGGTATTGGTATAGGCCGCTACTCCAAGAATGACCGCCGTCGCCAGGAACTTGCCGCCGAACGCCAGCGCTACCGCCACGTTCCCCTTCTTCAGCTCCTCCATATCCTTGAAGGGAGTCATGAGCGCGAAGATCACCATACCCAGCACTTGAAGCAGAACAATGGTCAGAATACTGACCACCAGATTAATTACGATTGTCATTTAGCCCACCCCCGAAATTTCGCATAGGCCGAATCATAGTCGGCGAAATCATGTACTTCCTCCAGCACCACAGAAGCTGTCTTCTGCTTCTCCAGCGCGGCATAGCGCTTGTCGTCAATCGGCTGCTTGATCCGGTTGCCGGAAGGCAGCTCCAGCACTGCGAAATTTCTGGTCTTGCTCTGGTATTCCGTCTTGTATACACCAACCAGGTCCACATCCGTTGTGATGGATACCTTGAGATTGGCCAGATCCTCCGTGGCCGCCTTCTGGTCGGCGTAGGATTTAAGCGTCGTCCAGGCGGACAGCTTGATCTCATTCTTCTGATCGGCATCCGTCACCAGCTCGGCATCCATGAACTGAAGCGTCCAGACGGTGTCGCCTGTAGCATAATTCCCGTCGTTGGGAAGCAGCTCATTGTCCGGCAATATAGTCATATCGCTGCCGACCAGATCGCCAACCTTGCCTTCCACCACCCGGTAATCCCACGGTACACGTGATACGTTATCCGTTGTGTCTGTACCCGTATGAAATACACTGTCGCTATTCGCCGAACATGCACTCAGCACCATAACCGCCAGCAGCAGCAATGCAGTCAGCAGGGCGCTCCGGGATCTGCGCCCGGCAGCACGCCCCTCTCTATCCTTGAACATCTTCAAGCCCCCTCACTCCTAGCGCGATAAAATGACTGGCATTGCCTGTAATCGGCCCGCCGGCCCGGCCAAGCAGCCCGCAGGGCGTTCCGTTAATGACGAACATGCCGGTCAGCAGGTGCAGCTCACCCTCCGCCGTCATGATCCGGGCCATTTCGGCCCTTTTCTGATAGACCACTGGGAAGAGCTGGCTGCTGTCGTAGCCCTCCTCGTCCTCGATCTCAAGCGCGCCGCTGTCATCAAAGATCCGTACAGATCCGCCTTCACGGCCGAATACAGATTTGGATACAAAGCTCTCTGAGAAGACTGCCTTATTGTAAGTCGGCAGGATATAACGGGAGATGGCCTCGCGTTCCGGCTCCGTGAACAGCAGGCCAAGCTCATACATTCCCCAGACAGCAGCCATCAGCCCCTTGGACTGGAGGATGATGCTATGCGGTCCGTTGAACAGCTGGAGCTTCCCGCTCTCAATGGCGTAGGCCAGAGCTTCGCCGCCTTCATCTACGGCCATCCACTCCTTCGGATACAGCGCGAACATCCGCTCTATGATCCGGTTCTCCCCGTCCTTGACCACACCCTCATCAATCCACAGATCCAGGCAATCGACACAGCGGACATCCAGTCCGCTATGCAAGGCGAGCGCCTCAATCGTTCCGCTGTCCTCCTCATGGCTGCCATAATCCACACAGGCTACCGTGTCGGGGCGTTCCACGCTCCAGGCAGCGGCAAGCTGCTGCTTCATGGCCTCATTCGCGCTTCCGACGCCTGCTTCCGCGCAGATCCACGGCGTAGCAATGGAGGCTTCCACATAGCCGGTCGGAGTATCCGCATTCAGCTCCAGCAGCTTGATCGTCCCATCCCCGGCCACGGCAAAATCGAACCGGGCATACCGGCTGATCAGGCCCGGCTCGGGCAATGGACAATCATCCAGCATCTGCCACAGCACCGGAGGAATCCCCAGCAGGTCGTACAGGTCATGTCTGAGATGGACATAACGCACAGCCTTATCCAGAATCGCCCATAGCGCTGCAGCTGCTTCCTTCAATTCCTGGTAGGTCTCACTGCGCATCACAGCCACCGCATCCAGCCAGTATTCCTCGTCCTCCAGATCGGCCCAGGTGAAGCCCAGCTCATGCAGCCGCTCTACCCGGGGAGCGCGCTCCAGACCGGACTGGTCTATATATTCGAATGCCTGCTCCGCCTGGATCATCCGCCGAACCCGCTCTTTCCGGAGCGCACCGAGCTTTTGCCGGAGCTTTTACTGGAGCCGGATTTGGATTTGCTTGAACCCAGCCCGCTGGAGGTGCCGCCGATGCCGCCTGATTTGGAAGAGGTATTCCTTCTGGTAATGGAGCCGGTGGATGAAGTTGAGGTCTTCGGCTTCACCACCGAGCCGGCCACCGGCTTGTTCTGGAATCGTCCGCTATTATAGGAAGGCGGCTTATAGGTATTGCGTGTACCGCCATAATAAGTAGGCCGGTCATTGTACCAGCCTCTGGAAGAGTAGAATGAACCGCTGTTGAAGAGCATGTGGTACAGAAGCACATCGTCCCAGCCGAACCCGGAGTTATACCCGCCGTAGTTGTTGATTACCGTCGTACCGCCGGAGGTCACAGCCCCTTGCCCTTCCTGAACCTTCTCCTCCTGGTCTTCCGGGTATGGAATATTCCAGTCTACATTCTTATCGAAATATTGCTTAACCTCCTCGGTAGACCAGGAGACCAGCTTAGGCTCCTCGCCGCCGGTGCCGCTTGCGCCTGCGCCGCCGGGAATGAATAACGCGTTAGCCAGCAGCGCAATGCCGAGCGAGGTGGATAATACGCGGACCGGTTTGCCGTCCGGCGTGAACAGCCTGCTGATTGCAGGTTCTTTAGCACTTTCGTCTTTTGCCAACTTGGGGCCTCCTTTCCTGGTATTCATCCTTAACCTTCCGTACGCATGGGAACCAGCAGAAGCTCCAGCTTCCCTTCATCCACATTCAGCCTTCCCTCTACCGCCTCGAACTCACGGCCGCCAACGACAATATAATTGACATGCTCAAGCGCCGTAACCATGTTCATGCTCCAGACACGCTCTTCAATCGTTTGCAGGTCGCCTTCAGGCAGCTTCTCGAACAGGATGACCTTCAACCCGTTATCCATTCCCACTCCATCTCCTCTTGAATATTCGTATGCTTCTGATACGCTGTCATGACGCTTTCGTTTCAACTCCCGCAGCCTTGAATATGTATACCACAGCATACAAGTGGAAACTGCTTTGCCGTCCTTTTAAAGGGCGGTACCGTTTCAGCGAGAAATAGAAGGATAATTTATAACGTAAAACATATAAATTCTATATTTTAAATAATAATGACAACAAGCCGTTGTGCAGTGGCCGGCTACAGGCTTACAATACCTTCTGGACCCAGCTGTCCATGACCTGGTCAGGGCGGATGCCCAGCTCATTCTCCAGGAGCTCCTTGTACTTATCGTAGTGTGTCCTGAATCCGATGAAATCCCCCAGGTCGGCGTAACTTCGCAGGATCAGTCTGCAGAGCTGGTCGGAATAAGGATCTGCTGCCTGCAGATCCAGCAGCCGCTCCAGCGCCAGCCGTGGCCGCCCGGAGGACAGCTCATATTCGGCGGAATGCAGCGCCATGCGGATATACCGCACCTGCAGCTCCTTGCGCCGGATTTCTGCCCAGTCGTAATGATGCTCCTGCAGATAGTCTCCACGGTACAGCTTCAATATTTTTTCACGGCGCAGCCATTCCTCTTCGGACTCCACTGGCGTACCGGCGTAGCCCAGCTCGAACTCCTCCACATCCAGCAGCACCTGCTCCTTGGTCAGCCTGTACCTCTCCTGCGAGAATTCGACGAGCACCTCCATATCCCAGGCCTTCAGCAGCTTGCGGATATGGTACACCGTGGTATGCAGGTTCGTTACGGCCTTCTCGGGCTTGAAATCGGGCCAGACGAGATCCACAATCGTGTCCTTGAGTACCCACTGGCCGCGGTTATGCAGCAGCAGGGCGAAGACCTCCTGCGCCTTGCTTGTTCTCCACTGCATTTTGCGCCCCGGCTCCGTGCTGTCTGTGAACTCAAGGCGGTGGAAGCAGAGGATGGACAGCTCCTTAACGGGTGCCGCAGACGCCGGGGCAGGCGGCATCTTCACTCCAGCGCTCTCCTTGCCGACCTCCAGGCGCTCAAGGGTTTTGCTTAACCGCTGGGAGGTCACCGGCTTGAGCAAATAATCCGCAGCATTGAGCTCGAAGGCTTCGATGGCATACTCACTGTACGCGGTGATATAGACAATCCGGATGTTCCGGTCCATCCCGGCAATGTATTCACCGGCTTCCAGCCCGTTCATCTCCGGCATCCCGATATCCAGGAATACAATATCCGCCTTCTCCCGCTCCAGATGCGCAAGCCCCAGGCGTGCCGAGGTGAATTTCCCGGTAATTGTAAGACGCCCATCCTTCTGGAGCATCCGCTCCAAATGCTGCAGCGCCGGTTTCTCATCGTCAATCAATATAGCCTTCATCGGTCGGGCTCACCTCCTCTTTGTCGTTCTCAGATGCTTTAGGTGGGAATGGTATACGATATAGCGGTTCCCCTTCCTGGTACACTGTCGATATTCAGGCCTGCTCCGTACATCTTGAGCAGCCGGTGCTGAATATTGCGCAGGCCGATGCCCCCCTCTGTCCGCTCTTCCGAGAGGATCTCTGCAATCTTCTCCGGGGTCATGCCTACACCGTCATCCGTGACCGCTACCTTGAGCCTGCCTGGCAGCAGCTCGACGGTCAGCCTTACTGTCCCTCCGGCCTCCTTCTGCATCAGGCCATGATTCACGGCATTCTCCACAATCGGCTGAATGCTTAGCGGCGGAACCATCGCCATTACATCCTCCGGTACATCGAATTCGATATTCAGCCGTTCATCGAACCGTGCCTGCTCCAGCGCAAGATAGGATTTGACCAGTCCCAGCTCCTTCTCCATGGAAACCGTCTGTCCCCGGTTCTGGAAGTCGAAGCTGCTCCGCAGATATTGGCTGAGGTCCAGCAGCAGCTCTGTGGCCTTGTCCGGGTCCTCCGGACAGACCGAGATAATCGCGTTCAGCGCATTATATAAGAAATGCGGCTTGATCTGTGCCTGCAGGAAAGCAATCTCCGACTGGACGGATACCCGGATCGACTTGCGCATATCCAGCAGGGTCTGCATCCGCGCCTTGAATTCGCGCACCTCCACCGGCTTGCTCAGATAATCATTCGCTCCGGCCTCGAAGGCTGCAAGGATATCATCAGGGCGGCTGCTTGCCATGAGCACCAGAATCGGCAGCTCAGACAAGGTGAACCGTTCACGGATGGCCTTGCACAGCAGGAGACCGGGCATCTCCGGCATGACCCAGTCGGCAATCACCAGATCAAGCTCAGGATGCTGCTGGATGATCTGAATCGCCTCAGCCCCGCTGCTGGCGGTAATCACTGAATGGTTATCCAGCTGCAGTACGCCAACCAGCACGCGAAGATTAACAGGATCATTATCCACTACCAGAATGGAGCAGCAGTCCTCAGACGGCGGCGGCACAGGCTCTTCCCCGGGAAGCGGGTACGAAGGCGCTGTCTCCCAGCCGTGAAGCTCCCCGAATTCCTCCTCCAGCAGCGCATTGCTTCGCTGCAATACCGGCTGGGTGAAGCTGAAGACCGAGCCGTGCCCCAGCTCGGAATGCACTGCAATCTCCCCGCCTGTCATCTCTACCAGTCTCTGGGTAATACTGAGGCCAAGCCCGTTCTCCCGGTAGACCTTACTTGCGGCAGGACCGCTTGGATCATTTGCATCGAAGATCGTACGCAGACGCTCAGGCGGGATGCCCTGACCGGTATCCGTTATGATAATGGCAACATACTCTTCTTTAACCTCAGCAGACAGCGTTATCACGCCTCTAGGCGTATAATTCACTGCATTTGCCAATAAATTATGCAGGATCTGGGCAAGCCGCTGCTCATCCGTCTCCAGGAGCGGAAGCTGCCCGGGCAGATTCAGCCGGAATTCCAGCTGGCTGTTGCCATAGACCTGACGGGTGACCGCCATGATAGAGGAGGCTGCCATGCGTAGATCGACGGCCTGCCGGCGCAGAAAGAGAGAGCCGTGATTCAGCTTGGCGAAGTCCGACATATCATGGATCAGGGCTGTAAGCCGCTTGCCGGTAGAGACGATTGTGAGCAGCTGATCCTGCTGGGCGGCGCTGATAGAGCCGGCCGTACCCTGCGCCAGCACCTTGGCCAGGTTGACAATCCCCTGCAGCGGCCTCCGCAGCTCCTGCGAGGTATCAGAGATGAAGTCATCCTTCAATCCGTCCAGCGACAAAAGGCGGCGGGAGAGCTGTTCCACCTCCTGGAAGGAGGCTGCGTATTGCCGGGTCATCAGAATTGCCTGCACGAACCCGAACAGAAGAATCTCGTAGGAGATGATGAAATAGCTGAACCCCAGGCCCATGAAGCTGACCAGATAATAGATAATAACCACGCTCAGGCTCTCGATGCTGACCATCATCAGGAACATATTCTTCGGATTTCGCCGGGTACCCTGGACCATGGAGTAGAGCACGAAGCCCAGGCTTACCGAGCCCCAGGTCAGCAGCAGCACTTCCAGATAGCTGAACAGATAGGCCGGGACGAAGACAGCAATCAGCAGCAGGAATGCCGTAACCAGTCTGGAAGCCTTAATTACCCCGATAGACATCGGGTAATTCACTGAATTGGCGACATAGTGCAGCAGATAATAATAGACCAGTGTAGAGGACGCGAGCTGCAGCTTGAGTATAATCTCGTAAGGGAGGCCGGGCAGCGCCGCCAGGATGAGCTTTTCGCCATGCGTGAAAATGTAGACAAAGGCCGCTATGCAGAACAAGCCCAGATACAATGTGACTCCCCGGCTTTCCCTCACCTTGGAGAACATCAGCAGGAAGAGGGACAGCACGAAGAATCCGATCAGCGCAGCGCCGTCAACAAACAGGGCAAATTCCCTGTGC
Source organism: Paenibacillus sp. FSL H8-0048 (assembly GCF_038002825.1). Lineage (NCBI taxonomy): Bacteria > Bacillati > Bacillota > Bacilli > Caryophanales > Paenibacillaceae > Paenibacillus > Paenibacillus sp. FSL H8-0048. The sequence continues at coordinate 4,919,946 of NZ_JBBODF010000001.1, read as the reverse complement.
TTCAAAATAGCGGCCTGATTACCGATCACAATTGGCTGAACGATCCCGCCTGAGGAGTAGCTGTAGTTAGCCACCTGCACAATAATCTCCAGGGTATCCCCGGTTACCGAAGCGAATCCCATAAAAGGCATGTTATTCTGTCTGCCCTCAGAGGCCGAGGCTGCCGGAGTCCCACTGCTTCCAATCTCCTGCCCGTTCAGGTAGACCTTGCCTGCACTGCGGATGTTGCTGGTGCGCAGACCGTAGACCATGGCTTCTCCTGGGGTAATCTTCGCCTGGAGGCGGTAGGTAGCATAGCCTTTGGCTCTTCGCTCCCCCTGTTCGGAAATATCGTCGTTCCACTTCCCCGGGACCTGAATCATTGTAGATACGGCGGGAACCTCCTTACCTGCGTTCACCGGATGGAAATCCCCGGGCGACAGCAGCACATCGCGGTACAGCTCCCACTCTCCATCCAGCTTCATAATCCCGCCGTGGCGGGCGTCCCAGGAGCGAAGGTCAATCACACCCTGCACCGCCTGCGGCCTGTCCCCCTTGTGCTGTGTCTGGAGGACCGAGAGCAGCGGAACAATCAACACCAGCACCAGACTGCCGAGAATGCTCAGCCAATACTTTCTCATGTCCTCTGCCAGTCCCTTCTAGTTGTCATTGTATAAATTATACAACAGGCTCCGTTCATCTGAAGCAAAAAAAAAGCCGAGTTCCATTTATTTCGGAATCGGCTGTTCATCTGATTAGATTTACGTGTATGGAATATTTTACTTCGTTTCCGGAGCGGCGGCGGCAGGAACCGCACTCTCCTGGGTCTTCGACAAGAAGATATTGAGAATGATCGCTGTCAGCGACCCGGATACGATTCCGTTCTGCAGCAGCATTCTGGCGAATTCAGGCAGCTGATCGAACATGGACGGAAGCACCGCAGAGCCGAGCCCCACCGCGATGCTGCAGGCGGCGATCAGCAGATTGCCGTCCTTGCGCAGATCCACATCGGACAGAATCGACATACCGGAAGCAGCAACCGAGCCGAACATGACAATCATCGCCCCGCCCAGCACTGCATTCGGCACAACCGTAGTCAATGCTGCCAGCTTCGGCAGCAGCCCTAGTACGATCATAATTCCGCCTGCTGCAAAAATAACATTCCGCGTCTTCACCCGCGTCAGCGACAGCAAACCGACATTCTGGGAGAATGCGGTGTACGGGAAGGCGTTGAACAGGCCGCCCAGCATGATGGCCAGTCCCTCGGAGCGCAGGCCGTTCACGATCTGCTTCTGCTCCACCTGCTGGTCCGTCGCCTTGCCTACAGCAAAGTAGACCCCTGTCGATTCGACCATAGACACGATATTCACGATAATCATGGTGAAGATCGCAGTGATGCTGAACTGCGGCCAGCCGAAGTAGAACGGCTGTGCGACGCTGACCCAGGAGGCTGTGGTCACTGTGGAGAAATGCACGATGCCCATGGCATAGCCGATTACAGTACCCACTACAAGTCCTACCAGCACGGATACGGAGCGCAGGAACCCTGTGGTCAGCCGGTTCACGGCCAGAATAACGAGCAGTGTGATCAGTGCCAGCAGCAGATTGCGGGGCTGCCCGAAGTCGGCGCTTCCCTGGCCGCCGGCCACATTATTCATTGCGACGGGAATCAGCGACAGTCCGATGATGGTGACTACCGAGCCGGTGACCACGGTCGGGAAGAACTTCAGCAGCTTCCCGTACACCGGGGCTGCCAGCACCACGAACAATCCGGAGATAATGATTGCACCATAAGCGGTCGCCAGATCGGAGCCTGAAGCGATAGCGATAATCGGGCTGACGGCCGTGAAGGTACAGCCGAGAACCACCGGCAGCCCGCTTCCGAAATACTTGCTGCCCATAATCTGCAGCAGGGTCGCCAGCCCGCAGGTGAACAGATCCGCTGCAATCAGATACGCCATCTGCGTACCGTTCAAATTAAGCGCTCCCCCGACAACCAGCGGTACTATGACCGCTCCGGCGTACATCGCCAGCACATGCTGAAGCCCTAAGGCGAATATCTTCTGTTTGCTTAACATCCTGCACGCTCCTTGATTAATCCTTCATTATCTATGAAATGAATCTCACCTGGCGACATGGAAGCAATCCGCGCCAGGGAATACACCGGAACTCCGCGCTGCTCCAGCAGACCGCGCCCCTCCTGGAAGCTCTTCTCGATCACACAGCCGACCCCGGCAAGCTGCGCCCCGGACTCTGCTACGATATCGCATAACCCTACAAGTGCCGCACCGGTAGCGAGGAAATCATCGACAATCAATACGGTATCTCCCGGCCCGAGATATTTCTGCGAAATGCTGATCTGGTAGTCCTCCTGACGGGTGAAGGAGTGAACCGGTGCCGAATACACCGCTTCGGACAAGGTGACTGCCTTCTTCTTCTTGGCGTAGATAAACGGCACGCCCAGCGCAATGCCCGCCGCCATGGCGAACTGAATGCCGCTGGCCTCCACAGTCAGCACCTTGGTGATCTGCCGGTCCCCGAAGGCCGCTGCGAATTCCTTCCCGATCTCAAGCGCAAGCGCCGTGTCTACCTGATGGTTCAGGAACGAGTCTACCTTCAGTACAGTCTCCGATA